>OZ220727.1:0-3324494 GCA_965116865.1 Acidimicrobiales bacterium | reverse complement strand
GGCGGTTGTGGCGGCGGTTCGGGCGGCGGTTCGGGCGGTTGTGGTCCGGGCGGTTGTGGCGGCGGTTCGGGCGGTTGTGGTCCGGGCGGTTGTGGCGGCGGTTCGGGCGGCGGTTCGGGCGGTTGTGGTTGGGGTGGGTGGAGGGTGTGTGTGTTGTTGGTGGTGTGGATGCGCCAGTTGTGGTGGTGGATTTTTTGGTGGCAGTCCCAGCATACGGGGACCATGTTCGTGAGTTTGGTGGGTCCGCCTTGGGAGACTGGTTTGATGTGGTGGATTTGGCAGAGTCCGGGGTGGGCGGCGCAGTGGAAGCAGCCGCCGTGGCGGGCTATGAGGATCTGGCGTTGGGCTTCGGTGGCGGTGCGCGTCGAGTGTGTCCGCCAGATCGGTTTGCCGTCGCGGTCGAACACCAGGCCGGTGAGTTTTGCGTTGCAGGCGAGCTGTTCGAGCATCGCGCGCGGCAGCCGGGCGCCGTCGGGCAGTTGCGCGATCAGCGCGCCGGTGTCGTCGTCTACGTGCGCGACCACGCAGATGTCGGCGAAGGGCTTGCCCCCGTTTTCGCTGTGGCGGCTGTTGTTGGCTGTGAGGCTGTCGACGGCGTCGGCGAGGCACTGCTCGAAGCTGCGGCGGCTCGCTCCGGGGCCTTTGGGGTTGTTCTTGTCGGTGTCGTGCATCCGGGCGGCCTCGGCCCGCAGCCGGTTGCGGATCCGCTGCCCGGCGACGGGGTCGAACTCGCCGTGGAGATGGACCATCCCGTCGGCGGCGTCCCACATGCGCACCCTGCGCCGCGCCCGCATGCGGGTGTGCTCGGCTGCGCCGTCGTCGCCGTCGCGTTCGACGGACCACCGCCGCGCCTCCCGCGCGAAATGCTCGGGCCGCATCGACTCCGCCTTCGCCAACAGGCCGCGGTCGGCGTCCACCTCGTCGGCGCCGGCTTTGGCGGCGGCGTCGGCGAGGCGGGCCGCGTTGGGCATCGACACCCGCCCCGACTCCACCGCGTCGCGCAGCCTCGGCATGCTCTGGATCGCGCGGGCCGTCTTGGCCTGGCTGCGCGCCTCGTGGCGCGACAGCCCCGCACCCGACGCGAGCACCTCGGCGCCGCCGTCGCCGTGACCCTCCCGGCCGGCCACCACAGCCGCAGCAGCAGCCTGGAACGCCGAGTTGACTCCGGCCACAGCCTTGGACACCGCCAGCGCCTCACGGATCTCCTCACAAGACACCGAGGCGTCCTTCACCGCCGCCAGCATCTCCTTGGCGGCGGCCTCAGCCCGTCGAGCAGCCTCGATCAACATGCACACAGCATCGCACAGCCCTATGACATCAGCCAAAAATCCACACGATCATCCCAGATATTTCCCTACCTCACAGCCTCGGCACCACCACCGCCGTGCCCCCACCAGTCACGCCCTAAGCCTGGATCCACCGATCCAACACCCCGTATGGCCGCCGCCGGGGTCAGCAACCACCCACCAGTCACGCCCTAAGCCTGGATCCACCGATCCAACACCCCGCCAGAGCGCAGTGAGAGCACACTCCCCCACCAGTCGCGCCCTAAGCCTGGATCCACCGATCCAACACCCCGTATGGCCGCCGCCGGGGTCAGCAACCACCCACCAGTCACGCCCTAAGCCTGGATCCACCGATCCAACACCCCGTATGGCCGCCGCCGGGGTCGGCAACCACCCACCAGTCGCGCCCTTAGCCTGGATCCACCGGTCCAACACCCCGCCAGAGCGCAGTGAGAGCACACTCCCCCACCAGTCGCGCCCTAAGCCTGGATCCACCGGCGGGCGGTGTGTGTGTGCGGCTGGTTGGGGGTTTATTGGGTGTGGTGGCCGGTGTGGGGTGGGCTGGGCCGGTGTTGGGGCGTGTTGGGCTGGGGTTGTGGTCGGGGGGTTGCTGGCTGGTGTGTGGGGTGGCCTGGTGGGATGCTGCGCCGGGGCCTGGGCGAGGGGCATTGGGCCTGGATTGTTCGATTTTGTCCCCGGTTCTGTGGGGCTTGGGCCCGATCCCGGCGGTCCTGCGGTTCTGCCGGAGGGATCAGGCTGAGACAATGTGGGCAGTGTTACTAGAGAATTGTGTCTCAGGGGTTGACATGGCATGTGTTGTTCGGTAGTTTCGGTGGGGCCTCGCTGCCGGGCGTCGCGGCAGCCGTTCCGATGTCTGTCTATGACCGCGGCCGTCGTGGTTGCGGTCGCCGGCGAGGTTCCCGTGATAGCACCAGTCCACAGCACAACAGCGGAGGTCGCTCCCGCGATGACCGGCGCAGCCGATTCCCAGAACCCCGCCGCAGGCACCGTCGATGCGCCCGCGAGGCCGGCGTCGGCGGCGCGTGCTGCGGCCGGGATCGGGCGGCGGGCCTGGGAGCAGTTCGCCGAAAATCCCCTGCAGGCTATTTTCGGCACGGCCGTAGTAGCGCTGCTGGTGTTCAACTTCACGACCTTCAACGCCAGGATCGACGACACCAACGCCAAGATCGACCGCGTCGAGGCAAGGATCGACCGTCTCGAGGAGGGTGTGTCTGAGATCAACCTCAAGCTGACCGCTCTCATCGCTGCCCTCAACCGCACCGAGGAGGTCGAGGCCGCGCTCGATGGCCGGCTCATCGACCCCGCTCCCGTTCCCGTCCCGTCGGCGACGAGCCCGTTTCCGCCTTAGCCTGGATCCACCGGCGCGGTGAGCGCGCGGGTGTTGGCGCGCCCACCCCGGCGGTCCTGCGGTTCTGCCGGAGGGGTCAGGCTGAGACAATGTAGGCAGTGTTACTAGAGAATTGTGTCTCAGGGGTTGACATAGCATGTGTTGTTCGGTAGTTTCGGTGGGGCCTCGCTGCCGGGCGTCGCGGCAGCCGTTCCGATGTCTGTCTATGACCGCGGCCGTCGTGGTTGCGGTCGCCGGCGAGGTTCCCGTGATAGCACCAGTCCACAGCACAACAGCGGAGGTCGCTCCCGCGATGACCGGCGCAGCCGATTCCCAGAACCCCGCCGCAGGCACCGTCGATGCGCCCGCGAGGCCGGCGTCGGCGGCGCGTGCTGCGGCCGGGATCGGGCGGCGGGCCTGGGAGCGGTTCGCCGAAAATCCCCTGCAGGCTATTTTCGGCACGGCCGTAGTAGCGCTGCTGGTGTTCAACTTCACGACCTTCAACGCCAGGATCGACGACACCAACGCCAAGATCGACCGCGTCGAGGCAAGGATGGACGCCCGGTTCACGGCCCTCGAGGCGAGGATGGACGCCCGGTTCACGGCCCTCGAGGCGAGGATGGACCGCGTCGAGGAGGGTGTGTCTGAGATCAACCTCAAGCTGACCGCTCTCATCGCTGCCCTCAACCGCACCGAGGAGGTCGAGGCCGCGCTCGAGGGCCGGCTCATCGACCCCGCTCCCGTTCCCGTCCCGTCGGCGACGAGCCCGTTTCCGCCTTAGCCTGGATCCACCGGCGCGGTGAGCGCGCGGGGGTTGGCGCGTCCACCGGAAATGCCTCCTGACGTGGGAGAATGTTGTCTGCCGTGACGGTCGTTCCGGCCATGTGGGGAGGCGCTTGCTGTGGGCAGCATGGCCGGCGGTATTGACGGGTTGGAGAGCACCCAACCGCTAGTGTCCTGAGTCAGGAATTCGTTGGAGATATGTTGCCGGGTTGTGGAGTGTCTCGTCGGCGCTCTTGTGCCATGTGAACGGGCGAGGGTTGTGGTTCCAGTGGTCGATCCGGTGCTGGCTGGAGCCGGTGGGCTCTTTGGTGCTGGTGTGGGTGCCGCGGCGGATCCGTTTGGTGGTGAGCTCGGCGAACCAGCGCTCGACGAGGTTCGTCCACGAGCTGTGGGTGGGGGTGAGGTGGAAGCTGAAGCGGGGGTGGCGCAGCAGCCGGCGCTGTATGGCGGGGGTCTTGTGGGTGGAGGAGTTGTCCAGCACGACGTGCGCCTTGAGGCCCTCGGGGACTTCGCTGTCGATGAGGTCCAGGAACTTGCGGAACTCGATGGCGCGGCGGCGCGCGGTCATCGAGGAGATGACTTTGCCCGAGGCGGCGTCGAGCGCCGCGTAGAGGTTGGTGGTCCCGAAGCGGCGGTAGTCGTGGGTTCGGCGCTGGGGCACACCCGGCATCAAGGCAAGCACCGGCGCGGCGCGGTCGAGAGCCTGGATCCGGGTCTTGTCGTCCGCGCAGAGCACCACCGCTGCCTCCGGCGGGTTCAAGTACAGCCCGGCGACGTCGCGCGCCTTGTCGATGAACTGGGGGTCCGGCGACACCTTGAACTCCTCCACGCCATGGGGCCTGAGCCCGAAGGCCCGCCACATCCTCGAGATCGTCGACTGCGACAGCCCCACCTGCGCGGCCATCGAGCGCGTCGACCAGTGCGTCGCGCCCTCAGGAGCCGACTCCAGCGTCTTGACGATCACCTCCTGCACCTTGTCGTCGCTCACCGCGCGCGGCGCGCCCGGACGCGGCTCGTCGCAGAGCCCGCCCAACCCGCGCCCCGCGAACCGGCGCCGCCACTTCGACACCGTCGCCTCGCTGCACCCCAGCGACGCCGCGATCGACTCGTTCGTCTCCCCCGCGGCCGCGCCCAGCACTATCCGGCACCGCAACGCCAGAGCCTGCGACAACTTCTGGCGCCGCGCCCACCGCTCCAGCGTCTCGCGCTGCTCATCGGCGAGCACCACCTCCACCCCACGACGGCCCCTAGCCACGACTGCCTCCAATCACCGCCCGCAGCCACACCAACCACACCACAACCAACCCCAATAACTAAAGACTCAGGACACTAGACCGTCAGTCGGCGGTCCCTGGCGGGCAGCATGGACGGCGGTATTGAGGGGTTGGAGGTTCGTTTCGGCGACGCTTCTTTGGTTGCTGGGGCTATTACATATGGGATTCACGGAGCAGCCCATTTGAGAGAGAATTGTGTCTCAGGGGTTGACATGGCATGTGTTGTTCGGTAGTTTCGGTGGGGCCTCGCTGCCGGGCGTCGCGGCAGCCGTTCCGATGTCTGCCTATGACCGCGGCCGTCGTGGTTGCGGTCGCCAGCGAGGTTCCCGTGATCGCACCAGTCCACAGCACAGCAGCGGAGGTCGCTCCCGCGATGACCGGCGCAGCCGATTCCCAGAACCCCGCCGCAGGCGCCGTCGATGCGCCCGCGAGGTCGGCGGCGCGTGCTGCGGCCGGGATCGGACGGCGGGCCTGGGAGCAGTTCGCCGAAAATCCCCTGCAGGCTATTTTCGGCACGGCCGTAGTAGCGCTGCTGGTGTTCAACTTCACGACCTTCAACGCCAGGATCGACGACACCAACGCCAGGATCGGCGACACCAACGCCAGGATCGACCGCGTCGAGGCGAGGATGGACGCCCGGTTCACGGCCCTCGAGGCGAGGATCGACCGCGTCGAGACGAGGATCGACCGCGTCGAGGCAAGGATCGCCCGCGTCGAGGAGGGTGTGTCTGAGATCAACCTCAAGCTGACCGCTCTCATCGCTGCCCTCAACCGCACCGAGGAGGTCGAGGCCGCGCTCGAGGGCCGGCTCATCGATCCCGCTCCCGTTCCCGTCCCGTCGGCAACGAGCCCGTTTCCGCCTTAGAGGCCGCGCGGATTGACCATCCACGGGTCGTCTGGTTGTCCCGACTGGAATGTCGGGTGTCCTGTCAACGAGAACACGCTGCTGGCCCGCATAGACGCCTACCAGCCCGAGGCTGAGCGCCTCTCAGACGCCCTCACGGCGTTCAGGCGCCATCACGCCGGCCTGCACCAACAAGTCCGCTCCTACGGCGTCCAGGCCCCCCAGGACGACCCGTCAGCGCTCCAGTAGGGGAGCGGCGACGCCGCCGGGCCCGGGCTGGGCCGGCATGGCCGGCTCCGCTTGAAGCGCCGGGCAGCTCACACACCCCGGCACACAGCTGTCGCCCACCACCACCGTCGTGTCGCCGCCCGGCGCCAGGCGGTGCATCAATGGCCGCACCAAGGTTCTGGGCTGTCGCCCGTGGTGCTTGGGCCCGATCCTGGCGGTCCTGCGGTTCTGTCGGAGGGGTCAGGCTGAGACAATGTGGGCAGTGTTGCTAGAGAATTGTGTCTCAGGGGTTGACACAGCATGTGTTGTTCGGTAGTTTCGGTGGTGCCTCGCTGCCGGGCGTCGCGGCAGCCGTTCCGATGTCTGTCTATGACCGCGGCCGTCGTGGTTGCGGTCGCCGGCGAGGTTCCCGTGATAGCACCAGTCCACAGCACAACAGCGGAGGTCGCTCCCGCGATGACCGGCGCAGCCGATTCCCAGAACCCCGCCGCAGGCGCCGTCGATGCGCCCGCGAGGTCGGCGGCGCGTGCTGCGGCCGGGATCGGGCGGCGGGCCTGGGAGCAGTTCGCCGAAAATCCCCTGCAGGCTATTTTCGGCACGGCCGTAGTAACGCTGCTGGTGTTCAACTTCACGACCTTCAACGCCAGGATCGACGACACCAACGCCAGGATCGACCGCGTCGAGGCGAGAATCGACGCCCGCTTCACGGCCCTCGAGGCGAGGATCGACCGCGTCGAGGCGAGGATGGACCGCGTCGAGGCGAGGATCGCCCGCGTCGAGGAGGGTGTGTCTGAGATCAACCTCAAGCTGACCGCTCTCATCGCTGCCCTCAACCGCACCGAGGAGGTCGAGGCCGCGCTCGATGGCCGGCTCATCGACCCCGCTCCCGTTCCCGTCCCGTCGGCAACGAGCCCGTTTCCGCCTTAGCGCGAGCGCGGATAGGAGTGAGCCCGTCGTGTCGCTGCGGTGTCATTCCCGCTCTTGTTCGCTGCGCTCACATCCTGCGCGATTTCGTTATCCCTTCTGGGTCTGGTGTCATTCCCGCTCTTGTTCGCTGCGCTCACGGGACGCCCCCGTCGCGAAAGCGTCCAAGCCCGGGCCCACACCAAGGCTACCCCGGCTGCGGAACACCCCAGAAACACAACCAAACCGCGAAAGCGTCCAAGCCCGGGCCCACACCAAGGCTACCCCGGCTGCGGAACACCCCAGAAACACAACCAAGCCGCGAAAGCGTCCAAGCCCGGGCCCACACCAAGGCTACCCCGGCTGCGGAACACCCCAGAAACACAACCAAGCCGCGAAAGCGTCCAAGCCCGGGCCCACACCAAGGCTACCCCGGCTGCGGAACACCCCAGAAACACAACCAAACCGCGAAAGCGTCCAAGCCCGGGCCCACACCAAGGCCCTCCAGGACCGGGGTCTGTGGACAACCCCGGGCTTGGACGCCCTCACCCCTCACATGGCGGACCCACACCCCTTGGAACTACTCATCTGGATGAGAGCGGTCATGCGCTCCACGGCCTCGGTGAGCACCGCGGGACGTTTGCATGCCGCGAAGCGCACGAAGGATGCTCCCATCTTCTTGTCGTCGCACAGCACTTGGACCGGCACCGCCACCACCCCGCACCGTTCGGGGAGGGAGCGGCAGAACTCCAGGCCGTCGACGGCGCCGAGGGGACGGATGTCGGCGGTGATGAAGTAGGCGCCCTGGGGCAGGGCCGGCAGGAAGCCCGCCGCGGCGAGACCGGCACACAGCAGATCGCGCCGGGCCTGCAAGTCGGCGGCGAGCCCGGCGAAGAAGTCGTCTCCGAGGCGGAGCCCGGCCGCCACCGCGGGCTGGAACGGCCCCCCGCTGACGTAGGTGAGCAGCTGTTTGGCCGCTTGGACGGCCCGCACCAGCGCCGGGCGGGCGCACACCCAGCCGATCTTCCATCCGGTGAACGACAGGGTCTTGCCCGCCGACGAGATCGTGACGGTGCGGTCGGCCATGCCCGGCCGGGTGGCCAACGGCACGTGGGTGTTGCTATCGAAGACCAGATGCTCGTAAACCTCGTCGGTGACTGCGACGACGTCGTGCTCCACGCACAGCCGGGCAATGGCATCGAGCTCTTGGACGCTGAACACTTTGCCGGTGGGGTTGTGCGGGGAGTTGAGCAGCAGGAGCCGGGTGCGGGGACCGAATGCGGCGGCCAGCTCGTCGGGATCGAATGTGTAGGCGGGCGGCCGCAACTGCACCAAGCGGTACGTGGCGCCGGCCATGGAGACGCCGGCCGGGTAGATGTCGAAGTAGGGCTCGAAGGTCACCACCTCGTCGCCGGGACCGGTCAGAGCCAGGATCGACGCGGTGATGGCTTCGGTGGCGCCCGCAGTGACCAGCACCTCGGTGTCGGGATCGAACTCCAGGCCCCAGAACCGCTGCTGGTGCTCAGCCACCGCCTGGCGCAGCACCGGGTGGCCGATGCCGGGCGGGTACTGGTTGTAACCGCCTCGGATGGCCGCTACAGCGGCTTCTGCCACCACGGCCGGGCCGTCAGCGTCGGGGAATCCCTGGCCCAGGTTGATGGCGCCGGTGCGCGTCGCCAGCGCCGACATCTCCGCGAACACAGAAGCGCCGCCGTAGGGCTGCAGGCGGTCGCACAGGTGCGGCAGACGCTCGCCGGTCATCGCCGCAGACTACGGCCCGAACCGCATCCGGCCAGCCGCGAGCACAAGCATGGACTGGACGGCACACGCCCACGCCACCGACACATCACCGCCCCGACAGCAACCAGACCGATCCACAAACACGCGAGTCGCCGGTCATCGCCGCAGACTACAGCTCGAACCGCATCCGGCCAGCCGCGAGCACAGGCATGGACTGGACGGCACACGCCCACGCCACCGACACATCACCGCCCCGACAGCAACCGGACCGATCCACAAACACGCGAGTCGCCGGTCATCGCCGCAGACTACGGCCCGAACCGCATCCGGCCAGCCGCGAGCACAGGCATGGACTGGACGGCACACGCCCACGCCACCGACACATCACCGCCCCGACGGCAACCGGACCGATCCACAAACACGCGAGTCGCCGGTCATCGCCGCAGACTACGGCCCGAACCGCATCCGGCCAGCCGCGAGCACAGGCATGGACTGGGCGGCACACGCCCACGCCACCGACACATCACCGCCCCGACGGCAACCGGACCGATCCACAAACACGCGAGTCGCCGGTCATCGCCGCAGACTACGGCCCGAACCGCATCCGGCCAGCCGCGAGCACAGGCATGGACTGGGCGGCACACGCCCACGCCACCGACACATCACCGCCCCGACGGCAACCGGACCGATCCGCATGAGCCCAGTTGTCGAGCCCCTCAGCCGGCACGGCGCGACCAAGTCGAGCAGACGCCGACCGAGCAACGCAACGACCTCGGGTAGCGTCTCATCAGGAGGGAGGCGCTACCAAGTCGAGCAGACGCCCCCAGGCCTCGTCGCTGAGCTCTCCAGCCGCCCGCGCCACGATCCGTCCGTCGGCACCGACCGCCACCGTGTAAGGGAATCCCCGCAATCCGTATGCGTCGCCGATCTCGTTGTCGTCGGAGTCCCGCACAGCCACCGCGGGCCATCTCTCCTCCTCAAACCAGGCCGACGGCGGATAGTTGGGGCGGCCGGCTTCGACTGCGGTGCTGACCGCGATCACCTCGACCCCGGCGGGCAGCCGGTTGACGGCCAGCCAATCGGCGATCCGGGGCAGCTCCCTCTGGCAGTGAGGGCACCAGTGGGCGAAGAAGCCGATCACCTTGGCCCTGCCGTCGCCGGGCAGCACGCTCACCTCGACGCCGTCGAAGGTCGTCGCAGCGAAGGCGGGGGCCGCCATCCCCGTCGCGGGGTCCGACTCGCCGTCCTCGAATACGGGCAGGGGCGCGCCCTCGATGCTGACGTCGGCAACCTGGGCTGCGTCGGTTCGGGCTCGCTGCTCGGCGTCCCGGCCGGCGAGCAGCGCCACTGCCACCGCCAGCGCCACCAGCGCCGCCACGCCCACGACGATCCATTTGATCAACGGATTCAAGCCGCCGGCACTCGAGGCACCGGCACTCGAGGCGCCGGCATCGCCGTCGAACGATCGGGACCCGCGGCGCGACTTCCAGGCTTTCGGACGGAGGCTCATCGCACCGACCGTATCCAGGCGACGCCGCCCGCCCTCCGGCGACACCTCACCACGGTCCCCGCACGGCTGCATGAACGAGCTAACAGACGTGAGGCAAGGCACCTCCGGCGACACCTCACCGCGGTCCCCGCACGGCTGCCCATCGCTGGCACCGTACCGAGAGCAGGGCCAGACCGGCGATCCCAACGAAACCGCAGCCGGCCATGAACGGGATCGAGACGAAGCCGAGGCTGTGCACCCACCGGTGGGTGCAGGGCGCCGACGGGTCGCAGGCAGTGCCCTCGCCGCCGAACATCTGCAGCTGGTAGTGGTAGGCCGACACTCCCAGGCCGGCTAGCCCAGATCTTTCAGTAGGCCGTTGTGGGGGCAGCCTTTGGGGCTGGGTCGGGGGTGCGGCGGCGGGTGTGGGGTTGGTGGCGCTGCGGGGGCGTGTTGGGGCCGTTCGGGGTGCGGGTTCGGGTTGCGGGTTCGGGTTGGTCGGACTGTGTGTGCTGCGGTGTCGGGGTGGCCGCGGACGCGGGTTCAGATGAGCAGGGGGAGGTTGTGGATGCGTTGGTGCGCGGCGAGCAGGTGCGGGGTCCGGGGCCAGTCGTTTGGGAGTTTGCAGGTGCGGCTTCCGGCCCGAAGAGGCCCCCGAGATCGCCGAGCGCCTCATGTCCGAGGTCGTGGCCGCGCTGTGAGCCGTCTCCAGCGTCCCTCGGCGTAGGGTTGGTTGGTTCCTTGCATAATTAACTGTAAATTGTGAAAATGCTTCTACTGAGCCAGAGACCGCTGACCGCCTCCGAAGCGGACCATCACCTATTCGTTGATCGAAGTTCAGAACTCCGACGGGTGAATCGGGCTTTGGGCCTGGGCCTCAATGCTTACGTCTACGGGTCGCGTGGCAGCGGCAAGACCTCCTTCCTTCGGCAGGTCGAGCGTGGTCGTCCCGAGGCGTGCTACGTCCGCCTTGAGGGGCTCGAGACTCTGACGGAACGACTCGACCAGATCGAGCGAGCACTAACGGGCAGCAACTCCCTAGGACGGCACCGCTCACCCCTGTTATGGAACCCGCTCAAGGCTCTTGAGGCAGAAGTCGAGGTCGCCGCCGACCCGTTGCGTTACCTGCGCCGTGCCACAAGGCTGGGCGACGGAGAGCAACGTCCTGTTGTGCTTGTGGACGACCTCAACCCCGAGGAGTGCCACGAACTGTTCGGGCGCCTGCGGGACGACCTATGGGAGCTGCCGGTGCAGTGGGTGGTGGCAAGTTCGGCGCCGTCGCTCGGCGCGCCTGCCGACGCCTTCTTCGATGCTGTTGTGGAGCTGCCGCTGTTGAACGACGAGAGCCTTCGGGAACTCGTGCGTCGACGAGCCGCGAGCGGTACTCGGGGCGAAGAGGACCTCCTGCTGTCAGTTGCCGATTCAGCAATCGAGAGCGTTGCCCCGTGTACCCCACGACGGGCTCTGTCGGTTCTTCGCGACCTCTACCTTTCGGATGATCTCGCGGAAGCGACGAGTCAGCTCGCAAATCTGCAATCAGCCCGCGCAAGTTTGCGACCCACTGCGAACAAGCTGCTCGATGCTTTGATTCACCACGGGCCCACCCATGCAGGTGACGAGGAGCTGCTTGCCGAGGTGCGCGTTACCCGCAGTCGCGTCGTGCAGTTGCTTGCTGAGCTTGAAGCTGATGGCTTGGTGACCGCTCAACGGGAAGGACGTCGCAAGCTCTACTCCGTGCTAGTGGTCCGTCGCTGAATTGGTCGGGGCGTCTGTAGCCATTTCAAGCTGGGGCTAGAGCCCTCCGCGCTGCCCTAGCCATTTCGACGACATACCACTAGGCCTGACCCCCGACCACGTCGAGGCTCCACTGACAACTGGACCGCCAACCGCGACGAGCACCCGCACCCCTCCGTGTGGCGCATGACCGCCGACGAGATCCTCGAGACCACGGCAGCATATCTACAACGTATTCCCCACTCGGGACACTAGGCGCGGTCAGGCTCATGTGTTCGAACCCGATTCTGCCCCGCCAAGAGGGCATTTCCGTGGACGCGGCAGCCCCCAACCAAGCCCCCTACTGAAATACCTGGGCTAACAGACGTGAGGCAAGGCACCTCCGACGACACCTCACCACGGTCCCCGCACGGCTGCATGAACGAGCTAACAGACGTGAGGCAAGGCACCTCCGGCGACACCTCACCACGGTCCCCGCACGGCTGCATGAACGAGCTAACAGACGTGAGGCAAGGCACCTCCGGCGACACCTCACCACGGTCCCCGCACGGCTGCATGAACGAGCTAACAGACGTGAGGCAAGGCACCTCCGGCGACACCTCACCGCGGTCCCCGCACGGCTGCCCATCGCTGGCACCGTACCGAGAGCAGGGCCAGACCGGCGATCCCAACGAAACCGCAGCCGGCCATGAACGGGATCGAGACGAAGCCGAGGCTGTGTACCCACCGGTGGGTGCAGGGCGCCGACGGGTCGCAGGCAGTGCCCTCGCCGCCGAACATCTGCAGCTGGTAGTGGTAGGCCGACACTCCCAGGCCGGCTAGTGCCAAGGGCAGCGCGTACCAGCCGCCCCTCTGGTCGCGCCGCACGAGAGCCACCGCCAGCACCGGTGCCAGGGAGTACATGCTGATCCTCTGATACCAGCACATCTCGCAGGGCGGGTATCCGGCCACCTCCGAGTAGTAGAGGCTCCCTGCGACGGACACCGCCGCGACCATCAGCGCCAGCGGCAGCAGCGCCGGGCGCAGCCGGCGGGCGCGGTCGCCGGCTGCGACGCCCGGAGCCGCCGCAGCCACGACGCAGCCGCATCCGATGACCAGCGACCCCAGGGCCAGCACCGCGAAGAAGTCGGACACCTGACCGCTGCTCACTGTTCCAGCCTGCCCCGTTCGGAGCAGAATTGCTCCACCAGAGGTTGTTGTCGGCCCTACCTTATGATTACATAGTTTTTCATGTCAGATCTTATGGCTTTGGACACTGGCCGGGCGCTGGAACTGAGCCGTCGGATGGAGACGGCGGCCGACGACCTCGACTGGGACGCCCGGGCGCTGGAAGGGCCGCTGGCGGAAGCCGCGACGCTGCTGGGAGGGCCGCTCCCCGATGTAGCAGGCGGCGCCCGGCGAGTGGCCGGCGAGTTGCGGGACAGCGCTTTGGACCTGCAGGAGCGGACCCGCACGGTGCTGGCCGGCGGACCGGACATGAACGAGGGACTCGGGGCGCTGGAGCGCATCCGCGAGCATTTCACGATGATCGAGTCCCGTGGCCGCCCGGACCGGGCCGACGGCCTGCTGTCCCGCAGCGACCTGCGGTGGGCGGTCCACTCGGCCGACTCGGCCACCGCCGCGGCCGCGGGCTGGCTGCTGGACCACGACCTCTTCTTCGATCAGGTCGAGACGGCGAAGCACAGCGACGACTACCTCAGCAGGGTCCGCGAGGGCGAGTTCGCGTTCGACCCCGACGACCGCGACGGCCTGATGAGCCGCGACGACATCGACGCCTTCCTCAACAAGACCGCCGCCTGGGCGGCGCTGGCGCCCCACGCCGCAGCGATCGACGCAGCCGGAAGCGGGGTGCCCGACGGGCACATGGACAGGCGCGACTTCGAGGCTTTCCTCGCCGACTACGACTTGACCGCGGAGGAGGCGGACGCGGTGCGGCAAGCGCTCGACGACCGCGTCTACCGGTCCGACGACGACGGAGGCGGCATCGTCAGCTGGGACGCCGCGCTCCAGGTCCTGTCGTTCGTGCCGGTGATCGGGGACGTCGTCGACGGGGCACAGGCGATCTACTACGCCCTGCACGGCGACTTCGGCACCGCCAGCCTGTACGCGTTGGGCCTCGTCCCTCTTCCGGGGCTCTCGTCGTCGGGCGTGCGGGGCGCCATCAAGGTGACCGACCGGGTGATCGCCACCGCCCGAGAGAGCGGCGCCAAAGCGGCGAGCCGGGAGGCCGGCCGGTTGGCCATGGAGGGCACCGCGGCCAACTACGCAGTCTTCACGGGCCCCAGGCAGGTCGGCGGAGCGCTCGGCGCCGACATCATCGACATCGACGAGGCGGTCGGCTACGTGCTCGACGACGTGCTCGGCCCCCAGGTCGAGGACCTCCTCGAGGAGGACCTCGACCCGCAGGTCCGTGCGCTGCTGACCGACCGGATCGAGCAGCTCCTCAACGACCGGCTGGACCTCGATGCCCGAGTGCGTCTGTCGGAGGCCAACACCGTGATCGCCCGCCGCATCGCCGAGCATCACGCCTTGGAGGCCATCCTCCGCAGAGCGAGCCCAGGCTGAGCCGGCTGCCGTGGCCCGCCGCGGACTGCGCATGCCACTACGGGGATTTCACGGTTGGGCGAGCCTTCGGCGGTTGTGTCCCGACACCGCGTCGCCCTGGCGCCATTTCCTGACGGCGGGGATGGACACGCCGACGATCCGCGCGACGGAGGTCCACGAGAATCCAAGGTCGGCGAGTTCCGAGAGCAGGTCGGCGGGCGCCCCCTTGGCCGCCTCGTCGGTGCGGGATTCGAGCTGGATCCGAAGCGAATCGCTGTGCATTTGAGCCACATCCTGAGAGAGGACGCCGACGTGCGTCGCCGGCTGCGCGCCCTGCCGTCATCCACTGTTCAGCAGGTCCATCAAGGCGTCCACTGCCAGCCGGTAACTGCCGACGCCGAAGCCGGCGACGACCCCGGCGCACACCCCGGCGATGGCGGAGGCGTGGCGGAAGGACTCGCGGGCGTACACGTTGGACAGGTGGGTCTCCACCACGGGCACGTCCACCGCGGCGACGGCGTCGCGCAGCGCGATCGAGTAATGGGCGAGGGCGCCCGCATTGAGCACCACACCGTCGGCTGCGCCGTCCCCGCCGGAGGCGGTACCCTGGATGGCCGCCACCAAGTCGCCCTCGAAGTTCGACTGCAGGTGGCGCAGGACCGCGCCCCGCGACTCGGCGTGGGCCGCGACATCGGCCATCAACTCGTCGAGGGTGGCGTCGCCGTAGATGTCGGTTTCCCGCGTGCCGAGCAGGTTGAGGTTGGGGCCGTTGACTACCAGGATCGTCGGTGCCATAGTGCAGTTATAGCCCGAGCAGCGACATCACCACCCATCGAAGCGGACGCAGAAGCGGTCGGAGCGACCGTACCGGTGCCAATAGTGCAGTCATGTCAAGGGCTCACCCATCGTGTGGACCGAGACACTGTCGGAGCGACCGTACCGGTGCCAATAGTGCAGTCATAGCCCGAGCAGCGACATCACCGCGTCAGCCACGTCCTCGGAGCTGCGCCCCTCCGTGTCCACCGAGGCGAACCGTGAGTAGCCCTCGGCCCGCTCGGCCAGCAGTTCCCGAACCCGTGCCGAGACGTCCAGGACGTCCAGCAGCGGCCTCTTCGCGGTGTCGCCGATCCGTTCGATGATGGTGTCGGGGCGCGCGGTCAGGCAGACGACCCGCGCCACCGGCTCCAAGCAGGCGGAACACTCCGCATCGAGCATCGTGCGGCCTCCGGTGGCGATCACGAGACCGGTGCGCCCGGCCAGCTCTCGGGCCACCGATCGTTCCATCTCCCGGAACACCCTTTCGCCGTCACGCTCGAAGATCTCGCCTATGGGCCGGGCGCGCGACTCGATCACTTCGTCGGTGTCGGCAAAGCCGTAACCCAGCCGGTCGGCCAGGATCCGGCCCACCGTCGTCTTGCCCGTGCCCATGAACCCGGTGAGGACGAGATTCTGCTCGGCTCCGGCACCCACGCGCACGAGGCTACGGCGTCATCGCTTCCGCGGTCGGGACGCCGGCCTTCCCGGCACTCACGCGCACGAGGCTACGGCGAGGTTGCTGGCATCGGTGGGCTGGTCGCGTTGTCGGCACCCACGCGCACGAGGCTACGGCGGAGTGGGTTTTCGTTCCGCAGGTGACGGAGCCCCGGCACCCACGCGCACGAGGCTACGGCCCACACCGTCGCCGTCATCCGCACCACCCTGCGCCGGCACCCACGCGCACGAGGCTACGGCGGACTCGAAGGCTGTGGCCGCGGCGGCCCGGAGCCGGCGCCCACGCTCACGAGGCTACGGCTGATGATGGCGCCGCTGCGACGCGGCGCTCTTTCACCTGTTTGCGCTGGCTCAGCTTCTCATGCTATCCTTCGAGGCAGGACACAGGTGCCTTGACCACGAGTTCCCCTTCAGGAGATTCTATGAAGCGAATCACTGGACGCGCAGCGCATCCGAACGCGGCGCTGGCTGTGGTGCAGGGCAGCGGCTCGGGGCAGTGGTGTTGATCGCTGAGCGCGGCTGGATGGCAGCTGTAGCGCGGCGGTTCCAGGTCGATCCCGTGACGGCGCGCGAGTGGCGGGACCGCTACGAGGCACAGGGCCCGCTGGGTTCGAGGACCGTCCCAGCCGCAGCCCGAGGCGCACACCCGAGCCGCAACGCTAGGGGAGTCGAGCTGCGTCGGCGTCACCGTCCGGGGGGGGGGTGAAGAGGTCGTCGCGGGCCGGCTCGACGGGTCGGGAGTGCCTTGGGCTGCGGCGACCGCGGCACCGGCCCGCCGCCCAGACCGTTGCGCTGTCAACGCGGAACCCTTGGTGAATTGGTGTATATAGTGAATTGGTGTATGTCGACGTTGAGAAGCTGGCGGCGATCCCCGACGGAGGTGGTCGGCGCGTCCACGGCAGCGGAGCCTTCGGCTGGGCCATCCCGCCGACCGTCCTCACCGGCCTGACCGGGGACAACGTCTGTGGTTGTCACAGCTAGTTGTTGTCTGCGTGGCCGTTCCCGTCTTACGAGCAAGGTAGAAGTTCTATGACATCTTACAGTCCTACTCACATGGTGAGCCGCGCGTGCCCGCGGGGGTGCGCGATGTTGGAGGTGTTGCGTCGGGGGGTTGCGGCGGCGCTCGTCGCGGCGCTTGTGGCGGCGTTGTTGCCTGCGGCGGCTCTGGCCTCGGCGCCGGACGTCGGCGGCGGCGATGGCGATGGCGTTGGCGGCGGCGATGGCGTTGGCGTTGGCGATGGCGTTGGTGTTGGCGGCAGCGATGGCGTTGACGGCGGCGATGGTGTTGACGGCGGCGATGGCGTTGGCGGCGGCGATGGTGTTGACGGCGGCGATGGCGTTGACGGCGGCGTTGGCGTTGGCGGCGGCGTTGGTGTTGGCGATGGTGTTGGCGATGGTGTTGGTGTTGGCGGCGGTGTTGGCGCGGCGTTGGTCGGGGAGGCTCTGGCCTCGGCGGCGGGCGGTGGCGGCGCGGCGTTGGCCGCAGAGACCCTTTCGTGGGGTTTCTCTTCTGGCGGGGGCGGTTCGGAGGCGGGTCTCGCCGGCGGTGGTTGGGGTGGCCGTCGGGGGGATTTGGTGGTTGCTGCTCAGAATCGGACGTTGCAGTTCAGTTCGGGGGCGGTGACGGTGAATGAGGGTTCCAGTGCCACCTACGAGGTGAAGTTGTCGTCGGTGCCGACGAGTGAGGTGACGGTGACTGTGACGTTGTTGGATGACAGCGATCTGGTGCTGTCGCACGTGGTGTCGGTGTCGGTGTCGGTGACGGTGTCGGGGTCGGTGTCGGGGTCTCTGTTCTCGTTGACGTTCACGACGGACGACTGGAACACCTACCAGACGGTGACGGTGTACGCTGGCGACGACGACGACATCCACGACGACGTCAATAAGTTGCGTCATTCGGCGTCGGGGGGCGGCTACAGCGTGTCGAGCGATGTGACGATGACGGTGACCGACAACGACAGCGGGGAGTTGGACATCTTCCAGGATTCCCAAGCTGTCGGTGAGCCCATAAGGATAACTGAGGGTTCTAGTGGTGATTCTAGTTTCTACGCGGTGAGGCTGGCGGCTGAGCCGTCTGGGACTGTGACGGTGCTGGCGTCGGTGCTCGAGGACAGCGATCTGGTGCTGATCGCTGGCGCGGTGACGGTGTCGGCGTCGTTTTCGGGCTCTTTGTTCTCGTTGACGTTCACGACGGCCGACTGGAACACCTACCAGACGGTGAGTGTGAGCGCCACCTCAGACTTCGACGCTGAGGATGAGAGCGTCACGTTGCGCCACACGGCGTCGGGCGGCGGCTACGACGACGTGTCGAGCGACGAGGTGGTGGTCTACATCGGCGACTTGGACAAGGGGAAAGTGCGGCTCCGCCCCTCGTCTTTGTCGATGCGTGAGGGCTCCAGCGATCAGTATGAGGTGGGGTTGTCGTCGCATCCGCACGGCGAGGTGACGGTGACTGTGACGTTGTCGGAGGACAGCGATCTGGTGCTGACGCACGCGGTGTCGAACGTGGTGTCGGGGTCGGTGTCGGGGTCTCTGTTCTCGTTGACGTTCACGTCGGCGAATTGGAGCACCTACCAGACGGTGACGGTGCGCGCGCTGGCAGACGAAGACACCGTAAGCGAGGTGGTGACGCTGCGCCACGAAGCGTCGGGCGGCGCCAGCGGCACCGTCTACGATCCGACGAATTCGCGGGCTGATTTGATGGTGACCGTCGTGGACGGGCGCGGGTTGTGCGAGCGTGACCGGGCGGTGCTCGACGCGATCAAGACGGCGTTGGACGGCGATTTCAACTGCTCGACGAAGACTAAGAGCGATCTGGACGAGATCGAGCATCTGGGCATTCGGGGCTACGGCCGTCCCACGCTGGATCCGAGCGATTTCGATGGTTTCGACGCGTTGACCAAGCTGCACATCGAGGACTCGCCGATGTTGAGCGCGTTGCCGCAGTGGGCGTTCCGGGAGGTGCCGAAGCTGACGCATCTGGTGTTGTCGGGCAACGGGATCCAAGGGCTCGAGGATGGCGCGTTCGCGGGGCTGGAGAAGCTGCTGTACCTGGATCTCGGCCGCAACGCGCTGCGGGGAATGCCGGATGGCGCGTTCAGTGGCACGATTTACGACAAGGACAGCAATTCTTTCGTCGACATCTCTATGCAGAATCTGAACACGCTGATACTTGAGGACAATCTGATATCGGAGCTGCCGAGGACGCTGTTCTTCGGCCTGCACAATCTGGTGCATTTTCAGGTTAGCGGCAACCAGATCCCAGCACTGGACGACTGGACACTGTTCAATGCGCTCGACAAGCTGGAGACTTTCGAAGCGAGCAGGAACCGCATCGAGTCGATCACCGATTATCTCTTCTCGCCGCTGCAGTCGACTCTGGAGAGGATCGATCTGAGCGACAACAAGTTGTCGGAGCTGTCCGGCAAAGAGTTCCAGGCCCGCAGAGTCAACGACGCTGCTCCGCTCGCGAGCTTGGATGAGTTGTGGTTGGAGCGCAACGGCTTGTCGAGCATCGCGTCGGACACGTTCTCGCAGTTGCCCGTTCTGAATCTGCTGAGCCTGCACGGCAACGATCTGGTCGAGTCGGATCTGTCGCAGGCGCTGTTCGATCCCTTGGACGGGCTGGGCAGGTTGGACTTGTCGAGGAACCCGGCGCTGTTCGCTGCCGACGGCGAGATAGACCCCGACCTGTTCGACGGTCTGAACAAGATAGTCACGCCGGATGTTTATTTGGGGGGCACCTTCGTGTTGAATCTAGGGCGGACCGGGTTGCGGTCTTTGGGCAACGACCCCTTCGACGGGTACACCGGGTTGGGGACGCTGGACCTCGGCCACAACGAGCTGGCGTCGTTGGCCGGCGACCCGTTCGGGGGTCTCAGCGGACTCGGCGGCGCTGACGGGCACGTGAGCCTGACCGGCAACGCGTTGACGTCGCTGCCCGCGGGGGTGTTCAGCGACGCCGTCGAGTTGGCCGGGGTGCATTTGGGCGACAACGAGCTGGCCTCGGTGCCCGCGAGCCTGTTCAGCGGACTCAACTCTCTGCAGACCGTGGATCTGAGCGGCAACAGCCTGACGGGCGTGCCCGCGAGCCTGTTCACCGGGCGGACCGTGCTGACCGAGGTGGACCTCTCCGACAACGAGCTGGCCTCGCTGAGCGCGGGCATGTTCGACGGGCTCAACTACTTGGAGAACCTGGACCTGTCGGGCAACAGCCTGTCGTCGCTGCCCACCGACGTCTTCAGGGACATGCCCAGCGGGCAAGGGCCAATCGACCTGGCCTGGCTGGACCTGTCGGGCAACAGCCTGTCGTCGCTGCCCACCGACGTGTTCGACCCCCTCGACGCGGACCTGACCTTCCTGGGACTGCGCGACAACCAGATCAGCACGCTGCACGCCGACATCTTCGACGGCCTCACCGGCCTGGAGCGGCTGGATTTGTCCTGCAACAGCTTCGGCGCCATGAACAACGCCCAGGCCACCGCGTTCGCGGACCGTTTCGAGGACCCCAAGGACTCGCTGCGGTTCGTGGACCTCTCAGGGGCGACGTGGACCAACCAGACAGTCCGCAACAGGGTCAAAGCCAAAGTGGAGGCCAAACTCACCGGCGAGTACCACGTCGAGCTCCACTACAAAGGCCCCCTCGGCGCCAGCTGGGGCGCCGGCGGCACCACCTGCGACCGCTCGCTGTTCTTCGACGACACGCTGCGCGAGATCCGCTCCAGCGCGGGACGGGTGGTCTACGACGAGCTCAATGAGCGCTGGGACGTCTACGTCGGCGCCGACGTAGACCGGGTCACCATCACCCCGATCACGATCCACCCCCGCCACACCGCACACGGCGCGGGCGCGCCCGACATCGACGAGGACTACACCGTCGACCAGGCCGACATCGACGCGCAATACTCCTACCACGACGCCAACAACAACACCCGCGACGGCATCCAACTGAACCTGCGCGACGCCGGCCGCCACGACGTGCGGGTCGACATCGACTACCCCTCAGGCCACCTCCTCGACAGCAGCAAACCGGTCCGCGTCCACCGCGAGCCGCCACGCCTGCGCGCCCCGTGCCGGCCCGGACCGGTGCGGCTCAACACCGTCTACAGCGACGGCGACGGCCGCGAGGGCGGCCGCCCCGGCAACCTCATGCCCGGCGTCGTGCGCTTCCACGGGGCCTACCGCGAGTACATCGTGCTGGGATGGGCCCACGCCACCAACAAACACTGCGTCGACCGCACCGACGTGCTGCGCGAGGACGGCCAGTACTACACCCGGTGGCGGGTCAAATCCTGGAACGGAGCACCCAGCTACGGCCTCGTGGAAGGCGGCTGGCGCGACACAGGCACCGTCATCGGCACAGCGTTCCAATACACCATCCAACGCTACGGCAGCGACGGATCGCTGCAACACGCAACCACCCAATGGATCCCCGTGCTGCCCATCTACCTAGACCTCGACAAAAGCTGGCGCGACGCCATAAGACCCGACGGCAGCCTCATCCCAGCCAACGACGTCGTCTACAAAGCCCGAATACAGCTAGGCGGCCCCAAAAACGGCGAAACAGTAATGATGGGTCCCGAAGGGACACAAGGCCTGTACACGTATCAATTCCACAGATTCCAATACGCCAGCAAAATGAGTCCCGATGAGAAGAGTCGACTTGGTGAGCCTATCTCCATGAATGCCATTGTCTATTTGAGTCCTCCCGAGCGTCTTCCTGAGCGTGGCGCTCAGTACAGACCGCCCGAGCGCACCTTCGAACCCTCAGCGGCGTCCATCGCCGTAGAGAACCACGACACCGACGCCGCCGCCAACCGGTTCACGGTCTGGTGCGTCCAAGTGAAACGCACCAGAAGCAATCTCACGGACCATCAAATATACGATGGGTGCGCGGTGTTAGACCTGATGTCCGCGCGCCACATCACGCACGAAGGCTCCGCGACCTCGCGTACGCAGGAGCCTGCGCCGTCCTCGGAACGGAACTCGGAAGACGACTATGTGGCGTACTTCTAGCTGTTGACGCCCGTCCTGACCGGCCTCGAGGTCGACGGTCACGCTCTGAGCCCGCCGGCTGCCTGGCCCACGTCGACCCCGATAATGCCCAGCACCACCAACGGACACAGCCTCAGCGCACCCATCGCTCAACCAAGCAACCAAACCCGCGACACACCACTGGAAAACCAATGATGGCCAGAGTCGAATGGACGGGTCGGCGTTCCAGGACCATGGCGACGATCCTGGGGGCGCCGCTGCTCGTGGCTCTGGCAGCCGCAGCTTGCAGCGGCAGCGGCGACACCGCTCACGCTCCGGGGCCCGGCCATCTCGGTGACGGCTCGCTGGGCGTCGTCGAGGTGGCCCCGGGCGAGGCGGTGCAGATCCGCTCGCTCAACGCCATCACCGGCGACGTGGCCTACCTGGGCGTCCCCAACCAGCGGGGCGTGGAGTTGGCCGTGGCCGACTTCGGCCCGGTCCACGGCTTCGACGTCGACCTCGGAACCCGCTACGACGATCTGTGCTCCCCGGACGGAGCCCAGGCCGCGGCTCAGACCATCGTGGCCGACGAGGACGTGGTCGGGGTGATCGGGCCGTCGTGCTCCACCGCGGCCGTCGCCGCCTCGCCGCTCGTCACCGCGGCCGGGATGGTGCTGATCGCGCCGTCCAACACGTCGCCCACCCTCACGTCCGACCTGGCCGGCAATCCCGGCCTCAACCACAGCGTCGGCTACTACCGGACCTCCAACAACGGCCTGTACGTGGGCGAGACGATGGCCCGGTTCGCTCACGGGGAGTTGGGCCTGGCCGCCGCCGCCGCCGTCCACGACGGCGATCCCTACTCCCGGTCGATAGCCCAGGCCTTCGCCGACAGCTTCGAGCGGCTGGGAGGCACGGTCACCGGGTTCTCGGCCGTCAACAAGGACGACACCGACATGGTGCCGGTGCTCACCGAGATCGCAGCCGGCAGGCCCGAGGCGCTGTTCTTCCCGATCTTCCAGCCGGCGGGCGACTTCCTGACCGATCAAGCGCACCGAGTGGCGGGCCTCGAGGAAGTGGTCCTGCTCACCGACGCCGCCTTGCTGAACGACGGTTTCATGTCGCTGCCGCAGTCGGCCGGCGTCTATTTCTCGGGACCGGACCTGAGATTCGGGGCCACCTCCAACCAGAGCACCGCCAAGACGCCTCACAGCCTGCTGGAGGACTACAAGGAAACCTACGGCGAGCCGCCCTCGGCGCCGTACTGGGCCCACGCCTACGACGCCGCCACCCTGCTGCTCGAAGCCATCTCGGCCGCTTCCGCTCCGAAGGACGGCACGCTGGTCATCGACCGGTCCGGCGTCAGGCAGTACCTCGACTCGGTGAGCGGCTACAGTGGCGTCACCGGCACGATCAGCTGCGACCGCTTCGGGGACTGCGGCTCGCAGAAGACCACTGTGATACACCACCTCGACCCCCACGACATCGAGGCCGGCCGAGCCAACATCGTCTTCGAGTTCGCTCCAGGATAAGAGGCCGAGCGAATAGGCGGGAGCGACGCGGCCCATACAGGCGGGGCCGTGGCCCGAGCGGCCCTCAGGTCGCAGCGAACAAGAGCGGGAATGACACCGCAGCGACACGACGGACTCACTCCTATCCGCGCAGCCCCTAAGAGGACGCGCCCAGAAAGGCGAGCAAGCAGCCCGGTGCCCCACAGCAGGGACAACGTCACGGGTTGTCACAACTAGAGGCCGAGCGACCAGGCAGGCGAGGAACTTCTGTCAATCTCCCACCTATGCGGTGGTCCCTTGACAGAAGTTCGGCAGGGAAATTCCCCACTCGGGACACTAGGGTGCCAGCAGGAGACCGATCTGGCGGGAAGTGGCCACTAGCGCGCCGGTCGAGTCCCACAGCGAACCCGACTCGATCATCCGGCCGTCGTGAAGGTCGTGACTCTGTTGGCGGACCTGGAGCCAGCCCGGCGCCGGAACCCTGCGCGGATGCACGGTCAGCTCGACGGTCGGCACCCAACCGACGAAGCCGAGCAGCGGATACAACGCGGGCGGCATGGCGTCCGCGAAGAAGGGCAGAGCCATCGTGGACGGCGCCGAGCCGTCGCTGAAGCGGACCCAGCCGTCGACCAGAGCCTCGTCGCCGGCTCCCGCGGGAGCGTGCGCGGGATGCACCTGCGCGTCCACCCGGGAGATGATCGGCAACTCGATGCCCTGCTCGAGGCAGCCCCGATGGACGCACTGCTCCACCGGCGGGATCCGCGGCGGCGCCTCGGCTATCTCCGAGCCGCGGCCGGCGCCGGAGGACAGATCCGAGAAGGCGGCCAGCACTTCGAGCCGCTGCTTGCCCTCCTGCCACAACGACCCTCGCAGCGTGCTCACGGCGCGGCCGGAGCGGACGACCGATGCCGTCACGTCGGCGTCTGTGTCGCCGCGGGCCGGGCGCAGGAAATGGGCGGTGACCGAGATCGGGTCGCTATGGGGAACCAGCGAGCGCATAGCCCTCAGCACCGGGGTCAGCGCATAGCCGCCGTTGCTGTTCTCGCCGATGTTCCACCCGGACGACAAGCGGGCAGCCCACCGGCCCTCGCCGACAGCCTCGACCGCCGTCTCGGCGTCGAACTGGCTCATGCCGCAGGCCCCCGACGCCACGCACCCACCCTGCGGGCCGATGAGCAGCTGCGCCTGCCGCTGCAAGCGTTCGTGTCGGACAGGAGGCGGCCTCCGCCCCTGCTCGCAGCGCTCACAGGCCGCTCGGGCCGCGGCCCCGGCCCAGGCCCCGGCCCCGGCCCAGGCCGTACGGACGGAAATCGCGGACCTGCCCGCGAGACGCGCTTGCCTGAGCCGAACACTCTGATAGTCTGGCACCTCGACACGCCCACACAACGGGCATTGGCAGCATTCCCCCACAGCTTGGAGAGTCCCCGGTGGAATCCCCCTCGAGACCAGCGACCGTTCAGATCGGCGGGTCCGCCCTGCCGGGCCCGCTGCCCGGCGACGGCATCGTCCGCTTTGCGTGCGGCCGGACGAGCCCGAGATGAGCGACAAGGGGATGCGGCCCGCCGCCGGCCGACGCTCCCGGCTTCCGTCCGCTCCGTGCTGCCTCCCGGCTCGGCGACGCAACACCCCGGCAGAGGGCCGTCTCTTCGGCAGGTCCACGACCGCAGGGACCCAATCTCGTCGGTGTCCCACATCTCGCCCGCTCAGCGTCTAGGATCGAAAGAATGATCCCAACGAGCATGTTTCGCCGCGGGACGCCCCGCACCGGTGTCGACTGGTTCCTCACCGTCTTGCGGGTGGCGGGCCTGGCACTGCTGACCGTCGGTCTGCTGGCGTTCGTCTGGCAGGAGATCGACACCGACAACCCCTTCGCCCGCTGGGCCAATCCCGACGCGACGGGCCTCACCGGCGCCCAGTTCCGGGGGCTCATCGTCTCCGGCCTGGCCCAAGGGTGCATGTACGGGCTGATCGCGCTGGGCTACTCGATGGTCTACGGCGTGCTGGGGTTCATCAACTTCGCCCACGGCGAGGTGTTCATGGTGGGCGCCATGACCGGGATGATCACCGCCAACAAGCTGGCCGACGCCGGGCTGTGGGAGAGCAACTTCGTCGGTTCTCTGGTGTTCATAGTGATCGTCTCGATGGTGGTGTGTACCCTGACCGCCGTGATCATGGAGCGGGTCGCCTACCGGCCGCTGCGGGGAACGCCGCGGCTGATACCGCTGATCACCTCGATCGGGGTGTCGTTCTTCATCCAGAACGCCGCCATCGTGCTGCTGGGCCCGTCGGCCAAGGCCTACCCCGACGTGCCCGACTGGGTGAAGGACAAGCACACCTTTCTGGAGATCGAAGGGTCGAGGATCCTGGTGGTGGTGGTGGCAGCGGTGTCGATGGCGGCGATGTGGTACCTGGTCGAGAACACCAAGGGCGGCAAAGCGATGCGGGCAGTCGCCGAGGACGCCGAGATCGCCGCTCTCATGGGCATCAACGTGAACCGCACCATCGTGAGGGTGTTCGCAGTGGGCGGCGCCATGGCCGGGCTGGCCGGGATCCTGTGGGGAATCCTGTTCCGCAGCGTGATTCACACCACCGGCTTCCTTCCCGGCATCAAAGCGTTCAGCGCGGCGGTGGTCGGCGGCATCGGCCATCTCGGCGGAGCGATGGCCGGAGGACTCACCATCGGGGTCGCCGAGTCGGTGGGCCCACTGCTGATCTTGGAGCCGCTCGGAGTCAGCGGGGTGTCCCAGCTTCGCGACGCGGTCGCCTTCGCGGTGCTGATCGGTGTGCTGCTGGTGCGTCCCGCCGGGTTCTTCGGCGAGCGCCTGCCGGCCGAGGACCGCACATGACCGCCGCTGCGATGCACGCGCCGCCTCGGCCCTTGCTGGCCCAGGACTGGCGGCGGCTGGCACGGATGGGCGCCATCGCAGCAGTAGCGCAGATGTTCATCGCTCTGTCGAACATGCCAGTGCGCCTCGACGACCGGGTCATCGTGAAGCCCGTCCTCAGCCTGGGCTACCTCACCCTGCTGGTAGTGCCGTTCGCTGCGGGTCACCGCGCCGGCCACCAGATCGAACGGGAGGGCGTGCCAGTGCATGCGGCGGGCGAGCACGAGGTCGCGGGCGGCGCGGTGTGCGGAGCGCTGGCCGGCGGAGGGCTGTCGCTGCTGGCGGTACTACTGGCCAACTTCGACTTGCGCGAGCCGCTCGTCAATTGGAGCCCCATACTGGCCGAGTTGTTGGCATTCGGCAACGGAACGTGGTTCGCGGTGGTGGCCTGGCTCTTGATCGGTGCGACCGTAGGCGCCGCGGGCGGGTGCCTGCGGTTGTTGGGCACGCTGACCCACAGAGCGGTGGTGACCATGGGCCTCGTGCTGGTGGGCGCCGCGGTGATGGAGCCGCTGGTGGTGGACCTGGCCGAGGGCATGAGGCTCGAAGCCCTGACCGACCGGATCTACGCTCGCAGAGGAGGGGTCGAATGGAAGGGCGCGCTGGGCATCGCGGTAGTGTCCGGGGCCCTCGCGGTGCTCGGCCGGGGACGTGTCCGCCAGATCCGGGGCCACATCGACTCCCTCGAAGGCGCCAAGCGCACCCAGGCCAACTTCGGGCTGATCCTTCTGACCGGCGCGGCGCTGATCATCCTGCCCATGTTCGCGGGAAAGCTCACCAACGAGCTGCTGGCCAACGTGGGACTGTTCGTGCTTCTGGCGCTGGGCCTCAACATCGTGGTCGGGCTGGCCGGCATCCTGGACTTGGGCTATGTGGCCTTCTTCGCTGTGGGCAGCTACACGGCCGCTGTCCTCACAGCCGCGACGTCGCCGAGGATCAACCCGGAGATTCCGTGGCTGGTCGCTCTCATCCTGGTCGTGGTCATCACAGGGCTCGTCGGTCTGTTCATCGGCGCTCCGGTCATCCGGATGCGGGGCGACTATCTGGCCATCGTCACGCTGGGATTCGGTGAGATCATCCGGCTGCTCTTCCTGTCGGACTGGCTGTCGGGCTGGTTCGGCGGCTCACAGGGCATCACCAATATCCCAGGCGCCGGGATCTTCGGGCTGACCAGCGTGTCCGGCACCGACCCGCGGAGCGTCTTCTATTTGGTGCTGGTCTTCTGCGCCCTCGCCGTATACGTCTCGTGGCGGCTGGAGCGATCCCGGCTCGGGCGGGCCTGGGTGGCCGTGCGCGAGGACGAGACGGTGGCCGAGGCGATGGGCATCAACACCGTCAACGTCAAGCTGCTGGCCTTCGTGGTCGGCGCGGTGCTGGGATCCTTCAGCGGGGCGGTCTTCGCCGCGAAAGTCGGCTCCGTGTTCCCGACGAGCTTCCTGATCCTGGTGTCGATCGTGATCCTGGTAGTGGTGATCTTCGGGGGTATGGGCAGCATCCTCGGCGTCATCGCCGGCTCCGCGGTGCTCATCGGCGTGCTCGGCGGCCCCAAGCAGCCCGGCCTGCTGGCCGAGTTCTCCGAGTTCAAGCTGCTCATCTACGGGGCGCTGCTCATCTGGATGATGCTGGCACGCCCGGAGGGCCTGATCCCGAGCGTGCGACGGTCGCGCGAGCTCCACCAGCAGGAGATGGCCCAGGACGCCTGGCTCAAAGGCCAAGTCGAAGAAGACGACAACGGCGGCGTCCGTGCCGCCCCGACGACATGACCGCCGCAGCCGGCGCGGCACGAAGCCTCCCACTGCTCGAAACCCGCGGCCTAAGCGTGGGCTTCGGCGGGCTGCACGCCCTCGACGAACTCGACTTCGTGGTCCACGCGGGTGAGATCGTCTCTGTGATCGGGCCGAACGGCGCAGGCAAGACCACCCTGTTCAACGCCATTACCGCCACCGTCGAGCGGTCCGCGGGCGACATCCTGTTCGAGGGCGCATCGCTGCTGGGCCTCGACCCCAACCGGGTCACAGCCCGAGGCATCGCACGCACCTTCCAGAACGTGCGGCTGTTCGCCAACATGACCGTGCTGGAAAACGTCATGGTCTCACAGCACTGCCGTACCCGCCAGCACGCCTTCGGCGCCCTGCTGTGTACACCCGCATTCCGGCGCGAAGAGGCCGAGATACGAGAGCGAGCCGAGAAGATCCTCGGCTTCTTCGGGTCCCGGCTCGTCGGATACCGATTCGACCAGCCGGCCTTCACGCTGTCCTACGCCAACAGGCGCCGGCTGGAGATCGCCAGAGCCATGGCCACCCAGCCCAAACTGATCCTGCTCGACGAGCCGGTCGCTGGCATGAACCCGGTGGAATCGGCGGAGCTCACCGGGTTGATCGGCCGCCTGCGCGACGAGTGGGGCTTCGCCATTGTGGTGATCGAGCACCACATGGACGTGGTGCGGGAAGTGTCGGACCGGGTGGTGGTGCTCGATCACGGCACCAAGATCGCCGAAGGCGACTACGCCGACGTCTCCCACGATCCACGAGTGATCGAGGCCTATCTGGGCCAAGGAGCCGAGACGTCATGAGCAACGTCCCCGAACAGGCGACTGCGACTCCGCTGCTGGAGATGCGCACCGTGAACGCCCACTACGGAGCCGTACACGCTCTCCGCGACGTAAACCTCGCGATCTACCCCGGCGAGATGGTGTGCCTGCTGGGAGGCAACGCCAGCGGCAAGTCCACCACTCTCAAGACTTTGCTCGGCATGCTGAAACCGACCTCGGGCGAGGTAGTGCTCGACGGTGAGGTCGTCAACGACAAGCCCACCAGCTACCGGGTGGCCCGCGGCGTGTCCATGGTCCCCGAGAACCGTCGCCTGTTCAAACGTCTCAGCGTGCGCGAGAACCTCGACCTGGGCGCCTACCTGCGCTCCGACGCCGACAGAATCGCCGCCGACCTGGAATGGGTGTTCGAGCTGTTCCCCCGTGTCAAGGAGCGCCTCAACCAGAAAGCGGGGACCCTGTCGGGCGGCGAGCAGCAGATGGTGGCCATGGGCCGGGCGTTGATGGCCAAGCCGCGGGTGCTGTTGATGGACGAGCCGTCGATGGGTCTGGCCCCCGCGCTGGTGCAGCAGAACTTCGAGCTCATCCAGCAGATCCACGGAGAGGGCCTGACGGTGTTCATGGTCGAACAGAACGCCAACATGGCCCTGTCCGTAGCCGACAGGGGCTGGGTGCTGCAGACCGGCCGCGTGGTCCTCGACGACACCGCCGAGAACCTCTTGGCCCACCCCGACCTGCGAGCCTCCTACCTGGGCCAAGCCGACACCACCTGACCCGCCTCGTCGCGGCGCATGCCGCGACCGGTTCCGTTGGATGAGCGACGATCGGCTGCTAGTAACTTCTCCGTGGCCGAGACGGACGACAACGCGGCGGATGCAGCCCGGCGGCTGGACTTCATCCGCGAGCGGGTGCGGTCCGACAACGCGGCCGCGACCTACGGAGGCCGAGTACAGACCCGGTTCCCGCCCGAGCCCAACGGGCACCTGCACATCGGCCACGCCAAAGCGGTGTGCCTCAACTTCGGCGTGGCCGCCGAGAACGGCGGAACATGCCGGCTGCGTTTCGACGACACCAACCCCGAGGGCGAGGATGCCGCCTACGCGCAGGCCATAGCCGAAGACATCGCCTGGCTCGGCTTCGAGCACAACGGTCCGGCAGTTCACGCATCCGACTACTTCGAGCGTCTCTACACCTGGGCGGAGCACCTGGTACAGGAAGGGCTGGCCTACGTGGACGACCAGGACGCTGAGACCATCTCAGCCAACCGGGGCGACTTCACGACCGCCGGCACCGACAGCCCCTGGCGGGACCGCTCGACAGAGAAGAACCTAAGCCTGCTGCGCGACATGCGGGCAGGGCGTTTCGGCGACGGCGAGAAGGTTCTGCGAGCCAGGATCGACATGGCCCACCCGAACATGCTGATGCGCGACCCGGTGATGTACCGGATACGCCACACCGCCCACTTCCGCACAGGCGACGCCTGGTGCATCTACCCGACCTACGACTGGGCCCACGGCCAGAGCGACGCCATCGAAGGCGTGACCCATTCGCTGTGCTCGCTGGAGTTCGACGCCCACCGCCAGCTCTACGACTGGTACCTGGATCACCTGCCGCTGCCCGGCGACCGTCCCCGCCAATACGAGTTCGCCCGCCTGAACCTGACCCACACCGTCATGTCCAAGCGGAAGCTGGTCACTCTCGTCGCCGACGGCCTGGTGGACGGCTGGGACGACCCGCGGCTGCCCACCCTGCGGGGCCTGCGCCGCCGGGGCTACCCGCCTGAGGCGATCAGGGAGTTCTGCGCCCACATCGGCGTGGCCCGGGTCGACGGTGTCCACGAGATCGAGCTGCTGGAATCGTTCGTGCGGACCCATCTCAACCGCACCGCCCAGCGCCGCATGGCGGTCCTGCGCCCTCTGGAAGTGGTCATCGACAACTGGCCCGAGATCAGCCGTGAGCAGTCGCGCCTACCGCGCCCGAGCCCGGCGATGTTGCGGTGCGGGGCGGCCGGCTACGGGCCGGCGGGCCGCACGGAGCCTCGCAAAGCTCTGAACAATCCCGAAGACCCCCGTGCGGGGGTCCGGGTCGTGCCCCTGTCGGGACGGCTGTGGATAGAGCGGGACGACTTCATGCTCGACCCGCCCCGCAAGTTCTACCGCCTGGCGCCGGGCCGCGAGGTCCGCCTGAGAGCCGGCTACTTCCTGCGCTGCGACGACGTGGAGACCGACTCCGACGGTCAGGCAGTGCGGCTGCGCTGCACCTACGACCCCGAGACCGGCAACGGCACAGCGCCCGACGGGCGCAAGGTGAGAGCCACCATCCACTGGGTGTCGGCCGACCACGCGGTGGACGGCACCGTGGCGCTCTACGACCGGCTCTTCACCGACCCGGCGCCCGGCGCCGACGGCCGAGACCCTCTGGAGGCCTACAACCCCGCCTCACGGAAGCTGATCGCCGGCGCCAAGCTCGAACCGGCGCTGGAGCAGACGGCGCCAGGCGAGGTGGTGCAGTTCGAGCGGCTCGGCTACTTCGCCCACGATCCCGACACGCCCATGCTGTTCCACCGCACCGTCGGCCTGCGAGACGAGTGGGCCAACATCCAGAAACGCCGCACCCAACAACCCTGAGACCCGCGGACCGCCGACACCGCAACAACCGTCCAAGGGCACGAGGGTCTACACGGCCGCACCCAACAACCCTGAGACCCGCGGACCGCCGACACCGCAACAACCGTCCAAGGGCACGAGGGTCTACACGGCCGCACCCAACAACCCTGAGACCCGCGGACCGCCGACACCGCAACAACCGTCCAAGGGCACGAGGGTCTACACGGCCGCACCCAACAACCCTGAGACCCGCGGACCGCCGACACCGCAACAACCGTCCAAGGGCACGAGGGTCTACACGGCCGCACCCAACAACCCTGAGACCCGCGGACCGCCGACACCGCAACAACCGTCCAAGGGCACGAGGGTCTACACGGCCGCACCCAACAACCCTGAGACCCGCGGACCGCCGACACCGCAACAACCGTCCAAGGAGCGGGCGGTCGAAGTTCAGGAGCAAGAGCAAGGCCGTGCCGTGCCGGGCCGGGCGCGGCGGCTGCCCTGCGCTACAGCCCGCCCGCGCTCACAACCGGTGCCGTGTACCCGCTGACCACGCTCTCAGGGTTGCCGCTGTCGTCGGTGAAGGCCACTCGCACCTTGATGGTCTTGCCCTCGTCGGAGGCCTGAAGCGTGTAGTCGGCGCCGGTCGCTCCGGCTATGTCGGCGTCGACGGCACCGTCATTCGATACCCACTGATACGAGAAGACGGCGTTGGCCGTGCCGTCGGCGTCGGTGATGCCGGACGGGTCGGCGGTCAGAGTCATGCCTACCCGTGCTGTTCCGCTGATGGTCGGCTCACCCGTCGCGTCGTGCTGGCCGACCGCTGCGGTCACTGTCACGAACACAGGCAGGAAGCCAACAGAAGACTCGGTGGAAGCGTCGACGAACAGCTCGTACACATTGTCCGCGTTGCTGTCCAACGGATTCCCGTGAGCGGGCGGCGAGCGGAACGACAGCACGCCGGAGTCGCTGATCGAGAAGCGGTCGCTGTCGTCTCCCGTCAGCGACCAATCGACAGTGGATTCTCCTGCGCTGGATTCTTCTGCGCTGGATTCTTCTGCGCTGGATTCTTCTGCGTTTGCGCTGATCGCTGTGTAGGAAGCCACCGAGGCGGTGTCGCCGTCGGGGTATGCGACTGAGACCTGCCCGATTACCGGCAGAGGGGCGTCATGGTCCTCCACCAGCACGTTGATGCCTACCCAATAGTCCTCATTGGTCGCCGTGTACTGTCCATCTTGCCACTCCAGATAGTGATGGACGACCCCCCAAGCGTCGAATGGGTCTATGTCCGTGTAGGTGGACACGGTAACCGTTTGAGGCGTGTTCCAATTGTCCGGTGTGAAGGCCACTCTCGAGACCGAGGTGCTGAGAGTCATGAAGGAGATCACATTGACCCATACGTCGGTCGAGGGCTGCGAGACGAGAGCGACGGTGTAGGTTGCGCTGTCGCCCTCCTCGACAGTGAGCTCGTCAACCGACAGCACGAAATCGGGGGTTCTGTCGATCCCGCTGGACAGGATGGAATTGTTCTCCACAGCCTGGAAGGAGAAGTACGGCACGGCATTCCCAGAGGCGTCGACGAAGATGCCTCCTCCGGACTCGGCGAATACGTTGTCGTAGGCCACCTTCACTTCCTGCCCGCTGGTCACATAGGCACTCAAGCTCATCCAGAGTTCCCTGCCGCGAATGAAGACGTAGTCGGTCATCAAATCGTTGTGGCCGTCCACGGTCACGTCCATGACCGCCTTCGGAAACCGGTACGACGGCACCCGATACTTCTCGCGGAGATAGCGCACGATCGGGCTGAAAACGATCTCTTCGCTGAACGTGACGATGACGTTGGCTCCGTCACTGTCCGTCCTGGCGCTCACAAACTGCGGAGCAACGGTGTCAGGTTCCGCCGCGAGTGCGGGGGCGACGCTCGCCGGCGCCGAAAGGAGCGCAGCCAGCAGCGCCAGCACAGCCAAACAGCCCGCGCCGACTGCCTCGGAGCGCGTATTCGCCCCAGAACACCCCCCAGACATGAACGTTCGGTTCATACGGCTAGCCATTCTACCGCTGGAGCCCCGGCCTACCAGTCGGCGGCTATGTACTGGGTCTCGCAGTACTCGTAGATGCCTTCGCAGGCACCCTCGCGACCCAGACCGGACTGCTTCATGCCGCCGAAAGGAGCGGCCGGGTCCGACACCGCGCCCCGGTTGATGCCGACCATGCCGGCTTGTATGCGCTCGCCGACCCGCAGACCCTTGGCCAGGTCCCCGGTGTACACGTAGGCGGTCAGGCCCATCTCGGTGTCGTTGGCCGCAGCGATCATGGCGTCCGTGTCGGTGAAACCGACCACGGGGGCGACCGGACCGAAGATCTCCTCGCGGGTGATGGGCGCGGCCGGGTCGACCCCGCCCAGCACCGTCGGCTCGTAGAAGAATCCTGGCCCGTCGATGGCCGAGCCGCCGGCCGCCGCGCTGGCCCCTCCGTTGATCGCGCCCTGCACGAGACGGTCGATGTTGGCGATTGCCGCAGAGTTGATCATCGGGCCGCAAGCCACCTCGGGGTCGAACCCGCTGCCCACCTTCATCGACCCCATGACGGCCGCCAGCCGCTGCACGAACTCGTCATGCACGGGCGCCTCCACGAAGAACCGGTTGGCGGCGGTGCAGGTCTCGGCCGAGTGTCGCATCTTGGCCACCACAGCCCCAGCCACCGCCGCCTCCAGGTCGGCGTCGGCGAACACCACGAAAGGCGCGTTGCCTCCCAACTCCATGACTGTCTTGAGTACCCGGTCGGCGCTGCGGCGCAGCAGCAGCCGCCCCACCTCCGTGGAGCCGGTGAACGACACCATGCGCACCGCCCGATGGTCGACCGCGGCCTCGAACCACGGACCGGACTCAGCGGTGGGCACCAGGTTGACCACGCCGGGCGGCACCCCGGCAGTGGCCAACAGCTCCCCGACCCGCAACGCGGTGAGGGGCGCCTCCCGAGGCGGCTTGACCACCACCGCGTTGCCCGCGCCCAACGCGGGAGCCAGCTTGCGGGTGATCATCGCCGCCGGGAAGTTCCACGGAGTGACCATCACAACCACCCCCACCGGCGGATGCCGGGTGATGATGCGCTTGTCGCCGGCCGGCGCGGTACCGATGGCGCCGCGGATGCGCACAGTCTCCTCGGCGTTCCAACGGAAGAACTCGGCCGCGTACGCCACCTCCCCCAACGCGTCGACCCGCGGCTTGCCGTGCTCGAGCGTGATCAGGTCGGCGAGCTCGTCGGAGTGCTCCATGAGAATGCGGTGACAGTCGCGCAGGACCTCCGAACGGACTCTGGGCGGAGCCGAGGCCCACCCGGGCTGGGCCGCCGCGGCCGCGTCGCAGGCCGCCACTGCCTCGGCCGGGCCGCCGGCGGCCACCTCGGCGATGCCGTCGCCGGTGGCGGGGTCGAGCACCTCGATCCGCTGGTCGGCGCCGTCTCGCCAGGTCCCGCCAATCAGCATCCTTGTCTGCACCTTCTCAGCCTCCGAGCTTGGGGATGGGGTGGTCGCCGTATGCGACGGCCACGTTCTTTGTCTCCATGTAGAAGTCGAAGCTCCAGTCGCCGCCGTCGCGGCCGATGCCGCTGCGCTTGGCGCCCCCGAACGGTGTGGGCAGGTGGCGCACGTTCTGGGAGTTGACCCACACCATGCCCGCGTCCACCGCACCGGCCACCCGGTGGGCCCGCCCGACGTCACCGGTCCACACGTAGGCGGCCAGCCCGTAGTCGGTGTCGTTGGCGATGGCGACCGCCTCGGCCTCGTCGTCGAAGGCGATGGCGGTGAGAGCCGGGCCGAAGATCTCCTCCCGGGCGATTCGCATGTCGTTGGTGGCCCCAGTGAACAGAACCGGCGCCACGAAGTTGCCTCCGGGCGGAGCGTCAGCCCATCCGGCGCCCTCCACCACGGTGGCCCCCTCGGCTGAGGCGGTCTCGATGTAGCTGCATACCTTGTTGCGGTGCCGCGGGTGGATCAAGGGCCCGATCACCGTGCCGGGGTCGAGTGGATGCCCCACACGTATGTTGCGCAGCTCGGCTGCGAGCCGCTCGGTGAAGGCGTCGTAGATGCTGCGCTGCACCAGCAGGCGGCTGGAACTGGTGCAACGCTCGCCGTTGAGGCTGTAGATCATGAAAACCGCCGCGTCGAGTGCCCGGTCAAGGTCGGCGTCGTCGAACACGATCACCGGGTTCTTGCCGCCCAACTCGAAGTGGAGCCGCTTGAGGGTGGCCGCCGACTGGGCCTGGATGGCCGACCCGGTGGCCGACTCGCCCACGAAAGCGATCGCCGCGACGTCGGGGTGCTCGGTGAGGGCACGGCCGGCGGTCTCGCCCATTCCGTGGACTACGTTGAGCGCGCCGGGAGGCAGTCCCGCCTCGAGCGCGGTCTCGCCCAGCAGGCAGGCGGTGAGCGGGCTCCACTCCGCCGGCTTGTGTACGACGGTGCAGCCCGCGGCCAACGCTGGGGCGATCTTCCAAGTGGACAGCATGAACGGCGTGTTCCACGGCGTGATCACTCCCACAGCGCCGACAGCGCGGCGGCCGGTGTAGTTGAGATGGTGAGCCGACGGCAGGGCCAGACCGTCGGAGGCGCCCGGGGCCCGGTCGGCGAAGAACCTGAAGTTCTCCGCCCCCCGCAGCGCGGCAGACGCCATGAAGCGGATTGCCTGCCCGGTGTCGACCGACTCCACCACCGCGATCTCGTCGGCCCGTGCCACGATGGCGTCGGCTACCGCGTGCAGGACGCGCTTGCGTTGCTCGCCGGGCGTGCCCGACCACTCCTCGAAGGTCGCACGCGCCGCTTCAGCCGCAGCTGCGACGTCGGCCGCGTCGCCGGCCGCCACGTCGCCCAAACGCATCCCGTCGATGGGCGAAGCATCGGAGAACGTGTCCCCCGACAGGCTCGCGGTCGGCTCGCCGCCGACGAGATGCAGCGTGGGCGCGGCCGCGAAGCGAGCCAGATGCCGCCCTGCGGCGGCAAGGTTCTGCTCGAAGCCGGCTGTCGTGGCCATGTTGCGTCTCCTGTCGGCGCCGGTGTCGATGCTAGAGGCCGAGCGGGCCCGAACTGCGAACGGTCGAGTTCCTGGATGCAGTAGTCAGCGAGACAGTCCAGCCGTCGGGTGGATTGGGGCCTGCGCTCGACGTAGACGATGCGGTGCAGGTCCTCGATGGCATCGGATGACGTAGGCGTTGTGGTCGTCGCGGCCGACGCCGTTGAGCTCGGCCTGGCGGCTCTTGGGGCCGCGGAGCGCTCGCTGACAGGGCCGAGGAGTTCGCCCGGCGGCTCGCGGCCAACCCGCCGACACCACGGACTCCCACCTGTCTGCGCTTGCTCTCAGGTGCGGTCGAGACCGGCGAGATGGGTGCGGATATGGTTGCGGTTGATGCGCATGCTCGGGTCGATCAACTGGACTTCGGCGCTGATGGCCACCGGATGGTCGGCCTGAAGCGGCGCCAGCATCTCGTCTACGGTGTCGACGAGCCGATTGAGGAACCGATGGACCGCCGCAGGCTCGCGGCCGGGTCCGATCCGGGCGGTCAGGCACACGAAGCCGTAGGCCGGGTTGCCGTCGCCGATGCGGAAGCGCCGACGGGACACGGCCCGCGTGCGGAGAGCGTCGCGGGCGGGCAGGCCGTCGTCGAGCGCCGATTGATGGACCGCGGCCACCAAGGCATCCATGTCGGCCAGGTCGGCCACATTGGCAGAATGCTCGATGATGATGTGCGGCATGAGCGGTCCCGTTCGCTGCAACTGTATATTCGGGCGCTGGTCTCCTTGAGCGCTCAAGAGCGGGACGTCTGTCCTGCTGACAGCCGACCTGCAACTGTATATTCGGGCGCTGGTCTCCTTGAGCGCTCAAGAGCGGGACGTCTGTCCTGCTGACAGCCGACCTGCAACTGTATATTCGGGCGCTGGTCTCCTTGAGCGCTCAAGAGCGGGACGTCTGTCCTGCTGACAGCCGACCTGCAACTGTATATTCGGGCGCTGGTCTCCTTGAGCGCCTCGACGGGTAGACACGGTAGCGGGTGCCGAGGAGTCCGGGAGCGGAGAGTCGAGAGAATGCCAGGTTGCCGCGAACGGAACAGGACGGTGCGACTCTGATGCGCCTGCTCAGCTACAGCGTCGGCGGAGCCGCCTCATTCGGGGTGCTCACCCCCGACGGCGCCGGCGTGATCGATCTCGCCTCGCGCGTCGGCGGGGTTCGGGACCTCGGCGATCTGATCGCGCAGGGACGCCTCGACGAGGCAGCCGGCTGGGCCGGCTCCGGCGCCGGCGCCGACCACCACGCCGACGAGGTCGCCTTCGAGCGCCTGCTTCCCCAGCCCGGCAAGATCATCTGCATCGGCGTGAACTACGGCGGTCGCGGCGCCGAGTACGCCGAGAACCCCGCCGACTCCTATCCGAGCGTGTTCGTGCGATTCCCTGAGACGCTCGTCGGCCACGAGCAGGCCCTGCTGCGGCCCCCCGAGTCCGAGCAGCTCGACTACGAAGGCGAGATCGTGGCGGTCATCGGCGCCGGCGGGCGCCGCATCCCCGCAGCGCAGGCACGCAACCACATCGCCGGAGTGTCGCTCGGCAACGAGGGCACCATCCGGGACTGGGTGCGCCACGGGCGTTTCAACGTGACACAAGGCAAGAACTGGCACAGCAGCGGCTCGATCGGCCCTTGGCTGGTGACCCTCGACGAGATCGGCGACTTCGCGGATCTGCATCTCACCACCCGGGTCAACGGCGAGCTCCGCCAAGACGACGTGGCCGGCAACATGCGGTTCGGGATCGAGTACCAGATCCACTACCTGTCCACCTTCGTCGGCTTGGACGCCGGCGATGTGATCTTCACCGGCACCCCCACCGGCGCCGGCGCCCGCCTCGACCCGCCGGCATGGCTGAAGCCCGGCGACGTCGTGGAGGTGACCGTCCCCGAGATAGGCACCCTCCGCAACCCGATCCGCGACGAGAACCTCTCCTGAATGCGAGCGCGTGCAGCCGTGAGCCCGTCGTGCCGCAGCCGCTTCATTCCCGCTTCTGTCCGCTGCGGCCTGAGAGCCGCTCGGGCCACGGCCTCGCCCGTACGGGCCGCGCCGCCCGGATCGTACGCCGCACGGGCCGCGCCGCCCGGATCGTACGCCGCACGGGCCGCGCCGCCCGGATCGTACGCCGCACGGGCCGCGGCCCGGGCTGCCGGGCCCCGGCCGCGCCACAGCCCACTGCCGCGACCGCCCACCTCCCGAACAGGCAGGAGAACGCCTCCAGTAGGGGCGGGCGGCACCCCGTGCATACTGTGAGCGGCCGGAGCCCGGCAGCCGAGGCGCACGGCCTCACCGACCGGGACATCCGGGCCGAGGCCGAAATGCTCGACGCCGCCGAACGGGAGCGCAGGCAGGTCCGCCAGACCACCGGCGCCTACCCGCTGATGACCATCGACGAGGCCTACCGTGTGCAGGCCGCTTGGCTCGACCTCCGTCTCGACCGCGGCGAGCAGGTGATAGGCCACAAGATCGGCCTCACCAGCCGGGCCATGCAGCAGGCAATGAACATCGACACCCCCGACTCAGGCTTCCTGACCGACGCCATGGTGTTCGCCCCCGACGAGCCCGTCGCGGCCGCCGACTTCTGCGACCTGCGCCTCGAGGTGGAACTTGCCTTCGTGCTGGCCGACGACCTGTCCGGCGCCGACCTGGCGATCGACGACGTGCTCGACGCCACCGGCCGGGTCACCGCCGCGGTGGAGCTGATCGCGTCGCGCACCCCCCGCACCGACCCGGCCACCGGCCGCACCCGAACCGTCGTCGACACCATCGCCGACAACGCGGCCGACGCCGGGATCGTGACCGGAGGCCATCCCGTCGGTTCACGCGACCTGGACTTGCGCTGGGTCGGGGCCGTCGCCTACCGCAACGGCGCCGTGGAGGAGACCGGTCTGGCGGCCGGCGTGCTCGACCATCCCGCCAACGGCGTCGTCTGGCTGGCCCGCCGCTACAACGAGCAAGGCATGCCGCTGAGATCGGGCCAAGTGATCCTGTCCGGCTCGTTCACCCGCCCGATGGCCGTCGCGCCCGGTGACGAGTTCCGTTTCGACTTCGGCCCGCTGGGCGCGTTCAGCCTCCCGATCGTCTGACAGGCGCACCGCGCGCTCCTCCGGCGACGGCGGCGTCGAAATCCTGACAGGCACGCCGCTGCGATCAGCCGCGAAGTCGGTGCTTCCAGGGCAGCGGCGACGGCGGCGTCGAAATCCTGACAGGCACGCCGCTGCGATCAGCCGCGAAGTCGGTGCTTCCAGGGCAGCGGCGACGGCGGCGTCGAAATCCTGACAGGCACGCCGCGGCGGTCAGCGCTCGAAAATGTTGGAGAGACCGCCGATGACCGAGCCCTCGCCCTGGGAGCCGCCGGGCCGGATGTTGGCGATCACACGGTCGGCGATGCGGTTGAACGGAAGCGACTGGAGCCACACGCGGCCCACACCGGTGAGAGTGGCCAGGAACAGGCCCTCCCCGCCGAAGACCATCGACTTGAGGTTGCCTGCCCGCTCGATCGAATACTGGATCTGGGGCTGGAAGGCGACAATGCAGCCGGTGTCGATCCGGAGGGTCTCGCCCTGGAGCTGCTTCTCGACGATGGTCCCGCCGGCGTGCATGAAGGCCAGGCCGTCGCCGGAGATCGACTGAAGGATGAAGCCCTCCCCGCCGAACAGACCGGTGCCGATCTTGCGGTTGAAGGCGACGTCGAGTTTGGTGCCCGACGCCGCGCACAGGAAGGCGTCCTTCTGGGCCAGCAGGCGCCCGCCCACGGCGGCCAGGTTGACAGGCAGGATCTTGCCGGGGTAGGGAGCGGCCATGGCCACCCGCTGCTTGCCTTGCGGCGCGCTGTTGGTGAAGTGGGTCATGAACAGGCCCTCGCCTGTGACGCCCCGCTTGGCCGCCGACTTGAGCTTGCTCCAGGTGCCCTGGTCGGGATCGGAGCCGTCGCCCATCTTGGCCTCGAAGGTGATGTCCTGCTCCATGTACATCATGGCCCCGGCCTCGGCGACGACGACCTCGCCAGGGTCGAGTTCGATCTCCACGAACTGGAGGTCGTCCCCGTAGATCTGGTAGTCGATTTCGTGGCTCCGCATGGGCGCCTCCTGCATGTTCGAGCCTGCTTCCGCAAGGCTAACGGACACAGGGGGGAGTCAGTCGATCCGTTGCTTCCACCGTCGATCCTGAACTCGCGGGTGTCGGGAAACAGCAGTTCCTTGCCGGGCGCCCGCAAGGCGGCATCAGTAGTCGATGCCCTTCTTGGCCAGGATCCCTTCGTCGTAGGCGTGCTTGGTCTTGACCATCTCGGTGGCGGTGTCGGCCAACTCGATCATCCAGCCCGGCGCGTCCCGGCCGGTCAGCACCAAGGACACGCCCTCGGGACGGCTGCGGAACGTCGACTCCACCTCGCCGGCGTCGATCCAGCCCCAGTTGAGCGGGTAGGTGATCTCATCGAACAGCACCAGCCGGTGACGGCCCGCCTCCACCACCGCCCTGCCGTGGCGCCAAGCCTCGCGGGCCTCGGCCTCGTCGCGGGTCAGGTCGTCGCTGTCCCAGGTGAAGCCCTCCCCCAGCGACCAGAAGTCCACCCCGAGCGGCTCGGCCATCAGCTGCTCGCCGGTCACCCAGTCGTTCGACTTGAGGAACTGCACCACCGCCACCGGCCAGCCCCGGGCTCTGGCCCGCATCACCATGCCGAACGCGGCTGAGGACTTGCCCTTGCCGTCACCGGTGTTGACCACCACCAGGCTCCTGGCGGTGCGCATCCCGCCGGGGCGGGGATCGGCGGTGGGCGGGGCGTCGGGGCTGGTCATGGCCCGTCTCCATTCTGGGGCGGTCCGCCCCCGGCCACGGCGACGGCGGGCAATCGACGTCCTCGCCGCCGCGCAGGTCCACGGTCCGCCCCCAGCACGACAACGGCGGTGGGCGGGGCGTCGGGACTGGTCATGGCCCGTCTCCATTCTGGGCGACGTAACCGCCCGCTCTGGTGGTGGGAACGATCACGGGGCCCTCGAGATCGTCGACGATGCGCACGGCGGCCCCGAAATGCTCGGCGATGCTCGGCACGGTGAGCACCTCCGCAGGTGGCCCGGTCTCAACGACCCGCCCCTGCGCGAGTATGGCTATGCGGTCGCCGTAGCGGGCCGCCAGTGTCAGGTCGTGAAGGGTCGCGATCACGGTCAGGCCGCGCTCGCGCCGCAGATCGTCGACCAGTTCGAGCACGTCTTGCTGATGGCCCAGGTCGAGAGCGGTGGTGGGTTCGTCGAGCAGCAGCACATCGGCCTGCTGGGCCAGGGCCCGGGCCATCACGGCCCGCTGGCGCTCGCCGCCCGACAGCGACTGCACTGTCCGCTCGCCGAAGCCGTCCAGGTCCAGGCGGGCCAGCACCTCGGCTGCGATCCTGCGGTCGTCGGCGGTCTCGGCCGCGAACACTCCCCGGTGGGGGGTGCGCCCCAGCAGCACGTAGTCTGCGACCAGCATCCCCGGTGGGATGACCGGCGTCTGCGGCACGTATGCGAGTTTGCGGGCCCGGGCGGGGCGGCGCCTGCCGTTCAGCCCGTCGATGACGATCTCGCCGCCGTAGGGCACCAGCCCGAGAACCGCCCGCAGCAGGGTGGTCTTGCCAGCGCCGTTGGCGCCGATGATGTTCACCCACTCCCCCGCCGAAGCTGCCAGATCGACGCCGCGCAGCACATGCGTGCCGTCCAGGGTCACGTCCAGGTCCTGCACGCGCACTGCGCTCACCGCGCCCCCCGCCCACACAGGAGACCCCCCACCCGCCGCGACCGGATTCGAGACACCCGGCACGGCCTGCGCCGCGGTGAGGCACTCACCGGGAACCGTTCATCTAGTTGCACTCCTCACCAAACCTCCCGGCCACCATCACAATCTTGCCAGCACCCACAGAACCCACCCCGCGCTCGTTGCGCCGCCTCCAGCGTGCCCCGCATCAGGCCCAGCCAGTTCCCCCAGCACCCACAGAACCCACCCCGCGCTCGTTGCGCCCCGGTAACGGTGCCGTCCCGCCGCGGCACCGCGTCCCAGCACCCACGGAACCCACCCCGCGCTCGTTGCGCCCCTCACCAAACCTCCCGACGGCTGGTCCGAAGCACCAGCACGAAGAAGGGGGCGCCCAGGAATGCGGTCACCACGCCGATGGGCAACTCGGCCGGCGACGGAACCCACCCCGCGCTCGTTGCGCCGCCTCCAGCGTGCCCCGCATCAGGCCCAGCCAGTTCCCCCAGCACCCACAGAACCCACCCCGCGCTCGTTGCGCCCCGGTAACGGTGCCGTCCCGCCGCGGCACCGCGTCCCAGCACCCACGGAACCCACCCCGCGCTCGTTGCGCCCCTCACCAAACCTCCCGACGGCTGGTCCGAAGCACCAGCACGAAGAAGGGGGCGCCCAGGAATGCGGTCACCACGCCGATGGGCAACTCGGCCGGCGACAGCACGGTTCGGGCGACCAAGTCGGCGAGCACCATGAACGCTCCCCCGAACAAGATCGACAGCGGCAGCACCAGCCGGTTGCTGGAACCGAAGGCCAGCCTCACGGTGTGGGGCACGATGATGCCGACGAAGCCGATGAGCCCGCTCACCGACACCGCCGCGGCTGCGCCGAGCGATGCGGCCAGCACCACGATCACACGGACCCGGCGGGGCTCCAACCCCAGAGCGGCAGCCTCCTCGTCGCCGACGGCCAGCACGTCGAGCGCCCGGCGGTAGCGCAGCACCACGGCCGCCGTCACCACGAAGTAGGGCAGCAACAGCGCGGGCTCGGACCACCCGGAGGTAGCGATGCGGCCCAGGATCCATGCGAAGATCTGACGGAAGGCGTCGCTGTTGGCCTGCATCACGTAGGTCTGGCAAGCGGTGAGGAAGCTGGCCACCGCGATGCCGGCCAGGATCAGCGACGCGGTGGAACGACCCCCGAGATGGCCGGCCGCGTAAGACACCGCCACCGAGACGAGCGCTCCCGCGAAGGCAGCCAGAGGCACCAGGTCCAACGCACCGTGGCCGTTGCCGAGGTTGCTGGTTATGCCGATGGTGGCCCCCAGCCCGGCGCCGGCAGCGATGCCCAGCAGGTACGGGTCGGCCAGCGGGTTGCGGAACGCGCCCTGGTAGGTGGCGCCACTGACGGACAGGGTGGCCCCGACCAGCAGACCGAGCGCCACCCGGGGCAGCCTGATCTGCTCGACGATGGCGGCGTGGGCGTCGCTGAGGCCGGAGTCGACCGACACGCCCGGCAGCCCGTCGAGCAGTTGCAGCGCCACACGATGCGCAGCTATGTCCACCGGGCCGATCGTCAGGCCTGCGACCACCGCCACAGCGGCCGCGGCCAGACCGGCCGCCAGCGGCCCCGCTCGCAAGCCTGAAGCCTGCAAGGCGCCGGCTGCCCCGCCGGAGTGCCGCGGCCCGTCCACGCTCACATCACGCCCAGCGCAACCCGGCCGCTGTCAACAAGTCGCACCGATCGACACGACAACGCCGGCACGCGGCCGCTACAGCTGCCGCCAACAAATCGCCGATCAACCCGTCGCACCGATCAACACGACAACGCCGGAGACGGCCGCTACAGCTGCCGCCAACAAATCGCCGATCAACCCGTCGCACCGATCAACACGACAACGCCGGAGACGGCCGCTACAGCTGCCGCCAACAAATCGCCGATCAACCCGTCGCACCGATCAACACGACGGCGTCGGAGACGGCCGCGACGAAGTCCACTAGGCGGGGACCCCAGCGCGACACGACGTCGTCGTCGAGCTCGACTATCCGACCGTCCTGCACTGCGGTGAGCTGGTCCCAGCCGGGGCGGGCCGCCACCGTCTCGGCGCTCTGGCCGCAGCACAAGGTGTCGGCCAGGAAGATCACGTCCGGGTCGGCGTCCACCAGATACTCGTCGCTCAGCTGCGGATAGCCCGCGGCGCTGCCGTCGGCATCGGCGGAATCGGCCACGTTGGCGAGACCGAACAGGCCGTACACCTGCCCGATGAAGGTGCTGCTGGTGACGGTGTAGAGGGTGTCGTCCAGTTCGTGGTAGTAGGTCAGGCTGGACGCGTCGGACGCGGCCTCGACCAGATCGGCGATACCGGACCGCATGTCGGCAACCAGCGCCGCCGCCTCGCCGGCCTGTCCCGTCACCTCGCCGAGCTGTTCGATCTGGCTGTACACGTCGTCGAAGGAGAGCGGGGCGTCGTGGGACCACACCTCGATGCCGAGAGCCTCCAGGCCGGCGCCGGCGTCGCCGCTGGTCTGCATCACCACCAGGTCGGGGTCATAGGAGACGATGGCCTCGATGTTGGGGTTCCAGCCGTCGAGGTCCGTGACCGGGGCCTCCTCCGGGTAGTACGAGAACTGGTCGACGGCCACCACCCGGTCGCCCGCGCCGATGGCGAACAGCATCTCGGTCCCGGTCGGCGAGATCGAAACGATCCGCTGGTCTGCGGAACGGTCGCCGTCCGGGATGCCGCTGCACGCGGCCGCCAGCAGGGTCCCTGCAAGCAATGCAAGCACCAGTCTCGCCCGCAGAGCCGCCCCAACGAGAACGGAGACGAGTGTCCGGCGGACTGCAAGCAATGCAAGCACCAGTCTCGCCCGCAGAGCCGCCCGTCGGAGTGGGGTGATGGTCATTTCGTGCTCCCTTCTGCTCGAGTTCGGGGCCGAGCAGCGGGAGTGCCACCGCACGAGCCTTCCCTTGCCTCGAGGGTCGGTCCGTCATGCCGACAGTCAGGCGATCGGACTCGTCTCAGCGGCCGGAGCCGCCGAGCATCACCGCTGCGGGACAGCGCCGGGTTCGCACCGGCTTCGCTGCCTGTCGGCGCGCGGCAGCGTAGCCCAACGGACAGAGTCTCGGACGGCTCCGCGTCATGGAGCTCCTGGCAGTCGTCACGACCCCGTCGGATCACCCCGATGCCAGAGTCTCGGACTGTCGTGCCGCTCGAAAAGCGGCCGACGAAGACCATGCCCCGTCGGATCACCCCGATGCCAGAATCTCGAACGGCTCCGCGTCATAGAGCTCCTGGCAGTCGTCACGACCCCGCCGGATCACCCCGATACCAGAATCTCGGACGGCTCCGCGTCATAGAGCTCCTGGCATTCGTCACGACCCCGCCGGATCACCCCGATGCCAGAATCTCGGACGGCTCCGCGTCATGGAGCTCCTGGCAGTTGTCGTGGCCCGGTCTGGTCGGGTCCGCTCGGCACCTCGGCCGCGTCCGTCGCGAGTCAGCCGCAGACCGGCTCGTAGCGCAAGCCCCGGTCGGCCAGCCGCTCCAACGCCATGTCCAAGCCCCGGACCGTGCGGGAGCGGTCGCCGCCGCCGTCATGCATCAGCAGGACCACCCCGGGCCTGGCCCGCTGCACGATGTAGTCGGCGATCTCCTCTGCCGGGGGACGGTTCCAGTCGCGGGGGCTGGCGTCCCACGTGATCAGCGACAGTCCATGATCCGCCGCCCACTCCCTGGTGTCGGCGCCGATCGACCCGTACGGCGGGCGCAGGCACGGCGCGGCCAGATCCCCCAGCACCGCCTGGGTGCGGGTGATCGTCTCGTCGAAGGCCGCCCTCGACAGTCCGGCCAGATCCTCGTGCTTCCATGTGTGGTGGGCGACGGTGTGACCCTCTGCCACGATGCGCTCGATCAGCTCGGGGTGGGCCTGCGCCAGCGAACCCACCACGAAGAACGTGGCCCGGGCGTCGTGACGGGCCAGAACGTCGAGGATCTGCGGCGTGTGGTCGGGACTGGGGCCGTCGTCGAAAGTCAGGTGGACCACTCCGGCGTCGTCGTCGGGCGTGACCGGCCGGGGCGCGGCGACCGATGCCGCGGCGGTGGTGGACGGTGGCCCGGCCTCGGTCGGCGGCAGCAGCTCGACGGTGAGCTCGTAGTCGGACTCCTCCGCATACGAGGAGACGACGGTCACCTGCCACGCTCCCGTCGCCGGCAGTTCCGCCTTCACCTGCCGGGACTGTTGGGCCGCCGAGGCGACGACCAGGCGGTCCAGGCGGACGTCGAGCCACACACCCAGCGGTGCTCGCAGAACGGCGGTGAACGATTGGCCCGCCGACGCATGCACCGTATAGGTCTGGCGCTCCCGGAAGGCGATGGTCGCGGACTCCGAGGCGCTGACCGCCCCCGCCTCGAAGCGGACGTCCACTGCCGGCCGCTGCGGTCCCGGCAACGGCGTGTCCTCGATGGGATCGGCGCCGATCACCGTCACCAGCGGCGCCGAGCCCGACACGTCGATCTCCAGCACGGTGTGCCGGGATATGACAGCGAAAGGCTCGTCCGGGGCTCGGTCGAACAGCGACACCTCGATCAGGCCGTCCCGCACGGTGATGGCGTCCATGACTATCCGGTCGCCGACGAGGACGGGGGTCTGCGCCACGGCGGCGCCGTCGTCGTCAAGCACGGGCACGACCCGGTGAAAGACGCCCGGCCCCGGCGACTGTTCGACAAGGTGGACGACAGCGTCCTCGTCGCCGTCGCCGTCGAGGTCGCCACGGGCGAAGCCGTCGTGGAGCGTGAAGACGCTCGCTGAGTCGCCGGCGTGCGACACGACGCCGCTGCCTCCCTCCAAACTGACGGTCTCGCCGTCGACCTCCACGGCGAGCTGCTCCAGATACTCCCAGCCGACGGGATCCGGCACCGTCGACGGGACCGCCGGCGGCGCATCCACACCGTCCGGCGGGGACACGGCGACGGGAGAGCCGGCGTCCGCCCGGGCCGCGGCCGTCGAACCGGACAGCGCTGCCGGCGGGCCGGAATCCGCCGCGGACAGCGCCGCCGAGACCACCGGCACCGGATTGTCGCCCGAACCGCGCCCGCCGCTGCAGCCGGCGACGGACAGCACCGCCACCATGACCAGGAGGCAGAGCGCGCGGGCGAGCGACTCCGGCCCGGACGGACGAGGCCGAGCCCCGGACGGCGGGCGGGCGCAGAAAACGAGTGCAGGCGCCGCCCTGTCGCGGCACGAATGCACGTCGCTGCTGCGCACCCGACCCGCGGCGCGAGCTCTGACCGACCCGCCCGGCAACACCACCACCGACACCCGACCCGCCGACCCCGCCGATCCCGCGACAGGCACAGAACTGACCGACCCGCCCGGCAACACCACCACCGACACCCGACCCGCCGACCCCGCCGATCCCGCGACAGGCACAGAACTGACCGACCCGCCCGGCAACACCACCACCGACACCCGACCCGCCGACAGCGGGCTCCGGCGCACCGACTGCCTCTACCCGCCGCAGCCGGGCGCCACACGCCGCAGCACACGCAACGAGCCAACCTCCGACCACTGCAGGAAGCGGCCCTCGGACAGCGCCCGGCGCCAGATCTCGTACGGCGCCCGCCCGCCGTCGGCGGGATCCTCGAACACGTCGTGAATGGCCAGGATCCCTCCCGGCCTCACATGGGGCGCCCAGCCCTCGTAGTCGCGGCGAGCCGGCCCGGCGCCGTGTCCGCCGTCGATGAACACCATGGCCAGCGGAGTGGCCCACAGAGACGCCACTAACGGCGAGTCGCCCACCACGGCTACGGCAGTTCCCTCCAGGCCGGCGTCGCGGACGGTGCGACGGAAGAAGGGCAGCGTGTCGATCACGCCCAGATCGGGGTCCACCACCTCGGGGTCGTGATGCTCCCAGCCGGGCTGGTTCTCCTCGGAGCCGCGGTGGTGGTCCACGCAGAAGAGCACGCGCCCCGCCCGCCGCGCGGCGGCGCCCAGGTACACGGCCGACTTGCCGCAGTAGCTGCCCACCTCCAGCAGCGGTCCGTCCACCTCGAGCGACCCGGCGGCCTCATGGAGGGCCAGTCCCTCGTCGGCCGGCATGAAGCCGCGCGCCGCTTCAGCCGCGCGGCGCAGACGCTCGTCCATCGTCGCCGGCTCGGGGCCACAACACCCGGTCAAGGAACACATATTTGGCCACCCACACACCGCCGTAGGCGCCGAGGTAGCCGGTCACCACCAGCAGCGTGCGCTGCGTGAAGTGCTCCACGGCAGCGACCACCAACGACGACAACGCCAGCCCGACCAGCGCCACAACCCAGAAGGTGAGCACTTCGCCGCCCAGCCGGTGAGAGCCGCGGCGCTGCCACACCCATGCCCTGCTCAGGAAGTATGCGGGCGCGGTGCTCACCATCCAGGCCGCAAGGTTGGCCGCAGCAGCGGCCCAGCCCAGCACACCATGGACGATCACCAGCACACTGAGCCCGACCATCACGTTCACGACCGACACTCCGCAGTAGCGCAGCGCTTTGAGCCCGTGCTCGACTCTGAGCCGCTGCAGCAAGGAAGGCGCCGCGGAGGTCACGACCGCAGTCCAGCCACGGCTGGGCGTCCAGCCGGCTGATCGCGCCGCAACAAGGAAGGCACCGAGGAAGCCACGACCGCAGGCTATTGCCCGCAACCGGGGCATGATGTGCTGATGCAGACGGCGCTCGACAATGTGGTGGCACTCCTCGACCTCGAAACCGTCGAGGTCAACATCTTCCGTGGCCGCTCGCCTGACGACGACAGCCAGCGCATCTTCGGCGGCCAGGTGGCCGGCCAGGCACTGGTCGCCGCGGCCCGGACCGTGGACCGGGGCTCCGTGCATTCGCTGCACGCCTACTTCCTGCGGGCCGGCGACCCCAAGGCCCCCGTGCTCTACGACGTGGACCGCATACGGGACGGGCGGTCGTTCACCACCCGGCGTGTGGTCGCCGTCCAGCACGGGCGGGCCATCTTCCAGCTTGCGGCGTCGTTCCACATCGCCGAGGACGGATTCGAGCACGCCGACCCGATGCCGGAGGCCCCGAACCCCGAGACGCTGCCGCCCCGCACCGAGCGGATCAAGGCCGCCGACCCGCACAGGGACCCGCCCGACCGCCTGCAGGCACTGGACATCCGCTATGTGACCACCAGCCCGCTCGATCGCCGCGGTCCGCTGCCGCCCAGACAGATGGTGTGGATGCGGGCCGACGGCACGCTGGGCGACAACCCGGTGCTGCACGCCTGCCTGCTCACCTACGCCAGCGACCTGACCCTGCTCGACACCGTGCTGGCGCCCCACGGCACGAGCTCGGCCGACCCGCGGGTGATGCTGGCCAGCCTCGATCACGCCATGTGGTTCCACGGCCCGTTCCGAGCCGACGATTGGCTCCTGTACGACCAGCACACCTCGGCCGCGGGCGGTGCGCGGGGGCTGGCCACCGGCCGGGTGTTCACCCGCGACGGCCGGCTGGTGGTATCGGTGGTGCAGGAAGGCCTGATCCGGCGGATCGCTCGGCCGTGAGCCGTCAGCTGGCCCGACTCCAATGGGTTGTAACGGTTTGACACTTCGTAGACTGCGGTGATGGTGGAATCGGTTGGCGTGAGCCGGGGGCTGGTCGTGGTGCATCTGTTCTGCGCCCGCGCGCCCGGCACCGACGACACTGCGGCGCTCGATGCGGTGAAGGGTGCGACCGGGGCGGGCGCCCAGGTGGTGACGGTGGCGGTGCTGGGCCACAAGGCGCAGCTGTGCTTCATGGGCCTGCACGCCGACGCCTGGGCGCTGCGAGACCTGCAGACCGGCCTGGTGCGGGCCGGGCTGGAGATTGTGGACAGCTACGTGTCGATCACCGAGCTGTCGGAGTACGCCCTGGGCTTGCCCGCGGAGATGGCCGAAATGCGCCTCAATCCCAAGCTGCCGCCGCCGGGCAAGCCGGCCTGGTGCTTCTACCCCATGACCAAGCGGCGCAACGCCGGCCAGAACTGGTACGAGCTCGGATTCGACGAGCGCAAGGAGCTCATGTACGAGCACGGCGCTTCGGGACGCAAGTTCGCGGGGCGCATCGTGCAGCTCGTGACCGCATCCACCGGGCTCGACGACTGGGAGTGGGGCGTCACCCTCTTCGGCACCGATATCGGTGCCCTCAAGGAGACCGTCTACACCATGCGCTACGACCGGGCCTCGGCCGCCTACGCCGAGTTCGGGCCGTTCGTCACCGGCCTGGTAGGACCGGCCGACGAGATCCTCGCGCGCGCCGGCTGACATTCTGCCTGCGGCGCCGGCGGGCGGTGGCTGCCGACGAGCACGCCTTGACGGGCGGTGGCTGCCGGCCGGCAGGGTCCCGCGCATGTGGCTGAACTGGCGCTCCCGGTGTGTGCCGCAGGCCGGGTTAGGGTGCCGTGATGGCCGAGGATGCCGACGCGCCGGGCGTTCCGGCTTCGTCGGGCTGGATGAGGCCGGGTTAGGGTGCCGTGATGGCCGAGGATGCCGACGCGCCGGGCGTTCCGGCTTCGTCGGGCTGGATGAGGCCGGGTTAGGGTGCCGTGATGGCCGAGGATGCCGACGCGCCGGGCGTTCCGGCTTCGTCGGGCTGGATGAGGCCGGATTAGGGTGCCGTGATGGCCGAGGATGCCGATGCGCCGGGCGTTCCGGTGGGCGAGGCCGGCATCCTGCGCTGGGCCGAGAGCCTGGCCGGCATAGCCCGGACCGGGCTGGGCTTCACCGAGAGCCGCTACGAGCGGGAGCGCTTCGAGGAGGTGCTGGCCGTGGCGGCCGACATCCGGGCCCACAGCGCGGCCGGGATCGACGCCGAGAACCAGGTCCAGCAGTGGCTCGACGGCGTCGGTGAGGGCATCGCCGGGTACGTCACGCCCAAGATCACCGTCGGGGCTGTCGTCGGCGACGACGAGGGCCGCATCCTGCTGGTGCAGCGGGCCGACTCCGGCTGGTGGCTGTATCCCACCGGATGGTCCGACGTGGGCTACTCGCCGTCGGAGGTGGCGGTCAAGGAGGTCCGCGAGGAGACCGGGATCGACTGCGAGGTGGTCCGGCCCATCGCCATCCTCGACGGGATGCGCCTCGGCTTCCACCGCGTGCCGCTGGTGTCGATCGTGTTCCATTGCCGCAGCCTCGGCGGCGAGCTCGAGGCCCATCCGCTGGAATGCACCGACGTGGGATTCTTCGCCGAGGATGAGCTGCCCCAGCGCACCGCCCGCCCAGAGCTGTGGGCCCCGCACGCCTTCAGCGCCATCCGGGGCGAACCGGTGGAGGTGCTCTTCGACCGCCCCCGCACCCCTCTGTGGAGCGGCGGGACCGAGAGCTGAGCTTCCCGCTCCTGCACGCTGCGACCTTGGAGCAGGCGCAGACAGGTGAGAGTCCGTAGTGTCGCAGCGGTGTCATTCCCGCTCTGTACGCTGCGACCTGAGGGCTGCTCGGGCTGCGGTCCGGCTGCGGTGCCGCTCCGCTTCGCTCTGTCTCTTGGGGCTGCGGTCCGGCTGCGGTGCCGCTCCGCTCGGCCTCTAGCCGCCCTCCCGCAGGAACTTCTCGACCTCGGCCACCAACTGGTCGGGGTTGTCGCTGAGCGACGTGCCGGCGGTGTCCTCACCCCGGTCTGCGTCCCAAGCTCTCTCGAGGCGGGCCACGTACTCCGCGGTCTCGTCGTCCTCGGCGACTATCTTGGTGAGTTCACGCTCGTAGGTCACAGCCCGCTGCTCGAGGTCGAAGGTCGGCACCGGAGCCTTCATCAGGGCGCAGACCCGGTTCACCAGAGCCAGCGCAGCCTTAGGCGACGGCGCGGCCGGCATGTACGACGGCACCGCCGACCAGAACGACACGGTGCGGTACCCGGCGTCCCGGCAGGCCGACGACAGCACGCCCACGATCCCGGTGGGCCCCTCGTAGGTGGACGGGGTGAGGCCCAGCTCGACTCGGAGGTCCTCGTCGTCGGAGGAGCCGTACACTTCCACGTCGCGACTGTGGGGAACCTCGGCGAGGAGCGCGCCGAGGGTGACCACCCGCTCCACCCCGAGCGACTCGGCAAGCGAGATGAACTGGCGGGTGAATGTCCGCCACTTCAACTGCGGCTCGGTGCCGATCAGCACGGCCGCGTCGGCGCCGGGGGCGTCGCGACGCGTCACCCGCACCTCGTTCACCGGCCAGTCGATGCGTCGGGCCTTGTTCTCGTCGAGGTGGATCGTCGGCCGGGCGGCCGTGAAATCGAAGAACGGCTCGGGGTCTATCTCCGCCACCGGAACGCATCCCCAGCGGCCGGCAAGATGGGAGGCCGCGGTGGTGGCCGCGTCGCCGGCGTCGTTCCAGCCCTCGAACGCGGCTATCAGTGTGGGGCGGTCGAGCTCGGGCTTCGGCCCCGACCACAGGACATGCTCCGGCTCGATCGACACGGGCGCCACCATAGCGCCGGGCCGTTGCCGACCACCCCAGCCGGAGGTGACGTCCATGACGGCGACATTGACCGGATGATGTTCGGACGTTCGACATGCTGCTGCTCGCCTCGGTCTGCTCACGGGTCGGTGCTCGATGTGTGGCGGTAGACGTTCGACTCTCGCCGCTCGAAGCCCATGCGGGCGTAGAGGCGGTTGGCCGCCTCCCGCGAGGGCCTCGACGTGAGGTCGGTGCTGCGGGCGCCTAGGCCGCGGGCGGCCTTCAGGGCGGCCTCGCTGAGCCGTTCGCCCACGCGCCTGCCCCTCACCGTCTCGTCCACCACCACGTCCTCGATGCGTGCCCGCACGCCGGTCGGGATGCGGACCGCTACCAGGGTGAGCGCGCCGACGATCCGGCCCCGGTGCCGGGCCACGAACAGCGTCGTGGCGGGCGAGGCCACGATCTCCTCCAACTCGGCCCGGCCGGGCGGAGGGTTGGACGACGACAGCTGAGGGATGAGCCGCCGCATGGCGTCGACCAGTTCGTCGGTGACGGCGACGCACTCCTCGATCCGGGTCCCGGCGGCGGTCACAGCAACCGAGAGTAGACGACCGCGGCGAGCGTCGACGAGTGGACTGCTGAAAGGCATCCTCGAACAGGTGAGAGTCCGTGATGCCGCGGCGGCGCCACCTCCGCGCTTGCTCGCCGCGAGCTGTGCCTCTTGTCGGTGTTGCGCTCGTCGGTGTCGGGCCGTCGGGCGTTGTCACCGGCACCGACCGGGCATGCGTGGTGCCTCTCGTCAGTGTTGCGCTCGTCGGTGTCGGGCCGTCGGGCATTGTCACCGGCACCGACCGGGCATGCGTGGTGCCTCTCGTCAGTGTTGCGCTCGTTGGTGTCGGGCCGTCGGGCATTGTCACCGGCACCGACCGGGCATGCGTGGTGCCTCTCGTCAGTGTTGCGCTCGTCGGTGTCGGGCCGTCGGGCATTGTCACCGGGGGACCACGCGCGAGACGGCTCCGTCGAGCGACAGCGCGTACAGCTCGCCGTCGGCGTCCTCGCCGAACGACGCAAGGGCGCCGCCCGGCACTTGCGCGCCCAGGTCGCGGAACTCGACCTCGCCGGTGGAGATCCGGACGGCCCACAAGCGCGACGTGCAGTAGTCGCCGAACACGTACGCGCCGTAGAGGTCCTCGACGGCGGAGCCGCGGTAGACATACCCGCCGGTGACGCTGCAGCCGTCGTCCCGGCCGTACTCCCACACCGGGTCGGCATGGCCGGACGGCTCGTCGCCGGCGTAGGCGTGCAGGCCTTCGCGCAGGCGCCAACCGAGATTCGCGCCGAGGCCGCCACCGTTGGCGGCCGGCAGAACAGTCACCTCCTCGTAGGCGTCCTGCCCCACGTCGCCGATCCAGAGGTCGCCGGTGGCCCGGTCGAACGAGAGGCGCCACGGGTTGCGCACCCCGGTGAGGAAGATCTCGGGCCGCCCTGCGGTGCCGGGACCGGCGGCGAAGGGATTGTCGGCTGGCACGGCATAGGGTTCGGCGGCGTCAGGCGTGGGCTCGATCCGCAGGACGGCCCCCAGCCAGGTCGAGGGGTCCTGGCCGGCGTCGAGCGGGTCTCCCGACGATCCGCCGTCTCCGAAAGCCACGTACAGAAGGCCGTCGGGGCCGATGGCCAGGTCCCCGCCGTTGTGGTTGCGGAAGGGCTGAGGCTGGAACAGGACCGTCCGCCGCCGCCCGCTCAGACCGGTCCCCTCGCGTTCGAAGGCGTCGACGCGGGTGTCGCCTTCGAGGTCCGTGAAATTGGCGAACAGCCAGCGGTCGGTCACCGCTATGCCGAGCAGGCCCCGCTCGCCGTCGGCCTCGGTCTCGGCCGTGATGTCCAGAATCGTCTCCGCCACCTCCCCATGCTCCATGCCGACCCGCAGGACGCGGCCGGCCCTCTCCGCTATCCACACCAGGTCGTCGCCGGGGGCGACCGCCATGTCGATCGGTTCCTCGAGAGTGAGCACCGTCCGGAGGGTCACGTCCGCCGCGGACAGGTCGCCGTCGGGCCGCTTGGCGTCTCGGTCCTGACCCGGACCGGCGGTCACGGACCTGCCCGCCCGGCGTTCGTCGGTCGGTTCCGCGGCTTCACCGCTTGCGGCTGCCGCAGATGCAGAGGCACCACGGTCCGTCTGCTCGCCGCCGGCTGGTTCGGGATCCGAGGTCTCGCCGGCTGCCGCATTTCCGTCCGCTTGCCTGGTCCCGTCCGGTGCCGGCCCCAAGATCGGCGCCGTCGGCCTCGGCGTCGACAGTTCGTCGTCGGATGCGCAGCCGCTCCCGGCGCCGGCAGAGGCCGCCACGGCTGCGGCAGCCAGCATCAGGCAGCGGCCCGTCCCGCCGAGAGTTCGGCCGTTCACGGCCAGGTCGGGGGTGCGGTGGTCAAGGCGCCGGCTAATCCAGGGGCCGCGTGGACAGGCGCATGCCCGTCACGACACGATGAGGTGTCTTCTGCTCTTGTTCGCTGCGGCCTGAGAGGCGGCTTGGGTGTGGCGCCGTTCTGCGGCAGCGATGGGGTGTCTTCTACTCTTGTTCGCTGCGGCCTGAGAGGCGTTCGGGCCACGGCCTCGCCGGATCTCTCGACCCTCGGGTGCGGATTGCGCTGCGCCGGCTCCCCCGGAACGGCAAACTCCACACATTGCAGCGCGATCTGGGTGCTCCAACGAACCAGATGCGCCCCGAACCACCCCAACGCCGCCGCGTGCGGCCCGGCGATCTCCCAGCCGATGCTGACCCAGTCCGGCGCGTAGACCTCGCCGGTGAACCTGTTGGGGGGCCGCGCCTTGCAGTACAGGTTCGGATCAGGCGTCGACATAGACGGTCATGGCGCCGCCTCGGGCGAAGCCGGCGAGTTGCATGCCGGCGGCCTCGGCGGTGGCTGCGGCCAGCGCGGTGGGGGCGCTCACCGCCACCAGTGCCCGGAACCCGCCGGCCCAGGCCTTGTGGACCAGCTCGAAGCTGGCCCGGCCGCTGACCACCAGGCCGAGACCGGTGGCGGGCAGCCCACCGTCGAGGAAGAGCCGGCCGATGAGCTTGTCCACCGCGTTGTGGCGGCCCACGTCTTCACGCACGGTCGCCACCGAGCCGTCGGGGGCGACGGTGGCGGCCGCGTGGACCGCCCCGGTGGCATCGAACAGCTCCTGCCCACGCCGCAGCTGTTCGGGGGCGGAGGCCAGCGCCTGCCACGGCAGGGGCTCGCCGGTGACCGCTTCGAGCTTGGAGACGAGTTCGTCGATCTCGCTCGTGCCGCAGAAACCGCACGACGAGGTGGTGGTGGCCAGCCGGGGCCGGGGCGCAGGGGCCTTGCCGCCGGTGGAGACCGACACCACGTTGAAGTCGGTGGCCGCGGCCGAGTCCTTGGCGCAGTACTTGACCTGGGCGACCCCGTGGCCGTCGAGCAGCCCCTCGGCGAAGCAGAAGCCCACGGCAAGCTCGAAGTCGTTGCCCGGGGTGCGCATGGTGGTGGCCACCCGCACGTCGTCGAGTTCGATGGCCATGGGCTCCTCGGAGGCGAGCCGGTCAGCCCTGCGGTCCTCCGCGGCCTCGTCGCCCGTCCAGGGCCGCACCAGCCGCTGCCAGCTCCTCGACTTGATGGCCATGACTAAAGGCTACGGAACCCAGGCGCAACCGAGTCGAAGGGCGACCGTATGGGCAATGCGTCCGCCCACGCGGTGGTGAATCGCCGGACGGCCTCGGCGCAACCGAGTCGAAGGGCGACCGTATGGGCAATGGGTCCGCCCACGCGGTGGTGAATCGCCGGACGGCCTCGGCGCAACCGAGTCGAAGGGCGACCATATGGGCAATGGGTCCGCCCACGCGGTGGTGAATCGCCGGACGGCCTCGGCGCAACCGAGTCGAAGGGCGACCATATGGGCAATGGGTCCGCCCACGCGGTGGTGAATCGCCGGACGGCCTCGGCGCAACCGAGTCGAAGGGCGACCATATGGGCAATGGGTCCGCCCACGCGGTGGTGAATCGCCGGACGGCCTCGGCGCAACCGGATCGAAGGGCGACCATATGGGCAATGGGTCCGCGAGGAGCAGCAACCGAACCGGCCAGAGGACCGTTCAGGATGGGTCTGTGACTAGAGTTCGAAAGAAGCTGCACCCATTCTCAAGCCTCTGCCTGAGCCCGCAGTTAGCGCATCGGCTGTAGAGACAGTTCTGATCGCACGTGATGGATGAGATCGGCCTCACCCACCGCGGCCATCCACAACTCCGAGATCAGCGTCGAGCCGGCTACTTCCAGCCGGTTTCACGAGCGGCCGTCGCGGAGTGTCACAGGTCTTCCGTACTGTGCGCGACATGGGCGAACGTTTGTTCGATGTTGGTGTCGAGGGTCCTCCCTTGACGAGACGGGAGCGGTTAGCGTCGGAGGCGATGAAGCGCCGCGAGGAGTTGGGCTCGGCGATGCCGTACCGACGCGTAGCCTCTGGTGACGCTGGGCCCGTGGGTCAGATGGATGGCTCGGTGCTGATTTGTGGGCCGGCGTTGGAGGGTCTCGACATGCTGCCGGATCGCAGCGTGCGCACTGTGGTGACGTCGCCGCCGTATTGGTCGCGACTTACATACAAAGGTTGCGGTTCGGATTGTGCGATGGTGTGACGATCTTGATTCTATTGTCGGGGAGGGTTGTTTTTGGTAGGGTTGCGGGGTGCCTTTCGGTCGTAAACCGCTACTTCGGGGGCCGCTTTGGACGGTGTGCGGCACCGCGGATTTGACTGCTTCGCAGCATCGGTTGGTCGACACTGTCCTGGCGATGTGCTGCGAGTTGTACAACGCGTTGCTGGAGTCTTGGCGGGGGCAGTGGCGCTGGCACAAATCCCGTCATGCGTTCGACGGTTTGCGGGTGGGCGATGTCTATGACGATGGCCGCGCCTGTGGTGGCCGCGGCACGCTCTACGGCCAGTTCAGCGAGATGCGCCGCGGCGAGCAGCGCTTTGAGGCTGACGATCTGTTGTGGTCGGATCTGTCGGTGAAGATCGGCCGGGGCGTGATCGACCGTTTCGACAAGGCCCGCTCGTCGTTCTATGACCGGTGCGCGAAGCGCAAGGCCGGCGCGCGGGTCAAGGCCGGCTATCCGAGGTTCAAGCCGAGGGCGCGTTGGCGCAGCATCGCGGTTCCTGACGCGTCGGCGTCGATGGTCAAGCCGCCCGACGAGGTATGTGGGCGCTGGCGGGTCGCTGTCAAGGGGTTGGGCACCATCAAGTTCGACCCCCACAACGAGGATCGGCTCATCAAGGAGCTGGCAGCGGGCGGCAAGGTCGCAGAGATCCGCATCGTCCGCAAGGCGCTGAGAGTCGAGGTGCAGCTGGTGGTCCGCACAGCAGCGCCCGACCCGCCCGTTGCGGCTCGGCCGACCAACGCCTTGGGCGTCGACTTGGGCGTCACCGACCGCGTCACGCTCTCCAACGGCGACACCCGTCCCGGCGTCGTCGAGGACCGCTCCGAGGTCACCGCCCGCCAGAGGGAACTGTCCCGCCACGACAACCGCTGCCGCAGGGCGGGCACAGAGCGCTACACCCCAGGCCGCCGCCGCAGGGTCGCGTCCCTCGCCAAGGCCCACGCCCGACTAGCGGAACGCGAGCGCCACAGCGTTCACCGGCTGGCGCACGACATCATCGCCTTCTGCCTCCGCAACGGCGTCGACGGCATCGCCGTCGAACTCCTCGGAATCCAAAACATGGTCCGCAACCCCAAATTGGCGGACCGTATCCAACAGCAGCGCTGGGGAATGCTCCTGCGCCTGCTCGAGATCAAGGCCGCACGAGCCGGGATCGCGTACGCGCAGGTGGACCCCCGCAACACGTCGCTGGACTGCAGCCGCTGCCGCCACCGCAAACCCAAGCGGGAACTCCCGCTGAGCGTTCGCGTCTATGCGTGCGGCAACTGCGGACTGCGGATCGACCGCGACGTCAACGCTGCGATCAACGTGCTGGTGAGAGCCTTCGGCAACGAGGCACTCAAGGGAGGGACCGACCCTCGACACGGCCAGCACACCCCCACAACATGCGGGGACGGCGAGACGCCCAACAGCGCCACGCCACACAAGCCGACGGCCAACCCGAAGCCCGCGCCCCGCACAGGGCGCCCGCAGACGGCACTGGCCCGAAGCCGACGCGTCACACAGCATGCCCAGGCCGCAACCTAGGTATGTAAGTCCCTTTCTGTTGTCCAAGAGCCAGGACTACTACTACGACACCGAGGCGGTGCGCGGTCCCAACGACAGGCGGCTTCGCACCGTGTGGGACATCAACACCGAGCCGTTGCTCAAAGTCTTGCGTTTTGTTGACGTTCGGCTTTGGGCACCCCTCGCGGGGTTGAACTGGTGGCTTGTTCTTCACGGTTCGGCGAGTAGGTCTCGTCCAATGGGGTTGTTCCCGGCCTGCGGTGAGGTGTTGTCCTCGGTGTGCTGGTCGGCCTGCCTGCACTGGTGTGCGGCGACCGGTCCGTGGGGGATAGGTCGCTTTGGGTCTTATGGTCCCTCTGCCGTTTCGTGACGCGGTTCGGTTGAGCGTCACCCGCAGCCGCAACTCTGCTGCGTTCCGGTACAGGCTCGTAAGCCACTGTGAGTCCGTATCGGGCTAGGTTGACGGCGGCGTTGTCGTCACGGTCGTGGCGAGCAGCGCAGTCGTCGTTTTTGCATGTCCAAACGGTTTCCCACTTGTTTTTGGTGCGGGTTCCGCATTTGTGGCATGTCTGGCTCGACGGGAACCAACGGTCGGCCAACACAAGGTCAGAGCCGTACCATTCGCATTTGTATTCGAGTTGACGCCGCAGTTCTCCTAATGCGGCGTCGCTGATTCCCTGTCGGCGAAGTCGACCGCGGCGCAACGGCTGTCTGAGACGACCGCGCACCTCTCGAAGCTGACCGAGGCGGCCTGGATTCAACATGTCCGCTCAGCACGCACGCGGAAGGAACCCTTGGCGCATCCCCTGGGTGGGGTCGTGCATCGTCCGCTCAGCACGCACGCGGAGGGAACACACGCTCGAGCTCTTCGAGGAATACTGCGCCGCGGTCGACGCGATCGTGATGCTGCGGGCGTTCCAGGTCGATCGGACCACGATGCCGCACCGCTACCAGCTCATCGAGATCCCCACTGCCATCTTCGAGTCCCTTGCCGACGCGCCCCAAACCGCGTTCGACGCCGACAGACCCACCATCGACTGCGCGTATGGAGGGAGCCCAGCAGCCGCTCGGGTCTCGCTCGACAGACCCGACGCCAAGATCACCGTCAAGCAGATCCAACTCTCAGTGTGCGACATCCACGCCGAATGGGAGTTACAGCCCTGACGGCTTCTAATGGATTTTCTAATGGACGGATCGGCACGGGGCGTTATCCACAGGCACGGTCCGGCACGGCCAATTCGCGAAAGCCCACTTCAAGGGCACTTTCTGACACAGTTCGACACAGCCTGACACGGCCTGGAAGCAACTCATAACCCGAAGGCCGGCACGGTCATAGACCAACGCGAGCCCCGGACACATGCGGCTGAGCGTGTGCTGACGATCAGGTGCCCGCCCCGGCCCGTGTCTGCTTGCGGATGTTGGCAGGCCTCGGCTGGTGGTTGCGGCTCCGCCGGCGCCGGGAGCGGTTCTTGGCTCTCCCGCCTTCGGGCTTGCGAGATCGCTGGTTGGCATCCTGGCGTCGCGGCCTGCCATCTTCGCGTCGCGGCTGCGAGTCGACAGCGGGTTGACGGGTTGGATCGGCGATCACCGCCGGCTCCATGGGGCGGCTTGCGCCACCGTCGAGCGACCGGACGGCGGTGAGATCCACATCGGTGAGCGGCTGTTGCAGGTCCAGCTCGCGCTGCATGTGCCGCAGTTCCTTGACCTGACCGGGCTGCACGAGCGAGACCACGACGCCGCCCCGGCCGGCCCGGGCGGTGCGCCCCGACCGGTGGAGGTAGGTCTTGTGGTCGCCGGGGGGGTCGTAGTGGATCACGGCGCTCACGCCCTCGACATGGATGCCCCGGGCGGCGACGTCGGTCGCGATCAGCGCTTCCACCCTGCCGGACGCGAAGGCCTCCAGCGCTCGGGTGCGCTGGTTCTGGCTCCGGCCGCCGTGGATCGCGGCGGCGCGAACACCGATCCGGTCGAACCGGCGGGCCAGCCGGTCACAGCCGTGACGGGTCCGGCAGAACACGATCGCCGAGCCGGCGGCGGTGACCGCGTCGGCGGTGACCTCGGTGCGTTCGGTGCTGGACACGTTCCAGAACAAATGGTCGGCCGCGACCACGTCGGGCGTCTCCTCGCCGATCTCGTATCGCACGGGACGATGCTGGTAGTCGCGGGTGAGCGACGCCACGTCACCGTCGAGCGTGGCGGAGAACAGCATCGTCTGCGGCTCCGGCGCGGTCTGGTCGAGCAGGCGACGCACAGCGGGGATGAACCCCATGTCGGCCATCCGGTCGGCCTCGTCTATGACGATCCTGTCCACTGCGGACAGGCTGACCTCTCGCTGCTCGATCAAGTCTTCGAGACGGCCGGGACAGGCCACCAGGATGTCGACGCCTCGGCGAAGGGCTCTGCGCTGGGCGTCGTAGCCCACGCCGCCGTAGACGACGGCCACACGGACGTCGCCGGCGAAGGATTGGATCTCGGTCTTGATCTGGTCGGCGAGCTCGCGTGTGGGCACCAGCACCAGCGCCTTGGGCTTGTGCGGCACGGCCCGGGCGACGTTGGCCACGAGCGGGATGCCGAAGGCCAGCGTCTTTCCCGACCCGGTGGGGGCGCGGCCGCAGATGTCGTGTCCGGCCAAAGCGTCGGCCAGGACGGCCGCCTGGATCTCGAACGGCTCAATGATGCCGCGCGACGCGAGGGCGCGATATATGGAATGGGGGACGCCCAGCTGGGCGAAGGCGGGGGACATTGTTCTCCTTGCCCGCGTCATGCAGGCGAATAACAGGGTTCGGTTGCGCCTCAGGTATCAGGAGGCCTGGCGGATGTCTCGGGTTTGGCTCACCATGACCGGAAGAACCAACACCCGTCTGCGAACCCGCCAACCGGACGTCCCGGCTGGATATCCACAGGCTAACAGCGCAAGGGCCGCGATCCTCAGCGGCCGCTCCAGAGGCCCTCGCGCTCGAGGCCGGCCACGACTTCTTCGATGCCGGCCCGCAGCGTGTCGACCAGCCAGTAGATCTGGTCGGTGGTCAGCACCAGCGGCGGCGACAGCACGTTGAGGCGCCCGATGGGACGCACCAGCAAGCCCCGGGCGTCGCAGGCGTCGGAGATGCGCCGGCCGATCTCCACCTCAGGGGGCGCAGTTCAGCAATGCGCGCAAGCTATCCGGGCGCGCAACAGCCCGGCCTCGGGGGTGGGTGGGGCCGGGCTGTTGCCTGGGGGACGATTGGTGGGGGGACTGGGAGAGTGGGGAACGCGTTGCAGATGTCAGGACACTGGGAGACTGCTGAGCAATGCTGATTCGCGTGACGTGCAAGCCCCTGACCTGGGGTTTTGTGAGCGAGGATTGCACCGCTCAGCCGGCGATATGCGCGGCTGCGGCGCTCGGCGATCCCGACCACGCCACGCCGGAGCGAGGATTGCACCGCCCAGCCGGCGATATGCGTGGCTGCGGCGACGCGCCCCTGACTTGGGGTTTTGTGAGCGAGGATTGCACAATTCGGGATTTGCTCAGCCCTCTGCTAGAGAATCTCAACTCGGTAGCGTGTGCCGGGGACTTTGCCCGGCAGAGCGTCACCGACCAGCCGCTGGCTGCTAGAGAATCTCAACTCGGCAGCGTGTGCCGGGGACTTTGCCCGGCAGAGCGTCGCCGACCAGCCGCTGGCTGCTAGAGAATCTCAACTCGGCAGCGTGTGCCGGGGACTTTGCCCGGCAGAGCGTCACCGACCAGCCGCTGGCTGCTAGAGAATCTCAACTCGGCAGCGTGTGCCGGGGACTTTGGCGAGCTTCCTGTCGGCGGTGACCAGCGGCGCGTCCAGCAACTCGGCGAGCGCGACGTAGACCGCGTCGTAGACGGTTGCGTTGGCTCGCAGCTCCCAGGCGCGATCCATCAGGAGGCGATGCGAAACGCGCTCGACCCGAAGTTCTCTGAGGTCGGAGCGGGCTAGCGCCGCCCGCCTTGAATCAAGGGCGCCGGCGGCTTCGTGCCTGCGCCAGGCCGCCACGACCTCCACGTCCAACAGTTCCGGCGTTGCCAGGCGTTCCCCTCCAAGACGCTCCCGGGCGGCGTCGCCCGCCGGCCCGTCATCGCCCAATGCCAGCACCACAATGCTGGCATCGGCAACGATCACCGCGAGTCGCGGTCGGCCCGGACGGCCGCGACGGCCGCCTCAAGTCCAATGTTGCCACCGGCACGACCGGCGGCTCGCTCCAGCACCTCGTCCAGCGTCGGAGTGCGGGCCTGTTCGCAGAGCAGCTGCAACAAGTACTCCTGCAATGACTGGCCCGAGCCGACGGCGCGCTGCCGGAGCGTGTGATGGACGTCGCTCGGGACGTTCTTCACTTGGATGCTCGTCATGCTCCAAGTGTAGCGCCAGTTCAGCGGCCATGCATGTGAAATAGCGCCAACTAGTGTCGCGAGTGGGGATTTCGTAGTCGAAATCGTCGATGGCCGGACAACTCCCCCGGCCCGAGCCCCGCCAGGTCCCCAGCAGGGGCGCCAACGCAAGGCCATGGAGCGCCAACGCAAGGCCATGGAGCGCCAACGCAAAGCCATGGAGCGCCAACGCAAAGCCATGGAGCGCCAACGCAAAGCCATGGAGCGCCAACGCAAAGCCATGGAGCGCCAACGCAAAGCCATGGAGCGCCAACGCAAAGCCATGGAGCGCCAACGCAAAGCCATGGAGCGCCAACGCAAAGCCATGGAGCGCCAACGCAAAGCCATGGAGCGCCAACGCAAAGCCATGGAGCGCCAACGCAAAGCCATGGAGCGCCAACGCAAAGCCATGGAGCGCCAACGCAAAGCCATGGAGCGCCAACGCAAAGCCATGGAGCGCAGTTCAGCCGTGCGCGCAAGCTGCCCGGGCGCGCAACAGCCCGGCCTCGGGGGTGGGTGGGGCCGGGCTGTTGCCTGGGGGGCGAAGGTGAAGGGACTAGAAGTCCATGTCGGGCATTCCGCCGCCGCCCGCGGGCGCGTCCTCGGGCGCTTCGGCGATGACGGCCTCCGTCGTGAGGAACAGCCCGGCGATCGAGCCGGCGTTCTGGAGGGCCGAGCGGGTGACCTTGGCGGCGTCGATGATGCCGGCCGCGATCAGGTCCTCGTAGTCGCCGGTGGCCGCGTTGAGGCCGTCGGCACCGTTGAGGTTGCGGACCCGCTCGACGACCACGCCGCCCTCGAGGCCAGCGTTGACCGCGATCTGGTTCAACGGCGCCACCAGCGCCTTGGCCACGATCCGGGCCCCGGTCTGCTCGTCGGGATCGCTGAGACCTTCGCCGGCTTCCTCGACTGCGTCGACGGCCCTCAGCAGCGTCACGCCGCCGCCGGCCACGACGCCTTCCTCGATGGCGGCCTTGGTGGTGCTGACCGCGTCCTCGATGCGGTGCTTCTTCTCTTTGAGCTCGACCTCGGTGGCGGCCCCGACCTTGAGCACGGCCACGCCGCCGGACAGCTTGGCGAGGCGCTCCTGGAGCTTCTCGCGGTCGTAGTCGGAGTCGGTGTTGTCGATCTCGCCCTTGATCTGGTTGATGCGGCCGGCCACGTCGGACGCGTCGCCGGCACCTTCGACGATGGTGGTCTCGTCCTTGGTGACGATCACTTTGCGGGCCTGGCCCAGCATGTCGACGCCGACGCTGTCGAGCTTGAGGCCGACCTCCTCGCTGATGACCTGGCCGCCGGTGAGGATGGCCATGTCCTGCAGCATCGCCTTGCGGCGGTCGCCGAAGCCGGGGGCCTTCACCGCGGTCGACGTGAACGTGCCCCTGATCTTGTTGACAACCAGCGTGGCCAGGGCCTCGCCCTCCACGTCCTCGGCGATGATCAGCAGCGGCTTGCCGCCCTGCATGACCTTCTCGAGCACCGGCACGAGGTCGCGCACGTTGGAGATCTTCGATCCGACCAGCAGGACGTACGGACTGTCGAGCACGGTCTCCATGCGCTCGGGGTCGGTGACGAAGTACGGCGAGATGTAGCCCTTGTCGAAGCGCATGCCCTCGACGGTCTCCATCTCGAGGCCGAAGGTCTGGCCCTCCTCGACGGTGATCACGCCGTCCTTGCCGACCTTGTCGATGGCGTCGGAGATGGTGGAGCCGATCTCGTCGTCGGCGGCGGAGACGGCGGCCACGTTGGCGATCTGGGCCTTGTCGGAGGACACGTCGTGGCTGCTGCCGTGGATCGACTCGACCGCGGCGTCCACCGCGGCCTCGATGCCACGCTTGAGCGACATCGGGTTGGCGCCGGCGGCCACGTTGCGCAGGCCCTCACGCACCATCGACCAGGCCAGCACGGTGGCGGTGGTGGTGCCGTCGCCGGCGACGTCGTCGGTCTTCTTGGCGACTTCCTTGACCAGTTCGGCGCCGATCTTCTCGTAGGGGTCCTCCAGCTCGATCTCCTTGGCGATCGACACGCCGTCGTTGGTGATGGTGGGGGCGCCCCACTTCTTGTCGAGCACGACGTTGCGGCCCTTGGGGCCGAGCGTGACCCGCACCGCGTCGGCGAGCTGGTTCATGCCCCGTTCGAGCGCGCGGCGAGCCTGCTCGTCGAACTGGATCGTCTTGGCCATGTGAACCTCCGGAAACGGCCCTTCGGCGGGCCGGCTGTGTCTTGGTTGGTTGCCTGGGTTGGCACTCGCGTGCCACGAGTGCCAAGTCAACCGGAGCCGGCCCGCGATGACAACCCGCCCGAACACGAATATGGGCACAAATGGAGGCTCGCCTCGCCGAGGGAGAGCCGCGACAACCCGCCCGTGCGCGAACGCGGGCCGCGCGCAGGGACCCGCCTTAGCGTCGGAGGCGATGAAGCGCCGCGAGGAGGAACGCGGGCCGCGCGCAGGGACCCGCCATCAGAGTCCCCTGGGGGATCCACCGCCGGCGCGAACGCGGGCCGCGCGCAGGGGCCCGACGGCTCCGGCCGTGGTCTGTGCCAGTGCGTCGGCGAACGCGGGCCGCGCGCAGGGACCCGACCCGGACCTGGACGCAACTCAGGTGACTGTGCGCGAACGTGGGCCGCGCGCAGGAAGCCCAGCCAAGTCGGGGGCGACCCGGAAGCCGGCCGCCAAGAACGTGGGCCGCGCGCAGGAGCCCAGCCCGTCGCGGCGGCGCCGAGGGACCGGCCGCGCTCGGCCGCGAGCCGGCACGCGGCGCTCTGTGAGGCGGGCACGATGCTCACCGTGGCGCCGTCGGAGACCGCGGTGCCGAGACCGCCGAGGAAGCGGACGTCGTCGTCGCTGACGAACACGTTGACGAAACGGCGCAACTCGCCAGCCTCGTCGAGGATGCGGCCGCGGAAGCCCGGATGCGCGGACTCCAGCGAGTCGAGCACCTCAGCGAGGGTGTCGCCGTCGACGGCGACCTCGGACGCGCCGACGGTCAGGACTCGCAAGGTGGCGGAGGCCCCGACCCCATTGCGGTCGCCGACACGCCACTGACCGGTGGATTTGACAACCGGTCAGCAGCAACGATAAAATCTTCCAGGTGCGGTGCCTTCCAATCGAGTGAAGGAGTTCGCATTGTCTCAATCGAGCAGCAACGATACGATCTTGGCGGTCCGGCCGCAGGTGTCGTATGTCTCGGGCATATGGTCAACGATTTCTTTGCCGCTCATCCGTTATCAGTGATCTATGAGCATGACGAAGACCGCTGGATCATTGAGACAGGCTTTCCCAGCAGGCGAGTCTACATTCCAGACGGGGCTTCGACAATACAGGTGTATGGAGTATGACCGACACTGAAGAGCCCGCCGACAGGAAGTCCGAATCGGTCGACAGCACATCGTATTCTGGCCAGGCACGGACAGAAAAGCCACTTCATCCCTTCACGGCGGCTTTCTTGCAGCCGAGAGTCTTCCTCACGTATGTGAACGTGTTCTTCTTGTCTCTCATGCTGGGGTTATACCTCTCCGAGGCAAGCGATATGAGCAACTGGGTGTTCATAGGGTACGTCCACCCCATGGTATTCTGGTTGATATATCTGGTGACGATGCCGGAAGTAGAACGGATTCTCGCTATCCGAGAGGGACGGCATCACTCTGGGACTCGCAATCCTTGGCACGGTTTCTGGCTCAAGCACGCACGCATTAGGCGGATCTCGCCTTTCCGGGGGCGGATGTACTTGGCGAGCGTGCTCTCAGCCGTGTGCGTCACACTGGTGATGTTGACACTGGCGACCACCGGACTCGTCGAATACGCCACCGGCTCACATGATCCTGCGCCCCGCCTCCCGCCGGCCCCCCCAGATCTTGATCCCTCGCACTGGCCCAGCTCCTGAGAAGCTGATCGGCCAGGCCGCTCCACAGGGCGGCATCCGCACGCCGGCCGGCGGGGCCACAACCCGAGCGGCCCTCAGGTCGCAGCGAACAAGAGCGGGAATGCCGACGCCGCACCAGAGACGCTTGCGACCGGCAGGCGCTCGCTCCGAGGCGACGACGGCAGTGGCGGGCGTCTCAGCCGCGGCCGCCCGCGACTGCGGGCACGATGCTCACCGTGGCGCCGTCGACGACCGCGGCGCCGAGCCCGCCGAGGAAGCGGACGTCGTCGTCGCTGACGAACACGTTGACGAAGCGGCGCAACTCGCCAGCCTCGTCGAGGATGCGGTCGCGCAGGCCCGGATGCGCGGACTCCAGCGAGTCGAGCACCTCGGCGAGGGTGGCGCCGTCGACGGCGACCTCGGACGCGCCGGCGGTCAGGACTCGCAGAGTGGTGGGCACTCGGACAGTGACGGCCATACCGATCCTCGCTGGACTCGCCGACGGGCCTCCAGGGCCCGGCCATGCTACAGGCCCGCCGCTAGGATCGGCCCGTGGAGGCGCCCAAGAACAACGAGGCGGGCCGAGCCGCAGAGAGGCTGGGCCGCCTGCCGTGGCCGGCCCAGATCATCGCCGCAGCACTGACCGTGGTGGGGGCGGTCACCGTGGTGAAGTGGATCGTGGGCATCATCGCCTGGCTGCTCACCGCGCTGATGATCGTGGCGGTCTTCGTGGGGCTGGTCCTCTGGGTCCTGACCGGGAGGCGCCGCCGCTAGGTGTCAGTTCGCGTGCTCGAAGGGCGGACCCGAGCACCTCCCGCACACACCCGCAAGGGTCGGCGCGGGCTCGCTCGGCGCCGAACCGGGCCGTCAGGTCGAGGATCTCCAAACCTTCGGGCGTCGGCGCATCGGGATCGGAGGCGCCGACCACGGCCAGCGCCGCGGCGCCCGACTCCGCCGCGAGCGCGGCCACGCCGCCGACGACCTTGCCCTGCAACGACGTGGCGTCGTAGCGGCCCTCGCCGGTCACGACCACGTCGGCGCCCCGGATGCGCTCGCCCAGACCGATCTCGTCGGCGACCACCTCGAAGCCGTCGACTAGTCGGGCGCCCCGGGCAGCGAGACCGCCGGCCAGTCCCCCGGCCGCTCCCGCGCCGGCCAGCGTGGTGACGTCCACACCGAAGTCGTGCTCGTAGATCTGGGCCAGGCGCCTGAGCCGCCGGGCCAGCAGATCCACCTGCACGGGCGAAGCGCCCTTCTGGGGACCGTAGACAGCGGCGGCGTCGAGGAAGGCCGTCCGCACGTCGCAGGCCACGATCAACTCCACCCCCGACATCCGGGCCGCAGACGGCATCGCCTCCAGCGCGGCGAGGCCGCCGTCGGTGGCGGCCGAACCGCCCACCGCCACCAGCACCCGCCGCGCCCCGGCCCCGACCGCCTCAGCGATCAGCTCTCCCGTGCCCGCCGTGGTGGCGCCGACCGGGTCGTTGCCCTCCGCGCCGCCGGCCACCGCCAGACCCGAGGCCCGGGCCATCTCGATGACAGCGACGCCGCGGCTGAGCCGCCACGGCGCGGCGACGGACTCCCCGAGCGGCCCGGTCACCACCGACGAGCGGTTGGGGCCGCCCAGCGCGTCGAGGGTTCCCTCGCCTCCGTCGGCCATCGGCGCGAGGTCGCACGACGCCGACGCCGCGGCCGCGGCCGCGGCCGCGGCAACCGCCTCTGCGACCTCCCCGGCCGTGGCCGTGCCGCGGAACTTGTCGGGCGCTGCCAAAACGCGCACAGTCCACATTCTTGCGGCATGGTCGCAGCAACGGCAGCAGCGCCGCGCCGCAGCCCACCCCCCACACACCGACAGCACCGACCCGATCCCGAACCGCATGTTGCCGGCCGCGCCGCAGCCCACCCCCCACACACCGACAGCACCGACCCGATCCCGAACCGCATGTTGCCGGCCGCGCCGCAGCCCACCCCCCACACACCGACAGCACCGACCCGATCCCGAACCGCATGTTGCCGGCCGCGCCGCAGCCCACCCCCCACACACCGACAGCACCGACCCGACAAGGCCGCACCACAGGAATCAACACCGCCCACCACCCACACACCGACAGCACCGACATCGGCGCCGACGCCCACAGGCCGGACCACCCCCAGCACGCCACCGACGCCGCGCGAGCATCGGGAACGTTGCCGCTGCCTGCCTCGCGCTGGTGGCCGCTCGGGCCGCGGCCGCGTGGGCGGCGCTGCTCCGCCTGTCGGCTCGGCCTCTAGCCGGTGTCGGCAGGAGGGTCGGGGTCGGAGACCACGTCGTCGGTCCCGATCACCACGAACAGGTTGAACTCCTCCAAATCCGCGGGCGACTCCGGATTCCTGATCAGCGTCATGATCGTGGGCGGAGCGGGCGTGATGATGTCGGGGGGCGCTCCGAGCACGGACGCGACCGCCTTGGCGTCGTCGCCGTACTCAGCCCGGTAATAGACGACCGAGGCCTCGACTCGGCTCTGCTGGGTGTTCTTGGCGACTGTCACGAACCCTGTGGCGTTGAGGGTGGCGGCCGTCCGGCCGGCCCGGCCCCTCACGCCGGTGCCGTTCATCACGGCCACCTTGACCTGACCGGGGGGATGGGTGACCACCGGAGGCGCCGTCGTGGTCGTTGTGCTCGACAACGTGGTGGACGTCGTGTCGTCGTCGGGCTCGGGGTCGTCGTCGGCGTTGGCGTTGGCGTTGGCGTTGCCCGGCGCCGACGGCGTGGCGCGGGCAGGAGCGACGGAACCGTCGTCGGACTCGTCGAAGCCCCGCGACAGCAGGAACACGCCCAGCGCGACTGCTGCGATCACGAGCACGATGGCCCGCCCCGACGAGCCGCCTCCCGAAGATTGCGCATGCTGGGGAGTCATGGCTCGAACTGTAGCCGGTGATGCCCGCCCAGTCTCGCATCATGTCCCGATCCGGGCCCGAGACGCCGGCTCCCCGAGTCGGAAGCCCCACAGGCCCGCCGAGAAGCGAAACCCGCCGCGAGCCGGCCGGCATCAGTTCCGCCGTCGCCAGTCATGTGGCGCTCCGCAGACGTTCAGCAGCGAAACCCGCCGCGAGCCGGCCGGCATCAGTTCCGCTGCGGACCGCCCCCTCCATGGTGGCCGGCCATCCGGTGTCGGTCCATGCGCCGGCCAGGTACAAGCCGGGAAGGCCGGACTCGGCGCCTGCTCGCAGCCGGTCGGTGCCGGGAACGCCGCGGAACGTGGCCGAGCGCTCGCGGGTGACGATCGACTCGGTGACGGTCGCTGCGGCGGCGCCGGGCAGGAGCCGGGCGAGCTCCCCAGTGAAGTGCGCCACCAGGTCGGCGGAGGCTGTGCCGATGTAGGAGTCCGCGGCGGAGAGCGACACGGCCAGGCATTGGCGGCCGTCGTCGAGGCCGGCGCCGGCTGTGCGGTCGAACACGTACTGGGCGTCGCTGCCGACCGTGGCGAAGAAGTCCAGGCCGGTCACCGGTCGGTCGTACACTAGGTGGACGTTGACGATCGGCGAGGCGCCGAGGTCGACGAGGCGGTCCTGGGCCGCGACGGCGCCGGGAGGCACCAGCGCGGCCACGGCGTCGTGAGGCACGGCCACCACCACCGAGTCGGCTTCGAGAGCCTGCTCGCCGGTCTGCACCTCCAGGCCTGCGGCGCCGGGGCGCACCGCCTTCACCGGCGCCCGGGTGCGGACCTCTCCCCCGGCGGCCTCCAAGGCACGGCGGGCGGCGTCGCCGTGGAGGGCCGACAGCGGCGTCCGGGCCCAGCCGACGTCGGCTGCGCCGGCCTCGCTGAGCAGGCCCGTCACAAACACTCTGGCGGCCAGTTTCAGGGATGCCTCGGCCGCGGCCACGTTGACCGTCGGCAGCACGATCAGGTCCCAGAAGGCCTCGACTGCGGACTTGTCCTGGCCGCGCGCCGACATCCACTGCCCGAAGGTCACAGCGTCGAGGGCCGGATCGTCGGGGTCGAGCCGTCTGAGCGCCAGCCCGGCGCGCAGCACCGCCAGCCGCCTGCGCAGACTCAGATGCGGGTAGGACAGCAGCGCGGGCGCCAGGTGCAGCGGGGCCGGGCCGGGCGTGCGCCTGATCGAGCCGGCCCGTCCGCCCGGCGCCAGCACAGCGACGTCGAGCCGGCTCTGCAGCGACACGCCGCCGGCTGAGCCGATCCGCTCCAGGAACGCCCGGTAGGCGGTGCAGCAGCGCATGAACACGTGCTGGCCGTTGTCGAACCAGACGCCGTTGCGCTCGAACGACCAGGTGGCCCCGCCCAGGCGGTGGCGGCGCTCGAGCAGGGTGACGGCAGCGCCCCGGTCGGCGGCTTCCACCGCGGCCGACAGCCCGGCCAGACCGCCGCCCACCACCACCACCCTGGGCGGACGCGAACACCCACTCACAGCCGCAGTCCTCGTCCGCCGACGAACTTCAGACAGCCAGCCACCACAGACACAGCCGACACAGCCAGACACACCGGACACGAACACCCACTCACGGCCGCAGTCTGCACAGGCTGCGGGCGGCGACCACAGCCTTCTGGTGCGCAGGCAGGCTGACCCGGCCGCTCAGCGGCGACGCCGGCTGGAGCAGCATGCGGTCCAGCAGCCGCCGGTAGATCCCGGCCATGGCCGCGGTACACGCCCAGCTGCGGTAGTCGAGATGCTCCAGCAGCACCAGTCCCCGCTCGAACCATGTCACCGTCTGGGCGGCAACGAACTGCACCATTGCGGCCGCGTTCTCGGGCGGATCCCACCGGCCCGGAGCGATCCCGAAGCGGTCCCGCTCGCATTCGGGCAGGTAGATGCGTCCCATGCGGTGGTCCTCGACGATGTCTCGGAGCATGTTGGTCAGCTGCAGGGCCACCCCCAAGTCGTCGGCCAGGTCCTCGGCGGAGCGGTCCGGCCCGGCCGGAGCCGCGCGGCGGCCGGCCGGACCCCCGACGACCGGGACCCCGCGTCTCGCCGAGCCAAGCCCCGCCAGACCACGAGCGAGGCGGCCAGGCGGGCCCTCGGCGGCCGGGACCCCGCGTCTCGCCGAGCCAAGCCCCGCCAGACCACGAGCGAGGCGGCCAGGCGGGCCCTCGGCGGCCGGGACCCCGCGTCTCGCCGAGCCAAGCCCCGCCAGACCACGAGCGAGGCGGCCAGGCGGGCCCTCGGCGGCCGGGGCCGGCCCGGCGCCGAACACGCCCAGCGACAGGCGCCCCACCGATCCGGCCACCAGCCGGCAGTAGCGCACGGTCTCGTCCATGGTGGCGTAGGTCTCGCCCCGCACGTCGAGCTCGCAGCCATCAACGATCTCGTGCAGCGCGGCGACGGGGATCGGGTAGCGAGCCGCGGCGTGGCCGACGCCCACCAGCACGGGGTCGGCAGGATCGACGACCCGGCCCTCCTCGAGGGCGGTGATGGCGTGGTGGCAGTCTTCCAGCGCTGCGAGTTTTCGGTCCTGGGGCCAGTCGCCGTCGCCAACGTCGTCGATGCGGCGGGCCAGCGCGTACAGGGCGGCCAGCGCCCGGCGCTTGGGCGGCGGCAGCAGCCGGATCCCGTAGGCGAAGTTGCGGGCCTCGGACCAGGTGATCTCCTCGCAGCGCCGGTAGGCCGCCTCCGCACCCATCACAGCCCGCCAACCCCCTGACACACCGCGCCCATCGACGACACCGCCACACCACAGCCCGCCTCCGCACCCATCACAGCCCGCCAACCCCCTGACACACCGCGCCCATCGACGACACCGCCACACCACAGCCCGCCTCCGCACCCATCACAGCCCGCCAACCCCCTGACACACCGCGCCCATCGACGACACCGCCACACCACAGCCCGCCTCCGCACCCATCACAGCCCGCCAACCCCCTGACACACCGCGCCGGCCGGCCACACACGGGCCAGACGGCCCAGCACACGGACGGGCCCGGCCTTCGGGGCCCGGCCCAGCACCTCGTACCGGGCCGCCGCGAGCGCGTCGAGGTTGGCCAGCCCCCCGGCGACGAACCCGGCCACGGCCAGGCGGGCCGGCCCTCGCAGCGACGCCACCAGCGGTGCGCCGCTCTCGATCATGGCACGGGCCCTGGCGGCCTCGTAGGCGACCAGGCCGCGCAGACCGGCCGATGCGACCGGGGCGGCGAGGGCCTCGACGCTGACGCCGAAGCGGTCCATGTCGTCGGCCGGCAGATAGACCCTCCCCGAGGCAGCGTCCTCGCCCACGTCCTGGAGGTGTTCCAGCACCTGCAGACCGCTGCAGACCCGGTCGGAGGCGGCCAGGCGGTCGGGGGTTGCCGCCTCGAACACGGCCAGCACCAGGCGCCCGACGGGGTTGGCAGACAGCTCGCAATACTGCATCAGCTCGTCGAAGTCGGCGTAGACGGTCTTTCGCTGGTCGAGCCGGTTGGCGGCCAGCAGCCTGTCGAAAGGCACGCGGTCCAGCCCGAACTGCGCCACGACGGGGGCCAGCCGGACGAAGACCTCGTGGCGGGGGGTGCCCGCGAAGAGGTCGTCGAGGCGGGCCTCGACCCAGTCCAGCGCCGCGGGACGGTCGCCGGGGTACTCGTCGCCGATGTTGTCGACGAGCCGGGCGTAACCGTAAATGGCCCGCAGACGGTCCCGCGCCGCTCGGGGCAGCAGTCGCAGCGCCACCGGGAAGTTCTCGGAGGACGCCCTGGCCATGACCGCATCGAGCCCGACGTGTCCCTCCACCTCGTGCGGGGACGTCTCGGCAGCAGTCTCGGCCGGCACGGGCTCTCCGTCAGGGGACAGCCACCGACGGCATGACGGGCGTCCCCACACCGCTCGAAACTACCACCGGCCGCGCCCGGCCAGCGAGGAATGCACGGTCCGGTCGGGCCATCCCCGACCAGAGCCAGATCCCTGTCTAAAGAAAATATCATGGAAAGGTTGCAAATAGATTATTGCTCTGCTTAGATGCTTCAACATGCTATTCCATCATGTTAGATCATTTACTGCGTGCTTTCTGACCGCTTTGTCGCGTCGGGCCGGCAGGACAGTCCCGGGGCGATGCCGGCGCAGGGCGGCGACCGCCCTGGTCGTCGCTGCGGGGATGGCCGTGTCCGGCTGCGGAGCCGCGGGCAGCCCGGGCGCTCCGGCTCTGCACGGGACCTCCGAGGCCGGTTCCGGCCAGTCCGATCCGTCAGAGACCCAGCCGCCAGAGACCCAGCCGCCAGAGACCCAGCCGCCAGAGACCGAGCCGGCGCCGGGACCGCGTCCGGACGGCCTGCCCGGCGCGGCCGGCGACCCTCGGCACGGCAAAGTCCCGGGTTCAGACCCGCTGCGGATCTCCGGGGCGCCACCGGAGGCCGTGCCCGGGCTGCCGGCAGCCGACGGCCGCGCCCTTCCCGTGACGACGACGCCGTCCACGGCGGCAGCAAGGGACGCAGCAGCCCGGGCGGCGACCACGACCGGGCTCGCCGCCGCGGGCGCTCCGGCGCCGGCCGCGACGATCCCCGTCAGCATCGCCGGGCAGGCAAAGGCGCCGGAGGGCGGACACCCGCCGAGTCCCGAGGCGGGGACTGTCCCGCGGCAGCACGGCTACTGGGACTATCCCGACTGCGCGCCGGGTCCGCCGTGGCCGTCGGACTGCTACCCGCCGTCGGAGTGGGAGTCCCCGCAGAACCCCTCCGAATGCGGGATCAGCGGGAGGACTTTCCACCCGGACCTGGGAGCGGGCGGAATCTGCGTCGGCGCCCGGCCGGACGAGAGACCGCGTTGGACAGCCGACGTGGCCCGCTGGACGAGCTGGTGCTACGACCAGCCGCGGGGCAACTGCGGCTGGCTGCTGTTCGAGATGAAGTGGGCTCTCGACTATCTGGGCGCTCACCCGTGGTGCGTGCTCAACGAGTACCAGGACCGGGTCGACGCCTACGGAGCGGGCGGGCTCGGCAACGCGGTGCGCGACAGCCACGGCTGGCACAACTGCGCCACCGTCGTCGATCCTCTCGTCCGCCACGCCCCTTCGGGCAGGACGAACGACGCCGGCCTGCTGCTGTCGGACACGGTCCCGCTGGCTGAGCAGTGCCGCACCGTGCTCCCGCCCGACATCGAGCTCGAGGCCCGCACCCGCCGCTTCTCGGAGCAGCCCGAACGCTTCGGCAACGACTGCACAGCGTGGGCCGCCTGGGTCGAGAGCCGCCCCATCGCTCGGGACTGGCGCGAGTGCGACCGCTCTGCCCGCATCGCCGAGGAGTGGATGGAGCACCACCACGCCACGCCCGAGCCGTACTTCAACGTGACCTGCTGACCGCACCAGGAGCTTCATGCCATGTCCAACGCACCACCGCCAAGACCCTCCCCGGACGAGCCCGCAAACCCCCCGGACGAGCCCGCAAACCCCCCGGACGAGCCCGCAAACCCCCCGGACGAGCCCGCAAACCCCCGGGACGAGCCCGCAGGCCGCAGGGCCGCAGCCGTCGCCCTCCTGACCGCGGCACTGGTGCTCGGCGCGGCCACAGCCCATCTGCGCTCCGAGGCCGGCCTGGGCGCGAGAGCCGCGTTCGCCCACCCGGCGCCTTCGCCGCAGAACGTTCAACCGACGCCCACCCAGCGGACCCCGACCGCCAGCTCGCAACGGCGTGCTATCGCCGTGAATCCATGCCTCCCGCGTTGCGCGCAAGCCCCCGCCGCCGCCACACGACAGCCCCCTCAGTCCACGACGCCACGGTCCGTGCAGTCGACCCCCACAACCGCCGAAGCCGGTGCGACGACACTCCCAACACAAAGCACAGACGACCACAGCACCGGCGACAAAGCGGCAATGAGAGCACCGGACACGACGACACTCCCAACACAAAGCACAGACGACCCCGACTGCACCAGCCAGGAGTGGGCGTGCAGCCACGTCGAGTCGGGGATCGACGACGGCTACCTGCCCGAGGACTACAACCCCGACGCCGACACCAGCATCGCCGAGTTGGAGCAGATCCTCGCCGACTACGGGGCTCTCAACCCCGGCTTCGACGCCGCAAGCGCCATCGCCGGCCTCCCCGAGAGGGACAGCGCCCGCCGGGGGGACATGTTCATCGCGCTGGCGATCGGGATCGGGATCGTCTCCGACCCCGGCATCGATCCGATGGACGTGGCCGCCGATCTGGCGGACATGGGCGTCCTGCTCGGCCACGACGGCAACGGCGACGGCAAAACCAACCCTTACATCAGAGCCGACGCCGACCCCGACTCGACGATGAACAACGCCCAGCTGGCCGCGTTCCTGGACCGCCTCGACGTCGCCTCCAGCCCCGGCAGCAGCCGCGGAGGTCCCGCTCGCGACCCGGCGCCCGGCGCCGGCGGCAGGCCCGTCGACCCGAGATGCAAGACAGGTTTGCGACTGTCGAGCAGCGAGCGGAACGCCTTCGCCGCGCAGCTCCACTGGAGCACGCTGGTCACCATCGACTCCCAGGGCCGGCCAGGCCGGCCGTGGCCCCCTCATCCCGACCTGCCCGGCGGCAGCGAGCACCTGGTGGTGTCCCGCTCGCCGGTGTGGCCGGTGCTCGACCCCGCAGCCTCGTGGAGCGTCGTCTCTGCCGACGGCTGCCTGTGGCGGGCCGTGAGCGTGGAGAGCCGGCTCACCCTACTGCTGCCGTGGAACGCCAGGCACCGGTCCTTGATCGAGGAAGCCGGCGAGGCTCGGCCCTACGTAGGCTTCGCCACCTACCTGAGCCGCTGGTACAACCTCAGCGCGGCCCAGCGGGACCAGGCCGAGGAGCGCCACCGCGACCGCGACGTGAACGCCGTGTGCGACATCGCCTCGGCCATGACAGCGGCCGACTCCTACGACCGCTGCCGCTGGGAGTTGGAGACGCCGGGGGTCTGGTCCTGGCAGGCCCGCGCCTGCTTCGAGGGCGTCGCGGGCACCACCACGCACCGCGAGTGCGCGACGCTGGCCGGCGGCGTCGAGTGGTTCCTGGACATCATCGACTACACGTCCGGGATCACCGTGCGCAGCGATCCCGGTCCGGGCGGGCCGCGAGCGCCGGCGTCCGCCGCAGACTCGACGGGAGGCGCACAATGGCTGTGAGCCCGACCCCCCTGCCAGCCCGAGGACGCGCGGGGCGTGGACACCGCTCTTGTCGGCGCACAATGGCTGTGAGCCCGACCCCCCTGCCGGCCCCTCGTCGCGCAATGCTCGACGACAAACGCAAGGGCGCACAATGGCTGTGAGCCCGACCCCCCTGCCGGGACAGGCCCGGCCGGGGACTCCAACCCCGGCGGTGGACCGTCGCTCGACCCCCCTGCCGGGGCAGGCCCGGCGGTTCGCGGCCGCCGCGCTGATCATCGTCGTGGTGGTGCTCTCGGTGTGGCTGTTCGGCCGACCCGAGTCCCGGCCCACCGTGTCGGTGGTGGCTGCCGCCGAGGACTGGCCCGCAGGGCGCGAGCCGGGCGAGTTCGTGACGATGGAGATGCCGGAGGCGTTCGGCGCGCTGTTCGTGACAGCCGATCAGCTGGCCGGTCGCGTGCCGGCGGTGGCGGTGCCGGAGGGCACGGTCGTGTCCGGAACCATGCTGACCGGCTCCGTCGCACCGGCCGCCTCAGACCTGTCGGCGGCCCTGCTGGCAGTGGAGGTGGACCCGTCGCTGTGGCCCGCGCCGGGCCCGCGCGCCGGCGACGCCGCCGTGCTCGCGGCGCGGCCGGGCGGCTGCGCCGCTGCTGTGATGCCCGTCGTGGCCACAGGCGAGGACACGGTGGTGGTCGAGGCCCGACCGGATCTGGCCGCCGTCCTGGGCTCGACGGTGTGGTGGATCTGGGAGTCGCCCCCGGCGGGCTGGCCCGGCTGCCCGGCGGCCGCTGCGACGCAACCGGACGAAGGGAGGTCCGACGATGCTGATGGCCTCGGCTGACCACCAACCAGCACCGACCCCATGGCCGCTGCAGCTAGAGGAGGTCCGACGATGCTGATGGTCTCGGCTGACCACCGACTCGACCCGCAGACCGCCGGATGGGTGGTCCGCACGATCATCGAGGGAGTGCGCGCCTCGGCCTCTGACCTCGTGGTGGGCGCGTCGCTCTCCGATCGGGCTCTCGCAGCCGCGCCTCACCATGCCTCAGTCGTGGCGCTGGACCCGTCCGGGAGCGACGACGTGCAGCGAACAGCCGCGGCCGCGGCAGCGGGAGTGGTATGGGTGACCGCCGGCTCCGGGCACGGCGTACGGGACCGGCTGCGCCTGAGCGCCGGTCCGGCGTCCAAAGTGCCGCTGGCTCTGGTCGTGATCGCGGACCACGCGGTGGACACCACAGAATTGCGGCTGCTGGCCGGAGCCCAGATGGTGCGAACGGTGCCGTACGCGCCCTCCAGGCGCTCGGAGCGAGCGCTGCGCCGTCTGGGCCGGTCGCTGGGCTCGCTGGCCGCCGCGCCGCAGCGCATGGATGGCGCCGACCGAGCGGCACGCCGCGAGTCGGCCGCGGCCGCGGCCGCCGGGCGGCTGCAGGAGCTGCTGGACGAGGACGGAGTGGAGGAGTTCCAGATCCGGGGCGGCGAGTCGATGGTGGTCGAGTTCTCCAACGGCGAGCGCCAGATCCGCCCATCACCGTTCTCGAGCGACGACGAGATGATCGGGGCGTGCCGCTTCCTGGCGGCCTACGCGGGCGAGCGGCCCCAGCGTTTCGACGAGCTCGACCCGCGCCTCGACACTCGCATCGGCGACCGGTGGCGGCTGCACGCCGAAGCGTTCGTGTGCTCCCCCCCGACGCTGGTTCTCCGCAGCAACCTCGGCGGTCGGCGCACGCTCGCCGAGTTGGGCCTGTGCAGCCCCCGGATGGCCGACGTGCTGGTGGAAGCCGTCGCAGGCGACATCCGTGCCAACGTGGTGGTCGCCGCCGCGATGGGGGGAGGCAAGACCACCCTCTGCCAGGCGCTTCTGGCTCAGGTGCCGCCCGAGGAGCGCATCGACACCATCGAGGACACGCCCGAACTGAGGCTGCGCGAGTACGGCATCCATCCCAACGCCTACGAGCGGCTCACCAGGGACGCCAACAACGACGGCGTCGGCAAGCACTCCATGGCCGACCATGTGCGCGACGCCAAACGGGCCAACAGCTCCAAGCTGGTGGTGGGCGAGGTGAGGGGCGAGGGCACGATGGCCCTGCTCGACGCCATGTCCTCCGGCCTCGACGGATGCCTCGTCACCCTGCACTCCCCGCCGGGCGCCGGAGTGCTCGAGAAGCTCACCGCCTACGCCACCTCCGAAGGCGCCGACGAGGGCCTGGCCCGCCGGTCGATCGCCATCGCGGTGCATCTGCTGGTGTGGATGGGCCGCAACGAGGCCGGCGAGCGAGTCATCGCGGACATGACCCAGATCACCGGCATAGACGGCGGCGGCACGATCCGGACACGCTGCCTGTGGCGCCTTCAGCCCGGTCAGCGCCGGGCTGCGCCCGAGGCTCCGCCGGTGGGCCGCATGGCCGACATCTACCGGTCTGCGGGCGTCGCGGTCGACGGCGCCGCCGACGGGGCAGTGCCGCGTCGCCCGGCCCTGCAGCTCTTGGCCGGCACCGCCGCCGGCAGCGATCCGGTCGCCGTCGAGCGCAACGGGGCGCCCCGATGACCGTTCAGGGCTGGACCATCTGTGTCGGCGGCGCGCTGCTGCTGGCCGTCGTGCTCTGGCCCGCCGACGGGACCCGCTGGTCCATGCAGGCCGGGACGGGCCGGCGACGGCGGGCTCGCCTCCCGGCCGAGCTTCCCGCGGCGGTCGCAGCAGGTGCGGCCATGGTCGCTCTGGACCTGACCGCGGGCCACGCGGCCGCCGCCGCGATAAGCGCGCTGGTGTGCGTGTCTGCGATGAAAGTGCTGCTGGAGTCGAGGAGGCGGGTCGTCACCGCCGAAGGGGTGGCCCGATTCGCGAGCGTGCTGGCCAACCAGGCGACGGTCGCCGTCACCGCCTCCGACGCTGTCGCCCGGGCTGCGCCGCTCGTGGGCGGCCCCGTGGGCCAGGCGGCGGTGACGATGGCCGTCGATTGCGAGAACCTCGGGGTGGACGTTGCAGCCGAACGGTTCGCGGCCCGAGTGCCTTCCGCGGTCGCCGCATCCCTGGCCGACCTGGTGGCTGTCTCAGCAGAGGGCGGCGGTCGCTGGGCGGAGACGGTGGCTGTGCTCGAGTCGGAGGCCTCGCAGACCGCAGCGACGGCCCGGATGTTCCACGCCCGTGTGGCGGTGGCCATGCCCACCCTGACCCTCGTGGTGCTGCTCGGGGCCGGGCTCGTCGCCGGGGCCGGGCGAGTCGCCACCGACGTCGGGGCGTGGCTGGCAGGTGCCCAGGGCGCCGCGCTGCTGCTAGCCGGAGCGGTCGTGACCGCGGCGTTGAGCGCCCGTGTCCTGCTGCCCGCCCGCTCGGCCGCGGGATACGGGGGCCGACGGTGACACCACCCCCCGACGCCGGCGCCGGGACAGGCCGTCTGGGCAGCGCTGGAACGCGGCCGCGAAGACTGAATCCGCATCGAGCCCGAGCAGGGCTTGGAGGCCGAGCAAACAAGCAACCGGATCCACCCCATACAACTCACCACCGGCAACTCCCCCACGCCTCAGCGCCGAACCAAGCAAACAAGCAACCGAATCCACCCCATGCGGGCGGGGTCGTGACCCGAGCGGCCCGTGAGCGCAGTGAACAGGAGCGGGAGTGGCGCCGCTGCGACACCACGGACTCTCACCTATTTACGCTCACTCCTAGGTCTGTTCCGAGCTCCGCTGGGCTGGCCGGCACCGGAGGCTTCCGATGACCTGGCTCCTGGCGCTGTCGGGCGCTGGTGCGGCGCTGCGGCTGGTGATCACCGACCCGCCCGCAATGACCGGAACCGTCGAGCTTGCCTCAGCGGGATGGCCGCCGGCGCGGCTGCGCGCCGCGTCGCTCGCAGCCGCTCCGCTGATCGCCGGCCTGGTCCTGGCAGGCGGGTCGCTGCTGGCAGGATTCCAGACCGGCGCGCTCGCGGCGGGAGCCGTGTCGTGGTGGGTTCCGGCGGCTGCCGCGCCCCTGCTGCGCGGGGTCGTGCTGTCGGGCTTCCGCGCCCGTCGAGACGCCGCCCTGCTCGAGTGGCTGCGCCGCATCCGGCTGTACGTGGCTGCGGGCCGCCCCATCAGCGACGCCGCCGTCGAGGCGGCCGAACGGGTGGAGGCGCCCGCCTTCGCTCCGGCTGCCACCAGCATCAACCTGGCTCTCGCCTCGGGGCGCGACCCGCTCGGCGCGGCCTTGGCGCATTTCGCCGGCTCCGCGGCCGAGACCCTGGTAGGCACCCTGGCTGCAGCCGAGCGGGGCGGGGCCGCAGCCACCGGCCTGATCGACCGGCTCATTTCCCAGGCCGTGACGGCTCTCGAGGATCAGCGCCGGATCCGCATCGAGGCGCTGGGCCGGTCTGTGGCCGGAACCGGGACCCTGGTCGCGGTCACGGCCAGCGCGGTCGTGGTGATCGCGCTGCTGGCCAGCATCCAAATCGGCGTGTGAGCCTCCGGCTCTTCGCCCGTTCCCGTCAGTCACACAGATCTCGTGAAGGAGACAATCCCATGGACGCACCCGTCGCCAAGATCATCATGCTCGCCGCCACCATCGCCGTCACCGCCGCGGTGGTGCTGTTCACCTGGCAGGTGGTGGGCAACAACACGCCCGACACCAAGAAGAACCCGGACACCGACAGGACTCAGATCAAGCACGAGAACCTGTGCAGAGCCGTCGGGGGCTCCTGGACGGCCGGCACGAAAACCTGCTCGTAGCCGCTTCGGTCGCGGTCGAGTTGTTGAGCATGCGAGCAGGCCGCGGCGATGGACACCGCTTTCGGGGCGCTGCGCGCCACCGCGATGATCTTCGTGGTGGTGGCAGTCAGCTTCGGCGTCTACTTGCACCAGCTGGCCCGCATCACGGCGTCGAGCGCGGCGGTGGCGGCGGCCACGGCCGCGGCCCAGACCCTGGACGAGGCAGGTTGGGACTGCACCGACACCCACGCCGGTTGGGCCGGAGCCGAGGAGGCCGCGGCCCGTGCTGCGGCGGCCCGCACCGGGGCCCGGTCGGCGGCGACCGCCACCGGCTACACGCTCGCCGCGGAGCCGTCGTGCACGGTTGTGGCCACGGTCACGGTCGGCGCGGCCGGCGCCCACCGGTGGCTGGGGGCCGCCGCTGTGGCATGCCGGCCGTCGCGAGCCGCCAACGCCACCGGCTGGGTGGTGGCGCCACCGTGCTGACCGGCGCCGCTCCCCTCACCGAACCGAAGACCTCCCGACCGCACCGCCCATCCAGCAGGCCGCTCGAAGGTGTCGGACCGGTTCGTGTGCCGCTCACGGACTGCCGGAGGGGTTCGGCTGATGGATGAGGCGGTCGCGCTGGTGGTGGCCGCTCCGGTCGTAGTGCTCGCACTGTGGGCGCTGGCCTTCGTCGGAGGCTTCTCCAACGGCCAGGCCCGCGCGGCCGTCGCGGCCGAGCTGGCGGCTCAGGCGGCCGTTCGAGTGAGCGATCCCGAGGCAGCCGATACCGCCGACCGGGTCGCGCTCGGCGCGACGCTGTCAGCTTGCGCCAACTCGGGCTCGGCCCTGATCCACAACGACGCGGGCCGCTCGGCGGCGGTTACCGTCGTGTGCGAGGCGCCGGGTCCGCTACCGGGCAATCGTGCCTGCTTCACCGGCTACGTCCAGCACCGGCCGGCCGCCTCGACGCACGCGCGGGTCGCCTGCCCGGCACCGTAGGCGGTCCCGGATGAGCGTCCCGGTGCTGGTGCTGATGCTGGCCGCGATGGTCACCGCCCTGGCGGTGTCGCTGCAGGACCATGCGGCCCGGGCCGCGGCCGTCGATCTGGCCGAGATCCGGGCCGAGCACGCCGCGGCCGCGTTCGTGGCCGGTTGCATCGCCCACGAGGGCTGCGCCCCGCCCTCCGGCGACGGAGTCGAGGCGTGCGCCGCGGCCGACGCCGGGGTGATCGTGACGGCGCAGGTGTCATGGGATCCGGTCCTGTGGACGGGCCTGACACCCGTGACAGCCGACCGGGTGATCGCCTACGACGCAGGGCTTGGGGCCGCTCTCAAGACCCGCGCCGCAGCAGCCGTAGCCGCCTGCTGACAACGCGACCAGCCGACCGGTACCAGCAACCCCTCATCCCACGTTCACGCGAAGGGCCGACCTTCTCCGGGTGGTTGCTTTGCGGGCAGTGGGAGATCCGGCTGGTGCGCCACCCCCGCTTCAAGCTCCACTTCACCCCCACCTACAGCTCCCAATATCTACAACGAATTCTTCACTCAGAACACTAGTTGGCCATCGACTGTATGCATGCTTTAATACATATTGCCTACTGATAGATGTAGGTGCAGATCAAGCACCGCTCAAGGAGGAGGCACCCGATGGCAGACACCCGCACCACTACCATCCGCCAAGACGCCCAGCAGGCCGCCGAACTCGACGCGGTCGCGCGGGTTGACGGCGTGTCCACTTCGGAGGCGATCCGTGCCGCCATCGCTGAGCACATCGAGAAGCGACGGCGCGACCCCGCCTTCCAGGCACGGCTCCAGCGCATCCTCGACGAGGAGCGCGTTGTGCTTGAAAGGCTCGCCCAGTGACATGAGCGTGGAGTGCCTCGACCCCGCCGACTTCTTGCTGATCGCGGAGAAGATCACAGGGATCGAGGTCGAGGCACTGGCTCGCCTGCCGCGATCGAGGGAGTGGCAGCAGGCACCGTCAGTCAGGACGATTTCGGTGGTTGGATCCGGCGTCGAGTTCCACAACCACGAGTTGGGCCCGCCAGGCTTCTCCGTGATCGATGAGGCCGGCCTTGAGCCCATGGCTCGCTATGTCACCGCGATGCTGCCCGACCGTCCTTATGGAGCGGGCGTCTACGCCGAGGGTCGAGTCCATGTCGAGCACTGGACACCCACGGATGACGGGTTACGCCGCGGTCAGTTCCGGTCTGTAACCGGCGTCGGCGACGAGTTCCGAATGCTGAACCCTCCGCAGTCCACGGCTGCCGGTCGTCTCATCCGACAAAGCGACGTACTGGGCCCTCACGGCATGGGCACGCTCACCGGGCTGCGCGTAGCGATCGTGGGCGCCGGCGGGACAGGCTCCCAGGCCGCGCTGGCAATCGGCTACCTGGGCGTTGAGGATCTGCTGATCCTTGACGACGACATTGTCGAAGAGTCCAACCTCAATCGGCTCGTGACCGCTGGCTACGTCGACCTAGGAGAGTGTTGATTATGTCCCAAAATCGCGATATCGCTGTCACAAAACCGCAGGTCAGAAGGTTGTGTACTGCGCGAAATCGGCATTACTCAACAGTTTCCTAGCGCCGAGCGATCGACGGATCGTGCTCAACTTGCGCCACCAGAACCTGTTCGAGCAATGGCTGGGACCCGAGCGCTTCACGCTTGCCCACGAGCTGGCACACTGGATATACGACGCCGAGAACCCCGACCAACTCTCTCTGGACCTCGACTCGCAGCCTGCGGAACAGTACTGCTACCACCGCGAGTCCCCTAGGCTATCGGAGACTCTTCGAATACGGGAAATGAATGCCAACAAGCTCGCGGCCAACCTGCTGCTGCCCGAGGATCTTGTGCGGCGTGCGGACATCGAGGAGGTGCTGGGGGACTTCAGGGGCACCGCGGCGCGGTGGGAGGTCTCCCGTACGACGCTGCTGATCCGTTTGCAGGACCTCGGCGTGATCGACGAGGACGATGCTGCACAGATCGGCCTGATATAGGGGTACTTGCGCAATCTCACAATCTTCTGGTAGGGTGCTTGCGCAAGTCCACAACTATCAGGAGCGCAGAGAATGGCATCTCGACGAGTCACCCGGACCGGCAAGGACCGCGACGGCGACATCACCGCACTGTGCGGGCACTGGGGTCGGGCCAACAAGGCAGAAGCGATTAGGGACATCGAGTTCAGGTTACACAGCTACTACGTGCAGGACCGCTTCGGTCGCCAGGCCGGCGTGCATGTGGTGAGCGGCCCGACCGGCAAGTGCTTGCGAACCGATCCCAACGCCGCATGCTCGGACAACCTCGACAGTCTTCCCAACTGCTGAGCACCGCTGTCGGGATTACCACTACGAACGACCGAAGGGAGGTGAGCAAGCCCATGGCTCGACGCACAGTCAACAAGTCGGCGGTCACAGGCCGGTTCGTCTCGAACCGCCAGGTCGCGCGCGGCCCCAAGACGACCTACGAGCAGACCGTCTCCCGCCGCAGCAAGAAGTAGCAGTTCAGGAACTCTTGCCCTACCTGACGCGGTCATCCTCGTGAGCTCGACACTTGCTAGCACCGCGGAATCGCAATCCGACGCTGCGACGGGTGCCGGGTTTGCTGGCACATCGCTGGATCTTCCTTGCACGTGCGTATCCCAGTACGCAGGGGGGTGCGTCAATGTGTACGCAATGTGTGACAGCATGCGGGTGTGGGCCGTCGCGTAGATGTCGATGAGCTTGTAGGTGCAGCCGAGATCGCTTCGAGGCTTGGGGTCAAGCGCCTCCAGGTCATGCACGACTGGCGTCGACGCCACCACAGGTTTCCGCCGCCCGTGACGATCGTCTCGCGGACGCTCGTCTGGTTCTGGCCGGATGTGCGGCGATGGGCGGTCCAAACGGGTCGGCTCGACGACGATGAGCAGCCGCATGTCACACCGTGCAGGAACGATGGACGGTCTATTGAAGTCAGCCTCGAATGACAACTAGAGGGGAGATTCGATGAAGAGGGTCAGTGCTGTGTCTGTCGAGTTGGCCAAAGAACTTGATGGCCTCCACCAACTGCTCTACACGCGCGGAGGCATACGTCCTTCCAACGCTGCGGTCGAGGAGCTCACGAAGTTGCTCCTGTTGAGGATCGCGGCCGAACGCGAACCGCATGTCGTCGTGGAGGGCTTCGGGAGCCTCGCGAGTGTCTTGGACAGTGCACGGCTTCGCCGTGACGACGGCTTACACCTAGCTAAGGCGGCCTTCCGAGTGGCAAACAGACTGCCATCGCTGGGTGCCTTGTTGCCGAATGGAGAACAGCAGCCGGTTTGGCCTCTCGACGAACCGCTTCGGATCACGAGAGAAGATGTGCTCTCCGAAGCTGTGCGCATCTTGGGCGACATCCAGCTAGGAGTTCTCGGAGCGTACGACCCGGTCGGCACTGCTTTCGATGTGTTCCTCCGCGGCCGATACGAGCACGCCGGTGGCTTAGGGACTTACCTCACTCCCGAGGGTGTCGTCGATGTGATGGTTGCGGTCGGGTTTGAGCTCCTTGATGCTGCCGGGCCCGAAGCCAACGGATCCTCTCTAATGGGTGACCCATGCTGCGGCAGCGGCCGGTTTCTTGTCGGCATGCTCCACGAGGCGCAGCGACGTGGGCTTGATGATCGCTGGCTCAGGGACGGTGGTGCTCTATTCGGCGCGGATCAGTCCGCATCATCGGTTGCGATGGCGCGCGTGAACCTCATGGCAGCGGGGATCCGCACACCCAAGGTCTTTGTTGTGAGTGACTCGATCACAGACCAGCACGTCTCGCAGCGACGCAATGGGCTCTCCCTGATTCTTACCAACCCCCCATTCGGAGACAAGAAGTACGACGCCACTGCGGGAATCGAGTGCGCAGCGTCGTTTTTCCCGACGCTGGCGGGGTCCCCCCGGGTGGACCCGGCGCTCGTATTCGTGGCTCGCTGTGTCGAGCTTCTCGCGCCGGGTGGCGTCGCGGGGATCGTTCTGCCGGATGGTGTCGGCGATGGTCGCGCGATGCGGGAACTTCTTCTCGGTATACGGCGGCTTGATCTAGCGCTGGGTGTGGAGGGGGTGATCAGCCTGCCGCCAACCACATTCGCCCCTGCCGGCACCACTGCCAAGACCAGCGTGACCTTCCTCCGTAAGGCTGCTGCCGAACCCAACAAGTATGTGTTCCTGGCTCGAGCCGATCACGTTGGGTTTGTAATGAGCAAAGGATCACCCGCTCGCGATCCCGAGGGCGATGATCTTCCCGGGATCGCTACCGAACTCCGGCGATTCATCTCGGACCCAACGACCTGGCAACCGTCCAAGCAGGTGGCCAAGAGGCGGATCGCTGAGCTGACTAGCCTCGATGCCTCAACCCTTGACGAGGATGCAGAAGCAGCTCGTGTCTTGCTCAAGGAGGCAGGCGGATTCGAAGCGCGGACGATTCTCCATGCTCATCGCAAGCGTCGCTCCCGCTCTAACGGCGGACTACCGTTCATTTCCGTCCTCCATGTGGACGAACTTGGAGCAGTTGACTGGGACCGCGCCGAGACGCATCGGCCAGTGACTCCGGGCCAACTTGCAGAGCCCGGAGAGCTACTCGTATCGCTACTCAACCCGCGCAAGTTCCGAGCGGCGGTTGTGCCCCTTGGCGGAGGACGGGTCCAGTGCTCAGCGGAGTTTGGGGTGTTTCGACCGGACATTGATCCCTACGCGGCGCTAGTGCTACTGCAGCACCCGCTTGTCCGTCGCCAAGTTGCACCGCTAGGCCGAGGGACATCGAGTTCACGTCGTCGAATCGATCCCGAAGATGTGCTCTCCCTTATGCTTCCGCCATTCGATGACGCGTGGGTTTTCCAGTCGGGACAGGCTGCGCGAGATCACCTTGAGAACATTGCGAGCGCGAGAAGGAGCTTACGCGACCTCTATGTGAGTCTGCTAGGGGTGGAGCCCTAAGGCCCTCCCGTTCTGTGGCGGGCTTAGTCCAGCCTCGCGTGAGTGCCCTGCTGCTGCCGAACTCTCAGTTGCGGCTACGCAAGGAGCACGTGCCCGGATTCAGGTCCCAGTGCTCAACCTCGAGGTAGTCCACACCCTCGATGTCAAGCTGTACCGCCTGGAATGCGAGAGGAAGCTCAATGTTGCCGCTCTCGTTTGTCGCGACATTGGATGCGGACCAACACGGTGGATGGAGCTGAAAGTTACCGGAGGTCTGCTTGCCCGCCCACTTCGTGACAACGCCGCAGAAGACCGCATCGTTCGGAGGCTCGACAATCCACACGCGAACTCGCACTGAGAAGTCTTCGCTTTTCTCCAATGTGTCGAACAGTCCGAAGCAGATCGCAGGATTCCCCAGGTAGGTCGCGACTGCTTGCGGAGTGTTCAGCTTGTTGTTCCAACGCGGCTTGTCCACGCCGCCTAGCGTGCTCGCGATCTTGATTTCGGAACCGTCGTCGAGATCTGCCCCCTTGCCTCGGCTGCCGCGACCTCGACCTGCTTTGCCCGACACCAGACTCACGAGGTGCTGGCCGAGGTAGCCAGAGTCGATTTGGGCCGATTGGCCGGTGATGTGCTGCCAGCGCACCAACTGGCGGTACTGGCCGATGACGGCGTCCTCGATGAAGGACTTCGCGAGCCCACGACGGACGTGCTCGGGTAGCTCTGCTACGGACGGTGTGAGATCCACGTCGCAAATCTAGGAGACTGTTGAGCAACTGGGTTGCTGGCTGTCGTTTGGGGGTGTGTGGCGGGGTTGGTGTGGTGTTGGGGTCGGGTCGGCCGGGGCGGCTGTTGTGGTCGGGCTGGCCGGGGGCGGCTGTTCGGGGTCAGGCGGCGGCGGGCAGGGCGTGTCGGGCGTCGTTGTGGGCGGCACCGAGGTTGGCGAGGCGTACGAGGTTGACGGCGGCGGCTCTGTGGGTGAGCCACAGGTTGTTGGCGGCGACGCCGCGGTAGGGGACGCGTCTGGCTTTGCCGCGGGTGAGCCAGGCGATTGTGCGCTCTGCCATGGGCCGGTGCCGGCGGTACGCGGCTCGGGTTCGCGCCCGTCGCCAGCGGGCCTTGTTGGCTTGTCGGTGGGCTTCGTGGGCGTCGACTGTGACGCTGCGGCCCCGCTGTGATGTGGTGCAGCGTGTTCGCAGCGGGCAGGCGGCGCAGAGCCTGCCGAAGCGGGCCGCTCCGGAGGTGGCCGCTTTGGTGTGCCCGGCGGGGCATGTCACGGTCTGTGCGCCGGTGTCGATGGCGAAGTCGTCTCGGGTGAAGCCTCCCGCTATGCGCGGCGGGCGCTCGATGGGCTTGACGGCGGTGTCCCATCCGGCGTCAGTGAAGGATCCGAGAGCCTCGCCCGACGCGTACGCGGAGTCCGCCAACACCAGCCAGCCCCCATCGTCGTCGGTGTCGTCGTCGTCGGTGCCGGCTGGGTCGTCGTCGGTGTCGGTGTCGGCTGGGTCGTCGTCGGTGTCGTCGTCGGTGTCGGCTGGGTCGTCGTCGGTGTCGGTGTCGGCTGGGTCGTCGTCGGTGTCGTCGTCGGTGTCGGCCGGGTCGTCGTCGGTGTCGGTGTCGGCTGGGTCGTCGTCGGTGTCGGCTGGGTCGTCGTCGGTGTCGTCGTCGGTGTCGGCCGGGTCGTCGTCGGTGTCGGTGTCGGTGTCGGCTGGGTCGTCGTCGGTGTCGTCGTCGGTGTCGGCTGGGTCGTCGTCGGTGTCGGTGTCGGCTGGGTCGTCGTCGGTGTCGTCGTCGGTGTCGGCTGGGTCGTCGTCGGTGTCGGTGTCGGCTGGGTCGTCGTCGGTGTCGGCTGGGTCGTCGTCGGTGTCGTCGTCGTCGGTGTCGGTGTCGGCTGGGTCGTCGTCGGTGTCGGTGTCGTCGGTGTCGGTGTCGGCTGGGTCGTCGTCGGTGTCGGGGCTGCAGGTGGGGTCGGTGTTGAGGAGCCGGGCGCCGACTCTGGCGTCGGAGGCGTCGGCCGCGGTGAGCTCGACGGCGGTGATTGTGCCTGTGTCGGGCTCAGCGACGATGTGGGCCTTGTAGCCGTCGCGGCGCTGCGAGCGGGTCTTGTGCGCGTGGCGGGCCTCGGGGTCCACAGTGGAGACCACCCGGCCCCGCGCAACCCGACGAGCGATGCGCCAGCGGCCCGGCACCCCGGGGTCGGCCTCGACGTCTTGGCCCGCCACCACAGCCAGCAGCCCGACCGCGTCGGCCTGCTCGTCTGTGAGGTCCAGTCCCTCTACCGCGTCGAGCACCGCGAGCGCGTCCGTGACCAGCTCGTCCACCAGCCAGGCCCGCTCAGCGGGGTCAGACCAGTCGCACACGGGCTTGGCGCGGCCGTCGTAGTCGTGGGCCAGCTCCAGCGCGGCGCCAGCCCCGACGAGGCGGCGCACCCGCCGGATCTGCGAGCTGATCATCGTGACCGTGTCCTGGGTCGTGACCGCGTCGTCGAGCACCGTGGAGTCCAGCGCCCGGCGACGGCCGCGCGAAAGCGCCCCACAGGCGGCGGCCAACTCCCGCACCGCGTCGAAGACCCGCTCCGGGCGCCCACTCGAGCGCAGCCGCGCCCGCCACAGCGACAACACGCTGTAATGGAACCCCTCATCGTCCACCGCCAGACCCGCCGCGGCCTTCCAGCGCACATCACACCGCAGCCGCTCCGCCGCCTCACGATCAGAGCACCCCTCCAACGCCTGCAACACCAACACAACCGCCACAACCGACGCCGGCTGCGACGGTCGGCCCAAAGGACCGAACAAATCAGCGAACATCCCGTCAGGGAACAGCCTCAGCCGGTTCTCGGCCAAGAACCGATACACCGACCCCTCCCGCACCAGACCCGAACACAAGCCCAGCGCGTCCAACAGTTCCCGATCCGGCTTCTCTACACCCTGCATGCCCCCCATTCTCCCACCCCGCCACAACGATCGCGAGCACCCCAACCCGGATTACTCAACAGTCTCCTAGCAAAAGCCGAACCCAAACGGCTCCGCTACTGCCTGCTGCACACCGCCGGCCGCATCGTCAACACCGGACGCCGACGCACCTGCAAACTCCCAAACGACTGGCCCCGGACCCCGCACCTGCTCGCCGCGCACCAACGCATCCACAACCTCCCCCTGCTCATCTGAACCCGCGTCCGCGGCCACCCCGACACCGCAGCACACACAGTCCGACCAACCCGAACCCGCAACCCGAACCCGCAACCCGAACAGCCCCAACACGCCCCCGCAGCGCCACCAACCCCACACCCGCCGCCGCACCCCCGACCCAGCCCCAAAGGCTGCCCCCACAACGGCCTACTGAAAGATCTGGGCTAACGAGCGGCGCCGCCGCGGCCCTCGCGCGGCAGCCAGCCTCTCGGCGCTCGAAGCCTCACCCCGCTGGGAGTGACCACCGGGTCGGGCAGCCGATTCGACCGGATCGTCAGGGCCGAAATCTGCAGCGCTGCGTTCGCGGCTTGGCCGAGCTGGGCGGACCACCGTTCGGGCGGTGCGGCTACGAGAACTCGCTTGTGCGGGAAACGGCTCCGCACAGACCTGATAGGCGGCACGAGGTCGCTGTCCCCGGAGACCACCATCGCGGTGTCGAAGCGATCGTCGTATGCGTCTTCGAGAAGGCGCACGGCGATGTTCACGTCGGTTCGCTTCTCTTCGTGCTTCTGCCTGACAGCTCCGCAGTTGCGGCAGTCCGTGGAGCTTGAGAGGAAGTGGCCGAAGTCGATCTCGATGCCTCCGCGTGCGAGCAGCGCGTCGATGTACACCGATTGGCGTCGCGCAGCGTGGGGGGCACCTCGGACCCTAGTAGTGAAGTAGCGAACGAACTCAAGCTGCTGAGAGGGCTTAAGCAGGGACGTGCACACGCCGTGCAGGTCGAGCCATCGCGAGCTGCGCAGACGCGCATCGCGGAGGCCGTAGTAGAGGTTGAACCCATCGATGTAGGCGACCAGCCGCTCTGCGCTCACAATCCAGCGACGGTACTTGACCCTGTATCACATGAGCGTGATATCGTTTGTGCAACCCCCCCGGGGTGAGTAGCCCCGGGCCAACGGCCCCGGCTCATGCCGGGGCTGTCTCTTTCCTGCGCACGTCCAGCGCGACGGCGGGCGAAGGTCCCCGTGAGCCTTGACGTGTCCAGCCCTGCGCCGGCCGAGGGCGAAGGCCCGCAGCCCCGGCTGCTCACCAGGACGACGGGTTCACCAGGCACGGACGATCTCCTCGGGTTGCCACCGCTCGAGCGCCTCGAGGCCGCGGGCTTGGTCCTGGGCGATGTCCAAGGCGACGACGATGTGGTTCGCCACCGGCCACTGCTCGCCGGTTGTTTGGGAGTGGTCTGCTCGGCGGAGACACGCGAGTCGGATCGGCGCTACGGCCGCGGTGCAGGCTCGGGACGCGGGATTGGTTGCTTCGCCCAGATGCGAGCGCGCGGCGCGCAGGGCTGATTCGGAGGGCACGTAGAAGTCAGGCGAGTAGTCGCCGGCTGCGACGATCGGTATGCCCCACGACGCCGCGGCTCGGGTGTCGGTGAGCGCCCAGCCCGTCGAGTCTTCGGGCTCGTCGAGGCCAAGCCCCAGACGGTGTGCCTCGCGGTCACCGGTGCCGGGCAGCCTTGCCAGCAGAACAGCTTGCCGTCGCCACACCACTAGGAGCGCGTGGAAGAGGTCCGGGACCGTCGCTTCACCGGCCGAGGTGAGAAGGCCATCGTCTCGCAGCCTCGCCATGGCACTGGAGACGGCACTGGGAGCTCGGTCGATATAGCGGGCGATCTCACGGATGCCATGGGGCTGGTCCGGCGTCAGCAAGCAGGCGATCGCTACTTCCTTGGCGACCTGGCTATCGAGCGACCCGCTGCGACTGCCGGCCGCTGGGAGCGCGGACTCCACGAGTGTGTCGACGAACAACGGTGGGCTCACGATTCTCAGTTCTCCACGCCGGTCGAAGTAGTTGACCCCCGCCTCCCGCATCGACCGTTTGGCATCGGCGGCGATGCGATCGGCAACAACAATCAGCGGCAGGTCCCGCGGGGCACGTGTTGCCAGCAACTCGCCCTGCGCAACAGTGACTACCGACTTGACCTCTACCTCGAATCGCTGGCCCGCAGCCTCGATTGCGGCGTCAACTCACCCGCCTGGTTGTCGTCGATCAACGCGCGAGCACAGAACGCGCTGCATGGGTTGAGGTCACCGAGGCTGGCCGGAGAGAACAAGCTCTGGCGCTGGGACCCAACGAGCGATACCACGCGCGCATCCATAGCCATCCTGGCCGGGCGTTCCACTCAAGGACTGACGACGCTAACCCGATCCTGACGTTCGACGGCGCGCTCAGCATCGTTGCTCCCTACTTCGGCCTCGGGCTGCGCGATGGCCTCCACTCATGCGCGGTCTACCGCCTACAGCAGGGCAAGTGGACTCGGCTTGACGCCGCCGAACTGGATCTCCACCTTCGTGTCGTCTGATCCACGCCTCCAGCTCGGCACCAAACTCGCGGATAGCCACCCCGCTCCCCACGAATCCGCGAAGGCTCATTTTCTTCTGAGCCCGAGACAGGAATCGAACCTGCGACCTGCTGTTTACAAGACAGCTGCTCTGCCGAACTGAGCTACTCGGGCGGGATGGCGCGCAATGCGGCGCGTATTGTGGCGCGTTACTGGCTTTGAGGGTTGTTGAGACGTGATCGAGGCTAGCGGCAGCCGCAGTGGCACGTGTTGAGGTGCTCTGAGCATCCCCCCTGATCTTGGAGGCATCGTCTAAGAGGAGACGTGATGCCTGAGACACGAAGACAGTACGACCCGGAGTTCAAGGCCGGTGCTGTGCGGATCGTCCAAGAGACTCGCAGATCGGTCGCTGAGGTGGCCCGCGAGTTGGGGATCGGTGCGGGCACGTTGGGCAACTGGGTGCGAAGGGACCGCGCCGAGCGCTCCGGTGAGCGCCTCGACGGCGACGACCGCGCCGAGCTTGTCCGGCTGCGCCGCCGCTGCGCCGAGCTGGAGATGGAGCGTGATGTGCTCAAACGATCGGTGGTCCTTTGGGTCAAGGAGGCGACGCGGTGAGCCTGGTCGAGCACATCGCGGCCCAAAGGGCCGACCACGGAGTGCCTCACACGGTGGCCTGCCGCGCCCTGGGGGTGGCCGAGTCCACCTTCTATGCCGGCCGGGGCCGGCCGCCGTCGGCGGCCCGGCGGCGCCGGGAGCGCCTCGACGCCGCGGTCAAGGAGGCCTTCGAGGCGTCCGGGGGCACCTACGGGTCGCCCAGGGTGCGCGCCCAGCTGCGCCGAGACGGCCTGGCGGTGTCCAAGAAGACAGTGGAGGGCTCCATGGCCCGTCAGGGCCTGCGAGCACGCACGACACGCCGCCGCAGGGGCCTGACCCGGCCCGACAAGTCCGCTGATCCTGCTCCGGACCTGCTCAAGCGCGACTTCAGCGCCGAGCGCGCCGACCAGAAGTGGTGCGGCGACTTCAAGCAGGTCAACACCGCAGAGGGCCCGGTGTTCCTCGCGACCGTCGAAGACCTGTACTCGCGCCGGATGCTGGGCTTCGCGACCTCCGAGCGCCACCCCACAGCCGATCTGGCCGCCGCCGCGCTCAACATGGCCGCAGCCACCAGAGGAGGCGACATAGCCGGGGTGATCTTCCACACCGACAAGGGCGCCCAGTACACCGCAGGCGACTTCGCCGACGCCTGCCGGCGCCTCGGGGTGACCCAGTCGATGGGTCGCGTGGGATGCGCGCTCGACAACGCCTGCGCCGAGTCGTTCTTCTCCACCCTCCAGCACGAACTCATATCCCGGCGCCGGTGGACCACACGGGACCAGGCCCGCCGAGACATCGCCGCCTGGATCGACACCTGGTACAACCCCAAACGGCTACATTCCGCCAACAACATGACCAGCCCGCTCGACTACGAACAAGCCCAAGCCGCCTAAACCAACCCTCCAAGATTCGGGGGGAAGCTCACTCGCAGGGGCTTTCGGGCCTGCGCAACGGCCGGCGAGACGCACTGGGGCGCGTCGGCTCCAAGATCAGAAGAACAACTCAGCCAGCAGCCACCGCTGACGCTATGAAGGCGAGTTGCCTCCGGGCTGCCACTGATCTAGTGTCCTGAGTCAGGAATTCGTTGGAGATATGTTGCCAGGTTGTGGAGTATCTCGTCGGCGCTCTTGTGCCATGTGAACGGGCGAGGGTTGTGGTTCCAGTGGTCGATCCAGTGCTGGATGGAGCCGGTGAGCTCTTTGGTGCTGGTGTGGGTGCCGCGGCGGATCCATTTGGTGGTGAGCTCGGCGAACCAGCGCTCGACGAGGTTCATCCACGAGCTGTGGGTGGGGGTGAAGTGGAAGCTGAAGCGGGGGTGGCGCAGCAGCCGGCGCTGTACGGCGGGGGTCTTGTGGGTGGTCGACTGCGACAGCCCCACCTGCGCGGCCATCGAGCGCGTCGACCAGTGCGTCGCGCCCTCAGGAGCCGACTCCAGCGTCTTGACGATCACCTCCTGCACCTTGTCGTCGCTCACCGCGCGCGGCGCGCCCGGACGCGGCTCGTCGCAGAGCCCGCCCAACCCGCGCCCCGCGAACCGGCGCCGCCACTTCGACACCGTCGCCTCGCTGCACCCCAGCGACGCCGCGATCGACTCGTTCGTCTCCCCCGCGGCCGCGCCCAGCACTATCGGGCACCGCAGCACCAGAGCCTGCGACGACTTCGGGCGCCGCGCCCACCGCTCCAGCGTCTCGCGCTGCTCATCGGCGAGCACCACCTCCACCCCACGACGGCCCCTAGGTGGCTGGTGCCAAATTGGTGTTCGGTGGGCTCTTGTGGTGGGTGGTGGCCGGGGTCGGCGGGTTGGGCGAGGGTTGGTCGTGTCGGGGTCGGCTGGTTGGTCGTGTCGGGGGCGGGTTGGGGCTTTGGCGGGGTCAGTCGAGGGTCCATCCTGTTGGTGTGGAGCGCAGTCCGAGCATGCCGAGGCGCGCGATGTTGGCGGCTGCGGCGAGCAGGTTGAAGTCGGCGTCGACTTTGGGCCGGCCGCGCACCCGGGCGTGGCGGCCGCCGTGTTTGCGGCGCACGAGGTGCGCGAGCTTGCGTTCGACTTTGGGGCGCACGGCGCGGTAGTCGCGGCGCCATTGTGGGTCTTGTTGGCGTTCGCGGGCCGCGGCGAGCACGGCCTCGTCGGGTCCGACGCGCACAGTCCTTCCGCCGGCTGCGCTGGTGCAGCGGTCGCGCAGTTCGCAGCTCGCGCACGCCGGCCCGAAGCGGGCCGCGCCCGAGCCGTCGCGGCCGAAGCGGACAGCGACGCAGACCCCCGCGGGGCAGGTGACTGTGCCGTTGGGCAGATCGACGTCGAAGCGGTCCTTGGCGAAACGGCCCCCCGGAGCGCGCGCCGGCTGGGTGCGGCACCTCGAGTTTATGCGGCTGCGCTCGAGCAGCCCTTGGAACTCTCCGCTGCCGTACGCGCTGTCGCCATAGACCGTCGGCCGGCCCTCGAACTCCTCGACCACACCGCCGACGTCGGCGGTGTCGGCGTCAGCGGTGTCGGCGTCGGCGGTGTCGGCGTCGGCGGTGTCGGCGTCGGCGTCGGCGGCGGTGTCGGCGTCGGCGGTGTCGGCGGTGTCGGCGGTGTCGGTGTCGGCGGTGTCGGTGTCGGCGGTGTCGGCGGTGTCGGCGGTGTCGGTGTCGGCGGTGTCGGTGTCGGCGGTGTCGGCGGTGTCGGCGGTGTTGGTGTTGGTGTCGGCGGTGTTGAGGAGGTCGTGTATGAGTTGGGGGGCGGGTTGGGCGTCGGCGGTGTCAGCGGGGGTGACCGCGGTGTCGGTGACGAGTTCGGAGTCGGGGTCCACCGCGGCGTGGCCCTTGTAGCCGTCGAAGCGACGTGCGGTGGATTTGTGGCCGTGGCGGGCGTCGGGGTCCACCGTGGAGATGACCCGGTCAGCGGCGACGCGCCGCGCGATCATGAACCGCCCGTCGGGGTCCTCGCACAGGTCCTGCCCGCAGACCGCGGCCAACAACTCCGCAGCCTCGCTGAGAGCCCCGCTGAGTTCGCGGCCCTCCAACCCGGCGAGCACCGCCGCGGCGTCCGCGCCCAGCGCGTCCACCAACTCCGAGCGCTCGCCGGGGTCGTCCCAGTCGCACACCGGCCTGCTGCCGCGCCGATAGTCGCCACGCAAGCCCGCGCCGGCGTCGCCCCCGCCGGCTGCGAGCACCGCGCCGATGGCGCGGTGCAGCATCGTGACAGTGTCTTGGGTCGCGACCGCGTCATAGACCGGCACCGAGTCCAGCACCCGCCGCCGAGACAACGCCCCCGCCTCGCGGGCCGCGCCCAGCACCGCTTCGAAGATCCGCCGCGGCCGCTGCGACGCCGCGAGCCGCGCCCGCATCCCCACCAGCACCGTGTGGTCGAACCCGCCGCCGTCCACGTCGAGGCACCCGCACGCATAACGCCAACGCGCGTCGAACTCGAACGCGGCCACCGCCTCACGGTCAGACAACCCGAACCAGCGCTGCAGCACCATCACCACAGCAACCACCCGCGGCGGCACACTGCGCCGCCCCCGCGAACTAAAGAGATCATCGAACATCCCGTCGGGAAACAACCGCCGCCCCTCACGCGCCAACACCGAAAAAATCGAATCCGCCGCCAGCCGCTCCCCCACGAAATGCGAACCCTTGAACAGATCCACCCGACACGGCTCCACACCCACCGTCACGACACGAACCTCCCCACGAGACCGAACAACATCCCTGCAACTCTACCACACACACCCAACCCCACCCGAGAAAAACACCAGCCTCCTAGTGGTCCGTCGCTGAAATGATCGGGGCGTCCGGAGCGCTCCCAAGCAGGGTCTCGGTCCTGCTGCGCTGCCCTAGCCATTTCGACGACACAGCACTAGCCACGACTGCCTCCAATCACCGCCCACAGCCACACCAACCATACCACAACCAACCCCAATAACTAAAGACTCAGGACACTAGCGTCCCGAGTGGAGAATGCGTTCTCGGTCTCCGATCACCTCATCTCGCAACTTCTGACGCTCCGCATCCAATTTCTTCTCACCGTCAGAATCGTTGCTCGGTCTCCGATCACCTCATCTCGATCAGGACATCCTGGCCGTCGATGATCCGCTTGATCGGGACCGACTTCGGGGGCGTGCCGGTCGTGCCGGAGTAGGTGATGATGCCACTGAACCCTTCGAAGGTCGCTATATGGGCGATGGCGTCGCCGATCTTGGCGGAGTCGGTGCAGGCGCAATGCACGATGCCCTCGATGCCCAGAAGCAGCGAGTCGACGTAGAGCCCCATGAAGCCCCGGCTCTCAAGCACCTCACCGTCGTTGGCGGCGGAGTAGCCGGCCAGCAGGCGGTCGTTGATGTCGCCCGGCTCGATGTTGATGTGGGAAGTGTGGACGATGCCCTCGTTGTTGGCCTCGGAGGCGATACCGGAGGCGCCGAGGGCGTCAGTGCCGATGTAGGTGATGCCGTCGAAGCCGGCGTCTTCGAGCTGGCCTTTCAGCGTGGTCACCTGAGAGGCGAGCGCGGCCGAGAAGAAGGCCTCGTTGTTATCGAGGATCTCCGAGAGCTCGGCAACCTGGGCAGAGAAGTCGGTGTCCTCGGCCCATACGTAGGTCTGGACGCTGACCACCTCTCCGCCGCCGGCCTCGAACACCTCGGCGAAGACATCGGGGTTGTAACCGGTGTAGGAGCCGGGCTGGGTGAGCAAGAAGGCGCGTGTGATGCCTTGGTCCAGGGCCCATTCGGCGGCCGACGAGGACTGGCCCCGATCGTCGAAGGTCACCAGATACGAGTTGTTCACCACGTCTGAGAGCGTGGGCTCGGTCGAGGCAGCCGCGAATACGGGGACCTGGCCGCCGGTGGCCTGCAAGATGGGAAGGGCGAGGTCGGCGAAGGGCGGGCCGATGAGGAAGTGCGCTCCCCAATCGAGAAGTGCCGAAGCCGCGTCGCCCGGTGCCGTCGCGTCGCCGCCCACGTCCTCGACACGGACCTCGACCGGCGAGCCGTCGACCCCGCCGATGCAGTTGATGAGGTCAGCGAAGTGGGTCACCAGCTTGGAGCCGGGAATGTCGACGAGGCCGGCCGTGCCGCTTAAGTCCATTGCCATGCCGACCCTGATCGGATCGCCCGCAGGCGCCGAGGCGCAGTCGCCGAGGTCCGCGCCGAGGACGGCCTCGACGTCGACGGCCTGGCCCCTGCGCTCGCGCTGCACCACGGGCAGCGTCGTCGTGGTGGTGGTCGTCGTGGTGGTGGTCACCGCCGTCGTGGTGGTCACCGGTTCGTAGTCTACGGCGTCGCAGCTTGCAGCAAGCAGCACCAGAGCCGTGACGAGGGCGGTCGCTGATTTGGTCTTCATAGGAATGCCCTCTCATGAGAGCGGCGGTACCGACCGTATCACACCAACCATTCCGCGCGGACCACAACGCACCAGACGGTGGCGTCCACAACGGCATAGGTCGCGTCGGATCACACCAACCATTCCGCACGGACCACAACGCACCCCTCCAGTGAGCGAAATGCTCCATGAAGAGCTCAGAATGCAGTCGTCGACCGAGAACTGGCAGCCGGCAGCGCCCAAGACGGCGCCCACCGCTGCCGATCCGCTGCCGAGCCAGGCTCCCGGAATCGTTGTGCGGTCTCGCGCCGCCTCATCACGACGAGGAAGTCCCAGCCTTCAGAATGCAGTCGTCGATCAGGTCCCGGAGGTCCCCGTAGGCCGTGCAGCAGGGATGCTGCGGGTGCTCGGCGATCACGTTGTCGGGGGCCCGGAACAGGATCCCGGAGTCGGCCGCAGCCAGCATGGTCAGGTCGTTGTAGGAGTCCCCCACCGCCACCACCCGGTAGTTCAGGGCACGGAACGCCTCCACGCTCCTCGCCTTCTGGTCGTCGACCCGCAGCCGGTAGCCGGCCAGGCGGTCGCCCTCCACCACCAGCCGGTGGCACAGCAGCAGGGGCCAGTCCAGCTGCGCCATGAGTGGTCGGCCGAACTGCTCGAAGGTGTCCGACAGCAGCACCACCGGCACGCGGGACCGGAGCTCTTCCAGGAACCGGCGGGCGCCGGGCAGAGGCACGAGCCCCTCCACCACCTCCATGACGGTGGCCATGGTGACGCCCGCCGCGTCGAGCGCCGCGATCCTGCCCCTCATCAGCACGTCGTAGTCGGGCTCGTCGCGGGTGGTGCGGCGCAGGAAGTCGATGCCGGTGCGCTCGGCCACCGCGATCCACACCTCGGGGGTCAGCACGCCCTCCACGTCGAGCACGACCAAGGGCTGCGGAGGGGACGGCACGTGCGCTCAGCCTCCGCCCATCATCGCGGCGGCGCGCCGGTCCAGCTCTTCGTCGTCCACGTCCTCGATGTGGGTGTGCACGCTCCACTTGTGGCCCCACGGGTCGCGGAACTGGCCGGCGCGGTCACCGTAGAACTGGTCCTCCGGGGGCTCCAGCTCCGTGGCCCCGGCAGCCAGCGCGGCCGCGAAGGTCGCGTCGCAGTCCTCGACGTTCACGATCATCGAGACCGGCGTCCCGCCGAGCTTGTCGGGTCCCACGACGCCCTCCTCGGGCCACTCGTCGGACAGCATGATCAGCGAGTCTCCGAGACTCAGCTCGCAGTGGCCGACCCGGCCGGCGAAGCTCATGCGGCGACGCTCGGTGAAGCCCAGAACGCTCGTGTAGAAGTCGATGGCGTCGGACGCGCCGTCGACGCAGAGGTAGGTCGAGACTCGCGGGTAGTCGTCGGGAATGGGGTTGACCATTGGGAGACGTCCTTTCTGAAGGGATCACAGAACGGCGAAGCCCCGCACTGGCGGCACCGTCCAAGCGTTACCGCATTATCGCCACCGGGTGGCCTTCTTGCTCTCGCTCGCTCCCGTCGCGGTCGGCTCGCAGGGCAGCGCCCATCAGCCCTTCCCGAGGCGACGCCCACCGTGACACTGCCTGTGGCGTGCCTCGCCGTCACCGCAGGGATCCCATCAGCCATTCCCGAAGCGACGCCCACAACTCGCATCCAGCGGTGCAGGTCGCCACGGCGCCGTCCCCCGAGTAGCCCGCTCCAGGTTTCGGCACCATCCCGTACAACCCTCTTTGGCGTTAGAGCGTCCGCGAATAGGTGAGAGCCGATTGTGTCGCAGCGGTGTCATTCCCGCTCTTGTTCGCTGCGCTCACGGGCCGCTCGGGCCACGGCCTCGCCCGTATGATCCGGACTGGCCCGCCTATTCGCTCGGCCTCTTAGGCGCAGCGTGTGACTTCTCAGCCCTCCACCAAGGCTATGAGCTCTTCGTCGCTGGGGATCTCCACGCCGGGCACGTAGTGGGTGTAGAGACCGGCGATCACCTCGCCGAGGCCGGGGTCGTCGCCGGCGAGCTCGGCGGTGATCACCGATCCGTGCATGTGGATCGACGACAGCCTGCCGGTGGCCAGCATCCGGCGGGCCAGCTCGTCGGGGGGCCGGTCGCCAACGATCTCCTCGCCGACCCGGTAGCGTTCGTGGCCCATGCCGGTGAGGGTCCGGTTCAACTCGAAGCGCACCAGGCCCGGTCGGGGCGACGAGGTGCGCAGGAAGGTGACGGGCTGGCCCATGGCGACTGCAGGCTACCGCGGCCTGTCCGCCGCGGCTGCTCCGAGCCGTCGAGGGCGGTTCTCGATCCTCGGAGCGATCGTCGCAGCACAGCCGACACGACCGCACCCTGAACACTGCCACCGACGCACAGAGTCCACGCTTGGTCCGGCATCACGCAACAGCCGACACGACCGCACCCTGAACACTGCCACCGACGCACAGAGTCCACGCTTGGTCCGGCATCACGCAACAGCCGACACGACCGCACCCTGAACACTGCCACCGACGCACAGAGTCCACGCTTGGTCCGGCATCACGCAACAGCCGACACGACCGCACCCTGAACACTGCCACCGGACGTCCGGTATACCGTTTCGGAGCGATCGTCGCAGCACAGCCGACACGACCGCTGCAGCCGCGCGAGGGTCGGGAGCGGTTCCTGGTCTTCGGAGCGGTCATCGACACCAGCCGGCTGCGTCTCCGGCTGTGTCGAACAGTTGGGGGTGGGCGTCCTCGGGCGGTGGCAGGACCCGTGGCACGCCGCTCCAGCGCAGGCCGTCCATGAACACCCACCGGCGGCGGTGGATGGCGCACGGACCCCACGCGGCCAGCGCGGCGACGTGACGCGGGCAGGGGTAGCCCTTGTTGGACTCGAACCAATAGGCCGGACAGCGCTGCGCCGCGGCGACCATCAGGCGGTCGCGGGTCACCTTGGCCACCACCGACGCGGCCGCTATCGACAGGCTCGACGCGTCGCCCCGCACGATTGTGGTGACGCCGGGCCTGCCGTCACAGGCCTTGCCGCCATCGTCGGTGCCGGCACCCGCGTCGCCGGTCTCGTGGTGGTCGGCGACGCCGGGGGCACAGGCCTTGCCGCCATCGTCGTCGCCGGCCCGGTCGGGCGGCGGAGCCAGGAAGTCCCATTTCCCGTCCACCAACACATGGTCGACCTCGAGCCCCAGCCCGTCGACGGCGCGCCGGGCGGCCAGGCGCTGGGCGTCAGCCATGCCCAGCGCGGTGCACTCGTCGACGGTGGCATGGCCGACGGACACCGCCCGGGCCCAGGCCCGTATGCGGTCGTGCAGCGTCTCGCGCTCGGGAGCGGTGAGCATCTTCGAGTCGCGCACCTTGTACATGCGGCGAGCGGGATCGGCGACGACGGCCGCGACAGTCAGCGGACCTGCCCAAGACCCCCGGCCCACTTCGTCCACGCCGGCCACCACCTCGGCGCCCGAGTTCCACAAGGCTCGCTCCGCCCGCAGACCGGGTGCCCGTCCCCGCAGAGCGCGCCGCAGCGGCATTGCGGTGGAGGCAGTGGAGGCCATCGGCGCGACCGTAGCCTCGCCGGGTCAGTGTCTCCCGCTTCCCCTCGCTTGGGGGCGGCCCGGAGACGGCTGACCGATCGGCCTCCGGTGGTACACTCCGGCAGTTTTGCAAGCTGCATGCGTCGTAGCGGAAGGGGGCATCCCGCGGCGTGGTGGAACCAGCCGGAGGAACGCGATGACCCGCCCGATCGCAGCAGACCGCAAGCGTCGCCGCCGCTGGGTGACGGCGTCTTTGTTGGCCTGTGTTGTGGCCGCAACGGTTCAGGCCGTGGCGTCGGACGGCGCGTCGGGGCGGTCGGCGGACGTTGGCCGGGGTGAGGTCGCCGATGGGGTCGCGGACGGGGGCGGGGGCTTGTCGGGGATCCGGGCGGGAGTTGTCGAGGGCGCGAGCGAAGAGGTGCCTGCCTTGTGGTTCGTGGAGGATGAGTTCCCGTTGCGGCCGAGGCTCGCGGTCTGGAACAAGAACCGCAGCCACACGACAGAGCAGGGGGATAAGATCATCGGGAGGGTGGTCGTGGTGGACGGCGACGACGAGGAGCAGGATGCGGTGGTGTTCGGGGTGGAGGACGCCGCCGGCCATCCGTTGCGGGATTTCTTGTGTTCGGGGCTGGGCTGTCGCGACATGGCGGTGCAGGTGGTCGAGGACACCGGCGATCTGTATCTGTACAACAGCGACTGGCCGGGTTGGCAGCGCTATCTCAATGATACTCCGACGCGGGTAGTGGAAGTGTCGGCTGAGGATTCCGGGTCGGATTTGAAGATCTATCGTCAAGTGAAGATCAGTTCGCCTGAGCGGAGGCCGGATTGCAGCGACTATCCTGACAACAATAAGGACAGATTCGAGTGTCTGTTCTTGGGGGAGGTGTTGCCTGAGGAGGCGCCTGAGACGAGCCAGGAGATGCGCGACGCTCTGCCGGATCTGGTGCAGGACAGCGACAACTACAGTCTGGTGTTCGCTGAGGAGTTCAACGGCAGCGACGTCGTTGAGGGCACCCCATGCCGGGACGGCTTAGTTGCAATGAACACCGACGTGTGGAACTTCAGAGGCGACCCGTGCGAACGGGTCGACGAGAACGGTAAGGCCTGCCATAACATTGAGGTCGGCTACTATCGCATGTCCTGGATCCGCTCAGATTGTCACGGGGGAGCCAACACCTACGGCAAGATGGCCTTCAAGTACGGGTACTTGGAAGTGAAGTACAACGTTGACTTGTATAAGTCTCCAGCTTACAGGAACTATGCAATATACACGGGCGGGACCGAGCAATTGAAATTCGAGTTCGCCCGCTACGGCATCACCATAGACAGCATGGAGGACTTCCTGAAGTACGTAGAGACCGAACTCGACTTCACCGAGTTCGAGCCAAGATGGCATAAAGAGTATATGCATCAGAATGCCAACGTTTGGGAGGGCTACAAGGTCAGATCGGTTGTTCCGACAAGAACCATCAAGAGTATCTCCTACTGCACGAAGTATGGGACTCCCAGCGAAGGTAGAATGCTCCATCCTGAGTGCCCGTCGGAAGAAAACAACTTCACTGCTGGCACGGCCACAATGACGAAGGGAATCGAGTGGACTCCGAGAGGCTACCGGACCCACCTACGGGTGGAGGGCATCCACGACGACTGGGTCCTCTTCCCCAAGGACCGCACTAGGGTAGATCAAAAATCCCCTATAATATCTAATGGCGAAGTTGTGGACTGGGGCGACTTCTATACCCCCGCTGACGAAGACCGTGAAAGGTTCTTCGAACTATTGGTGCCCGACGACGACTCATCGACACATATAGAAAAAGCTGTCGTGAGCCACCTCCCGGTGGAGCTGCGTTTACAAACAAAGGTATTTGGAATACCCACGACGCAAACAGCGATCACCAACAACATGCGGATCGATTACATCAGGATCTACCAGCCCACCGACCGGTACGCCGGAATGGAGCCCGTCTACCAGTAGGCGAGCCGGGCTTGCCGGACACGACGCGGGCTCGCAGGCCTGCTCGTTCGGCCTCTATGCGGCTGCGGGGAACTCAGGGACGGCTTCGTCGGCGGCGTTGTCGAGCACGCAGCCGACGCGCCCCATCGACTGGGTGATCTCTAGCCGGCGGCAGGCATCCGCGAAGGTGTCGGAGGTGTGTTGGGCGCCCCTGTCATCGCGTTGCCTCCTTGACCCACAGGACCACTGATCGTTCAAGCGCATCACGCTCCATCTCCAGCTCGGCGCAGTCGCAGCAACTCGGCTCGGTCGTCTGAGCTGAGGCCCTCGACCTCGCCCCGCTCGATGCGGTCCTTGCGGACCCGGCTCCCAGGCACACCCGCTTCCGATCCCGAGGCAGCGCCGGGGATTGCGTCATCAGCAGGATCCGGCGCAGAGGCATTCGCGTTCAGACGCTCATCCTCGACATCAGACCGCAGGCTCGGCCTGCTACCAGTGCCTCGCCCTGCGCTACTCCCATTCGATGGTGGCGGGAGGTTTGCTGGTGACGTCGTAGACGACCCGGTTCACGCCGCCGACCTCCGCTATGACCCGGCTGCTGATGGCCTCCAGCACCTCGTGGGGCAGGCGGGCCCAGTCGGCGGTCATGGCGTCGGAGCTGGTTACCGCCCGGATCGCCACCAGACGCCCGTAGGTGCGCTCGTCGCCCATCACGCCCACCGTGCGGATGTCCGGCAGCACAGCGAACGACTGCCATATCTCGCGCTCCAAGCCGGCGGCCCGCAACTCCGAGCGCACGATGGCGTCCGCGCGGCGCAACATACGGGCCGCCTCGGGGGTCACCTCCCCGATGATGCGCACCGCCAGGCCAGGACCGGGGAACGGCTGGCGATGCACGATCTCATCGGGCAGGCCCAGCTCGGCGCCCACCGCCCGAACCTCGTCCTTGAACAACGACCGCAGCGGCTCCACCAACTCGAAGTCCACATCATCGGGAAGGCCTCCCACGTTGTGATGGCTCTTGATGGTGGACGAGTGGGCGGTGGCCCCCGACTCGATCACATCGGGATACAGCGTCCCCTGCACCAGGAACCCGGCGTCAGGAACCCGGTTCCGAGCACGCTCGAATGCACGGATGAACTGCTCGCCCACAACCCTTCGCTTGGCCTCCGGCTCGGTGACGCCCGCCAGCGCCGTAAAGAACCTCCCGGCGGCGTCCTCCCGCAGCAGGCCGACGCCGAAATGCCGGCTGAAGACGTCCTGCACCTCGTCGGCCTCGCCCTCGCGCAGCAGGCCGGTGTCCACCAGCACGCACGTCAGCCGGTCGCCGACGGCCCTGTGGACCAGGGCGGCGGCCACCGCGGAGTCCACGCCCCCCGACAGCCCGCAAATGGCCCGACCGGCACCGATCCGGTCACGGACCGACGACACAGCGGCGTCGATGATCGAACGCGTCGACCAGTCCGACCCGGCGCCGCACCCCTCGCGCAGGAACCGTTCGAACATCCTGTGGCCGTAGGGGGTGTGCTCCACCTCGGGATGGAACTGAACCCCGTACAGACCCCGGTCGGGGTTCTCGAACACAGCCACCGGCGACGCCTCAGTGGCCGCGGTGACCGCGGCGCCCGGCGGCGGCTCGGCGATGGCATCGAAGTGGCTCATCCACACCAACTGGGGCGACGGCAGCCCGGCCAGCAGCACGCCTCCGTCGCCCGGCACGGTCATCTGTGCCCGGCCGTACTCGCCGCGCGCGTTGGGGCCGACCGAGCCGCCCAGCTGCTCGGCCATCAGCTGAGCCCCATAGCAGATACCCATGATCGGCACGCCCAAGCCGTAGACGGCGGGGTCGAGTCTGGGGGCGCCCTCGGCATGCACCGATGCCGGCCCCCCGCTGAGGATCAACCCGGCGGGCCGACGGGCTGCGACCTCGGCAGCGGTGACCGCCGCCGGCACGATCTCGCTGTACACCTCGCACTCCCGCACCCGCCGGGCGATCAGCTGGGCGTACTGAGCCCCGAAGTCGACCACCAAGACAGTGTCGAAGGCGCCGCCCAGGCCCGGCGCGGCGGCGGTCACGGCGCGACTATGGCAACGGCGGCCCGCTGGAAGTCCTTAATGTCGGTGTAGCCGCATTTGGCCATCGAGGTGCGCAGCCCGCCCATCAGATTGGTGGCGCCGTCAGGACCGAGCGCGGGGCCGTGCAGGATCTCCGCCAGCGTCCCCCGCGGCTCCACTTCCAGGACGCGCCCCCGGGGCAGCGTCGCATGGCCCGCCGACAGATCCCAGTGGCGGCCCGGGCTCGGCGAGTCGACGGCCGACGCCAAGGGCAAGCCAATCATGGCCGCGTCAGCGCCGCACACGACCGCCTTGGCGATGTCTCCCCCGGTGCGCATCGTTCCGTCGGCGATCACCTGGCAGTACACACCGGTCTCGTCGAGGTGACGCATGCGGGCCGCCCGTGCGTCGGCAACGGCGGTCGCCTGGGGCGCGTCGAGGCCGAGCACCCCGCGGGAGGCGCCCGCATGCCCCGAGCCGGCGCCCACCAGCACGCCCGCCGCTCCGGTGCGCATCAGGTGCAGGGCAGCCTGGTAACTGGCGCAGCCCCCCACGATCACCGGCGTCTGCATGCGCCGTATGAACGTCTTGAGGTTGAGAGGCTCGCCCGCGGAGGAGACGTGCTCGGCCGAGACGATGGTGCCTGAGATCACCAGAAGATCAATGTCGGCCACAATGGCGTGGGGAGCGAGCTCCTCCGCTCGTTGCGGCCTGACCCGGCCGGCGGTGCGAACCCCGGCCCCGGCGATCTCGGAGATCCGGGCGGCCACCAGCTCGGGCTGCACCGGCCGGGTGTACAGCTCCCGAAGACGGGCCGCCGCCTTGTCGATGGGCAGGACCGCCAGATCGGCCAGATCGGCGGCCGGATCTTCGCATCGGGTCCACACACCCTCCAGGTCGAGGATGCCGATCCCACCCAGCTCGCCCATCCTCACCGCAGTGGCCGGGCTGGTCACACTGTCGGCGGCTGCCGCCAGCACCGGAATGTCGAAGTGGTAGGCGTCGATCTGCCAGGAGATGTCCACATCGGATGCGTCGCGGGTGCGCCTGCTCGGAATGATGGCGATCTCGTCGAGCCGGTAGGCACGGCGCCCGGACTTGCCCAGCCCGATCTCGACCTCAACCATCACAGCCCCCCTGGCACTGCGACCTGCGTACGGGTTCGCTCACAGGAGATCGCCGCCGGCTAGCCCGCACGGGCCGGGCGGGACCTGGCACTGCGACCTGCGTACGGGTTCGCTCACAGGGCTGTACTAGGGCTGGACACCAAGAAGCCGAGGCGCCGGAAGCCGGGCACCGCAGGAGCCTACCCAACATGGTTGCCGCCGTATGCCAAGGCGCTGGGGATGAGGCGCCGGAAGCCGGGCACCGCACGAGCCTACCCGGCGCCGGCGTCGATCCCCGAGGTGGCGACCGACAGCAGGCGGCGCAGCACCGCTGCCGTCGCTCCCCACACCGTGTCGCCCGGCAGTTCGAAGAAGGTCATGGTGCGCTCGCCACCGTAAGCCGCTCCCAGCGACCAGACCTCCTCCCGCCAAGCCTCGGGGTCGGTCAGCTCGGCCAGCGGGACGTGCAGCACCCGGTCCACCTCGGCCGGGTCGGGCGCCAGGTCGGGCCGCCCGTCGACGGTGGCAACGAACGGACACACCACAGACCGCGACCCGACCGTCACGAAGCTGTCGAGCGGGCCGATCCGCGACACTGTGCCGGGGTCCAGACCGACCTCCTCGGCCGCCTCCCGCAGTGCCGTGGCCCACAGGTCGGCGTCCCCCGGCTCGCGCCGACCGCCAGGGAACGACACCTCCCCCGCGTGGTGGCGGAGGTGCCGGGCGCGCCGGGTGAGCACCACCCACGGCTCGCCCCGATGCTCGTAGAGAAGCACGAGCACCGCGGAGGGCGCCGATCCCGGCGGGGCTGGCGCCGACGGCGCGACGAACCCCGGCCGGGCGCCGACGAGCGCTCGCCGCACCTGTTCCAGGCTCAGGCGGCGTCGATGCTCCGGAAGGCCCGCCCAGGGCGGCGGTCCGCCCATCCGGGCGCCGGTCGGGCAAGGGACATGCTGGGACCCGCCCCGTCCGGCGGGGACCGGTGGACGATCGAACACCGCCGCGGCCGCGGCCGCCGAGTCGGTCAGGACCCTTCCCCGCCGCCTGCCGCGACGGCGACCAAGTCCCGGAGAAGCTCCCGCAGGCCGCCGGTCTTGAGATCGCTCATCACCCGGCCCGGCGGCGTCTCCCCCCGCTCCCACTCCTCCCAGTGGTCGAGCAGCTTGCGCGGGTCAGGCGCCGGGCGGTCCATCCCGAGAGGCTACCGAGACGGTCAGGCACCGACGCGCCCCCAGAAGGCGGGCCGTGGTGGCCTCGGCGTCCGGACAGCCGCCGGCTCAGCCGCGTGCGACCGTCAGGGTGTACGAGCCGGCGACGAAGCCTGCCCCCCTCACTTCCACATACCGCGGACCCGAACCGTCCGCGGACCAGAACAGCAGAGGCGCCAGCGAGTCTCCCGAATCGTCGTCAAAGCCCAGCTGCCGACCTTCCGCGTCATACAGCGCGACCGTCGGATCCTCCAGCGTCCCCGGCTCCACGCCCAGCTCGTAACGCTCGCCCTCCACTGCATCGAACACGAAGAAGTCGACGTCGCCTCCGTACTCCAGCGACCCCCGGGCCGGCTCGCCCACAACGGTCGCAGTGGCCCCCGCCAGCGTGTCGGCATGATCGTCATCGAGGCCGGCCGGGGCCTCGATGGGCGAGGCCCCGTCGAAGCCCAATTCCTCCTCGGGCAGGCATTCGACCAGACCGAGAGACCAATTCAAGAGCGCCGATAAGCCGGCCTCGGGGTCGTCGCCGAAGCCGTCCCAGTCCACGCCGGCCTGCCGTTCTCGCAGGCAGGCCTTCTCGCCGTCGCCCAAGTCCTCGAACGCGACTCCGGAGTCCAAGAGCATGAGGGACAAGAACGCGTCCCCCAGGCACCTCCCCAAGCCGGACACCAACGCCAGCGCCGTGGAGCCGTCGTCGCGGCCCTCGAGCGCGCCGATCACGTCGAAGTCGGCCATCGACTCCCGCAGGCAGGCCTTCTCGCCGTCGCCCAAGTCCTCGAACGCGACTCCGGAGTCCAAGAGCATGAGGGACAAGAACGCGTCCCCCAGGCACCTCCCGAAGCCGGACACCAACGCCGGCGCCGCGGAGCCGTCGTCGAGGCCCTCGAGCACGCCGATCACGTCGAAGTCGGCCATCGACTCCCGCAGGCAGGCCTTCTCCTCATCGCCGATCACGATCCCGGAGTCGGACTGCATGGACCAGACCTGGGCGGACAGGAACACGTCGAGAGCGCGCTCCGGGCCGAGGCAGGCGAGCAGCGACGCATCGTCGTCCGTCGGGAAGTCATAGAAGGCGACGGGCCGTGCCAGCACCGCGTCCAGGTCCTCCTCACCCAACGACTCGAGGATGCAGGCCTCAGCGGAGCCGCTCAAGTCGTCGACCACGTCCGACCAGCGAAGCTCGCCTCTCGGGCTGTCGCCGGAAGGGGCGGCGCCGTCCGGCGGGCCGGGCGCGGCGGTCGTGGTCACGGTCGGCTCGTCGGCCGCCGCGTCCCCAGGCTCAGCCGCCGAGACAGTGGTCACGGTCGGCTCGTCGGCCGCCGCGTCCCCGGGCTCAGCCGCCGGAGCAGTGGTCACGGTCGGCTCCGCGGCCGAAGTCGTCGTCGGCGCAGTCGTGGGCGCGGTGCTCGTGCCGTCCTCGCCGCAGGCAGCCGCAAGCAGCGCCACGGCCAAGCCCGCGGCGGCCATGGCGGTTCGCGAACGGAGGCGACGCGGCGTGAGCGAACTTGGTTCGGACATGGTGGATCCCATCTGCGCTGACGGCATGCACTCGCTTTCGAGGCCGAGCGCAGACCGCATACTTGCAGCAACGTGAGCCTCAGTCAACAGTCGGCGGCCGCCGACGGCGCGCCCGGCACGCGAAGGCGCCGGCGAACGCGTCAGACTCCCCGGACGCTCAGGAGCCCGGGCCTGGGCCCGGGCTCCTGAGCGTCCGCTGGAGGCGGAGGGCTACATCATGCCGCCCATGCCTCCCATGCCGTCCATGCCGCCACCGGGCGGGCCGGGCGGGGGCTTCTCCTCGGGCTTGTCGGCCACTAGCACCTCGGTGGTGAGCATCAGCCCGGCGATCGACGCCGCGTTCTGCAACGCGGCCCGGGTCACTTTCACCGGGTCGATGACACCTGCTCCGATCAGGTCGGTGAGCTCGCCCGCGACGGCGTCGAAGCCGTCGGCGCCGGAAGCCGCCTCGACCTCGCGCACCACAATGGCGCCCTCGTGGCCGGCGTTCTCCGCGATCAGCCGGGCCGGCGCCGACAAGGCCTCGCCGATGATGCGGGCCCCGGTGGCCTCGTCACCTTCGAGGCCGGCCGCGACCTCGGCGACCGCGGTACGGCTGCGCAGCAGCGCGGTGCCGCCGCCGGCGACGATGCCCTCGTCGATGGCGGCCCGGGTAGCCGAGATGGCGTCCTCGATGCGGTGCTTGGTCTCCTTGAGCTCCACCTCGGTGGCCGCGCCGACCTGCACCACAGCTACGCCGCCGGCCAGCTTGGCCAGCCGCTCCTGGAGCTTCTCGCGGTCCCAGTCCGAGTCGGTGTTGTCGATCTCGGCCTTGATCTGGCCGACCCGGCCCTCCACGTCGGCGGAGTCGCCGGCGCCCTCCACGATGGTGGTGTCGTCCTTGGTGATCACCACCTTGCGGGCCGAGCCCATCAGCGACAGGTCCACCGAGTCGAGCTTCAGCCCGACCTCCTCGGCCACGACCTGGCCGCCGGTGAGGATCGCCATGTCCTGCAGCATCGCCTTGCGGCGCTCGCCGAAGCCTGGGGCCTTCACCGCGGCCGAGTTGAACGTGCCGCGGATCTTGTTGACGACCAGCGTGGCCAGAGCCTCGCCCTCGACGTCCTCGGCGATGATCAGCAGCGGCTTGCCCGTCTGCATGACCTTCTCGAGCACCGGCAGCAGGTCCGAGACCGCGGTGATCTTGCCCTGGTTCAAAAGGATGTAGGGCTCCTCGAGCACCGCTTCCTGACGCTCGGGGTCGGTCACGAAGTACGGCGACAGGTAGCCCTTGTCGAACTGCATGCCCTCGACGAAGTCGAGGTCCATGCCGAACGTGTTGCTCTCCTCGACGGTGATCACGCCGTCCTTGCCGACCTTGTCGAAGGCCTCGGCCAGCGTCTCGCCCACCGCGGCGTCGGCAGCGGAGATCGACGCCACCGACTGCACCTTCTCCTTGTCGGTCGACACCGGCACGGCCTGGTCGGCCAGCGAGTCGACCGCGGCGGCCACGGCCGATTCCATGCCCCGCTTGAGGCCCATCGGGTTGGCGCCGGCGGCCACGTTGCGCAGCCCCTCGCGCACCAAGGCCTGGGCCAGCACGGTGGCGGTGGTGGTGCCGTCGCCGGCAATGTCGTTGGTCTTGGTGGCGACTTCCTTCACGAGCTGGGCGCCCATGTTCTCGAACTTGTCGTCGAGCTCCACCTCGCGGGCGATCGACACGCCGTCGTTGGTGATGGTCGGCGCGCCGAACTTCTTGTCGAGCACCACGTTGCGGCCCTTGGGGCCGAGAGTGACCTTCACCGCGTCGGCGAGCTTGTTCACGCCCGCCTCGAGGCCGCGGCGGGCCTCCTCGTCGAACTTGAGGATCTTGGGCATCGGCTACCTCAGACGACCTTGGCCAGCACGTCGCGGGCGTTGAGGATCAGCAGGTCCTCGCCCTCGACGGTGATCTCGGTGCCGCCGTACTTGGAGTAGACGACGGTGTCGCCCGCGGCGACGTCCATGGGGATGAGCTCGCCGGTGTCGTCGGACCGGCGGCCGGGGCCGACCGCCAGGACCTCGCCCTGCTGGGGCTTCTCCTTGGCGGTGTCGGGGATGACGAGACCACTGGCGGTGGTCTCCTCGGCGTCGCCGGGCCGCACCACGATGCGGTCGTCGAGTGGCTGCAGGTTCATGTGTCCTCCCGGACTCCTGATCTTGATGTTGTTGGACTGAGCACGGGCGTTGGCACTCTCCCGTGACGAGTGCCAACGATACGGCCCGACTCGCGGCGCCACAACGCGCGCGCCGACGTTCCAGTCCCCCGGCAGGAATTCCGCACGTCGAACCGGCACGCCTGCGCGTCGTGCAGCTCCCCATGCATGGTTCCAGCCGGCGGCTGTCTCGACGAGGCGGCGGCCGCCTGCGCGTCGTGCAGCTCCCCATGCATGGTTCCAGCCGGCGGCTGTCTCGACGAGGCGGCGGCCGCCTGCGCGTCGTGCAGCTCCCCATGCATGGTTCCAGCCGGCGGCTGTCTCGACGAGGCGGCGGCCGCCTGCGCGTCGTGCAGCTCCCCATGCATGGTTCCAGTCCTCCGGCAGGAATTCCGCACGCCGCACCGCTCCGACCCCGGAGCGCGCCGCCCGAGGACCGTCGTCTCAGTCCTCCGGCAGGCCCAGGGACGGGTCGGCGCCGACAGTCAGCGGCGACGGCCCGTCGGCCTGCAGGCGCCACCAGCCCGCCGCCGCCACCATGGCCGCGTTGTCGGTACACATGGCCCGGCTCGGCAGGTAGGCGGCCAACCCGTCGGCAGCGCAGGCGTCGAGCGTCATCTCGCGCAGCCGGCTGTTGGCCGCCACACCCCCGGCCAGGCACAGGCCACAGGCGTTGTGCGCGGCCGCCGCCCGGCGGGCCTTGGCCAGCAGCACGTCCGCCACCGCCTCCTGGAACGATGCGGCCACATCAGCAGCCGGGGCCTCGGGGTTCCGCCGAAGATAGTTGATCACCGAGGTCTTCAGGCCGCTGAAGGAGAAGTTCCAGCCGTCGTGCAGCATCGCCCGGGGAAACGCGACCGCGTCGGGGGCGCCCTGCCCGCTGAGCCGGTCGATCACCGGACCCCCCGGATAGCCGAGACCCATGAAGCGGGCCACCTTGTCGAAGGCCTCGCCGGCGGCGTCGTCGACGGTCGCCCCCAGCACGCGGTAGCGCAAACGATCCTCCATCAACACCAGCATGGTGTGGCCGCCGGACACGAGAATCACCACCACCGGCAGCTCCAGGCCCGGCTCGTCGAGGAAGGCCGCATGGAGATGGGCCTCCAGATGGTTCACGGCCACGAAGGGCACGTCCCACACCAGCGCCAGCGCCTTGGCCGCCGACACGCCGACGAGCAGCGCCCCCACCAGTCCCGGACCTGCAGTGGCCGCCACCGCCGCCATGTCGGGGCCGTCCAGGGCCGACTCCGCCAGCGCCTGCGACATCACCGGCACCAGCCTCTGCACGTGGGCCCGCCCCGCGACCTCGGGGACCACGCCGCCGTAGAGGGCATGCAGGTCGATCTGGCTGGACACCACCGACGACAGCACCTGCCGGCCGCCGGCCACCACCGCCACCGCCGTCTCGTCGCAGGATGTCTCGATGCCCAGGATCGCGGTGCCCGCGGTCATCGGCCGCTCCTCTCCGCTCAACGCACGGCGCCGTTCTCCATCGTCCGGGCCTGCCGGCTCGGCGCCCGGGGCTGCGCGTCCGGACGACGCAAGTAGAGGGGCTCGACCTCTTCGGGCCGTACGAACTCCTCGCGCGCGGCCCGGGCGTGGGCCAACTGCACCAGCGACTCGGCCGACGGCTGGGAGAAGCCGGAGTCGGCCAACTCGACGCCCGGCAACGGATCGAACAGCGAGGCGTAGCGCTGCGCCCCGTCCCCCACCGCGAGCGTCTCGTCGTCGCCCGCCGGCATCTGTGCCGCGATGCGGTCGGGGGCGCCGACCTCGGGCTCGGTCAGGCGCCGAACCCCTCCGGGGAGGCAGCCGTACCGGGCGTGGAACACCTCGCCGCGGCGGGCGTCGATCATCGCCGCGATGGTTCGGCCGGTGTGGCGCAGCGGGTAGGCGAGCAGATCGAGGCTGCAGACCGCCACCATCGGCACCCGCAGGGCGTAGGCCATGGTGATCGCGGTGGTCACCCCCACCCGAAGGCCGGTGTAGAGGCCCGGGCCGACATCGACGGCGACTGCGTCGAGATCGCCGATCGAGATGTCGGCGTGGACGCAGGCCGTCCGTATCTGGGGAGCGAGCATCTCGGCATGCCGGCGCCCGCGGGCGGCCTGGACCGAAACCCGCACGCCCTCGTGGCCGCCGATCGCGCAGCCGACGCGGCCGGTGGCCGACTCGATCCCGAGGATCAGCACGGCACTGCCCAACGCTCGAGGGCGGCCTGGCTGTCATGAACGGCACGGCACCGCCACGACCGCGTCAGCACGGCACTGCCCAACGCTCGAGGGCGGCCTGGCTGTCATGAACGGCACGGCACCGCCACGACCGCGTCAGCACGGCACTGCCCAACGCTCGAGGGCGGCCTGGCTGTCATGAACGGCACGGCACCGCCACGACCGCGTCAGCACGGCACTGCCCAACGCTCGAGGGCGGCGCCCAGTCGACCGGCGCGGCGCCGCCACGACTCGCCGTGGCCGCGCAGGTCGAAGCTGCGGTCGTTGTCGCCCGCACCGAAGCGGATCGTGACCGACAGATGCTCGGGGCCGAGCGCCGCCGAGATGGTGTCGCCCCATTCCACGAGGGTCACCCCGTCGTCGAGGATCTCCGACAGGGCCAGGTCGCCAGCCTCCTCGGGGCAGTCGAAACGATAGACGTCGAGGTGGTTGACCACCAAGCGGCCCTCGTAGCGGTTGGCCAGGGTGAAGGTGGGGCTGGTCACCGGGGAGGTCACGCCCAAGGTGGCCGCGAAACCCTGTACGAAGGCCGTCTTGCCCGCACCCAGGTCGCCGACGAGGACCACCACGTCGCCGGCGTCCACCACCGCGGCGACGGCCGCCCCAAGCGCCCGGGTCTGCTGGACGCCGTCCGTGCCGCAGGTGATCATCCGAGCCGGTCGCCGGCCGGGGCCGGGCCGGTGGGCACAGCCGGGAGCGCCCGACCTTGCCGCAGGCGATCATCCGGGCCGGTCACGGCAGCAGCGGAGAGAAGCGACATCAATCCTTGAGCGTACCGACGACGGCCCGAAGGCCGAGCGGGACACAGCCCGACCGGATCGCCCGCGGCCCACCACACCAGAACCGGCCCGCCCACCGCACGGCACACCACACCGCGGGACACAGCCCGACCGGCTCTTGTTCGCTGCGACCTGAGGGCCGGTCGGGCCGCGGCCCCGCCCGTATGGGACGCGTCGCTCCCGCCTGTTCGCTCGGCCTCTGAAGGGCGAATGCGTCGCCAAGTTCCGAGACGGGACGACCGGGACCGATCCCGAGGCCGCCTGGCGGAGGCGCAACGGCCCGCGGTCAGGCGGCAAGTCCGAGTGCCCGAGCCAAGAAACTCGCCATCTGCGCCCGAGTGACCGCCGCATCCGGACAGAACCGCAAAGGCCCCACACCGCAACCCTCGGTCACACCCGCAGCGAACAACGCATCCACCGCCGCAGAATGCACCCCGCCCACCGCGACATCCACGAACCCGGCAGGCACCCGCGGAACCCGCAACTCCAGAGCCCGAGCCAAGAAACTCGCCATCTGCGCCCGAGTGACCGCCGCATCCGGACAGAACCGCAAAGGCCCCACACCGCAACCCTCGGTCACACCCGCAGCGAACAACGCATCCACCGCCGCAGAATGCACCCCGCCCACCGCGACATCCACGAACCCGGCAGGCACCCGCGGAACCCGCAACTCCAGAGCCCGAGCCAAGAAACTCGCCATCTGCGCCCGAGTGACCGCCGCATCCGGACAGAACCGCAAAGGCCCCACACCGCAACCCTCGGTCACACCCGCAGCGAACAACGCATCCACCGCCGCAGAATGCACCCCGCCCACCGCAACGTCCACGAACCCGGCAGGCGCCGCGTCTCGGGGGCTGGGCTCCGACGGCCCGCCGCGGTCGCCGGTGGTGGGAGGAGGGGGAGGCGGCCGCTCTTCGCGGGCCACAGAGACGACCACGTCCAGCGTGCGCGAGTCGAGGCCGTCGGTAGCGTGGACCGTCACTTCGTAGCGGTTGTCTGCGCCCGTGTCGGTCGGAGCCCCATAATTGGGAGGCGCCAGGAAGCGGAGCACGCCGCCGGCCAGGCTGAAGGCTGCCGCGTCGGCGCCGGAGAGGCTCCAGTCGATCGAGACACCGGTGGCGACAGCGGTGTAGGAAGCGACCGGGCCGGCGCCGCCGGAGGCGTGAGTCACCGCGGCCGGGCCGGTGATCACCAGCGGCCTCCGAGGGGCCACCCGAAGGATCTCGTCTGCGCCGGCGCCGTTCGACGTGGTGACGTAGAGCGCGCCGTCGGGCCCCATCACCGGCGAGCGCAGCCTGCCCTGCCCGTCCAGCGCGTCGACGACGATCTCTGACAGCAGGTCGCCGGTGTCACTGAAGTCGAACACCCGCAACGTCTCGTCGGCGAGGGTGGCGACCGCGAGCCAACCCTCCCAGCGGCCCCACGCGGCGCCGGTCAGGAAGGTTCCGCCGCTGGTGGCCACAGTCGGGATCCCCGACGACCATTTGGCCTCGAGGGCGTCGGGGTGCTTCGCCAGATCCGTCATGACGCTGTGCTCGACGTACGTGGTGCCGACGGCCGGGTCAAAGCCGTAGTTGGCGCCGCTGACCAGCAGGTTGATCTCGTCGTCTTGGCCGGGGCCGTGCTCCACCGACCACATCTGGGCCGTCCCGGGCCGCAGGGCCAGTCCCTGCGGGTTGCGGTGGCCGCGGCTGTACACCAGAGGCGACGAGGGGTACGGGTTCCCCACCGCGCCGGCGCCGGTGGCCGGATCCACCCGCAAGACCTTCCCGGCCAGCGCCGTGACCGACTGGGGGGCAGCCGCGAGCGACGCGTCGCCGACCGAGATCCACAGAAGCCCCTGCGGCCCGAAACGCACGCGGCATCCGGCGTGGCCGCCGTGGTCGGCGGCCAGGATTCCCCCCACCAGCGGGTCGGCGACCCGGGTGGCTGTCGTGTAGCCCTCGTCGATGGTCCATGCGATCACCTGTATCTCGGGGCCCGTGTGGCCCTGGCAGGTGTAGAAGCGCCGGTTCGAGGCGAAGCCCGGGTCGACCACGATCGACATCAGCCCGGTCTCCCCCCCGACGCGCAGGTCGTCGAGGTCGGCGGTGACGGCCCGCGCCGTGCCGCCGACGGTCCTCGCGCTCAGCTTGCCGCCCCGCTCCGTGAACAGCATCGTCCCGTCGGGTGTGAAGGCGACGTCCCAGGGGATGCTCAGGCCGGAGACTGCGGTGGTGACGACGAGCTCGGGCGCCGTCGCCGCGTCGGCGACCCGGAAGCCGGCCACGACCTCCGCCGACTTGCCGCCGCCGTGCCCGTCCCGGTACTTGACGACGGCGCGCAGGTACATGCCCACGTCGGAGAGGCCGGGCGTGTACTCGGCGTCGTGGCCGAGGGCCTGAACGACCGTCCAGTCGCTCATGTCCGAAGATCGGGACCACTCCCAGGACCGGTATCTGAGCCCGTCAGGGTCGCGGGCACGGGACCGGAGCACTTCGCCCACCCGCGGCCGGGCGGGCCGCAGGGTCGTCGTCCCGAGCTCGTCCACGTTGAAGACGACGACGTGGACCTTCAACTCGGCGTCGACCGACGTGTCGGGATCGCCCTGGCTGTCCTTGCCGTCGTGGACCGTGACGGTGAGGGACCGGTAGCGGATCCTGTCCTCATAGTCGAGGGCCGCCTTCGTCCGCAGCTGGCCGCTGGAGGAGTCGAAGCCGAAGAAGCGGGCGTCGCCGCCCGAGATGGCGTATACGAGGGTGTCGCCGTCGGCGTCGGTGGCCGCGAGAGGAGCGCCGATCGCTACGCCCTCCGGCGTGTTCTCGTCCACGTAGCGGGAACCGGTCTCCCGCGGCGGGAACTGGGGTTCTTTGTTCGGCGCGGGATCCTGCGCCCGCGCGCCCTGCGCCAAGCCGAGGGCGCCGAGAGCGAGGCCCAGGACCAGCACCGCGAGGATCAGCCGCGCGTGCCGGACCTGTCCACGGTGCCGCGCCCCGCTCCCTCCGCCGGGTCCGGCGCCGGCGGCCGACCGGGGGAGCCCCGCACGGCCGCTCGGGCGTCCGTGCGTCATTGCGTTCCCGCCTCGGACGACCGATGGGACCGATCGCACCGCCGGCTGGGACGCTCCCGCCCGCCCGCCGGCCACGGAGCACCCCTGCAGCGGCCCCCCGTCAAGTTGCCGGGCCGCGCGAACAGCGCAGCATGAGAAGACCGCGACGCCGACCGGGTGCCGGGCCGCGCGAACAGCGCAGCATGAGAAGACCGCGACGCCGACCGGGTGCCGGGCCGCGCGAACAGCGCAGCATGAGAAGACCGCGACGCCGACCGGGTGCCGGGCCGCGCGAGCAGCGCAGCGCGGTGGCCGGATGCCCGCAGCAGCGGGTTAGGCTTGAACATGCGGGACTCTTCGACTGTGGGCGAACGACGCAGACGCGTCGCACACTCTAACCTGACGCAATCCGGCGCAGCCCATCGACGGCCGACCGATGCCGACAGGCGCGGCAGGAGAGCCTCTGCTCCCGGGTCTGCTGCCCGGCCGAGGACGACGCGCCGCGCGGCGAACCGAACGACCGGCGGGAGTCGTCGCCCGGGGCGCCGACCGGTGGTCTCCCCGCCTCAGACGCACAGGCGGGGCACCCGGGCGGAGATCGAGGTCAGAACCTCGTAGGCGACGGTGCCGAGTCGGCAGGCCACCTCGGCGGCGGTGACCTCCTCAACGCCCTGGCGGCCGATGAGCACCACCTCGTCGCCGGTGGCGGCGGCTGACGCGATGGTCGGGTCGAGCGCCACCATGAGCTGGTCCATGGTCACCGTTCCCACTATCGGGCAGCGCCGGCCCCGCACCAGCACCTCCACCCCGGCCGTGCCGCTGTCGCGCCGGACGCCGTCGGCGTAGCCGATCGCCACCGTAGCCACCCGGGTGGGCCCCTCGGCCCGCCAGCACCGTCCGTACGACACGCTCTCACCCGGTGCCACCGTCCGGACTGCTGTGACCCGCGACACCAATTCGAGCGCCGGCTCCAGCTTCAGGGCGCCCTCCAGCTCCGGCGAGGGAGAGACGCCGTAGATGGCGATGCCGGCCCGGACCATGTCGCGGCGCGCGTCGGGATGGGCCATAAGCCCGGCCGAGTTGGCGGCATGCACAACGTCGGCGCTCAGACCGCTCGCCCGCAGCTCGGCAATCGCGGCATCGAACCGTCGCAGCTGCTCGGCCGTGAACGGGTCGTCCGGTGCGTCCGCCACCGCGAGGTGGGTCCACAAGCCCTCGAGACGCAGCCGTGATCCGGCCGCGATCAGAGCTTGGGCCATCGCATCGAACTCGCCCGGCAAAGCGCCCATTCGATGCATGCCGGTATCAACCTTGAGATGCACGGACCGCTCGGGTCCCCCCGCGCCGGCTGCCGCCTCGATGCCGGCGACCGACGCCACCGTGAACCGCACCCGCTCCCCGCACCGGCCCGCGGCGTCGGGCACCAGCCGGGGAGCGACCTCCGACAAGACGAGCACGGGCACGTCGCCCTCGGTGCGGTCGGCAATCTCCAGAGCTTCCGGGATGGTGGCCACAGCAAGCCAGGACGCTCCCCCCGCCAAGGCGGCCCGGGACGCAGCAACAGCCCCGTGGCCGTAGCCGTTGGCCTTGACCACGGCGCACAGGGCAGCTGTGCCGGCCCGCTCGACCAGCCGACGGACATTGGCCTCGATGGCGGAGAGCCGAACTCTGGCCATGCGTGCCGACAGGCCAGGGACGCTCACGCTGCGGCCAAACTCACAGCGCGCCGCCGGCACACAGCCTGTCCACCGCACTGGCAGCCCACAAAGCCCGAACCTGGTCTCCCGGACGGTGGAATCCCGCATGACGGGGTGCCTGTCCACCGCACTGGCAGCCCGCAACGCCCGAACCGGCCTCCACCGCTGCCGATTCAGCCGGCAACGCCCACGCGTTCACGGCGTGACAGCCTGAGAGGCCGAGCGAATAGGCGGGAGCGACGCGGCCCATACAGGCGAGGCCGTGGCCCGAGCGGCCCGTGAGCGCAGCGAACAAGAGCGGGAATGACACCGCAGCGACACGACGGGCCCACTCCTATCCGCGCAGCCCCTTGAGGGCGTCGATCAGGTCGCCGGCCAGCAGCCGGACGCCTCCGACCGCGGAGGCGGCCCTCCCGTGAAGGTGGGCCGCCTCGGCCACGCGGTCGAGCAGGCGCTCGGGTCCGAAGGCAGCCAAGCGACCCGCGATCATGCCAGTGAGGACGTCGCCGGCGCCTGCCGTGGCAAGACGGGCGTCGCCGCTGGAGACGATCCTGACCCGCCCGTCGGGATCGGCCACGACAGTGGGGCCGCCCTTGAGCAGCACGACCGCGCCCGACTGGGCCGCGGCCGCCCGGGCGGCCCCGATGCGGTCCGGGCCGGGCCTGGCCGACACGAGCGCCTCGAGTTCGGCGTCGTGAGGCGTCAGAGCGGTCGGAACCGAGTTGCGGTTGCGCCGGTCCATGATCGAGGCAACCGTCGGATCGTGCAGCAGGCGCAGACCGTCGGCGTCGATCACCGTCGGCAAACCCAGAGCGAGCGCGTCCGCGAGACGAGCGGCGGCCCGCTGATCGGTGCCCAGACCCGGCCCGGCCGCGCACACCAGGAAACGGCCGGCGTCCACGGCCAGCGGCGGCTCGGATCGCACAGCCTCGACGGGCGAAGTCACCCCGGCCGTCGCGGGAACATTGAGATGGACCATGCGGGCTCCGCTGCGCAGTGCGGCCTCGCATGCCAGGGACGCTGCTCCGCCCATGCCCGGCGAGCCGGCCACCACCAGTGCGGCGGCATGCCACTTGTGGGTGGCGCCGGTGCCAGCGGGCAAGGGATCGACATCGCCGTCGGTGAGCAGCCCGCACGCGTCGCTGTCGTTGTCGTCGACGGCAAGGCCGATATCAGCGACGGTCGTCTCCCCGCAGACGGCCCGCCCCTCGCCGAACAGCAGGCCCGGCTTGAGCGCCGCGAAGGTGACCGTCCGCTGCGCCGGCCACACCGGCCCGCCCAGGATGCCGCCGGTGAGCCCGTCGAGCCCACTCGGTGTGTCCACGGCCAGCACCGGAGCGTCGGGGTCGCCGCGCCGGGGCGGCGCATAGGGCCGGGAGAGTCCCGTACCGAAGGCCGCGTCGATGTACAGGTCGGCCGCGGGGAGCGTCTCGGGAGGAGCCTCGGTGGCGGAGACCACCCGTACCCGCATGCCTCGGCGCCGTAGACGGCGCGCCGCGGCCCGGCCGTCGGCGCCGTTGTTGCCGGGACCGGCCAGCACCACCACCCGGCGCCCGTAGCACCCGCCCGCCATCTCCGCCGCGGCCCGGGCCACAGCCGCACCGGCCCGCTCGACCAGCACCCCGGTCGGCTCCGGCGCGGCGGCGTCGATCTCAGCCATCCGAGTCGGCGCAACGACCGGAATCATCGCTCACCTCAAGCGAGTCGCCGGGGCGGCCATCCCCGGAGGGCACGCAGCTGGACGCCGACGGGAGTCATCTCAACGGGCGAGCGCAACAACGGTCGCCCGCACAGCACGGCTGACCACACGCGGACCGCGGCAGAGGTCATCTCAGCGGACAAGCGCAACAACGGTCGCCCGCACAGCACGGCTGACCACACGCGGACCGCGGCAGAGGTCATCTCAGCGGACAAGCGCAACAACGGTCGCCCGCACAGCACGGCTGACCACACGCGGACCGCGGCAGAGGTCATCTCAGCGGACAAGCGCAACAACGGTCGCCTGGGCTAGATGGTCGGTGTGGGACAGCGACACGAGCCAGCGGCCGACGCCGTGGCCGGCCGCGGTGGCGCTCGCGTCGCCGTGGAGAACCAGCTCGGGGCGGCCGCTGGCGTCCCGGACCACCTCGATGTCGGCCATGCGCATCCCGCCGAGACCGTAGCCGAGAGCCTTGAGGGCCGCCTCCTTGGCCGCGAAGCGAGCCGCCAGCCGGACGGCCGGATCGGCGGCCCGTTCAGCGTAGGTCCGCTCGCCCGCGGTGAACAGCCGGCCGACGACGGACGGGCGCCGCCGAAGCACCATGCGGAACCGGTCGATGTCGACCAGGTCGGCACCGATCCCTACCACTCCGGCAACGGACAGACCCCTGACGTCCTCAGCCACCCCACAACGATACCGAGGCACCCTGTGCGGTCTCCTCCGGAGCGAGCGCGGATTGTTCGCTAGATGTGACAACCACAGATGTTGTCCCTGCTGCGACGGGTGAGGGATGGCCGGGTCGGGGTGATCTCCTGAGGGAGGACGCGGGGTCAGTCAACTCGCGACCTCCCTCAGGAGAACCTCATGTCACAGGCTGGACGGCCTCAGCATCCCGACGCGGCGCTCGCTCCGGCGGCCCGGCTCAAGATGGCGAGGCTGGTCACAGACGACGGCTGGAGCGTGGCTGCGGCGGCGCAGCGGTTCCAGGTCGGTCCCGCCACCGTGCGCAAGTGGCGGGACCGCGTCGCCCTCGTCGAGGCGTGCTTTCAGGCGCCCCGCCACCGTGCGCAAGTGGCGGGACCGCTGCCGCGCCGAGGGCCGCGCCGGGCTCGAGAACCGTTGCAGCCGGCCCCGCCACAGCCGAGCGGTTCGATGTATACGAACACGCGTTCGAAACCATGTCACACCCGGTGCATAGCTTGGTGAGTCATGTCTTCAAGCACGTCCTCTGGAGAACCGCGACGAGCCGACCTAGGCTCCCCGCAGTGTTTGCCGTCTGCTATCGCGGAGTGTGGGCAGCCGGTCATGGCTGATTCTCCTCCTCAATCTCCGGAGCGCCGTGAGGCTCGGCCGCGTCAGCCCATGACGGACGACATAGCAGGCGGCAAGGGGAGCGTCTTCTACCGGGCGCACTCGTACCACACGAAGGTGCCGGTGGAGGGCCTAAAGCAGCTGATCGAGCACTACACCGATCCCGACGATGTGGTGCTCGACCCGTTCTGCGGGTCTGGCCAGACGGGCGTCGCCGCGGTGCTGACTGGGCGGCGTGCCGTGCTGTCCGATCTATCGCCGGCCGCGGTTCACATCGCGCGCGGGTACACCGCACGTGTCAATCCCGATCGCTTCAAGCAGGTCGCCTCCGAGCTGCTTGCCGGACTTGGGCCACTGGAGCTGGATCTGTATGGCGTGCCCGGGGGACGGATCGAGCACACGGTCTGGTCTGACCTCTACCGGTGTTCGCGATGCGAGCGCGAGATCTTGTTCTGGGACGCGGCAGTAGACCATGAGGAGGGATCTGTACTTAAGGAGCCGTCGTGCCCTGTGGGCCACGGACCTTTCAAGAAGACGGACCTCCAATGGCTGCGTTCCCAGCCGGTGCAAGAGAACATCAGCCTCGACGGTCAAGCGGCTCGACTCGTGAGGCCGGTCGAGGCGACGGGACAGGGGGATCGAGTCGAACGGGCTGACATCCCGCACTGGCACCCGAGCGTTCCCTGGGAGTCATGGCGCGAGATGTGGCGAGCCCAGCACGAGGTTCAAGGCATCGTCACCTCGGCAGACTTCTTCACGGCTCGCAATCTGTACGCACTGTCGGCACTCTGGAGTGCGATCGGGCAGGTTGAGGAACCTTCGCTTCGCGCCGGCCTTCGCTTCGTGTTCACCGCGAGCGTCAACCGCGCGTCTCGTCGCTACCAGTGGCATCCGCGGCGGCCGACCAACGTCTTGTCGTCCACCATGTATCTGGCGTCGTTGAACTACGAGTTCAACGTGTTCAGCCTCTTCCGCCGCAAGCTCGCGACCATCACCGACATGTACCGGCAGACCTGGGAAGCGCCTGGTTCGTGTGAGGTTTACCTTGGATCCGCCGAGCAGCTCGCGTGGACAGCGGATAGCAGCGTCGATTATGTGTTCGCTGATCCGCCATTCGGCTCGAACATCTACTACAGCGACTCGTCCTTCCTGTGGGAGGCGTGGCTGGGCGAGCAGACCGACGTTGCTGCTGAGACTGTGGTCAACAGACGCTTGACGGCCGAGTTGGGCCGAACGACGCTCGACGATTATGAGAAGGCGATGAGCCGGGCGATGGGGGAGATAAGTCGTGTGATGCGGCCCGGTGCTTGGGCTTCGCTGCAGTTCCACAACTCAGATGATGCGGTGTGGTCGTCCATTCAGAACGCTGTCGATTCGGCGGGGCTGCGCGTGGAAGCTGCCGTTGTGATGGACAAGGGGCAGGCGTCGTTCAAGGGACTCCGACATGAGGACAAGGGGGAGAAGGTTGCGAACTTCGACCTCGTGATGCACCTCGCTGCTGGAACCCAGCCCGGGCCCAATGCTCAGCGCCGGGAGGTGGACCGAGCCGAGATCGAGAAGGAACTAGCGGAGTACGTCGCGCACCAGCCTGCATCGCGTCGGACTACGCCGTGGCTGCACTCGCAAGTGATGCGTTACCTACTCGCCGGAGGTGCATCGCCTGCCGGCTGGAGCTTCGCCGCCGTCGAGTCTCTGTGCAGCGAGATTCTTGAAAGGAGGGGAAACGCATGGAATCTGCCCGCCAACAGCAAGTAGGCCTGCCGTCGTTAGCTGCTCATCGGCCGTTGCCCCCAAGTGTGACCGGCTCCAAGGGTGGGCCTTGGTACACGTCGCACACCTATCCCACCAAGGTTCCGCCCGAGGCGATCGAACCTTTCATTGAGGCGTCGACCGCGCCAGGGGGTCTGGTCGCCGATCCGTTCTGCGGGTCCGGTATGACAGGAGTTGCGGCTGTGCTCGCAGGCCGCCGAGCGGCGCTCTCGGACCTGTCGCCCGGCGCGGTGCACCTCGCCCGCAACCACACACGACGTGTGTCCCCCGAGCAGCTGTCCGACGCTGTCGCTGCGCTCGACCGCTCTTGGATGCGGCGAACAGAACGCGACCTGTACTGGTCGTCGGTCGACACCGATGACGGGGTTGTCCAAGGGCTAGCGCGCCATACCGTCTGGTCGGAGGTCTACGAGTGCCCGATGTGCGCGTCGGAGATCGTTCTATGGGATGCGACTGAGCCCGACCGGCCACTGCCTCGTGACATTCGGTGCGACGGCTGCCCGTGGTGGTTCGACCGGAGAGGCGGCGTGCCGATCGCATCCGTGCCGCGCTGGATCACGCTCGCTCCAGAGTCAGGCGGCCGATTGGTCCATGGCGATCCCACCGTCGAAGCGCTCAACCGGATCGACAAGATCGGACGTCGGCGGGTCACTCGCTGGATGCCGACAGCGCCGATCGACTCGTCCCGTGAGATGTACATCAGGTCGGCGCTTCATCTTCGTGGGGTGCAGACGGTCGCCGACATGTTCGCTCGCCGCCCAGCCATAGCGCTCTCGCGGCTGTGGCATCGAATTGGCCAAGTAGACGATGTGGCCGTTCGGGAGGCGCTGCAGTTCGCATTTACAAACACGGCGTGGCACGCCAGCCGGATGCGACGCTACAACGCGAAGGGAGGCCAGCGTCCGCTGACCGGCACTCTCTATATCCCGCAGCTGATCTCGGAGCCCAACGTGTTCGAGGTCTTCCGTCACCAGGTGCGCCAGGTATGCCGGCTCTACGACGTGCTCCCGGACGGCGAAGTCGACGTTAACCAGGCGTCCGCGACCGACCTGCGTTGGCTCGCTGACAACTCGGCCGACTACGTGTTCACCGATCCACCCTTCGGCAACAACATCCACTACGCGGATTGCAACATCGTCTGGGAGGCGTGGCTGGGAGATCCAACCGACAACGACCAAGAGATCGTCGTCAACAAGTCGCGGCGCGTCGCAGACGGAGGCAAGACGGTCGGCGACTATCAGCGGCTGCTCACCGACTCCTTCCGAGAGGCGAAGCGCGTCGTCGTCAAGGACGGGCGCGTCTCAGTCGTATTTCACAACTCGGACGACGCCGTGTGGAGTGCGCTTCTTGACGCGGTAGAGGACGCTGGCCTTCGCCAGGCGGAGGTGTCGATCCTTGACAAGGGTCAGCGCAGTCAGAAGGGCTACAAGGTCAGGCGAGGAGAGCTTGTGCCGTTCTATGACCTCGTCATGACATTCGAGGTCGCAAGGAAAGGCACCCCGCGGCTCAACGGCGCGGGCGACATAGCCATCGATGCCGTGACGGCGCACCTTGAGAGTCTTGAGCGCAGCACCTCACCGCAGCGCCAGCTCGACTACCTCTACTCGGTCGCCGTGAGCGCAGTGATCGGTGGTGGCGCCAAACCGGCTGGACTCTCGCTCCGGGCGTTCGAGCAACTCTGCAACAATCGGTTCGAACGAGTGGGCAGCGCGTACTACGCGTAGACCATCAGCGGGGCGCAGGAAGGTGACGTGACTGATCGGCTCTCGACTACGGAGCTGCACGACCGATTCGTTGCCGCCGTTGGTCCCACCGCACTCATCGCGGCGAGCACGGATGACTCCGGCGAACTCGTCGTGGAACTCCGTCCCCCTCTGCCCAGCCGTGTTCGGGTCTACATCTACAACGCGACGGACCCTCCTGGCGGCCGACCGACCCCGGAGCACAAGATCCAACTCACCGGTCAGCGCCGCGGCGAACGGGGCGAGTTCGACTGGTCAGGGGTCGACCTCGTGCTGGTCTGCGGCTACGCCGTTGAACACGACGTCTTCGTCTTCTGGGACGCTGCATTGCGCATCGACTTCGCTTACTCGACGAATCTCCAGGTCCGAACGGACAATGTTGAGGATGCGGCCGCCTTGGGTGTGCGTGTGCGCCAAGACCGTCGATTGAAGACCGGGATGGAGGTCGTGATCTGCGCCCCGAGTCAGTTGGTGGTCGAGACCATCGAGGAGCGGGCTTCGAGCGGGGAAGCAGAATCTCGAGGCAAGGGCGTCCCGGCAACTCGGGGACAGCTCTACGTGCCTCCTTCGTCCGGCGGCTCGGCGACTCCCACGTCGCGTGTGTTCAGATTCGATCCTGATGCGATCGATCGAGGAACGAACGCGCACAGGAAGGTCCAGAACCAGCTTGCTGATGCTGTCCGAGCGCGCGGATGGCGGCCGCTGTCGCCGAGCGATACGGACCCTCTATTCGATGTTGGGTGGATTGCGGCCGATGCTGCGTGGATCGCGGAGGTGAAGAGCCTCACCCCCACGAACGAGGAGCGGCAACTACGGCTGGGCCTCGGGCAGGTGCTCAGCTATGCGCACCTGGTCGATTGGGGGTTCGAGAACAACCCCGTGCTGGCCATCGAGCGGGAGCCATCGTCGGCCTACTGGCCTGACCTCTGCGAGTCTCATGGCGTTGCCTTGTCTTGGCCGGACGTGTTCGACGAACTGCTGGACACCTGCGTCTGATACGTGGAACCGCCGTACCTGGTTTCGGGCCCCTACGGCGCAGCTGCGCTAGGACGGGTCTTGGCCTCGTCGAGCAACGCGATGACATCGAACTCTCCTACCGACTCCAAGTGTTCGCTTAGAGGCCGAGCGAATAGGCGGGCCAGTCCGGATCATACGGGCGAGGCCGTGGCCCGAGCGGCCCGTGAGCGCAGCGAACAAGAGCGGGAATGAAACCGCTGCGACACAATCGGCTCTCACCTATTCGCGGACGCTCTTAGGGACTTACATACAAAGGTTGCGGTCCAGATTGTGCGATGGTGTGACGATCTTGATTCTATTGTCGGGGAGGGTTGTTTCTGGTAGGGTTGCGGGGTGACTTTCGGTCGTAAACCGCTACTTCGGGGGCCGCTTTGGACGGTGTGCGGCACCGCGGATTTGACTGCTTCGCAGCATCGGTTGGTCGACACTGTCCTGGCGATGTGCTGCGAGTTGTACAACGCGTTGCTGGAGTCTTGGCGGGGGCAGTGGCGCTGGCACAAATCCCGTCATGCGTTCGACGGTTTGCGGGTGGGCGATGTCTATGACGATGGCCGCGCCTGTGGTGGCCGCGGCACGCTCTACGGCCAGTTCAGCGAGATGCGCCGCGGCGAGCAGCGCTTTGAGGCTGACGATCTGTTGTGGTCGGATCTGTCGGTGAAGATCGGCCGGGGCGTGATCGACCGTTTCGACAAGGCCCGCTCGTCGTTCTATGACCGGTGCGCGAAGCGCAAGGCCGGCGCGCGGGTCAAGGCCGGCTATCCGAGGTTCAAGCCGAGGGCGCGTTGGCGCAGCATCGCGGTTCCCGACGCGTCGGCGTCGATGGTCAAGCCGCCCGACGAGGTATGTGGGCGCTGGCGGATCGCTGTCAAGGGGTTGGGCACCATCAAGTTCGACCCCCACAACGAGGGCCGCCTGGTCGCAGAACTGGCAGCGGGCGGCAAGGTCGCAGAGATCCGCATCGTCCGCAAGGCGCTGAGAGTCGAGGTGCAGCTGGTGGTCCGCACAGCAGCGCCCGACCCGCCCGCTGCGGCTCGGCCGACCAACGCCTTGGGCGTCGACTTGGGCGTCACCGACCGCGTCACGCTCTCCAACGGCGACACCCGTCCCGGCGTCGTCGAGGACCGCTCCGAGGTCACCGCCCGCCAGAGGGAACTGTCCCGCCACGACAACCGCTGCCGCAGGGCGGGCACAGAGCGCTACACCCCAGGCCGCCGCCGCAAGGTCGCGTCCCTCGCCAAGGCCCACGCCCGACTAGCGGAACGCGAGCGCCACAGCGTTCACCGGCTGGCGCACGACATCATCGCCTTCTGCCTCCGCAACGGCGTCGACGGCATCGCCGTCGAACTCCTCCGAATCCAAAACATGGTCCGCAACCCCAAATTGGCGGACCGTATCCAACAGCAGCGCTGGGGAATGCTCCTGCGCCTGCTCGAGATCAAGGCCGCACGAGCCGGGATCGCGTACGCGCAGGTAGACCCCCGCAACACGTCGCTGGACTGCAGCCGCTGCCGCCACCGCAAACCCAAGCGGGAACTCCCGCTGAGCGTTCGCGTCTATGCGTGCGGCAACTGCGGACTGCGGATCGACCGCGACGTCAACGCTGCGATCAACGTGCTGGTGAGAGCCTTCGGCAACGAGGCACTCAAGGGAGGGACCGACCCTCGACACGGCCAGCACACCCCCACAACATGCGGGGACGGCGAGACGCCCAACAGCGCCACGCCACACAAGCCGACGGCTAACCCGAAGCCCGCGCCCCGCACAGGGCGCCCGCAGACGGCACTGGCCCGAAGCCGACGCGTCACACAGCATGCCCAGGCCGCAACCTAGGTATATAAGCCCCTTCGCTTACACGATGGAACCCGTCATCGATCAAGAACTCAAGCAGCCGGTACGGCTGATCGACATCCAGATAGAGGGCGTCGAGGAGTGAGCGGAGTTGGCTGTCCGGATCGAAGCTGCTGCCGTTGTCGGTGAGCACCCGCTCGCAGGCGACGCCCATCATGGCGTACCAGGCGGCGGCGCGTCTGCGGAACCCGGCGGCGGTTGCGCCGGTCTCGTCGAAAATTGCCCGCGGGACGGGCCTATCCGCTCGGCCTCTTCATGCGCCAGTGGTCTGCCAGGTCTCCGACGGGGGCGGTGAGCAGGTCGACGACCGCGATCTCGGCCAGACGGTCCTCGTCGAAGGCGGGCTCGGTCTCGGTGACCGCGTCTCGCAGCTCCGACAAGCGATTGCGGTACCCCTGCAGGACGCTGCGGGCCACCGAAGCCGGCATGGAATCCTCGAAGCGGACATGCAGCAGGGTGATGCCGACCGCGGCGCCCGCTGCCATCTCCGGGACGAACACGACGGTGCGCCCGTCGTGGCGGCCGCGAGCGGCCAGCACCCGGCGCTCGACAGCCACGCGATGCTTGCTCCCGGTGAGCGCTGGCGCCGCCGCGGTGCGCGAGGTGATCCCGGCAGCGACGCCGCCCTGGTCCACGACGGCGATCCCGTCGATGCCGTCCAGCCGGTAGCGGGTGTGGCCCAACACCTCCGCTACCGCCGGGCTGAGATCGGCCAGAGTCCGGACGGTGGAGTAGGAGAGGCTGTCCCTAGGTGCGCCTGCGGCCAGCACGGCCCGGATCAGCGGCGCCTCCAGCATCGTCTGATCCGAACGCGAGATTCCGACGGTGACGGTCTTGGCCTGATGGCGGATCGCGTCCACCGGGCGTGTCAGCTCGTCGATCCCGACGCCGAGCGCGGCCTCGAGGTCGTCGATCACCGTCTCGGGCGTGCCGACCCGCCCCAACTCCAGTTCGTAGCCGTCGAGCGGCGCCAGCCCGACGGCGTAGCGCAACACCGTGGATATGCGCACCGCAGTGGACGGCGCCAGATGCCCTTCGTAGTCGCCGCGCAGCAGGCCGGCGAAGAATGCGCCGCCGCTCTCCCGCAGCGTGGGAATGGCCAGGCTCAGCACCTCCTCAGCAGTGCAGTCGGGACGGGCCGCGGCCGCCTCGACGGCTGCTCGGGCCTCCCGGAGCGGCCGGGCCCCGGCGTCGATGGCCAGCGCGGCCTCGTAGCCGAAGAGGTGGCCCACCATGGTGACGGGCAGGAACGCCAGCCGAGGATCGACCTTCGGCACGAACAGCACGGCCGCCGCTCCCTCGAAGCGGGTGTCGCCGTCGTCGGCCACCACGACGGGGGCAGCCCTGTGGGCGCCGAATATGGCCACCTCCTTGGCCACGTCGTCGGCCACCGAGCCCGACAGGCCCGCGGCGCACACCAGCACCAGGGGCTCCGCCGACAGGTCGATGTGCTTCTTGTCCTCCGTCAGGTCGCTGGAGATCGACATGTAGCAGAGCTCTGAGAGCTTGATGCGAACCTCGCGGGCCGCCACCTGGTTGGGCCCGTTGCCGACGACCGCCCAGTGGCGGCGACCCGGCGCGAGGCGGCGGGCCGCGTCGCCGATGACGGGGCGCCGTTCCAGGACCTCCTCCAGCACCGCGGGCATGCTCCGAAGCGTCGCGAGGAAACTGCGCCGGGAAGCCGCCCCCCGCTCGCCGGCCACCTCGGCCGCGACGGCCGCGGCCAGCAGGCAGCCCGCGGCCACCTGAGAGTAGAAGGCCTTGGTGGAGGCCACGCTCATCTCCACGTCGCGGCCGTCGGAGGTGTAGAGGACGCCGTCGGCCCGTTCGGCGAGATCGCTGTTGCGACGGTTGACGACCGCCACCACCGACCCTCCCCGGGCCCTCACCAGGTCGACAGTGCGGTTCGTGTCGGTGGTAGTTCCCGACTGGGAGATAGCGACCACCAGCGTGTCGGACATGTCGGCCCTCAGATGAAACGCCGACAGTTCCGTGGCCGGCAGGGCGGCCACATCGAGGGCGGCGGTGCATCCGGCCTCCGCCAGCAGGGTCCGCAAGAACCGGGCGAAGCTCTCCGCCGCGACCGCGGCGGTTCCCTGGCCGATGGCCAGCACCCCGGACACCGACCCGTCCCGCAGGCGCGTCCGGACGCCGTCGGGCAGCCCGACCGGGCCGATCGAGAGGCCGGGACCCTCCGCAGTGTCGATGATCTTGCCTCTCAGCGTCTTGCCGAACGACGCAGGCGCCTCGCCGATCTCCTTCAACAGGTAGTGGCGATAGTCGCCGCGGTCGATGTCGCGGGTGGTGATGGCCGCGGTAGCGATCTCGCCGGGCGCCACCGGCAGGCTCGTGCCGTCGTAGGAACGTCGGGACACTCCCTCGACGAGCCCGGCCCGGCTGCCGTCGAGCTCCACGATCTGGCCCCTGCCCGCACCGGGAGCGCCGACGCCGGCGACAGCCTCGCCGTCCAACCGGAGGTAGCGGGCCGTCTCCTCCACCACCCCGTAGGGCTCGCTGGCCACCACGAACGCGTCGTCCGCCAGCCCGACGTAGAGGGCCTGGCCGCTGCCGCGCAACGCGAGCAGCAGGCGATCGGGAGAACTGGCGGTGCAGGCTGCCGCAGCCACCGAGCCCTCGCACTCGGCCAACGTGCGTCGGAAGGCCTCGCCGACCGCCAGGCCCTCCCTCATGCGTCGCCCCATCAGCGCCGGAACAGTCTTAGAGTCGGTGGTGATCGCGGGGGGTTGCCTCACGCCGGCTGCGGCGAGCAGTTCTGCATAGTTGTCGACGTCTCCGTTGACAGCCGAGACTACGTAAGGGACGCGCTCATCTACCAGTTCGCTGTTGAGAGGATGGGCGTTGGCCTCCGAGACGATCCCGACGGAGGCCCAGCGGGTGTGCGCCAGCACCTGCACGCGTGCGTCGCCGGAAGCCAGCGCTGCAGCCAGCAACCGGTCGGAAGCGACCGCGGCCCGCAGCACGGCGGTGTTGTCTCCCAGCTCGCCGATCTCGGCCGCGGTCTTGTGGACGATGCTGAGCACCCCGTCCACCAAGCGCACCGAGCCCGAGCCGAACGACACATCGCGGCCGCGGCGCACCAGAGCCTCGGCCACCGCCGGATCGCCGGGGTCGAGCCCGTGGCCGCTGACGAGCAGGTGCAGCCCGGCCGAGTCGCGACCACGCACCTCCAGCCGGTCCAGCGCCGCCAGCGCCTGATGAATCGACAGGCACGCCTCGACGGCGGCAGGCGCTGCGGCGCTGGGGGTCAGCCCAGCGGACACGAGCAGCTCCGAGACCGCGCGGGCGGCCCCCAACCGGTCCCGTCCGACGGCCCACAGGCCGTCACGGGTCCGCACAAGCTGCTCGTTGAGGTGCTCCAGCTCGGCCGGGTCGAGCGTCGTGTCGGCATCAAGCGAGGCCTCGATGGCGGCCACGGAGTCGGCGAGCCCGCCGACGCGGCCGCTGATAGCGTCCTGCACCTCCGGCGACTCGAGCAAGAGGCGCACGCCGGGCACGCCGCCCAACAGCCGGTCGGCCTCATGCAGCCGCTCGGCCGCGAACCTCAGCTGCTGCGCGAGATCGCCCAGACGACCCCCTGCCACGCCGGCGCCGTCCGGCAGTGCGGACGCGGCCGCCTCGACTATGCCGACGACGTCGGCAGCGTCGGGCACCGGCCGTGTGGACGGGCGGCGGACGATGGCGACGATCCCGCACATCTCAGACCCGCACCTCCGCCTAGACCTTCACAGGATCGACACAGCGGCCCTCGAGAGGCCGAGCGAACAGGCGCAACGACGCCGCCCCATACGGGCGAGATCGTGAGCGGATACCCGGCGGGAGTGTGGTCCGACGGGGTCGGCGCAACGACGCCGCCCCATACGGGCGAGATCGTGAGCGGATACCCGGCGGGAGTGTGGTCCGACGGGGTCGGCGCAACGACGCCGCCCCATACGGGCGAGATCGTGAGCGGATACCCGGCGGGAGTGTGGTCCGACGGGGTCGGCGCAACGACGCCGGCCCATACGGGCGAGATCGTGACCCGAGCCGCGTGTGAGCGCAGCGAACAAGAGCGGGAGCGACACCGCTGCGGCGCCGCGGGCGCACTCCTGCCGACGCTGTCCCAGAGAAGGGCGCCGCACCGGTCCCGAGGCGGGCGCCGGTCGCCGTTCCGTAGCGTAGGCGGGCCATTACCGGCACGGCAGCACCGCCTCGACCGCGGCGCAGAGCCGGTCGGCCTCGGACCGCGCCGTTGTGAGGTCCACCGCTTCGACCATCACCCGGACCAGGGCCTCGGTACCCGATGGACGCACCAGCACCCGACCCGTGTCGCCGAGGCGGGCCGAGGCGTCGGCCGCTATCGGACCGAGAGCCCCTTCGAGGCCGGCGGACCTTGGCCCGGCCGGCAGCGGCACATCGACCAGCACCTGCGGCATGCGGGTCATGGCGGCTGCGGCGAGGTCGCGCAAGTTCCGGCCCGAGCGTTTGACCGTGTCGAGCAGCTGCACCGCAGTCAGCAGGCCGTCGCCGGTGGTGGCCAGGTCGCGGAAGATCAGATGCCCCGATTGCTCGCCCCCCAGCGCCAAGCCCCGACCCTCCAGAGCGCTGAGCACATGGCGGTCGCCGACCGGAGTCTCGACCAGGCCGATCCCGTGGGAGGCCATGGCCCGGCGAAGGCCCAGATTGGCCATCACCGTGACTACTACGGCGTTGCCGGCCAGTCGCCCGCGCCCGGCCCGGTCGATGGCGCACACGGCCAGGATCTGGTCCCCGTCGATGAGCGCCCCCGCGTGGTCCACCGCCAGCACCCGGTCGGCGTCGCCGTCGAAAGCGAGACCGGCATCGGCACCGGACGACGCCACCGCAGCCTGGAGGCTCTCTGGGTGCAGAGATCCGCAGCCTTCGTTGATGTTGTAGCCGTCGGGCTCGGCATGGATCGTCTCGACGGCCGCGCCCAGCGCGCGAAGGCACTCCGGGCCTGTTTCGCACGCCGCGCCGTTGGCTGCATCCACCACGACGCTCAGCCCGTCCAAGTGCCGACCCTCGACGCTGTCCGCGACCGATCGGGCATGGCGGCACCGGGCCTCCTCCGCCGGAGCCGTGTCAGGCACGGCTGCCAGGGCCTGCATCGCCGCGAACCGGGCCGCCCCCGCGTCGCCGGCCACCGCGGAGGCCTCCGACTGCGTCGCGACGCCCGGACCGGAATCGTCGAGCAAGATCCCCAAGCGGCGCTCTATGTCGTGCTGGGCGGCGTCGCTGAGCTTGCAGCCCCCGGGAGCGAACAACTTCACGCCGTTGTCGTGCCATGGGTTGTGCGACGCCGAGACGACCGCTCCCGCGACCCGCTCGTCATCGCACCAGCGGGCCACCGCCGGGGTGGGGACCACGCCCAGATCGACGGTCGATCCCCCTGCGCGCTGCACACCCAGGCAGAAAGCGCCGGCGAGGAGCGGGCCCGAGGCTCTGGTATCGCGCCCCACCGCGAACCGCTCGGCTCCCAGCACCTCCGCCGCAGCCCGGCCGAGGACCGCCACGAACTCCGGGGTCAGCTCGCGGCGAGCGTCGCCGCGCACCCCGTCAGTGCCGAAGGTCAGGGCCATCGCCGCGGCGTCGCCAAGATGCAGCGGACCGGCGCCCGGTCGGCGCCAGGCACGCCCTCAGCACGTCGGGTCGGCCTCTCACGTTCAGCGCACGCTCGGACTGGTGTCACCGCCTCGTGGTACACGGCCGCTTTCTCTGTCGTCCCACGCCTCGCTCACAGGACGCTCGGGCCACCGCCTCGCTCACATCGCTCCCCGGCATTCCGAGTGGCTTGAGAGGCTCGTCAGCCCGGCCTCTCAGCGCTTGCTGTACTGCGGTGCCTTGCGTGCCTTCTTCAGGCCGTACTTCTTGGCCTCCTTCTTGCGCGGGTCGCGTGTGAGGTATCCGCCCCGCTTGAGAGTGTCCCGCAGTTCGGGCTCCACTTCGACCAGTCCCCGAGAGATGCCCAGCCGGAGCGCGCCGGCCTGGCCGCTGGAACCACCGCCGTGGATGGTGGCGTCCACATCGTAGCGGCCCTCGGTGGCGGTGGCCGTCAACGGCTCCTCGACCTGCATCCGGTGGGTCCGCGACGGGAAGTAGTCATCGACGGTGCGGCCGTTGATGGTGATCGTCCCGACCCCGGTCCGCAGCCGGACGCGGGCCACGGACCGCTTGCGGCGTCCGGTTGCTTGCACGAGCGGTGCGGTCATTCTCGAATCACCTCGTTCGTTCCGTCGTCCTGTCGAGCCGATCCTCGTCCGCAGGCCTCATCGGGCCCGTCGAGCATGCTCGACGGCGTAGGGCCGGGGCTTCTGGGCGGCATGGGGGTGGGCGGGACCGGCGTAGACCTTCAGCTTGCGGATCTGTGCCCGGCCCAGCCTCGTCTTGGGCAGCATCCCGCGGATCGTGTCCCGCACGGCCTGATCGGCACGGCGGGCGATCCTGGCGCCGTAGGTCTCGGTGCGCAGTCCGCCGGGATAGCCGGAGTGGCGGTGCACCAGCTTCGAGTCCGCCTTCCCCCCGGTGAGCACGACTTTGTCGGCGTTGACGATAACCACATGGTCCCCGGTGTCGATGTGGGGAGCGAAAGTGGGCTTGTGCTTGCCGCGCAGCAGCGTCGCCACCTCGGTGGCGAGCCGCCCGAGGACCATGCCCTCGGCGTCGACGAGATGCCAGTCGCGCTCGATCTCAGACACTTTGGGGCTGTAGGTCGCCACAGATGCTCCCGTCGGTTCGCTGTTCGGCTGGTGCCTTGGCCGTCAGTCCGTGCCGTCGCAAAGACCAAGCGCTCAGGCTAGGAGCGGCTCCGCCGAACGACAAACCCCGAACGCACGAGAGCACGCGCGGACGGGTGCGAGCCCGTCGAGGCCGAAAGGGGTGTCACTCCCGCTCCCGCTCGCTGCGCTCACGGGCCGCTCGGGCCACGGCCTCGCCCGTAAGGACAGGGTCGATCCGCCTGTTCGTTCGGCCTCTGATGATGTCGTCGTAGCCCCGGATCAGGGTGTGCTCGGTCTCCTGCACATCCTCGGGGCTCGCCGCGAAATAGCCGGTGGCCATCCCCATCTCGGACGCGGCGTTCAAGTACTCGGGCACGCTCGACAGGTACAGGCAGTCGTAGAGGTCTACCGACATCACCCTGCGGGTCGCCTCGAACAGCGGCCGCTCGGGAAGCACGGCCCCCACGTCGCCGCTCACCAGCCACGATGACACCGAGTCCTCCAGCTGGGCCATGCGCCGCAACCGCAGCCCCCATTCGCGGGGCTGGTTGCCGACGGCCGCCACAGGCAGGCCCCGGCTCCCTACCCGCTCGAGGAACGGGTGCAGGCCCGGCACCAGTTTGAACGACGACAGGTAGCGGGTCTCCACGTCCCGGCCGATCGGGCCGAGCCCGAGATCACTCCAGAACTCCTCGGCGGTGAGGCGGCCCAGCACCAGCATGCGGTGCCGGTCGCGGACCAGCTCCGGATCGATGTCGGGGTTCTCGCCCAGGATCACCGGCAGCAGCAAACCCTCCCGCGGGTCGGTGGGCCGCACGATCACCCCGTGCACGTCCACCACCAGCAGGCGCAGCAGCCGCTTGCGCGGGCGGCTGGCCTCCGCCTCCCGGGCTGCGGCCCGCTGCTGGCGGCGCCGGGTGGCCCGGCGGCCCCGGCCCCTCGGCGCCCGCATCAACGCCACCAACTTGGCCACACCCACGCCCAGCAGCACGACGCCGAACGCGATCCCGGCCACCCGGGCGATGTTGAGCCAGAGCGGTGCCAGGGTGTCGGTGAGCATGGTGGACGCGCTCGCACTCACGGGACGGTCGCCGTAGGAGAAGCGCCAGACGGCCGTGGACCGGTCGACCACAGGCGGTGCCGCCGTGCCCTCCGCGGGCGCCCCATCCGCCCCGGCCGCGGCCGAGGAGGCGCCGAAGGCCTCGTCCGCGTCAAGGAGCGTCACCGAGAACTCCAGACCCAGCGACTCCTCGGGGGTGCCGGCCTCCGCGATCAGATCCCGCAGCGGGCGCCCGAAGGGCCGGCCCTCGAAAATCTGTGCCAGCGCTTGGTCGCTGAAGTCCTCCAGGGGCGGGCTCGGGTCGATGCCTATCTGGAAGCGGTAAGAAGTCTCAGCGAACGAGCGCGTCTGCTCGAGCACTACATCGGAGAAGATCACATCCTTGCCGGCCAGTTCCTCCAGGACCTGCGGCAGCTGCCCGGCCGACGCGAACCGTTTGACCGCACGGATCTGCACACCTCCGTCAGCGCGGGACAGCGGACCCTCCACCGCCCACCCAACGGCCCGCGCGTCGTCGAGGCGCAGCCCGGAAGCCAGTTCGGGGACGCGGGCCACCGCCGCCGCATCGGCGTTGACAACCACCGTCACCGTGCCCGAGCCGGCCTCCTCTACCTCCACATGCACGGCCGTCTCCACCCGGCACGCCGACATCAGCACCGCCAGGCCCAGCGCCGCCACCGACGCTCTCAAGATCGAGACCGCGCGTCTACGGACGGGCACGGACGACGGCCCGGCACAGCGCTGAGCAGCCATGGTCGCAGCCTCCCGGCCCACTATCGGCTGCCCCCGGGACAAGAAGCCTAGAGGCGGCCCTCGCCGACGGTCGGCTCCAACTCCGGCTCAGGCGGCTCGAATCCCTCGATGGCGCGGAACACGACGACCTGCCGGCCCTCTTCGAGCGGATCGTCCTCCACGTCCACGATGACGATCTCACCGGCCCGGAACTCTTTGTGCAGCAGCCGTTCCGACAGCGGGTCCTCGACCAGCCGCTGGATAGCCCGGCGCAGCGGCCGCGCCCCCAGCGTCGGGTCGTACCCGGTCGAGGCCAGGTGGTCCTTGGCCGCGTCGGTCAGCTCCAAGCCCATGCCCTGGCCGGCGAGCTGGTCGGCGGTGCGCACGATCATCAGGTCGACGATGCGGCGCACCTCTTCCTGGGCCAGCTCGTGGAACACGATCACGTCGTCGATCCGGTTGAGGAACTCGGGACGGAAGTGCCGCTTGAGCGCCTCCTGCACCTTGGCCTTCATCCTCTCGTAGGTGACCCGCTCGTCGGCCTTGGTGAAGCCCAGGTTGGCTTTGCGCAGATCGGCGGTGCCCAGGTTGGAGGTCATGATCAGCACCGTGTTGCGAAAGTCCACCGAACGGCCGTGGCTGTCGGTGAGCCTGCCCTCCTCAAGTATCTGCAACAGTGTGTTGAACACGTCGGGGTGGGCCTTCTCGATCTCGTCGAACAACACCACCGAGAACGGCTTGCGCCTGACCCGCTCAGTGAGCTGTCCGCCCTCCTCGTAGCCCACGTAGCCCGGCGGCGAGCCGATCAGACGGCTGACTGTGTGCTTCTGCATGTACTCGGACATGTCCAAGGCGACGAGGGAGTCCTCGTTGCCGAACAGGAACTCGGCCAGGGTCTTGGCCAGCTCGGTCTTGCCCACGCCCGAGGGGCCCAGAAAGATGAACGAGCCGCTCGGCCTCTTGGGGTCCTTGAGGCCGGCCCGTGTGCGGCGGATGGCCTGGGAGACGGCGGCGATGGCGTCGTGCTGCGACACCACCCGCTTGTGCATCTCGTCCTCCATGCGCAGCAGCTTCTTGGTCTCCTCCTCGGTGAGCTTGTAGACCGGGATGCCGGTCCACAGCGACAGCACCTCGGCGATGGCCTCCTCGTCCACCTCGTCGAACAGGTCGACGCCAGCCGCCTTCGCCTCTCCCTCGAGGGTCTCGCGACGGGCCAGGAGCTCCTTCTCCTTGTCGCGCAGCTCGCCGGCGTCCTCGAAGCGCTGCGCGTCGACCGCCTCCTTCTTGCTGGAGATCACCTCGGCCAGCTCGGCCTCCAGCTCCTTGAACTGCGGCGGGGTGGCCATGCGCTTGATGCGCAGACGCGACCCGGCCTCGTCGATCAGGTCGATCGCCTTGTCGGGCAGGTGCCGGTCCGAGATGTAACGGTCGGCCAGGTTGGCCGCGGCCACCAGCGCCTGGTCGGTGATGGTGACCCGGTGATGGGACTCGTAGCGGTCGCGCAAGCCCTTGAGGATCTCGATGGTGTGGGCCACCGTCGGCTCGTCCACCACCACCTTCTGGAAGCGACGCTCCAGCGCGGCGTCCTTCTCCAAGTGCTTGCGGTACTCGTCGAGGGTGGTGGCGCCGATCGTCTGGAGCTCGCCCCGTGCCAGCATCGGCTTGAGGATCGAGGCCGCGTCGATGGCGCCCTCGGCCGCCCCCGCGCCGACGAGGGTGTGGATCTCGTCGATGAACAAGATGATGTCGCCCCGGCTCTGGATCTCCTTGAGAACCTTCTTGAGCCGCTCCTCGAAGTCGCCCCGGTAGCGGCTCCCGGCCACCAGCGCGCCCAGGTCCAGGGTGTAGAGCTGCCGGTCTCGCAGGGTCTCGGGCACGTCGTCGGAGGCGATCGACTGGGCCAGACCCTCCACGATGGCAGTCTTGCCGACACCCGGCTCGCCCACCAGCACCGGGTTGTTCTTGGTTCGACGCGAGAGGATCTGCATGACCCGCTCGGACTCCCGGCCCCGGCCTACCACCGGGTCGAGGGCCTTCTCGCGGGCGAGTTGGGTGAGGTTGCGGCCGAACTGGTCGAGCACATGCGAGCCCGTGGACGATTCGCCGCTGCCTCCGCCGGTGGTGGCGCCGGGCCTCTCGCCCGGCGCCGATGCCGAGGCCCCGCCGTAGGCCGACAGCAGCTGGATGACCTGCTCGCGCACCCGCGCCAGGTCGGCGCCCAGCTTGACCAGAACCTGCGCGGCGACGCCCTCGCCCTCGCGGATCAGGCCCAGCAGGATGTGCTCTGTGCCGATGTAGTTGTGACCGAGCTGCAGCGCCTCGCGCAAGCTCAGCTCGAGGACCTTCTTGGCCCGGGGCGTGAACGGGATGTGGCCGCTCGGAGAGCTCCCGCCCTGGCCGATGATCTCCTCGACCTGACCCCGGACCGACTCGAGGCTGATGCCGAGGGACTCCAGCGCCTTGGCCGCGACCCCCTCGCCCTCGTGGATGAGGCCGAGAAGGATGTGCTCTGTGCCGATGTAGTTGTGGTTGAGAAGACGCGCCTCCTCCTGGGCCAGAACCACCACGCGACGGGCCCTGTCGGTGAACCGCTCAAACATCGCCTGCACCTCCGGGCCGGACGGGCTGCCTCATGTCGGCATTGTAACCCGGCGCGATGACAGCAGTCGCGTCGCTGCGGGCAGGTCGGGTGTGACATGGGGCACCCGCAGCCGCGGCCGGCGCCACGACCAGGACCGGGACCGCACCCGGCGTGGTGCGGTCCGCTGAGCCGGTCGCCCATTACCCTCGCGGGGTGGCCGACACCTCGCCCTTCTCGCTGCTGCCGTGCCTGGAGGACGACCTGCTGCGCGTCGAACAGACGCTGCTGAGCGCCGCCGCGACCCCCGACGACTTCGTAACCGGGCTGGCCAGCCACCTGATAGCGGTCGGCGGGAAGCTGGTCCGGCCCGGCTTCTGCCTCGCCTCGTCGCTGGTATGCGACGCCGCGCCGACGAGGTCGTCGGAGGCTGCGGTGCGGGGCGGCGCCTCGGTCGAGCTGGTCCACATCGGCTCGCTCTACCACGACGACGTGATGGACGACGCCACCACCCGGCGCTCGGTGACCAGCGTCAACGCCCAATGGGGCAATCTGCGGGCCATCCTGGCCGGCGACTTCCTGCTGGGCAAGGCCTCGGCCATGGCGGCCTCGCTCGGGGCCGAGGTGGCGGAGCTGCTGGCCGAGGCGATCACCCAGCTCTGCGAGGGTCAGATCATCGAGCTCGAGGACGCCTGCAATCCGGGACGCAGCGAGCGGCGCTACGAGAAGGCGGTGTCGGGCAAGACTGCCGCGCTGTTGTCCATTTCCTGCCGGATCGGGGCGACGGTGGGCGATCTTCCCCGGACCGCGGCGGAGGCCCTCGGCGAGTTCGGCTTCTCGTACGGCATGGCCTTCCAGATCGTCGACGACGTCCTCGACCTGGTCGCCACTGAGTCGCAGCTGGGCAAACCGACCGGCAACGACCTGGCCGAGGGCACCTACACACTGCCGGTCATCCGGGCGCTGGCCGATCCGGCGGCGGGCGACGAGCTGCGCTCGATCCTAGGCCGGCCCGTCGGTGCCGCAGCCCGCGACCGGGCAGCCGAACTGGTCCGGTCCACCAACGGCGTCGACGAGGCCAGGAACACTGCCCGCCGTTGGAGCGACAAGGCCCAGGCCGCGCTCACATCGCTGCCCGACACCCCCGCCACTGCCGTGCTGCGCTTGGCCGCCGACCGCCTGACCGAAACCCCCGCCCTGACCGGCCGGCACTGATCACGGCGAGCTTCGGCGACTCGGCCACGCCAGCGATGGCCGACACATCGAGCGCGTCCGCCGATGGATGAGAGTCCGTGGTGTCGCCGCGGCGCCACTTCCGCTCGTGCTCGATGCGCTCACGGACGACACAGCTTCCCAGTCCGCGGATCCGGGGTCGAAGGCGCCACTTCCGCTCGTGCTCGATGCGCTCACGGACCGCTCCGACCGAGGCCTCGACCGCAGACGATGGATCCGCCCGCCTGTCCGCTCGACCTCCGAAGCCCGGCGCGGCAGCGTCGCTCACCGGTCCTGGTTGCGCTCAGGAGAGGGACGTTGCGCCGGCCGAAGGAGCGGGGGACGCGGCGGCGTCGCTCACCGGTCCTGGTTGCGCTCAGGAGAGGGACGTTGCGCCGGCCGAAGGAGCGGGGGACGCGGCGGCGTCGCTCACCGGTCCTGGTTGCGCTCAGGAGAGGGACGTTGCGCCGGCCGAAGGAGCGGGGGACGCGGCGGCGTCGCTCACCGGTCCTGGTTGCGCTCAGGAGAGGGACGTTGCGCCGGCCGAAGGAGCGGGGGACGCGGCGGCGTCGCTCACCGGTCCTGGTTGCGCTCGAAGACGATGCGCAGGCCATGCAAGGTCAGGAACGGCTCGACATGCTCGATCGTCTGCGAGATGGGAGCGATCACATGGGCCAGACCCCCGGTAGCGACCACGTTCGCCTCGCCGAGATCGGCCAGGAAACGGGCATTCATCCCGTCGATCATGGCGGCGAACCCGTACATGGTGCCCGCCTGGATCGACTCGACCGTGGTCTTGCCGATCACGCTGCGGGGCTCGACCAGTTCCACCGCGCCCAGGGCGGCGGCCCGGCCGGTCAGTGCGTCCAGGCTGATCTCGATGCCGGGCGCGATGGCGCCGCCCATGAACGCTCCGTCGGCCGATATGACGTCGAAGTTGTTGCCGGTGCCGAAATCGACCACCACGGTAGGGCCGCCGTAGAGGTCGTAGGCCGCCACCGCGTTGGCGATCCGATCGGCGCCCACCTCCTTGGGGTTGTCATAGTGGATCGACATGCCGGACTTGGTGCCCGGCCCGACCACCACCGGCAGGAACCCCAGTTGCCGCAGCACCATCTCCCGCAGTCCTGCGAGCAGTCGGGGCACGCCCGAGCAGATGGACACTCCGTTGACGTCGGCCTCGAAGTCGACGCCGATCACATTGAGCAACGACCTGATGGCCACGCCGAGCTCGTCGGCGGTGCGGACCGGGTCGGTGGAGAGCCGCCAGTGGTCGACCAGCCCGTCCGCCGCGCCCGAGCCGTGCACCGCGCCCAGATCGTAGATGCCGACGACGGTCTGCGTGTTGCCGACGTCGATTGCGAGCAGCACCGCGGCAGGATACGGTCGAACAGCAGCCGCTCACGGTGGATGGACGCAGTTTGTTCCCCGGCAGGCAGCGGGCTGCATCAATTTGCCGGTCGAACGCGGCAGCCGATGTTGTCAATGAGTCGGGCCTCGCCGAACCGGACGGCTACCAGCAGCCGCACGTCGCCGTGCAACGGCCCCTCGGCGGCCAGGGTGGATGCCTGGACTGCGGCGGCGTAGTCGACCTCCGCCCGCGGCGCGGTGGCGATCACCGCGACCATCTCGGCCTCCACCGCTGCCGGGTCGGTCTCCCCCGCCTTGACCAGGGCCGCTCCGGCCTCGAGGGCGCGGCGCAGCACCGGCGCCTGGCTGCGCTCGGCCTCGCTCAAGTACACGTTGCGGCTGGAGAGAGCCAGCCCGTCGGGCTCGCGCACCGTCGTGCAGCCCACCACCCGCACTGGCAGCGACAAGTCCCGGACCATCTGTCTCACGATGGCGAGCTGCTGGAAGTCCTTCTCACCGAAGTAGGCCGAGCAGGGGCCCATAACTGCGAACAGCTTGGCAACGACGGTGGCGACCCCGTCGAAATGGCCGGAGCGGGAGGCACCGCACAGCATGTCGGCAAGCGTCCCAGGACGCACCGTGGTCGCCGCCGGCTCGGGGTACATTTCTCGCTCCTCGGGGACGAACACGATGTCGGCGCCGGCCGTCTCGCACATCTCGAGGTCACGGTCCAAGTCCCGGGGGTAGTCGTCGAAGTCTTCGTCCTGGTTGAACTGCAGCGAGTTGACGAAGATCGACACCACCACCAGGTCGTTCTCGGCCCGGGCCCGCTCTACAAGCGAGCAGTGCCCAGCGTGGAGAAAGCCCATAGTGGGCACGAACCCGACGGACCGGCGCGCCGACCGGGCCTCGGCGAGCCGAAGCCGCAGACCGCTTATCGTGTCCTCGCGCCCGACGGCGCCGGGTCCGCCGCTCATGCCTGTTCCGCGAGGCGGCGAGCCTGCTGCGACATCGCCTCGTAGGCGGACCGCTCGTCGGGGCCGATCGCTTCCAGGTGGCGTCTGACGGTCTCAGTGTCGCCCCGTGCCACGGGGCCGGTGAGGGCCGCTGCCGGACCCAGCTCGTCGACGTTGTCGACGGTGGCTCCCACCAGGTCCATGAACGCCTCGAAAGGCACTCCGGCCAGCGACGCGACACGCTCGGCCTGGCCAAGCAGGGCCACCAGATGGTTGGAGGCGATCACCGCGGCCGCGTGGTAGGCGACCCGGTCGGCGTCGGCCACCTCGAAGGCCTTCCCGCCCAGGTCGGCGACGACCTCCCGGACGATCGGGTCGCCCGCCACCGCGAACCACCCGCCCGCGAGAAGGCGGCGAGCGCCGGCCGCGGCGTTCGGCAGCGCCGTCAGCGGATGCAGGGACGCCGGCCGCGGATGCGGCGCGACCGCGTCGAGGCCGAGCGACCCGGAGAGGTGGGCCACCGCCGCCGTCGAGACGGGCTCGATGGCGGAGGCCACCTCCGCCACGGATTCGTCGGGCGTGGCGATCAGCACCAAGTCCACGCAGCCGGCGGCGCCGGCCAGGTCGGCGGGCCTCGCCGACCGGCCCAGGACCGGGCGCACCCGCCAACCGGCCTCGGCCAGGGCGCCGGCCATGGCGCCTCCCGCCCGGCCGCCGCCGATGACCTGGACCGACCGCGGCGCCGGTCTACAAGACCGCCGAGCAGCGACGACGCCGCGCCGCACACAAACCTCCGACCTGGTGTCCTACAGCCACAGGGACGAAATGCCGGGACTCGCTCGTCGCTCTCGCAGGGGGAGGTCGGCGCCCAGCGCCCCCAGCACCCTCCTGGCCGCAGCCCCACGGCTCTGAGCGATCACGGAGCGGACCTGAGCTTCCCGGCCATCGAAACGATCTCACGCGCCTTGGGACCGAGCTCGCGAGCCATCAGACGCTCAGCGACGGTGACGGCCTCGGGACCGCCGTTCACCAGCCCCGACCACAGCAGATAGCCGGCGACCACACCCGACACCCGGTCTCCTATCGAGTCGTGGTGGAGCACCACCCGCTGGTCGGTCGAGCGGTCCCGGATGGTGGCCAGGACCTGCTCGAGGCGCTGGGCGCCGTCAGCGGGATCCGAGAAGGGCAGATGGACGTAGGCCAGTCCGTGCTCGTCGTAATCGTGGAGGTTGTAGGGAACCGACGTGATGCTGAGGATCAGGCCGATCTCGTTGCGTGCCAGCCAGATGATCTCCTCGAGGCGCCGCACCCGCCGGTGACCGGCGCCGTAGCCGCCGGGCCGCTCGCACACCGCGAAGCGGTCGGCGACGATCCATCGGAAGCCCCGAGGCTCGATCCCCTCGGACCACTTGCCGCTCATGAGTCCTCCAACTCGAAACGATGCACTGAGGGCAGCTCGCGGTGGCGCTCGCCCATGTCGAGCCCGTAGCCCACGAGCCAGTCGGCCGGGACTGAGAAACCGATGTAGCGGATGCCGTCGGTGCGGGCGCCCTCGCGCACGAGCAGGGCGCAAATCTCGAAGCTGGCCGGACGCCGGGCCTGCAGCGACTCGGCCACGTAGGCGGTGGTGAGGCCGGAGTCGACTATGTCCTCCACCAGCACAACGTGGCGGTCCCGCACGTCGGTGTCGAGGTCCTTGATGATGCGGACCACTCCGCTGGACTCGGTGCTGAGCCCGTAGGACGACACGGCCATGAAGTCGATCTCGACCGGCAGGTCGATGGCGCGGGCCAGGTCGCTCATGAACACGAAGGCACCCTTGAGAACGCCGACCAGCAAAGGGGGGCGGCCCTGGTAGTCGGCGGTGATCTCGGCGCCGATCGCCTCGACGCGGGCTCGCAGATCGCCGGAGGCGACGAGGACGCGCCCAACCGACCCCGGCGGCTCCGGCATCTGCGCCGCTGTCTGCTCCGGCGCCAAGCTCACCATGCCACACTACCGGGCGCTGCCGGGCCTCGAAAGGCAGGATCAGTTCCGTCGGTCCCGATGTCGAGGCTCGATGCGGAGCCGGCCGGCGGTGCGGGCCACCCGATGTCCGCCGGTGATCTCGGTGGCGGTGCCGCGGCCGGCGGCTACGTCGAGCACCCGGTCGATCGAGGCGGCCGTGGGAGGCGAGCCGACCACCGCCGCGATCCAGCTCCTCAGCGCCTCGGCCGCCACCGCCCTCGGTGCGGCGACGAGGGCGGCCGCGCTGGTGGGGTCGATCTCGGCGGCCAACCCGGCGATCACCTCCAGCGCCTGGGAGGCCAGATCGGCGTGGCGATTCAGCAGCGGCACCGGATCGCGGCCCAGTGCCTCGGCCAGCGCGGGCATCACCTCGTTTCGTATGGCCACCCGGGCGAACGACGAGTCGTCGTTCATGGGGTCGTGGACAGTGGGAAGGCCGAGTTGCTCGCACAGGGCGCGGGTCTCGGAGCGGCGCAGGCCGAGCAGGGGCCGGCCGACCCCGGCATGGGGGGCCGACGCGCCGGCGAGGCCCCCGCCCCGGCCGACGTTGAACAGCACGGTCTCGGCCCGGTCGTCGGCGGTGTGCCCGACCAGCACGTCGTCGGGCAGCGCCGCGTAGCGGGCGGTACGCGCCCGGGCCTCGAGGTTGGGGCCGGGATCCACCGTCACCCGGCGCAGTTCGAAGGCGGCGCCCAACTGGGTAGCGATGGCGCGGGCCGCTTCGGCGTCGGAACCCGACGAGGGACGCAGGCCGTGGTCCACATGCCAGGCGGTTGCCTCCAGCCCGGCCGCGGCTGCCAGCGCGACTAGGGCGCCGGAGTCGGGGCCGCCGGACAGGCCGCAAGCGACTGCGGTACCGGGCACCGGGAAGGTGCAACGAGTCAGCAGGGCGTCGAAGCGCACTGCCGGGGCGGCGCCGCTCGGTGCGTCGCTCACGACGCTCCCGGCCGTTTCCGTCCGCTGCCAGCCGTCACACCAGCTTTCTGTGTGCAGAAACCCGGTTGCAGGACGGGAAACTGCACACAGACGAACGGGGCGACGAACTGTGTGCAGAAACCCGGTTGCAGGACGGGAAACTGCACACAGAACGAGGTGGGCCGCCGGTCATGCCACTCCAGGCTCAGGCCGCGGCCTCGGTCAGGCTCATGCGACTCACCCAGTCGCGCGGGTTGCGGATCTCGGCGATGCCGGGAACGTTGTCGGGACCCTCCCACACACGGTCGAGCAGGGCTGTGCCCCCGGCCTCCTCGACCGATGAGATGAAGTGTTCGCCCTCGGCGTACTGCTTGATCTTGGCGTCGAGGCCGATCACCCGCTGGAAGACCTTGGCGAACCCCCGCGCCGACTCCCGTCGCCTCCGCATCACCCGCCCGAACCGGGGAGCGGAAGGGACCAGGCCCTCGCCGGCCCGATCCATGGTCACGTCGCCGTGGCCCTCGAGAAGGCTCATGAGCCCGGCGAGCTGATCCAGGGTCTCCACCTGCGCCTCCGAGGCGAACAGGGCCATGATCCCGCCGGCGGCCAGCGGGTCCTCACCGCGGCGCCGGGCCTCCACCACCCGGCGCACGGCCGCCGCGATCCGCTTCGGGTCGGGATCCACCGAGTCGAGCACCGACCCGACCAGGCCGATGAAGTGCGGCCGCATCCAGTCCACGCCGGTGAACTGGGCCCGATGGGTCACCTCGTGGAGCGCCAGCCAGAGCCGGAACTCGGCCGGGTCGAACGCGTACTTGTTCTCCAGCGACAGAACGTTGGGGGCCACGTAGTAGACGATGTCCTGGTCTTCGGGCTTGTCGTCCTCGATGATCAGCAGGTCGTACTGGCCCAGCACACGCGTGGACATCCAGCCCAGCATGACGCCGAGCTCGGCCCCGGCCATCCGCCGGGTGATCGGGGCCAGCATCCCGTCCGAGCCTGTTCCGAGCTTCTCGGCGAGGGGTCTCAGCAGACGCTGGAAGGAGGCCAGGTTGGCATCGATCCAACCGACCCGGTCGGTGACCCTGCCCCGGGCCGGTCCCGACAGCGACCGCAGGCCGGTGAACTCGGCCACCAGCCCCTCGGCCCGCTGGGTGCACTCGGCGAAGTCCTCGGCCAGGCCGTCGCGCCAGCGCGGCGCGGTGTAGGGCTCGCGCCGGGCGGTGCGCACCGCGACCCGGCGAGCCAGGTCCCAGTCGATGGGATCGTCGAGGTTCCCGTCACTGCCGCGACCCCCGTCACGGACGGCGTCCTCTCGATCGCCGGGAGCCTCGGCGGCGGTGTCCATGCGGGCGGGGCCCAGTCCCGCGGGTATCGCTTGACGGACGGCGTCCTCTCGATCGCCGGGAGCCTCGGCGGCGGTGTCCATGCGGGCGGGGCTCAGTCCCGCGGGTATCGCTTGTAGGTGACCTTCTGGAGATAGCCGGCGATGGCGGCCACCACCGAGGCGATGCCGGCCACGGCGAGCGGCACCGCCAGCCAGAAATGCCACACGACGCCGGCGAAGGTCACGGGCGTGTCGGGGTCGCTGGTCCGGCAGTGTTCACGGGCCCGCAGTTCATGGGTCCGCAGTGTAGATGGGAGAAAGCATGGTCGACCACGGCAGCCTTTCAGAACACCGGAGCGAGGGAGCCCGAAAGGGGACTCGAACCCCTGACCTACGCTTTACGAGAGCGTCGCTCTGCCAACTGAGCTATTCGGGCCTGCGCACCCCGCGGACCAAGCCGTCGGGACCGGCCCAGGCTACCCGCTCAGCGAAAGTGGCTGCGCTCGCCCAAAGAGCAAGCGCAAAAAAGAGCAAGCGCAAATAGGTGAGAGTCCGTGGTGTCGCAGCGGTGTCATTCCCGCTCTTGTTCGCTGCGCTCACGGGCCGCTCGGCCCCGGGGGCGGGAGGTCCAGGAACAGAGCCTGGAGGGCGAGAGCCTCGTTCGGGGAGCGGATCAGCGTCTCGGCGGTGGCTCGCAGGCGGTCCACGGCCCTCATGGCTCTCCGGTCGGACACCGGATCGTGCGAATCCGACGCGAGCTCGGAGCGGTAGCGGGCGGCGAGGGTGGCCAGACCGAAGCGGATCTCGTCGGTGCGGAAGTGGCGATGCTCGCGCTTGTGGCGGGCTTCAATCGCGCTCCGGCCCGAGCCACGGACACCGAACTGCCTCTCACGCTCCTCCAATGCGGCCGTCTCGACCTTGTGGCGCTCGGTGAGGGCCTCGCCGGCCTCGTCGATCATGGCCCGCAGCTCGGCGACCAGCAGCGCCACCGCGGCCCCGGCTCCGTCGAGGCCGTCAGGCGCGTTCCACCAGGCCTCGCGTCGGGCCGCCACCCGCTCATCGGTGGCCAGGACCCTGGCCCGGTGGAGGTTGCCCGCCGCGACAGCCGCCACCAGGTCGGCCCGGTCGGACGCGACCAGACCCTCCGACACCAGCACCGCCGCGATCACGTCGTCGGGCACCGGGCCGAAATCGACGCGGAAGCAGCGCGACGCGATGGTGACATGCTCGGGCAGCACCTGCTCGGCCAGCAGGACCCATACCACCGAACTGTCAGGCTCCTCCACCGGCTTGAGCAGGGCTGCCGCCGCGGCCGGAGTCGCGGTGTGGAAGCGGTCGACGACGAGCACCTTGCGGGAGCCCTCCACCGGCGTGCGGCTGGCCTCGACGATCAGCTGCGACACCTCCTCAGCGCGGCGCAGGCTGGCACCGGTCGGACTGAGCACGAAGATGTCGGGATGCTCCTCACGGGAGGCCAGCCGGCGATGCCGCCCGTCCCGGCGCGGGTCGGCGCCCGGATGCCCGTCGGCGGCCACCATCAGCTCGCCGGCGAATGCGGCCGCCGCAACCCGCTTGCCGGAGCCCCGCGGACCCACCAGCAAGTAGGCGTGGACCGACGACGGCACCGCCGCGGCCAACGCGGCCACCGCCTGCGGCTGGCCCGCCACCGCCGACCAGGGATCCGCTGCGACCGTTTCGGCAGCGTCGTCGAGAAGGGTCACGACAGGCCGTCGAGGCGTTCTTGAACCGCGGCCAGCACCCGGGCAGCCACCTCGTCCACCGCACCGGCGGCGTCGACCACCGCCCAGCGGGCCGGGTCGGCGCAGGCCATGGCCAGGTAGCCGGCCCGGACCCGCTCGAGGAAGCCGCCGCCGGTTCCCTCGAAACGGTCGAGCGACGGCCCCAGCCGCTCTGACGCCGACTCGAGGGACACGTCCAGCAGCAGGTTCAGATCGGGTTCGATCCCTGTGGTGGCGAAGCGCATCATCAGCTGCAACTGCGACAGGTCGAGGCCGCGCCCGTAACCCTGGTAGGCGAGCGTCGACGCGGTGAAGCGGTCGGTGACGACATCCCGGCCTGCCCGCAGGGCGGGGCCGACGATCTCGACAGCGTGCTGTGCCTTGTCCGCGATGATCAGCAGGGCCTCCGTGCGGTCGCCGATGGCGTCGTTGCCGGGATCGAGCAGCACCTGCCGGATCACCGCGCCCACCTCGGTAGCCCCGAACTGGAACGTGAGCTCCGCTCCCAGCGACTCGGCCAACAGTCGGGCCTGGGTGGACTTGCCCGACGCGTCGACCCCCTCGACAGCGATGAGGCGCCCGCTCACCCGGCCGGCTCCTCATCACCCGCCCGCTGCCCGTCGCCCGCAGGCTCGGATCGCAGGCTCAGGGCCGCCAGGGCGCCGGCCACGATGATGATCACGCCGGCGATCCACATCGTCAGGCGCACTCCCGGCAGCTCCACCACCGCTCCCAGCACAGTGATCTGCTGACCCCACCAACGTTGCGACAGGCCGTCGAGCAAATCGGCCAGCACACCGCCGACCGCCAGCGCGATCAGCACGCACAGCCGCACCACGACCAGCAGCGCGGCGAACACCCGGCCCCGGATCTCGTTGGCCACGTTCTCGTGCAGCAGCGTGAAGCCGAGCACATAGGAGGGTCCCGCCAACATCCCGAGCAGCACCACCAACGGGATCATCAGCGACAGCCGGTCCACCGACGCGGCCGCGAGCAGCACCACGCCCGCGCCGATCAACGCCGATGTGAACCCGCGAGTGCGGTTGATGCGGTTCTGCAGCGCCGACGCGGACCCCACCCCGGCCGCCATCCCGACCCCGAGCGAGAACAGCACCGCGTGGAAGTCGGCCACTCGCCCCACGATCACCTCGTCGACGAAGCGAGCACCCAGCAGGAACACCATTCCCGCGCCCATCACCGCGGTGGCCAGTCCGACGTTCACAGACCGCACGATGGGGTTCCTGCCCACCAGGCGCCATCCCTCCCGGAGCTCGCGGACGGCCCCGCCGAGGTCGAGGCTGCCTCGCTCGTCGGCCTGTCGCGCGCTGCGAGAACGCACCGGGATGGCGATGCGCCAGATGATCAGGGCCGCCACGAGGAACGTCAGCGCGTCCACGTAGAAGGCCAGCCCCTCCTCGTTGAGTCGCAGGTTCGTCGCCCATCCCTCGTCCGGCACCGCCTCGGCCGCCTTGGCCAGCAGCGCGGCCGCGCCGGCCGCCACCGGGAACATGCCGTATGCCGCGGTCACGTTGAGCGAATTGGCAGCGGTGAGCTTGTCGCGGGGCACCAGCTCCGGGACCGTCGCCTCCTTGGCGGGCTGCCACATCATCGTCAACAGTTCCAGCAGGATGCTGGCCACCACCAGGCCGACGATGGTGTCGACGAACGGCAGCGTCGCCAGCACCAGTGCCCGGCCCACGTCGCAGGCCACCATCACCCGCTTGCGGTTGAGCCGGTCGACGACCACCCCGACCGCGGTGGCCAAGAAGAAGCCGGGCGCTACCCGGGTGGCCAAGACCAGGGCGATGGCGGTGCTCTTGGACCCCTCGGGGGCCAGCTGGTCGGCCAGCGCCATGGTGGCCAACAGCCCGAGCCAGTCTCCGGTGGCCGACACCACCTGGGCGATCCAGAGCCTGAAGAAGGCCCGAGTGCCGAAGACCCGCTCCAAGCGCCCCGCCGGCCGAACCGCCTCGAACGCTTCGTCGAGCCGCATGCCGGCCGCGGAGCGGGGCGCAGCGTCGTCCGCATTGTCCACGACGAACGAGGCTAGGCGAGGCGGCCCCGAGGCCCATGCGAGCGGCCGGCGCCCGCTGACAGAGCACCAGCCGGAGGTCCACCACGTGGGGCGTTCTGGTTGCCTGCGAGGGCCGCCGGCCGGCGCCCGCTGACAGAGCACCAGCCGGAGGTCCACCCCTATTCGGCCGCTCTATTCGGCCGCTCTATTCGGCCGCTCTATTCGGCCGCTCCTTCATCTTGTATGTCGGGATTGATATAAATTGTATAATATTTATGTGCTAAAGTGTATAATGCAAGTGTGCGTGATCGCGCGTGATCGCGCTGGACGGAGGCAGGGCAGGACGTGACCGAGCCGATAGAGGGCGGTGTCGAGACCATGGCTCCTGCCGGGTATCGGCCCCGAGTCGTGGACGCCGAGGTGCGCAGAGGTCTCAACGCGGCCGGATGGCTCGTGCTGGAGGGGCCCCGTGCCTGCGGCAAGACTTGGACGGGGTTGCGATTTGCTCGCAGCGCGGTCCGCCTGGACACCGACATCGACGCTCGCACGATCGGCGCAGTGGAACCGGCCGCCTTGCTTGAGGGCGCGTCGCCGCGACTGCTGGACGAGTGGCAGATCCTGCCCGTGGTGTGGAACCACGTCCGCCATGCTTGTGACGCAAGCGGCGGCCGCGGGCTGTTCATCCTCGCCGGATCTGCGCAGCCGGCCGACGATATGACCCGCCACACGGGCGCTGGCCGGCTGCGACGGATCCGGATGCGTCCGATGTCGCTGTTCGAGTCGGGGGACTCCTCCGGTGAAGTGTCGCTGGCCGGGCTTCTCGACGGCGCGCCGTGCAGCGCGGCGCGCCCCAGCGCCGGATTGCGCGACATCGCCGCCATGCTGTGCAGAGGGGGATGGCCCGGACAGATCGACCTGCCGCTGCCGGAGGTGCAGCAGAATCTTCGCGGCTACCTGTCGGAGGTCTCCCGTACCGATGTGGGCAGGCTGGAGGGCCGGGCGTCCCACAGGCCCGGCGGCGTGGACAGGCTCCTGCATTCCTTGGCCCGCAACACTGCGACCGAGGCGAGCAACGCCACGCTGGCGTCCGACGTGGAGCCTGAGCCGCTGCACCGACACAGCGTCCGGGCCTATCTGGAGGCGCTCCGCCGCCTCTTCGTGCTCGAGGAGCAGCCGGCCTGGTCGGTGCGCCTGCGCTCCAGAGCCGCGCTGCGCAAGTCGCCCAAGCGGCATCTGGCTGACCCGTCGCTGGCTGCGGCAGCCCTCGGCGCCGACCCCGGTCGCCTCATGTCCGACCCCGCCACGCTCGGTCTGTTGTTCGAGTCTCTGGTCGTGCGGGATCTGCGGGTGCTTGCCCAGCCGCTGGGCGGGCGAGTCTTCCACCTGCGAGACGCCGCGGGCCGGGAGGCCGACGCCGTCGTCGAGTGCCCCGACGGGCGATGGCTGGCCGCCGAGATCAAACTCGGCGGGCCTGACGCCGTCGAGGCGGGGGCACGGTCGCTGCTGCGTGTCGCCTCCGAGCTGCACGATGACCGCCTCGAGCAGCGCTCGGCGCTGGTCGTGGTCACTGCGGTGGGATACGGCTACACCCGTCCTGACGGGGTCCGGGTCGTTCCCATCACCGCCCTCGGCCCCTGAACGAGGCCCATCCGCAGTACGCCTTGGCCGTGGGTGCCGAGACCCCGCAGTCGCGGTCGCTAGTCGTGAAGTCGACGGGGTCACCGTCGCTCAGAGCGGCTTTACTCAACACACGCGCAAACGGCTGCGGACAGAGCACTAGTGTCCCGAGTGGGGAATGCGTTGCAGATATGCTGGCGTGGTCTCGAGGATCTCGTCGGCGGTCTTGCGCCACACGGAGGGGTTCGGGTGCGCATTGCGGTTGTCGGTCTAGCCGCGGGGCTCTGCGGCACCTGTGGGAGCCCCGGCCGCGGAGCTCTGCGGCACCTGTGGAGGCCCCGGCCGCGGAGCTCTGCGACGCCCGTGGAGGCCCCGGCCGCGGAGCTCTGCGACGCCCGTGGAGGCCCCGGCCGCGGAGCTCTGCGGCACCTGTGGAGGCCCCGGCCGCGGAGCTCTGCGGCACCTGTGGAGGCCCCGGCCGCGGAGCTCTGCGGCACCTGTGGAGGCCCCGGCCGCGGAGCTCTGCGGCACCTGTGGAGGCCCCGGCCGCGGGGCTCTGCGGCACCTGAACCGTCTAACGGTCGCCGACGTCGGTGATCTCGCGCTGCGGGCCCGGCCGCGGGGCGTCGGCCAGCCCGTCGTGGCGGCGCTCAGCGGACCGGCGCCGCCACTTGCTCACCGTCGCCGTGTGGCAGCCCAACACCGCCGCGATCTCGTTGTTGCCGCGGCCCTCGGCCGCGGCCGCGACGATCCGGCACCGCAGCACCGACGCCTGAGCCAGCCTCGGCCGACACGGCCCTGCTGCAGCGTCTCGCGCTTCTCGCCGCTCGACGCGGCCGCCGCCGACGGTGCGCGTTGTGCGCCCTTCGCTGTCTCCCGCCGTCGTCGACGACAGCGGCACCACCCCGGCCGCAACACAAACGCGAGGAACCGGCCATTCCCGGCGTTGGGGCGTCCAACGTTCTCTGCACGCGCCGCTGCGGCACCTGGTCGGTGGGAGTGTCGGGCCGATCGGGGTGCTGCACGGTCGAGCACAGCGCCATGAACGCCTCGGCGGCGTCGACGGTCGCGGGCGCGCCGTTGTCGGAGACCGCCGACAAGACGGGGATCTCGTCGCTGCCGGGAAGTTCGCCGGCGCCGGGGCGGCCCTCGACGGCGCCGACGAGGTCCTCGGCTTCGAAGGCGTCGCAGAACGCTGTCTGGGTGGCGGTCTCCTCGGCCGACACCAGCGCGACGATCCATCCGCGCGGCGCCGGGTCGATGTCCGATGTGAACGCGGGTCGAGCCCCGGAACGCGATCCATCCGCGCGGCGCCGGGTCGATGACAGCAGAGCAGTTCGGCGCGGCCGCGCAGCGCCCGAAGCGGGTCACGTCCATCCGACCGGTCGGCGCGCGGCAACAGCCCGGGGCCCCGAACCGACGGACACGGCAACGGCGGCGGCGCTAGTGCTGTGTCGTCGAAATGGCTAGGGCAGCGCAGCAGGACCGAGACCCTGCTTGGGAGCGCTCCGGACGCCCCGATCATTTCAGCGACGGACCACTAGATCCGCGGAACCGCATGGATGGCCTCGACGAGGTCGTCGAAGATGACCACGACAACCGACGGCGGCGCTAGATCCGCGGGATCGCGTGGTTGGTGGGAGTTCCGCGTGGAGGAATATCGAGAAATGCGTGAGGATGGGGGCTGTGGGGGGTGGATGTCATAGCCCTGTGGGATGCTGTGTCCATGTTGATCGAAGCCGCTCGTCGGGCCGAGGCCGCCGCCTCCGAGATGCTGGAGCTGGTGGGCGCGGGCGCGGCGTCGTGTTCGGAGTTGCGCGAGATGCTGGCGGTGTCGAGGTCGGCGATGGCGGCGCTGTCGGCTGCGCAGGTGTCGGCCGCGGCGGCGGTGGCGGGCCGTGAGCGTCACGGCGACGGCGGCGCTGGATCCGCGGGATCGCATGGATGGTAGGAGTTTTCGCGTGGAGGAATATCGAGAAATGCGTGAGGATGGGGGCTGTGGGGGGTGGATGATGCTCCTATATGTGTCAAGTCAAGCGGCGGGGGTTTGGGTGTTGAGCCAGTTTCGGTAGGCGGGCACGAGGTGGTGGTTGGGTGTTTTGCCGTGTTCGATTCTGGAGATGGTGCTGGGCCAGGTGTTGAGGCAGTCGGCGGCGTGTTGGAGGGTGGCTCCGGCTTGTTGGCGCTGTGTTCGCATGTTGTTGGTGGTGTTGGTGGTGTTGGTGGCGGGTTGGGGGTTGGTGAGCAGCCGGTAGACCTCGCGGGCGATGTAGCGCTTGAGGCAGCGGATGGTCTCGCGGCGGGTTTTGCCTTCGGTGTGGCGGCGTTGGGCGTAGGCGCGGGTGGCCGGGTCGGTGGAGAGCCGGACCATGGCGATGCGCCACAGGGCGTGGTTGGCTTGGCGGTTGCCGCCTGTGTTGAGGCGGTGGCGGGTGATCTTGCCCGAGGAGGCCTCCACGGGGCTGGCGCCGCACAGCGCGGCGAAGGAGGCTTCGCTTTGGAGCCTCTGGGGGTTGTCGCCGGCGGCGATGAGCAGGATCGCCGCGGTGTCTGGGCCGATGCCTTTGGCGGCGCGCAGCGCCGGGTTGGCGGCCGCGGTGAGCTCGTCGAGGTGGCTGCGCAGCTCGGCGAGGTCGGCGTCGAGCACCCGGTGCTGGCGGGCCAGGGTGCGCAGGGCGGCCTTGGTGGCCTCTGCGGGCTCGGTGAGGTCCCCGGGACGGAACCGGGCGCAGCGCCGCACCCGCACAGCGGCGCTGAGCGGCTCCAGGCCGGCGCGCAACTGCTGGGGGGCGGTGGTGATGAGGTCGCCGATCTGGTTGGAGATGCGGGTGCGGTGGGCCCGTGTCGAGCACAACGCGACCCGCAGCGCCCGGATCGACTCCACTGTTCCGTCGTTGCCTTTGGGCACCGCTGTGGCGTCGCCGCTGAGCGCGGCGCGTGCCGCGGCCTCGGCATCCACGGTGTCGGACTTGCCGCGCCGGCGCCGCACCTGGCGGTTCGGCCGGATCACCTCCACCACCTCGACACCGGCGCCCACCAGATGGCGGGCGAGCCCCACGCCATAGGAGCTGGTGCCCTCCACACCGACCTCGACGATCGGCCCGAAGGACCGCATCCACGCCTCGAGGCTGCGATACCCCGCCAGATCAGCACCAAAGGAGCCGACCTCGACGATCCGGCCCGTGTGGTCAATGACCGCGGCCACGTGCTGGTCCTTGTGCGTGTCGACACCGCCGTAGATGCCGACGAGTTGATCGGTCATGATGAAGCCCTGCCTTCCTTGCTAGCCAGTGGGATCGGCACCACCGGCCGGGACGGCGGACAGGACAGTCAAGGTGGTCTTCCCAAGGCTCCTATGAGGTCACGTCCGCCCGACCGGTCGGTGCGCGCCAGCAGCCGGGACACCGAACCGACAGATCATCGGAAAGGCACAAGGCCCGTCACACCCAGGGTCAGATCCGAGCCCCGACCACTGACCCCCACATCATGACTGTCACACCCCTGTGGCAGGGTGTGTCCATGTTGATCGAAGCCGCTCGTCGGGCCGAGGCCGCCGCCTCCGAGATGCTGGAGCTGGTGGGCGCGGGCGCGGCGTCGTGTTCGGAGTTGCGCGAGATGCTGGCGGTGTCGAGGTCGGCGATGGCGGCGCTGTCGGCTGCGCAGGTGTCGGCCGCGGCGGCGGTGGCGGGCCGTGAGCGTCACGGCGACGGCGGCGCTGGATCCGCGGGATCGCATGGATGGTGGGAGTTTTCGCGTGGAGGAATATCGAGAAATGCGTGAGGATGGGGGCTGTGAGGGGTGGATGTCATAGCCCTGTGGGATGCTGTGTCCATGTTGATCGAAGCCGCTCGTCGGGCCGAGGCCGCCGCCTCCGAGATGCTGGAGCTGGTGGGCGCGGGCGCGGCGTCGTGTTCGGAATTGCGCGAGATGCTGGCGGTGTCGAGGTCGGCGATGGCGGCGCTGTCGGCTGCGCAGGTGTCGGCCGCGGCGGCGGTGGCGGGCCGTGAGCGTCACGGCGACGGCGGCGCTGGATCCGCGGGATCGTGTGGTTGGTGGGAGTTTTCGCGTGGAGGAATATCGAGAAATGCGTGAGGATGGGGGCTGTGAGGGGTGGATGTCATACCCCTGTGGGATGCTGTGTGCATGTTGATCGAAGCCGCTCGTCGGGCCGAGGCCGCCGCCTCCGAGATGCTGGAGCTGGTGGGCGCGGGCGCGGCGTCGTGTTCGGAATTGCGTGAGATGCTGGCGGTGTCGAGGTCGGCGATGGCGGCGCTGTCGGCTGCGCAGGTGTCGGCCGCGGCGGCGGTGGCGGGCCGTGAGCGTCACGGCGACGGCGGCGCTGAAGTGCTGGCGGGTTCGGCTGGGTTGTCGCGACGCGAGGCCCGCAGCCACCTAAAGACGGCCGAGGCGCTGCGGGAGGCGCCCGCGGCGCGTGAGGCGGTCGAGTCGGGGCGGGTGTCCGCGGCGAACGCGCGGCGGCTGGCCGAAGCTTCCGAGACGGCCGGCGCCAGAGCTGTCGACGGCGACGGGGATCTGTTGGCGAAGGCCGTGTCGATGCGTCCCGAGCAGTTCGCCCGAGAGGCTCGCCGGTGGACGGTCGACCGCGACGGCGACGACGGAGAGTCCCAGCACCGCCGTTCGCGAGCGCGGCGCTGTGTTCGTGTCTGGGACGGCGACGACGGGATGGTCCATCTCCGCGGCGAGCTCGACCCCGTGACCGGCAGACGCGTCGCCAACCGGCTGCGCTCGCAAGCCGCCCGCATGCACAACGCCGACAAGAAAGCCTCCGCCGACGGAACCAGCCGCCGCAGCTTCGGCCAGTGCATGGCCGACGCCCTCGACGCCCTCACCACCACCAACACCCCAACAGACAAACCCCACAACAACGACTACCGCAACAACGACAGCGGCTCCCGCAACAACGACACCAGCGGCCGAGCAGGCGGCTCCCACAACAACGACAGCGGCTCCCACAACAACGACAGCGGCTCCCACAACAACGACAGCGGCTCCCACAACAACGACAGCGGCTCCCACAACAACGACAGCGGCTCCGGCAGCAACGACACCAGCGGCCGAGCAGGCGGCTCCCGCAACAGCGGCGGCGGGGGTGGTGGCCGGCCGATAGCGGACATCTGTGTGGTCGCCCATGTCGACGGTGCCACTGGCAGGCTCGTCGCGGAGCTGCCCGACGGCACCCGGCTGCCGCGGGCTGTGCTGGAGGAACTCTCGTGCAACGCCAGACTGACCGGCCTAGTGTACGACCGCGACGGCAAACCGATCTGGCGGACACACTCGGTCCGCACCGCCACCGAGTCCCAACGCCAGATCCTGCTGGCCCGCCACGGCGGATGCTTCCACTGCGCAGCACACCCCGCGCTGTGCCAGATCCACCACATCAAACCCGTCGCTCAGGGCGGATCCACCAAACTCGACAACATAACCCCCGTCTGCTGGGACTGCCACCAGAAGATCCACCACCACAACTGGCGCATCCGCAAAAACCCCGACGGCAACCACACCCTGCACCCACCCGAACAGACCCGCCACGGACCAGCACACGCACCCGACCCGCCGCCGGCGCCGCCGAAGGGACACCACCGACCCCCCGCCGGAAACCGGCTCTTCGCAATCGCCTGAACCACAGACAACAATGCGCTAGTGTCCCGAGTGGGGAATGCGTTGCAGATATGCTGCGATGGTCTCGAGGATCTCGTCGGCGGTCATGCGCCACACGGAGGGGTGCGGATGCTCATTGCGGTTGTCGATCCAATTGGCGGTCCAGCCGCGGGGTCTGCGACGCCTGTGGGGGGCCCGGCCGTTCTTGATGTAGTTGTGCGTCTCATAGGCGGTCAACTACATCGAGAACGGTCAGGGAGCGCGAGACGGTGACATGAGAGTGCTCGCCAGCCGGCCGCTGTTCACCGACCGGCGTGCCGCCAGCGTCGCCGACCACCGCAACGACACAACCGCGAGGAACTAGCCACTCGGGACACTAGTGGTCCGTCTCGGAATTGATCGGGGTACCCTGGAGCGGCTTCGATCTGGCATGGGCCTTTCGCGCTGCCCTAGTCATTTTGGCGACACACCACTAGCTGCGCTTGCGGGCCGTCTTGCGGCGGGCGGGGCGCCTCTTCTTGGCCGGACCCTTCGCCCGCCTCTCCGCGAGCAGTTCGCAGGCACGCTCCAGCGTGACGCTCTCGACGGTGTCGCCGGACCGCAGTGAGGCGTTGGTCTCGCCGTCGGTGACGTAGTGGCCGTAGCGGCCGTCCTTCAACACAACGGCCCGGCCGGTGTCGGGGTCCTCCCCCAGTTCCCGCAGCGGCTCGGCCGCGGCCGCCCGGCCCCGGCTCTTCGGCTGGGCCAGCAGCTCGAGACACTCCTCGAGGGTGACCGTGAACAGCTGGTCCTCGCCGGACAGGCTGCGACTGTCGGAGCCTTTGCGCACGAACGGCCCGTAGCGGCCGTTCTGCACGGTGATCTCCGCCCCGTCGGCGGGATCCGCGCCGACCGAGCGGGGCAGCGACAGCAGCTGCACAGCCTGCTCCAAGGTGACCGTCTCCAGCGTCATGGTCTTGAACAGCGACGCGAACTTCGGCTTGTCGGGGACCTCCTCGGCCAGACCGAGCTGCACGTAGGGCCCGTAGCGGCCCGACTTGGCGACCACGGTCAGCCCGGTTGCGGGATCGGTGCCGAGAACCCGCTCGTCGCGTCCGGCGGCCAGCAGCTCCACCGCCCGCTCGACGGTGAGCTCGTCGGGAGCGGTGCCGTCGGGCACGGAGGCCGAGTCGTCGCCCCTCTGCACGCTCGGGCCGTAGCGCCCCACGCGAACCACGATCTCGACGCCGTCGGCATCGACGCCCAGCGGGATCGAGTTCACCAGCCGGGCGTCGATGTCGCTGAGGCGGCTGGACACCTTCTCCTTCAGGCCGGGGTCGTCGTCTCCGCCGAAATAGAACCGGCGCAGCCACGGAACCTGCTCCTCCGCTCCCGCCGCGATCCGGTCGAGGTCGTCCTCCATCTCAGCGGTGAACGCATAGTCGACCAGCTTCGGGAAGTGGCGCTCCAGCAGGTTGACCACCGAGAAGGCGGTGAACGACGGCACCAGCGCCGAGCCCTTCTTCCGCACGTAGCCCCGGTCGACGATGGTTCCCATGATCGACGAGTAGGTCGAGGGCCGACCCACGCCCAGCTGCTCCAGGCGCCGCACCAGCGAGGCCTCGGTGTAGCGGGCCGGAGGCTGGGTGTGGTGCCCGGACGCCTCCATGGCTCGGCAGTCCACGCCGTCTCCCTCGTTCAGCGGCGGCAGGCGGAGCTCGGTGTCGGTCTCGCTCGCCTCCCCGGCGTCGGTCCCCTCGGTGTACACCTCGCGGAAGCCCGGATGGGTTATCACCGTGCCGCTGGCCGCGAACACGGCGTCACGGCCCGAGGCGCTGCTGGCGCCGACACGCAGCTGCACCGTCTCGCCGGTGCAGTCGGTCATCTGGCTGGCCAGCGTCCGCTTCCACACCAACTCGTAGAGCCGGGCCTCGGGCGGGGGCAGTTGACCGGCCACCGCGGCGGGGTCGGCGAAGGCGTCGCCCGCGGGCCGGATGGCCTCGTGGGCCTCCTGGGCGTTCTTCACCTTGCTGGCGTACGACCTCGGTTTCGGCGGCAGCACTCCCGGGCCGTAACGCCTCTGCACCTCGGAGCGGGCTGCAGCCACCGCGCCCGCCGACAGCGAGGTGCTGTCGGTGCGCATGTAGGTGATGTAGCCCTTCTCGTACAGCGACTGAGCGGTGCGCATGGCCGCCGCGGAGGTCATGCCCAACTTCCGGGCCGCCTCCTGCTGCAAGGTCGACGTGATGAAGGGCGGGGCCGGGCGCCGCCGGTAGGGCTTGGAGGTGCGGGCCCGAACCGCGAAGGCCGCGTCCTGGAGGTCCGAGGCCAGCGACGTGGCCGCCGCCTCATCGAGCACGGTTACATCGCCCCGGGTCGGTTGGCCGTCGGGGCCGAAGTCGCGGGCCGTGGCGATACGGGAGCCGTCGAGCTGGACGAGATCGGCGATGAACTCCGGCCCGTTGCCGTTGCCGCCGGCAGGATCCGCGGGGACGAACGTGCCAGTGAGCCGCCAGAAGCCGGCGCTGACGAAGTCCATCCGCTCCCGCTCGCGCTCTACCACGATGCGCACCGCCACGCTCTGCACCCGCCCGGCCGACAGCTGCGGCATGACCTTCTTCCACAGCACCGGCGACACCTCGTAGCCGTAGAGCCGGTCGAGCATCCGGCGGGCCTCCTGGGCGTCCACCAGGCGGCGATCCAATTCCCGGGGCGCGTCGACCGCGGCGGAGATCGCGGCCCGGGTGATCTCGTGGAAGACCATGCGCTTCACCGGCACACGCGGATTGAGAACCTCCATCAGGTGCCAGGCGATGGCCTCGCCCTCCCGGTCCTCATCGGTGGCCAGATAGAGCTCATCCGCTTCGGCCAGGAGGTCCCTGAGCTTGCGGACCTGCTGCCGCTTGTCGCTGTTGACCACGTACAGCGGCTTGAACTCGTTGTCGACGTCGATCCCCAGGCGGGCCCAAGGCTCCGACTTGTAGGCCTTGGGAACCTCGGCGGCCCGGCTGGGCAGATCGCGGATGTGGCCGATGGACGACTCCACCACGTAGCCGGCACCCAGATAGCCGGAGATCGTCTTCGCCTTGGCGGGTGACTCGACGATTACTAGGGCGTTGGCCATGGAGATCGAACCGATCCGACGGGCGGGCGCCCGTCAACTGTTGGGGACTCGGACAGGATAAGCAAGGTCTTGCCGGGATTGCGGAAGCTGTCGAGCGCTGTGGGGCACCATCGACGGGGGATGCGGGAATCACGGCGCGAGGTGCGCTGTGAGGCCAGGGAGTTCGGGGCACCGAATCAAGTGCCTGTACTGTGTCGAGCATCCGACACCCGCCAGGCTCCGAACATTTGGAAGATGCGCCAACCTTGCGGCTGATCTGCAGACTGGCGCTACTGAGCACCGACGACGGCTCGGAGCGGTTGGTTAGCCCGCGCAGCGCCTGCGCGCGGAGATGCGTGACGTGACCGCCATCGAATCTCAGCGGGCGGTCGCTGTTCCTGAGCAGGGGAACCTTGTGCGGGTGCGGGACCGGTACTGGGTTGTGGAGTCGGTGCGGCAGTCGTCGCGTCCGGTGGACCCGATGAGCTCCAACGGCTGGACGCGCCATCATCTCGTGACTCTGGTCCCGATCGATGACAAGGGCAGCCCGGCGCCGTTGAGCGTGTTCTGGGAGACCGAGCCGGGCACCGAGATCCGTCCTCAGTCCGAGCTGCCGGACCCGGGTGGGGGCCTCGATGCCCCGGAGGTGTTCGCGGGGTTCTTGGATGCGGTGCGGTGGGGTGCGATCGCGTCGGCTGATCCGCAGGCGTTCCAGTCGCCGTTCCGGGCCGGGATCGACATCGAGGACTACCAGCTGCTGCCGTTGGTCTCAGCCGTGAGACGGGGACCGCTTTGTCGCATCAGCAGTCTACACTTTCCTGATATGACGATGATTGCCATTGAGGTTCGCAAGTGAGCGCAGTCGCGGGGACTTCGGCGACCCTTCAGGGGTTCAGCCGCCGACAGGACTTGGCGGCGGCTGCCACATCGCGCGACCTGGCGACCGCTCCCAGGCATCGGTGGTTCTATTTCCCGCACAGCTACTCGTACCGCCTGGTCGACGCGATCCTCGATCATTGGGACTTGCCGCCCCACGGCGCCGTGGCTGACAACTTTTCGGGATCGGGAACGACCCTGCTGGCCGCGCGCGAGCGCGGCCTGACCGCCTTGGGCTTCGATCTCTCCCCGCTGGCGGTCACAGCGAGCGCCGCGAAGGTCGCATCCTACGACGAATCGTCGCTCCGGCGGGCCTTCCAGAGGATTCTCGCCGCCGCATCAGCGGAAGCGCCCCGGGTTCCCCACCGGCTCTCGCGAGCGTTCACGGAAGCAGAGCTGAGCGAGATGTTCACCCTTCTCCTGCCGATCCGCTCGCTGCGGGCGGCGCGGCCTTTCTTCATGGTGGCGTTCCTGTCTGCCATCGGAGAGTTCAGCCGGGCCGTACCCGACGGCGGCTGGTTCCGTTGGCGGGAGTGGCCCGACCGCAGCACCGAGATCCGGGACGCATTCACGGCCACCGCATCTCGCATGATGGCCGATGTCCAGGCTCTCAACTGGCCAAGGAGCGAGCGCGAGGCGATGGTGAGACGCGCCGACGCCCGGCGCCTGCCGATCGGCTCCGCGTGCATCGACGGCCTCATCACGTCCCCTCCGTATGCGAACCGCCACGACTACTCGCGCGTGTTCCATATCGAGTTGCTGCTGCTGGGCGAGGCCGAGCCGGCCGTCACGCGGCTGCGGCACCGATCCATCCGATCGCATGTGGAAGCCAAGCCGCCACGGGGGCTGGCGCGCCGCCTTGAGGCATACAAGCCGCCCGCGCCGCTCTCCGAAGCTCTCCGGGCGCTGCCCAGCACCACCGAGAACCGCGTGATGCGGTTCCTGCAAGGCTATTTTGAGGACCTCTACCTGTCGCTCGTCGAGGCGGCGCGCATACTGCGGTCGGGCGGACGCGCCGCGTATGTCGTCGGTAACGTCAGGCATGGGGGCGTCATGGTCCCAGTCGATGAGATAACCGTCGAATTGGCCAGTGCCGCGGGCTTGGACTTCGAGACTGCCTGGGTGATGCGAGAGCGAGGAAACGCCGCTCAGCAGATGGGGCGCTACGGCCGTCAGGCCTCTCGGGAGTCCGTGGTCCTGTTGTCGAAGGCGGCAAGCCCGTGAGCCTGTGGATGCGCTGGCTCGACTTCCGGGCGCTGAGAGATCTCCTGATCCTGATCGGCGAGCACCCACAAGGTCTCGGCGCAAGTGAGCTCGAGAAGCTGGCCACGGAGGCGGGCGTCCTGCTGCGGCGCGACGGCCGACCGTACGCGCGGAGCATTCACTACCACCACCGCCGAACCCTCGAGCGGCTGGGCCTCATCGAGAAGCAGGAAACTCGCTTCGCGCTGAGCCGCCGGAACCCCGAGATCAGAGCGCTCAACGCGCCGACGAGGATCGGGGAGCCCTTGCAGCCCGCAGAGAAGGAGGCCTTCGCAAACTCGGCGCTTCGCAACCAGGACTGTCACCAAGTGTTCTTCTCGCACTTCCTGCCAGCGCGTGAGCCCGTCGCCGACGTTGCGACGTTCGTCGAACTAGGACACGCCGTCGAGGTCGCCGTGCAGTCGCACATCGCGCTGGAGGCCGGTGCGAGAGGCGGTGCGGGCCAGCACCGCGGCCGCAACCGCTCCAAGCGCGTGGCGATCCGTGCTGTCGAGGCTAGCGACTGGACCGTGTTCGACGGTGCAGAAGCAGTGCAGGCCATCCACTTCGGACTCAGGTCGTGGTGCGCGAATCAGCTGGGATTCTTGGACGTTGCATACAAGCCGGACGGAACCTATGCCACCTACCCCAAGCACATCGACGCGCCGCTCACCGACCAGGACTTGGCTGTCAGAATGTTCGCGGACCTCCGTTTTTCTGACGACTGGGCGACGGTGCGGATCCCTGACTTCGCTCTGACGGCCGGCATCGAACACCGTGTCTCGATCGAGCAGGCCAAGGGCGTGCTCAAGGGATGGCTCACGGCCCACCCCGACCTCGTCGCAGGAGTGCCCACACGCGCGGGCTTCATTACTGCGGGTCTGCCCGAGAGTCAGCACGATCTGACTCTCAAGAGGTATCTGAAGTCAAGCAGTGGCGCCTACTTGTCCCACATCCGCATACATCGGGATCTTCGTCAACGCGTACAGAACAGGGTGATGCAGCCATGACCGACACCGACGACCACCTTCAACGTCTCGGCCTTGTCCGCAATCCATTCCCGCCGGCCACGACCGGCACCGGCTTCCTGACCGATCTCTCGCTGCCAGATCGGTGGGAGGCCGAGTTGAGCGGGCACATTCGCGAGCTTGCCGATTCCGAGGGCGACAGAGCACTCGTCATCGAAGGCGGGTACGGCACCGGCAAGACATTCATTCTCAACTGGATTCAGGCCAAGGTTCTTCCCGAGTACCGCGTCAAGCCGTATTTCTTCGAGAATCCCGGTGTCGCGTTCTACGACCTCGCCAACCGTCTGATGCGCCAAGTTGGACGCTATGAGGTGGCGAAGGCCCTCTGGGAGTTGCTCTATCCGAGCAGCGCGGAGGCCCAGCAGCGCCTCATCTCGCTCGAGTTCCGGCAGTGGCTCGCCACTCTCGGCAACCGGAAGAGCCGAGACAACGCCGTCTGGACGCTGAGGGAATCCCTGAAGGAGCAGGACCTCGCGACGGACGAGGAGATACTGCACAAGCTAGCGCGGCTCATCGTCGAGACCGGCGAGCGCCCCTACTTCGAATACCGAGACTTCGTTCCTCGCAAACGATAAATGCAGCACATTTCGCGACTCGCTGAGTTCGGACTACGGCATCGATGTGATCGATGTGGAGGATCCGTCCAGAGGACTCGATGTCACCGCCGGTGACATTTGGGAAGCGGCACGGGAGGTTTGGTCACAGGTATTGATGGACGTTCTCGACGCGTGCATCTGTGCAGCGGCGCTACTCGTCGAGGCGGAGCAGTTACTCTCGGGTGACCCCGTTCTCAGAAACGTGCTCGAAATGCTCAACGACCCGGGCAGAGACTGGACGGTGCTGCGAGAGGCACTGGGAGTGGCGCTGGATGCGGTGTTTCCGAAGCCGAAAACTCCTGCTTAACGGCCGTCGAGTCCATGACGAGATGATCGACTCAGGCCCGCCGGGACTCCGGCTGAACCAGTCGTAGCAAGGCGAATGACAACTCTCTACGGAGATAGCGAGGGCGGCTCGGAGAGCTTGCTGATCGGGCAGGCTGACGGCGATCCACCTGTCTTCTCCCGCGCCTCGCCGGCCGTGCTGGGTCGTCAGGGCGTCTATGAGGTCGGGGCGGCTGATCGAGAAAAGCGGAGGACAGTGGCGCCGGCCAGCGCCGCGACGGTCGACGCCACGAGGATGCCGATCTTCGCCTGGTCGGTGAGCGCTTGCTGCTCGAAAGCCAGGTTGGTGATGAACAGCGACACCGTGAAGCCGATGCCGGCCACCGCGCCGATACCGAGCATCTGGGTCCAGGTGGCCCCCCGCGGCAGCTCGCAGAGGCCCGTGCGCACAGCCAGCCACGAGAACGCGGTGACACCCGCCAGCTTGCCGACCACCAAGCCCACCACGACACCGACGGTGACCGGTGACCGCACCGCGTCGCCCAGCGAGCCCGCGGACAGCTCGACGCCCGCGTTGGTCAGCGCGAAGACGGGAATGATGAAGAAGCTCGTCCAAGGATGGAGGAGGTCGGCCAGCCGGTCGGCCACCGACACCCGCTCGCGGACCTCGAAGACGACCTGTCGGGCCAGCCTCACACTGACGGCGCCGTCCGAGAACGACCGCTGCATCCACAGGCTGGACCTCGCCGGGCCGACCAGGGGGCGCGCCGGCGCGAACATGCCCATGATTACCCCGGCGATGGTGGCGTGGACCCCCGACTCGAAGAGCGTCAGCCAGAACGCCGCCCCGACCACGAGATACACTGGAGTGTACCAGACCCGCATCAAGCGCATCACAACCAGCAGGAGCACGATGCCGCCCGACAGAGCCAGCCAGCCGAGCGAGATCTCATCCGTGTAGAAGACGGCTATGACGAGGATCGCCCCGATGTCGTCGACGATCGCCAAGGTGAGCAGGAAGACCTTCAGCGAGCTGGGCACATGGCGTCCCAGCAGCGCAACCACGCCCAGCGCGAAGGCGATGTCGGTCGCCATCGGGATTCCCCAGCCGGCCGAGGCAGCCCCGCCGGCGTTGAACGCGGCGTAGAGCACGGCGGGCACAGTCATGCCGCCCACCGCCGCGATCAACGGCAGCGCCACTGCGCCCGGACGCCGCAACTCGCCCACGACCAGTTCGCGCTTGATCTCGAGGCCGACAACGAAGAAGAACACCACCATCAACGCGTCGTTGACCCACTCCTCCAGCGGCTCGTCGAGCACCAGCAGATCGCCGAACTCCAAGCGGGTATGGCTGTCCAGCAAGGTGTGATAGGAGTCCTGCCAGGGCGAATTGGCCCAGACCAGCGCCACCGCGGTGGCCGCGAGCATGGCGATGCCGCCCCCCGCCTGGAAATGGAAGAAGCGAAGCATCGGCAAGGCGATCCGACGGGCCAGCCGGCGGTCATCGCCGATATCCGGCGCAGGGGACGGTTCCAGCGCGGGTGCGCGGTCTCCCGAATCTGACGCCATCGTTCCATCCATTGCAGCCGCGCCGAACCTGTCCTGCACCACCGCCCCAGGGACGCCACCGTCCTCGGGGCGCCTGCAGGCTACTGGTTCGCCCCCGACCGGCACAAAACAGCTAGCGCGGGCAGGAGTGAGCCCGTCGTGTCGCAGCGGTTCGATCCCGCTCTTGTTCGCTGCGACCTGAGAGCCGCGAGGTCGGTGCGTCTGGTGTCGCAGCGGTTCGATCCCGCTCTTGTTCGCTGCGACCTGAGAGCCGCGAGGTCGGTGCGTCTGGTGTCGCAGCGGTTCGATCCCGCTCTTGTTCGCTGCGACCTGAGAGCCGCGAGGTCGGTGCGTCTGGTGTCGCAGCGGTTCGATCCCGCTCTTGTTCGCTGCGACCTGAGAGCCGCGAGGTCGGTGCGTCTGGTGTCGCAGCGGTTCGATCCCGCTCTTGTTCGCTGCGACCTGAGAGCCGCTCAGGCCACGGCCTCGCCCGCATGGGCCGCGTCGCTCCCGCCTATTCGCTCGACCTCTAAGATGTCTCATGCTCGCGACTGAGGCGCGTCCTTGATCTTCGGCCTCCTAGTCCTGCATGTCGCGGTGTGCGGGCTCTTGGCCTGCACCGGCCGCCGGCTGGGCCGTCGCAGCCTGCCGGTGGGAGCGGTCCCGCCCGCGTGCAGCGCTCTGTGGGGCGCGGCCCGCCTCGGGGACGGCCAGCCCGCGACGGCCGGCCTGGCCTGGGTGAGCGGACTCGATCTGGCGATGACGTTCCGCGTCGACGCCTTCGCGACAGTCATGACCCTGATCGTGTCGGGGATCGGCGTCCTCGTCTTCGTGTACGCCTTCGGTTACTTCGGGCCGGACGCGGCTCACACCGGCAGATTCGCGACGACCCTGCTGGCCTTCTCGACCGCGATGCTGGGCCTGGTCTGGGCGGACTCGGTCTGGACGCTGTTCGTGTTCTGGGAGCTGACGTCGGTGACTTCGTTCCTCCTCGTCGGCCACAAAAACACCGACGCTGAGGTTCTGGTCGCGGCCCGCCGCGCCTTGGCAGTGACCGCCGGGGGCGGTCTTGCCCTGCTGGCCGGCCTGCTGCTCGTGACCGACGCGGCGGGCGCCACGCTGATCAGCGAGATGGGCCCTGCCGAAGGGACCGCGGCCACCGTCGGCGCAGTGCTGGTGATGGTCGCGGCGGCCACCAAGTCGGCCCAGGTCCCCTTCCACGCGTGGCTGCCCGGCGCGATGGTCGCTCCCACCCCCGTCAGCGCCTACCTCCACGCAGCCACGATGGTGAAGGCGGGCGTGGTGCTCGTCGCGGCAGCAGGTCCCGCCCTCGGCGGGATCGCCGCATGGAGGGGATGCGGAATCGCCTTCGGGGTCGCCTCCGTCGTGTGGGGAGCGCTCGGAGCTCTACGCCATCGAGACGCCAAGCTGATACTGGCATGGGGCACTGTCTCGCAACTGGGCATGCTCATCACGCTCTTCAGCGTCGGCACCCCCGCTGCCGTGCTGGCGGCGGTCTCGCTGCTCGTCGCCCACGCCCTGTTCAAGGGTGCGCTGTTCCTTGTCGTCGGGGAGGTCGACATGCGGGCGGGAACCCGCCGAATCGACGAACTGGGGGGTCTGGCCCGATCCATGCCGGTCGCTTGCGCGACGGCCGTGCTCGCGGGGCTGTCCATGGCCGGCGCCCCGCCCCTGTTCGGATTCGTCGCCAAGGAGACCGCCATCGGCGCCGTGCTCGACCTCGACGGCCCGGAGGCGTGGATCGTCGGCTTCGGGGTGATCGGCGGCTCCGTGCTGACCGTGGCATACACGTCCCGGTTCCTGGTCGCGGTCTTCGGGCCCGGCCCCGCCACCCCGCTGTCACGCGGTCATGCGGGACTGAGCGTGCCGCCCGCGGTCCTCGCGGCGGCCGGGTTCGCGGCCTTCGCCGTGCTGGGCCGGATCGACGCCGTCCTGGGACCGGCCGCGGCCCGGCTGAGCGGCGGCGCCGCGGTCGGGCACCTCCACCGCTGGCCCGGCCTGGCGCCGGCCCTGGGGATCTCTGCCGCGGTTCTGGCAGTCGGGTCGATCGCCGGCCTGGCCATAGCCCGGCTACCAGGACAGGCGCCCGCGGACCACGCGGCGCGCCGGACCGACGCCACCATCGACGCGATCACCGCCATCGGACGGGCGACCTGCGCCCGGGTCCAGCACGGTTCGCTGCCCGTGTACCTGGTGACCATGGCCTCGGTCGCCGCGCTTGCCGCCACCCCGTTCCTGGCCGACATCAGCCTCGACCACCTGGTCGCGTGGGACACCCCGCTGCAGGGAGTGCTGGTCGCCACCGTCGTCGGTGCTGCCGTCGCTCTGACCTTCGTCGGCACCCGCCTCGGCGCCGGACTGGGGCTAGGTGCGGCCGGTATCGCCGTCGCCGCCGTCTTCGCGGTCCACGGCGCCGCCGACCTGGCCCTGACCCAGCTGCTGGTCGAGGCGGTCGTCGTGGTCGGCTTCGTGCTCGCCTTCGGCCGCCTCTCCCGAAGCTTCCCGATGACGGGACTGCGATGGCGGGCAGTGCGCATGGCGGTCGCCGGACTCGGCGGGGCCGCGGTGGTGATCGGGATCGCGGCCGCATCCGGCGACCCGGTCGGGACGCCCCCACTGGCCGATCTGGCGACAGCCTCCGCCGGCGAGGGCGGCGGCCGCAACATCGTGAACGTCATCCTCACCGACATCCGTGGCCTCGACACCCTGGGCGAGGTCCTAGTCCTGGCCACTGTGGCCATAGGCGTCCAGGCCCTCGCCCGGACGCCCGCCGCCACTGGGAGCGAGCGAGCGCTGAGACGATGAGCCGGTCGCGTCGCAGCGGCGCCGTCCCCGCTCCCGTCCGTGTCGCCCACGGGCCGCTCGGGCCGTTCCTCCCGCTTCTGTGCGTGTCGCTCGCGGGCCGCTCGGGCCTGGGGTCCCGCTGTGCGTCTCGCAACCTCGTCCACCGGCCGCGGTCTGCGCGCTCGGCCCGCGGGGACTCGGCCCGCGGGGACTCGGCCCGCGGGGACTCGGCCCGCGGGGACTCGGCCCGCGGGGACTCGGCCCGCGGGGACTCGGCCCGCGGGGACTCGGCCCGCGGGGACTCGGCCCGCGGGGACTCGGCCCGCGGGGGCTCGGCCCGCGGGGGCTCGGCCCGCGGGGGCTCGGCGCCGCGCTCGACGGGTCGGCGCCCATGATCCGCTCCAAGGCGCCGATGAGAGCATGCACGTCCCAGAACGGCGCCGCGCCCGACGGGTCGGTGCCCATGATCCGGCTCGGCATCCGGGCGGCAAGCCCGTTCGCCACCGTCGTCGGCTGCTATCTGCTGTTCGCGGGCCACAACAACCCCGGCGGCGGGTTCGCGGCCGGGCTGGTGTTCGGGGCGGTGCTCGCGCTCCGGACCATCGCCGGGTTCCACCGGCCAACCTATGGCATCACCCTGGTGGCCGCCGGCGTGTTCGTGGTCGCCGGCGTCGCGCTGATGCCGCTGCTGTGGGGCGACCCGCTGCTCGACCAGCAAGTGCTGTCGGCGGAGGTGCCGCTGCTCGGCAAGGTCAAGACCGGGTCCGCCCTGCCGTTCGACCTCGGCGTCGCGGCCATCGTCGTAGGCACCGTCATCGCGGCGCTCGACGGGCTGGGCGCGGCCGAGTTCGCTGCCGACCCGCCGGTCAGCGCAGACCCGGGGGAACCAGAATGAACACCGCGCGCCCGCTGGCTGTAGGCAGCCTCACCACCGTCAGCGCAGACCCGGGGGAACCAGAATGAACACCGCGCGCCCGCTGGCTGTAGGCAGCCTCACCACCGTCAGCGCAGACCCGGGGGAACCAGAATGAACACCGCGCGCCCGCTGGCTGTAGGCAGCCTCACCACCGTCAGCGCAGACCCGGGGGAACCAGAATGAACGCCGCGCTCTTGCTGGCTGTAGGCAGCCTCACCACGGTCAGCGCAGACCCGGGGGAACCAGAATGAACACCGCGCGCCCGCTGGCTGTAGGCAGCCTCACCACGGTCGGCGCAGACCCGGGGGAACCAGAGTGAACGCCGCGCTCTTGCTGGCTGTAGGCAGCCTCACCACGGTCGGCGCAGACCCGGGGGAACCAGAGTGAACGCCGCGCTCTTGCTGGCTGTAGGCGGCCTCACCACGGTCGGACTGTACTTGCTGACAGGGCGGTCGCTGAGCCGGATCGTGCTCGGCTACTCATTGCTGGGGCACGCGACCGTGCTCGCGTTGATCGCGGCGGGAGGTCCGGCCGGCGACCCGCCCATCGCGGACGGGACGGCACCGCAGGACATGTCCAACCCGCTGCCGCAGGCCCTGACGCTGACCGCCATCGTGATCTCGTTCGGGCTGACGCTGTTCCTGCTGGCACTGGCCAGCCGCCAGCGCACCCTCTCGGGTGACGACCTGGTGGAGGACGACCTCGAGGACCGCCGGGTCGCGGCCATTGAGGGCGTCCCGACCGGGCAGCAGAACCCGGAGACGACATGACCAGTCTGATCTCCGTCACGATCGTGGCCCCGCTGGTCGCCGCGGCCTGCAGCCTGGCCGTGCGCGGCCGCCCCCTGGGGCGCGACATCGCCGTCCTCGCCGGCCTGGGCTCGGCCGCGACCGCCTCGCACATCATGCTGGTGGCCGTGTCCCGCGACGGAGCCCACACCGTCAGGGTCGGCGGCTGGGCACCGGAACTCGGCATCGTTCTGGTGGCCGACCTCTTTGCCGCCCTCATCCTCCCGGTAGCGCTGACGATCATCTTCGTAGTGGAGATCTTCGCCATAGGCCAGCGCCGCACGGTGTGGGCGGCGAACCCCCAGCTGAGCGGGCCGCTGCTGTGCGTGCTCACCTCCGGGGTGTCCCTCGCCTTCCTCACCGGCGACCTGTTCACCCTGTTCGTAGCCTTCGAGCTGATCCTGGTCTCCAGCTACGTGCTGCTGACCCACCAAGGCAACCGGAGCCAGGTCCGGGCGGGCATGACCTATGTGGTGATGAACCTGCTGGCCTCGACGCTGTTCCTGTTCGGCGTGGCCTTCGTGTACACGGCCACCGGCACGGTGAACATGGCGCTGCTGGCCGAGCGCATACCGCAGCTCGCCGACGGGGTCAGGCTCGGCATCGGCGGCTGGTTCCTGGTGGTCTTCGGGACCAAGGCCGCGGTGTTCCCGCTTTTCAGCTGGCTGCCGGACTCCTATCCCACCGCGCCCACCACCATCACCGCCGTGTTCGCCGGCCTGCTCACCAAGGTCGGGATCTATTCGATGATCCGGTTCCACAACCTGATGGGCATGGAGGACCTGGGGCCGATCATGCTCCTGGTGGCCGCCCTCACCATGGTGGTCGGCGTCCTGGGGGCCCTGGCACAGTCGGACGTCAAGCGCATCCTGTCGTTCCATGTCATCAGCCAGATCGGATACATGTTCATGGGCCTCAGCCTCTTCACCGTGGCGGGCACAGCCGGAGCCATCCTGTTCCTGATCCACCACATGCCGGTCAAGGCCGTCCTGTTCCTGGTGGGCGGCCTGATCGAGAACCACGAAGGGTCGAGCTCGTTGGACCGTTCCGGCGGCCTCGCCAGCCGTGAGCCGCTGGTCGCGGTGATGTTCGCGATCCCGGCTCTGAGCCTGGCCGGGATCCCGCCCTTCTCCGGCTTCGTCGCGAAACTGGCGGTGATCTCGGCCGCCGTCGACCGGGGAGGGACCACGGTGGTGGTGGTGGCCGCGCTCGCGGCCGGCGGCTTGACCCTGCTGTCGATGGCAAAGATCTGGAACCAGGTTTTCTGGGGTCGGCGCGCCGACGGGCCCCTCCCCAGCCCCGCGCCGCGCCGCGGCAGGCACACGATGCACGCCGCCACAGCACTGGCCGTGACGGGCACGTTGACGGTGTCGCTGTTCGCAGGGACGCTGCTCGACCTCTCGACGGAGGCGGCCGAGAACCTGCGCAACCCGGCCGGCTACATCGCGGAGGTCCGGCCGTGAGCGGCCGGCGGTATCCTGGAACGCCGCGGCGGGCAGTGACCACCGCCGGACTGGTGGCAGTCTGGTGCGGCCTGTGGGGGTCGGTGTCGATCGCCAACCTGGCCTCCGGCCTGGCCCTCGCAACGGTAGTGCTGGCAACCGACCGGGGACCGACAGCCCGGCATGTGATCCGCTTCCGGCCACTGCTGCGGTTCGCCTGGCTGGTTTTGATCGACCTCGTCCGCTCGACGATCAACGTGGCGGTCGAGATCGTCACACCCAACGACGGAACGGAGGAGGTGATACTCGCCGTCGACCTGCCGGCCACCGGCAGCGAGCACATACTGATGCTCTCGGCGTCGATCACCCTGAGTCCCGGCACAGCAGTCGTCGACGTCGACCGATCCTCGGGCCGTTACTACATCCATCTGCTCCACGGTCGCCTGAGCGCAGAGACGGCGGCCCACGCCCGACAGCTCGCCGCTCTGGCATGTGAAGCCCTGCCGACCTCCAGCCCGCTGGGCGCCGTGACGGCGGACCGACCGCCACAAGACCGCGGCGACGGCGGCGACAGTGCTCCCGCGACCCCCAGACCCACGGACGCGCCGTGACGACATTGGCCGCCGCCGGCTTCATGGCCGCCGGAATCTGCGCGGTCTACCGGATTCTGCGCGGCCCGAGCCTGGCCGACCGGGTGATCGCGCTGGAGGTTGCCTTGGTCTCGCTCGCCGGCGGCATCGTCATCGACGCAACCAACCGCAACAGCCACACCCTCCTCGCTATCATCACCGTGATCGCCTTGGTCGGGCTGGCGGGCACCTTCGCGGCCAGCCGGTTCTTGGAACGCGACGCGGGCGACACGAACGACGGGACCACGCCATGAGGCTCGCAGCCGAGGCAGTGATGGTCGCCGGTGCGGCGATCGCGGTGCTGGCCGGGGTCGGGCTGATCCGGTTCTCGACGCCGTTCGCGCGGATCCATGCCGCCGGCAAGGTCAGCCCGGTGGCCCTGCTTCTGATGTCGGCAGGGGCCGCTCCCCTGCTCGGGTGGCGCGGGTTCGCCTACCTGGCCATCGCAGCAGGCGCGATGATCGTCACGCTGCCCGTCGTCGCGCACCTGCTGCTGAGGGCGGTCCACCGCACCGGCAGCATCGACCACCTGGCTGTCGACGACTTGGACGCCGACGAGCGCGGCACAGCGTCCGCCGACGCATCCACTGACGCATGTTCCGCTGATGCACAAAGGTGAGTCAGCGCCGACGCACAAAAGTGAGACGCACCGCCGGGACTGCCAGTCCCCGGAGACGCCACCGACACGAAAATCAGCGCCGACGCACAAAAGTGAGACGCACCGCCGGGACTGCCAGTCCCCGGAGACGCCACCGACACGAAAATCAGCGCCGACGCACAAAAGTGAGACGCACCGCCGGGACTGCCAGTCCCCGGAGACGCCACCGACACGAAAATCAGCGCCGACGCACAAAAGTGAGACGCACCGCCGGGACTGCCAGTCCCCGGAGACGCCACCGACACGAAAATCAGCGCCGACGCACAAAAGTGAGACGCACCGCCGGGACTGCCAGTCCCCGGAGACGCCACCGACACGAAAATCAGCGCCGACGCACAAAAGTGAGACGCACCGCCGGGACTGCCAGTCCCCGGAGACGCCACCGACACGAAAATCAGCGCCGACGCACAAAAGTGAGACGCACCGCCGGGACTGCCAGTCCCCGGAGACGCCACCGACACGAAAATCAGCGCTGGTGCATGAAGGTGAGACGCACCGCGGTGCCCTCCGGTCCGGAGTCGAAGTCCGCGGCGTCGGCCAAGGCCCGCATGATGGAAATGCCCATGCCGGACTCCCGGCCGAGCCGGGCCTCCGACTCGGGGGGCGGCATCTCCGGCAGCGCCTCCACGTCGAAGCCGGGACCCTCGTCGCGCACGGTCACCACCACGCCCCGGTCGGAGCAGCAGCAACAGATCCTCACGGAGCGGGCGGCGCCGGAGCGGATGTGGGCCTGTATGGCGTTGGTGGTCGCCTCCGACACCGCCACCCGGAGGTCGTCGATGCGCGACGGATCGAGACTCGGCGCCAGCTCGGCCGCCGCCGCCACAACCAGCCGTACCAGAGACACATAGTCTGCCCGGACCGGGATCTCGATCTCGACCGTGCCGTTCATGGCCACCGTCGGGCTCGGTGCATGGCGGCGACCCTCGCAAGCCGCGGCATCGACGCTCGGCTCATCGTGAGGATCCCCGCAGGCCGCGGCCTGAGCCCCCGGCATCGGGCAACACGGCGATCGAGTCGTGCAGCGCAAGGATCTTGTCCAGATCGCAGATCTCGAACACCCTGCGGATGCGCGAGGACGGGCACACCAGAGCCAGCTCGCCGCCTCGCTGGCGCACTCGCTTGAGCGCGCCTACCACCGCTCCCAGGCCGAACGAGTCGACGAAGTCCAATCCCGACAAGTCGAGAACCAAGAGGCGGGAACCCTCGGCCACGGCCGCCACCACAGCCTGGCGCATGTCCGGGGCGCCTACCACGTCGAGGTCGCCGCCGACGCTGAGAACAGTCCACGGCGGCCTCTCGATGCGCCCGATCGTGACAGACACAGACCAAGACGGTACCGCCTGCCCGAATCGACGCCGCCACGCTCGACTCGCAGCGCATCACCGTCACCGCCGAGGCCGCGCTCACAGACCGCTCGGACCGACCTCCACTTCATAATCCTTGATGGCGCTGTCCCATCACCGCCGAGGCCGCGCTCACAGACCGCTCGGACCGACCTCCACTTCATAATCCTTGATGGCGCTGTCCCATCACCGCCGAGGCCGCGCTCACAGACCGCTCGGACCGACCTCCACTTCATAATCCTTGATGGCGCTGTCCCATCACCGCCGAGGCCGCGCTCACAGACCGCTCGGACCGACCTCCACTTCATAATCCTTGATGGCGCTGTCCCATCACCGCCGAGGCCGCGCTCACAGACCGCTCGGACCGACCTCCACTTCATAATCCTTGATGGCGCTGTCCCATCACCGCCGAGGCCGCGCTCACAGACCGCTCGGACCGACCTCCACTTCATAATCCTTGATGGCGCTGTCCCATCACCGCCGAGGCCGCGCTCACAGACCGCTCGGACCGACCTCCACTTCATAATCCTTGATGGCGCTGTCCCATCACCGCCGAGGCCGCGCTCACAGACCGCTCGGACCGACCTCCACTTCGTAATCCTTGATGGCGCTGTCCCATCACCGCCGAGGCCGCGCTCACAGACCGCTCGGACCGACCTCCACTTCGTAATCCTTGATGGCGCTGTCCCGTCACCGCCGAGGCCGCGCTCACAGACCGCTCGGACCGACCTCCACTTCGTAATCCTTGATGGCGCTGTCCCGTCACCGCCGAGGCTGCGCTCACGGGCCGCTCGGACCCTGCTCGAGGCGCATGGTGGCGCGAGCCTCGAAAACCGCGTCGGAGACCAGCGGTCCCACCAACGGAACGTCGGTGGGGTCGGCGTAGCGCAACTCCACTGTCACCCTGCCGCCGACACGATGCACCGACGCCGTCAACCGCTCCGGGTCGAGGTCGGACGCGGCCAGCGCGGCGGAGCGCACCTCGCCGTCACCCATGCCGACCGCCGCGGAGCGCACCGCCTCCCGTGCCGCGTGCGTGACCAGCACCCGAGTCCGCACGAGCAGGCCGACCTGCACGACGGCCAGCAGCATCAGCGCGAAGAACGGCATCAGCAGCGCGAACTCCACCGTCGCCTGTCCCGATTGGCGCGAGCGTGCCGGCACACCCGACCGGCGTGCAGGAGACGATCTCCGACACTCCGCTCTCCGCTGTCCCGACCGGCGCGAGCGTCGCGACACACCCGACCCGCGCTGCACACCCGGATGGTCGAGGCCATCGACAAGGCCCGACCCGCGCGAGCGTCGCGGCACACCCGACCCGCGCTGCACACCCGGATGGTCGAGGCCATCGACAAGGCCCGACCGGCGCGAGCGTCGCGGCACACCCGACCCGCGCTGCACACCCGGATGGTCGAGGCCATCGACAAGGCCCGACCGGCGCGAGCGTCGCGGCACACCCGACCGGCGCGAGCGTCGCGGCACACCCGACCCGCGCTGCACGCCCAGGCTGGCGGTCACAGTCACGAGACCATGTTCGCGATCGTGTCCACCATCTTGTCGAGCAGCCAGCCGATCTTGCCCGAGCCGGTCGCCCAGGTCAGCAACAGCACGCCCACTGCGGCCGCGCCGACGATCACCAGCGCGTACTCGGCTGTCGTTTGGCCGCGCTCGTCCAGACGGCGCCGGACACAATGGCCGCAGACCAGCAGCGCGTTGCCTATGCGTAGGAACATGGTTACTCCGCGAAGCCGTCGACGGAATGCTCGAAGAAGCCGTCGCAGCGCGTTGCCTATGCGTAGGAACATGGTTACTCCTTTCAGGCCCGAAGACCCAGGTCGGACACGGTCTTCAGCAGCAGCGGGACGACAGTGAGCAGACAGAAGGCGGGCAGCACGCAGAACACGAGCGGGAACAGCATCAGCACCGGAACCCGCCTGGCGGCCTCCTGCGCCCGGACCCGACGCCGGCGGTGAGCCTCGTCGGCGGCGCGCTGCAGTGCGGGCCGCAGCGGCGTCCCGTCGATCTCGGCCGCGGTCACCGCATGCACGACCGACGAGACGCTGGGTCCCAGACTGTCGCGCAGCCTTCGCATCGAGTCGACGAAGGGCTCACCCGCCGCGGTGCGCCGCACCACGGCATGCAACTCCGACTGGAACGGCTCCGGCACTCGGTGGCTGATGTCGGCCAGGGCCATCACCGTGGGCCTGCCCGTCCCGACGACCAGTCCGAGCAGGTCGATCACTTCGGGCAGACGATGCTCGACCTGCAGCGTCCGCCGCCGCAGGCGGGATCGGCGCCGTGCGACGACCGCGCCCACGACCACTGCGAGTGCGACCAGGCCGGCGGCCGGACCGGAAGCCACGGCAACGGCCGCTATGACGAGGGCCGACGCCCCGACCAGCGCCTCGTCCTCCTGCTCGACCGCGCCACCCGACAGTCGCCGGCCCAGTGCTGACAGGGCGCCGGTCCGGTCGAGGCCGGCGGGACGGGCCGCGCCGCGGAGGCGGCGACGAGCGGCACGGCCCGTCGCGGCTGTGGTGTCGAACAGCGCAAGCACCAGCAGGCCCGCGACGACCGCCGACGCGAGGCTCACAACCATTGGCCCACACCCCGGCTCAGCCGGGCCATCCACCACAGGCCCAAGGCTTCCAAGGCCAGCCCGGCTACCAGCGACACGAGCCCCGCCGGGGTGGCCAGCAGCCCTATCATCGCATCTGTGTCGATCAGCGTGACGATGGCCGCGAACCCGGCCGGAGCGCCTGCGACGACCATCCCGGAGGTCCGCGTCTGCGAAGTCAGTGCCCGGATCTCGTCGTCGAGCGCCTGACGCTGGCGCAGCGACGCAGCCGCCCGGTCGAGGCTGGCGGCCATGGCCGCGCCCGTGGTGTGTCCCAGCACCAGCAGAGCCGCCGCCGCCCGGCGGTCGGATGCGTCGGCGACCCAGTCGTCGAGGGCAGCCGACAGGCTCAAGCCGCCGCGGACCCTGCTCACCACGCGACGCAGGCCGGACTCGGGGAGTTCCGCGGCCACGCTGTCGAGGGCGGTCAGCACGGAGGCGCCGGACCGCAGCGCACGAGCGGCCAGCTCGAGTGCCTGCGGCACGGCACCGGCCTGCTCGGACCGGCCTCTCCACCGTCGCGCCGTGTTCTTCAGCCAGGTCGAGCAGGCCGGTGGCAGCCGCGCGCCGGCCTGCATGCGACCTCTGGGTCCCGCCGCCGGCATGCCGGGCACCAACGCAACGAAGAGCAGCACCGCGGCCAGCACCGCGGTCACGCCTCGTCTCCCGAACAAGCCCCCCGCACCCTGACTAGATCGGCGTGCGGGCCGGCGCTCGGGGGTTCGCAGCTCTCGGCACGCCGGCCCGCACGTCCAGGTTCGCAGCGATCCGCTCGCAAGCCGACGCCATCGGCCCCGGAGCCATCAGCACACAGCGCCGAGAGCGCAGACCCGGAACCGCCCAACACCGAACCAGCCTCCACAGACCCAGAACCGCCCAACACCGAACCAGCCTCCACAGACCCAGAACCGCCCAACACCGAACCAGCCTCCACAGACCCAGAACCGCCCAACACCGAACCAGCCTCCACAGACCCAGAACCGCCCAACACCGAACCAGCCTCCACAGACCCAGAACCGCCCAACACCGAACCAGCCTCCACAGACCCAGAACCGCCCAACACCGAACCAGCCTCCACAGACCCAGAACCGCCCAACACCGAACCAGCCTCCGCAGACCCGGCACCGCCCACCCGCAGGCGGGCAGCGCGGGCTACGGGCGAGCGGACCCGGGCATCATCGGCCAGCAGATGCACCCGGTCATGGTCGGCCACTTCAGCGACAGCGGCGATCCGCCGGGCACCGCCGGGAGTCCTTCCCAGATGCACGACGGCATCGATGGCGGAGGCCAGATGCTCCCGAACCGCCTCCACGCCCAAACGCTCGTCGGCGGCAGTGGCCAGTGCGACCAGGCGGCGCAAGGCATCAACCGGACTGTTGGCGTGCACCGTGGAGAGGCAGCCTGCATGGCCCGTGTTCAGGGCGTGCATCAGGTCGAGGGCCTCCGGGCCCCGCACCTCGCCGACCACCAGCCGGTCGGGTCGCATCCGCAGCGCGTTGCGCACCAGGTCCCGGATCGTCACCGCCCCTCCGCCTTCGCGGGACTCGGGCCGGGCCTCCAGCCTCACCACGTGGGGATGCTCCAGCTGCAGTTCGGCGGCGTCCTCGATGGTGATGACCCGCTGATGGCGGTCCACCCGCCCCGCCAAGGCGTTGAGCAGGGTGGTCTTGCCGGCGCCCGTGCCGCCACTCACCACGAGATTGGCCCCCCGGTCCACCAAGTCCTCTAGCAGCGCCACCACCTGCGGGCCGGCGAACATCTCCAGCGCCACGTCGAGGACCACGAAGCGGCGGATCGTCACGTAGGGGCCGTCGACCGCCACCGGAGGAACGGCCACATGGACCCGGGAGCCATCGGGCAGTCGACCGTCCACGCAAGGGGCCAGCTGATCGACTCGGCGGCCCAGAGGCGACACGATCCTCTCGATGACCAGATCGAGGGCGGCCCGGTCCAGCGACACCCCGCTGCGGCTCACCGTGCCGCTCCGCTCGATCCACACCGGCCCCGGGCCGTTGATCATCACTTCGCTGACCGATGCGTCGGCAAGCAGCGGCTCCAGGGGACCCAGGCCATGCACCCGGGCCGCGACCCGGGACGCCACGTCGTCGACCATGTCCGTCGGGGTGAGCGGGGCCATGGCGCGCACGACGCCCGCGATGTCCACCGTCTGCATCCTGCCCTCGGCCATCGTGTCGATCACCCTGCGATGCACGGCCTCCACCAGTGCGGCGGAGCCGTCGGCGCCGACCCGCCCGGCCGGGCCGAGGGCGCCCCCGGATCCTCGGGCCGTCGCGACGAGGCCGGTCATGCCGGCACCTCGAAACGCCGCAGCGGAGGAGGGAGCATGCTCACGATGGTCCCCGCGTCCACGGACCGAGCGACGCGGGGATCCCACGCCACCCGCTCCACGCTGGAAGCGCCGACGGCAGCGGCCACGTCTCGCACTCGCAGAGCCCGGCCCGGCTCCTCCACCAGGATGACCCGGTCATAGGGGCCGGGCGTCCGCTGGGCCCGGTTCAGTGCGAGGTAGCAGGACCGCAGCACGCACACCGTCCGATGCGACGCGGCCAGGTCGGACCGAATCTCGAACGGGTCGAGGCCGGCGTCCACCACCACCGGACCGATGCGGGCGAGGACCTCGAGGGCCAGCACCAGCCTGCGTCGCCAGTCGTCGAGCGACGGACGCCGGCCGAGGTCCGGCTCGGAGCCGACCACCGCCGCATCGCCGGAACGCGGCCCGGTCTCCGACACCGGACCAGTGCCGAGAGCGGGCTGGGTGCCCTGACGGAGCAGTCGCAAGCCCGGCGACACATCCTCGAGCAGCCTGCCGATGGCGTCGGCTGCGACGCCGTCCCCTGCGGCCACCCAGTCGCCGACGCCGGGCTCCGACGGCGACGTGCCGGCGATCATGCCCAGCAGCGCCGGCTGGTCGCCGGTGAGGTCCACGAGCGTGGTCTCCCGGTCCTCGGAGGCCAGACGGACCGCGGTCGCCGCCGCTACCACCGACGTTCCGACCCCGCCCTTGACAGACCAATACCAGATGATCATCCGCTCCTCCCGGCACATCGGCATTCCTTGACGGCGGGAACTCGGAGCGCTGAAGCGCAGCAAGAGCACTGCGTGAGTGCTCCACGGCCGACCCGGCATCCAGCGAACCGGTCCGGCGACAGCACTCTACAGGTGGTACAGCATATTGCAACCTGATTGAATAATTATTCAATCATTCCCATAATCCTCGCATCAACGTGCGGCAATCGCTCGGCTGGCTCGTCGTCGAGCTGCGCCGTCTCCTCGGCATGGCGGCAGTCTCAGCGCTGCGGGCCCGTCCGCAGCGCGAGGCGCTCGACAGCCTCGAGCACGCCCCTGCCCACCGCTGACGCCTTGTCGGAGATCCTCCAGCACGCCGTCGGGTCGCCGCGGGGATCGACATCGCCGATCTTGAACCCGGCCCGAACCAGCATGCCTTCGCGTACCGCGCCTCTCACCACGCCTCGGAACGGCGCCCGGAAGGTCACCCCGCCGACCGAGCCGAGCGACCGGCCTTCGTCTACCACGTCCCCGATCTCGATCCGCCACTCGACCCGGCCGTCGACGGGCGCCCGGACCACCCGGTCGACCGAACGGCCCCCGAGATCGGCGGGCGTGCCGGTGTCGGGCCGGGCCCGCCCCGAGGTGATGACCCGGCCCAGGTCCGGGCCTCGCATCGTCTCGACCACGGCATGACACTCAACGCCGACGGTGAACCCGGGACCCAGGCCTATCACCAAGCCGGCATCGAGAATCGACGTGTCGAGGCTGGACTTGGCCATCCTCGCATCCACAAGCACGTCCGGTCGGACGGGGTGGAACGCGGCCAGATCCGGGCAGACAAGCACGGCGACACCGCCCTCTCGCGCGACCATGTCCGCCTCGCGGGGCGACCCGACCAGCAGGCCCCTCATACCCTGCACCCTTGCCTCACCGTCATGCACCGCCGTGGAGAGCGCCACCGTGCGGCGCACAGTCAGCGGCTCGGGAAGCTCCAGCACGATCAAGCCCAAGCGGGCATTCCAGAGCTGCCAAGCCACGCCGGTGGCCAGGTCGCCCCCACCCCGCAGCACGCACACCAACCTCCGTGCCGGATCCCAGACCTTCATCCTCATGGGGGTCGACCTCCAGGATCGGCGGGCCGGCCGGGCCGGATCCGGCCGGGCGTCAGGCTCGCTCTTGCCCTCACCGCCCTCCGGCACTGTCAAACTCCCCAGGTCGGACGAAAGCAGGGGTGCGGCCTCGACCTGGTCGGGCAACTCTCGGGGTCCCTTGCATGCGGCGATGGGCGACCACCTCGGCCATGATGCTCAGCGCGATCTCCTCCGGAGTCTCGGCGCCCACCTCGACGCCGATGGGCGCATGGACCCGGTCGAGCGCGGCCGGGTCCACGCCGTCGGCCTCCATGCGGGCCCGGGCAGTGGCCCAGCGGCGCTCACTGCCCATCACCCCCACGTAGCCCGCTCCGGTTGCCAGCAGCGCCGGCAGAGCAGCCGCGTCCGCGTCCACGTTGCGAGTCACCAGCACCACCGACACGTCCGCGTCGATGCTCCGACCGGCAAGCACGTCGTCGACGGTACCGACGACCAACTCGTCGGGCGCGCAGTCCCCGGGACAGCTGTCGGACGTCCCGGGGTCGGGCGGGTCGCCGACGGCCGTCGGGCGGTCGTCGCAGGCCACCACTCGGAAGCCGAGCCAACCGGCGAGCTGGGCCACGGCCCGTCCGACGTGTCCGTATCCCATGACGATGACGGTGGGCTTGGGCATGTGCGGCTCCACGAATAGCTGAACGTCGCCCCCGCAAACGCCGGGATCGCCCCGGCCGGGATCGACAAGACGGTACGACAGCAAACGGCAGCGGCCGTCGGCGAGCGCGGCCACCGCCTCGTCCACGACACGGGCCTCCATCTCGCCCCCGCCGACGGTCCCGGAGATGCTGCCGTCGCGGAACACCAGCATCTTGGCACCGGCTCGCCGGGGAACCGAGCGCGACGTGTCGACGACCGTGGCCGAAGCCACGGCCACCCCGGCGTCCACTGCCTCAGAAAGCTGGCGGAGCAGGCTCACGACCACAGTCTCGCAGCCTGTTCAAGGGTATGGATGCACAGCTCCTCAATAAACGAAGTCCCCACTCGGGACAATAGGGCACGGCGTCATGGGGCTTGGAGGTCTGTCTTGGAGAAATCGTCGCCCTTGAACAGGAGGGGCTCACCGCTCGTCTCCGACAGAGCGTAGGCGAAGCAGTCGCCGAAGTTGAGCCCGGCCGGATGGTTGCCCTTCCCGAATCGGCGCCAGGCTCGGCGCGCCGACTGAGCGTGCTCGAGGGTGACCGGCTCCATCTCGATCGGCGTGCGCTGCGCCAGGCGGTCGAGCTCATGGCCGCCTGCGGTCCCTGCACGGCTCTCGACAACGAGCGCCGCCTCCAGGAAGTTCGCAACCGACATGCGACAGCGGTCGGCTCGGGCCAGCGCCCGCGCGTAGTGGTCGGCGTCGGGCTCGTCGAACAGGACCGCCAGGACCGCGGAGGTGTCCACGATCACTTTGGCAGCCCGCGCTCGTCGTAGAGAAGGTCGCCGTGGGCGTCAGCGGGCGGCCCCTCGCTCAGCAAGCGAGCGCACCGCTGCCCGATGGAGCGCAGTTCACGGGCGCGCGCCTGCGCGCTGCGAGCACGCCTCTCGCGCTCCAGGCGCTCCCTCAATGCGACCGTGATCGCTCCGGTCTTGGTCTCTCCGGTGAGTGTCGCCAGTTCGTCGGCCAGCCGGCAGGTCTCATCGTTCTTGATGTTCAGACCCACGGCGCCTCCAGGGTAGAAATGAACCTTCATCCTCTACCATAGCGAGTCGCCGAGACCCCGCACCCTGCCTCAGGAGATCAACCCGAGTGAACTCCACCGGCATGTGCTGCTTGACCGTCTGTAGCGTGCCATCACCAGCAAACTAGTGCGACGGTGGCCGGACTACACCGGTGGATGCAAGCGATCGGACATGGTGGACGGTCGCACTGGCCAGACCGCCGAGGCCGACCACTCGGTCGGTGTCCCGGAGGGGGTGAGGCCTGCCTGCAGATTCTATGACTGGGCAGCCTGCAGTGCCGCCCAGACCCGCTCCGGGGTGAACGGCAGGTCGTTGATGGCAACCCCGGTGGCGTCGAGGATGGCGTTGCGCATCGCCGGGGCCACGCCGTCCTTGGGAATCTCGGCCACCGCCTTGGCCCCGAACGGGCCGCTGTCCTCCATGGTCTGCACCAGGTACACGACGGTGTCGGGCATCTCGTCGGCCCGGTAGATCTTGTACGGACCGAACGACGGGTTGACCATGCGCCCGTCGTCGTCGAGCACGATCTCCTCGCAGTGGGCGTAGCCGAGGGCCTGGATCATGCCTCCCTCGACCTGGCCGCTGGCGGTGACCGGGTTGATGGCCACCCCGCAGTCCACCGCCATCACCAGCTTGGTCACCGTGACCTGACCGGTGCCGACGTCCACCTCCACCTCCGCGAACTGGGCCGCGAACGGGGGCGGGCAGTCCGGCGACACATGCGAGGCCGTGCCCATGATCTGCTCCTGCTCCTGCCAGTGCAGAGAGTCGAGGGCGATCTCCTCCAGCGTGACCGAGCGGCCGTCGGCCGCGTAAGCACGACGGTCGCGCAACTCGATGGTGCAGGGCTCGTCCACCTCGAGCAGCATCGCGGCCCGGGCCTTGAGCCGCTCCCGGACCGCCTCAGCGGCCCGCAGTGCCGCCGTTCCCGAGATATAGGTGGTGGACGAGGCGTAGGCCCCGGTGTCGAACGGGGTCATGTCGGTGTCGCTGGAGTACACCTTGATGTCGTCGAGGGGCACGCCGAGCACCTCGGCCGCGATCTGGCCGATCACGGTGTCGGCGCCGGTGCCGAGGTCGGTGGCCCCTATCAGCATGTTGAACGAGCCGTCGTCGTTGAGCTTGATGGAGCAACCGCCCATGTCCAGGAACGGGATGGCCGTGCCGTGCATGCAGAAGGCGAAGCCTAGGCCCCGCCGGATGTCGGGGCGGTCGGCGGGGGCCTTCCAGGCGGCGTCGTTGCGGCGGTGCCAGCCGACCTCGCGCATCCCCTGGGCCACGCACTCCTCGATGCCCGACGACATGATCTTCGGATAATCGTCGAGCTCCTCGTCGTCCACGGCCCGCTCGCCCAGATGGGGGGCGATGTCCATCTCGTCGCCCACCTTCACCCAGTTGCGCCGCTTGAACTCGATCGGGTCGAGATCGAGCGCCCGGGCGATGTCCTCCATGTGGGCCTCGAGCGCGAACTCGGCCTGGGGCGCGCCGTAGCCCCGGTAGGCGCCCGGCACCGGGATATTGGTGTAGACGACGTGGCAGTCGAAGCGCTTGGACGCGGCGTTGTAGGAGCTGAGGCCGCGCAGTCCCGACACGACCTGCACGGTGAAGCCGTGGGTGCCGTAAGGGCCGGTGTTGCCGATGAGGCGCATGTCCTGGGCCAGCAGCTTGCCGTCGTCGTCGACTGCGGTGCGGAAGGTGATGGTCTGGGGGTGGCGGGTGCGGCTGGCGTAGAACTCCTCGGCCCGGTCGAGCTCCAGGCGCACCGGGCGGCGGGTGGCGATGGCGAGGTGGGCCACGATGTCCTCGATCAACATCTCCTGCTTGGCCCCGAAGCCGCCGCCGATGCGGGGCTTGATCACCCGGATGTCCTTGATCTCCATGTCGATGAGGGGGGCCAGCATCCGGCGGGTGTGGAACGGCACCTGGGTGGCGGTGCGCACCACCATGCGCTCGTCGGAGTCGAGCCAGGCCATCGAGATGTGGGGCTCGATGGGGCACTGCTGGACCTGATGCACCCTGAACGTCTGCTCGAAGACATGGGGCGCGGACGCCAGTTGTGCGTCGACATCGCCGCGCTGGGCCTCCATGTGGTGCACCAGGTTGCGCTGCGGGTCGCAGATGTGGGTGGTGTCGTCCTCGTCGTGGACCTTGGGGGCGTCGGGGTCCATGGCGAAGCGCTCGTCGAACACCGCCGGCAGAACCTCGTAGGTGACCTCGATGAGCCTCACGGCCTCCTCGGCGGCCTCGACGGTCTCGGCGGCCACTGCGGCCACCCGGTCGCCGACGTGGCGGACCCGGTCGTCGAAGCTGACCTGGTCGTACGGGTGGGGGTTGGGCCAGCTCTGCCCGCCGGAGGCGTACTTGACCCTCAGGGTGTTGCCGTAGTGCAGCACGGCGTGCACGCCGGGCACCGCCCGGGCCTTGGAGTCGTCGATGCTGAGGATCCGGGCGTGGGCGTGGGGGCTGCGCAGCACCTTGGCGTACAGCATCCCACGGGGCTCGATGTCGTCGGTGAAGGCGGGGTTGCCCTTGGCCAGGCGAACCGCGTCCACCTTGACCTCCGGCTTGCCCACCACAGCCATGTCGGGCACCTCGCGGGACGGCACCAGGCGGGGCACGGACTGGGGGGCGTCGGGGACCTCGCCGCCCGCACCGGCGGGGGCGGGACCGGGTGGGAGCGGTGCGCCAGCATGAGACGCTGGTTCGCCGCCCGCACCGGCGGGGGCGGGACGGTAGCCGTCGGTGAGCGGCTCGAGCACCAGCGGTGCGAACGGCTCGGTGTGCGTGCCCCGCAGCACTGCCGCAGCCCGCTTGACCGCCTCGACCGGCTTCACGTAGGCCGTCTCGCGGTCGAGGATGCCCGAAAGCATGTCCCTGATCTCGTCCTCGGGCGGGTCTGGGTTCTCCTCCAGCAGCGCCAGAGTGCCCAGGATCATCGCCCCCGCGGAGTAGCCCGACTGGAAGGCGCCGACCGCCACGAACGCGGTCTGCACGGGATGCAGGTCCGGCGAGACGTTGAGCGACTCGACGGTGGTGACCCGATGGCCGTCCGCAGAAGCGGCCAGGATGACGTCGCTGGAGGCGAGCCTGCCGTCGTAGAGGATCGCGGCCGCGCCGGTCTCGCCGCTGTCGGAGCCGTAGTGCACCGAGAACATGCCCAGGCGCCTCAGCGCCTCGCGCAGGGTGTGGTGGGGCTCGACGTCCACCGTGACCGGGGCGCCGTTGAGTTCGAACGTGACGTCGAGGGTCATGGGTACAGCTCCTCCATGACCCGGGCCGTGAGCGTGCCCGCCAGGTGGAGTCGGTACTCGCGGCTGCCCCGGAAGTCTCCCGTGGGCTCCAGGCCCGCGGTCGGGTCGTGGACGTCGACCAGCACAGGATGATCACCCACGCCGGTGAGAGCCATGGCCACGAAACCCTCGATACGGCGCCCGTAGGCCGCCACGATGGGCACATCGGCCGGGGTGCGGCCAGTGCGGGCGGTCGCGGTACGCCCGGACGGATCGACGGTGACCGCGGTGATGAGCGATCCTGGCGGCAGCCCGGCAGCCAGCAGTCCGGCCAGGCTGCACTCCGACTCGGGACCGGCCAGTTCCACCTGGGCGTCGTGGGCCAGCAAGCCGGCCAGCAGCAGGCTCTCAGCCGAGGCCCTGGCCACGAGTCCGCCGACTGTGGCCAGCGTACGCAGGGTGGACGGCTGCTCGAGCCTGGCCAGCTCCCGCAGCGAGTCGGGAAGCAGTTCGCCGCGCCGGACGGCATCGAGGGTGGCGGTGGCCCCGACACGCACCCGCCCGGCTTCGGTGGCCGTGACCGCGTCCAGTCCCAGGGACTGCAGGTCCACAGCCTCCAGGCCGGACGGCTCCCGGTCGGCGTTCAGGGTCGTCCCGCCGCCGAGAGCCACCCGCTCGGGAGAACTCAGCAGTTCGAGCGCCTCGCCGAGTGTGCTGGGACGGTGGTATGCGGTCACTAGCGGCACAAACAGAAACGCTAGCAATCCACAGGTGGAATCTCGCAGCGGCACGAATGCGCACCACCCGGCGCCGGGCGCCGCGACCGGTCCGCTCCGCTACGGGGCGAGCGACGTGATGGGCGCCACCGCCACACCGTCCGGACGCTCGTAGGCATAGCCGCTGGCGGTGACCACCACCAGCTTGACCGGATCGCCGGTCCTGGCTCGGTCGAGCTTGTCGTGCAGCCGTCTCAGCGACCTGGCGCCCTTGTCGATCGCGGCCGCACCGCCCAGCTTGACCTCCACAGCAACCCACCGCCCATCGGGGTGTTCGACGATGAGATCGACCTCCAGGTTGTCGCTGTCGCGATAGTGGGCGAGCGAGCAGCGGCTCGCTTGGGCGTACACCTGCAGATCCCGGATCACCATCGATTCGAAGAGCCGCCCCGCGAAGCCCAAGTCGCGGATCAGGCCGTCGACGCTCGCCCCCAGTGCAGCGACGGTCAGCGACGGGTCCACCAAGTGGATCCGGGGAGAGCGCCGCGCCTGTGCCCGCGAATCCAGGCGTTCACTTGCCCCTGATCCTCGACGACGTACTGATCGCGCTCGACGAAGAGCGCACCGAGCGCTGCCTGGACATTCTGGCCGAGTTCTCAGTCCATCATCAGATGATCCTGCTGACCTGCCATGAGAGCACCATGCAGCGGGCCAAGGCGGCAGGCGCCAAGGTCCGGTCGCTTGGCAGTAGCAGTCGGAATGCTCCTGGCCAAGCTGACGATGCAGTTCAGGCACCTTCGTAGAGGCGGTCAAGGTCGATGAGATCTACGTCGGCGCGACGGCGGGCGGCGGTCGCCAAGTCGGCGCTGAAACCCTGAGCGGAGAAGAGCAGCCGTCTGGCCGCGGGCGCCACAGACACCGCCTTCCGCCCGTCGAGGAGCTTGGCGATGCGGTCGAGGCGGGCCAGATCCTCAATGCCGAGACGGGACGTCTTGGCCTCGCCGAGCACTTGGATCGTCGTCCGGCGCGGGCTGCCGGCACTGACCGGCGTGGAGGTCGCGGCCACGTCCAGCTCGAAGGACTGGCGGCGGTTCCGGTCGTTCACCTGCACCCGTCGGGCGGCCGCAACCGGTCCACCCAGGGTGTCCTCGGCGGCGTAGCGGTCCACCCAGCGGCGGCAGAGAGACTCGAAGTGCGGCCCGACGATGCGGGACCGGTATGTGTCGGCGGCACCCGCCCACACCTCAGCAGCGCGGCGTTCCTCCAGCATGGCGCGATTGCGGCGCGTCACCAAGTGATGGAAGCGCACGATCGGGTCCGCAATCCGGTACGCCGGCCGTCTGGCGGTGAGCAGGTCATCGTCGCGGACAACGAACCCAGCGGTGGTCATCACACTCAACTGGTGCACGATGTCGCCCGGAGCGCGACCCACCGCCTCCGCGATCCGGCCCTGCGACGCCCGCCCTGCGGCGATGGCCTGCAGCAGGGAGTAGTACGGAGCCTCGACCGTTACTCGCGGATCCTCCCGCAGCAGGTACTCGTCCTCACGGAAGAGCGCATGCGACGGGTTGAGCACCGTGGCACAGAGCCACCCGGCCAGTTCCTCCAGCCGCGCCGGCACGCCGACGGCGGCCGTGAGATCCTTGTAGCCGGCCGCGCCGCCGACAACGGCATCCACACCTAGAGCGGCTGCCGGATCAGCGATCCCCCAGAACCCTCGGGACTGGCGGTAGTCGAAGGGCGCCAGGGCCATGTCCAGCGCAGCCCGGCCCCGCATGGGCGACGTGCCGCTGAGAATGCCGGTCATCACCGACATAGCCGACCCGCACACGATCATCGACACCGGCGCGTCCCATGTGGAGCCGAGGCTTCCCGCCGCCGCCTCATCCATCAGGGCTTGCACGCACGAGTCCAACTCTGCGCTGCCCTGACGCAGGTACGGGTACTCGTCCAGCACCAGAACCTTCGGCCCTCCGGCCTGCCTCCCCAGGATGTCGACGGCGTAGCCCAGAGCGGCACTCCAGTCGTCGAAGCGCAATGGCGGCGCGCCCGGCTGGAGCCCGCTGACCGTGTCGGCAAACCGTTCGAGTGCCGACCGGCGCTCCTCCTGCAACGCCAAGTGGTACATGCCTCCGACGGACTCCACGAGTCTGCGGAGCAGGTAGCTCTTGCCGTACCGCCGCCGCCCGTACACCAAGCCCAACCTCAGTCTCGGGCCGGGCGCAACTACAAGTCGCTCGAGGTCGTCCCACTCCGCTTCACGGTCGAAGAGACTCAGCGACTCCAGCGTCATGACTCTCCCTTCACCAAGAGCGCCCTCTAATATAGGTCGACTTATACGAAGTCAACTTATGCAAATGTTGGAGCTGACGCAACAGCTTCGCCGCCTCATCGGTACCGTCTCCCAGCCGGACGGCTCCCGGTCGGCGTTGAGCGTCGTCCCGCCTCCTAGAGCCACCTCCGGGGAGCGCTCAGCAGGTCGAGCGCCTCATCCAGGGACGCGGGACGGTGATATGCGGTAACCAGCGGCACAAGCAGAAACGCTAGCAATCCCCGCCCCGGATTCTTCATCCACCACCCGGGGCAGGTACACGTCGGGCGCGATGTTGTCATCCACCGCCGGGGCCGTCTCCTGCTCACCCACAATCATAGCATATGCCAATAAAATGGCGTCTTGCAAGCCACTAAAGTGGCAGTTGCCAGTCTATCTGGTGTGACCTGCTCTCCCTACGTGTCACGTGTCTTGTAATGCAGTGCCCAGGCCCGCAGGGCGGCCAGCACGACTTGGCGCTTGTCCTCGTCGGGCAGGAACGGGGCCCGGGAGAGCTCGATCTGGATCCAGGGCATCTCAGCCGCGTGGAAGCGGGTGATGTAGCCGCCGCGGAAGGGGTCGTTGATTCTGACGGGTCCCTCCAGTTGCTCTTGGAAGCACTGCCGCAGGGACTCGATCCACTCCGGCGGGCAGGTCCCGTCACCGTTGCTGAGGCACACCCAGGGCCTCTCGGCGCCCGGGTCAGGCCCGAGGGGCGGTCCGGTCGCGGCCATCGTGTGGCAGTCGACGCCTAGGACCCATTCGCCGGAGCGCCCCAGCTCCGCCAGCCGCTCGTGGTACGGGCGGTGGTAGGTGTCGAGCAGGCCATCGACTTCAGCGTGGGAGAGGGGACGGCGCCAGACCGGAACGTTCCAGCAGGTGTGGGTCTTGACCACCCCGTCGGGCCTGATGTCGTCCCGGGATCGGTTCATGTCGACGACGGCCCGGGCCACGTCGGTGGTCACCAACGCACCGACTGCGTCCTCGAATGCGTAGACCTCGGCCGCGCCGCCGTCCCCGTCGGCGGCGACTTCCTGCGGCGAGAGAGCGCATAACCGCTCGACCTCGGCTGGTACTCGCAGACCGGCGTGGGGAACCGAGACCAGCAGCGGCAGCGTCATTCCACCGGCGCCGGTGCCGAAGCCGGGCCTGCTGCCGCTCCGTCCCTTCGGGGGTCGGCCACCCCGACGAACCGATCGCCATCGGCCATGACCATCTGCACGCAGCCCATGTAGAACGAGTAGGGCTCGCGGCGGTTCAGTTCGAAGGCCGCGCCTTCGAGCGCGTCCAGCACGTCGGTCGGGATGCGGGAGGCCTCGGCCGATACGACACCCTCGAGCGAGCAGTGGATGCGGGGCGCGTCCACCGCGGCCAGCGGCGAGGACTGGCGCAGCCGCAACAGCACCTGCAATATCGTCGGCGGGATGCGCTCGCTGCCGGGCGAGCCGATCGCCAGCCACGGCCGTTCGTGCTTGAAGACGATCGTGGGGGCGACGCTGGCCCAAGGCACCGCATTGGGTCGGAGGTAGTAGGGATGCGAGGGGTCGGTGTAGTTGAACGCGCTCATGTAGTTGTTGTAGAGGAAGCCCAGCTCCGGCGACGCCGCGCACGATCCGTACACGTTCTCGATCGACTGGGTCAGCGCCACCACGTTGCCGTCGGCGTCCATCACCGACAGGTGGGTGGTCTCGCCAGGGGTTCGGATCGACGCGATCCGGCGGGCCACCTCACGGGCGTAGCGGCGATCCAGCATTTGCTCGTCCGACACCTGGGGGAACAGGTTGGGGTCGATCGGCCGATCGTTGCGGTCGATCAGCGCGTTCTGGATGGCCCGTGCCAGGCAGACCGCGCCGTCGGGGGTGTCGATGTCGCGTAGCTGACGGGGGAGGCTCCGGTGGATGTTGAGCAACTCCACCAACGTTCGGCCGGCCCCGGGCAGGGGCATGGTGAACAACTGATCGCGACCGGATCGTCCGGCGAGAGGCTCGCGCTCGATGGGCACGGGGATCTGCGCAAGGTCGTCCTCGCGCAGGATCCCGCCGTTGAACTCCATGTCCTCATGGACCAAGCGGGCTGTCTCGCCCAGGTAGAAGTCCTCGTAGCCCTTTTCGGCCAAACGGCGAAGGGTGTCGGCCAGCACCGGCTGGACGAACCTCGTTCCGGCCCGCCGGGCCCGCCGACCGTCGATCAGGAAGAGCGGCCCGGCCGGGTTGGCCTGCAAGTGCCGGCGTTCCCGTCGCGTGAGGCGGTACTGGAGCATGCTGATCTCGTAGCCCTGTTCGGCCAGCACGATGGCCGGCTCGATGACCGTCGCCCAGTCGAGGCTCCCGTAGCGTTCCAGCACGTACGCGTAGGTTGCGGGAGAGCTGGGGACGGTGGTGGCCAGATGCCCCCGCCTGCGCTCGGCCCGGAGGTTGACGAAGTTCTCGATGAGGGCCCGGTTGGGAGCTCGCGACGAACCGTCGATGGCAACGGTGGTCCCGGAGGCCTCCTCGTGGACGAGCATCATGGTCTGGCCACCGAGCCCCGAAGCGGCCGGCTCACACACGCCGAGAGCCAGGGCGGCTGCGACGGCGGCGTCGACCGCGTTGCCTCCCTGCTCGAGCATCTGCACGCCAGCGACGGTGGCCGAGTAGTGGGCCGTGCTCACCATGCCGCGCGCCGAGGCGGCGACCCGCTGAGGCTCGTGGATGCGGGTGTCGGTCAGCTCCAGCAGGTCGGTGTCCACCTCGGTGACCCGCCGCCGTTTCGATCTCGGCTGGCGGGGCGCCCGTTCCTGCGACGGCGCGCCGGTCGGCGGTCCGGTCGGTCGGGTCATCGGGTCAACGTCGGATGCGACCGATCAGGTACTCGGTGAGCACCAGCGTGCGCTGTACCAGGCTGATCCGCTGGACGGCCTCCTCGGGTGTGCCGCCGTCGGTCATTGCCGGACTGACGCCGCAGACCACTGCGGTACCTTCTGGAACGAGGCCGGCCACCGAAGGCCAGGCCGACGACTCCCTCTCCACCTCGATGTCCCACTTGGCCGCGGCAGCCTCCAGGGCATCCACGAGGGGTTGGTTGCCGGGCCGGTCCTGCATCGGCGGCCGGTCGGCAAGCCGGTTGAGGCTCCATTTGGGGCCGCCCCGGCCGAGCACCCTGCGCATACCGCCCTCGGTTTCGGTGGCGTGGGCACCGTTCAGGTACGACATCATCAGCGATATCTCGACCCGGTGGGGCATGAACATGGCGTGGCGCTCCGTCTTCATGTCGACGACGCCGATGGACAGGCGTCGGCGTGGCGAGCTCAGCTGGCCGATGGCCTCGACCTTGTCGCAGGCCCACCGAACCACGGGGCGACGGCGACCGACCTGGCCGGGGCTGAGCCGCTCGCCCTCGATGGCCAGGTTGTAACGCCGGCTGCCGCGCCGCTGGGTGACGATGCCGTGCCCGACGGTGCCGGGCCGGCACACGAGGACATGCTCGGCCCGGGCAGCGGCCTGCTCGATCAGCTTGCGGCTGCGGGCCGCGTCGCGGCCCTCGTCGCAATACAGCAGCACGCCCAGCGGCACCCGCCTGAGGCTGCGAGTGCTGCGCAGCGCCCGCAGCGCGTACTCCAGCATCACCAGCGAGGCCCGCGACCGGCCCACTCCCTCGCCGTAGAGCCATTCGGGGTCCCGGCGGTACCCCTGCTGCACACCGCCGTCAATCACCGGGACGTCCAGGTGGGCCACCAGCAACACTCCGCCATCGAATCCCGTGGCCGTCTCGAAGGTGTGGGTCTCGGGGTCTTGCGTAAGCTCCGTCACCGGCCGCATCCCGACTTCCGCGAAGACTCGACCGGCCCGCTCCACCGCCCGCGACAGGCCCACCGGGTCGTCGGTGCGGCTCGAGACCTCAACCCACCGCTGGAGCGAGCGCTCCATGGAGTCGCGGCGCTGGGTGACGAACTGGAACGCCCGCTCGGAGGGGTCGGCCGCCCGGGCGTCCACTGTCGGCGGCTGCGGGGTGCCGAAGTAGCGGGCGCTGGCCACCTCGACCAGGCGGTTCACGAAGGCGGCGAAGTCCAGGCCGACGTGAGCCGCGCCCACTAGGTAGGACCCGTGCTCGCCCAGGCTGGGAAGGCTGTTGGCCTCCAGCACGTACAGGTTGTCGTCGGCGTCCATCCGCATGTCGACGCGGGCGCAGTCGTACAGGCCGAGCGCGGAGAACGTGCGGACCGCGATCTCCTTGGCCTCGGCGGTGAGCTCGTCGGAGATGGGGGCGGGACACACCGGCTGGATCTGGCGGCCGCTGCGGCCGGTCTTGTCCTCGTAGGTGTAGATCTGGGGGCCGTCGCCGAAGCTCAGCATCACCGGCGGGAAGGCCTCCGGCGGGCCGTTGCCCAGGAGTCCGACGTTGATCTCGCGGCCCTCGATGTACTGCTCGGCCAGCACAGGCTGGGAGAACCGGTCGAAGATGACCTTGGCCGACTTGCGCAGTTCGTCGCCGTTGTGCACGACCGCGAGACCGAACGAGACGGCCTCGTTCTTGGGCTTGACCACCATCGGATAGGGCAAGCCTTCGGGGATGGGCATCTCCGGCGTCTCCAACACTGCGAACTCCGGGGTGGGGATGCCGTGCTGGCGCAGGATCATCTTGGTTACGACCTTGTCGAGCGCCAGCGAGTGCCCCAGCGGACCCGACGCCACGTAGGGGATGCCGACCATCTCGAGGATGCTCGGGACATGGGTGTAGCGGGCCTGGCCCTGCAAGCCGTAGGACACGTTGAAGACCATTCCGGGCCGCTCGCCCGCCACGACCCGTGGCATGAACGACTCGAGCTTGGAGATGAGCTCCTTGTCAGCCTCCATGGCGGTGACCTGATGACCGCCGTCGCGCAGCGCGTCGGTGAGCCGCTTGATGGTCTTGAGGCCGATCTTCTCCTGGTTCGGCATCCCGAACAGGTTGATGACGTTCTGGCTGTCCCGGTTGTAGACGACAGCGACCCTCATGATTCAGTGATCCTCCCGACCCGAGAATCTACGCGCCGCGGCTCCCCTCCACGCCGCGACAACCCTGCCGGAAGGGAGGAGAGCCGTTGGAGGGAAGGGCTCCGGCTGCGAGCGTCCCGACCTACACCCGCCTGCTCGACGACTGCGTGATCGTGCTCAATCCACCACGCGAGGTGATCTCCGCGAGCGGGAACCGGTTCCGGCACCGCATGATACGCCCTCCTGGCGCCAACCGTCCTCCGGCAAGCGCATCGGTGGGCATTTGAGCCTTCTGGGTTTCCGAGAACCGCGTGCTATAGCTCCGGCGTCTCCAGGCCGAAGCGGATGTAGTAGTCCGTCTGCGCGTCCTCCAGCGCCTCCACGCGGACGTAGTAGGCGCCGACGTCGATGGTGACCTCCAGCCACTCGGTGTAGACTTGGTCCTTGTTCGGGTCCTTGGGCGGGCCGGCTGTGGCGACCACGTTGCCGTCGGCGTCCTCCAGCGTGACCTTCAGCTCGATGCTCTGGTCCCTTGCGCCCAGGCCCAGGGTGTAGCGGCCGTAGGTGGTGAAGGTGTAGTAGTCCACCCCGTCGCCGTTGGAGCGGTCCAGGGACTTGTCATAGAAGAACTGCCGTCCCTGGTCCGGCGACTGGGCCCCCAGCGACACGGCGCCGTCACGGGACGAGTCCGGGTCGCCGGAAGCGCCGGTCACGGTGAAGGACACTTCCAGCGTTCCCAGCTCGTCTCCGCCCCGGTTCCTCTCGGCGTAGGCGGTCGCGGTCAGGGTGTAGCTGCCCGCGGGCAGCGCCTGGCCGTAGACGTCGGATGCGTCGTCCTGGTAGGAGTCGCCGTACAGCGAGTAGGGGGCGGCGTTCTCGGTCCTGGTGACCGCCTTGGCCCCCGAGAGCTCCAGCTTCACGCTGCCGACCGTCCGGCCGTCGGCCAGGCTGGCACGGATGCCGTAGCTGCCGCCGTCGGGGTCGGCCAGCTCGATGCTGGTTACGTCGGTGAGCGTTGTCAGCGCGGCCTGGTCCGAGGCGTCCACCAGCGTGAAGCCGGCAAAGGGACTTGCCGGCGGGGTGTCCGCCTCAACCTCGACCGGATCGCTCTCGAACTCCGTGCCCACCGCGACCAGCTCGTAGGCGTAGGCGGTGTCCGCCTCCACCGTCGTGTCGGTGTAGGTGGTGGCGTCGCTTGCGGCCGCGCCGAGGAATGCGAAGTCCTCCGGCGGGTCTGCGTCCCGCGCCTTGCGGCTCACCAGGTAGGTGAGGAGCGTCTGCTCTGGGGCGGTCCACGTCAGGGTCACCGAGGAGCTTGTGGCTGTGGCCTGGAGATCGGTGGGCGGGTCCGGCGGCGGCGGCATCTCCACGGTCACCGGGTCGAAGGCGTCGCCCGCCTCGCCGTCTTCAACCGGCTGGATTCGATACGAGAACGTGCCGGAGCCGGATGGATGGTCCGCGTAGGAGGTGGTCTCCGACGTCGCCACCCTGGAGTGCTCGGTCTCGCCGGGACCCATGCGCAGCACGTTGTAGCTCGTGGCGCCGTCCGTCTCGTCCCACGACAGGTTGAACGTGAGGCCGGAGCGGGTGACCGTCAGCCCGCCGGTGCCCGCGGGGATGTCCACGTCCACCGTGGCGGCGTCGCTGCGGCCGCCGGCGTTGATGGCCATGACGCTGTAGGTGTAGGCCGCCCCGGCCTCCGGGCTGCTGTCGGTGACCTGGTTGGTCTCCCCGCTGTCGCGCCGCAGCAGCACGGTCTGTGGCGGGTCCGCGTCGCGCACCTGTCTGATCACCATGTAGCTGGTAATCGTGTCGTCGTCGGAGGCGTCCCACGACAGCGTCACCGAGTCTTCCCCGACCACGGCCTCGAAGCCGGTGGGGGCGTCGGGCGCCGGCGGATCGATCATCGCCAGCACATGCTCGGAGAACTCGCTGTCGCCGGAGTCGTTGCGGGCCTGCACCTTGTAGGCGTAGCCCTGGGCGACCACAGCGGTCGTGTCGGTGTAGGAGTTGGTGGTGGTGGTGCCGATCTCGGCGTAGAGGGCATCGTCCTGGTTGCGGCGCAGCACCCGGTAGCTGTCAGCCCCCGCGGATGCGTCCCAGGTCAGCGCGACGCCGTCCTCGCCCGCGGTGGCCGCCAGGTTCTGCGGGGCGCCGGGCGCGTCCGGCGGCGCTTCCGACCCGGTGTAGTGGGGTATGCAGCGGGGAGGGACCTCGCTGTGATACCTGGGCGTGTTCGACACGGAGGCCGGGTCCACCCAGTGCAGCGCCGGCGCGTACTCGGGGCTCGCCTCGGTGCCGCCCACCGTCTGAACGGCGTACACGTAGCAGTAGCCGTGGTCGACGTCCTGGTCGAAGTAATTGGCCCAGCTCTTTTTCGGCACCTCCCGGATCACGTAGGCGTCCGTGAGGATGGCGTCTCGCTCCGGCGTGTCGTAGGAGGCCCGGCGCCAGACCGAGCCCATATCGAGCGGGTAGCGGGTGCGCAGGATCCGGTAGCCGCGGATCGCGCTGTCGGTGCTGCGGGGCCGCACGACCACCTCCACCGCGATGTTGCGGGCATCGGCCCGCTCGGCGTGCTTGTACAGGTAGCTGCACCTCAGAACCCTTTGACCATCTTCGGTCTGGTACCGGCAGTCGTCGGTGTTCACCGGCATGGCTTCAGCACCGTTGTTGTTGGGCAGGGAGTCGTTGAAGGGGCCGAAGCGGTCCGGCGGGGCCGCCCGGTTGATGGTCAGCGTGTAGGTCTCCCAGTCGGCCAACTGCTCGGCCGAGCAGCAGCCGCTGTAGACCCGGATCGTCACCTCGTTCGCGCCCACCTGCAGCCGCTCCCACCCCGTCGCCGGCTCCCTGTGGCCGCTGAAATGCGAGTTGCCGTTGACCCGTCCCTTGGTGTACGAGTCGCCGTGTTGAGCGGTCGCGGTCACGTTGATCGACCCCCTCCGTTCGTAGGGGAGATCGAAGGTGTAGGCGTGGCCTTCCTCTACCGTATTTCTCGGATCGAAGCCGGGCACCATGACGCCGCCCACGGTCAGGGACTTGAGCCTCGTGGGGGACACGTAGCGGACGCCGAGGTTGATCTGCGTCACGGCCGCGTGGTGACCCGTGTTGCGTATGGGGTTCGACTCGGGGACCGTGTAGTTCATCACGACGATGTCTGCCTCGGCCGCCGGCGAGCCAAGGGTCAACACCACCTCACGGCCGCTCACGGCGACATTGTCGACCGTTACGTCGACAAATTGGACCCTCACGGCGAAGGCGCTGGTCGCCGGCACAGACCCGTCGTCCAGCAGGTCGTCGTAGGTCAGGGTGATCTTGTTGCCCTGGATTATGAAGTTGGACAGCACCGGCGCGGTGTCGTCGACTTCGGTGCCGTAGAAGCGGGTTTCCAGCATCGCGTTGGGGACATCGACGCTGCAGGCGCGGTTGAGGCAGACCTTGTTCGTGAGCGACCACCCAGGCAGACTCTCAGACCCAGCGCCTGGGGAAGTGGCGGTAATCGTGCCGAATTGCCACCAGCTTGCACTCTTCCAGTACCGCAGTTCGTAGCTGGTATCCGGTTCTAGGTGGATCGGTCTGTAGGCGGGGACGTCATGGTTGCCGGTCGTGGTGATATTCGCCACGTTGAAGCTACCTATTGCAGCCTCACTGTCGTCCGTGAGGATCTGGACGCCCCAAGTGACCCCTGCTGGAATTCTATCAATCACCACCCGTAGGGCATTGACGACATACCCCTGCTGGCTGGGACCTGTGGTGAATCTGTTGCTGATGAAGTCGAGGTTAGAGGCCAATGTCGTAGTGGTTTGGGTCCCTGCAACGTTTCGCGCGATGGCATCCTCGTCCGGCTGGCGCCAGGCTCTGATGACGTACTCCCTGGAGGTCATGCCGTCCCTGTCGGTCACGGTCGCGACGATGATGTTCTCGCCCTCGTCCAGGTCCACCTGGTGGCCGGTGGCGCTGTCTGCGTCAACCGAGTTGTAGGACACCGTGGCGTTTGAATCATTGGCGGTGGCAGTCACGGTGACCTGCGTGGTGCTGTGGAGCACCGCACTGGTGTAGCTGGTTGTGGCCGGGTCGAAGGAGGGGCTGAGACCGCTGCTGAGGGTCAGCGCGCTGAGCGTGGCGTCAGCGTGGTAGAATTGGCTGCGGGTCAGGGTCACTATGTAGCCCTTAGTGCGGGTGTTTTCGGCAACCCCCTCGATCCACAACTTGTTGTCGCCCACCTGCAGGTCATACTGGTGGCCGGGGGTGCCAGGGTCCGCGTCGGGCCGGATGTAGCGCACCCAACCACTGCTATGTTGGGCACGGGCTGACATGGTGACCCGCGAGGTGCCGAGGGGCACGCTGGCGGTATACCGTGTCGTGTTCCGGTTGAAGGACGGGCTCAGGACAATGACCCCGTCCGCATCGCTGCTGAGGGTTATAGAGCGGAGCCTGGCTTCACTGGACTGTGTTGGTTGGGCATTGGCGGCGCCTTCCTGCGCCAACGTCAGGGCGACAAGCAATACCAGGCCGGCCAGCAAGGCCACGCCCCCCCCCCCGGCGGTCAGGAGCGGCAGGCGGACGGCGCGGAAGACGTTCAGACGTGTTCGACTAGTCATGGCTTGGCTCCTGGATGGAGAACTCTGGATTGGGGGCGCCGCTGCGACAGCCGCGGCACAATGAGAACTCCACACATTGTAGCGACCAACAGATAGCAGGCACTAGCAATCCACAGGTGGAATCTCGCAGCGGCACGAATGCGCACCACCCGGCGCCGGGCGCCGCGACCGGTCCGCTCCGCTACGGGGCGAGCGACGTGATGGGCGCCACCGCCACACCGTCCGGACGCTCGTAGGCATAGCCGCCGGCGGTGACCACCACCAGCTTGACCGGATCGCCGGTCCTGGCTCGGTCGAGCTTGTCGTGCAGCCGTCTCAGCGACCTGGCGCCCTTGTCGATCGCGGCCGCACCGCCCAGCTTGACCTCCACAGCAACCCACCGCCCATCGGGGTGTTCGACGATGAGATCGACCTCCAGGTTGTCGCTGTCGCGATAGTGGGCGAGCGAGCAGCGGCTCGCTTGGGCGTACACCTGCAGATCCCGGATCACCATCGACTCGAAGAGCCGCCCCGCGAAGCCCAAGTCGCGGATCAGGCCGTCGACGCTCGCCCCCAGTGCAGCGACGGTCAGCGACGGGTCCACCAAGTGGATCCGGGGAGAGCGCCGCGCCTGTGCCCGCGAAGCCAGATGCGGTCGCCATGCCGGCACCTCCTCGACCACGAAGAGCCTTGCGAGCGCAGCCAGGTAGCCGGCGACGGTACGGCGCTCCAAAGGCGCTTCGCCGGGCGCGGCCGTGTCCGCTGCCAGCACAGTCTGCCTCACCTCAGTGGCGACATTGCGGGCCAGCGACACAAGCAACCGGCCCACACGCACCGGGTCTCGATCGACTCCGTCCACGCGGGACACGTCCGTGCGTCCCATCTCGTCCAGGTAGGCGCGGGCCGCGTCTCCCGCCGTCGCCGCGTCCGCGTCGCGCATCCGGGGCCATCCGCCCCTGCACGCCAGCGCAAGCACATCGTCCAGCGCGAGACCTCCATCGGGCGCTGCGCACCGGTCGCCGTCGAGCAGACCGGCCAGCGAGACACTGCCATCGGACTCCCCGCTCTCGTACAGGCTCATGGGACGCATACGGACTCGCCTGACCCTTCCAGCGCCCGAATGCCGGGTGATGTCGTCCGGCGGGTTGGCAGAGCCCGTGAGGATGAACAGGCCCCTGTCACCGCGGGCGTCGCAGGCCCGCCTCATCGGATTCCAGATTCCAGGAGCGAGCTGCCACTCGTCCAGCAGGCGCGGCGGCACCCCATCGAGGACCGTCGCCGGGTCCATACCCGCGGCTAGCGCATCGCTGGCTCTCTCATCGAGGTAGACGGCGCTGTTGGCGAACCGTCGCCCGGTCCAAGTCTTGCCGCAGGCACGGGGACCCTCGACCACCACCGCCGGCATCGCCCGCAGCGCCTTCCGCATCTCGTCATCCACGACACGGGGCAGGTACCCGTCGGGCGTGATGTTGTCATCCACCATTGCCGTCCACGAAATACCGTTCTGTGTCCATCATGGGCAGGTACCCGTCGGGAGTGATGTTGTCATCCACCGCCGGGACCGTCTCCTGCTCACCCACGTCGGGAGTGATGTTGCCATCCACCGCCGGGACCGTCTCCTGCTCACCCACGATAAGAGTATACGCCAATAAAGTGGCATCTTACATGCCACTAAAGTGGCAGTTAGATCGTCAGCTATGACTTGAAGCATCACATCGGACTACGAGGCAGAGCCTCCCCGGGTATCGCGCGGGGCACAGGCGGCGGTCATCCATGACCGCACGCCAGGTGTGGTCATGGGCCGGGCGCGCTGATGGCGGCGCTGCCCCGCAGCCACCAGCACATGGCCGCCGCGCTGTTCAGAACCATCTTCGCCCGACCCGACGCCGACGCCGTGGACGGCACCTGGGACCAAGACGGCGACCAGCTCGCCGCCAGCTTCCCCAAAGCGGGTCCGCTCATGGACACAGCCAGAGCCGAGGTCCCGGCCTTCGCCGCGTTCCCCAAGGCCCACTGGCAGAAGATCTGATCCACCAACCCCCTCGAGCGCATCAACAAGGAGATCAAGCGCCGATCACGCGTGGTGGGGATCCTCGGGATCAGGCTGAGGCGGTCGGCGTGGGCGTGCGCGCCGATCACGCGTGGTGGGGATCCTCCCCAACGAGGCCTCCGCCATCCGATTGGCCGACGCCATCCTCGCCGACCTCCACAACGAGTGGCACTCCAGCGACCGCCGCTACCTCCCAGAGGACTCCATGAGCCTGCTCTACCCCCAGCGCGATAGCCTCGCCACAGCCGAGCTCACAGCCGGCAACTAGTGTTTTGAGTGGGGAATTCATTGTAAATATGTGGCCATGGTCTCGAGGATCTTGTCGGCGGTCTTGCGCCATGTGAAGGGTCCGGGGTTGTGGTTCCAGTCGTCGGCTCGGGCGTTGATGGAGTCTTGGAGGTCGGCGACGCTGCTGCGGGCACCGCGGCGGAGCTGTTCGGTTGTGGGTTCTGGGGACCGGCGTTCCGCCAGGTTCGTCGAGGAGCTGTAGGTGGGGGTGAGGTGGAGCTTGATGCGGAGGGCGCACCAGCCGGCGCTGTGTGACGGGGGTCTTGCTGGTGGAGGCGTTGTCGAGCGCGATGAGCGTGTCGAGGTAGACGAGGACTTCTTTGTCAATGAAGCTCAAGGACTTGCAAGCCTGCGCCGGGCTGGTAGACACCGCACCGAAAACAAGGTGGACGAGGACTTCTTTGTCAATGAAGCTCAAGGACTTGCGGGGCTCTTCTGAGCGGTGGCGCGGCGTCATGGAGGTGATGGCCTTGCCGGTGGCGGCGTGCGAGTCGGCGGCGTGCGGGCCAGCGGCGTGCGGGCCAGCGGCACCGCAGCAGCGGCGGTGGGTGCGCCGCTGTGCAGCAGCGGGCATCAAAGGCAGGGTCGGGGCGGTCTATGGCCTGCACTCGGGTTTGTGTGTGGCGTTGTACGAGAATCACGTGAAGGCAGGGTCGGGGCGGTGCAGTCTGTGGTCTGGATGCCGGTCGTGCCCACCGAATAGAACTCTCTCACGTCGGCGAGAGGTCGGGGCGGTGCAGTCTGTGGTCTGGATGCCGGTCTTCTTGTCCGCGCGGCGCGGCGCTGCGGCCTTCGGCGGGTTCAGATGCAGCCCGTCGACGCCGCGGGCGGTGTCGACGGGCTGCGGATCCGGCGACACCTTGAACTCCTCGACGAGGTGCGGTTCGAGCCTGGACGCCCGCCAGGTCTGCGACGCCGCCGTCTGAGACACGCCCGCCACCACTGCCGTCGTCCACTTCGGCGAGCGCGTCGCGCCAGCCTCGACGACGGCCCGCCGGACCTCCACCAGGATCGCAGCCGTCAACCGAAGCGGGTCACGTCCATCCGGCCGGTCGGTGCGTGGCAGCAGTCCGGGACCCCGCACCGGCGGCAACAGCAACGGCCGCGCCCGGCAGCTGTCGCGCTCGAACAACAGACCGGGACCCCGCACCGGCGGCAACAGCAACGGCGCTGGATCCGCGGGATCGTGTGGTTGGTAGGAGTTTTCGCGTGGAGGAGTATCGAGAAATGCGTGAGGATGGGGGCTGTGGGGGGTGGATGTCATACCCCTGTGGGATGCTGTGTCCATGTTGATCGAAGCCGCTCGTCGGGCCGAGGCCGCCGCCTCCGAGATGCTGGAGCTGGTGGGCGCGGGCGCGGCGTCGTGTTCGGAATTGCGCGAGATGCTGGCGGTGTCGAGGTCGGCGATGGCGGCGCTGTCGGCTGCGCAGGTGTCGGCCGCGGCGGCGGTGGCGGGCCGTGAGCGTCACGGCGACGGCGGCGCTGAAGTGCTGGCGGGTTCGGCCGGGTTGTCGCGGCGCGAGGCCCGCAGCCACCTAAAGACGGCCGAGGCGTTGCGGGAGGCGCCCGCGGCGCGTGAGGCGGTCGAGTCGGGGCGGGTGTCCGCGGCGAACGCGCGGCGGCTGGCCGAAGCTTCCGAGACGGCCGGCGCCAGAGCTGTCGACGGCGACGGGGAGCTGTTGGCGAAGGCTGTGTCGATGCGTCCCGAGCAGTTCGCCCGAGAGGCTCGCCGGTGGACGGTCGACCGCGACGGCGACGACGGAGAGTCCCAGCATCGCCGTTCGCGGGCGCGGCGCTGTGTTCGTGTCTGGGACGGCGACGACGGGATGGTCCATCTCCGCGGCGAGCTCGACCCCGTGACAGGCCGCCGCGTCGCCAACCGGCTGCGCTCGCAAGCCGCGCGCATGCACAACGCCGACAAGAAAGCCCCCGCCGACGGAACCAGCCGCCGCAGCTTCGGCCAGTGCATGGCCGACGCCCTCGACGCCCTCACCACCACCAACACCCCAACAGACAACCCCCACAACAACGACAACGACACCCGTACAGGCAGCTCCCGCAGCAACGACACCAGCGGCCGAGCAGGCGGCTCCCACAACAACGACAGCGGCTCCCACAACAACGACAGCGGCTCCCACAACAACGACAGCGGCTCCCACAACAACGACAGCGGCTCCCACAACAACGACACCAGCGGCCGAGCAGGCGGCTCCGGCCGCAGTGTCGGGGGTGGTGGCCGGCCGATAGCGGACATCTGTGTGGTCGCCCATGTCGACGGTGCCACTGGCAGGCTCGTCGCGGAGCTGCCCGACGGCACCCGGCTGCCGCGGGCTGTGCTGGAGGAGCTCTCGTGCAACGCCAAACTGACCGGCCTGGTGTACGACCGCGACGGCAAACCGATCTGGCGGACACACTCGGTCCGCACCGCCACCGAGGCCCAGCGCCAGATCCTGCTGGCCCGCCACGGCGGATGCTTCCACTGCGCAGCACACCCCGCGCTGTGCCAGATCCACCACATCAAACCCGTCGCTCAGGGCGGATCCACCAAACTCGACAACATGACCCCCGTCTGCTGGGACTGCCACCAGAAGATCCACCACCACAACTGGCGCATCCGCAAAAACCCCGACGGCAACCACACCCTGCACCCACCCGAACAGACCCGCCACGGACCAGCACACGCACCCGACCCGCCGCCGCCGCCCCCGACAAGCGGACGCCACCGACCCGCCACCGGGAACCGGCTCTTCGCGGTCGCCTGAACCACAAACAACAATGCGCTAGGAAAGTTCTGAACGCTCCACCGCAGTGCGAGCTCTCCCGCCTTGAACTCCGGGTCGTGCTGTCTGCGTGTGAACGCTCCACCGCAGTGCGGGCTCTCCGCAGTCGCCCGAGCCTCAAACAACAGCGTGCTGCAAAGCAGAACATGCCTGGGATCGGGATCAAGGCCCTCAAACAGAACGCGTCCGAGGCGGTCGCTGACGCCGCGGCCGAGGAAGCGGTCACCAGCACTCTGCGGGGCCGTCCGATGACCAGGACGACCGCCGTCGTGTCGTCGAGGCCCGAGAAGCCCGTGACATCGGGCCGGGCACTGCCAGCGCGCCGCAGCATCGCAGAATTGCCCGCGCCTCCGCAAAGGCCTTGCACCACCAACCAACCGCAGACCATGCAGACAGCGAAGCACTCCCGACCATGGCCCGCTGACCGTGGCCCTCTGCCTACCGTGGCCCGCTGCTGACCACGGCCCGCTAACCATGGCCCCCTGGCCCTCTGCCGACCATGGCCCCCTGCCGACCATGGCCCGCTGCGGACAGTGACCAGCAGCGTGAACCTCACAAACAAAGAGAACCCCAACCATTTCAACACCCGCACCGCCTCGAACAACACCCCAGCCGCAGCACCCGCCTCGATCCTCGCGCCAGCCCCAACCATTTCAACACCCGCACCGCCTAGAACAACGCCTTCACCCACAAGGCTCCGCCCATACAGCGCCGGCTGCTACACCGCCCCCGCTTCAAACTCCACTCCACCCCTGCCTGCTCGAACTGGACCAACCTCATGGAACGCTGGTACTCAGCGCCCACCACCGAACAGCTCCGCCGCGGCGCCCGCACCAGCGTCGCCGACCTCCAAGACTCCATCAACGCCCGAGCCGACGACTGGAACCACAACCCCGGACCCTTCACATAGCGCAAGACCGCCGACGAGATCCCCGAAACCATGGCCACACATCTACAACGAATTCCCCACTCACAACACTAGTGGTCACGCGCGTAAGTTCTGTGGCTGTTGGTTTGGGTGGTAGGTCCATTTGAAGGGTTTGGCCTGGTTGTTGTAGTCGTCGATGTAGTCGAGGATGGCTCCGGCGAGGTCGCTGGTGTGGGCGAACTCGGCTGTGTCGAGGAGTTGTCGGGTGAGGATGGAGAACCACATCTCGATCTGGTTGAGCCAGGATGCGTGGGTGGGGGTGCGGTGCAGGAACACGCGGTGGTGGCCGTCGAGGAACTCCTCGACGGCGGCGGTGGAGTGGGTGGCGAGGTTGTCGACGATGCAGTGCAGCTCGAGGTGGGCGGGCACCATGGAGTCCAGCTCGGCGAGGAACGCCACGAAGTTGTCCGAGCGGACCGAGTCTGTGGGCGCGGCGACGACTTCGCCGGTGGCGCACTCGAACGCGGCGAACAGTGCCTTGGTGCCGTGGCGGCGGTACTCGAACTCCTGTCGGGCGACCCGCCCGGCGGCGGCGCCGTCGGCGGGCCGCGCCGGGCGGGTCGCGCCGACGCGGCTCTTGGCCTGTATGCCGGTCTTCTCGTCGACGCTGAACACCGCCCAGTTGTCCGGCGGGTCGAGGTACAGCCCGCAGACGTCGGCGGCCTCGGCGTCGAAGTCGGGGTCATGGGAGGTCATCCACGAGCGCACCTGCCACGGCTTGAGGCCCATCGAGGTGCAGATCCGCCACACCTGCGAGTCCGAGATCGCGATGCCGAGGTCCTCGCGCATGATCCGGCCGACCTCGGGCATCGACATGCGGGCCTTGAGCCGCCGCCCGCCGAGCTGGCCCGCCTCGGGGGGCCGCGTCGTGATCGTCTTGACCAAAGCCAGCCTCTCCGCGGGCCCATACACACGCGGCCGGCCCGAGAGCGGCCGGTCCGCGAGCCCGCCCAGGCCCACCTCGCCGTAGCGGCGCCGCCACACGTCCACCTGGTTGCGGTTCAGGCCCACCGCCTTGCCGATCACCGGAGACGACAGCCCCTCAGCGGCCATCAGCACCACCTTGGCACGCTGCCAATCCCGCCGCGGCGTCGTCGACGCAGCCACCCGCGCCTCCAGCACCGCCCGATCAGCCTCGCACACCTTCAAAGTCCTAGGAACAGTCATAACCCGACCCTAACACAGCCATATGACTACCGCGAGCATGCACTAGTGCTGTGTCGTAGAAATGGCTAGGGCAGCGCAGCAGGACCGAGACCCTGCTTGGGAGCGCTCCGGACGCCCCGATCATTTCAGCGACGGACCACTAGCCAGTTCTCGAATGACGACGGAGTCCCGGGCCCGGTCCAAGGCTTCGCCGGTCCTTGAGCGGGCGGAGTCACCAGCCTTCGAATGCGGGGTCGCGCTTCTCCATGAAGGCCCGCATGGCCTCCTTGGCGTCGCGGGTGGCGAGGTTGACGCCCTGGCCTAGGGCCTCAGCCTCCAGCGCCTGGAACAGCGAGATGTTGGAGGCGTTGTTCAGGCAGCGCTTGGAGTTGGCCAGCGCGATGGGCGGGCCGGCCGCGAGGGCGGCCGCCATCTCGTCCACCGCCGCGTCGAGCTCCTCGACCGGGACCACCTCGTTGACGATGCCGAGCTCGGCAGCCCGGGACGCGCCGATGACGTCTCCGGTGAAGGCCAGACGCTTGGCCTCGTGCAGCCCGATCCGTTTGGGCAGCAGCCACGACGTGCCGAAGTCGAGGCTCAGACCCCGGCGAGCGAAGATCAGCGAGAACCGGGCCCGCTCCGAGCACCACACCATGTCGGCGGCCAGCGCCATGCCGAACCCGGCGCCGACGGCCGTCCCGTCGACCCTGGCGATCACCGGGCGGGGGCAGTCGTGTACGGCCATCACCGTGTCGGCGATGTCGCGCATCTGGTCGACACGGTGCCGGGGCGGCTCGTCGTCGTCGACGAACTTGCCGTCACCGGAGCCGACGTCCGCGCCGGCGCAGAAGTCTCCCCCGGCCCCGGTCAGGACCACGACCCTGGCACGGGACTCGGCGATGTCGCGGAACCCGTGCCGAAGCGCGGCCCACATCTCGGGGGTGCAGGCGTTCTTGCGCCGGGGCCGGTCGACGGTGACAGTGGTGACGGCCCCAGCGGACTCGATGCGGACGTTCGGATGCGGCAACGGTGCTCCCAGGATGCTCGGCCGGCGAAGCCACGACGCTACCCACCAACACAAACAACCGCGAGCGAACGCCAACCAGCCACTCGCAGACCGCGACGCTACCCACCAACACAAACAACCGCGAGCGAACGCCAACCAGCCACTCGCAGACCGCGACGCTACCCACCAACACAAACAACCGCGAGCGAACGCCAACCAGCCACTCGCAGACCGCGACGCTACCCACCAACACAAACAACCGCGAGCGAACGCCAACCAGCCACTCGCAGACCGCGACGCTACCCACCAGCGCGAGCAGCCGCGAGCGCCACCTGCATCACCTCGCCTGCGCCGTCGGCGATGACGAGGCACCGTCCCGGCAGCGGCGCCGGCGACAGGCGGGCGGGCACGGACGCGCCCAGCAGGTCGGCGTCGAGCGGTCCGGGCCGGAACAACACACCGGTGCGGCACGACCTCATCTCATGGAGCCAGCTGCCGTAGGACGAGCGGAGCCGGTCGGCCGTCGTCGAGACCACCAGATGGCTGCGGCCCGAAGCCGCATCCACGATGGCAGCGAGCTGTCCCGCGGAGTCGTCGATCCGATCGGCGTCGTCCACCAGCAGCAGGCGGCGAACCTCCCCGCCGACAGGTTCAGAGAGCGAGCCGGGCGGCACCGCATCCACTCCCAGCACAGCCGACAGCCTGCCGGGCCGGTCGGCCACGACCACCACCTGCGCCCCGGCCGTAAGAGCGGCAGCGCCGATCGCTGCCAAAGCGTTGGTGCGTCCGGTGCGGGGAGGTCCCAGCACCAGAGCGTGCTCTCCGTCGTGGAGCGTGAGCCCGGCCGGTTCGAGGTCGAGGTCGCTGACCGCGAAACGGACGCGGATGCACCGATCCTCGACTTGCGCGCCCACGGGCAAGTCCTGCAGGCCGATGTGCTGGGGCAGGGACCCGACCCGCTCCGGTTCGCGCGTCGGCGACGGGGTCTGCGCCGCCAGCGCGGCCGCGGCTGCGGCCAAGTCACCGTCGGCAGGGCGCGCGACATGGAGCTCCAGGCCGTCGCCGGCTTTGACAGCCCGGCCCGGAACGAGATGTGCGGTGGGCTGCTTCAGCCCGAAACGCAGGCCGTCGCCGGAGTCGGAGGTGGCGTGGACGAGAACCACGCCGGCGGAGGCGGCCAGATCGGGGGGAAGGTCGGCGGCCCGGCCGACGCTGACCGCCACCCGCACCCCCACCGCGGGTCCGTCGCCCCAGACACGGGCGAACCGGTCGTGGGGCTCGGGCTCGCGCACCGGGTCGTGGGCGCGGGCCAGCCCGGCGAGATCGTCCACCAGCAGCACGATCTCGGCCGGCCGCTCCGACCTTCCCCCGGCTCGACGGGCGGCGACCTCGTCGTCGAGGAGGCGCAGCAGGCGGGTCCGCCGATCCCCTTCCGGCGGGACGACCACCGCGCCGACGTGGGGGAGTCTGCCGAGCGCCGACAACGTGCCGGCGTCGAGGTCGAGCGCGTAGACGTGCAACTCGTCGGGACTGCGGGTGCGGCAGAGGTCGAGGGCGACCGCGGCCAGGGTAGTGGTCGTGCCCGACCCGGGACCGCCGACGACCGCCAGGTGGCCGTCGGCCGGCTGCCATCCGCCGGGGAACTGCCGCTGCCGGGCGGGGTCGTCAACCAGCCATGCGGCGGGCCGGGCCGGGCCGGCCGCCTCGGCGAGCCGGGCGGCGGCGACCTCGCCGGGGAGGGGTGTCGGCCACGGCGGGCGAGGAGCGGCGCCCCCGAGGCAGCGATGGGCCGCCCGGACGGCCTCCACCAGCGAGTCAAGATCGCTGCGCTGGTCGCCGGAGGCGGCGACGGCGACGGCGAACGCTCCGACCGGTCCGACCCGCAAGCCGGTCGAGCCTCGGGGAGTGCTGCCGGTCACGAGTGCCGACTGGAACGCTACGAGCTCTCCCGGCCCGAAGCGGGCCATCGCTCGGCCGGGCCGCTGGCGTGGGATCCTGGCCGCGTCGGGCGAGTCGATCACGTCGTTGGAGTCGTGGCGGTCGGTCACCCGCAGAGCGATCCGGCACGAGGTGTTGGCTCTGATGTCGTCGGTCACCACCCCGGCCGGCCGCTGGGTGGCCAGCACCATGTGGACACCGAGGCTGCGGCCCCGCTGCGCGATCCCGACCAGCGAGCGGAGGAACTCGGGCAGCTCCGCGGCCAGCGTGGCAAACTCGTCCACCACGACGACCAGCCGGGGCAGGGGATCGCCGAGCGTGTCGCCGGCTCGGGCCTGGAACGCCCGGAATGCGGCCAAGTCCTCGGCGCCCGCGGCACGCAGACGCTCCTCGCGGTGGCGCAGTTCGGCCTCCAGGCACATCAGCGCCCGCTCGGCGAGACGGTCGTCGAGGTCGGTGACCATCCCGGCCACATGGGGCATCTCCGCGCAACGGTCGAAGGCGGCGCCGCCCTTGTAGTCGATGAGGACGAAGGCAAGATGGTCGGGATCGGCGGACATGGCCAGGCCGGCCACCATGGACCGCAGAAGTTCGGACTTGCCCGAGCCGGTCGTGCCCCCGACGAGCAGGTGGGGGCCGTCGGCCACCAAGTCGAGCACCAGCGGCCCGTCGGCGGTCGCTCCGATGGGTGCCCGCAGGTCGTCCGTGCCGCACGCGGCGGCCCACCGGCTCTTCACCGTCTGCGGAGTCGGCTCGCCTCCGAGGAGGTCCAGCAGCGACATCGAGTCGGGGAGGTTGGCTGTCGAAGCCCGCAACTCGGGGTCGTCCAGCCGGGCCAGGCGGGCTGCCGCGCCGGTGGCGGTCGCAACGGTGACGCCCCACGCCACCATCGGACCCATCACCGCCGACGACCGGGGATCGACCAGGGTCAACCCGCCGAAGCCGTGATCGACGTCCACGATGGTGGTGCAGGTGGAGGGCAGGTCGCAGACGTCGCTCGTGATCACGATCCCGGCGCACTGCTCCAGGCTGAGCACCGCCCGGCCCGGCGCCGAGCGGCCCGTGAGCGTCTCCACGCCGTCGATGACGGCCAGCAGCGTCCGGTGGCCGGTGCTCGCGGCGGCGGCTTCCGCAGCCGCGGCCGCGGCGGCAGACTCGGTGGCCACCAGCGCTGCCGGCTCGCCTCCGACGTCGACGGTGTGGGGAAGCCAGCCCAGCCACGACCATTCAGTGGCCAGTCCGGGCGCCAGCCCCGCGACAGCCAGGTCGGCCGGGCCGTGAAGCACCGCGGCCTGCAGGACGAGGCCGCGGGCCACGGACCGGGCGGCCTGCGGCGACCCGACCACACCCACGACCTCGCCGGGCCGCAGAGTCACCACTATCGGCACGTCGGCCAGGGGACCGGACCCGTGGAGGGCCTCGAGAGCGTCCGCCGCCGCCTGCCCGCCCCCGTCCACTTCCAACGGCGGCGTGTAAGGCACCTCCGCGATGCCGACACCGAGACGCATGGCGTCGGGGTCGTCGCTGCGGCGCTCCCAGCAGCGCAGCGACGGTGTCTCTGCACGGCGGACCAGTTCGGCCAGATCGGGCACGAGCGCGATGCGCCTGCGGCGCTCGGCGGAGCGCGCCGCAGGCAGCAGTCTGACGAAGTTCTCAACCCTCCGGGCCGCATCGCCGCAGGCCCGCCGGTGGTTGCGGTCGGCCCGGCGGCGGCGCTCGATCCAAGTGCCCACGGTGATCAGCGGACCGAGAGCCGCGAACACGGCCATGAAGGGGCTCCACACCACGGCCAGCGCGAGCCCGGCCGCGGCGGGCAGCACGATTCCGGCCCATGACAGAGGCTCGGACTCGGGTCGGGCCGGGGGCTCCGCCGGCACTCGCAGCGGGACGGGGGTCGTCGGCGGCCGACGGCGGGGCGGACGATTGAACGGAATCCGTCCCGCCTTCGCGCCGAGCCCGGCCCGCACGGCCGCAGGGGCATCGTCGACCGGGACCCGCCACTGCAGGCATGTGGCGCCCAGGCGGACCGTGGCCCGGACCGGGATCCTGGCCTGCCCGGTCACAGCGCGGCCGGCCACGACCGTGCCGTTGCGGGAGCCGAGGTCGCTGATCATGGACCGCCCGCCAGCCTCGCTCGCCGTCACGCGGGCGTGCCGCCGGGACACGGTGGGGTCATCGAGCACCAGATCGCACTCAGGTGACCGGCCGGTCACCCAGTCGTCGGACGCGGGCGGGACGAGACGGCCACCGGCTCGGAGCCCCCCGGTCACAGCGAGCGTGGCCCGACGGCTCGGCCGGCTGTCCTGCCCCTGCTGTGACTGGGAGGGAGGCTGCTCGCATTCGGGAGCAACCTCGAGCAGCGCCCCCTCCCAGATCGGTACCGACTCCAACGGCGTCTCCGGCCCGTGCCGGCACCCGTCGATTCTCAGGCCGTGCCCACTGCCGTCGCCGGTTTGCTTCAACCCGTCATCGAGCACCCCGGCGACACCGACCTCGCCGTCGGCACAACCCACCCCGCCGCCAGCCGTTCCGGCGAGATCCGCCGCTGTGAAGCCCTCGAGCGCCGCAGCGAGATCCGCCACTGTGAAGCCGTCGAGGCAGGAGTCGATCTCCACCGTGTGCTCCACGCCGTCGCGTCGATGCCGGATCCGCACCAGGATCCCTCTTCTCTGCCGAGCAGTGTGCGGCGGTCCCGGCAGCCGGCGCTGCGGCTAGACGGTGTCGAGCGCGCTGACTCCGGCCTGGAGCTCCGCCGAAATGAACGTCGAGTGCTCGCCGAGCGCGTCGCAGAGCGCCCGGAGGTTGGGCCGGAACTCCGTCTCCCATAGCTGCCGGAATCGGTCGGCTCTCGCTCCCTGCCACATGGTGCCTTCAATCCCGGCCCCTATCGCGCTGATCACCCCCTCGGCCGTCTCCTTCTGCCGGGCGAAGATCACCGCGAGCTGTTCCATCTGCGACTTGGACATCATCAGCATGTCGCCAGCCATTTGCATCCTCCTTTGGTTGACAACACAAGCTTTTTGTGCTGTCTCATATGATTGCCATACCATCATGGCAGGCTAAAGCAATATAAACAACCCAAACAGAACAGAATAATTTGAAATATCTCACTACTCTGGCAAGAGCCTGGACACTGATGCAGTGGCCGCCCTGTCACCCTCACCACGCAGGGCGTCGGCTCCTCGTCACGACCATCCCGATCTCGCTACGATCCCTGCCCGTGAAGGCGCTGCGCTTCTCACGCAACGAAGCTCGCTACGCGGCCGCTGCCGTGGCGTCGCGGCTGCGTCCCGGAGCGGGGGCCGCTTGGGGACCGCTCAAGCTGATCGACAGCGACCCGCCCGACCTTCCCAGCGAGGGCTGGCAGCGCGTCTATCCGCGGCTCACCGGCATCTGCGGGTCTGACCTGGCCACGATCGACGGTCGGTCGTCGCGCTATTTCGAGGACTATGTCTCGTTCCCGTTCATTCCCGGCCATGAGATCGTGGCAGACACTGCGGCTGGGCGCCGGGTGATCATCGAACCGGTGCTGGGCCACGCCGCACGGGGCTTCGATCTGCCATGTCCGGGAGCCGCGCCCGGCGACGGCGACGACTACCGCCACCTGATGAGCGGCCATCTCAAGCCTGGGCTCCAGACCGGCTTCTGCCGCTCCACCGGCGGCGGGTGGTCCACCGAGCTGGTGGCCCACGACTCGCAGCTGCACGACGTCCCGGACTGGATGAGCGACGAGCTCGCTGTGATGATCGAGCCGTTGGCGTGCGGCGTGCATGCCGCGCTGCGGTCCGGCACGCGGCCGGGCGACACCGTGGCCGTGGTCGGGGCCGGGACCATGGGCCTGACGGCAGTGGCCGCGCTGCGGGCACTGACCGAGCCCGCCTCCATCCTGACAGGCGCCCGCTACTCCACCCAGCGCTCCCTCGCTCTGGAACTCGGCGCCGACTTGGCGGTCGATCCCGGAGAGTTGAAGCGAGCTGTGCGCCGGGCCACCAAGTCGTTCATGATCGGCGACCACCTCTCGGGGGGCGCCGACGTGGTCATCGACGCGGTGGGCTCGTCAGCGTCCTTGGCCGAGGCGCTGTCGCTGTGCCGGCCGCGTGGCCGGGTACTGATGCTGGGGATGCCGGCCACGGTGACTGCGGAGCTGACCGGCCTCTGGCATCGTGAGACCGAACTGGTGGGGTGTTACGCGTACGGAACCGAGGTCCGGCCCGACGGCCGGCTCACAACCAGCTTCGAGCTTGCCGTAGAGCTGGCAGGCAAGGTCGCCTTCGACCGGCTCGTCTCGGCCCTCTACCCGCTCGACCGCTACGCCGACGCGCTGGGCCACGCCACCGAAGCCGGCCGGCGCGGCGGGGTCAAGATCGCCTTCGACATGCGCGACGAGCGCTACCGCGGCATCTGACCAGGCTGCCGACCGGCGCGGCCCCACGGGCGCGTCAACCCGATGCCGCAGTGGAACAGGAAGTACCGCTGCCGACCGGCGCGGCCCCACGGGCGCGTCCCTTGACCGGCCTGCACCGCCGGCCGGACGCGACGAGGGCAGGGCCGAAGCCCCGCCCTCCTGTCGTGTGGCAGCGAGCCGCTACGGGCTCACGCGCTCTGTTGCGTAGGAGCGCCTACTGGAGCTGGAGCGGGATGACGGTGTCCGGGCAGGACGGACTCGCCGGAGCGTTCCTCGCCCGATCAAGCCACCCATCGACCGTCGTGCGGTTGTCGACGATCCAGTCCGCGGCCAGACCGGCGATGAAGTCCTCGGTGGAGGCTTCGCCGGCGTTGCTCTGCGCGGCGCTGGCCAGCGTCACGTCGATGACCGATATCTGCACAGCGCAGAACAGCTCCGCCGCGTACGGGTTGGCATTCATCCACTCGGTGTTGGCCGTGACCTGGATGTTGGCCGCGACCCACCCCAGCTGGCACGCCTCGGCGTCCGCGGCGGCGGGGCAGGCATCGGGTCCGATGTTGGCCTGGCCAGGCCGCTGGTCGTGGCCCTCACCACCCTCGACGCCGGTCGGGTTGGAGTCGTCGATCACTTCCTCAGCGGCCAGCCAGTAGACGTTGTCGCCGGGACGCAGCTGAGCGATGTACGCGGACGGGGTCCACGTGTAGATCACCGCAGGCTCCCCCTTGTCCACTTTGGCCACCGCCTCCGCGAACATGGCGTCGTAGCCCGCCTTGACCTGGACGATGTTGTCCCAGCCCGAGAATGCGATCTGGCTCTCGATGATGTCGTCGCACGTCCAGCTTTCGGGACAGCCGTAGATCTGGGCCACACCGTCGCGGGGGTTCTGGTCGTCGGCGTCGTACGCGGTCAGGATCGCCAGATCGTCGTTGAGCTGGTCAAGATGGGTGATCCCGTGCTCGTCGGCGAACGACTTCGTGATCAGATAGCCCTGAAGGCCCCCCTCGAGCATCTCGTTGCCGATGATGGTGAGGTGGTCGCCCACCAGCGAGTCGTCAGGCATCGGCGGTATCCACCACGACGCATGGCCCGGGTACCAGCTGTTGACCCAGAAGTCAAGATCGCCCTGAGCCATCGTCAGATACGCCAGCGCCGGGCCCAGCTCCAGATCCGAAGGCTCCGACACCTCGTAGCCGAGCTCCTCGAGCATCTGCTTGTAGACCTGCGCCTGGAAATAACCCGTCGCCCAGTCGGCCCTCCCCATGGTGATGGACGTGCCCTCACCAGGCATCATCGACACCTCAGCCGCGGACTCCGTCTCGGCGGATGCCTGCGTCGTCGGTTCGTCGTCTCCGCACGCCGAGGCAAGCAACGCGAACGATGCCAGTACAACAAGCCATAGAGCCGCTTGCTTGTTCTTCATGAGTGGATTCCCTCCTGGGTGGTTCCTAGGAGCGCGGCTGGAAGGTTCCCGACGCACGCGCCGAAAAAGACTACATGGCGCGGTACGTGATAACCACTCAGAACCCGCCGCCGACCACGCCTGCAGCGACGTCCCGGCAAGTCCGGCTATGCGTCTGGCTGTGCTTCTGCTGTGTTCGGCACGTCCTCGTAGACCCTCGATCGGCGAAACTCCGCGAGTGTCCCTGCGGCCGTCGCTGCCAGAAGCACCCCGCCCGTCATGGCCAGGAACGAGCCGACGCCGCTGAGGTAGTTGGGATCGGCGCTGCGCACATGCACCGCGATCCAGCCGAACGCCGTGCAGGCGACACCGGCACCGACACCTGCCGTCATGGTGCTCCAGCGCCATTGCAGGTGCTCGTCGCGGCCCATCGCTCCCGCGGCGGGCAGCACCGTGGCCAGGCCCAGCAGCCCGCCGAGCAGCGTCCAGAGCCCCAACCGCGCGCCCTCGCTGCTGACGCCGTCGGTGACAACGCGCAGCGTCACGCTCTTCTCGGCGATCAGCGCCGCTATCTCCGCAGAGGCCGGGCCCGCGTCGGCCTGGTTCTCCTCGGCCCTCTGCTTCAACTCCTCTATCTTCGCCAGCGTCTCCTCGCTCATGATCTGGTCTGAACGCCGGTCGAGAGACCAGGCCGAGAACGTGCCGACCAGTATCACTACAACCGCGATCGTGCCGCCGACCAAGCGGCCCCAGCCGATCTTGACGCTCAACGGGCGCAGCGGCGTGTGCGGTGCTCTGCTGATCCACATCAACGCGCCGGCGCAGGCGACGAGGCCGCCCGCGAATGCGACCCAGACTCCCGGCCCGGTAGTCGGCGACGACCCGGCCGGCGGCGACGCCAAGATGTAGCAGACCATCATCACCAGCAGCGCCAGCGCCGCGATGAGGGCGCCGTCTGTGGTGAAGTACCGCGGGCCCCGGCCGGGCGCGAGCCAGACGGCCGCGACCGCGCCCAGCACCCAGAGGCCCAGAGCGAGCGTCAGGAACCCGAACCAGGAACCGCCCGAGGCCGAAAGCCCGCTGAAGGACTCGCCGGCGAGGTTCGCGTCCGTGCTCCGGCCGTAGGCGCTCATGAAGCCCGCGTCCACGGTCCACACCAGGAACACCGAGATGCTGGCGAGCAGGCCGCCGATTCCGGCCACGACCATCCCGCGCTTCTCCTCGTTCGTGGCCGGTGCGAAGCCGCCGTCGGATCCGGCAGGCGCCGAAGTCGGAGCGCTCGACGCGTCCTCGATCAGCTCCTCGGGATCGCGACGATGGGCCCAAGCGCGCCTGATGCGCCCGAGCAGACCGCCGGGCCCGTCCGACTGGTGCTGCGAAATGCGGTCCAGCACCACGGCCACCAAGAAGAAGGCGAGGCCGCTGGCGGCGCCCTTCGACACGCTCTGATCGGTGATCGCCTTGAGGAGGAGCTGGCCGAGGCCCCCCGCTCCCATGATGGCGGCGATCCCCAGCATCGAGATGGACAGCAGCAGCGTCTGGTTGATCCCGGTGGTGATGGCGGGGCGGGCCAGCGGCAACTGCACGTCGAGCAGTACCCGCCACTCGGGCGCGCCGTAGGCCCGGCTCGCCTCCACAACGTCCTCGCGGACTTGACGGATGCCCAAGTTGGTGAGACGCACGAGAGGCGGCAGGGCGAAGACCATGGTCACCATCGTGGCCGACACCGGACCGGTCCCCCAGAAGAAGATGAACGGCAGCATGTAGACAAACGAGTGGACGACCTGCATGCCGTCGAGGACGGGCCTCACGACCCGCCAGGCCGCGTCGACCCGCCCGCAGAGGACGCCCAGGGGCAGTCCGATGACGGCGCACAGCAGCACAGCCACGCCTATGTACCCGATGGTCTTGGCCGTCTGCGTCCAGAAGTCGACTCCCAGCAGCGCGCACACCGTCAGAGCCACCGCCGAGAAGACGCCGACCTTCACGCCGCGGACCAAGGAGGCGATCACGAAGAAAGCGAGCACCACCCACACCCACGAGAGGGGCTGCAGCACATCGTCCACCACAAAGCCGATCAGCGTGGAGAAGGGAAACTCGATGATCTTGAGCGGCGTCTCGAGCCTCACCGCGATCCAGTCCACCGCCTGGTCGGCCCAGTTGCCGACCGGGATCCGGAACTGGTCGAAAACCTTCTCGTCGAAGAAGCCCGGCCTCGCGGACTCGCCCCCGCCCTGCTGAGCCAGAACGGTCACGGCCGGGACCCTTCCGCAACGGCCGCAGCCTCGTCGGCATAGACCTTGGCCCGACCGAACTCCTTGATCACCCCGGCCGCCGCGGCCGCCGGCACGAGGCCTCCCACCATGGCGAGCAAGGCCCCGATCCCACTCACATAGCCGGGGTCTGCCGAGCGGACGTGCGTGAAGATCCATCCGAATGCGACGCAGGACGCCCCGACGCCGATGCCGGCTGAGACGGCGCTCCAACGCCACTGCCGGTGCTCGTCGCAGCCGAAGACCCCGGCCGCGGGCAGCGCCGTCGCCAGCGCCGCCACCCCGGCCACGAGGGTCCAGATCCCGAGACCGGCGCCTTCGCCGCTGACCCCGTCGACGATTGCGGGCGACGCCACCACCTCGCGGCGCTCGTCGAAGCTCCAGACCGACACCGCGGCGACGGCGAACACGACCACGGCGAACACCGCCGCCGCGACCGAGCCCCAGCGGACTCGGGTGCTGAGGGGACGGGCTGCGACGTGGGGCGAGTGCCGGATCCAGACCACCGACCCTGTCGAAGCTGCAAGCGCGCCCGTCAACGCGATCCACGGTCCGGCGGCAGTGCCCGAGACCGCTGCCAGGTCCGGCGGCGCGGCCAGCAGATAGGAGGTCGTCAGCACCAGCAGCGCCAGCGAGGCGATCACGGCGCCGTCGCTGGTGAGCCAGCGCGGCCCGCGGCCGGGCGAGCGCAGGGTGTTGACCGCCGCGGCCACCACAAACAGCCCCAGCACGAGAACGAGACAACCGAACCAAGAGCCGCCCGAAGCCGACAGACCGTTGAAGGACTCGCCGCGGAGGAGCTCGTCGCTGCGACGGCCGTAGGCGCTGAGGAAGCCTGCGCCGGTATTCCATGTGAGCAGCACGGAGACTGCGGCCACCGCAGCGCCGCCCGCCGCGACGGCCATCGGCTTGCGCTCCGCGTCGGTGAGCGGCGCGGTGACGCCCTTGTCGACGGGCGCCTCGGCCCCGTCCTGCCGACCGACGGACTCCTCACCATCGGACGCCGGGATCAGGACGTCCGGATCGCGGCGATGGGCCCAGGCGCCGCGGATGCGACGAAGCGGGCTGCCCGAGTCGGCGGCCTCAGGCTGCGAGATGCGGTCGAACACCACCGCAACCAGATAGAAGGCCAGACCGGCGGGCACAGCGTCGATCACGCTCTGGCGACTGATCGCGCCGAAAAGCAGCCCGCCGAGGCCCCTGGCGCCCATGATGGCCGCGATGCCCAGCATCGAGACGGCCAGCAGCAGCGTCTGGTTGATCCCCGTCATGATGGCCTGGCGGGCCAAGGGAATCTGGACGTCGAGCAGGACACGCCACTCCGGCGCGCCGTAGGCCCGGCTCGCCTCCACCACGTCCGCGGGCACTTGGCGGATGCCGAGGTTGGTGAGGCGCACCAGCGGCGGGATCGCGAACGCCATCGTCACGATGGTGGCCCCGACGTTGCCGGTGCCGAAGAAGTAGACGAACGGGATCATGTACACGAAGGCGTGGACCACCTGCATGGCGTCGAGAATCGGCCTCACGACCTGCCAGACAGAGTCCAGCCGGCCGCAGACGACGCCCAGAGGCAGCCCGATGACCACGCACGCCAGCACGGCGACGACCACGAAGCTGACAGTCTCGATCGTGGGCCGCCAGAAGTTGTCGCCGAGGAACCCGCAGAAGGCGATGGCTACCGCAGCGAAGATGCCGACCTTCAAACCGCGCACAAGGGTGCCGGCCAAGAAGAACGCTGCCACGACCACGACCCACGACATCGGCTGCAGGACGTCCTCCACCAGCAGGTCGTTCAGCGTTCTGAAGGGCCATTCGATGATCGACAGCAGCCAGCCGAGATCCTCCTGGATCCAGTCGCTCGCCTGTTCCATCCAGCTGCCGAACGGAACGAGGTACAGGTCGAGGACCTCGTTGTCGGTGAACCCGACCTCGGGCAGCTCCGACTGCCCGGCCGGCTGGGCGAGCACGCTCACATGAACACCTCTCGCTCGAAGTCGTCGATCAGGTGCTCGACCCGGCCCATCTCCTCCATGATGTGGCGGGGGTCGAGGTTGCCGACCAGGATCCCGGACTCGTCGCAGACCGCGATGGGCAGGCCGCGGCCGGCCGCGGCGTACACCGTGTTGAGGCAATCCTCGCGGCCGCAGCTGTCGAAGTCGGTCCGCAGCGCCGGAGCGAGGTCGGTGGTGCCCATGCCGGCCACGCGCAGCCCGTCGTCCGAGGTGAGCAGGTGGGTGGGCGCCCCGGAGTCGTCGATCACGAACGCGCCCGAGCGGCCGCCGAGGCGGTTGAGGGCCTCCGCCAGGGTGGCGCCGGCCGAGACCGGCCTCGGCTGCTGCATGATCTCGTGGACCTGGATGACCCGGCCCTGGTCGACGTCCTGCACGAACTCGGCCACGTACCCGGTGGCGGGCTGGGTGAGGATCTCCTCGGGAGTCCCGATCTGCACCACCGCGCCGTCCTTCATGATGCACACCCGGTCGCCGATGCGGAGCGCCTCGTTCAGGTCGTGGGTGATGAACAGGATCGTCTTGTGCAGATCCGCCTGGATCTCCATCATCTCGTCCTGCATCTGGCGCCGGATCAGGGGGTCGAGCGCGCTGAAGGCCTCGTCCATCAGCAGGATGTCGGGATCTGAGGCCAGGCCCCGGGCCAGGCCGACCCGCTGCTGCATGCCACCGGACAGCTCCGAGGGGAAGCTCTGGGCGTAGGCGCCCAGCCCCACCAGCGACAACGCCCGCATCGCGGCCTCCTCGCGGGCCCGCTTCTGCACCCCCTGCACCTTGAGGCCGTAGCCGACGTTGTCGATCACCTTGCGGTGGGGGAACAGCGCGAAGTGCTGGAACACCATGCCCATGTACTTGCGACGGAACACCTGCAAGTCCGATCCTTGGAGCGCCTGGACGTCGGTGCCGTCGACGACCACCGAGCCGTAGGTGATGTCGTGGAGCTTGTTGACGGTGCGGAGGGCGGTGGACTTGCCCGAGCCCGACAGGCCCATCACCACGAACAACTCACCCTTTTTGACCGAGAACGACACATTGTCGAGGCCCACGACGTGACCGGTCTCGGCCTGCACCCGGTTCTTGTCCATCCCGGAGCGGGCCAGGTCGAAGGCCCGGCCGCGAGGCTGGGGCCCGAAGATCTTGTAGACCTCGTCCAAGACGATGATCTCCTCGCCCATTCCTACCATGGGGCACCCTCCCGAACGGCTGCGGCCCGAATATTCCCGATATCGTAGTGCTTCCCGTCGCCAGGCGGGGGGCCGGGCGCTGGCACCAGCCACCTAAGAGAGTGATGAAGGAGAGTGATGAAGGAGAGTGATGAGCAAATCCCGACTGGCGCAATCCTCGCTCGCAAAACCCCAGGCCAAGGGCTTGCTCGTCACGCGGCATCAGCATTGCTCAGCAGCTTCCCAGGGGAGCGTGACGAGCAACTCCCCGAATCGTGCGGCCGCCGCCACGACACTCCGCGTCAGGGGCTTGCTCAGGGCGCGTATTGAGCGCAGCTCGCCGACCGCGTAGACCGATCCGCATGCCTGGACCGCAGACGCCCGGCGGCGTGACCGGGGCCGCCGGACGGTATCCGCTCGACGACGAGTCCGCTTCCGCCTTGGCGCTGTTCAACACGTACCTGGTCGCAGACCGGGAGCAACAGGCCCACGAGCGGGCCATCAAGAAGGCCGAGAAGGTCAAGGACGAGGCAGCGGCAGCGGTTCGCAAGCTGAACGAACGCAAGGCCCCGGCGTCTGAGACTGCCGCGGCGGAGGCGGCCTACCGCGAAGCCGTCCAGACGCTGAACCGCCTCAGCGAAGGCGGAAGCGGAACCCCGCGAGGGACGGGCAACGAAGCCGAGGACCGGAGCGGGGACGACGCAGACGTGAGCGCCGCCCCGGAGCCGCCCGCCGAACAGGCCGAACAGGCAGCGACAACTACCAGCGACGACACAACCGCCGAACAGGCAGCGACAACGACCAGCGACGACACTCCTAGCCCACCGGCTCGTGCCGCCGACGGGCAGACGCTCGGGCACAGCTGACCGAGGGGCGGCGGTAGCCTGGTCGGCTATGACTGACGGCGGTGACGGCCCCTACCCGGCCGTCGACAGTCCTGATTTTCCGGCCATCGAGCGTCGGGTCCTGGCCCGTTGGAAGGCCGAGGGGACCTTCGAGCAGTCGGTGGCGGCCCGGTCCCCCGATCGGGACTGGGTGTTCTACGACGGCCCGCCGTTCGCCAACGGCCTGCCCCACCACGGGCACCTGCTCACCGGCTACGTCAAGGACGTCGTGCCCCGCTACCGGACGATGCGGGGCAACCGGGTGGACCGGCGCTTCGGGTGGGACTGCCACGGGCTGCCGGCAGAGATGGAGACCGAGCGCGAGCTGGGAGTGTCAGGCCGGGCCGCGGTGGAGTCTCTCGGCATCGCCGAGTTCAACCGGCAGTGCCGGCAGTCGGTTGTCCGCTACACGCAGGAGTGGGAGGACACGGTCACCCGGCAGGCCCGCTGGGTGGACTTCGGCAACGACTACAAAACCATGGACCTGCCCTACATGGAGTCGGTCATGTGGGCCTTCGCCCAACTCCACCGCAAGGGACTGGTGTACGAGGCCTACCGGGTGATGCCCTACTCGTGGGGCGCGGAGACGCCGCTGTCGAACTTCGAGATCCGCCTCGACGACGCCACCCGGCCCCGCCAGGACCCGGCGGTCACCGTGGCCTTCGACCTGGATCCTGAGCCCGGCGATCCCGGGCCGATGCGCATGCTGGCCTGGACAACCACCCCGTGGACCTTGCCGTCGAACTTGGCGCTGGCCGTCGGCAGCGACATCCCCTACGCGGTGATGGAGCAGGACGGGGCCCACTATGTACTGGCCGCCGACAGGACAGCCGCCTACGAGGCGCAACTCTCGCAGGCCCGTCTCGTCGGAACGGTCCGCGGCGCCGAACTGGCAGGCCGCAGCTACGTCCCGCTGTTCGACTTCTTCGCCCACCGCACCGACGCCTTCCGGGTGCTGGCCGGCGACTTCGTCGACACCGCCGAGGGCACCGGCATCGTCCATTCCGCCCCCGGCTTCGGCGCCGAAGACCAAGATGTGTGCGAGGCCAACGGCATCGCCATCGGCGACGCCGTGCCCGTGGACGACCGCGGGCGGTTCACCGAGCCGGTGTCGGACTGGGCCGGCGTCAACGTGTTCGAAGCCAACGCGTCGATCATCCGCCGCCTCAAGGCCGAGGGCCGCGTCGTGCGCCACGACAGCCACGAGCACAACTACCCGTACTGCTGGCGCACCGACACCCCCGTCATCTACCGAGCAATCAACAGCTGGTACGTGCAGGTGACCGCCGTCCGGGACCGGCTGATGGAGCTCAACCAGCAGATCAACTGGGTGCCGGGCCATGTGCGCGACGGCCGTTTCGGCATGTGGCTCGAGGGCGCGCGGGACTGGTCGATCAGCCGCAACCGGTTCTGGGGGTCGCCCATCCCGGTGTGGCGCAGCGACGATCCCGCCTACCCCCGCATCGACGTGTACGGCTCGCTCGACGAGCTCGAGCGCGACTTCGGGGTTCGCCCCGACGACCTGCACCGGCCCTTCATCGACGCCCTCACCCGGCCCAACCCCGACGACCCCAGCGGGCGGTCGGTGATGCGGCGGGTGCCCGAGGTGCTCGACTGCTGGTTCGAGTCGGGCTCCATGCCCTTCGCGCAGATGCACTACCCCTTCGAGAACGCCGAGCGGTTCAAGAACTGCTTCCCGGCCGACTTCATCGTGGAGTACATCAACCAGACCCGTGGCTGGTTCTACACGCTGCACGTCCTGGCCGGGGCGCTGTTCGACCGCCCGGCGTTCTCCAACGTGATCTGCCACGGGATCCTGCTCGCCGCCGACGGCGCCAAGCTGTCCAAGAAGCTGCGCAACTACACCGAGCCCGCCGACATCTTCGAGCGCCAGGGGGCCGACGCCCTGCGCTGGTACTTCATGTCGGCGAACATCGTTCGGGGCGGCGACCTGCGGATCAACGACGACAGCATCGACGATGTCACCCGCCAGGTCCTGCTGCCGATCTGGAACGCCTACACGTTCTTCACCATGTACGCCAACGCCGAAGGCTACCGCGCCCAGCCGCGCGCCGGCAGCGGCGCCGTGCTCGACCGGTACGTGCTGGCCCGGGCCCGGATGCTGGTGCGGCGGGTCGCCGAGCGGATGGACGCCTACGACCTGCCCGGCGGCGCGGCCGAGATCGCGGCCTTCATCGACACCTTGAACAACTGGTACATCCGCCGGTCACGGGACCGCTTCTGGAACGCGGGCGGCGCCGACACCGACCGGGCCGCCTTCGACACGCTCTACCTGGTGCTCACCACGCTGACCAGGGTGGCCGCGCCGTTCCTCCCCATGGTCGCCGAGGAGATCCACAGCGGGCTGACCGGGGACGCGTCGGTGCATCTGGCCGACTGGCCCGACCCCGACGCCGAGGGCCTGCCCGCCGACGACGCTCTGGTGGCCCGTATGGATCGCCTGCGCGACGCGGCCTCGGCTGCTCTGCGGGTGCGGGAGGACGCCGGACTGCGGGTGCGCCTGCCCCTGGCCCGGGTCATCGTGGCAGGCGACGGCGCCGAGGACCTGGCCCCGCTGGCCGACCTGCTGGCCGACGAGATCAATGTCAAGTCGGTGGTGTTGACCGACGACCTCGCCGCGCACGCCTCGCTGGTGCTGAGACCGAACGGCGCGGTGCTGGGGCCGCGGCTGGGAGGAGCCGTGCAGGAGGTGTTCAGGGCGGCACGCTCCGGCGACTGGCACCACAACGACGACGGCACGGCCACGGTCGCCGGCCATGTGCTGGAGGCGGGCAGCTTCGAGTTGTCGGTGGAGACGCCGGAGGGCGTCGCCGCAGCCAGACTGGCCTGCGGCGACGCGGTGGTCGTGCTCGACACGGCCGTCACGCCAGAGCTGGAGGCCGAGGGCTGGGCCCGCGACGCGGTGCGTGTGATCCAGGACTGCCGGCGCATCGACGGCTACATGGTGACCGACCGCATCCAGGTCTCGCTGGCGCTGTCCTCGACCGAGCAGACCGCCGGGGTGCGGCAATGGCGCGACTACGTGGCCGAGCAGGTGCTCGCCGCCGACCTGCAGGTCGGCGCACTCCATCCAAGCGACACCGCCCGAGCACCTGGGCCGAACGCGACGAGCCGCTGGCCGGCGGGCTTCGTCAGCCACGACGTGACCATCGACGGCCAGCCGGCCCGTTGCGATCTAGCCCCCGGCTCGACCGTGCCGCGCCAACCCGGCGACCGTATCCGCCGACGCTGACCGGGCCGGCGCCTCCGCTGCCGGCCCAAGCCGGTCCCTGCCGACGGGCCCTCAGCGACGGACAAGGAGGCGCATCAGGGCATGCCCGTAGAGCCGCGACAGGTGGTGCAGGTACCTGGCCTGCTCCTTGAGGTTGAACTTGCTCTTGCCCCGACCGCGGTCCTGGAACTTGATGGGGACCTCAGCGACGCGCAGCCGGCCGCGCGCCATCAACTCGAGCCCGATCTTGAAGCCGACCGGCCTCAGCTGCGCGAGGTCGCCGACGGCTCGACGATCCAGCGCGAAGAACCCCGACAGCGGATCGGCGCACGCCGTCAGCGGCCGGGTCAGCAGGGTGCCGGCCCGCGATACGAGGCGCCGGTGCCATCCCCAGTCGACGTCGATCTCGCCGCCGGCGGTGTAGCGGCTGCCCACCACCATGTCGATACCGTCGGAGTCCAGCGCGGCCAGCATCGGCGGGATGGCCGCAGGCGGATGGGACAGGTCGGCGTCCATCACGACGACGGTGTCGGAGCGGCACTGCTCGATTCCCGTGATCACCGCCAGCGACAGGCTCCGAGGCTGCCCGGCGCGAACCAGCAGGCGGACCGGCAACGTCTCGGCCAGCACCGCCACCGACTGCTCGATGCCGTCGCGCGAGTCGTCGTCCACCACGACCATCTCCCAGTCGAGCGCAGTGGGCTCCATGGCCCGCGCTACCTGCTCGACGAGCGAGGCGATGTTCTGCGCCTCCCGCAGCGTCGGAACCACCACCGACACCGCCGGCCGGCCGGATCGCGGCGTACTCATCCGTCTGGCCGGTCTCGCTGAGAGATCATGCCCAGGATCTGCTCCCGGTTCACGCCTGCCAGCTCCAGGTCGGGATCCAGCTCCAGGGCACGCTCGGTGTCGGCGAGAGCCTCGTCGAGCCGGTCGAGGCCGACGAACACGACCGCCCGGTTGAGATGCACGTCGGCGAGATCGGGAAGCTCGGCCCCGTCTGAGGCGGGCGGCACCTTGCCCTGGTCGAACAGCTCCGCCGCCTCGTCGAACAGTACCAGCGCCTCGTCGTTGCGTTCCATCCGGGCCAGCAGCAGCGCGCGGAAGTAGACGGCGCTGATGTCCTCGTCATCGATGTCGTAGGCGTCCCGGTAACTCTCCAGAGCGTCTTCGCCCCGGCCGAGGTTCTCTAACGCCACCCCCAGCTGGACGTGGGCGGCCACATTGTCGGAGTTTGCTGTCAGGGCCGCCTCATAGGCCTCCACGGCCTCGTCGAACCGTCGCTCCTCCAACAGGTCGTTGCCGCGATCCACGTCGGAGCTGGCGGCCGCCAGCTCCAGCGACTCGATGTAGCCCTCCTCGACGAGGCGGGCCGCCTCGTCGTCGCGGCCTTGGCGGAGCATCAGTGCTGCCAGCGACTGCGCCACACCCTCCAGGCCGGGTTCGGCTTCGAGCGCCCGCCGCAGGACTGGCTCCGCGTCGGCCTCGCGTCCGTGCCTGTACAGGAACAGCCCGTAGTTGGACAGCCAGTTCACGTCGTCGGGACGCCGATCCAGGGCCTGGACCAAGTACTTCTCAGCCTGCTCGATGTCGCCGATCCTCTCGTACAGATCGGAGGCGTTCAGCAGGACCTGAGCTTTCCGAGGGCTCAGGCTCAACGCCTTCAGAGCCAGTTTCTCGGCTTCGTCGAACTCCTGGCGGGAAGCCAGCAGCTTCGACAGTTGACTGATGGCCGACGTATAGTTCGGGTCGGCCTCCAGCGACTGCCTCAAGTGCGACTCTGCCAGGTCGATGTCGCCCTCACTGTGGTGCAGGGTTCCCAGGTTGTAGTGGGTGAGCCGCACGTCGGGAGCGTCGTTGATCAGCGACTGCTCGTACGCCTCGATGGCGTCGTCGATTCTTCCCTGCCCGCGATAGGCGTTGCCGAGGTTCACGTACGCGCCGCCCCTGGCTGTGGGGTTTTTGGTGACGATGTAGGTGTAGAACTTCTCTGGGGTCTCGTAGTTCAGCGTCAGCCGCCAGGTTAGGACCCCCAGCGCCACCAGAGCCGCTGCGCACAGCAACGAAAGCACTCCGACGGCACGGAGCCGGTGCCCGGCCTCGAGTCTGGACACCGTCCACGAGACCGAGCCCACCACCAGCGCGATGAACCCGATGCCGGCCAGGTACTGGAACCGGTCGGCCACGTAACTGGTGCGCATGTAGCCGTAGTCCACCAGTCCCAGCACCGGCGAAAGGGTGATGCCGAAGAACAGCACAGCGGCCAGCGGCGCCCGCCCGACACGGCCGCGCAGCGTCCACAGGCCCACGACGACACCGGCGCCGAGCACGAACAGCGCCCAGCCGAGCACGTCGCCGCCGTCGATTTCCCAGCGGGGATAGATCGGCAGCAGGTCGGCCGGCCACAGCAGCTGCTGCGCATAGTGCCAGAACGCCCGCGCCACGATTTGGGCCCGTTCCGCCAACGATATGTCCAGCGACAGGCGCTCGAGGCTGCGGTAGTAGACGAGATCGCCCGCGGTGATCACGGCCGCCGCCGCGAAGAACGGCACCGACCGGGCGAACTCGTGGCCCCGGACCCGGCCGCCGCGCCACCAGTGGTAGACCAGCAGCGTGGCCGGCAACGTCACCGCGATCGACTTGCTGAGCAGTGCCAGCACAAACGCTGCCAACGAGCCCGCATACATAGCCTCGTCCCGGCCTGTGGACCGCCGGCGACGCGCGGCCCGCCGACGGTGCCTGGACGCGCCTCGGGTCCCGACGCTTGAGCTGGCCTCTCTTGTGCGCTCGTCCCAGCTCAGATAGGCCAGCGCCGCCAGCAGGTAGAACAGCGCCGAGAGCACGTCCTTGCGCTCGATGGCCCACGCCACCGAGTCGACGTGCGTCGGATGCACCGCGAAGATCGCCGCCGCGACCCAGGCGCCGGGCGCCCCCAGACGACGCAACAGGACCAGCACGAGCATGGCGTTGGCCGCATGGAGCGCCACGTTGACAACGTGGTACCCCACCGGGTCGGTCCCCCACAGCATTTGCTCGACCCAGAACGTGGTGTAGACCATCGGCCAGTAGTGGCCCTCCGACTCGATCAACCTGGGGTTGAACCAGATGTCTCGGAAGCCCGTCACGAACTCTGACAGATTGACGATGAGCACGTCGTCCCACACGAAGGCTGCATTGAACGCCGGTATGAACACCACCACGGCGAGCAGTCCGACCGCGGCGACAGCCGCCCGGCTGCCCGGATGCAGCCAACTCGGGCGCGTCCAACGCGGGAGCCTCCGACGGGACTTTTCGGACTCCTCGGCAGACCCTTCGATCTCCTCGGCAGACCCTTCGATCTCCTCGGCAGACCCTTCGATCTCCTCGGCAGACCCTTCGATCTCCTCGGCAGACCCTTCGGTTCCCGTCTCGGCCTCGGTCGTCAGCACTAGCGCGGCAGGCTATCCTGCCCCTCCCACGGGCTCAACAACAGCAGTGAGAACTGAGTCCAGCCCACGGCATCGGTCTCGCTCCGTCGACACAGTCGGACGTCTCCCCGCGGATGGGCACGGCGTCGAGCGGGACCGCGGCCCGGCGAGCGTCCTCCACCAGGTTGATCTTCCGGACGACCTTGTCGAGAGCGTCGGCCGCAGCGATCGCGGGGAGCCTCAGAGGGCGCTCGACGGTGACGCAGGCGCCACGGCGCGGGATGCGCGCACTGCAGCGCCGAGCAGCAGCCGCGGGGCGGCCGGGCGACGCGGCGCCGGACCCGCTGCAGGCCCGGCGCCGGGCAGCAGGCGCGCAATTTGACACTTGTGTAGTTACGATGCTGTAATTCAAGCTTCGCAGTTGTGGCCGGGCTCGGTCGGGGCCCGCAACTGGCGGGGCGACCGCTGGTCAAAGGCAAGAGGAGGCGTACCGACGTGACGATGACCCAGGACAGGCTGACCACCGTCGCGGAGCCGACACCGGCAGCGGCCGCGCCTACCACCATGCGGGTGCGCAAGCGCAACGGCAGCGTCGAGCCGGTCGACGTGAACAAGATCGTCAACGCTGTGGCGCAGGCGGCCGAGGGCCTGCTAGGCGTCGATCCGCTTACGGTCAGCACCCGCACGATCGCCGCCCTCGCCGACGGGGCCACCACCCGCGAGCTCGACGAGCTCAGCATCCGCACCGCGGCCGGGCTCATCGTGGAGGAACCCAACTACTCCAAGCTCGCGGCCCGCATGCTGGCCACCTACATCGACAAGGAGGTCCGCAACCAGAACATCCCATGGTTCTCCGAGGCCATGGAGACCGGGCACCGGCTCAACCTCATCGGCGACAGCACCGCCGAGTTCGTGCGGGCCCACTCCCCGGCGCTGAACGCCGCCGTCGACTCTGGCCGCGACCGCAACTTCGAGTTCTTCGGGCTGCGCACCGTGTACGACCGCTACCTGCTGCGCCACCCGGACACCCGGCTGGTGATCGAAACCCCGCAGTACTTCATGCTGCGGGTGGCGTGCGGGCTGAGCACCAGCCCCGAGGAGGCGGTCGCGTTCTACGACCTGATCTCGTCGCTGGCCTACCTCCCGTCGAGCCCGACCCTGTTCAACTCGGGCACCGTGCATCCGCAGATGTCGAGTTGCTACCTGCTCGACTCGCCCGCCGACTCGCTGGAAGGCATCTACCAGCGCTACACCGACATCGCCCGCCTCTCGAAGTACGCGGGCGGCATCGGGGTCGGCTGGCATCGGGTCCGCTCCAAGGGATCGCTGATCCGGGGCACCAACGGCCTGTCCAACGGCATCGTGCCGTGGCTCAAAACCCTCGACTCGTCGGTGGCCGCCGTCAACCAGGGAGGAAGGCGCAAGGGCGCGGCCTGCGTCTACCTCGAGACCTGGCATGCCGACGTTGAACAGTTCCTCGAGCTGCGCGACAACACCGGCGACCACGCCCGCCGCACCCACAACATCAACCTCGCCAACTGGGTGCCCGACCTGTTCATGGAGCGCGTCGAGAAGGACTGGCAGTGGAGCCTGTTCGACCCCAAGAAGGCGCCCGAGCTCACCGACACCTACGGCGAGGAGTTCCGGGCCATCTACGAGCAAGCCGAGGCCGACGGGCGTTACGAGGCGCAGATCCCGGCCCGCCGGCTCTACACCCGTATGATGCGGACCCTGGCCGAGACCGGCAACGGCTGGATGACGTTCAAGGACGCCTCCAACGCCAAGTGCAACCAGACCGGTCCCGGGACCGGCGGCGACACCAACGACCGCGGCCGCGTCGTGCATCTCTCCAACCTGTGCACCGAGATCGTCGAAGTGACCGGCGCGGAGGAGACCGCGGTGTGCAACCTCGGGTCGGTCAACCTCGGCGCCTTCGTCCAGCGGTCGAGGACCGGCGGCGCACCGCTGCGCTTCGACTTCGACCGGCTCGGCGCGGTGGTGCGGCTAGTGGTCGGCTTCCTCGACCGCGTCATCGACATCAACTATTACCCGACCTCCGAGTCGGCGGCCTCCAACCAGCGCTGGCGGCCGGTGGGCCTCGGCCTCATGGGCCTCCAAGACGTGTTCTTCAAGCTGGGCCTTGCCTTCGACTCCCCCGAGGCCCGCAACCTCAGCCGACTCATCTCCGAGGAGATCTACTTCAACGCCCTGTGGGCCTCCACCGCGCTGGCCGAGGCCGAAGGGCCCCATCCCGGCTTCGTCGACACCCGTGCCGCGGCCGGCCTCCTCCAGTTCGACCTCTGGGGGATCGAGCCGTCCCATCCCGACCGGTGGCGGCCGCTGCGCGAGCGCATCACCGTCCACGGGCTGCGCAACTCGCTGCTCGTCGCTGTCGCCCCGACCGCCACCATCGCTGCCATAGCCGGCTGCTACGAGTGCATCGAGCCCCAAGTGTCGAACCTGTTCAAACGAGAGACCCTGTCGGGCGAGTTCCTGCAGGTCAACCGGTACTTGGTGGCCGAACTGAAGGCCCGAGGCCTGTGGGACGACAAGATGATCGCTGACGTGAAGCGGTCTGAGGGCTCGATCCAGCAGATCGAGCGCGTGCCGGCGGACCTGCGGGCCGTCTACCGCACCGCCTGGGAGATACCGCAGCGCTCCCTCATCGAGATGGCCGCCGACCGCGGCGCCTTCATCGACCAGAGCCAGTCGCTCAACCTCTTCATGGAGGCGCCGACCATCGGGAAGCTGTCGTCGATGTACATGCACGCCTGGAAGCAGGGCCTCAAAACCACCTACTACCTGCGGTCGCGGCCCAAGACGCGCATCAACCAGACCACCACCAACGGCTCGGGCGCCGACGCGGCCGCGTCGGCCACCGCAAAGGAGGCGGCCGACGTGGCCTGCTCGCTGGAGAACCCCGAGACTTGCGAGGCATGCGACTGATGGCCATCACCGACATCACCCACATCACCGTCGAGCCTCTCGATCTCCCGGGCCGGGGCTCGGCACTGCCCGACCCTCCCACAGGCTTCCAGCCTGTGCCAGCAGCCGAGCCCCGGCCCGGGCCGCCCACGCCGGACGTCTCCGGCCGGACCAACATCTTGGACCCGGGCTTCGACCTGACCCTGCGCCCGATGCGCTACCCGCAGTTCTTCGATATGTACCGTGACGCCATCAAGAACACCTGGACCGTCGACGAGATAGACTTCTCCGACGACCTAGTCGACCTGGACCGCAGACTCATGCCGGCCGAGAAGCACCTGATTCGCCGGCTCGTGGCCTTCTTCGCCACCGGCGACTCGATCGTGGCCAACAACCTCGTGTTGAACCTGTACGAGCACATCAACGCGCCCGAGGCTCGGATGTACCTGTCGCGCCAGCTCTTCGAGGAGGCACTGCACGTGCAGTTCTACCTGAACCTCCTCGACAACTACATCCCCGACCACGACGAGCGGGCCGAGGCGTTCGCCGCCATCGAGAACATCCCGTCGATACGGGCCAAGGCCGAATTCTGCTTCAAATGGATGGACTCGGTCGGCGACGGGCCTCTGCGCACCGCGGACGACCGCCGCCGCTTCCTCATGAACCTGGTGTGCTTCGCAGCCTGCATCGAGGGCCTGTTCTTCTTCGCTGCGTTCGCCTACGTGTACTTCCTGCGGTCCAAGGGCCTGCTCAACGGGCTGGCGGCGGGCACCAACTGGGTGTTCCGCGACGAGTCGATGCACATGAACTTCGCCTTCGAGGTGATCCGCACTGTGCGCTCCGAGGAGCCGGAACTGTTCGACGAGGACTTCGGGCGTCGGATCGGCGACATGCTGGCCGAGGCGGTGGACGCCGAGCACCAGTTCGCAGCGGACCTGCTCGGCGAGGGCGTACCCGGCATGTCGGTGGCCGACACCCGGCTGTACCTCGAGTACGTGGCCGACCAGCGCCTCATGCAGCTGGGTCTCAGGCGGCGCTTCGGAAGCCCCAACCCGTTCTCGTTCATGGAGCTCCAAGACGTGCAGGAACTCTCCAACTTCTTCGAGCGCACCGTGTCCGCCTACCAGGTGGGCGTGGAGGGCGAGGTCTCGTTCGACCAGGACTTCTGACCCCGTCGACGGCGCGCCTGTCCGCGGCTGCGGATCATGTGATACACAAGGCGACATGCTGAGATTCGCAGAGGAGATTGTCCTGTTGCTACTGCGGGACGACGACGGCAAGTTCGTACCGGTCCCGGCGATGTCGATGCAGCACGCGCTGGCAGCCGCCGTGCTCATGGACCTGGCGCTGGAGAACCGGATCGACACCGACCCTGACAACCTCGTTCTGATCGACTCCACGCCGGTGGGCGACAGCCTGCTCGACCCGACGCTGGAGCAGATCGCGGCCGGGGAGCAGCACGACGCCCGCTACTGGGTGGAGCAGACGGCCAGGCAGGCCGACGCCATCCGAGACGAGGCGCTGGCCCGGCTCGTCGAGCACGGCATCCTCGAACAGCACGACGAGCGGTTCCTGTGGGTGTTCCGGTCGCGGCGCTACCCGATGATCGACGGCACCGAGGAGCGCGAGGTGAAGCTGCGGATCCTGGGCGTGCTCCTTAGCGACGAGATCCCCGACCCCCGCGACATCGTGATCATCTGCCTGGCGGACGCATGCGGCCTGCTGCGCCAGCTGTTGCCGAAACGCGAGCTGGAGGGCGTACGCAGCCGCATCGATCAGGTCCGCAAGCTCGACCTGATCGGCCAGGCCATGTCCGAGGCGATCCGCGACGTCGAGTTGTGGCTGGCCGCCAGCCGCATCGAGGGCCGCATCTTCTAGCCCGACCGGCCTGCCCTTCTGAACGCTAAGCGCCGCCTAAGTCGGGCCTCGGGGACGGAGCAGACGCGGCCTGACACAGGGCCCGCCTATCGGTCGCCGTCGCCGTCTCGTCCCGTCTCCTCCTGAGAGTGATCGGTGTTCTCTGCGCCCGCCTGCTGTCGCGCCAGTTTCCGGCTCATCGTGCCGACTAGACGCTCGGCCTCGCCGGGTTTGCTCCACGGGCAGACCGCCAGGCAGATGCCGCAGGAGTAGGTCTCGGCGAAGTACGGCAGGCACCGATCGAAGTCGACGTACCATTTGACGTCGCCTCGAACAAGCTGCTCGGTGGAGTGGATGGCCCCTGGAGGGCAAGCATCGAGGCAGACCCTGCAGTTCCAACAGAACTCGAAAGCACCGAACCGCTGCGACTCAGACGGTTGCAGCGGCAGGTCCGTCAGCACGCTCGCGAGGCGGAACCGCGAGCCGAGCTCAGGATGGATGATCGATCCATGCTTGCCGAGTTCGCCGAGGCCGGCTGCGAGCGCGGGGGGAATCATGAGCACGGGGCCGGCATTGGGCCCGCCATGGCCCCGGGCCTGGTAGCCCTGCGCCCGGATCCAATCAGCGAGGTCTCGGGCCAGATATGCGCCCGTGTTGTACCCCCGCTGCACTTCCGCACCGGTCCTCCACGATGGAGCGGCCGCGAGTTCGTCGAAGTCCATCTCTACAGCCATCACGATGATCCACGGCTCGGTCACCGTCGCATGCTCGAACACCCACTCAGGCCTGACCGCGGCCACCCCGACGTCCATCGCGGCATGATCCGGGTGTTCGAGCGCATACTCCGAGACACTGCTCGTCCATTCCTGCGGGGTCTTGCGGACCTTGCGTGCCCCGATCTCCACGGGGACATGTCCCGGCTCGGTCCCGAGTCGCAACGTGCCCACGATTCCCGGGTGCTCGCGGTGTCGCTCGCTGATCAGGTCTTGCATCGGCCGGTGGACGAAATCCCGCTTCCAGTCCCACATAACCAGCGTCGGCCGGCGGGGGTCGGGCTCGCCGTGGCCGTTCAGTTCGTTCCCGGAGACCGGTCCCATTAGGTCGGTCAGCTCGTCGGGAGGCTCCCAGATCTCGGTACGACGTTCAGGTGGCGGTCGCTTGGTCATCGTTCCTCCGTGACGAGCCGCCCGGCGAATCGTAGCCCGAGGCGACCATCCTCGCTGCCGAGCGGCGCGACGATGGGTTGAACACGGTCGGAACATACACTCTCGCCCGTGGCAAGCGATCCGCTCATCGGCATCACCGGTCGGACCAAGACGGCGGGTGAACTCAACATGAAGCCCGAAGCGTTCCGGGAGTTGCGACTCGACGTGTTCTACCGCAACTACGCCCTCGGGGTGACCGCCGCAGGAGGCCTGCCGGTCTTCCTGCCCGGCAGCGCCGATCCCACCGCATACGCCGACCGCCTCGACGGGCTGCTGCTGACCGGCGGAACCGACATCGAGCCGGAGCGTTACGGCCAGGAGCCGTGCCCCGAGCTGTACACGCGCGAGCCGGATCGCGACTCCTTCGAGCTGAGCCTTCTCGACGAAGCGCTGAGCACCGAGAGGCCGGTGCTCGGGATCTGCCGGGGACTCCAGGTTCTCAACGTGCACGGCGGAGGCACGCTGCACCAGCACATCCCGCCCCATGCCCGCCACGACCTGCCCCCCGATTCGATCGTCCATCGGGTCGACCTGACCGAGGGGTCGCTGGCCGCTTCGCTCTATGGCCCGTCGATCGAGGTCAACTCGCTGCACCACCAGATCATCGACGAACTGGCCGACGACTATGAGGTGACCGGAGTCAGCGACGACGGCGCCATAGAAGTCATCGAATCCCGCCGCCTGCCGTGGATCGGCGTGCAGTGGCACCCCGAGATGATGGACTCCCGCGACCGCGACCCTGTCTTCGACTGGCTGGTGAAGGCGGCCTCAGCGGCATAGAGGCCGAGCGAACAGGCGGGAGCGACGCGGCCCATACAGGCGAGGCCGTGGCCCGAACGGCCCTCAGGTCGCAGCGAACAAGAGCGGGAACGACACCGCTGCGACACCACGGACTCTCACCGATTCGCGCGCGCTCAAGGGGCGGTGCGCTCCACGCTGCCGCCGCAACCGACGGTGCCGGACACGCCGGTTGCGGAGCCGAGACGGTGCAGAGACTCGGTGTTGCGCGACAGTGACGAGATGCAAGCCACAGCAGCCGCTGATGCCGACGGCCCCCGACCGACGCATGACCGACCCCGACCGACAGTGACGAGCTGCAAGCCACAGCAGCCGCTGATGCCGACGGGTTCGGGCGCTACCGTTACAGTTGCGGGTTGTTCGTCGCCCGCGCACGACGAGGGGATGCCGCGACATGACGGACCGGAGTCCATGACCGCGTCCATCTCCGGGCTGTTGAAGGCCAACGGCCATGTCTTGGCCGACGGGGCCATGGGCACCCAGCTCTTCGCGGTCGGGCTCGGCGCCGGCGATCCCCCTGAGGCGTGGAACCTGCATCACGCCGAGCAGGTGCGGGCCATCCACCGGGCGTACCTGCGGGCCGGGGCCGATCTGGTGATCACAAACAGCTTCGGAGGAACCTCGTTCCGCCTGGCCTTGCACGGCCTCGACGACAGGGGGGTCGAGTTGAATGCGGCCGCGGCCCGCAACGCCCGCATCGAAGCCGACGCCGAGGCTGAACGGACCGGCCGCTCGGTGCTGGTGGCCGGTTCGATGGGCCCGACCGGCGAGCTTCTGGAGCCCATGGGCAACATGTCGGCCGCGGAGTGCGAGGCCGCCTTCGCCGAGCAGGCCGAGGGGCTGGCCGCAGGCGGCGCCGACATGCTGTGGATCGAGACGATGAGCGACCTCGACGAGGTGGAGGCCGCGGTGCGGGGCGCCCGCTCGGCCTGCGACCTCGACGTGGCTGCCACCATGAGCTTCGACACGGCCGGGCGCACCATGATGGGCGTCACCGGCGCTGACCTGGCCGAACGGCTCGACGGGCTGGGCCTGGCAGCGGTGGGAGCCAACTGCGGCAACAATGTGGCCGACACCGAGGCGGCCGTGATCGCGGCGGCGTCGTCGGCCTCCACGCCGGTGGTCTCCAAGCCCAACGCGGGCGTGCCGGTGTGGAGCGGCGACGCGCTGGTCTACGACGGAACGCCCGAGGTGCTGGCCGCCCACGCCCACCGCGTCCGAGCAGCGGGCGTGGCCGTCATCGGCAGCTGCTGCGGCAGCACCCCGACCCACACCGCCAAGATCGCCGCGGTGCTGCGAGGCGACGAGCCGCCCCCCGACATCGAGTCCGCGCCACCATCAGCCTCGCCGGGCACCGAGGACCGGCTGGCCCGCCGTCACACCCGCCATCATACCCGCCGTTACACCCGCCGCCGAGGTTAGCGAGACAACTCGGCCTGTTCTACCACACCAGCGCCGTCACCACATGCCAGATGAGCCGGTGCCGACGCGCCGCCTCAGCGACGGTCCTCTCCTCGGGACGGTCTGTGGTGTTGCGGCGATGGCGGGCGACACGCTGGTGGTGGGCACGCCGGGGACGGCGAGCCCTCGCTCGAAGATGACCGCCACCTGGGTGCTCGTCTCCTCGACTGAGTCCCGGCGGATCCCGACGCTCGGAATCAGACGCAACGCACGGGTCAGTGGCGGAACTGGCGCTCTCCGGTGAAGAGCATCGAGATGCAGCGCTCGTCGGCGGCGGCAATGACCGCGGCATCGTTGACTGAGCCGCCGGGCTGGACGACGACCGCTACGCCGGCGTCGGCTGCGGCGTGGATGCCGTCGGGAAACGGGTAGAAGCCGTCGCTGGCGCAGGCGCCGCCCGCGGCCCGGCCCGCGGCCTTGGCCGCGGCGATCTCGCCGGCCTGCACCCGGTTCTGCTGGCCCGCGCCTAGGCCCCAGGCCGTGCCGTCCTTGGCCAGCACGATGGCGTTGGAGCTGGTGTGGGCACACACGCGCCACGCGAACACTGCGTCGGCCATCTCGTCGGCGGTCGGCTCCCGGACGGTTGCCACCCGCCAGCCAGCGGGATCGGACGCGAGCCGCCCGGGCGTCTGCACCATGAACTCGTCGGTCAGGCCGCCGAGGGTGCGCACCTCCAAGCCGGCGGGCCGGCCCGGCTCGGTGGGAGCTTCCAGCAGGCGGGTGTTGGAGCGACGAGCGGACAAGCGCTCAATGACGCCCTCAGCGAAGCCGGGCGCGATCACCAGATCGGCCTGGGCTGCGGCGACCATGGCCTCGGCCGTGGCCTCGTCGATCACCGTGCTGGTGGCAACGACGCCGCCGAAGGCGCTGCGCCGGTCGCAATCGAAGGCTCGGGCGTAGGCGGTGGCCAGTTCGTCGGCGACGGCTGCGCCGCAAGGGTTGGCGTGCTTGACGATCACCGCAGCCAGCCGATCCCCCAGATCATGGGCCAAGCGCCAGGCCACCTCGGCGTCCACCAGGTTCAGGTAGCTCAACGCCGGTCCGCCGTGCTGGACCACTCCGTCGAAGAACCCGGACCGGCCTCGGGACCGGTAGCGAGCGCCCTGCTGGTGGGGGTTCTCGCCGTAGCGCAAGATCTCGACTCGCTCGAGCTCCAAACGGAGCGACGCGGGCAGGCCAGGCTCATCCGGCCCGTCCCCGGCGGCGAACCAGTCGGCGATGGCCGCCTCGTAGGCCGCGGTGTGGGCGAACGCCTTGGCGGCCATCCGGCGGCGGGTGGCTGCCAACAGCCGCCCGTCCGAGCGGAGTTCCCCCAGAACGGCCGGGTAGTCATCAGGATCCACCACCACGCCCACTTGGGCATGGTTCTTGGCCGCGGCCCGCACCATCGTCGGGCCGCCTATGTCGATCGTGGAGATGCCGGGGGACGCCTCGAACGGGTACAGGTTCACCACCACGAGACCGATCGCCCCTATGCCGTTGGCCTCCAGATCGACCCGATGGGCAGGGTCGTGCAGGTCGGCCAGGATCCCGCCGTGGATGCGGGGATGCAGGGTCACCACCCGGTGCCCCAGCATCGTCGGCGAGCCCGTGTAGTCGGCCACGTCCACCACCGGCAGCCCCGCGGCAGCGACCACCCGGGCTGTTCCCGCGCTGGCGATCAACTCCCAGCCCAACTCCACCAGCCCCGCCGCCAGTTCGACCACGTCCCTCTTGTTGAAGGTCGACAGCAGCGCTCTAGGTGTCGTTTCCATCAGTATGGAGCCTATCGGCCAGACATTGCAAGGGAGGCTACTGTCACGCGGCCGCCATCGTCTGCTGTTCTATACTTATTTATATTAGACAATCATGAAACAAATCAATCATGAAACAAATCAATGATGATCCTCTGTGTCCCTATGCTGACCGCGCCATCGCCGTCGACTCCCCAATCGAGGATCGGTGGCTGCCGGAGCAGCCGACGGCCGCTGAGCGCCCTTAAAGGGAGGCGACGATCTCCACCATCAGTTCGCCGGCCTCGGTGGGGTTCTGGCCCACCCGGGCTCCGGCCTCGGTCAGCGCCTCCATCTTGGCGACGGCCGTTCCTTTGCCGCCCGACACGATGGCGCCGGCGTGGCCCATCTTCTTGCCCGGCGGCGCGGTGACTCCGGCGACGTAGGCGGCCACCGGCTTGGTCAGGTGCTCGGCGATGAAGGCAGCCGCCTCCTCCTCGGCCGATCCGCCGATCTCGCCGATCATCATCACCGCCCGGGTCTCCGGGTCGGCCTCGAAGGCGGCCAGGCAGTCGACGAAGGTCGTGCCCGGTACCGGGTCACCGCCGATGCCCACACAGGTCGTCACACCGATTCCCTGCTCCTTGAGTTCGTACAGCGCCTGGTAGGTCAGCGTGCCCGAGCGGCTGACGATGCCCACCGGCCCTCCCGCCAGAGCGATGTGACCAGCGGTGATGCCGATGTTGCACTTGCCGGGGCTGATGATGCCCGGACAGTTCGGGCCGAGCAGCCGCACGCCAGGATGGTCGCGCCGCAGCTCGTTGAACAGTAACGCCTCGTCGTGGGCGGGCACCCCCTCGGTGATCACCACCACCAGCTCCATGCGAGCCTCGGCCGCCTCCAGCACCGCGGCGTTCACCCCCGGAGCGGGGACGAACACGCAACTGGCGGTGGCGCCGGTGGCCGCCGCGGCGTCGGCCACGGTGGCGAAGATGGGGATTCCGTCCACGTCTGCTCCCGCCTTGCGGGGATTCGTGCCGGCCACGACCTGGGTGCCGTAGTCGCGGTTGAGCAGGCCGTAGTAGCGGCCCTGCGAGCCGGTGAGCCCCTGGTACACCACTCGGGTGTTCTCGTCCACGAAGATGCTCATGGCCTCTCCCGTCCGTCGCCGGCACCGGCCAACTCCACCGCCCGGCGGGCGGCGTCCAGCATGGTGGGCTCCACCATCAGGGCGTCGCTCAGGCAGGGCTCCAGCAGTTCGCGGCCCTCCGCGGCGTTGGTGCCGTCGAGACGGATCACGATGGGCGAGTCGATGCCCACCCGGCGGGTGGCCTCAATGATGCCGTTGGCGATCTCCTCGCCACGGGTGATGCCCCCGAAGATGTTGATCAGGATGGCCCTCACCGCAGGATCGTTGTTGATCACCTCCAGCGCGCCCGCCATGACCTCTGCGTTGGCGCCGCCGCCGATGTCGAGGAAGTTGGCCGGCCGGCCCCCCACCTGGTTCACGACGTCGACGGTGCTCATGGCCAGGCCGGCGCCGTTGGCGATCACCCCGACCGAGCCGTCCAGGCCCACGTACTGCAGCCGCTCGGCGTGGGCGGCCTGCTCGCGCTCGTCGCGGGGCTGGGTGGCGTCGTACTGGTCGTAGTCGTCGTGGCGGAAAGTGCTGTTGGCGTCCAGGGTGACCTTGGAGTCGAGCAGCACCACCTCGCCTCCGGAGGTCACGATGAGGGGGTTGACCTCGACCAGGTCGGCGTCGGCGTCCACGTAGACGCCGTACAGGGTCACCAGCACGCCGGCCACCTCGTCGGCCACCGTCTCGCCGATGCGGGCGTCCGCCACCCACTGGCGGCACGCCTGCTGCGTCAGGCCGTCCACCGGATCGATGTGGATGCATGCGATGGCGCCGGGGTCGCGAGCGGCGACCGTCTCGATGTCCACGCCGCCCTCGGCTGACAGCATCCCCAGGTACTTGCGGGCGGAGCGGTCGAGAGTGAAGCTTGCGTAGTACTCCTCGGCGATGTCGGACGCCCGCTCGATCCACAGGCGGCGCACTGCGTGGCCCGAGATGTCGAGGCCCAGGATGGCGGCGGCATGGCCGCGCACGGCGTCGATGTCGGCGGCGAGCTTCACGCCTCCGGCCTTGCCCCGTCCTCCGGTGTGGACCTGGGCCTTCACCACCACCGGCAGCCCGAGCCTGGACGCCGCGGCCACTGCCTCGTCGGGCGAGAACGCCACCTCGCCCGCCGGCACAGGCAGTCCATACCGGGCGAACAGCTCCTTGCCTTGGTGCTCGAACAGATCCACGAGCGGCGATACTAGGCCGCGATGCCCGCCACGCGATCCTCGACGGCAGCGCCGCTCACCGCCGCCCCGAACCCGACGCGCGGAGATCTCGGATGGCCGGCTGCAAGCCCGCGGACGGCAGCGCCGCGCGCCGTCGCGCTGAACCGGGGGGCTGGGCCGCGATGCCCGTAGCCCGCCGATCCCGGCCGGACCTGCGCTCCGTCGTCGTGGTGGGCCTGGCGGTCGTGGCGGTCGCGCTCGGCCTGGTCTTGGGGGTGCTTCTGCTGAGCCGGGGCGGCGGCGACGTGGAGGTCCGCCTCGGCGACCGCGACTTCCGCGACATGGAGACAGGCAGGATAAGCGCCGAGATCGCCGATCGGGGTCCGATCCTGTTCGGCGACGTGGCCGACGGCGAGCTCGACATCATCCTGCAGCACATAGGGAACGATCCTGAGTCGGGATGGCTGGCCTTCGAGGCCCGCCGGCCGGGCCAGAGCCGGGACTGCTTCTTCGAGTGGCAGGCCCAGCAGGCTGAGTTCGTGAACACTTGCGACACCGCCGACGTCGTGGACGCGGCCGGCGGCGACCTGCGCCGCTTCGATGTGACCATCGTCAACGGCGACGTCCGAGTCGACATCAACCCGCGATGAACCAACCGAACCAACCCGAGATGACTCGGCACACTGGAGGACCGAATGGCTGACGTGACCCCCACCGACCGCATATTCCTGCGTGACGCCCAGTGCCGGGCCTTCGACGCGACCGTCGCAGCGGTCGCCTGCGACGGTCGGGTGGCCCTCGACGCCACCGCGTTCTACGCCACCAGCGGCGGCCAGCCCCACGACACCGGCACGCTGAGCTTCCTCGACGGCACGGCGGCGGTGACCGACGTGAGGGGCCACGATGCGGTGTGGCACACCCTCGACGGCCCGGTCCCGCCGGTGGGCACGCCGGTGCGCGGGGAGCTCGACTGGGAGCGCCGCCACGCCCTGATGCGCACCCACACCGCGCTGCACATCCTGTGCGGGGTGATCTACAACACTTGGGGCGTGCCGGTCACGGGCGGCAACATGGCCCCGCTGTCGGCTCGCATGGACTTCGAGTTCGATCCTCTGCCTGAGGGGTTCGCGGCCCAGGTCACCGAGCTGGTCAATGCCGAGATCGCCGCCGACCGTCCCATCGAGATCTCGTTCCTGCCCCGGGCCGAGGCGCTGGCCGACGAGGACCTGATCCGCACCAAGGTCAACCTCATACCGGAGTCGGTGACCGAGATCCGGGTGGTCGACATCGTCGGGCTGGACAAGCAAGCCGACGGAGGCACCCACCTGCCGTCCACCGGCGAGGTGGGCCGCTTCGAGGTGGTGAAGACCGAGTCGAAGGGCAGAGCCAACAAGCGCCTCCGCATCGCACTCCACGACGCCTGAACCGCTGCCAGCCGCCGGAACCCGCCGGGATTGATGCCAGAGACGCCCCGATACGGCCACAATCCGCATCGATTCTGTGTGTGGGCCGTCAGATCCTCTCGAGAGGGGCCCACGACAGCAGCAACTGCTTCTCGCCCACGGCGGGGAACCGCACCGACGCCTGCGCTTCGTCCCCCGCTCCCTTGATGTCCAGGACCACGCCCTCGCCCCACTTGGCGTGGCGCACGTCGTCGCCTACCCGAAGCCCGAGGCGGTCGGCGCCCGACCGGGAGGGCTGCGGCCGGCGGCCTGCCTCGACGGCCCGCTCGACGATCTCGTCGCGGTCAGCCGACCGCCGGTCGAGGCTGCGCTCATGCCGGGTGCGGCTGAAGTGGCGGCTGCGCACCACACGGGACCCGTCGACGGTGTGCAGCAGTTCGTCGGGGATCTCCTTGAGGAACCGGCTCGGCGGGTTGTACTGCCGGCTGCCGTACAGCAGCCGGCTCCAAGCGTGGGTCAGGGTGAGCCGGCGCATGGCCCGGGTGATGCCGACGTAGGCGAGGCGGCGCTCCTCCTCCAGTTCGCGAGGCTCGCCCAGGGCCCGTATGTGGGGGAACACGCCGTCCTCCATCCCGATCATGTACACGTCGGGGTACTCGAGGCCCTTGGCTGCGTGCAGGGTCATGAGCGTGACCGCGGACTCGTCGGCGCCGGCGTCGGCCAGTTCGTCGGTGTCAGCCACCAGCGCCACCGCCTCCAGCAGCTCGTCGAGGGTGTCGTGCTCGCCGGCCACCCCCGCCAGCTCCGCCAGATTCTCCAGGCGACCGTCAGCCTCGACCGACTTCTCTGAGCGCAGCTCGTCCAGGTACCCGGAGCGCTCCAGCAGCTCCTGCAGAACCGCGGCCGGCGACGCCTCCAGGCCGACGGCGCCGTCGATCAGCGTGGAGAACTGCCGGATGCCTGCCGCCGAGCGTCCAGTGACGCCGGCCTCGGCGCAGTGGCGGAGCGCCTCGTAGAAGGTGAGCCCGCGCTCCGCGGCGTAGGCGTCGATCTTGGCCACCGAGGCAGCGCCCACACCCCGCTTGGGCACGCCCAGCGCCCGTTTCACGCTCACCTCGTCGCCGGGGTTGGCGACCGTCTTGAGGTAGGCCATGGCGTCGCGCACCTCGCGGCGGTCGTAGAAGCGGGTGCCGCCCACCAGCCGGTAGGGGACCTCGGCCTTGATGAGCTGCTCCTCGACTGCCCGCGACTGGGCGTTGGTGCGGTAGAAGACGGCCGTCTCGTCGAAGCGCGCCTGCTCGGCGTCGCAGCGGCGCACGATCTCGCTGACCACGTAGCGGGCCTCGTCCTCTTCGTCGTCGGCGTGGTAGCGGACAATGGCCGGACCCGATCCCTGGTCGGTCCACAGGTCCTTGGGCTTGCGGCCGGCGTTGTTGACGATCACCGAGTTGGCGGCGTCGAGGATGTTCTGGGTGCTGCGGTAGTTCTGCTCCAGAACCACGATGCGGACATCGTCGAAGGCCCGCTCGAACTCGAGGATGTTGCGGATGTCGGCGCCCCGGAAGGCGTAGATCGACTGGTCGGCGTCGCCCACCGCGGTCACTTGGCGGCTCTCGGCGCCCAGTCTGATCACTAGCTCGTTCTGCACCGGGTTGGTGTCCTGGTACTCGTCCACAAGCACGTGGGCGAACCGCTGCCGCCAGCGTTCCAGCACCTCCGGGCAGTTGCGGAACAGCTCGACGGTGCGCAACAGCAGATCGTCGAAGTCCATGGCCGCCGCGACGGCCAGGCGGCGCTGGTAGTGGTCGAACACCTCGGCGATGCGCCGCTGGTAGACGTTGGAGGCCTGCTCGGCGTACTGCTCGGCGCCGATGCTGTCGTTCTTGGCCGCGGAGATGGTGGCGTGGACCGCCCGGGGCGGGAACCGCTTATGGTCGAGGTTCAGGTCTTGCAGCACGTAGCCGCACAGGCGCACCGCGTCGCCTTGGTCGTAGATGGTGAAGCGGCTCGGGTAGTCGATGCAGGCGGCGTCGCGGCGCAGGATGCGCACGCAGGCCGCATGGAACGTCGACACCCACATGCTCTCCGCCACCGGCCCCACGAGGGCGCCGACGCGGTCGCGCATCTCGCCGGCGGCCTTGTTGGTGAAGGTGATGGCCAGGATCTCGAACGGCAACAGGCCGTGATCCTCGATCAGATGGGCGATGCGACGGGTCAGCACGCGGGTCTTGCCCGACCCCGCTCCGGCCACCACTAGAAGCGGTCCGCCGGCATGGGTGACCGCCTCGTGCTGGGCCGGGTTCAAGCCCTCCAGAATCGCCGACTCCGCCATCAAGGCCACCCTACTGCCGACGACCGACACCGCCGGACGCCTGTCGCGACGGCCCTCCGGTAACGTTCGGCGGGTGCCTGCCGCCAGTGGATTGATCCCCTCGTGAGCCGTCCGTTGGAGACTCCGCCGGCGAGCGCTTCGACTCCTTGGAGCTTCAGACCCGAGTGCATCTGGCCGTCATCACCGACGGCGCGGCTCTCGAGAGCCCACAAGACGGCCCGCTGACCGACCTGAGCCACGTGCTCGGCCAAGGCCGAGCGCCGTTGGCCAGCAGGCCAGCGGCGTCTAGGCGGGTTCGGCGTCGTCCGAGAGCACGTCGAGGAACGGCGAGTACCGGTAGACGCGGTCGCGCCTTCGGCCGGTTATCTCCTCGATGATTCCCTCAGAGACCAGCGCGTCGAGCAGGCGGCCGACGGTCGCGGGCGACGAGCCGAGGGCTGAGCACCGCCTCGCGCCGGACATAGGACGCCACGAACAGGTCGGGGTTCGAGAGGCTGCCGGCCATCCCGTCCAGGCGGCCCAGCGCCACCGTGGCGTCTGACAGCAGCCTGACCAGGCGAGTGTCCCACTGCAGCGGCGGGTCGGGCGGAAGCGGCTTGGGCACGAACGCCTCGTAACCGCTGAGCTGCCGACGGAAGTGCCCGGCTCGGGTGGGTTCCATCCGTCCTTCCCTTCTCCTTGCCCCCTTCTCCTTGCCGCCTTCTCCTTGCCGCTGAATGCCGGCCGATGTTCCAGCCCATCCTAGAATCGCGAAGCCCGATTCGGCCAGTTATTTTAGTCAATAGTAGATTGCTAGAACAACATCGCTGGAACGGGGCCGCTATTCAAGTCCACTAAAATAGCGGCCCCCGATTCGGCCGGTTATTTTAGAGGCCGAGCGAATAGGCGGGAGCGACGCGGCCCATACAGGCGAGGCCGTGGCCCGAGCGGCCCGTGAGCGCAGCGAACAAGAGCGGGAATGACACCGCAGCGACACCACAGACTCTCACCTATTTGCGCTTGCTCTTAGTCTAGGATAGATCGCTAGAACAACATTGCTGAAGGGGGCTGCAGCGGGAGCGCCGGGACGACCGAGCCCGATAGCCTTCCGGGCGTGGAGGTCGCCGACTCCGTCCTCAACCTCGTGGGGAACACGCCGCTGGTGCGGATGCAGCGGGCGATACCCGAGGCTCGCTGCGACGTGCTGGCCAAGCTCGAGATGCTCAACCCCGGCGGCAGCGTCAAGGACCGCATAGCTGTCGCGATGATCGACGGGGCAGAGCGCGACGGGCTGCTCGAGCCGGGCGGAACGATCATCGAGCCCACTTCGGGCAACACCGGTGTCGGCCTGGCGATGGTCGGCGCCCAGCGGGGCTACCGGTGCGTCTTCGTGATGACCGACAAGGTGAGCGCAGAGAAGGTGCAACTGCTGCGGGCCTACGGCGCCGAGGTGGTGGTGTGCCCCGTGGCGGTGGCGCCCGAGGACCCCGACTCCTACTACTCCACCGCCGAGCGGCTCATGGCCTCCACGCCGGGCGCCTACCGGCCCAACCAGTACTTCAACCAGGAGAACCCCCTCGCCCACGAGAAGACGACCGGACCCGAGCTCTGGCGCCAGACCGGCGGCCGCATCACCCATTTCGTGGCCGGGCCGGGCACCGGGGGCACCATCAGCGGGGCGGGCCGCTACCTCAAGCGGTGCAACCCGTCAGTGCAGGTCGTGGCGGCCGACCCGGCCGGCTCGGTGTTCAGCGGCGGGTCCGGGCGGCCCTACCAGGTGGAGGGCATCGGCGAGGACTTCTGGCCCGAGACCTACCACCCCGAGGTGGTGGACCGCGTGATCGCCGTGTCCGACCAGGCCTCCTTCGACATGGCCCGGCTGGTCTCACGCCGCGAGGGCCTGCTGATCGGAGGCTCGGGAGGGACCGCTGTGTGCGCCGCCGCCGAGCTGGCCCGAGACTGCGGACCCGACGACGTGGTGGTGCTGCTGCTGCCCGACTCCGGCCGGGGCTACCTGTCGAAAGTGTTCAACGACGAGTGGATGGCGTCGCACGGGTTCCTGATCGGCGAGCATCCCTGCGTGAAGGACGTGCTCGACGCGAAGGCGGGCGCGCTCCCCCCGCTGGTGTACGTGAACCCCGACGACCCGGTGAGCCTGGCCGTCACCCGCATGCGCGAGAACGGACTGAGCCAGCTTCCCGTGGCCAAGGGCGAGATGCCGCTGGCCGCGGCCGAGGTGATGGGATCGGTCCACGAGCTGCAGCTGATGGCCCTGGCCTTCGACGGCGACCTGCTCGGCCGGCCGGTGGAGAGCGTGATGAGCAGGCCGCTGGAACAGATCGGCATCGGCGAGCCGGTAGCGCTGGCGGTGACGAAGCTGGAGCGGTCGCCAGCGCTGCTGGTGCTCGACGGCGGCCGGCCCCGGGCGGTTGTCTCCAGTACCGACGTGCTCAGCTACCTGTCATCGGGGTCGGGCGACGCCATCGGCGACGGGTCGGGCCCGTGAGCGGGCGCGACGACACCTGGGGGTTCGAGACCAGGGCCGTCCACGTCGGCCAGGAGCCCGACGAGGCCACCGGGGCGATAACCGTGCCCGTCCACCTGGCCACCACCTTCGTGCAGCACGCGCCGGGGAAGCACCGGGGCTACGAGTACTCCCGCACGTCGAACCCCACACGGGCCGCGCTGGAGCGCAGCTTGGCAGGGCTGGAGGGGGCGAGGCACGGGTTCGCGTTCGCGAGCGGCATGGCCGCCGAGAACGCGCTGGCGGGCCTGCTGCACCCGGGCGACCACGTGGTGCTCGGCCTCGACGCCTACGGCGGAACGTTCCGGCTGATCGCCCGCATCCACGGCCAGCGGGGCGTCGCCTGGTCGGCGGTGGACCTGACCGACCCCGCGGCCTTGGCCGGCGCGCTGCGGCCCGAGACCCGGCAGGTGTGGGTCGAGACGCCGACCAACCCCAACTTGTCCGTGGTCGACATCGCTGCGACGGCCGAGGCGGCCCACGCCGCGGGCGCCGTGCTGATCGTCGACAACACCTTCGCCACCCCCTACCTGCAGAACCCGCTGGCGGCGGGCGCCGACGCCGTGGTCCACTCCAGCACCAAGTACCTGGGCGGCCACTCCGACGTGGTCGGCGGGTTCGTAGCCACCAACGACGACCAGCTGGCCGAACAGCTGGCCTTCGTCCAGAACGCGGCGGGCGCGGTGCCTGGCCCGTTCGACTGCTATCTGCTGCTGCGGGGCGTCAAGACCTTGGGCGTCCGCATGGACCGCCACTGTGCCAACGCGCAGGCAGTGGCCGTGTACCTTGACGACCACCCTGGAGTGGCCCGCGTTCTGTACCCGGGCCTGCCGGACCATCCGGGCCACGATCTGGCGGCACGCCAGATGCGCGGCTTCGGCGGGATGGTGTCGTGCATCCTCGCCGGCGGCGAGCCCGCCGCGGCGGCCGCGGCTGGCTCCACCCGGGTCTTCCGGCTGGCCGAGTCGCTGGGCGCGGTGGAGTCGCTCATCGAGCAGCCGTCCACCATGACGCATCTCTCGGTGGCCGACTCCCCTCTGGCTGTCGACCCCGGACTGATCCGCCTCTCCGTCGGCATCGAGACCATCGATGACCTCCTGGCCGACCTCGACCAGGCTCTCAGCTAGCCAGGCAGCGCATTCAGGCGGGTGGGCGCCGGTGCTGCTACTGGTAGACAGGCTCCATGTCGGCGTAGAGATTCTCCGGCTGGAACACGCGGACATAGTCCACATGCGCCCGTGTCGCGGGTTCCGTGTCGGGGCTGCCCCAACCCAATGAACTGAACCTCAGCCAGGCGGGAACGTGGCCGATACCTACTTGTTCCAAGATGACGCTTGGGATTAAGTCATCGTGCAGGCCGTCCACTTTGACATAGGTCAGGTACACGCGGGGAGTCCATTCGACTCCTTTGGTGACTGTGAATTCACGGTCGCTGGCAGCACGGTCGCATAACTCGGTGATCTCCACCGTGATTACATGGTCGTCACGGGCCGATCGGCCTCGTCCGGCAGCTTCTCCCCGAGGAACAGGCATGCGAACCGGTCGCGGTTCCGGTCCGGATAGTCGTCGCAGTCGGGCACGCTATAGGTATACTACGTGGAAGTTCTTCGGGCTTGAGTCGCACCTCGCAGCGGAATGGCACGAAACAAAGGAGTCAAAGTTTTGCCTGACCTGCTATTTCATCGAAAATGTCGGAAACATCGCCAAAATGCATTCGAATTCGCGGAAGGCACCTGTGCCGCTATCCGCAGCGCAGACACCGAGGCGGGCATGCACGACCTCGACCGCGCCGCGCTGACACCGCCCTCGATGCCTAGCTCCGCGTCCCTCGCCTAGATGATCGACCCCGAAGCGCCAGCGGCAGTGCGAGACGAGGCAGCCGGGGGGCGGTCTTGGCGCCGTTCGCCCGCTCGCACCGCGGCGCGAGCGCTGGTCATGCTCGCTCCGGCCGCGTGGGTAACTCTGATCGCCTGGCAACTCGCCTCCCCCCCAGAGTCGGAGGACTCCCTGGCCGAGGTCTCCTCCGGCGACTTCACGTTGGCGTGCCCGTCCACCATGCAGGAAGGGACGACCCACCAATGCACCCTCACCCACACCGGCGACGCGGAGGCCAACTGGCCCGCCGTCGCCATGCTTCACCTGTCCACAGACTCGAACAGAGCCCTGGTACGAGGCGGGTCCGTCGATGTCCAATGGGGCACGCTCACCCCCGAACCGACTGTCGAGGGCGAGCTCATCTGGGTAGGCGAGCACCTCATCGGGATCTCTCGATTCGATTGGTCCGGAGTAGCCCCCGCATCCGGCGACGCCGACGGCAACGACTCCCGGACCATCCCGATCACTGTCGTGGACGACTCCCACTATGAAGACAGCGAGACCTTCTACGTCGGACTTGCCCCTAACGACGCCACGGGAGCCGGCCGGTTCTTTCTGAACAAGACGGCAATAACCATCGCGAGTTCGGACAGCAAGAGCACCGACAGTTCACTGAGCGAACTGACCTTTACCTACGGTTCCGCGAGTCCGATTTCATTGGACACCAGCGCTGATCCGCGCACATATAATCAGTCTGTCGATTATTCGATCACAGAGGTCTATCTGACCGCCACACCTACCCACAGTCAAGCACAGACCATTACTTTGAGCATCAACGGAACGACCGTAGCCACGCTCACCAGCGAAACAGAGAGCCCGGCAATACCCATAGATGTGGGCATAACAAGCCTGGTCGTCGAGGTCACAGCAGAAGACGGAACCACGCAGACGACATACACCCTGAACGTCACCCGAGCTACGATGTCCAGCACAGTGACAGTCAACTCCGGCGACTTCCAGCTAAACTGCCCAGCGGAAGTAGCACCGGGCGATACCTCGGAATGCACGCTGACTAATAACGGAGACGCGGCTCCTTGGCCAGTGGTCGCCATTCTTCACTCTTCCAACGACGGCGGTCAGCGCGCGCTGGTGTCGGGAGATTCGCTGATCCCCCAAGCCGATCCTGGATTCAGTCAGGATGTGTCTTTCAGCGATACACAGAGCCTGACGATGGAGAACTTCAATTATGGACACGCTGAGCTCTTCTCCGGCGGATCTATCACAGATTACATCATCTACGGCTACGAGAAGTTCAACGGTGCTGGCACCGCTACGGCAAATGGGTCCGCTAATATCGAAATCGACGTATCTGGAAATGAGCCTACAGAAAGTCGTGAAATCTTCTATGTGGCCCTAGCTGAGGCTGGCTACACCGGCTTCTCCGAACTCTCACGGAACAAGGCACCGATCGTTATCAGCACCCATGGCCTGATTTTCAGTCCTGACCCGGTCGAGGTTGATGAGGGCTCCACCGCCAACTACAAGGTGCAACTATCTAAACAGCCCGCAGACGATGTGACCGTAGCGATCACTCCTCCAGCCAGCTCCATCATGACGGTGAGCCCGACGACCTTAACGTTCGCCGTCTCCGCATGGGACACCTGGCAGACCGTCTCCGTCACCGCCGGCGAGGACGACAACATTGTCACCGACTCGCTCTCGCTCGCCCACGACTCCACCGGCGGCGGCTTTGACGACGCCGACAACAACCTCGTCGTCACCATCAACGACAACGACACCCCATCTCTTGAATTCCAGCCGTCCTCCGGGGTAAGCGTGCCGGAGGGCTCCACCGCCGGATACACTGTGAGGCTGTCCGGAGAGCCAACGGCCGAGGTGACTGTCGAGATCATTCCTGCAACCAGCTCCATCATGACGGTGAGTCCGACGACCTTAACGTTCGCCGTCTCCGCATGGGACACCTGGCAGACCGTCTCCGTCACCGCCGCGGAAGACGACGACTTCTCAGACAACTCGATCGGGCTGTGGCACAACGCTAGCGGCGGCGGCTTCGACTCTGCCGGCACTCACTTCTACGCCGAAAGCACCGACAACGACACCCAGGCCCTGAAACTGTCCACGTCGTCGCTGACCGTCAACGAAGGCTTTACCAACAGCTACAACGTCAAACTGAACGGGCAGCCCACCGGACCAGTCATCGTCGCCGTCACCGGCCACGCCGACACCGACGCCACCCTCAGCAGCACCTCCTTGACGTTCGCCCAGGCCGCTTGGAACACAGCACAGACCGTCACCGTCACTGCCAGCCACGACGACGACATTGCCAACGACACTCTCACACTAACCCACACCGCATCAGGCGCCGACTTCGACACCGTCACCGCCAGCATGACCGTGACGGTCACCGACGACGACACCGCAGGCCTGCAATTCGACCCGCCAGCAGTGACGGTCACCGAAGGCACCAACACCACATACGGGGTGCGGCTCTCGTCGCAGCCCGCAGACGATGTGACCGTGACCGTGTCCGCGCTCGCAGACAACGACCTGGTACTGTCCACACCGACGGCAAGCTCAGTGTCAGTGTCGATTTCGGAACCTGTGCTGTCACTGACATTCACCACAAGCAACTGGGGCACCTACCAGTCAGTGACGGTGCACGCCGACGAAGACGACGACATCGCCGACGACACCGCGACACTACGCCACGACACCTCAGGCGGCGACTACGACACAACCGGCAACATCACCGTCACCATCACCGACAACGACACCGCAGGCCTGAAATTCGACCCGACAGCGCTGTCTGTGACCGAAGGCGACAGCACCACATACGCGGTGCGGCTCTCGTCGCAGCCCGCAGACGATGTAACCGTAGCGATCACTCCTCCAGCCAGCTCCATCATGACGGTGAGCTCGACGACCTTAACGTTCGCCGTCTCCGCATGGGACACCTGGCAGACCGTCTCCGTCACCGCCGGCGAGGACGACAACATTGTCACCGACTCGCTCTCGCTCGCCCACGACTCCACCGGCGGCGGCTTTGACGACGCCGACAACAACCTCGTCGTCACCATCAACGACAACGACACCCCATCTCTTGAATTCCAGCCGTCCTCCGGGGTAAGCGTGCCGGAGGGCTCCACCGCCGGATACACTGTGAGGCTGTCCGGAGAGCCAACGGCCGAGGTGACTGTCGAGATCATTCCTGCAACCAGCTCCATCATGACGGTGAGTCCGACGACCTTAACGTTCGCCGTCTCCGCATGGGACACCTGGCAGACCGTCTCCGTCACCGCCGCGGAAGACGACGACTTCTCAGACAACTCGATCGGGCTGAGGCACAACGCTAGCGGCGGCGGCTTCGACTCTGCCGACACTCACTTCTACGCCGAAAGCACCGACAACGACACCCAGGCCCTGAAACTGTCCACGTCGTCGCTGACCGTCAACGAAGGCTTTACCAACAGCTACAACGTCAAACTGAACGGGCAGCCCACCGGACCAGTCATCGTCGCCGTCACCGGCCACGCCGACACCGACGCCACCCTCAGCAGCACCTCCTTGACGTTCACCCAGGCCGCTTGGAACACAGCACAGACCGTCACCGTCACTGCCAGCCACGACGACGACATTGCCAACGACACTCTCACACTAACCCACACCGCATCAGGCGCCGACTTCGACACCGTCACCGCCAGCATGACCGTGACGGTCACCGACGACGACACCGCAGGCCTGCAATTCGACCCGCCAGCAGTGACGGTCACCGAAGGCACCAACACCACATACGGGGTGCGGCTCTCGTCGCAGCCCGCAGACGATGTAACCGTAGCGATCACTCCTCCAGCCAGCTCCATCATGACGGTGAGCTCGACGACCTTAACGTTCGCCGTCTCCGCATGGGACACCTGGCAGACCGTCTCCGTCACCGCCGGCGAGGACGACAACATTGTCACCGACTCGCTCTCGCTCGCCCACGACTCCACCGGCGGCGGCTTTGACGACGCCGACAACAACCTCGTCGTCACCATCAACGACAACGACACCCCATCTCTTGAATTCCAGCCGTCCTCCGGGGTAAGCGTGCCGGAGGGCTCCACCGCCGGATACACTGTGAGGCTGTCCGGAGAGCCAACGGCCGAGGTGACTGTCGAGATCATTCCTGCAACCAGCTCCATCATGACGGTGAGTCCGACGACCTTAACGTTCGCCGTCTCCGCATGGGACACCTGGCAGACCGTCTCCGTCACCGCCGCGGAAGACGACGACTTCTCAGACAACTCGATCGGGCTGAGGCACAACGCTAGCGGCGGCGGCTTCGACTCTGCCGACACTCACTTCTACGCCGAAAGCACCGACAACGACACCCAGGCCCTGAAACTGTCCACGTCGTCGCTGACCGTCAACGAAGGCTTTACCAACAGCTACAACGTCAAACTGAACGGGCAGCCCACCGGACCAGTCATCGTCGCCGTCACCGGCCACGCCGACACCGACGCCACCCTCAGCAGCACCTCCTTGACGTTCGCCCAGGCCGCTTGGAACACAGCACAGACCGTCACCGTCACTGCCAGCCACGACGACGACATTGCCAACGACACTCTCACACTAACCCACACCGCATCAGGCGCCGACTTCGACACCGTCACCGCCAGCATGACCGTGACGGTCACCGACGACGACACCGCAGGCCTGCAATTCGACCCGCCAGCAGTGACGGTCACCGAAGGCACCAACACCACATACGGGGTGCGGCTCTCGTCGCAGCCCGCAGACGATGTGACCGTGACCGTGTCCGCGCTCGCAGACAACGACCTGGTACTGTCCACACCGACGGCAAGCTCAGTGTCAGTGTCGATTTCGGAACCTGTGCTGTCACTGACATTCACCACAAGCAACTGGGGCACCTACCAGTCAGTGACGGTGCACGCCGACGAAGACGACGACATCGCCGACGACACCGCGACACTACGCCACGACACCTCAGGCGGCGACTACGACACAACCGGCAACATCACCGTCACCATCACCGACAACGACACCGCAGGCCTGCAATTCAACCCGCCAGCGCTGTCTGTGACCGAAGGCGACAGCACCACATACGCGGTGCGGCTCTCGTCGCAGCCCGCAGACGATGTGACCGTGACCGTGTCCGCGCTCGCAGACAACGACCTGGTACTGTCCACACCGACGGCAAGCTCAGTGTCAGTGTCGATTTCGGAACCTGTGCTGTCACTGACATTCACCACAAGCAACTGGGGCACCTACCAGTCAGTGACGGTGCACGCCGACGAAGACGACGACGCCGTCGACGACACCGCGACACTACGCCACGACACCTCAGGCGGCGACTACGACACAACCGGCAACATCACCGTCACCATCACCGACAACGACACCGCAGGCCTGCAATTCAACCCGCCAGCGCTGTCTGTGACCGAAGGCGACAGCACCACATACGCGGTGCGGCTCTCGTCGCAGCCCGCAGACGCTGTGACCATGACCGTGTCCGCGCTCGCAGACAACGACCTGGTACTGTCCACACCGACGGCAAGCTCAGTGTCAGTGTCGATTTCGGAACCTGTGCTGTCACTGACATTCACCACAAGCAACTGGAACGTGTTCCAGACAGTGACGGTGCACGCCGACGAAGACGACGACGCCGTCGACGACACCGCAACACTGCGCCACGACACCTCAGGCGGCGACTACGACACAACCGGCAACATCACCGTCACCATCACAGACAGCGACACCGCAGGCCTGCAATTCAACCCGCCAGCGCTGTCTGTGACCGAAGGCACCAACACCGCATACACGGTGCGGCTCTCGTCGCAGCCCGCAGACGATGTGACCATGACCGTGTCCGCGCTCGCAGACAACGACCTGGTACTGTCCACACCGACGACAAGCCCAGTGACAGTGACGACTGCAGGGCCTGTACTGTCACTGACATTCACCACAAACAACTGGGACACCTACCAGACAGTGACGGTGCACGCCGACGAAGACGACGACATCGCCGACGACACCGCAACACTGCGCCACGACACCTCAGGCGGCGACTACGACACAACCGGCAACGTCATCGTCACCATCACCGACGACGACACCGCAGGCCTGCAATTCGACCCGACAGCAGCGACAGTCACCGAAGGCACCGACTCCACATACACGGTGCGGCTCTCGGCGCAGCCCGCAGACGCTGTGACCATGACCGTGTCCGCGCTCGCAGACAACGACCTGGTACTGTCCACACCGACGGCAAGCTCAGTGACAGTGACGACTGCAGGGCCTGTACTGTCACTGACATTCACCACAAACAACTGGGACACCTACCAGACAGTGACGGTGCACGCCGACGAAGACGACGACATCGCCGACGACACCGCAACACTGCGCCACGACACCTCAGGCGGCGGCTACGACACAACCGGCAACGTCATCGTCACCATCACCGACGACGACACCGCAGGCCTGCAATTCGACCCGACAGCAGCGACAGTCACCGAAGGCACCGACTCCACATACACGGTGCGGCTCTCGGCGCAGCCCGCAGACGCTGTGACCATGACCGTGTCCGCGCTCGCAGACAACGACCTGGTACTGTCCACACCGACGGCAAGCTCAGTGACAGTGACGACTGCAGGGCCTGTACTGTCACTGACATTCACCACAAACAACTGGGACACCTACCAGACAGTGACGGTGCACGCCGACGAAGACGACGACATCGCCGACGACACCGCGACACTACGCCACGACACCTCAGGCGGCGGCTACGACACAACCGGCAACGTCATCGTCACCATCACCGACGACGACACCGCAGGCCTGCAATTCGACCCGACAGCAGCGACAGTCACCGAAGGCACCGACTCCACATACACGGTGCGGCTCTCGGCGCAGCCCGCAGACGCTGTGACCATGACCGTGTCCGCGCTCGCAGACAACGACCTGGTACTGTCCACACCGACGGCAAGCTCAGTGACAGTGACGACTGCAGGGCCTGTGCTGTCACTGACATTCACCACAAACAACTGGGACACCTACCAGACAGTGACGGTGCACGCCGACGAAGACGACGACACCGCCGACGACACCGCAACACTACGCCACGACACCTCAGGCGGCGACTACGACACAACCGGCAACGTCATCGTCACCATCACCGACGACGACACCGCAGGCCTGCAATTCGACCCGACAGCAGCGACAGTCACCGAAGGCACCGACACCACATACACGGTGCGGCTCTCGTCGCAGCCCGCAGACGATGTGACCATGACCGTGTCCGCGCTCGCAGACAACGACCTGGTACTGTCCACACCGACGACAAGCCCAGTGACAGTGACGACTGCAGGGCCTGTACTGTCACTGACATTCACCACAAACAACTGGGACACCTACCAGACAGTGACGGTGCACGCCGACGAAGACGACGACACCGCCGACGACACCGCAACACTACGCCACGACACCTCAGGCGGCGACTACGACACAACCGGCAACGTCATCGTCACCATCACCGACGACGACACCGCAGGCCTGCAATTCGACCCGACAGCAGCGACAGTCACCGAAGGCACCGACACCACATACACGGTGCGGCTCTCGGCGCAGCCCGCAGACGCTGTGACCATGACCGTGTCCGCGCTCGCAGACAACGACCTGGTACTGTCCACACCGACGGCAAGCTCAGTGACAGTGACGACTGCAGGGCCTGTACTGTCACTGACATTCACCACAAACAACTGGGACACCTACCAGACAGTGACGGTGCACGCCGACGAAGACGACGACACCGCCGACGACACCGCAACACTACGCCACGACACCTCAGGCGGCGACTACGACACAACCGGCAACGTCATCGTCACCATCACCGACGACGACACCGCAGGCCTGCAATTCGACCCGACAGCAGCGACAGTCACCGAAGGCACCGACACCACATACACGGTGCGGCTCTCGGCGCAGCCCGCAGACGCTGTGACCATGACCGTGTCCGCGCTCGCAGACAACGACCTGGTACTGTCCACACCGACGGCAAGCTCAGTGACAGTGACGACTGCAGGGCCTGTACTGTCACTGACATTCACCACAAACAACTGGGACACCTACCAGACAGTGACGGTGCACGCCGACGAAGACGACGACACCGCCGACGACACCGCAACACTACGCCACGACACCTCAGGCGGCGACTACGACACAACCGGCAACGTCATCGTCACCATCACCGACGACGACACCGCAGGCCTGCAATTCGACCCGACAGCAGCGACAGTCACCGAAGGCACCGACACCACATACACGGTGCGGCTCTCGGCGCAGCCCGCAGACGCTGTGACCATGACCGTGTCCGCGCTCGCAGACAACGACCTAGTGCTGTCCACACCGACGGCAAGCTCAGTGACAGTGACGACTGCAGGGCCTGTGCTGTCACTGACATTCACCACAAACAACTGGGACACCTACCAGACAGTGACGGTGCACGCCGACGAAGACGACGACACCGCCGACGACACCGCAACACTACGCCACGACACCTCAGGCGGCGACTACGACACAACCGGCAACGTCATCGTCACCATCACCGACGACGACACCGCAGGCCTGCAATTCGACCCGACAGCAGCGACAGTCACCGAAGGCACCGACACCACATACACGGTGCGGCTCTCGGCGCAGCCCGCAGACGCTGTGACCATGACCGTGTCCGCGCTCGCAGACAACGACCTAGTGCTGTCCACACCGACGGCAAGCTCAGTGACAGTGACGACTGCAGGGCCTGTACTGTCACTGACATTCACCACAAACAACTGGGACACCTACCAGACAGTGACGGTGCACGCCGACGAAGACGACGACACCGCCGACGACACCGCAACACTACGCCACGACACCTCAGGCGGCGACTACGACACAACCGGCAACGTCATCGTCACCATCACCGACGACGACACCGCAGGCCTGCAATTCGACCCGACAGCAGCGACAGTCACCGAAGGCACCGACACCACATACACGGTGCGGCTCTCGGCGCAGCCCGCAGACGCTGTGACCATGACCGTGTCCGCGCTCGCAGACAACGACCTGGTACTGTCCACACCGACGGCAAGCTCAGTGACAGTGACGACTGCAGGGCCTGTACTGTCACTGACATTCACCACAAACAACTGGGACACCTACCAGACAGTGACGGTGCACGCCGACGAAGACGACGACACCGCCGACGACACCGCAACACTACGCCACGACACCTCAGGCGGCGACTACGACACAACCGGCAACGTCATCGTCACCATCACCGACGACGACACCGCAGGCCTGCAATTCGACCCGACAGCAGCGACAGTCACCGAAGGCACCGACACCACATACACGGTGCGGCTCTCGGCGCAGCCCGCAGACGCTGTGACCATGACCGTGTCCGCGCTCGCAGACAACGACCTAGTGCTGTCCACACCGACGGCAAGCTCAGTGACAGTGACGACTGCAGGGCCTGTACTGTCACTGACATTCACCACAAACAACTGGGACACCTACCAGACAGTGACGGTGCACGCCGACGAAGACGACGACACCGCCGACGACACCGCGACACTACGCCACGACACCTCAGGCGGCGACTACGACACAACCGGCAACGTCATCGTCACCATCACCGACGACGACACCGCAGGCCTGCAATTCGACCCGACAGCAGCGACAGTCACCGAAGGCACCGACTCCACATACACGGTGCGGCTCTCGGCGCAGCCCGCAGACGCTGTGACCATGACCGTGTCCGCGCTCGCAGACAACGACCTGGTACTGTCCACACCGACGGCAAGCTCAGTGACAGTGACGGCTGCAGGGCCTGTGCTGTCACTGACATTCACCACAAACAACTGGGACACCTACCAGACAGTGACGGTGCACGCCGACGAAGACGACGACATCGTCGACGACACCGCGACACTACGCCACGACACCTCAGGCGGCGGCTACGACACAACCGGCAACGTCATCGTCACCATCACCGACGACGACACCGCGCCGCCTCCGCCGCCTCCGCCTCCGCCTCCGCCTCCGCCGCCTCCGCCTCCGCCTCCGCCTCCGCCGCCGCCTCCGTCGGCTCAGGAGGATCCTGCCCCGCAGCCCCCGCCGCCCCCGCCGCAGTTCGCGGGGTTCGCCGACGTGGACATCGCCAGTGCCCACGCGACGGCCATCGAAATGATGTTCCACAACGGCATCACTCACGGCTGCGGCACCAACCCGTTGCGCTACTGCCCCGACCTGCCCGTCACCAGGGCTCAGATGGCCAGCCTGTTGTCGCGTACGCTCGGCTTGGCGGGTGCTCCCCAGCCTGCGGGATTCGTTGATGTGGACCCGGAGAGTCCCCACGCGGCAGCCATCGACGCCTTGCACCACAACGATGTCACCAAGGGCTGCGGCACCAACCCGTTGCGCTACTGCCCCGACCTGCCCGTCACCAGGGCTCAGATGGCCAGCCTGTTGTCGCGTACGCTCGGCTTGGCGGGTGCTCCCCAGCCTGCGGGATTCGTTGATGTGGACCCGGAGAGTCCCCACGCGGCAGCCATCGACGCCATGCGCCACAACGGTATCACCAGGGGCTGCGGCACCGACCCGTTGCGCTACTGCCCGCACCAGCATGTCACAAGGGCTCAGATGGCCAGCTTTCTGCGACACGCCCTCAACCTCGACACAACCGCATAAGCGCCGGTTGTTCGGCTGAACGCGAAGGATTGCCCAGAATCGGCGCTTCCAAGCATCTGGGAACTGGGGGATCCCTGTGGAGTGAGACCCTACGCGCGTGTGAGCTGCTGGTGGGACTGGGAGATGTGGAGGTGCTCGGCGTCGACGCCGCTGCGGGTGCGCATCAGGCAGAATTCGGTGCCGCCAGGCAGCCGAGCAGCTGGAGGGTCCCTGTGGAGTGCGGCCCTGCGCTTGTGTGCGAGTTGATGTTGGCATTGGGCGATGTGGAGGTGCTCGGCGTCGAGGTCGAGGCTGGCGCGCCGCTGCGGGTGCATGTGCGGAGGCGGGCACCGCGGCCGGGTTGTGTGGGCTGCGGCGGGCGCGAGGTCCTCGCGCATGATCCGGCCGACCTCGGGCCGGGCACCGCGGCCGGGTTGTGTGGGCTGCGGCGGGCGCGAGGTCCTCGCGCATGATCCGGCCGACCTCGGGCCGGGCACCGCGGCCGGGTTGTGTGGGCTGCGGCGGGCGCGAGGTCCTCGCGCATGATCCGGCCGACCTCGGGCCGGGCACCGCGGCCGGGTTGTGTGGGCTGCGGCGGGCGCGAGGTCCTCGCGCATGATCCGGCCGACCTCGGGCCGGGCACCGCGGCCGGGTTGTGTGGGCTGCGGCGGGCGGCTGTGGTCCCACAGCGATAGCCGGATGGAGCTGGTGGACCTGCCGGCGTTCGGACGGCTGGTGCGGCACAAGCAGCTGCGGCAGCGGTGACCCTGACCGCGAGGCGGGCACTGCGACCGAGCAGGTGCCTGAGATCGCGCTCGAACATGAGAGGCTGACCACAAGAGCGGAGCGCTGGGCGACGCGCCAGGCCGGGCTGAGCCGCAGCGTGGCAGAGGTCGCCGACGAGCTCGGGTACAGCCGGGGCCCGGTGAACGCCTCGGTGCGGCGCTGGGGCGAGGCGCTGCTTGAGGCCGACACCGAACGCATCTCAGCTGTCGTCGCGTTGGGGCTCGACGAGCACCTGATGTGGCGGCGGGGACGGTTCCGGACCAAGGCCTGGGCGACCGGCATCGTCGATGTCGGAGCAGGCCAGCTCCTCGACACAGTCCCAGGCCGCACCGCCAAAACACCCGCAGCGTGGCTGCTTGAGCGGCCCCGCAACTGGCTCGCCGGTCCGCTGGGCGGTGCTGGACCTCTCAGGCCCCTACCGGACCACGCTCGACGAGGCGCTGCCCCACGCCGGCCAGGTTGCGGACCCCTTCCACATCGCGCGGTCGGGCAACACCGCCCTCGACGAGGTCCGCCGCAGAGTCCAACAACAGACCCTCGGCCACCGAGGCCACAAACACGACCACCTCTACAGTGCCCGCAAGCTGCTGGTGTCCGCCTCGAAGAAGATCACCGACGCGGGCCGTGTCCGGCTGCGGAGCCTGCTGGATGCAGGAGACCCCTACGGCGAGGTCCGTGACGCCCGGCACCGCTGAAGAGACCCTGCGCGGCATCTACGACATCGACGACGCCGAGACCGGCGCCGCCACCGTGAGCCAGATCGCGAAGGACCTCCAGGACCCCGGCACGCCCGCAGAGATCAACCGGCTAGTGTCCCGAGTCAGAAATTCGTTGGAGATATGTTGCCAGGTTGTGGAGTATCTCGTCGGCGCTCTTGTGCCATGTGAACGGGCGAGGGTTGTGGTTCCAGTGGTCGATCCAGTGCTGGATGGAGCCGGTGAGCTCTTTGGTGCTGCGGTGGGTGCCGCGGCGGATCCATTTGGTGGTGAGCTCGGCGAACCAGCGCTCGACGAGGTTCGTCCACGAGCTGTAGGTGGGGGTGAAGTGGAAGCTGAAGCGGGGGTGGCGCAGCAGCCAGCGCTGTATGGCGGGGGTCTTGTGGGTGGAGGAGTTGTCCAGCACGACATGCACCTTGAGGCCCTCGGGGACTTCGCTGTCGATGAGGTCCAGGAACTTGCGGAACTCGATGGCGCGGCGGCGCGCGGTCATCGAGGAGATGACTTTGCCCGAGGCGGCGTCGAGCGCCGCGTAGAGGTTGGTGGTGCCGAAGCGGCGGTAGTCGTGGGTTCGGCGCTGGGGCACACCCGGCATCAAGGCAAGCACCGGCGCGGCGCGGTCGAGAGCCTGGATCCGGGTCTTCTCGTCCACGCAGAGCACCACCGCTGCCTCCGGCGGGTTCAAGTACAGCCCGGCGACGTCGCGCACCTTGTCGATGAACTGGGGGTCCGGCGACACCTTGAACTCCTCCACGCCATGGGGCCTGAGCCCGAAGGCCCGCCACATCCTCGAGATCGTCGACTGCGACAGCCCCACCTGCGCGGCCATCGAGCGCGTCGACCAGTGCGTCGCGCCCTCAGGAGCCGACTCCAGCGTCTTGACGATCACCTCCTGCACCTTGTCGTCGCTCACCGTGCGCGGCGCGCCCGGACGCGGCTCGTCGCAGAGCCCGTCCAACCCGCGCCCCGCGAACCGGCGCCGCCACTTCGACACCGTCGCCTCGCTGCACCCCAGCGACGCCGCGATCGACTTGTTCGTCTCCCCCGCGGCCGCGCCCAGCACTATCCGGCACCGCAGCGCCAGAGCCTGCGACGACTTCTGGCGCCGCGCCCACCGCTCCAGCGTCTCGCGCTGCTCATCGGCGAGCACCACCTCCACCGCACGACGGCCTCTAGCCACGACTGCCTCCAATCACCGCCTGCATCCACACCAACCATACCACAACCAACCCCAATAACTAAAGACTCAGGACACTAGGAGACTGTTGAGTAATGCCGATTTCGCGCAGTACACAACCTTCTGACCTGCGGTTTTGTGACAGCGATATCGCGATTTTGGGACATAATCAACACTCTCCTAGGTGGCTGGTGCCAAATTGGTGTTCGGTGGGCTCTTGTGGTGGGTGGTGGCCGGGGTCGGCGGGTTGGGCGAGGGTTGGTCGTGTCGGGGTCGGCTGGTTGGTCGTGTCGGGGGCGGGTTGGGGCTTTGGCGGGGTCAGTCGAGGGTCCATCCTGTTGGTGTGGAGCGCAGTCCGAGCATGCCGAGGCGCGCGATGTTGGCGGCTGCGGCGAGCAGGTTGAAGTCGGCGTCGACTTTGGGCCGGCCGCGCACCCGGGCGTGGCGGCCGCCGTGTTTGCGGCGCACGAGGTGCGCGAGCTTGCGTTCGACTTTGGGGCGCACGGCGCGGTAGTCGCGGCGCCATTGTGGGTCTTGTTGGCGTTCGCGGGCCGCGGCGAGCACGGCCTCGTCGGGTCCGACGCGCACAGTCCTTCCGCCGGCTGCGCTGGTGCAGCGGTCGCGCAGTTCGCAGCTCGCGCACGCCGGCCCGAAGCGGGCCGCGCCCGAGCCGTCGCGGCCGAAGCGGACAGCGACGCAGACCCCCGCGGGGCAGGTGACTGTGCCGTTGGGCAGATCGACGTCGAAGCGGTCCTTGGCGAAGCGGCCCCCCGGAGCGCGCGCCGGCTGGGTGCGGCACCTCGAGTTTATGCGGCTGCGCTCGAGCAGCCCTTGGAACTCTCCGCTGCCATACGCGCTGTCGCCATAGACCGTCGGCCGGCCCTCGAACTCCTCGACCACACCGCCGACGTCGGCGGTGTCGGCGTCAGCGGTGTCGGCGGTGTCGGCGGTGTCGGTGTCGGTGTCGGCGGTGTCGGCGGTGTCGGTGTCGGCGGTGTCGGTGTCGGCGGTGTCGGCGGTGTCGGCGGTGTCGGCGGTGTCGGTGTCGGTGTCGGTGTCGGTGTCGTCGGTGTCGGTGTCGGTGTCGGCGGTGTCGGCGGTGTCGGTGTCGGTGTCGGCGGTGTCGGCGGTGTCGGTGTTGGTGTCGGCGGTGTCGGTGTCGGCGGTGTCGGCGGTGTCGGTGTCGGTGTCGGCGGTGTCGGTGTCGGCGGTGTCGGTGTCGGCGGTGTCGGCGGTGTCGGTGTCGGTGTCGTCGGTGTCGGTGTCGGCGGTGTCGGTGTCGGTGTCGGTGTCGGCGGTGTTGAGGAGGTCGTGTATGAGTTGGGGGGCGGGTTGGGCGTCGGCGGTGTTGGCGGGGGTGACCGCGGTGTCGGTGACGAGTTCGGAGTCGGGGTCCACCGCGGCGTGGCCCTTGTAGCCGTCGAAGCGCCGTGCGGTGGATTTGTGGCCGTGGCGGGCGTCGGGGTCCACCGTGGAGATGACCCGGTCCGCGGCGACGCGCCGAGCGATCATGAACCGCCCGTCGGGGTCCTCGCAGAGGTCCTGCCCGCAGACCGCGGCCAACAACTCCGCAGCCTCGCTGAGAGCCCCGCTGAGCTCGCGGCCCTCCAACCCGGCGAGCACCGCCGCGGCGTCCGCGCCCAGCGCGTCCACCAACTCCGAGCGCTCGCCGGGGTCGTCCCAGTCGCACACCGGCCTGCTGCCGCGCCGATAGTCGCCACGCAAGCCCGCGCCGGCGTCGCCCCCGCCGGCTGCGAGCACCGCGCCGATGGCGCGGTGCAGCATCGTGACAGTGTCTTGGGTCGCGACCGCGTCATAGACCGGCACCGAGTCCAGCACCCGCCGCCGAGACAACGCCCCCGCCTCGCGGGCCGCGCCCAGCACCGCTTCGAAGATCCGCCGCGGCCGCTGCGACGCCGCGAGCCGCGCCCGCATCCCCACCAGCACCGTGTGGTCGAACCCGCCGCCGTCCACGTCGAGGCACCCGCACGCATAACGCCAACGCGCGTCGAACTCGAACGCGGCCACCGCCTCACGGTCAGACAACCCGAACCAGCGCTGCAGCACCATCACCACAGCAACCACCCGCGGCGGCACACTGCGCCGCCCCCGCGAACTAAAGAGATCATCGAACATCCCGTCGGGAAACAACCGCCGCCCCTCACGCGCCAACACCGAAAAAATCGAATCCGCCGCCAGCCGCTCCCCCACGAAATGCGAACCCTTGAACAGATCCACCCGACACGGCTCCACACCCACCGTCACGACACGAACCTCCCCACGAGACCGAACAACATCCCTGCAACTCTACCACACACACCCAACCCCACCCGAGAAAAACACCAGCCACCTAGAAAGACTTGACAACAAGACAGGGACACCCCCCCATGGCGACCTCCGCCGGTGGATGCAAGCGATCAGCCATGATGGCCGGTCGCAACACAAGGGTCCGACCCGGTGGATCCTGTCACGCGGAATCAGACGCAACAGACCGCACCGCCGCCGCGGCCGCCGCCGCGCCGGCCCACCAGCCCCGCCACCTAGTCAAGACCCTCACCTGGGACCAGGGCCGCGAGATGGCCCGCTGGGCCAACATCGAGGCCACGGACACGGGGCGAGCACGGTCATCGGGCAAGATCCGCGGATCGCGTCGCCGCGTGGGAAATCGACGTCGGGGGCGGCGCGTTGGGCGACGCGGCGGGCCGGGTCGGGCGGCGCGCCCAGACCGTTGACTGGCACACCGCCCCGGTCACCAACACGACTGCCGAAGCCGCCGACAACCTCACCAAGCGCGTCAAACGCGCCGCGTTCGGGGGCACTGACTTCGCCAACTACCGAATCCGCGCCATGCTCTACACCGGCAGACCCAACTGGGCGCTGCTCGACCCCGAAACGCGAAGAGCCGCTTATGCAGTTGCATCGAGGGCGCGTCGCAGAAGGCTGGCCATCTGAGCCCGGGTGACATGCTGGTGCGGGCAGTAGCGCAACGGATCGGTGTCGCAACCCATGGTGATCCCGGCGTAGTGCAACGCGTCGATGGCCGCCGCGTGGGGACTGTCCGGGTCAACATCGACGAAGCCCGCAGACCGTGGAGCACCTGTTGAGCCAAGCGCTCGATGCAGGAGGCCGGCCATCTGGGCTCGGGTGACGGGCAGATCAGGACAGTAGCGCAACGGATCGGTGTCGCAACCCATGGTGATCCCGGCGTAGTGCAACGCGTCGATGGCCGCCGCGTGGGGACTGTCCGGGTCAACATCGACGAAGCCTGCAGGCTGGGGAGCGTCGTCCAAGCCGAGCGCACGCGACATCAGGCTGGCCATCTGAGCCCTGGTGACGGACTGCTTGGGGCAGAAGCGCGGCGGGTCGGTGTCGCAACCACGAGTGATGCCACTGTGGAACATTGTTGCGATGGCCGGCATGTGGACGCTGTTGGTGTCCATGTCGGCGAACCCCTCGAACTGCGACGAAGAAGGACCCTCCGGCGGAAGAAGAGGCGAACTTGACGGCGGAGGAGGCGGGGGTGGCGGAGACGGCGGAGCGGTGTCGTCATCTTCGACGGTCACCACCATATCACCCGACACATCGAAACCACCACCCGACGCGACATGGCGCAGCGTCACGACATCGTCGACGATGTCAGCGTCGCCGCCAGCATGCACCGTCACCGACTGGAAGCTGTCCCAATCACCCACAGCGAACACCAACGACAACACAGAACCCGAACCCGCCGTCGCAGCCGACAACACCAGATCATCACCCGCGCCGTCAACCGCCGACAACGACACAGACACAGACCCCGACGGCTCACCCGACAACCTCACCCCGTAAACCGCGTGCGAACCCTCAACCATCGACATCGACCCCGCATCGAACACCAACCCCGCGGTGTCGTCATCTTCGACCGTCACCTCCACATCACCAGACACATCGAAACCACCACCCGACGCGACATGGCGCAGCGTCACGACATCGTCGACGATGTCAGCGTCGCCAGCAGCGTACACCGTCACTGACTGGAAGCTGTCCCAATCACCCGCCGCGAACACCAACGACAGCACAGACCTCGAACCCGACACTAGCACTAGATAACTGCCCGCTCCGTCAACCGCCGACACCGACACAGACACAGACCCCGACGGCTCACCCGACAACCTCACCCCGTAGACCGCGTGCGAACCCTCGCCCACCGACACCGACCCCGCGTCGAACACCAACCCCGCGGTGTCATCATCTTCGACCGTCACCTCCACATCACCCGACACATTGAAACCACCACCCGACGCCATGTGGCGCAACGTCACGACATCGTCGACAATGTCATCGTCAGAACCAGCAAGCACCGTCACCGACTGGAAACTGTCCCAATCACCCACAGCGAACACCAACGACAACACCGAACCCGAACCCGCCGTCGCAGCCGACAACACCAGATCACTGCCCGCGACCGCCGACACCGACACAGACACAGACCCCGACGGCTCAGCAGACAACCTCACCCCGTAAACCGCGTGCGAACCTTCAACCATCGACATCGACCCCGCGTCGAACACCAACCCTGCGGTGTCATCATCTTCGACCGTCACCTCCACATCACCCGACACATCGAAACCACCACCCGACGCCACATGGCGCAACACCACGACATCGTCGACAATGTCATCGTCAGAACCAGCAAGCACCGTCACCGACTGGAAACTGTCCCAATCACCCACAGCGAACACCAACGACAACACAGAACCCGAACCCGCCGTCGCAGCCGACAACACCAGATCACTGCCCGCGACCGCCGACACCGACACAGACACAGACCCCGACGGCTCAGCAGACAACCTCACCCCGTACTCGACCCCGGCACCCTCAACCACCGACACCGAACCCGCATCGAACACCAACCCCGCGGTGTCATCATCTTCGACCGTCACCTCCACATCACCCGACACATCGAAACCACCACCCGACGCCACATGGCGCAACACCACGACATCGTCGACAATGTCATCGTCAGAACCAGCAAGCACCGTCACCGACTGGAAACTGTCCCAATCACCCACAGCGAACACCAACGACAACACAGAACCCGAACCCGCCGTCGCAGCCGACAACACCAGATCACCACCCGCGCCATCAACCGCCGACACCGACACAGACACAGACCCCGACGGCTCAGCAGACAACCTCACCCCGTACTCGACCCCGGCACCCTCAACCACCGACACCGACCCCGCATCGAACACCAACCCCGCGGTGTCATCATCTTCGACCGTCACCTCCACATCACCCGACACATCGAAACCACCACCCGACGCCACATGGCGCAACACCACGACATCGTCGACAATGTCATCGTCAGAACCAGCAAGCACCGTCACCGACTGGAAACTGTCCCAATCACCCACAGCGAACACCAACGACAACACAGAACCCGAACCCGCCGTCGCAGCCGACAACACCAGATCACCACCCGCGCCATCAACCGCCGACACCGACACAGACACAGACCCCGACGGCTCAGCAGACAACCTCACCCCGTACTCGACCCCGGCACCCTCAACCACCGACACCGACCCCGCATCGAACACCAACCCCGCGGTGTCATCATCTTCGACCGTCACCTCCACATCACCCGACACATCGAAACCACCACCCGACGCCACATGGCGCAACACCACGACATCGTCGACAATGTCATCGTCAGAACCAGCAAGCACCGTCACCGACTGGAAACTGTCCCAATCACCCACAGCGAACACCAACGACAACACAGAACCCGAACCCGCCGTCGCAGCCGACAACACCAGATCACTGCCCGCGCCCGCCGACACCGACACAGACACAGACCCCGACGGCTCAGCAGACAACCTCACCCCGTACTCGACCCCGGCACCCTCAACCACCGACACCGACCCCGTGTCGAACACCAACCCCGCGGTGTCATCGTCTTCGACGGTCACCTCAACATCACCAGACACATCGAAACCACCACCAGACGCCATGTGGCGCAACGTCACGACATCGTCGACAATGTCATCGTCAGAACCGGCAAGCACTGTCACCGACTGGAAACTGTCCCAATCACCCACAGAGAACACCAACGACAACACAGACCCCGAACCTGCCGTCGCAGCCGACAACACCAGATCACCACCCGCGCCGTCAACCGCCGACAACGACACAGACACAGACCCCGACGGCTCACCCGACAACCTCACCCCGTAAACCGCGTGCGAACCCTCCACCACCGACACCGAACCCGCGTCGAACACCAACCCCGCGGTGTCATCATCTTCGACGGTCACCTCCACATCACCAGACACATCGAAACCACCACCCGACGCGACATGGCGCAACGTCACGACATCGTCGACAATGTCATCGTCGCCGCCGGCAAGCACCGTCACCGACTGGAAACTGTCCCAATCACCCACAGCAAACACCAACGACAACACAGAACCCGAACCCGCCGTCGCAGCCGACAACACCAGATCACCACCCGCGCCGTCAACCGCCGACACCGACACCGACACCGACCCCGACGGCTCACCCGACAACCTCACCCCGTACTCGACCCCGGCACCCTCAACCACCGACACCGAACCCGCATCGAACACCAACCCAGCGGTGTCATCGTCTTCGACGGTCACCTCCACATCACCAGACACATCGAAACCACCACCCGACGCGACATGGCGCAACGTCACGACATCGTCGACAATGTCATCGTCGCCGCCGGCAAGCACCGTCACCGACTGGAAACTGTCCCAATCACCCACAGCGAACACCAACGACAACACAGAACCCGAACCCGCCGTCGCAGCCGACAACACCAGATCACTGCCCGCGACCGTCGACAACGACACAGACACAGACCCCGACGGCTCAGCAGACAACCTCACCCCGTACTCGACCCCGGCACCCTCAACCACCGACACCGAACCTGCATCGAACACCAACCCAGCGGTGTCATCATCTTCGACCGTCACCTCCACATCACCAGACACATCGAAACCACCACCCGACGCGACATGGCGCAACGTCACGACATCGTCGACAATGTCATCGTCAGAACCGGCAAGCACTGTCACCGACTGGAAACTGTCCCAATCACCCACAGAGAACACCAACGACAACACAGACCCCGAACCTGCCGTCGCAGCCGACAACACCAGATCACCACCCGCGCCGTCAACCGCCGACAACGACACAGACACAGACCCCGACGGCTCACCCGACAACCTCACCCCGTAAACCGCGTGCGAACCCTCCACCACCGACACCGAACCCGCGTCGAACACCAACCCCGCGGTGTCATCGTCTTCGACGGTCACCTCCACATCACCAGACACATCGAAACCACCACCCGACGCGACATGGCGCAACGTCACGACATCGTCGACAATGTCATCGTCGCCGCCGGCAAGCACCGTCACCGACTGGAAACTGTCCCAATCACCCACAGCGAACACCAACGACAACACAGACCCCGAACCCGCCGTCGCAGCCGACAACACCAGATCACTGCCCGCGACCGTCGACAACGACACAGACACAGACCCCGACGGCTCAGCAGACAACCTCACCCCGTACTCGACCCCGGCACCCTCAACCACCGACACCGAACCCGCATCGAACACCAACCCAGCGGTGTCATCGTCTTCGACGGTCACCTCCACATCACCAGACACATCGAAACCACCACCCGACGCGACATGGCGCAACGTCACGACATCGTCGACAATGTCATCGTCGCCGCCGGCAAGCACTGTCACCGACTGGAAACTGTCCCAATCACCCACAGCGAACACCAACGACAACACAGAACCCGAACCCGCCGTCGCAGCCGACAACACCAGATCACTGCCCGCGACCGTCGACAACGACACAGACACAGACCCCGACGGCTCAGCAGACAACCTCACCCCGTACTCGACCCCGGCACCCTCAACCACCGACACCGAACCCGCATCGAACACCAACCCCGCGGTGTCATCATCTTCGACCGTCACCTCCACATCACCAGACACATCGAAACCACCACCCGACGCGACATGGCGCAACGTCACGACATCGTCGACAATGTCATCGTCGCCGCCGGCAAGCACCGTCACCGACTGGAAACTGTCCCAATCACCCACAGCGAACACCAACGACAACACAGAACCCGAACCCGCCGTCGCAGCCGACAACACCAGATCACTGCCCGCGACCGTCGACAACGACACAGACACAGACCCCGACGGCTCAGCAGACAACCTCACCCCGTACTCGACCCCGGCACCCTCAACCACCGACACCGAACCCGCATCGAACACCAACCCCGCGGTGTCATCATCTTCGACCGTCACCTCCACATCACCAGACACATCGAAACCACCACCCGACGCGACATGGCGCAACGTCACGACATCGTCGACAATGTCATCGTCGCCGCCGGCAAGCACCGTCACCGACTGGAAACTGTCCCAATCACCCACAGCAAACACCAACGACAACACAGAACCCGAACCCGCCGTCGCAGCCGACAACACCAGATCACCACCCGCGCCGTCAACAGCCGACACCGACACAGACACCGACCCCGACGGCTCACCCGACAACCTCACCCCGTAAACCGCGTGCGAACCCTCGCCCATCGACATCGACCCCGCGTCGAACACCAACCCCGCGGTGTCGTCATCTTCGACCGTCACCTCCACATCACCAGACACATCGAAACCACCACCCGACGCGACATGGCGCAACGTCACGACATCGTCGACAATGTCATCGTCGCCGCCGGCAAGCACCGTCACCGACTGGAAACTGTCCCAATCACCCACAGCAAACACCAACGACAACACAGAACCCGAACCCGCCGTCGCAGCCGACAACACCAGATCACCACCCGCGCCGTCAACAGCCGACACCGACACAGACACAGACCCCGACGGCTCACCCGACAACCTCACCCCGTACTCGACCCCGGCACCCTCAACCACAGACACCGAACCCGCGTCGAACACCAACCCCGCGGTGTCATCATCTTCGACGGTCACCTCCACATCACCAGACACATCGAAACCACCACCCGACGCGACATGGCGCAACGTCACGACATCGTCGACAATGTCATCGTCGCCGCCGGCAAGCACCGTCACCGACTGGAAACTGTCCCAATCACCCACAGCAAACACCAACGACAACACAGAACCCGAACCCGCCGTCGCAGCCGACAACACCAGATCACCACCCGCGCCGTCAACCGCCGACACCGACACCGACACCGACCCCGACGGCTCACCCGACAACCTCACCCCGTACTCGACCCCGGCACCCTCAACCACCGACACCGAACCCGCATCGAACACCAACCCCGCGGTGTCATCATCTTCGACCGTCACCTCCACATCACCAGACACATCGAAACCACCACCCGACGCCACATGGCGCAACACCACGACATCGTCGACAATGTCATCGTCGCCGCCGGCAAGCACCGTCACCGACTGGAAACTGTCCCAATCACCCACAGCAAACACCAACGACAACACCGAACCCGAACCCGCCGTCGCAGCCGACAACACCAGATCACCACCCGCGCCGTCAACAGCCGACACCGACACCGACACAGACCCCGACGGCTCAGCAGACAACCTCACCCCGTACTCGACCCCGGCACCCTCAACCACAGACACCGAACCCGCGTCGAACACCAACCCCGCGGTGTCATCATCTTCGACGGTCACCTCCACATCACCAGACACATCGAAACCACCACCCGACGCGACATGGCGCAACGTCACGACATCGTCGACAATGTCATCGTCGCCGCCGGCAAGCACCGTCACCGACTGGAAACTGTCCCAATCACCCACAGCAAACACCAACGACAACACAGAACCCGAACCCGCCGTCGCAGCCGACAACACCAGATCACCACCCGCGCCGTCAACAGCCGACACCGACACAGACACAGACCCCGACGGCTCACCCGACAACCTCACCCCGTACTCGACCCCGGCACCCTCAACCACAGACACCGAACCCGCATCGAACACCAACCCCGCGGTGTCATCATCTTCGACCGTCACCTCCACATCACCAGACACATCGAAACCACCACCCGACGCGACATGGCGCAACGTCACGACATCGTCGACAATGTCATCGTCGCCGCCGGCAAGCACCGTCACCGACTGGAAACTGTCCCAATCACCCACAGCAAACACCAACGACAACACAGAACCCGAACCCGCCGTCGCAGCCGACAACACCAGATCACCACCCGCGCCGTCAACAGCCGACACCGACACAGACACAGACCCCGACGGCTCACCCGACAACCTCACCCCGTACTCGACCCCGGCACCCTCAACCACAGACACCGAACCCGCATCGAACACCAACCCCGCGGTGTCATCATCTTCGACCGTCACCTCCACATCACCAGACACATCGAAACCACCACCCGACGCCACATGGCGCAACACCACGACATCGTCGACAATGTCATCGTCAGAACCAGCAAGCACCGTCACCGACTGGAAACTGTCCCAATCACCCACAGCGAACACCAACGACAACACAGAACCCGAACCCGCCGTCGCAGCCGACAACACCAGATCACTGCCCGCGACCGTCGACACAGACACAGACACAGACCCCGACGGCTCACCCGACAACCTCACCCCGTACTCGACCCCGGCACCCTCAACCACAGACACCGAACCCGCATCGAACACCAACCCCGCGGTGTCATCATCTTCGACCGTCACCTCCACATCACCAGACACATCGAAACCACCACCCGACGCCACATGGCGCAACACCACGACATCGTCGACAATGTCATCGTCAGAACCAGCAAGCACCGTCACCGACTGGAAACTGTCCCAATCACCCACAGCGAACACCAACGACAACACAGAACCCGAACCCGCCGTCGCAGCCGACAACACCAGATCACCACCCGCGCCGTCAACAGCCGACACCGACACAGACACAGACCCCGACGGCTCACCCGACAACCTCACCCCGTACTCGACCCCGGCACCCTCAACCACAGACACCGAACCCGCATCGAACACCAACCCCGCGGTGTCATCATCTTCGACCCTCACCTCCACATCACCAGACACATCGAAACCACCACCCGACGCCACATGGCGCAACGTCACGACATCGTCGACAATGTCATCGTCAGAACCAGCAAGCACCGTCACCGACTGGAAACTGTCCCAATCACCCACAGAGAACACCAACGACAACACAGAACCCGAACCCGCCGTCGCAGCCGACAACACCAGATCACCACCCGCGCCGTCAACCGCCGACAACGACACAGACACAGACCCCGACGGCTCACCCGACAACCTCACCCCGTACTCGACCCCGGCACCCTCAACCACAGACACCGAACCCGCATCGAACACCAACCCCGCGGTGTCATCATCTTCGACCGTCACCTCCACATCACCAGACACATCGAAACCACCACCCGACGCCACATGGCGCAACACCACGACATCGTCGACAATGTCATCGTCAGAACCAGCAAGCACCGTCACCGACTGGAAACTGTCCCAATCACCCACAGAGAACACCAACGACAACACAGAACCCGAACCCGCCGTCGCAGCCGACAACACCAGATCACCACCCGCGCCGTCAACCGCCGACAACGACACAGACACAGACCCCGACGGCTCACCCGACAACCTCACCCCGTACTCGACCCCGGCACCCTCAACCACAGACACCGAACCCGCATCGAACACCAACCCCGCGGTGTCATCATCTTCGACGGTCACCTCCACATCACCAGACACATCGAAACCACCACCCGACGCCATGTGGCGCAACGTCACGACATCGTCGACGATGTCATCGTCGCCGCCAGCAAGCACCGTCACCGACTGGAAACTGTCCCAATCACCCACAGCGAACACCAACGACAACACAGAACCCGAACCCGCCGTCGCAGCCGACAACACCAGATCACCACCCGCGCCGTCAACAGCCGACACAGACACAGACACAGACCCCGACGGCTCAGCAGACAACCTCACCCCGTAAACCGCGTGCGAACCCTCGCCCATCGACATCGACCCCGCGTCGAACACCAACCCCGCGGTGTCGTCATCTTCGACCGTCACCTCAACATCACCAGACACATCGAAACCACCACCCGACGCCACATGGCGCAACACCACGACATCGTCGACAATGTCATCGTCGCCGCCGGCAAGCACCGTCACCGACTGGAAACTGTCCCAATCACCCACAGCAAACACCAACGACAACACCGAACCCGAACCCGCCGTCGCAGCCGACAACACCAGATCACTGCCCGCGACCGCCGACACCGACACCGACACAGACCCCGACGGCTCAGCAGACAACCTCACCCCGTACTCGACCCCGGCACCCTCACCCACAGACACCGAACCCGCGTCGAACACCAACCCCGCGGTGTCATCATCTTCGACCGTCACCTCCACATCACCAGACACATCGAAACCACCACCCGACGCCACATGGCGCAACACCACGACATCGTCGACAATGTCATCGTCAGAACCAGCAAGCACCGTCACCGACTGGAAACTGTCCCAATCACCCACAGCGAACACCAACGACAACACAGAACCCGAACCCGCCGTCGCAGCCGACAACACCAGATCACCACCCGCGCCGTCAACCGCCGACAACGACACAGACACAGACCCCGACGGCTCCCCCGACAACCTCACCCCGTACTCGACCCCGGCACCCTCAACCACCGACACCGACCCCGCATCGAACACCAACCCCGCGGTGTCATCATCTTCGACCGTCACCTCCACATCACCCGACACATCGAAACCACCACCCGACGCCACATGGCGCAACACCACGACATCGTCGACAATGTCATCGTCAGAACCAGCAAGCACCGTCACCGACTGGAAACTGTCCCAATCACCCACAGCAAACACCAACGACAACACCGAACCCGAACCCGCCGTCGCAGCCGACAACACCAGATCACTGCCCGCGACCGCCGACACCGACACAGACACAGACCCCGACGGCTCAGCAGACAACCTCACCCCGTAAACCGCGTGCGAACCCTCAACCATCGACACCGACCCCGCGTCGAACACCAACCCCGCGGTGTCATCATCTTCGACCGTCACCTCCACATCACCCGACACATCGAAACCACCACCCGACGCCACATGGCGCAACACCACGACATCGTCGACAATGTCATCGTCAGAACCAGCAAGCACCGTCACCGACTGGAAACTGTCCCAATCACCCACAGCGAACACCAACGACAACACAGAACCCGAACCCGCCGTCGCAGCCGACAACACCAGATCACTGCCCGCGCCCGCCGACACCGACACAGACACAGACCCCGACGGCTCAGCAGACAACCTCACCCCGTACTCGACCCCGGCACCCTCAACCACAGACACCGAACCCGCATCGAACACCAACCCCGCGGTGTCATCGTCTTCGACGGTCACCTCCACATCACCAGACACATCGAAACCACCACCCGACGCCGTGTGGCGCAACACCACGACATCGTCGACAATGTCATCGTCGGAACCGGCAAGCACCGTCACCGACTGGAAACTGTCCCAATCACCCACAGAGAACACCAACGACAACACAGACCCCGAACCCGACACCATGGCCCTGCCCGGTACCAGATCGCTCGCCGCGAGCAGCGTCACCGCCACCGAACCCGCACTCGACAGCACCAGATCACTGCCCGCGACCGTCGACACCGACACCGACACAGGCCCCAAAGGCTCAGCCGACAGCCTCACCCCGTAGACCGTGTGCGAGCCCTCGCCCACCGACACCGACCCCGACGGTGAAGTGAACTCCAACCCCGCAATATCGTCGTCTTCGACGGTCACCTCCACATCACCCGACGCGTGGTAGCCGCCGCCCGACGCGACATGGCGCAGCGCCACAACGTCGTCGACGATGTCATCGTCGGAACCGGCATCCACCCTCACCGACTTGAACACATTCCAGTCACCCGTCGTGAACGCCAACGACAGCACAGACACCGAACCCACCAACCCGGACGACAGCACCAGATCACCGCCCGCAGCCACCGACACCGACACAGAACCCGACGGCTCACCCGACAACCTCACCCCGTACGCGACCCCGGCACCCTCACCCACCGACACCGAACCCGAAGTGAACATCAACCCCCCGATATCGTCATCTTCGACCGTCACCTCCACATCACCCGACACATCGAAACCGCCACCCGACGCCATGTGGCGCAACACCACGACATCGTCGACAATGTCATCGTCGGAACCGGCAAGCACCGTCACCGACTGGAAGCTGTCCCAATCATCCGCAGCGAACACCAACGACAACACAGACCCCGAACCCGACACCATGGCCCTGCCCGGTACCAGATCGCTCGCCGCGAGCAGCGTCACCGCCACCGAACCCGCACTCGACAGCACCAGATCACTGCCCGCGACCGTCGACACCGACACCGACACAGGCCCCGAAGGCTCAGCCGACAGCCTCACCCCGTAGACCGTGTGCGAGCCCTCGCCCACCGACACCGACCCCGACGGTGAAGTGAACTCCAACCCCGCAATATCGTCGTCTTCGACGGTCACCTCCACATCACCCGACGCGTGGTAGCCGCCGCCCGACGCGACATGGCGCAGCGCCACAACGTCGTCGACGATGTCATCGTCGGAACCGGCATCCACCCTCACCGACTTGAACACATTCCAGTCACCCGTCGTGAACGCCAACGACAGCACAGACACCGAACCCGACACCATGGCCCTGCCCGGTACCAGATCGCTCGCCGCGAGCAGCGTCACCGCCACCGAACCCGCACTCGACAGCACCAGATCACTGCCCGCGACCGTCGACACCGACACCGACACAGGCCCCGAAGGCTCAGCCGACAGCCTCACCCCGTAGACCGTGTGCGAGCCCTCGCCCACCGACACCGACCCCGACGGTGAAGTGAACTCCAACCCCGCAATATCGTCGTCTTCGACGGTCACCTCCACATCACCCGACGCGTGGTAGCCGCCGCCCGACGCGACATGGCGCAGCGCCACAACGTCGTCGACGATGTCATCGTCGGAACCGGCATCCACCCTCACCGACTTGAACACATTCCAGTCACCCGTCGTGAACGCCAACGACAGCACAGACACCGAACCCACCCACCCGGACGACAGCACCAGATCACCGCCCGCAGCCACCGACACCGACACAGAACCCGACGGCTCACCCGACAACCTCACCCCGTACGCGACCCCGGCACCCTCACCCACCGACACCGAACCCGAAGTGAACATCAACCCCCCAATATCGTCATCTTCGACCCTCACCACCACATCACCCGACACGTCGTAGCCGCCACCCGACGCGACATGGCGCAGCGTCACAACGTCGTCGGCGATGTCATCGTCGGCAGCGGCATCCACCCTCACCGACTTGAACACATTCCAGTCACCCGTCGTGAACGCCAACGACAGCACAGACACCGAACCCACCCACCCGGACGACAGCACCAGATCACCGCCCGCAGCCACCGACACCGACACAGAACCCGACGGCTCAGCCGACAACTTCACCCCATAAAAGGCGCTGCGGCCCTCAATCACAGACACTGGAGCGTCGACGAACACCAGCGCGCCCGTGTCGTCGGCGGCAGTCACCGCCACATCACCCGACACGTCGTAGCCGTCGCCCGACGCCGCATAGCGCAACGTCACCGCCTCATCGGCAATGACAGCATCAGCGCCCGCAGCCACCGTCACCGACTTGAACACGTTCCAGTCGCCGGTACGGAACCGGTCGCCGACCGAGAGGCCCTGTGGCTTGAGGGCCCAGTCGTTGAGAGCCTGTACCTCGCCGACGCTCACAAGCACGCGATAGGACTCGATGTACCCGCTCGGTGCTGTTGCTGTGACCTCGATGTGGGTGCGGTCGAACATAACGGCGACCTGGTGGCCGGTCTCGACGCTGTCGGCGTCGGCGGGGGCGACCTTGACCCCGGCGCCGACGTGGGAACCGACGGCGGCTACCGTCACCTTGTCGCCGACGTACGGATCGGTCGTCTCGTAGTAGGTGACGCCGGGCGCGAACGTCGGGTTGAGCGTGAGTGCGCTGGAGTCGCTGCCCGTCAGCGTCAGGCCCGAAAGGGCGACGCTGGACAGCGACGTGTCGTGGGTGGTGTTGTAGGCGAAGACCTTGGAGGATGCTTTGTTGCCGCGGTCCACGTAGATTGCATCGCCTTCGATCCACGCGCTGTAGGGCCTGCTGCCGGAGCGTTGGTGTTGGCTGTCGTGCAGTCGGATATCCCAGCTCTGGTTGCGCAGCTTGTTGGCGATCTGGAACGCCTGCAGCCTGTTGTTGGAGTCGTTGAGCACCCAGACTGCGGTGCCGTCGCCGACAATGCCTTTCGGCCGCTCGTTGCCATTGAACAAGCTCGAGACATCGATGTCTTTGTCCGAGTCGCGTTCGCCGTGACTGGTGCCGCCAAGATGGTACGCGTACAGATTGCGGTCGCGGCTGTCGTTCACCCACATCGTCGAACCGTTCGACCACAAACCCTCCGGATTGTCGTTGCCCCCCGACAACTTGATGTCCTTGCCGGAGTCGCGGCCGCCGTGATCCGTGCCCGGCGTGCCGTCGGCGTTGACATCGATCCTGTACGCGAAGAGCTTGTCGTTGTCGGGGTCGGCCACCCACACCGTGCCGCTCACCGTGAAATCGCTGCCGTCCTTGACCATGTCGGACCAGATTCCGCCCCACAACTTGTCGTTTCCGTCGGCGGAGCTCAACATGATGTCGCGGCCCGCCTCCCGGCTGCCGTCGGAGCGGTCGAACGCCAGCAGTTTGTTGCTGCCCGCGTCGGCCACCCACAATGTGTCGACGGTGCCCGTCATGCCGCGGGGTTTGATGCCGTCGACATTCCACAAGAAATCAATGTCGTCGTCGGCGCGCCAGCCGCCCAGCTCCGTCGAGCCGACCCCCAGATGCAGCGTGTATTCCCTGCTCAAGTTGTTGTCGGTGCGCGCCACCCTGACGGTGACGGTGTTGAGGCCCTCCTCCAAGTCGACCTGGTGGCCCTCCTGCCCGCCGTCGGCGTCTTCGAGCACGCCACCGTCCGCGTCCAGCACCGACACTGCCGCCACGGCCTCATCCACCGCCGTCCAATCCAGCGTCGCCCGCGACACACCCGCACCGAACCCGCCATGATAGACACTGTGATCTATAGAAAAACCGTGCAGCCTGTCGTCCGAGTCGCCCGCCGCGGTCACCGACAACGCAGCCAACCCAGCAGCAGGCAGAACATCCACCACCTGAAACACACCCGACAAACCCAGCATCCGGAATTCACGGGAGTTGTCTAATGTGTTGTCCTGTCTTTCATTGAAGGGGCGGCTGAATAGTACGGATTGGTCGAAATGCCCCGTATGCACGGCTGTCGAGCCCAGCGTCGCCCCCTCCATCCGGCTGCCGTCTGACGCAGAGCCCGTCCAAATGAGAGTTTGGGAGCCCGATGCGCGCGAGCCGGTCTCATAGCGGGGTCTCATATACCACGAGTCGCTCGTCTCCCAGAATTCCTCATAATTGTTGACCGGCACGAGTCTGGGCTCTGCCCCATCGGGGTTTCTTGCATGGACGCGCTGACCGTTCAGCCAGTGGATGGGCACGCCTTCGGCGCCGCCGTCGGTGTACGTCGTCGTCGTGTGGTCGCGGGCCGAGACCGCAGCGGTGCTGGCCAGCGCTTTGAAGAACCGGGCGAACTCCTTGATGGCGTCGTGGCCGTTGCTGGTGATCGTGCCGCGCACGAACGTGTCGTAGTCGTCGATGCTCGTCGATGCGGCGTCGCGTGTGCTGCTCGTGACGAGCATGAGCCGGAACTGGTCGCCGGCGCTCAGACCGTCGGGCTTCAGGGCCCAGTCTGCAGGCACCCCGACCACGCCGGCGGGCAGGGCCCGCACAATGGTCAGGGTGTAGGTCGCGGCGTCGGCGGCGGTGTCCTCGGGCGTGACGACCAGCTTCACCGTGTTGGCGCCGTGGGCCAGGTCCACTTGGTGGCCGCCCTCGCCGGTGTCGGCGTCGGCGAGGTCCTGGTCGGAGCCGTCCTTGAGGGCCACCTGCTGGCCGCTGTGGCCCTTGGTGAACCCGACCGTCGCCTGGTCCTCGTCGTGGGCGACGCCCACGCGGTAGCCATGAACGTCGGCAGAGAACTCCGGCGACAAGGTCCCGCCGGCCACCGTGATGTTATTGAGCGCGGCGACATCCGACAGCGCCTGCGCCGAGACCGCCGCAGGCAGCAGCACGGCCACCAGCGCGACGGCCACGAGCGCGGCCGCGGCCCTCGCGCACGACACCTTCACGAGAGCGCCGCGGCCCGCCGCGCGGGCCCAGCGCGCCGTCAGCAGCCGACTCGGTAGTGTCTCAGACATAACAGCCTCCTGGTATACAGACTCGTATACCGGACTGTATACCAGCTTGGTGGGGTTGCAACAACCTCCCCCCCAGCGGCGGGAGCAGGACCCCCGCCGCGCCCGTGAGCCGCCGACGGAAAACCGCAGGCCGACCGCCGCCAGGACCGTGCGCGGCCGTTGCCGCGCCCGCCGCGCGTTGGCAGACTGGTCGGCGCCCGAGGTCGTGACCGCGCGGCCGCTACGGCCCGCTTCGAGGAGGGCGAGATGAGGCGAAAGAACCCGCGCCGGACGCGACAGCGCCCCCCACCAGCCGTGCCAGCACCGGCGCCGGCGGCGGGAACGAGATGCCGGACGCGGCGGCCCGCCGTGCCGGCCGTGCTGGCGCTGACGGCGGGATCGAGATGCCGGACGCGGCGGCCAGCCGTGCTGCGGATACCACCGCCTGCACCAACGACGGGATCGAGATGCCGGACGCGGCGGCCCGCCGTGCCGGCCGTGCTGGCGCTGGCGCTGGCGGCGGCCGCGTGCGGTGACGACGGTGCAGCCACCAGCGAGCCCGGACCCGGCCCGGCGACCGACGCCGCAGCGGCGCGCTGCGAGGCCAACCGCGAGGCCGGCACCGTGACCTTCGTGACCGGATTCGGCTTCGCCGCAGCAGCCGGAATCATCGACGCCATCACCGCCGAGGCCCAGGGATACTTCGACGAGCTCTGCATCGACTTCGAGATCCAGCCCGGGTTCGCGCCCTCCAACGGAGCCCTGGTCATAGAGGGCCAAGCCCACTTCGGCGCGTCGGGATCGTTCGCCGAGCTCGTCAACAACAACGTGGCCGGCGACGGCGACCTAGTAGCCCTGCTGCACTGGGGCCGCACCGCCATCGAGGCGATCGCCGTGCCCGAAAACAGCCAGATCACCGACTTCGCCGGACTGTGCGGCAGCCTCGTCGGCATCAAAGGCGACCTCCCCTACTCGCTGCAAGCCTCCATCGCGCTGGCAGGCATCGAACGGAACTGCTTCGACGAAGTCCTGCTCGACGGCTTCGACCCGGTCGCGCACCTCGAGCTGGGCATCGACGCGCTGCCCGTCTACAAATCCAACGAACCCAACACCCTCACCAACAACGAGGTACCGCACACGCTGCTCGACCCGCTGGACTTCGACGTGCCCTCCAGCTTCGGAGTGACCTTCACCACCCAATCAATGATCGACGACCACCCAGACCTGGTAACCGACGTAGTCCGCGCGCTGATACGAGGCCAAGCCTTCGCCGCCGCCAACCCCGACACAGCCATCGACAACGCCTTCGAACTCATCGACGCCGCCGGCAACCCGCTGCACCTCGCCAAACAAACAGAACGCCACCGATGGGCAGTGGAATCATCACTGATCGCCGACCTCGCCCCCACCAACACCGGAACAGGCATCCCAGACACCGACCTCCTCGCAGCAGAGATCAACACCCTGACACAAGCCGGGATTTTCGAACCGCCACCCGACTGGCAACCCATGGTCAACCCCGACATCGCCGCAAGCCTCTACAACGGAACCACGCTCATCTGGCCCGGACCCTGACCCGCGACCATGACCGAACCCACCACCAACCCCAACCCCGCAAACACCGAACACCACCCAAACAAGCCCCGACCCGCGACCGAACCCGCCGCCAGCCCCAACCCCGCAAACACCGAACACCACCCCAACAAGCCCCGACCCGCGACCACGACCGAACCCGCCGTCAGCTTCAAGGCGGTGTCGAAGTGGTTCAGACCCAAGCACCGCCTAGTCCACGCCCTGTCGCGGGTCAGCCTGGACGTGCGCCCGTCGGAGTTCGTGAGCCTCATCGGGCCCTCGGGCTGCGGCAAATCGACCATGCTGCGCCTGGCCGGGGGACTGCTCGAACCCGACCGCGGGTCGGTCGCCGTGAACGGCCAGCCGCCCGCCGAGGCCCGTCGGCAGAAACGCTACGGCTTCGTGCCGCAGCACCCGGCGCTGCTGCCGTGGCGGACAGTGCGCAGGAACGTCTCGCTGCTGTCGGACGTCAACCGCCGCCAGGGCGACCCGGGCATGCCCGCCGACGACCGTCTGGCCATGCTCGACGACATCGGGCTCACCCCTTTCCTGGACTCGCTGCCCCGCGAGCTGAGCGGAGGCCTCCAACAGCGGGTGAGCATCGCCCGCGCCTTCGCGCTGGGAGCACCGGTGCTGCTGATGGACGAACCGTTCTCGGCCCTCGACGAGATCACCCGGACCGACATGCGCTACATGCTGCTGCGCCTGTGGCGCAAGACCGGCAGCACCGTGGTGTTCGTGACGCACTCCATCCCCGAAGCGGTGGTGCTGTCGGACCGGGTCGCCGTGCTCGGAGCCAGACCAGGACGCATCACCCGGGTGATCGACGTGCGCCTGCCCCGGCCCCGCCGCGCCGAGGCCGAGGACAGCGACGACTACCACCACACGCTCAAAGAGGTGCGCGCAGCGCTGAGACAAGGCTGGGCGAATTGAAAAGCCAGGCCGCGACACCCGCTCCGGGACCGCCCGACCCCGACGCGGGCAACGACACAGGCACCGACACCGACCAACCGCCCGACGAACCGCCCGAGACACCCCAACGGCCGCTGCGGCGCGCCGCCCTGCTGACAGCGCCGCTCGCCGGCCTGACCGCCTTCTTCGCCGGCTGGGAGACCTACGCCGCGGCCCGCGACCTCCGACCCCTCACACTGCCGCTGCCCTCCGACGTGATCATCCACATAGCCGAGAACCCCGGCTTCTACTCCCGCAACGGACTGGTGACCGTCCAAGAAGCGTTCTGGGGATTCTGGATCGCCTTCTTCGCAGCCCTCCTAACAGCCACCTGGATGGCCCACTCCGAGCTCGCGGAACGCGCGACCACCCCAGTGATCGTGCTCGTGCAATCAACGCCGGCCGCGGCGCTCGTGCCGATCTTCCTGCTGTGGTTCGGATTCTCGCCCTGGCCGAAAATCCTCACCGCCGCACTGTTCGCATGGGTGCCGTTCGTGACCAACGCCCTCACCGGACTACGATCGATAGACAACGAAACACACGAACTGCTGCGATCAATCAACGCAAGCCGCTGGGAGATCTACTGGCGCCTCAGGATCCCGCACTCGCTGCCATACCTCTTCGCCGCCGGCCGCATCTGCATCGGCCTCGCCCTAGTCGGAGCAGTAGTCGGCGAATTCTTCAACTCCCAGGAAGGACTCGGCAACGCAGCCCGAGTCGCCCAGTCCCGACTGCTCGTCGAACAACTCTGGGGAAGCGTCCTCGCACTAGCCCTCATCGGCGTGACCCTCGTACTGCTACTGACCGCCCTCGAAAAACAAATACTGCGATGGCACCCCTCCCAACACAACCACCACCGAAACCCATGAAAACACAAAAACACTCAAGCCGCAAACACCAACCCACCCAACAACAAGAACAGAACAACACGACACCACCAACAAGACCCTCGAAACCACAACAACATGCCTACAACGAGCACACGCAACGAGAACCCCGCTCAGGACACTAGCCGGCCACGGTGACCAGGATGCGGGAAACGGCGTAGTCGCTCAGGCCGACGGGGCCGCCCTCGACGTCGAGCGTGGCCGTGCCGTCCGGGGAGCGGGCCGTGACGGTGCCCGTCGATCCGGGAGTCACCCTCGCCTCCTCCAAGAACTCGAGCATCCCGGGTTGGAACTCCAACTCCTCCGGAATGCGCTGCACCGTGAACTCCCGGCCCACCTCGAGGGTGTCGAGAGTCACCATGTCCGGGGCTTCGTAGCCGGAGCCGGGAATGGGGTTGCCGTGGGGGCAGGTCGTGGGCTGCTCGAGCACCCGCATCATGGCCTTCTCCACCGCCGGTGAGATGACGTGCTCCCACTTGCCCGCCTCCTGGTGGGCCTCGGCCCACGACAGACCCAGGATGTCGGTGAGGAAGCACTCGGCCAGACGGTGGCGGCGCACCACCGTCTCGGCCAGTGCGTGCCCCCGCGGGGTGAGTCTGATGGTGCCCTTCCCCTCCTCGACGAGGCCCTCGGTCTGCATCCGCCGGATCATCTCCGAGACCGCGGGACGCGAAATCTCCAAGCGGTCGGCGATGCGGGCCTGGATCACGTCCAGGTCGTCCTCGGCCAACTCGAAGATCGTCTCGCAGTACTCCTCGAAGGCCGGATGCCACTCGGGCGACTCGTACGGCGCCGTGTCGGCCGTCGTCGACTTCATAGCGCAACCTTAGAGCGTCCGCGAATAGGTGAGAGCCGATTGTGTCGCAGCGGTGTCATTCCCGCTCTTATTCGCTGCGCTCACGGGCCGCTCGGGCCACGGCCTCGCCCGTATGATCCGGACTGGCCCGCCTATTCGCTCGGCCTCTTAGGCGAGCGCGGCCGACAGGTGAAGCCGGGCAGGGGACCGGCATGGCAGCCTGGCCCTGCAGGCATGCAACCACTGAGCGTCGAGGCCGGGCAGCCGACCGGCAAGACCGGTGCGGCCGGCCTGCTTGAAGCCGAAGCTTCGAGGGGCCGTACGTCGCCGCGATCTCGTGAGATAGCGCTCTGTACGTCTACGCGCCGATGCGCCTACTCGCCGTCGAGTTGCGAGATCACGGCGGCGAAGGCGACCAAGTCGCCGTCGCCCCGCACGACGATGTAGCTGAAGCCCCAGCGCTCCCGGCGGCGCCGGAGGGTGTCAGCCATCTCGGCGGGGGATCCGATCAGCAGCATCGGAACGTCGGCCACCGTCCCGGCCGGCATGTCGAACATGGCGGCGGTCGCCTCTACGGCTTCGGCGGTGGCCCTGCCGCCTTCGGTGACCTGCGTCGACGCGACCAGGAGGTTGAGCTCCAGCCGGTCGAACCGGTCGCCGGCCGCGTCGCGCACCCACTCGAGCTTGGCATCGAAACGGTCTGCGACCACGTCGGCGACGGCGTCGAGCCCGACCTCGCCCGAGCGCAGGTTGGCGTTCACGCCCACGATGTCGGCGTGACGGGCCGCCAGGCTCAGCATCCGCCGGCCGCCCCCGCCGATCACCACCGGCACCGGCGACTGCACCGGCTTGGGAAGGCCCTCGAGGCCGCGGACGGTGTAGTGCTCGCCCTCGAAGGTGACCGGCCCGTCCGCGAGAAGGCCCCTGACGATCTCCAGCGACTCGGCCATGCGGTCGATGCGGACGCCGGGCCGGTCGTAGACGAGCCCGGCCTCGTCGTAGTCGGCGCGTTTCCAGCCCGCGCCTAGGCCCAGCTCAATCCGACCGCCGGACAGCACGTCGAGGGTGGCCACCTCCTTGGCGACCATCACCGGATGCCGGTAGTCGTTGCCGTACACGAGGGCGCCGAGGCGCAGCGTGGTGGTGGCCGCGGCGGCGGCTGCCAGCGCCGGCCCCACCGCGAACTGGTCGTCGAAATGGTCCGGCACGACCAGGGTCGAGAAGCCGAGCTCCTCCAGCCTCTGCGCCGACTGCGCCCACGTCAGCCCCGACAGCGGCCTCTTCATCTCGACGCCGAAACGGAACTTTCGCGTCATGGCCCCTCACTGTAGAGGTGGCGGCCGGCGACGGCCACGGCAGCGACTGAGGAGGTCCAGACCTGAGCGGTGGTCGATTGCTGAGCAAAGACCTTGGCGGCGACGGCCACGGCAGCGACTCAGCGGCCGAGCGAATAGGCGGACCAGTCCGGATCATACGGGCGAGGCCGTGGCCCGAGCGGCCCGTGAGCGCAGCGAACAAGAGCGGGAATGACACCGCTGCGACACAATCGGCTCTCACCTATTCGCGGACGCTCTCAGAGGCCGAGCGAATAGGCGGGAGCGACGCGGCCCATACAGGCGAGGCCGTGGCCCGAGCGGCCCGTGAGCGCAGCGAACAAGAGCGGGAATGACACCGCTGCGACACAATCGGCTCTCACCTATTCGCGGACGCTCTCAGAGGCCGAGCGAATAGGCGGGAGCGACGCGGCCCATACAGGCGAGGCCGTGGCCCGAGCGGCCCGTGAGCGCAGCGAACAAGAGCGGGAATGACACCGCTGCGACACAATCGGCTCTCACCTATTTGCGCTTGCTCTTAGGCACCCCCGATCGTTCTTGATGCAGTTGGGCTGCCCTGATGAGGTCGACTACATCAAGAATCCTCGCGATTGCAATTCCGGGCCTGCGGGCGGCTGTCGCAGTGGGTTGGTACGGTGGCGGCGTGGTGGCTGAACCGCCCTCTGACCGGACCGCCGGCTCGCTTGCCGCCTTCTCGGAGCCGACCCGGGCATGGTTCGAGTCCGCCTTCGCCGCGCCTACTCCGCCGCAGGTCGAGGGCTGGCCGCCCATCGCGGCCGGCGAACACGTCTTGGTGTGCGCTCCCACCGGTACGGGCAAGACCCTGGCCGCCTTCCTGTGGGCCATCGACCGCCTGATGGCCCAGGACCGGGCCGCGCCAGACTCGGGCACGCGGGTTCTGTACGTGTCGCCGCTGCGAGCGTTGGCCGTGGACGTCGAGAGGAACCTGCGGGCACCGCTGCACGGCATCCGCATGGCCGCGGAGCGGCTCGGCTCGACGGTGCACGTGCCGACGGTGGGCGTGCGCACCGGGGACACCTCGGCCGACGAGCGCCGCAAGCTCGTGCGGCATCCCCCGGACATTCTCATAACCACCCCCGAGTCGTTGTTCCTGATGCTGACCAGCCGGGCCCGCCAGACCCTCGCCAGCGTCGAGCATGTGATCATCGACGAGATCCATGCAGTGGCGGACGGCAAGCGAGGCGCCCACCTGATGGTGTCGCTGGAGCGCCTGGAGGAGTTGTGCGGGCACCCGCCGCAGCGCATCGCGCTGTCCGCCACCCAGAGGCCCCTCGACGAGATCGCCCGCTTCTTGGGCGGCTTCGAGTTCGGTGCGGACGGCTCGCCGGCAGCTCGGCCCGTGGCCGTGGTGGACTCCGGTGCCCGCAAGGAGCTCGACGTCGAGGTGGTGGTCCCGGTGGCCGATATGGCTTCGCTGGGCGAGACGGTGGAGCCGCCGGCCTCGGCGGGCGCGGCGGCCGGGCCGCTGAGGCGCAGCATCTGGCCCGCCATCCATCCCCGTCTGCTGGATCTGGTGCAGTCGCACCGGTCCACGCTGATCTTCGCCAACGCCCGGCAGCTGGCCGAGCGGCTCGCGGCCCGGCTCAACGAGCTGCATCCGGAGGCCGGGAACCCGCGCGCCGAGCAGCGGGCCGAAACAACCGGGGACGCTGCGATCCAGAGGGGCCGGGCAGCGAAGCACGCCGACACGCCGCTCGAAAACGACCGGAGGTCTTCTGCGGGCGCCGGGCCGCAGTGTGCGGGCGAGTCGTACGAGGGCCTGCTGAAGGCGGCGCCGCCGACGCCGCTGGGCGATGAGCAGGTCGGCACGGGAACGGCCGAGGGCTTCGAGCTGGTAAAGGCCCACCACGGGTCCATCTCGCGGCAGCGCCGCCTGCTGATCGAGGACGAGCTCAAGCGGGGCGAGCTGAAGGGCCTGGTGGCGACCTCGACTCTGGAGCTCGGCATCGACATGGGCGCGGTAGACCTGGTAGTGCAGGTGTCCTCGCCCGGGTCGGTGTCCGCCGGACTGCAGCGGATCGGGCGGGCCGGGCACCGGGTCGGCGAGGCGAGCCGGGGCCGGATCTTCCCGAAGCACCGGGCCGACCTGCTGGAGGCGGCCGCGGTGGTGGAGCGGATGCACGCCGGCGAGGTGGAGCACACCTGCTACCTGCGCAACCCCCTCGACGTGGCCGCCCAGCAGATCGTGGCCATGTGCGCGATGGACGACTGGCCGGTCGGGCGGCTGGCAGCCGTGCTGCGACGCGCTGCGTGCTTCGCCGATCTGTCCGACGACGTGCTCCACAGCGTGCTCGAGCTGCTGTCGGGCACCTACCCGGCCGAGGAGTTCTCCGAACTGAGGCCCCGGGTGGTGTGGGACCGGGCCGGCGGCGTGCTGCGGGGCCGGGCCGGAGCCCAGCGCCTAGCGGTGACCAACGCCGGGACCATCCCCGACCGGGGACTGTTCGGCGTGTTCCTGCCCGACGGCACCAGGGTGGGCGAGCTCGACGAGGAAATGGTCTACGAGAGCCGAGCAGGCGAGGCGTTCCTGCTGGGTGCGACGACCTGGCGCATCGTCGACATCACCTTCGAGCGGGTGGTGGTGACCCCCGCGCCCGGCGAGTTGGGCAAGATGCCGTTCTGGCACGGCGAAGGCCCGGGCCGTCCCATCGAGCTGGGCCGGGCTGTCGGGAGTCTCGTGCGAGAACTGCGCTCCGGCGGCGCCGATGCGGCCGAGGCCCGCTTGCGGCGGCGCTGCGGCCTCGACGAGAGCGCCGCCGGCAACCTGCTCGCCTACCTCGAGGACCAAGCCGCGGCCACCGGGGCGGTTCCCGACGACCGCACGGTGGTGGTGGAGCGCTTCCGCGACGAGATCGGCGACTGGCGGGTGTGCGTGCTCACCCCGTTCGGCGCCCGGGTCCACGCGCCCTGGGGGGTCGCGCTGCGGGCCCGCCTGCGGGAGGCCTGGGGCGCCGACGTGGACCTGATGTGGGGCGACGACGGCATCGTCCTGCGCCTGCCGGAGGCCATCGACGAACTGCCGGCCGACGACCTGCTCTTCGACCCCGAAGAGGTCCGCGACCTGGTGGTGGGCAGCCTGCCCGAGACCTCCATGTTCGCGTCCCGCTTCAGGGAGTGCGCGGCCCGGGCGCTGCTGCTGCCCCGGCGCCGGCCCGACCGGCGGACGCCGCTGTGGCAGCAGCGCAGGCGGGCCGCCGACCTGCTGGCGGCAGCGGCCAAGTACCCGTCGTTCCCGATCCTGCTGGAGACCACCCGCGAGTGCCTCAACGACGTGTTCGACCTGCCCGCGCTGGTGAAGCTCATGGCCGACCTGCGCAGCCGCCGGGTCCGGGTGGTCGCGGTGGACACCGCCCAGGCGTCGCCCTTCGCCCAGTCGCTGCTGTTCTCGTGGATCGCGGTCTACATGTACGAGGGCGACGCCCCGCTGGCCGAGCGAAGAGCCGCGGCGCTGGCCCTGGACCGCGACCTGCTGCGCGACCTGCTCGGCGCCGAAGAACTGCGGGAGCTGATCGATGCCAGGGTGATCGCCGACGTCGAGCTGGAACTGCAGCGGCTGGCGGCCCGATGCGGAGCCCGCGATGCGGACGAGGCCCACGACCTGCTGCGGGTGCTGGGGCCGCTCTCCCTCGACGAGCTGGCAGCCCGGACCGCTCCGGCGGCCGGCAAGCGTGACGGAGGCGCCGCACTCGCGGGCCGTGAGCCGTCGGATGAGAGCGCGGACGCGAGAAGCATGTCGGGGAGATCGACGCGGCCGGCGTCTTCCGCCGTCCGGGCGTCGGATGAGAGCGCGGACGCGAGAGGCATGTCGGGACCACTGCCCACCACCGACGAAGCAGGAACCAGATCGACCAACGAGAGCGCGGCCGCCAGAGGCATGTCCATGGCCCGGCCTGCCGTCGTAGCTGATGACGTTCTCGTGTCGGATGAGAGCGCGGCCGCCAGGGATGTGTCCGAGACTGTCGGCGGTGCCGGGGCCGATGCGCCGGGCTTCGCCGCGGAGCGGGCGTCGGGCTGGGTGCGGACACTGGTGGAGCAGCGCCGGGCCATCGAAGTGCGCCTGGCCGGGCGCGACGTGGTGGCCGACTCGGCCGACGCCGCCCGGTTGCGCGACGCTGTCGGCGCGGCCCTTCCTGCGGGTCTGCCCGCGTTCGCCACCGAGCCGGTCGACGACCCTCTCGGCGATCTGTGCGTGCGCTACGCGCGCACCCACGGCCCGTTCCTGGCCCGCGACGTCGCCCGCCGACTGGGAATGGGCGAGCAGCCGGTAGCGGACCGGCTGGCGTCGCTGGTGGCCGAGGGCCGGCTGCTGCGAGGCGGGTTCCGTCCCGGCGGGGCCGACCGGGAGTTCTGCGACGCCGAGGTGCTGCGGCGCATCCGTCGCCGCTGCCTGGCCGAGCTGCGTCAAGAAGTCGAGCCGGTGCCGCCCGAGGCGCTGGCCCGGTTCCTGCCCGCCTGGCAGGGAGTCGGCGGCCAGCGCCGAGGGGTGGACGCACTGGCCGACGTTGTGGCCCAGCTGCAGGGTGTGCCCGTGGCCGCGTCGGTGCTGGAGGACGACGTCCTGGCCGCACGCATGGCCGGCTACAAGGCGGCGGAGTTGGACCAGCTCTGCACCGCCGGCGAGGTCGTGTGGATCGGCGCCGGCGCGCTGGGCGCCGCCGACGGCCGGGTGCGCCTGGTGTTCCGCGATCAGGCCGCCCTGCTCGTCCCCGCGGCGGAGCCGTCCGAAGGCGCTCACCACGATGCGCTGCGAGACCGGCTGCGAGACCGGGGAGCGTCGTTCTGGCCCGACTTGGTGGCCGCCGCGCAGGCAGCCTCGCTGCCCTACGACTCCGAGACGGTGCTGGCCGCGCTGTGGGATCTGGTGTGGGCCGGCGAGGTGACGAACGACTCCCTCGCACCGCTGCGGGCCCGCGTCGGCGGCCACCGGTCGGGCGGGGCGCGCCGCCGGCCGTCCACGGCGGGGCGCACATCGCCGCGGGCCGGCCGGTCCCGGCGGGGCCGTGTGCGGCTCGGTGGTCTCAGCGCGACAGGGCCGCCGTCGGCCGCGGGCCGCTGGTCGCTGGTGGAGCCGCTGCTCAGCCCCCGGCCCGCGCCCACCGAATCGGCCCTGGCCAGAGCCCACCAGCTGCTCGACCGCTACGGGGTGGTCACCCGCGAGGCCGCGCTGGGCGAGGGTGCCGAGGGCGGCTTCGCGGGCGTCTACCCGGTGCTCAAGGCTCTGGAGGAGCGGGGCGAGGCCCGCCGGGGCTACTTCGTGGCCGGGCTGGGCGCGGCCCAGTTCGCCCTGCCCGGCGCAGTCGACCGCCTGCGGGCGGCCCGCACGCCGGAGCCTGATGCACCGCCGGTGGTGCTGGCCGCCACCGACCCGGCCCAGCCCTACGGCGCCGCGCTGGCCTGGCCCGACTCGCCGGGCAGGCCCGCCCGCACCGCAGGTGCCCACGTGGTGCTGGCCGACGGGCGGCCGCTGGTGATGCTCGAACGGGGCGGCCGGTCCCTGGCCACCTTCGAGGGCGCCGCGTCGAACGACGCCTGGATCGAGGCGGTCGTCGGACTGGTCAAGGACGGCCGCCTGCGCAAGCTGGAGATCGCCAAGGTGGACGACCGGCCCGTCAGGGAGACGCCGTGGGCGGCCCGTCTGGAGTCCGCCGGCTTCACCTCCGCCTACAAGGGAATGCTCTACCGCTCCTGAGCGTGGTCGGCTTCACTCGCCCCTACGGAACTGGTCGAGGGCTCTCATCAAGGAGTCGTTGAGCCATGGCCGGAAGCGGTGCAGTACCGATTCGGTGCTCTCCAAGTAGTTGATTTGGAAGAGGTCGTCGCACACAGGCTGCAGTTCGATGACTTGCGGTTCGATCACATCGCTGTTCTGACGTCGAAAGAAGCACATCGAAGCAGCCATCAGACCCCGGTAGTCACGGTTGATGCCGTGGAACGACAGCAGAATCTCCGATCTCCCCTGCTCAGTGTCTAGGACCAGGCGCACCCATGAGTGGTATTCCCTCATGTTGGCGAAGAAGTCTGGGAGCAGGCGATTCACGCGCCGGCCCGCATCGTGGCCGGGGAGTGCCGACGGCGCGCCGACGAGGGCTGCAAGTCCAGAATCCGGCAGTCCGCAGCACCGCTGAGCTACTCGTGGGCTATGGCCTCGAGGATGTTCATGCGGCCGGCGCGCACCGCGGGCAGGATCGCGGCCAGCAGCCCCGCGACCGCCGAGATCACCACGAAGACCACTAGGTCCAGCCAGGGCACCGCCACCGCCTGCACGAACGACTCCGGCAGCGCCAGCGCGGTCGCCACGCCGAAGACCGTGCCCACCACCACTCCGAGCAGCCCGCCGAAGACGGCCACGATCAGCGCCTCCCAGTAGATCGAGCGGCGCAGCTGCCTGCGGGTCATGCCCACCGAGCGGAGCAGGCCGATCTCGTGGATGCGCTCGAACACCGACAGGCTCAACGTGTTGATGATGCCGATCAGCGCTATGACGAACGACAGCCCGACGAGCACCTGGATCACCCTGATGATCGCGGTGAGCTGGGACTGCTGGGTCTTGCGGAACTCGGCCTGGTTCTCGACCTTTACCGTGGGGTAGCGGTCGATCACGCCGTTGACGGCGGCCCGGCTCTGTTCCAGCAGCGAGGCCTGCTCCGCCTCGCTGGCGGCGTCCGGCAGGCCGGCGATCCGGGCGCTGGCGAAGGCGAGGTCGTTGCGGTTGAAGTGGCGGTCCCACAGGGCGCCGTCGATCAGCCAGTTGCCGAAGATGGCCGCGTCCTCGAATATCGCCACCACGGTGAGGGTCTCGGTCTGGTTGTCGGGGAAGGCAGCCTCGACGGTGTCGCCCACCTCGACGCCCAGGCTCTCAGCCGAGTCGCTGTGCAAAGCCAACGAGGTCAGCGGATCGGCGCCGGCCATGTCTCCCGAGCTGACCCGGGCGTCGAAGTGGCTGCCGGCCAGGGCCATGTCGGTGGCCACGACGTCGCGCGGCTCGCCTTCGACGCTGAGCCCGCTGAACGCCCACTGGATGCGCACGACGCTGTCGATCTCTTCCAGCGCCTCGATCTCGTCGGCCACCCGGGCGGGGAAGCCGGGCGGGGGCCCGAAGCCGGCAGCACTCGACTGGATGAAGTAGTCGGCCTCCACCGCGTTCTCGAGGATGTCGTCGAAAGTCTTCTTGATCGACTCGCCCACCACCGCGGCCAGTCCCATCAGGGCGAGGCCGATCAGCAGCGCCCCCGCGGTCGACGCAGTCCGCCGAGGGTTCCGGGACGCGTTGTCGCGGCCCAGTCGCCCCGGCACCCCGAACAGCGCCCTCACCGGGCGGCCCAGCGCCGACGCCGCCGGCCCTGCGAAGACCGGGCTCACGATGTTCATGCCCACGAATGCGAGCACGGCGCCGACTCCCAGCAGCGCGAATGTCGGCGTGGTCTCCAGCCCCGCCGTCATGCCCGCCGCCAGCGCGACAACGCCGGCCGCGAACACCGTCCCGCCCGTGATCAGGCGGCGGCGCAGGCCGGTGGCGCCCAGCTGGAAGTCGTGGCTCAACGCGGCCACCGGGGAGATCCGACGCGCCCTCAAGGCGGGCGCGATAGACGAGGCCATCGTCACTCCCAGGCCGACGACCACAGCCAGGACGACGGTGCGGGGCTGAAGCGTCAGCGGACCCGGGGGCAGCGGGAAGCCGACCACTTCCAGGACGGCGCGCAGCACCAGAGCCAGCACCAGGCCGAGCCCGATCCCGACGACCGTGCTGAGAGCGCCCACGATGGCCGACTCGGTGACCACCGACCGGCTCACCTGCCTCGGGGTGGCGCCGACGGCCCGCCACAGCCCGATCTCGCGCACCCGCTGGCCGATGATGATCTGGAACGTGTTGTTGATGATGAACGCCGACACGAACACAGCGATGAACGCGAACACCAGCAGAACGGTGTTGAAGACGTCGACGACCTGGTTGAAGTCCTCCTCCTGCTCGGCCGCTTCGACCTCCTGGGTGATCACCCGGTAGTCGCCGCCCAGTTCGGCCTCCAGCCGGGCCTGCACCTCGGACACATCGGCGCCGGCCGACACCAGCACGCCGACCGCCTGGTAGCCGTCCTCCCTGCCGAAGAAGCGCTGGGCCTCCTCCAGCTCGAAGGCCGCCATCGTCTGGCCCAGACCGGTGTGCGAGTCGGGGGACCCGAAGTTGAACAGGCCGACCAGCTCGAAGGGCTCGGCGTCGAGCGGGCCGTTGACCTGGTAGGTCTCGCCGATCCGCAGGTCATTGTCGGCAGCGGTCACGGTGTCGGCCGCGAACTCGCCGGGCCCGGCGGGCTGCCGACCCCCAACGATGAAGAACGAGCCCGGGTTGAAGCTGAAACCCAGCGCCGGCGGACCCGGAGGCCTTATCGGCTCGCCGTCGGCGTCGACGATGAAGACGTCCATGGCTGCCAACTCGGGCCTCATCAGATCCACGCCCTCGACACCGGCCACCTGCTCGGCCACCGCCTCCGGCACGGTGGCCCGCTCGAAGTCGCCGCCGAAGGACTGGTCTGCCCTCACCGTGAGGTCGGCGCCCTTGGCGATGTCCCGGGCGAGCCCCGCGAACGTGGATCGCAGGCTGTCGGTGAGCGTGAACGAGCCCACCACGAACATCACTCCGATGACCACCACCAGCGTGGTCAGCGCGAAGCGCAGCTTCTTGTCGATCAGGCTGCGGAGGGCGAGTCTGAGCATCGGCGGCCCGCTCGCCCGGTGCAGCCGCGGCTCAGCGGCCTCATGGGTCACAGCGTCGAGTCCCGCGGATCCCGCCCCGGCTCAGTCGGCGGCGATCGCATCGAGCACGTTCATGCGACCGGCTCGGAAGGCGGGGAACAGCGCGGCGAGCAGGCCGAACACGACAGCCACAACGATGAGCCCGACAATCTGGACGGCCGGCACCGACACCCGGCTGACAATGTCGTCGGGGATGGCTGCTGAGATGGCCACACCGAACGCCAGCCCGAGACCGACTCCGACAACGGCGCCGTACAGGGCGATCGTGGCCGCCTCCCAACGGATCATGCGCCGCAGCTGGCGCCGGGTCATCCCCACCGCTCTCAGCAGCCCTATCTCCTTGGTGCGTTCGAACACCGACAGCGTGAGCGTGTTGACGATCCCGACGAGGGCCACGATCAGCGCGAAGACCAGGAGCGCGTTGACCAGCGCCAACGCGTTGTTGAGGTCGGACTCCAGGCTCGCCTGGAACTCCCGCCGGTCCTCCAGGCTCGTCTGGGGGTAGCGGGCGAGCGCCTCGTCGAGGACCGCCCGCACCGCCCCGGGATCGGCGCCGGCCGCCTTGATCGCCACCGCGTCGTCGGCCGCGGAAGTGGCCACCTCGGCGTACACCGACTGGTCGATCAGCCAATCTCCCCAGAAGGCGTTCCGGGTGTAGACCGCAGCGACCGTCAACTCGCGGGCTTCGCCATTGACGAAGGACATGAGAATCCTGTCCCCGACCCCCAGACCCCAGTCTCCGATCGCGTCGGCGTGCGCCAGCACTGCGTCGACGTCGCTCAGCGAGCCGCGCCGGATGCCCAGATCGGCCACGTCCTCCAGCCCGGCGAAGTCGGTGGCAGTGACCCAGGTCTCCAGCACGCGGTCGGGGCGATCCGGCGACGTGATACTCACCAGATCGGAGTCGAACGCGACCACCGACCCCGCCCCGGCAGCCCGCAGGTCCTCGGCCACCGTCTTGGGCATCCCCGAGAAACTGTCGGAGGTGACCACGAAGTCGGCGCTGACCGCGCTGGCGAGCTGGTCGCGGAACGTGGCCTTGAACGACTCTCCCATGACCGACACCGTCGCCACGAGCGCCAGTCCGATGGTCAACGCGACCGCGGTGGCCGCGGTGCGCCGCGGGTTGCGGGCCGCGTTCTCGCGGGCCAGCCGACCGGGAGTGCCGAACACTCGTTGAAGGGGCCAGGCCAACGCCGACACCGCGGCGCCCGCGATCAGCGGGCTGAGCACGGCGACGGCGACGAACACTACCGCGGCGCCCGCGCCCAGGATCCACAGTCGCGCCGCAGCGCCGTCGAAGCCGGCGAATAAGCCGCCGAAGGTGAGAAGCAGCCCCAGCGCGGCCATGAGCCCGCCGGCCGTCAGCCTCCCGAGACGGCGGACCCCGCGTGCATCGCGGCCGTACTCGCTCAGCCCCGCCACCGGCGACAGGCGCGCCGCCTTCAGGGCCGGGACCAGCGCAGCCACAACGGTGAAGCCGACCCCGACCGCGACCGCCCACACCAGAGTGCGGATCCGCAGCGGCAGGGGGCCGTCGGGCAGGGAGGCGCCCAGAGCCGAGAACAGCTCGCGGATGCCCACAGCGCCGAGCAGGCCGAGACCCAGACCGACCAGCACGGCGGCCAAGCCGACGACCAACGCCTCGATGAGCACCGACCGGCGCACCTGCCGGGGGGTGGCGCCGACCGCCCTCAGCAGCGACAGCTCCCGAATCCGCTGGCCGAGCACGATGTTGAAGGCGTTGGAGATGATGAAGGCGCTGACGAACAGCACGACGAAGGCGAACACCAGCAGCACGGTCTGCAACGGGCCGATGAACGACTCGAAAGCGTCGCTGAACTCCTCGGTGGCCTCGGCCGCGGTGATGACTTCCGCGCCCGCGGGCAGGACCGCCTCGATGCGGGCCCGGACCGCCTCGGAGTCGGCGCCGGGATCGGCCCGCACGGCGATCTGGTTGTACTGGTCCGGAAAGCCGAGCACTTCCTGGGCGGCAGCGGTGTCGAACAGGGAGAACACCGCGCCGACTCCGGCGTTGTCCGGGAAGCCGAACTGTGCCGTTCCCGTGAGGGTGAAGGGGCGGGGGCCGGTCGGCGTGACCACTTCGTAGCGGCCGCCGATCTCGAAGTCCTCGTTGGCGAAGGTCTCCACGTCTATGGCGAACTCCGACACACCGACCGGCCAGCGCCCGTCGATCAGGTAGAACTGCGAGAGCGACTCGTCCGCCGTCCAGTTGGCGCCCGCCGTGGGGGCGCCGCCGAGTGCGGTCACCGCCCGGCCCGAGCCGTCCACCGGGATCACGCCATCGACGAAGAATCCCCCCGCGGCGGCCTGCACGCCGTCGGCGGCCAGGATGCCGTCGAGCACCTCGGCGGGAAGCGACGGCGCGATGGCGTCGGTGAGGCCGCCGAAGGCGAGCTCGCCGCGCACGGTGAAGTCGCTGCCGGTGTTGATGTCGGCCGCGAGCTCGCCGAAGGTGGCCCGCAGCGAGTCGGCGGTCACGAAGGCGGCCACCACGAAGGCGACCCCGAGCATCACCACGCCGGAGGTCAGCGCGAAGCGGACCTTGCCGGCCATGACAGTCCTGAGCGCCAGGCGCAGCATGCGAGGGCCTGCCTGCGGTGGGCGCCGGCCTCAGGCAGGCCTCAGGCGCCGAGCCGGGTCATATGGTCCCGGATGCCCTGAGGCGTGGGATCGGCCAGCTCGTCCACGATCTTGCCGTCCACTAGAAACACGACCCGGTCGGCGTAGGAGGCGGCCACCGGATCGTGAGTGACCATCACGATGGTCTGGCCCATCTGGTCGACCGCGCTCCGCATGAAGCCGAGGATCTCGGAGGCGGTGTTGGAGTCGACGTTGCCGGTGGGCTCGTCGGCGAAGATGATCCGGGGCTTGCCGGCCAGCGCCCGGGCCACCGCCACCCGCTGCTGCTGGCCTCCCGACAGCTCGTTGGGGCGGTGCTTGGCCCGGTCCGACAACCCGGTGGCAGCCACCACCTCGCCGATCCAGGCCTCGTCGCCCTTCGTCCCGGCCAGGTCCATGGGGAGGGTGATGTTCTCCATGGCGGTGAGGGTGGGCACCAGGTTGTAGGCCTGGAACACGAACCCCACCTTGTCGCGCCGCATCAGCGTCAGGTCCTTCTCCGACAGGGTGGTCAGGTCGGTGTCGCCGATGATCACCTGGCCGGATGTGACAGTGTCGAGCCCGGCCATGCAGTGCATCAGCGTGGACTTGCCCGATCCCGACGGACCCATGATGGCGGTGAAGCGGCCCTGCTCGAAGGCCGCGTCGATGGCGTCGAGTGCCCGCACCTCGGTGTCACCGGAGCCGTAGATCTTGCCGGCGGCCACAGCTCGGGCGGCGACGGCCAATGTCTGCGCTGGGGAAGCGGTCACGATTTCTCCTGAACGCTGACGGGCAGTTTCCTGCGGCACTCTACGAGCGGCCCGATCCTCTCCAACCGAGGACAACCCTCGACTCGCCCTGAGACTCCGGGGATCCTCAGGGCTGCGGCCGGGCAGTCTCCCGGTGTTCAGCCCTCCCGGTGTTCAGCCGCCAACAGGAATGGAACCGGGCGACCGTATGCTGCGCAGGTGGCGATCGTCAAGACGCAGGGGCTGACGCAGCGTTTCGGCCCCACCGTCGCCCTCGACGATCTGGACCTCGAGATGCAGGCGGGCGTGACCGGGCTGGTGGGCGCCAACGGCGCGGGCAAGACCACCCTGCTCAACGCCATGCTGGGGTTGAGAGCGCCGACCTCGGGATCGATCCGCGTGCTGGGCTTCGATCCGGTGAAGAACGGCCATCGGCTCAGGGCCATGATCGGGTTCGCGCCGGAGCGCAACGTGCTGCCCGACGAGATGCGGGCCGTCGACTTCGTGCGGCACCTGTCCGAGATGCGGGGGATGCCCCGAGGCGAAGCCCGCAACCGGGCCTCCGACACGCTCTGGCTGGTCGGGCTGGGCGAGGAGCGCCTCCGCACGCTGGGCACCATGTCCACCGGCCAGCGCCAGCGGGTGAAGCTGGCCCAGGCCATCGCCTCAGATCCGAGCCTCGTGCTGCTGGACGAGCCCACCGACGGCCTGGACCCAGTGCAGCGCAGCGAGATGCTGACCCTGATCGGCCAGATCAGCCGGGACTTCTCGGTCAACGTCGTGCTGTCGTCTCACCAGTTGGAAGAGGTCGAACGGGTGTGCGACAACGTGGTGGCCCTGGATGCCGGCCGCCTGGTGGCCTGCGGGCCGATCAGCGACCTGGTCGGCGCGGGCGACGGGATCACGCTCGAACTGGTCGACGTGTCCGAGCCGGCCGGATCGATCGACACGGTGGAGGCCGCGCTCCGGGCCGGCGGCTTGGACGTGCGGCGCCACGAGGCCACGCTGGCGCTGCGGGGCGCGGCGTTCGAGGAGCTCTGCGACTGCTCCCGTGACGCGGTGGCCTCGGCCGGCGCCCGCATCCGCCGCCTCGAGACCCGGCGCCGCACGCTCGAGGACCTCTTCGAGGACGCCGCCCGATGAGCGACACTCCGGCACCGAACTCCAACACGGCTGCGGCCGGCGAGGCCGCCCAGATCATCGACCGGGGCTACCGGTCCTACGACGGGCCCCGCACCGGGCTGCCCGGGTCGATCCGCTCGGTGGTGCGCTACTCGGTGCGCCACACCCTCGGGCTGGGCCGGGCGGCCCAGCACAAGATCCTGCCGTGGCTCGCGGTGGTCATCGCGCTGGTACCGGCGTTGGTGTTCGTGGGGCTGACGGTCGTGCTCGACATCGACATGATCGAGGACGAGATCCTGCCCGACTACCACGAGTACTACGACTTCATCACCACCGCCCTGTTCTTCTACTGCGCCATCATCGTGCCCGACATCCTGGTGGCCGACCGCCGCAACGGGATGCTCCAGCTGTACCTGTCGACCCCGCTGCAGCGGTGGAGCTATCTCGCTTCGAAGGCGCTGGCCGTGGCCCTCGCGCTGGCCGTCCTCACGATGGGGCCCGTGCTGTTCCTGCTGGTGGCCCGCACCATCGAGGGCTCCGGGCCCGACGGGCTCATCGAGTGGATCAAGATCTTCGTGCGTGTCATCGCGGCCGGTGGGGCCATCTCCGCGGCGTTCACCATGGCCAGCCTGGCCGCGGCCAGCCTCACCGACCGGCGGCTCTTCGCCACCATCGGCGTGGTCGTGCTGCTGTGGGGCAGCGGCTTCACGACCCTGGCGCTGGTGGAGGCCGCCGACATGAGCGCGCAGGTCTACGCCTTCGACCTCGGAGGGATCGCCGACGAGCTCAAGAACCGGATCTACGGCGTCGATGGGTCGGATCCCTTCAGGGCGCCGGAGTCCCCCGAAGAAGACGCTTTCCAGCCCGGCGCCGGACGGGAACAGCTGTCCACCCTGTTCGTGGTGGCGGCCAACTTCGCGTGGGTGGCCCTGGGCTCGGCGGTGGTGTGGTGGCGCTACCGGCGACTGGCGCTGAGCCTATGAGCACCAGCCCGCCCACCCCGCCGCCGGGACTACCGGTGTCCCCGCCGGCGCCGCCGGTCGGAGCGCCGCCTCCGCCTCCGCCCCCGCCGCCCAACGGTTCGGCCATGGTCGAGGTGAACGGCGTGTCGAAGGTGTTCGGGGACGTCGTGGCGGTGTCCGATGTGAGCTTCTCGGTTCGGGCCGGCGTCACTGCCCTGCTCGGGCCCAACGGCGCCGGCAAGTCCACCCTGTTCAGGGTGATGTGCGGGCTGACCCCGCCCACCAAGGGCACCGTCCGGGTGCTGGGCGCGGATGCCCGCCGCGACCGCGACGTCCGGGGCCGCATCGGCCTCGTCCCGCAGCAGGACGGCCTGTTCGACCGGCTCAGCGCGCTGCAGTTCGTGACTCTGGCCGCAGCTACCGAGGCGGTGGCCGAGCCGGAGCCCGCCGCCCGGCAGGCCCTTGAAGTGGTGGACCTCGACCCCGACGACTCCAAGCGGGTGTCGGGCTTCTCCAAGGGCATGCGCCAGCGGGTGAAGCTGGCCGCCGCGCTGGTGCACGACCCCGAGGTGCTGATCCTCGACGAGCCCCTCACCGGGCTGGATCCGGTGCAGCGGCGCCGCATGATCGAGCTGTTCCACAGGCTGGGCGGCGAGGGCCGGTGCGTGCTGGTGTCGAGCCACGTCCTCGAGGAGGTCGCCCGTCTCGGCTCCCGGATCCTTGTGATCGCCCAGGGACGCCTGGCCGCCACCGGCGACTACCGCGAGCTGCGCGAGCTCATGGACGACCGCCCCCACCGCATCCGCATCGCCGTGGACCGGCCCCGGCAGTTCGCGGCCGCCCTGGTGGAGTCGGGCACGGCCGTGGGCGTCAGTGTCGGTGCGGACTCCCTCGTCGTGGACACCCGCGACGTCGACCGTCTGGGACGGGAGGTCGCTCCGCTGGCGCAGCGGCTCGAGGCTCGCCTGTCGCGGGTCGTCCCACTCGACGAGGACCTCGAGTCGGTGTTCCGCTACCTGGTGGAGAAGCGATGACTCATCAGCCGTCCCGTTCCGGGATTGAGAAGCGATGACTGCGCCGACCCCGCCCCGGACCCGCTGGCACGTGCCCGGCCTCCGGGCCGCGGCGCTGACCTACCGGGTGCTGGTCCGCCAGGTCCTCACCCCCGGGAAGATCGTCGCGCTGGGGGCGCTGGGCGCGCTGATGATGCTGGTCGGCTGGGTGGTCGGCCTCAACGCTGGCGACGGCGGGCAGGGCGCGGCCGAGCTGCTGAGGGACGGGGCCGACTACGCCGACGGCTTCGGGCTGATCATCATCGTGCCCATCGTGTCGCTGGTGTTCGGCTCGTCCGTGCTGGGCGAGACCCGCGAGGACGGCACCCTCGTCTACCTCTGGCTGCGCCCCATGGCCCGCGCTCCGGTGGTGGCCGGGGCGGCCGCCGCCGCGGCCACGGCGGCGCTGCCCCTGACCGTGATCCCGACCGCGGCGGGCGCCTGGCTGGCGGCCGACAGGGTCGCGGGGTCCACTGACCTGGTCCTCGGCGCCGCAGCCGCGGCCGCCCTGGGCACCGCCGCCTACTCGTCGCTGTTCGTGCTGGTCGGCCTGCTCCTCAAGAAGCCGATCATCTGGGGCATCGGCTATGTGCTCCTGTGGGAGGGCCTGGCAGTGGGGCTCGGCGAATTCGCGGCCCTCCTATCGCTGAGGGGCTACACCCGGTCGGTGCTGAGCCACCTCGGCGGAATCGACTACGGCTTCGACCCCTACACGACCACCACCGCGCTCGCGGTTCTGGCTGTGGTGTCGGTCGCCGGCCTGATCCTGGCCGCGGTCAGGCTCAACCGCCTCGACGTCGCCTGAGCTCTCCCGGGCTGGCCGGTCGTCGGCTTGGAGCAAGCGCAAATAGGTGAGAGTCCGTGGTGTCGCAGCGGTGTCATTCCCGCTCTTGTTCGCTGCGACCTGAGGGCCGCTCGGGCCACGGCCTCGCCTGTATGGGCCGCATCGCTCCCGCCTATTCGCTCGGCCTCTTGGGAATTGGCAGCGGTGGGTGCCTGTTGGGGCGTCGTGGGCTGCCGGTTCTGGAACGGTCGTCACGGCTAACGGCCGGTGAAGGTCGCCTTGCCGGGGCCCTTCTCCAGGAAGCTGGCCACACCGACGGCGGCGTCGTCGGTGGCGAAGCACTCGCCGAAATGCTCGGTCTCGCGGGCCACCGCGTCGTCCATCGACAGCGGCAGGCCGTCCATCACCGCCTGCTTGGCCATGCGCAACGCTGCCGGCCCGGCCGCGTAGCCCGCGGCCATCTCGACGGCCGCGTCGTAAGTCTCCTCAGCGGGATGCACCGTTGAGACGAGGCCGATGGCGAGGGCCTCGTCGGGGTACACGTTGCGGCCGGTGTAGATGATCTCCTTGGCCCTGGTCATGCCGACGAGCCGGGGAAGACGCTGCGTGGCCCCGCCGCCGGGGATGATCCCGAGGAGGATCTCGGGCTGGCCGAACACCGCGTCGACGGCTGCCACCCTGAACTCGGCGGCCATGGCCAGTTCCATGCCCCCACCGAGCGCGTAGCCGTTGACGGCCGCCACTGTTATCTGGGGCATGTTCTCGACCGCCAGGAAGGCGTCGTTGAACTGGCGTGACAGTGCCGTGGCCTCCGCCGGAGCGAGGCCGGTGAAGCCGCCGATGTCGGCACCGGCCGCGAAGATCCGGGGCCCACCCCAGATCACGGCCGCCCTGACGTCGGGGGCGGCCCCGACCGCGTTGGCGGCCTCGGTCAACTCGGCGAGCACCTGGGGGTTGAGAGCGTTCATCTTGGGCCGGTCGACGCGGATAGTGGCCACTCCGCTGCTGGTCTCGACTCGAACGAACTCGCTCACGGCTGTGTCTCCTCGGTGTCTCGCGGGCCCGCGACCCTACCGGAGGCGCCAGTCGGGTATCCGCACAACGGCTTCAAAGTGAGCAAGTCGAAGCCGGAATGCACAATCTGCAACCATGACTTTCGGATTGTGCTCTAGGGCGGGGCATCAGTCCTATTGGGGGCAAGTCGCTTCGGGGGCAGCGGGAGCCGCTAGACCTCGTTGACGCTTCCGGCAACGAGTTCGAGGTCCGGGTCGTCGCCATGCTCAGCCAGACGTCGCTGCCGGAGCACTTCGCCCAAACCGGGGCCTGACCTGCTGGTCAGCGGGGTTCCCCAGCCTTGTCGTAGGGGTCTGCTACGTTGCGAGCACAGGGCGGTGCGACAGGGAGTTTCGATGCCAACACTTGATTTCAAGGGCAAGAGGCACATTTACGCACACCATCTGACCGTCCCGTACCGCCCACTCGTGCCCGAGCCCGACAAGTCTGTCGGAGACTGCTCCGACGACGACAACCTCATCGTCCACGGCGACAACCTGCATGCGCTGAAGGCCCTGCTGCCCCGCTACGCCGGACGGGTGAAGTGCATCTACATCGACCCGCCCTACAACACCGGCAACGAAGGTTGGTCATACAACGACAATGCCAACGGCCCCATTCTCAAGCAGTGGTTCTCCGAGGAAGCTCCAATAGACGCCGAGGACTTGGAGCGCCACGACAAGTGGCTGTGCATGATGTGGCCACGCCTGCACCTGCTGAAGGATCTGCTATCTGAGGACAGGGTTATCTTCGTCTCCATCGATGACAACGAACAGCACCACCTACGCATGTTGATGGATGAGATCTTTGGTGAGAGGAACTTCATTTCGACCATAATCTGGCACAAGATGGACAGCCCCAAGAATACTGCTGTCCACATAAGCGAAGACCATGAGAGTCTGCACGTCTATGCAAAGAACGCACATATCTGGCGGCCCAACAAACTCGCTAGAAGTGAGAAGATGCTAGAGCGTTACAAGAATCCAGATAACGACCCTCGTGGCCCGTGGTTGCTGAGCGATTTGGCTGCCAGAAATCCGTACTCTCGCGGACGCTATCCCATTACTACCCCAGCAGGCAATGTCATAGAAGGCCCACCGGCAGGGAGCTCGTGGAGGATCAGCAAGGAAAAGTTCGATGAGTTGGATGCAGATAATCGCATTTGGTGGGGCACAAGAGGTCGCAGCAGACCAGGAATAAAGCGATTTCTGTCAGAGGTCCAGGAAGGAGTTGTGCCTCAATCACTCTGGAAGTGGCAAGATGTCGGTAGCACGCGCCATTCGAAGCAAGAACTAAGCAACATCATGGCCGCTCCTACATCATCGGATCTCTTTGTCACGCCGAAGCCGTCCCGACTGATAAGGCAGATCGTTCAAATGGCATCCGATCCGGACTCCATCGTCCTGGACTCATTCGCTGGATCGGGCACTACTGCACACGCTGTCCTTGCCATGAACAATCAGGATGGTGGCAGCCGTAGGTTCATTCTTGTTGAGTGCGAAGACTATGCCGACGGAATGACGGCTGAGCGAGTGAGGCGGGTCATTTCCGGCGTGCCTGACGCCAAAGATGTCGATCTTCGAGAGGGTCTTGGCGGGTCGTTCACATACTGCACATTGGGCGATCCGGTCACTGCCTCGGGGATGCTCGACGGCGAGACGCTGCCTGCATTCGCGTCGCTGGCTGCGTGGCTTATGCATACGGCCACCGGACATTCTGTCGGGCCGTCCGAGTTGCAGCCCCTCGACGAGCATGGCCTGATCTACAGCGATTCGCGCCGCAACTATTACCTGCGCTACGAGCCGGATCTCGACTGGCTCCGTAGCAACGAGGCCGTCCTGACCGAAGGGCGAGCCGAGGACATCGCCCAGATCTGTAGCGAGCAACAGAAGGAAGCGGTGGTGTTCGCTGCTGGCAAGTACATAGAGCTGGACGAACTGAGTGAACTCAACATCATGTTCGGTGAACTGCCGTTCGAGATTAGGCGCTCGGAGCAGGTCTGATGCGCCTTGAACTCAAGGAATACCAGCACAGGACCCTTGAGGTGTTCGTCCGCTGGTTGAAGGCGCTCGACGACGCTCGCGTCGAGTCCGCCAACGGCGTCGCCGCGCTGGAGCAGGCGGGCGTCGACGTCCCTGCGAGCATTCGTAACTTCCCGCGCGGTGCTTGGGACCAGATCATCGAAGACGGCGGGATCGAGTCCAGGGCCCGGGAGCACGTAGACCGCTACGACGACGCCGGACGGCCTATTCCCCACGTCTGCTTCAAGGTGCCGACGGGCGGCGGCAAGACGTTGCTGGGGGCGGCGGCTTTGGAGAGGCTCGGGATGCAGACGGGGCTGGTGCTGTGGATCGTGCCTTCGCGAGCCATCTACACCCAGACCAAGGCTGCTTTCAAGTCGCCCGAGCATCCGTACCGCCATCTTCTCGAACACGCCAGCGGCGGGCGCGTGAAGCTCATGGAGAAGGAGGACCGCATCGATCGCGGTGACCTAGAGAACTACCTCTGCCTCATGCTGCTGATGCTGCCGGCCACCAATCGGCAGAAGGGCAAGGAGTTCCTGAGGATGTTCAGGGACTCCGGCCGCTACATGACGTTGTTCCCGAAGGAGGACGACGGACCGGCCATCGATTCGCTTCTTGCGGACAACCCCGACCTAGAGCGCTACGAGGACGGGACCGTCAAGCAGAGCCTGTTCAACGTGTTCAAGATGCAGCGTCCCGTGGTCGTGCTCGACGAGGCTCACAAGGCCTACGGCGGCAAAGGCGCTACCGAGTTCGTGAAAGCCGTCAACCGGCTCGCCCCGAGGCTCGTGGTCGAGTTGACCGCGACCCCGAATCGCAACATCAGCAACCTGCTGGTCGACATCTCGGGCGTCGACCTCAAGAAGGAGCAGATGATCAAGCTTCCGGTCGAGGTCACCACCGGCGGCGGTGAGTGGAGAGACACTCTCGCCCGAGCCTGCGACAGACTCAACGACCTCCAAGCGGCCGCAAGCGTGCTCGAAAGAAGCTCAGGCCGCTACATCCGCCCTATCGCCGTTGTGCGGGTTGAGCGGACCGGCAAGACCCAAGTAGGCGGTGACCGCATCCATGCCGAGGACGCGCGCGACTACTTGGTGAACCACCTCGGAGAATCACCAGAGGCTGTGCGTGTCAAATCGTCCGAGAAGGACGAGATCGCGGGACACGACCTTCTTTCCCCCTATTCGCCCGTGCGGTGGATAATCACCAGGGCTGCACTGATGGAAGGCTGGGACTGTCCCTTCGCCTACGTCCTCGTCATGCTCGATAACACCAGCAGTAAGAGGGCCATCACGCAGCTCATGGGCCGGGTGATGCGGCAGCCGCGCGCTCGATGGACCGGGGTGCCCGACCTCGACAGATGCTACGTCCACTGCTGGAAGACCAAGGTCGATGACGCTGTCATACAGGTCAAGAGCGGGCTGGAGCACGAGGGTCTCACCGGACTCGACCACGATGTCGTCGGCAGCGATGCCGTTGACGTCGAGGTGACGACCATCAGACAGCGCGAGCAGTTCAGACGGCGTGACATCTTCCTTCCCAAGGTCCTTCACCGCCACGGCGAAGGCTGGCGCGATCTCAGCTACCAGCGGCACATCCTCCCCCAAATCGACTGGGCCGGCATTGCCGCGCCCTCACCGGTGGCCGCCTCAAGCGCCAGTGCGGGCCTGTTCGAGGAGACGGTAGCCGTCGACCTGGGCGGCAGCGGCGTGTCGGAGGCAACCCGCGAGTTGATCGACTCGGATCCCGAGATCACGCTGTCGTGGGTGACGCGCCAGCTCACAGATCTGGTGCCGAACGCCTGGCAAGCGGCCCGGATCGCTGGTGACCTACTGGAGTCGCTGCGCGGCGTGGGACTGAGCGAGGCCGAGATCTACGCGCAGCGCCGCGACCAGATGATCCGGCTCCGAGAGGGCGTGGCGGACCAGATCGAGCGCCAAGCCGAACAAGTCTTCACCGACAAGCTCAAGGGTGGCGACATCCGATTCGACCTTGAGGCCAGCGAGCCCAACTACAGGATGCAAGAGGAGTTCACGCTGCCCGTCGCCGCCAGCGACCACTCTTTGGAGCGAGCCGGCAAACCAGTGCAGAAGAGCCTCTTCGAGCCAATGTTCGAGAAGCAGTTCGACACCGGGCTGGAGAGGGACTTTGCCTTCTACGTGGACCAGCACGAGGCGATCCAGTGGTGGCACCGGGTCGCCGTCCGCCAGCAGCACGAGTACTACCTGCGGGGCTGGAACCAGGACCGCATCTGGCCTGACTTCGTGGCCATGTCCAGCAACGGGGACGGCAAGCCCCGGCTGCTGGTCGTCGACACCAAAGGCGGCCACCTGGCGGGCAACGCCGACACGGAATACAAGACGAAGGTGTTCGCCACGCTTGAGGCGTCACTGAATTGTGACGGCGGCTACGAGTGCGGCGAGGTCAGCCTCGACAACGGGCACACGAGGGACCGCTTCAGGATTGTGTTCCGCGAGGAGCGCTTCGCCGAGGTCATGGCATGACCGACTACGAGGCGCCAGGCCTCGGCCCCAACAGCATCCTGCTCACCGACCGGACGGTGGTGGGCGTCTCGATCACGGTGGCGGACATGGCGTTCCCGCCTGGCTTCTGTCAGCCGGGGTTGTCCTGCTGGCGCAAGAAGCGCTCGAATTCGGCGCCGAGGTCGTCGGGGCTGGGGACGCTGCGCTCGGCCCGTGCGTCGGCTCGGGCCTCGAGACGCCTCACATAGGCGACCACGTCGCCGTCGGAGCTCACGGCGTCGTCGACCCGCTGCTCCCAGTCCGCCGCGGCCTCGTCGAGGTCGGCCCAACCGGTAGGCAGCCCGGTCACTCGCTCGAAGCGCTCCAGCAAGGCCCTCGCCCCCTTGGGGTTCGGCGCCCCGGATACGTAGTGGGGCACAGCTACCCGCAGCGACGCCGCCGGAAGCCCCAGGCGCTCGAAGCGCTCATGAAGCACGCCCACCACCCCAGTCGGACCCTCGTAGGACGGACGGTCCAGACCCCATGCCTCGGCCAGACCGGCGTCGCTGGAGGAGCCGGTCACCCCGAAGGGCCGGGTGTGGGGAATGTCTGCGATGTGCGCGCCCACAGTCACCAGCGAGGCTGCCCGGCTTCGCTTCGCCAGCTCCACGATCACGCCAGCGTAGGTCCGCCACCTCAATTGCGGCTCCGCACCGACCACCAGCACCAGGTCGTGGCGAGCGTCCGACGGTTGCATCACATGCACGTCATTGGAGGGCCACACGATGTCGCGTCGGCCGTCGCGCAGGTGGACGGTGGGCCGCTGCTCGCCGAAGTTGAAGAACTCCTCGGGGTCGATGCGCGCCACCCGAATCGAGTCGCTGCGCTCGCTCAGCCATTCGAGAGCACCTGTCGCCGCTCCGCCGACGTCGAACCACCCCTGGTAGGCGGTCACCAGGATCGGCGACCGGAGATCGGGAAGCGTCGCCTCCCAAATCAGGTAGCTCACCCCCCAAGCATGGCGTGGATCGCACCTGGAACGCACTCCAGGACCGCGACGCCCGCGGCGGCCCACCCCGCCGAGTTTGACGCGAGCGCCGAACGGACTAGTGTCTACGGCAGTGACCGCCTCCGCCGACCTTCTGCTTCTCGTGTAGGCGAGCGCCACATATCGGTGCTCGCCGAATCCCCCCGTGCCGCCGGCCGGGGGGATTCGTGCTTGTTCGGGCCGCTCCGACCCCGACTCCCGACCATCCGACCATCCGCCGACCAAGGACAAGACGATGACCACGCCAAAGGCCATGCCGTTCACCAAGTACCGGCCCTACCCGCAGGTCGAGCTCACCGACCGCACCTGGCCCGACCGGCGCATCACCAAAGCGCCCCTGTGGTGCTCGGTCGATCTGCGCGACGGCAACCAGGCCCTCGTCGACCCCATGGACATTCCCCGCAAGCAGCGCCTGTACGACCATGTCGTAGACATGGGCTTCAAGGAGATCGAGGTCGGCTTCCCGGCCGCCTCCCAGCCCGACTTCGACTTCTGCCGCAAGCTCATCGAGGAGGACCTCATCCCCGACGACGTGACCATCCAGGTGCTCACCCAGGCCCGCGACGAACTCATCGAGCGCACCTTCGACGCCGTGGCCGGAGCGCCCCGTGCCATCGTGCATCTCTACAACTCCACCTCCGTCACCCAGCGGCGGGTGGTGTTCTGCACCGACCGGACCGGCATAGTGGAGATCGCGGTGAACGGCGCCGAGCAGTGCATGCGCGGCCTCGACCGGGCCCGGAGCGCCGGCGACGCCGACGGAATCCGCTTCGAGTACTCGCCGGAGAGCTACACCGGCACCGAGCCCGACTTCTCGATCGAGGTGTGCGAGGCCGTCATGGACGTGATCGGACCCACCCCCGACTGGCCCCTGATCCTCAACCTGCCGGCCACCGTCGAGATGTCGTCGGCCAACCTCTATGGCGACATGATCGAGCGCTTCCACCGCGACGTCCGCGACCGCGACTCGATCGTGCTGTCGCTGCACCCCCACAACGACCGCGGCACCGCGGTGGCCGCAGCCGAGTTCGGGATCATGGCCGGCGCCGACCGGGTGGAGGGCACCCTGTTCGGCAACGGCGAACGCACCGGCAACGTCGACGTGGTCACCATCGCGCTCAACCTGTTCACCCAGGGCGTCGATCCCGAACTCGACGTCAGCGACATCACCGAGGCCCGCCGGGTGTTCGAGTACGCCAACCGCATGACGGTACCCGAGCGTCACCCCTACGTCGGCGACCTCGTGTACACGGCCTTCTCCGGAAGCCACCAGGACGCCATAAAGAAAGGCATGTCGGCCATCTACGACGCGGCGCCCGGCGAGCCGCTGGCAGGAGAGTACGGCGTGTGGGACGTGCCCTACCTGCCTGTCGACCCACGGCACCTGGGCCGCAGCTACGAGGCAGTCGTGCGGGTCAACAGCCAGTCCGGCAAGGGCGGTGTGGCCTACGTGCTGCTGCACGAGTACGGCCTCGACCTGCCCCGGGGCCTGCAGGTCGACTTCTCCAAGCACATCCAGACCGTCACCGAGGACACCGGCACCGAGATCACCTCCTACGAGATCCACCGCCGGTTCGTGTCGTCGTACGTAGAGCCGAAGCAGCCCTGGGTGGAGCTCATCGGCCACCGGGCCACCACCGACACCATCGGAGAGCCGCGCACCGACCTCGAGGCCCGGCTGCGCATCGCCGGCGTGGAACGCACCGTCTCCGGGATCGGCAACGGGCCCATCGACGCGTTCGTCACCGCGCTACAGGCCGACAGGCTGTTCGCGGGCAAGATCCACGACTACTGCGAGCACGCCATCGGCGCCGGCAGCGACGCCACCGCGGCGGCCTACGTGGAGGTCGACACCGGCGACCGCTACACCACTTGGGGCGTCGGCCTGCACGAGTCGATAGTGTCGGCCTCGTTGCGGGCTGTGGTCAGCGCCATCAACCGCATGCACACCACCGGAGTCCTCGGCTGACAACCGGCAACCGGCGGCCGAGCCTGGGCGGACGGGGTTGCGGCCGCGCTCAACGGCCGTCCACCGACCAGTGCCAGGGCTCGCTGGGCAGGTTCTTGAGACCGAACCGGGGGGCGAGGCGCTGGAGCGCCTGGAACGCCGAGCTGCTGCGGCTGACGATGAGCCGTCCGTTGTTGGTGAAGTCGAGGGCCAGGCCCCTCTCATGGTTGCTGCGGCCCGGCCGAGCCGTGGGAGGCCGGCAAGTGCTGGAGGGCCTGCTCCAGATGTCCCACTCCGACGCGCCGCAGTTGGACCGGCGCAGGTTGATCTGTTCTCGGGCGGTCCGGTATCCCCAGCCGCTCAGATTGAAGCCCTCCGCCTCCATGGCGGCCACCAGACCGTCCACAGCGTCGGCGATCTGCGCATGCACCTCGAAGCCGCGCACCCACACGAGCGGCAGGTCCGGGTCGGACGGATCCACCGAGTCGGCCAGCGTCCGCCCCGCAGCAGCCTGCTGCGCCGCCCGGCGGCGGGCCTCAGCCGCTCGGCGGCGGGCCTCCTCCTCGGCCCGCTGGCGAGCCAGCGCGTCGACGATCCGGCGCTCGGCGGCCTCGATCTCCGCGGCCAGGGCCGCGTCCAGCTGCCTGATCGTCTGCACCTCGTAGAGGCGCCTCTCGACTCGCTCCTCGGCGGCGGCCGACAACTCGGCCTCCCGGTCGACGGCCGTCCGCAGGTCGGCGAGGATCAGGGCCACCGCCCGGTGGTGAGCCTCAGCCGCGTCGGCCCCCTCGACAGCCTGGAGCCGCCAGCGCTCCAGCTCCTCGCCCAGCCGGCGCAGCTCGTCGATGTCGTCGATGCGGCTGCCGGTGGCGAACCCGGCCAATGCCTCCTCGCGGGCGTTCTGCCACGGGTCGGCGCCCAGCACGTTGAATGTTCCGGTCGGCGCTTGGAACGAGACGTACGACTCGATCACCGCCTCCCGCAGACCCTTCTGGGTGGCCAGCAGCTCTTGTTCCAGCTGCGAGATCCTGGCTTCGGCCTCCTGCACTGTTGCCTCGGCATCGGCCACGGCCCGCTCGGCCTCGTCGAGCGCGGCCTGCTGGCCGTCCACCGACGCCTGGGCCTTGCCCAGGGCTTCGATCAGGTCTTCGGCCTCGGCGGTGGCCGCGTCGAGGCTCCCGGCTGCAGCCTCGGCCGCCTTGTCCAGCTGGTCGCGCTGGGCCTTGGTGTCCCTGACCGCCTGCCGGCTCTGTCTGATGATCTCCTCGTCGTTTTGGGCGGACGCCGGTCCGGCCAGAGCGACGAGCGCGAGCAGCAGCGCCAGCACGACCAGCCCGCGGCGTCGGCTGCTCGTGCTCACTGATGTGCGCCGCCGGGCCGGGAATGCAGCCGTCCTGGCACAGACCGAACTCCATGAACTCTCCCGTGTCGCCGAACAACGGTCACGGACATCGCTGCGAGGCTAACGGACAGAACGGCTGTCTCGGTCGGCCCGGTTAGGGTCGGCGAGGTGAATCGGTGGCGGGAGATCGGCGGAGAGGACCTCGGCGGCTTGTACGACGACCGCTGGCGGCGCATGGAGGCCAGAGGCGAGTGGGTTCACGGCGAGGCCGACCTGGTGAGCTGGTTCGAGCCGGGCTCGGTGCTGGACGCGGGCTGCGGCACGGGCCGGGTCGCCGTCGAGCTCGACCGCCGAGGCATCGACGTGGTGGGCGTGGACCTGGACGCCCGCATGTTGCAGGAGGCGCGCAGCAAAGCGCCGCACCTGGCGTGGATCTCGGGAGACCTCGCCGAGGTTGAGATCGCGGCGCCCGGCCCGGCCGGCGCGCGGAGGGGGTTCGACCTGGTCGTGATGGCCGGCAACGTCATGGTGTTCGTGGAGGCCGGCGCCGAGGCGGCCATCGTGGCCAACATGGCCCGGCACCTGAGTCCGGGCGGGCGGCTGGTGTCCGGCTTCAGTCTGGGCATCAGCCCGTTGACCTTCGACGACTACGACCGGTTCGCCGCCGACGCGGGCCTCGCTCCGGAGCACCGCTGGGCCACCTGGGACCGCGAGCCCTTCGACGGCGGCAGCTACGCGGTGACGGTCCACCGTCGGGCGGCCGGCGGGTGAGCAGCCGCGGAGACGACCTCAGACGGGCAGCGCCGCGTGGACTCGACGGAGGCGATGTAGCGCTGCCCCCCGAAGGCCGCGGAGACGACCTCAGACGGGCAGCGCCGCGTGACGCGCCGGGATCGGCCGGCCGCCTGCTGCGACCCTGATCGCGCCGGGCACGGCCTCCAGCGCGATCGGCGTGGGTCCGAGCGCCTCGCCGTCGCCGACCAGGTCCATGGGCTCGCCGTCGACGGTGACGGTGCGCCCCCGCATCATGCGCACGTGGCGATGACCGACGTGGCCGCCCTCGAACACCTTCGGCAGCAGGCGCAGCATGGTGGCCCGGCCGGCCGGGCCCACCGCGCACACGTCGATCAGTCCGTCGGCGAGGTCGGCGTCGGGGCAGACGGCCATGCCGCCCCCGAACGTCCGAGCGTTGTTCACCGCGAGCAGGACGCTGCGCAACTCGGTGCGCTCTCCATCGACGGTCACGGCGATCTCGCGGTGCCGCAGCCCCGGCAGGGTCAGCAGCGTCGCCGCCGTGTAGCGGCTCGGCCCAGAGGGGAAGCGCATCCGGTCGGCCCGGGCGTTGACGTCCACGCTGAAACCTCCGGTGACGCTCAATATCACCCACTTCTCCCGGTCGGTGCGGATGGCGTCCACCTGCCGGGTCGGCCCCAGCGCGACCGCGGCGGCCTCCTCGACACTGAGGCCCAACAGCCCCAAAGCCCGGGCGAAGTCGTTGCCGGTCCCCGCGGGGACTATGCCCAGCGCCGCGCCCGAGGCGGCCACCCCCTGCACCGCCAGATGGACGGCGCCGTCGCCGCCCACCGCGACCAGCCGTTCGGCGCCGGCGGCGACCGCGGCCTTGGCTGCGTCGGCCGACTCCTCTGCGGAGGACCCGCTGATGTCGATCGGCGTGTGGCCGGCCTGCTCGATCACACGGCGAACGACCGGCGCGGCCGCTGCTGCCCGGCCCCTGCCCCCTCTGGGGCTGACAAGAAAATGGACCTCGCCCACGCCGCCCGGTCTAGCAGCGATCCGCCGACGACGGGGGCGCTCCGATCACGTCCGAGCCCCGCGCCCGGCGGCACGTTCTCGCAGGTCGACCGCGGTCCACGTCCCGGCGCCGCCGGCGGCGACCGCGGCCGCCACGCACAGCCAGACAGTCAGCGTCGGCGCGTCCAGCTCGAAGAACTCGCGCAGGAACGGCAGCGCCATCGCCGCGCCGTAGGAGACAGCCATGGCCGCGGCCAGTCCCACCTTCCACGGCCTCAACGGCCGGCTGACCAGCACCAGGATCACCAGGCCGACGCCCAGCAGCGTCATCGTGGCCGCCGTGCGGGCCTCGCCGAGGGTCACACCGTCGAAACGGCGCACAACCTCGTACAGCACGAAGGTCGCCGCGCCGGCCACCGCCCCCGCCGGCAGCGAGAAGCGCAGCACCCGGCGCAGGAAGCCGGGCTTGACCAGGCGGTGGGTGGGCGCCAGCGCCAAGAAGAAGCCGGGCACGCCCACCGAGAACGTGCCGATCAGGGTCAGATGGCGGGGCAGGAACGGGAACGGCGAGCCGGACAGGCCGATCAGCACAGCGAGCAGCACCGCGTAAGACGCCTTGGTGATGAACAGGTTGGCCACCCGCTCGATGTTGTTGATCACCCGGCGGCCCTCGGCCAGCACGCGCGGCAAGGTGGCGAAGCGGTTGTCGAGCAGCACCAGCTGGGCTACAGCCCGGGCGGCCGAGGATCCGGTGCCCATGGCGATGCCCATGTCGGCGTCCTTGAGGGCGAGCACGTCGTTCACGCCGTCGCCGGTCATGGCCACCGTCCGCCCCCGCGACTGCAGAGCGTGGACCATCGCCCGCTTCTGGTGCGGGTCGACCCGCCCGAACACGGTCGCCGACTCCAAGGCGTCGGCCAACTCGCCGGGGTCGACGGGGAGGCAGCGAGCGTCCACGACCGAGTCGCCGCCGGCGCGATCGTCGCTGGGGTCGGGCTCGGCGCCGAGGTCGGCGGTGATGCCGGCGCGGTGCGCCACCGCGGCCACGGTGGCCGGATGGTCGCCGGAGATGACCTTGAGGTCTACTCCCTGATCGCGGAAGTAGGCGAAGATCTCCGCCGCGTCCGGTCGCAGCGTGTCGCCGAGATGCACCAGGCAGAGCGGCTCGCGGTCAGCGGGCAGCGCCGCGTCGGCCGGCGCCGCCGCGTCGGAACGGGTCACCACCAGCACCCTCTTGCCAGCGGCCGAGGCGGCCGCGACACGGGCCCGGGCCTCGGCGCCGGCGTCGCCCGCTCCCAGCAACACGTCGGACGCGCCCAGATGGAACGTGCCCAAGTCCTCGAAGCTGGCCGCAGCCCATTTGCGGGCCGACGAGAACGGCACGCTGCCGGTGAGCCTCCATCGTTCGGGCGGATCGCCGACGGCGCCGGCGATGGCGGACAAGGTGGCGTTGGGTGCCGGGTCGGCCGACGCCAGCGCCGCCAACGCGACGGTCGCCTCGGCCTCGGTGGCCGATCCCAGCGGCTCGACCCGCTCGAAGGAGATGTCGCCGGTGGTGATCGTCCCCGTCTTGTCGAGGCACAGCGTGTCCACCCGGGCCAGCAGCTCGACCGACGCCAGCTCCCGGGCCAGCGCCCTGTGGCGGGCCAGGGCGACCACCCCGGTGATGAACGACAGGCTGGTGAGCAGCACCAGACCGTCGGGCACCATGGCCACCGCGGCTGCGACCGTGCCCCGCAGCGCCTCCTGCCAACGTTCCTCGGCAGCTAACAGCCTGGCGAGCAGCAGCACGGCGGCCGCGGGAATGATCCACGTCAGACGGCGCAGGATCACGTTGACGCCGCCCTTGAGTTCGCTGCCGGCCAACTTGAAGCGGCGGGCCTCCTCCGACAGACGCGCCGCGTAGGAGTCGGCGCCGATGGCGGTGGCCCGGTACCAGCCCGCACCGGCGTTCACGAACGACCCCGACATCACGCCGTCGCCGGGCGCCTTGTCGACCGGGTCGCTCTCGCCGGTCAGCAGCGACTCGTCGACCTCGAGGCCCCGGGCGGCCACAACCTCGCCGTCCACAACCACCTGGTCGCCGGGCCGGAGCTCCAGGATCTCGTCGGCCACGACTTCGCTCGTTCCGACCTGCTGCGTACGGCCGTCTCGCACGACCCGGGCCCGTGGGGCCGACAGCACCGCCAGTTTGTGCAGCGTGCGGCGGGCTTTGAGCTCTTGGACGATGCCGATGACGCTGTTGGACACCACCACCCCGGCGAACAGGGCGTCGGCCGGGAAGCCGGCCACCATGATCAGCACAAACATCGAGCCGATGATGGCGTTGACCGGGGTGAGCACGTTGTTGCGGACGATCTGGCCCACGGTGCGACCCGGAACGTCGGGCACGTCGTTGGTGCGGCCCTCGAGGCGGCGCTGCTCGACCTCGGCGGCTCTGAGCCCCGCAGGCGCCGAGGCTTCGTCGGGCATGACCGGTGCTACACCCCCTCGACCCGCTTGAAGGCCTCGCCGTAGGGCAGGCCCGCCCTGCGCCCGGCGTTGCGACACTCGTCGACGACACGGGACCGGAACGCGTCCGTGCCGGCGCCGTCGTCGGCGATGCCGTGGGTGCTCTCGAACTGGCTCTCGTGGGCCAGCAGGGCCCGCACTTTGGCCTCGATCTGGGGCGGGGCCACCTCCTCGACGTGGTCGGGCGCCTCGCACTCGAACAGCAGCAGCTCGGCCGGGCGGTGGTGACCGACGCCGTGCTCGGGGAAGAAGTGCGGTTCGCGGGCGGCCACCAGCGCATCCATGCACAGGAACCCGGCGGCCCGGTGATCAGGGTGGAGGCGCCAGCGCTTGAACGGGTCGTGGCCCAGCACAACGCCGGGACGCAATTCTCGGATGACCTTGGCCATCCGGCTGCGCAAGGCCATGGTCGCCTCCAGCTCGCCGTCCACCTCCCCCAAGAAACGCACCCCGCCGAGAGCGCCGAGCCGGCGGGCAGCCTCGGTCTGCTCACGCCGGCGGCGGGCCACCAAGGCCGCTGTGTCGGCGCCCGCGTCCCAGGCACCCTTCGAGCCGTCGGTGCATACCAGCAGGCTCGCCTCGCAGCCGGCCTCCGCCCATTTTGCCAGCGTCGCCCCGCAGCCGAACTCGATGTCGTCGGGGTGCGCCCCCACCGCGAGTGCCCGGGACGGCACCGCCACATCGACGGTGGTCATTGCTCCGCCGGGCTGAACCGGCGGCCGCGGGCACCGGTGCGGACATTGGCGGCGGCCGGCTCGGGGATGCTCGGGCGCGTCGGGGCGGCTTGAGGGCGGTGGTCGCCGGTGCGGACGTTGGCGGCCGCTGCCTCGGAGGCGCCCGCCGCAAGTTGGTCGAGTCCAAGAACGAGCCGGTCCTGCGCGGGGAGGGCCAGCAGGTCTTCGGGACGGTCGATGTCGGACGCCAGGGCATCGTCTTGAACCACGGTCACGGCCAACTGAAGCCGCTCGGCTTCGAACAGGTGGCGAGCGAAAGAGCGAGGCCCGTAGGAGAAGCGGAACCCGCAGGCGGTCGGGACGCAAACCACGTTGGATCCGTCGCGGCGCCCGTCGGGCACGATCACCAGTCCCGGGCCCGTCGCCGGTCGCAACGTCCGGGCCAGCGCCAGGTCGGCGTGGGCGACCACCGCCCGCTCCACACCGGCCGCGGCGAGCCGGTCCACAGCCGCCGACACCGCGATGTTCAGGCCTGGCCGGCCCGCCGCCACCACTTCCGCTCCAAGGCCCGCAGCCCAGGCCGCCACCTCGGCGTCGTCGGTGGCCACATGGACCGGCAGGCCGCCGGCCGCGGCCACCACCCGGCTCGCCATCCGGCGCATCAGGTCGCGGCAGCCGGCACGGCCGAGGACGTGCTCCAGCCGCGACAGGGCGCCCTCGAAGGAGCGGACCGGCACGACCACAGCCGTGGCAGGCTCCTCAGAAACAGTCAGCGATACCACCGGGCGCCTCCGAATCGGTACTCATGAAGCACTCCCTGCCAGCTCGGCCTAGGAGCGAGTCTACGGGCGGGCGCGAACGGGCAAGAGCCCATCCGGACACGTCGATTCCACTCGCGCTCCCGCCCTTGTCCGCGGCACTCACAAGCGGCTCGGGTCGCGGCCTCGCCCGGGCCAGAGCCAGGATTCTCACGAGTCGCTCCCCGGGCGCACAGCCCCTGGAAGCTTCGACGGAGTTGCCGGGCGCACGGGCCCCTGACAGATCCGGCCGGAGAGTCGGAATGCGAACCTGGCTCGCTACCGGCGCGCTCTTTGTCTTGCCGACGCGCGGATTGCCGGGATGCAGTGGCCGGAATGCGAACCTGGCTCGCTACCGGCGCGCTCAGCCTCTACGGTTGCGGCTGTGAACCTCAAGGTCGGGGTGATCGGCGCAGGGTCGTGGGGGACCACTGTCGCACATCTTTGCGCCCACAATGCCTCCACCGTGCTTTATGCCCGCGATCCCGCGGTCGCTGTCGCCGTCAACTCGACCGGGGAGAATCCCCGCTACCTGCCCGGCCGGACGCTGCACCCCAGGCTGCGAGCCACCGCCGACATCGGGGACGCGGTTCGCGGCGCCGACGCGGTGGTAGTGGCCGTACCCTCCCACGGGTTCCGCGACACGCTGCGGCTGCTGCGCCCGCATGTGGGCAGCGGCACGCCGTTCGTGTCGCTCGCCAAGGGCCTGGAGGAGCGAACCCGCAGACGGATGACCGAAGTGCTGGCGAGCGAGCTGCCCGGGCGCCCGGCCGGGGTGCTGACCGGGCCGAACCTGGCCGAGGAGATCCTCGCCGGCCGGGCCGCGGCGGCCGTACTGGCCATGGCGCCCGCCGACGCCCCGTTGGCCGAGCGGTTGCGTGACGTGTTCTGCGCCGGCGACTTCCGGGTGTACACCAACACCGACGTCGTGGGCGCCGAGATCGCCGGTGCCACAAAGAACGTGATCGCTATGGCCGCCGGCATCGCCGACGGCCTCGAAGCCGGCGACAACACCCGGGCCGCGCTCGTCACACGGGGCCTCGCCGAGGTGACCCGCCTGGGAGTGGCCCTCGGCGGCGACCCGGCCACCTTCGCGGGCCTGGCCGGGATCGGCGACATCGTCGCCACCTGCGTCAGCCCTCGGAGCCGCAACCGCCAGGTGGGCGAGCGTCTGGGCCGAGGCGAGGCGATCAACGAGATCGTGGCGTCCATGGACCAGGTGGCCGAGGGAGTCAAGTCCACGCCGGTGGTTGCCGCGCTGGCCCGATCCAGGGGTGTCGACATGCCGATCACCGAGGAGGTGCGAGCCGTCGTCGAGGACGGCCGTCCCGCCGCCGCGGCCTACCGGGCGCTGCTCGACCGCCCCCCCACCAGCGAGACATGACCGTGAAGGCTGGAGACCGATCGTAGATCTCCATGATGTGGCGGGGACAGGCCCGAGCCCAGCGAGACATGGCCGTGAAGGCTGGAGACCTATCCGAGGGGCCGAGGCCGGGAGCTGTGTCAGCCGAGCAAGCCGCCAGCCCGCGTCGGGCTGTCAATCAACGGACCAGACGAGAACGCTGAAGGCGCCACCATACGGTCGCTGCCCGCGCTGAAGATGGCGGCGTCAATCAACGGACCAGACGAGAACGCTGAAGGCGCCACCATACGGTCGCTGCCCGCGCTGAAGATGGCGGCGTCAATCAACGGACCAGACGAGAACGCTGAAGGCGCCACCATACGGTCGCTGCCCGCGCTGAAGATGGCGGCGTCAATCAACGGACCAGACGAGAACGCTGAAGGCGCCCATGCCGGCCGGGTCTAGCAGGGCCTCGGCCTCGCGGGCTCGGCTGCGGGCCTTCAGTGCGTCGAGGTCGCCGGCGCCGGCCCGCTCGACCCAGGCTGCCCGGCCCCCGGCGACTAGTTCGTCGATGCCGTTGGCTCGCAAGAACTCGGCCTGGGTGCATACCTCGGCGCGGTGATCGGCCTGCACCTGGTCAAGAGCCACGTCGGCGGTGATGTCGCACGACCCTGGATCGGCCAGCCACCATGAGCCGTCATGATGGCTGCGATGAGTGCGCAGCCACCCCAGTCCGGCCGCAGGGTCATCGGACCGGCTCGCCCGCTCGGCCAGCACGCCGGTGACCGCTCCGTAGTCGAAAGCGACGACGCGGCCCCTCCCGATCACCCGGCGGGCCTGTGCCACCCAAATGCGAGCGGCTCGCTGAACCGGCGCCCTCACCCCCGCGGAGACCTCCGGCAAGCCAGTGACGAGCTCCGAGGACGCGGGTATCGCGACCAGCGAGAAGCGACTGCTTGCGCCGTCCTCGACGGTGACCCGCAGTTCTTCCCAGCCGCCGGCCTTGCGGCGAACCACGTCGAAGGGCAGGTTGTCAAGCAGCTCGTTGGCCACGACCACTCCCGCAGACGCGCCCTGAGGCAGCGCGTCCGACACATGTGCCACGCTCTCCACCAACGGATGCTCCGGATGCAGGGCCCGCTGCGCCGGCGACAACTCCACCAGCACCAGCTGCAGCGCTCCGGCAGTCACGCAGCCCGGCTCGGCAGCCAGGATCGAGCGAGCCAGCGTGCCCGGCCCCGCCCCCCAGTCGATCACCGTGAACCGCTCGGGCTCACCCAGCTCAGCCCACCATGCATCCAGCGCCCGGGCCACCACCGCACCGAACAGCGGTCCCACCTCCGGCGCAGTCAGGAAGTGTCCCAAGCGCCCCCCGGCCCGCCCGCCACCAAGCCGCATGTAGAACCCGCCGTCTGCGTCGTACAGGCAGGCCTCCACATACTTCGACACCGGCATCGGCCCCCGATCCCCGATCCGACGAGCAATCCGCTTGACGAGCGGCGCTCGGACGCCATCGCCGTACTTGCCCGCCGCAGGCAGCGAGACGGAATCAGCCACGGTTCCAACGCTAGGGCCGTCACCCCCTAGGCCCGGCCAGACAGGCTCCTCGGATCAGCAATAGCGCGTTCTGAAGGTCATTCACTGCGCGTTCTGAAGATAGATCGCATCATGCTCTGCTCCATTCTGTAGTATATTACTGTTTTCATATCATGTCGTACTGAAGAAGGCCCCTTGCACGGACACCCCTAGACCCAACCGAGCCGATTGTCAATAAATGTTGACAGTCGGCTACCGTGCTAGCAGACTCCTCAATGGAAGCCACGGCCAGTGTGCACAAGCACGGAGTGCCCATCGAAGACATGCAGCACGCACTACGACACCACCTGCAAGCCTTCCCACAAGATGAGCGCGGCTTCAAGATGTTCGTCGGCCCGTCAACAACTGGCGAACTCCTTGAGATCGGAGTTGTCACCCGTGATGATAGGGCCCGCATTGTGCATGCAATGCCCGCCCGGACCCAGTTCCGGCCAAGGACGTGAGGACGTGAACGACGACTTGACACCGCGGCACGACCGCGTACCGGAGAGTTGGTGGGACGAGCAAGCCGAAGCCTTCGAGGCGTGGGCTGACAGCGTGCAACCGGCCGACTTGGAGCCCTCCGACACTCGGGCTCTACAAACGATCACGAGGTTGACCGACCTGTGTAAGGAGATCGAGGCTGCCATCCTCGATGCAGTCTGCGAGGCTCGCCGGTCGGGCCACACCTGGTCCGAGATAGGTGTGATGCTCGACGTGAGCAAGCAGGCCGCACAGCAACGGTACGGACCAAAGCTCGATGGCGTCCCAGTCGAGGGAGGTCGGGCGGTGATCGACACCGATGAGCGGCCGGACGCGGACCGGCACCTAGCCGACGCGTACCAGCACCAGCCCGAAGATCCTGCGCTGATCGAGTCGGCTACCCGCCTCGCCGCCCGCACGACGCCCGAGTGGTAGTCCGAGGCGAGATCCAGCCGCCTCATCCGCTTCCCGACACACCTGAGGCCCGCGACACCCGTCGGGCTGGTGGCACGGCAATGGCTTCGTCGCTCTGTTTCAATCCGAATCAACGGCGATCCATCCCTCAGCAGCCGTCGCCGCTTGATCGCCAACCGTCGCTCGATCCTCCGCCGCGGCCTTGGCAGCGAACAGGCACAGCACAGCGTCCAGCGCATCAGCGCTGCATCGACAGCGCTCACCCAGGCGGTCCGGTATCTCGATCCGCGACGAGATTCGCTCAAGAATGGCTTCGCGTTCAGGGGACGGGTACGAACTCGCATAACCGCTATAGGGCAACGTCCACTGGTGTAGCTGACAAGCCGGGAATGCCTCAGCTAGCAGGCCGTGGTTCGCGTAGTTCCATGGCCACACTGGCCTCTCGGCCTTGGCAAGCAGCGTGAGGCAGGCAACCGTGAACGCGGCACCGCCACGTGGGCCGTCCCACAGAGTCGACCTGACGTTGAGGCCTCGGCTCTTCCATAGTTGCTCGGTATGGCGGAGCGGCTTGAGCTTCGCAAACGGGTCGTTGGGCTTGAGACCAAGAAGCGCCAACAGCACCAGCGCCGAGCGCTCGTTGTATCGCTCGCGATCGAAGCCCATGTTCCGAAGAAGCCACCGGCATTCGCTTACCGATGCTGAACTGCTCATGACAGCGGCCTGCCCTCGCGGATCTCGCGGCCCGTGAGGCACGGTTCCTTTGCGTCGAACAGCGTCGAGTGGTGTGATTCGCACAGTTCCGGGAACCGGAGGCGACGCAGGTCGGTGGCATTCACCTGGGTGCTACCGCTGAACATGCGGAAATAGGTGTCGACCAAGTCGCTGTTGAGGAAGTCCGCCAGGCTCTCCGCCTCAGACCTGCGGAGAGGCCCATGGTCGCGATGAATGACGTTCACGTGGTTCTCAAAGGCCACATGGTCGTACCCGTCGACAGGGTCGTAGAGGCAGGCCACGACGCGCTGGCTCTCCTCCTTGGCTGTGAAGCGCTTGATGAGCACGTAGATCCCGTTCGGGAACAGCCACCGTCGGGTTTGAGGCGCAACCGTGAAGCCCTGTGGCTTGCGAGCCTCCAGAGGCCACTCCACCCGGGCCTGCTTCAGGTTCACCGGATAGATCAACGGGACCGAACCCTCTGCCTGCGCTGCGGTGAGGTACTCCCGGCACCGGAAGTCGACGACCGGCCCGGTCGAGACAGCCAGCCCCAGCGACTGGAGGTCGGCCGGCAAGGCCGCTATTCGCTCCGCGGCACACATCACGTCGGGACTGCCGGGCAGATTGATGAACCGGCCGGGATCATGGGGCAGAACGATGTTGTGGTGGGGCACGTCATGAACCTCGTGCGGTCCAGACACGTGATCGGGCCGGGTCTCGACTCTGACGAGATCGCCTGGTTCGGGAGCCGACTTGCGCATCGAGAAGATCACGGTCTCTTGCAGCACCGACGAAGACTGGAACACCCTGTCGCGGCGATCGAAGAGGATCACATGACGAAAGGAGGCCTTGTCCGTGAGATGGCGGCGGAAGTTCGTGAAGTACAAGCCGTTGGCGAACGACCTCGGCGTGATGGCGACCAACTGCCCGCCGTCGCGCAGCAACTCCTCCGCCACCGCCAGGAACGCCGCGTACAGGTTCGGGCAATCGACGCCGTGGCGACGTCGGACCATGCGTCGGCAATCGTCGGACGCGCCCAGCTTCATGTAGGGCGGATTCAAGATCGCAGCATCGAACCGGTCGGTTCCGGCCCACCGGGACGCATCGCAGAAGTCGCGGTCAACGATCCGCGTCGTGAGCCTCAACCCGTGTGCCTCTGCCACGAGGTGTGCCCCTCGTACGGCCGTCTCCAATAGCTCCAGAGCCTTGGGGTCCGTCTCCACCAGATCTACCGACAGCTGTTCCACAGAGCCGCGCTCCACAACCATCGCCACAAGAGCCATCATCAACGTGCCCGCCCCAGCACCAGGATCTACGACCTTGAGGACGCGGCCGGCTGGCTCCACGAGGCTGGCCATGGTCCGGGCAGCTTCCGACGGGGTGGCGAACTGCCCCCGCACCGACCGCTCGCCTCGGCCGTTGCTTGCCTCCAGTTCCGCGTTCAGAGCGTCCGCAAGCCGTAGAAGCTCGTCCACCCCGCTCGTCGCCCCCGCCTCAGCCAAGACCACCAGCGTCACTCCTTCCTCGCCCGATGCCCGAGTATAGGAGACCACTGCGACACCGCCCGCGGCCCGGTTGCTTCTCGTCGGTCTGGTAGCTATGCGAACACCGAGCGTCAGAGTGTTCGCGATGGCGCGCTCATCGGGAGAAAGCTCGGAGCCGCTGGCCAGATTCGCTTACGACCGGCGCGAGCGAAGTGTTCCGCGCCCCGAGTCGCCGTATCAGCACGAGAGCGGCTCCCTCTTGAAGCGGGCCTTCCAGTCGTTGTTGCCGTGGAGATAGTTGATGAACGCACTCGTGAGTTCCCTACAGCCTCTCTGGCCAAGTGAGACAGTGTCACATTGATAGTGCTGATCCCAGGAACCTTCTCGGTATTCCAAGACGAAACCGTCCGCGCCACTCCCGGCGGTCTGGATGAAGTACTCACTGCGCTCTGGGTCAGGCCCGTCTACCAGAAGACGAAGGGGACATTTTCCCGGTCGTCAGCTAAGCGACGGAGTGCGTCACGCACCGCGGTGTCGTCTGGCCAATCCAGAACGGCACTGTCATCAACTATGAGTCTCATTCTTCCCAACCCTCACCGATCGCACCTGACTGACACATTCATGGCATTTGCCGCTCGACCCAACACGTCAGCCGGCGAGGGTGGCTACCAGGGTCACGTCGGTGAAGTGGCCCACCCATTGGGGGAGGATGCCGAATGCCAGGGTGGCCGCACCCGTCAACACCAGGGCGGCTGTCACTGAGGTGGGGGTCTCGATCGAGGTGGTTGTGTCGAAGTCTGCGGACTCGGGCGGTGCCTCGGCCCACATGTGGCTCGCGATGCGCGCGTAGTAGTAGAGGGCAATCACCGAGTTGACTGCCACGACCACGCCGAGGGCCACCCCCCAGGCCGTGCCCGGCGAGATCAGTGCCAGAACTATCTCGAACTTGGCGAACCAGCCGCCGAGCGGTGGAATGCCGGCCAGGGCCATCAGGAAGATCGTCATGGCCACGGCCAGGCCCGGCGAGTAGCGGAACAGGCCCCGGTAGGTGTCGATCTCTGCCGAGGCGGTGCGGCGGGCCACCGCGATGACCACCGCGAACGCCCCCAGGTTCATGGCTGCGTAGATGGCCAGATAGGTCACCACCGACGACAAGGCGTCGTCGGCAGTGGCCAGCGACTCCCCCGCCACCGCCAGCGGGGCCAGCATGTAGCCGGCCTGGGCCACCCCCGAGTACGCCAGCAGGCGCACCAGGTTCGTCTGGCGCAACGCCATCAGGTTCCCGCCGAACATCGACGCCGCGGCCAGCGCCCACATCAGCGGCTGGTACACGTCGGCCCGCCCCCAGAAGCCCACGAAAACCAGTGAGAGCAGAGCCACGAACCCGGCCGCCTTCGACGCCACCGACAAGAACGCTGCCACCGGCGTGGGCGCGCCCTCGTAGGTGTCGGGCGCCCAGGTGTGGAACGGGAACGCCGACACCTTGAAACCGAACCCGGCCACTACGAAGATCACGCCCAGCGTCACCACCGCCAGCGGCGCGCCGTCCCTGGAGACGGCCGCGTCGATGTCTACCAGCATAGTGGAGCCGGCCGCCCCGTACAGCAGCGACATGCCGTAGAGCAGCACCGCGGAGGCGAACACCCCCATCAGGTAGTACTTGAGGCCGGCCTCGTTGCTGCGCAGGTCCCGCTTGCGCCAAGTGGCCATCAGGTAGGCGGGGATCGACAGCAGCTCCAAAGCCACGAAGATCGTGACCAGGTCGCGGGCCGACGCCATCACCACCATGCCCAGAACCGCCGACAGCAGCATCTGGTAGTACTCGCTCTCCCAGTAGTCCCCCTCGGCGATGTAGTTGGTGGACAGCAGCACCACCACATACCCGGCCAGCAGGAACACGGCCTTCATCACCAGCGAATAGTCGTCGACCACGTACGCGCCCCAGAACGTGGAGCGGTCGGCGCCGTCGGTCGCCAGGGTCAGCACCGGCACCATCGAGGCCAGCAGCCCGAACGAAGCCAGCGCCGACACCACCGCCCGCCCACGCTCCAGCCACACAATGTCGACCAAGGTGAGCAGCGCCCCGAACCCGAGCAGGGTCAGCTCCGGCGAGATCGCGTGCCAGTCGATCGCGGGCCGCTCGAAAGCCAGGGTCAGGACCGAGCCGAGCATCAGCGCTCAGCCTCGACACGGCCGGCCGGCGCACTGGCAGTCGTCGACGCCCAGAACGGACCCCACGGCTGCCGATTCGCGGGTGCGACGAAGGTGGGGGGCAGGGCGGCATGCATCGCTGGTCAGCCCCCGGTCGCCAGCAGGCCGGCCACTGCCGGATCAGTCACATCGAAGATCAGTCCCGGCACAACGCCGAACAGCAGGATCCCGGCCAGCAGGGGCGCCCAGGCGATCCACTCGGTGCGGGTCACGTCGACGATCTCGTCGCTGTCGGCGAACTCCTCGGACGGCGTGCCCATGGCGGTGCGCTGCAGCAGCCACAGCAAGTAGCCCGCGGCCAGCACGGTCCCCACCGCTGCCACCACCATGTAGATCCGGAACGTCTCGACCGGCAGGCCCTCGGCGGGCGAGTAGGCCGACAGAATGGCGGGGAACTCGCCCCAGAAGCCGGCCAGGCCGGGCAGACCCAGCGAAGCCATCGAGCAGAACCCCAGGATCCAGCCCATGCGGGGCGCCTGCACCAGCATCCCGCCGAGCCGGCGGATCTCGAGGGTGTGGTAGCGCTCCTTCACCGAGCCGGCCAGGAAGAACAGCATCCCGGTGATGATCCCGTGGGCGACCATCCCGAAGATGGCGGCGTTGATCCCGAAGTCGGTGAGGGTGGCGATGCCCAGCATCACGAAGCCCATGTGGGCCACCGACGAGAAGGCGATCAGGCGCTTCATGTCGGTCTGGGCCAGGCATCCCAGCGCGCCGTAGATGATGCCGATCACAGCCAGCAGGCCGATCCACGGGGCCCACGCCTCGGCGCCCTCGGGCAGCATCGGCACCGCGATGCGCACGAACCCGTAGGTGCCGAGCTTCAACAGGACCGCGGCCAGGATCACCGAGCCCACCGTGGGCGCCTCGGTGTGGGCGTCGGGCAGCCAGGTGTGGAACGGGAACATGGGCACCTTCACCCCGAAGCCGATGAACATGCCCGCGAAGATCCAGATCTGGGTCGCGCCCAGGATGCCCGCGCCGGCCACGTCGGACAGGACCCGCATGTCGAAGGTGCGCAGCGACTCGCCGGTGGCCGGGTCGGTCGACAGGAAGAACAGTGCCAGGAACGACAGCAGCATCAGCGCCGAGCCGAACAGCGTGAACAGGAAGAACTTGATCGACGCGTAGCGCCGGTTGGGGCCGCCCCACACCGCGATCATGAAGAACATGGGCAGCAGCACGACCTCGAAGAAAACGAAGAACAGGATCAGGTCCTGGGCCACGAACGTGCCTACCATGCCCGTCTCGAGGATGAGCATGAGGACGAGGAACGCCTTGGGGTTGCCCGGTTCGGGTATGTGGTCCCACGAGTAGACGACGCACAGCGGCACCACCACCAGCGTGAGGGCCAGCAGCGGCAGCGAGATGCCGTCAAGGCCGAGGATGTAACGGCTGTTGATCACCTCGATCCAGCGGGCGTCGATCCCGTACTGCAGGGCGCCGGCGTCGCCGTAGTCGAAGTCGATCAGCAGCAGCCCGCCGATCGCCGTCGCCAGCAGCGACGACAGCAGGGCCAACTGCTTGAGGAGCTTCTCCTCGGCGGCCGGGACCGCCATTATCACCAGCGCCCCGGCCAAGGGGACGAAGGTGACCAGAGTCAGGCCCCAATCGTTGAGAAAGTCGGTCATGGTTGGTCCTAGGTCCTTTTGGTTCTGCGAGGGCTACTGGGACAGCACGAGGATGGGCAGGCCGACGAGCACGGCGGCGGTGCCGGCGAGCACGATGGAGAACAGGACAGTGACGCACTTGCCGACCTTGCCCGTCCGCATGATCCGCACGAACTCATCGCACGATGATGGACGCGCCACCGCCATGAACACGGCCAGGAGGATCCCAGTCGTCGCCGCAGCGATGACACGGGTCACAGCGACAGCACCAGGATGAACACGCCGGCCAGGATGGCGGCGGCGGCGAACAGGATGGCGGCGTACTGCTGGACCTTGCCGGTCTGCATGCCTCTGAGGCTCTCGCCGGCGCTGTCGGAGGCCCGGCCCGAGCCGTCGACGACGACCCTGTCGATGAGGGTCTGGTCGATGTGGTCGTACACGGCGCGGCCCGCGGCCACCGACTGGCGACCGGCCTCGTTGACGACGCCGTCGATGACCCGCTGGTTCGACCAGTAGGCAGCCTTGGCCAGCGGACCCTTCACCGCCTTGACGATCACGCCGGTGTAGAGGTGGTCGAAGTAGTACTTGTTGACCAGCGCGGTGTGAACCGCCCGGGGCAGCCCGCCCCGCGACACCGGCCCGTCGTCGATCTCGGTCAGCTGCCTCCCCGCGGCCTCCGAGCGCTGGTGCATGACCTTGAAGTAGTAGCGCCAGGCCAGGCCGGCGCCGATCAGGGCCACCAGCACCGACACGGCGGCCAGCGACCAGCTCGGCTTGGCGTGGCCGATGGCCGGGAAATAGGAGGCCACCGGCTCGACGTAGTGGCCGAAGCGCTCCTGCCACGCCTCGGGCCACAGCTGGAAGCCCTTGGGCATGTTGAACAGCCCGGCAACCACCGCGAAGAACGCCAGCACGTACAGCGGCACCAGGATGCGGGGCCCCGACTCATGGGGATGGCCGTGGCCCCGGTAGGCGCCGAAGAAGGTGAGGTACACGACCCTGGTCATGTAGGCCGCGGTCACCGCCGCGCCCACCATGCCCATCACCAGCATCAGGGTGTAGCTGCCGTTGCCGTGGGTGCCGCCGAACAGGCCCCAGCCGCCGGTGCCGGCCAGGATCTCGTCCTTGGACCAGAAGCCGGCCAGCGGGGGCAGTCCCATCAGGGCCACCGTGGCCACCAGGAACGTGCGGTAGGTGTGGGGCATGACCTTGCGGAGCCCGCCCATGTCGGTCTTCATGTCGAAGCTGTGCACCGCGTGGCTCACCGAGCCCGACCCCAGGAACAGGCACGCCTTGAAGAAGGCGTGGGTGAACAGGTGGAACATGGCCGCGGTCCACGCCCCCACGCCCAGGGCCATCACCATGTAGCCGAGCTGGCTGACGGTGGAGTAGGCCAGCACCTTCTTGATGTCGTTCTGGGTGAAGGCCAGCAACCCGCCGAACAGCAGCGTGGCCGCCCCGACCACCGCCAGCACGTTGATGCTCGATCCGGCGATCGACATCCCCTCCCAGAACACCGGGTAGAGGCGGGCCACCATGAAGATCCCGGCCACCACCATGGTGGCAGCGTGGATCAGCGCCGACACCGGCGTGGGCCCGGCCATGGCGTCGGGCAGCCAGGTGTGCAGAATGAACTGGCCCGACTTGGACATCACCGCGGCCAGCAGGCACAGCGACGCCACTGCCAGGGCGGTGTGGCTCACCTCGCCCGCATTGATGCGCTCGGACAGGGTCAGGGTGTCGAAGGTGCGGCCCGCGGCGAAGAACAGGATCGACACGCCCACCAGCAGCCCGACGTCGCCGACCCGGTTGGTGAAGAAGGCCTTGAGGGCGGCGTCGGAGTTGGCCTTGTCCTCCCACCAGTGCCCGATCAGCACGAACGAGCACACGCCGACCAGCTCCCAGCCGACGATCATCTGCAGCAGGTTGTCGCTGAGGACGAAGAACAGCATCGCCGCGGTGAACAGGCTCAAGAAGGCGAAGAAGTGGGTGTAGCGGGCGTCGCCGGACACGTAGTCGGTGCTGTAGACATGCACCAGCAGCGACACCGCGGTCACCACGAACAGCATCATCACCGACAGGCCGTCGAGCAGGATGCCAGCGTCGTGCTCGATGCCTCCCCAGTGCAGCCAGCCCACCGTGCGGTGCACGGCCGCGACGCCCTCGTGGGCCTCGTCGCGATGGCCGATCCAGGTGACGGCCGCCCCCACCGACAGCACGAACGAGCCGGCCACCGCCGCGATGCCGAGTTCGGAGCCCTTGCGCCGCATGCGCTTGCCGAACAGCAGGATGCCCGCGAACGACAGGGCCGGCAGCAGCGGCACCAGCCAGGCGAAGTCGAGGAAGAAGCCGACGCTGTCGACGGAGCTGGGCCCGTGGGCGACGGCCTCCTCGGCGGCGGCGAGCATGTTCACGGTCCCTCGGCCCTCAGAACACGCGCGGGCAGGCGACGCCGCCTCGCGGTGCGGCGTGGTGTTCCCCGCTCTTGTTCGCTGCGACCTGAGGGCCGCTCGGGCCGCGGCCTCGCTGAGTGCTTCGCCAGCATGTTCACGTATCGCCTCCTACCCGCTCGGCCTCTAGCCCTTGAGCAGATCGGCCTCGGTGAGGTCGATGCTTCGTCGGTTGCGGTAGATGAGCAGGACGATGGCCAGGCCGATGCCCACCTCGGCAGCGGCCACCGCTATCACGAACAGGGCGAACACCTCGCCGGCCACATGGTCGCGGAAGGCACCGAACGCCACCAGGTTGATGTTCACCGAGTTGAGGATGATCTCCACAGACATCAGGACCATGATCCCGTTGCGCCGGGCCAGCACACCGTACACGCCGATGCAGAACAGGACCGCGGCCAGCAGCAGGAACTGGTTGAGGATCACAGCCGGACGCCCTTCCCCTGAGCGCCGCCGGACATTCTCGTCGCGGGGACCGGCGGCATGCACCGGAGACCGCTATGAGAACGGGCGGGATCGAGGTTCACAGCCGTGCTCGTGGCGGACTTGGCGGCTGACGACATGTTGCCGCGATGAGAACAGGCAGGGGCGAGGTCCACGGCCGGTCCTACTCTTTGCGGGCCACGACGATGGCGCCGATCAGGGCGGCCAGCAGCAGCACCGACACAGCCTCGAAGGCCACGATGTACTGGCTGAAGATGGCGTCGGACACCGCTGCGTAGCGCTGGGGCTCGTCGATCACCACCCGGGTGTCGGAGTAGCTGTCGAGCAGAGCTACGCCCATGACCACGGCCAGCAGCACCGCCACCAGGGCGGCCATGAGCCGCTTCTCGCCCGCCACCGAGTCGTCGTCGCCCATGGAGGCCCTGGTGAGCATGATCCCGAACAGGAACAGCACGACGATGGCGCCGATGTAGACGAGCACCTGGGTGACGGCCACGAACTCCGAGCCCAGCAGGATGAACTGAGCGGCCGCGCCGGCCAGCACCAGCACCAGCCACAGCGCGGCATGCACGACGTTGCGGGTGGTCACGCACCGGACCGCGGAGGCGACCATCACCAGCGCGATCACACCGAAGAACACGTTCTGCGCGACGAACAGGCCGCCGTCCGAGGCCGCCGCGGCGAGCACGCCCGCCGGCGTCACGTCGGCGGCACCTCGGCAGCGCGCGAGCCGCGGGCAGGCGCGACGCTCACGTCGGAGGCACCTTCAGCTTCTTGGCCACCGACCCCGGCTCGTAGTCCTCGAACTCGGGCACGGTCTCCATCCACTCCGACAGGCGCGACATGTCGTGGAGCAGGTCGGCGATGCGGGGCTCGGAGAACTCGTACTCCGGGCTCCAGAACAACGCCTCGAAGGGGCACACCTCCACGCAGATGCCGCAGAACATGCACAGCGCGTAGTCGATGTCGAAGCGGTCGAGGACGTTGACCTGGCGGGGCTTGCCGCCGGCACGGCGCGGCGGCGCCTTCTCCTTGTGGCCCTCGATGTAGATGCACCAGTCCGGGCACTCGCGGGCGCACAGCATGCAGGCGGTGCAGTTGCCCTCGTGCAGGGCGATCACGCCCCGCGCCCGGGCGGGCGGCGCCTCCTTGACGTGGGGGTACTGCACCGTGGCCGCGCCCTTGGACGGAGCGGGCACCAGCGTGCGCACGCCGCGCTTCGGGAACACCGTGCGCACCACCGTCGTCCCGGTGACCTTCAACCCCTTGGCCAGTCCGGGAACGAGACTCACGGCCAGACCCCTTCGATCTGCGGGAGCGCCAGTGCGCCGGTCACCGAGACGCCGCCGAACGCGCAGACCCTGTGGAATCCCGACACGGGCCGCAAGCCTACCGATCCTCCGGTCCCGGTCCACGACACCGGCGACCCGCACCCGGAGCCGCTCGAACGGGCGATCCGGCCCAGCGGGCGCACCGGCGGAATGCGTGGACGGGCGCGTAGATTCACATGTCAGCCCGGCGGTCGCCCGCTGGGCGCCGCAACGCTTGCGGGAAGGCATGGACGGGCGCGTAGATTCAGTGCTGCTACGCACCGCGCGGTGCCCGCTGACGGGGAGTTCGACGAAGGAACGGACGGCGACGCGTATTCCGAGACGGTCGCGGTGTCTACGCAGTCCGGGCCTCCGATGGCGCCGGGGGACGTGTCGGCGTCGGTGGGCGACGAGGGGCAGGTGACCTTGTCGTGGACCATCCCGACTCAGCCGTCGTGGGTCGGTGCGGTGACGTCGATGATGGTGGACCGCAGCGACAGCAGGGCCTTCGACCATGTGGCCGAAGTGGACTGGGAGCGCGGCATCACCGCCTACAGCGCCATCGACGAGAGCCCGTGGCAGACCAGCCAGCAGCTGACCACCGTCCCGGTACGGCCGATCCCGCCCCAGCAGGCACATACTCGGCTACTGCCACGCCGGGACCGCTCAACAACGTAGAAGGGGCAGCTGTGTCACCCGTGCGGAGAGCAGCCTGTCGGGTCCGGTGCCGGTGCCGGGCCGGAGACGACGATCGTTCCCGAGTGACGGCTCAAGTGGGACACCGGCGACTCGATCGTGGGGGAGTACGCCCGGATACGACGATCGTTCCCGAGTGACGGCTCAAGGCGGGGGGCGGAGGCCGGCCCGCAGCCTGGCCAACTCTGCCTCAGCGGCGGACGCCCGGGCCTCGGCGGCGGACGCCCGGGCCGCTTGGGCGGCGAGGTCGTCGGGGTCGGGAAGCCAGGCTTGCGCCGCTATGTCCCACAGCCGCAGCTTGGGAGGCCTCCAGCACAGGTCCAGGCCCAGCACGTCGCTGCGAGCCCGCAGACCGTCCCCGCCGTCGGCCGTCACCGCGATCGGCGCCCAACGGCCGGACCGGCGCCGCTCGCCCTGAAGAGGCGGGTCCAGCAGGTCCCCGCCCGTCGGGTCGAGGCGCCAGTACTCCCGCACCCCGAGCTCGGCGTACTTGGCCGGCTTCGCGAACAGGTCCGTCCGCACCGTGGTGGGCGACGCTATCTCCAGCGCGAAGCACGGAGCAGCCCCGGCCTCCCACACCCGGTAGGTGGTCTTGTTCTCCACCGCGGCGACATCGACCCCGAAGGCCACCGCGACGTCAGGAGCCACCACCACCCTGGGATCGCCCCGCTTGTAGTACACGTTGATGTCGCAGCACACCCACGCGCCCGCCACGTCGGCACGGCCGGCGTACCAGTGCCGCAACGCCAGCACCAGCTCCATGCGCCGCCGCGTCTGCGAATCCCCCTCCGGCACGCTCGGACCCTCCGGATACTCGACGTCCACCTCGGGAGGACCAGCCACGATCGAGCCCATATGCGCACCTCCAATCGCCCGTCAGACACTACCAGACCCGCACCGAGAATGCAACTGTGCCATGCAAAAACATCCGAATACAGCAAACTGCACCGCATCAAGAACGGGCACTTCGCCCCGAAAAGGGAACTCGGCATCGCCGACGAGAAGACCCTTACACCGAAAGGTTCTTCAGTGGTCACTACTGACTCGAGGTCGAACGCTCGACCCTCTGATTCCCCATGAGCGATCCCAGATGTAAAGGCTTGTCCCAAGGTCTCGTGCTATGGATGCTGTCAACCGTGACAGTGGTCCAGCCGCCACGCTTGTTGAACCGCCCGATCCCTGAGATCTTCACGTACTGCGTCGCGAGTCGCACCATTGACGCGACGCCTCGATTGGGAGGGTGGCTGTGTCACCCGTGCGGAGAGCAGCCTGTCGGGTCCGGTGCCGGTGCCGGGCCGGAGACGACGATCGTTCCCGAGTGACGGCTCAAGGCGGGGGGCGGAGGCCGGCCCGCAACCTGGCCAACTCTGCCTCCGCGGCGGACGCCCGGGCGGCGAGGTCGTCGGGGTCGGGAAGCCAGGCTTGCGCCGCTATGTCCCACAGCCGCAGCTTGGGAGGCCTCCAGCACAGGTCCAGGCCCAGCACGTCGCTGCGAGCCCGCAGACCGTCCCCGCCGTCGGCCGTCACCGCGATCGGCGCCCAACGGCCGGACCGGCGCCGCTCGCCCTGAAGAGGCGGGTCCAGCAGGTCCCCGCCCGTCGGGTCGAGGCGCCAGTACTCCCGCACCCCGAGCTCGGCGTACTTGGCCGGCTTCGCGAACAGGTCCGTCCGCACCGTGGTGGGCGACGCTATCTCCAGCGCGAAGCACGGAGCAGCCCCGGCCTCCCACACCCGGTAGGTGGTCTTGTTCTCCACCGCGGCGACATCGACCCCGAAGGCCACCGCGACGTCGGGAGCCACCACCACCCTGGGATCGCCCCGCTTGTAGTACACGTTGATGTCGCAGCACACCCACGCGCCCGCCACGTCGGCGCGGCCGGCGTACCAGTGCCGCAACGCCAGCACCAGCTCCATGCGCCGCCGCGTCTGCGAATCCCCCTCCGGCACGCTCGGACCCTCCGGATACTCGACGTCCACCTCGGGAGGACCAGCCACGATCGAGCCCATATGCGCACCTCCAATCGCCCGTCAGACACTACCAGACCCGCACCGAGAATGCAACTGTGCCATGCAAAAACATCCGAATACAGCAAACTGCACCGCATCAAGAACGGGCACTTCGCCCCGAAAAGGGAACTCGGCATCGCCGACGAGAAGACCCTGCGGGCGCCGACAGGTTCCCGTCGGGCGTCTCAGAGTGCGATCAGACGAGCACCTTGAGCACGCCGGTGACGACGATGTTGGCCAGCGCCAGCGGCACCAGGAACTTCCAGGCCAGGCGCTGCAGCTGGTCCTCGCGGAAGCGCGGGAAGGTGAACCGGATCCAGAAGACCAGGAACGTCAGGACCACCACCTTGCCGACCAGCACCAGCGGTCCCAGCACGTTGAGCAGGTTGTCGGCCGGGTCGAGGCCCGGCACGTACCAGCCGCCCAGGAACAGCACCGCCGCGATCGCCGAGAACACGCCCGCGGTGGCGAACTCGCCGATGAAGAACAGCAGGAACCGCAGCCCCGAGTACTCCGTCATGTAGCCGGTCACGAGCTCCGACTCGGCCACCGGCATGTCGAAAGGGGTCTGGGTCAGCTCGGCCTGCATGGCGACCATGAAGACGGCGAAGCCGACGAACTGGGTGAAGATGAACGGGTTGCCGATCGCTCCCCAGCCGAAGATCTCGCCGCCGGCCTGGGCCAGCACGATCTCTTGGAGGTTCATGGTCTCGGCCTGGATGACCACCCCGACCACCGCCAGCAGCAGGGGCAGCTCGTAGGCGATGAGCTGGCCGGTGGCGCGCAGCCCGCCGATCAGCGAGTACTTCGAGGCCGAGCCCCAGCCGGCCATCAGGATCCCGATCACCGACACCGAGCTGACTGCCATGGCCAGGTAGACCCCGAGATCGGTGGAGACGAACCAGGCGTCCGGGCCGCCGGGCAGCACCACCAGCAGCAGGAACGTCGAGGTCAGGACCACGAACGGGGCCGCCTTGAACACGAAGCGATCGGCCCGGGCCGGGACGATGTCCTCCTTCTGGAGGAACTTGCCGATCTCGGCCAACAGCTGCAGCGAGCCGTACGGTCCGGCCTCCATGGGTCCCAGCCGGCTCTGCATGAAGCTCACCATCTTGAACAGGTGGGCGTAGACCAGCATGCCGGCCACCAGCAGCACCGCCACCAGACCGGCCGCCACCCGGATCGAGGTGACCTGCCAGTACGACAGCTCGGCCAGCACAGAGATCACCGGTCGGCTCCGTCGGAGGCCCCGCCGCCGAATCGACGCAGAAGGCGCCCTCCGAGAGGCACGACTGCATCTATCTCGGAGCTCGGGGGGGGCGCAGGCGCAGTCACCGGTCGATGTCCCCGAGGATGAAGTAGAGGCTCCCCAAGATGGTGATGATGTCGGGCACGTAGACGCCTTTGAGCAGCCACGGCGTTATCGACACGTTGGAGAACGACGCCGAACGGATCTTCACCCGGAACGGGAACAAATCCCCCTTCGACACGACGTAGTAGCCCATCACGCCCAAAGGGTTCTCGGTCTCGACGCACGCCTCGCCCGCGGGAACCTTGATGATCACGGGCACCTTGGCCATGACCGGCCCCGACGGGATCCCGTCGAGCAGCTGGTCGACGATCCTGGTGGCCTCCCGGGTCTCCTGCAGGCGCACCCAGAACCGGGCGAACGAGTCGCCGTCAGGATGGGTCCACACCTTCCAATCGACCTGGTCGTGGACCAGCCCGCACGGGCTGTCGCGGCGCACGTCCCAGTCCACCCCGGAGGCCCGGATGTTGGCCCCGGTCAGGCCGTAGGACAGGCCGACGTCGGGCGGGACCACGCCGATGCCGCGGGTGCGGGCCTGGAAGATCTCGTTGCCCTCCACCAGCTCCTCGATCTCGTCGCAGAAGTTGCGGATCTTGCGCATGGCCCCGCGGGTCTCAGCGATCCAGCCGGCCGGCAGGTCGTCCTTGAGGCCGCCGATGCGGTCGAAGTTGGGATGGAAGCGCCCTCCGGTGGCGGCCTCTATCTGGTTGAGGACGTGCTCGCGGTCGCGGAAGGCGAAGAAGACCGGCGTGATGGCCCCCACCTGCACCGCCATGTCGCCCAGGAACAGCGTGATGTTGGCGATGCGGCTCAGCTCGAAGAGTATTGTGCGGATCCACTGGGCCCGGGGCGGGGCCTCCACCTCCATGAGCCGCTCGGCGGCCAGGATGAACGGCACCTCGTTGGCGAAGCTGCCCAGCCAGTCGATGCGGTTGACCAGCGTCGTGACCTGCGGGTAGGTGCGGACCTCGGCCAGCTTCTCGTAGCCCCGGTGCATGTAGCCCATGACCGGCTCGGCTGCCACCACCTGCTCGCCGTCGAGCTTGGCCACTATGCGCAGCGTGCCGTGCGTGGCCGGATGCTGGGGACCGATGTTGAGGGTCATGCCCTCGGTCTCGATCTCCAGGTTGACGCGGGCGTCGGCGGCCTGCGCGGCGATGTAGCTGAGCTGCCTGCGCTCGGTGACGGTCACGGCGCCGCTCCCTCCCCGGCGGCGTCGCCCCCATCGTCCGTCTCGGGCATCACCTCGACGTCGACCAGTCCGGGCCAGGGCTTGACCCGGCGGGCCAGCAGCGGGTAGTCCTTGCGCAGCGGGTGTCCCTCGAACTCGCCGGGGAGATAGATGTGGCGCAGCCCGGGGTGGCCGTCGAAGGTGATGCCGAACATTTCCCAGGCCTCGCGCTCGTGCCAGTCGGCGCCCGGATAGACCGCCGTCCAGCTGGGGGCCCGCAGGTCGTCGTCGGGCAGGTCGGCCTTGGCGATGACCGAGCGGCCCGAAGCCACGTCGTTGAGGCGGGCCAGGAGCTGGAAGCGGGTCTCGCCGCCGGCCGCGCCGGTCTCCATCGCCGGGGACTCCTTGGGCTCGGGAGGGTCGAGCACATTGTCGACGGTGCTGTCCATGTCGCGCCCGAACGGCGACGGCAGCCAGTCGATGGCGGAAAGGAAGTTGAAGAACTTGAAGCCCTCCCCGTCGCGCAGGCGGACGGCGAGGTCGGCCCAGGCGTCGCGCTCCACGCGCACCCAGACCATGCCGCGGTCGGTGTGCGACTCGACGACGGCGTCGCCCAGCGCGCCGCGCAGGCGGGCCGGCAGCGCCTCCACCTCGGCTGCGTGGCGGTCGGCGGCGCCGGCGCCGGCCTCGACGACGGCGTCAGGCGACGACAACCGGCTCACCCCTCCAGCGCTCGCCCATGTCCTCGTTCTGGATGCGCTCCTGCAACATGACTATGCCTTCGAGCAGGGCCTCGGGACGGGGCGGGCAGCCGGGCACGTACACGTCGACCGGAATGATCTGATCGACGCCCTTGGTGACCGAGTAGCTGTCCCAGTAGGGACCGCCGCAGTTGGCGCACGAACCCATCGAGATCACGTACTTGGGGTCGGGCATCTGCTCGTAGAGGCGCAGCACCGAGGGCGCCATCTTGTCGGTGACGGTGCCGGAGATCACCACCAAGTCGGCCTGCCGCGGGCTGGCCGGCAGAGGGATCACTCCGAGGCGCATCACGTCGTAGCGGGGCGAGCCGAAGGCCGCCCCCATCTCTATGGCGCAGCAGGCCAGGCCCCACTGGTACACCCACAGCGAGTACTTGCGGCTCATGTTGAGCAGCGTCGACAGCGGCCCGGGCATCCTGCCCGACTCGACTAGACCCACCGGATCCTCCCGCCGCGGCGCCGCGCGGCCGGACTCGTCGCACAGACGGCCGAACCCGCCACAGCATCCTGCAGCACCCGACAAGCCCCGACAGCGCGCAGCTCTGGGCGCAGCTCTGGCTGATCAACCACGCTCAGACCCACCGCAGCGCTCAGACCCACCGCAGCATCCTCTTGCGCCAAGCGTACAGCAGGCCGAGAAGCAGGATGAAGATGAAGATGGCCATCTCCACGAGGCCGAACAGCGCGTAGGCCTCCAGGCGGGCGGCCCACGGGAAGATGAACACGGCCTCCACATCGAACAGCACGAACAGCAGGGCGAAGACGTAGTAGCGGATGTTGGCCTGCGACCACATGTCGCCGACAGGGTCGACGCCAGACTCGTAGTTCTCGACCTTCGCCGGGGTGGGACGGGACGGCCGCACGATCCGGCCGGCGCCCAGCAGCGCGGCCACGACGACCACGCCGAGAGCCCCGAATATGCCGACGGTCAGGTAGGTGCGCAGGAACTCCGACACGGGCCGGAAGCCTACCGGCGGGGCGGCCCGCGACGCGTCAGCGAACTCTTGCGGCTGGGCCGCCGATCAGCCTCCAACGCCGGCGAGGGCGTCGGCGCGCGATCCGTGGACCGGGATGATCTTGTCGAACCCGCTGATCTCGAAGATCTCCCGAATCGAGTCGGACAGCGAGCAGACGGCCATCTTGGCGTTCTGCTTCTGGAGCGTCTTGGCAACGAGCAGGACGACGCGCAGGCCGGCACTGCTGATGTACGAGATGCCTTCGAAGTCCAGCACCATCCCGGTGTCGTCCGGGGTGATGGCGGCCTCCAGCGCCTCATGGAACTCGAGGGCGTTGGCGCCGTCGACGCGACCCTCAGCCATCGCAATCAACGCTCCCCCCTGCCTGTCAGTGCTGATATTCAATGAACCGCGTCTCCTCGGTATAGCGAAACAGCCGTCGGCTGACCGTAGCCGCCTGACGGACCGCCATGCTAGCCCCTCAGTCCGGCACGCGCCTACCGAGCAGCCGTGACTGGTCCATCCTGCCGCTGCGGCTCCGCCCGGCACCGGCGCCCTGCCAGTCCCACGCGACTTGGCCCACACCTCGAGCACCGTCGCGCGGCACGCCGTCCGGCAGGCGCCTGCGCCCGACTCGGCCGATGCGACCACCGTCAAGTAGCCTCGGCTCGTTGTCTCATCGTTGTCTCATCGCCTGACACGGGGGAGCCGGTCGAGTGCTACTGGACGTGTTCCTGCCGATAGGTCTGCTGATAGTGGCGGCGAAGCTGCTGGAGGGGCTGCTCAGCCGCTTCAGCCTGAGCTCGATCATCGCGTTCACGCTGACAGGCGTGCTGCTCGGGCCGGCCTCCGGGATCGTCGAGCCGAGCCACGACCTGAACCTGTTCCTCGAGATCGGCATCTTCGTGCTGTTCTTCCTCGTCGGGCTCGACGAGATCGACGTCCCGGGCTTCGTGGCCACGATGCGGGGGCGGTACTTCGCAGCGGCCATAATCTCGGTGCTCATATCGCTGATGGCGGCCCTCGTCGTCACGTCGGACATCTTCGGCGTCGATCTGGGACTGGGGCTGGCGTTCGACGAGGCGCTGGCGCTGGCCGGGATCCTGTCGCTGTCAAGCCTCGGCCTCGCGGCCAAGGTCCTGTCCGACTCGGGAACGCTCAAACAGCCCATCGGGCTGAAGATCTTCACAATCGTGATCATCGCGGAGGTCGCCTCGCTGCTGGTGGTGGGATTCACCGTCGGGGAGCACGGCCACGACCTCAACGCGGGGACGGTGCTGACGCTGCTGGGCAAGATCGTCGGATTCGTGGTGGTGGCATGGCTGCTGTCGGCGAAAGCCCTGCCTGCAACGATCGTCACGCTGCGGCGAGTCTTCAACGTGCCCGAACTGTCGTTCGGGCTGCTGCTCGGAGGCCTGTTCCTTGTCGTGGTGGGCGCCGAGAACATGGGGCTGCACGGCACGATCGGGGCGCTGCTGTTCGGGGCCGCCCTGTCGGGGCTGTCGCAGAACGTGCGCGACGACATCATGCCCGGCATGCGCAGCGCCTCGGAGGGCTTCTTCGTGCCGCTGTTCTTCGCCTCGGCCGGCCTCCACTTCGACCTCTCCTTCCTGGATCTGGCCCCTGCGACAGCGCTGGCCCTGGTAGGCGTACCGCTCGCGGGCAAGTTCGCCGGGGCCTTCATCGGCACCTACGTCACCCGGATCGACGCTCCGTTCGCGCTGGCGACCGGCCTGATGTCGAAGGGCGTGGCCGAGATCGCCTTCCTGCTCGTGCTCTTCGAGATGGAGGTCATCCCCAAGGAGATCTTCTCGCTGCTGGTGCTGACCATGTTCGGCTACATCCTGTTCATGCCGGCCGTCTTGAACTTCGCGGTGGAACGGGCGGTGCTGCCGGACCACCCCTCGCTCCCCGAGACGGTGGCGCCGTCCTTCGCCCGCTACGCGCTCAAGGGCGTCAAAGTCCGTGCCGTGCTGGACGCCACACGCGAGTATCCCGGGTCGCACACCACGGTCGCGGAGTTCGTGGACGCATGGACCGTGCCCAACCAGCACGACTACCTGGTGGTGGACGACGGCGAGGTGTCTGGGATCGTCTCGACGAGCGGGCTGCGCTCCGTGCGTCGGCGCTCCGCGGCGACCGCCACGCTCGGAGGAGTGATGCGGGCCGAGACACTGGACGCCGGGCCCGACGATCCGATCCACGACGCGCTGGAGCTGATGACCAACGCCTCCCAGACGGTCATCCCGGTGACGGACCCGGAGTCGGGTCGCTTCCTGGGCTCGGTCACCAGTGCCGACGTCATCCATCTGGTGCTGCTCATGGACGAGATCCGATCCGAGCTCGGGAAGATGGAGTCCGACGAGCCGTGAGCCCCCCGAGCCCCCCGGATCCGTTCCAGGGTCCGCTAGTCCAGATCTTTCAGTAGGCCGTTGTGGGGGCAGCCTTTGGGGCTGGGTCGGGGGTGCGGCGGCGGGTGTGGGGTCGGTGGCGCTAGCGCCCTCGGCACCTTTTCTCGGCGGTGGGGCGCGCGCCGACCGGTCGAGCGGATGTGGCCTGATAGGAGCCTTGAAACTCAGCGATGCTCATGCCCCTCACTGCACCCTCAAACGCGAAGAGCCGCTTATGCGGTTGTGTCGAGGTCGAGGGCGCGTCGCAGAAGGCTGGCCATCTGAGCCCTTGTGACGGGCAGGTCGGGGCAGAAGCGCAGCGGGTCGCTGCCGCAGCCCACGGTGACACCACTGTGGTACAAGGCATCGATGGCCGCCGCGTGGGGACTCCCCGGCTCCACATCGACGAATCCCGCAGGCCGCGGAGCATCGACCAAGCCGAGCGCTCGATGCAGGAAGCCGGCCATCTGAGCCCTGGTGACGAGCAGGTCGGGGCAGAAGCGCAGCGGGTCGCTGCCGCAGCCCACGGTGACACCACTGTGGTACAAGGCATCGATGGCCGCCGCGTGGGGACTCTCCGAGTCCACATCGACGAATCCCGCAGGCCGCGGAGCATCGACCAAGCCGAGCGCTCGATGCAGGAAGCCGGCCATCTGAGCCCTGGTGACGGGCTGCTCGGGGCAGAAGCTCGGCGGGTCGGTACCGCAGCCGCGAGTGAGGCCGTTGTGGAACATCGTTTCGATGGCCGCCGCGTGGACACTGTCGATGCTCACGTCGACGAACCCCCCGAACTGCGGCGGAGAAGGATCCTCTGGAGGAGATGGCGGAGGCGGCGGCGGAGGCGGCGCGGTGTCATCGTCGGAGACCGTCACCGTCATATCATCCGACGCGTCGTAGCCGTCGCCCGACGCGATGTGGCGCAGCGTCTCCGCGTCGTCGACGATGTCACGGTCGTGATCGGCATGCACTCTCACCGACCGGAACACGTCCCAGTCGCTCGTCGTGAACGTCAACGACAGCACAGACCCCGAACCCGCCGTCGCGGCCGACAGCACCAGATCGCTCGCCGCGAGCGCCGACACCGTCACCATCACATTACTCGACGGCTGCGACGACAACCTCACCCCGTACTCGGCGCTGGCGCCCTCAACCACAGACACCGACCCCGGGTCGCACACCAACCCAGCAACATCATCATCACTCACCGTCACCGACACATCACCCGACACACCGCCGTAACCACCACCCGACGCCTCATGACGCAGCGTCACAACATCGTCGACGATGTCATCGTCACCAACAGCATGCACCGTCACCGACTGGAACACGTTCCAATCGCCCGTCGTGAACGTCAACGCAAACCCCGAACCCGACACCGACACCGAACCCGACACCAACACCAGATCACTGCCCACACCCCCCGACACCGACACCGACACAAGCCCCGACGGCTCACCCGACAACCTCACCCCATAAACCGCACGCGAACCCTCACCCACAGACACCGACCCCGCATCGAACACCAACCCAGCAACATCATCATCACTCACCGTCACCGACACATCACCCGACACACCGCCGTAACCACCACCCGACGTTTCATGACGCAGCGTCACAACATCGTCGACGATGTCACGGTCGTGATCGGCATGCACTCTCACCGACTGGAACACGTCCCAGTCGCTCGTCGTGAACGTCAACGACAGCACAGACCCCGAACCCGCCGTCGCGGCCGACAGCACCAGATCGCTCGCCGCGAGCGCCGACACCGTCACCATCACATCACCCGACGGCTGCGACGACAACCTCACCCCGTACTCGGCGCTGGCACCCTCAACCACAGACACCGACCCCGGGTCGAACTCCAACCCCGCGGTGTCATCGTCGGAGACCGTCACCGTCATATCATCCAACGCGTCGTAGCCGTCGCCCGACGCGATGTGGCGCAGCGTCTCCGCGTCGTCGACGATGTCACGGTCGTGATCGGCATGCACTCTCACCGACCGGAACACGTCCCAGTCGCTCGTCGTGAACGTCAACGACAGCACAGACCCCGAACCCGCCGTCGCGGCCGACAGCACCAGATCGCTCGCCGCGAGCGCCGACACCGTCACCATCACATCACCCGACGGCTGCGACGACAACCTCACCCCGTACTCGGCGCTGGCACCCTCAACCACAGACACCGACCCCGGGTCGCACACCAACCCAGCAACATCATCATCACTCACCGTCACCGACACATCACCCGACACACCGCCGTAACCACCACCCGACGCCTCATGACGCAGCGTCACAACATCGTCGACAATGTCATCGTCACCAACAGCATGCACCGTCACCGACTGGAACACGTTCCAATCGCCCGTCGTGAACGTCAACGCAAACCCCGAACCCGACACCGACACCGAACCCGACACCAACACCAGATCACTGCCCACACCCCCCGACACCGACACCGACACAAGCCCCGACGGCTCACCCGACAACCTCACCCCATAAACCGCACGCGAACCCTCACCCACAGACACCGACCCCGCATCGAACACCAACCCAGCAACATCATCATCACTCACCGTCACCGACACATCACCCGACACACCGCCGTAACCACCGCCCGACGTTTCATGACGCAGCGTCACAACATCGTCGACAATGTCATCGTCACCAACAGCATGCACCGTCACCGACTGGAACACATTCCAATCGCCCGTCGTGAACGTCAACGCAAACCCCGAACCCGACACCGACACCGAACCCGACACCAACACCAGATCACTGCCCACACCCCCCGACACCGACACCGACACATCCCCCGACGGCTGCGACGACAACCTCACCCCGTACTCGACGCTGGCCCCCTCAGCCACAGACACCGCACCCGCATCGAACACCAACCCAGCAACATCATCATCACTCACCGTCACCGACACATCACCCGACACACCGCCGTAACCACCACCCGACGCCTCATGACGCAGCGTCACAACATCGTCGACGATGTCATCGTCACCAACAGCATGCACCGTCACCGACTGGAACACGTTCCAATCGCCCGTCGTGAACGTCAACGCAAACACAGACCCCGAACCCGACACCGACACCGAACCCGCCGTCGCCGACGACAGCACCAGATCGCTGCCCGCGAGCGCCGACACCACCACCGTCACATCACCCGACGGCTCACCCGACAACCTCACCCCGTACTCGACACTGGCACCCTCAGCCACAGACACCGCACCCGCATCGAACACCAACCCAGCAACATCATCATCACTCACCGTCACCGACACATCACCCGACACACCGCCGTAACCACCACCCGACGCCTCATGACGCAGCGTCACAACATCGTCGACAATGTCATCGTCACCAACAGCATGCACCGTCACCGACTGGAACACGTTCCAATCGCCCGTCGTGAACGTCAACGCAAACACAGACCCCGAACCCGACACCGACACCGAACCCGCCGTCGCGGCCGACAGCACCAGATCGCTGCCCGCGAGCGCCGACACCACCACCGTCACATCACCCGACGGCTGCGACAACAGCCTCACCCCGTACTCGACACTGGCACCCTCAGCCACAGACACCGACCCCGAAGTGGACACCAACTCCGAAGTGAACTCCAACCCCGCAGTGTCGTCGTCGTCGTCGGAGACCGTCACCTCCACATCGCCCGACGCGTCGTAGCCGCCGCCCGACGTGTCGTGACGCAGCGTCACAGAGTCGTCGACAGTGTCGTCGTCGTGGCTGGCATGCACCGTCACCGACTGGTAGGTGCCCCAGTCGCCCGTCGTGAACGTCAACACCAGCACAGACCCCGAACCCGCCGTCGCGGCCGACAGCACCAGATCACTGCCCTCAAGCGCCGACACCGACACCGACACATCACCCGACGGCTGCGACAACAGCCTCACCCCGTACTCGACACTGGCACCCTCAGCCACAGACACCGACCCCGAAGTGAACTCCAACCCCGCAGCATCGTCATCAGAAACCGTCACCTCCACATCACCCGACGCGTCATAGACGCCGCCCGACGCTGTGTGGCGCAGCGTCACAACATCGTCGTAGATGTCATCATCGGCGTCGGCATGCACCCCCACCGACTGGTAGGTGCCCCAATCGCCCGTCGTGAACGTCAACACCAGCACAGACCCCGAACCCGCCGTCGCGGCCGACAGCACCAGATCACTGCCCTCAAGCGCCGACACCGACACCGACACATCACCCGACGGCTGCGACAACAGCCTCACCCCGTACTCGACACTGGCACCCTCAGCCACAGACACCGACCCCGAAGTGAACTCCAACCCCGCAGCATCGTCATCAGAAACCGTCACCTCCACATCACCCGACGCGTCATAGACGCCGCCCGACGCTGTGTGGCGCAGCGTCACAACATCGTCGTAGATGTCATCATCGGCGTCGGCATGCACCCCCACCGACTGGTAGGTGCCCCAATCGCCCGTCGTGAACGTCAACACCAGCACAGACCCCGAACCCGCCGTCGCGGCCGACAGCACCAGATCACTGCCCTCAAGCGCCGACACCGACACCGACACATCACCCGACGGCTGCGACAACAGCCTCACCCCGTACTCGACACTGGCACCCTCAGCCACAGACACCGACCCCGAAGTGAACTCCAACCCCGCAGCATCGTCATCAGAAACCGTCACCTCCACATCACCCGACGCGTCATAGACGCCGCCCGACGCTGTGTGGCGCAGCGTCACAACATCGTCGTAGATGTCATCATCGGCGTCGGCATGCACCCCCACCGACTGGTAGGTGCCCCAGTCACCCGTCGTGAACGTCAACACCAGCACAGACCCCGAACCCGCCGTCGCGGCCGACAGCACCAGATCACTGCCCTCAAGCGCCGACACCGACACCGACACATCACCCGACGGCTGCGACAACAGCCTCACCCCGTACTCGACACTGGCACCCTCAGCCACAGACACCGACCCCGAAGTGAACTCCAACCCCGCAGCATCGTCATCAGAAACCGTCACCTCCACATCACCCGACGCGTCATAGACGCCGCCCGACGCTGTGTGGCGCAGCGTCACAACATCGTCGTAGATGTCATCATCGGCGTCGGCATGCACCGTCACCGACTGGTAGGTGCCCCAGTCGCCCGTCGTGAACGTCAACACCAGCACAGACCCCGAACCCGACACCGAACCCGCCGTCGCGGCCGACAGCACCAGATCACTGCCCTCAAGCGCCGACACCGACACCGACACATCACCCGACGGCTGCGACAACAGCCTCACCCCGTACTCGACACTGGCACCCTCAGCCACAGACACCGACCCCGAAGTGAACTCCAACCCCGCAGCATCGTCATCAGAAACCGTCACCTCCACATCACCCGACGCGTCATAGACGCCGCCCGACGCTGTGTGGCGCAGCGTCACAACGTCGTCGACAGTGTCGTCGTCGTGGCTGGCATGCACCGTCACCGACTGGTAGGTGCCCCAGTCGCCCGTCGTGAACGTCAACACCAGCACAGACCCCGAACCCGCCGTCGCGGCCGACAGCACCAGATCACTGCCCTCAAGCGCCGACACCGACACCGACACATCACCCGACGGCTGCGACAACAGCCTCACCCCGTACTCGACACTGGCACCCTCAGCCACAGACACCGACCCCGAAGTGAACTCCAACCCCGCAGCATCGTCATCAGAAACCGTCACCTCCACATCACCCGACGCGTCATAGACGCCGCCCGACGCTGTGTGGCGCAGCGTCACAACATCGTCGTAGATGTCATCATCGGCGTCGGCATGCACCCCCACCGACTGGTAGGTGCCCCAATCGCCCGTCGTGAACGTCAACACCAGCACAGACCCCGAACCCGCCGTCGCGGCCGACAGCACCAGATCACTGCCCTCAAGCGCCGACACCGACACCGACACATCACCCGACGGCTGCGACAACAGCCTCACCCCGTACTCGACACTGGCACCCTCAGCCACAGACACCGACCCCGAAGTGAACTCCAACCCCGCAGCATCGTCATCAGAAACCGTCACCTCCACATCACCCGACGCGTCATAGACGCCGCCCGACGCTGTGTGGCGCAGCGTCACAACATCGTCGTAGATGTCATCATCGGCGTCGGCATGCACCCCCACCGACTGGTAGGTGCCCCAATCGCCCGTCGTGAACGTCAACACCAGCACAGACCCCGAACCCGCCGTCGCGGCCGACAGCACCAGATCACTGCCCTCAAGCGCCGACACCGACACCGACACATCACCCGACGGCTGCGACAACAGCCTCACCCCGTACTCGACACTGGCACCCTCAGCCACAGACACCGACCCCGAAGTGAACTCCAACCCCGCAGCATCGTCATCAGAAACCGTCACCTCCACATCACCCGACGCGTCATAGACGCCGCCCGACGCTGTGTGGCGCAGCGTCACAACATCGTCGTAGATGTCATCATCGGCGTCGGCATGCACCCCCACCGACTGGTAGGTGCCCCAATCGCCCGTCGTGAACGTCAACACCAGCACAGACCCCGAACCCGACACCGAACCCGCCGTCGCGGCCGACAGCACCAGATCACTGCCCTCAAGCGCCGACACCGACACCGACACATCACCCGACGGCTGCGACAACAGCCTCACCCCGTACTCGACACTGGCACCCTCAGCCACAGACACCGACCCCGAAGTGAACTCCAACCCCGCAGCATCGTCATCAGAAACCGTCACCTCCACATCACCCGACGCGTCATAGACGCCGCCCGACGCTGTGTGGCGCAGCGTCACAGAGTCGTCGACAGTGTCGTCGTCGTGGTTGGCATGCACCCCCACCGACTGGTAGGTGCCCCAGTCGCCCGTCGTGAACGTCAACACCAGCACAGACACCGAACCCGCCGTCGCGGCCGACAGCACCAGATCACTGCCCTCAAGCGCCGACACCGACACCGACACATCACCCGACGGCTGCGACAACAGCCTCACCCCGTACTCGACACTGGCACCCTCAGCCACAGACACCGACCCCGAAGTGAACTCCAACCCCGCAGCGTCGACCGATCCGGCTACCTTGAAGACCGGCGAGAGTCCCATCAAGGGGGGAAGAACGGTCAAGCCGTCTGAAATTTGCGAGGTGCCGGAGGATTCATAGATGGGCCCACTGTTGGAGTTGCCCGGTTCTCCGTAGACGATGGACTGCGGGTTGCCCAGGGTGTACAGCTCGTTGGGATAGCCGTCATTGTCGCAACCGGTCCCAACCTGTGTCGATACCGCTGTCGAACCTGACACCGTCCTGCTCTCGGTGCTGGCCCACTTGCCGTCGTAGAGGTCCGCGTAGTCGTCGGCCACCTTGGCGCCGTTGACCCAGTACACACCCACGCCCCGCAGCCCGACCACTTCGCGGTACTCGGTGCCAGTGTTGGCGCGCGCCGACACCGCTGCCGTGCAGCCCAGCACACGGAACGCAGCCGAGTGCTCCTTGAGACTGGCGTGGCCGTTGCTGGCGACATTGTTCTGGAAAGCAGTGTTGTAGCCGGCGATGACGGTTGGGTCGTAGCTCGCGCTTGCGGTGGTGAAGCCCAGCAGACGGAACCGGTCGCCGACCGAGAGGCCCTCCGGTTTGAGGTCCCAGTCGTCGGGAACCTCCACCTCGCCGACGCTCACGAGCACGCGATAGGACTCGATGTACCCGCTCGGCGCGGTGGCTGTGACCTCGATGGGGGTGTGGCCGAACGTCACGTCGACCTGGTGGCCGGTCTCGATTTCGTCGGCATCGACGGGTGCGATCTCAACCCCGGCGTCGTCGTGGGACCCGACTGCGGCCACCGTCACCTTGTCACCGACGCTTGCGTCGGTCGTCTCATAGTAGGTGACGCCGGGCACGAACGTCGGGTTGAGCGTGAGTGCGCTGGAGTCGCTGCCCGTCAGCGTCAGGCTCGAAAGGGCGACGCTGGACAGCGACGAGTCGTAGGCAGTGTTATAGGCGAAGACCTTGGAGCGTTCGCGGTCGCCGAAGGCCGTATAGATTACATCACCTTCGATCCACGCGCCGTAGGTCTTGCCGTAGAGATAACGGGAGCTGTCGTGCAGTCGGATGTCCCAGCTCTCGTTGGGCAGCTTGTTTGCGATCTGGAACGCGTACAGCCTGTTGTCGGAGTCGTTGAGCACCCAGATTACGGTGCCGTCGCCGACAATGGCTGTCAAATACTCGTAGCCGCTGAACGCGCTCGAGACGTCGATGTCTTTGCCCGCGTCGCGTTCGCCGTGGCTGGCACCGCCGAGATGGTAGGCGTACAGATAGTGGTCTCTGTGGTCGTTCACCCACATCGTCGAACCATTCGACCACAAACCCCCCGGATTCTCGTTGCCCCCCGACAACTCGAAGTCCTTGCCCACGTCGCGGCCGCCGTGATCCGTGCCCGGCGTGCCGTCGGCGTTGACGGCGATCTTGTACGCAAAGAGCTTGTCGGGGTCGGAGTCGGCCACCCACAACGTGCCGCTCACCGTGGAATCGATGCCGTCCTTGACCATGTCGGACCAGATCCCGCTCCACAGCTTCTCGTTGCCGTCGGCGGAGTTCAACTCAATGTCGAGGCCCTCCAACCGGCTGCCGTCGGAGCGGTCGAACGCCAGTACCTTTCTGTCAGAATCATCTCTGCTGTCATTATCGGACACCCACAACACGTCGACGGTGCCCGTCAGACCGCGGGGCTCGATTTCGTCGACGTTCCACAAGAAATCGACGTCATCGCCAGCGCTCCAGCCACCCAATTCCGTCGAGCCTACCCCCAGATGCAGCGTGTAGTCCCTGCTAAGGATGTTGTCGGTGTCGAACACCCTGACCGTGACAGTGTTGACGCCCTCCTCCAGGTCGATCTGGTGGCCGCCCTCGATGCCATCGATGTCTTCGAGCACGTCACCGTCCGCATCGAGGACCGACACTACGACGCCGTCGGCAGCCGCGGCCGTCCAGTTGAGCGTCGCCTGCGACACGTCGGCGCTGAACCCCGCGCGGTAGACGCTGTGATCGGCTGTGAAGCCGTGCAGCCTGTCGTCGGACTCGCCCGCCGCGGTCACCGACAGCGCGCTCAACGACACGGACGACTTGACGAAGCTGGTGTTGTAGGCGAAGACCTTGGAGGATTCGCCGTCGCCGCGGCCCACGTAGATGACGCCTTCTTCGATCCAAACACCGCGGATCATGCTGTCGGGACGTTGGAATTGGCTGTCGTGCAGCCAGATACGCCATAGGGAGCGTGTCCGGTCGGCGATCTCGAACCCAACCAGCCTGTTTTTAGACTCGTTGAGCACCCAGATTACGGTGTCGTCGACAGCAACGCCTCTCAGCTGATCGTTGCCACTGTGCGCCCGCGAGATGTCGATGTCTTTGTCGGAGTCGCGTTCGCCGTGGCTGGTGCCGCCGAGATGGTACGCGTACAGATTGAGGTCGCTGGAGTCGCTCACCCACATCGTCGAACCATTCGACCACACGCCCTCCGGATTCTCGTTGCCCTCCGACAACTCGATGTCCTTGCCCGCGTCGCGGCCGCCGTGATCCGTGCCCGACGTGCCGTCGGCGTTGACGGCGATCTTGTACGCGAAGAGCTTGTCGGCGTCGGGGTCGGCCACCCACAGCGTGCCGCTCACCGTGGAATCGATGCCGTCCTTGACCATGTCGGACCAGATCCCGCCCCACAGCTTCCCGTTGCCGTCGGCGGAACTCAACACGATGTCGAGGCCCGACTCCCGGCTGCCGTCGGAGCGGTCGAACGCCAGAACCTTGCTTCTTCCCGCGTCGGCCACCCACAACGTGTCGGCGGTGCCCGCCATGCCGCGGGGCTCGATGCCGTCGACGTTCCACAAATAGTTGACGTCGTCGCCGGCGCGCCAGCCGCCCAGCTCCGTCGAGCTGACCCCCAGATGCAGCGTGTAGTCCCTGCTAAGGATGTTGTCGGTGTCCAACACCCTGACCGTGACAGTGTTGAGACCCTCCTCCAGGCCGATCTGATGGCCACCCTCGATACCGTCGGCGTCTTCGAGCACACCACCGTCCGCGTCCAGCACCGACACTTCCGTGACGGCCTCGTTCGCGGCCGTCCATGCGAGCGTCGCCTGCGACACGCCGGCACCGAACCCCGCGTGGTAGACGCTGTGATCGGCGGTGAAGCCGTGCAGCCTGTCGTCGGAGTCGCCCGCCGCGGTCACCGACAGCGCGCTCAACGACATGGACGCCTTGGCGACGCTGGTGTTGTAGGCGAAGACCTTGGAGGATTCGCCGTCGCCGCGGCCCACGTAGATGGCGTCACCTTCGATCCAAACACCGCGGGTCGTGCTGCCGGAGCGTTGGTGTTGGCTGTCGTGCAGTCGGATATCCCAGCTCTCGTTGCGCAGCTTGTTGGCGATCTGGAACGCCTGCAGCCTGTTGTTGGAGTCGTTGAGCACCCAGACCGCGGCGCCGTCGCCGACAATGCCTTTCGGCTTCTCGTTGCCATTGAACACGCTCGAGACGTCGATGTCTTTGCCCGCGTCGCGTTCGCCGTGGCTGTCGCCGCCGAGATGGTAGGCGTACAGAACGAGGCCGTTGGAGTCGCTCACCCACATCGTCGAACCGTTCGACCACAAACCTTGCGGATTCTCGTTGCCCTCCGACAACCCGATGTCCTTGCCGGAGTCGCGGCCGCCGTGATCCGTGCCCGGCGTGCCGTCGGCGTTGACGGCGATCTTGTACGCGAAGAGCTTGTCGGCGTCGGGGTCGGCCACCCACATCGTGCCGCTCACCGTGGAATCGTTGACGTCCTTGACCATGTCGGACCAGATCCCGCCCCACAGCTTCCCGTTGCCGTCGGCGGAGCTCAACACGATGTCGAGGCCCGCCACCCGGCTGCCGTCGGAGCGGTCGAACGCCAGGACCTTGTTGCTGTCAATGTAATCATCGGCCACCCACAGCGTGTCGGCGGTGCCCGCCACGCCGCGGGGCTCGATGTCGTCGACGTTCCACAAATAGTTGACGTCATCGCCGGCTCGCCAGCCGCCCAGCTCCGTCGAGCCGACCCCCAGATGCAGCGTGTAGTCCCTGCTAAGGACGCCGAGCGACAACCTGACGGTGACGGTGTTGAGGCCCTCCTCCAGGTTCACCTGGTGGCCCTCCTGCCCGCCGTCGGCATCTTCGAGCACGTCACCGTCCGCGTCCATCACCGACACTGCCGTGCCGGCCTCGTTCGCGACCGTCCATGCGAGCGTCGCCCGCGACACGCCGGCGCCGAACCCCGCGTGGTAGACGCTGTGATCGGGCGTGAAGCCGTACAGCCTGTTGTCGGACTCGCCTGCCGCGGTCACCGACAGTGCGGCTATCTCGAATGCGGGCAGCACGTCAACCACCTGAAACACGCCGGACAAGCCCAGCATCGGGAGTTCGATGGAGTTGGCGATTATGTTGTCCTTTCTCTCCCCTATGGAGTTGCTGAATATCGTGAGAATGGCGGATAGCCCCGTGCGCACGGTTGTCGAGCCCAGCGTCTCCCCCTCCATCCGGCTGCCGTCGGACGCAGAGCCCGTCCACAAGCGCAGCAGGCCTGATGTTCGCCTGCCGGCCTCGTCGCGGGATTCAGGGAACCAACCGTTGGACCCCGACTCCCAGAATTCCTCGTAATTGTTGACCGGCTGGAAATCGTCCTCCGAGCCGGGAAAGTTGATTCGGTAGACTTGCGTGCCGTTCAGCCAGTGGATGGGCACGCCTTCGGCGCCGCCGTCGGTGTACGTCGTCGTCGTGTGGTCGCGGGCCGAGACCGCAGCGGTGCTGGCCAGCGCTTTGAAGAACCGGGCGAACTCCTTGATGGCGTCGTGGCCGTTGCTGGTGATCGTGCCGCGCACGAACGTGTCGTAGTCGTCGATGCTCGTCGATGCGGCGTCGCGTGTGCTGCTCGTGACGAGCATGAGCCGGAACTGGTCGCCGGCGCTCAGACCGTCGGGCTTCAGGGCCCAGTCTGCAGGCACCCCGACCACGCCGGCGGGCAGGGCCCGCACAATGGTCAGGGTGTAGGTCGCGGCGTCGGCGGCGGTGTCCTCGGGCGTGACGACCAGCTTCACCGTGTTGGCGCCGTGGGCCAGGTCCACTTGGTGGCCGCCCTCGCCGGTGTCGGCGTCGGCGAGGTCCTGGTCGGAGCCGTCCTTGAGGGCCACCTGCTGGCCGCTGTGGCCCTTGGTGAACCCGACCGTCGCCTGGTCCTCGTCGTGGGCGACGCCCACGCGGTAGCCATGAACGTCGGCAGAGAACTCCGGCGACAAGGTCCCGCCGGCCACCGTGATGTTATTGAGCGCGGCGACATCCGACAGCGCCTGCGCCGAGACCGCCGCAGGCAGCAGCACGGCCACCAGCGCGACGGCCACGAGCGCGGCCGCGGCCCTCGCGCACGACACCTTCACGAGAGCGCCGCGGCCCGCCGCGCGGGCCCAGCGTGCCGTCAGCAGCCGACTCGGTAGTGTCTCAGACATAACAGCCTCCTGGTATACAGACTCGTATACCGGACTGTATACCAGCTTGGTGGGGTTGCAACAACCTCCCCCCCCCGGCGGCGGGAGCAGGACCCCCGCCGCGCCCGTGAGCCGCCGACGGAAAACCGCAGGCCGACCGCCGCCAGGACCGTGCGCGGCCGTTGCCGCGCCCGCCGCGCGTTGGCAGACTGGTCGGCGCCCGAGGTCGTGACCGCGCGGCCGCGACGGCCCGCTTCGAGGAGGGCGAGATGAGGCGAAAGAACCCGCGCCGGACGCGGCAGCGCCCCCCGCCAGCCGTGCCAGCACCGGCACCGGCGGCGGGATCGAGACGCCGGACGCGGCGGCCCGCCGTGCCCGCCGTGCTGCGGATACCACCGCCTGCACCAACGACGGGATCGAGACGCCGGACGCGGCGGCCAGCCGTGCTGCGGATACCACCGCCTGCACCAACGACGGGATCGAGACGCCGGACGCGGCGGCCAGCCGTGCCGGACGCGCCGGCGCCGGCGGCGGGAACGAGATGCCGGACGCGGCGGCCAGCCGTGGCGGCCGCGCCGGCGCCGGCGGCGGGAACGAGATGCCGGACGCGGCGGCCCGCCGTGCCGGCCGTGCTGGCGCTGGCGCTGGCGGCGGCCGCGTGCGGTGACGACGGTGCAGCCACCAGCGAGCCCGGACCCGGCCCGGCGACCGACGCCGCAGCGGCGCGCTGCGAGGCCAACCGCGAGGCCGGCACCGTGACCTTCGTGACCGGATTCGGCTTCGCCGCAGCAGCCGGAATCATCGACGCCATCACCGCCGAGGCCCAGGGATACTTCGACGAGCTCTGCATCGACTTCGAGATCCAGCCCGGGTTCGCGCCCTCCAACGGAGCCCTGGTCATAGAGGGCCAAGCCCACTTCGGCGCGTCGGGATCGTTCGCCGAGCTCGTCAACAACAACGTGGCCGGCGACGGCGACCTAGTAGCCCTGCTGCACTGGGGCCGCACCGCCATCGAGGCGATCGCCGTGCCCGAAAACAGCCAGATCACCGACTTCGCCGGACTGTGCGGCAGCCTCGTCGGCATCAAAGGCGACCTCCCCTACTCGCTGCAAGCCTCCATCGCGCTGGCAGGCATCGAACGGAACTGCTTCGACGAAGTCCTGCTCGACGGCTTCGACCCGGTCGCGCACCTCGAGCTGGGCATCGACGCGCTGCCCGTCTACAAATCCAACGAACCCAACACCCTCACCAACAACGAGGTACCGCACACGCTGCTCGACCCGCTGGACTTCGACGTACCCTCCAGCTTCGGAGTGACCTTCACCACCCAATCAATGATCGACGACCACCCAGACCTGGTAACCGACGTAGTCCGCGCGCTCATACGAGGCCAAGCCTTCGCCGCCGCCAACCCCGACACAGCCATCGACAACGCCTTCGAACTCATCGACGCCGCCGGCAACCCGCTGCACCTCGCCAAACAAACAGAACGCCACCGATGGGCAGTGGAATCATCACTGATCGCCGACCTCGCCCCCACCAACACCGGAACAGGCATCCCAGACACCGACCTCCTCGCAGCAGAGATCAACACCCTGACACAAGCCGGGATTTTCGAACCGCCACCCGACTGGCAACCCATGGTCAACCCCGACATCGCCGCAAGCCTCTACAACGGAACCACGCTCATCTGGCCCGGACCCTGACCCGCGACCATGACCGAACCCACCACCAACCCCAACCCCGCAAACACCGAACACCACCCAAACAAGCCCCGACCCGCGACCGAACCCGCCGCCAGCCCCAACCCCGCAAACACCGAACACCACCCCAACAAGCCCCGACCCGCGACCGAACCCGCCGCCAGCCCCAACCCCGCAAACACCGAACACCACCCCAACAAGCCCCGACCCGCGACCACGACCGAACCCGCCGTCAGCTTCAAGGCGGTGTCGAAGTGGTTCAGACCCAAGCACCGCCTAGTCCACGCCCTGTCGCGGGTCAGCCTGGACGTGCGCCCGTCGGAGTTCGTGAGCCTCAATCGAAGTACCCTCCCAAGCACGGTCAGGCTCATGTGTTCAAACCCGATCCTGCCCGGGGGGCGTCCCGCCAAGAGGGCACTTCCGCGGACGCAGCAACCCCCAACCAAGCCCCCTACTGAAATACCTGGGCTAGTGCTGTGTCGTCGAAATGGCTAGGGCAGCGCAGCAGGGACCGAGACCCTGCTTGGGAGCGCTCTGGACGCCCCGATCATTTCAGCGACGGACCACTAGCTCGGTCACGGCCGGTGCCGTGAGCCCTCGGATCCTCTGCCGGTGGACGGGCGGGAACCTGTCGTCGCCGGAGCGGTAGCGGCCGGGCGCTGCGGTGATGTCGTCCTGGATGCCGACGGGGTCGCAGTCTGGGCGGGGATGCCGGGTGGCGTCGTCGTCCAGCAGCCGGCTGGACGGCGCAACCCGGCGTTCGCGGCCCTCGCCGACGAGCGAGCGGTGGATGTTCCGAGAGCGACGGGCGACCGGCCCTCCTACACTGAGGCCATGCCTCTGGTGTTCGCTGGAGCCTGCAGCCATGCTCCGGGCATCGTCGGACGGGCCGAGCAGGCCGACCCGGATGTGCGGCACAAGGTCTACTCAGCCTACGGCGAGATGGCCGAGGCTCTGGCCGCAGCACGGCCCGACGCCCTGATGGTGGTAGCGGCCGAGCACTTCGGCAACTTCTTCATGGACAACATGCCGAGCTTCGCGATCGGGATGGCCGACCGCTACGAGGGGCCCGTCGAGGATCCGGAGTGGCTTGGCATCGAGAGGTTCACGGTGCCGGGCGATCGGGACCTGTCGCATCGCCTGATCGCCGAGATCATGCAGACCTCCGACGTCTCCTACGCGGAGGAGTGGAAGCTCGACCACGGGATCGCGGTACCGCTGCATTTCCTTACCCCCCGACACGACCTGCGGCTAGTTCCGGTGAACATCAACTGCCAGGGACCGCCTCTGACCCCCTACGAGCGGGTGTGGGCGTTCGGCGAGGCCATCCGGCGGGCTGCCGATCTCGTGCCTGAACGGGTAGCGGTCGTGGGTACCGGCGGGATCTCCCACTGGCCGGCCACCCCCGACTCGGGCAAGATCAACGAGGCATGGGACCGCGACTTCCTCGACCGCTGGTGCTGCAACGACCGCGACGCGCTACTCGACTACGACGACCTCTCCGTCTATGCCGAAGCGGGCCAGGGCGCGTTCGAGATCCGCACTTTCATAGCGGTCAGCGCGGCGGCGGCAGGAGCGGCGGGCACGGTGCACTGCTACCAGCCCGTACCGATCTTCGCGGTAGGCTGCACGGTCGCGACCTACGACCTGGCCACGGCCGCCCCGTGTGCGGGATCCAGTCCGGCTCCGCGCTGACGCGCTCCAGCCGCCGCATCTTCCGCGGCGGCCCCAGGCCCCGGGCCGAAGCCCTCTGTTCGGATCTCGCCCGAAGAGCGTCAGCCGTCGCCGCCGGTCATGTCGGCGACAGCAGCGACGCTCCCTCTGTTCGGGCCTCGCCCGAAGAGCGTCAGCCGTCGCCGCCGGTCATGTCGGCGACAGCAGCGACGCTCCCTCTGTTCGGGCCTCGCCCGAAGAGCGTCAGCCGTCGCCGCCGGTCATGTCGGCGACAGCAGCGACGCTCCCTCTGTTCGGGCCTCGCCCGAAGAGCGTCAGCCGTCGCCGCCGGTCATGTCGGCGACAGCAGCGACGCTCCCTCTGTTCGGGCCTCGCCCGAAGAGCGTCAGCCGGCTCGAGGCCCCGGGCCGGCGTGACCGTCGGCAGCCGGGCGCCGTTGGCCGAGAGCCGCCGAGTGCGCGGCGACGCCCTCGTATCCGCTCATGGCGTACACCCCGGCCCGCACCGGTCCGTGCTCGGAGACGCCGTCGCGCATCCGCTGAAGGTAGTCGGCCCACTCGATCCGATGCAGGGCGGCGAAGTGCATCAGGATCTGCCCGTTGACTCCCAGGACATAGAGCAGTCCGATGTCCGGCGCCACGAGAGCCTCCACTTCCCCCTCGTCGAGGTCGTACCGCTCGAGCGCCTCGCGCCGATCGGCGAGATAGGCCGCACGCAGCTCGGGGTTGCGGTTGACCTCATAGAGGAACTTCTGGACGCTGTACAGGCTCATTGGACCCCCAGCGTACGGATCCGCGGCGCAGTCCGGGGCCGCGACAGGCACCGAACCCCCCGGCGGCTACTGCTACGACAGGCTCGATTGCACGGCCATCCCAGCTTGGTGTAGGGTTAGGGTGATGAGTGAGGGACGAACGCGACGAACGCGACGACGAACGCAACGAACGCATGGACGTGTGAATCGCCACCGGCAGCCAGGGGTCGTTCGAGGCGATCCGCTGATCGTCGAGCGGTTCAACTTCACCGAAGCGAGGCTCGCACAGACGGAGGCGGCAGCCGAAGTCCACGGCAAGAACCCAGTTGCAGCCGCCAGGGAACGGTTGGGCGCCAACCCGGTTCTCTGGTACAGCGAGACCACCGGATAGCGGACGAACTGGGCGCAGACGGTTCATCATGCGACACCAACGCCGCCGCAGTCCTGGAGATCGCCGCTCGCTCCCGCCCACCGCACCGCTGACCGTTGCCCTCGCCACGCTGTGCCTGACTGCCGCCGCCTGCGGGGGCGGCAGCACAGGCCCCTCCGGCGTCGTCGGCGAGGTGCCGACGAACGAATCCGGCGCCGTAGCAGATGAAGACGTCCCGACCGGCGACGGCCCTTCGACCAGGACCGGCACCGGTGTAGCGGCGGTTGGCGGGAACCCGCCAACCGAAGAAGGCAACCCCTGCGAGCTGCCCGCAGGCGCCGGCGGGGAATCCCTGGAAATCGCCTATGTGGGCGCCGATCTGGAAGAACTTGAAGCAATCGGCCTCGAGTCCATCGTCTTGGACGACCCAAGCATCGTGATCGACGCCTACGTGACCGAGTTGAACGCCACCGGCGGAATCAACGGCCGCTGCGTCGAGTTCACCGCCCATCTCTGGAGCCTGCGATACCCGGATGCATCATCCGAGCAAATCTGCACGGAACTGTCGCAGGAGCAGCCGCTGGCCGTGCTGAGCCTCAGCATCAACGAAGCGATTCTCGAGTGCGTCACTCTCGACGCCGGCGTCCCGACGATGGGGATCCAAACCACGAAGCCCAACGCCAGGTTCGCCGCGGCGGACGGACGGTTGTTCGCGGATCAGGGTTCCGAGACGTACCTGATGGCCGCGGCAGTCGACATTGCCCTACAGGCAGGCGAACTCACGCTCAACGACCGTGTCGGCATACTGAATCTGGGGGAGTGGACGGCCCGCTTCGCCATCGAGCAGTCCGGCCTGACTATCGCAGAGTGGGCCTCGGCCCCGCCTGAGTTCCGAGATACAGCCATCCTGGCGATCGAGAAGCAGGCACAACTGCTAGAAGACGGTCTCTCCGAAACCGAACGGCAGGCCGCCCTGAGCTACCGGCAGCAGCTTCCCGCTGAGCAGGCACAACTGTTGGAAAGCATCGAGCAGCAGTTCTTGGACAGCGTCGCGAAGTTCCGCGAGGCGGGCGTGACCATCGTCATCGCAGGCGGGGGATGGGCGGACGTCCGCCGCCTCATGCGGGCAGCCGAACTGCAGTCTTGGTATCCGAAGTGGATAATCAATGATTCCCAGCCCGCTTCGCGGGTGCTTACCGACGCCCCGCGCGCCCAGGCCGCCAACCTCCTCCAGGTCAGCGCCAACCGAGCCGCCGGCGACGCCATCCCCGAAATGGACCGAGGGTGCCTCACCCTTCGCAACACCAGCCCGCAGGGCGGGAGGTTCTCGCACCGGTTCCATACCGCCGCGTGGAACACTCTCACATCCGTCTGCGACTACCTCGACGTGTTCTTCGGAGCGGTCTCCCGAATCAACGGCCCGGTCACGCAGGATGCTCTGACGGAGTCCTTGGCCGCCACCGATTACGAGACCGACTTCGGCTCTCTGATCAAATTCGGGAGCAAGGACCACTTCGGCAACGACCGATTCCGGGTACTGGCAGCCGACCCGGCCTGCGTGCTCAACTCTTGGGGATGCATGCGCGCCACTTCCGACTGGCTCACACCGTCCTGAACGATTGCCGGACCGAACAGCGTCGAGTCTTTCCGCAGCGAAGCCGCTGCCGCCGCGGTACAGCAGGACGAACGTATCGCCGCACTGGAAGCCGCCGCCGGTTTGCGAGCGGCCGTCTCAGCCTGACAGCAGGCCGGAAGGGCTCGATCGAGCCTAAGAAGCCGAGCGAATAGGCGGAGGAAAGCGACGCACATCAACGTCGAGGCCGAGCTCGGCTGCCGCGGCATCGAACCGTCGTCGAGTTCTCGCGGCTGGCACTGGATCCTCAGGACTCAGGCTGCGCCCCGAAGGCAGACAGGATCAGATCCTCATGCCTGGCCGGCTCGCGGGCCTGCGCTGATAAGCCGCGCCTCCGGCTGATAAGCCGCGCCTCCGGCTGATAAGCCGCGCCTCCGCTAGTTTGGCATCATATTATTATATCATGCCACGGCAGTCGCGGACGTTCAAGGGCCGGCGGCGGTGCTGGACAAGGACTCCAGAACGCCGGGGGCTATTCCTGCTGCGACGGTGAACAGGACGGCCACCACCACCACCGCTCCAGTGCCGAGACCGAGATCGGGCTTGGACGCCTCCGGGGTGTCGGCTCCGTCCGCCGAATCGCCGGAGCCGCCGAAGTGCATGGCCACCACCACCCGCAGGTAGGCGAAGGCGGCTACCACCGCGCTCACCATGGCTACCACCGCCAGCCAGTACGCACGGGCCTCGACCGCGGCGGCGATGACCGAGAACTTGGCCACGAAGCCCGACGTGAACGGCACGCCGGCCTGGGCCAGCAACAGAATCGTCAGCGCCAGCGCCAAGGCAGGCCGCCGGGCGCCCAGGCCGGCCAGTGTGTCCAGGCCGTTGCGGTCGTCACGGTGGCCCGACAGCACCGCCACGACCGTGAAGCTGCCCACCGCGATCACTGCGTAGGCGGCCAGATAGAAGAGCACCGCGGCGACGCCCGAATCGGAGCCGGCCTGAACTCCGACCAGGATGAAACCTGCGTGCGAGACCGACGAGTAGGCCAGAATCCGCTTGGCGTCGCTCTGCACCGCGGCCAGGACCGATCCGACCGCCAAGGTGGCGCACGCCAGCGTGAACACGGCCGGTCGCCAGTCGTCCGCCCGCATGCCGAGCGCCTCCACGAACACCCGGATGAGCGCCACGAAGCCCGCCGCCTTGACCGCCGACGCCATGAAGGCGGTCACTGGGGTGGGCGATCCCGCGTACACGTCGGGCGCCCATGCGTGGAACGGGGCCGCGGCCACCTTGAAGCCCAGACCCACCAGCAGCATGGCCGCACCGGCTAGGAGCATCCCGTCGCGCAGCACGATGTAGGTGTCGAGATAGCCGGCGATCCCGTCCAGGCTGGTCGTGCCGGTCGCCCCGTAGACCAAGGCGATGCCGAACAGCAGGAACGCTGTGGAGAATGAGCCCAGCACGAAGTACTTGAGGCCGGCCTCCAGCGACTCGAGACGGCGCTGGTTGAGCGCGGCCATCACATAGGCCGCGATGGACATGGTCTCCAGCCCCAGGAACATCACGATGAGGTCGGCGGCCCCGGCCATGACCACCGCTCCGGACGCGGCCAGGAGCATCAGCACGCCGAGTTCCGCGCCGGCCACCCCGACACGCCGGCAATAGCGGGGCAGGGTCGGGGCGACCAGCGCCACCGATCCCAGCACGACCGCGGTCACGAACAGCGCCACACGGTCCATCACCAGCTGGCCGCCGAAGGCTTCGACCTCGGAGTCGCGCTGCCACAGAACCACCGCCGAGACGAAGCCGGCTGTCGCCACCGCGAACGTCCAAGCCGCGTCCAGCACCTCCGGCAGCAGCCGACTCGACGTCAGCGAGCGCACCATCAGCAGCACCAGCGCCCCCGCCGCGGGCAGCAGCACCGGCAGCAGCCCCGTCCAGTCGACGGGAGGCGTCCACACCGGGAGCTGGGCCAGAACCGCGCCCATCATCCGCCGTCCGTGCATGTGGGGGGTGCCGCCGGAGGCGTCGGCGGGAGCTGGGCCAGAACCGCGCCCATCATCCGCCGTCCGTGCATGTGGGGGGTGCCGCCGGAGGCGTCGGCGGGAGCTGGGCCAGCACCGCGCCCATCATCCGCCGCCGCTTCCGTTGTGGCCGCCGCCACCATCGCCGCCGCTGTGGTCGGCCTTGCCTGTCGAGCGGGCCAGGTCTTCGAGGCTGATGGAGGGCTGCACGTCGGCTACGGGCTCGGCGAAGCCGGCCGCGTGGTTTTCCACATGGGCGATGATGGCGTCCACCGCCGGCTCGACCCGCTCGATCACCGGCTTCGGATACACCCCCATGAACACGATGGCCGCGATGAACGGCGCCATCACCAAACCCTCGCGCCAGCGCAGGTCGGGCATCTCGGCGTTGGCACCGGACACCGGGCCGTGGAACACGCGCTGGTAGGCCCACAGCAGGTAGACCGCGGCCAGTATCACGCCCGCGGCCGCGACCACCGCCCACCAGCGGTGGGCGTTGAAGGCGCCCAGCAGCACCAGCAGTTCGCCCACGAACCCGTTCAGGCCGGGCAGCCCGACCGACGACAGCATCACCACCAGGAACACTGCTGCCAGCAGGGGCGCCGGCTTCTGCAACCCGCCCAGTTCGGAGATCTCGCGGGTGTGGCGGCGCTCGTAGATCATGCCCACCAGCAGGAACAGCGCGCCCGTGGACACGCCGTGGTTCATCATCTGCAGCACGCTGCCGGTGAGGCCCTCGGTGTTGAGGGCGAAGGCGCCGATCACTATGAACCCGAGGTGGGCCACCGAGGAGTAGGCCACCAGCCGCTTGAGGTCGCGCTGCATGGCCGCGGCGACGGCACCGTAGATGATGCCGATCACGCCCAGGGTCACCACCAACGGCGCGAAGTGCATCGAGGCCTCAGGAAACAGGAACAGGCCGAAACGCACCAGGCCGTAGGTTCCGAGCTTCAGCATCACCGCAGCCAGGATCACAGAGCCCGCGGTGGGCGCGTTGGTGTGGGCGTCGGGCAGCCAGGTATGCACCGGGAACAGCGGCACCTTCACCGCGAAGGCGAGCGCGAAAGCCAAGAACAGCCAGCGGGCGGTGTTGGTCGCCAGCACCTGGGCGTCGGCGATGGCGACCAGGTCGAAGGTGACGTCACCGCCATTGCCGGAGGCGTGCAGGAACGCCAGCGCCACGATCGCGACCAGCATGAGAGCCGAGCCGAACATGGTGAACAGGAAGAACTTGGTGGCCGCGTACGCCCGCCGCCCGTGGCCCCAGCCGCCGATCAGGAAGTACATGGGCACCAGCACGATCTCGAAGAAGACGAAGAACATGATCAGGTCGAGGGCCACGAAAGCGCCCAAACAGCCCGCTTCCAGCACCAGCATCCAGGCGTAGTACGCCTTGGGCGAGTGCTCGGCGTCCACCCCGACGACGGCCAGCGGGAAGATCAGTGCGGTCATCACCACCAAGAACAGCGACAGCCCGTCCACTCCCACCTGCCACGAGACGCCCCAGCCCGTGATCCACTCGTACCGGTCCCAGAACTGGAAGCTGGCCGCAGATTCCGTGTCGAACTCGACGAGGACCCAGACCGCCAGCGCCGCCGGCACCGTCGAGGCCGACAGGGCGGCCAGCTTGAAGAGTTCGGGACGGGTGCGGGGCAGGGCCAACAGGACCAGCGCCCCCACCGCGGGGACCAGCACCAGCACGGTCAACGCCGCCGGGAAGGACGAGGCGGAGTGCATGATGCCCTCGGAAGCGAACACCGTGCCCGCCACTAGAAACTCGTCCTTGCTAGGAACCACACCAGCAGCGCCGCCGCACCGACCGCGGCGAGCAGCGCGTAGGAGCGCACGAAACCCGATTGCAGCCGCCGCAGCCGGGCGCCGCCGGCCCGCACCGAGCGTCCGATGCCGTCCACCGCGCCGTCCACCACCCGGGCGTCGAAGTCAGCCACACCCTGGAAGGCCCGCCGGCCCGGTCCGCCCACGAAGCGGGTCCAGGCCTCGTCTGCGTAGAAGGCCCGTGCCGCGACCGGCATCTCCACACGCTCAGCCGGCAGCCGGTGCTGCAGGTACACCGCCACCGCGCCCGCGATCCCGGCCGCCGCTCCGGCGATCGACACCAGCGCCAGCAGCCACTGGGCGCCGCCGCCGAGGCTCAGGTGGGCTTCGTTGCCGAACAGTGACGGCTCCAGCCACGTCCCCAGGAAGTGGAGATCCTTGGCGAACGGCAGGTTCAACACCCCGGCTGCCGCCGCCGCGCCGGCCAGCACCATCAGGGGCGCGGTCATCAACGGGGACGGCTCATGCGGGTGGACGTCGCTGCCGTGGCGGGCCTCGCCGTAGAAGGTCATGAACACCAAGCGGCTCATGTAGAAGGCGGTCAGCACCGCGGCGACGATCCCCGCCACCCACAGCGCCGGACTGCGATCCCAGGCGTAGGCCAGGATCTCGTCCTTGGACCAGAACCCGGCGAACGGCGGGACCCCGGCTATAGCCAGCCAGCCGACGACGAAGGCGCCCGCGGTGACCGGCATGGCGGCCCGCAGCGCCCCGTAGCGGCGCATGTCCTGGTCGCCGTCGAGCGCGTGGATGACCGAGCCCGACCCGAGGAACAGCAGCGCCTTGAAGAAGGCGTGGGTGACCATATGGAAGATTGCTGCCACGTACGCGCCCGACCCCACCGCCAGCATCATGTAGCCGAGCTGGCTGATCGTCGAGTAGGCCAGCACTTTCTTGATGTCGTTCTGGGCCATGGCTGCCCCCGCCGCGAACAGCGCGGTGGCCACGCCCGTCCAGGCGATCACGTCGGGCGCCCAGACCTCGGCCGCGGCGATCAGCGGGTTGACCCGCACCATCAGATAGACGCCGGCGGTGACCATGGTGGCCGCGTGTATGAGTGCCGACACCGGGGTGGGGCCGGCCATGGCGTCGGGCAGCCAGATGTAGAGGGGAAGCTGGGCCGACTTTCCGGCCGCGCCCACGAAGAGCAGGATCACGATGGCGGTCGCGGTGGTGGACGGCAGCGAGTCGGCGTGGCCGAAGAAGTCGAGGTAGCGCACCGATCCCAGCGCGCCGAAGGCCCAGAGCATGGCCAGCATGAAGCCCCAGTCGCCGACCCGGTTGGTGATGAACGCCTTCTTGCCCGCGGCGGCGTTGGCTTCGTCGGTGAACCAGAACGAGATGAGCAGGTAGGAGCACACGCCCACGCCCTCCCAGCCCAGGAAGGTGAGGGCCAGGCTGTCGCCCAGCACCAGCACCAGCATCGAGAAAGCGAACAGGTTGAGGTAGACGAAGAACTTCGAGAAGTCGCCGTCGCCGTGCATGTAGCCGATGGCGTAGAGATGTATGAGGGCGCCCACGCCGGTGACGAACAGGGCCATCGTCACCGACAGCGGATCGACCAACAGGCCCGCGTCGACAGAGAAGTCGCCAGCCGGGACCCATTCGAACAGGGTGACGACGAAGCGGCGCTCGGCCGCGTCCCGCCCCATCAGGTCGAAGAACACGGCCACGGACGACACGAAGGATCCGACCATCGCCGCCGTCGCCAACCAGCCGGCCAGAGGCTCGCCGAGGCGGCGGCCCAGCACCAGCAGCACCGCGAAACCGGCCAGCGGGAACGCGCAGACGAGCCAGGCAGTCTCGAGCATCTCAGCCCTTCAGCAGCGATGTGTCGTCGGCACGCATGTCAGCCCTTCAGCAGCGACAAGTCGTCGGCGGTCGCGCCGGAGCGTCGCCGGTTGATGGCCAGCACCAGCGCCAGGCCGACCACCGCCTCGGTGGCCGCCACCACCAGCACGAAGAACACCGCGACCTGGCCGCCCACGTCGTTGAGCCCGGCGCCGAGAGCGACGAATGCCACATTCACGGCGTTGAGCATCAGTTCCACACACATGAACATCACCAGCAGGTTGCGCCGCACCAGCAGACCGACCCCGCCGATGGAGAACAGCGACACGGCCAGCGCCAGATACCAGCCCGTCGACAGCTCGGCCAGGTCCATCACGCGCCTCCTTCGGCGGAGCGGACAGCCCGCGGGACCGTGGGGAGCACACAGGCCGCTGAGCGAGGCCGCGGCCCGAGCGTCCCGTGGACGCGGCGAGCAGGGACGGGAGTCACGACGCCTCACCCCGACACGCTGCAACAGAGTCGTCAGCGCTGGTTGGGGCCTCCGGGCCGGAGCGGGGCGCCCGGCGGGTCAGGACCACGGCCCCCACCACGGCCACCGTCAGCAACGCCGCGGTGATCTCCACGGCGAAGGCGAATTCGCTGAACAGCACCCGACCCAGGCGCTCGACGTCGGTGGCGTCGCCGCCGAGAGCCCGGTCGCCGCCGGTGCGCCGCAGCCCGGTGAGCACGTCGGCGCCGGTGACGACGACCGTGCCCAGCACCCCGGCGAGGGCCACGCCCACGACGACGGCCAGCGGCCGCTGCCCGAAGATCGGCTCGATCCGCAGTTCCTCGGCCTTGTCCACCCCCAGCAGCATGATCACGAACAGGAACAGGATCACGACAGCGCCGGCGTACACCACTACTTGGACCGCGGCCAGGAAGTGAGCGTCGTTCAGCACGAACAGCACGGCCACCCCCACCAGCGTCTGCACCAGGAACAGGGCGGCATGCACCGGATTGCGGCTGGCCACCACCCCCACAGCCCCCACGAGAATGATCACTGCCGCCACAGCGAACACCGCCTCAGCCATCAGAGGACCCCCCTTCAGCCGGGACGCCCCCACCGACCGGGAGACCCCCGACATCGGCAGGCTCGGCCGGGAGCTTGGCGGCAGCCGGACGGTCGTCCAGCAACGGAGGACCATCCTCGTCGGCCGGCTCAGCGGCACGCACGCCGTAGCCGAGTTCGCCGGACCAGGCTGTCTCGCCCACGTAGCGGTGGTCACCGGAGGGCGAAGTGGCCCGCATCCAGCCAGACGTCAACGCGTCGTCGCCGTCGCGCCAGTCCTCCCACGGCATCCGGCGGGGCCGGCCGTCGTCGTCCACCAGAAGCTCGTCTTTGGTGTAGACGGCGTCGTCACGGCTGGTGAACGAGAACTCGAACAGCTTCGACTCGGTGATGGCCTGGGTGGGACAGGCTTCCACGCACAGGTCGCAGTGGATGCAGCGCAGGTAGTTGATCTCGTAGACATAGCCGTAGCGCTCGCCCGGCGCGACCGGGGCGTCGGGGTCGTTGTCGGCGCCGCGCACGTAGATGCAGCCGGCGGGGCACACCCCGGCGCACAGCTCGCAGCCGATGCACTTCTCCATGCCGTCGTCGTAGCGGTTGAGCACGTGGCGACCGTGCAGCCGCTCCGGTTTGGGTCGCTTGACGTCGTTGGGCGAGTCGTCGAAGCCGCCCCGGTAGTCGGTGGTGACCCGCGGAAGGAACAGCTGTCGCAGAGTGACCGCGAACCCGTGCAGGTAGCCCATGTCAGACCTTCTCCTCGACAGGGTCGGCGCCCTCAGGGGGGCGGACCGCCAGCGGTTCTCGGGTGCTGCGGCCGCGGCGCACCGCCTGGGCCAGCAGCAGGGCGCCGACGCCGAACGCCAGCAGCGCCGCGGCGGTGACCGCGGCCTCGTTCCAGCCCCGGTCGCGGCCCACGTCCAGAGCGGCCAGGAACAGGAACCAGCCCAGCGCCACCGGTATGAGCACCTTCCATCCGAGGTCCATGAGCTGGTCGTAGCGGAACCGGGGCAGCGTGGCCCGCACCCACACGAAGCAGAACAGCAGCACGAACAGCTTGCCGAAGAACCAGGCGAAGCCCCACGCCCAGGCGATGCCGACCCCGCCCACCTCGTCCACCAACACCGGACCGGCAGGCCCGCCGAAGAACAGGGTGACGATGACGGCCGACATCGTGATGGTGTTCATGAACTCGGCCAGGAAGAACATCGCGAAGCGGATCGATGAGTACTCGGTGTGGAAGCCGCCCACCAGTTCCTGCTCGGCCTCGACCAGGTCGAAGGGCGGGCGGTTCAGTTCGGCCGTGCCGGCGACCATGAACACGAGGAAGGGCACCAAGCCGGTGACGATCACGTTCCAGCGGGGGACGACACCGAAGTAGCCCTCGCTGGCCTGCACGGCCACCATGTCGTGGGTGGACAGCCCCCCGGTGACCAGCACGATGGACGCCACCGCCAGACCCAGTGCGGCCTCGTAGCTCACCATCTGCGCCGACGCCCGCACCGAGCCCAGCAGCGGGTACTTCGACCCCGACGACCACCCGGCCAGCATCACACCGTAAACGGCGACCGAGCTCATAGCCAAGAACAGCAGGATCCCGATGGGCGGGTCGGCCACCTGCAGGTAGGTGGTGCGACCCCACAACTCGACTTCGCCGCCGTTGCTGAAGTCCCCTCCGAGCGGAACGATGGCGAAGGCCAGGAAGGCGGGGATGAGCGACAGGTACGGCGCCAGCTTGAACACGAACCGGTCCGACCGGTCCGGCACCAGGTCCTCCTTGAAGAAGAGCTTGATCCCGTCGGCGAGGGTCTGCAGGATGCCGAAGGGCCCGGCGATCGTGGGCCCGAACCGCTGGTGCATACCTCCCAGCAGCTTCCGCTCGAACCAGATCATCAGCGTCACGGCCACCAGCAGGAACACGAAGGCCACGACAACCTTGGCCAGCGTCAGCACGACCTCCACCAGGCCGACGTCGCCCGCCAGCATGGGATCGGCCGCCAGCACGAAGGTTCCGGTCACCGGGCTTCGACCTTCACCACGGTGACATCGGCGCCGGCGGCAATGAGCCGATTGGCCGGGGCGCCGGGCGCCAGCCAATGGACCTTCAACGTGCCGGCCGCCACGCCGGCGTCGACGGTCAAGGTCGCCTCGATCTCATCGAGGTCGGACACGACCCGCACCGCGGCGCCCTCCCCCAGGCGGGCTGCGCCGAGGTCGTCCGGGTTGATGCGGGCCGACGCACCGGGGGCCAGGGCCCGGCTCGACGGACAGTGGCGCAGCATCACGCCATCGTCGTACATGGTGCGCGATGCCACCAGCAGGAACCCTTCCCCAGCCGCGGCCTCAGGCAGGTCCCGGATGGAGGCGGGTTTTGTCGCGGTGCTGCTGTGCAGACGGCGCGAGCGCGGCCGACGGATGCTGCCGAGCCGCCCGCCGGATTCTCCGCCCGACGCGAGCCGCACGCCTTCGACCGGATTCTCGGCCAGGGCCTCCTCGGTGAGCGGGGCGTGGACCGCTGAGACGCGGGCCATCTCGGCTCGGATGTCCTCCGGGGAGTCGAGCCCCTCGGTCGAGCCGGGCTCGAGCCGCTCGGCCATCTCGGCGGCGATCATCCAGTCGGGCCGGGCCGTGCCGGGCGGGGTCACCCGGCGGTTCATGGGGCTGACCCGGCCCTCCAGGTTGGTGAACGTGCCGTCGCATTCGGTGGGGCCGGCAGCCGGCAGCACGACGTCGGCGGCCAGCGCGGACGAGTCGTTGACGAACAGGTCGACCGCCACGACGAGGCCGGCCCCTCGCAGGCCCCGATAGGCGAGGTCACGGTCGACGAAGTCGTTGAGGGGATCCGCCCCCACGAGCACGAGCACGTCGATCTCGCCGCGGGCGGCTGCCCGCAGGACACCCGCCGCGCCCAGCCCCGCCCCTGCAGGCAGCCGCGGCCACGCACCGGCCAGGGCCCCACCGTCGGAGACACCCGCCGCCCCGCCGGCCACGGCCTGCTCAGCACCCACCACCGCGCCATCGTCGTCGACGTCCTCGGCGTCCTCGCCACCGCCTGCACCGACCGAACCTCGAAGCTCAAAACCCTCCGCAGCCTCAGCAGTGTCGCCGCCCCCGCCGTCCTCGAGGCGTGTGCCACCGGGCAGCAGGCCCGGCGCCAGACCCGCCTCGAGGGCGCCGAGCACATTGCCCCGCCGCAGGGCGGGCAGGAACCCGGCCGGCAGCAGGTCGGCCAGGTCGGCGGCGGCCTGCTCCACGTCGGCGGACGCCTCAGCCAGCGACGCCCGGCCCAACACCACCGTGATGCCGCCGGCCGCGGCGGCCAAAGCCCGAGAAGCCGACTTGATGCTCGCAGCGTCGACGCCCAGCACCGTGCCGGCAGTACTCAGCGCCTCCCGCAGCTCGGCGGCCAACCCGCCCTCCGCAGCAGCGGCAAGCCCGCCCGAGACGGGTGCCTCCGCGAGGGGCGCCTCGCTGGCAGCGGCCTGCAGGACCTCGGGATCGGTTGCCAGCGCCAACGCTCGGACGAGCCGAGCCGTTGTGCCGGGGCGGGGGTGCAGCGAGTGCTGGGCGAGGGGCGACAAGCTGGTCGCGCCCGGCGTGACCTCGATCAGTTGCACACCGTCGTGGACGATGGCGTGGCGCAGCCGCAGATACAGGGCGCCCAGTTCCTCTTTGAGGTCGGGACCGATCAGCACAACGGCGCCGCCGGGCCGGCAGGCATCGTCGATGGTGGCTCGGGGCAGGCCGAGCACCAGTTCCGGGTCGAGGCCGTCGTCGAGCTGGGCGTCCACATTGTCGGTGCCGATCACACCCTTGGCCAGCTTGGCCCACATGTACTGGGCCTCGTTGGTGAGTCGGGCGCCGCCCAGCACGGCCACCCGCGCCGCCGGGGCCCCGCGGAGCGTGTCGGCGATCCGGTCGAGGGCCGCGCCCCAGCCCGTGTCCCGCCACTTTGGACCCGTGTCATCGTCCGAGTCCCTCGCAATCGGCGCAGCCAGGCGCTCGGGACTGTTGAGGGCCTCGAAGCCGAAACGCTCCTTGTCCGTCAGCCAGCCCCGGTTGACGGCGTCGGCGTCGACGCCGAGCACCCGCAGCACCCGGTTGCGCGACGCCTGCACCGCCACCCTCGCGCCCACGCTGTCGACCCAGGCGGTGGAAAGCGACTCGGTGAGGTCCCACGGCCGTGCCTTGAAACGGTACGGCGCGGCGGTCAGCGCTCCCACCGGGCAGATCTGAACGGTGTTGCCCGAGAAGTAGGAGGCGAACGGCTCGTCGGGGAAGGTGTTGACCTCGGTGTGGTTGCCGCGGCCCATGAAGTGGATGAGGGCGTCGCCGGCTACCTCGTCGGCGAAGCGGGTGCAGCGGTCGCAGAGGATGCAGCGCTCCCGGTCGAGGTAGACGGTCTCGCTGATGGCGACAGGTTTGGCGAAGTGGCGCTTCTCCTCCACGAAGCGGGTCTCGCCCGGCCCGTACGCCATGGTCTGGTCCTGGAGGGGGCATTCGCCGCCCTTGTCGCACACCGGGCAGTCGAGCGGGTGGTTGATGAGCAGGAACTCGAGCACACCGTCCTGGGCCTTCTTGGCGGCCTCGGACTCGGTGGCCACCTTCATGCCCTCCGACACCGGCACCATGCACGAGGGCTGAAGGGAGGGGCCGCGCCCGGTGTCGACTTCCACCAGGCACATGCGGCACATGCCCACCGGCCTCATCCGCGGGTGGTAGCAGAACCGGGGGATGTGGACGCCGTTGCGCTCGCAGGCATCGATCAACAGCTCACCCGGCCTGGCGGCCACGGCCGCTCCGTCGACGGCGATCTCCACAGCCGCCCGGGGCGCTGCGGCGGTCACGGCGCGCCCTCCCGGCCGGCGGGCCCGAGGCGTCGATCCACGGTCATCGGACGGCGCCTGCGACGGCGACCGCGAGGGGGATCGGGTCGCGGCGAGTGATCTTGGACTCGTACTCGTCGCGGAATCGGCGGACGCTCGACACCACCGGCGCCACCGCGGAGGGTCCGAGCGGGCAGATCGTGGTCTGGCGGGGCGGGAACGGCACAGCCTCGAGTCCGTCGTGGGCGGCTGCCGGGTAGGGGCCGGGACTGATGTTGTCGCCTATGTCGAGCAGCAGGTCGATGTCTGAGGGCCGGCCGGCCCCGTCGAGGATGCGTCGCAGGATCTGCTCCAGCCAGGTGGTCCCCTCGCGGCACGGGGTGCATTTGCCGCAGGACTCGCGGGCGAAGAACTTCACTAGCCGCCAGGCGGCCCGCACTGGGTCGGTGGTGTCGTCCATGACCACGACGGCGCCCGATCCGAGCATCGACCCGGCCGCGCCCACCGGTCGGGCCTCCAGGGGCAGGTCCAGATGCTCGGCGAAGAACCAGGGAGCGGAGCCCCCGCCGGGGATGAACATCTTCAGCTCGCGGCCGTCGCGGATCCCCCGGCAGAAGTTGTCGCCGTAGATCAGCTCGCGGAACGTGGTCACCCCATGCTCGACCTCGTACACCCCCGGGCGGCGAAGATGGCCCGACACCGCGAACATCCGGGTGCCGGGCGACGACTCCGAGCCGTGCCGGCGGTAGGCGTCGGCGCCGTTGACCATCATCCACGGCAGGTTCGAGAGCGTCTCCACATTGTTGACGATGGTGGGCCGGCCGTACAGGCCGACCGCGGCCGGGAAGTACGGCGGCTTGAGACGTGGCATGCCCCGACGACCCTCGAGGCTCTCGATGAGCGCGGTCTCCTCACCCACGATGTAGGCGCCCGCACCCCACGCCATCACGATGTCCACCGAGAAATCGCTCCCGCGGATCTGCCGTCCCGCGTAGCCGGCCGCGTAGGCCTCGTTGAGAGCGGACGCGATGCGCTCCTGGGCGAGGGCCATCTCGCCCCGCACATACAGGAAGCACTGCTGCAGGCCCAGCGCGTAGCAGGCGATGAGGCATCCCTCGATGAGCTGATGGGGGTCGCGTTCCATGAGGAGGCGGTCCTTGTAGGTGCCCGGCTCGCTCTCGTCGCCGTTGACGACGAGGTAGCGGGGATGCTTGCCCGGCGGCAGGAAGCCCCACTTGACCCCGGCGGGGAACCCGGCTCCGCCACGGCCCAGCAGCGTGGCCGCCCGCACCTCTTCATGGACTGCAGCCGGAGTCGTCTCCAGCGCGGCCCGTAGCCCGTCGTAGCCGCCGGTGGCCTCGTAGCGGGCCAGAGTGAACGAGTCCTCATGCGTGAAGCGGCCCGTGACCAGCTTGGGGCCGTCGTTGTGCACATAGCCGGGCGCATGCGCGATGTAGCCGTCCGCGGCCCGTTGATCCATCAGCGGACCGCCCCGGCTGCGACGCCTGCAACGTCTGTGCGCGCAAATCCGGTCCCAGCCCAAGCAGCTGTGCACAGATCAGCGACGACCGCCCGCCGGTCCATCAGCCGGCCGCCTCGACATCGTTGCGCGAGAGCCACACGGGCGCCTCGCGGGCCTGCTCCGGCGGGACGACCCCGGCACGACGCTCGGCGGGAACCGACTGCCTCACCCTCGACAGCGTGCCGTGGCGGGGAACGTCGAGACGTCCGGCGCGCAGGTCGTCGATCAGCCTGTCGAAATCGTCGGGCGTCACCCGTCCCCGATAGCAGTAGTTGACCTGCAGGCACGGAGCTTCCGTGCAGGCCGCGATGCACTCCGCCTCCTCGACGGTGAACTTGCCGTCGGCGGTGGTGCCGCCCAGGTCCACCCCGAGCGACTCGCAGGCGTGCTCCAGCAACTCCTCGCCGCCCCACAGAAGGCAGGAGATGTTGGTGCACACGTTCACCAGGTAGGCGCCGACCGGCTCGAAGCGGAACATCTCGTAGAAGCCGGCTGTGCCCTTGACCTCGGCCGGTGTGGCGCCGACCAGTTCGCCTATGCGACGCATGGCGCAGGCGGTCAGATAGCCGTCCTGCTCCTGGGCCAGGTGCAGCAGCGGGATCAGCGCCGAGCGGGGCCGGGGGTACCACGAGACGATCTCGGCCGCCAGCTCCTCGTTGGCGTCGCTGAAGGTCACCGGTCGACCTCGCCCATGATCGGGTCGACGGAGGAGATGATGGCCACCCCGTCGGCGATGAGGCCGTCCTGCATCAGATGGGGCAGAGCCTGGAGGTTCACGAAGCTGGGCGCCCTCACATGCACCCGGTACGGCACCGAGGACCCGTCGCTCACCAAGTACACCCCGAGCTCCCCCCGGGGCGACTCGACAGCCGCGTAGGCCTCCCCGGCAGGGACCTTGAACCCCTCGGTGAAGATCTTGAAGTGGTGTATCAGCGCCTCCATCGAGGCGTCGATGCGGGCCCGCGGCGGCGGCGTCACCTTCTTGTCCTGGGTCCGGTAGTCGCCCGAGGGCATCATGTCGATGATCTGGGCGACGATGCGCAGCGACTCGCGGATCTCGTTGAGGCGTATGGCGTACCGGTCGTAGCAGTCGCCGTGGGCGCCCGCGATGACGTCGAAGTCCACCTGGTCGTAGAACAGGTAGGGCTCGTCGCGCCGCAGGTCCCAGGCCATGCCCGCGCCGCGCAGCAGCGGCCCGGTGGCCCCGAGGGCGACGGCCTCGGCGGCGCTGACGATGCCGACCCCTTGGAGCCGCTCCCGCCAGATGGGCTGACCGGTGAGCAGCGTGTCGTACTCGTCGAGGCGGGGCTCGATCAGCCCGATCAGCCCGGCCACGTCGGTTCGCCAGTCGGCGGGCAGGTCGGCGGCCACCCCTCCGGGCCGGATGTAGTTGTGGTTCATGCGCAGGCCGGTGACCTTCTCGAAGAAGCGCAGCACCTCCTCGCGCTCGCGCCATCCGTAGATCATCATCGACACCGCGCCCAGGTCCATGCCGTTGGTGGCCATGAACAGCAGGTGCGAGCCGACCCGGTTGAGCTCGCACATCAGCATGCGGATCCAGGTGGCCCTCTCGGGCACGTCGATGCCCAGCAACTGCTCCGTGGCCAGCGAGAAGGCCAGTTCGTTGAACAGCGGCGAGGCGTAGTCCATGCGGGTCACGTTGGTGCCGCCCTGCAGGTAGGTGAGCTGCTCGCCGGTCTTCTCCATGCCGGTGTGCAGGTAGCCGATGACCGGCTTGGAGCGCAGCACCGTCTCGCCCGACAGCTCCAGCATGAGCCGCAGCACGCCGTGGGTGGACGGGTGCGAGGGGCCCATGTTCAGCAGCACCAGCTCGTCGTCGCCGGGGTCGTCGGGATCGCCGCCGATCTGCGCCGCCTCAGCCTCCGACATGCGCAGCACCGCGGACCGCTCTCGCCGGCCGACCCGCTCCGCGCCGGCCGCGGGCCCGGCCACAGCCCCGGACGCCTCCGACGAGGCCTCGGCGTCGGTGGCGGCGTCGGTGACGCTGACGCTCATCGCGGGCTCCGCATCACCTGACGTTGGAAGCGGCCTTGAACTGGACCGGGATCCGGCCGCTCTCGTAGTCCTTGCGCAGCGGATGGCCCGGCCAGTCCTCCGGCATCAGGATCCGCGAGAGATCCGGGTGGCCCTCGAAGACGATGCCGAACATGTCGTAGACCTCGCGCTCGAGGCTCTCGGCGCCGGGCCACAGATCGAACAGCGTGGGCAGGACCGGGTCGTCGGCGGGGACCTGCACCCGCATGCGCAGGCGCTCCCGCCGCTGGTGCGAGATCAGGCCGGCCACCACCTCGAACCGCTCGGGCCGCACCCCTGCGGGCAGGTTTCGGTCGGCGCCGTAAGTGAGGTAGTCGACTGCGGTCAGGTCGACGAGTTGGTCGAAGCCGTCGGCTCGGGCGGCGGCGGCCACTTCGCACCACTGGCCCGGCAACGGATGGACGACTGCCTGGCCCCGGGACGGCCGGTCGCCCCCGAGCGGGGCGCCGTAGCGCTCAGCCATGCCGGCGGCGGAGAGGCCGAACGAACGGGAAGCGATTCCTGCGAGTCTCCGCGAGGCGCCGAACGGCGCCGTGGCCCGAGCGGCTCGTGAGCGCGGCGAACAAAAGCGGGAACGACACCGCCGCAACGCTATGGAGCTTCATCGGCCGGCGCTCCCCCTCAGCGTGGCGGTGGCCGTCTGGCCGTCGAGCTGCTGCACGGCGACGCCGGCGCCGCCGGTCGAGCCGGCAGCTCGCCGGGCCAGCAGCTCCCCGGACAGGATCTGGTCGTGGAGCGTGAAGATGGCGTGCATCAGCGTCTCGGGACCGGGCGGGCAGCCCGGCGCGTACACGTCCACCGGCACCACCTGGTCGACGCCCTGCACGATGGCGTAGTTGTTGAACATGCCTCCGCTGGAGGCGCACACGCCCATCGAGATCACCCACTTGGGCTCCATCATCTGGTCGTAGATCTGGCGCAGCACCGGAGCCATCTTCTGCGACACCCGGCCGGCGACGATCATGAGGTCGGCCTGGCGGGGCGACGCCCGGAACACCTCCATGCCGTAGCGGGCCAGGTCGTAGTGGGCCGCCCCCGTGGCCATCATCTCGATGGCGCAGCAGGCCAGCCCGAAGGTCGCGGGCCAGCAGCTGCGGGCCCTGGACCAGTTCACCAGGCTCTCCAGCCTGGCCGTCATGAAGTTGTGCTGGACGGCCTTCAGACCGTCCTCACGCAGGTCGGCGATCCGGTCGGCGACCCCCATCAGGCCGTCTCCGATCCGGTGCGGACACGGCCCTCGAGGCCGACTCTGCGAACCGTGGTGCGCGCCGTGCGGCCGGCGGACACGATCCCGGGGTCGGCCGCGGACGCGTCCGGCGCGACGGCCGGGCGCCGACGCTCCGCTGCCGGTCCCCATTCGAGCGCTCCGGCACCGATCAGGTACACGAACGACTCGAACACCGCGAGGCTGAACACCAGCAGGACGACGAGCCCGAACAGGCCCAAGCCGCCCCGGGCCACCGCGTAGGGGTAGAACAACACGATCTCCACATCGAAGACGATGAAGATCATGGCCACCAGGAAGAACCGGACAGGGAACCGCTCGGGAGTGTCGCGGGAGGGGACGATCCCACACTCGTAAGGATCCAGTTTGGGCCGCGTCGGCCGCCGCGGGGCCAGCAGACCCGAGGCGGCGAAGCTACCCGCCGCGAACAGCGCCGCCAGCACGAACAGCCCCAGCAGGGGAAGGTACTGTCCCAGCACCGCTCAAACACCCGCCCGCAGGCGGTCGACGCCGGCCCGCATCTCAGGCGCCCGCCCGCGATGGCGCCTCGGGCTCGCGACGGCGCTGGACCAGCTTGTCGCGCTCGTGCAGGGACAGGCACAGGGCCACGAAGATGCACAGCGAGCCCAGAGTCACCAGCGCGGGCTTCAGGCGGAGGTTGCCCAGGTCGCGGACCATGACCACCGAGATCACAGGCTTTGACTCGTCGATGACCGGACGCGGCGGGGGCCGGCCCGGAACTAGAGGCTGATGGACTACTTCTTGGACCTGCACGATCCCGTAGCGGGTGGGATGGGTGACGGTCAGCGCGGTACGGATCTGCGTCCAGATCCGGTCGAGGCGGTCCGGGTCGTCGGGCAGTCCCCGTTTGCCTCCGACGGTGTAGGCGTCGAGCAGCTTGAAGTCGTCCTGGGCTGTGAACGCCAAGTCGGGGCTGTCCAGCAGCATCCCCACCGCGGAAGCCTGCGCCTCGCCCGCCTCGGCGGTGGACAGCAGCGTCCATCCTCCGAAATGCAACCGCCCGGAGGCCTCGGCGTCGTCGATCACGCCGGGAGCGACCGCGGCCAGCTCCGACAGCGTGGCGGCCTGGTTGCGGGCCAGCTCGTCGGCGACCAGCTCGTCGATCTCGGCGGCGCTCAGGCCCTCGGTCTGGTCGGCGGCGAGCGTGTCCCGGGTGACCAGCCCGAACTCGGCGTGGGCCACCGGGTCGTCGGAGCCCAGGACGAGGGCGAACGCGGACGGCAGCTCGTCCGGGTCGGGCAGCGTCGTGGCTTGCTCCAGCGCTGCCGCGTCGAGGTCGCCGACGTTGATCTCCCTCAGCTGCCAGGTGGGCGAGTCGCCGGCCCAGCCGATCCCGTACATCCACCAGACCAGAGCCATGATCACCATCCAGCCGAAGAACCCGGTCACGGCGATCAGGGTTCCGAGCCGGGTGCCGGTGTTGAGGGCGAGCAGCAGCCACACGGAGCCCATCAGCACGACGACGGCCGCGAACACCGCCATGAAGCCCCGGATCTCCGGGTCCCAGGCAAGCCCGGCGATCACGTCGAACGCTCCCGTCGAACCCATCACAGATCCCTCCCGAAGGTGGCCGCCGAGTCCAGCGCACCCATCACAGATCCCTCCCGAAGGTGGCCGCCGAGTCCAACGCACCCATCACAGGTTCCTCTCGAAGGCGACTATGGCGTCGATCTGGTCCTGGGTGAGCGTGGCCGGGTAGGTGACCTCGAGGTCGTCGTCGGTGCGGGGACCGAAGCCGGGCATCTGGCCGTTGCCGCCGGCGCCGCCCCGGCCGTAGGTCTGGCCGATGCTCTGTCCGGCGGACACGAAGTCGGAGTGCAGCCCGGCGGTCTCGAACTGGTCCAGCGTGCTGCCCCCGGTGAGGTTGGGGCCGAAGTAGCCGCCGCCGACGCTGTAGGACTCCAAGATCGGCCCGGCATGGCCGTCGATGCTGTCGTCGCCGTCGGTGGTGGCGTCGAACGACCAGCCGTAGGTGTGGCAGCGGGCGCAGCTGTAGGTGCCGCCCGCGGCCGGGTTGTCGAACAGGATCCCGCCGTAGGTCTGGTAGAGACCGCTGCCGGGCGCCTCGCCGGAGGCGAGCAGCTCCAGGCCGGCTCTGCGGATGGCCTCGGGGTTGCCGGCCAGCGACTCGTCGGCGGCCAGCGCCATGGCCCGAGCCTCCTCCACGGCAGCGTCGACTGCCTCCAGCCACTCGTCCACAGCGGCGCCGTCGTCGGTGCCGAGATGCTCGGCGACACCTTGGCGCACTCCGCCGTCGACGATCTCACGCAGCTCCGACTCGGGGATCTGAATCCGCCGCATGTAGTGGATCAGGTACTCGATCTGCTGCTCGGTGAGGGGCCCTCCGCCGGGTGCGCCCCACGCCGGCATCACGTTGTTGCGGCCGTAGTTGAGGACGTGGCGCACTTCGTCCTCGCTGTAGCGCGACAGCACGGTGTTGAGCGCGGGCGCGGCCCACGCCACGGTGGCCACGAAGTTGCCTTCCGAGTCGGTGATGGTCACCGGCGCCGATCCGCCGGCGCCCTCCGCGCCGTGGCACTGCTGGCAGTCGGAGCCCTCGACGTACAGCTCGCCGCCGCGGTCGGCGAAGATGCGGTCGGTGTCGGAGATCAGGCCTTCGTGGCGCCCGGGCTCGCCCAGCCAGTACAGCGGGAGGCCCACCCCGATTATGGCCAGCATGGCCAGCCCGGCCAGCAGCGACTTGTCGAGCTTGGCGCCTTCCAGTTCCTCGTCGGGCAGGTAGGGCTTGCGGTTGGGGGCCAGCTCGATCTCGCTGCCGACCTCGTCGCGGGAGGCGCGTGCGTTGAGGATCAGGTACACGACGTACCCGAGGAAGACGATCGCCAGGATGACGAACCCGACGGTTCTCTGCGTGGAGGCGGCTAGTAGCATACGCGACGGTTGTTCCTGCGGTCCGGGCCGGGGAACTCAGTGGTCCCCGGTCGCCTGGCCGATGCAAGCCGGCCCCTCGGCTTCCTGGCCGGTGGTGTTGGTGCCGATGGGCGGCCCCTGGATGATCGTGCCGGTGTCCACGACGAGCGAGCCGTCGGCTGTGATCTCGGTGGCGAAGCGGTCCATACCCCGAGGCGCCGGGCCGGCCCGCTTCTCGCCCACCTGGTTGTACTTCGAACCGTGGCACGGGCACTCGAACCACTGCGAGGCCACGCACTCGGGCACCCGGCACCCCAGATGGGGGCATTTCTGGTACAGGGCGACGATGCCGCCGTCGAGCCCCAGCTGGTGGCCGGCGGTCATCCCGGCCAGCTCCGACGCCGAGTAAGTCGCCGCGGCCTTCTCCACCGCGCCGTTGGGGTACTCGGTGAGCCACATCCGGGCCTCGGGCTTGTACAGGAACCCGGAGCTGTCGCGGATCTCGGTGAGCAGGTCGCTGACCAGCCCGATCTTGATCTTGGAGCCGAAGCCGCTGGCGCTCTGCGGCCACAGGAAGGCTATGCACGCCACGCCGAACCCGGAGAGGCTCAGACTCATCATCATCACGATCGTCCGGTTGAAGAACTGGCGGCGGCTCACCCCGATCGTCTCGGGGTCGGGCGGCACGTAGGGAGCGGGCGGTCCGCCGCCCGCCGCGGGCGCGAGCACGGCGCCGGCCCTAGCGGCGGCCGCGGCCCTCTCCACCTCCCGGCCGGTGGGCGGCGCCTCGGCCCGCAGCACCGCCGACGGCCGGTCCCGGCTGCGGGTCTCGCGCGACAGCATGCCGATGGCGGCGTCCGACTGGCGCCGGCGGACCGCTGCGAGCACCGCCACGGCGGCCAGCAAGACCAGCACGGCCACAGCCACGTAGATCATCGGTTGCCTCCTTGCGCCGGGCAGGCGAGGGGTCCGGGAGCGAGCGCTCGTGCCACGGTCACAGCTCGAAGAACAGTCCCGCTTCCCAAGGGAAGACGAAGTTGAAGCCCGGGCCCCGGAAGAAGGAGCCGATGATCACCAGCACCGCCCAGAACATCAGGTGGATGGTCATGAGGCTTATGGCGAACTTGCGGTCCTCGGGCTTCTTGGAGGGGTTCTTGTCGATGTAGGGCGCCAGTATCAGAGCCAGCAGCCCGATGCCGGGGATGGTGACGCCCGCCACCATCGGATGGAACATGGTGAGCAGCTCCTGCAGGCCGAGGAAGTACCACGGGGCCTTGGACGGGTTGGGCGTCTGGTTGTAGTTGGCCAGCTCCAGCAGCGGCGCGTTCACGAAGATCGAGAAGACCAGGGTGAACGCGGTGATGACCAGCGCGGCCACGAACTCCACCACCAGCAGGTGCGGCCACACATGCACCTTGTCCTGCGGCTTGGACTTCACGTCCTGGATCGAGCCGGACTTGACCACCGTGAGCAGCCGCTGGGTGTGCCCGCCGGGGCCGGTGGCGGGCACCGGCACGGCGGGCGGGGCGGCGACGGCCACTCCCCCTCCGCCCGCAGCCGCGGCTTGAGCCTCGGCCTGCGGGGCCTCCGCGGACGCGGACGCCGCCCGGGCCGCTTTGGACCGCTCCAACAGGTGGGGCGGGATCTTGCTCGCGGCCTGCTGCTGGGCCTCGGGGGCGCCGTCTCCGGGGCCTGCCGCGGCCAGCCCCGCTGCCTGGGCCGCTTTGGCTGCCTCGGCCTTGGCCCGGGCCTCCTCAGCCCGTTTGCGCAGATGTTCGGGGATCTCTACCATCGCCAGCTACCTGTACTCCCGGCCCATTACAGCGGGCCCGAGATGCCGCCGTCTTTGCGGACCCGCCAGAAATGGATGGCCAGGAAGATCACGAGCACGAACGGCAGCATCAGCACGTGCAGCACGTACCAGCGCAGCAGCGTGTCCGTGCCGATCTCCACCCCGCCGAGCAGCACGAACCGCACCTGGTCGCCGAACACGGGGGTGTAGCCCATCATGTTGGTGCCCACCGTCACCGCCCACAGGGCCAGCTGGTCCCACGGCAGCAGGTAGCCGGTGAACGACAGCAGCAGCGTCAGCTTCAGCAGGATCACCCCGATGACCCAGTTGAACTCCCTGGGCGGCTTGTAGGCGCCGTGGTAGAACACCCGGGCCATGTGCAAAAACACGGTGATCACCATGAGGTGGGCGCCCCACCGGTGCATGTTGCGGACCAGCAGCCCGAAGGTCACCGAGGTCTGCAGATGGTAGACGTCCTCCCAGGCCTGGGCCGCGGTGGGACGGTAGAAGAACATCAGGAAGATGCCGGTGACGGTCTCGAGGATGAACAGGAAGAAGCTGAGGCCGCCCAGGCACAGCGTGTAGCTCACCTTCACCGCGTGGCGCTTCACCTTCACCGGGTGGAGGTGGTACAGCACGCTGTTCATGATCACGTAGGACCGGTTCCGGGGGCTGTCGGTGTAGCCCTTGCGGAAGATCGAGCCGGGCCGGAAGATCGAGGTCCAGGCCTGCGAGCCCTGGACCTGGTCGCCCAGCTTCGTCATCCGGGCGGCCAGGCGCTCCGGCAGAGGCGCCTTGCGCTCTTCTGTGTCGATGGCCATGGGTCTCCTGCGGGTCGAGTCTGCGGGTCGAGGTCTCTCAGGCGAGGCGCATCCCGTAGCCGTAGCCGTGGGAGTTGGTTCTCTGATGGGGGTCTCCACCGGGGGGAGGGTCGCCCACCTTGCCGAGGATGATGACGCCGGTCGGGCAGCGGTCCACGCACAGGGCGCAGCGCGTGCACACGTCGTCGTCGATCGTGAAGATCACCCTGTCGGCGGGGTCTATGCCGGGCAGTTCCGTGCCGACGGCCTCGTCGACCGCGTCGGGGGTGACCATGAAGATGCACTTCCACGGGCAGATGTCCACGCAGCCTTCGCACATGATGCACTCCGACTGGTCGATGTGGATGAACTGCTTGGGCTTGACGACCTCGGCGAGCCACGCCGCGTCCACTTCCCGCAGCACGTAGTCGTCGCGGAACTCCGGCATGGGCGGGTTGGCGTCGGTGGTGGTCACGCCTCGGATCCTTCCCGCACCAGCGGGCGCCCGAAGCCGGAGAGCTCGACGGCCCCGGCAGCCTCGGCCTTGCTGCCCCGGTTCTGCCACGCCATCCACATCCACACCTGCCCGGCGACGCCGACGACGTATATCCCGCTGGCGATGACGTCGCGGACCACCACGTAGGTGATCGTGAACGGGAAGCTGCCGCCGTGCGCCTGGGCCCGCAGGATCCCGCCCGGGCCCACGAAGAGCTTGTCGGTCCGCCAGTTGAGCTCGTTGTCCGCCCAGGCGAGCCACTGGTGGGGCACCACGCCGTACACCCAGAACATGGCGAAGAACACGACCATCGACCCGAACATGGCCTCGCCCCAAGTGACCGGGGTCCCGACCGGCCGGCGTCTCGCGTAGGCGCCGACAGCGCCCGCGAGTGCGGCCGTGACCACGATTGACAGGACGAAGGCGACCACCCGGCACTCCTCGGCGACGACTATTGACGGCTGGCAGTGTAGTCGGGGCGGGGCGGACCCTCCCCGGACCGGGGTAGGTCTATCAGCGCAAGGCGCTCGATCCGGTCATCGCCGGCCGAGAGACGGGCGCGTCCGCCTGCCGGGCCGCAGCCCCGGCGGAGAGGGACGGGCCGTGATCACGCCCCACATCGGCAACACCCGCGCGCCGCAGCCCCGGCAGAGAGGGACGAGCCGGACTCCCGAAGACGTCGCAACGGCTGAGCACGTCCGCCTGCCGGGCCGCAGCCCCGGCGGAGAAGGACGGGCCGGACTCCCGAAGACGTCGCAACGGCTGAGCGCGCCCGCCTGCCGGGCCGCAGCCCCGGCGGAGAGAGGGCCATCCCCAACTTCCCCGAACCAGGACCGGCGGGGGCATTCCCGCGGAGCCGGGAATCCCGGTGGAGAGAGGGCCATCCCCAACTTCCCCGAACGGTGGCCCTCTCTCCACTGGAACAGCAATTGTGATAGCCGAGAACCAACGACATCGCAACCTCCGGGCCGACGTGTCAGGCCCGACCGCCGGATGCGGCGCCGATCCGCTGGCCCGGTTTCAGCCCCGGAACTTGGAGCGCCGGGCCGACGGCGCAGATCGAGGCCCGCGCCCAGGGTCCGCGGGCCCGGTTTCAGCCTCGGAACTTGGAGGCGTAGCCGATGCGCATGGCGGGACGGAAGATCAGCTCGGTGGCCGCGTACATCGATCCGAGGATCCCGTCGAGGGCTGCGGCGGTCAACTGCGCCACGGGCGCGGCGCCCGACAGGAACACCGCGTCCTCGGGGCCGATCTCGAGCTTGAGCCCGGTCAGCCGCCGGTTGCGGCGCAGCAGGTGCTCGTAGAACTGGGCGTGGTTCTCCTCGGGCGCCGGCGCCAGGTACGTCTCGTAGTGCAGCGTGCGCTGGCCGAGGGTGAACCAGACCGTCCACACGTCCTTCTCCTCGCCGCGGATCCGCACGTACCACCGCCGCTCGCCCCGGGGGCCGCGCTCGACGGCGTCGATGGCCGGGTTCGCGGCGGACGCGGCCGCCAGCCACGAGTCGATCCGGCGCTCCAGCGCGTCGAGGTCCGCATCCGACGCGGGCGGCGCCTCGGTCATGGGATCCCCCGGCACGGGATCGAGTCGGGCCAACGCCGCCGGGCTTGTCCCGCGCGCCGCATCCGCCTCAGACGCTGGGTCCACGACTACAGCTGTCACCGATACCACACCACCGTAGGCGGCCCGTCCGCATCACGAGCCAACAACCTCACGCGAACTGACAACTAGCCGAGAGGCGGAAGGCGGCAAGATCGCGACGCGGCTCACAAAGGGTGGAGGATATCTCCCGCCGGGTCGCTGGGAGGCGGACAACTCCCATCGTCAGTGGCAGCTCGCATTGCGTTGATCGGAACATCCCACCTCGACAGCAGATCTCGAGACGGCCACAGCCTTACGTCGTATGCGAGGCTGTGCAGACGGTCCTCGTGAAGCATCGCGACGTCAAGCGGTACCGCGAATCCCACAACCATCGCCTCGACAGATCGATCTTCGCTGATCTGAGCGTCGCGACCAAGATCAGCGACACCGCGACGACCGCGGCCAGGCCACCGGAATGCCCGTCGCTCAGACTGTGCAGTCCAGAGGAACCCGCTGCGACAGGTCGGCGAAGATCCGGCGCAGACGGGCCGCGGTGGCCGTCCATGAGTAGCGGCCCGCCATCTCGGCACCCCTGCGGGCCATCGACGAGGCCAGCGTCGGATCGTCGAGGATGGCGAGCACGGCCTCGGTGTAGCGGGCCGGGTCGCGCCCGGGGACACGGAATCCGCTGCGACCATGGTCGACCAGCGTCCGCAGACCGCCCACGTCGGCGGCGACCACCGGCACCCCGCAGGCGGCAGCCTCCAGCGCGACGAGGCCGAACGACTCCGACCGGCTGGGCACCAGGCACACGTCCGCGGCCCGGTAGTAGGTCGACAGCAAATGGTGGGGCTGCGGGAGAACCAGCTTGAAACGCCCTTGCAGGCTGTGTCGGCGGACGGCGCGTTCCACCCGCACGAGCTCGCGCGCTCCGTCGGGGCCCGAGGCGGCGCCCACCACGAGGAGCCGGGCGCCGCGGTGGCGGCGACGGACGCCGGCGAGGGCCTCCACCGCGACGTCGAGACCCTTCAAGGGCTGGATGCGACCGACGAACAGCAGCACCGGGCCGTCCTCCAAGCCCAGCGCGGCGCGGGCCCCGCGGCGCGACCCCACCGAGAACACGGCCCCGTCGACGCCCGGCGCCACCACGTCGATGCGTCTGGGATCGGCGCCGTACAGCTCCGCGAGCTGCTGCATCTCGGTCACGGAGTTGGCCGTGATGACGTCGGAGCAGGCGACCACCTCCGCCTCGACGTCGATCCGGCGCTGCGATTCGGGGTCGCCGGCGCCGGCCTTCACCCGGGCCAGCGTGTGGAAGGTGGACACCAGCGGCAGGTCGAGCTCGTGCTTCAGGCGGTGCCCGGCCGCCCCCGACAGCCAGTAGTTGGCGTGCAGCACATCGACGGGATGCTCCCGGAGCCATGCTGCGACGCCGCCGGCGAAGTCCTCCACCACGCCGGGCAGCGCCTCCTTGGACAACTCGGCGGCGCCGGCGGCCACGTGGACGACCCTGAATCCCGGCTCGACGTCGACGACGGCGGGGGCGTCGTTGTGGCGCCTCACGAACACGGTGGCGTCGACGCCGGTCTGGGCCAGAGCGGAGACGAGCTCCCGCACGTAGACGTTCATCCCGCCCGCGTCGCCCCGTCCCGGCAGCACCAGCGGCGACGTGTGGAGCGACAGGATCGCGACGCGACTCACGAAGGGTGGAGGGTATCCGCCGCGCGGGTCCCGAAGACCGGCGGCGCCCGAATCTCCGCCTCGACGGCCAGGCAGGCCCGCAACGCCGTCCACGGCTTCGCCAGCCTCGAGGCGTCCACAGGACAGACGGACCGCCAGAGAGGCTGAGCGTTGCGCGGGCCCCAACCTCGAGGCGTCCACAGGACAGACGGACCGCCAGAGAGGCTGAGCGTTGCGCGGGCCCCAACCTCGAGGCGTCCACAGGACAGACGGACCGCCAGAGAGGCTGAGCGTTGCGCGGGCCCCAACCTCGAGGCGTCCACGGGACAGACCCTCGGCCACGACGACCTCTACGGCGAGCTGATCGAGATCATCAGCCGGGGTTCTGAACCCATAGCCGCCCGGCGCGGCAAGCCGGCCCATCTCGTCGCCATCACCGCCTTCGGGTCTGGCTGCTCGACCGCTTCGAGTCTGGCTGCTCGACCGCCGACGGCACAGCCGTCGCACCTCTCACCGCCCTCAAGCCCCGACCCAGGTCGCAGCCGCGAGCGCCGCCAGCAGACGCCCTCGACGCCGGGCACGGATCCAGGCGTCCAGTTCGACCGGGTCGACGTCTCGGTCTCGCGCTGTCGTCGGCATATGCCCGCCCAGCCGAGCCGCCGGCCGCTGCTGATCATCTTCGCGCGACAGGTCCGGCAATCTGTGCCCCCGGCAGGAATCGAACCTGCGCACACGGTTTAGGAGACCGATGCTCTATCCACTGAGCTACGAGGGCGGGGGTGGCGCGTGTTGTGGCGCGTGATAGCGCCGGGTGACGAGCGTTGCAGCGTTCAGGGTACTTGACGGCTCGCTGAGGCTGGCTCGGAACGTCTCCGCGCTCTCGGTGGTCTTGGAGCCGAGGGTCGGCTCGGATTTGGGCGCGCTTCAACAGCGTCTTGTGCGCTGCGGGAAGCAGGGGAGACGGGCTAGCTGTGTGGGCCGTCTCGGGCTGCGGCTGATGTGGCTCCGAAGAAGCCCGACATGCGGTCTCCGGTTTCTTTGTGGTGAGCTTCAAGAGCGGTGACCAACAGCAGCAGTTGATAGGCGAGCAAGGTCAGTCGCATGCGTCTGCTGCTGTGTCCGCGGGCACGGCCTCTGAGGATGCGTTTCAGATGGGCGTTGCTGCTCTCGGTGTCTTCTCGCAGCCCGAAGAGCCGGTCGAAGTCCGGGTCGTGCTCGGCGATGACTCTCAGCGCGGTGGACCGACCGGCAGGGCTGTAGGCGAGTTCTTGTGGGGTGCTGTTGTGCCGGATGGTGGTGACGGCTCCGACGAGGTGGTTGGGCACAAGAGGATGGTCCGGTATCTGCCAGTCCACATAGAGGGTGAAGCGGTGTCTGCGGGTATGTCGGCGCAGATCGTGGCGTGTGCGGGTGAGCGGCAGGGACCGGAAGATGCCATTCCCGTCAACGAGTCTCAGTGCGGGCGCGCCGTCTATGGCAATCACGGGGAGGGTGGCACGCAGAGGTATCTGGCCAGGCGATGTCGGCAGCCGGAACTCGTGCGGTCCGAGGTTCTTCTGGGCGACGTTGCCGTTTCTGCGAGGGGTCTTGCCGATGGGCGTCACCCCGAGGCTGAGTAGCCGCTCGCAGTCTCTCCCTTCGAGCGCCATGTCATAGATGGACCCGCGGCATCCGGTGAGATGCTCGGGATGGGTCATTGCGAGTCTCTCCACCAAGTCGGTGAACACTGTCCCGTCGCTGCGGCCGGGTGTTCGTAGATCGAAGTCGACGAGGATGCGGTGCTGCTTGCGGGGCGCACGCCATAGCACCTTGACCGCCATCCAGCCTCGGGGACCCCCTCGGTGCTTGCCGATGGCGTAGTGGGAGCGCGCCTCGTCGTCGCAGCGGTGATGGGGGTCGGCTGGGTCATGGTCCAAGCAGCGTTGAGGCCGCTTCTTGACGGCAAGCGCCACCACGGTCCCGTCGCCGGTCAGGAGCTGAGTCGTCTCCGGGTGCAGGTGAGACCCGGCCTGTGAGTCCAGGCCCCCAAGATGTTTGACGGCCTTCAGGCAATCGTGAGTCGCCAGTTCCTGAAGCCGGTCAATGATGTCGTGGGTGAAGAACTGCTTGTGAAAGCGGTAGTTCTGGGCGCGGGTTATCGGCGTGCGCGCAAGCCTGCGCTCGCGGCGGTCGCGATACCGCTTCTTGACTGCTCGCCGCATGCGCTTCCAGGTATGGAGGTCGCCAAGCAGGCGTTCAGCGCCGCGGTAGCCCTCAACGAGAGCCACGAACTCGAACAGTAGGTTCTCGATTGCGCCGTGGTGGCGCTTTCCGCCCGGTCGCGGCCTCTGGTCGTCGGTTGCTTCTATCTCGGCAGCCATCTCCCACAACACATCCAAACACGCGACCCGCTCAATCTTGGCCAGGTCCGACAGCCTCAGAGGCTCGCCCTTGACACGTCGGTTCCCTCCGGCCCGTCGCCGCGGCCTGGGCCTGTGCCCGCTCGCACCGCCTGCCCATACGATTTCCGCGTCGGTGACCGGCTCACAGCCGGGATGCCACAGTCTGCGGCGCTCCTCGCTAGGCATCGCCGCTCCGCCAGTCATAGCCAAGCGCGGCAGCGGCAGCGTCCAATGACACGGCTCCCAAGAACCGCGCAGCAGTCGCGATGTCGCTGTGTTCCAGGATGTGTCTGGCGGTTGTGAGCCGCAGGGATCGGGCCGTTGCACCAGGGCAGCCCGCCAACCCTGCGTCGCGCAGCACCCGGCTCAGCCGCACCGTCACCGAATGGGCGGCACGCTCCTCGCTGAGACCCTCACCGACACACAACAACTCGTCGGGTGTGGGAGGGGTGGGCCGGTTCACCAGCCACAGCCGAATCGCCTGTGCGGACCACGAACCCAGCGGGTTCACGCGCGCCGATTCGCCACCGAACGCCACCGTCTCGGCGTCAAGGTCCACATCGCGCAAACGCACGCCAGCAACCTCGGTTGCGGTTGCTCCGGCAAAGGAGAACGCGACGAGCAATGGCGTGTCCGACAACAGGCCCACGTCTGCGCACTGGCGCACCATGTGCGCTTCTTCGTCTGTGAGGGGCCTAGCCGATGTCGCCGGGTCGGGCCGCGGGATGCGCTCACCGATGAGCCTCAGCGGGTCAATCGGCGCGCCGAGCCGCGCCGCCTCATCAAACGCAGCCAACGCCGCCCACTGCCGGTTGCGAGCCGTGGACTGAGCAGCCCGCGCCAACCGGCCGGAGCGGTCGGGCCGCGCTCCCCAGCACCAACCCTGCACAGCCGCCGAATCCACATCGAGCCAGGACTCCATCCCCTGAGCCCGCAAGGAACGGAACAGCCACTTCGTCTCCTTGATGACCTTGCGGGCGGTGCGCTCGTTGTGGAAACGCATCGCTAGCGCGTCCAAGACCACCGGCTCCCAAGACACCAACGAGAGGTTGCCGCTCACCGCTCGCTCCAGCCCCGCCCGCAGCCGCCAACCCCACACCGACAGCCCGCCGGGCAGCACACGGTCACCAAACAATCGGCCTTGACCTGCGCTGACGTTCGAGCGAGACTCCATGGCGACCCTCTGGTCAGTTCCGCGGTGCCCTCGTCTTGGAGGAGGTGGGCACCGCGGGTTCCTTTTCCTCTCCAGGTGTGAGGAATGACGTGACGCGCAGGTGGCTCGCTGACGAATCGCCCCAACGGCCGGTAACCATCTATGTTTTGAGTGTTCGTCACTAACCAATAAGTTTTTCTGGATGCCGTCTCCTGGCCAGCTCGCAACAGCTAGGAGACGTATGTGCGCTTGTGCTGCGTATGTACGTATCTTAGGTTGGGGGTATGACAGCGTTCCGGGCCGAGTTCACACGCCCACCTGCACCTCAGTGGAGGGCTATGGTCTCGGCCGATGCCCCGCTACCGCCACGCTGCACCACGGCCCGCAGACCACCTGGCCGACGGAGAGAGATGGCCCAACGGCCGCCTACAAGACGATGCTCCCCCGGAGGCCGTCCACGCGCAAGCCGTCAGCAAGCGCCTGCACTATCAGATGCACGGCCGCACGAAGAAGGAAGTTGCCGCTCTCGCAGACATCACCGAGAACGCGTTGGGCAGACTGATGCGCGGTGAGGCATGGGGCGCGCTGCCCGTCATCATCCGCCTAGAACAGGCTCTCAGCGCTGACCTCTGGTGTGGGAAGGACCACGGCAGCGCAACGTGACAAGCCAGTACCGCGGATAGCACGACGCGGTGCCACCGCTCCCAGTCCCACCCTGCGCCCTATCGCCCGAACAAGAGCCACGTTCGGCAGACGCTGCGTACACCAAGCGCGAAGCAAAGTAGCGGCGGGGATGCCCACCAATGCGACCGAAGCCCGGTAGTGTGCCGCCTCACAGCAGCATTGACCGTCGTCCACCATACCGCAAAGGGCTGACCAACTATGAGTATTCGAACTGAGATAGGTGATCTGGCAGACGAATACGCGCATCGTTTGGAGCAGCGAATCACTCAGCGTACCGTTGAGATGGAAAAAGATGACAAGAGCCATTGGCTGATCTATCAAGTCCTCGGCATTACCGTAGAAGAGGGCCACAAGATAGACGTGTATCAGAATAAGGGAAGGTTCCTATATCGGTACGCTGGCTCCTTTCTGGAAGATGCCACGAAACTATGTATTGCGAAAGCCTTTCCTGATGCGGACACGATTCGTATACCCAACACAATTGGGACAAGCCCAAAGACGTTCGAGATTGATTCTTTGATCGATGCTTTTCATCCACCACACGCCATTGAGATCAAGTGGCGAGATGCCACGACTGACGGAGACCATATTACCAAGGAGCACACACGCATCCAGAATATAAGTAAGGCTGGCTACAAGCCGATCCGTGTAATGTACTATTATCCGAACCGCGAACAAGCCCAACGAATCCAGATGACGATTCAGACCCTATATGCAGGCCTTCAAGGCGAATACCATTACGGTGACGAGGCCTGGGCGTTTGTTCGACAATATACCAAAGTAGATCTCCTCAAGATCCTTGAAGAAATCGCGGATGCAAGGGGTACCGAATGAAAGAAAATGTCTACGAGGGAGATTGCCTCCATATTATGCAGTCCATCCCAGACAACCACGTTGATCTCATCTATCTTGATCCACCATTCTTTACCCAGAAAATTCACCGCTCGCAGACACGAACAGGAGATATCGAATACGCCTTCGATGATGTATGGGAGACGTCCGATTCTTACTATGCCTTCATCTGTGCATGTCTCGAAGTAATCCGTGAAAAGCTCAGGAATACGGGCTCTGTGTTCTTTCACTGTGACAAGTCTGCGAATCATCTGGTTAGAACAGCTATGGATCGAGTCTTCGGGCAACACAATTTTAGATCTGAGATTGTCTGGCACTATCGCCGTTGGTCAAACTCCAAGCGCGGCCTACTGAGTGCTCACCAAACCATATTCTTTTACTCCAAGGGCACGGACTATAAGTTCAACGAAATCCTAGAAGAATACTCCTCCTCTACAAACGTCGACCAAATCATGCAAAAGAGAAAGCGAGATGGGAGAAACAAGTCAATATATGCTCGCGACGACGACGGATCAATCATCTCATCGGGTGCAAAGAAGGGCGTGCCGCTCTCAGATGTGTGGGACATACCATTCCTGAACCCTAAGGCTAAGGAACGAGTGGGGTATCCAACTCAGAAGCCAGTAGCCCTGTTGAAGCGTATCATTGAACTCGTCACAGACCCAGGCGATCTTATCTTAGATCCGTTTTGTGGTAGCGGCACGACGCTTGTAGCGGCGAAACTCTTGGATCGAAGTGCCATTGGGATTGACACCTCGCGATCTGCAGTGCAGTTGAGCCAACAGAGATTGAGCGACCCACTAGATACAGAATCTAAACTTCTCCGAACAGGTAGAGATGCATATGACAACCACGATGACTACGCTGCACGGCATCTGGCGAGCATTGACTATACTCCTGTGCAAAGAAACAAGGGTATCGACGGGATCTTGAAGAAGGAAGTCAAAGGATTGCCCGTGTTTCTTAGAGTACAGCGACCATCCGAAACACAAGATGATGCTGCTTCAGCTCTGATCAAGGCGACTCAAAACAAGGGCGACGGCCTGATGGTGGTTGTCGTCACGAGCCATGATCTGATTCCGCCGAGGGATTTCCAGAATGTCATATTCTTGAACTCAGTTAGCGTTGCACTCGATGACATATCTGAAGAAGGCGACCGCCTTGCAGGATGTTCGCGCCTGGTAACAAGTAGCCTGCTCACCGGTTAGTTGGCTCTGCTACGCCGGAACCAACCTTTCTCTGAACGGACAGTTGATCGAATCTGTTCAGTAAACGCATCGATCTGATTGGTGAACAGGGTCTTGAGAATCTCGCCTGTTAGCAACCGGGAAGTTGTCCCTGAGTCATCATCCGCTTCACAATCATCATCCTCATGACTGCTCCGAAGGCCCGTCGCGGAACTGGACATTTCCGAAATATCCTGCGCGTAGTGTCGCAGGGATGCAAAGGCTAGTGACTGGTGCTTGTAGATGTTTGCAGCGACGCGGTGCTCGGATGACTGGTCTGATGCGTACTTGGCCATCCATCCCAGCACAACCACAGCGGATGCGCCCAAAGGGCTCCGAAGAGCCCACTCCCAGCCTTCGGGTGGGAATGCGATGGTTGAAGCCGTGTAGGCAGCCGCAGCTACCGCCGTCCACCATCTGAATCTGATGGACTTCTCGCGCCATTCGTTCGCGGCCTGGCCTTCTTCCTGTGATGTCTTGTCATGGGAGCCGCCGACTGCTACGTCGGTTGAGATGCCGTGTACTTGTCTCAAGTTGTCAAGCAGCGTCTCGGCTTCGGCAAGTGTCTCTTCAATGCTGGTAACGGCCGCCGAAGACTCGGATGCCTTCTGCTGGGCGTAGGCTGCCGCCTCTTCTGCACTTCCGGTGGCCTCTTTGGCAGCCTCTCGTGTAGCTTCTGCTAGCCGCGTGTCGATGGTCTCCATCGTCGCCTCAATGGAGTCCATCGCATCTCTCTGTGCTTCTTCTACGCCACGAGCAGCCTTGAACATTCGGTCTCGTGCATTACTCGCAGACTTGCTGGCAGCCTGGGAAGCATCACGCGCTGCCCCATCTATCGCGCTCGCAATCTGCCTGGAAGCCTCTCGACCCTCCTTCTCGACCGCGCGAGCCACCCTATACATCCGTTCCTTGGATCTAGAGGCAGCTCGGTCTACCTTGTCGTTGGAAGCCGCCGTGCTCATCGGGCTTCCTTCAACGCTCGCTCAAGTTCCGCAAGTTGAGCCTTGCGGCGAGTCTTCTCGTGGTGGGTCGCCGTTCCTTCCTCCACGACCTGCTCCAAATAATGATGTGCTCCCTCATGGTCGCCGCTGATGGCGATGGCAGCGAGGGTGCAATTCAGGGCTCGGAGTTCCTCCGAGACCTCATAGGAGAGCTTCTCAAAGGCGCGGTCCCGGTCAGCAGAGGCCAGCATGATCCTCCGGCCAATAAACGTGGCTGCACCTGCCTTCCGCTTGCGGCCGCGACCGAGCAAGCTACTAGCCGAGGCAGCTATTGATGCGGCTTCCGTGACCCCGCTCACGGGGCCGCTCCGCTCTTGAGGGTCGTACAGCCCATCTGCCTACGTTGCCGCACGGATGGGGCCTCCGACACAGGACCGAGGGTCGGGAATTCCACGGGTGTAACTCTACCGAACTGCCCGCACACTTCCTCGTAGTTTACGAACAGATGTTCATGGCCGTGCGTGTTGGCCGCTCATGTCAGCTTGACGATGCTCTGACCTCAAAGGGTGCTTCCTACCGGCAGCGTGCGACGCGGCTGAAGCCCATTCGTTGCAGATTGGAGCGCGTGACGTTGCAAGCGCCTCCCGCGGCACACCCCTGACCTTGTGCTTTGCCAATTCGCGCCACCCCCACGAGGGCGGGGGGTGCGCGGTCGCCTGCGCGAAACCGCAGTTGACCCGCTGTTTTGGGGTTTGAGCCTATCGGGAACCTAAATCGGGCTGTTTCGGAGCCTGTCTTCGGTGGCTTGTAGCCCCTCTATGGCCGCTGGCCCGCCCGGAGGCAGGCTTCTTTGATCTTCTTGGCTGGCTCTTGCGGTCAAGCCACTAGTGCTTGGAGAGTGTTGATTATGTCCCAAAATCGCGATATAGCTGTCACAAAACCGCAGGTCAGAAGGTTGTGTACTGCGCGAAATCGGCATTACTCAACAGTCTCCTAGTGTCCTGAGTCAGGAATTCGTTGGAGATATGTTGCCGGGTTGTGGAGTATCTCGTCGGCGCTCTTGTGCCATGTGAACGGGCGAGGGTTGTGGTTCCAGTGGTCGATCCGGTGCTGGATGGAGCCGGTGAGCTCTTTGGTGCTGCAGTGGGTGCCGCGGCGGATCCATTTGGTGGTGAGCTCGGCGAACCAGCGCTCGACGAGGTTCGTCCACGAGCTGTGGGTGGGGGTGAAGTGGAAGCTGAAGCGGGGGTGGCGCAGCAGCCGGCGCTGTATGGCGGGGGTCTTGTGGGTGGAGGAGTTGTCCAGCACGACATGCACCTTGAGGCCCTCGGGGACTTCGCTGTCGATGAGGTCCAGGAACTTGCGGAACTCGATGGCGCGGCGGCGCGCGGTCATCGAGGAGACGACTTTGCCCGAGGCGGCGTCGAGCGCCGCGTGGAGAGCGACGCCGCGATCGACTTGTTCGTCTCCCCCGCGGCCGCGCCCAGCACTATCCGGCACCGCAGCGCCAGAGCCTGCGACGACTTCGGGCGCCGCGCCCACCGCTCCAGCGTCTCGCGCTGCCCATCGGCGAGCACCACCTCCACCCCACGACGGCCCCTAGCCACCACTGCCTCCAATCACCGCCCGCAGCCACACCAACCATACCACAACCAACCCCAATAACTAAAGACTCAGGACACTAGATGGGCGAAGTTGCTGCGCCGCCGGGTTCCATGATGCAGGTTGCCTTCGGAGGTCGCGGCAGATGGCCGCGCTCGGCTACTCCTGCGGTAGCGGAGGGTAATCGGCTCTGAACGACACCAGAACCGGCTCCACCGTCTCATCCATGGGGTCAACCACGATTCGGTACCTGCCGGGTCGCTCCAGCGGGGCTTCCCTGAGGCTGAGCACCAACGGCACTGAGACCGATTCTCCGGGATCAACTGAGTCCGGCAACGGTTGGCCGGGCAGCACCATGGACGCTTCGTGCAGCATGCCTCCGTCTGCATCCTCTATCCGGACTCTGATCTCGCTGGGTCGTTGGAAGATCGCTGGGTCGTATTCGCACATCAGGGCTAGATCGACCCCCATCTGGCAGGGGAACTGAGATCGCCACAGTCTGGTGATCCCACCGGACAGGATGGAGATGGTGCCCTCGCGCACGTTGGCAGCGTCGCACAGCGTGGCAACAGGGAACCTCACATTCGGCAACGCGTCGACATCGGGCATCACGCGAGCACCAAGTACGGGCGGAGACCGCTGACGGCCGCGCTCGTTGCCGGCTCGCCGCGGCCCATCTCGCCCGTAGCCTGGCTGCTCGCCGCGCCACGCTCCTGCGTGTGGCCCATGCCCTGCTCAGGCGGTGAAGCTGGCTCGCACGCATGCGCGCTCACTGCCCGCGAGGGAGCGCGGGGAGCGACTACCACAGCCTGGGAGTCTGATGACGCAGCCTCCATCTCCAACCGGAAGCGAGGCTCTATCCCGGCATCCTCGGCCCACTCTGCCGCCGATCTGGTCAACTCGTTGAGATTGTCGTGTCCACCGACAAAGCCGGCTTCGCTCTCAGCCCACCACAGCGTGCCGGGGCCCTCGCTCGGGTCGTGCCTGCGGATGACGATAGTGCTGTCCACATGACTCACCATACCCTCGGGTCTCTCTCCGGCTAATAGTGCCTTGATTTCATCGGGGGAGAGCTTCGCCTGCCGTTCCAAGACAGCCATGACCGCGCTAGGCGACACATCTGCCTTGTCGTGGTATGCCAACGTGAACGACGGCCTGCCTGCGGCGACCATCCGCATGTGCGACCCGCGGGTGCGCTCGGCGCTGTAGCCGGCCCGAGCGAGCAGCTGCTTGAGCTGCCGCCCCTTCAAGGACGGATACTTGCGATCCATTACGGCATCGTACCGACTGGCCAATGCCTGTACCGTTGCCCGTGGACACTCAGCCGCAGAGTCTGCTCGTCGCGTTCGCGGCGGCTGTCACTCTGCGTGTGGACCTCTGCGGGGGAGCAGTCGCCCTGCGTGGAAGCAAGCGTCCGTCCTTTCCCCAAGCTCCGGGTCACAGCCCGCTGGGTAGATCTCCGCGAAGCCGGGGGCCGGGGTCAGCCACACCGACGTCACCGACACGACAGCGATCAGCGCCGCCACGGCTGCCACGGTCAGCGCCTTGTCGAGCCAGCGAGGGAGGTCGGCTTCCCGGCCCGGGTCTGTGTCCTCGGTCATGTGCTGGTTCCTTCCAGATGCACTGTGAAGCCCGCCAGCAGCCAGAACGACCCCACCGTGAACACGCCGCCGTAGCCAGCGGCCCCTAGTGTCCCGAGTCAGGAATTCGTTGGAGGTATGTTGCCGGGTTGTGGAGTATCTCGTCGGCGCTCTTGTGCCATGTGAACGGGCGAGGGTTGTGGTTCCAGTGGTCGATCCAGTGCTGGATGGAGCCGGTGAGCTCTTTGGTGCTGGTGTGGGTGCCGCGGCGGATCCATTTGGTGGTGAGCTCGGCGAACCAGCGCTCGACGAGGTTCATCCACGAGCTGTAGGTGGGGGTGAAGTGGAAGCTGAAGCGGGGGTGGCGCAGCAGCCAGCGCTGTATGGCGGGGGTCTTGTGGGTGGAGGAGTTGTCCAGCACGACATGCACCTTGAGGCCCTCGGGGACTTCGCTGTCGATGAGGTCCAGGAACTTGCGGGTGGTGCGCTCGTCGATCGCGGATCGGCGTCTGGTGGTGTTCTGGACGACGTGGGGCGTGAATCCCGCCGCCCGGGCGTCGGCGACGAAGCCTCTGGTGTCGTAGTCGCGGTCGCCGCCGACGGTGCGGCGCCGGGCGCGTGGCGGGGCTCTGTTGAGCATCGCGGCGGCGGTGCCGCGCTCCGCGTGGCCGTCGGCTGTGGCGAGCTCGGCGCCGACGATGAGCCCGTTGCGGTTCTCGGTGAGCAGATGGCCCATGAAGCACAGCGTCGCGGCGGTTCCCGCGGACTTGCGGAACAGCCTCGCCTCGGGATCGGTCACAGAAGCGTGGGTGTCGTTGCGGCGCCGTCCGCCGCGCCAGTCCGTCCCGGGGTTGCGGCCGCCGCCCGCCGCTGCGACTGCTGGGACTTCTGGGGCTGGGGCTGCTGGGGCTGCTGGGGCTGCTGGGGTTGCTGGGACTTTTGGGGCTGGGGCTGCTGGGGCTGGGGCTGCTGGGGCTGCGACTGCTGGAGCTGCGGCTGCTGGGGCTGGGGCTGCGCCGACGCGGCCCCAGCTGCGGCGCCGGTTCTGGGTTTGAAGCTCTTGTGCGACGCCCACGCCTCCAACAGAGTGCCGTCCACGCTGAAATGCTCGCTCGAGCAGTACCGGCGCAGCTTCGCCGCGTCCACCACCGCGGCGAAGAACCGGTCCGCGATCTCATGGTCCAACAGCCGCTGCCGGTTCTTCGACAACGTCGACGCGTCGAAGCCGCGCTCGTCGATGCGCAGCCCAAGGAACCACTTGAACAACATGTCATAGTTCAAGCGCTCACAGAACGCCCGCTCCGAGCGCACCGAGTACAACGCCATCAGCACCGACGCCTTCAACAGCATCTCAGGCGGCACGCTGGGACGGCCCCGAGGCGGACACATCGCCGCCAGCTCGGCGTCGAGGCCCCCGAGCACCGCGTCCACCACCGCTTTGATCCGCCGAATCGGATGATCAGCGCCGATCAAGTCCTCCGCCGACACAGTCGACAACATCGCCATCTGGGCATCCACCGTTCCACGCATAACGACATCGTCCCACACCCCACCAACGATCGCGAGCACCCCGCAGCGACTTTTTCAGCAGCCTGTTAGATGGTATCTCGTAGTGGGACAGTAATACTAGTGTATGCTCGCGGTAGTCGTATGGCTGTGTTAGGGTCGGGTTATGACTGTTCCTAGGACTTTGGAGGTGTGCGAGGCTGATCGGGCGGTGCTGGAGGCGCGGGTGGCTGCGTCGACGACGCCGCGGCGGGAGCCGACGGCGCCGCCGCCGGGCGGGTCGCCCGACAGGAGTTCGAGTACCGCCGCCACGGCACCAAGGCACTGTTCGCCGCGTTCGAGTGCGCCACCGGCGAAGTCGTCGCCGCGCCCACAGACTCGGTCCGCTCGGACAACTTCGTGGCGTTCCTCGCCGAGCTGGACTCCATGGTGCCCGCCCACCTCGAGCTGCACTGCATCGTCGACAACCCCGCCACCCACTGCACCGCCGCCGTCGAGGAGTTCCTCGACGGCCACCACCGCGTGTTCCTGCACCGCACCCCCACCCACGCATCCTGGCCCAACCAGATCGAGACGCGGTTCTCCATCCTCACCCGACAACTCCTCGACACAGCCGAGTTCGCCCACACCAGCGACCTCGCCGGAGCCATCCTCGACCACATCGACGACTACAACAACCGGGCCAAACCCTTCAAATGGACCTACCACCCAAACCAACAGCCACAGAACTCACGCGCGTGACCACTAGGAGAGTGCGAGATGCGGTGGCCGACGCTCGTGATCTCATCCGAGTGGTTGCGGATGATCCTGGCTTGCCCCAGTTCGTGCGTAAGGAAGCTGGCCGTCTGCTGCCGATGGCGGCCTCCGAACCAGACTTGGTGCCAGCACGACTCGACACCCTCCGCGTGCTGGTTCTGCCGGATCTGCCGCTCTGGTTGCCGGAGCGCGACTATGCGCGTTGCGTATCGGTGGACATCTTTTGGCGATTCCACCTCGATCCTGCGGTGCGCGGCTTCTTCAGGCACGGCATCGAGTATCAGAGGCACCTCGAAGCCCACCCTGACCCGGCGCTCGTGGCGCGCGACCACCTTCCCGGTGGCGTGCTGATTCCTGCACCGCACTCCTGGCTGGTGCCAGCGGATCGGATTGCTGGCTTGAACGGCGTCCAGACCAGATCGCTCCTGCAAGTCGAGCAACGGCCGCCGTATCTGGTAATGATCTTCCCTGTGGCGCAGATGCTGGCCGCAGGCGTGAGAGTGCGTGAGCCGCGTGGCATCGATGCGGTGCCGGGCAGATTCACCGGGTGGGTTCCAGGCGATGTTCCCGGTGAGCGCATCGACGAGAACATCCCTTTCGCCGCGCTTGGAAGTCTCCAATGGCGGCCGTAGCCCAGCCTTCACCCGGTCTGTTTGCCGCCCTCTTGCAGACGATGCGCGGCACCGATCCGTGGTCACAGCCGATGGCCTCCGTTATGTCGGGCTTGATTGACCACTTGACGGCAGAGGAAGCCGAGTGCTTGCCCGAGGCTTTCGCGGGTGTCCTTCCGCTGCTGCGACAAGACCGGGATCGGCTCCTATTCGCAGCGGAGATCGCCGCCCGCTTGGACTACTTCGAGGCGACAGGCGCGGTGGCCGACCTGGCCCTCAACCTTAGGGACCGCGACCTTCTGCTCGAAGCGGCGACTTTGTGCGGAAATCCCGCTGTCCAAGCGCCTACACGAGACCGAGTCTTGGCTGCGGTAGGCGACGACCCCGCCGGCCGAATAAGAATCGATCCCGACGCTGTCCCTTCCACGATCGAAGAAGAGCGCCTGTATCTACAGTGCTGGCCGGGCGCGCGCAGTTCTAGCAGTAGGTTCGCGCTGGCACCGGCGGTCGTTCTCGACCGGGCACTCGATGCGCTGGCTGCACTGAGGTTGTCGATCCGGCTGGACGCTGCCGGGGCTTCAGTGCGACGGCTGGCACGGCGCGCCGAGGTGCCTCCGTGGTTCGGCGCCGAGACGGTTCTGGTGTGCCATCCGGTGACTCGTAGCCGGGTGCTGAGCCGGTTCCCCAGGTTCTCAGAGCGGCAGATCTTTCTCGACGAGATACCACCGGACGACCGTGACATGAGCAGCCTTCTTCGCCGGATTCACGCGGTGCTTGATGGTCCGCAGAGGCTTGAACTCGATGCACCCGGAAGCGACGTCGCGCCCGCCGTGTGGGATCCCGATGTGTTCACCGCGGGGGTGTACCCCACGCGGGAGGCCGCGTTCTTGGCCGGAGCCCCCACTTCGTCGCTCAACTACCTGCACGGGCGGCGGCTCCTTGTGCCTCGTGAACTCGTCGGGGGCCGTTGCTGGAATTTTCGGGATGTGGTGGCCGTGCGCACGTGGCGTTACCTGAACTCTCAGACTCCACGCCGGGTATCCAGCCGCGTGGTGAAGTCCTTGACACAGTTCGCTGGCGACTCTGAGGCGGTTCAACTCGGCGCGACATCGGAGGGCGATGTGCTGGTGGACCGCGGCGCCGGCTGGGTGAACGTAGTGACGGGGCAGAGCGCGCTCGGCTTGGCGATCACCGAGATCGATACGGTATTCCGGCCATTCGAGTATGGCGCGGGCACCGCCGTCGGTCTTCTGCAAGCCAGTCCCAACACGCGGCTCCATCCCACCACGCTCAACGGAACCCCGCATCTAAAGGGCCATCGAATCAGCGCCAAGGCCTTGGCAAGCGTCGATGCCCGGTGCAGGCGCGAAGCCATCGAAGCGGCCTACCCGGAGCTTGAGGGCGCTGCATTCGAGGACGCGGTGGATGTCGGTCTGCGACTGCTGAAGGCTGGTTGATCGTGCAGTTGCTCTACGACGCAGTGCTGCCACAGAGTCTCTCCCACGAGGCGCCGGCAGGCGTGGAGTTGCAGCGCTGGGACGGCGGTGACGTGCCGGACGCGAGCCTGGTAAGGGCCGCCGCCGAGAGGGGATGCCGCGGAGTCGTCCTGCTTGGCCGGGACTCGCTCGAACAATCAGACCTTCGCGAGATCGGCCGAGAGGTCGGTGTTGCTCTTGTGGCGGCAGCAACGCACAACCCCATTGATGCGAAGCGGCACCTTCTCAAGAACCTAGATGCTCTGCGCCGAGCACTAGCGAAGCACGACTGCCTGCTGATCTTTGCGGCAGAGGTGCGCCCGGACCCGATGCCCCGCGGGTCGTAGAGGCACCATCTCACCCGCGGCTCCCGCGGGCGGCATCCAGGTTGCCGCCATGACCCCGACGCCGACTACTACCACGACAACAAGGGCAAACGCTCCACATCACCGGGTCGGGGCCTAGTGCTGTTGTCGGGCCGCAACCCGCACCCGAGTGAGCGCATCATCTTCGACTTCGCGTTCATGCCCAACAAAGACGACTCCGCCATCGCCGGCCGCAACGACAGCGACGTGTGTGGCGACCGATACATCGACCTCCTCGACAAGTTCCCGGCCCTCGACGCACTCATGCACGGCTTCGTCTATGACGGAGCCGCGGACTCAGAGGTCGTCGACCGGATCCTCAACCGGGGCAAACATGCTGTCGTTCCGACCCGTAAGACCTCCACAGGCAACCACGCCGCCGCCAATCTCGGCGCCTGCAACTTCAAGCAAGCGGACACCGCCAGTTCGGCGCGCCCCAACACGCGTCGAGCGCCGTCAAACGCGCCTTTGAAGAGCCGATCAGGCCCCGACAGCGGCTTCGACTACCCTCAGCACACCCACGTGCGGGTCAGCGGCCAATCCCGCACACAATCCCGCACAATCGCTGCCCTCGTAGCGTATGTGCGGGATCACAAACGCCCGCAAACACCGAGGTCAGAGCGTTGCGACGAGTCGTCGTTAGGCGGGGTTGGAACGGATCTGGCCTGATTCTGGAACGCCTCTCAGGCTTCGGAGCGCGAAACCTTAGGTCAGCGGCATGATTCGCACTTGTGGCTTCGTGATGGTCGCACCAAGCGGGTCAGGTCCTTCGCCCTCTGCAATGCGACCCGGGCTGCGATTGCTCTAGCGGCTCGCGGATGGTCTTGTTCGCTACAGATCGGGTCCGGCACGCGAAAGGCTGTGTTGCAGGCCGGTCGCTGCGGCAACTACAGCGAGCGCTGCGAGTTGCTCATCCATACGCTCAGCATCACCCATGTGGGATCGGGTGTGTGCTTGCTGTCCCGTGGGTGCTTGCGGGCGCTTGGCGCGTATCAGATCAGGGCGCTGCTGTCGTGGATGACGGCAAGGGCGTCGTCGAACTCGATCCAGTTCTCATCGGAGTAGACAAGATGCCGGAGCCTGGGATACGCGTCCCGCAGCGCTCGACAGGCGGGGTGCCCTGGCTCGAAGGCCGGTGACGCCGCGAACCCGTCGGCAGGGCGTTGGGTCGCCCGAGCGAGGAGCCCTGGAGGCAGAGAGTCCACGATGAACGCGTGCGACTCCGCTACCAGTTGACTGTTGAGGCGGGGTCTCACCGTCTCGTGACGCAACAGGCAGGCCAGGTCGTAGATGTCACGGGCCCGATCACCTACCTGGCTGGGGTCCTCGGAGATGCTGCGCCAATGCAGAGCGTCGAACTTGTCCACAACTGCGATGAGCGGGTCCGCTGTGAGGACTTCGAATGGCTGCAGCAGCGGGTGCTCCTCCAGCAGCGCCGGGTCAAGGCCGGCGGCGGCTTCGCCAGCCAAGGAGGCGACTGTCCGGCTGCTGTGTGTGCCCGGCGGCTGGCCGCGGATGTTCATTTCGACCAGCACTTCGCCAAAGACCACCCCACCGGGCCCGGCGTCGGGGCGTGTCGATATGGGCGGGTAGTGGATCGTTGTGGTGGCGAGGTTGGTGCCCGGCCGGTTGTGGTCCATCTCCACCGGGATCCCCGCCTCGAGTCTCGTGTGCAGTTCTCGGCGGACTTTCTTGCGTCGGCTGTCACCGAACCGCTGATCGGGCGGGGGCACGACGTTCACATCCACGTACTCAGAGAAGCGATGCAGGACCGGGTACGCCTTCGCCAAAGACGTCCCGCCCTTGAATAGCACCAGGGCTTCGGGGCACGCCACAGACGGCACTACCGCATGGCGGATCGCCTCGGTCACGTAGAGGTCTTTGTGGACCATCTGTTCGATGTTCTGCGACAGGTCGAACTTGTCAGCCAACGCAGCAAGAATCGCGTCCCAGACTTCGCCGCTTGCGACGAGCAAGGCGATGTCTTGCACGCATCCGGCTGCGGGCTCGCCGCGGCTGGGGGCGGCCTCGGCGGGGTTCACAACTTCTGGCCCGGTCTCAGCGCCGCCTGCCGTCGCGGCGCGCGGCTGGGGCTCGTTGAGGCGCACCGACGGCACCGGTGTGGGTGTTTGGGTCGCCGTCGAGTGTTTGTGGCAGAACCTGGACCCGGCTTGCGCCGGGAGCATGCAAGCACGCGACCCGCGCGGATTGGCACCTTGTCGGCGCAGTTGCGGCGCATCAGCGGACCGCGGCCGCGTCGGCGGCCGCGGCGAGAGCGCGGCATCTCGGAAGGAAATCCGGGCCCAGTCCGCGTTCGGCCTCGGCTGCCTCGAGCAGCAGGTCGCTGCGCACCTCGTCGCCGTAGTAGCCGCGCTGGCTGTTGCGGCTGAACTTCTCCAGTGCCTCATCCCAAGGCATCTCGGCCCAGTCGTCGAAGCATCGGACAGCTTCAAGCAGCGACACCTCCCATTGCCGCAGGCCCAGTCGTTTGGTGTTGGAGCGCCCAACGAACTCTGCGCCGCTTTCTGGGCATCGTGGTGGCCGCCCCACCACGGCCACCCAGGGACGCGGCGACACCTGGGTGCTCCAGCCGATCTGGTTGATGACGGCGGGCCCGGTGATGCCGGCGCCTGGTCCTGCGACCCGCCACGGCAACGCGCTAAGCGCCGCTGTTGGCAGCCGCGTCGGGTAACGGGCCCCGACCCGGCGACGGCTGTAGACCCCTCGGCAGGCGCGCGCAACAAGCGGGTCGTCGCCGCGGCAGAGCCTGCCCAAGGCCATCTTGAGAGCGTCTCGTGACTTGTCGGGAAAGGCTCCTTGCACGTCGTCGAGGTCGAACAGCTCGCCAACTGGCAGCTGCTGTGCCCATCTGCGGACGTCTCCGTACATCGTTCTATCCCTAAGAAAGCATTACTTCATTGTAGCACATGATTGAGACAAGCGGCAAACGAAACGCGAGAAAGCGTTACTTCATTGTAGCTCACGATTGAGACAAGCGGCAAACGAGCACCGTTACGTTCCCGCTCCCAGAGGGGGCTGGCGCGAAATCACATAACCAGAGGTCAACGGATTGAGCGAGGGTTTGCTTGGAACGCGATTTGCCGGATCTCGGAACGCGAATCAGGCAATCCCGGAACGTCCGCGCCGCCGAACTTGAATCGCAAAGCTCCTCAGCGACCGACGAGCTAGAAGAACCCCACCGTTGGGTCGTCATGAGTACCGACAACGAGTGCATGATCAAGGAACCGGTTGAACTCCTCGCAAGCCGTTTCCAGAACCAGGCAGCAACTGTGGCAAGCAGCCAGGGCGCCCTCCACCGGTGGATGCGACAGATCGGCCATGGTGGCCGGTTGTCCAGTCAACATCCGAACCGATGGAAGTCCATAGTATGGCACAGCGGCCCAGCTCCGACGAGCGCGCCCGGATCGAGGCGATGCGCGCCGCGGGCGCGAGTGTCGACGACACAGCGAGACGTCTTGGCAGGCACCGCTCGACGGTGTACCGAGAACTCGAACGCGGCGGCGGCGTCTACGACGCCGAGGCGGCACAGACGGCCGCTGAGGCCCGGGCGGCGCGCCCCAAGACGCCTGCGCTCGCGGCCGACGCCGGCCTGGCCGCCGCGGTGAGCGAGCGTCTGGCTATGCGCTGGTCCCCGCACGCGATCTGCGCGGACCTGCGCGCCCAGGGGCGCCGGATCAGCGCGGAGACGGTCTACGCGGCCTGCTATGACCACACCGGCCGACGCGGGCTGCCCGAGGGGTCCCGGAGGCTTCCGCCGCGCCGCTGGCGAAGACGCAAGCCCCGCAGCCGCGCGACGCGAAAGCCCAGCCCGCTGAGCGATTACAAGCCCGTAGCGGCCCGCGCCGCGGCCGTCGAGGACCGCCGCGAAGCCCGCCACTGGAAGGGCGATCTGATCATCGGCGAGGCCAACCGCTCAGCGGTCGCGACGCTGACCGAGCGCGCCAGCCGCCACACCCTTGCCGTCGCGCTGCCCGACAGCTACGACGCCGCCAGCACCGCGGCCGCGGCCATCGCCGCTCCCGCCCGCCAACCGGCGCACCCGGCCAAGACCCCGACCCGGGACCAAGGCCGAGAGACGGCCCGCTGAGCCGACACCGAGCAAGCGCCCAGAGCCGAGGTCTACTGGCCCTTCGCGTAAACGTGGGATGAGGGGTTGCTGGCACCGGTGGGCTGGTCGCGTTGTCAGCAGGCCTCGGGCTTCGAAGTTGGTGGGGTTGGTGAAGGCGTGGGCGGTGCGCCGCAGGACTTGCAGCGGGTTGTTGGTGCCCTTGATGCGTCCGTTGGGGGCTCGGTCGGTGTGGTGTTGGGCGAGGATCTCGTCGGAGCGGGCGATGATGGTGTCGACGATGTCGTGGAGCTCGGGCAGCTCTTCGGTCTCGTGGAGGTCGCGGAACCGTCCGAGCGTTTCGAGGGCGCTGTGGTGGTCGTCTGCGAGGTAGGGGCCGTGGAGCTCTTGGAGGGCCTGCCAGCCCGACCTGAGCCGTGGGCGCGCGTCGAAGAGGCCCTCGAGGCGGGCCCGGTCGGCGTCGGTGAGGGTGTCGGCGCGGCGCAGCAGAGCGAATCTGGCTCTGGACACCTCGGGCTCAAAGACGGGCTTGGCACCGGGTGGCCGGCGTCGCTGGATGCCGCGGCGCGCCTGGGTGAGCCCCGCTGAGAACCATCTGATGACGTGGAACCGCTCCAGCACGTGGCGGGCATGGCCCAGGCGGGCGTCGATGGCGGACCTGCAAGCCCCGGAGGCGTCCGTGGCCACGACCTGGACGCCTCGACACCAGCGCCGGCGCTGCGCGATGAAGAACCCGCTGAGCGCAGCCACGCTGCGGTGCTCGACCATGGCCAGGGCGCGGCCGGTGTCGCCGTTGACGATCACGGTCACGTAGCGGTGCCGGCGGCGCATGGAGGTCTCATCGACCAACAGCACCCGCCAGCGGCGGCTGCGCCGGTGCCCGGCCACCAGATCCGACCAAGACTCCACCAGCGCCACCACCAGATGCCAGCCGAGCCCATGACGACGCGCCGCCGCGCTGATCGTCATCACCTCGGCGTCGGCCACCAGCCGCCGCGCCAGTCGCCGCGCCAGGCGTCGCTCGAAGGCTGGGCGGTCCTCCAAGAAACGCTCGCCGCAGTTGCCCCACGAGAGCCGCCGCCGCATCCACACCAACGTCGTGTGACGTCCCGACACCTCCAGGTCGCGGATCTCGCGACGCCGGATGTCATGCACCCGAGCGCAACAGAACCCGCACGCCGGGCACCCCGGCCGCCTCACAGCCGACCCGACCTCCACAACCAACTCGCTCGGCGTGTCCACCACCACCACGAGCACACGGACCTAGCGCAGATGCAGCCGCACCCGCACAACATCCGAAGCCATCGAGGCCCTCCTGGATCGCTGACATGCACATCACCGATCCCAGCAGGGCCCCGACCCCTACCCAGGGACCCTCAACCACCCCGCTCCCCACGAATCCGCGAAGGCTCAACAACAGTTCTTCCCCTCGACGAGGACGCATCGCCACCTCGACTCGGTCCTGAAGGAAGTCAAGGGATCCGAACTGCGAGCGAACGTACGATCAGGAAGCCCCAGACGGCGTCGACACTCGATCCGCTTCTTGGACGAGGTCATGCAGTTGATCGAGACACATGACATAAGGCTCGTTGGACGCGTCTGGATCAAGGGCGCTACCGAAGCACTCAAGCCTCGAGAAACGTATACCTTCGCGATTCAAGATGTCGCTCGTCATTTCAACCGTTTCTTGGCAGTGAACCAAAGTTCCAGAATCGTTCTTTGTGATGGTCGACTATATTATCAGGACGCTCAGGTCGCTCATTCCATCTTCGCTATCAAGCACAAGGCGACCGGTGATGAACTGGCTCATCTGGTTGAAGCATCTGTCTTCGGCAGAAGCGAGAACCATGTTGGACTACAACTGGCTGATATAGTCGTATCTGCATTGCTATTCCCAATGGCAGCCCGTGCCTACTGCGCGAGTCGTAGACACCGAGTCCATGCCCATCCAGATCTTGAAACAGTGCGAACCCGTTACGGTCTTCGCCTGCGATCTCGGCAGTATCTCTACCGAGACGCTAACGAGCGTATGAGAGGTGGGGCCGTTGTAAGTGACAAACCCGGGAAACGATCTCCAAAGCTACTCTTCGGCATCACGCTATAACAGTTTGACTATCGTCGCTCAACTGATACGAGTTCTGGTTCCAAACGAGATGTCGGCCAGAGAGTGTAGCAACACTGGGTTTAGCGCAGAAGTCCGAAAAGACGATGATCTCTTCACCGACATGTGTCCTTAGAGCTGAGTGCCTAATCCGTATCCGGGCCGACCTCCGATCCGGATACAGCTCTAATGTAACACGCTCATCGACATCATAGGTCAGAACCCACCCCGTATTCTTCGAATTCAGAATCGTAGCCAATCTCAAGTGGTCGTCCCAGGTTAGATTATCTAAGTACAAGTTGGACGATTTCGATATGTAGGGCGGATCTGCGTATATGAAAGTCGCCGGTGATCGACAAATAGTCATGTCAAGTAGGACCAACGCATCTTCCTCTAGAATATGCACACGATCACGAAACTTCCGGAGATAGAGAATCCGATCCGACAGTTCTTTCTTGTTGAACCGGCAATCTAGCTTCCACTTACCTGTCTGGTTTAGGCCTCCTATGGGACGTGCACCCAAGATGCCCGAGCGATTTGTGCGATTCAAGAAGAACGTAGCATACCCACGCTCAAGTTCACCGGCGGAGTCATCGTCAGCAATTTGTCGCTGTTCATGCCATGAGTCTAGCGATACTTCCGTATCCCAGATAAGATCGACGAAACCATCAGGACAATTGAAGATCGATCGCCAAAGAGCCGCAATACCCGGATCAACATCGTTTATTAGTACCTCATCTACGATGCCCGCATCAAGAAGGCCGAGTGCAGCCCCAGCGCCTCCTGCAAATGGTTCGACATAGAGCGCGCACCGAGACATGCTCATACTGATCACTTCCGCCAGTAGATGGCGCAACCTGGCCTTACCACCGGGATATCGGAGTGGACTCAAGTAGGTCATGGCCCTAACGCCTCGTTCATTTGCTTGAACAGTGGCTCAATATTGCTAGCAATAATACGGACCTCCTGGGGAGTCGGGTTCCAAAACCTATTGTGGACGTACTGGTGTAGTGTTGAAGATGAGAAGATGTGATGCTTTGTCGACCTGCCACTTCGAATCGCTGAGAGAGAGCTATCAGTTCCTTGTGGATCCAATTCTGAAAGCGATTTCTTGATTCGCTCAGCGAAGGAGGGCAACCGTCCAAATGGTGTATTCTTTGCAATGACGCCGCGGTTCTCCAGAAACTCCTGCGTAGACATGTCTAGGAGACAGCGTATCAGCACGCCCAACGTGTTGGGATAAGTCTCAACCTTCAGAGACTTGACTTCCCTTACGATGTTCAACAATCGAGAATCAAAGCTTGAAAGCTCTATATCCGAGAAGATTGTATCCCGTGGTGTCTCTGACTTGGTCTTTTCTTTGCTGCGGGAGCCTCTAGAACTAGTACCACTGGAGGTCGAGTCTTGTGACGCACTATCACTCTGCGTCGCGTCATCAGAATCGCTGTCAGTACCGCTACTGGTTTGATCGTCGTCCTGCTTAGGCGATTCTTCATCACCACCATCATCGGCTGATATCCGATACAGAAAGTCAGTGATATACACCATCCGTTGGTCTGCATTCTTGACTTGACTTACAGTTACTTTGCCAGCGATTTCAATTGTCAAGAGACGAAACTTCTCGTCCGCATCTGGTGAGTTGAGAATTGCAAAATCGCCTAAGCTATAGAGTAGTCCTAACTCTTTTCGGACATTTGGATCACCCGCAATACGACCAAGCGTAGTGATCTTGGTTCTCTCAATAAGATCACACGCTTCTTGGAGATCCGAATCAGATGGGTCCAATCTGCGGGCCCACCTCAAGAAATCTAAACCCTTTGCAGCATGTGTACGCGTGGGCCTGAAACGCTCGCGTTGTGCGGCCGACCACCGAACCACACCAACGCCTTGATTCTCTCCTGTGTGTCGAAGTTCAAGCCAGTGCTGGGCTGCCTCACGCGTGGATACGATTACGCACTGGACAGGTGTGACGACCGACGGATCATAGATATCGGGTACCAGATACTTGAGATTGTCGGGGATGTGCTCTAGGCCATGCCCGTGCAATAGACGCACGGCAGCGAGTCGCCGGTTCCCCTCCAGTACGCTGTGGTAACCGTTCTCCTCAGAGATAACCAATAGAGGATTGATCGGATCAAGTCCGTATGCCTTGATATCCCTGGCAAGCCGAATGAGCTTATCAGGTGCATCTGAGATGAGTGCCGCTAGAGCTTTGAGTTGATTATCTTGCCTCGCAAATCGAGGATTCTGTAGATCAAGTTGCAGCTTTCGATAGTTAATCAGTTTAATCTGTGGAGTTAGATTATTCATTATTATGTTCTGATGGTAGCCAGCATAAGCACGCCAGATGCTAGTGCGATTTCGGGGACTTGCGGTTGGCGGGAGTGGGGGTTGGTAGGTCGGCGGCTGGGATCAGCGGGCCTTCAACGATCTGGGCTAGGAGGGCGGCGGCCTTGGGGGTGACCTCGATGGTGTGCTCGACGATGGATAGGACGAGGAGGAGTTCGCTGGACTGGGTCCAACGGGTGGGGCGGATTTCGTCGAGGGGGCTGGACTTGCGGCCCTTGCGGGTCTTCATTCGGTAGCCGAGCCAGGAGCGCAGGACTCTGAGGCCGGAGACTTCGAAGTCCCAGGCTTCCTGGCTGACGGGGGCGAATGTACCGGTTCCTACCGTGAGGGTCTCGGACTCCGGGTCGTAGTCGAAGTCATCGGGCATGCCTTCGACAGGCTCGACCTCCTCGGCGCGTCCCTGGGGAAGCCGCGTCTGTCCATCGGGAGCGAACCGCTCGCCCCACGTGTGCCACCACAGGAGGTCGCGGCCCAGTGCGACGGCCTGCCGGAACAGGTCGGCGTCGGCGGTGATCGGGATGTGGATCGGGCCGGCAGCCTCGGCCAACTCCTCGTGGAACCGGTCGGTGAAGGCGGCCGTCGCACCCAGGGAATAGACGTAGGCGAGCAGATCTTCGACGGCGACTTCGGTGGCGAGCCTGGCAGTCAAGGCCTCCAGCAGGCCATCGGCGACATTGGGCTCGTTGCCACTCGCGTCCCGGTGGAGCGGCATGACATTCTTCGCGCCGTAGGAACCCCGAAAGTGATCTAGGTCGGGGACATAGGGCGTCGCGGTCAGCGCGGGGCCTTGGCCGAGTCTCGTCGAGGTCAGCGTGGTCAAGAAGACTTGGTGCTCACTCCGAATCGGCCACATGTCGGGGCCAGCGCGGTCAATCAACCTCTGATCAGCGATGACCCACTGACGGTCGAGACTCCTATACCCATACGGCTCATAGCCCTCTGGCTCATCGCCAAGGTCGAGTTCTTCGATGGACAGCAGTTTCGGGCCAGTTGACAGGAGCGGCCTGGGTTTGCTTGTTGTCTTCTGGCCAGACGGAGTATCGATGAACAGGTCGGCCCGGCCACGCGGCACCGTCTCCACAAGTTCACGCCAACGACGTTTCAGGGGGGCCTGAGTCTCCGAGATGGGCCAAGTCCGGCCAAGCTTGCACCCCGAGCGGATCCACGGGAATAGGTCCGTGATCTCGGGCCAGTCGTTGTATTCGCTCTCGCTCCGAGGCGTCATGCGGTCCAAGCCTTCGCCGGGCACCATGTCGAGAATGTCGGCGATGCCGATCTGGCCGAGGCGGGCGAGCTTCTCGACACGCGTGCCCGCGATCCTGAAGTAGCGGACCTCGCATTCGGCAGTGCGCTCGCGGCTCGTGCGGACGCCGACGGCGATGGCTACCGGGGTCTGGATGTCGAAGATGTTCTCCTCCTTCAGGGCCCCTCGGCCCTCGCCCCCGAGGTCGACGATCCAGAGTTCGTCGAAGGCGTTGCGGAGCAGCTGTCGGACGCCGCCCATCGAAATCCCGTCGAGGTAGGACGACGCGGTGATGAATGCGACCACTCCCGGGCCGGGCGGCAACGCAGTGGCCTGCCAAACGGCCCAGCACCAGAAGTAGACGTAGTCGTTGTAGACGTTCTTCAGATGGCCACCGAGCCCGGCCGCCTTCATTGGCTCGGTCACAGCATCGAGCAGCGGGGGGCTTGTGGCAGCGTCCGCAGCGCGGCTGGTGGCGGCTCGCCGGAAGGCAGTGTCAGAGTCGAATAGCGGGGCGACACCGGGCGCGCCGTAACGAACTACCCCGCCCTTGCGTCGGCCGGAGTCCCCGACGGAACGCTGCTCACGGTCATACGGAGGGTTGCCGATCACCACCGAGAACCGCTCGTGCGCCTTCAGTTCCGCGGCTCTCTCGCCTTCCTGGGCTACGGGGTCAGTCATGGTGGCCAACTGGCCTTGACGGGCGGCGTGCTCCAGCGTGTCGGTCAACAGGATCTGCATGGCACCGTCTCCGGCACCGAAGGCGTGAAGTTCCAGGGCCACCTTCAGGTGGGCGATGGCGTAGGGAGCCAGCATCAACTCGAAGGCGTGCATCGACGGCAGCAGATGGTCTCGCAGGTGCTCGGGCCATTCCTCAGGCGATCGGTGCTCAAGGAACGATCGTCGGGCTTGGCGCAGCCATTCCACCAGGAAGGTACCGGTGCCAGTGGCCGGGTCGAGCATCGACACGAAGGGCTTGGCAGGGTCGACGCCCTCGGGGATCTCGAAACCGTTGCGCTCGGCCACCTCCTGCCACGACGCAGTGTCGGCGATGCCCAGTTGCAGGCCGAGCCTCGATCGCAGCACCTCGTCAACTGCTCGCACGATGAACTCGACCGCAGGCTGCGGGGTGTAGAAGGCGCCAGCGTCAGCGCGCATCTTGCTGTCGTACTTCTTGAGGAACTCCTCGTAGAAGTGGATCACCGGGTCGCCGCCCTTGGCGGTGGAACCGATCTGGTCGAGGATGGCCTCGACATTGGTCACGCGCAGGTCGGCCACAAGCTGGGGCAGGTCGCTGCCGGCTAGGTCGAGCGACACGGCCTCGTCGTGCACCTGCTCGAACAGTGACTCCAGGAACGGATTGGCTACTGGTACGGCCGAGAAGATCGGTGATGAGCCGAAGTCGTTCGGGCTGGTGACCCGGCTGCTCAGCAAGCCGTAGACGAGGGTTTGGGCGCACATGTCGGCGAAGCTGTCGGCGTTGACATCGCTGACGAGCTGAGTGCGGATATCTGACATCAGAGCGGAGAACGGCCCTGACCCGTTCTCCGCCTTGAGCGCTTCGCCTATCTGGGTGCGCAGGTCTCGGGCCGTTCGAGCCATGCGGTCGGCTAGGCGGGCGGAGTCCCTGATGGCTTGGCCGACCGGGAGCTTGAACGCCTCCCGCCAGGCCTTGCGCCAGGACTCGACATCGTTCTCGGCGCTGGGCCAGGCCAGGCATGGAAGCAGCTCCTCGCTGAGGCGCTGGAGATGGCGCGTCGGCGCATGGGCCGGCCGCCACGCCAGCGAGCGAAACTCAGCCTTCTGAGGGTCGTCGCCCTCGAAGGCGAGCACGTGAAGCTCTACATCGTCTCCAGTCCCGGTGATCACGATGAACAGAAGGTCACTTAGCTCCCATGTCCGCGTGTTGGCGGTGCCGGTGGCGCGCTTCTTGGTGACCAGCGCCCGCAGCAGACGCCGGATCGGGCTGTAGCGCAGCCTCGGCCCGCCGAACTCGAGGAAGAACACGCCCCAAGGCTGGTTCGCGGTCAGGGGTCGCATCTGCTGTAGCCGTTTCAGGTCCTTGAGCTGCTCGGCGGGGATGCCCAACTCGTGGGGATCCCAGTCGTAGGTGACCTCGGTGAGGTCGTCGTCGACCAAGTGATCCAGCAACTCACTCGGCCAGCCCTGATCGTCCAGCAGATATTGGACTACCTGTGCGAAGGTGCGGATGCCGCGCATGGTCTCGGCATGGTCCGCGGGTACCGTGTGGGCCATCAGTTGAGTTCCATCCAGCAACGCAGCATGGGCTCGGGCGCGTCCATGGGGGCGTTGACCCGCTTGAGGTAGGTGTCACGCACATGGCGGAGCATCTTGTCGCGCAGGTCCTTGAGGGTGGCTCGGCTCATCTCGCAGCGGCGGGGGGTGTTGGGCTTGGAGCGGATGCTCTCGATGATCTCGCCGGGTGATTCAAGAATGGCGTCGGCGTCGAGGTCGTAGAGGTACCAGCGAGTGGGCCCGGCCTCCAGGGTGAACACGCCTTCGTCGGCGTCGAGCGCGGGCAACGAGTAGCAGAAGAACACGCCTCGGGCTCCCTTGCTGAGCTTGCGGCGGCCCGAGAACACCGAGCCGGGCAGACCGTCGAGTCGCTCGGCCAGTTCCGGCTGGCGTTTGAGCAGAGCCTGGTACTCCAGGTGCATCTCCTCGACCGCGGTTCGCGTGCCCTCGTAGGTGGCGTTGAACTCGCGCAACGGGTCGTAGGCGTCGTCGGGGCGCAGCAGTTTGCGGCCCTCGATGCCGAGCGTGCTCGAAATCATCAGCACCTTGCCGGTGACCCGCTCGTACAGCTTCAGGATCCGCTCCAACTCTTCGGGGGGCAGGAAGTTCCAGAACCGCACCGTGCCCCGGTCCGCAGCCACCTCGGGGTGATCGGCCCTGAGGCGCTCCTCGGTCTCGGGGCTCATGCGGCGGTCCACCCGGCCTATGCGCTGCATCAGCCGCACCGGATTCCAGTGCAGGTCGTAGTTGACCAGGCGAGTGGCGTCCTGGAGGTTGAGGCCCTCGGACAGGACATCGGTGGAAACCAGCACCCGGATCTCGGCGTGACCGTTGCGGGCCAACTCGGGGCTGCTCGACCCGTTGTAGTAGGGAGAGAACCGGCGGATCACCTCGGCCCGGTCGAGCTTCGAGCCGCTGTCGATGCGGGCCAGACCGTTGATCCCAGCGGATCGCAGCTGCGACTCCACATAGCGGGCGGTGTCTGCGAACTCGGTGAACACCAGCGCCTTGCGGCCGGAGAGATCCTTGGTGCCGAGCAGCCGGGTGAGCTTGCGTACCTTGTCGTCCTGGTCCGGGGTTAGGCGACTGGTCGCGTCGAGGAAACGGACAATCTCGTCCAGGTCCTCGAAGGTCTTGTCGATGATGGCGGCAACGTCGTACTCGTCGCGGGAAAGTTCTTCGACAGCCTCCAGCAGCTCGGGCGGTATCACATCCTCGTCGGCGTCGTCGTCGGCCGCGCCGTCGAAGTTCAGTCCGAGTTGAGTCTCGGGCCGGTAGCCGACCACCTCCGCGTGGCGGTGCAGCCAGCCGTCGAGCCGGTCCTGCTCCACGCCCGGCTCGCTGTGGACGTCGACGAAGGCGAGCAGCTTGCGCATCAGCCGGTCCAGCGACTTCTCGAACGCGTACACCGAGCTCTCGAACCGCTTGAGGAACATTGTGCGGATCAGGCCGACCACTTGGCGCTGGCGGCCTTCCTCGAAGGGGTCGATGTCCTTCTCGGGGCCGATGTAGTGAGCCAACGGGTAGTAGATCGCCAAAGAGAACAGCGGATTCTGGCGGCGGCAGGCCTTCTCGAACATGTCGAGCACGTCCCGGTACGACGACCGGATCGAATACTCGGCCACCTGGGGAGGCTTGCGCTCGGGAAACGCGGCCGACTCCCCCCGCTCCTGGATCTGGCTGGCCTTGGCGTAGGACCGGCTCCGCTGCACAACCAACGCTCCAAAGACCACATCCGTAGCTAGGGCGTCGCGGGCCTCCTGAGTGAGCCCCTCGGCTAGAGCCATGGCTGCACTCATTCCGTTGGCACTTCTGTCACCATTGCTGCTGCTGGCCTTGCCTAGAGTGGCTTGCAGGTCTCGCTCCATCACGTTGAAATGTCCCGACAGGTGGTTCACTCCGAGGCTGCGGCCAAAGAACGCCTCGTCGCCTCGGGTGAACAGCTCGGCCATGTGACGAAAGTCCGCTAGGTGGCTGGTGTTTTTCTCGGGTGGGGTTGGGTGTGTGTGGTAGAGTTGCAGGGATGTTGTTCGGTCTCGTGGGGAGGTTCGTGTCGTGACGGTGGGTGTGGAGCCGTGTCGGGTGGATCTGTTCAAGGGTTCGCATTTCGTGGGGGAGCGGCTGGCGGCGGATTCGATTTTTTCGGTGTTGGCGCGTGAGGGGCGGCGGTTGTTTCCCGACGGGATGTTCGATGATCTCTTTAGTTCGCGGGGGCGGCGCAGTGTGCCGCCGCGGGTGGTTGCTGTGGTGATGGTGCTGCAGCGCTGGTTCGGGTTGTCTGACCGTGAGGCGGTGGCCGCGTTCGAGTTCGACGCGCGTTGGCGTTATGCGTGCGGGTGCCTCGACGTGGACGGCGGCGGGTTCGACCACACGGTGCTGGTGGGGATGCGGGCGCGGCTCGCGGCGTCGCAGCGGCCGCGGCGGATCTTCGAAGCGGTGCTGGGCGCGGCCCGCGAGGCGGGGGCGTTGTCTCGGCGGCGGGTGCTGGACTCGGTGCCGGTCTATGACGCGGTCGCGACCCAAGACACTGTCACGATGCTGCACCGCGCCATCGGCGCGGTGCTCGCAGCCGGCGGGGGCGACGCCGGCGCGGGCTTGCGTGGCGACTATCGGCGCGGCAGCAGGCCGGTGTGCGACTGGGACGACCCCGGCGAGCGCTCGGAGTTGGTGGACGCGCTGGGCGCGGACGCCGCGGCGGTGCTCGCCGGGTTGGAGGGCCGCGAGCTCAGCGGGGCTCTCAGCGAGGCTGCGGAGTTGTTGGCCGCGGTCTGCGGGCAGGACCTCTGCGAGGACCCCGACGGGCGGTTCATGATCGCTCGGCGCGTCGCCGCGGACCGGGTCATCTCCACGGTGGACCCCGACGCCCGCCACGGCCACAAATCCACCGCACGGCGCTTCGACGGCTACAAGGGCCACGCCGCGGTGGACCCCGACTCCGAACTCGTCACCGACACCGCGGTCACCCCCGCCAACACCGCCGACGCCCAACCCGCCCCCCAACTCATACACGACCTCCTCAACACCGCCGACACCGACACCGACACCGACACCGCCGACACCGACACCGACGACACCGACACCGACACCGCCGACACCGCCGACACCGACACCGCCGACACCGACACCGCCGACACCGACACCGACACCGCCGACACCGCCGACACCGACACCGCCGACACCAACACCGACACCGCCGACACCGCCGACACCGACACCGACACCGCCGACACCGCCGACACCGACACCGACACCGACGACACCGACACCGACACCGACACCGACACCGCCGACACCGCCGACACCGCCGACACCGCCGACACCGACACCGCCGACACCGACACCGCCGACACCGCCGACACCGACACCGACACCGCCGACACCGCCGACACCGCTGACGCCGACACCGCCGACGTCGGCGGTGTGGTCGAGGAGTTCGAGGGCCGGCCGACGGTCTATGGCGACAGCGCGTATGGCAGCGGAGAGTTCCAAGGGCTGCTCGAGCGCAGCCGCATAAACTCGAGGTGCCGCACCCAGCCGGCGCGCGCTCCGGGGGGCCGCTTCGCCAAGGACCGCTTCGACGTCGATCTGCCCAACGGCACAGTCACCTGCCCCGCGGGGGTCTGCGTCGCTGTCCGCTTCGGCCGCGACGGCTCGGGCGCGGCCCGCTTCGGGCCGGCGTGCGCGAGCTGCGAACTGCGCGACCGCTGCACCAGCGCAGCCGGCGGAAGGACTGTGCGCGTCGGACCCGACGAGGCCGTGCTCGCCGCGGCCCGCGAACGCCAACAAGACCCACAATGGCGCCGCGACTACCGCGCCGTGCGCCCCAAAGTCGAACGCAAGCTCGCGCACCTCGTGCGCCGCAAACACGGCGGCCGCCACGCCCGGGTGCGCGGCCGGCCCAAAGTCGACGCCGACTTCAACCTGCTCGCCGCAGCCGCCAACATCGCGCGCCTCGGCATGCTCGGACTGCGCTCCACACCAACAGGATGGACCCTCGACTGACCCCGCCAAAGCCCCAACCCGCCCCCGACACGACCAACCAGCCGACCCCGACACGACCAACCCTCGCCCAACCCGCCGACCCCGGCCACCACCCACCACAAGAGCCCACCGAACACCAATTTGGCACCAGCCACCTAGACGGTTGTTGACCGGCGTTGCGGTGAGCAGGAACACCAGCTTGGGCCGTGTCGAGCCATCGAGCATGTCGTAGAGCCGCCAGTAGCTGGACCGCTGGTCCAGCCTCTCGCCGTTGCAGCTGAGTTCGCTGTCGTCGCCTCGACTGCCGCGGTTGCGGAAATGGTGGGCCTCATCGACGATCACTGCGTCAGCCAGGTCGGTCATGCGCTGGAAGCGCTCGGGAAACTCGTTGCCCCGGCCCAGATCGGTGTGACTGAACACGCTGAGGCTGGAGAAGTCAGCACCGCCCCCGACCCCGCCGATGTGGGGCAGCCACCGGCGCAGGTGGGGCTCCCACACTCCCTCCCGAGCCGCCTTGGGGGCGAACAAGACCACCCGCTTGTTCTCGTGCAACACGAGCCGCTCGATCAGCATCAACCCCACGAACGTCTTGCCCAGGCCCACTCCATCGCACAGGAACGCTCCGCCGTGCTGGCGGGCGATCTTCATCAGCGACCAGTACGCCTCCTGCTGGTAGCGGTCCAGATGGCCGAACATTCGGGACCGGGACTCGTCCCACTCACCTGCGGTGAGTTCACGACCCCGGAAGAACTCGTGCAAAGCCTTGGCATACACGTCGAAGGGCGTGAAATCGGCGGTGTGCCGGGTGATGGTCCGCAGCACATCCTCAGTCACGTCCTCGGCAGCAGCCCAATGGGTCTCGAACCAGTCCTGTAGCTGAGCCACCTCCCGGCCGCTCTCCACCTTGATGTTCAACTCGACGTTGCGGGTAAGGCCGGGGCGGGTGAAGTTGCTCGAGCCGACCAGCGCCTGCGCGCCCAGCACATCGAACTTGGCACGGGTGATGTAGGCCTTGGCGTGGAACTTGTCCTTTCGGTAGACGCGGCACTCGATCCGTCCTTGAGCAATGGCCTCGACCACCGCCTCCACACCTTCCAGGAACGGGTTCGGGCCCTTCTCGTGCTCCAGGCTGTCGTCGAGCCGGCCCACCCGTTGGCGCAGCGCCTCCTTGAACACATTGTGGGTTCGCAGCGACACCTCGTCGCCCATCAGCAAGCGGATCCCCTCCAGCTGCTGCCACTTGCCGTCGAGGGCGAGCAGCGCCCCGATCTCGAAGAACCCGGTAGCGATGTCGAAGGATCGGGCCACATCGGTCCACTGGCTCAGGTACTCCAGACCCGTCCAGCCCGAAACGCTGTTGTCGACGATGAACAGCTCCCCGCCGCCCGCTTCGCTCACATGTCAGACCGTACCCCCGCGTTGTGACACTGCCGCCGCTACATGCCCGCAGGTGAGGTCAGCTGTTCAGTCCTCTTCGGAGTCTTCTGGCCCGAGTTGGTCAGTTGTTTCGCGTTTGGGGAGGTCAGAGAGGGCGCGGCGGTGGGGTGTTTCCACTACATCGGCGGTTCGGGGGGTGTTGGGCTTGTCAGGTGATGTCGGCTTTGTCCCGGTTGCGGGTGTCGTGAGCATCCCCCCTGATCTTGGAGGCATCGTCTAAGAGGAGACGCCATGCCTGAGACACGAAGACAGTACGACCCGGAGTTCAAGGCCGGTGCTGTGCGGATCGTCCAAGAGACTCGCAGATCGGTCGCTGAGGTGGCCCGCGAGCTGGGGATCGGCGCGGGCACGTTGGGCAACTGGGTCCGCAAGGACCGCGCCGAGCGCTCGGGCGAGCGTCTCGACGGCGACGAGCGTGCCGAGTTGGTGCGGCTGCGCCGCCGCTGCGCCGAGTTGGAGATGGAGCGTGATGTGCTCAAACGATCGGTGGTCCTTTGGGTCAGGGAGGCGACGCGGTGAGCCTGGTCGAGCACATCGCGGCCCAAAGGACCGATCACGGGGTGCCTCACGCGGTCTCCTGCCGGGCCCTGGGGGTGGCCGAGTCCAGCTTCTATGAGCGCCGCAGCCGCGGACCCTCGCTCGCCGGGAGGCGCCGACAGCGCGTTGATGCCGCGGTCAAGGACTGCTTCGAGGCGTCCGGCGGGACCTACGGCTCGCCGCGGGCGCGCGCCCAGCTGCGCCGAGACGGCCACACGGTGTCCAAGAAGACGGTGGAGGCCTCCATGGCCCGCCAAGGGCTCCAGGCCCGCACCCGGCGCCGCCGGCGGGGCCTGACACGGCCCGACAAGTCGGCCGATCCCGTGCCCGACCTGCTCAGGCGCGACTTCACCGCAGAGGCCCCCGACCAGAAGTGGGTCGGCGACTTCAAGCAGATCCCCACCGCCGAGGGACCGGTGTTCCTCGCGACCGTCGAGGACCTCTACAGCCGCCGGATGCTGGGCTTCGCCACCTCTGAGCGCCATCCCACAGCCGGCCTCGCCGCCGCGGCGCTCAACATGGCCGCCGCCACCCGAGGCGGCTCCGTCGCCGGCGTGATCCTCCGCACCGACAAGGGCGCCCAGTACAGCTCCGGAGACTTCGCCGAAGCCTGCCGGCGCCTCGGGGTCAACCAGTCGATGGGACGCGTCGGCTGCGCGCTGGACAACGCCGCGGCCGAGTCGTTCTTCTCCACCCTGCAACACGAGCTCATCTCCCGGCGGCGCTGGCAGACACGCGACCACGCCCGGCGAGACATCGCCGCCTGGATCGACACCTGGTACAACCCCCTACGCCTACACTCCGCCAACAACATGACCAGCCCCCTCGACCACGAACAAACCCAAGCCGCCTAAACCAACACTCCAAGATTCGGGGGGAAGCCCATCGGCTCCGATGGCGGTGAGGGCTCGGGCTTGGAGGGGGTGCGGCGGGTGGTGGGCTGGATTCGGCGGCCGTTGGCGGTGAGGTGGTGGCGGCGGATGCGGTTGAGCTCTCGCAGGGCCCGGGCTGCGGTTAGGTGCTGGTCGGCGAGGTCGGGGTCGCGGACGTCGGCTGCGGCGAGGTCTTGGCTGATGAGGGTCTCGATCGCGGCGGCGTAGACGCAGACGGCGATGCGGCCGCGGACTCTTTGTTCGGTCCAGTGTCTGACGGGTCGCAAGCGCAGGAAGTCTTCGAGGGCCCGGAAGCGGGCCCCGACGGCTGCGAGTTGGCGGTGGGCGGCGACGATGCGGGTGGTGCCGGCTTGGGTGGGTGTGAAGCTGGTGGTGAGCACGTAGCGGCCGGCGAGGAGCTGTTCGTGTTGGAGGGCGTGGTCGTTGTAGTGGTAGAGGAACCGGCCTTCGCCGCTGTCGGGGTCGAAGAGCCGCCCGGCGCTGCTGTTGTTGTTGAGGATGCGCTGCGCGGCTCGCCCGATTTTGGCGGGGTCTTTGAGCCGGACTTCGCGGACGCGGCGCTCCAGTGCCGGCAGTTCGGCCTCCGCCGCGGCGACGGTCTCGCCGCGGCGGGCGTCGTCTCGGCGGGCGCGGGCGTCTGACTCGACCACTATGGCGCGGGTCGCGCCGGTGGGGGTCATGTCCGCGGCTCGGCAGCGATGCTGTTCGGTCTCGGCCCAGGCGGTGTCTTCGTCGATGGCCTCGAGGGCCTCTTTGGCGGTGTGGTCGCGTCGCGGCCTGGTCGCGAGCACGTGGTCGGACCCCGCGGCCGCGACCGCCTCGAGGTTGTCTGATGAGATCAGGCCACGGTCAGCGACGACGCAGACCCTCCCCACCGCGAACCTTGCGGCGAGGTCGGCCGGCACCCCCGGCAAAGTGGATGCGTCGCCGGTGCTGCCGGCGAACACGCGGTGCGCGACAGGGATGCCGTCTGTGGTGCACAACAGCCCGATCACGATCCGGGGTCGGTCAAAGCGGCGGTCCCGCGAGTACCCGAAAGCCCGAGACGGGAACCGCCCCGACGGCTGTGCCGGCGCCTCGAAGTAGGTGGACGCCAGGTCATGGCACACCAGCCTCGGGTCCAGATTCGACAGGTCGCACAGCCGCGCACACAGGTGCGCCTCGGTCGCGTCCCTTGGCGGCGGCGACCGCGTCGAGTGCCCGGTAGTGCTGGTTCAGCGACGGAGCCGACCACCACTCGGGCATCACCACGTCGGTCTCCGCCCACTCTGCGAGACGACGCTTCGAGCACGGCGCCACCAGCCAGTTCGCCGCCACCGCGAACACCGCGTCGCCCACAGCCGCGGCCCGCCCCGAGCCGACCCCGGCGAAGTGCCCGTCGAACCCCAGCCTGCGCCACAGCGCCGCCACCGACGCCACCGCCGCGACCGCGGGCGCGCCCTCAGCGGCCAGCGCCCTGACGCCGACCCGCTCTTCGCGCAGACGCGACTCCAGCGCGGCCACGACCCGCTCGAGCCGGCCCGACTCCCGCAGAGCGGTCACCTCCCCCAAGCGCAACAGAGTCCTGCGGCCGACCTCGGCGCCGTCGCGCACCGACTCGACCAACGATAGGTACTCGTACACCTTGTCGCCCCTGCGACGGCGGGTCGTCTTCACGAACACACCACAACAACACCGCCAACAGTCCAGGCCGTCAACTATATGTCGCCCCTACAAATCCCCGCCGGAACACCGGCCCGCAACACAAAACCCCACGTCAGCAGACATGGCCTGACACCAAACCCCCACCAAACTGACAAACTCGGGTCAGGCGATGGTTCGGTCGAGTGCTCCGTCAGCTATCTGGCTGGACAGCCGGGCGCCGGTTCAGACGTCGTGGACGGAGCGCACCAAGGCACCGTTCTCGGCTGATTGTTGGCCGACTTCCTCCAACTAGTGCTTGGCGCTGTTCGGCAATTCAAGTGTGGCCTTCAATCGACGTGTCGGGCCATCCGGGGCGTATGCACCAGCCCCTGAGAGCTGCAAGGCGCCCGCCCATGAATCCTCCAGACGACCTGACCTAAATGCACACTTCTCACCCGTTATCGCCCAAACGAGCGCCGACCCGGTCTCGTCGAGAAAGCGCTTCAACGCGTCCTCGCGCATCAGCAAGGCAGATGACCCGGCGTCTCGGGCCGACGGATCGAACGCCACGAGCACCCCGTCGGTATCCACGAAGTCCGCGGCATGACCGGACCAGCGAAGGTTCATGGCATTGAGTAGACGGCAGTTCGGCCGGAGGAGCTCATGGCGGTTGGTGATCGAGCAGTCGTATCCGCCGCTTTCGGCGACGTACTGGTACGCAGCCGGCTGCAGCGGCACCGGGCCTCGACCGCCCTCGGGTGGTTCTGGATGTTGGGGCATCGCGACGTCGCCGAGCAGCGCGTCGAACGCGAAGCTCCATCCGAGCTCGCCAAAGAACAGCTGCGAGGAATACGCCGCTGGTGGTTCTGGCATCCAGCGGTTCCAGAAGTTCACCGTCGCGGACCACGAGATGAACGCTTCGACATCGGAGTCGCCGATCAGATGTCCGTTCGCCCACAGCCAGATCTCTCGATGGTCGACTTCGTCACGGTCATAGCCCGGCGGGACAGGTGTCTGCCAGATGTCCAGTGCCTGCAACTTGATCCAGCTGGTGCCGTCAGGGTCCGTGAAGCACAACTGCTGTCTCTGATCGGGGACATCGGACTCGCGTCGCAGCCATTCGTCATGGCTCACATCGGCGGCTGACGCGATCTCCGTCTCGTGTCTCCACCACCTGGGCGAGATGCCAGAACCTCTGCTGTCTGGTGATTCGCCGGTGAGCAGCGACGACGGGTCGATGTCTCTGACGCGTAGTTGCCACGCGCCTCGATACTCGTGCTGCGGTCCGGCGCCGGTGTAGGGCTGCCAATACTGGAAGCGGTCTGATATGTACGCCAGGATCTCGTGATACGCGATCCATTGATACTTCTTCCCGATGCGTTCAGGCTTATGATCCCCACAGCCGATTCCCGAGTGGCTGACTGTCCAGGAGATGAGCGAATCCAGTTCCCCGAAGCGTTCGGTGGTCCATCCGAGGTCGAATGCCCGCCACAGGACGTAGCGCTGGATGAGACCGAGGCCGAGGCGAGGCTCGGGCTTGCCGCGGGCGGCCTGGGCCGCTTCGTAGGCCGCTTTCTGCTCCTCATCGAGCAACGCCACGAACATCGTCTCGGGACGCTGAGGCAACTCTGCGAGCCGCCGGGAGAGATAAGAGTCTTGGACCGTGAGTGGCGGCTCGTTCGTGTGGGCCTCAGATTCGGTGTCAGGCTGGGCAGCCTCGAACATCCGTCGATTAGGGCGGGTGTGGGCCCAAAGTGAGTCGAACACTTCCCGCAGGTCGGTCTCGAGCGAGTCTCGGAACGATTCGGCCAGCTCCTTATCAGATCGCCAGATGGGCTCATCATTGGGTACAGACAGCCAATGGCGAGACTTCGGCGTCGAGTTCGTGCCGATCACATAGAGCGCGAAATCCATGTGCATGACCGACGAATAGATCCAGCCCTGCACCCACTCGGCGCCGGACGGCTCCGACTGGCGGTCTCGCGCTAAGGGATCGAACTGCTCAAGTTCGCTGGCCTCGGGGATTTGTGGCCATGCGCTGCGATAGGGCGGTTCGTAGAGCGTCGCGTCGGCGACCATCTCAGCGCCGAGGTGCAGGGCTCGTTCGATGATGCCGCGCGCGTAGTCGCGCAACAGGATGTGAGCAGGCGGCTTGCCATCGGCGAAGATCAGGCGGTACACCAGATCAGCTAGCGGGGTGAGGGCCTGGGCGTCGGTCGAGCGCATCGCCACGCCGTACGCCGCTGCCATGACCCGTTCACGCACATACGGATCGTCCACGTCAACGAAACGACGAACCACTTCGCGCGTGAGTTCTACGTCGTCAGCCAACAGCGCAACGAGGCCCTTGGTCGCTCGGTCTCGCACGAAGCGATGCGATGCTGTGAGGCACCATGCCAAGACTGTGGCGCAGGCCTCGGCGGTGTCGTGATCGAGTTCCTTGAAGCGCCGACGGTTCTTGTTGCTCCAGTCCAGGAGGCGGTTCAACGGCCCCCCTCTGCTATAGGCCGAGTAGAGGTACTTCGACCAGATTGCATCGCGGTCAGGCATCGCGAGGCGGCGCAGCTGCTCGTCGAGGAACCCCGAGTCGAGACTGTAGCCTGGGGCGATCGCGCAGGTCAGGAGCGCATCGAAGACGGCCACGGTGTCTGAGTGCTGGGCTGCCGCGAGCATCTCTTCGACCAGTCCTCGGCAGTCTCGTTTGATGGTGGCCGGATCGCGCCACATAAGACCCTTCAGGAATGCGCTCATGACGTAGGGCCGTCTGTCAGGGTCCTTCAGCAGCTGTGGCAGTTCGACCCCGAACCGCTCGGGCAACAGGATGCTCAGCGCCACCAGTGGGGCATTCCACAGCTCCCAGGCCGCGGTGTCGCTGTCAGTCTCGGCCTGCGCGAACGCGGCCATCAGGCTGTCTGCGTCCTCGTAGTGGTCAAGGAGATGCTTGGCGATCAAGTAATCGGCGAACCATTCGTATCCGACACAGACGATCCCCTCGTCGTCGCGGCCGGCTTGCGGCAACTCGGTTAGGAGCCCTTTGACGACGAGCGCCCGATACAGCGAGCGGCTGAATCCGCTTGTTGGAGCCAGCGGGTTGACGAGCTCTTGGGCTCGGCTCCTGGACAGCCACCGGGTGTTGTGCGCTGCGAGCTCTGAGGTGATCGCATCGAGCGCTCGCGAGACCACGCCCGCCTGGGGGTCATAGTCCAATCGCTCCGCTAGATCCGTGTCGATCGCGTCTAGGAATCTGCCGAAGACGGCGCTGATGCCCTCTGACCCCACCGGGATCCTTCGCAGCTGACGATGGTTGAGCCCCTCACACAGCGTCTTGAGGAACAGCGGATTGTCGAAGTCCGGCCGCAGCAGCGGTGTCGCCGGGAAATCCAAGCCGTAGTGCTCACAGAAGCGCTCTACCGCGGCGTAGACGTTGTCCTTGAAGCCTTCGTGCGGCAATTCGTAGGCTGTGTTCCGCACCTCTGCTGGGATGATGCGATCTACATACGGTGTGCGCACCGACAAGACGACGCCGATCCACGGCGACGCCGCCAAGCGATTGAGAAGGTCGGCCAGATGATGCGGCCAGATCTTGTGGCCCTCGCCCTCGTTGATCGCGTCGATCATGATCAATGCTCTGGCGCCGGCCGCCTGCGCGGCCGCCTCCAACGCACCCACGAACTGCTGTGTCCGGATGTCGCCTAGGTCCAGCAGGGCGCGGGCTTGTATCCAGGGCGGGTCCGTCGTGGTGAACTGCTGCCCCATCAGGACCACCGTCGGGCGGCCTTGAGCTAGACGCTCACGTGCCACATCGCACAGCAAGTGCGTCTTGCCGACTCCGGCGTCACCCGTGACGATCATCAAGCTGCTGTTGACGACCCGCTCGAAGCGTGCGAGAGTGTCCAGGACAACCCACAGGGCGTCTTGCAACGCCGAGACGCGGTCGGCCACCTCGCGGTAGGGGTTCTGCCGGTACCCGCGGGTGGCGTCCTCGCTATCGGCGTTCTGCTCATGTTCTGAAGCGGCGTCCCGTAGCGGCACATCGCAGGCTGCCAGCTTCCTGAGCAGATCCTCGACAGCCGACATGATGGCCGGTAGCGGCCACTCGTCATCGGGAGGGCAGCGAGACTCGATGAGCATCTCGCCCACTTCGGTCACCAGCTCGTCGACGCCGTTCAGCTCCGGTATGGCGTCCAGTGCCTCGTCGTCGAGGAGTCTGCGCACTATGCGGGTCGGCTGCTGCCGGATGCCTTTGGCGAGGCGGCGCACCTCCATGACCGCGGATTCCGTACGACCGAACCGCTCGAAGTCCTGCACGAGCGGCACATCGACATGAACCTCGGGCGTGTAACGCGGCCCAGCCGCGTCGATCGCGCTATCAAGATGCTCGCTGAACCACCCATCACTGAGTTGCGCACCGGCACCGAACCAGAACTGGCGACGGCCCGCCTGCTCGCCCGCCGCGAGGCGGCTGTAGAGCTCAGACTGCCCCCACCAGACAAACTCGACTGACATGCCGCTGTCTTTCGCCCACGCGCCCCATGTGGCGACGCGGCTCTCCCACCGGTCCAGTTCAGTCGTCACCCCCTTCCTGCGGCCATCAGAACGATCACGCGGGATGCACACGAAGTAACGGACCAAGCCCGGGTGGGCCTCCAAGGCGGCCTTGACAGACCGATCGAGTTGGCTCAGTTGAGCATCACGAAGCGGGTCACGGAAGAACTTGGCCTGCCACCCCCACTCCGCACCGCCCTCGAACCTGCTGAAGCACTCCACGCCCCCGTCGGGGCTGCCTGTACGGATGAACTCTGCCCCGACTGGTGTCTCAAGCCGCGCAAGCTGGCTGCACAACTCCTCAAATCCTGTCTCCTGCGAACCGTTCAAGGCCCGGAGATCCGACCAGCTCAGACTCACTGCTACACCTCAGTCGACTGGCGACCCCGCTGAACCTTGGCGAACTCTACCGGTCGTTGCGATAGAGGGCAGCGTAGACGTTGTGGGTTGAGTCCCAGTCGTGGAGCTTGCGGGGCATCGAGTTGAGGTTGTCCTCGATGACGGCGAGGCGGGCTTGGCCGATGTTGAGGTCGGTGCTGTTGGGCGGCCGGCGTCGCAGCTGGCCGTTGGTGTGCTTGTTGGTTCCGTGCTGCCGCGGCGGGTGCGGGTCACAGAAGTAGGCCTCGGCTCCGAGCGCTTGTTCGGTGTCGGCCCAGCGGGCCGTCTCTCGGTCCTGGTCCCGGGTCGGGGTCTTGGCCGGGTGCGCCGGTTGGCGGGCGGGAGCGGCGATGGCCGCGGCCGCGGTGCTGGCGGCGTCGTAGCCGTCGGGCAGCGCGACGGCAAGGGTGTGGCGGCCGGCGCGCTCGGTCAGCGTCGCGGCCGCTGAGCGGTTGGCCTCACCGATGATCAGGTCGCCCTCGCAGTGGCCGGCTTCGCGGCGGTCCTCGACGGCCGCGGCGCGGGCCGCTACGGGCTTGGAATCGCCCAGCGGGCCGGGCTTTCGCGTCGCGCGGCTGCGGGGCTTGCGTCTTCGCCAGCGGCGCGGCGGAAGCCTCCGGGACCCCTCGGGCAGCCCGCGTCGGCCGGTGTGGTCATAGCAGGCCGCGTAGACCGTCTCCGCGCTGATCCGGCGCCCCTGGGCGCGCAGGTCCGCGCCGATCGCGTGCGGGGACCAGCGCATAGCCAGGCGCTCGCTCACCGCGGTGGCCAGGCCGGCGTCGGCCGCGAGCGCAAGCGTCTTGGGGCGCGCCGCCCGGGCCTCGGCGGCCGTCTGCGCCGCCTCGGCGTCGTAGACGCCGCCGCGTTCGAGTTCTCGGTACACCGTCGAGCGGTGCCTGCCAAGACGTCTCGCTGTGTCGTCGACACTCGCGCCCGCGGCGCGCATCGCCTCGATCCGGGCGCGCTCGTCGGAGCTGAACCGCTGCGCCACACTGTGGACCTCCACCGGTTCGGATGCTGACTGGACAACCGACCATCACGGCCGATCTGTCGCATCCACCGGTGGAAGGCGCCCTCCTACAGGAGCACTTCCGCGGCAGGGGTTGACGGGGCTGGCACCCTCGCACGAGAGATCTGGTTGGCAACCTTACCTACTATGTGATACTGTATGTGGTATCATGTGGCGTGCGTGTGGAGAAGCTCTTAGCGGCGATTCGCAACAACCCCCACGATGTCCGTTTTCGTGATCTCGCGAAGGTGTGCGATGCATTCTTTGGGGAACCTCGCCAGAAGGGAACAAGCCATCGTGTCTATCGAATGCCATGGAAGGGAGACCCTCGGGTGAACATCCAAGAGAAGAGCGGGAAAGCGAAGCCGTACCAAGTGCGGCAAGCGCTTAGGGCCATCGACCGCCTCCAGCAAGGAGACACTGATGCCCGATAGAAGCGATTGCTACCAGTTCCGAGTTGGCTGGGCTGAGGAAGACGAAGAGTACGTGGGGCAATGCTTGGAGTTCCCGTCGCTGAGTTGGCTGGCGTCTACTCACGAGGAAGCGTTCTCGGGTATCCGCCAACTGGTTCGCGAAGTTGTAGACGACATGCGAGACAACAACGAGGATCTGCCGGAGCCGTTCGCGACCCGCCAATACAGCGGCAAGTTCCAAGTTAGGGTGCCAGCCGACCTGCATCGGAAGCTCGTGATGCGCGCAGCCGAGAATGGTGTGAGCCTCAACCTGTATGTGTCTTCGCGGCTAGGAGAGTGTTGATTATGTCCCAAAATCGCGATATCGCTGTCACAAAACCGCAGGTCAGAAGGTTGTGTACTGCGCGAAATCGGCATTACTCAACAGTCTCCTAGCAGTCGCCTGAACACGGAGATTATCGCCCACCTAGAAGCGGGTGGCCCTCATCATGCGCCGAGCTTACGCTCTGTCCGGAGTTTGGCGGGTTGGCGGGGGTTTGGTGACAGCAGATAGCCGTTGACGTGGGGTTTTGTGTTGTGAGGCGGTGTTCCGGCGGGGATTTGTAGGGGCTACATATGGTTGACGGTGTGAGGTGTTGGCGGTGTTGTTGTGGTGTGTTCGTGAAGACGACCCGCCGTCGCAGGGGCGACAAGGTGTACGGGTGCTTGTCTTTGGTGGAGTCGGTGCGCGACGGCGCCGAGGTTGGCCACAGGACGTTTTTGCGGTTGGGGGAGGTGACCGCTGTGCGGGAGTCGGGCCGGTTGGAGCGGATCGTGGCCACGCTGGGGTCGCACTTGCGCAAGGAGCGGGTCGGCGTGGGTGCGCTGGCCGCGGAGGGGGTGCCCGCTGTTGGGGCGGTGGCCGCGGTGGCGGCGGTGCGGCGGCGGCTGGGACTGGACGGCTGGTTGCGTGGGGTCGGGGACCAGCGGGGCGCGGCGGCGTTGGAGCACGCGGTATTCGCGATGGTGGCCGACCGGTTGTCGGCGCCGTGCTCGAAGCGGCGCCTCACAGAGTGGGCGGCGGCAGATGCGGTCATGCCCGGGTGGTGGTCCGCGCCGTCGGCGGGCCAGTGTTGCAGGGCCTTGGACGCGGTCGCCGCGGCCGAAGACGGCACCGGGACGCACCTGTGCATGAGGCTGCGCGATTTGACGGATCCGGACCTGGGGCTGGTGTGCTGTGACTTGGCCTCGACCTGTTTCGAGGGCCCGGCCCGGGTGTCTGAGCGGTTCGCGTCTCGGGCGTTCGGGTACTCGCGGGACCATCGAGGGGACCGGCCCCAAATCGCGGCCGGGCTGTTGTGCACCACCGACGGGATCCCCGTCGCGCACCGCGTGTTCGCCGGTGGCGCCAACGACGCCTCCACTGTGAGGACCGTTCTCGAAGACCTCTCGGAGCGGTTCGCGGTGGGCCGCGTCCGCGTCGTCGCTGACCGGGGCCTGATCTCCGCAGACAACGTGGCCGCAGTCGCCGCCGCCGGGTTCGACCATGTGCTCGCAACGAGGCTGCGCCGCGACCGCACCACCAAAGAAGCCCTCGCGGCCATCGACGAAGACACCGACTGGGTCGAGGGTCGGGCACCGGACTTCGCAGGGAGCTTGCGGGCTTCTCGCGGCCATCGACGAAGACACCGACTGGGTCGAGGTCCCCCAGCACCGCTGCCGCGCCGCAGACATCGCCCTCACCGACAGGGCCCGCGCCATAGCCGTCGAGTCCGCTGCCCGCGCCCGCCGCGACACAGCCCGCACCGCGGAGACCACCGACGCCACAGAAACCGAACTGCTCGCGCTGGAGCGCCGCGTCCGCGCAGAACGGCTCAAGGACCCCGCGAAGATCCGGCGGGCCGCGCAGCGCATCCTCACCAACAGCGGCGCCGGACGGCTCTTCGACCTCGACATCGGCCCCGGACGCTTCATCCACCACTACAACCAAGACGCCCGCGCCCACGAAGAGCTCCTCGCGGGGCGCTACGTGCTGACCACCAGCCTCAAACCCGCCCAAACCCCCACCGCGCGGGTCGTCGCCGCGTACCCCCGGCTCGCCAACACCGAAGCCAGACTCAGAGTCCTCAAAGACTTCCCGCACCTGCGGCCCATCCGCCACCGGACCGAACAACGAGTCCGCGGCCACGTCGCCATCGACGACTACTGCACAGTCCGGCGGCCTGCAGGCTTCAGACGGCCGGTGTCAGCACTCACCGCGCTCGGCCGTTACGGTCCGGGGTGTGGGAGCGGACTCCGGGAGCGAGTCATGGGCTTCGTCGTCGGCGACCCGCAAGTCGATGCAGGGAAACCGCAGCCGCGACACCAAGCCCGAGATGGCGGTGCGATCCGCCGTGCATCGGCGAGGCATCAGGTTCCGGGTGTCGGTGCGGCCCCAGCCGGAGCTTCCCCGCACCGCCGATCTGGTCCTGCGCAAGACCCGCATCGCCGTGTTCGTCGACGGCTGCTACTGGCACGGGTGCCCCGACCATCACACCCAGCCAGCCACGAACTCCCAGTACTGGGCGGACAAGATCGCGCGCAACGTCGAGCGCGACAACGAGACCAACGCCTACCTCCAGCAGGCCGGATGGACGGTGCTGCGCTTCTGGGAGCACGAGGACCCCGAGGCCGCCGCGGACCGAGTCCAGGAAGCCGTGCAGTCGACCCGCCCAAGTCGGCGCGGCGACTGATGATGCGATCCGACTGCGACGGCGCGGCACTGTCGCAGTCACGGGTTCCGTGATGCATCCTCCGTCGAGAACCGCCACTGGTGCCCAGCTGCAGTCCTTGCCGGGCTGGTACGTGTTTGAGAGGACCGCCATCGGAGCCGACACCCGCAACTGGGACAAAACCGACATCGACTGACCCCGCCCCCGGGCCTCCAACCACGGATGCAGTCGAAACACCCAACCAGCGCGCCCCATCCGACCTGCCCGAACGGGAGACAACCGACAAACTCGGGACTGGTGAAGTATCCACAGGCAGGTGACACCGCAAGCAACACTCCACCCATGCCGCACAATGCACCGCTGGGTCGGCAGCACCGACGGATCCGGCGCAGGCAGCAAACTCGCGACGAACTACCCGACGGCGGACATGAAGTTGCGATAGAGCTGCTCGGCGTCGGCCACGAAGCCTTCCATGTGGCGGTCGGCGTCGGCAGCGAGAGCATCGACAGAGTCCTCGCCGAGCACCGACTCCAAGGCCTGGCGGTAGGCGTCGATGGCACCCCAGTTGCGGACGGTGTCGTCCTCGACCTCCACATGGTACTGCACCGACCAGGCGCAGGGCCCCACCCGCATGGCCTGCACCCGGCACACCGGCGAGCTGGCCAGCACCACCGCGTCCTCCGGCGGCTGGGCCACAGCCACCGAGTGCCACTGGAGCGCGTGCTGCCGGTCGGGCATCTGATCGAAGATCGGGTCGCTGCGGCCCTCCGGCGTCAGCTCGACCGGCAGCACGCCGATCTCGGGCGGGCGCTGCGGGCCGCAGGTCCCTCCCAGAGCGTCGGCCAGCATCTGATGACCGAGGCAGACCCCCAGGAACGGCTTCCGCAGTTCCCGCACCCAGCGGCGGATGGCCCGCTTCTCGGGCACCAGCCACGAGTGCTCCTCCACGTCCCACACGTCCATCGGACCGCCCATCACCCACATGGCGTCGTAGTCCTCCAGCGGCGGGATGGGCTCGCCCTCGTCGAGTTGCACCGCGGTCCACTCGTTGCCGTCGGCCCTCAGGAAGTCGCGCAGACGGCCGGGATGCTCACAGTCGATGTGCTGAAACACGAGCAGTCGCATCCGGTGACGCTACCGCGGCCGCGCACCCGGCTGCAGCGCATCGAGTGCCGACTCCTGGATCGACAACTGCAATGAGCACCCGCACCCCTCCGTGTGGCGCAAGACCAGCGCAGCGAAACAGGATTGGACACCAGTCCCCGATCTCGCAACCCGGTGCTCGTCTACCAGCGCGACAGCGGCGACCGGAAACAGGATTGGACACCAGTCCCCGATCTCGCAACCCGGTGCTCGTCTACCAGCGCGACAGCGGCGACCGGAAACAGGATTGGACACCAGTCCCCGATCTCGCAACCCGGTGCTCGTCTACCAGCGCGACAGCGGCGACCGGAAACAGGATTGGACACCAGTCTCCGATCTCGCAACCCGGTGCTCGTCTACCAGCGCGACAGCGGCGACCGGAAACAGGATTGGACGCCAGTCTCCGATCTCGCAACGCTGCATCGGTCCGGCCGCCACAACCGGACGGACCTGCCGGAGCGGCCGCCGTCCACCAGTCCGTGCGAAACAGCAGCGTCTGCGTGAATCGGTCCGGCGGAACTCGTCTGGCAGTCGATGCTGTGTATGGGGTCAGTGGCGCTTGACGCCTCCGTACTTCATGCGGGTGTCGCTCATGGAGGCGGAGCGGGCCTCGTCGACCTGGATGTCGCCGTCCACCAGCTCGCCGATGAACAGGGTGTGAGTGCCGAGGTCGATCTTGTGACGCACCTCGCAGTCCATCCAGGCGATGGCCTCGACGAACACCGGAGCGCCGGTGGAGGCCTCCTTGACGGCCCGGCCGTTGAGGGCGCCGTCAGTGCAGGCGGCGGGCTTGGAGAACTTGACGAACACCCGGGCGTCGTCCGCGTCCCACAGGTTGACGGTGAACGAGCCGCCCTCGGAGATGAGACGGTGCGTGACTGCCGTATTGTCCACCCCGACACCTATGAGTACTGGCTCCATCGACAACTGCGTGATCCAGCTCGCGGTCATGCCGTTGCGCTCGTCGCCCGAGCGCGACCCGATCAACGCCAAAGCGTTGGGGATCTTCCACGTGAGCCGGTTCACGAGCTGGTCGTCGAGTGCCACCCGCTCACCCTATCGGGGCGCCTGATGCGTCCCCGGGCGCTCCCGCCGGAGGCGCTGTTCATGGTCGGGGCGGTATCGCAGTACCTGGGCGCGGCCGTGGCCGCAACGCTGTTCGACGAGTTGGCGCCGAGCGGGGTGGCGCTGCTGAGGGTGCTGGGCGCGGGCGCGATGATCGTGCTGCTGCGACGCTCGTGGCGACGGCGCTTCCAGCGGTCCGTGTTGGGGAGGGCCGCCGCCTTCGGGGTGTCGCTGGCCGCCATGAACCTGTGCTTCTACCTGGCGATGGAAACGCTGCCGCTCGGCAACGCGGTGGCCATCGAGTTCATCGGACCGGTGGCGGTGGCCGCGCTCGGAACTCGCACCCTGCGCTCGGCGGGGGCGCTGGTGCTGGCCGTAGCCGGCGTGGTGGTCCTGGCCGGGGTGGAGGCCGAGGGCACCGCCCGCGGGGTGACGTTCGCGCTGCTGGCCGGCGCGTTCTGGGCCGGCTACATCCTGCTCGGCCACCGGGTGGCCCGCAGTCCGGCCTCAGTCGACGGCCTGGGACTCGGGATGCTCGTCGGCGCGGTCGCCATCGGCGGGTTCGGCGCCCCGGCGGTCGCGGATGCGCTCGACGCCCCGCTGGTGCTCGCGCTGGGCGTCACGACGGGGCTGCTGTCCAACGTCATCCCCTACCGCATCGACCAGTCAGTGATGCGCCAGATCGACCCCCACAGCTTCGCCCTGCTGCAGGCCCTGCTGCCCGCCACAGCCACCGTGGTCGGACTGGCCGCCCTCGCTCAGGCGCCCAGCATCCAGGAGACGATCGGCATCGGCCTCGTCATCGCCGCCATCGTCGGCAGCAGACCCCCCGACAGCGAACAGCAGCCGTAGCCCGTCGCCGGCAACGGATTCGGCGTCGCCGCAACACGCTTGGACGATGCCGATGACGCTATTGGACACCACCACCGCCGCCGACAACGGATTCGGCGTCGCCGCAACACGGGCTATCCGGCCATTGTCTCGGCGATCTGGATTGCGTTCAGGGCGGCGCCTTTGCGGAGGTTGTCGCCCGTCACGAACAGCGACAGGCCGTGGGGGCGGGTCGGGTCGCGGCGGATGCGACCGACGTAGGACGGGTCGGCGCCGGCGGCCTCGAGCGGGGTGGGAACATCGGTCAACACCACGCCCGGCGCGTCGGACAGCGCCTCAGCTGCCTGCTCGGGACTGATAGGGCGCTCGAACGACGCGCTGATCGACAAGGAATGGCCGCAGTACACCGGCACCCGCACACAGGTGGCTGCCACCGCCAGATCGGGCAACTCCAAGATCTTGCGGCTCTCGTGGGCGAGCTTCTGCTCCTCGTCGGTCTCGCCGGTGCCGTCGCCGGCCAGCGAGCCCGCCAGCGGGATCACGTTGAAGGCGATCGGCTCAGAGAACTTCTCGCCGGCCTGCAAGCCGGCCGCGCCGCCGTCGAAGGCCAGCGACGGCGCGTCGTCGCCGGCCTTCCGCACCTGCTCGTGCAGTTCGTCCACCCCGGCCAGGCCCGCGCCTGAGACTGCCTGGTAGGTGGAGACGACCATCGCGGCCAGGCCCGCCTCTGCGTCGAGACGCTTGAGCGGGGGCATGGCCACCATCGTCGTGCAGTTGGGGTTGGCCACGATGCCCTTGGGAACCGCCCCCAGCGCGTGCGGGTTGACCTCCGAGACCACCAGCGGCACGCCTGGATCGCGCCGCCACGCCGAGGAGTTGTCGATCACCACCGCCCCGGCCGCCGCCACCCGCTCCGCCAAGGCCCGGCTGGTGGTGGCCCCGGCAGAGAACAGGCACACATCCAGGCCGGAGTAGTCGGCCGCGGCTGCGTCCTCGACCACGACAGCCCGGTCCCGCCAATGCAACATGCGCCCGGCCGAGCGCGCCGAAGCGAAGAACCGCAACCCGTCCACCGGGAAGTCGCGCTCGTCCAGCAGGGTCCGCATCACCCCGCCCACCTGGCCGGTCGCACCGACAACGCCGACATCCATGAGGCTGCAGGCTACCGGCGCATGTGAGCCGCCCAGCCGCGACGCCCCCAACCCGAATCGGCAGCCCGGAACTCCCGAGACGGCACCCGCGGCGCCTGTCGGTCAGCTGGTCCAGCATCCCCTGCCCGGTCGGGCAGCCCGGAACTCCCGAGACGGCGCCCGCGGCGCCGGGGCCGAGCCGCGGCAACTGCCGGCCGCGAACTCCCGACGCAGGGTCCACCCGACAGCGAGCGCGGATCGTAGTGAGCCCGTCGTGTCGCAACGGTGCCATTCCCGCCGCTGTTCGCTGCGCTCGCGGGCCGCTCGGGCCACGGTCTCGCCCGTGTCCGCCATGTCGCTCGCGCCTGTTCGCTCGGGCTCTCTGCCGTCAGCCCCCCAGCCGTCGGAACCGGCAACACAGCAACCTCCTGCCGCCCGACGACGACTCCGGACCGAATGTCGGGGGTCAATAGACGCTGATGCGGTCGACGGGGTCCTTGTCGAGCTCGAACGACTCGTGCAGCGCGCCGACGGCCCTCTCCATGTCTCCGGCCCGGACCACGCACGAGATGCGGATGGCGGACGTGGAGATCATCTCGATGTTGATGCCGGCAGCGGCCAGCGTCTCGAACATCCGTGCCGCGACACCCGGGTTGGTCTGCATGCCGGCCCCGATCAGGCTCACCCGTGCGATGTCGTCGTCGGCGGAGACGTCGTCGGCGCCCAGATCATCGATCAGTCCCCGAGCCACGGCGCGCGCCGTGTCCAGCTGCGCCCGCGGGACGGTGACACTTATGTCGGTCACGCCCCGGCTCGACACGTTCTGCACGATCACGTCCACGTTCACGTCGCTCTCAGCCAGCGCCCGGAAGAGGCTGCCCGCCACCCCGGGCCGGTCCGCGACCCCCGAGACGGTCATCTTCGCTTCGGTGGCGTCGTGCGTGACGGCCGAGATTATGGCGTGCTCCATGGCTTCCTCCCCGGTGACTATCGTGCCAGGCATCCAGCTGAACGCGGACCTCACCCGCAGCTCCACGCTGTAGGTCCTGGCCAGCTCCACCGCCCGCATGGCCGGCTTGGGGCAGCCGCTGGCGGTCATCTCCAACAACTCGTCGAACGAGATCACGTCCATGCGCCGTGCCACCGGCACGATCCGAGGGTCGGCGCTGAGCACTCCGGGCACGTCGGTGTAGATCTCACAGCAGTCCGCGCCGAGGGCGTGGGCCAAAGCGACCGCGGTCGTGTCGGAGCCTCCCCGACCGAAGAACGTCACGTCCCCGTCGCCCGACACCCCCTGGGATCCGCCCACCACCGGAACCGTGCCACGGGCGAGGGCCTCGGTGACACGGACCGGCGCTATGCCGACGATCTTGGCGCCTGTGTGGCAGGAGTCGGTGCGGAACCCGGCCTGGCTGCCGGTGAACGACGCGGCCGGCACCCCCAGATCGCTGAGCGCCATCGCTGTGAGCGCGCAGGCCTTGCGTTCGCCTCCGGTTATGAGCATGTCGACCTCGCGGCCGGGCGGGTCGGCAGCCACAACCGAGGCCATACGCAGCAGCTGGTCGGTCTCGCTTCCCATGGCTGAGACGACCAGCACGATCTCGTCGCCACGGCTACGGCGGCGCGCCACATGGTCGGCCACGACCCGTATCCGGTCGGGGTCGGCCACCGAAGTGCCGCCGAACTTCTCCACCACGAACGTCACAGCCGAGCAGGCTACCGGCGCCCCCCGAGCAGCCCAGCCCGCCAACAACCCGAGCAGGCGGTCGACGACGCACGCCGCTGCACCACCGGCACCCACCGAACAACCCAGCCCGCCAACAACCCGAGCAGGCTACCGGCACCCCCCGAACAGCCCAGCCCGCCAACAACCCGAGCAGGCGGTCGACGACGCACGCCGCTGCACCACCGGCACCCACCGAACAACCCAGCCCGCCAACAACCCGAGCAGGCTACCGGCACCCCCCGAACAGCCCAGCCCGCCAACAACCCGAGCAGGCGGTCGACGACGCACGCCGCTGCACCACCGGCACCCACCGAACAGCCCAGCCCGCCAACCCTCAGCCAACTGCACAACCACCGAACAGCCCAGCCCGCAAACAACCCTCAGCGAGCGAAGCCGTCACACCGCAGCGGCACCGCACCCGCTCCTGTTCGCTTCGCTCGCGAGCCGCCCGGGCCAAACGTTTCGGGCGTGGCCTCAGGCACCGTGGTGCGGCGCTTCGCTCGCGAGCCGCCCGGGCCAGACTCCCTGCATGTTGCGCTAATCCGTGCGCGGAATCGCGTCCGGGCCGCGCGGGCTCAAGATATCCACAGCGACGATGCCGCGAGCGTCGGGCGAATCGTGGCAGTCTTGAGACGTGGGCGAAGCGCTCGCCGACGACGAGATCGTCCTGAGAGTCCCGGCCTCGACCGACTACGCCGGAGTCGTGCGGGTCGGCGCCGCCGCGGTGGCGCTCCGGCAGGGAATGTCGTTCACCGAGATCGACGAGCTCCGGGCAGCCATGAACGAAGCCGCCGAGCTGCTCCTCATGCCGCCCGCCGAAAACGACCAACCAGCCACTGACACCCCAGCCGAGACGACCCCAACCGAGCTGCTCCTCATGCCGCCCGCCGAAAACGACCAACCAGCCACTGACACCCCAGCCGAGACGACCCCAACCGAGCTGCTCCTCATGCCGCCCGCCGAAAACGACCAACCAGCCACTGACACCCCAGCCGAGACGACCCCAACCGAGCTGCTCCTCATGCCACCCGCCGAAAACGACCAACCAGCCACTGACACCCCAGCCGAGACGACCCCAACCGAATTGCTCCTCATGCCACCCACCGAAGACGACGCTGCCCTCGAGTGCGTGTTCCGAGTACACGGCGGCTGCCTGGAGGTGGAGGTCAGGCGCACCGACGAGTCCGCCATCGCGGTGGCTGCCGCGGACCGCTTCAAGGAGGCAGCAGACGCTGCCAACGTCACCGTCACGGTGCAGTGCGACCGGGGGCGGCTGCTGATGCGCAAGCCGATCGGCCAGCCCGGAGCCTGACCGCCGGCTGAAACAACCACGGGCGTCTCATCTGGGTTGCGGGCTGACAGCGGCGACAGCCTGCCAGCAGACCAAGTGGACGTCGTCGGAGGTGATCACGGGCAAGGGCTCCGGCGCCGGCCGCGGACGCAAGCCCTGCTCCTCGACCACCCGCAGCACCGCACTCCTCGCCGGACTGGGCGCCCAGTCGGGTGCCGCCGCGCTCGAAGATCGAGGCGTCCTCGGCGCGCAGCCGCTCGATCTCTTCGCGGGTCTCGCTGAAGCTGCGGTCGAGGCGGCGCTGCTGGTCGGGTATCACCTCGCCCACGCCGACGGAAGCCGCGGCCTGGGCGATCTTGCGGTTCAGTCGCTCCTCCAGCCCCAACAACTCGTCGAGCCGGGTGTCGGGGAACACGCAGCGCAGAAAGACCTCCCTGTGCTTGGAGCCGATCCGGTCGATGCGCCCGTGACGCTGAACGAGACCAGCGTCAGCCGAGCCCGCCGCTGACCTCAACACCAGAGCGATCCACGGGCTCGCGCCGCGTCGAACTCGCCGAGATGCGGTCCGAGCCGCAGAGGCTGCCTGACCTCAGTGGCGAGGTTCGCCCGAGCAGCTGCCTACAGTGTGGTTGCACAACAGTATATGGCACGATAGATTCCGTACTGAACCTCGCCACCGGGTATCGACGGTGCGCCGGCCGGCCGGACACAAGGCCGCGCCCTTCGCCGCGACACTCCCGACGAGGCACCCATGACCAGGACCGCACCTGCTGACACCCGGACTCCGATGGCTCAGACCCTCGAACCCGTACCAGCCGCCGAGCCGCCCCCGGACCCGCCCGGCGCCGCCAAGCCGGCGGGACTGCGCGACCTCGTCGGCACCGGCTTGGTGATCGGCCTCATCACCGCCACGATCACAGCCCTCGGCGTGGGGATAGGCGGATCCGTCCTAGCCGTCACCGTCCTGAGCGACAGGATCGACGACACCAACGCCAGAATCACCCGACTCGAACAGAGGATGGACGCCCGATTCGCCGCCCAAGACGCCAAGATCGACCGCCTCGACGACAAGATCGACCACCTCGACGACAAGATCGACCGCCTCGACGACAAGATCGACCGCCTCGACGACAAGATCGACGCGATCGGCATTGAACTGGCGAAGTTGGTCGTCACTCTGGAGGCGGCCGGGCCCTCGGCCGCAGGCCCGGCTGAGGGCCGCGATCCCGAGTCCCATGCCGACGCTGCGATGTCCCGGACGACTGTTGAAATGTATCGGTGGCAGGCAGCACGCAAACCTCCGACCTGAGGTTTCGCAACGACGGGAACGTGATTCTGGGACTTGCCCATCGCTCGAGGGAACGTCGACGACATGCCTGCCATGCCCGCGGGCCCGACGACGGCGAGGCCGCGGTCTCCGGCTGCCGTCACAGCTGAGTCCCGCTGACGCTCCGCCCCGCCCAGACTGGCACAGACGTCGACACAGCTGCCCTAGCGGGGCATGCTCTGTCGCCCACTTCGCCGACTCGGCGCGATCCGCCCCGCCGAGATCGAGGCCGAAGCTAGTGGTCCGTCGCTGAAATGATCGGGGCGTCCGGAGCGCTCCCAAGCAGGGTCTCGGTCCTGCTGCGCTGCCCTAGCCATTTCGACGACACAGCACTAGCGGGGCATGCTCTGTCGCCCACTTCGCCGACCGCTCCGGTTCCAAGCGACCTGAGAGCCGCCCAAGGCACGCCCCGCAAGATCGTCGCCGGTCCGGGCCTTGCCTTCCCGGTCCTAACGGCCTGTCGATCCGAAGCCCTGATCGCCGCGCGTCGACGGTTCGAGGCTCTCCACCTCGACGAGGCGCGCCTGCTCGACCGCCATCACCACCAGCTGCGCGATGCGCTCGCCCCGCTGCACCGTGAACGGCTGCAGCGGGTCGGTGTTGACCAGGATCACCTTCAGCTCGCCCCGGTAGCCCGAATCGATCAGCCCCGGCGTGTTCAGGCATGTCACGCCGTGCTCGAGGGCGAGCCCGCTGCGAGGGAGCACGAAGCCGGCACAGCCGTCCGGCAGGGAGACCGCCACACCCGTGGGCACCAGTGCCCGGCCTCCGCCCGGCTGGATCACCGTGGTGATGCGAGCCATCAAGTCGATGCCAGCATCACCGGGTCGGGCGTAGCCGGGCAGGGGCAGGTCCGGATCGAGCCGCAGCACGGGCACATCGAGCACCGGCCGAGGGTAGCGGCGCCGCAACCGCCGCACAGACGCACCATCGCAACCCATCACACCGCCACAACCACCGGCACCGCCACCGGGGCTCCGCAACCGCCGCACAGACGCACCATCGCAACAGCGCGGAGATGCGTCACGGCTATACGCACAAGACTGGCGCCGCAACCGCCGCACAGACGCACCATCGCAACAGCTGCTCGCCTCCGGCCCGCGACGCCGCACGCCCCGGCGCGCGCTCGTCGACGAAGCCGACTCGTAGACGTTGTCGTTGTCGGCGTTCTGCGGGTCTTCCGCACGCCCCGGCGCGCGCTCGTCGACGAAGCCGACCCTGAACGCCTGCCTCATCGGCAGAGCGATAGGACCGTTCGACGCACAGGCCGGAACCGGTCGGGGCGACCTGTCGTTATCCTGCCGCGATGCTCGCCTGGATGGACCTGGAGATGACCGGCCTCGACCCCGAGCACCACTCCATCATCGAGATCGCCGCCCTCATCACCGACGACTGCCTCGAGATCGTCGCCACCGGGCCGGACCTCGTGATCCACCAGTCTAGCGGGGCACTGACCAGCATGGACGACGCCGTCCGGGAGATGCACACCTCCAGCGGGCTGCTGGCTGAGGTGAGAACCTCGACGGTGAGCCTCGCCGACGCCGGCGCCGCCGTGCTCGGATTCCTGAAGGAGCACCTCGACAGGCCCGGCACCGTCCCGCTGTGCGGGAACTCCATCGGCACCGACCGCCGGTTCCTGGCCCGGCACCTCCCAGAGGTCGACGACTTCCTGCACTACCGGTCGATCGACGTGTCGACCGTGAAGGAACTGGCCCGCCGCTGGCAGCCGTCGGTGTACGACGGGGCGCCCAGCAAGGCATCCGGCCATCGGGCCCTCGACGACATCACCGAGAGCCTGCAAGAGTTGCGCTGGTACCGGCACGCAGGCTTCATCGGCGGCGGCGCCCCCACAGGCGTGACGACCCCGCCACATACACCGAGCAGCAACACGATCCCGCCCCACACAGCAGAGATCGCGCCACCGCCGACGCCGCCGCGGCCGTGACAGCCGAAGGAGCCGAACCGGACGCACACGCCTCACCGCCACACCCAGGCGACGACCAACCCGGCAACGCACCACACCACCCAACCAAACCCGACACACACGCCTCACCGCCACACCCAGGCGACAACCAACCCAGCAACGCACCACACCACCCAACCAAACCCGACACACACGCCTCACCGCCACACCCAGGCGACAACCAACCCAGCAACGCACCACACCACCCAACCAAACCCGACACACACGCCTCACCGCCACACCCAGGCGACAACCAACCCAGCAACGCACCACACCACCCAACCAAACCCGACACACGCGCCTCGCTCAGGCCGCGCCTGCTGGCGGGCCTCGTCACTGTGCTGGCCGCGGCCGGGGCCGCGTTCGTCGCGACGGCCGTCCTCTCCTCCGACGACCACGGCGGCACCGACCTCTCCGCGTTGACGTTCGACCGCTTCGACGGCGGCACGCGCGCCCTCGCCGACTACGAGGGCACGCCGCTCGTAGTGAACTTCTTCGCGTCGTGGTGCCCGCCCTGCGTCAGGGAGATGCCGGAGTTCCAAAGAGTCTTCGAGGAGTTGGACGGTCAGGCGGCGTTCCTCGGACTGTCGCAGGACCGGACGACCCAGGCCGCCCTCGATCTGGTCCGCAGGACCGGCGTGACCTACGACGTCGGCTGGGACCCCGACCTGGAGGTGTACGAGACGACCGGGAGCATCGCCATGCCCACCACCGTCCTGGTGTCGCCCTCCGGAGAGCTGGTCGACACTTTCGCCGGAGCGCTCGACGCGGAGTCGCTGGCCGAGCTCATCGAGGACGAGCTCGGCGTATCGGCTAGACCGTAGGGCGATGGATCCCGCCGCTACGACCGGAGGATAGGCACATGGATCTGGCCGCACTCGCCTACCCGTTCTCGCTGGGGCTGGTGGCGGCGTTCAACCCCTGCGGGTTCGCGCTGCTGCCCGCCTACCTGGGGTTCTTCATCGGCATCGAGCAGTCCGGCGATCAGCCGGACTCGGGCGCGAGGTCGCTGGGCGCGATGCTGCGGGCCATGGTGGTGGCGCTCACGCTCACCGCCGGCTTCGTGGTCGTCTTCGGCGCCTTCGGCCTCCTGTTCGAGACGGTGCTCAGCCAGGGCACCGTGCTGGACCGCATCGGCTACGTCACCATCGCCATCGGTGCAGTCATGGCCATGCTGGGCGTGTGGCTGCTGACCGGGCGGGCCATCAACCTGCGGCTGCCCAAGATGAGCAAAGGCACCGGCAGCCGGGGCCTGGGATCGGTGTTCATGTTCGGCGTCAGCTACGCGGTGGTTTCGATGTCATGCACCATCGGCCTGTTCATCGCGGCGGTGGCGACCAGCTTCTCCGCCGACGGCGCGGCTGACGGCGCCGCCAACTTCGTCGCCTACGGCGTCGGGATGGGGGCGGTCATCACGTTCCTGACCCTGGCGCTGGCCACGGCCCGCTCCAGCTTGGTAGGCGCGATGCGCAGGATGTTCCGCTGGATCAACCCGATCTCGGGCTTGGCGCTGCTCGCGTCGGGGATCTACCTGGCCAACTACGGCTGGTGGGAACTGCAGATCATCGACGACCCTCTGGCCTCCAACTTGCTCATCGACAAGTTCACAGAGCTCCAAGCGGCAGTCAGCAACTGGATCGACCATGCCACCGCCGAGCGGATCGGCGTCCTGTGCGCCTTGGGGATCCTCGGCACCCTGTTGTTCGGTTGGCGCCAGAGCGAGACCGACCTCTCGAAGCGCCGCTTGGTGACAGAGGCGTACATGGTGCTCTACCTAGCTGTGGAGTTCGGCTTCAACGGCGGCGATTTCGTCCTGCTGCCGGTCTTGCGGTTCCTGGCAGGATGGCCGGCAAGGGTGGGCCACTGGTTCAGCGACCCGCTCCGGTTCGGCGTGCCCCTGGAGGTCGCCTTCACCGCTTTCGTCGTCTGGGTTCGCTGGACATCCTTGAAGCGAGAGCGCCCACGCGAGCCGTGAGGACCCACGGCTGCCGACAGCCGCTGGAGCAGCTCATGGCACGGCTGCGACCTGGAGGTCTCTCACGCCACCGGCCCCCAGTCGCCGCGCTCGATGATCGCGGTCACGCGCATGGCACGGCTGCGACCTGGAGGTCTCTCAAGCCACGGCTTCGCCCGTATGGGCCGCGTCGCAGCGCCTGCTCGCTCGACGTTCTAGGGGGCGAGGCGCTCGATCAGCCAGCCGGAGTCCGGCGCGGAGTCCGACCGCCGGTAGCGCAGACGGTCGTGCAGACGGCTGCGGCGCCCCTGCCAGAACTCCACCACTCGGGGCCGCACCAGATAACCGCCCCAGTGCGACGGCCGGGGCACGCGGGCAGCGGACGCGAAGCGGGCCTCCGTCTCGGCGGCGAGACGCTCCAACTCGGCCCTGTCAGCGATCACCTGCGACTGCGGTGAGGCGCAGGCCGCGATCTGGGCGCCGCGGGGCCGTGACGCGAAGTAGGCGTCGCTCTCGTCGTCGGGCAGGTCCTCGACCGTGCCCACCACCCGCACCTGGCGCTCTACCGGATGCCACAGGAAGCACAGCGCGGCCCGGCCGGAGGCTTCGAAGTCCAGCCCCTTGGCCGAGCAGCGGTTGGTGTGGAACACGAAGCCACGCTCGTCCAGCCCCTTGAGGAGCACCGCCCGAGCCGAGGGCCAGCCGTCGGTGCCGGTGGTCGCCACGACGAAGGCGTTGGCGTCGTAGGGCTTCGTCGCCAGCCACTCCTCGAACCAGCGCCGGAACTGAACGATCGGCTCGTCGGCGACGTCGGTCTCCATGAGCCCTGCCTCGGAGTAGTGCTCCCGCATCCGGGCCAGGTCCACGCCCCGACTCTAGTGTCGTGATTCACGGGTTCGTTGGCGAACTTCCCTGCCGAACTTCTGTCAAGAAACCACCGCATAGGTGGGAGATTGACAGAAGTTCCTCGCCTGCCTGGTCGCTCGGCCTCTAGCAGGCTGCTGAGCAATGCTGATCCCGCGTGACGCGCAAGCCTCTGACCTGGGGTTCTGCGAGCGAGATTGCGCCAATCGGGATTCGCGCATCACTCTCCCGGGACGGCCGAATCAGCGAGCGCCGGGCACCGGCCGGCAGCGGCAGCTACCGGCCGATGGACGTGATCCCCCCCATGTAAGGGTGCAGGGCCTCCGGTACCGCCACCGAGCCGTCGGGCCGGCGGTACGTCTCCACCAGCGCGGCCCACACCCGCGGCACGGCCAGGCCCGACCCGTTGAGGCTGTGCACCATTCGGGTGCGTCCCCCGGCAGCCGGGCGGTAGCGGACGTCGGCGCGGCGGGTCTGGTAATCGCGGCACCACGACACGCTCGACACCTCTAGCCAGCGATCCGACCCCGGCGCGTAGGCCTCGATGTCGAAGGTCCGGGCCGAAGCGTCGCCAAGATCGGCGGCGCACAGGTCAAGCACCCGGTAGGCCAGTCCGAGATCGGCGATGGCCCGCTCTGCGCGGTCGAGGATCTCGGCGTGGACGTCGGCGGCCTGCTCCGGCGTGCAGAACCCGTACAGCTCCACCTTGTCGAACTCGTGTACCCGCAGCAGCCCACGGGTGTCTCGCCCGGCCGAGCCCGCCTCACGCCGGAAGCAGGACGTGTGGCCCATCAGCCTCACCGGCAGGTCGTCCTCATCGACGATCTCGCCCGACAGCAGCGACGTGAGCGGCACCTCGGCGGTGGGGACGGCCCACAGCCCGTCGCGTTCGATCTGGTAGGCGTCGTCGGAGAACTTGGGAAGATGACCGGTGCTGGTCATCGTCTCCGTTCGCACCAGCGTGGGCGGCCGGACCTCCTCGTACAGGTCGCGGTTCCGGTCGAGCCCGTAGTCGATGAGGGCCCGCACCAGCCGGGCTCCCAGCCCGCGGTACATGGCGAACATCGAGCCCGACATGCGCACCGCCCGGTCGATGTCGAGGATGCCGAGATCGGTGCCGATGTCCCAGTGCGGCACCCGCTGGCAATCGGAGTAGGCGCCGGGGTCGTAGCCGAACGTGCGCATCATGGCGTTGTCGCCGGGACCGACGCCGTCGGGACAGTCATCGGCCGGCATGTTGGGAACGAACAGCAGGATCCGCCGGATCCACTCGGAGAGCTGCTCGGCCTCGGCGTCGAGCTCGTCGATGCGGCCCCCCAGCTCGCGGCTGCGGGCCCTCATCTCGACGGCCTCGCCGGCCCGTCCGTCGCGGTGCAGGGCACCGACCTCGGCAGACACGCGCTTCACCTCCGACCTCAGCGCGTCAGCTTCGCAGACGACGGCCCGCCGACGCTCGTCATGGGCGACAACCTGGTCCAAGGGCGCAGTGGGCTCGCCCCGGCGAGCTACCGCAGCCTTGACGGCGTCGGGCTCAGCTCTCAGCAGTCGCAGGTCGAGCACGCCGGAGACGGTACCGGCTCCACCCCGGTTCGCGAGGACTGAAAACGAAGGCTCTGCGCTCGACGGCACCGTCTTGCACGCCTGTGGAATACCTGCCATGATGGTCAGTCCCCGACAGGCGCCCGCGATGGTCCGACGCACCGGCAGGCACGGCCCAGGGGCCGGCCCGCTCTGCGGACTGCCTGTCGATGCCAGCGACACGGACTTGAGTATTGACATGACACGCACCGAACAGACCAAGCGCCGCAGGGCCAGGTACGAGCCGACCGCCCGGGAGCGACTAGTCCTCGACCAGGTCGAGAACCCGCGCTACGACCGGCAGATCGTCAACGGCGTGGAGCCGTTCGTCGACGGGGCCGCGCCCACCGACATGAGCGGCTTCTACACCCCGGAGGAGCTGGCCGACCTGGACAGGCTCCGCAAGACCGACCGGGACGTGGAGGCCCGGATGCCGGTGAAGATCACCCGCCACTACTTCGAGATGGCCAGGCTCAGTCCGGCCCTGCAGCGGCTCGTCAAGGCCTCGGCCGACGAGACCGCCAACCTCGAGGGCGAGGAGGACCCGGCCAACCAACTCGACTACAGCCCGGTCGAGGGGCTGCTCCACAAGTACGAGATGGCGCTTCTGTACGTCATCTCGACATGCTCGGCCCACTGCCGGTTCTGCTACCGCGAGGAGCTGATCGCCCGCAAGGACGTCCAGCACACCGACGGCACCGTCAAGAAGAAGGGCCTGGCCCAACTCAACGAGGTGACCGACTACATCCGGGCACACAACGCCGCGGTGTCCGCCAACGGGGGCCGCCACCCCGAGACAGGACGGCCCAGGCTGCGGGAGGTCCTGCTGTCCGGCGGCGATCCGATGGTGCTGCCCAACTCCAAGCTGGCCGGCTGGTTCACTGCTCTTGCCGAGGCGGGCACTGAGGTCATCCGGGTAGGAACCAAGGAGCTCGCCTTCCATCCGGACCGCTTCGACGGCGCCTTCACTGCGATGCTCGACCGCTTCCACGAGGTCTATCCCGACGTGGTGCTGAGGCTCATGGTGCATTTCAACCATCCCGACGAGCTGCTGGCCAAGCACGCCGACGGCAGCTACCTCACCGACGGCGCCGGCCGCTGCCGGTGGAACCCCCGGACCCGGCGCGCGGTCGACGCGGTCGTGGAGCGAGGCTGGATCAGCGTCGAGAACCAGTCCCCCATCATCCGGGGCGTCAACGACGACGCCGAAGCACTGCACCTCCTCCAGCGGACGCTCAAGGCGGCCGGCATCGAGAACCACTACTTCTTCGGGGGACGCAACATCGTCGCCTACAAGGCGTTCAACGTTCCCATCGAGACAGCGTGGCAGCTCGTCAACGAGTCGCAGCGGGGGCTGTCGGGCGTGGAGGCCCACGCCCGACTCGCCGTCGTGCATTTCAAAGGCAAGACAGAGGTGGCGGCAGTCACCGACAAGCCGATCCCGGGCCTGCCCGGCGCCGAGAACGGCGTGGTGGTCTTCAAGGTGCTCCGAAGCCCCGCCGACGCCGAGGACCGCGGCAAGGTGTCCATCGTCGGCCGCAACCCGCAGGCGCTGTGGTTCGACGACTACGCCGACAGAGTGATCGTGGACGAGGCCGGCCTCTTCAACTACCGGCGTCCCTCCGGCGTGCGCATCGCCGGAGCCCGGGACGGGTCGAGCACCGCAGGACAGGCTCGCCGCACCCCGGCCCAACGCCACCGTGATGAGGAGATCCACAAGCACCGGGCCCCGGTCCAGCCCCGCAGCACCTGAGGTCGAGCTAGCCGAGGCGCGGGCAGGCTGAGTCCCCTGTCGCGGCGGCGCGAGCGGCAAGGCCGCGGTTCAGGCTGGAAGCAGCGAGTCGAGATGGCTGTGCAGGTGTGAGACGAGGTCGCGGCTGTCGTCTTCGGCGCCGTGGATGAAGCTCGACTTGCGGCGACGCAGGAAGTTGAGCCCGACAACATACAAGCCGGGTGACTCGGTGACGATCCCGCCGTCGTGACGGATACGGCCCTTGTGGTCGAGCACCGGCACGTCGAGCCACGAGTAGTCGGGCTTGAAGCCGGCAGCCCAGACGATGGTGCCGATCTCCCCGCGGGCCAGATCGAGCCGCACCGGCGGCGATGCCGGGACTCGGGTGGGAGCGAACCGCTCCGGCAGTCCCACGCTGTCGGCGCGGCGCTCCGCCGCCCAGGCGTCGAAGCCGTTGAGGAGCCGCCCCAGCTTGAGGTCGGCCAGCTCGCACTTGTTGGTCAACGATCCCGAAAACAGCGCCTCGGCGCCCCGCAGCGCCTCAAGCCGCCCCACCAGACTCACACCCTGGTCGGTGAGAGCGTTGAGGTCGAGCGTGACCCGTCCGGGGGTTCCGACCAACTGCGGCGACGGGGTCCTGCGCACCCGCACGACGTCGTCGACCTCGTCGTAGCGTTCGTCGAGCAGGCCCGACCTCTCCATCCACCACAGGATGTCGCGGCCCCGGTAGAGGCGCGGCATGCGCACATGCTCGCCGACGGCGAGAGTGACGGGGCGCCCGGAGCGGTGCACCTCGTCGGCGATCTGGACCCCGGTGGCCGAGGCGCCCACCACCAGCACCCCGCCGGGGGCCAGCCCGTCCGGGTTGCGGTACTCGAACGCGCTGAGGGCGGCCACGGACGTCGGCAGCGCACCTCCCAGCTCCGGCACTCTTGCGGAGTTGAACCCGCCTGAGGCCAACACCACCGTCTCGCACTCCCAGCGGCCCCGGTCGGTGTCGACGACGTAGCCTGCGCCCGCAGATCGCACCGAGGTAACCGTCGTGCCGGTGGAGACTGGGGCGTCAACGAGCCGAGCGTAGTCCGACACGAACCGGACGACCTCCGGCATCGACATGTAGCCGTCGGGATCACGGCCGCCGTGGGCCCTGTAGTCGTAGCCTGGCAGCCGGCTCTGCCAGTTGGGGGTGAGCAGCCGCAGCGAGTCCCAGCGCTGAGTCCGCCAAGCGTTGGCCACGTCGCCGCGCTCGAGCACGACATGGTCGATGGAGCGTTCGGTGAGGCGGCGGCTCACAGCCAGGCCGCTGTGCCCGGCCCCCACAACGACCGTGGTCGTCCTCATGGCCCCGGCAAACTTCCGTGCGCGGACTGCGACAGCTGCGGGGCTAGTTGACCTCGACCGCCACGTTGGTCGGGTTGGTGATGATGTCGTAGACGGCCGACCGTTTCTGGGACTGGGCCACCAGCGCCTGGATTTCGTCGGGGGTGGCGTCAGCGTCGATGTCGTAGGAGACCTTGACGTCGTTGAACCCGTTGCGGACGTCGGGGTCGCCGCCCAGGATCCCGAGGATGTCCATGCTGCCCTCCAGCGTGGCCTTCACCGACCGCAGCTGGATCTCGCGGTTCTGGGCGACCGCGGCCACTCCGGCGGTGAGGCAGCTTGCCAGTCCGGCCAGCACCAGCTCCACCGGTGTGGCCGCGTTGTCCTCGGCACCGAACACCAGCGGATGGTCGGCCTCGAAGGTGAAGGTCGAGCGATGCTGGTGCTCTTCGCCCAAACCGTAATAGCTGTCCACGGCTGAACGGCTGTGGGTGCCGTTCAACCACTCGTTGGTGGCCTTCCATGTGAACTGGGCCGCCTCGCGAGCCTCGCTGAGAGCCTGGCGGGCACCCAGCAGGTGTTCGACGTTCACGCCGTTGTCGATGTTTGCGCTGGTCATTGGGATGCTGCCTCCTGTGTCGATGTCGCTGAGTCACTGGAGCTGCGAGCCGAGTCACGAACCCGATCGCAGCGGTGGAAGCACAACTCTAAAGGCGCGCGGCCACAATTCCGATATACTCGATCATGATTTCAGGGATTTGGACGGGCCAGGTCAGCGGGATCTAGCCGGGCTTGCGGACCAAGAAGCAGTACAGCGGCGTGAAGATCCCCGATCGGCCGCCTGCAACATAGGCGCGGGCGGTCCGATCCAGCATCTTGACCACATCGGCGGACCCCCTCGGCAAGATCCTCAGCATCTCGGCCAGCCGGGATCCCGCGACGGCCGCCTTGCGGCCCAGCGGAACCCCGATCGGAGAATTGCCCAGCGCTCTGCTCCAAGTCTCCATGGGCTGGTACCACGGCGTGGACTCACCGTTGCTTGTCGCCGCGCCCCGGTCCCTCCCCTCGACGAGTTCGAACCCGACCGACTCAAGCGTCCGGTTCACCTCGGCAGTGGTCGCGACGTCCTGCAGCGCGATGCCGTGCATGAGTTCCCGCTTCACGGCCCGGTGCCGTTCGTTGCCGGGATCGAACCTGTCCGTCATGCACATCTCCTGACCCCAGAAGAAGGCTCCAGGCTTCAGCACCCGGTGGATCTCGGCGAACGCGCCCCGCTTGTCGGGAGCATGGCACGTCGATTCGATGGCGTAGCCGCGGTCGAATGTGCCGTCCGCCACCGCCGACATGTCCATGAAGCTGCACGCCAGATAGTCGACCATGTGGTCGAGCCCCGCCTCGACGTTCAACGACTTCGCCCGGTCCATCTGGACCTCGTTGATGTTGACCCCGACGACCCTGACACCGGCCTCCGAGACGACCCGGCGCATCGGGCCGCCGATCCCGCAGCCGACATCGACCACCGTCATGCCCTCGCTGAGGTCCAGCTTGTCGATCATCAGCCGCTGGTGGCGGATCTTGGACTGCTCCACGCTCTCGCCGGGCGACAGCGGAGCAAAGTGCAGGGAATCGCCCCAACCCCAGACCATCAGGTCGTTGCTGATGTCGTAGTACTCCCTGACCGTCTCTGCGTGGTCGTAGTCACCCCCGCCTCCATCACGCTCCGAGGCTCGGTCGAGCCATCCATCGAAGCGCCGCACCCGGCGGGCTACTCCCCCTCCGACCCGGTCCGCCGCCCTCAGACCCGTGAGCACTCGCAGCAGCTTGGACACCCACTGGAGTCTACATCCGGGGCTCCGTGGGCGGGGGGCTCAGCCGCTCGAACTCGGCCTCCACATCGGCGGTGGTGAGAGTGTCGGCCGCCAAGCGCCGACGCCGCTCGGCCGCGTCGTCGTGGCGCTGGACAGCCGAGAAGCGGAAGAACCGGACCGCGATCAGAGTCCACAGGTAGAGGCCGCCCAGCACCTTCATCACCGCGCCGGCAGCCTGCTGGTCGGCGGCCACCGAGATACCGAACAAGCGCTGGGCATGGTCGTAGACCGGGTACACCGAACCCTCGGCGAAAGTCAGCCAGGCAGCCGGCACCGTGGGAATGATCGACATGGCGAACAGGTAGACCATCTTCGCGGGCTCGGACAGATGCAACTCCCTCAGCGGTCCAACGACCGGCGTCCACATGGCCAGCGCGGCGACGAACATCAGCAGATGCATGGCATAGTGGAAGGCCCCGCTGCGCACCGACAGCTCCACCACAGCGTTCCAGTGCATCAGCGCCTGCAGGGCGTTGAAGGCAACCCCGGCCAACAACGGGCGGACCAGACGGCGAATGATCCTTGCCGAACGCGAGCCCTCGACCACGATGAGCCGGGCCAGCCACTCCGGCACGGCCATCAGCAGCAGCGGCGGCACCACGAAGCTGATCAGCAGGTGCTGCACCATGTGCACCGAGTACAGGTACTCCTCGGCGATGTCGTGCATCGGCCAGTCCGCCGACACCCACAGCAGAGCGACGCCGGCGACGAAGCACAGCCGCCCGCGTCCCGTCACGGCAGCGGCACCCCCTCCGGGACCGGCGACGGGGGCGACCACCCGCACGACGTACCAGCCGAAGCCGACCAACGCAGCCACCAGCAGCCACACCTCGGGGTGGAACTGGAAGCGCCAAGCGTCGGTCGCGGCCAGCGCGCCCACGCTGCTAAACCCAGAACTCGAAAACTGTGAGTGTGGCCAGGTACACACCGACGGCCAGCACCAGCCCGGCGGTGAACATCCGGCCGAACAGCTTGTCGTCGAAGCGCAGGTGCATGAACCAGGTAGCCACCAAATAGAACTTGACGATCATCATGAAGATCAGCGACGGCACCAGCGCCGCACCCCAGTCGAGGACCGTCTCGAAGTATGTGAACACCTCCAAGGCGGTGACCGCGGCCAGAACGAGGGCGATCTTGACGTAAGCCCAGTCCGAGGGGTGGGAAGGGCCCTCGTCGGCATGGTGGTCGCCGGGCTCGACGTCGGGCTCGGTGGCAGCGGTGTCGATCATGGTCTCGGGTCGCTCATGGGAGCAATGTCGCTCATGGGTGTCAGTCGGCGGGGATCAAGTAGATGACGGTGAAGATGAAGATCCAGACGATGTCCACGAAATGCCAGTAGAGCCCGACGATCTCGACCGTCTCGGCGTTGCGCTCGGTGAGCTTGCCCTTCAGCGAGGCCACGAACAACGACATCAGCATCACAATGCCCAGACTGACATGGACCCCGTGGAAGCCGGTCAGAGTGAAGAAGGCGCTGCTGGCCGGATTGGTGGTGAAGGCCACGCCCTCGCGGACGAAGCTGGTGAACTCGTAGACCTGCCCGCCGATGAACACGCCGCCAAGCAGGGCGGTGGCCAGCAGCCAGGTGCGGCCGGCCTCGTCCTCGCCCCGTGACACTGCGGAGAGGGCCAGCACCATCGTGAGCGAACTCATCAGCAACACGAACGAGCTGACCGAAGTGAACGGAATGTCGAACACGTCGGTGGGCAGGGTGCGGCCGTTGCCCCGGGTCTTGTACAGCAGGTAGGTGGAGATCAGCCCGCCGAAGAGCAGGCACTCCGAGCCCAGAAACACCCACATGGCCAACTTGGTGTTCGACAGGCCGGTTGTGGTGGCGTGCGGGTCGTGGCCATCGTCGCCGGCCGCGTGGTCGAGTTCGGCAACTGCGGCTTCAGTGCTCACGGCTGGTCTCCGCGGCCGGCGGGGCCTGTCACCGGCGCGGCCTGGCGGTGCGAGCGGCGCCATCCCTTGCCCCGACGCCGCCCCTCAGCCTTGCCGGTCGCGTCGGGCCTCATGGTTGGCCGCCCTCTCCGCCCTCGCTGCGGACTGCGCCGTCGCTGTCTTCTCCGCGATGATCTTCTTCGTGGTGGTCGTGGGCGGCGTCGGGATCGTCCACAGGCTCGAGCGCCCACGAGTACAGCGACGCCACCGTGAGCAGGGCGCCGATCAGAGCGAGCCAGAGGTTGAAGATCAGGCCGTAGCCGACCAGCGGCAGCCCGACCGCCACCGCCAGAGGCCAGAACGACGGCGACGGCAGATGCACACCGGTCGCATCGCCCGTCTGGGCAGCCTCCTCGACCGTTGCGACCCGCACCACCTTGCCCTCGTCGTCCTCTGCGTATTTGGTGTGCCACCAATCGTCTCGCCCGCGCACCTCGGGCACGGTATCGAAGTTGTGAACCGGCACCGGCGACGGGATCGACCACTCGAGCGTGCGGCCGTCCCAGGGGTCGGGGCCCGGCGGCGGCAGGTACGGCGCGTCGCGCTTGGACTTCACCACGTTCCACATGAAGACCGCCACACCCGCCGCGATCAGCAGCGAGCCGACGGTGGCCGCCATGTTCCAGAACTCGAAGCCGTACCCCCTCGCGTAGGTGTCGATGCGCCGCGACATTCCCTGCAGGCCCAGGATGTGCATCGGGCCGAACGTGAGGTTGAAACCCACCAGCATGATCCAGAAGTGCCAGCTGCCCAGCCGCTCGTTGAGGCAGTGCCCCCAGATCTTGGGCCACCAGAAGTAGATGCCGGCGAACAGGCCCAGCACGCCGCCGCCGAAGATCACATAGTGGAAGTGGGCCACGATGTAGTAGGTATCGGTCTGCTGGGTGTCGGCCGGCGCCACCGAATGGGTCACACCGGACAGGCCGCCGATAGTGAACATGGCCACCGTGGCCACCGCGAATTTCATGGCCACTGTGAATTTGAGCTTCCCGCCCCACATCGTGGCAAGCCAGTTGAGGACCTTCACCCCCGTCGGCACCGCGATGAACATGGTCGACAGCGAGAAGGCCGCCACCGAGATGGGGCCCATGCCCGACACGAACATGTGGTGGGCCCACACGCCCCAGCCCATGAACCCGATGGCGATGCCCGAGAACACCATGAACTCGTAGCCGAACAGGGGCTTGCGGCTGAATGTGGGGATCACCTCCGACACCACCCCGAACGCGGGCAGGATGATTATGTACACCTCGGGATGGCCGAATATCCAGAACAGGTGCTGCCACAGCAGCGGGTCGGCACCTGCGTCGGGGTTGAAGAACTGGGCGTCGAAGAGCCGGTCGAACATCAGCAGGAACAGCGCCACAGTGATCACCGGCAGCGCGAACAGCAGCAGGAACTGCGTGATCAGCAGCATCCAGGTGAGCACGGGCATGCGCATCAGCGTCATGCCTGGCGCCCGCATGTTGAGGCAGGTGACGATCAGGTTCACCGACGACACCAGCGAGGCGATGCCCAGGATCTGCAGGCCGATGGCGTAGAAGTCGACGCCGTGGCTGGGCGAGAAGGCCACCCCGCTGTTGGGCGAGTAGCAGAACCAGCCGCAGTCGGCGCCGCCGCCGCCCACGATCCACGACGTGTTCAAGAAGACGGCGCCCGACAGCCAGATCCAGAACGACAGCGCGTTGAGGCGGGGGAAGGCGACGTCGCGGGCACCGATCTGCAGCGGGATGAAGTAGTTCGCGAAGGCGGCGGCCAGCGGCATGATGAACAGGAACACCATGGTGACGCCGTGCATGGTGTACACCTGGTTGTAGACGTCGGCGCTGAGCACGGAGCCTTCCGGCGCGGCCAGCTGCAAGCGGATCAGCAGCGCCTCGACGCCGCCCACCAAGAAGAAGAACATGGCCGAGGCGCCGTAGAGGATCCCGATGCGCTTGTGGTCGACGGTGCTGAGCCAGTCGCGCCACCCCCGCCCCCCCTGCGGGCGGGTGAACACACCGAGGGGCCGCTCGGCGTAGCGGACCGAATCACCGGGACTGAGCTCGAGCGGAGACTTCTCAACTATCGCCATAGCGTCACTCCACCTGGGTCGCTTCGATTATCCAGTCGGCGGGCTTCGCTCCCAGACCCGAAAGATAGGCCACCAGGCTGTCGATCTGCTGCTCGCTGAGGTCGAGGTCGGGCATTCCCCGGTACTGCTCGCCGGGCACAGTGTAATTCTCTTTGAGAGCGCCGGGGTCGCGCAGCCAGGCCTCCAGGTCCGGGCGGTTGAGCGACCCGTCCGCGTTGTAGGTGTTGAGGATCCCGCCCGCGAAGGTGCTGCGGCCGGCGAAATGGGTCAGATCCGGCGCGGCCCCCGACGCCTGGTCGGCGCTCTCGAAGACGTCGTCGTTCAGTCCCTCGACCACATGGCAGGAAGTGCAGATGCCTGAGAACACCTCCATTCCCGCAGCAGCCTCGGGATCGGTGGGCGCGACCGCGTCGGCGGTGGTGCGGTCCACCCACTCCTGGAAGTCGTCCGGGCTGAGCGCCACCGTCTGCATCCTCATGCGCGAGTGCGACAGACCGCAGAACTCGGTGCACTGCCCGAAGTAGAAGCCAGGTTCGGAGGCCTCGATCTTCCACGGCGAGAAGCGGTTGGGCACCGCGTCGCGCTTGCCGTTGAGCGCCGGGATCCAGAACGAGTGGATCACATCGCGCGACGTGATGATCAACTCGACCTCCTCGCCGGTGGGTATCACCATCTGGCCGGAGGTGACGATGTCGGCGGGGGGCAGCGTCTTGGCGTCGCCGTGAGCCCGCAGATCGGCCAGGTCCAAGGGGTCGGAGAAGTAGTAGCGGAACTCCCACCACCACTGGTTGCCCACCACTACGACGGTCGGTTCCCACTCGACGCGGCGGTCGTCCACAGTGACCGGCATGGTGTTGTGCTCGGTGGCATCGACGGTGGGCAGCGACCACAGCATTAGGCCGGCCACCGCGACCATGGTCACCAAGAACCCGACCGTCCAGCCGACCTCCAGCGGGACGTGGCCGTGGGTCTGCGCCGGCCATTCGTCGTCGCCGTCGTAGGTCTTGACCCGGTTCTTCCAGATGAGCCAGACCATGGCGACAGTGATGCCCGCGAACACTGCCGCCGCGATCCAGAACACCGGCAGCACGCCCCGGCTGTGCAACTCCCGTGCTATCGGGCCCTGCGGGGCGAAGGTGTCGAGTTCCGCATCGGACGCGCAGCCGGCGACCGCGGCCGCGCCCAGCAACACCAACGCCCCGAGAAGAAGCCTGCGAGCGGCCGTTCGCATCTCAGCTGAAGCGGTTGCCGACACGGCCGGGGCTGCCCACCCGAGAAGAAGCCGGCGAGCAGTCGTTCGCATCTCAGCCACCGTGACCTGTGACCCCGCCGGTCGGCTCGCCGGGCTCGGTGTGGGTCTCGTCGTCGGGGTGATGGAAGTCGCGCTCACCGGCGACCGCGGCCAGCACCCCGCCCACCAGCAGCAGCAGTGCGCCCAAGGTTCCCAGGACGCGCACCAGGCGGCGGCCGGCGCCGGGCCGGGACACATACAACCAGGCGCCGCCCAGGATGAGGGCGGACACCACGCCGGCGACGGCCACCGCCTCCAGCTTCGACACGGACAGCAGGATCCGCGACGCCGCCAGCACGACCACCCCGACGGCGAGCGCTCCGATGACGGGGATCTCGATCGGGGCCATGATCCGGTTGCGCAGCTCGCGGTTGGCGGAGGCGTCGCCGGTGGCCCGATCGGCCCAAGCGTCCATCGTCCACTCGACCATCGACAGGACGGTCACGGCCAGACCGAGCACGAACACCATGGGGTGCAGAACCAGGCCCACGGCCGCCGCGCCCGCCCCGAAGGAGGCGACCACCGGCCAGAAGCTCGCGGTGACGGGCTGGTCGGTCAGCCCCTCAGCCAGATTCTGAAGATGGGCCTGAGCCGCCGCGTCGGCGTCGCGGAACGACACCAGCACCAGGCTGACGGTCAGCGAGACGCCGGCCAGGGCCGCCAGCACGCCGTAGCCGATGTGGTCTCCGACGCCGCCCTTCCATCCCAGCGACAAGGGTCCGACGTGATTGCCGCCGGTGGTGTAGCCGTAGACCAGCGCGGCGGTGCAGAACGCTGCGAACAGTCCGAAGAAGAACTTGAATCCTGTAGTGAGCACGAGCTGCCTACTTCGTTATGAAGACGACGTACCAGACCAGGAAGTAGCACAGCACGCACATATGCCAGTAGGCGCCCGCAGCCTGCACACCATGAGCCAGATCCCGCCCGAAGGGCCCCATCAGCGAGCGGACGGTGGTGACGGCCAGCATCGCCATCCCAGAGATCAGCATGGCGATGAACGAGCCGGTGACCGCGTAGAACAGCAACTCGGCCCGACCGGCGTCGATGGCGAAGGCGGTGTCCTGGTACACGAACCAGAACTGGTTGATCACCGCCGCACCGAACATCAACGTCACACCGAGCGCGATGAACCCGTGGGGCCGGTCCTCGTTTCGGGCGGCCTGGACGGCCCATTGCACCGTCACCATCGACAGCACCAGCGTCATCATCATCATCCCGGCCGGGCCGAGCTCGACGCTGCCCTCCGGGAACCACTCCTGGCCGGTGGCCCGAGCCGTCTGACGCTGATGGACGTACACCGCGACCAGCGCGGCGAAGGCCACGAAGACCGCGCCGGCAGCCAGCAGGGTGCCGACGACGACGGTGCGGGGCCGGGTCGCCTCCGCGGCGGGCAGCGCCGTCGTTCTCATGCTGCTCCGCTCCCGGACGCAGGGGAGCGCAGAGCGGAGACTGCGCCAACGGCAACCGCGGCCGCGGCCGCGGCAACGAGGATAGACCCAGCGAAGGCCACCACGTTGAGCGCGGCGCTGCCGTCGAGCGCGAGGGCCATGAGGTCGGGGGCATCGGCAAGGAACCCCGAGATGAGGTCGGACAGGACCAGCAGTCCGCCGCCGACCAGCAGCAGCGCGACCGCGCTCCGGCCGACGACCACCGAGAACGGGCCGGTCAGCAGCTCGCGCGACCAGTTCCGAAGCGCGACGACGCCGGCGATGAGGCCCGCGGCGACGACGCCGTGGAACACCGCCCAAGTGGCGGCGGTCTCGAGCAGGTCGAGCGGCTCGACCACTCGCAGAGCCCCCACCACAGTGGCGGCGGCCAAGAGCTTCAGGGCCGCGCCCGCGCCCAGCATCCTGACGTCGAGGAGCCGGTCCGGTGTCTTGGCGCCCCTCAGCACCAACTCCGCCGCACCGCCGGCCAGCGCCACCGGCGGCAGGACCGCGGCCAGGCCGAAAGCCACGTAGACCAGCCCGTCGCGGAGATCCTGGGGGGCAGTGAAATAGTCCTGCAACCAGCCGCCCACGGCCAGCAGCCCGAACAACCCCACGATCACCATGATGGCCTCCGGACGGCTGGAGCGGGCCCCGACGGCAGCCCCCACGGCCTCGACGGCGATGCCGAGCACCGGCACGGCCATGATGTAGACGGCGGGCTGCTCCACCAGCCAGTCGAGCTGCAGCCATATGTCGGGACTCTCAGCCCGGCCGAAGGCGATGGCCGGCCTGCCCCGCAGGTCGGCATAGACCACCACGAGGTTGGCGACGGCGACGGGCAGCGTGAACAGCCAGGCCGCGGCGGCCACGAGCATCGACCACGAGAAGGGGGGCACGTCCAGCAGGCTCATACCCGTCTGCCGCAACGAGATCACGGTGGTGGCCACGGTCACCGCGCCGAGCAGCAGAGCCACGATCACCATGCCGGTGCCGAGCAGGGTGAGCGCCATGGCGTCGCTCTCGTTGCCGGTCACGCCGTCGATGGCGCCCCAGCCCCCGCCGGCGAACACCGACACCACGATGATCACCGCACCGATCAGCCAGGACCAGAACGACGCCAGCGCAGCTCGGGGGAAGGCGAGGTTGCCCGCGCCGACCTGCGACGGCACCACGGCCATGGCCACGCCGAGCAGCAGGGGCAGCACCACCAGCAGCATGAAGGACACCCGGTACAGGGTCCACATGCGGAAGTAGGCGTTGAAGCCGCCGAACAAGTCTGCTGGAGCGACGGCCTCGGTCCGCCCGAACGAGAGCAGCGCCCCGACCACGGAGACGCCCACGGCCAGCAGCAGCGACATCGACACGAACAACCGGCCGACGGCGGCCGCGTCGCTGGTGACGAAGGGCTGGGCCAGGACGCTGGACGCCGCGGCCGCCTCGTCAGAGGACTCGGGAGCGGTTGCGCCGCCGCCGCCGGAGGCAGCCTCGGAGTCCGCGATCGCCGGTTCGGTCAGCGTCATCGGGAGGCGATGCTACACATTGCCGACAGGGCCGCCGACGACCGGCGCAGAAGCTCGGGAGCCGCCGAGGGACTCGACTGCCGAAGGCAGGCGGAACTCACAGGCCGTTGACTCACAGACCGTTGCGGATCAGCACGTCGGCGGCGACGGCGCCGAAGAGGAGCACGACGTAGGCGTTGGACCAATTGAACAGCCGCATCGCCCGGTCCGCGTCGGGGCGGCGCAGCACATCGAGGGCCAGGCCGCCGAAACCGGCCCCGCCGACGAGGGCGGCCGCCAGATAGAGCACGCCCATCCGGGCCACCGGCACCAGCAGCAGCGAGAGGGCTGCCAGCACTACCGTGTAGGCGACGATGCGGCGAGCGGTGGACCGCAGCCCGGCCACCGCGGGGAGCATCGGGACGTCGGCGGCCTGATAGTCGCTGCGGTAGCGGATGGCCAGTGCCCAGAAATGGGGCGGCGTCCAGTAGAAGATCACCGCGAACAGCACGACGGGCGGCCAGTCGAGCGAGCCCGTGACGGCGGTCCAGCCCACCAGGGTCGGCACGGCGCCCGCCGCACCGCCGATCACGATGTTCCGTATGGACGTCCGCTTGAGCCACAGTGAGTAGACGAACACGTAGAACGCCGCAGCAGCAGCAGCCAGTGCAGCCGACAACAGGTTGACGAAGGCCCACAGCCACACGAAGGAACCAGCGGTGAGGGCGACCGCGAACACGACGGCCTCGGCGGGACGGACCGCGCCCGTGACCAGGGGCCGGTTGCGGGTCCGGTGCATGAGCCGGTCGATGTCGCGGTCGACGTACATGTTCAGCGCGTTGGCGCCGCCCGCGGCCAGCGCCCCGCCCACCACCGTGGCCGCGACCAGCCACAGCGACGGCAAGCCTCCGGCGGCCAGGATCATCGAGGGCACGGTGGTGACCAACAGCAGCTCGACGATGCGGGGCTTGGTCAGAGCCACGAAGGCCGCGGCGCGGGCTCGCCGGGGCGCGCGTACCGCGCCGGTCACGGTTCCGGTCACGCCGAGAGGCTACGGCAATCCGGTGCAAAGTGTCGGCGTCGGTGCCGCCGCGCGGTCATTCCCTGGTGGCGGCGCCGGCCACGCCCCGCGGTTTCGACTACGCACAATATGATTGAACGATCTTTTTCATTATGTTCAAGGTTGCAACATTGTTGTTGGGTAGCTAAGGTGCCCTCATGTCGCTGCCGACGTTCGCCGCAACCATGGGCCAGATCCTGTCCCCGGACGCCTCTCCGTGGGACCTCGCCCCCGTCTTCGCAGCGTTCGTGGTGCCCATCTTGGGGTTGACCGTGACGCTCATGCGCTACCAGCACACCGACAGCACCAAGACCCGCGACCTGATCGAGCGCGCCGCCCGGGAGACCGCCAAGCAGTTCGAGCGCGCCGCCGAAGCCACCGCCAAGCAGTTCGAGCGCGCCGCCCGGGAGACCGCCAAGCAGTTCGAGCGCGCCGCCGAAGCCACCGCCAAGCGGTTCGAGCAGGTTGACAAGCAATTCGAGCAGGTTGACAAGCGGTTCGAGCAGGTTGACAAGCAATTCGAGCAGGTTGACAAGCAGTTCGACCTGATGCGCGCCGACATCCGCTATATCGGTGACGGCCTCAACGACGCACGCGATCGCCTGGCCCGCATCGAAGGCTGCCTTGACACCACCCGACCGCAGACCGACGACAACCACGATCAGAACAGCCGCGACGCCGCATGAAGGGCCGTCCACCGGCGCCCCGCATGCGCTTGCCCGACCTTGTGCCGTTAATGTTCTACGCCACCTCACGACGGCGGCTGTTTGGCCGTACCCTCAAAACTGTGGCTGTCGCGACCTGCATCAGGCTCACCAGGCCCGCGTCGCGCGCGCGGGTCCCGTGACGCTGCAACAGGCGATGAAGCCCGCGACCAGTGACAACCTGCCCGGAGTGGCCGGCGTGGGCGAGCTGCAATAGGCGATGGAGCCAGCGACCTACACCAGGCTCACCAGGCTCGCGCTTTGGGCGCTCACGGTCATTGTGGTGACCGGCGCAGCGGTCCGTCTCACAGGGTCGGGGCTGGGCTGCGAGGACTGGCCTGCCTGCTCCGAGGACAGCCTGGTGGCAGACCTCGAGTATCACGCTCTGGTCGAGTTCGTGAACCGGCTGTTCACCGGTGTGGTGGCAGCAGCGGTGATCGCCGCGGTTCTGGGATCGTGGAGGCGGCGACCGCGGCGGCTCGACCTGATCGTGCTGTCCTGCGGTCTGGTCGCCGGAGTGCTTGCGCAGGTGGTCCTCGGCGCGCTGCTCGTGAAGACCGAACTCGACCCGCGCTTCACTATGGGGCATTTCCTGCTGTCGATGGTGCTGCTGTGGAACGCGGCCCTGCTCGACACCAAGGCCCGATGGCCGCACGACCGCACGTCGGGCGGCGGCGGCAGGCGGCTGCCCCACGACGGCGGCCGGCCGCTAGACGCCCAATCCCGCCTGATGCTGTGGGCGGTGCTGGCGGCGGGCGGCGCCCTCCTCGTCACCGGCGCCCTCGTCACCGGCGCCGGGCCCCACGCCGGCGACACCCGGGCGGAGCGTCTGCCGCTGCTGGTGCGGGAGGTGGCGCGAGTCCACAGCATCGTCGCCATGGCTGTCCTGGCGCTGGTGCTGGCCACGTGGAGGCGGCTGCGGGCGAGCGGCGCGGTCGAGGGCGCTAGCATGGGCCGGGTGGCGGGCCTGATGACGGTGCAGGCCGTCGTGGGCTACGTGCAGTACTTCGCGGGCGTGCCGGCCCTGCTCGTCGGAGTGCATGTCGCGTTGGCGTCGGTGACGTGGATCGAGATCGTCAAGGCCGCGCATGCCCCGGCCGCTGCGGTCGCCGCGCCGGTCCCGCGGCCGGCCGCCGCCCCAGTGACGGCGAGCACATGACGGTCGCCGCGAACCCGTCCGCAGCGGCCGCGACAGCCGGGCGGTCCCGCCACCCCCGACGGTGCCGCCTGCCAGCCCACCGACCGCCGTCCGCAGCGGCCGCGACAGCCGGGCGGTCCCGCCGCTCACGGGTGAGGCCGTGGCCCGAGCGGCCCGCGGGCGCGGCGAACAGGATCAGGAATCACCCGCTCACGACGCGAACGCCTGCCGGCTGCTCGAACTCGCGCCCGGAGGCCGCTACAGCCGGCGACCGCCTCGGCGAGCATCCCGGCGACCGCGGCGTCTGCTCGAACTCACGCACGGAGGCCGCTACAGCCGCCACTCCGACCGTCGCGCCCGTCCTGGATCCGGTGGACGACACCGACCGCAGGCCCGACCTGCCCTGGAAGGTGATCGTGCTCGACGACCCGGTCAATCTGATGTCGTACGTCACCTACGTGTTCCGCAAGCTGTTCGGCTACTCCCAGCAGAAGGCGCACCGCCTGATGATGCAGGTCCACACCGAAGGCAAGGCCGTGGTGGCTTCAGGACAACGGGAGAAGGCCGAGTTCGACGTGTACCGGCTCCACGAGCACGGCCTGTGGGCCATCCTCGAGCAGGACTGAGGGACCGATGGCACGTGGGAAGTTCCGGCCGGGCCCCGACGGCGTCACGGTGAGACTCCAGGACGACGAGCGAGACGGCTTGGCCGCAGTGCTCGAACAGTTCCGGCAACTGCTCCTGGGGGGCGCCGACGTCTCGATGCTGCGCTTCCAGCCGCCGGTACACATCCACGACCAGAGGGCGTCGGAGGAGTTCTGGGAGATGGCCTCGGGCCCCCTCCTGCAGCACAGGCTGGAGGCTCTCGACGTAGTGGAGGCCGGCCTGGCCGGCGCGCCGCTGGACGACGAGGCCGTGTCGGCCTGGATGCAGACCCTCAACAGCCTGCGCCTCTACCTGGGAAACACTCTCGAGGTCGGCGCGGCGACGTTCGATCCGCCCCACCCGAGCGACAAGCCCCGGGAAGGCGCCCGATACATGCTCTACGAATGGCTGGGCAGCCTGCTCGACCAGCTGGTGGCCACCGCCGCCGGAACCCTCCCACCCGGCGCCGACGACTGAGAGTCGAAGTCCCGGCAGGTAATCTGCAACGATGCCGATCCGGCGACAGGAGCCCGCTGATGCCCCGCTGCCTTCGGCCTTTCCCGAGGGCTGGTACTTCGTCGCGAGCCGCAAGGAGCTAGAGAGAGCCGGGATCGTCCGCAAGACATGGATGGGGACCGAGATCGTCGCCTGGAACGACGACACCGGGCGGGTCTGCGTCGCCGAGGCCTACTGCCCTCACCTGGGAGCCGATCTGGGCCCCTCCGCAGGTGGGCGTGTCCGCGACGGCCGGCTCGTCTGTGGCTTCCATGGCTTCGAGTTCGACACCGGCGGCCAGTGCGTCGCCACCCCTTTCGCCCCAGCGCCGCAGGCGGCCCGGCTGCGGGTCTTCGAACCGCGGGAGATCGCCGGCCTCGTCTTTGCTTGGTGGGGAATCGACGGACGTCAGCCCCAATGGCACCTGCCCGCGGATGAGCTGGACCAGGCTGGCTGGAGCGGCCTGCACATCTGGACCTCGCGCTTCTGTGGCCATCCTCAGGAGACCACCGAGAACTCGGTGGACCTGGCCCATCTGCGCTACGTGCACGGATACGACAGCGTCAGCCGCGTCGAGGCGCTGAAGGTGGACCGGCACCAGCTGCTGAGCGACGTCGACTTCGCCACCACCCGAAGAATCACACGTTTCGCTTCAACCAAGCTCAAAGTCTCCGCCCGCACACTCGTGGTCGGTCTGGGCTACTCGTTCGTGGAGATACGCGAGCACACCATCGGCTTGGACATGCGCCTGTGGATCCTGGCCACGCCCGTCGACGGCACGCTCATCAACCTGTCCGTGATCTCTCAGACGGGAGAGATACGCCGACCGAACCGCTCGATCGCGGGGCTGGGATTCCTGCCGGTGCGGCTGCGGGCCCCCATCATGAACAGGATCATGGCGGCCTTCGAGAAGCGGGACGTACTCCAGGACGTGCCGATTTGGAGCACCAAGAGCTACCGGTCCCGCCCGCGTCTGGCCCGCTCCGACGGAGAGATCATGCGGTACCGCGCCTACTGCGCCCAGTTCTACCCCGCCGTGCCGGCAGCAGCCGGCGACACGGGGACCGCCGACGACACGGGGACCGCCGACGACATCGGGGCTGTCGCCGACCCGCGGGCTGCGACCGACGGCTAGCTTGACACGAAGAGCGCTACGCGAGTTCGAAGCCCCCCTGCTGGCTCAACAAACCGACCGGCGCGTCGGCAACTCGTCGCGGCGGCCTGATCGCCGCTGGGCCACGTAGGATCGCCGGCGTGCGACGACCGGCAGCCTCAGCTGGAGCGAACGCAGTAGGCGAGAGTCCGTGGCGTCGCAGCGGCGCCGCACCCGCTCTTGTTCGCTGCCCTCACGGGCCCCCACGTGTTCATAACGGTGGCCAACGCCCCTGTGGTGCCGATCCCGCTCTTGTTCGCTGCGACCTGAGGGCCGCTCGGGCCGCGGCCTCGCCCGTATGCAGCCGATCAGCCGGCCTGTTCGCTCGGCCTCTCAGAGACACCGACCGCGGGCGATGACCGGCACAGGAGCTCCTGCGGGGCCGCGGCGCATCGCGATCGTGGGCGGGGGGATCTCGGGGCTCGGGGCGGCATGGGCGCTGAACCGCCACCCCGAGCGCTTCGACATCCGGCTGTACGAAGCCTCCGACCAGATCGGCGGGAACGCGATCACCGTCGACATGCCCCAGGACGACGGCGGATCGATCCCCTTCGACATCTCGGTCACCGCCTGCATCCCGTCGGTTTACGACCACGTCGTGCTGTTGATGGAGCAGTTCGGCATCGAGTTGATCGACACCCGGTTCAGCTACAGCGTCAAGTACGGCGACGGCGTCTACGCCCACGACTTCGATTCGGAGATCAGAGAGCAGCTCAAGCCCGAGATCGAGAAGTTCCAGCGACTGTTGCGGGTTCTGCACCGGTTCGGCTGGTTGACCCGTTCGCAGTCGAAGGCGATGAACGCTCTCAACCCGTTCAACTACATCAGCATGGGGATGCTGTTGAATCTGGGCGGGTTCTCCGGGGACTTCAGGTACAAGGTCCTCAAGCCCATGTTCGTCAACTTCCTCATGGCGACCAACGTGTTCGACATGCCGGCCGCGCTGTTCGCGCGGTATCTGGAGTTCTTCGACATCGAGTCGGCCACGCCCATGCAGACCTGGGACCAGGGGACCCGGCGCATCTACGAGCACCTGTCGGCCGGTTTCAAGGACAAGATCCGTCTGAACCGGCCGGTGGGGAAGGTGTACCGCTGCGAGTCCGGCGTCGTGGTCGAGGACGCGGACGGCGTGCGGGAGTCGTTCGACGAGGTGATCTTCGCATGCAACGCGAACCAGACCCTGATGATCCTCGACAGACCCACGGCCCTCGAGCGCTGGCTGCTCTCGTCGATCCGCTACGAGAGCGAACTCCACAATCACACGGTCGTACACTCTGACGCCTCGGTCCTCCCCGACAACGAGGCGAGGCCCCTGACGACCCGCAGCAACCACATCGAGCAGTACGGGGCGAGACCGGACAACTACGAGATCACCTACATCATGCACAACCAGCAGCCATGGGCGAGACCGTCGGACAAGCCGTGCCTGGTGACCTACAACCCGATCAGCGGAATCGACGAGCAGAAGATCGTCAAGAAGTGGTGGTTCCAGCACATCGTCCACGACGTGCGCCACATCGCCGTTCTCGTCAACTTGTTCCGCTTCGTCCAAGGCAGGAGACGGACCTGGCACTGCGGGGCCCACACTCTGATGAACAGCCAGGAGACCTGCTTCGTCACCGGACTGGCGGCTGCGACCCAGATCGGCGCCGACTACCCGTTCGATGATCCCGCGGCCAGGCGGTCGTTCAACTTCTACGGCGGCATCCTGCACGGCTCGCGGTTCCGCAAGGTCGCGGCGCCGCCCCGAAGCCGCCGTTCGGCAGCCCGGTGAGAAGGCCGCCACAGCCCGGGAGGCGCAGCGACGCTCCACTGGCGGCGAATCGGAGCTGTCCGCACGCCGGGGCGAGAAGGCCGCCACAGCCCGGGAGGCGCAGCGACGCTCCACTGGCGGCGAATCGGAGCTGTCCGCACGCCGGGGCGAGAAGGCCGCCACAGCCCGGGAGGCGCAGCGACGCTCCGTGCGACCGCCCTGGGCCGGCGCCGCGCAGCGAGGCCTCGAAGGCCGCCACGGCCGAAAGGCAGAGTGACGCTCCGCGAGCAGACCGCTCGACGAGAGCCGCGTCGACGAGGTCGAGCGCGTCGCCGCAGTTCAACGGTAACACTCCGTGAGCAGCACACTCGACAGGTTCAGCCGGCTGGTCACGGCCCGCCCGTACATCACGATCATCGTCCTAGTGCTGGTCACTGTCATGCTGGCCGCAGGGGTGACCCGCCGCCTGCCTCCGGTCGAGGGCGCCTCGGTGGCGTTCCTGCCCCCAGGAAGCGCCATCGCCACCGCGGTAGAGGAACTGGACGAATTCTTCGGGGAGTCAGGCGACGTGAGCGTAGTGACGCTGGTGCTCCGCGGCGAAGCACTCACCCCGGGAGGGCTCGCCCAGATGGACGCCCTCCTCGACAGCATCCTGGCCGACCCGGGCGTGGCGGAGCTGCTGGCACCGACCGATCCGGTCGTCGCGCCCACATCGGTGATCGAAGCCCTGGGCGGAGTCGATCCCGCGTCGGCCACTCAGACCGAGATCGACTCCGCCCTCGGCGTCCCTGAGATCGCAGACGCGCTCGCTGCCATGGGCGGGAGCGACACGGACGGCACGACGATCACCGTCGCCACCATCCGCCTGACCGACACGGGCGATGCCAGAGTCCCAGAAGTCCAGCGGAGGATCGACGAGTTGGCGGCCGGCTCGGCCGGGCCTCTGCGAGTCAGCAGCCTCTCGCCCGCCGTGATCGAGGACGAGTACTCCGACGCCATCGAAACGGGGATGGGGCAACTGGTGGGGCTGGCGCTGCTGCTGATCGCGGCGCTGATCGTGCTCTTCCTGCGCACGCTGTCCGATCTGCTGCTCACGCTCACGGGCCTGGTCTTCTCGCTGGTCTGGATCGTCGGGGCGGAAGGCTGGCTCGGGCCGGACGCGCTGGGCTGGATCGGTCCTCCGAGCTCGCTCACGGCGATGGTGCCGATCATCGTGGTCAGCCTCACCGTCGACTATGCGATCCAAGCCGTGTCGCACTACCGGGAACGGCGAATCGAGGGCGAGCCGGTAATCGAGGCGGTCCGGACAGGACTGCGCGACGTCGCCGTGCCGCTCTCGCTGGCCGCCGTCACCACGATCGCGAGCTTCCTGGCCACCCTGTTCTCCCCGATCGACGTGATCGGCGACTTCGGCATCGTCGCCGGGCTCGGAGTCGGACTGAGCCTGATCGTGATGCTCACGCTGATCCCGGCCGGACGGACGATCATCGACCGGCGACGCGAGGCTCGCGGCAAACTGCGGCCGGCCCGGACGGTCTCGGGCGCGCTGCCCGGGATCGAGCGAACGGCCAAGCTGCTGGGCGCGAGCGTGGCCCGCCGGCCGGCGCCCTACCTCATCGGCGTGCTGGCCGTGACCATCGGGATGGGGATCGCGGCCACAGGCCTCCACTCGGAGTTCAGTATCCGCGAGATCCTTCCCCGCGGCGGGACCGTGATGGACGATCTCGAGACCCTCGACGCGGCCGTCGGGGGGTCCACGGAGCTAGCCAGCGTGCTGCTGAGAGCCGAGGCCACCGAGACCCGCACACTGCTGAACGTGCAGGAACTCACCGACGCCTTCGCGGACCCGCAGCGGCGCCCCCAGGCGGCCACGGGGCCCATGGAGACAACCTACGTGTCGCTCCTGAACGACTGGACCAACGACAGTGGACAGCCCGGCGACAAGTACGATCCCGAACTGGCCACGATCTTCTCCGAGGCGTCGGCCGGAGTCCAACTCGATCCGCTAATGATGCAACTGTTGCTGCACAGGCTCGATGCGATGGATCCGGCCCTTAGCCACATCCTGGCCAACAATCCCGTCGGCATCGACGCGATCCTGCTGCAGTTCCCGACCTACACCGACGACCACGGAGCCACCGCGGTGCTCCAAGAGGAGATCGAAGCGCTGTGGTCCGGCGACGACGACGCCATCACCGTGACGTCGACGAGCGTCCTGTCGGTCACGGTCACCGACCAGATCACATCGCGCCAGACGGAGGCGATCAGCTCGACGGTGGCCGTCGCCCTCGGCATCCTCGTCCTCTTCTTCTGGGTCACGCTGCGCCGGCCCACCCTCGGAGCCATCGCGGTCGGGCCGATCGTGCTCGTCCTGATCTGGATCCTGGGCACGATGGCGCTGCTGGACATCCCCTACGGGCTGATCACCTCGATCATCACCGCGCTGTCGATCGGCATCGGGGTGGACTACACCATCCATGTGATCCACCGCTACCGGGAAGAGTTCTCCCGGGTGCGCAACCCGGAGAAGGCGGTGGTGCGGACGCTGGCGACCACCGGGTCGGCGCTGCTCGGCTCGGCGCTGACGACGGGTCTCGGGTTCGGGGTGCTGATGTTCTCGCCGCTGGCCGGGATCCAGCAGTTCGGCGTCACCGCCGCTATTGCCATCGCGTACTCGCTGCTCGTGTCGATCCTGGTGGTGCCGCCGGCGCTGACCGTGTGGGGCGCCTATGAGAACATGCGGCTGCGCTCGACGGTGCAGCGCATGTGGGACGACCTCGACGTCGCCGGCGAGGGGATGCATCAGCGCCGCGCCCGAGGACCGGACCCGTCAGACGGGTAGCTCGCGCCTCCTCTCCGCGACGCGGAACTTCAGCCTCTTGGTCGGTGACTGCGACGGGAACGGGCTGATCTTGAGCTTGTATCCCTTGGGGGCGATCTCGAGCGTGTAGTAGTGCGCGATCATCAGCAGGTTGACGGCCAGGTACATCTCGGTCAAGCGGGCGCCCAGACACGAGTGCGTGCCCAGGCCGTAGGGCGCGTACCCGGTACCGACATGCTCTCGGCGCGGCGCCCTGTAGCGGTCGATGTCGAAGGTCAAGGGGTCGGGGAACAGGTCGTCCATGTAGTGCGTGGCCGTGGCGGCGATGAAGACCCGGACTCCCTCCGGCAGTTCGCAACCCTCGACCACGCAAGCGTTCATCACGTTGCGGATCGACATCGGGACGATCGGGTAGAGACGCATGCACTCCATGATGAAGCGACGCGTGATGTCCGTCCCCGGACCGGTGAGAGCCTCGCGGTCGGGGTCGCCGCCGGCGAACAAGGTGTCGGCCTCGACGCGGATCTTGCGGTGGAACTCCGGCCGCTCCAGCATGGCGTGGACGACGAACGCCAACTGGTCGCCGACGTACATGCTGGCGATCAGGGGCGCTGAGAGAACGAACCGCAGATTCGACTCCGGCAGGAACTGCCGATCGTTGGTGTGGATGGTCAGCAAGTCGTCGGCGAGGTCGCGGGGACACCCGGCCCGCTGAGCGGGGGTGTGCACGGCGAGGACCCGCTCCACCACCTCGTCGACCAGCCTCGCCCGGCGCTTCATGCCCGGAGTCTTCAGCATGAACTTGGGAAGGCTCCTGCCGATGTGCGTCTTGAGGGCGCGCTCCTTGAACTTGTGCAGGTCGTCGACGACGTCCTGGGAGTCGATGCTCACCGACAGCGGCGACATCGCGGCGTTGGCCAGGCTGCGGCACATCTGCACCCCGACGCCCGCCTCTCCGACCTTCCAGGTGGCCAGCTCGGTGCGGGCGTGGGCCACGAACGCGTCCAGCTGCTCTTCCAGCCTGGTGCGGGAGTACGCGGGCTGGATCGACTTTCGATACCGGAAGTGGTCGGCGCCGTCGAGGGCGGGCAGCAGCCCCACACCACCGTAAACCTTCTCGAAGTCCTCGAAGTAGTCGCGGGCCCGCAGGTGGTTCCGTCCATTGCGATGCACCCAATGATTCGTCTCGGGACCGGCCAGGCAGATCATGTTCTCCACGAAGGGCGGCCGGATCTCGAACACCGGGCCGTATTCCCGGTAGAGTTCGGCCATCACAGCGGGCATGTTGCCGGTGCGGACGTGCCTGCTGAGCAGGAGCCGCCGCAAGGGAACCCGTGGAATCTCCCTGGTGAGGGCGGACTGCCTGAACATCTGCCCGGTGATGTTGTGCCGGACCGCCTCGGCGATGGCACGACCGATCAGATCCATCCTGCAGATGTCGCGGACCCGCTCCTCCGACGCCTCGTCGAGGTCGAAGATGAACCGCATGACGTCGCAGGTGTCGACCAGGCAAATGATGATGATGTCTCTCGGGTCGGGGATCTCGTTGTTGAAGACGGCTTTGCCGATGCGGGTCTTGACGAACTCGCCGGCTGTGCCCACCTCAGTGCTCGTATGCAACCCCGCCTTCCAGGCGCCCCGAGCCAACGACCAGAAGTCGCCCTCGTGATGCCGCAGGATCCTCAAGCCCACCAACCGGTCCAGCGTCAGGTCGACGATCGACTCGCCTCGGGGAGCGAGCTTCTCGATCCAGAACTGGGCGTTGCGCCGGGTCGGCTCCGCCGCTATCTCCGAGAGGACGGGATCGAGGGCGGCGTCGCCGGTCGCGGTCGCGTCCAAGAGGATCAACGAGTCCATGTCGGTGTCGATGCGAGACAGCAGCGACAGCTCGGCGAGCACCGCGCCGACCACGGCGCAGTTGAGGTTCCACCCGGGGACTTGGCGGAAGTAGCCGCTCTCCTCGTTCAGGAGCGTCAGAACGAGTTCGTCGGGAAGGGTCAGCGGCTTGGTGATCACGCCGGCAGCCGAGGTCATCGGATCCTCTCGATATGCGGTAAGGCACCGATCGTAGCGCTGCCGGCCGTGACCATCAAGGTCGTGGACGGCCCGCCGGTAGGCTGCACCGGCCGGCAACCGTCGGCAAGCCCCCATCGTCCAGCGGCCTAGGACGCCGGCCTTTCACGCCGGTAACACGGGTTCGAATCCCGTTGGGGGTGCGGCCAGCGGCGCAGCTCGCTAAAGTATTGAGCTGACACGCTCGTCGTGTCCCCGGTCCTGTAGATCAGTCTGGAGTGATCGCCACCCTGTCAAGGTGGAGGCCGCGGGTTCAAGTCCCGTCAGGACCGCGTTGCCGCCCTCAGGGTCGGCGACAGACCCGGTCGGGTAGCTCAGTTGGCAGAGCGTCCGCCTGAAAAGCGGAAGGTCCGCGGATCGACGCCGCGCCCGACCACTGCATTCAAGCATTGAAACCGTCAAGACAGCGGCTCGGCCGAAACGAGGAAACGGGTTCGCCGACCAGAACGCCAGTGCCATGACCGCCACCGCGACCGACCCCTCCGCCAAGCCGGCGCCGGCCACCGAGCCCGACACGCGCAACCCGATCCACAACGCCTTCTGGGAGCGGCACCGCGACGAGGTGGAGGAGGATCTGCGGACGCTGCGCTCGGAGCCGCTCACGTTCTTCCCCGGATTCAAGTTCAGGGACGAGCTCGCGAGCATCAGCACACCGGGCGCCTGGGTCGTCGGCCGGCACGCGCCCATCCTGGAAGTGTCGAGGCACGCCCAGATCTACTCGTCGGCCTCCGGAGTCACCATCAACGACTTCCCGCCCGAGTTCAACGAATACTTCAACTCCATCATCTCCATGGACGACCCCCGCCATGCCCGGCTGCGGCGGCTGGTGTCGGCCGGCTTCACCCCCCGGATGCTGGCCCGGCTCGAGGACTCGGTGCAGGACCAGGCATCGATGATCGTGGACGAGGTCTGCGAACGGGGCGAGTGCGACTTCGTGACCGACGTCGCCGCCCGCCTGCCGTTGCGGATCGTCTGCGATTTGATGGGCATCCCGGCCTCGCAACACGGCTTCGTGTTCGACCACTCCAACATCATCCTGGGCGCGGCCGACGAGGAGTACGTGCCCGAGTTCGGCGACCTGATCACCGCCATCCTCACCGCCGGCGAGTCGCTGACCCAGCTCATGGACGACGTGGCCGAATCCAAGGTCGGGTCGGAGTCCGAGGACCTCACCAGCATCCTCGTCAACGCAGAGGTAGACGGCGAGCGCCTGACCCGGGCCGAGCTGGCCAGCTTCTTCATCCTGCTGGTGGTGGCCGGCAACGAGACCACCCGCAACGCCATCAGCTGGGGCCTGGTGTACCTCACCGACAACGGCGACCAGCGCCGCATCTGGGCCGAGGACTTCGAGGGCGTGGCCCACAGCGCTGTGGAGGAGATCGTGCGCGTCGCCAGCCCGGTCACCTACATGCGCCGGACCGCGCTGTGCGACGTCGAGCTGGAGGGCGCCGCGATCTCCGAGGGCGACCAAGTGGTGATGCACTACCTCTGTGCCAACCGGGACGAGTCGGTGTTCGACGACCCGCTCGCCTTCGACGTCCTGCGCGACCCCAACCCCCACGTCGGCTTCGGCGGCCCCGGCCCGCACTACTGCCTGGGCGCCCACCTGGCCCGCCGCGAGATCAAGGTGATGTTCCGGGAGCTGTTCACCCGCATCGGCGACATCGAGGCCACCGGCGAGCCCGAACTGCTCTCGTCGGCGTTCATCCACGGCATCAAGCACCTCCCGGCACAGTTCACCCCGACAAGTCCCGCACCTACCCGGCACTGACCAGAACACCGGCAGCCCCCAGCCGGGGACGCCCAGAAGCAGGCGCCGGAAACGCCCGCCGTGTCAGAGTTCGGTAGGCCCCAGCCGTGTCCGAGAACCGGCCGCCGCCTGGTCGACACCGGAAACGCCCGCCGTGTCAGAGTTCGGTAGTGTCAGAGTTCGGTAGTGTTGGCCTATGGGGAAGCTCCGATCGCACACCACCACCCAGGGCCGGAACATGGCCGGCGCACGCGCCCTGTGGCGGGCCACCGGCATGACCGACAACGATTTCGACAAGCCGATCGTGGCGGTGGCCAACTCGTTCACCCAGTTCGTGCCCGGCCACGTCCATCTGCGCAACCTCGGCAAGCTGGTGGCCGACGAGATCGCGGCCGCGGGCGGGGTGGCCAAGGAGTTCAACACCATCGCGGTGGACGACGGCATCGCCATGGGACACGACGGGATGCTCTACAGCCTGCCCAGCCGCGACCTCATCGCCGACTCGGTCGAGTACATGGTCAACGCCCACTGCGCCGACGCTCTGGTGTGCATCTCCAACTGCGACAAGATCACCCCGGGCATGCTGATGGCGGCCATGCGACTCAACGTGCCGACGGTGTTCGTGTCGGGCGGGCCCATGGAGGCGGGCAAGACGAAGCTGGCCGGCGTGAGCGTGAAGCTCGACCTGATCGACCCGATGATCTCCGCCGGCGACTCGTCGGTCAGCGACGAGGACCTGCTGGAGATGGAGCGCTCGGCCTGCCCCACCTGCGGGTCGTGCTCGGGCATGTTCACCGCCAACTCGATGAACTGTCTAACCGAGGGGCTCGGGCTGTCGCTGCCCGGCAACGGCACGGTGCTGGCCACCCACTCCGACCGCCGGGAGCTGTTCCTCGAGGCAGGCCGGCGTGTGGTCGACCTGGCCCGTCGGCATTACGAGAAGGACGACGAGTCAGTGTTGCCCCGCTCGATCGCCACCAAGGCCGCCTTCGAGAACGCCATGCGCCTCGACATCGCCATGGGCGGCTCCACCAACACCGTGCTGCACATCCTGGCCGCCGCCCGCGAGGGCGGGGTGGACTTCGCCATGGCCGACATCGACCGGCTCAGCCGCAGCACCCCCAACATCTGCAAGGTGGCCCCCTCCACCAGCGAGTTCCATGTGGAGGACGTGCATCGGGCCGGGGGGATCATGGGCATCCTCGGCGAGCTCGACCGGGGCGGGCTGCTTGACACGTCCGTGGCGACCGTGCACTCCGCCACGCTGGCCGACGCGCTTGAAGTCTGGGACGTGATGCGGGCCCCGTCGCGCGGCGTGGTCGAGTTCTACCGGGCCGGACCGGCCGGCATCCCCACCCAGGAGGCGTTCAGCCAGTCCACCCGCTGGCCGACGCTCGACCTCGACCGCGACCGCGGCTGCATCCGCACAGTCGCCGGTCCCTACAACGCCGACGGTGGGCTGGCCGTGCTGTACGGCAATATCGCGCCTGACGGCTGCATCGTCAAGACCGCCGGCGTGGACGATTCGATCCTGCGTTTCTCGGGACCTGCGAGGGTGTTCGAGAGCCAGGACGAGGCCTGTGACGGCATCCTCGACACCGAGCACGGAATCTCCGTCGGCGACGTGGTGGTAGTGCGCTACGAAGGCCCCCGAGGAGGCCCCGGCATGCAGGAGATGCTCTACCCGACGTCGTACATCAAGGCGCGCGGCCTAGGCAAGCAGTGCGCGCTGTTCACCGACGGCCGGTTCTCCGGCGGGACGTCGGGCCTGTCGATCGGCCACGCCTCACCCGAGGCGGCCGAGGGCGGAGCCATCGCGCTGATCCGCGACGGCGACATGATCGACATCGACATCCCGAGCCGCACCGTGGATCTCCGGGTGGGCGACGCCGAGCTCGAGAACCGCCGAGCGGCCGAGGACCGGCGCGAGGGAGGCTGGATGCCCGGGGCCCGTCGGCGCCGGGTCTCGGCCGCGCTGCAGGCCTACGCGGCCATGGCCACCTCCGCCGACAAGGGCGCCGTGCGCGACGTCGGCCGGCTCAGGCTGCCGGGCCGAACGGTCACAGCAGCCGGAACGGCACCGCAGCAACACGACGGACTCACTCCTACCCGCGCAGCCCCTTAGAGGCCGAGCGAATAGGCGGGAGCGACGCGGCCCATACAGGCAAGACCGCGGCCCGAGCGGCCCGTGAGCGCAGCGAACAAGAGCCGGAACGGCACCGCAGCAACACGACGGACTCACTCCTACCCGCGCAGCCCCTTAGAGGCCGAGCGAATAGGCGGGAGCGACGCGGCCCATACAGGCAAGACCGCGGCCCGAGCGGCCCGTGAGCGCAGCGAACAAGAGCCGGAACGGCACCGCAGCAACACGACGGGCTCACTCCTACCCGCGCAGCCCCTTAGAGGCCGAGCGAATAGGCGGGAGCGACGCGGCCCATACAGGCGAGACCGTGGCCCGAGCGGCCCGTGAGCGCAGCGAACAAGAGCGGGAATGACACCGCAGCGACACGACGGGCTCACTCCTATCCGCGCAGCCCCTTAGGACCGCGGCCACATGCCGAGCATGCTCGGGAGACTTTGCGAGCAAATCGATCGCCCGCATGATGGCCGGGCCCTTGGCAACGCACCCCAAAATAGCGACGATATTGCACCGCGTTGCCAGCAGCGGTCACGAAGCGGACCAATGTCCCAGGCTGGTTGCCCGACGATACCTTGACAGTTATTGAGCATGCCGGAGTGGGTGTCTCCAAGTCAGCCCCTGGACGATCGAGCTCCCAATACTCTGCGGTGTGCGGGCCGGCGGATGAACACTCACACGCGGACGGGGATCGAAGACCCTGTCCACACACGGAATCAAACATGGTCAGGCAGCGCAATAGACAGAGCGACTTGGCGGAACGGCGCAAACAATACAGGCGGGACAGCGGCCCGAGCAGACGGCAGGTCGCAGCGAACAATGGCGGAAGTGGCACCGCTGCGACACGAAGGATTCGCACCTATTTGCACGCGCCGTAAGGTTGTGGCCGCTTCATCGCGCCCGTATCATTCTCTTCACGGATACTTGAACCGTCGAAAGGAAGCGGTCAGTGGTACGACAAATGTCAGATCAGCACAAGGCGGCTAACGCCAAGGCGAGGACCGAGAACCGGGCCGTGGGTGCATACCTGGAAGCCTTGGAATCGAACAGGCCCCGACCGGGTCGCAAGCGCTCAGCCGAGTCCATGCGGAACCGGATCGAAGCAATCGGAGAAGCCCTCGAGGCGGCGACACCGATCAGGCGGGTCCAGCTGGTTCAAGAGCGCATCGACTTGGAGAGGGCCCTCAGCGCGCCTTCTGAGGCGGTCGACATCAGCGAACTCGAGGACGGGTTCGCTGCTGTCGCAGTGTCGTACAGCGGCCGGAAGGGAATCACCTACTCCGCATGGCGAGAGGTCGGCGTCCCTGCCGCCGTCCTGCGACAGGCCGGCATCTCCCGAGGCGGCGCCTGACACCCGTCAGACCCCCGTCACAATCGAACTTCAGCTGGCCGGCTGGCAGCCGCCGGGTGCGCGGCGACCACCCGGCGGGCTGCCGCTACCACCCGTGCGGTCTGCTCCGGGGCCGTGCCCGCGAAACGTGTCGGCTCGGCCAGCAACCGGGCCATCTCGTCTCGACTGAGAGGCACGCGAGCGTCGGATGCGAGCCGGTCGAGCAGGTCGTCAAGGCGGACCTGCTCGTCGCGACCAGCCTCACGGGCCGCTCGCTGGGTGGGTTCGGCCAGAATCGCGTGGGCGGCCTCCCGGCCCACACCGGCCCGAACCAGTGCACTCAACAGCCTTGTGGTCGCAAGCACCGGCAAGAAGCGCCGGAACTCCGCTGCCATCGCGTCTGCGTCGATCCACAGTTCGTCCAGCACCCCCAGAGCGGTGTGGAGCAGTCCGTCGGCCGCGTAGAACGAGTCCGGCAGCATGACCCTCCGAGCAGCCGAGCAGCTCACATCGCCCTCGTTCCACTGCCGGCCCGCGAGCGAGGCCGCCATAGCGAGATGGCCTTGGAGCACGGCCGCCAGAGCGCCGATGCGCTCGCAGGAACGGGCGTTGGACTTGTGGGGCATGGCCGAGGAGGCGACCTGGCCGTCGCGGAACCCCTCCGCCGCGAGGCCGTGCCCGGCCATGAGCCGCACCGTCGTCGCCAGAGACGCCGGCCCGGACACGGCCTGGACCAGCGCGGCAACCACGTCGAGGTCCAGCGAGCGAGGGTAGGTCTGCCCCGACGTGTCGAGGATCCGGCCGAAGCCGAGATGCTCGGCGACCAGGCTCTCCAACTCGTCGACCGCCTCCACCGAACCGAGAAGGTCGAGCTGGTCGAGGCGGGTCCCGACAGGCCCCTTGATCCCTCTCAGCGGGTAGCGGTCCAAGAGCTCCGCCACACGGGCGTGACCCAGCATCGTCTCCGACGCGGCGTCGGCGAAGCGCTTCCCGAGTGTGGTGGCCTGAGCGGCCACGTTATGGGTGCGGGCCACCATCACCATCGAGGCGTGGGCCTCGGCCAGGTCGGCCAGCCGGGCGACTACAGCCACCAGATCGTCGCGGACCACCTTCAGGGACTCGAGGACCAGCAACTGCTCGGTGTTCTCGGTGACATCGCGAGAGGTCATGCCCAAATGTATGGACTCGTAGCCCGCGAGTGCACAGAACTCGTCGATCCGGGCCTTCACGTCGTGGCGGGTGACCGCCTCCCGCTCGGCTATCGATTCGAGGTCGACGACCTCCACGACCGCCTCGTAGGCGGCGACGGCGGCCGGGTCGACGGCCAATCCGAGTTCGCGTTGGGCCTCCAGCACCGCCAGCCACAGCCGGCGCTCCAGCACCACACGGCGCTCGGGAGACCACACCGCTTGCATCCGCTCGCTGGTGTAGCGGCCCGCCAGCACGTTGGGAGGGAAGGCGCGGCGGTCGGCGCCGGCACCGGCACCGGCCTCGACCGCCGCCGCGTTGCGGGAGGACCGCTTCACCGCTAGGCGGCTTCCTGCCAGTAGAGGTACTGGCTGCGGCCCGGGCCGACGCCAACCAGCCGGATCGGCACGCCGATGCCCTCCTCCAGGAAGGAGATGTAGTCGGCGGCCGCCGCCGGCAGCTCGGCCGACGACGTGATGCCGCTCAGGTCGGTGCTCCAACCGTCGAGCTCTTCGTACACCGGCACCGCCTTGTGGATCACCGACTGGTGGTAGGGCATGTGCTCGTAGCGCGCGCCGTCTAGTTCGTAGGCGACGCAAACCTTGAGGCGGTCGAGGCCGTCGAGGACGTCGAGCTTGGTGAGGGCGACCTCGGTCAGCGAGTTGAGCCGCACCGCCTGGCGCAGCATCACCAGGTCGAACCATCCGGTGCGGCGGCGGCGGCCTGTGTTGGTGCCGAACTCGCCGCCGACGGAGACGAGGCGGTCCCCGACCTCGTCGAACAGCTCGGTGACGAACGGTCCCGACCCCACCCGGGTCACGTAGGCTTTGGCGACGCCGATGACCCGGTCGACGTGGCGAGGGCCGATCCCGGCGCCGGTGCAGACTCCGCCGGCCACCGGATTGGACGACGTCACGAAGGGGTAGGTGCCGTGATCCAAGTCCAGGAAGGTCGCCTGGGCACCTTCGAAGAGCACCTGCCGGCCGGACTCGAGGGCCTCATGCAGCAAGGCCACCGTGTCGCAGATGTGGGGCTCGAGCCGGGGCCCGCACTCGTCGAGGTATTCGACGACGATGTCGTCGGCCTGCAGGGGCAGCCGGTTGAAGACCTTGGCCAGCACCTTGTTGGTGTGGCCCAGCGACGCCTCGAGCTTGGCGCGGAATATCGTCGGATCGAGCAGGTCCTGCACCCGCAGGCCGGTGCGCATCGACTTGTCGGCGTAGGCGGGCCCGATGCCTCGCTTGGTTGTGCCCAGCTTGGCCTCGCCGAGGTGACGCTCGTGCAGCGCGTCGAGTTCGGTGTGGTAGGGCATCACCAGGTGGGCGTTGCCCGACAGCCGCACGGAGCCGCAGTCGACGCCGCGGGCCGCCAGCGCGTCCATCTCGGCGATGAGGACTCTCGGATCGACAACGACGCCGTTGCCGATCACCGGGGTGATGTGTCCGTAGAGCACTCCGCTGGGCACCAGCTGGAGCGCGAAGCTCTCGCCTCCCACGACCAGTCTGTGTCCGGCGTTGTGGCCGCCCTGGTAACGGACGACCATGTCCATCTCGGCAGCGACGAGGTCGGTGAACTTCCCTTTCCCCTCGTCGCCCCACTGGGTACCGACGACGACGGTCGCAGGCACGGCGCTCTCCTTGGGGGGCGGGCGTAGCCGTGTGATTGTACTGGCCTATTGCGCCCGTCAGCGCAGGACGATCGACCCTTCGGTGTCGTCGTCGGGGTCCACGTCCACGACCACGGTGTCGTCCGCGCCGTAACGGCCCTCCAGCAGCGCCACCGCGAGCCGGTCGCCGATGGCGCGCTGTATGAGGCGCTTGAGGGGCCGGGCCCCGAAGGCGCGGTCGTAGCCGGCCCGGGCCAGATGGGCCTTGGCCCCGTCAGTGACCGCCAGTCCGAGGCGCCGGGCCTGCAGGCGGTCCGCCAGCTGCTCGAGCTGGATGTCGACGATGGCCACGAGGTCGCCGGACTCCAGGGCGCGGAACCGGACGATGTCGTCGATGCGGTTGACGAACTCGGGTCTGAAGAAGTTGCCCGGCTCGCCCTCGAGGTTGGACGTCATGATCAGCACGACGTTGCTGAAGTCCACCGTGCGGCCTTGCCCGTCGGTGAGGCGGCCGTCGTCGAGCAGTTGCAGCAGCACCCCGAACACCTCGGCATGGGCTTTCTCCACCTCGTCGAGCAGCACCACCGCATACGGGCGGCGCCGGACCGCCTCGGTCAGCTGACCGCCGGAGTCGTGGCCCACGTAACCGGGCGGCGCCCCGATCAGGCGCGAGACGGAGTGCTTCTCCAGGTACTCCGACATGTCGATGCGGACCATGGCCTGCTCGTCGTCGAACAGGAACGCGGCCAGCGACCGGGCCAGTTCGGTCTTGCCGACACCGGTGGGGCCGAGGAACAGGAAGCTGCCGATGGGACGGTTCGGATCGCTGAGGCCGACGCGGCTGCGGCGGACGGCGTTGGCCACCACACTGACCGCTTCGTCCTGGCCGACGACCCGCTCATGGAGGTGCTCCTCCAGCCGTACCAGCTTGGCTGCCTCGCCCTCCATCAGCCGCGACACTGGCACGCCGGTGGACCGGCTGACCACGGACGCGATATGGTCGGAGTCGACTTCCTCTGTGAGCATCGGCGATTCGCTCTGCAGCTCCGCCAGATGGCCGGTGGCCTCGTCGATGCGGCGCTCGGTGCCGGGGATGATCCCGTAGCGGAGCTCGGCGGCCCGTTCCAGGTCGGGCTCGCGCTCAAGGTCCGACCGCTGCGTCTCGAGCTCCTCCTTGAGTGACCGGATGACGCCGATGGCCTCTTTCTCGGCTTGCCAGCGTGCCGTCAGCGAGGACGACTCCTCGGTGAGATCGGCGATCTCGCGTTCCAGGTCGTCGAGGCGCCGCTGGGAGGTGGCGTCGATTTCGGCGGCGACAGCGACCCGCTCCATCTCGAGCTGGCGCAGGCGGCGCTCCACCACGTCGATCTCGGTGGGCACCGAGTCGATCTCGATGCGCAGGGAGCCGGCCGCCTCGTCGATCAGGTCGATGGCCTTGTCGGGCAGGAACCGGCCCGTGATGTAGCGGTCCGACAGCTCGGCCGCGGCGATGAGGGCGGAGTCCTTGATGCGCACCCCGTGATGGACCTCGTAGCGCTCCCGCAGACCCCGCAGGATGGCCACGGTGGCCTCCACCGAGGGCGGGTCCACCAGCACCGGCTGGAAGCGGCGCTCCAAGGCGGCGTCGGCCTCCAAATGCTTGCGGTACTCGTCGAGCGTGGTGGCGCCGACCATCCGCAGCGTGCCGCGGGCCAGCATGGGCTTGAGCATGTTGCCGGCGTCCATCGCCCCCTCCGCGCCGCCGGCGCCGACCACGGTGTGCAACTCGTCGATGAAGGTGACGACCTCGCCGCCGGCCTCCTCGATCTCGGCCAGCACCGCTTGGAGCCGCTCCTCGAACTCGCCGCGGTACTTGGCACCGGCCACCATGGCGGCCAGGTCGAGCACCACGAGGCGCTTGCCGGCCAGGCTGTCGGGCACGTCGCCGTCGACGATGCGCTGGGCCAGACCCTCCACGATGGCAGTCTTTCCCACGCCGGGCTCCCCGATCAGCACCGGGTTGTTCTTGCGGCGCCGGGCCAGGACCCTGACCAACCGCCGGATCTCGTCGTCGCGGCCGATCACCGGGTCGAGGCTGCCGGTCCGGGCCTCGGCGGTGAGGTCCCGTCCGTAGCGCTCCAAGGCCTGGTACTGGTCCTCGGGGGCTTTGGTGGTGACCCGATGGCCGCAGCGCGCGTCGTTGAGCACCTTGAGCAGCAACTCGCGGTCGAGGTCCAGGCGATCGCCGAGGGCGACGACCAGATGCTCGGTGGACAGGTAGTCGTCGGCCAGATCGGCCCGTACCTGATCGGCGGCGGTCAGCACGCCGTGCAACTCGCGGGATACGCCCACGTCGGACCCGTAAGCCCGCGGCAGCATCGCCACCGCCTGCCGGGACCTCTCGAGCACGGCGGAGTGGTCCACTCCCGCGGAGTGCAGCATCGGCAGCACCAAGCCCTCGGTCTGGGCCAGCAGAGCGATCAGCAGGTGGTCCGACGTGACCTCCGCGTGCGAGCCGGCCCTGGCCGCTTCGGTAGCGGACGCGAACGCCTCGGTCGTCTTGAGCGTCCAGCGGTTGGGATCCAACGACATGCTCAGTCGCTCCTATCGACCGGTTCAACCACCGAAGCCGGGGCGCGGGTGGCGCGGTAGATGGTCACCGCCCTGCTGGCAGGGACGGCCGGCACGAGTCCGCCGGGGTTGAAACCGCGCGCCGTCAACTCGGCCAATTGGCGTTCGTGGGCCCGGCGGGCGTCGTCGAGCCGGAGCTTCAATTCGGCCACGGACCGCTCGAGTTCCAACACCCGCTGCACGCCGACGAGATTGAGGCCCTCGTCGGTGAGTTCGGCGATGCGCTGCAGTTGGGCGAGGTCGGCGTCGCTGTAGCGACGGCTGCCGCCCGCGGTCCGGGCCGGCGCGAGCAGGCCCTTGCGCTCGTAGATGCGGAGCGTCTGCGGATGAACGCCCGCCAACTCGGCGGCCACCGAGATCACATACACGGCTCGATTGAATCGGTCATCAGTCATCGATCCTTCTCCATGGTTGACATTACTTCTTGAGATGGGCCCGAGGGTCTTCGCCGGCGGCGGCTGCGAAGGCCTCGACCGCGGCCCGCTGCTCATCTGACAGCTTCTGGGGCACGACCACCTCGACCTCCACGATGAGGTCGGCGCCCCCGGTGGAGGAACTCGCCGGTATACGGAGGCGCCCGCCCGTCCGGGTGCCGGCGGGAATGCGTATGGTCACCGTCGATCCGTCGAGGGTGGGCGTCGGAACCTCGGCGCCCAGCGCGGCCTCCGAGAAGGTGACCGGCACGATCAGCGTGAGGTTCTTGCCGTCCCACCCGAACAACCGGTGCGGCTTGACATGGATCCGCACGTAGAGGTCGCCTGGTCGGCTGCCCGGCCCCCGGCCCGGAGCGCCGCGGCCCGAGAGCCTGATCCTCTGACCGTCGGTCACCCCGGCGGGGATGCGGGCCTTGACTTCGCGGCGGCGGCGTTCCATGCCGCGGCCGGCGCAGGCGGTGCAGGGATCGTCGATGACAGTTCCCCGGCCGGCGCAGGCTGTGCATGGCCGGCTGAACGAGAAGAGGCCCTGGTTCTCGTCATGGACGCCGGTGCCTGAACAGGTCGGGCACGGCTGCGGTTTCGACGGCGACTTGGTGCCCATGCCGTTGCAGGCACCGCAACGGGCCTCGCCGACGACGGGCACCGCTATCGTGGCGCCCGACACGGCGTCGGCGAACTCGATCTCCACCTCCGTCTCGATGTCGGTGCCCCGCTGGGCGGCGGCGCTGCGGCGGCGACGCCCGAAGAGGTCGCCGACGAGGCTGCCGAGATCGGCCACCTGCTCGAAGTTCAGGTTGAACCCTCCGGCCGGGCCCGGGCCGCCCGGACCTAGCGGTCCCCCCATGGGACCGAGCCGGCGCACTTCGTCGTAGGCCTTGCGCTTGGAGTCGTCGCCGAGCACGTCGTAGGCCGAGGCCACTTCCTTGAAGCGCTCCTCGACGGAGGTGTCGCCCGGGTTTGCGTCGGGGTGCAGTTTCTTGGCCAGCTTGCGGTAGGACTTCGTGATGTCGGAGGCCGCGGCTTCCTCGTCCACACCGAGGATCTTGTAGTAGTCCTTCTCGAACCATTCCCGCTGGGGCTCCACGATGGCCTCTCCTCCCGCCGCTCAGGCTCGCACCTTGACCATCGCCGGCCGCAGCACCCGGCCGTTCCAGGCGTAGCCGGTGCGCAGCACCTCGGCCACGATCGGCGAGTCCTGGCCGTCTCTTGGGGACGCCTCGCTCAGTACCGCCTCGTGGAAGCCGGGGTCGAAGGGCTCGTCCACAGCGCCCAGCACGGCCAGGCCCTCGCCGGACAGCACCCCGAGCAGCTGCGACTGGACCGCTTCGATGCCCTCCACGCCCTGGCTGACCGCAGCCTCGCACGCGTCGAGGACCACCAGAAGCTCCCGTGCCAGCCCGGCGGCGGCCTGGGCTTCGACATCGGTTCTGCGCTTCCTCTCCCGACGACGAAAGTTGGTGAAATCCGCAGTCACCCGCTGGAGTTCCTCCAGATAGCCGTCCCGCTGCGCCAAGACCGCAGCAAAGTCAAGAGCTTCGTTCGAGCCGCGGCGGCTCCGTGCGGGATCCGGCGCGTCGGCGCCGAACCCGGCACCATCGACGGACTCGACACCCTCCACAACGGCCCGATCGACACCGGACCCGACACCCTCAGCCTCAGACTCGGACTCGGACTCGGACTCGGCAACGGCCCGATCGACACCGGACCCGACACCCTCAGACTCGGACTCGGACTCGGACTCGACACCGGCCCGATCGACGTCGAACCAGACACCCTCAGCCTCGGACTCGGACTCGGACTCGGACTCGGCAACGGCCTGATCGACGTCGAACCCGACACCCTCAGCCTCGGACTCGGACTCGGCAACGGCCCGATCGACGTCGAACCCGACACCCTCAGCCTCGGCAACGGCCTGATCGATGTCGAACCCGACACCCTCAGACTCGGACTCGGACTCGGCAACGGCCCGATCGACGTCGAACCCGACACCCTCAGACTCGGACTCGGACTCGGACTCGGCAACGGCCTGATCGACGTCGAACCCGACACCCTCGACAAACTCGTGGGAGGGGGGCGCGGCAGACTGCCGTCTGCTCCTGCCGGACGACGACGCGCTCACGCCGTCTCGCGGTCGTCGTCGACGATCTCAGCCTCGACCACGTCGTCGTCATCGGCGACCGGGCCGGACGCGTCCGGTCCGCGCTCGGCGGCGGCGGCCGCGTCGTAGAGCCTTTGACCGAACTCCTGGCTGGCCGTCATGAGCGCCTCGGTGGCCGACTTGACCGCCTCGGTGTCGTCGCCCTCCAACGCGCCGCGCAGATCGGCGAGCTTGGAGTTGATGGTCTCCTTCTCGTCGTCGGACACCGTGTCGGCCTGCTCGGAGAGCAGCCGCTCGGTCTGATACACGAGCGTGTCGGCCGTGTTGCGGATCTCGACCTCCTCGCGACGCTGCCGGTCCTCGGCGGAGTGGGCCTCGGCGTCGGCCACCATCTGATCGATCACGTCGGAGTCGAGAGACGACTGGCCGGTGATGGTCATCGACTGCTCCTTGCCGGTGGCCTTGTCCTGCGCGCTCACATGGACGATGCCGTTGGCGTCGATGTCGAAGGACACCTCGATCTGGGGCATGCCCCGGGGAGCGGGCGGGAGGTCGACCAGCTGGAACTTGCCCAGCGTCTTGTTGTAGGCGGCCATCTGCCGCTCACCCTGCAGCACGTGGATCTCGACCGACGGCTGGCCGTCCTCGGCGGTGGTGAACGTCTCGCTCTTGCGGGTGGGAATGGTGGTGTTGCGCTCGATGAGGGTGGTCATCACGCCGCCCTTGGTCTCGATGCCCAGCGACAGCGGGGTCACGTCGAGCAGCAGCACGTCCTTGACCTCGCCCTTGAGCACGCCGGCCTGGATGGCCGCGCCGACGGCCACCACCTCGTCGGGGTTGACCGTCTTGTTGGGTTCCCGTCCGGTCATCTCTTGGACTAGTTCGGCCACCGCCGGCATGCGGGTCGACCCGCCCACCAACACGACGTGGTGGATGTCGCCCTTGGAGACGCCGGCATCGGAGACGGCCGTCTCGAACGGCCCGCGGCAGCGGTCGAGCAGGTGGGAGGTCAGCTCCTGGAACTTGGCCCTGCTCAGCGTGTAGTCGAGGTGCAGCGGACCCTTGTCGGTGGCGGTCACGAAGGGCAGGTTGATCTGCGAGGACGAGGTCTGGGACAGCTCGATCTTGGCTTTCTCGGCCGCCTCCTTGAGGCGCTGCATGGCCATGGCGTCGGCGGACAGGTCGACTCCGTGGTCGCCCTTGAACGACGCCACCAGCCAGTCGATCACTGCTTCGTCCCAGTCGTCGCCGCCGAGCTTGGGGTCGCCTTTGGTCGACTTGACCTCGAACACGCCGTCGCCGATCTCCAGGACCGACACGTCGAAGGTGCCGCCGCCGAGATCGAACACCAGGATGATCTCGTCGGAGGACTCCTTGTCGAGCCCGTAGGCCAGGGCGGCCGCGGTGGGCTCGTTGATGATGCGCAGCACCTCGAGCCCGGCGATCTTGCCGGCCTCGTGGGTGGCGGTGCGCTGGGCGTCGTCGAAGTAGGCGGGCACGGTGACGACCGCCTGCGTGACTGTGTCGCCGAGGTACTCCTCGGCGTCGCGCTTGAGCTTCATCAGCACCCGGGCCGAGATCTCCTGGGCGACGTAGCTCTTGTCGTCGATCTTGAACTTCTTGGAGGTGCCCATGTGCCGCTTCACGGAGCGGATGGTGCGGTCGGGGTTGGTGATGGCCTGGCGCTTGGCGACCTCGCCCACGAGCACCTCGCCGTCGTTGCTGAAGGCCACGACGGACGGGGTGGTGCGCGAGCCCTCGGCGTTGGGGACGACCACGGGGTCGCCGCCCTCGAGGACGCTTACGGCAGAGTTCGTGGTACCTAGATCGATACCGACAGCCTTCGGCATGGTGAGGCTTCCTTTCGCTTGTGTCTTGCTTTCGCTTGTGTCTTGCTTGGCCTAGAACGTTCACGATAGCAAAGTTCATTCCCGGTTACAACATAAACTTGAGTCTGTCCTTATCAACTTTGTGGCGACGGGGCCGGGTACGTTGGCAGTCATGGCCCACGACCTGATCCTGCTGCGCCACGGCCGCAGCACCTGGAACGACAAGAACCTCTTCACCGGCTGGTTCGACTGCGGGTTGAGCGACGCCGGACGGGCCGAGGCTGAGAAGGCGGCCGCGATGCTGGCCGAGGCGGGTCTGCTGCCCACCGCGGTCCACACCTCGGTGCTGCGGCGAGCAACCGAGACGACGAGGATCGTGCTAGATGCCTTGGGCCTGGCTTCGCTGGAGGTGCACTGCAGCTGGCGGCTCAACGAGCGCCACTACGGCGATCTGACCGGCCTCGACAAGGCGGCCACCCGACAAGCCCACGGCGGCGAGCAGCTCCAGCGCTGGCGGAGGGGCTACGACACCCCGCCTCCGCCCATCCACGCCGACAACGAGTTCAACCCCAACGACTCGCCGCTCTACGCCGGCCTCGCGCCCGGGCTCGTGCCGCTCGCCGAGAGCCTCGCCGACGTGGAGGCCAGGCTGCTGCCCTACTGGCACGACGCCGTCGTCGGCGACCTGCGCCGAGGCCGCACGGTGCTGGTGTCGGCCCACGGCAACAGCCTCCGGGCCCTGGCCAAGCACCTCGACGGGATCTCCGACGCCGCCATCGGCGCCCTGAACATCCCAACCGGGATGCCCCTTCACTACGTGCTGGGCCCCGACATGCTCCCGACCGAGCCCAAACACCCGCTGGAGCGGGCCCTCGACCCAGCCGCCGCAGCCGCCGCAGCCGCCGAGGTGGCCTCCCAGGCCGCCCGCCCCACAGCAGCCCCGCCACCTCGCGGAGAATAGCCCAACGCACCCCGAACGGGCTGTTCGTCACCGTCCGCGGGACACGGCTGGGGGCGTCCCGTGGTGTGGTGGACTTTGGGGTTGAGCCTCGGTGGTTGGTTGCCGGCTGTGAGCTCGGCTGTGGTGAGGCTGTCGCGTTGGGGGTGGAGCAGGCTCATGGAGTTTTCTGAGAGGTAGCGCCGTTCGCTCTTGAGCAGAATCTCACGGGCGAGCATCCATGCATTGCAACGTTTGATATTGACGCATTGTACAGCTCAAATTTGATGCATTGATCTTGTGGACAGCGCGCTGGGCGAGCATCCTCTCCTGGTGGCGATCCGCGGGCGGTATCGGCCCCGGATCGCGGACGGACTGCTCGCTCAGGCCCTCGGGGTCGCCGGATCGCACCATGGCAGAAACTTCTCCTCTTGAAAAGGACAATTCACTCTCGGCGAGGCCAACCGGGGCCACGCACTGGAGACCGCGGTGCTGGTCGAGTTGGAGCGGCGACGCTGCGAGGCGACCTACGTTCGGACCCACGAGGGCCACGAAGTGGACTTCCTTGCCCGGACCGACGACGGCGCGGTCGAGTTGATCCGAGTATGCGACGACGCGTCCAGCGGCAAGACCGCGGCACGGGAGCTTCGAGCGCTGGAGGAGGCGGGCCGCATGTTCCCGTCGGCGACCAAGCGCCTCCTGACCCGGAACCGCCGCGGCCTGCCCTCACAGCGGCCCGCCGACGTCGAGGCCCAGCCCGCCTACGAGTGGATCCTCGCCCGACCCTGACCGACGGCGGGGGACTGCTACTTCCCGGTCGTCCAGTACTGCTGCGCCGACGCCGGTCCGCGCGGAAGGTCCGCGCGGACCGCGCGGGCTGCTACTTCCCGGTCGTCCAGCACTGCAGCGCCCGCTCGATCGCCGTTCGCCGCAGCCGCGGCTCACTTCGCCGACCGGTCGGGACTGGGCGTTGTCAGTGCCTCGACCTGTCGGCGGCAGCGGTCGGGCAGATCCAGCCGGTCAGTCATCGAGTGGTTCCCCCGACGAGTGCGGCGATCCCTACGTCATTGTGCCTCTCCCTGCCATGGGGAGATTAGAGCGCGCGTCGGCGGTCAGGGGCCGAGCAGGGCGGCGGGGACGACGGCGACGCCGTCGCGCCGGCGGTAGGCCTGCGGCCCGGTGGTTATCACGGCGGCGTCGAGAACGTCGTCGCCGAGTTCGTGGCGCAGCCATCGGAGATGGCGCACGTCGTGGTCGGAGACCGATCCCGAGAGCTTGGCCTCAACGGCCAGGACGCGCCCGTCGCGGGCGCTGACGATGAAGTCGATCTCGCGCTCGCCGGCGCGTTTGCGCAGGTGGCGCAGCGACGCCCCCGCGGCTTGGGCGTAGACCCGCAGGTTGAGCGCGACCAGCGATTCGAACAGGCCGCCGAGCAGTGCCCGGTCGGCAGGCGCGTGATCTCCCGGCGGGTCGCCGCGCAGCATCGCCGCGGCGTCTGTTCCCAGCAGCGCGACGGCCAGCGCGGGATCGACCAGGTGGTGCTTGGGGCTGCTGGTGAGCTTGGCCATGGGGTTGCGCGTCGGGCTCCAGCCGGGAAGCGGCTCGAGTATGTGAAGCCTTTCGAGCGCATCGATGTAGGGGGTCGTGGCGGTGCGGCTGGGCTTGTCGCCGTGCCCGCCGGTGGCGGCGTCGCGGATGCGCTCGTAGGAGGCGGTGGTGGACGTGGCGGCGGCGTATGCGGTGAGCCATCGACGCAGCGCGCTCGGGTTGCGAAGATCGTGGCCCGCCTCGGGGACGTCGCGGTCGATGATCCTGTCGACGTAGCCGTGCAGCGCTTCGGACGCAGCGGTCGGCGACAGGCCCCTCAGGCCGGGGAAGCCGCCCGCGGCGATCTCCGCGACGTAGTCGGAGAGCCGGGCCTCGGTGCGGCCGTCTATTGGGGCTCGGTCACCGGCGAGCAGGCCGGCGAGGCTCACCGTGGGCCCGGCGAAACGGGACGCGTCCCAGCGTTCGCACAGGCTGAGCGGCCTCATTCGCAGCGTGACGATACGGCCCGCCCCGGTGTGGGTCGGAGGCCGCTTGGGCGAGGTCGAGCCGGTGATGAGGAACCGCCCCGGGGAGCGGTCGTCGTCCACGGCCCGTCTCACAGCGTCGAACACCGCGGGGAGGCGCTGCCATTCGTCTATCACCACCGGCGGCGGGTAAGCGCCGACCAGGTGCGGGTCGGCTTGGAGCACCTCCAGCGCGGGCGCGTCGTCGAGCGCCAGGAAGGTCGCAGCCCGCCGGCGCGCCGTCGTGGTCTTGCCCACGCCGCGTGCGCCTTCGAGGCTGATCGCGGGAAGTTCCCCGAAGAGCGTGTCGATCTGATCGTCGACGACCCTCGATCCGTAGAACGCCACGACCGAATCCTACCTTGAGCCAGCCATAGAATACAATTTGTCCAGCCCATACAAGACAATTTGTCCGATGCTAGGGGGACATTATGCCCACCTGATGCATGACATGACGTCTGAGATGACCGCGTGATGGCCGCCAGCTTCTCAACGTCGACATACACCAATTCACTGATGCATGACAGGACGTCCGAGATGACCGCGTGATGGTGGGGCTGCTACTTCCCGGTCGTCCAGTACCGCTGCGCCCGCTCGACCGCTGTTTGCCGGCTCATATCGGCGAGTTGCTCGTCGGTGAGGCCGACCCGTTCTTTGAGCAGATGGGCCAAGTCGGCCGGGATGGTGTCCTGCGGCGCCGGCCGCGCGCTCCGGGCGGGCGGTCCGCCCGTTCGCACGCATTGCCAGAACTCCTCGGGGCTCGTCTGGAGCTGGCCGCGCAGGATATGCGACCAGAGGGCCGCGCCATAGCCGGTGCGGTCCGGCGGACGGGATACGCGGGTTCGCAGGATGCGGCCGTCGGGGAGTTCGAGCTCGTAGGTCTCGTGGTGGGTGGAACGCTTCCCGGTGCCGGACCGGACGACGGTCCATCCTTCGATCTCGCAGAAGCGCAGGTGGTCTCGTCGCGTGGGCGCCGGGTATTTCACGGCCCGCTGCCGCGGGTCCATTCGACGAGGTCGGCGTCGGAGGCGAGCGAGACGAGTTGCACGAGCGGCCAATGTTGCTGGTGGTTCGGGGCGAACCGGAGCCGCGCCTGCCAGTCTTCCGCGTACTCACGCAGCGCGGAGACGAACTCGTCGACGGCCTCGTCGAGGTCGGCACCGTCGGCGGCGACCGGCGTTCCCGGCAGGAACACAGACCAGCCCCCTGCCTCAGCCACCGCTTCTGGTCGGCGCAGCCGCCGGGAGTCCATCAGGATCTCTCGAAGTCTCTTGCTCTCGACCAGGGCGACGAGCGTGTCGTGGCGCCGGATGCCGATCGGCAGTCCCGCTGCCGCGGTGTCGAGGACCTCGCGGAGGTGGCTGCGTGTGTCGGTGTAGGAGAGGTACTGCACCATGCGTCTCCCGATTGGCCGAGATAAGTGTACATTACGTACTTAGAGGCCGAGCGAATAGGCGGGAGCGACGCGGCCCATACAGGCGAGGCCGTGGCCCGAGCGGCCCGTGAGCGCAGCGAACAAGAGCGGGAATGACACCGCAGCGACACGACGGACTCACTCCTATCCGCGCAGCCCCTTAAAGGACGTCAACGTGCCGCGGGCCTACGGGATCATGCCCATCTCGGCCATGCCACGGGCACTCCAGCGGCGACATCTACTGCTGGGGCTGGGTCGCCGAGTTGAACGCCGACTGGTACGGCGGCACGACGTCATACAAGGTGGAGGGGCCGTTCAGAAGTGTCTCCAACGGCCGGACTCCCATCTGCTCCAGCACGTTGCCGGCCCGCACCGTGGAGGGGCCGTTCAGAAGTGTCTCCAACGGCCGGGGCTACTCGTGCGGCCTGCACACCAGCGGCGCGGTGTTCTGCTGGGGATGGCTTCCCGTCGACTTCGTGGCGGAGTTGCCCGGAACCCTCGCGGCGTTCTCCACCGGCGACTGGCACTCCTGCGGACTGCGCCCCGACGGCACCGTCGACTGCTGGAGCCCCTACCATGTCGCGTCGCCTGGCGTCGTCCGATGGACCGACACCACGCTGGAATAGCCGATCGATAGTTGAGCGCGTTCCAGATGCTTGTTGACACGGTTGGGATATGCCGCGCCTGAGGTTGTTGTAGCCTTGCTAGGCTACAAATATGGCGCTTTCCCAGACTACTACTTTGCGGGTTCCCACTGAGTTGAGGGACGAGATATCTCGGTTGGCCAAGCAGCGAGGCACGACGATGTTGGACGTCGTGACCGACGCTGTGCACCGGCTCAGCCGTGAGGAGTGGTGGTTGTCGGTTAGCGACGCACTCGACGGGTTGAACGACGCCGAGGCAGCGTCATATCGGGCTGAGAGCCGGAGACTGGACGCCGCGTCTGCGGACGGCCTCGATGACCGGTGAGGGTCGGCTGAGTCGCGGCGATGTTTGGTTCGTCGACTTCGGCGCCGATCCGCAGGATCCTGAACAGGCCTTCCTCCGGCCGGCGGCCATCGTGTCCGACGACCGGTTGCACCATCCGAACCTGAGGATGGTCATCGTCGTTCCCGGAACGTCCACCATCCGCCGGATCCCGCTTCATGTAGTTCTCCCGCCCGACCGCGGCAACGGTCTGGCCACCGAGACAGCGTTCCAGGTCGAGCAGGTGCGAGCCGTATCGACCGACCGCCTCGTCGAGAGGCTCGGACGGCTCGACACGCTGGGCCGCCACGCCATCGACGAGATTCTGCGCAACGCACTCGGTCTCTAGCCCAGCGCCTCTGCCAGGTCTATGAGTGCTCCGCGTCGAACTGCACGACCAGCAACACCAAGCCAAGGTCGGTATCGCCAGAACCGGATCACATAGATGGACACATGCGATGCCATGCCGCAGGTTGTCCTGGCTACGGACACTCCCGCCAAGTTCGCGCGGGTATTGAGCGCGTAGATATCTGACTCTTCGCGTTTGAGGGTGGGGTGAGGGCGGTGGCTGTCCGCGGCTGAACGCGAGGGATCCCCCAGAATCGGCGCTGACAGGCAACCGAGAACTTGGAGGATCCCTGTGGAGTGCGACCCTACGCGTGTCTGTGAGTTGCTGGTGGGGCTGGGCGATGTCGAGGTGCTCGGCGTCGGCGACGGGGCGGGCGCGCTGTTGCGGGTGCATATCTGTCGGCGGGCGCCGCGGCCGCCCTGTGTGGGCTGTGGCGGGCTGTTGTGGTCCCATGGCGTGCGCCGGGTCGAGTTGGTGGATCTGGGTGCGTTCGGGCGGGCGGCGCGGCTGGTGCGGCACAAGCGCCGGTGGCGCTGCGGTCAGCCGCGCTGTGGGGCGGGGACCGTCACCGAGCAGGACCCGCCCACACCGTCGGGGTGATGCAGACTCCTGAGGCCGGCGCTGTGGGGCGGGGACCGTCACCGAGCAGGACCCCGATATCGCGCCGGCGCGCGAGGAGCTGACCACAAAAGCGGGGCGCTGGGCGACGCGCCGGTCGGGCCGAGGGCAGCCCCACAGCGGCATCGCCAAAGAGCTGGGGTGCAGCTGGCATCCGGTGAACGTCTCGGTGCGCCGCTGGGGTGAGGCGCTGATCGATGCCGACACCGAAAGGGTCGGCGATGTGTGCGCGCTGGGCCTCGACGAGATCCTGCTGTGGCGCCGCGGCAGGTTCCGGACCAAGGCCTGGGCCACCGGCATCGTCGACGCAGGCCGGGGCCAGCTGCTTGGCGTAGTGCCAGGCCGCAGCGCCAAGGCGCCCGCCCAGTGGCTGCTGGCGCGTCCCCGCGGATGGCTGGAGCAGATCCGCTGGGGGGTGCTGGACCTGTCGGGGCCATACCGGGCCGCGTTCGACGCCGCGCTGGCTGATGCCGGCCAGGTCGCGGACGCCTTCCATGTGGTGCGGTTGGGCAACACCGCCCTCGACGAGGTCCGCCGCAGAGTCCAGAACCAGACCCTCGGGCATCGTGGCCACAAGCACGACCCGCTGTATCGGGCCCGCAAGCTGCTGGTCTCGGCGTCAGAGACGATCACCGACGCCGGACGGGCCCGGCTGCGGGGCCTGCTCGACGCCGACGACCCCCACAGCGAGGCCAAAGACGCCCGGCACCGCTGAAGAGACCCTCAGAAGCATCTATGACATCACCGACGCCGAGACCGGCGCGGCGACCGTCGCCCAACTCGCCTCGGACCTGCAGGACCCCGGCATGCCCACAGAGCCCAACCGACTGGGCCGCACCCTGTGGCGCTGGCGCCACCCCACCTCGAACCGGCACCGGGCCCGAGCCACCAACGCTCCCACCGAGGCCGCCAACAACCCCGTCAAACGCGTCAAACACGCCGCCTTTCTCCACGGGAGGTTCTCGTCGAACAACAGCCGAAGGCTTCGGCCCGCCCGCATTCCCGAGGCACCCGGGCTCAGGCCGCCAAGACGAGTTCGTAGCGAATGGCTGCCCGGACCTGGTCGACGGTGAGCCGGTAGTCATCGCACACGTCTGCGAGGTCCTCGTCATTCAACTCGTCAAGTCCCAGCAGACTTGCGAGTTGATGCGTCGGCACTCTGGTGCCGTCCACGCAGGGAGTCCCTGCTTGTACCGCGGGGTTGATCCAGACGCCCTCCTGAGGCCTCCAGATTGAGGCCATGTTCGTGTCGTCGAACGTGATCGGCTCAAGCAGGGGGTCTATCACGTGCTGGAAGGCCAGCTGGCCCCGCAGTCCAGCGTCCTCCCAGTCGTCGGCGATCTTTGCAAAAAACCCCACGCCGACCGTGACGAGATCCCTGTGGGCGAACGGACGATTGGTGCCGAGAGTCTCCGCGAGGTGCTCGGCGCCTCTAGCGATGTGGTCGCGTGGCACTCTCCTTCTGACTAGTTCGGCAATGACCCTCAGGCTGAGTAGGTCCCAAAAGCTGAACAATCCGTCTAGTTCCCCGGAGAGCAGCGGCGGCTTGTCTCTGTGGGGGCGGGTCCACCCTTCAACCCGTGTTCGACCACTCTGGATCAGGCGTGCAACCTCGTTGATGTCGTAGATGCCACGACCCAAGTAGGCGAGGGTGCCGGAATCCGTGGATGGCGGTGAGGAGGTGGCCACGACGATCAGAGTAGCCCCGGCGTGCGACGGCTCAGCCGGGGGACACGATCACCGACGCCGGCCCGTAGGTACTTGACGCTCTGAGGTGGGCGCGATCCTGGATCCACGTCCTCTAGCAGCCGAGGCTGCTCGTACCGTTCGAAGTGGCCGATCACGATTCCCACGGCCTTCGCGCTCCCCACGAAGTAGTCGAAGAACTCGCTGCGACCCATCCCTGCGACGGCTGCGAAGCGTTGCCACAACTCATCAGGCGTTCCGACGACCTGCCCGACGACGTCGTACTCACCTTCAACCGATCCCACCGGCCGCGTCGTGTAGATCAAGACCCTCCTGATATCGGCCGCGAGAGGACGCTTGCGGAACTCCACGCTCTTGGAACCATCGAGGATCGCCGTAGCGAATCGCGGCTGGATCGCCATCAACGCGACCCGTTCCGGTGAAGAGGTCATATCGATGGGAGTAGTGATGCTCGGGCCAGGACCTCGCTTCGGCGGAGACAGCCGGGGCACTCGCCGCAAGGGAGGTTGCCAGCGTGACAAGAGTGCGTCCGGTTGATCACCTCGTCGGTCAGTCCGCTCAGCGCCAGCAGCTCGTGAGGGAGTGCGTTGATGTGGGGTGCCAGAACTCGAACCCCTCCCTCTTGACGCCGTACCAGCATGTCGAGGGTGGAAATGAATCCCGGTGTGCTGTCGGCGTGACGATCGCCGTCTCCAGCAACTGTCCCTAGCACGACCGCGCCGAGGCCGCGCTTGAGGGCGTGGGCCGCAGCGATGGTCGCAAGCTGCTGGTTTCCAAACGGGTACCACTCCGAGGTCGGTGCAGCGTCGGGTTGTCCGCTGCCGGCTAGGAGACCGGAACCGACGGCACCTAGGTCGATGTTCAACTTGTCAAGCTCCAGATGAAGATGCTGCGCGACCGCGTTCGACGCCTCGCGTTCGGCTTCTGCGGACACCTGTCCATAGTCGACGAACAGGGCGCGTGCCGGTCGTTCCAGAGCCGCGACCGCCGCCGAGTCAAGGCCTCCCGATAGCAACATGAGCTTGCGCACCGACGCTGGGCCGCACCTGTGCTCAAGAGCAGCCCAGACCGCTTGGTACGCGGCGGTGGCAAGATCAGATACGAGTTCGGCGCCCGATCCGTCGAGCATGGTGTAACGGTCAGGGTCTGGATCGCTATTCATCACGACAACAGGCAGACCGTGACTTGTTGCCCAGCCTCCCTTCGTTGACAGGACACCCGACATTCCAGTCGGGACAACCAGACGACCCGTGGATGGTCAATCCGCGCGGCCTCTAAGAGGCCGAGCGAATAGGCGGGAGCGACGCGGTCCATACAGGCGAGGCCGTTGTCGGTTGCGTCGGAGTCGAGCCAGAGCAGACACCGTGCCCGCCATAGGGCCCGGTCGTGGGTGACGAGCGTGTCGCCGGAGACTGCCCAGGGAAGCTCGGTCGTGTCGATGGCGTCCTTGGCGGCTTGGCGCAGGACCTCGCGGCGGGCTTCGAGTTCGTCCAGGACCGGCGACCACACAGCAGCACGCCGGTGCAGCAGGTCGCGACGAACGCTGCGGGCCCACTCCATGTCGCTGGCGCTGAGGGAGGCTGTTGAGGCTTCGACGGCGGGCGAGGCTTCGAGTTCGCGTCGTGGCGGTGGATCGGCCACCGCCACGACAAGGGCGGCCAGGCGGGCCGATGTGCCGACGGTGCCGGTGTGCTCGCTGCGCTGGTAGGCGGCGACGAGCCGCGGCGAGCTGGTCGACCATCGAAGTGGGGTTCTGGCCGGCGACGGCGGCCAGCGCGCCGCTGGCGGTGACGGCGGAGAAGACGGCCTTGTCGACATCGGCGTCGCTGAGCGAGGCCGACATGTCCTCGACGGTGGCCATGAGATGCTCGAAGACGGCCTCGGCGACAAAGACCTCACCGCTGTCGATGACGACTTCGGGCCGGTCGTAGGTGTCGGGCTCGACTCGGTCCGCTGTCGATGACGACTTCGGGCCGGTCGTAGGTGTCGGGCTCGACTCGGTCCGCTGTCGGGTACGAGCCGATCAGTTCGTCGGCCTCGATGCCCAGAGTGGAGGCCTCAGAGCGCCAACGGTGGTGGGGGTTGTCGCCCACCGCGTCGACGTCTTTGGCGGAGCGGGTCCGCACCGCTGCTTGGTCCCACATCGCGAAGCGCTGGGAGATGGTGGGTTCCTTCTTGTACTTGTCCTCGAAGGCACGCACGAGTCGCTGGGCCTCGCGGGTGACTTCCCGCTTGCGTTGGGACCACATCTGTGAGAGCCGTTCGTCGTTGCCGGCGATCTCCGCGTGCAGGTTTGACCCGACGCGGTCCCAGTGCCAGCCCAGCCGGTGCGAGAGTTCGGCGCGCAACACCGCAGCCCCGTACAGGCTCGCTGGCATGGCGTGCGCGTACAGCAGCCGCCCGTCGAGGGTTCGCCAGATACCGTCGGCGCACAGCACTCGGTTTTGAAACAGCAGGTGCGCGTGAAGCTGAGGGTCGCCCGCGCGGCTGGTGCGGTGTTCGTTCCTTATGACCGGCGCCCCGTCTGGCACCTCTATCCGGCTGGAGCCGCCGGCTCCGGTTCGGGACGCCACGGCGTGTTGTTGCAAGTAGGAGTGGACCGCCCTGGTTGAGACGTCAAAAGCGTCCTCAGAGGGCATCTGCAGCGAGGGCTACAAGGGCTGACCGCGGTGACGGGTTGTACGCTGTGGGTCGTGGCCACCACCTCGACAGCACAGGCACCGACTGCCCGCGAGGCGCAGCGGGCCGCGGACCGTCTGGCCGCGGCCGGAGCGAGTCGGGTGCTGTTGTTCGGGTCGGTGGCCCGCGGCCGGGCCACTGCTGACAGCGACATCGACCTGGTGGCGATCTTCGATGACATCGACTACTCGGAGCGGCGCCGTATCCGCAGCGCGTTGTGTGAGGCCGCCGCGAGTGTGGTGGAGAGCCAGGTGGAGGTGTTTGTCACCGACCGGGCCGAGTGGCGCCGCCGCACTCGGGAAGTCTCGGCGTCGTTTGAGGCCGGGATCGTACCGGCTGCGTTGGTGCTGGTGGACCGCCCAGCTGGGACGGTGCGGTGGGATAAGGAGATCGGTTTGCCCGACAACAACACCGATGAGGCCCTGGGCCGCCTCGACGAGGCCAGCAAGGCCCTCACGACCATGACGCGCTCGATGCGCCCCGACGAGTGGGAGTTCCTTGAGCCCGAGGACGACCACGTGACCCGTTGGCGGCTGATCGATGTGTGCTCGTCGGGTGCGATGGCTGTGGAGGCCGCCCTGAAGGCCCTCGCGGCCGCTCAAGGCGCCCCAGCGCCACACAAGCACCGCATCGACCTGTTGGTGCCACTCGCTGGCGACCGCGCCGACGACGTGCGCACGACGCTGAGCGGCCTGCAGGACAACACCCTCGGCGACGGCGACGCCCCTTACGGCGATCTGACTATCTGGCGCGAGGCCGGCACCTACGTCGCCGACCGTCCCGACATCGACCTGGACGCGGTCGCGGCGATGGCGCCCCGCATAGCGCAGGCCGCTATCGCCGTGGCGGCCGTCGCTGCCGAGGAGCTAGACACCTTGGCCCCCGGCGTCGAGCAGGTGACCCGGGCCCGGCGCATTGCGGGGTTGGCCGGAGACACCCTCGCCGGCTATGAGCTCCGCACGGGCGCCAGGGTCCGCACGAGCCGGGACCTCGGGAGGGACGACACCCTCGGCTGGTGAGCGCCCGAGGCCAGGCCGTGCAGAAGCCCCAGCGGCGGGGGCAAGGCACGGCGCAGAGGGCTGGGATGTCGCAGCCAGCGGCTACGGTGCGGCCGTGACTGTCAGGAGGCAAGGCCGTCTGGCTGGGGCGAAGGGAGCGGCGCTGTGAGCGATTTCACGCTGGTCGTCAGGCGGGCGGACGGCACCCGGCTGGCCCTCTAAGTTCTCCCTTTAAGAGGGATAATAGTCTGGTATATTCTCCCTTTGGGAGGGAGAGACATGGAGGACTCGTCTGGAGCCGTATCGGCGCTGTGGCGGGTGTTCCACGACCAGGCTGAGCCGCGGCCTCGGCTGCGGCGAGAGCCGTCGATCCCGCGCCGCGTGCCGGGGCTCGTGCATTTCGCCGGCAAGGCGACCGCGGTGATCGGGATGCGCCGGGCCGGCAAGACTACCTTCATGCAACAGGTGAGGGCCGAGCAGGCTGCGGCGGGGACGTCGGCGCGGCTGTTGCCGATGCTCACCCTCGAGGACGAGCGCCTGGTCGGCGTGGGAGCTCTGTCACTGGGCGAGTTCATCGACGATTACACCGACCAGCAGATGGCCTCGGGCTCGGACGGGCCGGTGGCGTGGTTCCTCGACGAGGTGCAGGTGGTGCCCGGCTGGGAGCGGCTCGTCCGGCGCCTGCTGGACACCGGCAGCGCGCACGTGTACGTGTCGGGCTCGTCGGCCGCGCTGCTCTCCGGGGAGGTCGCTACCGCCCTGCGGGGACGGGCCTGGCCGGTCCTCATCTTTCCGTTCGGGTTCGACGAGGCGCTCGTGCACGCGGGCGAGTTCGTGCCCACCGCCCCCTCGGACATGGGCAGGGCGGAGCGGGCCCGGATCGAGGCGTCGTTCGATCTCTGGCTGGCTTCAGGGGGATTCCCCGAGGCTCAGGGGCTGGACGACTCGCTGCGAGGGCATCTGCTGCGCGACTACGTCGACGTGGCCGTGTTCCGCGACGTCATCGACCGCCACCGGGTCAGCAACGTGGCCGGCTTGCGCTGGTTGTCGAGGCACCTCCTCGCCAACGCGGGTTCGCTGTTCAGCGTCGAGAAGTTCCACCGGGCCATCCGCTCCCAGGGCATAGCCATGGCCCGCGACACCGTCCATCAGTACCTGGCGCATCTCAAGGACTGCTTCCTGGTGCGGACGGTGTGGATGGAGTCCCGCTCGGAGCGGCAGCGGATGGTGAACCCCCGCAAGGCCTATCCCGTCGACGCGGGGCTGATAGGCGTGTTCGACCGCCTCGGCGCGGCCAACCGGGGCCACGCGCTGGAGACCGCGGTGCTGGTCGAGCTGGAACGGCGACGCTGCGAGGCGACCTACGTTCGGACCCGCGAAGGCCATGAAGTGGACTTCCTCGCCCGCACCGACGACGGCGCGGTCGAATTGATCCGAGTATGCGACGACGCGTCCAGCGGCAAGACCGCGGCACGGGAGCTCCGAGCGCTGGAGGAGGCGGGCCGCATGTTCCCGTCGGCGACCAAGCGCCTCCTGACCCGGAACCGCCGCGGCCTGCCCGCAACCTGGCCCGCCGACGTCGAGGCCCAGCCCGCCTACGAGTGGATCCTCGCCCGACCCTGACCGACGGTGGGGGACTGCTACTTCCCGGTCGTCCAGCACTGCTGCGCCCGTGAGCATCCCCCCTGATCTTGGAGGCATCGTCTAACAGGAGATGCCATGTCTGAGACACGTAGACAGTAGGCCCTTCGCGTAAACGTGGGATGAGGGGTTGCTGGCACCGGTGGGCTGGTCACGTTGTCAGCAGGCCGCGGGCTTCGAAGTTGGTGGGGTTGGTGAAGCCGTGTGCGGTGCGCCGCAGTACTTGCAGCGGGTTGTTGGTGCCCTCGATGCGTCCGTTGGAGGCCCGGTCGGTGTGGTGTTGGGCGAGGATCTCGTCGGAGCGGGCAATGATGGTGTCGACGATGTCGTGGGACTCGGGCAGCTCTGCGGTCTCGTAGAGGTCGCGGAACCGTCCGAGCGCTTCGAGGGCGCTGTGGTGGTCGCCGGCGAGGTAGAGGCCGTGGAGTTCCTGTAGGGCCTGCCAGCCCGACCTGAGCCGTGGGCGCGCGTCGAAGAGTACCACTGTCTCTGCGACATCCGCCACGAGTTCACCTGAGCCGTGGGCGCGCGTCGAAGAGGCCCTCGAGGCGGGCCCGGTCGGCGTCGGTGAGGGTGTCGGCGCGGCGCAGCAGAGCGAATCTGGCTCTGAACACCTCGGGCTCAAAGACGGGCTTGGCACCGGGTGGCCGGCGTCGCTGGATGTCGCGGCGAGCCTGGGTGAGCCCCGCTGAGAACCATCTGATGACGTGGAACCGCTCCAGCACGTGGCGGGCATGGCCCAAGCGGGCGTCGATGGCGGACCTGCAAGCCCCGGAGCCGTCCGTGGCCACGACCTGGACGCCTCGACACCAGCGCCGGCGCTGCGCGATGAAGAACCCGCTGAGCGCAGCCGCGCTGCGGTGCTCGACCATGGCCAGGGCGCGGCCGGTGTCGCCGTTGACGATCACGCTCACGTAGCGGTGCCGGCGGCGCATGGAGGCCTCATCGACCAACAGCACCCGCCAGCGACGGCTGCGCCGGTGCTCGACCACCAGATCCGACCAAGACTCCACCAGCGCCACCACCAGATGCCAGCCGAGCCCATGACAGCGCGCCGCCGCGCTGGTTGTCATCACCTCGGCGTCGGCCACCAGCCGCCGCGCCAGGCGTCCCTCGAAGGCTGGGCGGTCCTCCAAGAAACGCTCGCCGCAGTTGCCCCACGAGAACCGCCGCCGCATCCACACCAGCGTCGTGTGACGTCCCGACACCTCCAGGTCGCGGATCTCGCGACGCCGGATGTCATGCACCCGAGCGCAACAGAACCCGCACGCCGGGCACCCCGGCCGCCTCACAGCCGACCCGACCTCCACAACCAGCTCGCTCGGCGTGTCCACCGCCACCGCGAACACACGGACCCGGCGCAGGTGCAGCCGCACCCGCACAACATCGGAAGCCATCGAGGCCCTCCTGGATCGCTGACGTGCACATCACCGATCCCAGCAGGGCCCCGACCCCTACTCAGGGACCCTCAACCACCCCGCTCCCCACGAATCCGCGAAGGCTCTTCTTCTCCTTGTGGCCCTGCAAGGTCTTGCCCGCCTTCGACTTCTGCGCCTGTGTGCTCTTGGGGCTAGCCAACGTCTTGCCCGCCTTCGACACCCTGGGCGAATGCTTGGACTTGCTCATGCTTCATCACCTCCTTCTTCGTGCCCCGACCGTACAACGGGGGTATGACACGGCTGACCTACCACTTAGCTGGAGAGATCAGCGATTTCCCTGATCGAAGCCCAACCACGGCGAGTGTCACTCGACGGTGGCATCATTTGCCGTGTCAAAGAGAGGGACTCATGGCTGTTGAGATGGCAATTTGGCGAATGACCAACGATGGGCCGAACCAGCTGGCGTCATCACCCCTGGACTCTGAGCACCGCCTCGAGGACATGCTCGCTGAGGATTCCGCCATAAGGGAGCAGTGCGGGTGAGTGCCATTGCACCTGTGGTGCTGCCGGAACGGCTACCGGGTGTGGGCGAGCTGGTGCAGGTGCGGTCTCGGCGATGGATCGTGGAGGAGGTGGCCGAGTCGCAGGTGCTGGGCGAGTCCGCACTAGTCGGACTGGCGTGCGTGGACGATGACAACCAGGGCCAGTCGTTGGAGGTGTTCTGGGAGTACGAGCCGGACCGGTGGATCCTCACCGACGAGGGCTGGGCCGACTTGGCGTCAAAGGGCCTCGACTCGCCGCGGCTGTTCGCCGCGTTCTTGAACACGCTGCGCTGGAACTGCACCACGGCCACCGACTCGCGGCTGTTCCAGGCACCGTTCAGGGCTGGCATCACGATCGACGCCTACCAGATGGAGCCTCTGCGCAAGGCGCTGGCGCTGCCGCGGGTCAACCTGCTCATCGCCGACGACACGGGCCTCGGCAAGACCATCGAGGCCGGTCTGATCGCCCGCGAGTTGCTGCTTCGCCGCAAGGCTAAGTCGATCGTGGTGGCCGCGCCGCCGTCGATGCTGGAGCAGTGGCGGGGCGAGATGGAGGAGCGCTTCGGTCTCGTGTTCGAAGTCCTCGACCGCGCCTACGTGTCGCGGATGCGCCGCGAGCGGGGTTTCGGGGTCAACCCGTGGCGCACGCACAGCCGGTTCCTGGTGTCGCACAACCTGCTGATCGACCCCGCCTACACCGACCCGATGAGCGAATGGCTCGGCGAGGCCAGGCCCGGCAGCCTGCTGATCCTCGACGAGGCGCACCATGCTGCGCCGTCGTCGGGGGGCCGCTACGGCATCGAGACCAAGATCACCAGAGCGGTGCGCGATCTGGCTCACCGGTTCGAGCATCGCCTGTTCCTGTCGGCCACCCCCCACAACGGCCACTCCAACAGCTTCTCGACGCTACTGGAGCTACTCGACCCGTACCGGTTCACCCGAGGCGTGAAGGTGCGGGCCAAGACCGACCTCGAGCCGGTAATGGTGCGCCGCATCAAAGAGGATCTCCGCTCGATCCGGGGCGGGTTCCCGGAGCGCAACGTCGTGCGTGTCAAGATTGACGGGCTGCCCGAGGACGCCCCGGAGCTGGCCCTGTCGAGGCTGCTCGACGAGTATCGAACCGCCCGCGACCAGCGCTACTCGTCGGAGTCCGCCAGAGTCCGCTTCGCGGCCGGGCTCATGGTCGTCGGCCTGCAGCAGCGACTCCTGTCGTCGATCGAGGCGTTCGCGCGCAGCCTCACGAAGCATCGTGAGACGGTCCAGCGCCATTGGGACAAGGCTCATGAGCCAGCAAGCGACCCGCATCCGGCGTTGTACGCCGACGACGAGCAGGCGACCGGCTTCCTCAGGCCGGTCGACGCCGACGATGAGCGCGCCGGGTGGACCTCCGACGAGGCCGATGCCGACGAGGAGGCCCAGATCGCACAGATCGACGCCGCATCCCAGCCGGCTGTCGACCCCGAAGCGGCCGCGTGGGCCCACGAGCAGCGCCTCCTAGACCGGATGGAGAAGATCGCAGAGGATGCCCGCTATCTCCCCGACGCCAAGACGCTCCGTCTCATCGAATGGATCAGACGGCACCAGTGCCCGGAGTTACCCGCCTTCGGCCAGCCCGCGGCCGGGTCGCCGCCGACGTGGACCGAGCGCCGGGTGCTGATCTTCACGGAAAACCGCGAGGGCACCAAGCGCTATCTCAAGTCGATCCTGGAACAGGCGATCGAGGACACCGACCGGGCCGAGGAGCGCATCGACATCATCGACGGCCTCACCAGCAGGGCCCGACGGCGCGAGGTGCAGCGGCGCTTCAATGCCGACCCAGCCCAGGAGCCGCTGCGCATCCTCATCGCCACCGACGCAGCCCGTGAGGGACTGAACCTGCAGGCGCACTGCTCGGACCTGTTCCACTTCGACCTGCCGTGGAACCCCGGCCGCATCGAGCAGCGCAACGGTCGCATCGACCGCAAACTGCAGCCCGCGGCCCAGGTCAACTGCCACTACTTCGTCCTGCCCCAGCGGACCGAGGACCGGGTCCTGGAGGTCCTGGTCACCAAGACGGAGACCATCAAGCGGGAGCTGGGCAGCCTCTCGCAGGTGATCGACGACTCCGTAGAGCGCCGGATGCTGTCGGAGGGAATCCGCCACCGCGACGCCGATGCCCTCAGAAGCGAGATCGAGGCCGAGTCGCTGGATGACGACAGGCGACGGGCCACCGAGGAGGAACTCGAACAGGCTCGCGAGCGGGCCCAGAATCTGGAATCACAGATCGAGGCGTGCCAGAACCTGCTCGACCGATCCCGCAAGTGGGCGGGTTTCTCACCGGTGCCGTTCCGCGACGCCATCGACTGCTCGCTGGAGCTGCTGGGCGCGCCGACGCTGGTGGCCGGAACCGACGACGAGGGCCGCCCGATGTGGACGTTCCCACCGTTGGAGCAGCGCTCCGCCACCGACCCGAGCTGGACTTCCACGCTGGACTCGCTGCGCGTGCCGCGCAAGCTCGACCAGAAGCTGCCCGAGTGGCGACGCGACGCTCCCATCCGTCCGGTGGTATTCGAGGACGCCGGACGGCTCGACGAGGAGACCGTGCATCTGCACCTGGAGCAGCGGGTGGCCCAGCGGCTGCTTTCCCGCTTCCGGGCTCAGGGATTCGTCTACCACGACCTGTCGCGGGCCTGCCTGGCCCAGTCGCGGGACTCGATCCCCCGTGTGATCTTGTTGGGACGCCTGTCGCTGTATGGCCGCGGTGCCGAGCGCCTGCACGAGGAGATTGTGCCGGTGGCGGCCCGGTGGCGCGATCCGGCCGCCCGCAGCGAGCCCTTGAGGGCATACGCGCGTGACGCCGAGACTCTCACGATGGACCTGCTGGAGGAGTCGCTGAATGCAAGCAGCCGGGTTCCGAACGAGGTCGTCCAGCAGCGTCTCATGACGGCCGCTGCCCAAGACATCGAGGATCTTCGGCCGCAGCTCGAGCCGCGAGCCGCCGAGCACGCCGCGTCCGCGAAACAGATGCTGGCCCAGCGCGGCGAGCGTGAGGAGCGGGCACTGCGCGACACGCTGGAACGTCACCGCGACCAGGTCGAAGCCGAACTCGCCCGCCACAAGCGCGATTACACGCAGCTGCTGCTGGACTTCCAGGGCCCTGTTGCTCGCCAGTTGGGCGAGGACACGAAGCAGCTCGACGCCAACATGCGGCACTGGCGCACGCGCCTTCAACAGTTCGAGCAGGACTTGGAACGAGAGCCGGCCCGGGTGCGGGAGTTCTACGAGGTGAAGGTGCAGCGGGTAGAGCCGGTCGGGCTCGTCTATCTATGGCCGGAGTCGAACTGATGGCAAGGCTCGATCCGCAGGTAGCCGCCCACTTGGAGTGGATCGGCTTCGTTCGCCCCACCGGCTTGGTGGTGTCAGCGCCGGCGCTGGTGCGAGCCGGCGTGATCCTGAACCGCCGAGACGCCGAGGGCCAGCGCCTGTTGCGGGAATGGGTCGAAGACGACGGTGTCGACCACGGTCCGGCGGCAGCCGGGCCACGTCTGCCGGACTTCCGCGCCTTCGCCGAGTCGGTTCTGGGCTGGAGCTTCTCGCCGAAGGGCTACGCAGGCACATCGGACGCTCCGATCCCGGACCAACTGGCGGTGCAGCTGCCCGAGGGCGGAGGCACCTTCCGTCCTGACGTCGCGGTCCGTGCCGAGCCGCTGAGAAGCCCGCTGCCGGAGCCGGCGCCCGAAGCGATCGAGGCAGAAAGCGACAAGGACGAGCCGTCGCCGTGGCAGCTGCTCGTGAGTGTCATCGACACCGGCAAGAGCTTCGACGGCACGGCCGCAGGTGGCTTGGAGCTGTCAGCCCACGGCCGCATGGAGCGCCTGCTGCGCCACACCCGCGCCCCGGCCGGGCTGATCTTCAACGGAACCGCACTGCGGCTCGTGTCCGCTCCCCCGGGCGAGAACTCGGGCTGGCTCGACTTCCGGGTCGCGGACATGCTCCAGACCGCAGGCCGGCCGATCTGCGCGGCCATGCGCGAACTGCTCGGCGAGACTCGGCTGCTAGCGGTGCCTGCCGACAAGCGCCTCGCCGCGTTGCTGAGCGACAGCCGCAAGTTTCAGAACGAGGTCAGCGAGCGCCTCGCCGAGCAGGTGCTGCACGCGCTCTATGAGCTACTGCGCGGCTTCCAGGCCGCCCACGACGCCTCGCGGGGCGAGCTTCTCGGCCGGGAACTCGTCGACAAGCCAGACGAAATCTACCGCGGCCTGCTCACCGTGGTGCTGCGCCTCGTTTTCCTGCTCTACGCCGAGGAGCGAGACATGCTCCCGCAGAGCGAGGTGTTCCTCGGCGCCTACTCGGTGTCAGGCCTGTACGACAGGCTGCGCGAGGACGCCGCAGTGCATCCCGACACCATGGACCAGCGCTACGGCGCCTACGCGCAGTTGCTCGCGCTGTGGCGCATGGTCCACGACGGCGCCCGAGGCCCAAACATGAGCCTGTCGGCCCGGCACGGCGACCTGTTCCACCCCGACCGTTACCCGTTCCTAGAGGGCCGAGGCGGCCTGCGAGGAGATGTGCGCCAAGTTGAGGAGCGCATCGATCCGCCCCTCGTGGCCGACGGCACCATCCACCGCGTGCTCGAGAAGCTGATCGTGCTCGATGCCGAGCGGATCTCCTATCGGGCCCTGGATGTGGAGCACATCGGCTCGGTCTACGAAACCATGATGGGCTTCCGGCTCGAGACGGCAGCCGGTCAGAGCATCGCCATCAAGGCCGCCAAGAAGCACGGCGCCCCGGCCACGATCAACGTGGAGGAACTGCTGGCCGAGGCCCCGACCAAACGGGCCAAGTGGCTCCGGGACCGCACTGACCGCAAGCTCACGGCCGGCGTCAGCAAGGATGTCCAGCAGATCGATCCCCAGGCAGGCGGCACGATCGATGCGCTGCACGCTGCCCTGAATTCCGTGATCGACAAGAACGCCACACCCGACCTAGTGCCCGTCGGCGCCATGGTGCTGCAGCCCAGTGAAGAACGCCGCCGTTCAGGCTCGCACTACACGCCGCGGGAGCTGACCGAGCCGATCGTGCGGATCGCGCTGGAACCAATCTTCGACCGCCTGCAGCAGGAAGCTGGAGGGCCGCTACGCCCCAAACAGATCCTCGATCTCAAGGTGTGCGACCCGGCCATGGGCTCAGGCGCGTTCCTCGTGGAGGCGTGCCGCCAACTCGCAGACGCCCTCATCGAGTCCTGGCGGGCCCACAGCGTCGCGCCTGATATCCCGCCCGATGAGGACGAGGTGATCTTCGCGCGCCGCCAAGTCGCCCAGCGCTGCCTGTACGGGGTTGACCGCAACCCCAAGGCGGTGGATCTGGCCAAGCTGTCGCTGTGGCTTACCACTCTCGCCAAGGAGCACCCGCTCACATTCCTCGACCACGCCCTCCGCCACGGCGACTCACTAGTGGGCCTGTCCATCCCACAGGTCCAGGCCTTCCACTGGAAGGGCGATGCCCCACACTTCGAGGAAGGCTTCGAAGCTCTGAAGGGACGCACCCACCTCAACAAGTCGGCGGAACTGCGCCAGCTCATCCGCCAGGCTGATGACTCCGTGGACGACGGCAACTTGACAGAACTGTGGGACAAGGCCCAGTCCGAGACGGCAGCAGTCCGCCTGCTCGGAGATCTAGTGATCGCCGCCTTCTTCGACAAGTCCAAACCCAAGGATCGAGAAGCCCGTCGCAAGGAGCTAGCCGCCGACGTGATCGACGGCGAATCAGGCACATACCGTGCATGGCTGGACGACCTTCGCAGCGCAGACCCACCACTGGCTCCGTTCCACTGGCAAATCGAATTCCCTGAAGTCTTCGACCGAGACAATCCAGGATTCGATTCCATAGTCGGCAACCCGCCGTTCCTCGGCGGAAAGCGAATCAGTACAGTGCTCGGTTCAGAGTGCCGTGACTGGCTTTCCATACTTCATAATGGAGCCAATCGCAATGCTGATCTAGTAGCACATTTCTTTAGACGCTCATTCGACCTAATCCGCATCAGCGGTACTTCGGGATTGATCGCTACGAACACAATCGCGCAAGGCGATACCCGAGCAGGGGGCTTACGCTGGATCTGTACGAATAGCGGTGAAATCTATAGTGCCCAACGACGTGTCAAGTGGCCTGGATCGGCCGCCGTAGTTGTGAGTGTAATCCATACCATTCGAGGCCAATACTCGGGGTCATTCTGCATCGATGATGTTGAGGTCAAGAAGATCACAGCTTTCTTGTTCCATCGAGGGAGCAATGATGACCCCTTGCGACTAGAAGCGAACAAAGGCAAGAGTTTTGTTGGCAGTTTCCTGCGCGGTATGGGATTCACATTCGACGATACCGTTCACAACGATGCGCCAAGTCCTCTGTCTGAGATGGAGAGGCTAGTCGATGAAGATCCTCGGAATCGTGAAGCGCTGTCTCCATATATCGGTGGCGAGGAGTTGAATTCTCATCCTACTCATTCACATCATCGCTATGCGATCAACTTTCGGAACTATCCGCTGCGTCGTGCGCAACTAGAATTAAAATGGGCGGTTGCGGATGATGAACAGCGAGGCGTATGGCTACGCGCGGGAGTCGTGCCGAGTGACTACCCAGCGAGCGTTGCCGAGGACTGGCCAGAACTGCTCAGAGTTGTTGAGCAGAATGTAAAGCCATATCGAGAAGCTTTAGGCAATTCGTCAGTTGATCGTAACCACAAGCATCGATGGTGGAACTACGCCAACGATAGACCACTCTTGAGAGACGCTATCGGCGAGCTTGAGCGTGTTCTTGCCAACTCGCAAGTAAGTCAACGTGTGCAGTTTGCGTTTCTACCTTCCAAGATGGTCTATGGGCACACATTGAATGTGTATCCACTTGATACATATGCGGCCTTCGGTACACTGCAATCAAGCTTGCATGAGATATGGGCGAGCTTCTTCGCTTCATCCTTGGAGGAGCGACTTCGATATACTCCTTCGGACTGCTTCGAGACCTTCCCGTTCCTCCACGGCTGGGAGACGCGAACTGACCTTGAGATGGTCGGCCAGGAGTACTACGAGTTCCGCGCGGCGCTCATGGTGCGGAACGATGAGGGGATGACTAAGACATACAACCGCTTTCACGATCCCTACGAAGACGGCGCTAACATCACCGAGCTACGCCGTTTGCATGCTGTAATGGACAGGGCTGTCTTGGACGCCTACGGCTGGTCTGACATCTCGACAGACTGCGAATTCCTCTTGGACTACGAGATCGACGAGGAGACTAGGGGGAACAGGAAGAAGCCGTACCGCTACCGCTGGCCCGATGACATCCGGAACGAGGTACTCGCCCGCCTCCTCGAACTCAACGGCGAATTCGCCGCAGAGGAAGCCCGAGCCAGCCTCACGAAGCCCACGCGAAGCCTGACCAAGAGACGGCGCAAGAGTCCGGGGCCAGCCCCGACGACGGCAACTGCACCGTCCTCTACCCTCTGGGACACCGACCGCTCGGGCGATCACGTTGGAGGGGTCGGCTGAACGGCTCCGTCGTCTCTCGTCGTGGAGGCTTGTTGTTGCAGCGTCACGATGGTGTGCGCTGCCAGCAGGCAGACGACATGGAAGAGTACCCAGTAGGTCGGCTGATCGAGGACGGCCTCGGCGTCGTGGGCGAGGATGTTGCGCAGGTTCATCGACCAGCGGTCTACAAGAGCCGCCTCCAGATAGCGGACATGCTCAACGGGCAGCACAGGGCGACCCGCGCTAGCTTCGTCGGTGCCGAGGGTTTCGATTAGCCTTCCCAGCGAACGCAGTTCGCTTGTCTGCTCGCCACCGTCATGGTGTTGTGTCTTCGTTACCGGAATACCCCGAAGGTGAGCCTGCGCGGATTCGTGGGGAGCGGGGTGGTTGAGGGTCCCTGAGTAGGGGGCGAGGCCCTGCTGGGATCGGTGACGTCAGTTCAACCGAGCCAGGAGGGCCTCGATGGCCAGCGATGTTATGTCGGTGCGGCTGCATTTGCCGCAGATTCGGGTGCTGGGTGTGGTCGAGGACACCGCGGCGCGCCTTGTGGTCAGTGTGGAGTCGACGTTGAGGCGGCTGCGGTGCCCGGTGTGCGGGTTCAGGTGCCGCAGGGTCCATGACCGCCGCGACAAGAAGGTCCAAGACTTGGAGGTGTCGGGGCGGCCGGTGACGCTGGTGTGGTCGCGGCGGAGGATGGTCTGTGACAGCTGCGACAGCCGGTTCTTGGAGGACCACGCGGCCTTCGAGGGCGCGCTGACTGCGAGGCTGGCGCGGGCGCTGGTCTCAGACGCCAAGGTGATGACGTTGCGCGCCGCGGCGCGCCGGCGCGGCGTGGGCTGGCACAAGATCAACGCGCTGGTGCGGGCCTGGGCCGGGATCGTCGCCGAGCGCCGCCGGTCTGAGCGCTGCCGGGTGCTGCTGGTCGATGAGACCTCGATCCGCAGAAAGCACCGCTACGTGACCGTGATCGTCAACGCCGACACCAACAAGACCCTCGCAATGGTCCCGCACCGCAGCTCAGCGGCGCTGTCGGCGTTCTTCGCGCAACAGGGCCACAAGTGGTGCAGAGGCGTCAAGGTGGTGGTCACAGACGGCTCGCGGGCCTACCAGGCCGCCATCGACGCGCACCTCGGGCACGCCCGCCATGTGCTTGACCGGTTCCACGTGATCAGGTGGTTCTCAGCGGGGCTCACCGCGGTGCGCCGCGACATCCAGCGCCGCGAGCCCCAAGGCGTCAAGCCCGCCTTCGAGCCCGAGGTGTTCCGGGCGCGGTTTGCGCTGCTGCGCAGAGGCGACACCCTCACCGAAGCCGAGCTGGCCCGGCTCCGGAGCCTGTTCGACGCCCACCCCCGCCTCGAAGCCGGCTGGTAGGCCCTACAGGAGCTCCACGGCCTCTACACCGCAGGCGACCACAACGGCGCGCTCGAAACGCTCGGGAGGTTCTGTGACCTCTACGAGACCGGCGAACTGCCCGAGTACCACGACATCGTCGACACCTTCATCGCCTGCTCCGACGAGATCTTGGCCTGGCACCACAGCGGCCGCCCCAGCAACGGCAGAATCGAGGGCACCAACAACCTGCTGCAAGTCCTGCGACGCACCGCCCACGGCTTCACCAACCCAACCAACTTCGAAGCCCGCGGCCTCCTCGTGACATAATCACCCCGCCGATGCCAGCGACCCCTCATCCCACAAAATCGCGCAGCGCCCCGAAGGTTCGCGAGATGACGGACGGCACCTTCGACGACGAGGACTAGTGCATGCTCGCGGTAGTCGTATGGCTGTGTTGGGGTCGGGTTATGACTGTTCCTAGGACTTTGGAGGTGTGCGAGGCTGATCGGGCGGTGCTGGAGGCGCGGGTGGCTGCGTCGACGACGCCGCGGCGGGATTGGCAGCGTGCCAAGGTGGTGCTGATGGCCGCTGAGGGGCTGTCGTCTCCGGTGATCGGCAAGGCGGTGGGCCTGAACCGCAACCAGGTGGACGTGTGGCGGCGCCGCTGCGGCGAGGTGGGCCTGGGCGGGCTCGCGGACCGGCCGCGCTCGGGCCGGCCGCGTGTGTATGGGCCCGCGGAGAGGCTGGCTTTGGTCAAGACGATCACGACGCGGCCCCCCGAGGCGGGCCAGCTCGGCGGGCGGCGGCTCAAGGCCCGCATGTCGATGCCCGAGGTCGGCCGGATCATGCGCGAGGACCTCGGCATCGCGATCTCGGACTCGCAGGTGTGGCGGATCTGCGCCTCGATGGGCCTCAAGCCGCAGCAGGCGCGCTCGTGGATGACCTCCCATGACCCCGACTTCGACGCCGAGGCCGCCGACGTCTGCGGGCTGTGCCTCGACCCGCCGGACAACTGGGCGGTGTTCAGCGTCGACGAGAAGACCGCCATACAGGCCAAGAGCCGCGTCGGCGCGACCCGCCCGGCGCGGCCCGCCGACGGCGCCGCCGCCGGGCGGGTCGCCCGACAGGAGTTCGAGTACCGCCGCCACGGCACCAAGGCACTGTTCGCCGCGTTCGAGTGCGCCGCCGGCGAAGTCGTCGCCGCGCCCACAGACTCGGTCCGCTCGGACAACTTCGTGGCGTTCCTCGCCGAGCTGGACTCCATGGTGCCCGCCCACCTCGAGCTGCGCTGCATCGTCGACAACCTCGCCACCCACTCCACCACCGCCGTCGAGGAGTTCCTCGACGGCCACCACCGCGTGTTCCTGCACCGCACCCCCACCCACGCATCCTGGCTCAACCAGATCGAGACGTGGTTCTCCATCCTCACCCGACAACTCCTCGACACAGCCGAGTTCGCCCACACCAGCGACCTCGCCGGAGCCATCCTCGACCACATCGACGACTACAACAACCGGGCCAAACCCTTCAAATGGACCTACCACCCAAACCAACAGCCACAGAACTCACGCGCGTGACCACTAGAACCGAGACGGCGCTCACATGATCACCCGCGGTCCATCGCTCGTAGGAGACACCGATCCGCTCGGCCAACCTCGCAGGAAATCCTGCTGAGGCGAACCAGGCCGCCAGTTCCTTACCGAGTGGACCGTATTGCAGTCGCATCTCGTCCATGAAGCGCCCTGCGGTCGTCACTGCGAACATGTTGATAGCGAAGGCGTCGTATTCTCCGAGGTCGCTTCGGGCGCGGAGGGCGCCACCGGGCGCTGTGATCGACACAGAGTTGTACGCTCCGATGTGGTTCTTGTTGAAGATCGTCTGCAACGGATGCGTCGCATGGATCTCTGCTATGGCCGTTCGGCTCTGGTCTGGGGACGACACCGGCACACCATGCATGCCGTAGTGCAGGAGCATGATTGCGGGGCCCTGGGGCCCTCGTCCGGACTGCATGAGCCGTTCCACCCAGGTCCGTATCTCTGTAGTGTCGACTTCGATCTCGGTGCTCATATCTGACATGGCGTCGCTCATGTCGGTCTCCTCGATGCGGCGCCGGATGCGCCTCTCCGCGTCGCTGTCACCGTGCCGCGCAGCGACCCGCCGAGCGTTCTCCAAGCGGACCATTCTCAGAAATCCCTCGGCATCCTCGACAGAGGACTCGGCCAGTTGGATCTGCTCGTCCCGCAGCCGCCGGGCCGCATGTTCGTCTTCGGTGACAGTTATCGCTAGGTCGAGCAACTTCTGCTGCTCGTCTGCATAGGGATACGACTGGCGCGCACGCTCGATGATGGCGCGCACGCGCCTGTCTCTGTCGTCAGGGTTGACGTCCTGGCTGCGCTTCCTCTTGCCATGCGTATGATCGATGAGAGCATGCAGGCCGCGGATGACGATGCCGAACTCGTCGTCGGCGGTGTCCAACGATCTGGCTACAAGTTGCTCGATCGCGTGCAGCGACTCCGAGATCAACGCCGGATTGTTGAGCGTCGCGGCCAGCGCGGCAGCCCGACAGGCGGACTCGTCGCGTCCGCACGGCTCGGCGTTGTCGCGCCGGGAGTGTTCGATGTGGCACGAGACGGCGGCCTCCGCGTAGGCGTAAGGGCGGGGTCTGTCGCTGAGTTCCCACAGCAGATCGCAGAGCCGTCCCCGTACCAGCGGGTCCAGTGTCTCGGCGGCAGCGAGTGCACGCCAGACCTCGCGAGTCTCTTCCGGAACCTTGGCAGGCTCAGCTGGATACGCCCCCGATGGAGTGGTCCACATGGGGCCAAACGATCCGTAACCCTTCAACCATTCGGCTTCTCCCTGATCCCCTTCTCTCAGGTAGTAGCCCAGCGCCGCCGCCACCGCATCCCAAGTCCTGTCCCCTCGGCCTTCGCCATCGTCGAGATCGTCGCGCTCGCCCAGTTCCTCCAAGGCGTGGAACACCTTGTAGCGTGCGAGTTCGCCCTCGGCGGCATCAAGTCGCGCGCAGATGGCGTTGATCTCACCGGCGTAGTGCTCGACCGGCAATTGCAAGACACTCATCTCGCCTCCTCATGATTTGAACGTGCCCGAAGGTGGGCGGGTCGGTATGTGGATCGCTGAAGGTCTGACTGCCACGGTGGTGAACGTTCTGGTAATGGATGAACACCGAGACGCGAGTCACGGTGCCTTCTGCCTCTAAGGCGATAAATCCCCGCCATTCCCGGCGCGGCCGGGAAGGCGGGGAGCAATAGCGGCAGGGTAGCAGGCGAGGTAGCGCGATTGCTCGGCAAGTTGTTTGCGGACTGGGACCTGCGCTGAAGGCTCCGTCAGTGTCTCGGCGGGGGCGGGGCGAGGCACGACCAACGCTGTCGGCCATGACCGACGATGTCGGATACCTGCCGCGGCTGAAAGGCGCAGCGAGTTCGTTGACTACCTTGAGGGCCATCCTGAGCCGGCAGCGGCGGACATCGAGCACCCCGACGCGGGTCGCATGTTGGTCAAGGCCTACATGCTGGAGACCGCAGGCAGCAACCATCAGATGCCCGACCTAGCCAGCAGGTTCGCCGGGCGCGTGCATCTTCACCGTCTCGACCACACCCTGGTGACGCTCACTGAGAGCCTGTCGGTGCTGGAGGAGAAGCTGCAGCGGCTAATCGAGTCCTACGATCCGCTGCGCTCGCTGGTGCATCTGCAGATGCCCGCGGCCGGACGTGGTGGCCACCGCCTCAACTACGACGGCCGCGTCACGAATCGAAGCGACTCGTTCGCCGACCACCGAGCGGCGGTGCAGCGTGTGCTCGCGCTCTATCGCAGCGGGAGCTGGCTCCGACTGCGAGAGCCTGGCTCGGCAGCGAGCCCTACGAACAGGCGGTGGCCGCCCGCATCGCCGCATGACCTCGAACTTCCAAGCCCGTGCTAGTGGATTTCCATAGTTTTCATGATAGCTCTAGCGTCTGTCGATAGTGGGCCGTGTACGGCTCAAGCCGCGCGCTATGCTCTGCCTGCACGAATGCCGCCACACCCCCGAGCCAACTGACAACTTCCGACAGGGTGACTGACCTCCATGAATGATCGCCAGTACATCTCGTACGCCAGCAGGCGAAGTCCGAGAGGCGAGACGTCGCGCCTGTTGCATCGCCGCCCGGCAGAGGCATTCAGCGCCTCGGCCCGCAGCGACTCCAGCACGCGTGCAGCCGCAGCGCCCCGGGTGCCGGAGAAATGACGGCGCACCGACTGGAGATAGGAGACTGGTTCTTGGTGCCCGAGCGACTGATTAGGCCGTCAAGCGGACGACGAGGGTCCGGGTCGTTCGCGTCGAAGCTCGGCAGCCGTCCGGTCATCTTGTCGGGATCTGGGAGGAGCGCCGTTCTGACGGTTCTCCCTCGCTCCACTCGTGCAAGGGCCGGGACGGAGCCCTCATGCTTCCACGAGCGTCATTCCCACCGACTTACATATCCCGACTGCTGCGTCAACAAAGACGGCAGAATCGTCTATTCACCTGCCACCATTAGGAATCAAGATCTTGCTCACTACGGCCCCAAGTGCGCGGAGCCCGACAACACGGGGCTTCTCGAACAGCTCGCGAGATGGGACTGACGTGAAGCGCCGAGGGCTGCCTGACGCCAGAATCAGGGAGTCGTGACGATGCAACCATCTTCAGGGCTCGTCGGGCGTCCTGACGTGACGGAGCACCTCAAGAGGCCACCACCGCTGCGCGAGGGGGACATTCGGCGCGTTCAAGCACTGGTGGGCTTGGAGGGTCCCACGAGATTGGCCCTTGTAGTTCGCGCTCCATCGAGCCGTGATCGTGCCGAGATCATGCTCGCGCACGAGCGAGTTGACATGGCTGGACCTGACGATGTAGTGATCCACCCCGAATCGCCAGAACTGCCGGACTGCCTCGTGGTGCAGACTCGACTGCGCGGCATCATTTGGCGCCTGCAGTTGTCCACGTTCCTGGGACGTCTCTCTTCGTCTCAGATGGCGACCGTCTTCAGCGCAGCCGCATCGACAAGAAACGACCCAGGCGACACGCCCATGGTCCCGCCGGAGCGCGAGGATACTTCATGGACGGACTTCGACGAAGCCGAACTGCAAGCTCTATGGGCCCTCACGGGCGACTGTGCCGACGCTACGTTGGACGACGACGGGCCGTGGCGCATTGATACAGGGCTTCTCTCTGTCGAGTGTCTCGATCTCCACGACGATCCGGCCACAATCTTGACCGAGGTCATGCACATTCTCCGCACCCGTCAGGTCGTCGCGTCATTCGGAGATCTTGAGACTCTCCACGCATCGGGAGCAACGGATGCTTCCACTTGGAGAAGCACGAGATACGGCTCCGATCTCGCCTCCCAGATCGCATCGAGTGTAAGAACTCTCATAGAGTCGTCTCTCATGCATCCGTCAGAAGAGAGCAACGCGCCTACTGAATTGACGGCTACTGCTCTCCCCGAGCGATCGGTTGCGGCAACTACCTTGACAATGTTGCCGAGTGAGCGTCTGGTGACAGCTCCTTTCCTATGGACTGACAGCGGCGCAAGACTTATATACTCTGGCCATGACGCGGATTCGCGATCTTGCCTGCATGTCGAAGTCATGATGTTAGCCACATCAGAATCAAATTCGATCTAATGCACTACCGGATCTGACTGATGATGACTGAACACCCATACAAGCTTAGATCGCTAGAAGTTCAGAATTTCAAGTCGATCAAGCACGCCAATATCACACTTCATCCTCTCTCTATCATAGTAGGTGCCAACAGTTCTGGCAAGAGCAGCCTCCTTCAGGTAGTGCTAGCTATCTCCCAAGCTGTACGCTCAAGATCAGCAGGCACTGCCTTTCCACTCAATGGAGAGTATGCGCGGTTTGGCACTTTCGCCGAGACCGTTCGCTTCATGTCGCAGTTTCAGCGTGGACATAAGAGCAGTGAGCAAGAGATCAAATTCCGAGCAAAATTCTCGAAAGGTGTGGAGAGGGATATTGTCCGGAATCGGACCTTTGCGGCCGAAGGATCCGACTTTGAACGTGTGGAGGTAGATTGGTCTCTCTGTCTGAGCGATGATGCAGATGCCGACCACAATTCAGCCAAGATCGATTCTGTTCAGCTGCGAACGTACCGAACAAGTAAGGACGGTGAAAGTGAGGCATTCATGTCGTATGACCTGACCAGCCTTACTGACATAGAATCTGAGCGTCGAGCCGCACACCATCGAATCTTAGATCCTACCGCGCGCCGACAAAGTGGCAGGAATATTCTTACTGAGACCGAAGGGTCGTACTGGGATGAGGAGTCAGAGATCAAAGTTCGGTGTGACGCCGCTGAACTACAGGGAGCCGTACCAGAATCTGTATACACGCTATCTGCATTCTCAGATGCTGTCGGACAGCATTGGTGGAATGCCGTAAGACGCTTTGCCTCGCTAGCTGATGCTACTACGGATCCAGAAAGCGATTCTCTATCTCCCATGAATGAAGACAAGGCCCTCTACCTAAACGCAATGGTAGAATCGGCTGCCAGAGCCGCCCGTGAGATTCAAGAGACCTGGACAGGTCGCTCCGATTCTAGGCGGTGGGATCTTCCGATTGCCGTGCAATTGCACTATGCACTGTATGAACAGTTTGAAAAGGCTGAAGGGAACGAAGAACGCCAGAGGATAGAGCGAGGGCTAGAATTGATTTCGGTCCAGACATTCTTGGAAGAATTGTCTCGGCACCTTGCAGATGAAGAATGGTCTCAAGAACAGGTTTGGTCATCCCCTGACGATCCCTTCGGCCCAAATGTTGGGTGGGTGAGTTTCTTGATTCATCATTTCTTTGGTCGTGAAGTCAAGTATCTCGGTCCGCTTCGGAAGGCACCACAGGTGTTGTATGACCCAAGACTACGCGACCTTGACCTCGGATTGAGTGGCGAATATACCGCGGCCATATTGCACGCTAACTCAACGCACCAAGTTGTGCCAATCAGCGAGCAAGAACCGAACCGAGTAAGTCTACAATCTGAGGTCAACCTATGGTTGAATCGCTTTGGCTTGGCGGACAAGGCTCTATTGGCGGACCGTGGTAGACTAGGGATTGGACTCAAAATTACACCTGTCGGCTCAGCGCAAACGGTAGACCTTACTTCGGTAGGAGTAGGAGTAAGTCAGATCCTCCCCGTGATCGTGCTGTGTCTACTAGCTGATCCGGGCGAACTAGTGATCCTCGAACAGCCCGAACTGCATCTCCACCCGGCTCTTCAGCAGATGCTTGGAGACTTTCTCTTGGACTGCGCTAACTCAGGTCGCCAACTGCTAGTTGAGACCCACAGTGAGCACCTTGTAAACCGTGCGAGGCGCAGAGTGGCGGACTTGGCAGGCTCCGATGAGGGAATGGTCGGCCTGCTGTTCGCAGAACAGCGTGATGGCGTGACCGAATTCCGGCAATCGGCCATAAATCCATACGGCGGAGCCGAGGCGGAATGGCCTGAGGGCTTCTTCGATGTGTCGGCCCGGGAGGCGCAGGCTTTGGTGGCGACAAGCTTGACGAAGCGTCACCGCGAGTTGGCCGACCAGATCGAGTGAGCACGGAGTCCACACGCTCAGGAGCAGTGCCGGCTGATTCCCCGGCGGTGCGCGAATACTTGGCAGAGGCACTAGGGCTCGATCTGGTGGGGCCGGGTGCGGGGCACGAACTGGCTGAGGAGCGGCTGCCGGGGTGGGTGCGTCCCTCGAACTGGTACTTGACCGGATTCCTGGTGCCCTCGGATGCGCCGCCCGAGCAGCGTTCCGATGCCGACGAGGACGACCCGCTGGATGAGACCCCGACTGTGGCAGGGCTGTCCGAGGAGTCCACCGAGGAGCGCACAGCCGCCAAGAAGGGCTTCTTCCCGTCGTCGATCGGACTGAGCTTCCTCGTGCCGGACGCTGCCGAGGAACTGACAGTCACCGTGCGGTGGGGCGACTACAGCAAGGCCGAGCACGAAAACCCGGACGGCGAGACTGTGCCGGTGTGGCAGCGCGAGCCGCAGGAGCGCGCCTTGTCGATCGCGCTCTCCAAGACGGTCGCCGACCATCCGGTCCCGCAGTCGGGCGGCCTCAGGCTGCACACTGCTGTCAGGCCGATCGACACGGTGCGGCTCGCGGGCCTCGATGAGGGCACACGGTCGGTGTCGGTGTTCCTCGTCAACAATCGACCCTCAGTGGCCGGACGCCCCGACGATCCCGAGAGCGGAGGCGACATCGAGCAGTCCTACGTCTTCCAGGCCGAACTAGAGGTGGCGGGCCCAGTGCCGTTCGTGCCACGGCCCGATCCCCGCGGCGTGCTGGCCACCGAGTGGGACGACCAAGTCGCCGACCTCCACTACGCGGACGTACCCGGGTACGCAGTCGGTCACGGAACCTCCGCCGACTGGGAGATCCACGAAGGCGAGTGCCGGGTGCTGCACACGGCCTGGATTCCGGGCGCCACGGTCGCCAAGACCGAGACCGCGTCGGTGCCCGACGCGGAGTTGTCCATGGAGAAGCTCGGCGCGCTCGCCGACGGGCAGGCCGCATCCGAGGCACTGCAACCTCTTGTGGATCGCTACCGCACATGGATCGGCCAGCAGCGCGACGGGCTCGAAGCTCTAGGCGGTAACCGCCACGACGTCGGCGAGGAACTGCTGCGGCGGGCCGGGATGGCCGCCGATCGCATCGAGCGGGGCATCGGCGTACTGGTCGAAGACCCCGACGCGCTGGACGCGTTCAAGGTGGCGAACCGGGCCGTGGCCCGGGCACTGCGCTGGCGTTCGGGCGAAGGGGCACCGGAGTGGCGAGCCTTCCAGCTCGCGTTCATCCTGCTGAATATCGGCGGACTGGCCGACAGGCGCAGTCCCGAGCGTGAGATTGTCGATCTGTTGTTCTTCCCAACCGGTGGCGGCAAGACCGAGGCGTACCTGGGGCTTGCCGCCTTCACGATCATGCTGCGCCGGCTGCGGCGACCGGAACAGGAAGGCCTGCAAGGGGCGGGGGTGGCGGTGATCATGCGCTACACGCTGCGGCTGCTCACCCTCGACCAACTCGGACGGGCCGCTGGCCTCGTTTGCGCCTTGGAACTGGAACGCGAGGCCGACCCAGATCGTTACGGCAGATGGCCAATCGAGATCGGCCTGTGGGTCGGCAAGGCAGCCACTCCCAACGTGATGGGCCGCAAGGGTGACAGCCGATCCGACACCGCCCGCACCAAGACCCGACAGTTCAAGAGCGACCCCGGCAAGCCGATGCCCATTCCGCTCGAGAGCTGCCCGCGGTGCGGCACCCGGTTTGAGCCGGTGTCGTTCACGCTCTTGCCCGACGACGATCAGCCGCGCGAGTTGCGGATCGTCTGCGCCAACTTCGAGTGCGACTTCAGCGGCGACCGACCGCTTCCCATCCTGGCAGTGGACGAGCCGATCTACAGGCGCTTGCCAGCGTTCCTCATCGCCACCGTGGACAAGTTCGCGTCGCTTCCGTTCACCGGCCAGACCGGTGCCCTGCTCGGCGGCGCAGACCGCTTTGACGACACCGGCTTCTACAGCGCAGCCGAGCCGAGACGGGGGAGTCCGCTGAAGCGGCCGCTGGACGGCCCCGACCTAGTAATCCAGGACGAGTTGCATCTCATATCGGGACCGCTCGGCACGATGGTAGGCCTGTATGAGACCGCTATAGAGGCCCTGTGCGTGCGCGCCTCGGAGCACCCGGTCGATGCCTCCGAGGACCCTGTCGCCCGGTCGGCGCGCCCAAAGATCGTGGCGTCCACCGCCACCGTCCGGCAGGCCCAGGACCAGATACAGGCGCTGTTCGCTCGGTCGCTCACGGAAGTGTTCCCGCCGCCGGGTCCTGACCGCCGGGACTCGTTCTTCGCACAGGTTGTGCCACTGGACCGGGTGCCGGGGCGAATGTATCTGGGCATCGCGTCGCCGGGTCGCAACCCGAAGGTGCTCATGCGGCGGGTCTGGCTGGCGCTGATGGGAGCAGCCGAGCGGGCCTACCGAGACGCCGGAGGGCACCGCAACGAGTACAACCCCGCTGATCCGTACATGACGGTGCTCGGCTACTTCAACAGCCTGCGCGAACTCGGCGGGGCCCGCCGCATCCTCGAGGAGGAGGTCCAGAACACCGTCAAGACCTACGGCCTGCGCAAGCGCATCGGCGAGGCCCGTGGCCTGTTCCAGGACCGCAGGACCATGTCGGAGGTCGTGGAGCTGACATCCCGGGTCTCCACCGACAAGGTGGCACAGGCCCGGGCGCGGCTGAGCCGCGGCGCCCACGAGCAGGGACGGGTGGACAGCGCGATCGCCACCAACATGATCTCGGTCGGCCTCGACATTCCGCGGCTAGGGCTCATGGTCGTGCTCGGCCAGCCCAAGACCCACGCCGAATACATCCAGGCCACCAGCCGGGTGGGCCGCGTCGACGACAAGCCGGGGCTCGTGGTGACCCTGCTCAACGTCCACAAGCCGCGGGACCGGTCGCACTACGAGCGGTTCCGCCACTACCACGAGACCTTCTACCGCTCGGTGGAGGTGTCGAGCGTGACGCCGTTCTCGGCCCGCGCCCTCGACCGCGGCCTCGCCGGGACGCTGGTGGGACTGGCCCGGCATTCCGATGCGACTCTGACGCCATCCAGGGGAGTCGAGGCGCTCGCCGTGGTTCGCGTCGACGTCGAGCGCGCCCTTCTTGGCTTCTTCGCGGATCGCGTAGACCGGCAGCCTTTCGTCGACGAGGCCGAGCGGGACGAGCGGCTGCGTAGCGTGCGGTCCCGCGTCGTTGATCTACTCGACTCGTGGCTCACGGTGGTCGCGGACTTCCAGGACGCCAACGTAGAGGTCCAGTACCAGAAGTACGAACTCCGCACGCCCCGGCCGCTGCTGCGCGAGATGCTCGAAGAGGACTTCGAGTCGCCCCATCAGCGCAAATTCCGGGCCAATCGCTCGCTGCGCGACGTGGAGCCCGAGGTCGACCTCTACATCAAGCCACTGTCGGCGTCTCGAGCGAGCAGCGGATGATGAGCCGCGCACGCGCCCGTTCCGCGGCTATGGCGGGCCACCTCTTCGGGTCGGGCGGAGTTGAACCGTGAGCCGAGGCCACGGGCAGCTGCGCCAGAGCCAGGTGATCACCACTTACGGGCCGGGCGCGCTCTTGGACCTGCCCGAACACGCCGCCATAGTCGCCGGACTTGAGACGTGGCCCAACACCGGCGACCTCGAAGAGATCATTGATGAGCGGCTCGCCGGTCTGCTCGGGACCATCACCGGCGTGCCTTCCCCTCGAATGTACGCGCCGCCGCCGGAACCTCCCGATCCTTGGTCGCCGGGCCGGGGCATCGGCGCATGGGCCTTCCCGGAGTGGTTCGTGCTCCAAGACGACGACGGCGACCCCGACCGCCGACGCTCCCGGCGCCTGGTGCATCGACGGGGATTGGACGACAAGCGTCGTTTCGACGGCCGGGCGGTGGTCCCGACCCGGTTCGTGCGGGCTTGTCCGAAGGGGCACGTGGACGACCTCGACTGGTCCGGGTTCGCGCATCGTGGCGGCGAACGCTGTCGACGCCAACTCTGGCTAGATGAGCGCGGCACCACTGGCGACCTGGCCGAGCTCGTCGTGCGGTGTGACTGTGGCAAGTCGAGGCGCCTATACGAGGCGACAGAGTTTGAGCACAGGCCCCTCGGCAACTGCCGTGGTAAGCGGCCGTGGCTCGGCCTAGACACCGAAGAGGAGTGCGACCGACCGAGCCGGCTGCTTATCCGCACGGCGTCGAATGCCTACTTCGCGCAGGTTGTGAGCGCATTGTCGCTACCCGACCGTGGCTCGGCCGTCGAGCAGGCCGTGCGCGAGCTGTGGGATGACCTGCAGATCGTAGACAACCCTGGCGATCTACAGTTCATCAAGAAGAAGCCGAAGGTCACTGAGAGGCTGAGCCCGTTCACCGACGACGAAGTCCTGGCGGCAATAGCGCAGTTGAAGCGCGGCGGAACCGGCGACCGCCCTGTGAAGGTCGCCGAGCTCGAAGCTCTGCTTGCCGCTCCCGAGGGCTACGGCGACGACGTGCCCGTCGATCCAGACTTCCACGCCCGTCGCCTTCCCGACATCGCATGGCGGCACCCCGGGTCGCCGCTGAGCAGCCGCGTCGAGTCAGTGGTGCAACTCCACCGACTGCGCGAGGTCCAGGCGCTCGTCGGATTCACCCGCTTCGAGGCGGCCATGAGGAACATCCACGGCGAGTACGACACCGATGTGGAACGGGCCGACATCGCGGTCGAACCGCGCTGGTTCCCAGCGGTGGAGAACCGGGGCGAGGGCGTCTTCGTGCATCTCGGCCAAGCAGCTGTCCGGGCATGGCAGAAGCACCCAGCGGTGGCTCAGCGCCTCGACCAGCTCCTCGCTCAGCACAATGCTTGGCAGCAGGATCGCCGCCGGCAACGCCCGTTCCCAGGCGGCCCCTACATACTGCTGCACACCCTGGCGCACCTGCTGATCCAGTCGATGTCGATGCGCTGCGGCTACCCGGCGAGTTCCATCCGCGAGCGCGTCTACGTCGAGGACGACAACCACGGCCTGCTGCTCTACACCGGCACCCCTGACGCCGAAGGCACGCTCGGCGGGCTGGTGCAGCAGGCCCGCCACATCGAAGATCACCTCGCCAACGCGCTGGACATGGCGCTGCTGTGCTCCAATGACCCGATATGCGCCCAACACGCCGCCAGCGACGGCATGGAGCAACGCTTCCTGCACGGCGCCGCCTGCCACGGTTGCGCCCTGATCGCCGAGACTTCCTGCGAGATGCGCAACGACTACCTCGACAGAGCGCTGGTCGTGCCGGTGCTCGGAGTGCCCGACGCCGCCTTCTTCCCTGCGCCGTGAGCATATGACCACCTGACACTGTGATGGCGCCAGGTAGCCGAGTCGCGGCTCTTCCAGCACACCTCCGCAAGCGCCTCGCCGACGCCTACGAGACCGGGGCCCTGCCCGATGTCCCCTCGCCGCTCGCCCTTCGATCCGTGCTGGGCATACAGACCGGGACCGACGAACTCGTCGCCGACTTGACTGAACTAGCGTCCATCGGAATCACAGGCCGGGCCGTCTCGACATGGGTGCGCTCTCTGGATCAGGCCGTCGGCGGAGCCCCGGCTCTCGACCTGGTGTGGTCAGGCCCCGAGGTGCCCGGTCTCCACGCCCGCGATACCCGTCGCGTGTACGAGGAACTCGTGCGCACCGCCACCCAGTCGGTGTGGATGAGCACCTACGTGTACTTCGACGGTCTTCGAGCCTTCGCGGACCTCGCTCAGCGCATGGAAGAAATCCCCGGCCTGCGGGTTGTTCTCATGCTGAACATCCAGCGAACCAGGGGCGACACCACTGCACCAGACCAGCTCGCGCGTCGATTCGCGGACCGCTTCTGGAGCACAGACTGGCCCGGCACGTCCAGACCGGCCGTGTTCTACGACCCGCGCTCTCTCGAACCCGACGGTCCATCAGGCGTACTCCACGCCAAAGCAGTCGTTGTGGACGACGAAGCTGTCTTTATCACATCGGCCAACCTCACGGCTGCTGCCCTGGACCGCAATATCGAACTCGGGCTCCTAACCCGCGACCGAGCCCTGGCCACCAGCGTCACAACCCACTTCCAAGGCCTGATCGACACCAGCCTGCTGAAGCCACTACCCGCCGCCTAGGCCGTGCACTAGGGCGAAAGGACGGCCCACAAGTCGAACTCCTTGCGCGGTGACGACGTGACTCCGAAGTGCTCGGCTTGGCGACGCCCTGACGGAGCCGGTCCCGCACCGAGGCGGGTTTGGATACGCCAGCCGGTGTCCTTAAGGCTCGTTCGGAGTAGTTCCGCTGGATCAAGACGGCAATTTGGGAAGGCTCCGAAGCGCACTACCAGGCGAGTTCCCGGCCGGCTAACGGAGGCACAGTTCGCCCAAACTCGCCGCAAATCGGAAGTGAAGCTGTCGGGCGTGTCGTGTGAGAGCTGCCCGGCCTGTGAGTAGTCAACGGTGTCGGGGCCTCCGAGCAGCCAGAGCCTCAGCCACTGATCGGGCAGATACGTCCTCATTTGGTAGTACGGCGGTGACGTGATTACCCAGTCGAAGTGCTGGCCCCGGATCGGATCAAAGGCCGTCCCTTCGCGGCTGTCGGCAAGCAGGACCTGAGAGCGAGGCGCGACTGGCATCTGCTGTGCATAGTGACGAACCGCTCTGCGGGCGACGACCCGCCGAATGTCAGCTCTCGGCGGGCGCAAGCCGTGCCGATTCCAGTAGTTGACCGCGTAACGCGGCTTGGGGGCGTAGGTGCGGGGGCACTGGTTGGACAGGTACGAAGGCGACGACTTGGTGAGGGGACCGTGCAATGCGCCCAGCAGGATCGCCCTTAGAGCAATTCGCTCGGGCGAGAGGGGCTCACGCTGCAGAGCGCTGCGGACACGGGCGAGGTCCGCGAGCGTGTCCTTGTAGTAGGCCAACTGCCAGAACTCGCCCTGCGGTGCCGAAACGGCGCGCTCGGTGTCGAGGATCTCGTCGAGGCAATCCGTAATGGCTTGCGGTGTCGTCGTGACGAGTTTGGCCCAGGTAACGGCGGCTGCTACCGGGTGGCTGTCAATGCCCGTGGATGGCATGGCGAAGAGCCGAGCCGCGAGATTCGTCGTACCGCGGCCGCAGAAGGGATCAAGCACCGAATCACCTGTCGGCTGTCCGCGTGCGAGCACCTTTAACGGGAACCGCAACGGGAACATGGTGAAGTACGGACAGACTGCGTTGATGGGCGCGTCTGCTACTTGTCTGTGTTCTTGGCTCTGGCCCATGTCTTGCCGGTGCGTGGGTTGGTGAACGACTCCCAGCCGTGGTCCTGTTGGCCGAAGATCTCAGTTAGGGCCTTAGGGACAAGGCCATAGGCGAAGTCTCTCGGGTTATCAAGTCCTTCCGGGAGATGCTCCATAAGGACGACCTGTATTCCGTACCAGGGACGGCCGTCCGTGCGGATTTGCTCGCAGATCGGGTCGTTACGGAGGGCCTCTATAGCCTTGGCTTCGATGGCCCTGAGTACGTCTAGTGCCTCCGGGGTATCGTCGGCGGGCTCGGGTTTGGGCACTGCCGGTTCGGGCTGGATTTCGGCGGATTCGCCAGCGTCCACCGAGAGGGACGGCGCCGCCGCCGGCTGGACAGCTGGGGGGCTGCTGGAGCCAGTGATACTTGAGCGAATCCTGTCACGGAGTTTTCTGGCATAGGTGTGCGGAGCGGCGGCATTGCGGTCAACGTCTTGGAGTGGGTTGCGGCCTTCGAAGTCACGCACTCGAAGTGGAATCGGGTACTGGCGGCGTCCAGCGGAACTCCAGAACACGCCTTGGCCGACTATGGGCTCGTTGAGTAGCGACGCCAAGATGTCTTGGCCGAAGTGTGCGTTCGCGGCGCTGACGTTCTTCAGGTCGCCAGCGGACAGAAGGTGGAACAGGAACCAATTGTCACCCTGGCTGAGGATCTCGTTGGGGATACTGCCGGGCTGCTGGGTGACCAGTACCGCTCCGAGGTCATACTTCCGGCCCTCTTTGACCCACGCGATGTAGGGCTGCGCTGCGGTAGCCCTGTCGTTGAGAACAGCCTGGGCCTCCTCGACGACGGCGATAGTGGGGATTGTTGTGGGTTCGGCGGAGGTGAACTCCTGCTGGTTGTGAAGGAATATGCGGCGCAGGATTAGCCCTGACAGCACTAGCGCCTGTTCCTGGGACTGTTGGGATACGTCCACAACGCAGAGCTTGCCTTCCTTAAGAGAAGCCATGAGCATGTCCAACAGCAGGCTTGCCGGGTTGTGTAGCGCCTTGACGATTCTGGCCGCGTTCGAGCGGGCCGCTAGGGCCTCCGCTTCTTGGCCGTCGTCGAGTCTCAGAATCCGCCTAATGTCCGCAAGGTCGGTGCCGTAACCATCACTGTGTACGACGTCGACCAACTCGCCCCAGGCCATCTTGTTGAGAGAGCGCAGCTTGATGACGTTCTGCTGCTGCTGGCGGTCCGGTGAAAGGAACGTTCCTACCACATCACTAGCATCGAGTCGTCGTAGGTCCAGTCGTGTTCCGGCAGCTACAAAGGAGCCATAGAACTCGCTCGGAGGCTGCCGGTCGGTGAACACGACCAGCTTCTCAGCCATGCCGGGCACATCACAGAACCCAGGCCGGCCCTTGTCGTCAGGCCAGAAGTACTCGCCGTCGGGATCGAACAGTACGGTTCCGACAGGCACTTCATGGTTCATCCGCTTGGTTACGGTGGGCGTGCCCTCGTAGAGACTACTGAATAGCAGCTTGGCTAGATTGGACTTTCCGAACCCAGCGCGGGCGAAGATGAAGCTTCGGCGCGATACGAGGTTCTGCACCGCGAACTTGACCCGAGCGTGGTCGGGTTGGGGTTGGATCCAGTCTTCTGTCGCTTCATCGGCGGGGCCAAAGAAGTACTCACCCAGCGCTAGATGGCCGATGGTGGCGCCTCGGTCGTGGTGTCCGGTGATTTCTTGCAGCACACGCCCGGACGGGAACGCCACAGCGCTGCCCGTTGGAGGGAGTCGGCGCAGCGAGGCCACGAAGGTGAGTCCTTGCTGGGTGGACCTGAGCACTCCTAGCACCCGGATGTTGACCCGGTAGCGGAGATACCGCTTGCGAATGTCCTCGGGAACAACGCGGTTCTCCTGGAGGGCTCGGATGTTGTACTCCTCGCCCGAGCCTGCCGACAGCCTCCCGTCTGAGGACAACGCCGCTATCCGGCCCAGGATCGCCTCGTCTGGAGTGTCCAACTCGACCAACACGAACTGACCGTGCATGGGCCGGTTCTGGAATGTCGGCAGATACGGAAGCGTGAGATCGGCGTGGAACTCCATCCCGCCGTCGCGGAATCCCCGGAAGACGCCCACCTTCTGGCCCTCAGGGAAGAGTTCGAGCCCGCTCATCGCTCAGTACCTCAGCCCCGACGGATCTGCCGATTGCAACTGAAACTCGTCCATCCTCGGTGCCTCGTCCGCCAGTTCCTTGCGGATCCCGTCGAACACCAGGTCCTGGATCACATCGAAGTCGAAGTCGACCAGAGCGGCGTTCTCGTGAGCCTTCTGCAGGCACAGCGGGTAGTACGGCACGGGGAAGCCCTCGGTGGCGTCGGCGAGCAGGGCCCCCAGAATCTCAGGCGCCTGGGTGGTTTGCGGCTCGAACAGGTCGACGGGCCAGATCGGATCGTCCTGCTGGGTACCGAACTTGACGAAGAACATCTTTCCCGCGACGAACTTGTTGGCCTCGCCGCCCTGCTCGGCCACTTCGCTGCCTCTGGCGTACTCGGACCAGGTGTAGGCCTTCACTTCGATGTCTCTGGGAATCTCGGCGTAGGCCGGGTAGTTGGTGCGCAGGATGCCCTGGAGCGCCATGGCTAGCCGGTAGCGATCCAGCACCTTCGAGTGCTTGGCCACGCCCACCAGGTAGATGTTCCTGCCGCTCCTCCTGTGCCGGCTGATCTGCTCGGCGAACCCCTCACTGAGCCGGATGAACAACTCGCCGGAGAACACCTTGCTGCGCAGCAACCCGTCGTAGACAATGATCGTGTCGTTGGCGAAGTCCTTCTCCCGAAGGATCTTGAACAGGACCGCCCACTCCATGAGCTCGCGGTAGACCTGCACCCACGACGGGCTGATCGGCCGCCCGTCGTCATTGCTGTGGATCATGTGACTCAACGCTGTCAAGTCCCGCACCCCGAGAAACTGCATCATCGAGGCCAGCGCGGTGCACGGCTCGCCTGCGTCGTCGAACTGGGCGGCGCTGAGGCCCCCGACATCAGTCGTTGGGGTGACGGCCTCAACGCAGTACTCGTTGTTGCTCGAGTCGACCACGCGGACCACCTGAACCAAGAACGGGTCGAAGCGGATCTGGTTGTTGCCGCCATCCGTTCCGACCAGCGACATCGATGTGGTCGTGTGCGGTCGGATCCTCCGGACGTGCCCGCGCAGCTCCTCGATCTCATCGCGAAGGCCGGCCAGAACACCCATGTCCTGACCAATCTGGGAGAAGACCGCGTCCTTCAGCCGGTCATGTGTATCGGGGTCGAGCATTCGGCGAACTGGTCACGAGTTGGGGGGAAGTACGGTGAGATCGTCGGGGCTATCTCAACCGCATGAGGCTCTCCTCACACGGCGAAGCCGTGTTATAGCAGGCCGGAGGCCACCTGTCTTGCCACCCGCTATTGCTGCTGATACCTCATGGAATCCCACGCCGTGTTATAGCAGACTGGAGGCCACCTGTCTTGCCACCGTTCGCCTGATGATGGCACCGCGCCGCCATCTCTAAACCCAAGAGCCCATCACGGCTCCGCGCGGACTGGCCGGGAAGGGCTCGGCAACACCATCCGCGCCACGCGTATCTGCGTGAGCTAGAAGAGCCTGATGACCGACGACAAGACCGAGCGCATGCTGCATGCCGCCCTACAGAAGCTGGACAAACTCCAGCAGGCACAATCGCACCAAGCGATACTCCTTGCCGAAGTCCTCGATCGCCTGGGGAGCGTCGCACCGCTAGACGTCACCGGCAAAGGCTCGCCGCCCCCGCCGCCGCCCATCGACCCCGAGTTGCTGAAGGGTGCCACTTCCGAGTCGCGGGCACGCTGTCAGGCCAACTTGAAAGCCATCCGGAAGAACCGGAGCCCGGAGCGCTGCATAGCCCCTCACCGATCAGATCGGCCCCGATAGACGTTTCGAGCGCTCTCTGCGGCGGGCCTCACGGCGTTCCACCACACGCTCATAGCAGGCATCGCACGGGTACAGAGCGGAGCAGCCTCGGCGCTTCCTGTAGCGCGCGTAGGGAGCTTCAGCCATCGACGAGGCGGTGGAGTTGGTGCTCCAAGAGCTGATCGAGGCCGTGGCGACGGCGGCGAGCTGGGCGGGCCGCTATGAGCGCACCCACAGCCGCACGACGGCGCGCAACGGCCACCGCGGCCGCTTGTTGGCCGCCCAGGCCGGGGATCTGGAGCTGAAAGATCCCCAAGCTGCGCAAGGGCAGCTCCATGCCGTCGGTGCTCGAGGCCCGCCGGCGCATCGACCGCGCCCTGCACGCGGCGATCATGGAGGCCTGTGTGGCCGCGGTGTCGACGCGCTCGGTGGATGATCCGCTGGCGGCGCCGGCAGCGGCGCCGGGTATCTCCAAGTCTGAGGTGTCGCGCGTCTGCGCGGGCCTCGACGAGGGCGTGGAGGCCTTCAGAAGCCGGGCGCCTGGACCACGTCGAGCTCCCCTACGTCTACTCGGACGCCGCCTACCTCAATGCGCGCGACAGCGTGTGCCGGCCGGCGTCGACGGCCACGGCGGCGGCCACCGCGGTCACCTCAGAGCGCAACCGTGAGATCCTGAGCTGCGACGTCGGCGACAGCGAGAGCGAAACCTTCTCGCAGCCGCTCATGGAGTCCTTGCGCGACCGGGGCCTTCATGGTGCGCGCCTGGTCATCACAGACACGTACCGCGGGCTCGCCGCAACCGCCGACCGCTGGTTCCAGCGCACCGCCAGACAGCGACGCCGGATGCATTTCATCCCGAACCTGCCGGCGGCGCTGCCCCGCAGCCACCAGCACATGGCCGCCGCGCTATTCAGAACCATCCTCGCCCAGCCCGACACCGACTCCGTCACCGACGCCTGGGACCAAGACGGCACCCAGCCCGCCGCCAGCTTCCCCAAAACGGGCCCGCTCATCGACACAGCCCGAGCCGAGGTCCTCGCCTTCGCCGCGTTCCCCAAGGCCCACTGGCAGAAGATCTGATCCACCAACCCCCTCGAACGCATCAACAAAAAGATCAAACGGGCTCTCCGCGTTTCAGGTCGGGGTGAGGGTGTCGAGCAGCGCCCAGTTGGGTCTGCCGGCGTAGAGCAGGGCGCGGATTCGGTAGTTGGCGAAGTTGGTGAACCCGAAGGCGGCGCGTTTGACGCGTTTGACGAAGTTGTTGGCGGCTTCGGCAGCGGCATTGGTGACTTTGGCGGTGTGCCAGTTGGAGATCTGGTGTCTCCAGCGCTCGATGGTGCGGCCGAGCCGGTTGATCTCATGGGGCATGCCGGGGTCCTGGAGGTCTTCGGCGAGCTGGTCGACGGTGGCCGCGCCGAGTTCGGCGTCGTTGATGTCATAGATCGAGCGGAGGGTCTCTTTGGCGTGCCAGGCGTCGCGGACCTCGCCGTAGTGGTCGCCGGCGTCGAGCAGGCCCCGCAGACGGACGCGGCCGGCGTCGGTGATCTTCTCGGATGCTGACACGAGCAGCTTGCGCGCTCTGTAGAGGGGGTCGTGTTTTCGGCCGCGGGGGCCGAGGGTCTGCTGTTGGACTCTGCGGCGGACCTCGTCGAGGGCGTCGTTGCCCAACCGCACTACGTGGAACGGGTCCGCGACCTGCTTGGCGCAGGGCACTGCCGCGTCGCACGCGGCTCGGTAGGTGCCCGAGAGGTCCAGCACCGCCCAGCGGATGCCGGCCAGCCAGCGGCGGGACCGATCGAGCAGCCACTGTGTGGGCGCTTGGGCGGTGCGGCCTGGGACTATGTCGAGGAGCTGGCCCCGTCCGACGTCGACGATGCCCGTCGCCCAGGCCTTGGCCCGGAACCGGCCCCGCCGCCACATCAGGTGCTCGTCGAGGCCGAACGCGGCCACATCGCAGATGCGCTCGGTGTCGGCTGCCAGCAGCGCAGACCCGAGTTTGTCAGTTTGGCGGGGGTTTGGTGTCAGGCCGTGGCCGTTGACGTGGGGTTTTGTGTTGCGGGGCGGTGTTCCGGCTGGGATGTGTAGGGGCGACATGTGGTTGACTGCCTCGACTGTTGATGGTATTGTTGTTGTGTGTTCGTGAAGACGACCCGCCGTCGCAGGGGCGACAAGGTGTACGAGTACCTGTCTTTGGTGGAGTCGGTTCGCGACGGCGCCAGGGTCGGCCACAGGACCCTGCTGCGGCTGGGGGAGGTGACCGCGCTGCGGGAGTCGGGCCAGCTGGAGCGGATCGTGGCCGCGCTGGAGTCGCATCTGCGCCGCGAGCGGATCGACGTCGGGGCGCTGGCCGCTGAGGGCGCGCCCGCTGTGGGGGCGGTGGCGGCGGTGGCGGCGCTGTGGCAGCGGCTGGGGCTCGACGGGCACTTCGCCGGGGTCGGCTCGGGGCGCGCGGCGGCTGTGGCGGACGCGGTGTTCGCGATGGCGGCGAACCGGCTGGTGGCGCCGTGCTCGAAGCGGCGGCTCACAGAGTGGGCAGAGACCGACGTGGTGATGCCCGAGTGGTGGTCGGCGCCGTCGCTGAACCAGTACTACCGGGCCCTCGACGCGGTCGCCGACGCCAAGGACGCGACCGAGGCGCACCTGCATGCGCGGCTGTGCGACCTGTCGAATTTGGACCTGCGGCTGGTGTGCTATGACCTGACATCGACGTATTTCGAGGGCCAGGCGGGGCCGTCGGGTCGGTTCCCGTCTCGGGCTTTCGGGTACTCGCGGGACCACCGAGGCGACCGGCCCCAGATCGTGACCGGCCTGTTGTGCACCACCGACGGCATCCCCATCGCGCACCATGTGTTCGCCGGCAACACCAGCGACGCCTCCACTTTGCCGAAGGTGCTGGCCGACCTCGCTGCGAGGTTCGCGGTGGGGAGGATCTGCGTCGTGGCTGACCGGGGCCTGATCTCATCAGACAACGTCGAGGCGGTCGCGGCCGCCGGGTTCGACCACGTGCTCGCGACCAGGCTGCGCCGAGACCACACCGCCAAAGAGGCCCTCGGGGCCATCGACGACGACACCGCCTGGACCGAGATACCCCAGCACCGCTGCCGCGCCGCAGAGGCGGCCCTCACCGACGGCACCCGCGCCATAGTGGTCGCCTCCGACGCCCGCGCCCGCCGAGACGACGCCCGCGCCCGCCGAGACGACGCCCGCCGCACAGAGATCGTCGCCGCCGCGGAGGCCGATCTGCTGGCCCTGGAGCGCCGCGTCCGCGAAGGCCGGCTCAAAGACCCCGCCAAGATCGGCCGGGCCGCCCAGCGCATCCTCAACAACAGCGGCGCCGGGCGGCTCTTCGACCTCGAGATCGCAGAGGGCCGGTTCCTCTACCACTACAACGACCACGCCCTCCAATACGAACAGATCCTCGCGGGCCGCTACGTGCTCACCACCAGCCTCACACCCGCGCAGGCCAGCACCGCCCAGATCGTCACCGCCTACCGCCAACTCGCAGCCGTCGAGGCCCGCTTCCGGGTCCTCAAGGACTACCTGCACCTGCGGCCCGTGCGCCACTGGACCGAACAGCGAGTCCGCGGCCACATCGCCGTCTGCGTCTACGCCGCCGTCATCGAGACCCTCATCAGCCAAGACCTCGCCAAAGCCGACGTACGCGACCCCGACCTCGCCGACCAGCACCTAACCGCCGCCCGGGCCCTGCGAGAGCTCAACCGCATCCGCCGCCACCACCTCGACGCCAACGGCCGCCGAATCCAACTCACCACCCGCCGCACACCCCTCCAGGCCCGAGCCCTCACCGCCATCGGAGCCGACACCCGCAACTGGGACAGAGCCAACATCACCTGACAAGCCCCCAAAGCGCCCCAGACCGCCGATGTAGTGGAAACACCCCACCGCCGCGCCCCCTCTGACCTCCCCAAACGCGAAACAACTGACAAACTCGGGTCAGACGACCTTGGACGACGCAGGCATTGACGGTCCGCTCAGTTCGGAGAAGCCAGCCTTCCATCGGTCCCGCTGCCGGTCCCAGCAGACGACCGCGGAAGTGGCCCTTCTGAGCGATCCAGCTCGCGCGGTGCCTCCCGCCGGTTTGTTCAGTCCAACGGTGGTAGCTGCGTTGCCGAGGACGGCGCTGCGCTTGACAGTCATGCCCGCGCTTCGCAGCACCGGCCGCGCTCGATTTGAAGCTCGAAGCGCGGAGGTAACATGGCCCTTGCCGGGGCTGTCAACGCCAACGCCTCGTTCGGCCTCAGGGCTAGGAGAGAGTCAGGCATGACCATCAGGCTCTACACCGACGACGAACTCGCCAAGCTTCGCTCGATGCCGAAGCGAGTGACCAACCCCGGCGCCCGATGGGTGACGAAGCCCGGTCATCGGCAACGAAACTTCCAGGTCACAGGGCGGGAGGACCTATCGGCGAGCTTCGCGGTCTATCAGCGACAGAGCGGGAGCGACACTAAGGACTTCTCTTGCGGCATCGCCTACCTCCCGCAGGGTGGGAGCCGGCTGACCCTTGCCCGCTACAACGGCTCAAGTCACGTTCACGGCGACATCGCCTACCATCCACATATCCATAACGCCACGGAGAGGTCCATCGCCGACGGCAGGAAGCCCGAGTCCGAGGCTGAGGAGACCGACCTGTACACGACCCTCGACGGGGCCTTCAGGTGCTTGATCCTGGACTTCCAGTTACAGGGCATCGCGGTTCCGCCGCCCGATGAACCGACGCTTCCCTATGGCTCTTGACACCGGCGCTCTTCGAACGCTCTTGTGTGAGCGCCTCTGCGAAGACGTGCAGGTCGATGAGCGCCCCGACGGCGAATACATGGTGCGGACCCATTTCACCTTTCCCGACGGAGACGGCTACCCCTTCCATTTGGCTCCGGCACCCTCGGGCGGCCTTCGGCTGTCAGACCTCGGCCACACCCTCATGCACATCAGCTACGAGCACGACATCGACTCGTTCCTGACCGGCACGCGGGGGATGTTGCTCGAGCGCATCGTAACTGAGACCGGCATCCGCCACGAAGGCGGAGCCTTCTTCGTTGACACCTCCCCCGACCAGCTGCCCGAGGCTGTCTTCCGCTTCGGCCAGGCGCTGACCCGGGTCTACGACTTGACCCTGCTGTCGCGCTCCAACGTCGGCTCCACCTTCTACGACGACTTAGCAGACTGCCTCTCGGCCCAGGTGGACGAATCCAAGATGCAGCGCGACTACGAGCCGGAGGTGCCCAACGCCGCGGTGTACCCGGTGGACTACCGGATCGAGGGCAAGAGTGGGGTCCCGCTGTTCGTCTACGGCGTGCCCAACCGCGACAAGGCCCGGCTGACGACGATCATGCTCGGCTACTTCCACAGGCACGGTCTCTCCTTCGAGTCCATCATCGTCTTCGAGGACCAAGCCGAAATACCGAGAGTCGATCTCGCGCGACTCTCCGATGTGGGTGGCGACATGATCTCGTCGTTGGAGTCCACCGAGGATTTCAGCCGAAAGCTCCTAAGGCGCGTTGCCGCATAGGGATGCCCCCACGCGCGGTCAAAGAGCAGAGCCTTCTCGGGCGCCGTGAGGCGGGACAGCATGGTCGAGGCGGTCGGCGAGGGAAGTGATCTCTGCCACCATCGTGAGCTGGTGGCGCCAAGAGTTGGGGATGGACTCCGCTCCGTAGTGGGCGCCGGCGATTTGGCCGAAGATTGCGCCTGTGGTGTCGGCGTCCTGGCCGAGGTTGACCACCTTGAGGGCGCCCTCCCTGAAGTCCTCGGTGTGGAAGAAGGCCCACAGGACCGCCTCCAGGGTGTCGACCACGTAGCCGGTCCCGCGGATCTCGGGGGGCTGCTTGTGCTTGAACGACCCGGCGGCGATGGCGGCGATCTTCGGGGCGAGCGGGGTCTCGTCCCACTGGCCCTCGACCGGGCTGTAGTGCTCGGACAGCAGCGTCTCCTTGTCGACGCCTCGCAGCGCGCCCACCAGCAGGCCCGCGAAGTAGCGGCAGGCGTCGACCGCCTCGACGGCGCCGTGGGTGGTGCGGGAGCTGTCGGCGCTGCGGTCGATCGCCTCCCGGGCGTCGCCGGCGAAGAACATGGGCACCGGCGCCAGCCGCATCAGCGAGCCGTTGCCCGCCGACATCGCATCGGTCGGCCCCGAGTACGGCTCGCCGGTCCGCTCGTAGCGCACCAGGGCCCCGCGGGTGGTGCCGCCGATGTCGAAGCAGCGCCCCGTCGACGACAGGTACCCCTGCCTGAACCACCGCAGGTAGCGCCCCATCTGGTCCACAGCGTCGAACCCGCCCGACTCCAGCAGGCTGGTGGCCAAACACAGCGCCATCGACGTGTCGTCGGTCCACTGGCCCGCCCGCAACCCGAACGGCCCCCCGCCCACCATGTCGTCAATCGGGTCGAACGAACCCGGCGCGCTGAACTCCAGCGTCGTGCCCAGCGCATCCCCCGCCGCCAGACCCACCAGACACCCCCGGAAACGGTCCCTGGCGCTCACCCCGCGAATTCCAGAGGTTCGATCACCCCCGCTGATGCTAACGTTGCGGCTAGGACTCAAGTCCACCTTCTATCTGGGGAGAGCCGCCCCTCCAGGGGCCGCTCTCCCCAGTCCCTTGTGTAGTCGTCTGTAATACAGTACTATGACCTCGAACCTGCTCGATCTAGACCTCCTCGACGACGATGACCCTTTCGAGATCACCAGCCAGATCGCGCACTTGTACAAGCACGGCCCGCTGGGGGTCGACGACGTGCTCGACGTGTGGCGCAGCGACCCGCTGTTCTACCCGGCCAAGCCCCCGGCGCACTGGCTGATGGTCGCACGCGTCAGCGGCACGGTGCTGGCGGTCCCCCTCTCGCCCGCTCAGTCCGGCAACCCGGCCAAGTGCAGGCCCATCGGCTGCTATGTCGCCTCAACCCGCCTGGCAGCCCGCTACCTGGAGGACCGATGAACCATCCAGAGATGACCCCCGAACAGGAACACGAATTCTACAGCAAGCCTGAGAACCAGGAGCCACAGGGGCCTGCCCGGCGGCGGAGGCAGCCGATGACCGATCCCGTGCCGGTGCGGTTCCCGCCCGAGATGCTCGAACGGGTCAGGGCGGCCGCCGACGCCGACGACCGATCCGTCTCATCCTGGATCCGCCGCGCCGTCGACCGCACTCTCCAAGCCGAGGCGTCCTGACCAACCCCTCCTAGCCCAGGTATTTCAGTAGGGGGCTTGGTTGGGGGCTGCCGCGTCCGCGGAAGTGCCCTCTTGGCCGGGCAGGATCGGGTTTGAACACATGAGCCTGACCGCGCCTGGGAGGGCACTTCGATGGTGAAGCGTGTCTCGGTTCGTCCGCGTCTGGGGTTTGTCGGCGGGGGGCGCGGCGTGGCGTGTCATGTTGGTGCTCGGCTGTTGGCTGATCTGGCTGACAATGTCGGGTTGGCTCGGGCGTTGTCTGAGGCGGTGGCCGATACCAAGGTGCGCCGTCGGGGCCGTGACCGGGGCCGGGTGCTGGCCGATGCGGCGGTGATGGTCGCTGATGGCGGCGAGTCGATCTGTGACATTTCTGTGTTGGCGGGCCGGCCTGAGGTGTTCGGGGAGGTGGCGTCGCCGTCGACGCTGTGGCGGGCTCCGGAGGCGGCGGGGGGCCGCATCGAGGAGATCGAAGCGGCGCGGGCGCACACCCGTCGGCGGGTGTGGGCCGCGGGCGCGGACCCGGGGTTCTGTGTGATCGGCATCGACGCCGCCTTGGTGGAGTCCCATTCGGACGAGCAGGCCGCGGCGGGGACCTGCAAGGGCGGCTTGGGGTTCTGTCCGCTTCTGGGCTGTCTCGACGCGGCCGGCGAGTGCCTCGCCGGTGTGCTGCGCGCCGGCAGCGCCGGCTCCGACACCGCCGCAGACCACGTCGAGGTCCTCTCAGAGGCCCTCGACCAGATCCCGGTGGACCCTCACAGCACAGAGGTGATCGCCAGAGCCGACACCGCGGGCTGCGCACGGGCGTTCCTCAACGAGTGCCGAGCCCGCGGCGTGCGGTTCTGTGTCGGGCACCCCCTCAGCATCGACATCGCACAGGCCATAACAGAAGCCGGCGACAAGCACCGGCGCCGGGCGATCAGCGCCGACGGCGAAGAACTGCTCGACCGCGCCGACGTCGCCGAGACCACCGACCACACCGACCTTTCGCAGTTCCCTGCCGGCTGCCGCATGATCGCCCGCCGCGAGCTGCCCCACCGCGGCGCGCAGCTCAACTCCACCGACGCCGACGGGCACCGCTTCCAGGCACCGGTCACCGACATCGCCGACAACGACGCCGACAGCACCGACATCGCCTACACCGAAGCACTGCACCGCGGCCGCGGCCGCGCCGAACGACAGATCACCGACCACAACAACACCGGGCTCGCCAAGCTCGCCTCCCACTCTTTGGCCATCAACGCCGCCTGGCTGCAAACCACCATGTGCGGCCACGACCTGCCCGCCTGGACCAAACTCCTCGCCCTCGACGAAGACCCAGCAAAAGCCGAACCCGAACGGCTCCGCTACTGCCTGCTGCACACCGCCGGCCGCATCGTCAACACCGGACGCCGCCGCACCTGCAAACTCCCAAACGACTGGCCCCGGACCCCGCACCTGCTCGCCGCGCACCAACGCATCCACAACCTCCCCCTGCTCATCCGAACCCGCGTCCGCGGCCACCCCGACACCGCAGCACACACAGTCCGACCAACCCGAACCCGCACCCCGAACCCGCACCCCGAACCCGCACCCCGAACGGCCCCAACACGCCCCCGCAGCGCCACCAACCCCACACCCGCCGCCGCACCCCCGACCCAGCCCCAAAGGCTGCCCCCACAACGGCCTACTGAAAGATCTGGGCTAGTGGCGGCCGGGCTCGGCCCACCGCCGCACGAAATCCCGCTGGTGGGCATCCAGTGCCCTCTCCTAACAGGATGCTGAAATTTGGGAGTTCAGGGCGGTTGGGCTGTGTTTGGGGTCTGGTTGGGGGTGTTGTGGTGCTTTGGTCTGGGGTGTTGTGTGTTGGGGGCGGGGTTGTGGGGCTCGGTTCGGGTGTGTTGTCGGGGGTCGGGGCTGGCGGCGCCGGTTCGGGGTGGCTGTTCTGGGCGGCGGGTCGGGGCCGGTTCAGGGGGTGGGCGTGTCGAGTCGGGCTATGCGCACCAGGTTGTAGCTGGCGGCGGTGATGAGGAGCCAGGCCCGGTTGCGTTGTTGTCCTTTGTGGCGGAGTTTGCGTTCTCCGGCGATGGTTTTGATCCGTCCGAAGGGCTCCTCGACGCGTTTTCGGGCTTGTTGGGAGGCGGCGTATCCGGCGTGGCGGGTGGTGCGCTCGTCGATCGCGGATCGGCGTCTGGTGGTGTTCTGGGCGACGTGGGGCGTGAATCCCGCGGCCCGGGCGTCGGCGACGAAGCCTCTGGTGTCGTAGTCGCGGTCGCCGCCGACGGTGCGGCGCCGGGCGCGTGGCGGGGCTCTGTTGAGCATCGCGGCGGCGGTGCCGCGCTCCGCGTGGCCGTCGGCTGTGGTGAGCTCGGCGTCGACGATGAGCCCGTTGCGGTTCTCGGTGAGCAGATGGCCCATGAAGCACAGCGTCGCGGCGGTTCCCGCGGACTTGCGGAACAGCCTCGCCTCGGGATCGGTCACAGAAGCGTGGGTGTCGTTGCGGCGCCGCTCGCCGCGCCAGTCCGTCCCGGGGTTGCGGCCGCCGCCCGCCGCTGCGACTGCTGGGGCTGGGGCTGCTGGGGCTGCGACTGCTGGGGCTGGGGCTGCTGGGGCTGCGACTGCTGGGGCTGGGGCTGCTGGGGCTGCGACTGCTGGGGCTGGGGCTGCTGGGGCTGCGACTGCTGGGGCTGGGGCTGCTGGGGCTGCGACTGCTGGAGCTGCGGCTGCTGGGGCTGCTGGGGCTGCTGGGACTTCTGGGGCTGCTGGGGTTGCTGGGACTTCTGGGGCTGGGGCTGCTGGGGCTGTGACTGCTGGAGCTGGGGCTGCTGGGGCTGCTGGGGTTGGGGCTGCGCCGACGCGGCCCCGGCTGCGGCGCCGGTTCTGGGTTTGAAGCTCTTGTGCGACGCCCACGCCTCCAACAGGGTGCCGTCCACGCTGAAATGCTCGCTCGAGCAGTACCGGCGCAGCTTCGCCGCGTCCACCACCGCGGCGAAGAACCGGTCCGCGATCTCATGGTCCAACAGCCGCTGCCGGTTCTTCGACAACGTCGACGCGTCGAAGCCGCGCTCGTCGATGCGCAGCCCAAGGAACCACTTGAACAACATGTCATAGTTCAAGCGCTCACAGAACGCCCGCTCCGAGCGCACCGAGTACAACGCCATCAGCACCGACGCCTTCAACAGCATCTCAGGCGGCACGCTGGGACGGCCCCGAGGCGGACACATCGCCGCCAGCTCGGCGTCGAGGCCCCCGAGCACCGCGTCCACCACCGCTTTGATCCGCCGAATCGGATGATCAGCGCCGATCAAGTCCTCCGCCGACACAGTCGACAACATCGCCATCTGGGCATCCACCGTTCCACGCATAACGACATCGTCCCACACCCCACCAACGATCGCGAGCACCCCGCAGCGACTTTTTCAGCAGCCTGCTAAAGGATGATGTCGAGGTAGCCGCCGCCGCGCCTCTTCAAGAAGTCTTCGGCAGCGCTCTCGGCTTCGGCCATGGTCGAATGCGTCGACTCGGGGGTGTGGGCACCGGGCGACCTCACCTCCCACAGGTCCTCACGCTTCTTCACCACTAGACATTTCTCAGATATATAAGTCCTTTTCAATGTGATACGCGCCTTGTCAGGGACACCACTATACGCTGCCGCGGTGCGCATCGGGGTGTACATTGACGGACTCAACCTCTACTACGGTGGCCGGCATCTGTGCGGACGAGGCACGCACGGGTGGCGCTGGCTCGACGTGGGGGCGCTCGCCGACCGTCTCATCGGCCGCAACCCGGACTGGAGCGCCAGGCAGGCGACAGCGCACCGCATCATGTACTGCACAGCGCCGATCGCACGAGGACGCAACCCCCAGGGCGCATGTTCGCTTCGCCGTGGCGCGCCAGATAACATATCTTCACTCACCCGGTGCCTCCTCGGAGGTGCCGGGTCTTTCTCTTCCCGCAGCCGGTATGCTGGCATACATGATTCGCACCACTGTCAAGCTCCCGGAAGAGCTTGACGCCCGCCTGCGCCATGAGGCGCAGCGCCGCGGGATCACCATCTCGGAACTGACCAGGGAAGCCATCGACAGCCACCTCGGCCCCCGCCGCCGGCTCGGTGCGGCGGCCGCCGGGCGCAGCGGCCGCGCCGACGTGTCCGAGCGCATCGAGGAGATCCTCGCGTCAGAGGTGCCGTTATCGCACTGATCGTCGACACCGGCCCCCTCTACGCCTACATCGACGCCGACGACCGGCATCACACGGCCAGCCTCGATCTCCTGAGGACCCATCCGGGTCCGCTCGTCGTCCCGACCCTGGTGGTGACCGAGGTTGCCTACCTCGTGCGCACACGCCTCGGCTCGGAGGCAGAGGTGCGCTTCATCGGCGACCTCGCGTCGGGCGACCTTCACGTCGAACCCGTCGCCGCGGGCGCCTGGCTGCGAATAGCCGAACTGGTGCACACATACCGCGACCTGCCCCTCGGAACCGTCGATGCCTCAGTGGTGGCCGCATCCGAGCGGCTCAAGATCACGACCGTCGCCACCACCGACAGACGGGACTTCACAGTCGTTCGACCGGACCACTGCGAGCACCTGAACATCCTCCCTGAAATCGGCCCCGGCTAGGCCGGAGCCGTCGCGGAAGCCTCAGCGCCGGCTAGTGGCGGCCGGGCTCAGGCCACCCCCGCACGAAGGCCCGCTGGCGGGGAGTCTGGGGCGACTCGGTGTGGAGCCAGCTCTTCTCCACGTGCTGCCACCACACCGCGATCTGATCGAGGGCCCCCTGGCCGGTGAACCCGTGGCGCACCAGCCAGCAGCCGACCACCGTCCCGGTGCGGCCGATCCCGCCCCAGCAGTGCACATACACCGTGCGACCCTCGCCGAGGGCGTCGTCGATGGCGTCGAGGATGGCCGCCATCTCCGCGGCCCGGCGCGGCACCGACATGTCCATGATCGGATGGCTCTCCCGCCGCACCGACCGGCCGAGAGCCCGCGCCTGCTCGTGCGCGACCTGCTCGTAGGGGGCCAGCCCGTCGCGCCGCTGCGTCAAGTCGATGAAGCAGTCGACGCCGGCCTCGATCAGCGTCCGCACCTTGGCCGCCGCGTCCCGCGGGTCCAGCGCCCCCGGATACTCCCCCGCCGCGAACCGCCCCTCCCGAACCCAATAGCTGTTCGGAATAGGTCGATCAGGACGGGCGGCTGCGCTCATGGCATCAAGCCTGCCGGACCTCCGCACCCCTCATCAAGCACGAGGCGGATTCCGCCATCCACGCTCGGCATCGACGCGGCGGTACGCTTCGTCGCCCTAGAGGTTGAGGCATCACTCCCTGACAGGGTCAATTCAGGCTGACGTCACTCTCGGCAGTCAGCGGCATTGAGTCTACAACCTCTACTCGCTCCAGGAGCCTTTCAGCCCGCGAGGCAGGTCCCAGCGGAGACGATGACCATGAACAACCCGTTTCCTGCCGACGGCCAACCAATCCCCGAAGGCCTCGTCGCGGCCGTCGACGAGACCGTGGCCGAGCTTCGAGGCGGCGTGACGTACGTGCTCGCAGCCGTCATCTTCAGCGACTCCCGTGCGGCGCGCCAAGGCATCCAGTCCCTGACTGCTCATCGGACCCGACCCTTCCACTGGCACACGGAGGGGCCGACAACCCGCAATGCGGCGGTCAATCTCATAGCGAAGCACGCAATCGCAACCAAGATCCTCGCTCGACGCGCAGGGCGTAACGCGCAGACCGCAACCCGTGCCACTCCCCTGACCGCACTCGCTGCCGAACTAGCCAACGAGGGTGCCGGGCATGTCGTCATCGAATCATGTGGCCCACGTGAGGACGGACGCGACCGCTCGACGATCCTCAACTGTTTCCGCGAGCTGACAGCTCCCACCTTCAGCTACGACTGGCGTACCAAAGCCGAACCCCTGCTGTGGTACCCCGACGCCCCGGCTGGCGTGGTCCGGGAGCATCTCACTGACGGGCAATCGGCAGGCTTCAGCCTCTTGCAGAACACGCTCACCGTGACGGACGTCTACTACGTGAGTTGAGCGACCAGGGCATGCGTAAGCCCCGGCTCCCGTCCTAGTCGACCCAACAGGATCCTCGGACTGGCCCTCCGGGGCTTGCGACTTCCTCACAGAACAGCACTGCGAGACCCTCTCATTATGCATCTCACGAACTCTTCGATCAACCGGAGCATTCAACGAATCAATCTGCCATCCTCAACCAGCGGTTGATGTTCCAGCTGACGACTATCACAGTCGTTTCCGCCCCGCCATCCGACCAGGTAACCCCGTCCGGATACGGCTTCCCCGGAGCACTCCCTTGATGGCCCGGCCCAGCGAAGCAGGCCGACCACTAGCCAAGACGTGTCATAGGGGCTCTATAGGGTCGCGGCCAAAGGAGAAACGAGAGCACCATGGCCAAGAAGGCGCGCCGGAGCAGCTGGAACATCGAGCCGCTCGCCATCCCGGAGCCGATCCCTGCACCCGCCCGGGTCTGGCCCGACGACGAGATGGCCTCCATCCGGCGCGGCTACGTCCCCTGGATCATGGACGAGAAGTGGTTCATCTTCATGGAGGGAAACCGCCTGTTCGCCCATCGCAGCTGGACCGGAATCGGCGTCCACGAGGCGACATTCGCCCCCACCGAGGGCGGGCACGTAATCGAGTCCGCGGTCGTCGCCGGCGACGGGACCAAGTACCGGCGTTCCTCCTCCGCCTGTGCCGTCTTGAAGAAGCGGATGATGCAGAGATGCGGCAACCCGCGCCGAAACACCAACTCGCCAAAGTCCTGATCGTCGGTGACAAGCACCCGCTGCTCGTCGTAGGCGAGCGCAAGCAGATCCTCATCGCTGGCCCCAGGCGCAATCTCCGAGGCCGCGCTTACATCGTGGCCCAGACCAACCAGCATCCGGCGCAGCCCAACAGAACCGGCACACTCGTCGAGCAAGAATTTCAATGGTTCTAGTGGATCAGAATATGATCATGGACGGTTTCGCCGACGATGGAGCGGTATGCGTAGACCAGGCAAGCCTGAATGTCCTCGGGCTCCAGAATGTCGTACTCGTCGAGGATCGTCTCCACGCTGTCGCCTGCGGCCAGCATCCCCAAGACGTGTTCGACCGCGAAGCGCATGTCGCGGATGATCGGCTTGCCGCCGAAGACGTCGGAGCGCACGGTGATCCGCTTCAACAACTCGTAGTCGTCGAGCGGCGGCTTCGTCTCGGTGACATCCATGACAAGAAAGCTACCTCGCAGCCAGAAGCACCGCTTCTAGGAGCCACTTCCTGGCAGGCGTCGGTGTCGCACCCTCGTAGCATCATGTGTGGCAGCATCAATGACGAGAACAGCACCCGCGACCGAGCCGTCCGGTCGAGCTGGACGAGAATGAGGGCGCTATGACAGGCACAGAGGACCGCTACGCCGACATCGAGGTCGACGTGCTAGACGACGCGGGCGTCCGCGCCGCCATCGACAACGCCCTCGCCCGGGCAGGATGCACCTGGGAGGATCTGCAAGAGCAGGCCAAGGATGGAAGCTTCTCCAGCGAGATCGCTCGGCGCGCCTGGTTCGTCGTGTCCTCCTTTGAGCCCTCGTCAGTCTGACCTGGAGCGCCAGGCCAGGAAGTTCGCAGGCGACCTGACGGAGCTCTTCAACGGCACCATCACCCACGGCGTCCGCCTGCGCTCCTACATGGACCGGCACGGGCGCGCCGTCGTCGGCTACAAGGTGAGCGAGACCAACCCGGTGGGCGACTGCGTCCCGCTGACCATCTCCCGATCGCCGGCACACCTGTACCTCAGCGTGATTCACACGCTCGAACTCGACGAATCCGGGACGTTCCTGGCCACCAGCAGAAGCAGCTACACCCTCCAAGAAGACAACGACGCCGCGGCGATCCTCACATACGACTTCGTGCGAGAGCCACCCAACGAGTTCCCCGAGGCGCACATCCACATACATGGCCAATCCGACGTCCTCGCCAGGATGCTGCAAGCCAGCGGGCGCGACAAGAGCAAGCCAGCCGACCTCTTGGATGCTCGTCCTACTGTTCGATTTCGATCTCAACCGGAATCTCTACCACGGCCTCAAGCAGCGCTTCGAGTTCAGCATGCAATTCGGGTTGACCCTCGTCGCGCCACAAGGCCACAGCAAGAGCGTACTGCTGCTGTGCCGTGTCGTCGTCCCATCGGTTGATGTTCCTGACGCCCAAGAACATGGGCTTATCCGATGCATTGAGTCTGTAGTGAAACACCTTGCGGCCAAGTTGATTCGCTCCTCGGGACCGTATCTGAGTGGTCGGCATTAGCTTCACCAAGTTCGAGCCCAGCCCCGACGGGGACGAGACTTCTTCTTCCTCAGCGTCGTCTTCCTCAGCGTTATCCTCTTGTTCGTTGGCTCTCGCGAAGACCCCTACTACTTCATCCAAGAGAAGACCCTTGACAACGTGGTACTCCATGCCGCTAGCCATGTAGTCGAGGCGCCGAACCCTTGTAGGCGGCGAGTAGGCAAGCGCGACGTCCAACCCGCGCTTGCCGCCTCGGGACATGAAGCTCAAAGGTATTGGGATCTCGTAGATGTGAACGCCGTTGACCGGAATGCGGTCCTCGGCAACGAGGACCGCTCGGTGGCTCGTCGACTCTGTCGCACGCGTTACCGATGGCCGCCCGTACCCAACCAGTGCTCTCTCCGCTTCTAGCCGCACACTTTCGCTGCCCTCCCAGTTGTCGGCGAAAGGCAGACGCTCAGTGGACGCCAACACCAGCGACCTGATCAGTTCTGCTGAGAACGTGGGGAACTTGGAGACCACTGCTGCCGCAACTCGACTGACTAGCGGTACCGCATAGCTCGTTCCCACGGCCCAGTTGAGAAGGCGGCCCGCTTCAGCGCTCGCTCCGACTACTCCCAGTTCGGCATCGTTGGATACGAGGACTCCCTCTTCGATCCCCAGGGTGCCCGCGCTCTCGCTGACTTCAGGTTTGACGGCTCGGCCGGGGCCTGGGCCCTTGCGGGTGATGGGCGAGGGCCAGCCTGGCTTTCCCATGGGCTGACGTCGCAGAGTCTCGTGGCTGCTGTGGGCTCCCGATGCTGCCGCATCCGTCAGACCGCCTGCGGTGAGGCTCAGCAAGGATGTTCCAGGGTCAAGAAGCCCTGTCGCACCGTCATTGAGAAGCACTCTCGGATACTCGTCAGCGGAGGCCTCGCTGATCGCATCGAGATAGTCGGCTGGCCGAGAGTTGCCGGCGGCTACCACGACCACGAGATCGAGTTCGCGGGCTAGGGCGTCCACCACGGATGCGGCACTCATTTGTCTCGGTGGTGAGAATGGTGAGCGGCTGTCACCGATGGAAAGGTTGATGATGCGGGCACCCTGGTCCGCGCACCATGTGATGGCCTCTCGGAGGTCGTTCTCCCAGAGATCATCCATTGGGAACTCATTGTTGGCGTCCAGGACGCGAGCCGAGACAACACGGCAAATCGGCCGAAGAGGCTGGCCCGCTGCGATTGCGTCCTCGACGTTGCCGTGTAGCAGCAGTGAGGCGACCATGGTTCCGTGGCCATGCTGGTCCTGATCCTCATCTATGCCTGTGCCGATTGCATCTGAGGCCTGCACGGCTGCGCCGATCAGCGGATGCCCAGATGCCACCCCCGAGTCAACGAGCCCCACGATGGCCGAACGAGCGTCAGGTGCCTGCACTTCGGGGAGTTCTGCGGCGGACAGGCTGTAGAGCCTTGGCGTCGGCAGGGCAGGTTGCGGAAGCACATCCATCCGAGCGATGGCGTCCAACTCAGCCACGTCCATGATCCGCGACGCGTGAACATAGGCACGCAACAGCACCAGTCCTGCGCTGTTGTCGATCAGGGTGTCAACAACCCTGCCCTCTGCTGCCTCGATTCCAGCCCTAGCCTCAGACAGCCATTCCTGGGCGCGGTCGGCCGTGTCTGGATGCCAGCACTCGACATCTATCCGCAGGACATCGCTGGGGTGCTCACGAATGGCTGACGCGAGTTCGGGGGTCACTCGATCCTGTGGCGAAAGGGGCCGGATGAGATCGATGGCATCGAAGAACTGTGCATAAGGCTCGGACTTGCTGCCTTCGGGGACTCCGCCGTCGAAGGCGTCGAGGCGCTCCATAAAGTCGGCAAGTTCTGGATCATCGGCAAAGGCGACGACCAAGCGACGATCCGACGAGTCGACCGAGTCGACCGAGTCGACGACACGCAGGCTCGCTCTACGGAATTCGTCGGCGTCGATCGAGGCGCCGAGTTCGAATACCAGTATCAGACGAGGGTCCACCCCGAGCACCTGTGGTCGACGCTGATGGCGCATCGTGATGTCGGCGATCGTCTCTCTGATCCGGCGACCGTGTCCTGGGAGGTCGTCGTGACGGCGGTCCCTGCCTCCGAAGGCCGGTCTGGGACGTCTCTCACCAGGTTGGAGGGCGCGCCGAAGCCGCAGCAGTGGCAGGCCAGGAGACGGCTCAGGACCTAGGCCAGGGAGCGTTGGACTATCTGACGTCTCGCCTCCCCGCGGCTGATCGCATATGCGATGTGGGTTGAGTTCACGCACTTGTCGAGTCGGCGAACCATGAGCCGGACGGCGTCGAGAGCCACCGCTTCCACCTCGGCCGCGCTGAAGTCCCCCATCTTCGTCGCAGCGTCACAGATGTTGAAGTCGTGTCGAACCGACCTCAGCTTCAGTTCCAGGATCTCGTACCGGGCGGAGTGGTCAGGGGCTTCGATCTCGATTATCTCGTCGAACCGTCTCCAGACCGCGGAGTCGAGCAGTGCTGGATGGTTCGACGTGGCCACGAAGAGCGAGTCGCCCCGGTGATCGTCGACGACTTGCAGCATCGCAGCCACGACCCGGCGCAACTCGCCATGGTCGGCCCGGTCTGAGCGCTCGCGGCCCAGCATGTCGAACTCGTCGAAGACCAGAACCCAAGAACCCACGTCCAAGAAGCTGAAGATCTGTTCCAAGTTCCTCGCCGTCTCGCCCAGGTACGACGATACGACGGTGGCCAACTGCACCTTGGCGATGGGAAGCCCCAGCTGACCCGCCACCGCCTCGGCGCTAGCCGACTTGCCGCAGCCCGGAGGCCCCACCAACAACAGGCTCGACCGCGGCGACACGCCATGGGCCCGCAACGCTGAACGCTGACGGAACTCATCGACCAGCGAATCGAGGACCTCGACAGCTGACTCGGCCAGCACCAAGTCCTGGAACGACAGCCTCGACTCCTCGAGCGATATCAGGGGCAGGTCGTCACGGGTCTTGGGCAGCGGGCGCAGCGACGACACTTGGAGCGGTCTGCGTGTCCGCCCCGGTTCCTCGAGTATCGCCTCCAACTGCTCGGCCACTAGGTCGTGGCGCTTGCGCCTCGCGTCGTCGATCAGCTCCTTGGCGGCGCGCTGGAACCCGGCGTCGTCGCCCCGCTGATGATTTCGGAGCAGGGCCTTCACCAAGTCGCTGCGCGCCACGGCTCGAACCTAGTGGACAACCACGACACCGACCACGGCACTGAAGGATCCGCCACACCGTGGCCGTCGGCGGGTTGTACGCTCTGCAGGCGCATGGGGTGGTTCGATGATCTCGCGAAGGGGGTGCGTCTCGGTGGCGTAGCGCCGTCCGGGCCGGTCATCGTGATCGATGCGGACCGGCTGGGATCCGATGTCGTAAACCTCACTTACGAGGACGGCGAGGGCCGCGTGCATCGGGAGCTCGTGTACCGCGACAGCGATGCGGAGCTGCTGGCCGGCACCGATGATCGCCGGTGGAGCTTCGACGCCGACCCGAAGCTGTTCATGCTGGTGGCCGAAGCCAAGCGCATCAGCCTGGCCTACCTGTTCGACCCGTACTTGGCGACCCATTCCAGCGACGTCGAACTGTTGCCGCACCAGATCGAGGCCGTGTACTCGGACATGCTGCCGGACAGTCCGCTGCGGTTCCTGCTGGCCGATGACCCGGGGGCCGGCAAGACGATCATGGCGGGCCTGCTCATCAAGGAGCTGATCGTGCGCGGCGACCTGGAGCGCTGCTTGATAGTGGTACCCGGCGGCTTGGCCGAGCAGTGGCAGGACGAACTGGGAGAGAAGTTCGGCTTGGAGTTCGAGCTGCTCACCCGCGAGATGGTGGAGTCGACCCGATCCGGGAATCCCTTCGAGACCCGGCGCCGGCTGATCGCCCGGCTGGACATGCTGGCCCGCGACGAGGGCCTCCAGGTTCACCTGAGCCGCACCGACTGGGACCTGGTGGTCGTCGACGAGGCGCACAAGATGTCGGCCACCTATCGCGGCGGGGATATCGATGCCACGAAGCGTTACCGGCTCGGTCAGCGGCTGGAGCAGGCCGCTCGACACTTCCTGTTGATGACCGCTACGCCGCACAACGGTAAGCCGGAGGATTTCCAGCTGTTCATGGCCCTGATCGACGGGGACCGTTTCGCGGGCCGGTTCCGCCGTGGCGCGCACAGCAGCGAGCCTCCCTCCGATCTGATGCGTCGCAGCGTCAAGGAGGGCGCCCTTTCCAAGCGGTGCAGGACCGGATGCACCGCAAGATCGACCGCACGCTGGCCTCCGTCGAGCAGCGCCTCACCGCGGAACGCAACCACTGGGACAACCAGGTGCTCAAGCTCAAGAACGACAAGATGGCCGGCAAGCGCAACGCCCGCCTCAACTCTGCTCAGGCCCGCCGGCGCGCCGACGAAGCGGACGAGCGACTGCGGCGCCGCCGCCATGAACTCGCATTGCAGCGCAAGCTCTCAGCCCTGCCGCCCCGAGTGATCGGCGCCGCCTTCGTAGTGCCAGAAGCTCTGTTGGCACGCCTCGCCGGTCAGCCCCTGCCGCAGACCCACGCCGCGGACACCGCCCGCACCGAGAGGCTGGCCGTGTCCGCCGTGCTGGCCGCCGAACACGAGCTGGGTCGCGAGCCGCGGGAGATGCCCGACAACCACAAGGGCTGCGACATCGAGACCCGCGCCGCCGATGGTCTGCGCCCCCGCCGGCGGCAACTCCGCATCCGACCGGGCCGGCTACGACATCGAGACCCGCGCCGCCGATGGTCTGCTCTTCATAGAGGTCAAGGGCCGCGTCGCGGGCGCCGAGGACTTCGTGGTGACAAACTCAGAGGTCATCACTGGCCTCAACAACGAGCACCGTCACATTCTCGCCCTAGTCGAGGTGGCCGACGATGACACGACCACCGTCCGCTATCTCTACGACCCCTTCACCGGCCGCCAGAGCGAGCCCGGCTACGGCGAGCAGAAGCGCATCCTGAGCTGGCCCAACCACTGGAGCCTCGCCTCGCCGCCTCAGTGATATTTCGCCCAGTCCAAGGGGTCACCACGAACGCTGACATCGGAGATCAGACTCTCAAGCCAGGCAACGAAGGAAGCTTCCAGATCCGGAGGGAAGTAACGTCGGCAACTCCGCAGTGTAACGAACAGATCTCCCTCATCCCGATTCCTGAACTGAGTCGGGATGTCTACAGCATTTGCACCGAAGTACACGTACTTGCATGAGGCCAGGACTTCAGGATGTTTCGTGTCTCGAAGTACGTGGTCGGGATTTGGTGTGCCGTCATCGTTGCTGTGCCTGCAGTCCTCTTGAATCCACTCGCCATCACTCTCTGTCCTGTGATACACGTTGTCGCCGTAGCGCTGCTTTACGCTGCCAGCTCGCTGTGGGCGTTTTCTCTGGAATCGAGGGGCGCTCCAATACTCATCGTACGACAGTTTCTCTTGAACTTGCATGGCGTAAACAAGCTTGCCACCTTGGCCTTTTGTGACAGAGCCCACACCTGCAACCCAGTCTCCCAAGCTGGCCGCATGTCGTATTTCCGACTTGCATGTCGCCAAGGTACAGCACCCATGAAACGGATTCGGCGCAAACCCGATATCGTCAGCAACCGTATAGACAAAGAGAGCCATTGCTTCGCACGCTCCTCACCTGCATCCGATTCTGCTGACATACTGTGGTTCGCGGGAAGTGCCATCAGAATCGTCCCAGATCCTCTCACCGTTCAAGGCGCGTGCAATGCGATCGGCGTTCCAACCGACTATCGCGTCGCCATGCTGTTCGAGGGCGTCAGGAACGGCACACCCAGCAGAGCCGTGCGCCCATACACCTATCACAGGCTTGCCAAGACCTGAAGCGTATGTGACTTCCCAATCAACCCATTCATGGTTTCTGGTATCTGGTGTGATGAGGACAATCACCTTGCCCGCCCATTCGATGGCCGGTCGGAGTATTCCTTGCTTGATGTAGTCGTCGTCGCGTGCATTGTTTGGCCTGTCGCTTGTGATGGACGAAGATCGCATCTCGACGCCCCTGCCCCTGAGCAGATTCCTGAGCGCCTCGATGCGCGCGTCGTCCTCGTGTCGATGGGCTACGAAGACATTGTGTGTTTCTGGCATGTCGTTCTCCATCTTCACGGCCGGTCGATAACGATATGGTGTCAAATATCTTGAAACTTGCTAGAATGGAGACTTGTGTTACCGATCTTGGACATCGTCGCCGTCTGGCATCCTGACGACCACGAGGGGCGAGACGTAGCCGATTGGCTGCTTGACCACTTCTGTGGTGCCCCCTACTCAGGCCTGATCGGCGGTTCCATCGAAGTATACACGCGTTCGGACCCATGGAGCGCAGGGTCGGACACTCCCAGACGGATGCTCCCTCGGACGATCTCGTCCGAGGCACCCGCGGGACCGCACTACACGGCTGTCGTGCCGGTGGTAGGAGTGCAGATGCAGAGGGCGATCGCGAGTTCAGAGTCGGGATGGGGCGCCTATCTCGCCGAGGTGGTGAACGCAACGGAGCAGGATGACGGCATCGGAATCTTCCCGCTGCGCCTTCCGGGTTGCGGTGACGCTCCGAGCGGTCCGCTGGCCCGGTATCAGGCCATGGATCCGGCCGGTGCCCACGATCCTGCCGTGCTCTGCCGCGAAGTGGCACAGCAGGTCACGCAGATGGTCGGCGGCGAGGCCGCGGCTCGCCTCACCGTCTTTTGCAGCCACACGAAGAAGCACTCTGAGGGCGAGGAGGCAGCCGAGGTCGCAGCCATCGTGCAGCTTGTGCGTGACAGGATCGCGGTCACCCACTTGGACGCATTCGTCGACGAGAGCGACATACAGCCAGGCAGCGACTGGCGGACCGACCTCGTTCGTGCCGTGAGGTCGAGCAGCCTTCTGGCCATTCGCACCGACCTCTATTCCAACAGAGCGTGGTGCCAGACGGAGATGATGGAGGCGAAGCGGAGCGACAGGCCCATCGTGACGCTCCACGCTGTCGCAGAGACTCCCGGGCGCGGCTCCTTCCTGATGGATCACATGCCGGTCGTCGCCTACCAGCGGACCGACGAGGAATCCATGGTCCGCAGCATCGATCGAGCGCTGAACACGCTGGTCGACCGAACCCTCAGACGGGCTCTGTGGACGGCATCGCAACCCGACCTCGAGGCCATGGGCGTGGACTGGGCGCCGTCGGAGGCGCCCGAGTTGGTGACCGCGGTCGAGTGGCTCGGCGCGCACCACCCGAACGGGCTGGGCCGACATGTGACGATAATGCACCCCGACCCGCCGCTGGGCCCCGCTGAGAAGGAGTCGATCGTTCGGCTCTTCAGCCTCGCAGGCATCGGTGCTACCATCGACATCGTGACGCCTCGCACGCACGCAGCCAGGGGCGGCGGAGGCCTCTGATGGCTGTCTCCGCGCTGCGACCAGCCGACGCGCTGCGCGGCCTGCGACTCGGCGTGTCGATTTCGGACAGCGCCGACCTGGGCGCGCTGGGGCTTCTTCCGCGACATGCCGAGCTCGCTTTGGCCGAGATCGCGCGCGCCGTGCTGAACGGACGAGGCGGACTCGTGTACGGCGGACGGATACGCCCAGCGGGCTTCGCCCAGTTCCTGATGCACGAGGTCGAGCGCTACGGCAGCCACCCGGACGCCCTCACGCTGTGCCTTGCCGAGCCCGAGCACCGAGCGCTCTCGCTCGACGAGCTGCAGTCCCTCGATCGCAGTCTGGGCCTGCACGGCCGACTCGTCTGCCTCAACCGCCGCGGTGTCGAGGTCGGGACGAGCAACGCGCCGCCGGGGCCTGAGCCGGCCCCCGCACTCAACGGTCACCGCGACCAGCTCAGCTACAGCGCCGTGCGCAGACACATCACCGGCATCAGCCACGCACGCGTCCTCGTCGGCGGCCGACTCTCCGACTTCAAGGGGGCCATGCCCGGGATCATCGAAGAAGCCATCTACGCTGTCGAGGCCGGCCAGCCCCTCTATGTGGTTGCCGGCTTCGGCGGGGCCGCCGCGCTCGTCGCTCGCGTCCTCGACATCGACAACCTCGACTGGGCCGCGGACGGCTTTCCGAAGCGGCCCGAAGATCAACGGATCGAGGAGAGTCTGGATCGGCTCCGATCAGCGGCTCGAAACACCGAATGGACTCCATCATCGTGCGGACTCGATGCCGCCGCGCTGCGCGAGTTGTCGGCCTCGTCTCGCCCGTCGCAGATCGCGTCGCTCGTGGTCACCGGCTTGGCGCAAATGTACAATTAGTGCATCAATGGTGATGGGCATCAGAGATACATCAGCCGCGTCAAGCAGCGCGCGAAATGACAAGTCTTCTGAACAGAGAACTAGGAATATTGTGCTCAATGGCTACCGGGTGACTGTCACCGAAGTCTTCGATTCCTATTGGTATCTGGCTGCCGAGCGGCAGGCAATGTTCTTCAAACGAGCAGAAGGCAAACCAGCCCCTTGGACGACAGACGACATCTTGGCTCGACACCGCTTCACGAATGCTTATCGAGCATCGGATCGCGTCAGTCAGTACCTATTACAACGTGTCATCTACGACAAGCCTCGCGACGCACTGGATACCGTCTTCCGAATCCTACTGTTCAAGATCTTCAACCGCAGCGACACCTGGGAGCACCTCGTAGTTCGCCTAGGCGAGCCTGTGGCATCGTCCTTCAACCATGAACGGTATGCGCGGATCCTTGACGAGCGTATGGACGCCGGCGAACGGATTTATTCGGCAGCATACGTAATGCCTGATCCACAGTTTGGATATCACAGAAAGCACTACAATCACCTGGCCCTACTGCATCAGATCTTGACAGACGGATCCATGGTACGATTGCTCAAATCTCGCACACTAGAGGATCTGTACCGCCAGCTGTTGAGCATCGCTTCCTTTGGACGCTTTCTCGCGTTCCAGTACGCTATCGATCTGAATTACTCACCGCATTTCAACTTCAATGAGATGGATTTCATAGTGGCTGGTCCTGGAGCAATGCGCGGGATCGACAAATGCTTTGAAGACACAGCCGATCTCACGCCTGAAGAAGTCATAGTGTGCATAGCCATGTCAGCAGACAAGTTTCTGAACTCAAGCGAGCGCACCTTTCAGGATTTGGACGGTCGCCCTTTGCAGCTAATCGACTATCAGAACCTCTTCTGTGAAGTAGACAAGTACGCGCGTGTGAAGCACCCAGGACGCACGAACGGAGGCCCTAGCCGTATCAAGCAGCATTATACCCCCGACCAGCGACCTATTCCCCTAGGTTATCCGCCCAAATGGAATCTCCGCTGGTCTGCTGACGCTCCCTCTGCGTCTTCCTTCTCAGATATACTGCACGCCACCCAGGGAAGGCTCGAATTGTGACCGTTGGGGCTAATCTGGACGAACCAATGAGCCCTGATCCGCTCGAGAAGCTCGGCGAGTCTGAGCAACGGCAACTCGCCGAGCGGCTGGGAGAGGCCCGCCGACATGTCGGCCTTCTCCAACTGGATGTAGCCAGCGTCCTCGGCCTTTCAAGATCGACGGTCTCCGCCATTGAACGCGGCACGCGCCGCGTGCGACCGTTTGAATTGCGTAGGATGGCGCGTCTTTACCGCAGACCGGTAGGATGGTTTCTGGACAGAATAGAGCTGTCAGAATCACTGCTTCGCAGCACCAAAGATCTTGCTAAGACCGACAAGCTGCGAGTACTGAGATCTGCTGAGTTCTGGGTGGATACTGCTCAGCCGTAGTGATATCTAATGCAAGGCGCGGTTTCGTGGACTCTGGTAGCAGAATGACCCTAGTTGAGTTTCAGCAACGGGCACAAACGACCGACCGTATACCTATATCGGGCGATAGTGGTGCTGACGCGAAGCTAGTCCCACTGCTGGGCCTCGCAGGCGAAATCGGAACTCTGCTTTCAGGATACAAGAAGCACCTCCGTGACGGTTCAGCGTATGAACTCTTTCCTGCAAACGTCGAAGAAGAACTTGGCGACATTCTATGGTATGTCGCCAACGCAGCCACAAAGTTCGGGCTCTCTCTGGAGCAGATCGCCGCCTCCAACATTGACAAGGTAACCGATAGATGGCTCAGCCCGACAGACACCCAGCGGCGCGCTCGTGCCGCTGAAGATCACTTTGATGCACAACGCGCGCCAGAAGAGCAGTTGCCACGGCAGTTTGATGTAGAAATACGTCCCGTAAGAGATTCGGACTCGTCGAGTGAGGCGAAGATCGAAGTGATCTGGGAAGGCGAGATAGTTGGTAACCGTTTAGGTGACAACACCTATGACGACAGCGGATACCGCTTCCACGATGTATTTCACTTGGCGAATGCTGCCGTCTTGGGCTGGTCACCAGTAGCCCGCGGAAATCTATTCGGACGCAAACGAAAGAGCGATGAACACCTTGACAATGTTGAGGATGGTGGCCGAGCGATTGCAGTTGAAGAAGGTATCACCGCATACGTGTTCGAATACGGCCGCAACCACAACCATCTCGAGAGCGTTGAAAGCTTGGACTATCAAGTTCTAAGGACTTTCAAGACCCTCACATCAGGCCTCGAAGTGCAAGCGCGTCCGTTGTGGGAAGTGGAGGAAGCTATCTTCCAAGGTTTCGCTGCATGGCGTCAGATCAAGGCGGCTGACGGCGGTCTGTTGCGGGGGAACCTCGCTGATCGAACGCTTATCTTTGTCCAAGCCCCTGATGCCGTATGAGCACGGGCGTAAGAGGGATTCCTAGAAGTCCCTACAGGAATCGTGATAGTGGGACTGAACTGCCAGCGGTGCTGGATCCGTTGCCGGCGGGGGGTCGATTCCGTTGGAGGCCCAGCGATTGGGCTTGGAGGTGTATGCGCGGGACTTGAATCCGGTGGCGGTGCTCATCAACAAGGCGCAGATCGAGATCCCGGCCCGGTTCGCGGGCCGGGATCCCCCAACCCGCGGGCAATAACGGTTCCCAACTACGGAACTACACAGTGGGCCGACCTGTTCACGGCTCGTCAGCTCACGACCATGTGTACTTTCGCCGACTTGGTGGCCGAGGCTCGCGAACAGGTACTTGCCGACGGTGGAGACCAGTCGTATGCAGACGCAATCGCCCACTACCTCGGCCTGGTCGTCGGACACCTGGCCAACCGCAGCTCGAACCTGTGCTTCTGGAATCCCGGGTCGCGACACGATCGATCAGGTCTTCGCCCGCAACGCCCTGCCGATGGTCTGGGTCTATGCCGAAGGCAACCCGTTCTCCAACTCATCGGGGAACTTCCGCGGACAGCTCGAATACCTGGCAGCAGCGCTGGAGAGGGTGCCGGCGCAGGGCCGTGGCCATGCGCGACAGCTCGACGCTCGCAAACCCCATCCATCCCGAGTTGTTCGACCGCCTCTTCGGGGACTGGTCCACGCTCGAGCGCTTCCAACGCACACGCGGCGTGCTGCGGATCATGGCGGAAGTCGTGCATGCGTTGTGGATCGGAGACGACCCCAACCTGCTGATAATGCCCTCGACCATCCCCATCGACGACAACGACGTCGCCGAGGAACTGCTGGGCCACCTCGACGCCGACTGGCGCACGGTCGTCGAGACCGGCGTGGACGGCTCCGGCGCCCTTCCATCGAGGATCGACCGGGAGCATCCGAGCCTCGGCCGATTCCGGGCGGCACGCAAAGTGGCACGAACCGTGTATTTCGGCACCGCGCCGTCGCAGCAGGTCGCCAACCGTGGGCTGGACGACCGGTCCATCAAGCTCGGATGCGTGCAGCCCGGCGCGGAGAAGCCCGCCGTCTACGGCGACGCGCTGCGCCGGCTGTCGGACCAGGCGATGTACCTCCATCTCGGCGACCATCATCGCTGCCCACATCCCGGACGCGCTGCGCCGGCTGTCGGACCAGGCGATGTACCTCCATCTCGGCGACCATCATCGCTGCCCACATCCCGGACGCGCTGCGCCGGCTGTCGGACCAGGCGATGTACCTCCATCTCGGCGACCATCATCGCTGCCCACATCCCGGACGCGCTGCGCCGGCTGTCGGACCAGGCGATGTACCTCCATCTCGGCGACCATCATCGCTGCCCACATCCCGGACGCGCTGCGCCGGCTGTCGGACCAGGCGATGTACCTCCATCTCGGCGACCATCATCGCTGCCCACATCCCGGACGCGCTGCGCCGGCTGTCGGACCAGGCGATGTACCTCCATCTCGGCGACCATCATCGCTGCCCACATCCCGGACGCGCTGCGCCGGCTGTCGGACCAGGCGATGTACCTGTACCGCGACGGCGCCCGCTACTGGTACGCGCTCCAGCCCACCGTCAACCGCATGGCACGCGACCGGGCCGAGAACCACTTCAGCGACGACGACACCGACGAAGTGATCCGCGGGCTGGTCGATGATGCGCTGCGCCAGGACAGAGGCCACTTCACAGGTGTCCATGCCTGCCCGCGCGGCCCCGCAGACGTACCGGACGAAGACGAGACCCGGCTGGTGGCGCTGGACCCGACCTCTGCCCACGGCACCAAGGTCGAACAGAGCGAAGCCCTCCGCATCGCAGAGCGGATCCTGCTGGAGCGCTCCGGCGGCGCCCGCCAATTCTGCAACATGCTGGTGTTCCTCGCCGTCGACGCGGCCCGCCTGCGGGATCTGCGCCAGGCGGTGCGCAGCTGCTTGGCCTGGGACTCGATCGGCCTCAACAACGAGGACCGCCACGTCCTCGCCCTAGTGGTCCGTCGCTGAATTGGTCGGGGCGTCTGTAGCCATTTCAAGCTGGGGCTAGAGCCCTCCGCGCTGCCCTAGCCATTTCGACGACATACCACTAGTCGAGGTGGCCGCCCAGAGTTCACGTTCCCCATAGCCTTATTGATGTTCAATCAGCAGCAGTGCATGAAGAGTTGACATGACATTGATTGTCAGATAGCTTCATGGGCCAGCCTCGCGGCCGGGCTTCGACGACAGTCAGCAACACGTTAGATCAAGCGCTCCAGCACGTAGCGCCGCCGACCTGCAACGAGGCTCCATGTCCGCCCCAGCCCACTCCGCCGCGGAGACCGCTATTCCAATGCCCCATACCGCCGAACCCGGCACAGCTGCGGCCGTCGAGAGACGACCCGTGTCGCAAGCGGGCGCCGCAGTCGGTCGCCGCGCCCTCAAACAGTTGGGCGACAACCCTCTGCTCGCCGTCTTCGGCACCGCCCTCGTGGCGATCCTCATCTTCAACCTCACCATCACCCACGAGAGGATCAACCGGCTCGAGGACAGCATGGACACGCGGTTCGCCCGGCTCGAGGATCGCATGGACGCCCGATTCAACCGGCTCGAGGAGGACTTCGCGGCGCTCAAGGAGAGCGTGGCCGAGACCAACGTCGCGCTCACCGCCATGATGTCCGAACTCGACCGCAAGCTCACTGCGCTGATCGCCACGCCCAACATGGCCGACAGAGTCTCGGCCGCGATCGAGGGCAGGCTCATCGACGGCACCCCGGCGCCCGATCCCGGCGCCACGGACGCCGCATCCGGCACAGCTTCCGCGAACGACCCTCCAAAATGAGCAACCAGACCGGAACCGGCACAGTTTCCGCGAATGACCCTCCAAAATGAGCAACCAGACCGGGACCGGCACAGCTTCCGCGAATGACCCTCCAAAATGAGCAACCAGACCGGGACCGGCACGGCTTCCTGGGGACGCGGGGGAGCCCCTATAGGAGAGTGCCGAGCAAGTCCCGAACAGCGCAATCCTCGCTCACAAAACCCCAGCTCAGAAGCATGCGGGTCACGCAGAATCGGCATTGCTCAGCAGTGTCCTATAGGACGTTCCCGTAGCGGTGGGTGGTGCGGCTGACGGCCTGCTCGCGCAGGTAGTGCATCAACTCGACGCGACCTTCGGCGGTGACAGGGTCGTCGGCGATGTGGATGCGGGTTTCGTTGGCCGCGGCCCGTAGCTGTTGGCTGCAGATTCCAACCACACGGACTCGTTCAATGTCCAGAGAGTTGAGGCGGGTTGCGAACTGGTCGCTGGTCTCATGGGCGGCGTGTGACTCGATCACGGACACGCCGCAGCGACTGGCCGCAGCGAGCACTCGGGTGATGTCTCGGGGTTCAGCGTCGGCTTCGGCGCGCAGAGCCACTTTCGGCAGGGGCCGATAGCGGAAAAGGTTGGATTCGCAGAACAACCCGGACGGATCGTGCTCGACCCCGAACTCGGTGCGCCAGGCGGCCTCGTCGCTAGCGCTAGCTGCTTGCAGCCATTCGTCGTCGCTCAACCCAGTGTCGGCGGGATGCCAAGTGCCGAGCCGGGCCACGTAGTTGGGCCCTCCGGCTTTGACCCCGGGACCGACTGATGACTGCTTCCATCCGCCGAAGGGCTGGCGACGCACAATGGCGCCCGTTGTGCCGCGGTTGATGTAGGCGTTGCCTACCTCCACGGTGTCGGTCCATTGGCGGATCTCGGCGGGGTCGAGGGTGTGGATGCCGCCGGTCAGGCCGTAGGCGCTGGAGTTCTGGATGGCGATGGCATCGGCGAGGGTGCCGGCTCGCATCAGGCCCAGCACCGGGCCGAAGCACTCGGTCCGGTGGAACCATGAGCCGGCGCGGACCCCGAGGCGCACGCCGGGGGTCCAGGTCTGATCGTCGAGGCGGCGGGGCTCGACCAGCCACTCCTCGCCGTTGTCGAGGCGGGTGAGCGCACGGAGCAGCCTGCCCTCGGGTGGGGCGATCACCGGTCCGGTGGTAGTGGCCAGTTCGGTGCTGGGTCCGACCCGGAGGCTGGTGACCGCGTCGGTGAGTTGGCGGCGAAGCCTGGGCGAGTCGTAGGTCTCGCCGACGCAGATCGCAAGGCTGGCCGCGGAGCACTTCTGTCCCGAGTGGCCGAACGCGGAGGCCACAAGGTCGGCCACGGCCAGGTCGATGTCGGCGTTGGGGGTAATGACCAGGGAGTTCTTGCCGGAGGTCTCGGCCAGCAGACGCATCTCCGGCTTCCAGGACAGGAACATTCGGGCGGTGTCGTAGGCGCCGGTGAGTATCACCGCGTCCACATCGGGATGGGCGACCAGGTGGCGGCCGGCCGCGTCGTCGGGTGTGCGAATCAACGAGAGCGCGCCTGGGGGTATGCCCGCGTCCCAGCAGCATTCGGCCACGATCTCTGCGCAGCCGGGCGTCTCGGGGGCGGGCTTGAGGATCACTGCGTTGCCCGCGGCCAGCGCTGCGAAGGCGCCGCCGGAGGGGATCGCCACCGGGAAGTTCCACGGCGGAACCACCAGCACGGCGCCGAAGGGCTCGAACCGGGCCAGTCCTGTGCCGCTGAGGTCCAGGGCTCGGTCCCCGTACCAGCGGGCGAAGTCGATGGCCTCGGACACCTCGGGGTCGGCTTCGGCGATCGTTTTGTGGCCCTCGTGCATCATGGCCGCTACCAGATCACCCCGCCGACGGGTCAACTCGTCGGCCACCCGCCACAGCAGACTGCGGCGCTCCGTCAGCGACCGGGCCGCCCATCCCGGTTGCGCGTCGACGGCAGTGCCCACTACCCGGTCGACGTCGACCGATCTGGTCGTGAGCGCAGCAGCGGGGCCGCGCCATTCCCGGCTGACGATCTGTTGGGCCCAGGATCGATTGGGAGCCAGTGCAGGGTCGGTGTCGGGCTCGTTGAAGAACCCGGCTGTGGGATCTGCCGGTTCGGGTTCGCGTCTGCGGTCCTGGCCGCGACGCGGCACAAAGTCGACCGACCATCGCTCGGCGACCGCGGCCCGGAACTTGGCCGCCTCAGACTCGAAGACGGCCGTGCCGTGCCGCAGGCCGAACAGGTGGTGGATGAAGTTCTCGTCCGACGCGTTCTCCTCCAAGCGACGGAACAGGTAGGCGATGGCCACGTCGAAGTCCGCCGCGGCCACCGCCGGGGTGTACAGCAGCACTCCCCTGCCGTCGGCCCGCAGCAGCTCGGCCTCTGTGGGCGCCATGCCCTCGAGCATCTCGAACTCCAACCGTTGGCGGACCTCGCGCCGCGCGGCCAGCAGATCGGCCCAGGCCACGTCGAAGAGGTTGTGACTGGCCACCCCGATCCGCACCGAGGCGGTCCTCTCAAGGGTCAGCACCCAGTCCAGGCAGCGCTTGTAGTTGGCGTCGGTCTCGGCCTTGGTGCCGTAAGGTGCCTGCGGCCAGCCCCGCATGGCGGCCTCCACCCGCTCCATGGCCAGGTTGGCCCCCTTCACCAGCCGGATCTTGATCTCGCCGGACCGCCGGCCGGCCGCCACCAAGCCGTTGTGCCAGTCCACTAACTCCCGCAGGGCGTCGAAGCAGTCCGGCAGGTAGGCCTGAAGCACAATGCCGGCATCGACCCCCTCGAACTCGGACTCCTCCAGCAGGATCCGGAACGCCGCAGTGGTCAGCTCCAAGTCGTGGTACTCCTCCATGTCGAAGTTGACGAACGTCGCCGGCACAGTGGCCGCGGCCGTCCGCAGCAGCGGCCGAAACGCCTCCACCACCCGCTGGACCGACCCGTCGAAGTCCCACTCATTGAGTTGGGACACCACCGCCGAGACCTTCACCGACACGTAGTCCAGGTGTGCCTGGGCCAGCGTCTCGAGCACCTCGCGGTGGCGACGGCGGGCCTCGACGGCGCCCAGCACGGCCTCGCCCAGCATGTTGACGTTCATCGAGAAGCCCGCCTCCGAGCGCTCCCGCAGATGTGCGCCCAGCCGCCCAGGGTCGGCGTCGACCACCAGATGGCCCACCAGCGACCTCATGCGCCGGCGAGCCAGCGGCATCACCACACCCGGGAAGCTCCGACCCAGCCAGGCGCCGGCACGCAGCAGCCACCGGTCCGGCCACGACAAGAACCCCGGCAGTTCGGCCTCGTCCACCAGCGAGGCCAACTGCCCGGCGGACACTGTCGGATCCTCCGGCCGGATCACCCGGTCCACGAACCGCATAGCGAAGACCGTGCCCGGCCGGTCGCTGACCATCGTCGCCAACCGCCGGGCCGCTAGACGTTCCCGGCGCGGCACCGGCACGCCGGACGCGTCCAGCCAGCGCTCGACCCGCTCGATCGTCTCGTCGGCCAGCAGACAGCGACGCTGTGCGTCCTCCGCCGCGCTCTGTTCGCTGTCCTGACCCAAGTTCTTGCCACCCTGACCCAAGAATCAGTTCATGTACGCATCATCTTGCAAGCCGGCGCCCAACCGGGTCCTGGACGGTTCAGTGCGCCGCGGCAGCCGATCCGTCCAATGGCTGCCGCGGGACATCAACGACACCGAACTCGGCGCAGCCACCGGCGCCCGCCTCATGCAGCCGGACCGGAGCACAGGCTCAGTTCCAGTCGCCCGGCGACCACACCAGCGGGAACACGTCGCCGAAGCTGTCGAGAGCCTGGCCCGTCCGGGGTTCGTGCCCGGCCAGGCCCGGAGGGTCGGGCACCATCTGGCCGGCCCGCCTGACATACCGTGCATCGGGACCGGCGAAGAGCGCGGCATAGGCCCGACGGTCGTGCTCGAGGGTCGCTGTCTCCGCCGTTCCGTGGAGCAGGTTGCCGTGGAACAGGATCAGGTCGCCGGGCCGGTAGTCCCATCCCACGATGTCGAATGACCCGCGGTTGCGGGGCACGTCGGGGGTGGGCGGCAGCGACTTGTCCATCACCACGCCTCGGTAAGCGAACCCGGAGCCCCCCTTCTCGTAGACGCCGCGCTTGCGGGCCAGGGCCATCCGCAGCGCGTTCTCCTCGTCGGACATGTCGGGGTCGCGGCCCACCATCGGCCGGTAGGCGACGTTCCAGCGGTGCGATCCGCGGACCACCTCGAGACTGGCAGGGCGGGGCACCGGGTCGGGCGACGCCCAAGCCCGCACCAGGTCCGTCCCCTCCGCGTTGTGGTAGCTGGTGTCCTGGTGCCACGGGGTCGGCGCCATCGGACCGGCCCTGCGGAAGAACATCTGGTCCATATAGAAACGCACCGGGGCGCCGAGCACCGAGCCCACCAGCCCGCCGACGGGCGACTCGCAGGCGAACCGGCGGAGGCAGGCCGACCGGGCGGCCAGCAGATGGTCGGCTCGCACGGTCGCTCCTCGGGCGACGACCTCGCTGGACATGTGGTCGCGCTCGGCGAAGCACTCCTCCAGCCCATCGGCGATCAGGTCCACCCACTCCGGCGCCAGCACACCGGTGAGCAACACCGCCCCGTCGCGGTGGAATGCCTCGACCTCGGCACCGGTCACCTCTCGCAAAGGCCGCGCGGATCGACGGTCACTCACATGCGCCTTCCCCCGAAGCGAGCGAGAACGCGGCCCGGGCAGCTCTCGGGTGGCAGCGAACAGGCGCGGCGACCCGAAGGAGGCGCCGCCGTCGTCACGCCCCGCAGCCACGCACTGGCGCCGCCGCTAAGAGGTCGTTCTCGCGTGGGCGTTCAGGTACCCGACCAGATCGTTCGGGGTCAGGAGCTCGGCGAACTCATCGGCGGGAATGTCGACGCCGAACTCCTCGCACACGAGCCTCCAGAACGCCACCACATCGGTGGAGCTGACTCCTGCGTCGACAATGTTGAGGTCCGGGGTCAGAGGCGAACCTGCCTCGCGGCCCTCGATCTGAAGGTTGGCGTCAACGAGTGCACGAACCCGTTCTTCGGTGGATGCCATGCTAGTTGCTCCTCTCCTAAGGTGCTGTCTGGACGACGGCGAAAGTTTAGTGAAGCCGTGGCCGCCTTCAACCCTGAGTGGACTGGTGGGAGTCCACCGGGTATCTCACGGCGAAAGTTTAGAAGCCCCGCTGGACCTACCAGTGGAAGGAGCTCCACGACGAGGTCGTCACCTCGGGGCTGTGCACCGGCTGCGCGGGGTGCGTGATCGCCTGCCCCCACCACGTGATCGGCTACACGCACGAGCCGGGCGCCTACAAGCCGTTCCACCTCGAGGAGGAGCTCGGTGCCGACGACTGCGTCCACGGGGTGAAGGGCTGCACGTCTTGCACGAGGGCCTGTCCCCGCTTCCGCATGTGGGAGCCCGAGGCCGACATGCACCTGTTCGGCCGGGAGCGGGATCCCGACGAGATGTCGGGCGTCTACTCCGACATCCTGCTGACCCGGGCCAGCGACGACTTCGTGTACGAGGTCGGCCAGGACGGCGGGCTGGTGTCGGCCGTCTTGATCTGGTGCATGGAGAACGACATCATCGACGGGGCCCTGACCAGCGGGGTGGAGTCGCTGCCCGGCGGCGAGCCGGGCTGGAAGGCGTTCCCGATGGTGGCCACCAACCGTGAGGAGGTCCTGCGGGGCGCGGGCAGCCGCTACACCTACTCGGCCAACCCCGTCGCCTTCGCGGAGGCCCGCCAGAAGGGCTTGGACCGCCTGGCGCTGGTGGGGATGAGCTGCCAGACGTCGGTGGGGCCGGTGATGTGGCACCGCAAGGTGGGCAAGGTCGGCAAGCCGATCAAGCTCAACATCGGCCTGCTGTGCTCGAAGTCGTTCGACGACTCGCTGTTCGACGAGCTTTTCGAGGTGAAATACGGGCTGCCCTCCGAACAGATCTCGAAGATGAACATCAAGGGCGTCTTCCAGATCTGGACCAAGGACGGCGGCTACTACGAGATCAACCTCAAGGAGTGCCACGCCTGGACCCGTGAGGGCTGCAACCTGTGCCCTGACTTCGCGGCCGAGCACGCCGACATCTCCACCGGCGGCATCGGCGAGTTGACCGACTGGACCCTCACCATCGTGCGCACCGAACTCGGCCGGGCCGTGATCGACGCCATGGCGCGAGACGGGGCGATCGAGACCCGCCCCGGCGACGACGACCCCGGTGCCATCGCCCTGATGCACCGCCTGTCGGCCAAGAGCCGCCAGCGCTGGCCCCGCTGGGCCGACGGCGCAGCCCGCCTCGGCCTGCCCGAACGCAAGACGGCCTGATGCACAGACCTTCAACCCCAAGGAGCCCGACATGGACATCGAGTTCTGGATCGACCCGCTTTGACCGTGGTGCTGGGTGACGGCCCGTTGGGTCGTCGACGAGGTGCAGCCGGCCAGGGGCCTGAACATCACCTGGCAGCCGATCAGCCTGTTCTTCAAGAACAACCCCGACCCCGGCTCGGGCTACCACAAGGGCTCGTACTTCACCCTGCGACTGATGAGGGTGATGGAGTCGGTGCGCGAGGCCGAGGGAGACGGCGCGGTGGGCCCGCTGTACTGGGAGTACGGCAGGCGCATCCACCACGACGGCGACCGGGAGTTCGCCGCGTCCGAGGCGCTGGAGGCGGTCGGCTACGACACCTCGCATGCGGCCGCCTTCGACGACGATTCGTGGGACCCGGAGATCCGCCGTCGCATGGACGAGGGCCTGGCAATGCATCCTCCCTTGCCGACATCAGCAGTACCTCCGCCGTCGCATGGACGAGGGCCTGGCCCTGTGCGGCGACAACGTGGGCACCCCGATGATCGCCTTGAAGGACCGCAACGGTGACAAGCAGGGCTACTTCGGCCCGGTCATCACCCGGGTGCCTCCCCACGAGGACTCCCTGGCCATGTGGGACGCCCTAGTGGCCATGATGAACGTGTCCGGCTTCTGGGAACTCAAACGCACCCGCACCGAGCGCCCCGAGTTCGGCCCCCGCCCATGAGCATGGCTCCATCCTCTCAAGGGTCGGAGCCTGCGCAATCCCGATGAGGCTCAGGTCGATCGTCGTGGCGGCGGCTGCTCCGACCCCAAGAGGGAAGGTAGCCGAGGCCAGTTCCGCTTCTGGTGGCTCTACGACCTAGTGTCCCGAGTGGCTAGTTCCTCGCGGTTGTGTCTTTGCGGTGGACGGCGTCGCTGACGGTACGCCGGTCGGTGAACAGCGGCCAGCTGGCGAGCATGCTCATGTCACCGTCTCGCGCCCCCTGACCGTCTATGAGACACACAACTACATCAAGAACGGCCGGCCCCTCCCAGGCGTCGCAGACCTCCGCGGCTGGACCGACAATTGGATCGGCAACCGCAACGAGCATCCGCACCCCTTCGTGTGGCGCATGACCGTCGACGAGATCTTCGAGACCACGGCAGCATATCTGCAACGTATTCTCCACTCGGGACGCTGGGCGGCTGTTGAGCAATGCCGATTCCGTGTGACGCGCAAGGCTCTGACTTGGGGTTTTGCGAGCGGAGAGTGCCTTGTTCGGGGTTTGCTCGTCATTCTGCTAGGCGGGGGTGAACAGCGTTTCGGGCTGTGGGGGTGCCGCCGGGTTGATCGGGTCCGTCTCGGGCTTGTCCGTCGAGGACAGTTCGGGTTGCCTGTTTCGTCGAGGCGGTCCGGGTCCGTGGTCTGGTGCCGGGTCGGGGGCGTGGGCGGGTCGGTGGCGGGTGCGTTCGGGCGGCTGGCTGTCGGAGTGGCTGGAGGAGAACCCGGCCGGGGGCGTGGGCGGGTCCGTGGCGGGTGCGTTCGGGTGGTTCGATGGTGTAGAGGCCGCGTCCGTCGGGAGCTTCCCGCCAGTTGTGGAGGTGCACTTTTTGGTGGCATCCCCAGCACAGCAGCATCATGTTGTCGATGTTCGTCGGCCCGCCTTGCGACACTGCTTGGACGTGGTGGCCCTGGCAGATCCACATGTCGGCTCCGCAGCCCCCGCAGGCCCCGTAGCGGGCCCGCAGCGCGTTGGTCTGGGCTTTGGTGGCGACCCGTTTGGAGTGGCCGTGCCATAACGGCACGCCCTCGCTGCTGAACACCACTCCTTTGATCCTCGCGTTGCAGAAGTGCTCCTCCAGCACGCTTCGGGGGATCACCTCGCCCCCGGCGATCTCCGCGAACGCCTCGGTGCCGTCAGCGCTGAGATGCTGCACGATGGTGATGTCCGCCGACGGCCGACCACCGCACCCGCACCTGCTGCCAGCCACGCCGGCCACCTCGGCACCGCCGCTGCCCTCGTGAGACCCGTCCGGGGCGGTTGCTGTCTTGGCACCGCCGCTGCCATCGTGAGACCCGTCCAGAGCGCCAGCCGCCTTGGCACCGCCGCTGCCCTCGTGAGACCCGTCCGGGGTGGTTGCTGTTTTGGCGTAGATGCTGCCGTGTGAGGTCAGCGTGTCGAGGGCGTCGGCCATTCGTTGGTCGAGGGTGCGTTTGTTGTCGCGGGGGTTGCGCAGGTCCAGCCGGCGCAGCCGCTCGGCCTCCAACAAGAACCGTTTGCGTACCTTGGCGCCAGTCACCGGGTCGAGTTCGCCCCGCAGGTGCATCATCCCGTCGTCTCCGTTCCAGATGCCCAGCCGCCGCCGGGCCCGTTGGCGGCGGTACCGCTCCTCGGCGTCGTCGGGCTGGCGGCGAGCCGCCCAGCGGCCTGCCTCGCGGGCGAACTGCTCAGGCGACAGCACCGCTGCCTGCGCCAACAACTCGGCGTCTTGTTGCACCAACTCGGCGCCGGTCTTGTCGCTCGTGGCGGCGAGCACCCTGGCGTTGGCCACCGAGATGTCGCCGTTCTCGACCGCGTCGCGCACCGAAGGCAGCCCCTGCAGCTGCTTGACGGTCCTGACATGGCCGGCGGCCTCGCGGCGCGGCAACCCCGCAGCCTGCGCCAGCACGCCCACACCGCCGTCGCCGTGGCGCTCCCGCGTCGCCAGACCCCCGGCCGTGTCCGCCTGCAACACCGCCAACTGCCCACCGAAGGCCTTGCACTCTCCCAGCACCACCCGCAGATCCCCAGTAGGCGTCGCCGGATCGTTCACCAGCCGGATCAACTCGGCCAAGCCTTCCCGCACCCGTCGTGCTGTGCCCACAACCATGCACACACCCTGCCACAGGGGTATGACATCCATAAACCATCGTCGGAATAATTCAAGCTGTCCCACACTGAGAGCCGGATTCGCGAACCCCCGACGCGGGACACCTCCACGGCGAGTGGCCACCGGACGCCCCCGTCAGCGAAGGAAGCCAGAGCCCATCTGCATCTGGAGCACCCCCCGAGATGGCCGGAAGCCCCGAACACGGCCCGCGTGGCCACGCAACTCGTCCTCCCGACACAACGAGCACATCAATCACAGCCCCACCACCCGCACGCAGCCCGCGTGGCCATACAACTCGTCCTCCCGACACAACGAGCACATCAATCACAGCCCCACCACCCGCACGCAGCCCGCGTGGCCATACAACTCGTCCTCCCGACACAACGAGCACATCAATCACAGCCCCACCACCCGCACGCAGCCCGCGTGGCCATACAACTCGTCCTCCCGACACAACGAGCACATCAATCACAGCCCCACCACCCGCACGCAGCCCGCGTGGCCATACAACTCGTCCTCCCGACACAACGAGCACATCAATCACAGCCCCACCACCCGCACGCAGCCCGCGTGGCCATACAACTCGTCCTCCCGACACAACGAGCACATCAATCACAGCCCCACCACCCGCACGCAGCCCGCGTGGCCATACAACTCGTCCTCCCGACACAACGAGCACATCAATCACAGCCCCACCACCCGCACGCAGCCCGCGTGGCCATACAACTCGTCCTCCCGACACAACGAGCACATCAATCACAGCCCCACCACCCGCACGCAGCCCGCGTGGCCATACAACTCGTCCTCCCGACACAACGAGCACATCAATCACAGCCCCACCACCCGCACGCAGCCCGCGTGGCCATACAACTCGTCCTCCCGACACAACGAGCACATCAATCACAGCCCCACCACCCGCACGCAGCCCGCGTGGCCATACAACTCGTCCTCCCGACACAACGAGCACATCAATCACAGCCCCACCACCCGCACGCAGCCCGCGTGGCCATGCAACTCGTTCTGGATGCTTGGCAGGGCACCGGAGGGTGTCCCTGTCTTGTTGTCAAGCCTTCCAGTGGTTCGTCGCTGAAATGGTTGAGGCGGCCAGTGCAGCCGAGCAACCGGCGTCTACGCGGTTGTGCCGAGGTCTAGGGCGCGTTGCAGCAGGCTCGCTGTTTGAGCGCGTGTGAGATGCTGGTGCGGGCAGAAGCGCAGCGGGTCGCTGCCGCAGCCTTTGGTGACACCGTTGTGGTACAAGGCGTCGATGGCCGCCGCGTGGGGACTCTGCGAGTCCACGTCGACGAATCCCGCGGACCGCGCAGCGTCTGCCAAGCCGAGCGCGCGGTGCAAGAAGCTGGCCATCTGGGCCCGGGTTACGGGCAGCTCGGGACAGAAGCGCAACGGACCGGTGCCGCAGCCCGCGGTGATCCCGGCGTGGTGCAGGGCGTCGATGGCTGCCGCGTGGGTGCTCCGCGGGTCGACATCGACGAATCCTGCGGGTTGCGGCGCATCATCCAAACCGAGCGAACTCGCCAGCAGTCCGGCCATCTGAGCCCGGGTGACGGGCAGCTCGGGACAGAAGCGCAACGGGTCGTCGCCGCAGCCGGCGATGATGCCGCTGCCGAACATCGTCTCGACAGCCGACATGTGGACGCTGCCGGGGTCCACATCAGCGAATATCCCAGACTGCCGAGCCGCAGGCGGCGGAGCCGGAGACGGAGACGGCGGCGGAGGAGGCGGAGGAGGAGGCGGCGGAGGCGGCGACACCCTGTCGTCGTCTGTGACGGTGACCGCCACGTCGCCGGTCACGCCGGCGTAGCCGCCGCCGTCCGCTGTGTGATGCAACGTCGCCGTGTCGTTGTCGGTGTCGGGGTCTTCGTCGGCGTGCACCTCCACCGACTGGACCGTGTCCCAATCGCCGGTACCGAACGTCAACGTCAGCACCGGACCCGACACCGACGCAGACACCGACACCAAATCCCCAGCGCGGCCCAACACCAGATCACCGCCCGCCGACACCGACACCACCACCGACACAGACCCCGACGGCAACGCCGACAACCTCACCCCGTACCCGACACGCATACCCTCACCCACCGACACCGACACCGGGTCCAACACCAACGCCGCGACGTCGTCGTCTGTGACAGTCACCGCCACATCGCCAGTCACGCTGACGAAGCCGCCGCCGTCCGCTGTGTGGTGCAACGTCGCCGTGTCGTCGACGAGGTCGGGGTCTTCGTCGGCGTGCACCTCCACCGACTGGACCGTGTCCCAATCGGCGGTGCCGAACGTCAACGTCAGCACCGGACCCGACACCGACGCAGACACCGACACCAAATCCCCAGCTCGGCCCAACACCAGATCACCGCCCGCCGACACCGACACCACCACCGACACAGACCCCGACGGCCGCGCCGACAGCCTCACCCCGTACCCGACACGCATACCCTCAACCACCGACACCGACGGCGGGTTCAACACCAACGCCGCGACGTCGTCGTCTGTGACAGTCACCGCCACATCGCCGGACACGCTGACGTAGCCACCGCCCGACGCTGTGTGATGCAACGTCGCCATGTCGTCGACGAGGTCGTCGTCTTCGTCGGCATGCACCCTCACCGACTGGACCGTGTCCCAATCGGCGGTACCGAACGTCAACGTCAGCACCGGACCCGACACCGACGCAGACACCGACACCGAATCCCCAGCGCGGCCCAACACCAGATCACCGCCCGCCGACACCGACACCACCACCGACACAGACCCCGACGGCGGCCTCGACAGCCTCACCCCGTACCCGACACGCATACCCTCATCCACCGACACCGACGGCGGGTTCAACACCAACGCCGCGACGTCGTCGTCTGTGACAGTCACCGCCACATCGCCAGTCACGCTGGCGTAGCCGCCGCCGTCCGCTGCGTGGTGCAGCGTCACCATGTCGTCAAGGAGGTCGGCGTCGTCGTCGGCATGCACCCTCACCGACTGGAACGTGTCCCAATCGCCGGTACCGAACGTCAACGTCAGCACCGGACCCGACACCGACGCAGACACCGACACCGACAACGAATCCGCAGCGCGGCCCAACACCAGATCACCGGCCGCCGACACCGACACCACCACCGACACAGACCCCGACGGCAGCGCCGACAACCTCACCCCGTACCCGCCACGCATACCCTCAAGCACAGTCACCGACGGCGGGTCGAACACCAACTCCGCGACGTCGCCGTCGACGACAGTGACCGCCACATCGCCGGTCACGCTGACGTAGCCGCCGCCGTCCGCTGTGTGGTGCAACGTCACCATGTCGTCGACGAAGTCGTCGTCTTCGTCGGCATGCACCCTCACCGACTGGACCGTGTCCCAATCGGCGGTACCGAACGTCAACGTCAGCACCGGACCCGACACCGACGCAGACACCGACACCAAATCCCCAGCTCGGCCCAACACCAGATCACCGCCCGCCGACACCGACACCACCACCGACACATTCCCCAACGGCGGCCTCGACAGCCTCACCCCGTACCCAACACGCGCACCCTCATCCACCGACACCGACGGCGGGTCGAACACCAACGCGCCGGTGTCGTCGTCGACGACGGTCACCAGCACATTCTCCTCCACGGAATAGCCGCCGCCGACCGCCGAATTCACCAACGTCTCGGAATCGTCGCCGACGTCGGCGTCGTCCAAGGCATGCACCGTCACCGACTTATAGGTGTTCCAATCGGCGGTACCGAACGTCAACAACGGTGTCGGAGACGAATCCGACACAGACACCGACTCCGACGGCGTCACCAACACCAGATCACTGCGCGCGCCGTCAACAACCGCCACAGAAAACGCCACATCCCCCGACGGCGGCGCCGACAACCTCACCCCATAGCGAGAACTCCTTCCCTCGAGCACAGACACCGGCGTACCGGTGAACTCAAACATGCCCGTGTCATCGTCTGAGACCGTCACCGCCACATCGCCGGTTATGCTGCCGTAGCCGCCGCCCGACGCCTCATGGTGCAACGTCGCGGTGTCGTCGCCGACGTCGTCGTCGTCGTCGGCATGCACCCTCACCGACTGATAGGTGTCCCAATCGGCGGTGCCGAACGTCAACTCCAGCACCGAACCCGAATCCGACACAGACACCGACACCGACAACGAATCCGCAGCGCGGCCCAACACCAGATCACCGCCCGCCGACGCCGACACCACCACCGTCACAGACCCCGACGGTCGCGCCGACAACCTCACCCCGTACTCGACACGCGAGCCCTCAGGCACAGTCACCGCCGTCTCGGAGAACAACAGATCGCCCGTGTCGGTGTCTACGACGGTGACTGCCACGTCCGCGTAAAAGTCGTGGCCGTCGCCCGTCACGGCGTGGCGCAACGTCGCGGAGTCGTCGACAGTGTCGGCATCTTCGTCGGCGTGCACCCTCACCGACTGATAGGTGTCCCAATCGGCGGTGCCGAACGTCAACGCCAGCACCGAACCCGAATCCGACACAGACACCGACATCGCCGACGGTGTCGACAGCACCAGATCACTGTCATCGCCGCCGGGCACAGCCACCTCCACCGTCACATCCCCCGACGGCTTCGCCCCCAGCTTCACCCCGTACTCTGAGTGCGAGCCCTCCGTCACCGACACCGACCTCGAATCGAACACCAGAACACCGCTCTCGTCGTCGGTGATCCTCACCGGCACATCCACGTAAAAATCGTGGCCGGGGCCCGACACGGCGTAGCGCAGCGTGTGAACGTCGTCGACGTCGTCGGCGTCGTGGGTGCCGAACACATCCACATAGTGGTAAGTATTCCAATTGGTGGTGGTGAACGTCTTCTCCAGCACCGGATGCGAACCCGTCACCTTCATCGAATTATTGTTGTCCGTCAGCACCAGATCGCTGCCGAAGCCGTCGGGCACAGACACCGACACCGTCACATTCCCCGTCGGCTTCGCCCCCAGCTTCACCCCAAGCTCACGATGCGAGTGCTTGGACTCGGGTATCGTCAACGAGCTCTTATTGAGCACCAACGCGCCCGTGTCGTTGTCCGCGACGGTGACTGTCACGTCGCCGGTCGCGCCGTCGTAGCCGCCGCCCGACGCGGTGTGGTGCAACGTCTCGAAATCGATGGCGAAGTCGGCGTCGTCGTCGGCATGCACCCTCACCGACTGGAACGTGTCCCAGTCGGTGGTGCCGAACGTCAACGCCAGCACCGACCCCGAATCCGAAACAGACACCGACACCGAATCCGCAGCCCGGCCCAACACCAGATCACCGCCCGCAGCCGCCGACACCACCACCGTCACCTCCCCCGACGGCTTCGCCCCCAGCTTCACCCCGTACTCGACGCGCGAGCCCTCCGTCACCATCACCGATCTCGTATCGAACTGCGTATCGAACACCAAACGCTTCTCGTCGGCGGCGACGGGCCGGTCGTCCAACCCCGCCGGGACGACCGTCGCCGGAACCCGGTCAGCAGACACCCCGTCCACCGCGGCGGCCGGCTCGGCCCGCACAATAGACAACGTGTAGACCGCGGCGTCGGCGGCGGCGTCGGCGGGCGTGACGACCAGCCTCACCGTGTTGGCGCCGTAGGCCAGGTCCACCTGATGGCCGGCCTCGCCGGCGTCGACGTCGGCGAGGCCCGCACCGGAGCCGTCCTCGAAAGCCACCGCCTGAGCGGGATGGCCCTTGTCGAACCCTACCGTCGCCCGGTCCTCACCATGGACGACATCCACACGATAGAAACGCACATCCGAGGAGAACCCCGGCCACAGATCCCCACCAGCCACCGTGATGCCGTCGAGCGTGGCAACACCCGACAACGCCTGCGCCGACACCGGCACAGACAACAACGCCGCGACCACCGCCACAGCCGCGAGCACAGCCGCAACCCCCCGACGCGACACCCTCACAACAACACCGCAACTCACAAACAGACGCCGACGACCCAACAGACGCCGACAGCGGGGGGGGGCGACACCCTCACAACAACGCCGCGGCCCACGCGTGGACGCCGGCCATGCCAACAGACGCCGACAACGGGAGAGGGGCAGACATCGCCGAACCATAGTAGTCGACGATGTCCTCGAACGCAACCAGAACCCGGCCGCCCTGCAGTGGACGCCGGGGATCGCGCCGTCAAGCGATGCAGAGGGCAGGTCGCCGCCGACGCTTCGGCGGTTACTGAGGCAGGCTAGCGCCGCGGCAACCGAGCCGCCGGCTGATCCGGGTTGTGACCATGCACAGCTGACGCGCCCGTGAGCATCCCCCCTGATCTTGGAGGCATCCTGCTAACAGGCCGCGCGGATTGACCATCCGCGGGTCGTCTGGTTGTCCCGACTGGAATGTCGGGTGTCCTGTCAACGAGACGACCGTGGAGGTCAGACACATCATGCGCGCGTTGGGGTCGGAAGTGGTGGATCCGGTGTGGGCGGCGATCGAGCCGCTTGTGCCGGTGCCTGTGGACAACCATCCCACCGGCGGGCACCGGCGCCGGATACCGGACAAGATCGTGTTCTGGGGGATCTTGATCCGGTTGGTGACGGGCTGCTCGTGGGTCACCGCGGAGAGGCTGTTGGGCGGGCGCGTGTCTGACACGACTATGCGCGCCCGCCGCGACGAGTGGGTCGAGGCCGGAGTCTTTGAGGGCCCGGAGCCTGAGGCGCTGCGCGCCCATGACCGCATCGTGGGCCTCGACTTGTCCGAGGTGTCGGTGGACGGGTCGATCCACAAGGCGCCCTGCGGCGGCGAAGGCACCGCCAAAAGCCCTGTTGAGCGGGCCAAACTGGGCTGGAAGTGGTCCATATTGCTCGCTCTTAGTGAAGCCGTGGCCGGCGTCAACCCGAGCGCTCCGCCGCGGCGGGTTCCACCCAATGGCGCCGACGTTGGAACGGGTATCCCGGCAGCGAGATCCGGCGCCGGGACTCGCCGACGAACAGCCCCCGGAGGTCTGCATGCTCACCGGCCTCGTAGCGGGATGCCGCAACCTCGACCGAGTCCGCGCCGTCGGTGGGCGCCGAGGCCCGCGACCGCCCCTCGCTGCCGGCCGCCACAGCCCGCAGCCCTGCTTGCAGCGACTCGACATCGCTGAACGGCACGGCGGCCCGACAGCCGAAGTGGCTGCGGCCCACACTCGCGGTCCACGCCATGTCGGCCAGCAGCGCCGCGATCGAGCCGCTGGAGGCTGCGAGCTCGCGACCGCGCTGCTCGAGCCATGCCAGGTACCGGCCGGCCAGAGCGGTCAACGCTTCATCGGATCGGGCCGACAGCGGCAGCAACCTCGTGCGGCGAGCTGCCTGGACCGCTTCGCCCGGCCCGGCGGCGGCGACCGCACCAGCCACCGAGCCGGGTCCCTCCAGGATCAGGTGCGCGTTGGCGCCGGAGACGGCGAAGGAGTTCACCGCCGCCAGCATCGGCCGATCGCCGGACGCAGGCCAGGCCGTCGCTTCCGTGGTGACCCGAACCGGCAGCCGCTCCCAGTCGATCCGGGGGCTGGGGGTGCTCAGGTGCAGATGCGGAGGGATCGTCCCCCGATCCATGGCCAGCAGCGTCTTGATGACGCCGGCTATTGCCGACGCGCACTCCAGGTGGCCGATGTTGGTCTTGACCGATCCGACAAGCAGGGGCTGTTCGGGGTCGCGGCCGTTGCCGTAGACGGTCGCGGCCGCGTTCATCTCGACCGCGTCCCCCAGGGGCGATCCCGGCCCGTGGGCCTCCAGATAGTCCACGTCCCCGGGCATCGCCGAGGCTCGCTGCAGCGCCTGCTCCATGGCCTGCATCTGGGAAGGACCGTTCGGCTGGGTGAGCCCCAGCCCGGTGGCGTTCTGGTTCACGGCCGTGCCCCGCACCACGGCCCAGATCCGGTCGCCCGCGGCGACGGCGTCGTCCAGCCGCTTCAGGACGATCATCCCGCAGCCCTCGCCCCGCACGTAGCCGTCCGCGGCCGCGTCGAACGCTCGGCACCGGCCGCTGACCGACAGCATTCCGGTCTCGGCGAGGAACTTCGCGATCGACGGGGACAGGACTGCGTTCACCCCTCCAGCCAGAGCCATGTCCACCTCGTCTCGCTGCAGCGCAGTGACAGCGTGGTGTATTGCCACCAGCGACGAAGCGCACGCCATGTCGAACGGCACAGCCGGTCCGCCCAGTCCCAGAGTGAACGCGATCCGCCCGACGGCCACGCTCGAGGTCGTGCCGAAGTAGCTGTCGCCCCGGCCAGCCGCCGCGATCACCCTGCGGTACTCGCTGCTGCCGCCGATACCGACGTACACCCCGGTGCGGCTTCCCTTGAGGCCGGACGGGTCGATTCCGGCGTCCTCGAATGCCTGCCACGCCGTCTCCAGCAGCATCCGCTGCTGGGGATCCATCATCCGGGCCTCGATCGGACGGATCCGGAAGAAGCCTGCGTCGAAGGTGTCGACGCCGTCGACGAACGCGCCGATCCGGCCGGCAGGATCCGGGTTGCCCGGATCCCCGGAAGCGCCGTTCCAGGGACCCGGGTCGCGGCGCCCGTCGGTGACCGCGTTCTCGCCTGCCTCCAGCAGCCGCCAGAAGCTGTCCAGGTCGGGCGCTCCAGGAAACCGGCAGGCCATGCCTACGACGGCGATCCCGGGACGGCCGGTAGCGGTGGGCGAAACGACGTGCGTCACGGAGTGGTCCCGCGTCACGGAGTGGTCCCGCGTCACGGAGTGGTCCCGCGTCACGGAGTGGTCCCGCGTCACGGGGGCCTCGTCGTCCTGTGCTGCCTCGATGTCTTCGTATCCGCCACAGACCGCTCCGGGCTCGCTGGTCGGTTGCCGCCGGCTCGCTGGTTGCAGTTCGCTGGTCGGTTGCCGCCGGCTCGTCGCGGTCTGGCCGGCATCGGCGGGAATCTGAATGGCGAAGCGCCCGCCAGCGGTGCTGTCACGAGCTCCGGCTGCGCCCGTCTCGGCGAACTCGGACGCGAGGTGGGCGGCGAGACTCGCGACGCTCGGATAGTCGAAGACCACAGTGTTGCCCGCCGAGTACGCGCCGACGAACCCGCTGTTGACGCGGTTTCGCAACTCCACCGCCATCAGCGAGTCCATGCCCAGATCGGCGAACTCGGCCGAAGGCGCCGGCAGGTTCGGCAGGCGCATCACCGCCTGCAACTCGCGTCGCAGGAACTCCACCAGGATCCGCTCGTGGTCGGCAGGCGGCGACTGGGCCAGCCCCGAGAGCAGATCGACCCGGGTGTCCTGACGGCCCGACCGGGGGCTTGCCGCCGCGGCCCGCAAGTCCTCCACGAACGGCGACTGGTGCTGATGGCCCTCGGAAGCTACCCGCCAGTCGACCGCGGCCACCATCGGCGCGGCAGGGTCCTGACGCACTAGCCGGTCGAAGGCTCGCAGACCCTGCTGGGGGGTGATCCAGCCCGTCCCTGCGGCCTCCAGCTGCCCGGCTATCCGTTCCCGGTGCTCCTCGGCCTCGCCGAGCCCCGACCATGCGCCCCAAGCGATGGACTGTCCGGCCAGACCAAGCGAGCGGCGGTGGGCCGCGAGCACGTCGAGGAAGGCGTTGGCGGCGGCGTGGTTCGCCTGGCCCGGGTTGCCCAGCACGCCGGCCACGCTCGAGAACAGCACGAACATGTCGAGATCGAGGTCCATGGTGGCCCGGTGCAGCTGCCAGGCGCCCAGCACCTTGGGCCACAGCACCTGCTCGAACCTCTCCCAGCTCTGGTTCTGCAAGGAGGCGTCCGACAGCACGCCCACGCTGTGGACCACCCCGGCCAGCGGCGGCAACGTCCCAGCGATGCGGGCCAGCATGGCGTCCACCGCCGCCGCGTCGGCCATGTCGGCCAGCTCGACGCTCACCGTGGCGCCCCGCTCCCGCAACGCCTCGACGGCCTCGGCCGCGTCGGGGTCCGGTTCCCGCCGGCCGTTGAGCACGATGGCGCCCGCCCCCCGGTCTGCCAGCCATCCGGCCACCGTGCAGCCGATGCCGCCGAGGCCTCCGGTCACCAGATACGTCCTGTCGCCGCGGAGCCGCCCCGTCTCGAGCGGTGACGCCGCCAGCACGATCTTGCCGACGTGGCGGGCGGCCTGCATGAACTTCATAGCCCGGCCCGCTTCGGCCAGAGACCACCTGGTGTGGACCAACGGCACCAACTCGTTCGCCTCCAGCCGGCCCATGATCCGCCTCAGCGCCTCGCCGGGGCGGGCGGGGTCGCGCTCCTTCAACACGTCCAGCTCCAAGATCCAGTAACCGACGTCGGGCCGCGCCGCCGCCATCTCGTCGCGGCTCAGGATGTCCACCCGGGCCAGCTCCACGAACCGGCCTCCCTGCGCCAGGCACGACAAACTGGCGTCGATGAAGCCGGGGCCGGTCAGGCTGTTGAGCACCACATCGACGCCGGCGCCCTCGGTGGCTTCGAGGATCTGCCCGCCGAACTCCGTCGAGCGGGTGTCGAAGACGTGCTCCACGCCCAGCGAGCGCAGGTACGCCTGCTTGGGTTTGCCGGCGGTGGCGAACACTTCGGCACCCGCCGCCCGGGCGAGCTGCACGGCGGCCATGCCGACACCGCCCGCGCCGGCGTGGACGAGAACCTTCTCGCCGGGTTCGAGGCCCGAACAGTCGAACGACAGGGCGGCCGACACGAAGGCGGTCGGAATCGTCGCCAGCGCGGCCGCGGGAAGACCGGCCGGGGCGGGCGCCACCATCTCCTCGCGGGTGACCGCCTCCGGGGAGAACGTGCCGAAGGCCAGCCCGACCACGCGGTCGCCCTCCTGCACCGTCGTCACCCCCGGCCCGGTCTCGAGCACGGTCCCGCAGAACTCGCCGCCCAGCAGACCCTCGTCGATCACGCCGAGGGATCGGAACATGTCCCAGAAGTTGAGCCCGGTGGCCAGAACCGCGACTCGGACCTCGCCGGCTGTCAGCGGTCGCGTCGGCGCGGCCTCGACACCGATCCCCTCCAAGGCGCCCCGCGGGTCGGGCTCGAGCTGCCAGGACGACTCGCCCGCAGGCTCGGGCAGGCTCAGCCGCTCGACGCCGGCACAGGTCCGGACCAGTCGGGCAGCCTGGCGGCGCCCGGTGCGGTAGGCGACGTGCGTCTCGGAGTCGGGGTGGAGGAGTTCCTCGACGAGGTCGGGCAGCGGCGTGGTCGTCGCAGGATCCAGGTCGATCATCCTCGGCTGAAGATGGGCGGCCTCCCGGGCTGCGACCTTGCCGAAGCCCCACAGGGTCGACCCGGCCAGGCCGTCGACCCGTTCGTGCTCGAGCACCTGGCCGCCCCTTGTCGCGAACCACACACCCTTCGACACGGCCAGGTCCGCGTCGGCCAGGCCCTGCATGAGCGCCAGCGCGGTCGCCGCGGCCCGTCGCACGTCGGTCGCCAACTCTGCGGTGTCGGCTCGCGCGCCGCGGCTGTCCAGCGCGACGAGGTGGACGACGCCGCTCAGCGGCAGGTCGGGCGGGAGGTTCGCGAACAGGGCGCGCCAGTCCTCGCGTCGCTCCATGTCCAGCGTCGTCCGGGCGACGCCGGCGCGCAGCGGAACGGGCCCGCCGCCCGCGAAACCCTCGGCCATCGCCGGACCGGCCGCGTCGGCTGTCCCCACAACAATCCCGTCGATCCCGCCGCCCGCGAAACCCTCGGCCATCGCCGGACCGGCCGCGTCGGCTGTCCCCACAACAATCCCGTCGATCCCGCCGCCCGCGAAACCCTCGGCCATCGCCGGACCGGCCGCGTCGGCTGTCCCCACAACAATCCCGTCGATCCCGCCGCCCGCGAAACCCTCGGCCATCGCCGGACCGGCCGCGTCGGCTGTCCCCACAACAATCCCGTCGATCCCGCCGCCCGCGAAACCCTCGGCCATCGCCGGACCGGCCGCGTCGGCTGTCCCCACAACAATCCCGTCGATCCCGCCGCCCGCGAAGCCCTCGGCCATCGCCGGACCGGCCGCGTCGGCTGTCCCCACAACAATCCCGTCGATCCCGCCGCCCGCGAAACCCTCGGTCATCGCCGGACCGGCCGCCGGGGAGGCGTCGGCGCCGGGAACCTGCTCGGGGCCCGCCGTGCCGACGGCCAGCACGACCGTCTGGTTGCGGGCGGCGAGCCGGGCAGCCAACTCGTCGGCCACGCCGGTCCGGTCGGCGGCCAGGACCCATGCTCCCGCGCGCTCGGCCACCCGGGACGGCCCCTGGGCGAGGATCACGCCCCGGTCCGGCTCCCGGACGGGGTCGGTCTCGTCGATCCCCAAGACTTCGGCGCTGTCGAAACCCGCGTCGGCCAGTGCCTGCCGCCAGACAGCCGGCCCGGCCAGGGCGTGGTCTCGGCGGTAGGAGTCGGAAAACCGCCACCACCCGTCCAGCTGCCCGAACGTGAGGTCCAGCCATCCCTGGCCCCGGAGGTTCTCGAGGGCAACGAGGCAGCCCGACGGCACCAGCAGGCTGCGGCAATGTTCGAGAGTCTCCGACAGGCAGCGAGTAGCGTGCAGCACATTGGACGCTACGACCAGGTCGTAGCTGTGATCGTCGAATCCCTGCGCGGCCGGGTCCTTCTCGATGTCGAGCACCCGGTAGCCGACCGACGCCTCCGGCCCGCCGAAGCGGCTCTCGGCCTCCGCGAAGAAGCCGGCGGAGATGTCGGTGTAGGTGTAGTCGAAACGCCCGTCGGGCAGTTCCGGCAGCACCGCGGCCGTGGCCGAGCCCGTGCCCGCCCCGACCTCGATCACCCGCAGCCTCCGGTCTGCGGACAGATGTTCCAGCAGCGCTGCCACCGCGTCGGCCAGCATCCGGTTGGCCGCCCTCGCCACCGGCGCCTTCAGGTAGAGGTCGGCGGCGGTGGGCTCGCCGCTGCTGAACAGCAGCGTCAACGGGTCGGCGGCGCCTGCGAGCACCTCGCCCAGGGCGCCCGCGCTGCGCCGGAACAGGCCGATCTCGGTCGAGCCGTGCTCGTACCGGGCCGCCATCTCGGCCGCGCGCTCCTGCGGATCGGCAGGCATGTCCGGCGGAAGAGGATCGTCGGATCCCACCTTTACGACGAAGGCACCGTCCGCGGCTTCGACCACGCCCGCTCGCGCCAGCAGATCGAACAGCCGGCGGAAGAGCCGGCCGTGTTCGGGCAGCACCCCGAGTCGCCGGCGCAGCCCTTCGGGATCGGTCGCCTCGCCCCGGACGCGCTGCCAACCCAGGCTCTCCAAAGCCTGCAGCGCATAGCGCCACGACAGGCGCTCCAAGTCCGTCAGCAGGCCGGCCCGGTCGGCGTCGTCGACGCCCGCGGCCTCCAAGTACGCCGCGAACGGGTCGGATCGGGCAGCCACCACCGCCGGACTCGGAAAGAAATCGGCCGGCACTGCTGGAGGCGGCAGGGGCCGATCGCGCCACACCACCTCGTAGAGCAGGTCGTCGAGCCTCTCAGACGCGGACAGCAGCGCGGCCCGCGTGGCTCGCTTGACGGTGTAGCAGTCCAAGCCGCCCACTTCGACCCCGTCGGGGGTGTAGAAGCGCAGATCGGCGGAGACGACCTCGCGGGGCCCGTCGGCCCGGCCGTCCTCGGAGCCCGGCCGGCGGAGGCGGGCATGGCAGACGAGCCGGCCGCCGAGCGGGCCGCCGAGCCACAGCCGCTCCCAACCGAACGGCAGGTACGGGCAACCGTCCTCGGCGCCGGCGCCTCGCCGGGCCGCGGCCGTCACCTGGAAGCAGCCGTCGAGCAGCAGCGGGTGCAGCACCGCGCCGCCGCCGTCCGCGCCGTCGGGCACGGCCACCTCGCCCACCGCCTCGCCGTCGCCGACCCACAGCGACAGCAGCGTGCGCAACGACGCTCCCAGATCGACTCCGGCATCGGCCCGAGCCCGGTAGAACTCCGCCGGGTCGACCGCGGCGAGGCCGGCGCTGAGCTGCTGCGGATCGACCGGCTCGCGGCTCGGCGACGGGGCGGCGCCCGAAGCCACCGTGCCTCGGGCGTGCAAGGTCCACCCCTCCTCGCCGTCGGAGCGGCTGAACACCTCGAACGGTCGGGGCGCCCCCGCCCCGGAGGGGTCGGCGGGGTCGAGCAGGAGCTGCACGCTACGGCCCGCGGCCTCGGCGCCGTCCTGCGGGTCGGACTCGTCGAAGATCATCGGGCTGTGGAGCTGGAAGTCGTCCACCGTCAGCGCTCCGCCGGCGCCTCCCGGTTCGCAGGCCGCGGCGGCCATCGAGCCGTACAGCGCCCCCGGGGCGATCACTCGCCCGTACACCCGGTGGTCGTCGAGCCACGCCGGGTCCGAGCGGAGCATCTCGGTGGTGTGGAGGGTCTCGCCCCGCGGGGAGTCGTGGCGGGTGCCCAGCAGCGGATGGCCCGCGTTCTGCCTGCGGCGGCGGGGAGGCTCCACCCAGTGGCGCTCGCGCTGGAACGGGTAGCCGGGAAGGTGGACGCGGCGGCGGGTCTCCCCCGCGAAGAGGCCCTCGAACGACACGTCGATCCCGGCGGCGTAGGCAGCCGCGACCGCGTCGAGGAACCCGCTGCCGTCTTCGGGGTCCGGCTTGCCGGCTGACGGCTTGCGCATGCTGGAGGCGATGGCCGGATCGGCCGGGCCTGCACCCTGTGGCCATGCTGCCGCGACGGTGGGGCCCAGCACCGTGTCGGGGCCGATCTCGATCACCGCGTCCACGCCCATCTCCGCCAACGTCTGCACACAGGCGCGGAACGCCACCGGGGCCCGTGCCTGGCGCCGCCAGTACCGGCCGTCGAGCACCGCGCCCGCCTCGAGCGCCTCGCCGGTCATGCTGCTCACGTAGACGACCGACGGCACGGCGGTCTCAATGCCGTCGACCGCCGCTTCGAGGCCGTCGAGGGCCGGCTCCACCAGCGCGCTGTGGTAGGCGGGGCTCCTGCGCAGCCTGCGCACCAGCACCTTCTCGGCTTCGAAGCCCTGCAGGAGGCTGTCGACCTTGGCGGCAGGGCCACTGATCACCTGGTGCATCCCGTTGTCGGCGGCCACGCTCACCGGCGGACCCCCGATCGAGGCGTCGAGCTCGGCGGCGGCAGCGGCGACCCGCTCCGCACTGGCGAACACCGCCGCCATGGCGCCGTCGCCGGGCAGCGCGCCCATCAGCGCGCCCCGGGCGGCCGCGAACCGCAAACCGTCGTCGAGGCTGAACACGCCGGCGGCCTGCGCTGCCGCGATCTCGCCGAGGCTGTGGCCGACGACCACGTCGGGGCGGACGCCGACGCTCGCCCAGAGCGCGGTCAGGGCGCACTCGACCGCGTAGATGCAGGGCTGGGTCCAGGCCGGGTCGTCCAGATCCTCGCCGCGGCGCGTGCTGCGGGCAGACATCCCGCTGCGACCGTCCTGGTAGGTCGCAGAGCCCGGGCCGGCGCCGAACATCACGTCGAGCAGGGAGGCGCCGCGCTCGGTGCGCAGCACTTCGTCGCAACGGTCGAGGACGGCCCGGAAGACCGGCTCGACGTCGTAGAGGGCGCGGCCCATGCCTGCCCACTGGCTGGCCTGGCCCGTGTAGGCGAAGGCGACCTTGGTGGCTGCCCGTCGCAGCGGCTGCCCGTCGCCGTCTGCTACGGCTCGCAGGCCCGCCTGCAAGGATCTCCGGTCTGAGAACACCACCCCGGCCCGGCAGGCGAAATGGCTGCGTCCGATCCCTGCCGTCCATGCCCCATCGGATAGCAGCCGGTCGGCCGCTGCGTCGTCGCACGGATCCTCGAAGCGTTCCTCGAACCATTGCGCGTAGCGGGCTGCAGTCTCCCGCAGAGCGTCGCCGGTCTTGGCCGACAGGGGCAGCAGCCGGGCAGCGCGAGCAGCCGGTGCCGCTGCGTCGCCGATCCCGACCGGGTCGGCAGCAGCGACAGGCCTGGGGAGCCCCGTGAGCCAGCGCCGCCACACCCGGCTCGTCGACATCGAGGCCGAGATGCGCGCGACAGGCCTGGGGGGCCCCGTGAGCCAGCGCCGCGGGTCGTCGCCCGCGACGGCGGCGTCGGGAGCTCCGTAGCCCTCCACCACGACGTGGGCGTTGGTGCCCGACCAGCCGAAGCCGCTCACGCCGGCCCGCGGGGGGCGATCGGCGCCGGGCCAGGTCGTCGGCTCCGAAGCGACCCGCAGCGGCAGGTGCTCCCACGGGATCTCCGGGTTCGGCTCGCGGTAGTTGAGATGCTTCGGGATCACCCCCCGTTTCATGGCCAGCAGCACCTTGATCAAGCTCGCCGCCCCGGCCGCCGACTCCAGATGGCCGACGTTCGTCTTGACCGACCCGATCAGCAGCGGCCGTTGCGGGCCGCGGCCGATCCCGTAGGCCGTGCCGGTGGCCTCGGCCTCGATCGGATCGCCCACCGGGGTGCCCGTGCCGTGGGTCTCCACGTAGTCCACGTCGGCGGGCTCGACGCCCGCCCAGGCCAAGGCGTCGGCGATCACCTGCTGCTGGGCCTCGCCGTTCGGGACGGTGAGGCCCGGGCCGGCGCCGTCCTGGTTCAGGGCCGTGCCCCGGATCACGCCCCAGATCCGGTCGCCGTCGGCTTCGGCGTCACTGAGGCGCTTCAGCACCAGGATGCCGCATCCCTCGCCTCGCACGTAGCCGTCGGCTGCCGCGTCGAAGGTCTTGCAGCGTCCGTCGGGCGCCAGCATCCCCGCGTTGCCCCGCAGTTCGAAAAGCCGGCCCGACAAGATGGCATGCACGCCGCCGGCGAGGGCGAGGTCGGCTTCGCCCCGCTGAAGGCCGGACACCGCCTGATGCACGGCCGCCAGCGACGACGAGCAGGCCGTGTCCACCGCCATGGCCGGACCTCGCAGCCCCAGCGCGAAGGCGACCCTCCCGATGGCGGTGTTGAACGAGGTCCCGGCGACGGAATAGAGACTGGCCGCGGGCTCCGCGGTGTCGCTGCCGTCGAGCACCAGAGCCCGGTACTCGTTGTTGCTTATCCCCGCGTAGACGCCGGTGCGACTGCCTTTGAGCCCGTCCGGGTCGATGCCGGCGTCCTCGAGAGCCTGCCAGCTCACCTCCAGCATCAGCCGCTGCTGCGGGTCGAGAAGCTGCGCCTCCACCGGCGAGATGCGGAAGAACGCCGCGTCGAACTGGTCGATCCCGTCGATGAACGCCCCGAACCGGCAGGCGCTGTTCTGGACCGCCGGGTCGGCGAACAGCTCGCCGACCCGCCCCACTCCAGACCCGGGCACGCCCTCGGTGACAGCGCAGGCGCCCTCGTCGAGGAGCTGCCAGAAGGCAGCCACGTCGGGCGCGCCGGGGAACCGGCACGCCATGCCCACCACCGCTATGTGCCCCGGCCGGCCCCCGGTGGTCGGCGCAGACTCAGGCAAGGCCGATCGGCTCCAGGAATCTGCGCATGGTCTTCACGCACTCCTCGGGCTGCTGCAACTGCAGGGGGTGGGTGGTGTCGGGCAGGAAGTCGTAGTCCACAGTGGCCATCTCACTCAGATCCAGGGTAGGGAGATACGAGTGCGACAGCGCCGGGTCGGCTCCGATCACCTTGGAGCAAGCGCAAACAGGTGAGAGTCCGTGGTGTCGCAGCGGTGTCATTAAGCGATTCTCGGGTCGTGGGACGAGAGCGGGTCTGCTAGTGGTATGTCGTCGAAATGGCTAGGGCAGCGCGGAGGGCTCTAGCCCCAGCTTGAAATGGCTACAGACGCCCCGACCAATTCAGCGACGGACCACTAGCCCGCGGCTCTCACTTGCACCGTCACTATGTCCAGCCCGTGAAACTTCTGGTGGTGCACCGACGAGGCGTAGTGCCGCAACAGCCTGAGCGAGATCTCGCCGTCCTCCATGCCGGCCTGGCTCTGGGACTCCTCACGCAGATGGGCCAGACGATCCTCGAGGTTCCGTTCGTCGAAGACGGCCAGGAACTCCAACTCCACGGCTGCGCCGCTCTGGCGGGCGACGACGATCAGGCTCGGAGAGCCCGCAGCCGAACGGTCGTCGCCGCCATCACGGTCACCGCCATCACGGTCACCGCCATCACGGTCACCGCCATCACGGTCACCGCCATCACGGTCACCGCCATCACGGTCACCGCCATCACGGTCACCGCCATCACGGTCACCGCCATCACGGTCACCGCCATCACGGTCACCGCCATCACGGTCACCGCCATCACGGTCACCGCCATCACGGTCACCGTCGCCACGGTCGCCGTCGCCACGGTCGCCGTCGCGCTGCAGAAGGCTCATCAGCGTCTCCTCGCCGGCGGCGCGCAGCCGTTGGGCGGCCGCGCCGTCCCATCCGACGTCGGCAGCGAAACCGCCGAGGAACCCATCGACCTCGCCGGCGGCCGACCGATGCAGTTCGACTTCCAGGCGCATCCGCCGGGTCCGGCTGGTCAGGTCCACGAACCTGGTCATCCCCACCGCGGCCAGCGCACCGGCCAGCATGCCGTTGTCGACCAGCGGGCCCCACGTCTGTCCCAGCAGGTCAGCCCCGATGGTCTGGTTGCCCAGGCCCACGCCCAGCGAGAATGCGATGCCCACCGTGAGGGCTTTGCCCCGGTCGAGGCCGTCGGCCACCACCGTCTGAATGCCACTCACGAAGAGCACGCCGATGGCGGTGAGCAGGTAGGCGCCCATGACCGGGTTGGGTATGGCCAAGAGCACGGCGGTCGCCTTCGGTAGCAGCGACAGCGCGGCCATCGACGCTCCGATGGCGTAGCCGACACGGCGAGCGGCCACACCGGTGAGGTTGACCAGCAGCGGGCTGGACGACGAATAGACGGAGGTCGGCGGCGTTCCGGCCAGGCCCGAGAGCAGGATGCCGACGCCGTTGGTGTTGAGCGATCCCTGCACCAGCCGGAAGTCGGGCACACGCGGCCGGCGCCACGAGACCTGCTGGATGGCGATGCAGTCGCCGATGTTCTTGATGCTGCCGACCAGGACGATCACCACGAAGGCCGGCAGCAGTGCCCAGAACTCCATGCCCGGAGTCAGGTCGATCCCGGGGGGTCCGCTCTCCGGGAGCCCGACCCAGCGAGCGTCGCGGATCGGCTGGACTTCGTACGCTCCGAACGCGACGGCCACAGCACAGCCGGCGGCGATACCGACGAGCGGCGACCAGACCCGCCACCAGCCGGAGACCCGAAGTGCCAGCGCCACCACCGCAACGAGAGTCACGAGAGCCACCACCGGTCCGGCCGCGCCGGGCGCAGACTCGGGGACCTCGTTCACCCGGTCGAGCGCTATGGGCAGGATCGCGGCCGCGATCAGCATCAGCACCGTCCCCGACACGACCGGCGTGATGATCCGGCGCAGCAGGGGCAGCCAGTGGGACAGCCCTGTGTAGAAGAGGGCAGCGACCACAGTGAGGCTGGCGAGCAGGGCCGGCCCGCCCGCGGCCAGGGCCAGCACCGAGACGGCGACGTAGCTGGGTGTGGGGCCCATGATCAGGATGTGTCCGGCGCCGAACCTCCAGAAGCGGGCGGCTTGCAGCGCGGTCAACCCTCCGGCGATCACCAGCGAAGCGAACACCGCCCAGGTGAGGTAGGCGTCGTCCTGGCCGCCGGCGCGGGCCGTGACGGCCACGACGAGCACGATCGTCGCCAGCACCAGCATGACTCCTTGGAGCCCGACGCCCAGCGCGACGAGCGGCGGGCACGGCTCGTCCGGCTCGTAGCGGACGGCTTGATCGGCTCCCGGCGCTGTCATGGCGACACCTCTCCGGTGGTGGTGACGGAAGCCGGGGACTCGACAGCTTGATCGACTCCCAGCGCTGCCATGACGACACCTCTTCCCGTGGTGATGACGGAAGCCGGGGACTCGACAGCTTGATCGACTCCCAGCGCTGCCATGACAGCACCTCTTCCCGTGGTGATGACGGAAGCCGGGGACTCGACAGCTTGATCGACTCCCAGCGCTGCCATGACAGCACCTCTTCCCGTGGTGATGACGGAAGCCGGGGACTCGACAGCTTGATCGACTCCCAGCGCTGCCATGACAGCACCTCTTCCCGTGGTGATGACGGAAGCCGGGGACTCGACAGCTTGATCGACTCCCAGCGCTGCCATGACGACACCTCTTCCCGTGGTGATGACGGAAGCCGGGGACTCGACAGCTTGATCGACTCCCAGCGCTGCCATGACAGCACCTCTTCCCGTGGTGATGACGGAAGCCGGGGACTCGACAGCTTGATCGACTCCCAGCGCTGCCATGACAGCACCTCTTCCCGTGGTGATGACGGAAGCCGGGGACTCGACAGCTTGATCGACTCCCAGCGCTGCCATGACAGCACCTCTTCCCGTGGTGATGACGGAAGCCGGGGACTCGACAGCTTGATCGACTCCCAGCGCTGCCATGACGACACCTCTTCCCGTGGTGATGACGGAAGCCGGGGACTCGACAGCTTGATCGACTCCCAGCGCTGCCATGACGACACCTCTTCCCGTGAGCCTGGCGCCGCCGGTCGTCCACAACGCCGACATCGGTGCTGCCCAGACCCTGTCGGTGATGGGCGTCGGATCGATGTCGCCGCAGCAGAGCACCACTCCCGAGGCGAACTCGTGGCGCGCCGTGACGTCGGAGTCGATGGCGTCGCGCAGAGCGATGATCCGGTCCGCGTCGTGGCGTTTGACCCGGTTGCGGGCCTTGACCTCCACCACGGCGATGGCCGATCGCTTGGTGGATCGCAACACGAAGTCGATCTCGCCCAGCGGGCAAGCCGCAGCAGACTTGCCGGCCTTGCTGGAGCGTCGCAGGTCGTAGCACTCGACCTCGTAGGGCTCGACGGCCACGGCCTGCTGGGCGCTGAGCTGGGCATGCACGAAAGTCTCGATCAGGCCGCCGAGCAGCTGCGGCGAGCCAGTCAACTCCTGGTGAGCGTCTGGAGGCGCAGCTGCCATTCGTCCACCAGCATGGGCTTCTCGGCCCGAAGCAGCGTCCCCAACGGATCCAGTTCGAGCCGGGCGGTGTGCTGCTCGTTCGACATGTCGAACGCTGACGCCGACAAGCGTCGAGCCAGTGTCGTCTTGCCGATGTACCGGGCGCCTTGCAACAGAACCGCAGGCGATGTGGCCAGCGCGTCGCTTAGTCGGCCCTCCAGCCACCTCCGGATGTACGTCACAGCACGATTGTACCAGTCAGTGCAGACCTTGTGTACCAGATAATGTTGAATCTAGATGGCAGCTGATGCAAGTCTTGAATGGGGACTTATATATTTAAGTTGCGGGACAACTTAAATTACTGTCTAGCCGGTCCGGGTCGGCACAGAGGCAGCGACCGGCACCGAAGGCGCGGTTGCGGCGTGTTCTAGTGGTCCGTCGCTGAATTGGTCGGGGCGTCTGTAGCCATTTCAAGCTGGGGCTAGAGCCCTCCGCGCTGCCCTAGGAGACTGTTGAGTAATGCCGATTTCGCGCAGTACACAACCTTCTGACCTGCGATTTTGTGACAGCGATATCGCGATTTTGGGACATAATCAACACTCTCCTAGCCATTTCGACGACATACCACTAGTCATTGGCGACCTTCGGGCCTTGATAGTTGTTGGTCGAGAGAATCAGCTCCGTGTCGCGGCCGCACGGTGGTGGGTTGAGAAAGGCGTCCTTACAGACCCTGAGCCGGACACGAATCTGCTTGCCGGAGCCAGCCAGGTTGTCGTCTTCGGTAAGCTTAAAGAGTAGGTGGGCCAGTCTGAAACGTTCCAGCCAGCTGGGGCCGGGCTGGTGTGTATGAAAGTACTGCTCACTTCTCAGGGAGGTGTATAACGGATTGCCCTCGGAGTCGAGAATGTCCGCATCGACTGAATAGAATTCGCCCCGCTCGTACTTCCAGCCGATATTGAGAGCCAGGTCGTTGTCGGGCAGGAGGTTGCCGTCTTCGCCGTAGCGGGTCAGATAGGTAAACTCGGGGCGGATAGTCGGAGCGTTCGGGAATTTCCATTGAAGCTCGAGCGGCCGGCTCCAGGGGCCATTTTCGCAAGTGCTGGCCTCGATCGTGTAAATGGCCCCCGCGGGCTGGCTCACATCGCTGAGGGTGTAGGTCCAGAGGCCGTCTACCCGGGGTTGGGTCGAGGTGGGGACGATGTCGGCCCCCTCACTGACACTGATAGCGACCTCGTTGCCGTCGGGGCCATAGAAACTCTGGAGGTCGTCAACGTCGACAATGATTTGGCTGAAATCCCAGGCCGGGCTGCGGGTTATGCGGTAGTATTCGACTTCCTTCATTCGCCAGATTTCGGTTTCGCCAGCGACCCGGCGGCTGTCTTTGGTGATGAAGGGGGCGTTCCATTTCGGCTTGCCGCTTCCGCCAATTTCTTCGACCCAATCGGGCTGCCAATAACCGGGCGTGTTTTCGGGGATGGCCGGGTCGTGTTCGGGTTCGACCCATTCCCAGTTGCCGATCTTAATCCAATCTTTAGTGGCGATTGGCGCGCCGGTCGCCCGGCAGCCCAGAGGCTCGGGGTTGTAGGGGCCTAGAGAGGTTATCGAAAAGCTGTATTCGGCGGCCTTGGCGTCGGTGTCGGTGACCTTAACAGTAATCGAGATAGAGTCGCCCTCGGCGAATGAGCTGGGGACATGGCCGGACAGGGTTAAAGCGGCCGAATCGAAGACCAGCCAGTCGGCCTCGGGGGGCTTGATGACATTCCAAGACAGGGTTTGCCCGTCCGGGTCGACAATCGTTCCGGCAAGCGGATAGTAGACTTGAAAGTTTGTATTATGTACCGACTTATCGGTTATCGCCCGGACTACTTTCGGCGTTCCGGCCGCGGTCTGCGATAAGAATTCGTCGTCTTTGGGCGGAATGATAGTTATTGTCGGCGGCGGCGGGTTGTGGTCGCCTCCGAGCGTGTCGCCCCCAACGGACGGGTTGTCATCGCCTCCGAGCGTGTCGCCCCCAACGGACGGGTTGTCATCGCCTCCGAGCGTGTCGCCCCCAACGGACGGGTTGTCATCGCCTCCGAGCGTGTCGCCCCCAACGGACGGGTTGTCATCGCCTCCGAGCGTGTCGCCCCCAACGGACGGGTTGTCATCGCCTCCGAGCGTGTCGCCCCCAACGGACGGGTTGTCATCGCCTCCGAGCGTGTCGCCCCCAACGGACGGGTTGTCATCGCCTCCGAGCGTGTCGCCCCCAACGGACGGGTTGTCATCGCCTCCGAGCGTGTCGCCCCCAACGGACGGGTTGTCATCGCCTCCGAGCGTGTCGCCCCCAACGGACGGGTTGTCATCGCCTCCGAGCGTGTCGCCCCCAACGGACGGGTTGTCATCGCCTCCGAGCGTGTCGCCCCCAACGGACGGGTTGTCATCGCCTCCGAGCGTGTCGCCCCCAACGGACGGGTTGTCATCGCCTCCGAGCGTGTCGCCCCCAACGGACGGGTTGTCATCGCCTCCGAGCGTGTCGCCCCCAACGGACGGGTTGTCATCGCCTCCGAGCGTGTCGCCCCCAACGGACGGGTTGTCATCGCCTCCGAGCGTGTCGCCCCCAACGGACGGGTTGTCATCGCCTCCGAGCGTGTCGCCCCCAACGGACGGGTTGTCATCGCCTCCGAGCGTGTCGCCCCCAACGGACGGGTTGTGGTTGTCGCTGAGGCTCTCAGAGTTCAGCGACTCCATCGCCGCCTGCCGTTCTGCCGCGTAATCGTCGGCCCGCACCAGCAACGACGCCATCTGAGCCCGTGTGGTGGCCCGCTGGGGGCAGAAGCGCAGCGGTTCCGTCGCGCACCCCGCGGTGATCCCCGCGGAGAACAGGGCGTCGATGTCGGCGCTGTGAATGCCGCCGACGGCCACATCGGTGAACCCGGCCGGGTCGGCGGCCTCCGGCTCGTACGCATGCGCCAGGAACGCGGCCGTCTGGGCGCGGGTGACGTGCCCGTCGGGGCAGTAGCTCAGCGGAACGGTCGAGCAGCCCGCTGTGATTCCTAGAGCTGCGAACCTCTCAATGAACGCCGCCTGGGGATGGTCCCCGTCCACATCGCTGAAACGGGTGGCCTTCACCCCGGACGGGTCTGCCCCGTCGATGAGACGGACCAGCCACACGGCCATGTGGGCGCGTGTCAGCGGCTCCTGCGGGCAGAAGTGGTCCTGGTCCTGTCCGCACAATGTGCCGTCGAAGACGCCCCGGCTGTCGAGAGCGTGAACCGCGGCGCTGCTTGCGCCGTCATGAGGCACATCAGGCAGATCTTCATGCCCGGACGCAGCCGACGGGGGGGGCAACCGCGAGCAGCGCTGCCGTCATAGCGGCCGTTACAAGGAAGCGGAGCGGGCTGGCGGTCGCGGCGATGGGAGGAACGAAGAGACTACCACCAGGAGACGACGGATGACTAGCCATGTGAACAGCATAGCACAGACGTATGCTCGTCATGGAACTGAAATCGCATATACCGAAATTGCATGTAAGGTGCCATCTGGTGCAGCCTGGGCGAGGTCGGCGCACGGGGCCTCGGGTCCGCTCCGGCTAGCCGCTCGTGGCCTCCAGGCCGCAAGCTCCACCGCCTCACGGATCAACTCCGCGCCACCTGAGGCGCGGAAGGTCTCCAACAGTTACGCTGTGGCAGTATCAGACAGGGTCATCTGTGTGTCCTCCTCGATGAGTGGGTCAGTCTTCTCACCGAGGATCACGCCGATGGCCCCCCTAGTGGTGGACCCTCCCAGCTACCTCAATTTCCACCACCCGGTGGGACGCTGCCGCCGCGAGTCGCGTTTGGGGTTTTCGGCCGTCTCGGAGGCCCTCGCAGGCAACCAGAACGCCCCACGTGGCACCACGAGCCGCGTCCAGGGCTTCCGACCATCTCGGAGGCCGCCACACACGCAACGTCGATCCGCCCCACGTGGCACCACGAGCCGCGTCCAAGGCTTCCGACCATCTCGGAGGCCGCCACACACGCAACGTCGATCCGCCCCACGTGGCACCACGAGCCGCGTCCAAGGCTTCCGACCATCTCGGAGGCCGCCACACACGCAACGTCGATCCGCCCCACGTGGCACCACGAGCCGCGTCCAAGGCTTCCGACCATCTCGGAGGCCGCCACACACGCAACGTCGATCCGCCCCACGTGGCACCACGAGCCGCGTCCAAGGCTTCCGACCATCTCGGAGGCCGCCACACACGCAACGTCGATCCGCCCCACGTGGCACCACGAGCCGCGTCCAAGGCTTCCGACCATCTCGGAGGCCGCCACACACGCAACGTCGATCCGCCCCACGTGGCACCACGAGCCGCGTCCAAGGCTTCCGGCCGTCTCGGGGGTTGTCGCGTGGGCGGTGTTGATCCGCTCTATGTGGCACCACGAGCCGCGTCCGGGGCTTCCGGCCGTCTCGGCGGCCCTCGCAGGCAACCAGAACGCCCCATGTGGCGCCGCGAGTCGCGTCTGGGGTCTTCGGCCGTCTCGGGGGTTGTCGCGTGGGCGGTGTTGATCCGCTCTATGTGGCACCACGAGCCGCGTCCGGGGCTTCCGGCCGTCTCGGCGGCCCTCGCAGGCAACCAGAACGCCCCATGTGGCGCCGCGAGTCGCGTCTGGGGTCTTCGGCCGTCTCGGGGGTTGTCGCGTGGGCGGTGTTGATCCGCTCTATGTGGCACCACGAGCCGCGTCCGGGGCTTCCGGCCGTCTCGGCGGCCCTCGCAGGCAACCAGAACGCCCCATGTGGCGCCGCGAGTCGCGTCTGGGGTCTTCGGCCGTCTCGGGGGTTGTCGCGTGGGCGGTGTTGATCCGCTCTATGTGGCACCACGAGCCGCGTCCGGGGCTTCCGGCCGTCTCGGCGGCCCTCGCAGGCAACCAGAACGCCCCATGTGGCGCCGCGAGTCGCGTCTGGGGTCTTCGGCCGTCTCGGGGGTTGTCGCGTGGGCGGTGTTGATCCGCTCTATGTGGCACCACGAGCCGCGTCCGGGGCTTCCGGCCGTCTCGGCGGCCCTCGCAGGCAACCAGAACGCCCCATGTGGCGCCGCGAGTCGCGTCTGGGGTCTTCGGCCGTCTCGGGGGTTGTCGCGTGGGCGGTGTTGATCCGCTCTATGTGGCACCACGAGCCGCGTCCGGGGCTTCCGGCCGTCTCGGCGGCCCTCGCAGGCAACCAGAACGCCCCATGTGGCGCCGCGAGTCGCGTCTGGGGTCTTCGGCCGTCTCGGGGGTTGTCGCGTGGGCGGTGTTGATCCGCTCTATGTGGCACCACGAGCCGCGTCCGGGGCTTCCGGCCGTCTCGGCGGCCCTCGCAGGCAACCAGAACGCCCCATGTGGCGCCGCGAGTCGCGTCTGGGGTTTTCGGCCGTCTCGGGGGCTTCTCGATCTGGCGTTTGGGTCCTTCGGTGTTGTGGGTGTCCGTTGGCTGTCTGTCGTGGCACTGCGCTGCGGTGGGTGTTGGTGGACTCGGCTGATATCGGTGTAATCAGTTGACTTTTTTGACGAGGGTCTATGGATGTCATACCCCTGTGGCAGGGTGTGTGCATGGTTGTGAGCACAACACGACGGGTGCGGGAAGGCTTGGCCGAGTTGATCCGGCTGGTGAACGATCCGGCGACGCCTACTGGGGATCTGCGGGTGGTGCTGGGAGAGTGCAAGGCCTTCGGTGGGCAGTTGGCGGTGTTGCAGGCGGACACGGCCGGGGGTCTGGCGACGCGGGAGCGCCACGGCGACGGCGGTGTGGGCGCGCTGGCGCAGGCTGCGGGGTTGCCGCGCCGCGAGGCCGCCGGCCATGTCAGGACCGTCAAGCAGCTGCAGGGGCTGCCTTCGGTGCGCGACGCGGTCGAGAACGGCGACATCTCGGTGGCCAACGCCAGGGTGCTCGCCGCCACGAGCGACAAGACCGACGCCGAGCAGGTGCAACAAGACGCCGAGTTGTTGGCGCAGGCGGCGGTGCTGTCGCCTGAGCAGTTCGCCCGCGAGGCGGGCCGCTGGGCGGCTCGGCGCCAGCCCGACGACGCCGAGGAGCGGTACCGCCGCCAACGGGCCCGGCGGCGGCTGGGCATCTGGAACGGAGACGACGGGATGATGCACCTGCGGGGCGAACTCGACCCGGTGACTGGCGCCAAGGTACGCAAGCGGTTCTTGTTGGAGGCCGAGCGGCTGCGCCGGCTGGACCTGCGCAGCCCCCGCGACAACAAGCGCACCCTCGACCAGCGCATGGCCGACGCCCTCGACACGCTGACCTCGCACGGCAGCATCTACGCCAAAACAGCAACCACCCCGAACGAGCCCCACGAGAGCAGCAGCGGCGCCAAGGCGGCCGGCACCCCGAACGAGCCCCACGAGAGCAGCAGCGGCGCCAAGGCGGCCGGCACCCCGAACGAGCCCCACGAGAGCAGCAGCGGCGCCAAGGCGGCCGGCACCCCGAACGGATCCCACGATGACAACAGCGACACCAAAGCGGCCAGCACCCCGAACGGATCCCACGATGACAACAGCGACACCAAAGCGGCCAGCACCCCGAACGGATCCCACGATGACAACAGCGACACCAAAGCGGCCAGCACCCCGAACGGATCCCACGATGACAACAGCGACACCAAAGCGGCCAGCACCCCGAACGGATCCCACGATGACAACAGCGACACCAAAGCGGCCAGCACCCCGAACGGATCCCACGATGACAACAGCGACACCAAAGCGGCCAGCACCCCGAACGGATCCCACGATGACAACAGCGACACCAAAGCGGCCGGCACCCCGAACGGATCCCACGATGACAACAGCGACACCAAAGCGGCCAGCACCCCGAACGGATCCCACGATGACAACAGCGACACCAAAGCGGCCAGCACCCCGAACGGATCCCACGATGACAACAGCGACACCAAAGCGGCCAGCACCCCGAACGGATCCCACGATGACAACAGCGACACCAAAGCGGCCAGCACCCCGAACGGATCCCACGATGACAACAGCGACACCAAAGCGGCCAGCACCCCGAACGGATCCCACGATGACAACAGCGGCGGCGGCCACGTGAACGGGTCCGGTGCAGGCGCAGACGAGGGTCGCAGCGGCGCGGCCGGCGCCGCAGACGGGTCTGGCCCAGACACCGGCGAGCGCGGCGGCGGCCACGTGAACGGGTCCGGTGCAGGCGTCGGTGACAGTCGTTCCGGCGTGGCTGGCAACAGGTGCGGGTGCGGTGGTCGGCCGTCGGCGGACATCACCATCGTGCAGCATCTCAGCGCTGACGGCACCGAGGCGTTCGCGGAGATCGCCGGGGGCGAGGTGATCCCCCGAAGCGTGCTGGAGGAGCACTTCTGCAACGCGAGGATCAAAGGAGTGGTGTTCAGCAGCGAGGGCGTGCCGTTATGGCACGGCCACTCCAAACGGGTCGCCACCAAAGCCCAGACCAACGCGCTGCGGGCCCGCTACGGGGCCTGCGGGGGCTGCGGAGCCGACATGTGGATCTGCCAGGGCCACCACGTCCAAGCAGTATCGCAAGGCGGGCCGACGAACATCGACAACATGATGCTGCTGTGCTGGGGATGCCACCAAAAAGTGCACCTCCACGGCTGGCAGGAAGCTCCCGACGGACGCGGCCTCTACACCATCGAACCACCCGAACGCACCCGCCACGGACCCGCCCACGCCCCGGCCGGGTTCTCCTCCAGCCACTCCGACAGCCAGCCGCCCGAACGCACCCGCCACCGACCCGCCCACGCCCCCGACCCGGCACCAGACCACGGACCCGGACCGCCTCGACGAAACAGGCAACCCGAACCGTCCTCGACGGACAAGCCCGAGACGGACCCGATCAACCCGGCGGCACCCCCACAGCCCGAAACGCTGTTCACCCCCGCCTAGCAGAATGACGAGCAAACCCCGAACAAGGCAATCTCCGCTCGCAAAACCCCAAGTCAGAGCCTTGCGCGTCACACGGAATCAGCATTGCTCAACAGCCACCCAGCGTTCCGAGTGGAGAATGCGTTGCAGATATGCTGCGATGGTCTCGAAGATCTCGTCGACGGTCATGCGCCACACGAAAGGGTGCGGATGCTCATTGCGGTTGTCGATCCAATTGTCGGTCCAGCCGCGGAGGTCTGCGACGCCTGGGGGGGCTCGGCCGTTCTTGATGTCTGGCCGATCTGCTGTTGGTGCGGTCAGAGCGGTGAGGATGGAAGCGAATGGCGCGGATCGACATAGCGGGCTGGGGGGCGTCCCGCGCCGCCGCCGCACTAATCCAGACACCCACGAAGATCTTGCCCCCGAACAGCCCGTCGGCCTGCACACGCCCCGCGCCGCCGCCGCGCCAGTCGCCGCGCCAGGCGTCCCTCGCAGGCTGGGCGGTCCTCCAAGAAACGCTCGCCGCAGTTGCCCCACGAGAGCCGCCGCCGCATCCACACCAGCGTCGTGTGACATCCCGACACCTCCAGGTCGCGGATCTCGCGACGCCGGACGTCATGCACCCGAGCGCAACAGAACCCGCACGCCGGGCACCCCGGCCGCCTCACAGCCGACTCGACCTCCACAACCAACTCGCTCGGCGTGTCCACCGCCACCACGAGCACACGGACCCGGCGCAGATGCAGCCGCACCCGCACAACATCGGAAGCCATCGAGGCCCTCCTGGATCGCTGACATGTACATCACCGATCCCAGCAGGGCCCCGACCCCTACTCAGGAACCCTCAACCACCCCGCTCCCCACGAACCCGCGAAGGCTCAAGATCTTGCCCCCGAACAGCCTGCCAGCCTGCAGGCATCCCGCGCCGCCGCCGCACTGATTCAAGCGCCCTGTCCGGGCTACCCGCTGTGCGGCTGGGCTAGGGTGCATCGCGGTGTATTCGTCCCTGGCTCGATCGTGTTTCCGCCATCCGTGGCGCGGTGTCGTCGTCTGGCTGGCCGTCCTGTTTCTGGCGTTGGGCGCCTCCCAGAGTCTCGGGGAGGCTTACAGCGGCGACCTGGCCATCTCGGGCACCGAGAGCCACGACGGGAACGACATCCTGAAGCGGCACTTCTCCGGTGCAGGTGCCGGGCCGACCGGCACGATCGTGTTCCAGGCCGAGCAGGGTGCCGACGATCCCGAGGTGAGATCGGCGATGAGCGAGCTGTTCGCTCAGGTCAGGGGCCTAGAGAACACCAGTGTCATCACTCCCTATGACCCGCTGGTCGGCCCGCTGCGCATCGCGGCGGAGGGCCCCGAGGCGGGCCGGATCGCCTACGCCGATGTGAGTCTGGAGCCCGGAACCAGCGGCACCGAGGCCCAAGACATGGGCCGGACCATCGAGGGTCTGATCGAGGAACTGGACCTGAACTCCATCGAGGGTCTGGAAGTGGAGGTCGGCGGGATCTGGTTCGCCGAATTGCGGCCACCCGAGTCGGAGGCGATCGGCCTCGCGTTCGCCGTCTTCGTCCTGATCGCAGTGCTGGGCTCGGTGATGGCCATGGGGGCCACGGTGGCGGCGGCTCTGGTGACCGTCGGCATCGGCGCCACTTCCATCATCGTCTTCAGCAACCTCATGACGGTGCCGGACTTCGCACCGGCAATCGGCCTGATGATCGGGCTGGGCGTCGGCATCGACTACGCCCTGTTCATCATCACCCGCTACCGGGACGCTCTACGTGAGGGCCATGGGCGCGAGCAGGCCTTGGTGGTAGCACTCGACTCAGCAGGCCGGTCTGTCATATTCGCGGGAGCGACGGTCGTCGTCTCGCTGCTGGGAATGCTGTTCATCGGGATCCCGTTCGTGACCGGCTTCGGTGTGGCCGCCGCGGCCACGGTGACGGTCGTCATGGTCGGCTCGGTGACGTTGCTGCCGTCGCTCATCGCGCTGCTCGGTGAGCGGATCACCACGACCCGTGTGCGAGGCATCATCGCCGCGGTGCTCTTCAGCGTGGCCCTCTTCGGTTTCGGCGCCGACATCAAACCGCTGGCAGCCGGAGCGGTGCCGGTGGCTGTGATCGTGTTGGTGGCAGGCCTGTTCGGACAGGACCGGAACCCGCTGCGGCGCAAGTTGCGGCCGCGCCGGGAACGGCCGACGCGGGAGACCGGCTGGTACCGGCTGAGCCGGACGGTGCAAGCCCGACCGTGGGCGTTCGCGATCGGCGGCACGCTGCTGTTGCTGCTGCTGGCTGCTCCGACGCTTGTATTGCGCTTCGGCTTCGCCGACGAGAGCAACTATGGCCCCGAGACCACGACTCGCAAGGCTTACAACCTTCTCGTCGACGGCTTCGGGGCGGGCGCCAACGGTCCGCTGGTGGTAGTGGCCGAGGTGTCGGGACCCTCCCAGACGGCCGAGTTGAACCGCTTGGCGCAAGCCATGGCGGCCACCGACGGTGTCAGCTTCGTCAGCCCGCCGATCCTCAACAGCCCGACAGCACCCACGGCTGCCGCCATCGAGGTGCGACCCGCCACCGGACCTCAGGCCCCCGAGACCGAAGCCCTCGTCAAGCACCTGCGCAGCACGGTGATCCCCGCGGCGACGGCGGGGACCGACCTCGATCCTCTCATCACCGGGCTGGTCGCGGTCAAGGCGGACGTGAGCAACTTCTTGAAGTCGCGCACCGCGGTGTTCTTCGCAGCGGTGCTGGGCGCCTCCTTCCTGCTGTTGATGGCCGTGTTCCGGTCGCTGGTTGTGCCGCTCAAGGCGGTCGTCATGAACATGCTCTCGATCGGCGCGGCCTACGGCGTGCTGGTAGCGGTGTTCCAGTGGGGCTGGCTCGGCGGCCTCGTGGGGGTCGAGCCGGGGCCGATCGAGCCGTTCATGCCTATGATGCTCTTCGCGGTGCTCTTCGGCCTGTCGATGGACTACGAGGTCTTCTTGCTGTCGCGCATGAAGGAGGAGTACGAACGCACCGGCGACGCGGTGAACTCCGTCGCCGACGGCCTGGCCCAGACTGCCAGAGTCATCACCGCGGCCGCCCTGATCATGGTCTGCGTGTTCGGGAGCTTCGTGCTCGAGGACCAGCGGCCCATCAAGATGTTCGGCCTCGGCCTGGCGGCTGCGGTGGCGGCCGACGCGAGCCTGGTCCGGATGCTCATCGTGCCGTCGACCATGGAGCTGCTCGGTGCCCGCAACTGGTGGCTGCCGGGCTGGCTCGACCGGATCCTCCCCAAACTCGCCGTGGAGGGCGGCCGCCCGGGTCCGGCACCGGACCCGTGCACCGGCTGAGAGCCAGTCGCGGACTCGTCAGACCACACGACAGACCGGCTGCGTACACCAGCAGCACGGTGCGACACCAGCTGAGAGCCAGCCGCGGACTCGTCAGACCATCAGCTGCCGGCCGATGCCGGTCGGGGAGAGGACGCCGGTGACCTGGCCAGCCAGGACGTACAGCAGCCATTCCAACAACAGAATCGAAGCGATTCTCGACCCCGTCGATGCATTGCCGCCAGCCAGGACACACAACAGCCATTCCAACAACAGAATCGAAACGACCCCCAACCCCGTCAACGGCATCACCGCCAACCAAGACACACAACAGCCATTCCAACAACAGAATCGAAACGACCCCCAACCCCGTCAACGGCATCACCGCCAACCAAGACACACAACAGCCATTCCAACAACAGAATCGAAACGACCCCCAACCCCGTCAACGGCATCACCGCCAACCAAGACACACAACAGCCATTCCAACAACAGAATCGAAACGACCCCCAACCCCGTCAACGGCATCACCGCCAACCAAGACACACAACAGCCATTCCAACAACAGAATCGAAACGACCCCCAACCCCGTCAACGGCATCACCGCCGAACTCCTCCGAATCCAAAACATGGTCCGCAACCCCAAATTGGCGGACCGTATCCAACAGCAGCGCTGGGGAATGTTCCTGCGCCTGCTCGATATCAAGGCCGCGAGAGCCGGGATCGCGTACGCGCAGGTGGACCCCCGCAACACGTCGCTGGACTGCAGCCGCTGCCGCCACCGCAAACCCAAGCGGGAACTCCCGCTGAGCGTGCGCGTCTATGCGTGCGGCAACTGCGGACTGCGGATCGACCGCGACGTCAACGCTGCGACCAACGTGCTGGTGAGAGCCTCCGGCAACGAGGCACTCAAGGGAGGGGACTCCAACCCTCGATGCGGCCAGCACACCCCCCGCCACACACGGGGGAGGCGAGACGCCCAACAGCGCCACGCCGCACAAGCCAACGGCCAACCCGAAGCCCGCGCCCCACACAGGGCGTCCGCAGAAGGCACTGGCCCGCAGCCGACGCGTCACACAGCATGCCCAGGACACAGTATGCCCAGGCCGCAACCTAGGTATATAAGCCCCTACGAATGCTATGTGCCAAACTACAAACTCGGTGGCACCTGTCCGATAGTTGCGTGGCTTCTGGTCAGAGGTCGGGCGCGGCGAAGATCTGGCCGCCGAACAGGATCCAGGCCAGCAGCAGCGTCCAGCCCACGTTGGCGGCCTGGGCGATCACGAACGCGGCCGCGGGCCGGCCGCCCTCCATTGCGAGAAGGTCGCGCAGCCTGGTCTCCAAGCCGATGCAGACGAAGGCCAGCGCGAACAGCCACGTCCTCAAGCCCTTGAGCACGCTGCCGGTGGCGTCCACCAGCCCGTCGGTGAGCACGAACGAGAACACCAGCGACGCCGCCAGGAAGCCGAGCACGAACTTGGGGAAGCGTTCCCAGATCACTGCCGCCGACACCGGCTGCCGATCGGTCCGTCCGGCGGTGCCGCCGCGCACCGTCCACCACACCGACAGGGCGAAGGCGGCCACCCCGAGCAGCGCGTTCTGGGAGAGCTTCACGACGGTGGCCGCGTCGGTGGCCGAACCGCCGATGCTCTCGCCGGCCACTACCACCGCGCCGGTGGTGTCGATGGTGCCGCCGACCCAGGCGCCGCCGACGACGTCGGAGAGGCCGAGCCAGCCGACGGCCGGAGGCATCACGATCATCATCGGCGCGGCCACCAGCAGCACCAACGACGTCACGTAGGAGAGCTTGCGGCGGTCCCCGGAGACGGCGCCGCAGGCCGCGATAGCGGCCGACACCCCGCAGATCGACACGGCCGTGGCCAGCATGGCCGAGAACTCCTCGTCCACCCGGAGCTTGCGGGCGACCCAGAAGCACAGATACCAGATGACGGCGATCACCGCGGCCGCCTGAACCATGCCGTACATGCCGGCCTCGAGCACCCGGCCGAACAGGACGCTCGAGCCCAGGATCACCAGCCCGGCCTTGATGTAGTACTCGGTGCGCACGGCGGTGCGGAGCCACTCGGGCACCTTGAGCACGTTGGAGATGAACAGCCCCAGCGCCAGCGAGGTGATGGCGTAGTTGACGCCGCGGTCGCTCAAGACGGAGTCGCACGCGACGGCCCGCGCCGCCCAGGCCAGCCCGAACAGCGCGGCGAAACCCACCACGAAGCCGCGGGCTGCGTCTTCCATCAGCCGGACACCGACCAGGCACAGCGCACCCACCGCGACACCCACCCCGAGCGTGGTCGCCAAACTGCCCGGTCCGAACAGCCCGCGGAGGCCGTCGCTGCACGACAGGCCCGCGTCGTGCGGCCTGACACCGGCCACCACCAAGGAGATGATCGCGGCGCCCAGCCACACCGACACCCAGTCCTCGGAACTCAGCGAACTGTTCGGAGGCTCGGCCTCGGCCATGGGCGCCACACTAGCGTCCCGAGTGAGGAATACGTTGCAGATATGCTGACATGGTCTCGAGGATCTCGTCGGCGGTCATGCGCCACACGGAGGGGTGCAGGTGCTCATCGCGGTCATCGATCCAATTGCCAGCGGAGCCTCGACGTGCTCGGGGGTCAGGCCTAGGCGGTGCAGGTGCTCATCGCGGTCGTCGATCCAATTGCCAGCGGAGCCGCGGGGTCTGCGGCGCCTGTGAGGGGCGCGAGACGGTGACATGAGCATGGTCGCCAGCCGGGCGCTGTTCACCGACCGGCGCGCCACCCGCGACGCCGTCCACCGCAACGCCACAACTGCACGAAACCAGCTATTCGGGACACTAGAGGCCGAGCGACCAGGCAGGCGAGGAACTTCTGTCAATTTCCCACCTATGCAGTGGTTTCTTGACAGAAGTTCGGCAGGGAAATTCGCCAACGGACCCGTGAATCACAGCACTAGCCCAGGTATTTCAGTAGGGGGCTTGGTTGGGGGCTGCCGCGTCCGCGGAAATGCCCTCTTGGCGGGGCAGGATCGGGTTTGAACACATGAGCCTGACCGCGCCTAGGTGGCTGGTGCCAAATTGGTGTTCGGTGGGCTGTTGTGGTGGGTGGTGGCCGGGGTCGGCGGGTTGGGCGAGGGTTGGTCGTGTCGGGGTCGGCTGGTTGGTCGTGTCGGGGGCGGGTTGGGGCTTTGGCGGGGTCAGTCGAGGGTCCATCCTGTTGGTGTGGAGCGCAGTCCGAGCATGCCGAGGCGCGCGATGTTGGCGGCTGCGGCGAGCAGGTTGAAGTCGGCGTCGACTTTGGGCCGGCCGCGCACCCGGGCGTGGCGGCCGCCGTGTTTGCGGCGCACGAGGTGCGCGAGCTTGCGTTCGACTTTGGGGCGCACGGCGCGGTAGTCGCGGCGCCATTGTGGGTCTTGTTGGCGTTCGCGGGCCGCGGCGAGCACGGCCTCGTCGGGTCCGACGCGCACAGTCCTTCCGCCGGCTGCGCTGGTGCAGCGGTCGCGCAGTTCGCAGCTCGCGCACGCCGGCCCGAAGCGGGCCGCGCCCGAGCCGTCGCGGCCGAAGCGGACAGCGACGCAGACCCCCGCGGGGCAGGTGACTGTGCCGTTGGGCAGATCGACGTCGAAGCGGTCCTTGGCGAAGCGGCCCCCCGGAGCGCGCGCCGGCTGGGTGCGGCACCTCGAGTTTATGCGGCTGCGCTCGAGCAGCCCTTGGAACTCTCCGCTGCCATACGCGCTGTCGCCATAGACCGTCGGCCGGCCCTCGAACTCCTCGACCACACCGCCGACGTCGGCGGTGTCGGCGGTGTCGGCGGTGTCGGTGTCGGCGGTGTCGGCGGTGTCGGCGTCGGCGGTGTCGGCGTCGGTGTCGGCGGTGTCGGTGTCGGCGGTGTCGGCGTCGGCGGTGTCGGTGTCGGTGTCGGCGGTGTCGGTGTCGGCGGTGTCGGTGTCGGTGTCGGCGGTGTCGGTGTCGGCGGTGTCGGCGTCGGCGGTGTCGGCGGTGTCGGTGTCGGCGGTGTCGGTGTCGGCGGTGTCGGTGTCGGTGTCGGTGTCGGCGGTGTTGAGGAGGTCGTGTATGAGTTGGGGGGCGGGTTGGGCGTCGGCGGTGTTGGCGGGGGTGACCGCGGTGTCGGTGACGAGTTCGGAGTCGGGGTCCACCGCGGCGTGGCCCTTGTAGCCGTCGAAGCGACGTGCGGTGGATTTGTGGCCGTGGCGGGCGTCGGGGTCCACCGTGGAGATGACCCGGTCCGCGGCGACGCGCCGCGCGATCATGAACCGCCCGTCGGGGTCCTCGCACAGGTCCTGCCCGCAGACCGCGGCCAACAACTCCGCAGCCTCGCTGAGAGCCCCGCTGAGCTCGCGGCCCTCCAACCCGGCGAGCACCGCCGCGGCGTCCGCGCCCAGCGCGTCCACCAACTCCGAGCGCTCGCCGGGGTCGTCCCAGTCGCACACCGGCCTGCTGCCGCGCCGATAGTCGCCACGCAAGCCCGCGCCGGCGTCGCCCCCGCCGGCTGCGAGCACCGCGCCGATGGCGCGGTGCAGCATCGTGACAGTGTCTTGGGTCGCGACCGCGTCATAGACCGGCACCGAGTCCAGCACCCGCCGCCGAGACAACGCCCCCGCCTCGCGGGCCGCGCCCAGCACCGCTTCGAAGATCCGCCGCGGCCGCTGCGACGCCGCGAGCCGCGCCCGCATCCCCACCAGCACCGTGCGGTCGAACCCGCCGCCGTCCACGTCGAGGCACCCGCACGCATAACGCCAACGCGCGTCGAACTCGAACGCGGCCACCGCCTCACACTCAGACAACCCGAACCAGCGCTGCAGCACCATCACCACAGCAACCACCCGCGGCGGCACACTGCGCCGCCCCCGCGAACTAAAGAGATCATCGAACATCCCGTCGGGAAACAACCGCCGCCCCTCACGCGCCAACACCGAAAAAATCGAATCCGCCGCCAGCCGCTCCCCCACGAAATGCGAACCCTTGAACAGATCCACCCGACACGGCTCCACACCCACCGTCACGACACGAACCTCCCCACGAGACCGAACAACATCCCTGCAACTCTACCACACACACACCCAACCCCACCCGAGAAAAACACCAGCCACCTAGGAGGGCACTTCGATGGTGAAGCGTATCTCGGTTCGTCCGCGTCTGGAGTTTGTCGGCGGGGGGCGCGGCGTGGCGTGTCATGTTGGTGCTCTGCTGTTGGCTGATCTGGCTGACAATGTCGGGTTGGCTCGGGCGTTGTCTGAGGCGATGGCCGATACCAAGGTGCGCCGTCGAGGCCATGACCGGGGCCGGGTGCTGGCCGATGCGGCGGTGATGGTCGCCGATGGCGGCGAATTGATTACATCAGGATCTATCAGCCCACCGACCGGTACGCTGGAATGGAGCCCGTCTACCAGTAGGCGAGCCCGGTTTGCCGGGAGCGGCGCGGGCTTGCATGCCTGCTCGTACGGCCTCTATGCGGCTGCGGGGAACTCAGGGACGGCTTCGTCGTGCAGCCACGACTCGACGAGGTCCACGGCGCCGGTGCCGGCGAACTCGTCGACGATGCCGAGGAACTCGTCGGTGCTGGTGGCGCCACCGGCCGACCGGTCGTAGTGGGCTCTCAGGATCTCGAAGAACACGTCGTCGCCGGCGTGCAGCCGCAGGGCGTGCAGGGTGGCCGCGCCCCGGTAGTAGACCGACGAGCTGAACAGGTCGGGCACTTCGATGCCTTTGGGCGGCCCAATGCCGTCGGACAGCCACCCGTGCACGCGGGCCATCGAGGCGTCGAAGTCCAGCGCGAAATGCTCGGCTTCGAACATCAGGTGGAGGTAGGTGGCGAAGCCCTCGTTCAACCAGATCTCGCTCCAGTCGCCGGGCGACACCGAGTTGCCCAGCCACTGGTGGGCGGCCTCGTGGGCGATGGTGGCGGGATCGATCATCGCCGACCCGTGAATCGACAGCGTCTGGTTCTCGAGCGCCAGCCCGAGCGGGAACGGCACCACGACGGTCCCGTAGGCGTCGAACGGGTAGGGTCCCAGCAGGTCCTCCAGGAAGGCGATCGCGGCCGGGGTCACCGACAGCGCCTGAGCGAACGCGGCCGGAGCGTCGCGGGGCAGGTAGTCGCGGATGACAGGACCGCCCTCGTAGAGCGGTCCGTGGTCGATGCGCTCGAAATCGCCCACATACACCGCGGCCAGGTAGGCGGCCATCGGGTCGTCCATCCGCCAAGTGAACGTGGTCCGCCCGCCGGAGGCGGCCTCGTCGACGAGCAGTCCGTTGGAGGCGGCCGTGACCCCCTCGGGCACCGAGATCCTGATCTCGTAGGTGGCCTTGTCGGTGGGGTGGTTGTTGGACGGGAACCACGTCATCGATCCCGACGGCTCGCCCAGCGTGTAGATCACGCCGTCTCGCTGGAGCCAGCCGATCTTCGCGAACGGCACGCCGGGATCGTCGACCGGCTCGGGCGAGCCCGAGTACACGACCTTCACCTCGAACTGCGAACTTGCCCTCAGCGGGTCCGCCGGCTGGACGGTCAGTTCGTGGCCGAAGCGGGAGAACCCGGCCCGGGCACCGTCGACGGTCACCGAATGGACCTCCAGTCCCGCAAGGTCCAGGTTGAACGCCGCAAGGTCGTCGGTAGCCACGGCGGTGATGGCAGCGACCGCCGAAATGGAGTTCTCCCGTGGGTCGACGGCCAGCTCGAGGTCGTAGTGGAGCGCGTCGTATCCGCCGTTGCCCAGCAGCGGGTAGAAGCTGTCGCCCAGTCCGTCAGCACCGGCCTGCGGCCCGGCCGGCTCGGTGGTGGTCGTAGTCGTCGTCGGCACGGTCGTGGCCGTAACAGTGGTTGTTGTGGCGGGTGGAGCGGTCGTCGCCGGCGCGGCGGGCGCAGTCGTCGTGGTGGTGGCCGCGGCGGGTGCGGCGGGTGCGACGGTGGTTGTTGTCGCCACGGTCGTGGTTGTGGCAGCGTCGGTGGTCGTGACCGTGTCGGTGTCGGTTGGTGCGGTGGCCGTGGCGGACGCGGCCGTCGTTGTGGTGGTGGGTGGGGTTGTGGCCGTTGTGGCGGGTTCTGCGGCGGTCGTCGGCGCCGGGCTCGTCGTTGTGGTGGTGGCAGCCGCAGAGGCCGTCAGGCCGGCGCCGGCGGACGCGTCGCCGGACGGACCGCCGCAGGCCGCGGCCAGCAGAGCGGCGACCAGGATGAACGACGGCAGCCGGGAGAGCATGGCGCTCAGACTACGGGCCGGCCGGCTCGCGGGCGGGCGCGAGCGGAGGGAACGAGACCTCGGGGTGCCGCGGCGCGGTACGCAGGTCTGTTGGAGGCAGCGAGCATCCGCGCGGAGGGAACGAGACCTCGGAATGCCGCGACACGGCACACAGACCTATTGGAAGCGACGAGCATCCGCGCGGTCCCGTGAACGAAGCCTCGAAGTGCCGCGACACGGCACGCAGACCTATTGGAAGCGACGAGCATCCGCGCGGAGGGAACGAGACCTCGGAATGCCGCGACACGGCACGCAGACCTATTGGAAGCGACGAGCATCCGCGCGGTCCCGTGAACGAAGCCTCGAAGTGCCGCGACACGGCACGCAAGCCTGTTGGAAGCGACGAGCATCCGCGCGGTCCCGTGAACGAAGCCTCGGAATGCCGCGACACGGCACGCAAGCCTGTTGGAAGCGACGAGCATCCGGACGGTCCCGTGAACGAAGCCTCGAGGTGCCGCGACACGGCACGCAAGCGCTCAGCTCATCACCTTCCGGGCGTGCGCGTAGACGCCCTGGTCGTAGCTGAGCTCGATCATGTTGCCGTCGGGGTCGCTGATCATGCAGATGTACCCGACGGGCGCGGGCATGTCGGTGGGAGGCATCGCCAGACACCCCTCGGCCTCGGCCCGCTCAGCGGCCGCTTCGAGCTCCTCCCGGCTAGTCACCTCCACACCAAGATGGGCGAAGGGCGCCAGCGTGGCGATGGGCGCGTCCTTGAACGGGTCGGACGCAGCGAAGAACTGTGCCAGCACCAGAATGAAGGGCTTGTCGGGGGAGTCGTCGTGTCCGAGCCAGGCGCTGTGGCCGTCGGCGTCCCGGCGACGACGGAGCAGCTTGAGCGGCGTGTGCGTCGTGTACCAGTCGATGCTGGCGTCGATGTCGGCCACTCGCAGGGCCACATGGGTCCAGCGCGCCTCAGGCGGATGAATGTCGTAGGTGTCCGTCGCGTCGTCCATGCCTTGCTCTGCTCCTGGGTCCATCCGTCAGCAATGGTGCGGCTCGGCGCTTCCGCTACCGCAGGCGGGAACATTGGCGATGGTATCACCAGGGCCGAGATGGCGATGGTGCGGCTCGGCGCTTCCGCTACCGCAGGCGGGAACATTGGCGATGGTATCACCAGGGCCGAGATGGCGATGGTGCGGCTCGGCGCTTCCGCTACCGCAGGCGGGAACATTGGCGATGGTATCACCAGGGCCGAGATGGCGATGGTGCGGCTCGGCGCTTCCGCTACCGCAGGCGGGGCTCGGTCCGCCTGCCCTCCGAGAAGGCGGCCTGGCCCTCGGCCAGCGCGTCGACGCTGGTTCCGGCGGTGACGACGGCGGTCACAGCCGCGGATCCTGCCGGCGAGGCCGTGACCCGAGCGGCCCTCAGGTCGCAGCGAACAAGAGCTGGACGACACCCATGCGACACGACGGGCTCACTCCTGTCCGCGCTCGCCTCTGCGGCATCTCGCCGCTCAAGCACCTCGCGTCGACATGCGACACGACGGGCTCACTCCTGTCCGCGCTCGCTGTCAGGCGATCTCGGATCGGAGTTTGCGCAGCAGGTCGGGCACGCTGGGCGGCTGCACTGACGACGCGCGGACCAGGTCGTCGAAATGCTTGACGAATGTCGTCACATGGTTGCGGTTGTTGAGCACGAGGTACATCTGTCCCAGGTACAGCACGGCCCTGTCCAGGCCGAAGACGGTGACCGCGGCGGAGTACCGCTGCCGTCCGTCGTAGAGGAACCACCGGAATGTCGGATACAGCTCTTCACACAGCTCGATCATCCGGTCGAGCTGCACCACCCGGTGCCGGTGCTCGAGCGACCCCCAGACGTCCCATCCCCGGGCAAAGCCCTCGATGGCCTGGACGGAGTTGCAGCATTCCAGGTCGCTCCCCGGCGACCGGGCGAGCTCCAGAGGGGCGGTGGCCGTCTCGATCCGCTGCTCGGGCCTGATCGTGGAGTACCGCTGCACCTCGTGGCGGATCACGGCCTCCGTCTTGAGAAGATCGGGAAGCGAGGCAGGCAGAGTCCGGACCTTCGAGCCGGCCGACTGCTCGTGCCACTCGATCCAGGCCTCGTCGAGCGGGCTCAGCTCGTCGAGGTTCAACGCGAACTCCTCGTGGACGATGTCGGCTCGGGCCGGTCCGCCGTGGGACAGACCGAGCAGCCAGTCGACCGAGACGGCAGACGCCTCGGCGATGGCGGCCAGCGTCTCGACCCGGGGGAGGCGACGGTTGCGGTTGGACAGGAGCTGCGAGAGCGTGGACCGGTCGATCCCGGCGTGGGCGGCGAAGTCGGAGCCGGACTGCCCGGTGTCGGCCACCAGCTCTCCGAGCCGTTGCCGGAAGCTGTCCACCAACTCGGTCTGGGCAACCATGTTGTAGCAATCCTACAACACTTGTTGCGTAACCGCTACAGAATCTGTGCTTTGTGCAGCGATGCTACGAATTGTGCGCAACTCACCGCCCGACTGCGGGGCGGAAGGTCCTACGTTGATGGACGGGACTGGAGAACCGTCCCAGATCCGTCCGCGACACAGGAGGGTGTGATGGCTGCCGATGCGCCGGATCACTCGGCCTTGCCAAGAACCGTCGGAAGGACACCAGAGAGCGCAACCACCGCCGACACGCCGGATCGCTCGGCCTCGCCAAGAACCGTCGGAAGGACACCAGAGAGCGCAACCACCACCGACACGCCGGATCTTTCGGCCTCGGCACAGGCGGTGGAGTGGCGGACGGTCGCGGTCGCGGTCGCCGTACACGGCCTGTGGCTGGCTGTGCTGGCCCTCCATCGCGTGACTTCCTGGCCGGCGACCGTGGCCGCGCTCGGCCTGGTAGCGGCCTGGCACAGCTCGCTCCAACATGAGACCATCCACGGCCATCCGTTCCGCAGCCGGCGGCTGAACGCCCTGCTCGGATCGTTGCCCGTCTCTCTGCACCTGCCCTACCTGGTGTACCGGCGCTACCACCGGGACCATCACGACTGCGCCGACCTGACCGACCCTGTCGAGGACAGCGAGAGCTTCTACGTGACTGCCGAGCGGTGGGAGTCGATGGGCCGCCTGCGACGGGCGCTCACGCTCGCCCACCACACCCTGGCCGGCCGGATGCTGCTGGGACCGCCGCGACAGATCGCCGGGGTGCTCGTCCACCAGGCCCGCGAGATCCGCCGCGGCGACCGGCAGCTGGCCCGGTGGTGGTCGGCGCACGCCGTGGCCGCGGCCGGGCTCGTGGCCTTCGTGGTGACGGCCATGGGGGTCCCCTGGTGGCAGTACCTGCTAGGGGCCACGTACCTGGGGAGCTCCCTGACCCTGATGAGGTCCTACTGCGAGCACCGCTGGGTGGAGGGCGCCACCCGATCCGCGGTGGTGCGGTCGGGGCGGTTCTTCGGCCTGCTGTACCTCCACAACAACCTCCACCATGTCCACCATGCCAGCCCGGGCATGCCCTGGTACCGGCTGCCGGCCCACGCCGACGCCACCGGCGGCTACGACGAGGCCGCCGCCGGGGCGGGGCTCTACCGCGGCTACGGCGAGCTGGCCCGCCGCTTCGCTGTGCGGCCCTTCGACCACCCCGTGCATCCGAGAGACAGGGCCGGGATCCTCGCCTGACCGCCACGCAACCGGCGACAACATCCCCGAGACGCTGCACCGAGAAGCCGTCGAGTCCTGACCCCCGCATGGCCGGCGACAACATCCCCGAGACGCTGCACCGAGAAGCCGTCGAGTCCTGACCCCCGCATGGCCAGCGACAACATCCCCGAGACGCTGCACCGAGAAGCCGTCGAGTCCTGACCCCCGCATGGCCAGCGACAACATCCCCGAGACGCTGCACCGAGAAGCCGTCGAGTCCTGACCCCCGCATGGCCAGCGACAACATCCCCGAGACGCTGCACCGAGAAGCCGTCGAGTCCTGACCCCCGCATGGCCAGCGACAACATCCCCGAGACGCTGCACCGAGAAGCCGTCGAGTCCTGACCCCCGCATGGCCAGCGACAACATCCCCGAGACGCTGCACCGAGAAGCCGTCGAGTCCTGACCGCCACGCAACCAGCGACGACATCCCCGAGACGCTGCACCGAGAAGCCGTCGAGTCCTGACCGCCACGCAACCAGCGACGACGTGCTCGGAATGCGCAGCTAGACGTCGAGCAGGCGACGGGCGGCGACGCGGGCCTCGTCGAGGCTCTCGACGAAGTTGGCGGCGGGGATCTCCCGCAGCACGTCTAGGGCATGCACGCTGGTGCTGGCCATGCCGGACATGCCCATGACGATGCACTGCGTGTCGGCGTCGCGTGCCGTGTCGGCCAGCTGCCCGATGGTCAGCGCGGCGCTGTCGTCGACATGGAGTGTGTCGGTGAAGTCGAAGATCACCACCTCGTGCTCGGCCATGTCGTGGTTGATGACCTTGAATAGCCTGGTCGACGAGGCCGCAGTGAAGCTGCCCCGCAGCGACAGGAGGCCGACCCGGGCCGAGAAGGGGTCGGCGTCGCCGGTGTCCAAACCGGACGCCGCGCCGTCGTCGGCGTCGGGGGCGGCCAGGAAGGTCATGTCGAGCAGCGGTGTCGAGATCACCTTGTCCAGCTCGAGACGCTCGACTTGCCGGGCGCCGGTCAGCGCCGCCGCCACGAGGCCGACCGCCACCGCGATCACGAGATCCGAGACGATGGACAGGCCGAGGGTCAGCGCCAGCACGACCACGTTCTCTCTCGGCACGCGATGGATGCGGGCCAGGTAGCGCCAGTCGATGATGTCGAAACCGATCCTGATGAGGATGCCGGCCAGCACCGCGTGCGGTATCGAGCCGACGTAGCGTCCCAGTCCCAGAACCAGCGCGGCCAGGATGGCGGCGCAGACCACTCCGGAGACCCTGGAGCGGCCACCGGCCCGCACGTTGGCCACCGTGCATGAGGTGGCTCCCGCGCCGGGGACCCCGCCGACGACCGACACCACCACATTGGCGGCGCCCGCACCCATCAGCTCGCGGTTGGGGTCGTGGCTCTGGCGGGTGAACGAGTCGGCCACCCTCGCGGTGAGGAGGCTGTTGATGGAGCCGAGCAGAGCGATGGTGACCGCGGCCGGCAGAGCGCCGCCGAGGTCGCCGACGGGGATCTCCGGCATGCGCAAGTCGGGGAGGACGGTCGGGACCTCTCCGATGACCGGCGCGTCCCGCAGCCACAGCACGCCCACGAGAGTGCCGGCGATCAGGGCGGCCACCGACGACGGCAGGAACTTCTGCAGCCGCTCCGGCCAGAAGACGCACACCGCCAGGGTGACCAGCCCCAGCGCCAGGGCGGCCGGGTCGGCGCCGGCGATCGCGTCGGGCCAGGCGCGCAGCGACTTGAGCGCGCCGCCGAGCGCGACCTCGGTCCCGAAGAAGGGCAGCACCTGCACCACGATGATGATCACGCCGACCGCGCTGGTGAACCCCGACACCACCGCATAGGGCGTGTAGGCCACGAAGGATCCCAGCCGCAGCGCCCCGAGCAGCACCTGGATGATCCCGGCCATCGCCACGATGGCCAGCGCCTTGGTCCGGTCACCGTCGGCGTAGTCGACGAACACGACCGCCATCGCCACCGACAGCGGCGCGGTGGGGCCCGAGATCTGGGTCCTCGATCCGCCCAGCAGCGCAGCGAGCATCCCGACCACGACGGCGCTGTACAGGCCCTCGACAGCGCCCAGTCCCGAGGCGACCCCGAACGCCAGCGACAACGGTAGGGCCACCACGGCCGCGGTCATCCCACCGAAGACGTCCCCTCGGAGCGCTTGGAGCTTCTCGCCAGCCTCAACGTTCATGCCGCCCCGCAGAATAGGTCAAGCGCCGCCTCCGCGGATGTTCTTGGAGGCGAACGGCTCCCGGGCCTGAGCGAACCCGAGCGGACGGCATCCCGCCCGGCGGAGACGGATCGGCGCCGGCCCCTGCATGTCCTCTGGCACAAGATCAAGCAGCGACACCAGACACGCCCAGACCCTCCGCCGCAAACTCACGACCTGCATGTCCTCTGGCACAAGATCAAGCAGCGACACCAGACACGCCCAGACCCTCCGCCGCAAACTCACGACCTGCATGTCCTCTGGCACAAGAACAGGCAGCGACACCAGACACGCCCAGACCCTCCGCCGCAAACTCACGACCTGCATGTCCTCTGGCACAAGATCAAGCAGCGACACCAGACACGCCCAGACCCTCCGCCGCAAACTCACGACCTGCATGTCCTCTGGCACAAGATCAGGCAGTGACACCCCAGCGGCTGGCCGGAGGCGGATCGGCGCCGGCCCGTGCATGTCCTCGGAACGCACGCCAGCAGGTACAGGCCTGCCGTGCTGCAACGGGCGTCTCCCCGGTCTCGTTCGCTGCGGCCTGAGGGTCGCTCGGGCCGCGGCCCCGCCCGTATAGGTCGAGCACCGGACGCCGCAGCTTCGGCCAGTGCATGGCCGCCGCGGCCCCGCCCGTATAGGTCGAGTTGGCTCGCCTGCTCGCGGGGCCTCTCAGAGGCACGCGCAGACGAATTCGGTCAGCTCGGACAGGTCGGTCGCCACGGCAAGGCCTGAATCCTGCAGCCAACGCAGGTTCAGGGCGTGGATCTCGACTGCGGGATCGAAGCGGTTGAGGAAGACGGCCCGTTGGTGGGCGGACAGCGGCAGAGTGCAGGCCAGCGTGTCGTGGATGCCACCGAGGCCGGCCGACGCCACCACGACCACCAGGTCGGGGCGGATCCGGGCGATCAGGTCCAGGTTGTGCCCGTCGGACGCCAACGGCGAGTAGAGGCCGCCCACGCCCTCCACCAGCCCGACATCTACCGCTGGGACGAAGCGGCAGCCGGCGGCCAGCTCGTCGACGGTGGGGCAGGCCCGGCCGAGTTTGCGGGCGGCCATGGGCGGGGCCAGCGGCGCCGGATAGGTGTACTCGGGCGGGCAGACGTCGCCGGGTCGCCGGCCGGTGGCCGCGGCCAGCACGGCCGCGTCGGGCGGGCCGGCCTCGTCCGGGTCGTAGGACTGGATCGCCTTGCGGGCCGCAACGCTGCAGCCCCGTTCCCGCAGCCGCCGGGCCAGCCCGGCCGCCGCCCAGGTCTTCCCCACCTCGGTGCCCGTGCCGGTGACGAACACGACGCTCGTGCCGTCCGGGCGGCGGTCCGGGCGAACAGCCAGCGGGTCAGGCACCGACACCGGCGCGGCTGAGCGCATCGACCAGCATGTCCAGGTCGTCGTCGCTGTGGACGGCCGACACCGTGACCCGCAGCCGGGAGGTTCCCGGAGGCACGGTGGGCGGTCGGATGGCTGGAACCAGGATCCCCTGTCGGGCCAGGGCCTCGGCCGCGGCCAGGGCGCGGTCCTCGCCGCCGACGACGATCGGGATTATGGGGCTCGGATGGCCGGGCCGGATGCGGTCGACGTTGGCTCGGAGCCGGGTTCTCAGCTCGTCGCCTTCGGCCGAGTCGGCGATGTCTATGGCAGCGGCGGCGGCGGCAGCAGCAGCCGGGGCGGCAGCAGTAGTGAAGATGTATGTGCGGGCCAGGTTGACGAGCATCTCTATGATCGCGGCGGGTCCGCACACGAAGCCGCCGAGAGCGCCGGCCGTCTTGGAAAGGGTCCCCACCCGCAGCGTCCGGCAGTCCGGGTGCAGCGTCTCGGGACGGCCCAGTACGAGGTGGGCGTCGTCGACCACGAGCAGCGCCCCGCGGTCGGCGCACACGGCCGACAGTTCGCCGAGCGGCGCGAGGTCGCCGTCCATGGAGAAGACCGAGTCGGTCACCACCAGGCCGGGACCGTCGAAGCAGCGCAGCAGCCGGTCCACCTCCGAATGGTCGCAGTGGCGGTAGACGCGGGTCGGCGCCCGCGCCAAGCGGCAGCCGTCGACGATGGAGGCGTGGTTGAGCTCGTCGGAGCAGACCACAGAGGCCCAGCGGCCCAGAGTGTCGAGCACGCCCAGGTTGGCCGAGTAGCCGGTTGTGAACAGGACAGCGGCCTCGGCGCCCCGCCACGCCGCGATCCGCTCCTCGAGGCGGCTGTGGACCGGGCGCGACCCCGCAATGAGCCGCGCCGATCCCGAGCCGGCGCCGTAAGCGTCGATGGCGGAGCGGGCCGCGGCCCGTACATCCGGATGCTGGGAGAGTCCCAGATAGTCGTTGGAGGCGAACGACACCACCGTCTGCCCGGTCGTCGACAGCGCCGTCCGGACGCCTCCGCTGTCGAGGTCGCGGGGTCGGCGCAGCCGGTCGGCGGCCACGACGGCGTCCAGAGCCGCCGAAACGATGCCGTCCCAGCCGCCGGCGTGCTGTGCCGGCGCCACGGCGGTGTGCGGGCGGTCGGGCCGGTGGGCCTGATGGGTCGTGTCGGGGACGCGGTCTGCCGGTGTCACGGCGGCGTGTCCTCGGCTGCAGTCTTTTCGATGGCGGCGACCAGAGTGGATGCAATAGTGTCGATCTCGTCGCCGGTGACCGACAGCGGGGGCATCACCACCACCACGTCGCCCAAGGGCCGCAGCAGCACGCCAGCCCGGACGGCGGCCGCGCAGACCCGGCGGCCCCAACGTGCCGCGCCCTCGGGCGGGTCCAGCTCGACTCCGGCCATGAGGCCCCGTCGGCGGACCTCCCTCACCGCCGGCAGGGCGGCCACCGGCGCCAGCGCCGCGCCGAGGCGGTCGGCCGCGGCGGCGGCCCGGTCGATCATGCCTCGCTCGGCGATCAGCTCCAGGTGGCGAGCGGCCACCGCGCAGGCGAGGGCGTTGCCGCTGTAGGAATGGCCGTGGTAGAAGGTGCATGGTCCGAGGTCCTCGCCGAGGAACGTCTCGTAGATGTGGGCGGCGGCCGCCGTGGCCGACAGGGGCAGGTATCCGCCGGTGATGCCCTTGCCCAGGCACATCAGGTCGGGCCGGACCCCGCACAGCTCGCTGGCGAACATGGCGCCGGTGCGGCCGAAGCCGGTAGCGACCTCGTCGCAGATCAGCGGCACTCCCCGAGCCTGGACCGCCGCGGCGAAGGCGGCGACGTCTTCGGGGTCGGCGACCAGCATCCCGGCCGCGCCCTGGACCAGCGGCTCGACGACGGCCGCGGCCAGCCGGCCGTGGTGCTCGTCGAGGGCGGCGACCGCCTTGGACGCCCAGTCCGGGTCGTCGTATCCAGGGGTGCGGAGCACGCCGAAGCGCAGCGGGTCGAACAGGTCGGCGCCGAAGCCGCCGTCGCCCACCGACAGCGACCCGACCGAGTCGCCGTGGTAGGCGCCGCCGAGGGCCAGGTAGGCGGCGCGTCCCGGAACGCCGAGGTTGCGCCAGTACTGGAAGGCGATCTTGACGGCCTGCTCGACAGCGGCGGCGCCGTCCGACGCGAACAGGAAGTGTGGTCCGGTCACCGGCACGACCTCGCGCAGGGCCTCGGCCAGAGCGACGGCGGCGGTGTTGCCGTTGCCCAGCAGGGTGGAATGGCTGACACGTTCGAGCTGCTCGCGAGCCGCCCGGTTCAGGTCCGGGTCGGCGTGGCCGAGCGTGGTGACCCAAAGCGACGAGATGGCGTCCAGGTAGCGCCGGCCGTCGGTGTCGTAGAGGTAGTTGCCCTCGCCCCGCTCCACGATGACCGGCGCCGAGTCCTCGTAGACAGCCATCTGGGTGAAGCCGTGCCACACCACCGCGGCGTCGCGCCGGGCCCACCCCGCGGCAGTGTCGCCGTGGGTTCCGGTGGAGTCGTGCGCGGCGCTGGGGCCGCAGTCCGGACGCCGGGTGTCGTTGCTGCCGGCCATGGGCGCCTTCCTCGTGTGGTCCGCTGAATTGTGCGCCACGCCGGCGCGACGGCGCGTCCGGGTGTCAGGCGGGCGGAGCGCCCTTCCATTCGTTCCAGTGCAAGACTTTGGCGAGCGGCTCCCGGGCGCCGGGCCGGAAGTCGGTGCCAACGGTGTGGGCGACGGGGATGAGGGCGACCTGCATGCAGTCGTCGTAGGGGATCCCCAGGATCTCGGCGGCCTGCTGCTCGAAGGCCAGGTGCAGGGTGGTCCAGCAGGTACCCAGTCCCCGCTCCCGGGCGGCCAGCATGAAGCTCCACGACGCCTGGATCACCGACCCGAGCCGTGACGCCTCCCCGGCCCACGACGGCTTGTCGTGGCGACTCACGGCGGACAGGCACGGAATCAGCAGCACCGGCGCCCGTTCGAGGTTGTCGGCGAGGTACTGGGACGAGTCTGCGATCCGGCCGAACGAGGCCCGCATCGACGGGTCGTCGTGGGGCGGGGCATTGGTCGGGAAATGCGGCGATTGGCGATAGCCGGCCCACGCCCGGCGGTAGAGCCCGGCCAGGGCCGCCTTCTTGGCGGGGTCGGCGACCACCATCCACTGCCAGTCCTGGCGGTTGCCGCCGTTGGGCGCCTGGAGCGCGACGGAGAGGCACTCGGTGACCAGCTCGGGATCGACCGGCCGGTCGAAGTCCAGCCGTCTGCGGACAGCCCGGGTCGTGGTCAGCAGTTCGTCGGCGGACAGCCCCAGCATCGGCGGCCTCCCAGTCGGGTCACGGTCAGACCCTACGACCCGACGGCAGCCGACCCTCCCGCAGCCTGCACTGCCCGCAGCCTGCACAACCATTTCGTACGGCGGGAACGGCAATCTTGCGTTCAATCTGGACGGCACACGCTGGTAACGATCTTGCCGACGTCTGCAGCGTTCCTGTGTGTCGACCCGGCCAGCGGTCGCAGCAACCGTCGGTGGGGTCCTGCGCGTGGTATAGACTTGCTCGAAGCATTGTCCGTTGTGTCGATGTCATCGTTGTGTCGACGTCATCGACCTCCCAGGCTACTGGAGCTTGCAAGTGAGACCAGAATTCCCACCTTCGCCCTTGACCCGCGCCGCTACCCGCCTCCGCCTGCTCGGATCGGTGGTCGCGGCCGTGCTCGTCGCCGCGGCCTGCGGCGGGGACGACATCAGCCGCGTCGCGGCCGCCGCTACCGATGTGAGCGTCTCGCCCATCGCCGAAGAGGAGGCAGCCGCCGCCCACGTGGAAGCGTTGTCGGGGACCCGGTCGGGTGCGGGGATCCTCATGGCAGGCGGCGACCTCCACGCGATCAAGGGGAGCAATCCTTGCGAGCAGACCGTCGGGGCGCAGGAACCGATCAAGGTCGCCTACGTCGGCGCCGACCTGGCCGAACTGGAGGCCGTCGGCCTCGAGACGATCATCATCGAGGAGCCCTCCCTGATCATCTCCGCCTACGTCAACGAGGTGAACTTCAACGGCGGCATCCACGGCCGATGCGTCGAATTCGTCCCCCATCTGTGGAGCCTGGCCGACCCGGCAGGCAGCCTCACCGACGTCTGCGCCGCGCTGCACTCGCAGGAACCGGTCCTGTACATGACGCTGCGGATCACCGATCCGGTCCTGCAGTGCGCCACCGTCGCAGCCCGGATCCCCGCCATCGGCCTGTACGCATTCACGGCGGCCTCGACGCTGGATCACACCGGCGACCGGCTGTACCTCGACGACGGCACCGTGGAGCACCTGCTGTCCGCCAGCGTGGAGGTCGCTCTCGCAACGCAGGTCATCAGCACAAACGATCCCGTCGGCCTGCTGCACGGAAGCGGTGGGAGCGAGGGCATGGCCATGACGGAGTCCTCCGCCATCCTCGACTCCCATGGGCTCAACCTGGTGGCGACCGCCGATGTGCCGTCGGAACTCGGGGATCTGGCGCTGCTGCTGGCCGAGAAGCAGGTGCGCCTGCTCGAGGACGGTCTGAGCGACGAGGAGGCCGCCGAGGCCCAGAAGAGCCGGGAGGCGCTGCCCCGTGAGATGGCCGACATGTTCACCCGGATGGAGCAATTCTACCTAGACGTCGCAGCCGAGTTCAAAGCCGCCGGGGTGGCCGCGGTCACGGCCACCGCCGAGTGGTCGGACCTGAGACGCCTCATCCGGGCCGCGGAGTTGATCGACTGGCATCCGATCTGGATCGCGAACGACATCCAGCCGGCCACTCTCGTGCTTTCCGACGTTCCCAGGAGCCAGGCCCTGAACCTGGTACTGGTGAGTTCCCGGCGAGCGGCCGGCGACACGATCCCGGAGCTGGACCGAGGGTGCGTCACCCTCCGCAACGCCTCCTCCGGGGCCGCGCCCTTCGCTCACCGCCTCCACACCGACGCTTGGACTCTCATCACCGCGGTCTGCGACTATCTCGACGTGGCGTTCAGCGCGCTGACCCGAGCCATGGGCGACATCAACGCCGACTCGTTCGTCCGAGCGTTGCAGCGGACGCTCTACGAGACCGAGCACGGCGGGCTGATCACCTTCTCCCGACACGACTTCAGCGGCGCTGAGTTCTTCCGGGTGCTCGAAGCCGATCCTGACTGCGTGCTCAACCATTGGGGCTGCATGCGCTCAGCCTCCGTTTGGATCCCTGTGGTCTCAAAGGACCGGCCATGACCGACGTGGTGATCGTGGAGGCTGTGCGCTCAGCGGTGGGCAAGCGCGACGGGACGCTGGCCCACACCCACCCGGCCGACGTCCTGGGGCCGGTGCAGATGGAGTGCCTGAACCGGGCCGGGATCGACGGCGGCGTCGGCCAGGTGGTGGGCGGCTGCATCGACCAGGTCGGCGCCCAGGGCATGAACATCACCCGCACCGCCTGGCTGTCGCACGGCGGCGACCAGGACACTGCCTGCTCGACCGTCGACTCCCAGTGCGGGTCCTCCCAGCACGCCGTGAACTTGGCCTTCAGCCTGATCGCATCCGGGGCGGAAGACACGGTGCTGGCCTGCGGCGTCGAGTCGATGTCGATAGTCCCGTTGGCGGCCAACGTGGCCAACGGCCCCGGCAAGCCGGTGTCGCGCAGCTACTTCCGCCACTACGAGTTCACCAGCCAGTTCGAGGGCGCCGAGCGAATCGCCGCCGCCTACGGCATCTCGCGCTCCGATACCGACGACCTGGGCCTGAAGTCTCAGCTGCGGGCGGCCGCCGCCCAGCGGGAGGGCCGCTTCGAGACCCAGATCGTGCCCATCGACGCGGTCCTGGTGGACGAGGACGGCAAGAAGACCGGTGAGACGGCGGAGTTCGCCCGCGACGAGGTTCCCCGCGCCACTAGCGCGGAGGCGCTGGCGGCGCTCAAGCCGGTGGCCCGCGACGACGGCGTCCACACTGCGGGCACGTCGTCGCAGATCGCCGACGGCGCGGCGGCGGTGCTGCTGATGTCGGCCGCCAAGGCGGCCGAGCGGGGTCTGAGAGCCCGGGCCAGAGTCGCGCAGACTGCGCTGGTGGGCTGCGACCCGGTGCTGATGCTGGAGGGTCCCATACCGGCCACCGAGAGTGTGCTGGCCCGTGAGGGGATCACCGTCGACGATGTGGACGTGTTCGAGGTCAACGAGGCCTTCGCGTCGGTGGTGATCGCCTGGCAGCGCACTGTCGGCGCCGACCCGGCCAAAACCAATCCCAACGGCGGCGCCATCGCGCTGGGCCATCCCTTGGGCGGCACCGGCTGCATCCTGGCAACCAAGGCGGTACACGAGCTGGAACGCACCGGCGGCGACTACGCCTTGGTGTCGATGTGCTGCGGCGGAGGCCTCGGCACCGGCACCCTCATCCAGCGCGTCGCCTGACGCCCTGCCACAAATTGTCGGAGGCCCGCTCGCGCCGCGGTGCGGACAAGTTCACGGGCCGTCACAACATCCGGCCGTTCGACGGCGGCGTGTGTGGGCGCTTCTCAGAATCAGCATCGGTCGCGCAGCGGCCGGCGCGCCGGTTCTGCTACATTGTCCTGATTCTGCCCCGCCCCCCCCGGGCCGAGTCCCGGGGGTTGGCGGGTGTATCGCTTCGGGAGGCGAGTCCCGAGCCCGCGGCAGGCCTGCAGGAAGACGGCTCCGATGACCCGAATCGCGGTGTTCATCGACTATCAGAACATCTACCACGGCGCTCGCCGCGCCTTCGGCGGTCCGCACGCCGACGCTCCGAGTTTCGGCCAGGTGGATCCGGCCGCCTTGGCACGACTCCTGGTGGATCTGGGACGGGTAGCGGATCCCGAACGTGTGCTGTGCTCGACGAGCGTCTATCGCGGCGAGCCGGGCCGCAGGAGCCACCGGAAGCTGCGGGCCTCGTTCGCTCGCCAGACAAGCCGTTGGAGGTCCGATCCGTCAATCGATGTGAAGACTACGGCGCTGCGCTACCGGCCGGTCGATCAGCCGGCAGGCCGGACTTGGCGGGCTGAGGAGAAGGGCATCGACGTGATGCTGGCGGTGGACGTGGTGAAAGGTGCATACCTCGACGAGTTCGATACTGCGGCGGTGGCGTCGGCTGACACCGATCTGCGGCCCGCGTTGGAGGAAGTTCTGCAGACCGGCAAGCGAGTCGAGACTGCGTCGTGGTCCAGCCGAGCGTCGATGTTCACGGCTTTGCGGCTGCCGGGGCGGAGCATCTGGAGCCATCACCTCGACCTCTGCCACTTCGAGCTGGTGAGAGACGCCACCGACTACCTGGCCAAGTGACGAGCCGCCGCGGCTGCATGTGCGGCTGCGAACGCCCCCGAAACCAGCAATCCACGCAGCCAGATCACCCGCGCCGCCCAGGCCGCGGCTGCATGCACGAATACGAACGCCCCCGAAACCAGCAATCCACGCCGCCAGATCACCCGCGCCGCCCAGGCCGCGGCTGCATGCACGAATACGAACGCCCCCGAAACCAGCAATCCACGCAGCCAGATCACCCGCGCCGCCCAGGCCGCGGCTGCATGCACGAATACGAACGCCCCCGAAACCAGCAATCCACGCCGCCGGACGCCCCCCGCAAGCGATACGCCAAAACGCGTGCAACATAGACGCTGCGGGCTGAGTCCCAGTCGTGGAGCTTGCGGTGCATGGTGTTGAGGCGGGCGTGGTCCATGCCCGGATTGCAGTCCGGCAGTGGCTTGCACTGACGTGCGCTACAGCACCTACTTCTTGCGATAATGCGGTTATTTTCATCTTCGGAGTTACGATGGACATGCATCAGGACAACCGGCCAGGCCCTCACCTGCCGTCTGGATGGGGGCACCGCTTGGGAGCGCTGGCTTCGGTGTTGGCGCTGATGGCGACGCTGGCGCAGCCGGCATCGGCTCACCAGGAGGAACTGGCCGCGGAGGAACTGGCGACGCCGACCAACCTTCGGGCCGGCGATGTCGGGTTCGACACCGTGACGTTGAGACGGGATGCGCCGGCGCTACCCGGAGGGGTGGCCGTGGCGGGTTACCAGATCCTGATCCGCTACAAGGACATCGACCCCGTCGGCCGTTTCTGGATCCTCGACCATGACACCGGCGACTTCGCCACCGGCTACACCGCCGCCGGACTGGAGCCCTACACCCGCGCCCGACCCGACACCGACCCTGACCCTGCACGAGACATCACCACCGGCTACACCGCCGCCGGACTGGAGCCCTACACCCGCGCCCGACCCGACACCGACCCTGACCCTGCACGAGACATCACCACCGGCTACACCGCCACCGGACTGGAGCCCTACACCCGCGCCCGACCCGACACCGACCCTGACCCTGCACGAGACATCACCACCGGCTACACCGCCACCGGACTGGAGCCCTACACCCGCTATGTGTTCCGGGCGAAGGCTCACACCACCGTGGGGCTCACTCCCCGGTCGGGATGGGTCGCCGTCGACACCTCCGCAGCGTCGGCGCTCCAGCCGGAACCCGCGCTGGAGCCGGAGCCGCCGACGGGCGGCTACGGGACGGAGTGGGCCGAGCACCGCCTCCGGGCGGAGTCCGAGCCGGACTCGCCGGCTGTGCCCGGCGCACCCAGGAACGTGTCGGCCCGGGTGGTGACCGGGCGCAGCGGGACGCTGAGAGTGCGTTGGGACGCACCCACCAGCGACGGCGGCGCTCAGATAACGAGATACGTGGTGCAGTGGAAGCGCTCCACCGACGCCGACTGGTCCGAGAAGTCGGTCTGGGGGCGATCCTCTGTGAGCGGGTCCTCTGAGATCTCAGGCCTGGTCGACGGTGACAGCTACTCGGTGCGGGTGCTGGCCAAGAACTCCGTCGGGCGCGGCGCCGCCTCGGGGGAGGTGACGGCCGTGCCGGTGTCGGGCAGCGAGCAGTTCTCGCGTTACCTCGACGAGCTCGTGGAGGAGATCGGCGACGAGCACCCGTGGTTCGTTGAGGCTGTCGAATACCTCAGGGAACAGGATGTCGAGTTCCGGGTGACGTCGCTCCTGTATCTCGGATCCCACTCCATGAGGTGCCTCCACGACGAGGCCGTGGGGATCCCCATGTGCCGCACAGACCGCATCGACATAGACGACGACCATGTGCGGCACAAGGCCACCGCGGTGCATGAGGTCGCGCACTCCTACACGCTGTCCTCGGACGCGGCCGCGGCGCCCGCCCCGATCGCCGTCGCCCACATCTACTTCAGCCGGTTGCTCTCCGCCGAGCCGAGCAGCTACTGCACGTCGGAGGAGCTCTACGCCGATGTCATCGAAGGCCTCGTGGCCGGGGGGGAGACCGGGTACTGGGAGGCGTGCGATCGTGTGCCCGACTCGCCGACCGCGGAGGCCGAAGAAGTCGTGAAGGCCGCTCTCAAGGGGGAGCTGCCCGCGTGGTTCGACGACACCTACCGCCGCGACGGGGAGCTGGACCTGGAGTCGTTGTGGGCCGACATGCCCACGGTGAGCCGCTACACGAGCGCGCAGACGGTGTTCGCGCAGATGCGCAACGAGTTCGGGGGCTACTGCTCGTCGGAGCAGGCCTACGACTCGATGTTCTACACCCAGGGCCCGGTCCGCAACCCGTGGGTCGACGGGGGCTGCGTGCCGCAGGCGCCGGCCAGGCTGGCCGCCTCCGGCGGCGACGGCCGGATCGACGTGTGCTGGACAGCGCCCGGATACGACGGGGGTCGCCCCGTCACCGGATACGTCGTGCAGTGGAAGTCCGAGACCGACGAAGACTACGCAGCGGACCGGCAGACGGCGGTGACGGCCGGCGGCAATCTGAGCGCTACCGTCTCCGGCCTCGACAACGGCGTCGCCTACAGTGTGCGGGTCTTGGCCCGCAACGGCCACGACGACGGCGACGACACCACCAGCAACGACGACTGGGGAACGGCGGCCGAGACCGCCGCCACACCCCGGGCCGGCGCCACGGTCCTGGCGCCGACGGTGCCCCGCAGCCAGGTCGAGATAACGGCGTGGGACCACCACCCCGGGCCGGCGCTCCGGTTCTGGCGTCGACATGCCTGCGGGCACTCGCCACCGACCGCAAGGTAGCGCCGTCGTGGGCGGCGCCGCATCAGCCCGCCCGGGGCTACCGCCAGCGCCACGCCGCCGATGGAACCTGCGCATTCGCCGCATCAGCCCGCCCGGGGCTACCGCGACCGCCGTACTTGTCACACCGGAACCGCTCGAGGCGATCCTTGTCAACCGCGGGACCGCTGTTCGGAGCTTTTCCTCGCGGCTGCAATATGTCGTGATCGACGAGCTCCACGTCTTCCTCGGCTCGCCGCGCGACACCCGGGTGCAGTCGCTCCTCAACCGCGTCGGACTGTGACAGGAACTCAAGCAGGAGGCACGCGGGTTACGACAGGTGAACGCGGTCTTGGAGCCAGCGTCGGCTTTCCTCACGGCAAAGTATCGGGAGCGGGTCCCGGGCACTATGACAATCCGGTCGGCTGAGTACGGGCCTGCGGAGACCGTCGTCGTCCTAGGAGAGTGTTGATTATGTCCCCAAATCGCGATATCGCTGTCACAAAACCGCAGGTCAGAAGGTTGTGTACTGCGCGAAATCGGCATTACTCAACAGTCTCCTAGCGGGACGAGGTCACGCTGCCGACCCGAATCTCTTGGACCATAATCCCGATGGGTTCGGTCTCGGTGTAGTTCCAAGCACCGCCGCCGCCGCCGCAGCTGACTCGCAGGTCGCGGGGACCGCATTTGAGGTTCTCGCCCGCTGCGACCGTGTAGGGCCAGTCGTCGTCGGACGCGGGTAGGAGGCGGAGGCCGCCGGTGGTCAAAAGCATGCCGGCTGCTGCGGGGTTTGCGGTACCATCCGAGTGTGTGTAGCCCATTTGTACGAGGTCTTCCATGATGCAGTCGAGGTCCTTTGGTCTGTCGAATATGCTGAGATTACTCGGGCAGGTGTTGTCGCTGCTCGCGACGTTGTCGCGTAGCCAGTTGTTGATCTGCGTCCTACTGAGGCTGTTCCGCCATCTGGCGGTTGATCCGGCAATTTGCATTGGCCAGACTCCGGCAGCCACGAGACGGTAGTAGCCGGATCGTTTCGGTAGCCATCTGCACCACACGCTGCTGCCATAGTTGCAACTCAGTGGTTGGGTGAGCGCAGTGGCCCGACGGGCCCGCTCGGCGTCGTCCTGCGGGACATCCGTGCCGTCGATGAGTCTGAGGCCTCGTGCTTCGGTCTTGCGTTTCTTCTCGTCTGCGGTGAGGTTCGTCCACCAGTTCACAGAGTCGCCTCCGAACAAGTCCTCAATAGTCGACTGATCGTCGTCGGGCCAAAGTTCTTGGACGACGAGCCTGAAGTACGGCAAGTCCTTGATGGTGCATGATCCGCCCCGGTCAAGCATCATGCTGCTCACGCTGCCGTACGTTCTGGTCTCGTCGATTGTTGGCCAGGGCCGGACCACGGGGTCTGTCGCCAAGCTGATCGGATACTCATAGTGACGGTAGGGCGTTGAACGCTTCATGACCTGACGTGCGGTTGGGTGCCACCAGTAAGTATCTATTACTCGTGCCTTGGTGGATATCTCGATGACGTCCAAGATGACCGGAGAGTTCACGACCGCCACCTGGGAATTACCGCCGAACTTCCACACGAGACGACCCTGCGGCGGGTCGCTGCATATATGCGTTCCAGTGCTGGTGTCCGTCTTGTTGGCGTAAACCGAGTTGAAACCGTTTAACACCTGGGGTACCGGCAGCGACGGGGTTGCAGTCAGCTCATTCGGGCACCGAGACGACGTCGCGCTGAAGGGCAACACCACACAAGGTGTGCAGCCCTCCTGATCGACATCTTCCGCTGTAACGCTCCCAGCGAGGTAGTCAGCCTGCAGGAACCGGCAGCGCAGTGTGTCCGCCACCACATTGCACCCGCCGGTGCGGCTCTCCCGCTTGAGGCAATACGCATCCGAAGATTGACACGACGGGCTGGCCCCGTGGCAGGCGACGTCCAGCAGCGATGCGTCGTAGCGGCACCAGTGCTGGTTCGAATGGTTGTTCAACGCCGGACTGGCACCAGTGTCGAAGCCGCTGCACGCCGCCTCGGAGGTGGTGGGATTCCGCTCGAAGTCTTCTGCGACGTACTCCTCGCAGGTCATGATGAGGAACGTCGGGGCATCGCTGACGCAGGCGGGATTGGTCCCGGTGCCGTCAGGCGAAGGCTGGTAGCAACTGTTGAACTGGTTCCTCGGGAGGGCGTCCGCCGGGCATGACCACGAGCGACGCTGAACGCTTATACATGTGTCGTGCTTCACATGGTTCAGGCCTGCGGGGCATCGGGCCGGCAGGATCATCCGGCACTGCCGGTCCGGGGCGGTGCCCGTCGTCTTGATCACATAGCCCATCAACGCGATGCAGCTCTGATACTTCGCCGCATTCGCGGATTCCAGCACGGTGGCTTCACAGAAGGAGAGAAACTCCGTCGACAGATCAAGATAGGTATCGCTCTCCAGCGGATGCTCCCTGCACGCGGGAACGCTCAGTTCGCACAACGAATTGTCAGTCGGGTTCACTGCCCAACTGCGCGTGTCCGTGGGATCAGCCGGACAGTTACTGAGGGTGCCGTCGAAGATGGTGGACTGGGCCGACGCGGGCGGAGCGCCGACCAGGTCGCCCAGCGGGGCGGGCAGGTCGGGGGCTTCGATCGGGGCGAGCACCGGTGCAAGGATTAGCAGCGCTGCCAGCAGCCACTTGGTGCGACGGAACCGGAAGCGGAGGCGCAGGGCGGGGGCGGTGCTCACTGGGGCCAGTCCTTGGGGCACTCTTCGGGGCCTTGGGGCGGGGGTGACTCGCAGATCCCGTCGGCGGTGAGGGTGGCGTCGACGGGTTCCCAGATCTGGCCCTCGGCGATCCAGGACTGCACCCTGTTGTCCCACTCGGCGGTCCAGGCGCCGAAGCCCGAGCAGTCGGACGCCTCACGGTCGGCGGTGTCGGACACCCGGTAGGAGATGTCGGTGACCGGGTCCTCACGACCGCGTGAAACCGACATCAGGTAGGCGCCGAGCCGGGCCGGGGAACCGGCGGGCTCGACCGTCTCCCCGTCGGCATCCGCCACCGTCGGATAGCCGGGCGTGACGCAGGCCACCGACACTGCCGCTGTCGGGCTCACCGCCACGATCCGCACCTCGTCGGGGTAGGCGGCCGGCTCGGACCGGCGGGCACCGTCGGCGAGGTAGGACTCGAGGACGCTCAGGGCGTCGGAGCGGGCCTGCCCCACCGAGGCGGTGGCCACGCACAGCTGCGACAGCGCGGTCGGCTCGGCCAGTGCCCGGGAGAGCTGGTGCTCGTAGCGCATCACCGTGAGAGCGGCAGCGGTGGCGAAGTCGCCCAGCACGGCGACATCGGCGCCCGAGTCCGGCTCGGCGATCCCGTCGAGCTCCCAAGCGGTGCCGCACACGTCCGGCGGGAAGGCCCCGTCGAAATCCGAGGTCCACACGGGCAGGTACTGGGCCCGCAGCCGGCCCAAAGCGGTTGCCGGCGCCGCCTCAGGATCGAGGAACGGGCGCTCGGCAGGGGCGGGAATCGTCTCGACCACCGGCCGTCGCCGCTCACCGTCCGAATCGGGACCGCTGCCCGAACCTGAACCGCTGCCTTCACCGCCTACAAGGGCGGCACCCGAATCCGGCGAACACGCAGCCGCGGCCAGCGCCGTGACCACCGCCAGCGCGGCCAGAGCCCGACGGGATGCAGCCGTGCCGGCCGTGCATGCGCCGAGGGAACCACCAGCAGCAGCCACGTCTTCAACACCGACACTGCGAGACATGACCGACACCCGACGGGATACAGCCATGCCGGCCGTGCATGCGCCGAGGGAACCACCAGCAGCAGCCACGTCTTCAACACCGACACTGCGAGACATGACCGACACCCGACGGGATACAGCCATGCCAGTCGTGCATGCGCCGAGGGAACCACCAGCAGCAGCCACGTCTTCAACACCGACGCTGCGAGACATGACCGACACCCGACGGGATACAGCCATGCCAGTCGTGCATGCGCCGAGGGAACCACCAGCAGCAGCCACGTCTTCAACACCGACGCTGCGAGACATGACCGACACCCGACGGGATACAGCCGTGCCAGCCGTGCATGCGCCGAGGGAACCACCAGCAGCAGCCACGTCTTCAACACCGACACTGCGAGACATGACCGACACCCGACGGGATGCAGCCGTGCCGGTCGCTATAGCGTGTGAAGCACGGAGCGACCTACTCATAGACCGACTGTAGACGGTGCCGACAGACGGCGCAAGTTGTGGGCGGCGACCGCTTCTGTGACTCGTGCCGACACCAACTGTGGGGGCCGTGGTGTGCGCGACGCGGGCGGCAGCCGCGGCTGCGATTCGTGCGACGCGGGGTATGGGCCTGGTTCCACACCCACCGTCACGACACGAACCTTCCCAGCCGCGGCTGCGATTCGTGCGACGCGGGGTATGCGCCCCTGGCGGTGTGCGATCCAGGCTGGCGGCGGGCGGGGCGGGGACGCTTCCGCCGCCGGGTGCGGCGCTGCCAGCCCGGCGGGCCCGTTTCGGCTAGCGGGCCTGCGCTCCGAAACGGACCGCGGCCTCCATGGAGTCGAAACGGCGCAGCACCTCGCTCTCCACTGCCTGCACCGCGGGATCCTCGGTGCGGCGAGGCCGGGGCAGGTCGATCGGGATGTCGTCGAACAGCACGCCGCCCGGTCGCAGCATCAAGATCCGGTCGGCCAGCTCCACCGCCTCGGCCACGTCGTGGGTGACGAGCAGAGCAGTCTTGCGGGTGTGCAGCCAGACCCTCTGCAAATACTCGCGCAGCGACCGTCCCGTCAAAGCGTCCATGTGGCTGAAAGGCTCGTCCATCAGCAGGATGTCGGGGTTCACCAAGAACGCCCGGGCGATGCCCACCCGCTGCTGCATGCCCGCCGACAACTGCGACGGGTACAGGTGAGCGACCTCGCTGAGCCCCACCATCGTCAGATAGAACTCGGCCTCGCGCTTCGACCGGTCCGATTTGCGGTCCTGCACGTACAGCATGTTGTTGAGCACGGTGCGCCAAGGCAGCAGCCGAGGCTCCTGGAACACGTAGCCGATACGGGCCGGCACGCCGTCCTGCACGGAGCGCACCGTTCCCGAGGTGGGGGTCTCCACACCGGCCACGATGTTGAGCAGCGTGGTCTTGCCGCTGCCCGACGGACCCAGCACAGCCACGAAAACGTTGCCGGTGACCGACATGTTGACCCCGCCGAGGGCCTGCACCCGGTGGGGGTGGGTCGTGGTGGGGGGGTAGATCTTGGTCAGGTTCTCTATGAGGACTGTCGCCATGTGTGCATCCTTTGCTGGTCCCGTGTTGTGTCCGTTCGATCCGGTTCTACGCTCGTCCGCTGCCCATGCCTGCACGCCGCCTGTGCCTGCGCAGCCGTCTGCCCGACAGTCACTTGCCTACACGGCCCAGTCGTCGGCGAACGTGAGCGCCGGCCTCTGGTTCCACCGCAGAGCGCGGCGCTCCAGCCTTCGCAGCACGAGACGGTCGAGCACGCCGATCAGCAGCACGAAGAGGAACACCCAGCCCACGAAGCCGGGGAAGCGCAGAGCGTCGTACCAGAAACGGGCCCGCCAACCGACACCGTCGGTCGCGCTGAACCACTCCACGATCAGCAGGCTGTTCCAGCCGGTGGTGAACGCCAGACGGACCCCGGTGAACGCGTTGGGGCGCGTGCCACCGAGAAGCAGGTCCATCACACGGTTCCGACGCGAGACCTTGTACGTCCGCGTCATCTCGATCAGCGCCGGGTCGATGTTGCGCACGCCGGTGCTGAGGTTGATCGCCACGAACGGGACGACGGTCAGAGCCACCGCCACGACCGGCGCGGTCGATGAGAGGCCGAACCACAACGACGCCAGGAAGGCCCAGGCCACTGCGGGCATCGCCAGCAACACCAGCGTCGTGTCGTTGAGCAGTCCTCGGGCCCAGTTGGACGATCCGATCAGCAGTCCGAGCACCGCGCCAATCGGTATCCCGACAACCAGGCCGACGGCGTAGCGTTGAAGGCTCAAGCCCAGCGGACTCCAGAACTCGCCGACGAGGACGCCGCCGTGGGAGCCGCCGGTGATCTCGACGGCCATGAACCTCAACACCTGATAGATGCTCGGGATCCGGTCGTTGGTCGAGGTGAGGTACTGCCACAGAAGGATCAGCAGCACGACAGCGATGAGCTGCACCACCCACGGCCGGCTCAGCGCCCGGCGAGGAGCGGGCAGGTTGCGGCTCGCGGGCACGGCGTCGGGCTCATGCTCGGGAAGGGCGGGAAGGCCCTGGTAGCTGCTGGCGTAAGGTGTCGGCCCCTGCGGCCCCTGCGACCTCGGCACGTCCGGCGCGGCGACTGCCGGCATGGCCGCCGGCGCGACTGCCGGCATGGCCGCCGGCGCGACTGCCGGCATGGCCGCCGGCGCGACTGCCGGCATGGCCGCCGGCGCGACTGCCGGCATTGCGGCCGGCGCGTGGATGGCCGGATCCTGCCATGTGGGCAGCTGCTGAGCGGGTTGGGGTGTGCCCGGCATGTCGAATGGTGCGGGCTGTGCATCCGGCCCGTCGGTGGCGACGTCGCCGGCCGGCTGGGGAGTGTCGGACGGTGCGGCGCCCGCGGGTTCTTGCCACCCGGTGGGTCGCGGAGTGTGTTGGGGTGCGTCGGTCATGTCGTGGTCAGCCTCAATGTGGATGCGGGCGCTAACTGGCGCGTGCCTGTAGTCGGTTCTCGATCTGACGGAAGACGAGGTTCTCGAAGAGAAGCATCACGGCCACGAACAGCACCGTCCAGGCGATCATCCCCCGGATGTTGTAGCTCTCGAAGCTGCGACGGATCTGGAATCCCACCCCGTCGGAGGCGGCGAAGATCTCGGCGAGGAGCTCCATGCGCCAAGCCACCGCGAAGGCTAGCCGGGCGCCGGTCAGCAACCCGATCATCGACGAAGGGCCGAGCACCCCCCAGATGATCTGGGACCGGGTCCGTCCGAAGGACTCGCTCATCACGATGAGGTTGCTCTCGACCCCGGTGAGGCCCTGGGCCACGCTCATCACCAGGTAGGGCGTCGCCACCAGTGCCGTGGCGGCGGCCGGTCCCACCGACGAGACACCGAACACGAACAGGGTGAGAACGGCCAGGCTCACGATCGGGGTGCTCACCACCAGATCGACGATGGTGCGGACAAAGGTGCGCCACCATGCGTTGTGGGCGATGAGCCAGCCCAGGCCGACGCTCAGAATCGCCGCTAGCAGGAACCCGCTCAGCACCCGAAGGAGGCTGGACCGCATGTTGTCGAAGAATCCCTCCTCGATGACGGTCGTCCAGGCCTCGCGGGCCACGGTGTGGGGCTCGGGGAGCTGATGGGGGTCGAACACCAGCCTCGAGCATGCGTACCAGACCGCCACGAAAGCGGCCCAGCCGATGAGCACGCTGAACCGGTACAGCCACCGGCGCACGACCGCGCGGCGCATCTCTCGCACCGACAGCGCCGACATTGCGTCGGGCGTGATTGCGGGGACTGTCGTCATGCAGTGTCCTCCCTACTGGTCCGCCGCGAACGACAGATCGAGCGGCGGCGCGACGGTGTCGTCGGAGATCAGCTCGAGTCTGTGCATCCTGGCGAACATGTCGTCCTGGAGCTTCAAGTTGTCTTTCGTCAGATAAACCGAGCGGGACAACCAGTCCCGATGGTTCGCATGGCTTGCCATCCATTCGACTTCCGCTTGGCCTTGCACCGAGAACAAGTGGGGATAGTCGGCGATGATCTGATACTTGTCGTCGGCCCAAGCGTCCAGTCCCACCTGCCAGAGATCGAGCAGCGCCTTGGTCGCACCGCGGTTGCGGTCCAGCCACTCCCTGTCGGCCACGAACGCGTCCGCCATGGGCCGCAGGAGCGGCTGAGCGATGATGTCCTTGGCGTATATCTCGGAGGCGTTCCGGCCGCCGTACAGCGGGCGCATCGTTCCGTTGGCGAAATGCGTCACGCCGAACTCGGGCAGGCAGACGCATGCGTCGGCGTCTCCTTTCAGCACGAGGTCGGCGACGCTTCCCGACTCTACTTGCAGGAGAGTGAAATCAGGGCTCCCGAACCGGAAGATCATGTCGTGGTTGGCGTCGGCGATGAGGCCCCACAGTAGGAGCCGGCCGATGGAGTTGTCTACCGCGATGGTGGCCTCGACGAGGTCGTCGAGCGTCTCGGCGCGTGAGGTGCGCTTCACCGCGAGGATGCTCCGGTCGAAAGCAGCCTGGCCGATTATCACCGGCTCGCGCCCGGTCTGCTCAGCGAACTGCGGCACCTCCAGAGCGTCGACGACCACGACGTCGGCGTGGCCGCCGGCGAAGGCCGAGAACGGGTCGAAGGGGTTGCTCGCCTCGACCCGGATGTTGCGGTCCGACTCGAACTGGGCGACCGTTCCGGAGTCTTCGAGCCATTGCCAGACCGGGTCGGGAGGCAGCGCGAGGCGGACCAGCACCGGCTCCGACGCCTCGCTTCCGTCTCCGGCGATCGGCTGCCCGACCGTGCCGGTGGCACCGCTGCCGCAGGAGGCCGCCAGCATCAACGCCGCAGCGAGGACTGCGATCCGAGCACCGGGGGCGGCAGGGATCCTCGTTCCAGGTCGCCGGATCCCGCGCGCCGCAGCGAGGACTGCGACCCGAGCACCGGGGGCGGTGCTCGGGAGCGTGGCGACCGGACCGGTCATGGAGCGGTGGGCGTCAGCCAGCCGGTGATCAGACATCGCGTCTCCGGCTCCGAGGTGGCGACCGGTGCCGGCGTGCCCGGCTCGGCGCAGGTCGTGGTGCCACCCATCCGGTTCCCCTTACATTCCCGAAGGGGCGAGCAGCTCCGAGTCCGGGCTGTCGCTCATTATCTGAGACATTTCTGGGGCTGTCACCTGGGCGGCGGCCATGGTGCAGGCGATGGGATGCACGACGGCTGTGGTGGTCTCGTCCACATGGATCCGCCACGGCCATCGGGCCGTCACCGACGAGGTCGCCCCCACGAGAGCGATGCGGGCCCCCGGCGTGGCGGCTGCCTGACCGGCCCGCTGGATGAGGAGGTCGTTGCCGGGGCCCACCACCAGCACGTCGAGCGACGAACTGGCGCCTGTCTGAGCCGCGGTGAGGAGTTCCTCGAGTTCGGGGGAGTCGAAGCTGGTGGAGTGGACCCTCTCCCAGCCGACGACACCGGCGGGAACCTCCATCCCCACCGTGACGATGCGGATGTCGCCGGCCAGCGGCGACGTGCCGAGTGTGCCGACTATGGCGTTGAGCAGGTTGACGGACGTAGTGCCGGGCCCCGACACGATGAGGCAGCCGATCTCCTCGATGTTGAGCAGGAGCGGTCCTTCCACAGTGTCGCCGACCGGAACCAGCGCCGGGCACAGCGAGGGGCCTTGGCCCACGATGGCGTTGAGATCCTCGACGGTGACTCCCTGCGGGAGTTCCAGCACATGACCCAGCGACGCGGTCTGCCATCCCTCGGGCGCCGTGACCGGACGGCTGAGCAGCACCTCGAAGCCGTAGGTTCCGACCCTGACCGCCAACACCGGGGGCTTCTCTCTCAAGCGTCCGACCGTGACCGCCCTCAGGTGGCGCATGGCAGCCTCGATGAGGTTGAGGGTGTCGACTCGGGCGCTCTGTCTGAGGGAGTCTTCCATGGGGTCTGCCGCGGCCGGCGCCGCACCGCGGCGGCGCCGCCTGATCCGTGACATCTGGAACAGCATCATCGCGTCGCCGATGGCGGTGCCGGCCAGGCTGCGCGTCGTGGGCGAAAGTATCTGCGCCTCGGCCGCGGGGGTCATGGTGTCGGCGCCCATGAGCGACGGCATGAACGTCGGCATGGAGGGCGCTTCCGATTCGACGCGGGCAGCCTCAGGCTCGATCGGCCCCAGATCGACGCCGGTCACGGTCAGCGGGTCGTGGGTCGCCGGCACAGGCGCCTGTTCGTAGCCGGCCGGGGGCTCGAAGGCAGGCGGCGGCGCGGCGGCCGGGCGCTCGTAGGCGGGCGGGGCTGGTGCTTCCTCCGACGGCTCGTAGGCGGGCGCGGCGGGTGCTTCCTCCGACGGCTCGTAGGCGGGCGCGGCGGGTGTGTCAGCTAGGGGCTCTTCGGGAGCGGCCAGCGGCTCGTGGACAGGCGCAGACTGCACCTCATCAGTGGTAACCGACGGCTCATAGACAGGCGGCAATCCGATCTCGTCGACCTCGAACGGCGCGGACTCGACATCGGCGTCAGCCAGCGGCTCGTGGACAGGCGCAGACTGCACCTCATCAGTGGTAACCGACGGCTCATAGACAGGCGGCAATCCGATCTCGTCGACCTCGAACGGCGCGGACTCGACATCGGCGTCAGCCAGCGGCTCGTGGACAGGCGCAGACTGCACCTCATCAGTGGTAACCGACGGCTCATAGACAGGCGGCAATCCGATCTCGTCGACCTCGGCCGGCGCGGACTCGACATCGGCGTCAGCCAGCGGCTCGTGGACAGGCGCAGACTGCACCTCATCAGTGGTAACCGACGGCTCATAGACAGGCGGCAATCCGATCTCGTCGACATCGGCCGGCGCGGACTCGACATCGGATGAGGGTTCGAATATGGGTGGTGGTCCGACTTCCTCGGCGGTGACCGACGGCTCGTAGACGGGCGGCAGTCCCAGCTCGTCGGCGTCGGGCGGCGTCTCGGGCTGGAGTTCTGCGGTTCTGGCCAGCTGTTCGAGGACGTCCGGTGGCCGCAGCTCGTCGGTGGTGACCGACGGTTCGTAGACGGGCAGCAGCCCCAGGTCGTCGGTGGCCGGCCGGATGCCCGGCAAGTCGTCGGCCGCTTCGTCAACAACTTCGACGGCTGCTTCGTCGACAGGCAGAAACTCAACAGCCTCATCGACAACCTCGTCAACGACAGCCTCGTCAACGACCCCATCGACAGCCTCGACCGCTGCTTCGACAACCTCGTCAACGACAACCTCGTCAACGACAACCTCATCGACAGCTTCGTCAACGACCCCATCGACAGCCTCTACCGCTGCTTCGACAACCTCCTCATCGACGACAACCTCGTCGACGACCCCATCGACAGCCTCGACCGCTGCTTCGACAACCTCGTCAACGACAACCTCGTCAACGACAACCTCATCGACAGCTTCGTCAACGACCCCATCGACAGCCTCGACCGCTGCTTCGACAACCTCCTCATCGACGACAGCCTCGTCGACGACCTCATCGACAGCCTCGACCGCTGCTTCGACAACCTCGTCAACGACAACCTCGTCGACGACAACCTCATCGACGACAACCTCGTCAACGACAACCTCATCGACGACAGCCTCGACCGCTGCTTCGACAACCTCCTCGACGACAGCCTCGTCAACGACCCCATCGACGACCCCATCGACAGCCTCTACCGCTGCTTCGACAACCTCCTCGTCGACAGCTTCGTCAACGACCCCATCGACGACCTCATCGACAGCCTCGACCGCTGCTTCGACAACCTCCTCGTCGACAGCCTCGTCGACGACCTCATCGACAGCCTCGACCTCAGGCAGCAACTCAACAGCCTCATCGGCGGCTTCGTCGACGGATTCTGTTTCTTCGGGGGCTTCCGCGACAGGCGGGCTCGGCGGCTCTACGGCACCCTTGGCGGACTCAGGCGTGGCCAGATACCCGGGCGCGACGAAGTCGCCAGGGTCGAGATGGGCACCGCTGGTCAGCCCGCGCCAGAACGGGACCACCTCCTCCGGCGTCGGCTCGCGGCCCCACGCTGTGAAAAGGAACTTCTCTGCGAGCGTCCACAGGTACACCGGGTCGGGCTTGCCCCACGGCAGAGGGTCGCCCGGCAGCGCGAGCGCGGTACCCAATGGGAGCACGGTGTCGGGCCCGGCGGTAGAGACGCCGGGGTTCGACACGTTCAACGCCCGAAGCTCCTCCCAGCGGGTCGGCGTCTGGAGAAACTGCGCCGCGACGCTCCGCAGCGTGTCCTCGGCCCGGGCGAAATAGTAAGCCCGCACCGGGACGATCATCGGCGGCTCGACGGAACTCACGGGGGCGGCGGGCCTCATAGGAACGACAGAACCCGCCGGAGCCGCCGAGGCTGCAGAGCCCGCCGAAGCTACAGGAACAACGGAACCCGCCGGAGCCGCCGAGGCTGCAGGACCCGCCGAAGCTACAGGAACAACGGAACCCGCCGGAGCCGCCGAGGCTGCAGGACCCGCCGAAGCTACAGGAACAACGGAACCCGCCGGAGCCGCCGAGGCTGCAGGACCCGCCGAAGCTACAGGAACAACGGAACCCGCCGGAGCCGCCGAGGCTGCAGGACCCGCCGAAGCTACAGGAACAACGGAACCCGCCGGAGCCGCCGAGGCTGCAGGACCCGCCGAAGCTACAGGAACAACGGAACCCGCCGGAGCCGCGGGGGCTACGGGATCCGCCGAAGCTACAGGAACGACAGAACCCGCCGGAGCCGCGGGGGCTACGGGGGAACGGCCGGCGATCTGGGCGTCGGACGCCTGGTCTCGCAGATCGTCCTCGTGCGGTAGGTCCGCCATCGCCGCGGCGAGGCCGGCAGGATCCTCTATGCCCAGGCTGAGCATCGCCGCGGCGGCGCTGTCGGTCATGTAGCCGCCGTCAGCGACGGACCGTCTGCGCAGCTTCGACACCAGCAGCCGCAAACAGGCGACCCAGCCGACGAACAGAACCGCCGACACGAGGTCAACAACGACCTCGTCGGGGTAGGTCCCGTCGGCGATGTTGGTCTGGGCCGTCGACCAGTCCGACGGCAGCGCCCAAGCGGGCGTGCCGAGCAGCAGCAGCGCCGCCGCCGGCAGTCCCAACAGGGGCAGAAACAGGAGCGCGTACTGCTCTGCCGGTTCGAGCGAGCGTCTCATGGCCGCTCACCGAAGGCCGGGCGCGCTGCCAGCATCCTGCGAACCGGTCGACCGGACTCGGACGGAAGGTTGTTCTCAAGCAATGGTTCTCCAGCGTACGGGTGAGTTCAGAACGAATCGTCCAGCGCCAGCCATATTACCAGGCTGTGCAGCGAAGTGCTCAAGCAGGCCGGAGCGGCCGCACCGGACACTCCTGCAGACGCTTCGGAAATGCACCGTGCCCGTCGCTGCCGAGGCGGCTACAGCGGGCACTCGCCCAGATAGTTCAGAGGGCTCGGCTCACCGCTGGGCAGCACCAGCGTGGCCTCAGCCGCGGCCGTCGCCACGATGGTCTGCCAGCCTCTCGCGGCTGCCAGCACGGAACGGAAGGCGTAGCCGGACACCACGGTCACCTCCACACGGCTGCCGACGCACGAAATAGGGAGAATCTCGACGTCGGCCCCGTAGACGAGGGGGGTTGTGCGGTCCTCGACGGCCTGCCGGGCCTGCTCGACGGTGCCGCCGCCGGCGACGGTGGCCGCCGCCACCCGAGCCGCCTCGCCCGCTTTGTGGAGAGCGTCCTGGCGGGCAGCGTTGAGGCGGGGAGCGTCGTAGGCGATCCCCCCGAACACCAGCAGCGCCGACGCGATGACCGCGATGAAGATGGCGAAGTCACCCCGTTCGTCGTCGGCCCGGCCGCGCAGCCAGCGCCGGAGGCGGGGCCCGCGACGGGGCCGGTCGTCGCCCACGGGACGGGCGTCCGGGCGCGGTGCCGCCTGGCCCACGAGGCCGGTCGCGGCGGACGGGGGATGCGGGCCGACGCGCGGTCCGCTCGTCCGGGAACTGCCTGGGCCGGTCGCGGCGGACGGGGGGTGCGGGCCGACGCGCGGTCCGCTCGTCGGGGAACTGCCTGGGCCGGTCGCGGCGGACGGGGGGTGCGGGCCGCTGGACGGGACGTCCCCACCGGCGGGCGAACGGTCATGCGCCGCGCCGCCCAAGGTGGTGGTGTGCGCCGCGTTCGGGGCGCGGGCGGGGCGCCGGCGGACGGTCATGCGGCGCTGCGGTTCTGGTACGGATTGATCGAGGCCACCGCCGTGGTGCTGCGCCGGGCGTCGAGCCCCAGGATGCCGTAGCTGCCTAGGACGGAAGGCGGGATCTGGCAGGTCACCCTCACGTACACCGTGCCCCCGGCCGGCACCAGCACGTCGGGTCCGACGGTCACCACCCGGTCGTCGACGTCGGCGAACACGATGTTGGCGTCGCCCACGAAGTCGTTGACGCACTCGATGCGGTTGCCGGGGCCCTCGGCGGCGTCGAGGACGGCTTCGGCCGCGGCTTCCGCGCCGATCGACCTGTCGGGGTCGTTGGGGTCGTGGCCGGTGTAGAGGCAGCACAGCGCGGCGGTGCGGGCCGCCTGGTTGGCGGTGGCCTGGATCCCCTGCTCGAGGTGCGACGTGTCGGTGAGCATCCGTAGCGCCACGATGACGAGCATCAGCATCGGGAAGACGACGGCCACGCCGATGGCGGTGCCCGAGCCGCCCTGGCCACCCCGGCGCGGCCGCCCGGAACGCGGCGACGGCGCCACGCCGATGGCGGTGCCGGACTGGCCGTCCCAGCCGCGGGGCCGGACCCGGTTCAGCATCGCCATATGTCAGGGTTCGACAGGTTCACGGCACCGACGTCGTCGAGCGGGCCGCAGGCCCGGGCGGTCAGCTCCACGACCCCCAGCACGGGCGTGACGGTCCCGCCGTAGACGAGCGCGGTGACCACGCCCCGCGCGTCCTCGACGACAATGTCCGGGGTGCGGGTCTCGGCGACGGAGCTGCGGGCACCGGCCAAGGCGATCCGGGCCGCCAGGATCCCCTCGCACTCGCGGACAGTCTCATCGCCGGGGCGATGGGGGTCGCAATCCTGATCGCCGGTTCCGGCCACCTGGGCGGCAATCAGCGCCCGGTCGGCGGCGGCCTGCACCGCGGTGCGGGCCACCGCCACCAGCACGATATGGATCCCGACGAGGATAGTGAAGAACACCCCCACGAACAGGATGGCGATCGGCAGAGCCTCCCCTCGCTCACCCCGACCGCCCCGACGTCGGTGCCGGAACGGTTGGGAGGCGAGGGTCAAGTCGCTCGAGGGTGACCCGCTGCGCGCGGCGCTCTGTTCGCGGGCAGGGCGGCTACGTGACGTCGTGACGAGTCTTACACTCTCGGTCGCTGTTGCCCAGCTCGCCGTTCCGCAGGTTGCAAACCGCGAACGAGAACGTCTCGCCGGAGCCAGCGTCCCATTTGCATTTGCCGGTATCCACTACTCCTGGCTTCTCCGTCCCGTCGGAGGCACGCATCTTCGAAGCGGTGCATTCCTCTGAGGTGGCGATCTGGGTCGAGAGATCCTGGTTCTCCAACTCCGTCACGACTTCGCCGCCAGTGGAGAGCAGGACCCCGGCCACGGCACCCGCGATGGCGAGCATCACCACTATCACGATCACGGTCTGGAGCGCGATGCCGCGCACGTCAGCGGCCAGTTGCGGCAGGCCGCGGCGGGCAGCCAAGAGCAGAACTCCGACCACGATGGGTGTCATTAGAGAGACCAGTATTACGGTGGCCATGGGTTCACCTGCCTTGTAGTCGGAATCCTAGAGCTAAACAAGCTGAAAGCTCAACGCCTACGACAATATAACAGGCCCGAAGCCGCACTGTCAACCCCTCGTTGCGATTCGAGGGGCACCGAGAACGCGGGCGACCCCGCCGACGAGGGCCGCGCCGTCGCCGCCAGCCTGGTCCAAGGCGGCGCTCGGCGTGGCGGGAGGGAGGCCGAGGACGGCGACGACCGGCACGGGGCGGTCGTCGCGGCGGTCAAGGCGTGCCGGCAACGGGGGCGGGCTCGCCGCTGAGGGCCGCGTCCACAACGTCGGTCCTGTCCAGCGCAGCGATCAGCGCGGTCAGCTTCAGATTGATCTCGTCGATCTTGGCGTCGAGAGCGTCGATCTTGGCGTCCTGGGCTTCGAATCTGGCGTCGGTGCGGTCTTCGAAAGCAGTCAACCGGTCCTTGAGGGCGGTGGTCTCGGCCTCGATCGCGGTCAACCGGACCTCGATCGCGGTCAGCCGGACCTCGACGGCGGTGACGCGGGCGTCAAGCGCGTCGACCCTGCGGTCGAAGCTGGTGAAGGCGAAGACCATGAACGCGATCAGCGCGCCGCTGAGCAGCGTCGTGAGCAGGCCGTTGCCCGCCGCGGCTCCGTTGCCAGAGCGTCTGCGTCGACGGGGCGCTTCCGGCTCGCCGGCGGCGGTCGGCTCGTGCCCAGCCGGGGCGGGTCGAGGGGCCGGATGCTGCGGTTGGGCGTGGGGCGGGTCGGTCATAGGGGTGTGCGAGTGGACGGAGACGGTCATGTGAGCTTCCTCCGGGGGCTGGCGGCGGCTTGATGCACAAGCTGCAGTTGCGGGCAATCAGGCCGCCGTCGATGCTCGGCAGCGAAGCTCTGTGAGGTATGCTAACCAACAGATGATCTCATGTCAACCAATTCTCGGCTCATGCACTGTTCGGGGGCGTCGGGGAGGAGCTGATCTTCGCCGTTCAAGGCACGTCGGCATCGGGTACGACCTCGCGTGCTGCTCGGCCCGGCGCGCGGCGACGGAACCGGGGCGCCGGACGTCGGACCTGTCAAGCGCCGCCGACGGCGGGGACGGTGCGCAGGGGACGTCCGCTCATCGACTGGACGACCCGGAAGTGGCGCTCGTCAAGTGTGTCGATGACGTCGGTCCCGTAACGGTCGGCCAGCTCCAGCCGCTGCTTGAGGTCCTCAAGCAAGCAGACGGTCGGCTGACGCACGCCACATGTTGCACCAGGCATTGCATCAGGTTGTCGTGACACGGGACCCAAACGGCCGGCCGGTTCGGCCCGCAGCGGGCACAGCGACCAGCCCCGATCGTTCACGAGAATTCGCGAACGGCTCGATGTGTGCGGTTCGGCGTGCTCTCAGAGTCCCGTGAGGCTGGACGTGTCGAAGATCGAGGCCATGGGCGGGTAGCCCATCAGGATCATGAAAGCCCCGCCGATCAAGGCCAGCGGCGCCCCCATCTTCTCGCCCGCGGAGGCCGCGGCCGCGTCGGCCTCCTGCATCGCCTTGCTGCGGGCCGCCTCCACCTGGGCCAGGATCGCCTGACGCGAGCCGGCGCCGGTGGTGCCGGCCAGCTGCAACGCCGAACAGAACGGGTCGAGGAACGGGAGCCTGCGCTCGTCGGCCATCTTGCGCAGCCCCGTCCACGGAGGCTCGCCGCCGACGGCCGCCTCCCGCAAAGCGTCGCCGATGACCACGAATCCGGGCTGCTTGCTGTGGGTCGCGGCCTGCGACAGCGCCCCGAAAGTGTCGGCCCCGGCCGTCACCAGCTGAGCCACCAGCTCCAGCCACGACTCTGTCACCTGCTGGAACAGGACCCGCTCCTTGTCGGCCTCGGTCCTGAGCATGGAGTCGGGCAGCCAGAAGCCCCCCAGACCGCCCGCCAACGCGGCCGCCGCAAGGACCGGCACAGGCACGCCCAGCCCCAGCAGCAGATCGGCTAAGACACCGGAGAAGGCCACCATCACCGCGCCCAACCCCAGACCGACCAGCTTGTAAAGGGAATGAGTCTCGACGTCGCGGCCCACCATGCGGGCGTCCTGCAGAAGCATCGAGTTGGTGCCCAGGTCGCGCCCGATCCTGCTGACGGCCCGGCCGGTGACGTCCTGCGCGGCACCGGCGGCCGACGAGTCCGAAGCCGCCTCCGGATCCGGCCGGCGCTCCCGCACCGGCCGGGGAGTGAGCCCCACCACCACCAACAGCAGCCCCATCCCGGCCGCGGCACCCAGCAGGATCACCACGGCGTCACTCCTGCGGCCCGGCAGCGGCAGCCACGGAGTCGGCCACCGCGTTCTTGTCGGAGGTGAGCAGCCGCACCGGCATCCCCGATTCGGACAGCTTCAGCACCCAGAAAACGTTGCCGAAGATGAGGATCCCCACTATCAGCAGCACCACCTGGCCGAACACCGTGCCGAACGGGTCGAAGAACCCCCGATTGAACACGAACATCAGCACCACCGCCCCCACCGTGACCCCCAAGATCGCCAGCACCTGGGTCCACGCCCGCGCGTTGGCCACCTCGTTGCGCCGACGCGTCTCGACCTCGGCCCGCATGGCCCTCGCGGTGCCGTCGAACGCCTCGCTCACCCGGGCGCCGGAGTCCCAGGCGATCTTCATGCCGAGCACCAACCGATCCGCGAACGGCGACTCCATCCTCGCCGCGAACCAGTCCAGCGCAGGCGTCAGCCCCAGCGTCCTTGCGACCGACGCCATCTGCACCACATGGGGTCGCAGCCGCGGCGGCGCCTGGCTGGCCGACAGAGTGACCGCCTCGAACAGCGAGCCGCTGGCCGCCACCAGATCGCGCACCTGCTCGGTCCACTGCGAATAGGCCTCGATCTCCTCGATGAAGTCGCGACGGTTCCGAGGCGCCCGCCACATTATGGGGCCCACCACCCCGGCGGTAGCGCCGAGCATGGCGGCCACCACCCAACCGGTGGCCAACCAGACTCCAACGCCCAGAACCACTCCCAAACCCACCATGGCAGCGACGTCGCCCGTCGATTTCGACAGATCCACGCTGGCCGCCCGGGTCCGGAAATCGGCCAACCGTGTCTGCGTGTCTCGTACCGGCCGCTCCTGCAAGCCGAAAGCCGCCAACACGAAACCCACCCCCGCCAGCACCCCCAGCAGAATCGAGATCAGCGCGACCATCTCAACCTTTCAAGTTGGCCTGACAGCGTGCCCGCGACTCCCCCCAGCAGAATCGAGATCAGCGCGACCATCTCAACCCTCCAGGACGCTCGACCGGCGAAGAGACCGCCGCGGGGGCGTTCACGCAGGCCTATCCGGCGCGCTCGGCAGGCGGAACGCCGGAAGCAGGCGAGCCGGTCGGCCGGACCGAGGGCCTGCTCGGCGCAGGCCGCGGATGCTGCGGCGCCGTCGGCGGATGCTGCGGCACACGAGGCTGCGGCACCGTCGGCGGATGCTGCGGCACACGAGGCTGCGGGGCCGTCGGCGGATGCTGCGGGTATTGCGGCTGGCGCACAGGCCGAGGGGCTGTCGGCGGAGGTTGGGCATGGGGCGGGACGGACTGCGGCGAGCGGAACCCGGGCGACTCGCTCGGCCGGCGGTAGGGCCGACCGAGCGAAGCCGGGTCGAACCCGGCCGACACAAGACGGGCCAAAGGCTCGCCGTCCGGCTCAAACGGCGTCGTGTACACGCCGGGGCCGTCGGGGCCCGGAGCGAACACCTCCGAGGTGACCACCCCGCCCTCCTCGTAGCCGGTGATCTCGCGAATGGAGGTTATGGCCCGGCGGCCGTCGGGCAGCTTCTTGATGTACACCAGCAGGTGCAGCACCTCGGAGATCTCGCGCAGCACCGAGTCGGGCGTGGGCGAGTCCGGCGAGCGCTGCGCGTAGATCAGCATCTTGTTGATGGCGGCCCGGGTGTTGCCTGCGTGGATGGTGCCCAGCGACCCGTCGTTGCCGATGCCCATCGCCTGGAGCAGCTGCATGACCTCGCCGCCGCGCACCTCGCCCACGATCACCCGGTCCGGCGACATCCGCAGCGCGGCCCGGCACAGGTCGTACATGGTGATCTCGCCGAGGCCCTCCGTGTTGGCTGTGCGGGTTTCCAGCGCCAGGGTGCGCTCGTGCAGGCCCGAGGACTGCAGGTGCAGCTCGAGGGTGTCCTCGATGGTGACGATGAGGTCCGACTGGGGAACCTCCGCCAGCAAGGCCCGCAGCAGGGTCGTCTTTCCCGCGCCGGTGCCTCCGACCACCAGCATGTTGGCCGGGTTCGGGGGACGGACCGCGGCCCTCAGCACAGCAGTCATCTCAGGAGTGACCGTGCCCGACCGCTCGAGCTGCTCCAGCGAGGAGTTGAGCATCCGGTGGCGGCGGATCACGATCGAGGTCCTCTCGGCCACTGCGGTCACCGCGAAGAGCCGGTGACCCGAGGCCAGCCGCAGGTCGAGGATCGGCGCAGCGGTGTCGAAACGACGTGAAGTGTGCCCCGCGGTGGCCGCGAGGTGGCGGATCATCATCACCAGCTCCTCCTCGCTGCGGGCCAGGGCCGGGCCCAGGATCCTGTCGCCGTTGGCCAGCGACAGGACCGTCCTGTCGTGGCCGAGGATGTGGATGTTCTCCACGTCCTCGCGCTCCAGCAGCGGCACCAGCGCGCCGCCTCCCATGAGGCCCCTGACGTTGGACCGGAACTCCCGCTCGTCCTCGTCGGTGAGCCTGGCCTCGCCAGCGATCAGCGCCGAGGTGTTGTGGTCGCGGACGATCCTCTCGGCGATCTCCGTGAGCTGCTTGTCGATTATGTCGGGAGGCAGCTGCTGGCGCTCGAACTCCAAGAACTGCTGGAGCAGCCTCGCATGTGAACTCCGGAAGAGCTCTACCCCTCGGGACGTCTCAGGCATGGACCCGCTGCACCGGGCGAGCGGTCACTAGCCGCGGTTGTCCGCCGCGGCGTCCCCGGCCTTCGAGCCGTGCAGTTTGGCCGCCCAGTCGCGGAACGAACCGGTGGGCTCGATATCCGGCATCGGGCTGGGCTGGTCACCGGGCGGCTCCGGCTCGGGGCTCGGCTGCTCGGCGTGGATCGGCGGCGCCTGTGGCTCGGCCGGCTCGGGGGGATGGTCCTGGGACGGAGGCGCAGGCGGCGGCTCATAGGCGGGCGGCGGGGGTTGCTGCGGCGGATACTCCGAAGGCTGCTGTTGCGGATACTGCTGCGGCGGATACTCCGAAGGCTGCTGCTGCGGATACTGCTGCGGCGGATACTCCGAAGGCTGCTGCTGCGGATACTGCTGCGGCGGATACTGCTGCGGTAGATACTGCTGCGGCGGATACTCCGAAGGCTGCTGCTGCGGCGGATACTGCTGCGGTAGATACTGCTGCGGCGGATACTGCTGCGGTAGATACTGCTGCGGCGGATACTCCGAAGGCTGCTGCTGCGGATACTGCTGCGGTAGATACTGCTGCGGCGGATACTGCTGCGGATACTGCGGCGGATACTGCTGCGGATACTGCTGCGGCGGATACTCCGAAGGCTGCTGCTGCGGGGGTTGCTGCGGCGGATACTCCGAAGGCTGCTGCTGCGGGGGTTGCTGCGGCGGATACTCCGAAGGCTGCTGCTGCGGGGGTTGCGCGGGCACGGACGAAGGCGACCAAGGCTGCCCGTAGCCAGCGGGGTCGTTGGACACCGCCGGAGGCTGGAAGCCGTCGAGCCACCCCGTCGGCGGGAGAAAGTGCGACTGCCCGTAGCCGGGAGGCGGCTCGGAAGCAGGGGACGTCGGATAGCCGGGTGGCGGCTCGGGCGACGCCGACGGCGCAGGGTAGCCGGGCTGTTCAACCGTTGGCGGGGCGTGCCCGTCCAGGCCCGGCTCCGCGGGCGGCGGCGGAGCAACCGCCTCGTGGGCCGCTGCCGGGGCCGCCGCCGCGGCCGCCGCCTCCTCTCCAGGCTGAAGGTCGGGCGCACGGGAAGGCAGCCGGAGGGACGGATCCAAGGGAGGCGGCTGCGCGTACGGGTAAAGCTTCTCGCTCGCCTGCTCCAGACTCATCCGCCACTTCTTGGCCTTGCGCTTGTTGCGGTTGAGGAAGGTGGACAAGTCCGTCGTCATGTCGGAGGCGATCTCGACCACCCCGCAGAAAGTCAGGCCGTGAGTGTCGAGCCACTCCTCGGCACTCAGGGGAGACTTCCCGACGGCGAGCACCAAAGCTTCGGGACCGCCGGGCCGGGAGTGACCGGACAGCGCCACCTTGAGAGGCTCGAGGTCCGACAGCTCGCTGTCCTCGCGGCAGACCACCAGCACCGCCGCCGCGCCAGCCGTCAGGTCGGATGCCGCCGTGTCGGCCGTTATGCGTCCGCCGTCGACGACCACCGCCATCTCGTTCTCGGAGATCGTGCGCAGCTTGTCGTGCGCGGCGGACAGGGTCTTGAAGATGCCTCGGGCACCCCCGGGACTGGCCGGGGCCGGCATCACATGCAGGTTCTCGAACAGGACGTCCTGCGCGTGGTCGATCAGATGGTTGCTGAGAACCGGCAGGCCCGAAGCGACGAAAGACGCCGAGCCGGGCGTGAACTGAATGCCCAGATTGTGGCTCAGCGAGCCGCCGGCGGGGTCAGCCTCGATCAGCACCACCTCGCGGCCGTTCGAAGCCCAGTGAGCCGCCAAATGCATAGCAGTGGTCGAAGCTCCCGGCGAGCCCTGCAGACTGTAGACAGTCAGCACGGCACTGGCCCGTCTCGTCGGGGCGCACGGCCGCAGTGCGGCGAGCTACCGGTCATCACTGGCCCTCCACCGGCTCCGGCACAACCGCGTCCGGCTCGAACCCGTCCAAGGGCTGCTCCAGCCCGACCACGGACTGCGTCAGCGCCTGAGCCAGATCCTCGGCGCTCAGATTGAAGCCCAGCTTCCACATCAAGCGGTCCGAGGCCTGGTTGTAGCGGTCCACCGTGCGCTTGATCTGGAGAGCCTCCCCCGGGGCGACGACATAGTGGATCTCGTCGCCCCGCACGATCTCCAGCTGGAGCACGCCGATCAGCGCCAGATCGCCTTGGCCGCCGTCCGGGCCGGAAGACTCGCGGCCGAGCAGGGCGATCGTCTCGCCGCTGGAGAGACTGCCGTCGGGCGCATCCCCCGACGGCAGACTGAACCGAACCTGCACCTTGTCCGACTCGAAGTCCGACGACAAGGGCGGAGTCTCGAACAGGCCCGGGGTGATGAGCGTCCCCTGCGGGATCCGGCCCGTCGCCCACATGCCGACCACGAGGCCGCGCTGGTCGGGGGTGACGGCAGAAGCCGTTCCCACGTTCGCCTCGACGACGATGAAGTCCGATGCGCCAGCTATGTCCCAGCGCTGGAACGTGCGAGCGGCCACCAAGTACTCGCCCCGCTGGTCGACGCTGCGGAGGATGAGCCAGAAGCCGAAGCCGCATCCGAGCACCAGCACCAGCCCGAACACGGCCAGCCCGGACCGCCGCTGCGTCTTCTGCCCTCCCGGCACTGCGACCTGACGCCGCACGGCACCGGCGGGCGCGGCCGGCCGCGCCGCCTGAGGCGGGACGTTGGTCATCGGCCGACCCCCCCGACGGAGCGCGCGCCGGGCCCGTATCTTGACGAGAAGAAAGCGATGCGCTTGGGATGCAGGTACATATCAACAGAGAGTCCTTTGTCTGTATGACAAGGCCGATGAGATGAAGGTTACCGGAAAATTGCCGTGATGGGAAATCCACAACCGCCGACCCGGCGCCATATACCGTTCGCGACGCACAACCCGACGCTCGGACGCCGACGATGACCGCCGCTGCAGCGGCCGTCGCGGCGGCGGCCGCCGTCTGGCTCGTCAGCGCCGTGAGGCTGGCCGTCGCGGATCTGTGCACCGGCCTGCTCCCGACCCGCATGATCTGGCCCGCCGCGGGCGTCGTCTGGGTGCTCTACACGGCAGCCTCGCTGATCGAAGCCGAGCCGGACGGCCTCGTCGGCGCGGCGCTGGGGGCCGCGGCCTGCGGCGCCCTGCTGGCCGCCGTCCACTTCATTCACCCGCCCGGTATGGGCTTCGGCGACGTCCGCCTCAGCGTCCTGAACGGCCTGCTGTGCGGATGGTGGGGCTGGGAAGTGGCGCTGTGGGGCCTCGCCGCAGGGTTCGTGCTGGCCGTGCCCGAGGCGCTCGTGGTGCTGGTCCGGCACGGCCGGAAAGCCAGCCGGCCCCTCGGCCCCTACCTCCTGGCCGGCGCGGCGGCCGCCGCGGGCTGGGCGGCCGCCGCCGGCGGGATCGTGCCCGTCCGCTGACAGCCGCGCCCTGCGGCCGTGCCCACCGGACACGGCACACCGAACGCCGGAGTAGGCCCGGATCGAGAACAACTCGCCGGAGGACACCACCAACTGCACACCGCACGCCGGAGTAGGCCCGGATCGAGAACAACTCGCCGGAGGACACCACCAACTGCACACCGAACGCCGGAGTAGGCCCGGATCGAGAACAACTCGCCGGAGGACACCACCAACTGCACACCGCACGCCGGAGGACGCCCGGATCGAGAACAACTCGCCGGAGGACACCACCAACTGCACACCGCACGCCGGAGGACGCCCGGATCAGTTCTGGAGACCGACCGGGGCATCGCCGGTGAACACGACCTCCCGCCCGGCCACAAGCCAGCCGTCGGCCTCCCGGCGCAGCAAGTCGTGGTAGCGGCCGGTCTTCACGGCCTTGTCGCCTGCGGCCACGAAGGCGAAGTCCGTAGCGGCGTTGGCGACGTCGCCATGTACGTTGATCCTGGGCTCGCTGATCAAATGCCTGCCTCTGCGCTCGGCCGTCTGCAACGGCTCGATCACGGCCCGCATCTCCTCGCGGCCCTCCGTGCGGTGGCCCATCATCGCGAACCGGCAGTCCTCGGTGTACAACCTGGCCCACTCGTCGAAGCGGCCGTCGTCGAGGGTCTGGCAGCAGGCGGCCAGCAGCCGCCGGATAGCAGCAGTGTCGAGCAGCAGCCGGACCGCGTCCGCCGCCGCGGCAGCATCCAAGTCCCGTGCCGTCTCGTCCATCTCCCAACGCTACCCGCGCGGGGGCGGGCGGTAGCAGGGTCCTCGCCCGTGTCCACCCCTGTCTCCCAACGCTACCCGCGCGGGGGCGGGCGACTCCCCAGGCGGTGGCCGACGTCATGCGCCTCCCCAACGCTACCCGCGCGGGGGGGCGCAGCGTCGCCTCGCCTGACCGGCCAGTGTCGTCCCCAACGCTACCCGCGCGGGGGCGGGCGCAGTCGCAGCCGCCCGCTTCCTCGGCGGGCTAAGGTTCATGGGGCATGGACCTGTCGCTGCCGCCCGACGAGGCGGCGTTCGCACTGGGGGCGCGGGCCTGGCCGCGCCCGCCGAGGACCTCGCCGCGGGCGCATGGCAGCGCCGGTGGCTGTGGTCGAAGGCCGCGTCCGTCACGGGCGGCGCGAGCCATGAGCGGCCCAGGGCTGTGAGCGACGCCGCCGACGAAGCGCCCGTCGCGGTCGCCGCAGCACGGACCGAGGACGCAGTCAAAGTCTACGGCTCGGGCGAGATCCAGGTCCGGGCCCTCGACGGCGTGAGCATCGCCTTCGAGCAAAGCCGGTTCACCGCGATCATGGGGCCGTCCGGTTCGGGCAAGTCGACGCTGCTGCACTGCATGGCAGCCCTCGACGACCTCACCGAGGGCCGGGCCTGCATCGGCGACACCGACCTGGGCGCCCTCACCGACAAAGAGCTGACCAGGCTGCGGCGCGACCGGATGGGGTTCGTCTTCCAAGCGTTCAACCTGGTGCCCACGCTGACCGCCCTCGAGAACATCACCCTGCCCATCGAGCTGGCCCGCCGACGGCCCGACCGGGAATGGCTCGACAGCCTGATCGCCACAGTGGGCCTGGGCGACCGTCTGGGCCACCGGCCCAACGAGCTCTCCGGCGGCCAGCAGCAGCGGGTGGCGGTTGCCAGGGCGCTGGCCGGCAGACCGGACGTCATCTTCGCCGACGAGCCCACCGGCAACCTCGACTCCCGCTCCGGTGCCGAAGTGCTGCGGCTCATGCGCCAGGCCGTGGACGACTTCGGCCAAACCATCGTGATGGTGACACACGACGCCCGGGCGGCGTCCTTCGCGGACCGGGCCGTGTTCCTGTCCGACGGCATAGTGCGGGGCGAGCTGATCGAACCGAGCGCCGAACTGATACTCGACCGCATGAAGATCCTGCAGGTGGGCCAGTTCATCCGCGGCATCCCCGACGGCGCCACCATGGAGGAAGTCCTGGAGTTCATGGAAGACTTGGAGGATTGATGCCAGGGGTCGAGCTTGCGAGACCCCGGGCCGGCTCTGCAGCGGACCGATGACGCTGCTGCGCTACAGCCTCCGCAACATCGCGGCCGCGCGGATCCGGTTCACGCTCACCACGCTCGCGGTGGTGATCGGGGTGGCGCTCACCGTCGGCGTGCTGATCAACACCGACGGGCTGCGAGCCGCTCTCAGCGGCCTGGCCGACGACCTGTACGCCCAGGTCGACCTGTCGGTCCGCGCGCGCTCGACCCTGGGCGACGCCGACCAGTGGCAGGACCTGCGGCTGCTCGATCCCGCGCTGAAAGAACAGCTGGAGGCCGTCGACGGAGTGGAGAGGACCGCGGGCGCCGTGTCGGAGTTCAACGTCGTGGCCATAGGCGCCGACGGCGAGGCCGCCGAACCCGGGCTCTCCCAGCAGGGCGGGATGGGCTGGCCGGAAGACGAGACGCTGGGCAGGATCTTCGCTGTCGACGACGGAGTGAGCCGCCGGCCCTCCGGACCGGACGAGTTCGCCATGGACCAGCACACCGCAGCCGACCTCGGCTTCCGTGTCGGCGAGCGCTACAAGGTCGCCACCCCCACCGGAACTCACCGGTTCGAACTGGTAGGCGTGTTCTACTTCATGACGCCCGAAATGAGGGCTCCGTTCCAGCTGGTCGCCTGGGACATGGACACCGCCCGCGAGGTCCTGCACGCCGGCGGCGGATACGACCTGATCGACGTGCGCCTGTCGCCGGGCGCCTCGCTCGACGAAGTGACCGCGTCGATCGAGCGCGCCCTCGGCCCGGCCTACACAGTCCTCTCGCAGCAGGAGCAAGTCGCGGCCCGCGACCAGGAGATGAGCGACCTCCTGGACGTCTTCCGCAACGCGCTGCTGGCCTTCGCCGTGATCGTGCTGGTGGTCTCGGCGTTCATCGCCTACAACACCTTCACCCTGGTCACGGGCCAGCGAGTCAAGGAGTTCGGGCTGCTGCGGGTGCTGGGCGCCGACAGGCGGCAGGTGGCTCTGGCGGTTGCGTTCGAGGCGCTCGTGATGGGCGCCGTGGCCGCCGTGGCCGGGTTCGGTCTCGGCATCGGGGTGTCCGAGGCCCTGAACGCCGTCCTGGCGGCCGCAGGCTCGACCCTTCCCCCGACGGAGTTGGCGGTCGGAGCAGGCCCGGTCGTCGCCGCGCCGGTGCTCGGCATCGGCCTGACGGTGGCCGTCTCGCTGCTGCCGACGATGCGGGCCCGGCGGGTGGCGCCCATGGCGGCACTGGCCGACGGCGCCGACATCGACCCGCGCGGCCGGCGCAGGTCGGTCATCGCCGGCGCGGCGGTCGGCGCGGCGGGGCTGGTGCTCATGGCGACAGGCCTGCTGTCGGAACCGCAGACATCGACGCTGATCCTGCTGCTCGGCTTCGGCGGCCTCGGGATGCTGGTGGGCGTACACATTCTCAGCCCCGCGGTGGCAGGCCCCATGTCGCAGGCACTGGGCTGGCCGGCAGCCCGGGCATTCCACCTGAACGGGCGACTGGCCCGCCTGAACGCGGTCCGCAACCCCCGCCGCACAGCCACTACCGCCTCGGCGCTGATGATCGGGCTGGCCATGGTGTCGATGGTGACCGTGCTGGGCACGTCCTTCAAGGAGACGCTCGACGGCCGGCTGCAGGACTCGATCCGGGCTGACTGGATGCTGTGTGCCGGACCCTGCGGCAGCCGGCAGCTCGCCTTCAGCCCGGAGGCGACGGCCGCGGCGGCGCAGGCGCCGGGACTGGGATCGGTGGAGGTCTTCCGGTTCCGGCCGAACGGCGTGCGCACACCCGACGGCGACCAGCACATGCTCACAGCGACCAGCCTCTCAACGTTCGCCGGCCATGTGGAGCCCGGCGTAGTCTCCGGCAGCCTCGCAGGGGCCGGCCCCGGCGACGTGATGGTACACGTCGACGCCGCCGAAGAGCTCGGACTGGCCGTGGGCGACGAGACGCGGCTGGAGATCTCGGGCCGCGAAGAGGCCGTCTTCAAGGTGGCGGCCCTCCACACCGAGCGCTCGGTGGTGGGCGACTGGGTCATCGACCTCGGCGACTGGGACCGCTACGTCGTCGGAGACCAGGACAGCCTGGTCACCGCCGTCGCCGCGCCGGGGACGGACCGCGAAGACGCCCGGGCCGCACTGGAGGCCGGCCTGGCCGAATACCCCCAGGTCGAAGTGCGCGACCAGGACGAGTACCGCGCCAGCCGGTCCACCCAGGTCGACGACCTGCTGCTCGTGATCAACGTGTTCCTGGGCATCGCCCTGTTGATCGCGGTCATGGGCTTCTCCAACACGATGGCCCTCTCGGTGTTCGAGCGGACCCGCGAGATCGGCCTGCTGCGGGCGGTGGGCATGGGCCGGCGGCAGATCCGGGCCGCCATCCTGCTGGAAGGAGTCATCGTGGCCGTCTTCGGCGGGGTGATCGGCGTCTTGACCGGGCTGGTCGCCGGGTCGGTCGCGGCGGGGGCCCTCCCCAACGACATCATCTCCACGGTGGCCCTTCCCGGAGGCGCGGTGGCGGCTTACCTGGCCGTGTCGGCGGTGGCCGGCCTGCTGGCCTCGCTGGCGCCTGCCCGCCGGGCCAACCGCATCGACCTGCTGGAGGCCATCTCCTACCACTAGATGCGTAGATGCGAAAATCGCGGCTGTCGTCGCTGCTGCGCGGGGGCGGGGGTCGCAGGGTTCGGAGGTTTCTGATAATATTTCCCTGCTTTTGATGTTGCTTCCACCTACGAAGACGGCTAGCATGCCGGTATGGACCCAGCGATCGCCGCCACCCTCATCGGCGTATTGGTGGCAGCGCTGCTGGGCGTGTTCGCAGGAGCGTTCCATCTGCTGCGCTCCGACATCAAGGAACTACGCACCGAGAACCGCTCCAACCTCGCGGAGTTCCGCACCGAGTACAGCTCCGACCGGCGAGAGACCAACGCGCGCATCGACCGACTCGAGGGCAAGGTCGACCGACTCGAGGGCAAGGTCGACCGACTCGAGGGCAAGGTCGACATGCTCATCCTGGCCTTGGCTCGAGACCAAGCGGACACCGCCAGTTCGACACGCCCCAACAAGCGTCAAGCGCCGCCAGACGCGCTCCAGCGGGGCTGATCAAGCGTCAGAAGCGGCTTCGGCTACCCCTCAGCACACCCATGTGCGGGTCAGCGGCCAATCCCGCACACAATCCCGCACAACCCCCCTCTGGTGCGGTTCATGTATCAAACAACCGGGTAAGATGTGGGTTATGGGCGCACCCCGGGCGGTCAAGCCGGCAGTTCTGGCCGATTATCTGATCGAACGCGGCGACAGGGTCGTCACCACTGAGCAAGTGGCTGCGCTGCTGGGGGTGCGTGCGGAGCGGGTGACGCGCAGCTTGGCTGTGCCCCGGCGCGACAAGCGCATGCTGTCGGTCACCAAGGGGCTGTGGGCGCCGGTGAGCGCGGCGCGGCGCGCGGCGGGAACCAACCCGCCGGTGGAGTACATCGATGAGATGATGTCTCATCTGGGGCACCGCTACTGCCTGGGGTATCGCAGCGCCGCAGCCATGTACGGGGCCGCGCACTTCGGATGGTGGGACCTGCAGGTGATCACCACCGCCCGGCTGCGCAGCCGCCGCCTGGGCGCCTGGCCGCTGGTGTTCGTGACACGCCCCGACCTCGATCGCCTGCCCCAGCGGACCCTCGCCCGTGCGGGCGCGCCCGTGCAGGTCGCGTCGCCGGAGACGACCGTGTTCGATCTGGTCGCCCGGCCAGATCTGGCGCTGGGCCTGTCGCACACCGCGACCCTCGTCGCTGAACTGTTGACCCTCGACGCTCTCGACGGCGGCGCGCTTGTGACCGCGGCGCGTCGGCATCCCGCCGCGGTCGTGCGACGCGGCGGGATGCTCCTTGACCGGTTGCAGTCAGAGCTCGGCTGGGACATGGACAGCCCGCTGGACCTCGAGCCCCTGGCGGAACACGTCAAGGAACTGCCCCAGCGCACGGTGAGGCTCTCGGCCGGCCGGGACTCCTGCCTGCGCGTCGGCAGCGGCGCCGAAGAACGCGTCGATTCCCGCTGGGGCGTGCTCGTCGACATGGACATCGAGTACTCGCTGTGATCCCCCGCCACGAAATCGACGCGGCGGCGCGGCAGCGCCCGGGCTGGGACACTCAGCAAGTCGAGCAGGACATCGTGCTCACACGGCTGATGGCGGAGGTCGCCGACGACAAGTACCTGGCCGGCGCGCTCGTGCTCAAGGGAGGCACCTGCCTGCACAAGCTGTGGCTGCCCGAGCCGTGGCGCTACAGCAAAGACCTCGATTATGCCCGCACCGAGGACACTCCCATGGGCGCGATCTTTGACGCTTTGCGCGCCGCGGGCCAGCGGGTCGGGCTAGACCCGGACAGGATGCGCGTCAACTCTGGACGGTTGGTGTCACATGTCACCTACAGAGCCACCTACGCCGACGGCGCGACCATGAAGATCACAGTCGACATCCCCACCAGCCCGTCGGCGGTCCCGGCCCTGACGCAGACCCGCGTCCTGGCCCTCCCAGGAGGCAGCCACGTCACATCAGCAGAGATCGTCTCGGTCACCCCCGCTGAGATGATCGCCTCCAAAGCAGCCGCCGTCTTCGGCCGCAGACAGCCCCGCGACGCATACGACGTGTGGGCGGCCGCAACGGCGGGGCTAACCACAGCCCAGCAGGCTGCGGCGCGCTTCCAGCACTATCGAGCCCCCGGCTGGAGCCTACGCCGCGCCGTCTCGAACCTCGACGCCAAGTGGGCCGACCCGAACTACCTCGCCGAGATGAAGGCCTTCGGGGCGCAGGCGCCGGTGCCGTTCGAGCTCGACGCGTGCCGCTCCGCCGTTGACGAGTTGATGGTCGAATGCTCCTTCAGTTCGACACGCCCCAACAAGCGTCAAGCGCCGCCAGACGCGCTCCAGCGGGGCTGATCAAGCGTCAGAAGCGGCTTCGGCTACCCCTCAGCACACCCATGTGCGGGTCAGCGGCCAATCCCGCACACAATCCCGCACAATCGCTGGCAGGATCAGGGGATGGGCACAGCAGCCGCAGCAACCCCGCGACGCGTTGCCTTCGCCGGCGGCGAGCCCGGCGCCGTCGCTGCCGACGAGTTCGCAGGCCCGCTGGGGCCGGCGGTCTCCACCGACGAACTGTGCCGCGTGGTGGGGAGCCGGGTACGGGAGTTCCGCCGGTCGCTGAACATGACGATGTCGGAGTTCGCCGACACCGCCGAAATCTCCCTGGGGATGCTCTCCAAGATCGAGCACGGCAAGAGCGCGCCGAGCCTGTCGACCCTCGTGCGGCTGGCCGCCAGCGCCCGAGTGCCGGTCACGGCGCTGTTCCGGGGCCTCGACGAAGAGCACGACCTGGTGATCGTGAAAGCCGGCGAGGGCCACGAGATCCACCACCAGGGAGGAGGTCCCGGGCGCCTCTACCAGGATCTCGGCAGTCTGCGCGGCCCCAACCGGGTGATCGAGCCGATGATCACCACCATCGCCGAGCCGGGCGGGGTGTTCCCGCTGTACCAGCACCCCGGCGTCGAGTTCATCCACATGCTGGAAGGATCCATCGACTACGGCTACGGCGGGAGGGCCTACCGCCTCGACGCGGGCGACACCATGCAGATCCACGGCGAGGTGGCCCACGGCCCGGTCGGGTTGCGCGCCTTGCCGATACGCTTCATCTCCATCAAGGTGTACCCGGCCGCCGAGCCCGCGCCCGGCCCAGGAGGATGAGCCCATGGGCCGACGAGCCCGCCCCGCCCCGCTCAGGATGAACGCATGGGGGATGGACCTATGGGCCTGATGATGCTGCTGGACCGGGCCACCGGCAGCGGGATCAGCGGCAGCGCCGTGCTCTGGCTGCTGCTCCTCGCCGCCATGGGCCTCACGCTGTGGGAGTGCCGCGAGCGCGCCTACCGTCTCAAGGTGCTGCTGTGGTGGATGACTCTCGTGTTCATCACCCACGTGGCCGGTTACATCGTCCTGCGGCTCGTCCCTCCCGCGCGTCGAAGCGCCTGATCGCCGGAGTCTCCCTCGACGATGGCCGACCCGACCTCCGACAGCCCGCAGCCGGCGCCCGGCAGCCTGCTGCGGCGTCTTCTGCCGACGTCCAGATCGGCACGGCTGCTCGTCGCGGCGGGGCTGCTGCTGCTCGTGGTCCTGGTCTTCTTCGACGGCTGCTCCGGTGTCGAGATCGACGAGGACCGGGCCGTCGCGGCCGCACGGGCCGCGCTCGACAGCGCCGAGGGGAGCTTCGTCCCGGAACGCACGGAGGTCAAGCTCATCCGCCAGGGGTTCCCGCCCCGGCCCAGATGGGCCGTCGTGTTCGTGGTCCCGGATCCCGAGGGCGCCCCCCGGTCCGCCTATCTGCGCCGCGCCGCCGTCACGGTCGATGCCGCGACCGGCGAAGTGGTCGAGGTGGACATCGCCGCGTCGGGGTGACGCACCGGCGGCGAGGACCCGGATCTCCGCGCCCTCGCCGGACACCGTCCCGAGCGTGTGCTACAGTTCACGGCATCCGGCCCCAAGGCCGGAATCACCGACAAGTGAACTGGGGGTGAGTTCATGGTCTTAGCACAGGCAGCAACCGAAATCGTGTTAACCGATGCCGTGTTGACCGAGGCTTACTATTACTTCACCGTCGCCATCATGTGGCTGCTCCATGTGGGGTTCATGACCTACGAGGCCGGCGTCAGCCGGCGCAAGAACGTCATGTCCACGGCGATGAAGAACATCATGACGATCGCCGTGGTCACGCCGACGTTCTACTACGTGGGCTTCTGGGTGTACTTCTGCATGCAGGAGGGCCTGTGGTTCACGGTAGACGGCACCGGGCAAGGACACGCCGGAGAGGGCGCCTACTACTGCGGCGACGGCTACGTCGTCCCGTGGGACGCCAGCTTCGGGCCGAATCTGGGCGACAACCTGACCGGCGTCTTCTGGGCAGCGTTCGTGCTGTTCTCGTGGACGACCGGATCGATCATGTCGGGCTCGGTGCTGGAACGGATCCGCATCTCGGCCTACCTGTGGCTCACCGCCCTGATGGGCGGCATCGTCTGGGTCGTCGCAGCGGCCTGGGGATGGAGCTACGGAGGCTGGCTGACGATCCACTTCGGCTACCACGACTTCGCCGCATCAGGGGTGGTTCACGGCATCGCGGGCATCTTCGCCCTCGGCGTGCTGTTCAACCTGGGGCCGAGGATCGGCCGCTACGACGAGAACGGAGGCACTCGGGTCTTCAAGCCCCACAACCTCCACCTCACACTGATGGGGCTGATGATCATCTTCACCGGGTTCTACGCCTTCTACGCGGCCTGCCTCTACATCCAGACCGGCGTCGTGGGCGGCTACGTGAACATCTACTTCGTGCCCACCACGCTGTCGGCGATCACCTACACCATCACGATGGCCTTCGCGGGCGGCTTCGCGGGCGGCTACATCGTGAGCAGGGGCGACCCCTTCTGGACGATCTCCGGCGGCCTGGCCGGCGTGGTGGCCGTGTCGGCCGGCGCCGACATCTACAGCCCGTCGCTGACACTGCTGCTCGCCTTCTTCTCGGCCATGCTCTGCTACCACGTGGGCGCCTGGATCGAGCAGAAGGCCCGCATCGACGACTGCGTCGGGGCGGTGGCCGTCCACGGCGTGATGGGCTTCTGGGGCGTGCTGCTCCTAGGCGTCTTCGCGAGCGGGTTCCCGGCCAGCGGCGTGGTGGACGTGAAGACCTCGATCCTCGGACAGCTCGTGGGCGCGGCAGCGCTGATCCCGCTGGCGTTCTTCACCGGCTACATCGCCTCTTGGATCCTCAAGCAGTTCAACCTGCTGAGAGTTCCTCCCGAGGTGGAGCTCGAGGGCCTCGACATGGCCGAGTTCGAGACCGACTTCTATCCCGAGTTCGGGCGGGCCGAAGAGCCTGTGGTCCACGCGGACGGCTCCGAGGAGCCCTCGGCCGCGACCCTGCGGTCGGCCTACTCGGCCAACCGATAGTCAGGTGTCCGGCTCATGGCTCCAGTTCGTCGGTGCGCTCGTCGTGATGTACCTGGTGGTCGCTTCCGCCGGGTACTGGGCGCAGCGGAGACGGCGGCAGGACCAGCGGCCTGAACACAATGACGGCAACGTTCGAAGGTAAGGAGACACAATGAACACCTTCCCCTACGACAGCCTCGATGAGGCGGTCGAGACGGCGGGCGGCTACGCCACATGGGCCGAGGCCGCCGGCCACAACACAGCTTCGGTCGTACTCGCGGTGCTGGCGATCGCCGTCTCGGTGGTCGCAGCGCTGCTGGTGACCGTGCGCGAGGACAAGCTGTTGAACGAAGCAGCCGACCGGCTGAACAACAAGTACAACTCGGAGGGCTGACCCATGGCTCAACGCAAGCAGATCGAGTTCAAAGGCAAGCAGGGTCACGACAAGTCCGTGGAGATGGCAGTTGTGGTCTTCTGTCTGGTCTGCATCGTCTTCGTGATAATCGCAGCCAACGTGGTGGGCGGCGGCAACCTCCGCTAACGACCCACGGCCCCAGCGACGGACGCTGCCACGCCTGCCAACAGCGCGACAGCGTCCGTCGCTGGACGTCACTGCTCTGACGCCATGCGAATCTCGCGCAAGCGGATCGCCCAGGTTTGCCTGGCTGCGACGGCTGCCGCAGTGTTCGCGCCTTGGCAGGCGGCGGCCGACGGTGCGGGATCGACTTCAGGGAACACCCTCGCCGAAGGGCAGATCGTCTTCATCGTCGGCGTGGTCTCGGTAGGGCTCGTCCAGGCAGGCTGGCGGCCCGCCTGGATCGGTGCCGGCTTCGCGGCCGCTGTCACGATCCGCAGGATCCTCGACAGCCCGGCCGACCCGGCTGCCGGGCTGTGGATCGCGGCCGCGGCGACCGTCGTGGCAGCCGTCCTGCTCGTCTGGGACATGTTCGCCAACGTCGCCGCGCCCGGGGACGACACCGGCGGGAAGGGCCTGTCAGGACCTCTCGGCCGGCGGCGCTGACCAGAGCCCGGGCAGGCAGACCCGCAACGCGGCCCCAGCGGAACGAGCCCGGTTGCGTCCTAACGACGCCGCACACCCCGCCGAACGCAGCCCAGCCCGCAACGCGGCCCCAGCGGAACGAGCCCGGTTGCGTCCTAACGACGGGGGTTTATACGGAATGGTGCCAACGGGCGGGCCTTCAGTCGCCGTCGTCGGTGCCGTGACCGGCGATGATGGCGTCTATGACCCCATCGAAGCTGGCCGGGATCGACAGGTCTTCCTCCAGTTGCTCGCGGGTCGGTTGCTCGGTCTTGGGGTCGTTGGTCATGGTGAGTCTCCTAACTCGTCCAGCCGCGAGCGGGCCAGATGTTCCAATCGCTGTGACTGTACCCACAGGGTTCGGCGGATGCCGAGGCCGACCTGGCGCTCGCTGATGACCCGTGCCAAGTCAGCGATGGTGCGCGCTCGCCGTGCCAGCCGCAGGTCGGGATGCTCCCGACTGATTCGCTCGTCGACACCGAGGATCGGGCCGCGCACCGACGGCGGCAGGTCGATCAACTCGACGGCCGGGATATCGCCCTCGTTGAGCACCGCCGAGAACCGCGACGCCGCGAGGGCCCGCGTGTAGACGGTGTATTCGGCCCGGTCCAGGATGTCGCCCGGATCGTTCCCCTCCAGGTCCCAGAACGGCCACATCTCGATCTCTGCGACCTCGAACGGGTCAAGCACCCGGTTGACCACCGCGTCCGTGCGCTGGTTCGTTAGGTGCCGACCGATCCGGGATCGGAGTTTCTCAGCCGTCTGGCCGACATAGATCGGCTCCCCGTCGTAGTCAATGAACAGGTACACACCGCGAGTGCAGTCGCCCACCCTGCGGCCAGTCGCGTCAGTCAGGTCGAACAGCCGCCGCACCCCGATGTACAGGGCGGCAACCTCAGGCGGCGGCTCGGACAACGGCGCTCAGCCAGTTCCGGGCCAGCCACTCGATGACGGGCACGCACACCGCGTCGCCGAGGGCGAACATGGCCTGCCGCTCCGACACGGCATCGAAGATCAGTATCTCGGCACCCTGGAGGCGGGCATACTCGCCAACGTCCATCCACCGCACTGCGAAACTGCCCCTACCCACCCTAACGATTGCCTGCCGTCCCGAGCCGCCGCGGGGCGTCCGTAGCGCTCCGGCCAGCTCGTCGCTTCGGACCTCCCACACCGCTGAGCCGTGGCGTGTGCGTCGGTAGGCCCCCAGGCAGCGCACGTCGAGGCTCTGGCGGTAGGTGTCGATGCGCTGGCGCTGCACCGGCGACAACGTGTCCAGGAACGCCGCCGTGCGTTCCGGGGACCACCAGTCACCGTCCGCGCTGGCCACGTCCGCCAGCCGCCGGGTGGTGACGGCGGGCGGCTCCGGGATGACCGGCTGGGAGCCGAGAGCGCACAGCAGGAACACACGGGCGCGGCTCTGCGGCAGGAACGAGGACGCATTGACGACGACGGACGACACGCTGTAGCCCAGCGCCTCCAGCATCCCGCAGACATGAGCGAAGTCCTGGCCGTCGTTGACGGTCAAGAACCCCGGCACGTTCTCGACGATCACGGCGTCCGGCCGTCGGGTGCCCATCTCTGTGAGGATGCGGCCGAACTCGGTGATGAGCCCCGACTGTTCGCCGTTGAGTCCAGCGTAGTTGCCCGCGACGCTCGTATCGGTGCATGGAAACGATGCGGTGGCGACCTCCACGGTCGGGATGTCGTCGCCGCGCAGGTTGCGGATGTCGTCCACCACCAGTTCGCCGCTGCCCCAGTTGGCCCGGTAGATCGCAGCCTTGTGCGGGTCGATGTCGTTGGCGAACACAGTGGAGACGCCGACGGCCTCCAGTCCCGCCCGCACCAGTCCGATGCCGGCGAAGAACTCGGCTGCCCTCATGCCGCCACCAGGTCGGCGTAGCGGAGCCGCTTGCCGACCGTCCCCTCCACGACAGAACCCATCTGGTCCAGCGTGTCCAGCGGACGGATGTTGTGACGGCCGGTGAACTCGTTGACGTAGCGGTGCAGATGCGCCTCCGTCATCTGGTGGTAGGTGCCGGTGTAGCCGCGCTTGAACATCGACCACAGACTCTCGATGCCGTTGGTGTAGACCGGACCGCGAGCGAACTCCCGCACACTGTGGGCCACCGCGGCGTGGCAGTATCCCAGGCTGGCGAGCGGCTTGTAGGAGCGGTGCTCGTCGGTGAACACGTCCGCACCTGCCGACGCACGCTCGGCCACGAACGGCACCAGCGTCGAAGCCGACGTGTCCGCGACGGGAGCGGCGGCGACCTTGCCGGTGGCCCGGTCCTTAACCCCGACGACGGCAGTCTTGCCGACCGGGCCGCGGCCTGCGATGGTGGCCTCGCGGCGGGCGTGGCTCATGTTCTTGGCCTTGCCGCCCACGAACGTCTCGTCGGCCTCGACCGGCCCCAGGAACGGCTCCAGGTCGTTCTCGCCGGAGGCCCATGCCTTGCGGATGCGGTGCGCCAGATGCCACGCCGTCGCCTGCGTCACGTTCAGGTCGCGGTGCAGCTTCATCGAGCTGACCCCCTTGAGGCCGGTGGTGAGCAGGTAGATCGCCACCAGCCACGTCTGGAACCCGAGCTTCGAGTCGGCCAGCACCGTGCCCGTGCGGGCACTGAACCGCTTGCGGCAGCCGCGGCACCGGAACCGCTGGTTGCGATGGGCCGCGCCGTCCTGGATGTTGTCGTGGTCACAGTGCGGGCACCGTACCCCTTCGGGCCAGCGACGGTCGACGAACCACTGCTCGGCTGTCTTGTCGTCGGGGAACATGGTGAACAGTTGAGCGAGCGAGAGGCCCCTGCGGAAGTGCTTGCCGGGTGCGTTGTGTGCCATGACCATACAGTACCGAGGGGGTGCGACACGGGGATGTGGCCTCTGACCTCACACTTGGCACCTTTCCGTATAATCCCCTGACGACGCCGCACACCCCGCCGAACGCAGCCCAGCCCGCAACGCGGCCCCAGCGGAACGAGCCCGGTTGCGTCCTGACAACGCCGCACACCCCGCCGAACGCAGCCCAGCCCGCAACGCGGCCCCAGCGGAACGAGCCCGGTTGCGTCCTGACAACGCCGCACACCCCGCCGAACGCAGCCCAGCCCGCAACGCGGCCCCAGCGGAACGAGCCCGGTTGCGTCCTGACAACGCCGCACACCCCGCCGAACGCAGCCCAGCCCGCAACGCGGCCCCAGCGGAACGAGCCCGGTTGCGTCCTGACAACGCCGCACACCCCGCCGAACGCAGCCCAGCCCGCAACGCGGCCCCAGCGGAACGAGCCCGGTTGCGTCCTGACAACGCCGCACACCCCGCCGAACGCAGCCCAGCCCGCAACGCGGCCCCAGCGGAACGAGCCCGGTTGCGTCCTGACAACGCCGCGGCGAGACTGGCCGGACCTGATCCGTGTCTCGGGAGACGACGGTGGCACCATCCACGACCGCTCCGCAACAGCCGAAGGGGCCGGCTTCGGGGCTGTTGATGCTTGGACCGAGGGTTGAGCGCTACCGGGTGACCGGTGGGGGCGCCACGGTCCTCGCGCTCGCGGCGGGCGACGAGCTGGAGGTCGTCGATCCCGAGGGGCGCCAGCCCTGCGAGCTAGTGGCCTTCGATGCCGCCGGCCGATCCGACCGAGGGCTGCTCGGACCCGTCGACGCCTCCGGGGACGGCGGCGGCCGCGGCGCGGCATCCGGCGAGGCGCCCGCTGCGGCGGGCATGCTCTCGGCGCCTCTGCGGGACGCCCGGCGGGTGCGGGCCGGGCTCGAGCGCGTCGGCGTGAACCTGGCCGCGGTGCAGGCTGCCGCCCCTCTGCGAGTCCTCGGCGACGACACCGCCCCGGGCGCTCAGGCCCGGGTGGCGGCCTGCGTCGACGTCGCCTGCGTGGTCGCCGCGCCGGGCGTGCCGATGTCGGCCCACGGCGGCTCGCCCCCCACCGACCTGATCGCCTACGTCCACCGCAGCTACCGCGGCGGCGCCGAGGTCGAGCCCCTTCTGCCCGCGCCGCTGGCCGAGCCCAGCCAGGACTTCATCATCGAGAACAGCACCGCCAGGGCCTACGAGGTCGCCAAGGGTGACTGGTTCCAGGTCGTCGACGTGGAGGGCCGGCAATGCTCCGACTTCCAATGCTTCGCGGCAGCCGATCTCGACGCCGGGCTAGACGCTTGCCTCGACGCCACGATCACCCGCACCCTCATGGGAGCGACCTGTCCGACACCCGGTCTCTACTCGAAGTTCTTCAACGCCAAGATGCGGCCCCTCGTCGAGGTCGTGCAGGACACCGTGGGCCGCCATGACACCTTCAACACCGCCTGCAACGCCCGCTACTACGAGGATCTGGGCTATCCCGGCCACGTCAACTGCACCGACAACATCAACGACGTCCTCGACCTCTACGGAGTGGCCCGCCGCCGGGGCTGGGAGGCCATCAACTTCTTCTACAACACCAACCTCGACGACCACAACCAGATTTATCTCGACGAGCCGTGGTCCCGTCCGGGCGACTACGTCCTGCTGCGAGCCTTGGAGGACCTGGTGTGCGTGTCGACCTCATGCCCCGACGACATCGACGCGGCCAACGCCTGGAACCCCACCGACATCGCGGTGCGGGTCTATCCCTCTGCCAACCGGTTCAAGAAAGCGACGGCGATCCGCATGACCGCAGACTCCGAGGCCCAACTGACGAAGGAGACGGGGTTCCATCCCCGCACCGCGGCTTTGACCCGCAGTTTCAGCGAGTACTGCGGCTACTGGCTGGCCGATTCCTACACGGCCCACGGGCCTGTCGCCGAGTACTGGGCCTGCCGGCAGGCCGCGGCGGCCATCGACCTCTCCCCGCTGCGCAAGTACGAGGTCACCGGCCCCGACGCCGAGCTGCTGATGCAGACCTGCGTCACCCGCAACGTCCGCAAACTCGCCGACGGCCAAGTGTCGTACACGGCCATGTGCCACCACACCGGCGGCATGATCGACGACGGCACCGTGTTCCGGCTCGGACGCGAGAACTTCCGCTGGATCGGCGGCCAGTTGGGCTACAGCGGCGTCTGGCTGCGGGAGCAGGCCCAGCGCCTGGGGCTGAAGGCATGGGTGCGCAGCTCCACCGAGCAGCTCCACAATCTCCAGGTCCAAGGGCCCAACAGCCGCCGCATTCTGGAGCAGGTGATCTGGACCCGTCCCGACCAGCCGACGATCACGGAACTGGGATGGTTCCGGTTCACCATCGCCCGTATCGGCGACCACGACGGGATCCCGCTGGTGGTGTCGCGCACCGGCTACACCGGCGAGCTCGGCTACGAGGTGTTCTGCCACCCGTCGGACGCGCCCGCGGTGTGGGACGCCATCTTCGAAGCCGGCGCCTCCCACGGCCTGGTGCCGATGGGCCTGTCCGCGCTCGACGTCCTGCGCATCGAGGCTGGCCTCATCTTCGCCGGGTACGAGTTCTGCGATCAGACCGACCCCTACGAGGCCGGAATCGGCTTCACCGTGCCGCTCAAGACGAAGGAGGACGACTTCATCGGCCGCGACGCCCTCCTGCGGCGCCGTGACAACCCGCAGCGGCGGCTGGTGGGCCTGGAGGTGCATGGAGGCGAGCCCGCCTCCCACGGCAACGGCGTGTACGCCGGTCGCAACCAGGTGGGCTTCATCACCAGCGGCACCGTCTCGCCGGTACTGCGCAAGAACATCGCCCTGTGCCGCATGGCGGTGGAGCACGCCGAGATCGGCACGGCGGTGGAGGTCGGCAAGCTCGACGGCCACGAGAAGCGGATCGAGGCCGAGGTCGTGCAGTACCCGTTCTACGACCCCGACAAGACCCGCGTCCGCGGCCTCGGATGCTGAGGCTCCGTCGCGAAGTGCAGATCGACTGCCTTCTGGCGCTGCCAACTGAGGTTTGGGTGATAGCAATTCTCCAGGCTGCCCTCAAGGGCTGAGGCGAGTTCGGTGCCGAGCGACCGGATCTCCAATAGCAATTCTCCAGGCTGCCCTCAAGGGCTGAGGCGAGTTCGGTGCCGAGCGACCGGATCTCCAATAGCAATTCTCCAGGCTGCCCTCAAGGGCTGAGGCGAGTTCGGTGCCGAGCGACCGGATCTCCAATAGCAATTCTCCAGGCTGCCCTCAAGGGCTGAGGCGAGTTCGGTGCCGAGCGACCGGATCTCCAGAAGACGCCGTTGCTGCGCTCTCTCGATCGTGGGCGGGCGGGGACTGCCGGCGACTCGTTGGAGGGAGGTCACCCGCTCCTGAGTCGGTGGTAGTGGGCTAGGAGCGACTTGGTGGACGAATCGTGGTCGGTGTCGGCGAAGGCGGCGCCGGCCCGAAGGTCGGCGGCGATCACGTCAGCAAGGGTCTTGCCCAGCTCCACACCGAACTGGTCGAAGCTGTTGATGCCCCACACCGCTCCCTGCACCGCCGTCTGGTGCTCGTAGAGGGCGACCAGCTGGCCCAGCACCGACGGTGTCAGCTCGGGCGCCAGGATCACTGTCGACGGGCGGTTGCCGGGCATCACGCGATGGGGATCGTCTCCCGCCGCAGACGGAGAGCCGAACGCCAGCGCGGCGGCCTGGGCGAAGCAGTTGGCCACCAGCGCCTCGTGGCGCTCCGCGGCGCCGGCAACGTCGACGGTGTCGGCGTCGGCGCGGGCGAACACGACGAAGTCGACGGGCACGACAGCCGTGCCCTGATGCAGCAACTGATGGAAGGAGTGCTGGCTGTCGGTGCCCACCCCGCCCCACACGGTCTCGGCGGTCTCGCAGCCCACCGGGCTGCCGTCGAGACGGACCCGCTTGCCGTTGGACTCCATGATCACCTGCTGCAACCACACCGGAAACGACCGAAGCCGCTGCGAGTACGGCACCACCGCCCGCGTCTGGAAACCCCAGAAGTTGCGGTACCACACCGACACCAGGCCCAGCAGCATCGGGGCGCTGGTCGACGGGCCCGCGGCAAAGTGCTCGTCGACGACGCGCATGCCGGCCAGCATCGCCGCGAAGTTCTCCTCGCCGACGGCCGCCATCAGCGTCAGACCCGCCGACGACGCCATCGAGAAGCGGCCGCCGACCCAGTCCCAGGTAGCGAAGACGTCGTCGGGCGCGATGCCGAACTCGATCGCCCCGGCCCGGTTGGCGGTGACCGCCACGAAATGGCCTGCGGCGGCCTCCGCGCCCAGCGCAGCCGCGGCCCAGGCTCGGGCGGCCCGGGCGTTGGCCAGCGTCTCGGCGGTGGCGAACCCCTTCGACACCACCACGAACAGCGTCTCGGCCGGGTCGAGGCCATCGAGGCCCGCCGCCAGTGCGGCCGGGTCAACGTTCGACACGAACCGGCACTCGACGCCGCCCGAACGGAACGCTGCCAGCGCCTCGTGGGCCATGGACGGCCCCAGCTGCGAACCGCCGATGCCGATGTTCACCACCGTGCGGATCGGCAGCCCCGTCGCTCCTCGCCGCTGCGCCGCGGCCAGGGCCCGGACCAGCGCGCCCGTCCGCTCACGCTCGGCGGCGACGGCGGGCGCCACGTCCACCCCGCCCGTCATCGCCGCGTCGCCGGGTCGGGCCCGCAGGGCGGTGTGCATAACGGCGCGCCCGTCGGTGGTGTTGATCGGCTCGCCCGCCAGCATCGCCTCGATCCGCGCCGCCGCCCCGGCCCGCTCGGCCAGGGCCAGCAGCAGTTCCACCGTGGTATCGGTCACCAAGTGCCGGGACCAGTCGATCACCAGGTCGCCCACCGCCGAAGTGCATCGCCGGGCCCGGTCGGGGTCGGCCTCGAACAGCGCGGCCAGGCTCACACCGTCCGTCCTCAGCTCGCGTGCGTGACGAACCAGCGCGGCCCACTCAGGACTGGCCGTTATGTCGCCGGCCGCAGAACCATCCCCCGCGAAACCGGCCACCATGTCACCGACCGACGCGGAACCGACCCCTATGTCACCGGCCCCCACGGAACCGACCGACGCAGAACCGACCGACGCAGAACCGACCGACGCAGAACCCGCCGCCATGTCACCGACCACCGCGGAACCCGCCGCAGCAGAACCCCCCGCCATGTCACCGACCACCGCGGAACCCGCCGCAGCAGAACCGACCAACGCGGAACCCGCCGCCATGTCACCGACCACCGCGGAACCCGCCGCAGCAATGTCGTCGGCGACCATCGGGGGGCGGCCTCCGCCGGTCCTGGCGACTAGCCGCCCGCGGCGAGATCGACGCCGTGACCCTCGGCTGACGCCGCCAGCAGGGCGCTGATCTCGTCGGGCGAGCCGGTCTCGAAGGAAGGGGCGTCGGCCACCAGAGCGAGCAGCATCTCCTCCTCCAGCGCGGCGGTCTCAGCGTCGAGGCCGCCGTGGACCACCCGCTCGTAGTACACCACCGAGGCCAGGTCCTCCAGGCTCAGATTCGAGAAGCCGCTCATGCCGCTGGCGAAGCTGTCCACCTCGCGCTGGCCGCCGGGCCGGTCCGGGTTGCCGTAGAAGTCGAGCCCCAGACGCGCGGTGCCGGCCGTGCCCAGATACACCCACGACAGGTGGTGGGCCAGACCGTCGAAGCCGGGCGCCGGCCCGAAAGTGAGAAGCACCTCCCCGTCGTTGAGTCGGCGGCCTGTGGCCGCGCCCGAACCGTCGGCGCCGTGGCACGACGCGCACGTGCTGTACACGGTGGCGCCGTTGTCGGCCAGCACCAACTCCTCGGAGTCGGGCGGCTCCAGCATTCCCACGTAGAAGATGGCCCAGACCGGCAGGAACACCATCACCGACGCGGCCCAGTACGGCATCCGTTTGCGGGCAAGGGCAGCCTGCACGTAAGGCGGGTCCGGCTCGGGAGGCGGCGGCGGAACCGGCTCGGGGAGCGGAGCGGGAGCGGGAGCGGCCGGCGACAGCGCGGGAGCGGCGGCCGAGGAGGCGGCCGGCAGCGGTGCCTCGGCGGCGGACCCGGCGCTGCCGTCGGCGGGCGGTTCGGCGCCGGTCAGTTCGGCCCGCCGCTGACGCGAGCGTTCGAGCAGATACTCGGGTACCTCGACCACTTGGCGTTCCCATCGGCGGTTGCGGGCGGACCGGTCAGCGCCGGAGCGGCGAGTCCCGGCGACATGAGGATAGGCGGTCACGTCGTGCTTGGCGCGCCCGACCGTCCGCCGGAGGCCCGCGACGGCCAACAGAACACGGCAGCGGCCCCGGGGGCGGCGCCTGCCCCTGCCCCTTCACCCAGACGATCTGCGGCCAACAGAACACGACCACGGCCCCGGGGGCGGCACCTGCCCCTGCCGCAGCGCCCAAGCCACACCCGACCCGACCCGATCCACGGCCATCGGCGTGCGCGGGCATGGACAAACCCGTCGCGATGTCCTGCAGCTAGGCCACAGCGGTCTTGTTCAGTCGATTTCGAGACTGCGGCGGTGCCGGGCTGGCAGCCTCGCTGCTCGGCTGCGGATATGTTCCAGCTCCCGCTGGGCGATCTCGCGTTCCTGCTCGGTGCCGCGGATGCGGTCGTCGAGGGTGGCGCGGATCATCTCGCGGGTTTCGGCCATCTCGGCGGCGATCCGGCTCAGGTCGGTGGCAGCCAAGAACGCTCCCGCTTGCCGCAACGCTGACTGAAGATCAGGGAGCGCTGTGAGGGCGGTCTTGGTCACGGCGTGGATCTGGGCGATGCACGCCTGTAGCTGTGCGGCGGCCTCATGCAGTGTGGCGGCGGTGACGCGGTCCTTCTCCTCGGCTGCGGCAAGCGCCGCGAGGCGCTGTTGGAGCTCCCCGACGGTGTCGACTGCCTCGCCGAGGCGGGCATGGAGCTGCTGTATCCCAGCATCGGATGGCGACGGGGGTGCCGGGGCGGGTGCTGGCGGGGCGTGTTCTGTGGAAGTGTCGGTCATCGGCTGCTCCTTTGCGTGTACTTGTTGATCGCGGTCTGCGCCACCGCGGTGAGGTCGGACATGGTGTCTGTGAGAACTCGGGCTGAGATGGTCGGGCTGAGATGGCGGTTGGTGAGGCTCCACCGTCGAGCGGTCTTCTCTGCGGGGGTGTTGCGGGCGGCGGCGACAACGGCGGCGGCAAGCCCGGCGCTGCCCATGCATCCATCGGCTGCCAGCGCAGCCAGAGGCGATGACTCGCTGCTGTCGCTGACGAACAGGTGGTCGAGCATCCATCGCACGAACGCTGCGATGTCGGCGTCGCCTGTGGAGTAGGCGGTGCTGGCTTCATGCAGGCAGCGCCGCAGCGACGGTTCGCACTCAGCGGGGTCGCCGCGGGCCAGCAGCGCTTCTGTGAGCCCGCGTGTCGCCAGCAGTCCGGGGTGGTCGGGATAGGAGCCCAGCAGCCTGCCGGCCGATGACCGCCACTCTGTTGCTGTCTGCTGGTTGGTGATCTGCTTCCACTGGGGGATCCAGTCGTCGAAGCTAAACTCGGGTTTCTGCGTGAGCTGTTGCAGCGCGACGGAGGCGTCGCCTTCGCTGAGATAGTCCAGCACCCGGCGACGGATGGTGTCGCCGCCGTTGCCGGAAGCGTCGGACGCGCAGAGCCACATCTCGCGAAGGCTGCGAAGCCGGGCCTGGGCGATCGTCTCGTAGACAAGGCCGAGCAGCGCCCGCGTGCATCCTGACACGGCATCCCGGGTGGTGGCGAAAGGGAGCCCCAGCCCAGAGCGCACGGCGGTGCCCCGGCCGGGCTGGGTCCGGTCGATGTAGCTGAGCAGATGCTCGAGCACCTGCTCGGGCGCGGGGTCGCTGTACCGCACGGTCGCTTTGGACGCTCGCGGCGGGCCGTCGATGGTGTAGCCGGCGATCACGCCCAGCACGGCGAGACGATGCAGCGCCCGTTCGTCAACACGATCCTCTCCGCGGCCCAACGCGACAGCAATACCGCCGGATTCGATCTGGTCATAGGCCCGCAGCACCTCCTGAAGCTCCTTGTCGGGATCCGGGAACGACTGGCTATGGAACCACAGCGCGGTCGCGATGTCGTCGCGCTCGCCGCCGCCCCCTTTGAGATTCGAGGCGGTGTCGAGGCGACGGCGGCTGGCAACGGCGCTTGCCTCGGTGAGGATCAGCACACACTGCGCTGCTCTGCCGTCGCGGCCGGCACGGCCGGCTTCCTGGTAGTAGCTCTCGACCGAGGACGGCAGTCCGTAGTGCAGGACCCACCGCACGTTCGGTTTGTCTATGCCCATCCCGAACGCCTTGGTGGCCACCATCACCGTCGCGTCGTTGTCTTTGAAACGGCGGGCGTTGCGAGCCTTCTCGTCGCGCCACTGCGACCACCCGGTGTCTTTGGGTTTGTCGCCCGCGAACCGCACCGTCTCGCCGGTGACCGCCGCGACCTTGTCACGGGTGGCGTTGATGCCTCGATGCCCGTTCACCGTCCGGCAGAACACGATCCCGCTATATGTGTCGAGGCCGCGGCCCGGCTCATAGAACGACTCGGCTAGCTCACCGAAGCGGGCGTGCATACCTCGGAGCTCGGCTCGCAGCCTCGCGGCAGCCGTAGCAGGGTCGGTGACGACCACATGGAACGCCAACTCGGGGCGGTCCAGCGACTGCGGCCGGATCATGGTGTTGTCGGTGATCGTGTCGATCCCCAACTGGAACAGCATGTCGTTGCGGACCGCCTGCGACGCGGTGCCGGTCAACGCCAAGATCGGCGGTGGGCCCAGCGCCCCGGCGCAGACCCGTCGCAGCACAGCCCCGAAGTTGAGGTAAGCGGGACGGAAGTCGTGACCCCATTCGGACACGCAATGCGCTTCGTCGACCACGGCCAGGTTGACCGGCACCTCGGCGCTCTGCTCAGCGAGATCGTCACGGAACCGTTGCCGTTGCAGACGCTCCGGGGACACGAACACGAAATGAGCGTCAGCGACGTCAGCGGTGCGGGCTGTCTGCTGTGTCACGCCAACAGCACGGGTGATGCCATGGCGGGCCAGCGACTCGACCTGATCGTCGATGAGCGAGACCAACGGGTCCACGACCAGTGTGCGGCCCGGGCTGCACAACCCCGCCAGTTGATAGATGAGGCTCTTGCCGGCGCCGGTAGGCAGCAGCACCACGCAATCTCGCCCGGCCAGCGTCTCAGTGATCGCCTCTACCTGACCCGGGCGGGGTTCGGCCACCGCGAACAGGCCCCGCATCAGCGCCCGAACCGCTATGCGGGACTCGCCGGCGCCGGTGAACGGCTCGATGCGTTGCGGTGTCTGCTCTACCAGGTCGGCGGTTGGCATCGGCAGCCACGCCGACCGGACCAAGACCCGCGGCGCTGCGCAGTCGTCGTCGGGCAGTTCCGCGGCCGGGCCGTTGCCGGGCTCAAGCCGCACCTCCACATCCACCGACACGGCCGGAGGATCCGCCCCGGATGCTTCGTGGGCCGTCCACTCGCAGTCGGCTGCCCGCCGCCAAGTGATGCTGCTGGTGCGGCCGTGCAGCCCGACCGCAGCCGGCATCACAGCGCCGCCGCCCCACAGCATGTCCAACGCGTCGACCATCTCCAGGTACGGGCCCAGCAGCCGCGGCGCAGCGCCGGTGGGGTCATCGACACGGATATCCCACCGGTCGCCGCTGAGCCAACCGGAGGCGATCGCTTCGCACATGGCGAGCACCAGCCGATGCGTCTGCACCGCCGCCCACATCAAACGACCACCCCCAGCCATCAAACGACCACCCACAGCGCCTCCCGACGGCGCCGAGGCATCCAGATGCTGTCGCAGCGCATCCAGCCCTGACCCTGCGGAAGCGAACACCTCAGATGCTGGTATCCGTATCGTCGGCAGCCCGGCCGCGCGCATCAGTCGGTCCCGAGCAGCGTCCACAGCTCGCTGGTGCGCGTGCTGAGCACCGTCAACCTCGACGACCGCCGCGGCGGCGTGTGGGCCGGCGAGCAGGAAGTCGCAACGGCGGCCCTGCCCGGCTTCGTCGGAGGGCATGTCGTCGGCGCGTGACGCTGCGGCGAGCATGTCAAGGGACGCCTGCGGCGTCAGTCCAGCCACACACCGCGGATGATGCTCCTGCAGCCACTCGACCAGAGCCCTCTCAGCGGGCGAATCAACCAGACTCTCGTCGAACCGGCCCAAGCCGCCGGGCGCTGTAGCCAGATCGTCTGCCCGCAACCGCAACGGATCGGCTAGCCGCGGAGCCACCTCCCCATCCGCGGCGTCACACACATGCAGACCGCAACGATGTAGCAGCAGCCGCTCAGCGTCAGGGTGCATCGGCGGGCACAACCCGCGGGCCAGCAGCTTGCGCATCACGCCGACAACCGCCGCGACCGTCTCTTGTTGCGGGGGCCGCCGCTCGGCGCTGGACCCCACCCAGCAGTTGGTCGTACGCCGCCACACCGGTGACGGCACCGACCTCAGCGAAACTCCTGCCGACGCGTAGTGGCACCGCCAGCCCGGCCGGGCCAGAGTCGCGTCGCTCCACACCACCCGCCGCCAGCTACGACCCGCGAAGTTGTAGGGCTGCGGCTCAGCCGCTGAAGTCGCGTCGCTCCACACCACCCGCCGCCAGCTACGACTCCCAGCAGCCGACGAAGCCCCGAAGCGTGACGATTCGCCACCAGAAGCAGCATCGTCTGTGCCCGACCGGTCTTGAGACCGAGTGCTCGTGCAGGCCGGATAGCGGCTGCATCCCCAGAACTCACGGCCAGCGTTGGGGCCTCGCTTCGCGGTGCGCAGCACCATCTCAGCGCCACAATCACCGCACATGCTTGGCCCCGCGGTGGGCTGAGCCGCTGGCTGTGCACGGTCAATCACGCCGAGAAGAGTAGACGCCGCCTGCCCGGCGGCGCGGCCCGCCGCGCCGCCAACAGCGCAGCCCAACCGCCGCCCATGACGCAACGAGCGCGTCCCCATCATCAGCGCCCCACGCATCCAAGAGGGTCACTGGGGAAACCCAGGAGCCGCGGCTGGCTTCCTTTTGCAACGTGATGATTGCGCGGGCCTTGCCTTGTCACACCCCACATGTATGGTGCAGCGCCGTGCATGGCGAACAGCCGCTGGATCGGGCAGTTCCGACTCGCGACGTGCAGCCGCAAGAAGAGCGCGCTGTGCGCTGGATCGCGGCACGCCGGCTCGAGTTGAGCGCTGTTGCCGTCGGGCGCTCGGGGGCCTCTTGATACGGTGGACTCGGTGCTGTAGGGTGCTGCCGCCGCGCAAACAAGACCTATGAATTAGACCATACCGAAGCGGTTCATCCCGAACTCTGGATTCTGCGGGTCGCTGACCTCGTAGCCCTGTTGAATCTCTCAAGAACAACGATCTGGCGAATGCGGCGAGCGGGTGAGTTCCCCCAGCCCATCCAACTCAGTGCCAACACAGTCGGCTGGCTCGCCCACGACATTGACGAGTGGATCGCCAAACGCCCCCAGGCGTGATCGGATGCCCAGGCCCGAAACGGTCATCGAGAAAGCACGCACGGCCACGCCGAACAAGGACGCGGCAGGACTCCGGCATCCGGTGTCGGAACCGCCATCGCCGCTGTCACCCGCGGCAACTACTCTCGACGCTGTGGCAAGCCCCACCGACATGACGACGATCACCGCCCCCGCGGCTTCTCCGGCAGAAGCTCTGGAGCCCCGCGAGAGAGCGATCCTGTCGGTGCTGCGCCTGTGGCCACGCGGCGCCGCTGAAGCTGCGGTCGCGCATCGCGCCGGCCTCGACGCCACAACTGCTGCGGCAGCCCTGAGACAGCTTCTCGATGTCGGGCTCGTGGTGTCTAGCGAGGAGACCCCGCCGACGCGGGGCCAACATGAGCACATCGTGTTCTGGCGCCTTGCCAGCGCTTCGGCCACCGCAGCGCTGATGGCGGATGTGCCCCTACCCGACTCCGCCCAGCGTCGTGGCCCCCAAGGCCCGGTGCCCGATGAGTTCTGGCACCACTTCTGTTCGGGATCAGACCCTGCCGATCTGCGTCTGCCCCGCGACGCCACGCTGGTGGGCTGCCGCCTGATCGAGTCGTTCGACTCCGAGGCGAGATCCTGGGTGCTGTCGAGCTTCACTGCCGAGCAGCTCGTCGCATGCCACAGCCGCTATCCCGACCCCAGCTCCGAAGCCCCGAAGCTGATCGCCGCAGCCATCGAGGCGCTGAGTTGACCGTCATCGGGGACTACAGCGACGTCCTCAACGACAACATGATCGCGGCGTGGCCCCGCCTCGCCACAGCCATCGAGGCGCTGAGTTGACCGTCATCGGGGACTACAGCGACGTCCTCAACGACAACATGATCGCGGCGTGGCCCCGCCTCGCCACAGCCATCGAGGCGCTGAGTTGACCGTCATCGGGGACTACAGCGACGTCCTCAACGACAACATGATCGCGGCGTGGCCCCGCCTCGCCACAGCCATCGAGGCGCTGAGTTGACCGTCATCGGGGACTACAGCGACGTCCTCAACGACAACATGATCGCGGCGTGGCCCCGCCTCGCCGCCACCCTGGAGGGTCTCAACTGCGTTCTGATGGGCGGCACTGCGGTCGCCATGGTGCTGCGGCACCGCCACAGCCACGACCTCGACTTCATGACCCTGCAACCCTTCGACTCGCGTGCGGTCGCGGCCAAGCTGCTGTCAGCGGCCGCCCGGGCCGCCTACAAAGACGACGATCGCGAACACATCGCCAAAGTCGCCTTAGACGGCGTACCCGTAACCGTCATGAGAGACCTCCGCGGCTTCGGCGCCGGCCACGCCACCCAACTCGCTGCTCCCAGCGTCGTCGACGGCATCGCCATCGGATCGATCCCGGATCTCATGGCCACCAAACTCGACGTGATCCAGCACCGCCAACAGGGCCGCGACTACATCGACATCGCCGCCATGGACCGCACCGGAGCCTGCACCATCGAAGACGGCCTGCGCTACCACAAACAGCGCTACTCCCCCACCGTCACCTACGAGGAAACCCTGCGCATCGCCCGACTCGCCACCAGCCCGCCGCCCACAGACCCCGACCCCGCCTTCAGCCACCACCTCACAGACGCTGCCAGTCACCTCTCCGCACGCCGACGCGCCGTCCTCGACTGGGCCCTGCAGTCCGGGCAGCGGCCACGCCCACCCCAGCCCGAACCCCCAGCCCACGAACTCTGACCGTTCATCTTGTTGGTAGCGGTTGGCTTTCGCCGGCCGCTGGTCGGGCACCGTGAACGGTTGGGGTGCCCTGGCCTCGGTGCTGTGCGGGTTCTCGCTTCGGCGTCTGGGCGCGGTGTCGTGGGACGTGCGCCGTGTTGCCGCTGTCGGCAGCCGCGGTGGGCGGTCTGCTTCGGTGGCTGCGCTTGGCGGGTTGCCGTGCTTCCTCGGCGTCGCTCCCTGGTGCTGTCGGCTTTGCTGGCTCTCCGCGTTTCAGGTCGGGGTGAGGGTGTCGAGCAGCGCCCAGTTGGGTCTGTCGGCGTAGAGCAGGGCGCGGATTCGGTAGTTGGCGAAGTTGGCGGGCGGCTGTGGCTTTCATGGCCAGCATGTGCTCCGCGGTGGCGGCGACGACGGTGAGCGCGGGATGGTCGAAGATGATGCTGCCGTGGCGCTGGTCGCGGCGGGGCATGTAGACGGTGGCGCCTTCGTTGAGCCAGCTGCGTGGCCATCCCCGCCGCTCCCCGACGTCGCGGGCCGCGTCGATGATCGCGGAGTAGCCCTCTTCGAACGCGGCGTCTATGTCCTGGGTGGCTCTGTTGACGGAGTGGGCGAGCATCATCGCAGCGCCGCCGACCACATAGACGCGGCCGTGCTGGCCTCGCAGCTGCATGATGGCGGCGAGTTCGCGCAGAGCGTCGAGGAGGCCGTCGCGGCTCAGTTCGGGTGTCGGCATCGTAGGCTCACACGACCAGCAGGTCGCTGCCGGCAATCCAGACGCCGTGGGCATAGAACGCAGGCGGGCTGGTGACGACGACACGGCCGCGCTCGAAGTCGAAGTAGCCGGGGGACCACCACATCTGCTGCAGATACCGCTGCGGCGCTCGAGTCCATCCCGGTGCCTCAAGGCCGTCGCAGGCGCAGAAATGCTCGATTTAGGCGGCTAGGAACGCGTCCCAGCGCTCATCGAAGCGCTCGGGCTCTTCCGCGGCGAGCACGGCCCTCTCTGCGTTGTTGGTGTCGCGCCAGACCGTGCCGAAACCGTGCAGCACGACCCGCCGACGGAACATGTCGTCATAGCCACGTAGCGCGGGCACGTAGCAGGCCAGCCGGTTCTCCGTTATGCAGGGATCATCGACTGGGCAGAACTCAGCGATGCAGGCGACGTCGTCGCCGGTGGCAGGGCGAGGCGCTGCGGTCATTGGTGACCACCGTACAGCGGTCGTCGATGCCGACGGCGAACGGGGCCGGGCTAGTGCTGTGTCGTCGAAATGGCTAGGGCAGCGCAGCAGGACCGAGACCCTGCTTGGGAGCGCTCCGGACGCCCCGATCATTTCAGCGACGGACCACTAGCCCCGTGCCCTCGCAGGCAACCAGAACGCCCCATGTGGCCCCGCGAGTCGCGTCCGGGGCTTCCGGCCGTCTCGGCGGCCGTCGCACGCGCAACGTCGATCCGCCCCACGTGGCGCCGCGAGTCGCGTCCGGGGCTTCCGGCCGTCTCGGGGACCCTCGCAGGCAACCAGAACGCCCCATGTGGCGCCGCGAGTCGCGTCCGGGGCTTCCGGCCGTCTCGGGGGCCGTCGCACGCGCAACGTCGATCCGCCCCACGTGGCGCCGCGAGTCGCGTCCGGGGCTTCCGGTCGTCTCGGGGGTTGTCGCGTGGGCGGTGTCGATCCGCTCTATGTGGCGCCGCGAGTCGCGTTTGGGGTTTTCGGCTGTCTCGGGTGGCTTCTCGATCTGGCGTTTGGGTCCTTCGGTGTTGTGGGTGTCCGTTGGCTGTCTGTCGTGGCACTGCGCTGCGGTGGGTGTTGGTGGACTCGGCTGATATCGGTGGAATCAGTTGACTTTTTTGGCGAGGGTCTATGGATGTCATACCCCTGTGGCAGGGTGTGTGCATGGTTGTGAGCACAGCACGACGGGTGCGGGAAGGCTTGGCCGAGTTGATCCGGCTGGTGAACGATCCGGCGACGCCGACTGGGGATCTGCGGGTGGTGCTGGGAGAGTGCAAGGCCTTCGGTGGGCAGTTGGCGGTGTTGCAGGCGGACACGGCCGGGGGTCTGGCGACGCGGGAGCGCCACGGCGACGGCGGTGTGGGCGCGCTGGCGCAGGCTGCGGGGTTGCCGCGCCGCGAGGCCGCCGGCCATGTCAGGACCGTCAAGCAGCTGCAGGGGCTGCCTGCGGTGCGCGACGCGGTCGAGAACGGCGACATCTCGGTGGCCAACGCCAGGGTGCTCGCCGCCACGAGCGACAAGACCGACGCCGAGCAGGTGCAACAAGACGCCGAGTTGCTGGCGCAGGCAGCGGTGCTGTCGCCTGAGCAGTTCGCCCGCGAGGCAAGCCGCTGGGCGGCTCGCCGCCAGCCCGACGACGCCGAGGAGCGGTACCGCCGCCAACGGGCCCGGCGGCGGCTGGGCATCTGGAACGGAGACGACGGGATGATGCACCTGCGGGGCGAACTCGACCCGGTGACTGGCGCCAAAGTACGCAAACGGTTCTTGTTGGAGGCCGAGCGGCTGCGCCGGCTGGACCTGCGCAACCCCCACGACAACAAACGCACCCTCGACCAACGAATGGCCGATGCCCTCGACACGCTGACCTCGCACGGCAGCATCTACGCCAAAACAGCAACCACCCCGAACGAGCCCCACGATGACAGCGGCGGCACCAAGGCGGCCAGCACCCCAGACGGGTCCCCCAATGACAACAGCGGCGGTGGCCACGTGAACGGTTCCGGTGCAGGCGCAGACGAGGGTCGCAGCGGCGCGGCCGGCGCCGCAGACGGGTCTGGCCCAGACACCGGCGAGCGCGGCGGCGGCCACGTGAACGGGTCCGGTGCAGGCGTCGGTGACAGTCGTTCCGGCGCGGCTGGCAACAGGTGCGGGTGCGGTGGTCGGCCGTCGGCGGACATCACCATCGTGCAGCATCTCAGCGCTGACGGCACCGAGGCGTTCGCGGAGATCGCCGGGGGCGAGGTGATCCCCCGAAGCGTGCTGGAGGAGCACTTCTGCAACGCGAGGATCAAAGGAGTGGTGTTCAGCAGCGAGGGTGTGCCGTTATGGCACGGCCACTCCAAACGGGTCGCCACCAAAGCCCAGACCAACGCGCTGCGGGCCCGCTACGGGGCTTGCGGTGGCTGCGGAGCCGACATGTGGATCTGCCAGGGCCACCACGTCCAAGCAGTATCGCAAGGCGGGCCGACGAACATCGACAACATGATGCTGCTGTGCTGGGGATGCCACCAAAAAGTGCACCTCCACGGCTGGCGGGAAGCTCCCGACGGACGCGGCCTCTACACCATCAAACCGCCCGAGCGCACCCGCCACGGACCCGCCCACGCCCCCGACCCGCCACCGGACCACGGACCCGGACCTCCTCGACGAAACAGGCAACCCGAACCGTCCTCGACGGACAAGCCCGAGACGGATCCGATCAACCCGGCGGCACCCCCACAGCCCGAAACGCTGTTCACCCCCGCCTAGTGGTCCGTCGCTGAATTGGTCGGGGCGTCTGTAGCCATTTCAAGCTGGGGCTAGAGCCCTCCGCGCTGCCCTAGCCATTTCGACGATATACCACTAGTGTCCTGAGTCAGGAATTCGTTGGAGATATGTTGCCAGGTTGTGGAGTATCTCGTCGGCGCTCTTGTGCCATGTGAACGGGCGAGGGTTGTGGTTCCAGTGGTCGATCCAGTGCTGGATGGAGCCGGTGAGCTCTTTGGTGCTGCGGTGGGTGCCGCGGCGGATCCATTTGGTGGTGAGCTCGGCGAACCAGCGCTCGACGGGGTTCGTCCACGAGCTGTAGGTGGGGGTGAAGTGGAAGCTGAAGCGGGGGTGGCGCAGCAGCCGGCGCTGTATGGCGGGGGTCTTGTGGGTGGAGGAGTTGTCCAGCACGACATGCGCCTTGGGGCCCTCGGGGACTTCGCTGTCGATGAGGTCCAAGAACTTGCGGGACTCGATGGCGCGGCGGCGCGCGGTCATCGAGGAGATGGCTTTGCCCGAGGCGGCGTCGAGCGCCGCGTGGAGGTTGGTGGTGCCGAAGCGGCGGTAGTCGTGGGTTCGGCGCTGGGGCACACCCGGCATCAAGGCAAGCACCGGCGCGGCGCGGTCGAGAGCCTGGATCTGGGTCTTGTCGTCCGCGCAGAGCACCACCGCTGCCTCCGGCGGGTTCAAGTACAGCCCGGCGACGTCGCGCGCCTTGTCGATGAACTGGGGGTCCGGCGACACCTTGAACTCCTCCACGCCATGGGGCCTGAGCCCGAAGGCCCGCCACATCCTCGAGATCGTCGACTGCGACAGCGCCACCTGCGCGGCCATCGAGCGCGTCGACCAGTGCGTCGCGCCCTCAGGAGCCGACTCCAGCGTCTTGACGATCACCTCCTGCACCTTGTCGTCGCTCACCGCGCGCGGCGCGCCCGGACGCGGCTCGTCGCAGAGCCCGCCCAACCCGCGCCCCGCGAACCGGCGCCGCCACTTCGACACCGTCGCCTCGCTGCACCCCAGCGACACCGCGATCGACTCGTTCGTCTCCCCCGCGGCCGCGCCCAGCACTATCCGGCACCGCAACGCCAGAGCCTGCGACGACTTCTGGCGCCGCGCCCACCGCTCCAGCGTCTCGCGCTGCTCATCGGCGAGCACCACCTCCACCCCACGACGGCCCCTAGCCACCACTGCCTCCAATCACCGCCCACAGCCACACCAACCATACCACAACCAACCCCAATAACTAAAGACTCAGGACACTAGAAGCTCGCTAAGTCCGCCGGTTCTTGGGGGCTCTCTGGGATACTGATGCCGACCTGAGGAGACGTATGCCTTCACAGCTTCCGGACTACAACGATGCGGTGCGGGCTGCTGTGGCCGAATATTGGGAGGTGCGGCGCTCGCAGGCTGACGAGTCTGAGAGCAGGGGAGTCCTGAACACTGGCATCCGCGCTGAGGTGACGGGCGGACGCCACCTCGACGCTCTGCACGAACTCGTGGTGAGCGTGTTCGTTGACGCAGGCATACCGGCTCGGTTGATCGACGTGAAGAGGCGCCCGATCGCCGGTTACTTCCGCCGCGACAAGAGTTGGGACATCGTCGTGATGGTGGCCGATCGGGTAGTCGGGATCGTCGAGTTGAAGTCGATGGCGGGTACCAGCCCGGGCCAGAACTACAACAACCGCACTGACGAGGCGCTGGGCCAGGCCGTTGATGTGTGGAAGGCGGTGGAGCGTGAGATCATCCGTCCGTTGCGCCCGTGGCTGGGCTATTTCATGTTGCTGGAGGACAACGAGGCCTTCACCAACCCGGTCTCGCCACGCAAGGCCGTGTGGGAGCCCGATCCGGCCTTCAATGAGGCCAGCTATGCGGATCGGTACGTGATCTTCTTCGAGCGGATGGTCCGTGAGCGCCTGCTTGACGCAGCGTGCGTGGTCCTCGCCGACAAGGACTCGGCCGCCGTTCGCTTCCCGTCAGAGTCTGTCAGCTTCCAGGCGTTCGCGGCGGCCATCCACGGCAGGTGTCTTCAGTTCATGGCCACCAACCCAGAGATTGACTGGTCGGCGGGGGAGTAGCCGCGACAACCGACGGGCTGCCCGTTGACAGAGCTAGGCCACGGCGGCGAGGAGTTCGGACCTGCTGATGCCGTATAGCGCGGCGGCCGCTGCGGTGGCTGCGGCCCGGTCCCGGCGCCTGAACGCCTCGGCGAGAACAGTCGCGCTAGTTGCGTCGATGGCGTCGGGGGCCGGGACACAGATCTTTCGGAGGTACTGGGCCTGGAATCTGTAGGTGCCGCCGCGCATCTTCACGCAGTAGGCGCCCACGAACAGGTTGGCGATATCCGACAGCAGCAGTCCCCCGAGCACTTCTAGGTCCCACTTGTCGGACACCACGTAGTAGAGGTTGTGGTGGGGATAGAAGCCTCCCGTGTCCAGCACCGGATGAGCCGCCGACTTGAGATCGGGGAGAAGCAACTTCGGCCGCGCCTGCAGTTCGGGGTCGATTCGATCAATCGTGCGGTGCCAGGAAGCCGGCCGGTTACGGGCCACGTACCGCCCTCTGATCCTGCCGCTGTGGCGCCGTAAGTAGGAGCCAAGTCCGGGGTAAGCCTCGAGATCGACAAGGCGGCCCTCTTCCCACGGGTTCACGAGGTGTCGCCCGCTCCATTGCGGCTTGCCTGAAGCGATGTCTTGCGCGGTCAGCATTGGCAGCAGGCGGCAGGGCTCCACGCCGGGCGCGTCTTCGACCACGAACACGTCGTCGCAGCCGGTGGCCACGCCGATACCGACACGGGTGCCTGTGCGCCAGTCCTCCAACGGAGTGAAACGCTCCTCCAGGTCCGCGATCAACTCCAGCGTGCCAGGCGACCCCGTCGGCCAGTGGTTGCTGCTGGTGAACCACCCCTGGAGAGTCCCGGCGTCGAATCGGCCTCCACTGGGAGCCGGTTCGCGGCTATCGGCAAGCCATTGGGCGACGACGCAGGCGTCAGTCTCGCCAAAGCCGGCTGCGGTCTCAACGACATGGGCTGGGCCCTGGGACCCGTTGCGCAGCACGGTGACCGCCGGATAGGCCGACACCGTGTCCTCGAATGCGTCCACGGTGTGCATCACCATGACTGTGTCCACCGCGTAGTCGGAAGCGACCAGCGCTCGCAGCCGCTCGCCGTACTGGTTGTGCATCCAGCGGTCGGCGCAGATGAACGCCAGCCTTCCCTCGGGGCCGAGCATCGACAGGCCCTTCTCGAAGAAGCCGACGTACAGGTCGGCTCGGCCCCGCATGGTTGCGCACTCGGACCGGTAGGCCTCGCTGACCTCAGCCGGAACGTCTTCGAGCCTGACATAGGGCGGGTTGCCGACCACGAAGTCGGCCTGCCTGGGCCCGTCGAGTCCCGCACCCAGCAGAAAGTCCCCTTGGCTGACCCACTGCGAGCTAAGGCTCGCGGCGACATCGGCTGGCTGGCCGAACTCGACAAGTCGGGCGGATACAGATTCGCGTGCGGCGTCGATGTTGCGGTCAAGGAGATCGAATGCCCTGATGGCCGGCCCCATGTCGGCAACCGAGCGGCCATGCGTCGCACAGGACTCCACCAACCGCTCAACGATCGGAACCAGGAACGCACCAGCACCGCAAGCAGGCTCCACGATCACCGAAGCTCCCAGGTCAGCGGAAGTCCGGTAGCCGGCCAGGTCTAGGATCAAGTCGACCACCCAGCGGCGGGTGAACACCTCACCGTGCGTTCCGTCCGGATCGACGGTCCAAGCCGGCATCGCCCTGGCAGCCTCCATCACTTGGGCTGGCGGTACCGAGTCATCGGCACCACCCCATGCCGCTCAAAGGGACTTACATACCAAGGTCGCGGCCTAGGCATGCTGTGTAACGCGTCGGCTTCGGGCCAGTGCCGTCTGCGGGCGCCCTGGGCGGGGCGCGGGCTTCGGGTTGGCCGTTGGCTTGTGTGGCGTGGCGCTGTTGGGCGTCTCGCCGTCCCCGCATGTTGTGGGGGTGTGCTGGCCGTGTCGAGGGTCGGTCCCTCCCTTGAGTGCCTCGTTGCCGAAGGCTCTCACCAGCACGTTGATCGCAGCGTTGACGTCGCGGTCGATCCGCAGTCCGCAGTTGCCGCACGCATAGACGCGAACGCTCAGCGGGAGTTCCCGCTTGGGTTTGCGGTGGCGGCAGCGGCTGCAGTCCAGCGACGTGTTGCGGGGGTCTACCTGCGCGTACGCGATCCCGGCTCGTGCGGCCTTGATCTCGAGCAGGCGCAGGAGCATTCCCCAGCGCTGCTGTTGGATACGGTCCGCCAATTTGGGGTTGCGGACCATGTTTTGGATTCGGAGGAGTTCGACGGCGATGCCGTCGACGCCGTTGCGGAGGCAGAAGGCGACGATGTCGTGCGCCAGCCGGTGAACGCTGTGGCGCTCGCGTTCCGCTAGTCGGGCGTGGGCCTTGGCGAGGGACGCGACCCTGCGGCGGCGGCCTGGGGTGTAGCGCTCTGTGCCCGCCCTGCGGCAGCGGTTGTCGTGGCGGGACAGTTCCCTCTGGCGGGCGGTGACCTCGGAGCGGTCCTCGACGACGCCGGGACGGGTGTCGCCGTTGGAGAGCGTGACGCGGTCGGTGACGCCCAAGTCGACGCCCAAGGCGTTGGTCGGCCGAGCCGCAACGGGCGGATCCGGCGCTGCTGTGCGGACCACCAGCTGCACCTCGACTCTCAGCGCCTTGCGGACGATGCGGATCTCTGCGACCTTGCCGCCCGCTGCCAGTTCTGCGACCAGGCGGCCCTCGTTGTGGGGGTCGAACTTGATGGTGCCCAACCCCTTGACAGCGACCCGCCAGCGCCCGCACACCTCGTCGGGCGGCTTGACCATCGACGCCGACGCGTCGGGAACCGCGATGCTGCGCCAACGCGCCCTCGGCTTGAACCTCGGATAGCCGGCCTTGACCCGCGCGCCGGCCTTGCGTTTCGCGCACCGGTCATAGAACGACGAGCGAGCCTTGTCGAAACGGTCGATCACGCCCCGGCCGATCTTCACCGACAGATCCGACCACAACAGATCGTCAGCCTCAAAGCGCTGCTCGCCGCGGCGCATCTCGCTGAACTGGCCGTAGAGCATGCCGCGGCCACCACAGGCGCGGCCATCGTCATAGACATCACCCACCCGCAAACCGTCGAACGCATGACGGGATTTGTGCCAGCGCCACTGCCCCCGCCAAGACTCCAGCAACGCGTTGTACAACTCGCAGCACATCGCCAGGACAGCGTCGACCAACCGATGCTGCGAAGCAGTCAAATCCGCGGTGCCGCACACCGTCCAAAGCGGCCCCCGAAGTAGCGGTTTACGACCGAAAGGCACCCCGCAACCCTACCAAAAACAACCCTCCCCGACAATAGAATCAAGATCGTCACACCATCGCACAATCCGAACCGCAACCTTTGTATGTAAGTCCCCGCTCAAACTACATGGACGCCATTTCACGGACGGGTACCCTAGAGACGCTGTGTGACAGGAGGAGTCTCGGGGGCAGGGCTCCCGCCGATGCGTAGGCCGCTCGCCCTCTGAGAGTGCACCGCCTAATGCGCAGTGGGCGCGCGCAGCAGAGAGCCCTGCATGAGAGGCAGGCTGTTCGCTTATGCTTGGGGAAGGAGAAGCATAGGAGAGTGTTGATTATGTCCCAAAATCGCGATATCGCTGTCACAAAACCGCAGGTCAGAAGGTTGTGTACTGCGCGAAATCGGCATTACTCAACAGTCTCATAGGTTGTCAAGCGTGTCGAAGCCGCCGCAGAAACGGACTTTGAATCAGCAATGCCGTGATGCGAGGATCAGAAGGCTAGATAGCTGAGCATAAGTAGTGTTATGGGCTGAGAAATAGTAGTGTATGAGGCTGTGGACCAGGCGTACCAGTCTCGAATCGTGGATGATCAGCTCGATCGTCTTCTGGGCGGTCTGCCTGCTGTGTGTCTTGAGGGGCCGAGGGCTGTGGGCAAGACCTCGACCGCCCTTCAGAGGGCCCGCACCGTCTACGATTTGGACGATCCCGAGACCATGGCCCTCGTCGAAGCCGATCCTGGCCGGCTCGTGCGGGGCGAGGCGCCCATCTTCATCGACGAATGGCAGCGGTACCCGCCGTCGTGGGACCTGGTGCGGCGGGCGGTGGATCGAGGTGCCGGGGCGGGAACGTTCCTGCTGGCCGGGTCAGCGTCGCCGCAGACCGCGCCCACCCATTCTGGCGCCGGTCGCATCGTCACGCTGCGGGTGAGGCCGATGAGCCTGCTCGAACGCGGCGCGGCGTCTCCTTCGGTGAGCGTCGCAGAGATGCTCGCGGGCGGTTGCCCCGATATCGGCGGCGAGACCGATACCACACTGGACGACTACGCCGACGAGATCGCAGCCTCCGGCTTCCCGGGAATGCGTTCAGCGGATTCGGAGATGCGGCCCGAGTTGCTCGACGGCTACCTGGACCGGGCTACCGACCATGACTTGGTGTTGATGGGGCATCGCGTGAGGCGTCCGGGGCTTGCTGGGCGGTGGTTGACCGCCTACGCCGCGGCCACCTCCACCGCGGCCAGCTATGAGACGATCAGGGACGCGGCCACCGGAGGCGAGTCCGCCAAGCCGGCCAAGTCCACCACCACCGTCTACCGCGACCTGCTCGAGGCGATGTGGCTGGTCGATCCGCTGCCGGCGTGGTGGCCGCTGGGAAATCCCTTGAGCAGGCTGAAGCGCGGCCCCAAGCACCACCTTGCCGATCCCGCTCTGGCTGCCCGCCTGATGGCTGCCACCGCCTCGGGATTGGTGAGCGGCAGCCCGGCTGCGCCCCGGGGGCTCGGCGCGGGGCCGCTGCTGGGGGCGCTTTTCGAGTCGCTGGTCACCCTCGAAGTGCGGGTCTACGCCCAGGCCGCGGGAGCCTCGGTGGGGCATCTGCGAACATGGAACGACGACCGCGAGATCGACTTGGTCGTCGAGAAGGACCGGCGCCTGCTCGCCATCGAGGTCAAGCTGGCCGCAACCCCCAGCCGCGATGACACCGCCCATCTGCGATGGCTCGCCGACCGCCTCGGGTCCGATCTCGCCGACGCGATGATCGTCACCACCGGTCGCCACGCCTACCGAGACCGAGACGGCATCGCAGTCGTGCCCGCCGCCTTGCTCGGCCCCTGAGCGACGGCGGACAGCCATGCGTAGCCGGACCTACGTCGGGGGATCAGCGTCGTGACGCTCGGCTTCCCGGATCTCGCCTCGGGGTTGCGGTTGTCTGGGGTGGTGGCAGAGAGCGATGTGACGGTGGTGGCCGTGGAGATGCACGGGCCGAGTTCGGCGATTCTCACCTATCGGACCTCGGAGGGACGGCTTGGTGAGCGGATCATCTTGGAGGACGACCTGGCCGGGCTGGTCGAGGTGTCCGAGCGGCGATGGACCTTCGACGCCGACGGTGCGATGTTCCGTCTCGCGTCTGAGGCGCGGCGCATGCAGCATGCCCATCTGGCTGATCCGTTCGCGGCGGTGGACACGTCCAACATCGATCCGTACCCGCACCAGATCGATGCCGTCTACAACCGGCTGCTCGTGCGGAGGCCGCTGCGGTTCTTGTTGGCCGACGATCCGGGTGCGGGCAAGACGATCATGTCGGGGCTGTTGATCCGCGAGCTTGTGCTGCGCGGCGATGTGGCCCGGTGTTTGATCGTGGCTCCGGGCAGTCTGGTGGAGCAGTGGCAGGACGAGTTGCACGACAAGTTCGGTCTGTCGTTCGAGTTGATGTCGCGGGCTGCGGTGGAGGCGTCTCGCACGGGCAACCCGTTCACCGAGAAGAACCTGCTGATCGCTCGGGTGGACCAGCTGTCCCGGTCCGAGGAGCTGATGGCGAAGGTTCGGGCGTCGGATTGGGACCTGGTGATCGTGGATGAGGCTCACAAGATGTCGGCGCATCGCTATGGCGACGAGCTGCGCCGCACGAAGCGGTTCGTGCTGGGGGAGGCGTTGCGGGAATGCACCCGGCATCTTCTCCTGTTGACGGCGACTCCCCACAACGGCAAGAGCGAGGACTTCCTGGCGTTCATGACGCTGATCGATCCGGAGCGCTTCGCTGGTCGGTTGCGTGACGGCGAGGGCGATGGTTCGTCTATGCCCGATGTGAGCGACGTGATGCGGCGGCTGGTGAAGGAGAACCTGCGCACGTTCGAGGGCAAGCGCCTGTTCCCGCAGCGTCATGCCCACAGCTTGAACTTCGAATTGTCCGAACCCGAGGCCGGGCTCTACGAGGCGGTCACCCGGTACGTGAGCGAGGGAATGAACCGGGCGGCACGGATGCGCGAGGAGGGCGACAGGAGCCGAGGGATCATCGTCGGGTTCGCGCTTGCCGGCCTCCAGCGCCGTCTGGCCTCGTCGCCGGCCGCGATCTACCACTCGCTGCGCCGACGGAGAGATCGCCTCGAGGAGCAGGCCGCGCAGCTTCGCCGTCTGGCCGCTTCCGGCAAGCCGGTGCCGGTGATCGACTTGCCCAAGGGAGTGAAGATCGCCGACTTGGAGGACTTCGACTTCGACGACTACGGCGACGAGGAGCGCGAGGACCTTGAGGACATCGTGATCGATGCAGCCACCGCGGCTGGCACCGCCGACGAGCTGGAAGCAGAGGTAGCGGAGCTCAAGGAGCTGGTGCGGTTGGCCGACGAGGTGCGCCGCAGCGGCGTGGACACAAAGTGGCTTGAGCTGCGCGACCTGCTGCGCTCTGACCACTTCGCAGCGCCAGCATTCTCGGGCCCGCTGGACATCGGCTCAGACCCGGGCGACGGCTCTGAGCCGGTCCGCAAGCTGATCGTGTTTTCTGAGCACAAGGACACCCTCGACTATGTGGCTGAGCGGATCGAGGCCGAATTGGGCCGGCCCGAGGCGGTGGTGAGGATCCACGGCGGCATCAAGCGCCACGACCGCCGCGACATCCAGGACCGGTTCCGGGTCGATCCGACGGTGCGGGTGCTGGTGGCAACAGACGCGGCCGGTGAGGGCGTCAACTTGCAGGTGGCCAACATGGTGGTCAACTACGACCTGCCCTGGAACCCGAACCGGATCGAGCAGCGCTTTGGGCGGGTGCATCGCATCGGCCAGCAACGGCCGTGTCATCTGTGGAACCTGGTCGCGCATGAGACCCGTGAGGGCAAGGTGTTCGAGCGGCTGTTCGACAAGATCGAGGAGCAGCGCGGCGTGTACGGCGATCAGGTGTACGACGTGCTGGGCGACGCGCAGATCAACATGTCGTTGAGGGAGCTGCTGATGCGGGCCATCGCCTCCGATGAGGATCCTGCCCATGTCGCTTGGATGGACGAGGTGATCGACACAGACATCGGTCGCCAGATGCAGGATGTGCTCGACGAGCGGGCGCTGGTGGCCGGTCTTGCCGATCCCGCCGCCAACGACAAGATCCGCCGCGACATGGAGATCGCCCGAGCCCGCCGGCTTCAGCCCTGGTTCGTAGAGTCGTTCTTCACCGAGGCTCTCCGCATGTACGGCGGACGGATCGCAGGCCGTGAGCACGGGCGCTTCGAGATCACCCGGGTACCGGCCGCGGTCCGAGCGCACGCCGAGGCCGATCTAGGGTCGGTGCAGGACCGCTACGAGCGGGTGACCTTCGACAAGGCCCACATCCAGCCCAGCCACGTAGGCGACGGTCGCTCGGGTGGGTCGGTGCGGGCCGACTTGATCTCACCAGGTACGCCACTGCTTGCCGCGATCGTGAACAAGGTGATGGCTGACTTCGGTGCGGCGTTGCAGCGGGGAGCGGTGCTGGTCGACGAGGGCGATCCCTCGACCGATCCGCGCTTGCTCGTCTACTTGGACCACACCATCACCGACGGGCGCGAGGTCCATGGCACCCGCCAAGTGGTGTCACGCCGGTTCCACTACGTCGAGATCGACCGCCGCGGAAGCGCCCGCGACCCCGGCGACGAGCCCTACCTCAACTACGCATCGCTGACCGACGAACAACAGACTCTGCTGGAGGGCCGACTCGACCTCGACTGGGCCGGACGAACAGCCGAGGACACCGCCCGGTCCTGGGCCATCGAACATCTCGCCGGCCCACACTTCGACGAAATCGACGCAATCACCCACGCCCGCGTCGAGAGGGTCTGGGACGCAGTCCGGCAGCGCCTGGAGTCCGAGATCCGCTACTGGGATCAACGCACCGAGGAGATCAAGGCCCAAGAGATCAAGGGCAAGAAACCCCGCCTCAACTCAAGCCGAGCCCGAGCCCGGGCCGACGAACTGCAGGCCCGCCTCACCCGCCGCCGCTTGGAGTTGGCCCAGGAGGACGACCTGCACAACAGTCCACCGACGATCGTCGCGGCCGCGGTCGTCGTGCCGCAGGGGCTGCTCAACGAGTGGGCTGGTCAGCCAAGCATCTCCGTCGATCCGCGGATCAAAGCCGAGACGGACCGTCGGGCGGTGGCCGCCGTGATGAAGGCTGAGCGCAAGCTGGGCCGGGTGCCCGAGGAGCAGCCCCACGCCAACCCCGGCTACGACGTCCTGTCAACCGACCCGACGACCGGCGTCTGCTACTTCATCGAGGTCAAGGGTCATCTGCCCCGAACCGAACAGATCAGCGTCAGCCGTCGCCAGATCGGCAAGGCCCACAACAACGCTGAGCGCTGGCGGCTAGCAGTGGTGTCCGTCCCCGAGGATCCCGACGCCGAGCCCGACGTGCGCTACCTGGTCGAGCCGTTCAAGAGCGTCGCCTTGCACCCCGCCCAGACGAGCGTTCCGCTGAACGTTGCTGAACTTCTTCTCTACGCCACGCCACCATGTTGAAGCTGAGGCAGAAGCATGGCTCTACCCGCACCAAGCATTCAAGGCCGTGTTGAGTGTTGTCTCCAGCCGAATTCGGACGGGTTGCGCACTAAGCCCGACAAGAACTGCCATGTTCGGGGCGCGAGCGAGACTCCAGAGTTCTTTGCCTGCCATGCAAGCAGCTCTGAAGTGACCCCGAATCTCGATCGGAGCGACCGAGCGACACGTTCTTCGTTGCCTTCGTCGGCCAAGAACGCCTGCCCGGCCATGTGCCGTGGCAAGAGCAACTCAGCCGCGAAGGCGCGAGCCCGCTGCTCGATGTGCTCGGCTGTCCTGCCGCCGAGAACTTCCACGAGCGGTAGAGCGCTCCTGCGATCAACCAGCAGGTGGCAGATCTCGTGTGCCAGCGTCGCTCGCCTTCGGTCTGAGCTCGGGGCGTACCGTGCATCCAAGTTGATTAGCACCGCGGGACCGTGCCGCGGGCCCCAGCAGCCGATCGCGTCAATGTCTCCAAGCCCGAGACTGACATCGATGAGTGGCACGCCCCAGGACTCGATGATCCTGTCGGGGCTTGCGCCCCCGCCGCGACGCACAGTCTCCGGCTTCGACCGCAGCCACTTCGCCAACTCGTGTCCCTGCGTGTAGGGCCGCTCGTCACCCATGTCGGCGATTACCTCCAGGGCTTCGTCAGAGACACGATCCAACGCAGAACTGTCGGACAGGTGAACCGCTCTGACCGCCTTGAGGATGGGCTCCAGCGTGGCGGAGGGCTGAGGACCGACGAGTCTGGCGGCGGCCAGCAACTCATCGGATCGAGGCGCGCTCCAGTCGCGCTCCTCATGGGAATAGAAGGCCGACTCGATCTCAGCCACGAGTTCCGGCGGGTATCCGGTGGCCGCTTCGATGACTTTCAGCCGGTCGTGGTCCTCGCGTGTTTGCCAGAAGGTGACCGCCGCGCGCGACCGTCGGTCAGCTAGCCCGTCGAGCCGGGCCGCTATGGCGTTCCCGACTTCGCTCAAGACACTCAGCAACGCGTCGAACGGAGCCCTTGCCGTCGCTGCTGCTGAGGCCACCCAGCCAGAGTTGCCGGCCTTGACTACCCAAAGCGGCGGCATGACCGCGCCCTGCACGGCCTCGGCTAGGTCATGGGTCGTACGAAATGCCTCAAGCTGTTCGTGTTCGCCGTCGGAGCCTAGGGACGATCCTCGATCGATCGCTGCCTCGGCGGCTGCGAGCATCCGTGGGGCTGTGTCTAGAGCGACGCCGAACGGAGTTCCGTCCTCGATGACGAGGTATAGCCATGACTCCGTGAGGAACTCGAGGAGTTCGATCCAGGTCCACTCGAATCCGTCGTCCTCGTCCGCGCCGTGCCACACGGCTCTACCCCGCAGGCTCACCCGCAGGCGCCCTCTAGTCGCTTCGGCCGCGGTGGCTGGTGCGCGTCGTGGCAGCCAAGTAAGCGCGAACTCGATGTCGCCATCGCCCGATCGAGCTACCAGTTCATCCATTGTCGCACCTCCCTCTCGCATCCTTGCTGCGTGGCGCGCTCCAACAACTGTCGCTTGACGTCCCTGGCGTTTCCGGCGCGCGGGAATGTTGACGGGTGCTCCGGGAATCCATGGTACGAGGTTCCCGGGTTCGTGGGTGTAGCCCGGTAGACCACGCCGTCGCTCACTGCGTACAGTCGCTTGGGGTAGGGCCGGTCCCAGCGGGGAGGGGAGTAGGGGATCGCGTCGCCCAGGAGCGTCTGCGCATCGGAAGGACCCATCGTTGCAGGGCACTTGCCCACGCGGATGCGCCCTACCGTGACGAACCCGGCGTGGCCCCTGTCCCAGTGGTGCTTGCGCTTCGGGTTCTCGTCCGGCTCGTACCGCCAAGTCATCTCGGTCTGTTGGTCGCGTCGGCACCGGCCATGAAGCTGAGCGTATGGCGCCGGTGTGACAGGCAACTGGTCCGGGAGGCGTTGAGACGTCCATCACAGCGGCCGTGCGCATCTCACCTTTGCGCCCTGCGTAGGCAGGTACGGTGGTTGCCCGTGACCGACCCGGCGTACAGGCCGAAGTTGATTGAGGTGGCCTTGCCGTTGGCGGCGATCAACCGCGAGGCGGCGCGGGAGAAGTCGATTCGGCATGGGCATCCGTCAACGCTGCATCTGTGGTGGGCTCGACGACCGCTGGCGGCGGCTCGGGCGGTGCTCTGGGCGTCGTTGGTGGATGATCCCTCCGGGGACTCGTCATTGACTCCTGAGGAGCAGGAGGCGGAGCGCCAGCGGCTGTTCGAGATCCTGGAGCGGCTCGTCAAGTGGGAGAACTCCAACAACCCGGACGTGCTGGCCGAGGCCAGGGCCGAGATCGACCGGTGCTTCCCCGACGGACCTCCGCCAGTCCTGGATCCTTTCGCTGGCGGAGGGGCCATACCACTGGAGGCCCAGCGACTTGGACTCACCGCTCTCGCCGGGGACCTGAACCCCGTCGCGGTGCTCATCAACAAGGCGATGATCGAGATCCCGCCCCGTTTCGCTGGGTTGCCGCCGGTACATCCCGACATCGACAAGGACCTCACCACATGGGAACGGGCCCAAGGGCTGGCCGCCGATGTGGAGGCCTACGGACGCTGGATGCGCGACGAAGCCCAGCGCCGCATCGGACATCTATACCCCGACGCCACCGGCCCCGACGGAGAGAAGCTCACGCCGATCGCCTGGATATGGGCCCGCACTGTGGAGTCGCCCGATCCGAGCTGGTCGGGGCATGTGCCACTAGTGGCGTCTTGGACGCTCGCAAAGCGGCCGGGCAAGCCCAAGGTATGGATTGAGCCGATTATCGACCGGGACGCGATGACGATCAGCTACGAGATACGGGAGGGAGGCGAGCCATCCCACGACCGCACAGTGACTAGGGGCAACGGCACTTGTATCGCGACTGGAACTGCAATTCCATCCACATATGTCAAGACCGAGGGTGTCGCCGGTCGAATGGGCAGCCATCTGATGGCAATCGTTGCCGATAGCCCTACCGGTCGCGTCTACCTCCCACCTAGTCACACGGATGCACTCGCCGCCGATTTCGACATACCCGTGAAGCTTCCGACGGGAGCCGTGACCGCGAACTCGCGGTACATGCTGCCGCCGCCCTATGGACTCGATGAGTGGTGGAAGCTGTATACGCTTCGACAACTGGTTGCGCTAACGACTTTCGCGGATCTCTTGCGCGAGGTAACCGCGTTGGTGAGATCTCATGCGCAGAAGGCGAATCTTCCCGCAGACGAGACGAGGCTGCGTGACGGAGGGCGCGGGGCTCAGGCGTATGTGGACGCAGTCGTCACCTACCTTGCGTTGGGAATCAGCAGGCTCACCGACATGTGTAACGCCTTCTGCATGTGGGAGTCATCACGAACGCAAGTCCGCCATCTGTTCACACGACAAGCCATACCGATGATGTGGGACTTCGCCGAAAACAACGTCTTCAACGACGCAGGTGGTGACTTTCGGACCTCGCTTAGAAGCGTCACGAGAGTGCTTGAAAGACTCCCCGCGACCACTATTGGCCAAGCCGCACAACGAGATGCCCGGATACGTGTGCAAGAGTCCATCGGCGCCGTGATCTCGACTGATCCCCCGTACTACGACAATGTGCCGTATGCCGACATCTCCGACTTCTTCTACGTCTGGCTACGGATGAACCTGTCCCTTGAGTGGCCTGATGAGTTCTCCACGCTGGCTACCCCCAAGGCGGAGGAACTGGTAGCAGACAACGTCCGCGCCGGATCCAAGGAGCGGGCCGAGGAGTTCTTTGAGTCGGGAATGGCTGAGTTCATGAAGGCCGTCGCGACAAGCACCGCTCCTGCGATGCCGGCGACGATCTACTACGCCTACAAGGCCACGGAGACCAAAGACGGGGAGATCCGATCCACCGGTTGGGATACCTTTCTTCAGGCAGTCCTCGACGCAGGATTGCAGGTCAGTGCTACTTGGCCGATGCGGACGGAGCTGGCGAATCGTCCGCGTGGCTTGGGCTCCAATGCCCTCGCATCTTCAATCGTCCTCGCATGCCGTCCACGACCTGCGTCAGCAACTCTCGCTACTCGAGGCGAGTTCATTGCTGCACTTCGCCAGGAGTTGCCCGAGGCGGTGCGGGTGTTGCAGTCGGGGAATATCGCTCCGGTGGACATGGCGCAGTCGGCCATCGGACCGGGCATCAAAGTGTTCTCGCGCTACGCCCGGGTGGTGGAGGCGGACGGGTCGTCGATGCCGGTGTCGGCCGCTCTGGCGATCATCAACGATGTGCTGGGGGAGGTGCTCGACGGTGAGGAGGCCGAACTTGATGCTGACACCCGGTTCGCGCTTACCTGGTTCTCCCAGTACGGCTACGACCCCGGTCTCTCGGGTGACGCCGACAGCGTGGCCCGCGCGAAGAACACCTCCCTGGCCGGTATCGAGGAGGCTGGTATTGGCGAGGCCCGGGCCGGTGAGTTCCGGCTGTACGAGCGCGGTGAGCTTGATCCCGATTGGTCGCCGGTGCAGGACGTGCGGCTCACTGTCTGGGAGGCGACTCAGCACTTGGCCGCCGCCCTGGAGCGCTCGGAGTCAGAGGCGGCCGAGTTGCTGCACGCCCTCGGCGGCTACGGCGACCGGGCCCGCCAGCTCGCCTACCTGCTGTACCAGAAGGCCAACGACCGAGGCTGGGTCGCGGAGGCTGGCGCCTACAACGGCCTCATCACCGTCTGGCCCAACCTGCGCACCGGCGCAGCAAACGTGGCTGCCGCTGCCGCTGGTCCGATCCAGCAAGGCTTGCTGTAACGACCGGACAGTCGCACCGTGTCAGTAACCCCCTCTAGGCTGCAAGGGCGCGACTGGCCTCCACACCCGCTGAGGACGCCGGTCAGGCGACGGCGGGCGAATGCTTCAGGGGGGTGACCACTTGACCACTCGATACGTATTGCGACTGACTGGCGACAAGGCCCGTCTCGGCGAGCTCTAGGGGTGACCACTTGACCACTCGATACGTATTGCGACTGACTGGCGACAAGGCCCGTCTCGGCGAGCTCTATGCGTCCGACGTGGCCCGTCTAATTGACGGTATCGAGCGGGCCGTTGCTCGAACCGCTGCCCAGCTAGTCGGACGAGCGCCGGGAGCGGCCGGACGGCTTCCGAACACCGTCGCACGTGCGGCCGGACTGAGATTGGTCGACATCAAGAAGGGCAGCTTCGTGATGGAGCTTGCACCACTGGATGCGCCTAGCGACCAGGAAGCCAACGAACAGGAGTCCTTGCATCTTGAGGATCGGCAGTTGACGGACTCGTCTATCAGCACCATCATCGACGTGCTGTCAGGCTCCGAGGTCGGCTTCCCGGAGGCCGCGGTCGCTCTCAATCAGCTAGCCGAGGACCTCGGCATCGGGGAGCGCTACGACGCGTTGGCTCTCTCGCAGTCCGGGGATGTGCCTCGCGAGGCAGTACTGGATAGCACTGCCCGCCAGCGACTGTCGACAGCTTCCCAACCGCGCACTCGCAGCGATGACGCCGGAGCCCTGGTCGGCACCCTCTATGAGGCCGACTTCGAGAGGAACACCGCCCGGCTGCGGACGTCTCACGGCCCCTCGGTCAACGTCCGTTTCGATGACGATCATGCGCAGGACATCAAGCGGGCCCTCCGCGAGAACTCGCAGCTCCAAGGCCGCATCACCTACAACGAGACGACCTCAGCCATTGTCTCGGTTGATCTGACCGAGATCGCACCGGCAGAGCAGTTGGCGCTGATGCCGAGCGTCGAGGAGTTCTGGTCCAAGCGATCACTCGACGAACTGGCCGAAGCGCAGGGAGTAGGCGTTGTCGAATCCGTTGAAGTGCTTCAGGACGACACGATCCCCGACGAGGAAGCCGAGGCCTTCATCGCAGCACTGGAGTTGTGACCTGTGGCCGCCAACGGGTTGCTCGTGGACACCGATGTGCTCTCGTACATTGCGTGGAAGCGACCCAAAGCCCAAGCCTTCCTACCCCTGGTCGAGGGCAAATTGCTGGCGATCTCATTCGCCACCGTCGGCGAGATGTACTTCGGTGCAGCGAATCGGGGCTGGGGCGAGCAGAGGATCTTGGAGATGGAGAAGATTCTCAGGCGCTACACGACGATCCCCGGAACGTACGATGTCGCCCACCGATACGGCGAAATCAAGAAGGCTTTCCGCGAACAAGTGGGCGAGAACGACATGTGGATCGCCGCGACCGCTCTGGCGCACGAGTTGCCGACCATCACCAACAATCTGAAGCACTTCGAGCCGATGAGCCAGCGATTGGGCTTCGGCCTCGTTCACCCGACCGTCCGTTGGTAGAGGATCGAGGACTGGGAGCGCTGGCGCGCTGCGCATCGCATTTGTCGCAGTGTCGTGGCATCGTTGGGGCCGTGCCTGAAGCCGTCCATGCTTCCTCCAACAGTCAGTGGAGCCGACTCCGATGGTGATGGCCAACACCGAGCGGGTCGCCAAGGCACTGGACCTGTTGCGTGACGGGCTGGGTCCGGCGTGTGAGGCGACTTGGCGGGGGTTCTACGGCGAGAGCTGGCTGCAGCAGGTCAACTCGAAGCTGCATCATCCTGACCGTCAGCCTTCGGTCGGTGATTCCGCGTTCTTGTTCAAGGGCGTCAAGGCCACCTGGAACGAGGTGTTCGGGCATGCGTTGGGACCCTCGGTGCGGTCGCTGGTGTTCGAGGTGTCTGATGTGCGCAACCGTTGGGCCCATCAGCAGTCGTTGACCAGCGACGACACGGTGCGGGCTCTCGACTCGATGGAACGGGTGCTGGAGGCATTCGGCAACAGCGACCAGCGTGACCAGATCCGGGGATTGCGCCGGGACTTGATGCGCCAGATGTTCGACGAGGAGTCCCGCAGCGAACGCCGCCGCACCGCAGCGAAGCCGACCGAGGGCACTCCCCACGCGGGGTTGACGCCGTGGCGGGACATCGTCGCACCACACGCCGATGTCGCCGCGGGGCGCTTCGAGCAAGCCGAGTACGCGGCTGACCTCGCGCTGGTGGCCGATGGGGGCGCGGAGCCCGAGTACCAGGATCCGCAGGCGTTCTTTGCCCGCACCTACATCACCCAGGGCTTGCACGATCTGCTGGCTGGCGCGGCTCGGCGTCTGTCGGGTGCGGGCGGCGATCCGGTGATCGAGTTGCAGACCAACTTCGGTGGAGGCAAGACCCACTCGCTGATAGCGCTGTACCACCTTGCCTCGGGCGGGGATGCGGCCAAACTCCCGGGCTTGTCGGAGGTTCTGGCCGAGGAGGACCTGGCGTTGCCGGCCAGAGTGAATCGGGCTGTGCTGGTAGGCCAGATGATCTCGCCGTCAGCGCCGCAATCCGTCGGTGGGGGCATCCGGTTGCACACCTTGTGGGGCCGGCTCGCCTACCAACTCGGCGGCAAGGACGGCTACGACATCGTGCGGGCCGACGACCTGGCCGGCACCAGCCCCGGCGCCGCGCTCACCACGCTGTTCGAGCGGTTCGGCCCCGCGGTGGTGCTCATCGACGAGTGGGTGGCCTACGCCCGCCAACTGCGCGACGGCAGCGACGACGACGGGCCGGGGGGTGAACGCCTCGCCGGGGGAGACTTCGACACCCAGTTCACCTTCGCCCAGGCTCTCACCGAAGCGGCTGCCGCGGTGCCCGATGTGGTGGTGTTGATCTCTATCCCGGCTTCGGATGTGGAGGTGGGCGGACCCAAGGGCCGCACCGCGCTGGAGAAGCTCAAGAACGTGGTGGCCCGCAAGGCCGCCCAGTGGCAGCCAGCTTCTCCCGACGAGTCCTTCGAGATCGTGCGTCGGCGGCTGTTCGACCCGATCCTCGCCGAGAAGGCCAGGGTGCGCGACGGGGTGATCCGGGCGTTCTGCGACATGTACCGCAACCAGGGCGACAGATTCCCGGCCGGGGTGGGGGAGGGCGAGTACCGCCGCCGCATGGAGCTGTGCTATCCGATCCATCCCGAGCTGTTCGACCGGCTGTTCGACGACTGGTCCGCGCTCGACAAGTTCCAGCGCACGCGAGGGGTGCTGCGGCTCATGGCGCTCGCCATCTCTCAGCTGTGGCAGCGCGACGACCGGTCTCTGCTGATCATGCCCGGCAACCTGCCTATGGACTACGGACTGCTGGTCAGCGAGATGAAGAAGTATCTCGAGGACGGTTGGGACCCCGTCATCAAAGCCGATGTGGACGGAGCGAACTCGCTGCCGTTGCGTATCGACCAGAACAACAGCCACTTCGGGCGGCTGTCAGCCACCCGGCGGGCGGCGCGGGCGGTGTACATGGGCTCGGCGCCGCGCCCCGATGGGAGACGGGGAGTGGACCTCAAGTCGGTGGTGCTGGGCTGCGCGCAGCCCGGCGAGTCCCCCGGTCAGTTCGCCGACGCGCTGAGACGCCTGTCGGGTGAGGCCACGCACCTCTATGTCGACGGCGCCCAGTACTGGTACTCGCTGATCCCCAACGTCACCCGTATCGCCGCGGACCGCGCCGGATCCAACTACGACGACCGCGACGCCGACGACGAAGTGCGACGCCGCATCGCCAGCCAGCGCAACAGGGGAGCCTTCGCGGCGGTGCAAGTCTTCGCGGAGGGCCCAGGCGACGTACCCGACAACGACGACGGTGTGCGGCTGGTGATCCTCGAGCCCGGCGCCACCCACTCGCCCAACGACGACAACTCCCCGGCGGTGGAGCTGGCAGCGCGGATCCTGGCCCAGCGCGACGCCGGCCCGCGGGTCAACCCCAACCTGGTGGTGTTCCTGGCCGCGGCCGCCAACCGTCTAGCCGAGCTGCGGGCCGCGGCCCGCATGTACCTGGCCTGGAAGTCCATCGTTGGCGACCAGTCCATGAACCTCACCGCCCACCAGCAGCGCCAAGCCGACAGCAAGCTGGCCGAGACCTCCCAACAGGTGGACAGCCTCATAGCGGAGACCTTCACCCTGGCAATCACCCCCGCCAAACAACCCGCCCAGCGCGACGTCGAATGGCAGACCACCAGAGTCACCGCCGCAGACGAACTCGCCAAGCGCACCAGCGACAAGCTCAGCAGCGAAGAGAAGCTCATCGGCGCCTACAGCGGAGTACGCATCCGCATGGACCTCGACCGCCGCGAACTCTGGTCCGGACGCGGCGACATCGCCGTCCACAAGCTGTGGGAAACCTACGCCCGATTCCCCTACATGCCCCGCCTCGCCAGCCGCGACGTCCTGTACAGCGCAATCGCGAACCGGGCCACGACCATCACCTGGCAACAGGACACCTTCGCCTACGCCGAAGCCCACGACGGCGAGCGATGGGTAGGACTGCACACCGACGACGCCATCCCGCCCGCACCCAGCGGCCTGCTGGTCCACCCCGACCGGGCGCCAGCACGCGAGGAGCAGCCGGAGACCGCCCCGGGCGAGCCACGCGGCAAGACCGACGGCCCGGAGGGCCCAGCCACCGCGCCAGTCGAACCACCCGAGCCGGAGTCGGGCAACCCCACCCAGTTCTACGCCCAGTTCAACCTCGACCCCGTCCGCTGCATCAAACAGCTAGGCGAGATAGCCGACCACGTCAGCAGCAAGCTTGGAGACAACGTAGAACTGGTCCTAGAAGTCCGCGCCACCAGCGACGACGGCTTCAACGACTCCACCCGCCGCACCGTCTCAGAGAACGCCCGCAGCCTCGGCGCTGAGTCCTCCGAGTTCGAGTAACGGTGCCAGGTCGCCGTCTCGTGCCTTACGACTCGCATCACCTGCGTTCGTCCTGATGCGAGCTACCGGCAGGCAAGCCTGATGGATGCCACCCTGCCCTCACTGTTGGTGCTTGTCGTCGCACCGCTGCTCGTGATGTTCATCGGATGGGCCGCCAAGACAACCTGGCCTCATCTCAAGCGAGCATGCCTGAAGCGGCGCCATCAACGGAGATGTGCCCGTGGTCAGCATTCGATGCGGCAGATCGATCGACGAATTGTCCACGAGGGACCTGACGGTCCCGAAGAAGAACTGCTCATCGCGTGCGACTGGTGCGGCCGCAAGGACATGCTAGATGCCCACGACCTGTGGAGATGACCGCACTCCCGCGACGTCACACACTCGCGAGCGGTGTACACAGGCAGACCTTCAGCGGGCTCGTGGACGCCGGGCCAAAGCGCGCTCGTCGTGTGGCATGACCCCTGCTGGTCACCTGTGTATCAGCCGCTTGTTCCTTGCGAACGTCTGTTTGTGACGGAAATTCCATTGCTGTAATCTGCCAAGGCGGACGGAGCCGTAGATCTCCTTGAGATGCGGGCGACGGCGCACACGCACACGAACGAAGGGCCAGCCGTGACCGCCGACAGCCTGACGATCTACGCATACAACGAACCGCCAACGGTCAGCGGATCGACGACTTCGACCAGGTCATCGATCCCGACCGCCTCGGCACCGTTGATGACATCCGTGACTTCCAGAGTCCTGAGAATCTTCGTCCGCCTTGGTCGGCGCGCATGTATCTATGGCAGGGCGAGACCCGCCGACCGTCGTGGGTCGAGTTCCTGGAGGGCGGTTTCGGCGGCGACCCTATAGAGGTTGGCGCAGTCGCTGCAGTAGTTCTTGCCGTTCCCGTTGCCGTCCCGTACTACGAGGCAAGCTTCACCTCTGCAGATCTTGTGCTTCTTCGGGTTGCGGTGACACTTGCGTCTGACCTTGGCGATCTCGATAGACACGTGACCGAGGATCCTACGAATGGCCGGCATCAGTCTTCACCACCGAGGAGCGCCCGGTACTCAGTGACGAGTTGATCGCCGAGATCGTCGAGCTGTTCGAGGGCAGCAGCCGCCTGGTCACCGGTGATCTCTGCCCGTCGGCCGGGGTCGATGCCGATGAAGTCATTCACCCGTTCGTGCATCAGGGCGATCGCGGCTTGCCGGTTCGGCTGGTTGCCTTTCCCCGCCAGCCGCGCGAGATCCCGGCCCTGTGCGGCAATCCCGAGGTCTTTGAGCACGCGGGCCGCGACCGACTGGCTTCGCTCGGCCAGCCGCCGGCGGGATTCTTGACGGCGTCGCTGTGGGCTGACGGGAATCTGCGAGTAGTCAGGCACGGGTTCGAGGTCGCGTTGTCGCTCGATCAGCGACTGCCGCAGAGCTTCCCGCTGATCCTCGGCGGTTAGTACGCTTCCGAGCGTTACGCCGGGCATGACTTCTCGGGCGAGGATTCCGTCGAAGACGCGGTCGTCGGTCAAATCGAGGTAGGTGTCGGCGAGGAAGTGGCTGACGAACTCACTCTCCACGAGCTGCAACTGATCGAATCGCCGTGGCTCCCCGTTTCCGGCCTCGTCGCTTGGAGTGCTCTCGTCATCCTCAGCTTGCGTCCAGCTCGCCACGAGGTCTTGGTCGTCGAGATCAAGCTCGCGGAAATCCTTCCAACGTTCCTCGTTGTTTAGGCCAACGTGGGTCACAATGACCCCTCGATTGTCCGGGTGGTCGGGCTCGTTCTGGTGGATGACCCTCATGATCCGACCAACGAACTGGATGTACGGGGCAAGCGAGCGATACGGGCGGAAGATCGCCGCGACGCTGAGCGCGGGGTGATCGAATCCCTCACCCAACATCTGTACCTGGACGATGCAGTCGAGGTTGTGTTCGCGGAGCCGCCGAATGATGCGCTCCTGTTCGTCCGGATCGAGGTCAGACGAGATTGCGGCAGCGTGGTAGCCGCATTCCTTGTAGATCGAGCGCACCTGCCGGGCATGGTCGATGCTGCATGCCGAGGCGATGATCTGATGGTGCGTGCCCGTGCGTTGTCGCATCAAGTTGCACTCGGCGATGCTGGCTTCGACGATGTGTCGATTGCATTCCGGTGAGAGCGCGACGCTCTGTCGGAACCAGGCTTCCTCGCTCAGTTCGAGGACCTCCTGGAGCGAATAGCGACGGGCGCCAGTGGCCGTGAAGTACAACTCCGAGGGTGCGGCGCTGCGACGGCGAATTGGCTTGATATAGCCAGACAGCATCGCGTTGGCGAAGCTGTAGCGGTAGACGATCTCACCCGGGAGTTCCTGGCGGTCGGTTCGGAATGGGGTCGCCGTAAGGCTGACTACCTTCGCTTCGGGGAATCGACGAAGTACCTTGCGCCAGCTCTCGGCAGCGCCGTGGTGGCCTTCGTCGATGACAACCATGTCAAAGAAGTCGGGCGGAAACTGTGGGAGCCATCGGTCCGCGGAGCTGGCGAGCTGCTGGATGTTGGTAACGACGAAGTCGCTATCGGCGCAGTCGTGAATGTTCGCGTCCTTGCCGTCGAGCACCGCCATGTACGGGCCGTGCTGAAAATTGGGAAGGATCCGCGTCTTGGCCCAGAAGCACTCAGTACTCGCGATGTCGAGCGCCTCTGCTAGCCCGTCTCGGATCGTCAGATTCGGGGCGATGACGAGCACCCGCCCGCTAGCGATGCCGAACGGCAACACCGAGATCAGTCCGCTCTTCCCGCACCCGACTGGGATCACCAGCATCGCCGGGTCCGACGACTGCTCGAAGTGCCCCCGAACGGCGCGATGGGCCTCGCGCTGCGGTTCCCGCAACCGCTTGTTGGCTTCGATGTTCGCCAGGGCAGTGACGAAGATGCTTCGTCGTCCTGCGCCTGACGCCTCCGAACGCGCGTAGTCCAAGTGAAACTCCGCCAAGTCCTGCCTGGCGTAGTAGCGATGCTTCGAGCCAGGTCGTCTGGTGGCAACCAGCTTGCCGCTGCGATCCCATCGTCTAAGCGTCTCTGCCGAGACGCCGAGGAAGTCAGCTGCCTCGCTGATGGTCAGGAAGTCACTCACGAGAATCTAGAGTATAGGTTTGTATAAGTTTTCACAAGTCAGTGAGCTCATCCCGTGGTCGATAAGGAGACTTCTCGGCCAGATCTCAGCATATCGATCCCATCTCGACCACCAGTTCCCATCACTAAATCGAGAAAACGTCAACTTCGGACGCTCTCGGGCCGATATTGTTCAGGCATGACACCGGCTGCTGAGCGCTGGCCGACCGGGCCGCGCACGATCTTCTTCGACAACGTCGCCTCACGCACCACGCTGTCGAAGGCTGTCGGCGACGATCGCATTCGGCGGATCGCTCCACGCCTCTACACAGCCGACCTCACATCCGACCCTGCCGAGATCGTCAGAGCGAACTGGTCCGAGCTCTGCAACCACTACCTACCGGGAGCGGTCATCGTCGACCGGTCCGCGGCGACCCACGGAGTGATTCGAGACGGCACACTCACCGTCGCGGCCAACACAGGTCGCACATCGATCAAGCTCCCAGGTCTCGAAATCAGAATCCGACGAGGAGCCCCCTACGAGTCCGACCTGCCTTGGAGCCATGGGCTCTACATGTCCAGCCCAGCACGCGCACTCCTCGACAACCTCGAACCCAGCCGAAGCCGAGGTGACCGGCCCTCGCGAACCCTCTCGCTGACCGAGCTTGAGGACTGGATAGCCAGCAAGTACATCGCTTGGGGTCCCGAGCGCACCGACCGCTTCCGAGTCGAGACTCGCGATCTGGCCGCAACGACGGGACGCGCCCAGCACATCGCGGCAATCGACTCTCTCTTCGAGCAACTCACAGGCGTAGAGCCGCTACGACCCAGTGCCGGCCAGCTCTTCAGAGCCGTCACGGTCGGCAAAGCGTGGGATGAGCGACGCCTGCGACTCTTCAACGCGGCAGTCGATACCCTCCAGCAGCTGACACCTCCAGGAGTTCCTGAGTGGCTTCCCGAATGTGATCCCCCTGGCGAGCTTCCCTTCTTCGAGAGCTACTTCTCCAACTACATCGAGGGCACCACCTTCACCGTTGAGGAAGCGCGCCGGATCGTCGAGACGAACACTCCGCCGGCCGAACGCCCCGCCGACGGCCACGACATCCTCGGCACGTACCGCTGCGTCGTCGATCCAATCGGCCGCGCAGCCACCTCCACCGAACCCGCCGAACTCATCGACCACTTGATCGCTCGCCACCAAGAGATCATGCGCGGACGTCCCGACAAACACCCAGGAGCCTGGAAGACCCAGAGCAACCGCGTCGGTGCCTACGAGTTCGTCGCGCCAGACCTAGTCGAGGGCACGCTCCTCAAGGGGCTCGAGCGCGTCGCGGAACTGCCAGAGGGCCTAGCGCGCGCACTCTATGCCATGATCGTCATGACTGAGGTTCACCCGTTCGAAGACGGAAACGGCCGCGTCGCTCGCGTGATGATGAACGCCGAGCTGTCAGCCGTCGGCGCCGCTCGCATCGTGATACCCAATGTGTATCGAAACGAGTACCTCGCCGGGCTTAGGCGCGCCTCTACGACCGATGGCGACCTGACCGCCTACCTCCGAGTCATGACCCACGCATGGCGATGGACCGCAGCGATGCCCTGGAACGACACCGCGGCCACCGAAGGCCACCTCATCGCGACCAACGCTCTCCTAGACTCGACCGATGCCGAGATAGCTGGAAAACGGCTCGAACTGCCATAGCTGACCAGACAGGCAATCGAGTCACTGATCTCGTGCGCTCAGAACCCCCAAAGACCCCCAGAGACGCCATCCGACGGGACGGATCCGCCTTCTCATGGAGTCGACCGGATCTCGAGACAACCGCAGGCGGTCGAGTGCGACTACATCAACCACGACATCGACCCCGACCGCAGCGCGGCAGCGTGGTTCCGTTCTCGGATGGCCCGGTTCTCGGGTCGCCAGCCTCCTTCGTGGGCAGCAGGGACGGTAGAGGCGTACGTGGTGGCCGAGGCGAGCTTTGTGCCAGAGCCTCGTCTGGTGAGCCCCAAGGAGGACTTCGACGTGTTCATTCGACACGCTCGCCCGCCATGTGGTCCACCGCAATCCTGGCCTGGTCCACGGAGCAGTAAGGTATCTAGGTATCTTTCTTTCTCGCCACCAGATGCCTATGCTCAGGATGAAGTGCATCGCCTGAGGAGGAGCAGATGGCATCGCAGGGAGACACCAAGAGCATGACATTGCGCATCGATGAGGCTCTGGCGGAGAGGGTGCGGACAATCGCGGAAGTTGAGGAAACCACCGTGAGCGACGTTATTAGGGATGCTCTGGCTGAGCACGTGGATCGTCGGCGCCGTGATCCAGAGTTCCAGGCGATGCTGCAGCGCAACCTTCGGCGTCACGAGGAACTGCTGAGCATGCTCGCGGACGAGTGAATTGAACCATCTCGAACTCGACGATGTGCTGGCCATCGCGTGCGAGGTTCTCGGGCTCGAGGTGAACGCACTGCTGCATGTGACCGATGTCGGTCTGGCGGACTCGGCTGTCGCTCGGCCGCGAGCCGGTTTCGCTGGTCAGGAGTTCTACCCAACGCTGGAGGCTAGGCGGCTTCGCTGCTGTTGCGGCTGGCGCGCGACGCCCGAATCTTCTAACGAAACTTCTAACGGACGATCCGTTATGGGCAGTGATGCGCAGGTACGGCTTGTTACGCCGAAATCGTAAAACCACACGTCAGATGGGCATTCTGTTACTCGTTGGTACTGGCTGAAACGGCCTTTGCGCAACTGGGGGACCGAAGGTCGGGAGTTCAAATCTCCCCAGCCCGACAAACATAAGTCCAGGTCAGAACACATTTCTGATCTAGTGTCCTGAGTCTTTAGTTATTGGGGTTGGTTGTGGTATGGTTGGTGTGGATGCAGGCGGTGATTGGAGGCAGTGGTGGCTAGGGGCCGTCGTGGGGTGGAGGTGGTGCTCGCCGATGAGCAGCGCGAGACGCTGGAGCGGTGGGCGCGGCGCCAGAAGTCGTCGCAGGCTCTGGCGCTGCGGTGCCGGATAGTGCTGGGCGCGGCCGCGGGGGAGACGAACAAGTCGATCGCGGCGTCGCTGGGGTGCAGCGAGGCGACGGTGTCGAAGTGGCGGCGCCGGTTCGCGGGGCGCGGGTTGGGCGGGCTCTGCGACGAGCCGCGTCCGGGCGCGCCGCGCGCGGTGAGCGACGACAAGGTGCAGGAGGTGATCGTCAAGACGCTGGAGTCGGCTCCTGAGGGCGCGACGCACTGGTCGACGCGCTCGATGGCCGCGCAGGTGGCGCTGTCGCAGTCGACGATCTCGAGGATGTGGCGGGCCTTCGGGCTCAGGCCCCATGGCGTGGAGGAGTTCAAGGTGTCGCCGGACCCCCAGTTCATCGACAAGGCGCGCGACGTCGCCGGGCTGTGCTTGAACCCGCCGGAGGCAGCGGTGGTGCTCTGCGCGGACGACAAGACCCGGATCCAGGCTCTCGACCGCACCGCGCCGGTGCTTGCCTTGATGCCGGGTGTGCCCCAGCGCCGAACCCACGACTACCGCCGCTTCGGCACCACCAACCTCCACGCGGCGCTCGACGCCGCCTCGGGCAAAGCCATCTCCTCGATGACCGCGCGCCACCGCGCCATCGAGTTCCGCAAGTTCCTGGACCTCATCGACAGCGAAGTCCCCGAGGGCCCCAAGGTGCACGTCGTGCTGGACAACTCCTCCACCCACAAGACCCCCGCCATACAGCGCTGGCTGCTGCGCCACCCCCGCTTCAGCTTCCACTTCACCCCCACCTACAGCTCGTGGATGAACCTCGTCGAGCGCTGGTTCGCCGAGCCCACCACCAAACGGATCCGCCGCGGCACCCACACCAGCACCAAAGAGCCCACCGGCTCCATCCAGCACTGGATCGACCACCGGAACCACAACCCTCGCCCGTTCACATGGCACAAGAGCGCCGACGAGATACTCCACAACCTGGCAACATATCTCCAACGAATTCCTGACTCGGGACACTAGGAGACTGTTGAGTAATCCGGGTTGGGGTGCTCGCGATCGTTGTGGCGGGGTGGGAGAATGGGGGCATGCAGGGTGCAGAGAAGCCGGATCGGGAACTGTTGGACGCGCTGGGCTTGTGTTCGGGTCTGGTGCGGGAGGGGTCGGTGTATCGGTTCTTGGCGGAGAACCGGCTGAGGCTGTTCCCTGACGGGATGTTCGCTGATTTGTTCGGTCCTTTGGGCCGACCGTCGCAGCCGGCGTCGGTTGTGGCGGTTGTGTTGGTGTTGCAGGCGTTGGAGGGGTGCTCTGATCGTGAGGCGGCGGAGCGGCTGCGGTGTGATGTGCGCTGGAAGGCCGCGGCGGGTCTGGCGGTGGACGATGAGGGGTTCCATTACAGCGTGTTGTCGCTGTGGCGGGCGCGGCTGCGCTCGAGTGGGCGCCCGGAGCGGGTCTTCGACGCGGTGCGGGAGTTGGCCGCCGCCTGTGGGGCGCTTTCGCGCTGCCGCCGCCGGGCGCTGGACTCCACGGTGCTCGACGACGCGGTCACGACCCAGGACACGGTCACGATGATCAGCTCGCAGATCCGGCGGGTGCGCCGCCTCGTCGGGGCTGGCGCCGCGCTGGAGCTGGCCCACGACTACGACGGCCGCGCCAAGCCCGTGTGCGACTGGTCTGACCCCGCTGAGCGGGCCTGGCTGGTGGACGAGCTGGTCACGGACGCGCTCGCGGTGCTCGACGCGGCAGAGGGACTGGACCTCACAGACGAGCAGGCCGACGCGGTCGGGCTGCTGGCTGTGGTGGCGGGCCAAGACGTCGAGGCCGACCCCGGGGTGCCGGGCCGCTGGCGCATCGCTCGTCGGGTTGCGCGGGGCCGGGTGGTCTCCACTGTGGACCCCGAGGCCCGCCACGCGCACAAGACCCCGTGATCGCCTGCCCCGCCACCTGATCGGCTACCCCGAGGCCCGCCACGCGCACAAGACCCGCTCGCAGCGCCGCGACGGCTACAAGGCCCACATCGTCGCTGAGCCCGACACAGGCATAATCACCGCCGTCGAGCTCACCGCGGCCGACGCCTCCGACGCCAGAGTCGGCGCCCGGCTCCTCAACACCGACCCCACCTGCAGCCCCGACACCGACGACGACCCAGCCGACACCGACACCGACACCGACACCGACACCGACGACGACCCAGCCGACACCGACGACGACACCGACGACGACCCAGCCGACACCGACGACGACACCGACGACGACCCAGCCGACACCGACGACGACACCGACGACGACCCAGCCGACACCGACGACGACGATGGGGGGTGGCTGGTGTTGGCGGACTCCGCGTACGCGTCAGTCTCCTAGCCTGAGGCCGTTCAGGGTCAGCGATGGCTTGTGGTGGTCTTGGACGAGAGTTCACCCTTGCGCAGATGCAGTGTTCTTGGCCTCGGCATCGACTGGATGGATAGGATCGTGGTGTGGTGACGCTGAGGTCCGATGGCCGGGTGACGATTCCCAAGAACCTCAGACGCCAGGCGCGCCTGAGCGAGGGCGACGAGTTGGATGTGGAGATGACAACCGACGGCATTCTTCTTCGTCCGTGTTCTCAGCGGGACAAGGACCAGTGGTGGTACTGGACCGACGAGTGGCAGGCTGGCGAGCGGCAGATCACACAGGACCGAGCCGCGGGCAGACGCGGCCCGGTGTTCGCCTCCGGTGACGAGTTCCTGGCTGCGCTGCGTGAGGTGGCTACCACCGACGGGCCAGGCGACAGCAGTCCGCGCTGATTCTCGCTCGCACTGTCGGCGGTCACCATCGTGCCTACCTACGAATGGGAGCGCTTTTTTGGAAGGGAGTTCGCTGCGCTCGACAGCGATTCGCAGGAAGCGTTCCTTGCTGCTGTCGCTCAGTTCGTCGAGGATCTGCAGCACGGCCGGCCGGCGCGACGCAGCCTGCGCGTGAAGCCCGTCCGGGGACACGATGGGGTGTTCGAGCTGACGTGGGCCGGGAACGGCCGAGCGACGTTCGCCTACGGCGAGGAGCAGACCCCGGGGCAGGCGCACATCATCTGGCGGCGCATCGGCAGCCACGACATCTTTCGGCGGCCTTAGCTGGGATTTCATGTGGGAGGTCGCCGAGCCCGAGCGCGCGTTCTCACCGCTGCCTATTCAGAGCCGAATCTTCTAACGGACGATCCGCTATCGGGGGTTATCCGCAGGTACGGCTTGTTACGCCGATATTGTAAAATCGCACGTCAGGGCATTTTGGTACTCGTTGGTACGGCCTGGAACGGCGTTTGCGGAACTGGGGGACCGCCGCCATGTGCAGCTGCCGCGTGTCGGCGTCGTGCGCCTGGCGGAGAACGCGCGGCGTTTGGAGCGCCTCGTCGCCAAAGGACGCGCCCGCGTCAAGTCCGCCACGGTGTCGCTGCGCGCCGGGAAGCTGTCGGTGTCGTTGCAGGTCGAGGTGCTGCGTCCCCAGGCCAACCACCGCCCAGCCAAGCCGGGCTCGCGTGTCGGCATCGACTTGGGCACACGGTGGCTGGCTGTCGTGGCGTCCGCCGACGGCACCGTCCTCGAGCGGGTGGGGATGCCCGCTCCGCTCAAGGCCTCCCTCACGGAACTGCGCCGCCTGGACCGCCGCCACGCCCGCAGCCGCAAGTGTTCCAACCGCCGACACGAACTCAAACGACAGATCTCTGCTGCCCACGCCCGCGTCGCGGACATCCGCGGCGACGCGTTGCACAAATTGACCACGAGGCTCGCTAAGACCCACGGCGTCATCGCGATCGAGGACCTGCACATCGCGGCGCTGATGCAGCAGACAGGCCCGGGAGCACGCGCCCGCAAACAGGCGCTCGCCGACGCCGCGCTAGGCGAGCTGCGAAGACAGCTCGCCTACAAGTGCGGCTGGTACGGCTCCCGCCTGGTGGTGGTACCCGTCCTCACAGACGTGCCACCGCTGCGGCCACCGCCAAAAGATCGGCCGACGCGAGCGTTGGACCTGCGCGGGGTGCGACACCACGCACCACCGCGACGACAACGCCGCCATAAACCTGGCCCGGTACGAGCCCGACCCGCGACTGCGGGAACAGGCCCGGCAGGGCGCGCAGCTGAGTTGCCGCTGCGGAGCCTGCCCAACACAGCAGGCTGAGCGACTGAGGGACACTGAGACCGACCACGACGCCACCCCAGCGGGCGCGTCGCAGCCTCACGGCACGGCAGTCCCGCCGACGCGCAGAGACGGCCCACAAGCCGTCAACCCCGCGAGGGGCGCGAAGGTCGCCGCGTAACAAAACGCAAGACTTTCAGCAACGGTTAGGGAGCGAGGTCGCCGCCTAAGCGGCTCTCCGCGTTTCAGGTCGGGGTGAGGGTGTCGAGCAGTGTCCAGTTGGGTCTGCCGGCGTAGAGGAGGGCTCGGATTCGGTAGTTGGCGAAGTTGGTGAACCCGAACGCGGCGCGTTTGACGCGTTTGACGAGGTTGTTGGCGGCTTCGGCGGCGGCGTTGGTGACTTTGGCGGTGTGCCAGTTGGCGATCTGGTGTCTCCAGGTCCACAGGGTGCGGCCGAGCCGGTTGACCTCGGGCGGCAGGCCGGGGTCCTGGAGGTCCTTGGCGAGCTGGTTCACGGTCGCGGCGCCCACTTCGGCGTCGTTGATGTCATAGATGCTGCGCAGGGTCTCTTCAGCGGTGCCGGGCGTCTTTGACTTCGCCGTAGGGGTCGCCGGCGTCGAGCAGGCCCCGCAGCTGGACGCGGCCGGAGTCGGTGGTCTTCTCGGACGCGGACACCAGCAGTCTGCGGGCCCGATACAGCGGGTCGTGCTTGTGGCCGCGGTGCCCGAGGGTCTGGTTCTGGACACGACGGCGGACCTCGTCGAGGGCGGTGTTGCCCAACCGCACCACATGGAACGGGTCCGCGGCCTGGGCCGCGTCGCGCACCGCGGTGTCGAACGCGGCCCGACAGGGCCCCGAGAGGTCCAGAACAGCCCAGCGGATGCCCGCCAGCCAGCGGCGGGGCCGCTCAAACAGCCACGCTGCGGGTGCTTTGGCGGCGCGGCCTGGGACTATGTCCAACAGCTGGCCTGCGCCGACGTCGACGATGCCGGTCGCCCAGGCCTTGGTCCGGGACCGTCCCCGCCGCCACATCAGGCGCTCGTCGAGCCCCAGCGCGACGACGGCTGAAATGCGCTCAGTGTCGGCCTCGAGCAGCGCCTCGCCCCAGCGCCGCACCGAGGCGTTCACCGGGCGCCAGCTGCACCCGAGCTCGTCGGCGACCTCCGCCACAGTGCGGCCCAGCCCGGCCTGGCGCGTCGCCCAACGCCCCGCCCGCGTCGTCAGCCTCTCACGCTCGGACGCGATCCGCGGGTCCTGCTCGGTCACGGAGCCCGCCTCGCAGCCGCAGTCACCGCAACGCCACCGCCGCTTGTGCCACACCAGCCGCACAGACCGCCCGAACGCCGGCAGGTCCACCAACTCCACCCGGCTGTCGCCGTCTGACCACAGCCGCCCGCCGCAGCCCACACAGCCCGGCCTCGGCACCCGCAGCCGCACATGCACCCGCAACGGTGCACCGGCCTCGACGTCGACACCCAGCACCTCCACGTCGCCCAGCCCCAACATCAGCTCACACACGCGTAGGGTCAACCTCCACAGGGATCCTCCAGATCCCGGCTGTCGCGAAGCGCCGATTCTGGGGGATCCCTCGCTTTCAGCCGCGGACCCCTACCGCCTCCACTCCGACCTCAAACGCGAAGCGCCACGTACCTCGGCCTCGCCAACCGTTGCTTTAAGTGTTGTGTTCTGTTCACGCGACTTTTGGCACCCCTCGCGGGGTTGAACTTGTGGTTTGTTCTTCACGGTTCGGTGAGTGTGTCTCACCCAGCGGGTCGTGCCCGGCCTGACGGCCATCGGCTGGTCCGCCGAAGCGGATGAGCCGGGGTGGGTCTTCTAGTCCCTCTTCCGTTTCGCGTGGTGCTTCTGGTAGCGCCACGCTCGCAGCCGCAACTCTGCTGCGTTCCGGTACAGGCTCGTAAACCACCGTGAGTCCGTACCGGGCTAGGTTGATCGCTGCGTTGTCGTCACGGTCGTGGCGAGCACCGCAGTCCTCGTTTTTGCATGTCCAACAGGTTTCCCAGTCGTTTTTGGTGCGGGTTCCGCATTGGTGACATGTTTGGCTCGACGGGAACCAGCGGTCGGCCAACACAAGGTTGGAGCCGTACCACTCGCATTTGTATTCGAGTTGTCGCCGCAGTTCTCCTAATGCGGCGTCGCTGATCCCTCGTCGGCGTGCCCGTGCGCCGGGCAAGCCTTTCTGTCGCTTCATCCCGGCTATGTTGAGGTCTTCAATCACGATCTCGCCGTGGGTTTTGGCGAGTCGTGTCGTCAACTTGTGCATAGAGTCGCGGCGTTTGGCTGCGACCTCGGCATGTAGCTTGGAGATTCGTTGCTGCTGTTTCTTGCAGCGGTTCGATCCTCGCTGCCCTCGGCTCTGGGAGCGTTGCAACACAGCGAGCTTCGACAAAGCGTGCTCTAACGGTTTCGGGCGCGGCACGCGTTCGATGATTGTCCCGTCGGGTGCGGCGACCACCGCGAGCCACCGCAAACCAACGTCGATCCCGACACGGGATACAGGCGACAACGGTTTGTGATGGCGTTGCGGCCTCAACACATCGACCTTCAACGACACATAGAACTGGTCGCCCGCCCCGATGGAGACAGTGGCGGACTTGATACGGGCCATTCCCTTGTTGATGAGCCTGTCAAGCCTGCGAGCGTTCTCCCCGAGACGGATCACACCATGACGCGGCAGCTGCACATGGCGACGGTCGGTCAGCTTGATAGTTCCAGTGCTGATCCTGTACGAATCCCTGTTCCGTCCCTTCTTGTGGAACCGTGGGAACCCCAACTTCGGGCCTTTGCGTCTCCCCGCCCGCGACGCAACCCAATCCCAGTAAGCGCCAACAGCGTCAGAGATTCCGTTCGCTGCAGCTTCTTTGGATACCTCCGGCCACCACTCCTGGAACGTGTCGCCATCAACACACAACTCGCGTTTCTCGATGTTCCATCGCTTGCGGAAATCAGGAAACGACTTCAACTGCTCCAACTCCGCCACGGTCCCCGCAGCTTTGGCCTTGTGATATTCGTCGATCTGCTCTTTGAAAACCGCCACAGTCCAGTTGTGCGCCTTACGGCGCATCCCGGCATGACGACGAATCAACACCTTCGTCGCTTCGTCAGGGTCAAGCCGGAACTTGAACGCTTGATGCGACCAACCCTCAGGCAACGGTTCCCGACCCTTACGCATCAGCCCGCACCACCGACATCCACGCTCTGAGCCGAAGCCAACGCAGCCTCAGCACGCCGCTTCGCTCCACGGCGACCGTACACGCGAGCACACAACGAAGTCACAACCTCAGTCAGATCACGCACCAGATCATCTTCGAGCTCGCCGTCGTCAACGACCTCTATCCGCCGACCCGACCCGCCTAACGCTGCTTGCACATACTCGAACCCGAACCTGCACACACGATCCCTGTGCTCACAAACGATCACAGCCACATTCGAGTCCGACAACAACCTCACGAACTTGCGGCGAGCACCGTTCAACGCAGACCCCACCTCAGTCACCACACGATCAACCTGCAACCCGCTCGACGTCGCCCACCCCACACACCGCGCCACCTGTGCATCCAGCCCGCTCGACTGATCCGCCGACGACACCCGCGCATACACCACCGTCTCACCATCCGCCACCGTCTCAGCATGAACAATGATCGTTCCCGACGGCAACTGCTCAGCCGGAACCGGCAACAACCCCTTCCGCCACCAGTCATACGCCGTGTGATAATTCACACCCATCTTGCGCGCATAATCCGACAACTTCACACACCAATCATAGCGCACAAACACCAACAAACCAGACAAAAACACTACGAACTAGCCAGCAGATGAAAGCCCCGCGGACATCGCTCTGAGAGGTGATCTTCTTGGAGGCAGGCTTGCGGCGACGCCGCGTGTCTTCCTCGCCCGTGCCGTTGCCATTGCGCTTCAGCCGGGACGGGCGTCGGGGTTCTGCGTCAGAAGGTGGCATCGGCCCAGAATAGCGCGATACCGACCACTGCCGTGCCCGCCGCAACGAGGCTCGCTGTGTATAGCTGTGCTCGCCTACGGAGTTTCTCACGCGAGTCCTTCGCGTATCCGTCTAGGTCTGTGGCTAGTGCATGCTCGCGGTAGTCATATGGCTGTGTTAGGGTCGGGTTATGACTGTTCCTAGGACTTTGAAGGTGTGCGAGGCTGATCGGGCGGTGCTGGAGGCGCGGGTGGCTGCGTCGACGACGCCGCGGCGGGATTGGCAGCGTGCCAAGGTGGTGCTGATGGCCGCTGAGGGGCTGTCGTCTCCGGTGATCGGCAAGGCGGTGGGCCTGAACCGCAACCAGGTGGACGTGTGGCGGCGCCGCTACGGCGAGGTGGGCCTGGGCGGGCTCGCGGACCGGCCGCGCTCGGGCCGGCCGCGTGTGTATGGGCCCGCGGAGAGGCTGGCTTTGGTCAAGACGATCACGACGCGGCCCCCCGAGGCGGGCCAGCTCGGCGGGCGGCGGCTCAAGGCCCGCATGTCGATGCCCGAGGTCGGCCGGATCATGCGCGAGGACCTCGCCATCGCGATCTCGGACTCGCAGGTGTGGCGGATCTGCACCTCGATGGGCCTCAAGCCGTGGCAGGTGCGCTCGTGGATGACCTCCCATGACCCCGACTTCGACGCCAAGGCCGCCGACGTCTGCGGGCTGTGCCTCGACCCGCCGGACAACTGGGCGGTGTTCAGCGTCGACGAGAAGACCGCCATACAGGCCAAGAGCCGCGTCGGCGCGACCCGCCCGGCGCGGCCCGCCGACGGCGCCGCCGCCGGGCGCCCCGCCCGACAGGAGTTCGAGTACCGCCGCCACGGCACCAAGGCACTGTTCGCCGCGTTCGAGTGCGCCACCGGCGAAGTCGTCGCCGCGCCCACAGACTCGGTCCGCTCGGACAACTTCGTGGCGTTCCTCGCCGAGCTGGACTCCATGGTGCCCGCCCACCTCGAGCTGCACTGCATCGTCGACAACCTCGCCACCCACTGCACCGCCGCCGTCGAGGAGTTCCTCGACGGCCACCACCGCGTGTTCCTGCACCGCACCCCCACCCACGCATCCTGGCTCAACCAGATCGAGATGTGGTTCTCCATCCTCACCCGACAACTCCTCGACACAGCCGAGTTCGCCCACACCAGCGACCTCGCCGGAGCCATCCTCGACCACATCGACGACTACAACAACCGGGCCAAACCCTTCAAATGGACCTACCACCCAAACCAACAGCCACAGAACTTACGCGCGTGACCACTAGTGCCTTGTAGAGCCTTGCTGACGGCCACGTCAGGGTGGGTTCTACGTGCTTCTCGATGATCTTCAGAGGACCAAGCTCTGCGGTGAACTTCGCGGGCCGCGAGACCAACGCTCTGGTCACAATAAGCGCCGCCGTGCTTAGGGCGAAGATCACCACTCCAGCCCACCCGCAGAAGCCCAAGGTGCCTTCGTTGGCTGCATCAGGAGCGAGGTTCGTCACGACGGTCGCTGCGATGAGAATAACCGACACCAGAGCCAGCGACCGAGTTCTCAGCGCCTCCAACGCTCGCACATTTGCGTCCAGCCAGTGCATCCCGGATTCGTAGGCCAGCCTGCTACCTACCAGTTCGGCCTCGTCGCGTTGCTGCTGCCGTCTCTTCTTCCGCTGCTTCTTCTTCTTGCCCATAGTCGGCCCTTCGCGTAAACGTGGGATGAGGGGTTGCTGGCACCGGTGGGCGGGTCACGTTGTCAGCAGGCCTCGGGCCTCGAAGTTGGTGGGGTTGGTGAAGCCGTGGGCGGTGCGCCGCAGTACTTGCAGCAGGTTGTTGGTGCCCTCGATGCGTCCGTTGGAGGCTCGGTCGGTGTGGTGTTGGGCCAAGATCTCGTCGGAGCGGGCGATGATGGTGTCGACGATGTTGTGGAACTCGGGCAGCTGTCCGGTTTCGTAGAGGTCGCAGAACCGCCCGAGCGTTTCGAGGGCGCCGTGGCGGTCGTCTGCGAGGTAGAGGCCGTGGAGTTCCTGTAGGGCCTGCCGGCCGGCTTTGGGGCGGGGGTGGGCGCCCAGGAGGGCGTCGAGGCGGGCCCGGTCTGTGTCATTGAGCTGGTCGTCTCTGCGCATCAGCAAGAACCGGGCACCGAACACCTCGGGATCGAAGGCCGGGGTGACGCCGTGGGGCTCGCGGCGCTGGATGTCTCGGCGCACCGCGGTGAGCCCCGCCGCGAACCACCCGATGACATGGAAGCGGTCAAGCACATGGCGCGCGCCCCGCAGGCAGGCCTCCACCGACGCCTTGTAGGCGCGGGAGCCGTCGGTGACGACGACCTTGACTCCTCTGCGCCACTTGTGTGGCTGTTGCATCAAGAACGCTGTGAGCGCAGCACTGCTGCGGTGCTCGACCATCGCCAGGGCGCCGCCGGTGTCGCCGTTGACGATCACCGTCACATAGCGGTGGCGCTTGCGCATCGAGGTCTCATCGACCAACAGCACCCGCCAGCGCCGGGTGCGGCGATGCTCCGCGACGAGCCCCGACCAGGCCCTCACCAGCGCCATCACCAGATGCCACCCCAGCGCGTGGCGGCGCGCCACCGCCGCCACCGTCATCACCTCGGCGTCGCCGACCAGCCGCCGGGCCAGACGCCGTGCCAGACGACCGTCGAACTCGGGGTGGTCCTCGAGCCAGCGGTGCTCGCAGCCCCCGCAGCAGAACCGTCGCCGGCGCCACACCAACGTCATGCGGCGCCCCGACACCCCAAGGTCGCGAATGTCGCGTCGGCGGGTGCCATGCACCCGTGCGCAACGGAACCCGCACGCCGGGCACCGCGGCCGCCTCACCGTCGACTCGACCTCCACAACCAGCTCGCTCGGCGTGTCGACCTGCACTCTCAGCACGCGTGTCTCACGCAGGTGCAGCCGCACCCGCACAACACCGGAAGCCATCGAGGCCCTCCTGGATCAGTGTTGTGACAATCACCGATCCCAGCAGGGCCCCGACCCCTACTCAGGGACCCTCAACCACCCCGCTCCCCACGAATCCGCGAAGGCTCATAGGTCCTCGACCCGCTGAGCGTTCACGCGGGGAACTCGCCCGTATCGCGGTCCACGAGGGATGGATCACGTCAGTGCTTGGTGTCTATGGGTGGGTGGGGATCGTTGCCGGGGACGACGGTGTCGCTGTCGCGGAAGCGGCCGTCGCGTCCCTGGATGCGCATCTCTCCCCCGCCGACGTTGCGCACGATGTCCTTGGCGTGCTGGATGGCCTCGGCCTGGGTCTGGGTGTGCTTGGAGGAACGCTTGGCGTGCGCGGCCTTCACGTCCCATCCGCCGTCAGGGTTGCGAACGACATAGCGGTCGCTGGGCTTCGGCATGCTGCAAGCTCCTTGGCTCGTGATTCGTTGTGCGCCGTCGCCCCGTATCCCCAGAGGAGATTCACGGCTCCGCCCGCGTTGGCAGGTTACAGTATTGGAATTACAGTTCCAAACAGATGTTCGCCTCCTGTCCGACCGGTCGGCTAGGCGCCATCGGTCGCGGGGTATCCCCGTGGCTACATTGGTTGCAGGCGTCGCCGCCCGGACCATCCTGCCCCCGGGATGCCAGGGCACACCGAGGAGGGGCCACATGCCCGAGATGACGTCCATCCAGCGACAGATGCTTGCGCTGTGCAGCCTGGTCTCCGCCGGCGACCGGTGCGACTGGGGGGTTCTCGCCCGGCAGGCCCATCGCGAGCGTTCTCTCGATGGTCTGGTGGCCGGCGACATTCTGGAGACCAGCGCGAACGCCCACAGGACCGGATGGGTGATCAAGACCGCCTCAGCGGAGAGCTGGACAGCCGCCTGGGAACGGGCGGACTCGGAGTACCGGGCTGCGACCGCCGCTGAGGCACGCCTGACGACCGTGCTTGACGACGACTTCCCGCTCAACTTGCGGCTGATCCACAACCTGCCGCCGTTCCTGTTCTACCGGGGCGGTCTCGACGCCGACCGTGACGCCCACAGCGTCGCCGTGGTAGGCACCCGATCAGCCACCCCCGACGGAATCCACCAGGCCCGCCGCGTGGTCCGCTCGCTAACGGACAGGGGCCTCACCGTCACGTCGGGGCTGGCAATCGGTATAGATGCCACCGCTCACCGGGAGACCCTCGCATGTGGCGGACGCACGATCGCCGTGCTGCCCTCGGGGATCACCCGCGTAGCCCCAGCGGCCAATCGGGATCTCGGAGAGGGCATTGTGGCCTCAGGCGGGCTCATCGTGTCGCAGTTCTTCCCCACAGCCACGCCAGCCAGGTGGACCTTCGGCAAGCGCAATGAAGTCACCTCCGGTATCAGCCAAGGCACGGTCGTGATCGAAGCATCAAGCACGTCGGGAGCCCGAATGCAGGCCCGCCTCGCCTACGAGCACGGCAAGCGGGTGTTCCTGCTGAACACGCTCGTCGGCGAGCAGCCCTGGGCGCAGCAGATGGTGCAGCGCCGCCGGGCAGTCGCCGTCTCGTGCATTGACGAGATCACCAGCCGGATCGCGTCGCCCGACCGGGTGCGCGATGTAAGTGATCTGCTTCACGTAGAGCCAGCACTGTTGTAGGCGCACCCCATGCCGCCTCCGGCCGACCGCCATGACTTCCCCGACTGTCAGGGCTGCCCGTACGTCAACCCTGGCCAGTGGACCATCTGCGTGCCGTGCGCGGCCGAACAGTTGTCCTCCATCAAGGATCCCTGCCCGATCTGTGCTCAGGAACGCCGCGACGGCCGTTGCCACAATCGCCTCTGCACTCGTCCGGCCAGTAGCCGACACTTCGAGGGCATAACGGCCATCACGCTTCACAACGATCCGCTAGTCGACGTCATGCAGCGGTTCAAGTACAGGGGCAAGACGGGTTGGGCGATGATCTTCGCCCGGCTCCTGATCGGCCACCTGTACGAGACATGGGATCCCGAGGATGTGGACCTCATCATTGCCAATCCGCCGAATCCGGGACGCAACCACACCACGCTCGTGATCGGACACGCCGCCACCTACGACACCGCTGATGACTGGCCCTTCGACGACACCTACGATCCCGCGATCATCAAGACCACCGATACAGCTCAATCAGCGGGCAAGGACCTCCCGGGCAAAGAGAGCGCCGCTCTGGAGCACGGCAACGCGCTGGTGCTGCGTCATCCAGACCGCATCAACGGAAGCCGCGTCATCGTCTACGACGACATCTGCACCACCGGCCTCCAGCTAAACGCGATCGCTCGACGCCTATGCGAATGGGGCGCCCTCTTGGTGCATGGCGTCGTGCTCGCCCGCCAGCCCTGGAGCGAAGGCAGCAACTGATCGTCACAGCGAATTGCCGACTTGTATGTGGGGGACCGGTCGGTGTGGCTGAGACGGTCGCATCTCGGGCATGTCGACCCCGAGAGGCCATTAGAGCCAGATTGCAGGCAGGTCTCGGACCAATGTAGCCGGCGCTGCGCGATTTTGTGGGATGAGGGGTTGCTGGCACCGGTGGGCTGGTCACGTTATCAGTAGGCCTCGGGCTTCGAAGTTGGTGGGGTTGGTGAAGCCGTGGGCGGTGCGCCGCAGGACTTGCAGCAGGTTGTTGGTGCCCTCGATTCTGCCGTTGGAGGCCCGGCGGCTGTGGTGCCAGGCGAGGATCTCGTCTGACCAGGCGATGATGGCGTCGACGATGTCGTGGTACTCGGGCAGTTCGCCGGTCTCGTAGAGGTCGCAGAACCGCCCGAGCGCTTCGAGGGCGCCGTTGTGGTCGCCTGCGGTGTAGAGGCCGTGGAGCTCCTGGAGGGCCTGCCAGCCGGCTTGGAGGCGGGGGTGTGCGTCGAACAGGCTCCGGAGCCGGGCCTGTTCGGCTTCGGTGAGGGTGTCGCCTCGGCGCAGCAGAGCGAACCGCGCCCCGAACACCTCGGGCTCGAATGCGGGCTTTGCGCCTTGGGGCTCGCGGCGCTGGACGTCGCGGCGCACCGCGGTGAGCCCCGCTGAGAACCACTGGATGACGTGGAACCGGTCAAGCACGTGGCGGGCGTGGCCGAGGCGGGCGTCGATGGCGGCCTTGTAGGCGCGTGAGCCGTCTGTGACGACCACCTTGACGCCTCTGCACCACTTGTGGCCTTGTTGCGCGAAGAACGCCGACAGCGCCGCCGAGCTGCGGTGCGGGACCATCGCGAGGGTCTTGTTGGTGTCGGCGTTGACGATCACGGTCACGTAGCGGTGCCTTCTGCGGATCGAGGTCTCATCGACCAGCAGCACCCGGCAGCGCTCGCTGCGGCGGCGCTCGGCGACGATCCCGGCCCAGGCCCGCACCAGCGCGTTGATCTTGTGCCAGCCCACGCCGCGCCGGCGCGCCGCGGCGCGCAGCGTCATCACCTTGGCGTCTGAGACCAGCGCCCGCGCCAGCCTCGCCGTCAGCGCGCCCTCGAAGGCCGCGTGGTCCTCCAGGAACCGGCTGTCGCAGCTGTCACAGACCATCCTGCGCCGCGACCACACCAGCGTCACCGGCCGCCCCGACACCTCCAAGTCCTGGACCTTCTTGCCGCGGCGGTCATGGACCCTGCGGCACTTGAACCCGCACATCGGGCAGCGCAGCCGCCTCAGCGTCGACTCGACGCTGACCACAAGGCGCGCCGCGGTGTCCTCGACCACCCCCAGCACACGAATCTGCGGCAGATGAAGCCGCACCGACATAACATCGCTGGCCATCGAGGCCCTCCTGGCTCGGTTGGACTGACGTCACCGATCCCAGCAGGGCCTCGACCCCTCAACGGGGACCCTCAACCACCCCCCTCCCCACGTTTCCGCGCAGGCTCATGTAGCCTCAAGAGCTTGGCAGCATCTTGAGCAAGCGGAGGCGTTCGCATGGTTGGAGGAAGCCGCCTGGGGAGGTATCGGGCTGTCGTGGCCGCTGCGTGCATCGTGGCTGCCGCTATCGCGGCGCCAGGCGCGACCGCAATAGCTCAGAACCAGCGGTTCCCCGATGTGCCGCCCGATCACTATGCCTTTGAGGCTGTCGAGTGGGCGGCCGAGGCCGGGGTGACCCTCGGCTACGGCGACGGCACGTTCAGACCGTCTGTGCCTTTGGGCCGGTGGCACGCGGTGGTGTTCATGGAGCGCTACTACGACGAGATCCTCCAAGCCAGCGAGTCAGCCGACTTCACCCGCGGCGACATGATGGTGCTGCTCAAGGCCATCAACGACGGCACCCTGCGCGGCACCGAGGCGCCCGGCGATCCAACACCGGACTCGACCGCGGTAGCTCAGGGCCAGCGGTTCCCCGATGTGCCGTCTGACCACTATGCCTTTGAGGCTGTTGAGTGGGCGGCTGAGGCCGGGGTGACGCTGGGTTATGGCGACGGCACGTTCAGACCGTCTGTGCCTTTGGGCCGGTGGCACGCGGTGGTGTTCATGGAGCGCTACTACGACGAGATCCTCCAAGCCAGCGAGTCAGCCGACTTCACCCGCGGCGACATGATGGTGCTGCTCAAGGCCATCAACGACGGCACCCTGCGCGACACGGACACAATCACTGACACCGACACGCCAAGAGACGGCTCGGCACCGCTCCAAGACGCCTGGGAGGACAGCGAAATCCTACGGCTCTTGGAGTCCAGGCCCGATCTCGATCACCCATTGAACGCGTGGGCCGTCGGGTCACCTTCACACATTCCCAGTGAAAGTCTCGATCTGCTCACGACAGCGGGAACCGTGTCCGTGACCGTATACATCTGCGGTGAGCCTGGAGCGTACTCGAGCGCAGACCTGGCGGCTGCCACAGCCAACCTCAACTCGGGCGTGAGCGACTTCTTCCGCGAGCAGTCATCAGGCCGCTTCGATGTGGCGTTCACCTCGGGATCCGTCCTTACGCCGAGTCTTCAGTGGGACGACCTTCACGCGTACCCGCTTACGACTGTGTCCAAGCGTCAGGTATCGGAGGCTCGGATTACCGGTCTGAACGCTGCACAAGCCGCCGAGCCGGAGGATGTCGGAGGGAATGCTGCATACCCACAACGATTGTTGCTGACGGACTTCTGGCAGTACAGCCCCAACAGCGATCGCGTCGTCACGGGAGTGGCGGGTGGAGACAACAGCTTCGTCACGGTAAGGCCCGCGGGAACAAGCACCGGTTGCCCCAACAGCAGCAGATGCGCCGGACACGAGGTAGATGGGCCGGATTGGCGCACCCATGCGCACGAATTGAGCCACTCGTTGCTCAGTCTGCCCGACTTGTATCTGCGAGATGTTCCTACAGGCGACCCGTACGCGACCGACGACGAGGTGGGCCGGGGTCTGGAGACATATGGATCCCTCATGGACTACCCAGGGGGACCAGACACGATATCCTGCTTCCTCCGGCGCTGGCTTGGCTGGCCGGTCGGCGGACAGAGCGCACCATGCGCTGGCGCGGGAGCGTCGGCACCGCTGTTCACAGAGGTCAGCTTCGACGGCGACGACCTCGAGTTGGCATGGTTGGCGCCCTTGTTCACCGGCGGATCACACATCGGCATCGACGAGTATGTCGTGAGCCTCCACGAGGAGGTGTACACCAGAGATGACGGTCGTCTGTGGGAGGGGGGCCGCGACGTGAGCACCGCAACTCTTGCCCCAACCCAGCGACGCTATAGGTTCAGCGACCTCGACCCGGAAAGTGTGTACGTAGTCAACGTCGAGCCGCGCACCACTCACGAGACGCAAGCAGAACCGCTGAATGGCTTCGCGGCTGGCTTGACTATCAACACCTTGCCGCCTCCGACGACGGTCAATGTGTCCGTCACTGCGACGGAGGCATTCCTTTCGTGGCCGACCACATCTCAGGCATGGCCTGACGGGACTCCCTCGCGCCTCTATGCAATTCACAACGAGAGTCACCCGGACTATCCACACGCAGGGATTGTTCTGCGCTCCAGTTTCGAGCGGCGCGAGCATTTCATGGGGCCAAAGGGAATCCACGGGGATCTTTATTGCCCCAACTGTCTCGTCCCGGACAGCGCCAGCCAAACCGATTACTCGTCGGACACCGGAACGTTCAACCATTACGACGGCGCCACCCACGCAAGCATCCTGCTGAAGGACCTCGAGCCGCGTACCGACTACAGCTTCCGGCTGCGCCTCTGTTTCGAGGATCCGGGTGGCGACCTCATCTGCAGCCTCAACTCCAAACTCGTGTCCTTTGCTACGAAGTCCGAGGATCCGGGCGACGACGCTGGCGATGATTCCGCCGTGACAGTGGAAGTGGGATCGGTGGGCGCGGTTCTGCAATGGGAAAACGTCGACGGTGCCGCCCGGTACTGCGTCTCCCAGTCGCTCGGCGCCGAACTCGCATCGGACCTCGAAGGCACTTTGGAGAACTGCTACCACCCGAACCTCAGCTGGCAGCGCCAGAAGGCAGTCAATCTGCACTTCGCGACGCAGCCTAGGCACCGGCAAGTCGAGCGTGAACTACAGCCAGGAACGACGTATCACTACCACATCGGTTCGTGCGTCAACACGAGGGGAGCACTCAATGACAGCATCACCGGCCTGTTGTGCAACCGGATCGGAACGGTGGTGTTCACTACCCTGGCCCAGCCAGCGTGGTCGCCCCCGTCAGTCTCGGTCACACAGACTGCCGCCGACTCGCTTGAGTTTGCCGTGGCCCTGCTAAGCGGCACGCCCGGGCAGTACCAGTGGAGGATCCGGTTCGCCGACGCTGAGGGACCACTCAACGGCGAGGACTGGGGCGAGTCGGTCATCACCGGCACAGGCGTAGCCGGTCCGCACACGCCCACCCGGCCCGACGGAGCGAAGCTCCTGCGCCTCCCCACCCCCGACTCGGGCGGGACCTGGCCACCGATCATGGCCGGCACGCGCTACGCACTCGAGTTCCGTTCCTGCGATCACGGCCTCATCAACTGTGGCCCGTGGTCAGGACGACTCGTCGTAGCCACCAATTGACGATCGAGGCGCGGCCACTCACCCTCCTCGGGCCCAGGACTGAGTTCTTGGCCGCCATCAGACAGCGGCAAATGGCGGGCCGCTCGACCCCGACCGGCTCCAGCCCCCACCCCTATTGCGGGTCAATCCAGAACTGCGGCCGGCTGCGAACTCCGGCATTGACGGCGGCCGTCGCTCGACCGTGAACTAGCCAGCGCAGCCTAAACGGACTCTCCGAGACTCGAGGGAGAGTTCAAGGCGCGTCCGACTGACCCGAGCTGTTCCAGCCCCAGCAGACAATAGTGCCATCTATTCGCAGCCCACAAGAGTGCCCAGCGCCAGCAGAAACGGCGCTAAAGTTGCCGCTAGGCGCGTCCAACTGACCATGGACATTTGAACCCCAGCATACGATAGTGCCATCTGTTCGCAGACCACAAGAGTACCCACCACCAGCAGAAACGGCCCTGAAACTACCAGCAGGCACGTCGTCCAACTCACCGTTGGTGTTGTTGCCCCAGCAGACGATGGTGTCGTCTGTTTGCAGCCCACAAGAGTGCTGACCGCCGCCAGCGGAAACAGCCTTGAAACTACCAGGAGGCGCGTCCAACCGGCCCTGGTCGTTTATTCCCCAGCAGACGATAGTGCCATCTGTTCGCAGACCACAAGAGTACCCACCACCAGCAGAAACGGCCCTGAAACTACCAGCAGGCGCGTTCAAGACACCGTAGTCTCTGGAGCCCCAGCAGACGATGGTGCCATCAGTTCGCAGCCCACAAGAGTTGCGACCGCCAGCAGAGATGGCCTCAAAACTACCGCCAGGCGCGTCTGCTCTAGAGCCCCAGCAGACGATAGTGCCATCAGTTCGCAGCCCACAAGAGTGCCCCAGGCCAACAGAAACAGCCCTAAAATGGCCACCAGGCGCGTCCAACTTGCCGAAGTCATCTTCGCCCCAGCAAACGATAGTGCCGTCTGTTCGCAGCCCACAAGAATGCGCATAGAAGGCAGAGACGGCCTTGAACTTGCTGGTAGAGGATGACGGGTCTTCGGATTCGGTGCTGTCGTCGCTGGGTTCTGCTTCGATCCTCACTCTAGGATTGTCGTTTCCGGTCCTCAAGTCGTTGCCCGCTTGTATGAAGCCCGTCAGCTGGGAGCCAGCTTCCAAGAACCACAACACGAGGGCGAACGGACCGAGCAACGATACAGATCCCTTTAGAACCCCCGCTCTCTGGATAGCGGTGTGAACGCAATAGAGCGCTTCGCTGAAGGTCCGCCACCGTTGCAGCTCGTTGCCTAGGCCCGGCTCATTGCCGAGGCCTGTGAGGTCGTCCTGCGATAGGCACTCTGCGACTTCATCTCCGAGCCCAATGAGCAGGGAGGCATCGCTGGAACTAGCCGGTATCCCGCTTGGCGTCAGAAGCAGGTCGACCGCCAAGAGGAGCAGATCGAAGGTATGGGCTAGAGCTAGCCACTCTCCTTCAAGCGTCATCGAATCGTGCCGCCCTAGAGCAGACTGCGGTATTCGCAGCCAGTGGGTTGCGCTCACGGGCAGCACATACCGAGAATCGTCGCTAATGTCAAGTAACCATTCGATCAACACCTCGCTCAGATCCGAGGCCCCTTCAGTCTTCTCGACGCGAATGGGATCGGTTGTGTCCTTCGAGATGCTAATACGGCCCGACGCGTTGTGGGCTGTCAACACGATCGGGTAATACCGCTGCGATGCCACCTTCAAAAGCAGGTCTCCCGAATCAGCCTCTCCACATACGATCATGGGGCTGTCTGCTGTAGGAATATAGACGCGCTCAACCCATTCAAGTTCAGAGTCCGCGCAGTCTGGAGTCTTGAACTCGACGTTCCTCTCGTACCATTCTGTCACCATTGATACAATCTGAGGAACAGCGGACATCAACTTCATGTGCTCCCAATACTGCCTCGCTGTCTCCAGCGCGATCTCTGCGGACATCTTGAAGGCCTTCATCGAATAGGTTATGGTCTTCTCAAGGGTCTCCTCTGTCCAATACACCACATCTTTGGCCTTGTCATAGCCGAAACGTATAGCTTTGTGGCCTGCATTGACCACCGGCTTGACTACGATTTCGGCAGTGATAGTTGCCGTGTCTAGCGCGTCGCGACCAACTTCCTTTACGAAATCTACGCCTTTGTTCAAACCTCTCAAACCTTTCTTTGCAGTATCCCAAATCGATAGGTGATACACCTCGGCGGTGACTACGCCTGCTTCGGGATCGAACACGGCGCCCGGTTCTGGCAGCCACAGCTGGTGCTCCTCGTTGAAAGACATCAAGAAAATGAAGTCGCCGTCGTCGATCTTGGTCGTGTCGACGGGAATCTCGATGGTGGCCGGCCACACAGGATCGCCGGTCATCTCGAAGTTCACGACACCGTCATACGCCGAGATGCTGCTCGCTTCATCAAACACGGCAGGTGGTGTGACGAGTTCGGCTGTGGGGGCGGTGCCTTGAGCTGAGGTGATCGACGCTCCCGCGGCCTCGGCCCTCTCTACAATCGCTCGACGCACCCGGACATGGTGGGTCTCGCCGCTCAACCCGTATATCTCATAGGACTGGGCGACCACCACCGCGCGCCGCGTGGCATCCCAAGCCTGGCCCTGGGCTCTCCACTGGACCTCATAGCCGGCCACCGGCGATCCCGGCAGGGCCTCGGCCGGCGGCCATGACACCGACGCTCGACCGCGGTGCGGGACTACGGTCGCTTCGCCGGGCACCGTCGACAACTCGATGTGAGACGCTTCCATCGCTGCGACCTCGCGGTCCGCGACGAACTGCAAGCCTCGGTACAGGAACGTCGCCATCTGGGCTCGGGTTGTTGGTTGGCCAGGGCAGAAGCGGGTCCCGTCCCCGCAGCCGCGGGTTATGCCCGACGCTGCCAACCGCGCCACCTCCGTTGCGTACCAGGCGTCGTCGGCCACATCGGCAAAGCCGGAAGCAGGTCCGTCCGTCAGGTTGAAGGCCCGCGACAAGAACACCGCCATCTGGGCCCGGGTGACCGCATCGGCTGGACAGAACCCGGTTCCATCGCCGCAACCCAAGGTGATCCGCAACTGAGCCATCCGCTCCGTGAACGGGGCATAGAAGCTGTCCGGATCCACATCGTCGAAGCGGCCGCCCGTCCCGGCAGGCGGATCCACGCCGTCGACAACGCGTACTGTCCAAACCGCCATCGTCTCACGATCTATTGGCTCGTCGGGACAGAACCCCTCGCCGCAATCGGTTCCTTCGAATACTCCCTGCGCGGCCAGCGCCGACACTGCTGTCGAATAGAAGGCTCCCTCGGCCAGGTCACCGAACCCGCCCTGCTGCAAATGAGCCCGGACATCGATCTCGGCTGAGGTCCAGGCTGCGGCCCCGGCCCCCGCCGGTGCGGGCAAACCGCCGATGACATCCACCGCAGCGCCAGACCGTGCCGCCACGACCGCGTCTGATGCCGACGACACGGCCGATCCAGCGGCCAGAAACGGACCCTGGACAGTGGTGTCAGCGCCAGCCGGAGCAGGGCTGACCAGCACCGCTACCACCGACAGCGCCAATGAAGCGGCCAACAGCGGCCTCATGCCGAGACGACGGACAGCACGACCACTACGTCCCGCACTCTGAGCATCCCGGCCGCTGGGAATTCCCATCTTCGTCATCGACAACCTCCGCGGCGGCATCGTGGGACTTTGGAGGTCGAGCCTCGGTGACTACCTGCCAGCTATGAAACTCACCTGTGGCGACACTATCGTGAGGCTCACCGACCCGTTTGCGAGTCTAGGTGTCAGTTCGCGTGAGGTTGTTGGCGCGTGATGCGGGTGGCAGCATAAACGCGCGGGGGTGAGCCCGCCGAGCGATTGGTGGGGTTGGTCGTGGTTGAATTCGTGGCGCCAGCCCTCAGGACGGCTTTGGCTTCAGTGATGTTGGCGAAGTCCTCGACGTTGTGTCAACGGCCAGTGGGATCTGCTCTGTGGCGGACAACGGAACTGCCCAGCCGGGGCCAACAGAACTGCCCGGTGACAGCTAGGTGTTCTGCCCAAAGTTCTTGGTCAGTGGCGTCACCCACTTTCCGTCGGCGGCTTGGGTGAGGCGGATGCTGTCGCCGGCGGTGAGGACGATGAGGGCGTGGTGCAGCAACCGGTCGACGGTGGCGTCGGCGATGGTCTGGGGCATCAATTCGTCGAACCCTGCGGGATGCAGGTTGCTCGACAAAGCGATGGAACGCCTCTCATAGGCGGCGTCGACGACGCGGTGGAGCAGCTCGGAGGTCTCAGATGCGACTGGGAGCAGCCCGACGTCGTCGATCGCGATGACATCGGCGCGCATGATGCGTCGGATGGCTTTGGCTGCGGCGTCATCGGCGGTGTGGCGGCGCACGAGCGCGCCGAGGTGCTCCAGACTGAACCATGACACTTTGTGGCCGGCGTCGACGATGGCATGGCCACATGCAGATGTGCCTATGCGACGTAGCGTGCCCAGGCTTCCATGACTTCGCGGCGTTGCTCTAGCAGGTCGGAGCGGCGGTAGGCGGCTTCGACGGTGTTCTTGACGACGTGGGCTAGGCACGATTCGGCCAGCTCACGGCTGACGGCTGACTCGGCGCACCAGTCGCGGAACGATGAGCGAAGCCCGTGGGGGGTCATGCCCAGGTCGAGTTCGTGGCAGAGCTTGGAGAGGGCGTCGGGAGTGATCTGCCGGCCGCGTGACGACGGGAACACCAGCGAGTCGGGAGCGCCGTCGCTGTAGGGGCGTGCCTCGTCGAGCACCGCGAGCGCCTGGGGGCTCAGCGGGACCCGGAACTCGCGGCCGACCTTGGTGCGCTCGCCCGGGATCGTCCAGATGCCGCCCTCGATCTCGTCCCAGCACATCCCGCGGACCTCTCCGGAGCGGGTGGCGGTCAGCGCCAGCATCCGCATGGCGAGCTTCGTGGTCGGGAAGGCGCCTGAGTTGTCGATGGCCGCGAGCGCGGCGGGCACCTCATCCGGCGGCAATGCCGCCATGTGGCGGCGGGGGACGCCGTTGCGGGGCAGCGCGGCCAGCAGCGCCTCGCCGGCGGGATCGTCGCCACGATGTCCCGCGGCCATCGCCCATCTGAACGCCAACGAGAGCCTTTGGCGGACCTTCTTGGCAGTGTCGTGACGGTCGGTCCACAGCGGCCCGATGATCCGCAGCACGTCTCCGGTATCGATCTGGTCAACAGGGCGGTGAAGTAGGTTGTCGGCGTGGTTGCGGACGCTGTTGCGCCAGATCTCCGCCGAGCGTCCACCGTTCTTCCACGACGCCGAGCGACCCTCGATCACCGCCTCCAGCGCATCCGCGAGAGTCGGGGTCGGGTTCTCGGCGATGCGCGGGTCGATGCCCACCTCGATCTTGCGGCGGTTGTCCAGCGCCCTCTCGCGTGCGGTGGCCAGTCCCACCACCGGGAACGATCCCAGACCCAGGTTGGTGGCGCGGCCGTTGATGCGGAGCCTCTGGACCCAGACCTTCGACAGCCGCCCGTTGGTCATGCGCCGCACCCGCAGCGTGAGCCCGTAGCCGCCGCGGCCGTCGCCGTAGACGCCGGGACGGTTGACCTGCTTGACGAAGGTCGCGGACAGCGGCAGACCGGTCCGCGAGTTCGATTCTCTCACTTCTGGTTGTCACTTTCTCTGTAGCGAATGTCACTTGATGGGGTGCTACGCCCTGCAACCGGCTGAAACAGGGATATGCCCTCTCACCTTGTCATATAGGCAACACGAAGCGACAAACTGCAACCCCCCGAAACCCGAAAGAAATTCTCCCCACCTCCGCTTCGCCTGCTATAGCGATGCGGTGTTCCGTGGTTGGCGAGGGATATACAACCCCCGTTCTTGATGTAGTGACCGTCTATGAGCGGCACAACTACATCAAGAACGGCCGGGGTCCCCCACAGGCGTCGCAGACCCCCGCGGCTGGATCGACGACTGCCGCGACTGGATCGACGACTGCGACGAGCACCCGCACCCCTTCGTGCGGCGCATGACCGCCGCCGAGATCCTCGAGACCATCGCAGCATATCTGCAACGCATTTTTCACTCGGGACACTAGCTCTACGCCTCAATGCAGACCCGTCGCGCCGGGACGGGCGGATTCCCGCTCCTGTTCGCTGCACCCCGAGGACCGCCGGGCCGCGGCCACGCCGGCAAGCGGAGGACCCGCCCGCCTACTCTCCCAGCCCCCATGGCCGGGCCCACCCCACGACGAGGCCGAACTCGGCGCCGGCGTCGATCAGCGCGTCGAAGAGGTACTGGCCGAAGGAGCGGTCGCAGAAGATCAGGTATGACGGCGATCCGTCCACGTCGTTGCGGGCGACGTCGCAGGAGACCTTGGCCACCGACGCCGAGGCCACCGCCCCGTCCGGGGTCATCGAGTCGGACCAGTCGAGGCTGCAGACCTTCTCGAGCATCCGCGACGCGTCCGGCCCGGTGACCCGGAACAAGGCGCGGCCGTGGGTCCAGTCGAGAGCCGACACGAAGTCCGGCGCGTCCGGCGCGTCGAGGCTCGCTGCCGGGGCTGTGGGTGCGCTGCCCGTGCTCGCCGACACGAAGTCCGGCGCGTCCGGCGCGTCGAGGCTCGCTGCCGGGGCTGTGGGTGCGCTGCCCGTGCTCGCCGACACGAAGTCCGGCGCGTCCGGCGCGTCGAGGCTCGCTGCCGGGGCTGTGGGTGCGCTGCCCGTGCTCGCCGACACGAAGTCCGGCGCGTCCGGCGCGTCGAGGCTCGCTGCCGGGGCTGTGGGTGCGCTGCCCGTGCTCGCCGACACGAAGTCCGGCGCGTCCGGCGCGTCGAGGCTCGCTGCCGGGGCTGTGGGTGCGCTGCCCGTGCTTGCCGACACGAAGTCCGGCGCGTCGAGGCCGGCCACCGCCTCGGCCACCGCGCCGGCGGGACCCACGACGATCCACTCCCCGGGCCTGGCGCCCAGCACCAGCGCGCCGCCCGCCGCGGCCCGGGACGACCCGAACGGTGCGTCGAGCCGGGTAGCGGCCGCGCCGGCGGACGGGCCCCGCACCAGCCATTTGGTGGTGGGACTGGCGTCGGTGAGCGTGAGAGGGCCACCAGAGGAGAAATCGTAGTTCCGCACCACCGGGCTCTCGAAGACAGCCAGCTCAGCCACGCAGACGCTCCCCAGCCGGATCTAAATGAGCATGCTGGTCCATCACCGTGGCGCCGACACGCTCGCCCGACGTCAACAACACCCTCAGCAAGACAGCCAGCTCAGCCACGCAGACGCTCCCCAGCCGGATCTAAATGAGCATGCTGGTCCATCACCGTGGCGCCGACACGCTCGCCGGACGTCAACAGCACCGTCAGCTTGGCGCCGCCGACGGCCAGTTCGGGCGCCACCTGGCCCAGGCAGACCGACCGGCCCAAGGTGGGCGACATCCGCGACGACGTGATGCGGCCCAGTATCTCGTCGGTGTCGCCCCGCACGATCTGGCAGGCCTCGGCGGGCACCACGCCGGGGTCGTCGGGCTGGATGGCCACGATCATCGGCAGCCGACGGTCGGCGGCCCAGGCCAGTTCGGGCCTGCCCGCGAAGTCGTCCTTGTCGAGCTTGATGAGCGGGCCGAGGCCGGTGCTCGGGCCCAGGGTCAGGCCGTCGGTGTCCTGGCCGACGATGAAATGGCCCTTCTCGAGACGCATGATGCGCTGGGCCTCCAGCCCGAACGGCCCGGCGCCGAGATCACGGCCGGCGTCCATGAGCGCCTCCCAGACGTGGAGGCCGTGACCCGCGGGGGCGTGGATCTCGAAGGACAGCTCGCCGGTGAAGCCGATGCGCCACATGAAGCATCCGGCCACCCCGGCGACGGCGGCCGTGCGGACCTCCATGTATCCGAAAGCCTCGGGCGACAGGTCCACATCCTCGGCCACCCGACCGACCAGCGTCCGGGCCTCGGGGCCGGCCACGTTGATGCTGACGTAGGCGGCGGTGACCGGCGTGACATGCACCCGCCAGTGGGGGCGCTCGGTCTGCAGCCAGTTCTCGACCCATTCCCACACCGCGCCCGCGCCCGAGCTGGTGGTGGTCATCAGGTAGTGGTCCTCCCCCAGACGGCCGGTGACGCCGTCGTCGAGCACCACACCGTCCTCGGCGCACATCATCCCGTAGCGAACCTTGCCGACGGGCAGCTTCGACCATTTGTTGGTGTAGAGAAGGTTGAGCAGTTCCGCGACGTCGGGGCCGCGCAGATCGAGCTTGCCCAGCGGCGTCACGTCGATCAGCCCGACGTTGGTGCGCACGTTGCGGACCTCGGCGACGGGATCGCCGTAATGGTCGGGGCGGATCCACTGGCCGGCCAGGATCGTGGCCGCTCCGTTGGCTTCGTGCCAGGGATGGATCGACGACACTCGCACCGGCTCGAAAACCCGCCCGGCCAGCGCGCCCAGCGTCAGCGGGGCGTAGGGCGGCCGCCACACGGTGGTGCCGACGTCGGCGATGGTCTCGCCGCGGGCCTCGGCGACGACGGCCACCGTGTTGACCGTCTCGAGCTTGCCCTGCGAGGGGCCCATGGTGGCGGTGGTGAAGCGCTTGGCCAGCTCCACCGAGTCGTAGCCCTCCCGGGCGGCGGCAATCAGGTCCTTGGATCCGACGTCCTCGGAGAAGTCGACCATGCCGTGCGTGTCGGAGCGGTACAGCTCCGGATGGGGGTCGCGGCCCAGCGGGGCGCGCTCGTCGGCCGCCCAGGCCGGCTCGTCGCCGTCGACCGGGCGGGCCCGGGCGGTGAGGGCCCGCAGCCGGTGGGCCACCGCGGCGGCCCGCTGGGCGGCCAGGCGTCCGGTGGCGGTGCCGTGGTCACGCAGCTCGTCGAGGCTGCCGTCGCCGGCCAGCCCGCCCGTGGCGAGGACGTTGCCGGGCGGGTCCGACGCAAAGAAGCGAGCGGCGACAGGATCGTAGACGGGCCGGTCGCCGGCCATGTTGAGCAGCGACGTGGACGCGGTCCAGCCGGCGGCTGTCACCAGCAGATCGGCTTCGATGCGAGTCCCGCCCGCTGTCACGGCCTCCACCGCGGCCGGCGAGCCCTCGGCCGAGCTGACGCGCCGGCCGTCGCGGCCGTCGATCACCGCGGCGATCTCAACGCCGATCCGGTCGAGGTCGGCGGCGGCGGCGTCGCCTTCGGGGTTGGCGGTGAACACCACCGCCCGCTCGCCGGGCTTCACCCCCCACAGGTTGACCAGGCGGCGGGCCGCGCCGGAGGTGACCACGCCGGGCCGGTCGTTGCCCGCGAACACGTAGGGCCTCTCGATCAGGCCGGGCGCGGCCACCAGCACCTTGGCACGGGCTTTGACGAGCCGCTCGACCGCGGCCGGGTGGCTGCGCTGCACGATCCCGAGCCAGTTGTCCTCGTAGCGGCCGGTGACGGTGGAGTCGGTGAGCACCTCCACGTCGGAAGCGGCCAGCGCGTCTCGCATCTCGGCCAGCGCGTCGCGGTCCGAGCCGCGGCTGCTGTAGCGCAGACAGCCACCCACCGTGTGCTCGTGCTCGACCAGCAGCACCCGGGCGCCAGCGGCGGACGCGGCCACAGCGGCGGAGATGCCGGCCGGTCCGGCACCGGCCACCACCACGTCGGGATGCGTGTAGCGCTTGTCGTGGTAGCCGTGGGGGGTGTCGAGGTCGATCCTGCCGCCCGGCGCGAACGTGGCCAGCACCCGCTCGTAGGCGGGCCACAGCCACGCCGGGCGCATGAACGTCTTGTAGTAGAAGCCGGCCGTCAGGAAGCGCCCGACCAGACCATTGAGCGCCTTCACATCGCGGCGCAGCGACGGCCACACGTTCTGGGCCCGCACGTCCATGCCGGTCTCCAGCAGGCGGTGCCCGGCCCGCACGTTGGGATCGTCACCCACCTGGACCATCAGGTTGGGGTCCCAGTAGTCGGCGGTGAGGATGCCGCGGGGCCGGTGGTATTTCATCGAACGCGAGTAGACGTGCTCCCCGGCGGCGGCCAGCGCCGAGGCGACGGTGTCGCCCTCGAAGCCGTTGAACCGCTCGCCGTTCCAACGGAAGCGCAGCCTCGCGGACCGGTCGATCACTTCGGTGGGCTGCACGTCCAGCCGTCTCATGGCCATGGCGGCGCCTCCACTGCCTCACAGCCGCGCAGCACACACCGACCCACACAAACCAACCACCGAACCCCCGTCACGCCACCGCCCCCACACCCTCACAGCCGCGCAGCACACACCGACCCACACAAACCAACCACCGAACCCCCGTCACGCCACCGCCCCCACACCCTCACAGCCGCGCAGCACACACCGACCCACACAAACCAACCACCGAACCCCCGTCACGCCACCGCCCCCACACCCGCAGAGCGGCTCACGGCCGGGCCTCGCCGCATCTCGCGTCGTCCGGGACCGGCCGGCGGCAAAGCGGCCGGCGCCGCGCTCACGAAGCCCTGCGGTCATGCCTTGCCGCCTCGCTTGTCGCCGGGCATCGGCGGCCGGCGGAACTCGTTGGTGGCGGTGTTGCGTTCGAGGGTGAACCAGCGGCGGCAGCCCGACCGGCAGTACCAGGTCTCGCGGAGCCAGCCCGCCGGGTTGTCGCGCAGGTACAGGTAGCCCCGCCACTGCTGGGGGGTGGCCGTGGCGGGATCGGGGCGAGGGTGGGACTCGCCGCCGTAGCGAAGGTCCGCAGAGTTGCGCGGACCGCAGTTCGGACAGGGAACGAGAAGCATCAGCCGCCCACCGCCCGCCACGAACACGGCGCGCTCATCAGAGGCCCGCCACCCCACAACACGGCACGCCCACCACCGACCCGGCAGCACGACACACCCGTCAACGGCACACCCACCGCCCGCCACGAACACGACACACCCGTCAACGGCACACCCACCGCCCGCCACGAACACGACACACCCGTCAACGGCACACCCACCGCCCGCCACGAACACGACACACCCGTCAACGGCACACCCACCGCCCGCCACGAACACGACACGCTCATCAGTGGCCCACCGCGGCGGCGCCCTTCTCGCCGACCAGCTCGCCGGCGTCGAAGCGGCTGAGCATGAAAGGTGCGATCAGTTCAGGGGTCCGGCCGGTGGCGACGGCTTCGGCCATCTGCTCGCCGGAGACCGGGGCGGCCTTGAACCCGTAGGTGCCCCAGCCCACGTCCACCAGGAAGCCGTCCACCGGGGTGAAGCCCATCACCGGCGAGTAGTCGGGGGTCATGTCGCACAGGCCGGACCATTGGCGCAGCAGCCTCATCCGGGAGATGCCGGGCATCAGCTCGAGCACGTGGCCGGCCAGCTCCTCGGTGAACTCCAGCGAGCCCCGGATCGAGTAGGTCGCCACAGGATCCACGGCGGCGCCGAAGACGAGCTCGCCCCGGGCGGTCTGGCTGACGTAGACGTGCAACGAGCCCGACACCACCACGGCGGGCAGGAACACCTTGACCGGCTCGGTGACCGCGGCCTGCAGCGGGTGGGTGGTGATGGGCAGGCGCACGCCGGCCATGGCCGAGACGAGGCCGGCCCAGCCGGCGGTGCAGTTCACCACCACCGGGGTGGAGATGTCGCCCCGGTCGGTGCGGACTCCGACGACTCTGCCGCCGGGTCCCTTCCCGTCGGGGCCGTCGCCGCCGTCGCACAGGATGTCGAGGACCTCGGTCCTCTGATGCATCTCGACGCCCAGCCGGTCGGCGGCCCGGGCGTAGCCCCACACCACCGCGTCGTGGCGGACGATCCCGCCGGGCGGGTGGTACAGGGCGCCCAGGATCGGGTATCGGGGACGGCTGGAGGTGTCGAGGGCGGGAGCGATCCTCTTGACCTCGTCGGGGCCGATCACGCCGGAGTCGACGCCCTGGAGCTTGTTGACCTCGGCCCGCCAGTTCATGGTGCGCAACGCGGCGTCGGTGTGGGCCAGGGTGAGATGGCCCCGCTCGCTCATCATCACGTTGATGTTCAGGTCGAGCGCCATGGATTTGTACAGCTGCAGCGACCGGTCGTAGAAGGCGACACCCTCGGGGGTCAGGTAGTTGGACCGCACAATGGCGGTGTTGCGGCCCGAGGCGCCGCTGCCGAGGTAGGCCTTGTCCACCACGGCCACATTGCGGATGCCGTGGTTGCGGGCCAGGTAGTAGGCGGTGGCCAGGCCGTGTACGCCCCCGCCGACCACCACCGCGTCGTAGGAGCGCCTCAGCTCGGTGTCGCGCCAGACCCGGGGCCAGCGCTCGCCCCGCAGGCCCCGCCAGACCAGCCCCGCCGCGGAGTACTTCGGCGGGCGGCGGCGCAGACGGCGTGGGAGTGCCTTCATCGTCGTTGAACACTACGGCTGCGCGACGGCGAAGGGGCGCCGCGCCCAGCCGCCTCCGCTTTCAGAGGAGACGAATCCGGCAGCCGGACGGGCCGCCGGGCCTACGGACCCCACGCCATGAGTCCCAGCGCCGCGACGAGCGCCAGCCCGCTGGGCAGCAGCACGAGCCTCGCGGGACCCAGCCGGTGGCGCTGCCGGCCCAGCCGGTCCATGGTGCGCCTGACGTCGGCGTCGCCCAAACCCGACACCAGGCCGGCCAGAAGCCCCGCCACAATCCCGAGGCCGTACGCCAGCCCGTGCGCCGGACCGCCGTGGCCGGCCGCCACCAGGACCAGCCCAACGACAGGCAGCGATGTGGCCCTCACCGTCGAGAGCTGCAAGCCGGTGTCGAGGCCCCATCCAAGAACACCGGCCAGGCCCTTGAGCCTCCATTCGTACGGCGTCTGCCGGGCCAAGCCCAGACTGGTCGAGGCCCCCGCCCATACCCGGACGGCGTCCACCGCCAGCAGGGCGCCGAACAGCGCGGCGGCCGCAGTCAGCGACCGCGTGCCCGGCAGGTGCATCCTCGAGAACCGGCCCGCGGTGGCGTCGAGAACGAGCACGGCCAGCCCCGACGACACGACCGCGCCCGCGCCGTAGAGGCCGCTGTCGAGGACGCGGCGAAAGCCTCGGAACCGTTTGAAGGTCGGTCCGAACTGGCCGACGAACGAGACGCCTCAAGGGCTGTAGCGCTGGAACCAGCCGCCCGCGAACAGCACCGCCGCGGCGACCGCCGAGCCCGCGGTCATCGCGTCAGGAAGCAGCCGGGATCGAGGGCCGGCAGCAGCCCCCTATCTGTCCGCACCCGGCGCCTGGCCACTGCGTCCATCGCCGCCTCCCATCACCGTCGACGACAACCACGCTACCACTGCCACCACAACACAATCGCGAAAGGTGCGGCTCTGGGAACTGAAGCGGCTCTCAGAATCGGCTGGGCTGTCCTGCGAGGTGGAGGACGAAGCATCCGGGTCGATGCACGCAGTGGTCAATGGCGTATTGGCGCACACACCCAATCGGCCCATATGTTTGCCGATGTCAGGCGTGACCTTTCTATTGCGCGCCGACACCTCGTGAACGGTGCCGTGTGAGGTCTAGGAGACTGTTGAGTAATGCCGATTTCGCGCAGTACACAACCTTCTGACCTGCGGTTTTGTGACAGCGATATCGCGATTTTGGGACATAATCAACACTCTTCTAGGCCCTGCTGCAGCAGCCCTCCTCGTACCCACACTCGAAGTCGTACACCCACCAGCAGTTCGGAGGCCATCCGGCCCAATAGGAGCATTCGCAGCACCGGCATTGGCCGCCGTTGCACGTCCAGCAGATCATCCTGGGCGGCTGCGTTCCCCAATCGAAGTCTTGGTCCAGCATGGTCCTGCCCTGGTCATCTACTGTAGTTTCAGACGCTGCGGTGCAGAAACTGGGGCACCAGATGTTATGCACAGTCCCGCAGCAGCTACTCGGCGAGGCCGATGCGACCGGCGCGTCGATCAGCCCTCTGGTGCCCACGGCGATCGCCGACAGCGCGCCGCCGGTGACGAGCCGCAGGAACGACCGCCGGCCAGGGGCGGGACCAAAAAACAGGAACGGGCGTCGGGCGGCTGCGGGTTTGAGTCGAGTGGTCACTGCGAGTGCCTCCTGGCTCTGTTCGGCGGGCGGCGAGCGCCGTCACGGCGGGACGCAGACCCGGACCCCCCGGACCCGGACCCGGCCATGGCGGCGGTGGGGCTGTCACGGCCGATGACGTCCATCTGCTCGAGAAGCGAGTCCAGCGCGGCACGTCCGCCGAGCCCCACCGAGAAGCTGGGCATGCCGCGGCCGAATCCCACCGCGGTGGGGCTCGACGTGACGCCCAGGCTGTTGACGATCGACATGTCGTCGTCGAAGACGACCTCGTCGAGCGGCAGGCCGCGGCCGGACGCCCAGTCGCGTTTGCGGTCCGGCGCGCCCGCGACGACCACCACCGTCACCGCCGACGGCACGGTCCCGGCGAACGACTCGGCGAGCTTGGCGCACATGGCGCACATCGGCGACACCACCAGCACCACGTGTCTGACCGTGTCGTCGATCCAGGCAGGCAGCCCGTGCCCGCTGGCCGGAACCTCGGCCACCGACGGCGACAGCTCGAAGTTCTCGATCTCGTCGTCGGCGGGCCCGGCCCGCGACGAGCCCCGGTCCGCCACCAGCTCGATCACGGCCAGCGCGACCAGCAGACTCACGCCCAGCGACACGGCCGCCACGACCAGAGCGACCGTCACCATCGCTCGTCACCTTGCAGCCCGCAGCTGCCCGAAGGACGCGACCGGCCCGTCACGGCTCGGCCTCGAAGTACTGACGAGCCAGCAGGCGGAAGGCCCCGGTGCTGCGGTTGACAGTCCAGAACTCGATCCGGTCGGGATGCTCTATCTTGTATTTGACCGACGGGATCGTCCTCCAGTCCTCATCGACGAACTCGACGCTCATCTCGTCGCCGGGCTCGGGCACGAAACCGGGCGCGAAGCCCCTGAACTCAGCGGCGACCACCTCGCCGGTGCTGTCCAGCTGCACGCGGGCCCGGCCGTCGTCGGCGGACGAGAGATACACCCCCAACTCGGTGGGCACGCTCAACACGGTCCGCGCCGGCGACGGCGACTGCCGAGCCGGCGACCCGCCGAAGATTCGGGAGATCCTCCGCAGCGTGCTCGGGTCGCCTCCGATGGCAGCGGGCTCCTCGCCACGGCGCTTCAGGTAGGCGAGAAAGTCCTCCGAGGCCGGGGTCCCGCCCCGGAGACGCCGATAGGGCGAGTCCAGCGTCATCGCCGACACCGCCCCTTCGACCAGCCGGCGCGGAACTCAGGCGACAGGCCCGGCCTCACGGTACCCCGTCCCACTCCAACCGGTCAGTGTATCCGTCGCCACGCTCGTTCACGACGGTACCCCGTCCCACTCCAGCCGGTCGGTGTATCCGTCGCCACGCTCGTTCACGGCTGTCACCTCCACATAGTACTTTGGGTTACTGTAGATCCATTGGAGATCGCGGCTTGTGGCATCGGCACCCAGTGTATGGGAGCCGAGTTGCCTCTCGTCGACGTTGAACCCTCCCCTGATGCCCCACTTGAGCTTGTAGCCGGTTATGTCCGAGCCGTTGGCCGGAGCCGCAGTCCACGACACCTTCACGACAGAGCGTCTAATAAAGCCGCGGTAAAGTTCTTCGCGGACTAATGCGACTGCAAGGTCGGTGACGCGGCCGGGTGCGCCGGCCACTGCCCACTGAGCCGGCGAGGGATGGGACACGCCGACAGCGTTGACGGACCGCACCCGCGCCCAGTACTTGGTGCCGGTGGTGAGGCCGGTGATGTTGTAGCTCCGGGGCGACAGCCCCACCGATGTCCGGCGCGTGGTCGACGTGTAGGTGGTGTACTCCTCGTCGTCGGTCCGCCACTCCACCTGGTATCCGGTGACGTCCGAGCCGCTGTCGTCGCAGATCGGATCCGGCCAACTCACAGTGATGCCCGTCTCAAGCGCCTCCGCCACTATGCCATGTCCTGAGAAGAAGCTTTCAATCGGCAAGCAGGGCCGGGAGACGGGTGTGGCCGTGGCCTCGTCGGCGGGAGAGCCGGCGCCGAAGGTGTTCACGGCGGTCACCTGCACCGACCAAGGCTCGCCGTTCTCGGTGGTCATGGCATTCCACCTCAAGTTGATGGTCTCAGTCTCGACGCCGCTGTCGGGGTCGATGACGGTGTCGGTGAGGTCGCTGATGGTGAGGGTTCTCACCCTCAGCGAGCAGGCCGAGGTCGAGTATGTCTCCGCTTCCTTCCTCCACTGCACGCGGTAGGACTCGACGGGGGCGCCGCCGTCGTCCGCCGGGGCCTCCCAGGTCACCAGCAGCCACCGGTCGCGGGGCGCGACCTGCATGTTCTGGGGCTTTCCAGGCACCGTGGCGGGAGTGGCCGTAGCCTCGCGGCCCGTTCCCTGGCCGAATACGTTTACGGCGCTGACCCGCACCGTGTGCTCGGCGCCGTTGGTGAGGCCGGTGATCTGGTGGGCGACGGTGGCGGCGTCGGCGTCGGCGAAGCGCTCGGTGGTGCTGTAGGCTTGGTCGCCGGAGCGCCACTGCACCTTGTAGCCGGTCACCGCGCTCCCGCCGTCGTCGGCCGGCGCCGACCACGACACCAGGATCCTCTGGTTGCCCGCCACGAGCACGAGGCTCGCGGGCTGCCCGGGCGGGCCGGGCACCTCGGAGGCGGCCTCGGCCCAGTCGCTGGCCGCGCTGCTGTTGACGGCCTGTACCCGCGCCCAGTACTTCGTCGAGTTGGACAGACTGGTGATCTGGCGGCTCAGAGTGGCGGCAGCGACGTCGGCGGAGCGCTCGGTGCTGCTGTAGGCCTGGCCGTCGGAGCGCCACTGCACCTTGTAGCCGGTGATGTCCGAGCCGCCGTCGTCGGCCGGCGCCGACCATGAGACGGTCATCGTGGTGTCGCCGCGGGTCGTGTCGAGCCCGGTGGGGGCGTCGGGCTGCGAGGCCGGGGTGGTGGCTGAACTCCCGGCCCAGCTGCTCGCACCGATCGCGTTGACGGCCTGCACCCGCGCCCAGTACTTGGTCACGCTGCTGAGCCCTGTGATCCGGTGGCTCCTGGCCGACGACGAGAAGCTCATGACCCGCTCGGTGCTGCTGTAGGACTGGTCGTCGGCGCGCCACTGCACCCTGTAGCCGGTGATGTCCGAGCCGCCGTCGTCGCCGGGCGGCGACCAGGAGACCTTGACGGCCTTGTCGGCTGCCGACGCCGTCACGGTCGGCGGGCGGGGCGCCGACGCGGGCACCGCCGACACCGGCAACGACCACTGACCGTCGCCCACAGCGTTGGCGGCGAGCACCCGCACGAAGTACCGCGTGCCGTTGGTGAGGCTCGACAGGCTGCGGCTCGACGCACCCGCGCCGAGAACGGCCTGGCGGGCCGACGCGTCGAACTGCTCGCCGTCGGCGCGCCACTGCACCTTGTAACCGGTGACCGCCGAGCCCCCGTCGGAAGGCGCCCCCCACGACACCGACAACGACCGGTCACCCGCCGAGGCGGCCACCCCGGAGGGCCGGCCGGGCACCGTCGCGGGCACCGCCGACACCCGCGTCGAGACCGGCCCCGCGCCCACCGCGTTCACCGCCGACACCCGCGCCCAGTACCTCGTCCCGTTGGTCAAACCCGCGATCCGGCGACTCAACACGCCCCCACCCACCGACACCGACGACGAAGACGCGAACTCGTCGTCGGACCACTCCACCTTGTAACCGGTGATCGCCGAGCCCCCGTCGGAAGGCGCCCCCCACGACACCGACAACGACCGGTCACCGCGCGCCGCGGCCACCCCGGAGGGCCGGCCAGGCACCGTCGCGGGCACCGCCGACACCCGCGTCGAGACCGGCCCCGCGCCCACCGCGTTCACCGCCGACACCCGCGTCCAGTACCTCGTCCCGTTGGTCAAACCCGCGATCCGGCGACTCAACACGTCCCCACCCACCGACACCGACGACGAAGACGCGAACTCGTCGTCGGACCACTCCACCTTGTAGCCGGTCACATCGGAGCCCCCGTCCGGCGCAGCCCGCCAAGACACCGACAACGACCGGTCACCGCGCGCCGCGGCCACCCCGGAGGGCCGGCCAGGCACCGTCGCGGGCACCGCCGAATCCTCGTCGGACACGGCGCCGTCGCCGAGGGCGTTCACAGCCCGCACCCGCGCCCAGTACTTCGTGCCGTTGCGCAGACCCGACAGCTCCTGGCTCGACACGTCGGCGCCGACCGTGCGGGTGCGGCCGGACGTGTAGCCCTGGTCCTCGGCGCGCCACTGCACCTTGTAGCCGGTGACCGTCTCGCCGCCGTCGTCGGACGGCGCCCCCCACGACACCGTCACCGACCGGTCGCCCCCTGAGGCCGAGACCCCCTGAGGCGGTCCGGCCGCCCGGGCCGGCACCGCCGACACCGTCGACGACCACGGACCGTCGCCCACAGCGTTGACGGCGAGCACCCGCACGAAATACTCGGTGCCGTTGGTCAGGCTCGACAGGCTGCGGCTCGACGCACCCGCGCCGAGAACAGCCTGGCGGACCGACGCGTCGAACTGATCGCCGTCGGCGCGCCACTGCACCTTGTAGCCGGTGACCTCCGAACCTCCGTCGGAAGGCGCCCCCCACGACACCGTCACCGTGCCGTCGCCGCGCTCGGCGCCGACGCTGCCGGGACGGCCGGGCACGGTGGCCGGCGTGGCCGAGACCGTCGCGGACGGCGACCCCTCCCCGACGTCATTCGACGCGGCCACCCGCACGAAATACTCGGTGCCGTTGGTGAGCCGCGACACCCGGTAGCTTTCAGCGGCAGCGGCCGCAGACGCCTGGCTGACCGACGCGTCGAACTGATCGTCGGGCGACCAGTACACGGTGAAGCTGGCGACCTGTGCCCCGCCGTTGTCGGCCGGCGGGGACCACAACACGTCCACCGAACGGTCGCCCCGCACGGCGGCCACGCTCACGGGCGAGCCGGGCACCGACGCCGGAGTGACCGCGACCGACCGAGCGCGCGGCCCCTCGCCCACCGCGTTCACCGCCCGCACCCGGAACACATGCTCGTTGCCGTTGGTCAACCCCGACAACTCGAGCCTCAACACGTCGCCGGCCACCGACGGCTCGCTGTCGACGCCCGTCACAACGTCGCGCCACGCCACCCGGTACTCCGTCACCGGCGAGCCGCCGTCGTCGGCCGGCGCGTCCCACTCCACCACCGCGGCCCCGTCGCCGCGCGTGGCCCGGAGGTTGCGGGGCACGCTGGGAATGGCGGCAGGCACGACCGACACCTCACCCGACGCGGTGCCGTCGCCACGGGCGGTCGTCGCCCGCACCCGCACCCAGTACTTCGTGCCGTTGCGCAGGCCCGAGACCTCGTGGCTCCGCGCGTCGACAGCGACAGTGACGCTGCGGGCCGACTGGTCGAACCCCTGGTTGTCGGCCCGCCATTGCACCACATAGCCGGTCAGCGCCGCACTGCCGGCGTCGGCGGGCGGCGTCCACGACACCGTCACCGACTCGTCGCCGCTCGCGGCGGTCACGCCTGAGGGCGGGTCCGCCACATTGGCAGGGACGGCCGTCACGGGCTGCGACCAGGCGCCGGGCACGTTGCCTTCGCTCACGTGCTGCACCCGCGTCCAGTACTGGTTGCCGTTCACGAGCCCGGTCACGCGATAGCTCTGCGCCGGGGAGGGCACCGACGCCTGCCGGTCGGGATGGCCGAAGACCTCGCTGACGTCGCGCCACTGCACCCTGTGCTCCACGACCGGAACGCTCCCGGACGGAGTGCCCCACGTCACCGTCAGCGAACGGTCGCCGGGATCAGCGGCAACTCCGGCCGGAGTCTGAACAGTCGGGCCGGGACCTGGACCCGGGCCCGGGGGCCGGGACCTGGACCCGGGCCCGGGGACCGGGACGGGACCGGTCTCCTCGCCGCCCTCGTCCTCTCCGCCGTCCTCGCTGGGGCACGGACCGATGAAGGCTGTGTAGGCCCGCTTGAGGAAGCTGGCCATCTGGGCCTTGCTGGTGGCGGCGCCGGGACAGAACCGCAGCGGCTCGGTCCGGCAACCCTTGGTGATGCCCGACGCCGCCAGCGCGTAGATCGCCTCGGTATGCACCCCGTCTCCCACGTCCTCGAAGCCCTCCACAGTGTCGGGCGGCTCCAACTCGAAGGCCCTCGTCAGGAAGGACGCCATCTGGGCGCGGGTCACCTCGCCACCGGGACAGAACCGCAGCGGCTCGGTCCGGCAGCCCTTGGTGACTCCCAGGTCGGCCAGCCGCTCCACGTAGGGCGCATACCAGGCCGGCGCGTCCACGTCCGCGAAGCGGGTGCCTTCGCCGGTGGGCAGCCGGTCGGGCTCCAGCACGCGCACCATCCACACCGCCATCACCCAGCGCTGCACCGGATCGCCGGGGCAGAACAGGCCGTCGCCGCACTCGGTGCCCACGAACACCCCCAACGCGGCGAGCCCCTCCACCGCGGGCGCATGCACCCCGTCCGGGTCCACGTCGGAGAACCCGCCGGCCCCGGCGCCGGGATCGGACCCCTGTGCGATCGCATCCCCCGAAGGGCCCAGAACCGCAGCGACCAGCCCCGCCACCAGCACCAGCACAGCCGCCGTCCGGCCAAGCGGCCCATGCCCCGACCGGCCGCGGGAATCGAACGAACGTCGCCGGCCGCCCTGCCGCACGCCCGGACGCGAGGCACCCCTAATATCGATGCCCGCAAACTACAGGGGTCGCCGCGCCGTCGTCAACACGTCCGCCGGCGCTCGCCCGGCTCCACCTGCAGCACCCGACGACCACGCCGGCGGAGGCACCTCCACGCTGAGGACGGCCGCCGGCCAGCGTGGTCGCCTGCCCCAGGCCTCCGTCTCGCGAGTGCGGCCGGAGTCCGCACCGCGACACCCCAGCGCCGACGAGGCCGCCGGACGTTGCGCTTGCGCACCTGTGGCGGGCTTGCGGTGTCGGCGGCGAGATCGTCGCCGCGGCGGCCGGCTTCCACGGCCTTGTCACGCCCGACGAGTAGCGTGGCCTCGACACGGGAGGCATCCAGGTGGTTCAGTCGGCTGTTCGCAAATACGGCGTGACGCATCGGCGGACGATGCCTTTGCGTCTGAGCCCGCATCCTGACGCGCCCTCCGACGAGGAGTGGGGTGCGTGGGTGCGGAACTCGGCGAGGCCGGTGGCGGTGGATCTGTTCTGCGGCGCGGGAGGGCTCAGCCACGGGCTGGAGGCCGCCGGATACCGCGTGGTGCTCGCGGCGGACACCGACGAATGGGCATTGGAGAGCCACAGGCACAACATCGCCGGGCGGGCGGCCCGGTTGGATCTGGCTGAACCGCAGGTCCGCGAGGAGATCGTGGCACTGCTTGACGGGGTCGATGTCGGGTTGGTTGCCGGTGGGCCACCGTGCCAGCCGTTCTCACGGGCGGGACTGTCCAAGATCCGCAGCCTGGTGGACCAGGGGCTCCGCGACGCAAACGACGCACGCAGGGACCTGTGGCGGGCGTTCTTGGAGCTGGTCGAGGCGATCCGACCGCGCGCGGTGCTCATGGAGAATGTGCCCGACATGGCGCTTGGCGATGGCTTCACGGTGGTCCGAGCGATGATCGAGCGTCTTGGCGAGGTCGGTTACGAAGCCGATGCGAGGGTCGTGGACGCGTGGCGCCACGGAGTTCCGCAGCACCGGCAGCGCCTGATACTTGTCGCGTTGAGGGAAGGCGCGGCATTTGAGTGGCCTTGCGAGTCGGACCCGGTGACAGTGCGCCATGCGATCTACGATCTGCCCCGCCTCAGCGTGTTGCCTGACACTGTGTTGGGAGCACCGACGATGCGCTATCCAGCGACGCCGACGCAGGGCGTGCCCGGATCAGACGTCGAGCCTGGAACGCCTCGTCCGGATGGCGCTGCGGGCTGGGCGCAAGGCGATGTAGTGCCCTTGAGCGACTTCGCGGTGCGGGCGCGCCAAGGCTGCGCCGGCGACGATGCCCTGGTCGTCCATGACCATGTCACGCGGTCTGTGCGGGCTGACGACTTCGAGGCGTTCAGGCTCATGGACGGCCGCACTCTGTACTCGGATCTTCCCGAGGGTCTGCGGCGCTACCGCGCAGACATCTTCAACGACAAGTACAACCGGCTCAGTTGGGACGAGCCCTCGCGCACGGTGACTGCGCATCTGGCCAAGGACGGCTACTGGTACATACACCCCGAGCAGCATCGGTCGCTCACGGTGCGTGAAGCCGCCCGTCTGCAGACGTTCCCTGACACGTTCCGGTTCGCCGGATGCCGGTCGCACCAGTTCCAACAGATCGGCAACGCTGTCCCTCCCCAGCTCGCGCAACGGATCGGCTCGGCGATCCTCGACAGCGTGTGCGGCGACGGTGGCCGGTCGAGCCCCGCAGCGGCGCGGCGGTCGCTGCGGACACGACGCAGAACGTTCCGAGAGGCGATGCTGCGCTGGGCCGAGACCGACATCCGTGCCGGCCCCGCGATCGACGCCATCGAGCAAGACGGGGTGCGGAGCCGGCGGTGGGCAGACGTTCTGGCTGGAGGTGAGAGCGGTTTGGTGGCCTCCGCGCCGGCCCTGCGCGTGACTTCGAGAGTCTCCGGCAACCAGAACGGCCGGAGCGTCCAAGGGTCGACGGCGAGGATGGAACTGGCCAAACTGGTGGGCCTCGGCAGGAATGCTGCGGCTCTGAACGTTGCCACCCACGTCCTCGGCACCGTCGTGTGTCGGCCCCGGACCCCGCGGTGTGACAGCTGCCCCGTCGCTGCGGTCTGTTCCTCGCGCGCGGGCGCCGGGTCGGCTGCTCCGACCTCTGCCGCAGCCTGACCCCTACGATGAGCGAGACACGCCGAGGACTGAGGTTCCGGCCGCGTGCGCGGCTGATGGACACGCTGGGCCGTGAGCTCATCAGCAGCGAAAGGGTGGCGCTGGTCGAGTTGGTCAAGAACTCCTATGACGCCGACGCGACGTGCGTGGTAGTCACCATCTCCGGCGACATCGACGAGTCGGGGGCGATCGTGGCGGAGTCGGGCTGCATCAGCGTGCTCGACGACGGACACGGGATGGACGAGGATCGCATGCTCGACGCCTGGTTGGAGCCGGCTACGGCATTCAGGAGGCAGCGCAGGAGCAGACCCGGGGGACGGAGAGTCTTGGGAGAGAAGGGCGTCGGGCGGTTCGCGGCAGCGAAGCTCGGGGACCGGCTGGAGTTGGCCTCCAAGTCCGAGGACGGCGATGAGGTCCATCTGCAACTGGACTGGAGGGACTTCCGAGACGACGCCAAGTATCTCGAGGACATAGAGCTGGACCTCCGGATCGGCTCGACTTCGGTCTTCTCGCCGGACGGCGAGGCGGAGACCGTGTGGAGTGCCCAGCCCGACATCGGCACCGATCCAAGGGCTCGACCGTCGGTCGGGCATGGCACGCTCGTCAGGATCTCTCAACTCCACAGTCGCTGGACCTCCGAACTCGTCGGGGAGCTCCGCCGGTCGCTGTCGATGCTGGTGAGCCCCTTCGCGCACGACCGTGGCGTAGTGGACAACTTCAGGATCTACATCGACGCGCCCGAGGTGTTCAGCGCCCACGTCGGAGAGGTCAGCTGCACCGATCTGCTCAGTCGGCACCACTACAGCCTGAGCGCAGAGGTCGAGGCCACGGGGGCGGCCACGGTGCTGATGTCGCTCAAGGACGCACCCGATCAGGAACTGGAACTCGATCTCAGCAGCCCCCAGACCGGAGTCCTGCGGTGCGGTCCGTTCGAGATCTTCCTGTATGTGTGGGACCGGGACCCCGAGTCGATGAGAATCCTCGGCGAACACCTCGGCGGCAGGAGGATCGCCAAGGACCTGCTGGACTCGACATCGGGTGTCAGCATCTATCGCGACGGATTCCAGGTCCTCCCATACGGCGAGAAGGGCGACGACTGGCTGGGCCTGGATGCTCGCAGGGTCCAGAACCCGACGCTGGCACTGTCGAACAATCAGATCGTCGGCTACATCCTCATCAGCCGTGACGGCAACCCCGACCTCGTAGATCAATCGAGTCGGGAGCGTCTGGTCGAGACGCCGGCACTGGCAGACCTGCGCGAGGCCGTCAAGACGCTCCTGAACACGCTCGAGAGCAAGCGATACAAGGTCAGACCGCGGCGCCCCAAGCCCAGCGGTCATCGTCTGTTGGAGACGATCGACCTGACGCCGCTGCGCGAGGCCGTCGCTGAGGCCGCTCCGGACGATCCCCACATCCAGTCCATCGTGGACGACGCGCAGCGCGAACTCGACGACCAACTCGAACGCGTCAGCGAGGCACTGTCGAGGTATCACCGTCTCGCGACGCTGGGCAAGTTGATCGACATGGTTGTGCACGAATTGACTCAGCCGATCTACGTCATCAAGCAGGAGGCCTCGCTTGGGATCCAGGCGATCGAGGACCTGTCGGGGGAGGATCACGCCCGGTCGGGCCGCGTCCGCAAGGAGGTGGCCGACCGGCTCACGACGATCAAGGGCCAGGCCGAGTCGGTGGACGTGATCGTGGGGCGCATCGCCCCCTTCGGCGGTCGACGCCGCGGACGGCCCACCCGGTACGTTCTGGAACAGGCCATCCAGGAGACCGTCGCGCTCCTGGCTCCCATGATCTCATCAGCTGAGGTCGAGGTGACCCTGCCGTCGTCGTCGCATGAGGTCACGATCGACCGAACCGAACTCCAGCAGGTGCTGGTCAACCTCATCGAGAACAGCGTCTACTGGTTGGGCCGGTCCCGCAAGAAGGTCAAGAGGATCGACATATCGGTGCTGCACAACGACGACGCGAGCCTCTCAGTGATCGTCGAGGACTCCGGGCCGGGCGTCTCGGCGGACAATGTCGACTTGATCTTCCACCCGTATTTCACCACCAAACCCGACGGGGGCGGGCTCGGACTGGCCATCGCGGGCGAGATCGTGGAGGACTACTACGACGGCTCGTTGGAGTTGCTGCCGCCCGGCCCGTTGGGCGGCGCACGCTTCAGCGCGACTCTCAGGAAACGGGTGGCGTGAGCCCGACCGAGCACGGCACCGACACCCCTTGGCGGATACTGGTGGTCGACGACGACGAGCGCAGCGCGCAGAACAACGCAACAGCACTGAACCAGGCCTCGGACCCCGACGACGTGCCCTACCCGATTGAAGCAGTCGCCACGAGTTCGTTCACAGACGCGCTGGCTCGCGTCGGGCGCGGAGACGTAGACCTGCTGGTGTTGGACGTGTTCGATCAAACAGGAGCACAAGCCGGCACAGATGTGACAGACCTCGAGCCGGTCGGGCGCAGTGTCTTCGACAAGGTCAGAGCACAGCGGTTCCTGCCGATCATCTTCCTGACGGCGCTACCGGACCAGGTGGACTGCGACGAGAACCCTCCGTTCGTTCAGATCGTGCCCAAGGGAGCCCCCGACCCGTTCGAGGTCCTCTTCGCCGCCGTCAAGCGTTGTCTGGACTCGCCGTTCCCGGGGCTGTACCGGGCAGTGCGGTCCCATATCGAGAACACGTCGCGTCGGTTCATGACCGACTTCGTGGAACTGCACTGGAACGATCTGGCGGACCGTCCAGCAGACGTCGCGCATCTGCTGATGAGAAGACTGGGCGTATCCTTCGATGCGGGACAGAACGCCCTGACCGGACACGCGGCCGAGGCAGCGCCGTCGACGGGCAGCGTCCCTCCGATCCGCTACTACGTCGTACCGGAACCAGATGCGCACAGAACCGGCGACATCGTCACCAAGTCCGTCGCGTGTGACGCTGACGATCCTCCCGCGACCCGATGGCACGTCGTCATGACCCCGAGCTGCGACCTTGTGGAGGGCCGTGCGAAGGCGGACTACGTGGTGTTGGCAGAGTGCGTACCGCTGTCGTCGTTCACAGAGCACCGAGACTGGATCACGGCTGAGTCGGACAGCAACACCAAACGGAAAAAGGTCGAGAGACTCCTCAAGTCCAACCCGGACGACGGCAGCAAGGACCGGTACTTCTATCTCCCAGCAGCATGGAAGGTGCCCGACCTGATGGTTGATCTACAGAGGATCACGAGCATCCGCATTCGGACTTGACCCACTATGACAAGCAGGCGTCACTGGACGATCCCTACGCCGCTCAGCTGTCCCATCAGTTCCATTGCTATTTGGGCCGGGTCGGCACCCCGGATCTGGACTGGAAAACTGTGATCGATGGGATGCGATCACACAACAATGAATGAGAGGGTGAATGTCGAGTGATCGGAGTGATGCCACTGGGGCAAGCCCCTGCGGGTCGTGGAATTGAGATAGCTGGGAGAGCTATAGTTCCCCTCAAGAGTGCGGCCGAAGGCCGCACCGCGACAGCAGACGCGGGCGCTCCAGACCGCGAAGCCTCCGCCCCGCGAGTAATGCCCGTCCCTGCTTCACGCCGCGGGACGCTCCGACCGCGGCGTCGCTGGCCAACGCTCCCGGCGCCTCCCAGAGTCACACACCGCAGGCGGACTCAGCCAGCGGGGAGCCCCGCAAGACTCCCGGCGCCTCACGGAGTCACACCCCGGCGCGCTGTGGCCCGCGGCCGTTCAGTCGGCCTCCAAGACCATTCTGGGCAGCGGCTGGGACACCGGCCCAGAGCCGTCGGAGCGAACCCGTCGCAGACGGCGGCGGGTGAGGGGAAGCACTGCGTACCACATCCGGGCGACCGCGACCACGGCCACCGCCGCGAGACACGCCGCAAGCACCGCCGCCCGCCGGTCGAGGCCGGCGCCCACAGCAGAGGCCGGCTGTGCCGCGCTCCACGCCGCCGCCGACCACAGCGGCAGCTGCACGATCTGGACGTATCCCAGCGGCCGGCCGTGGGCCCCGAAACAGTTGCAGGGCACCTCGCTCTCGCCGAGGCGGCCCACCACGCCCGCCGCGGCGAGAGCAAGCCCGAACAGCAACAACGCGCCCGCGGCCGCCGGGGAGCGCACCAGCACAACGAACACCGCCAACGACATCTCGGCGAAGCCCAGCAACAACCCCAGCACAGCCGAACGGGGAACCCGCACCACCCCGGCGATCCTGCCCCACAGCATCGACAGCGTGTCGGTGACCGGCCTGGGTCGAACCATCTTGGCGGCGCCGCTCCAAAGCAGCACCGACGCCGCCGCCGCAACGGCCAGCTCGTACAGATAGCCCACCACGTCGAAGCTACCCGCCGGCCTGCTCGGATGCAGCCGTCGGCCGGGCGAACACGTCGGCGCCGCCGGTCGGCTTCGGCGCGGGGGCGTGTGCGATAAGGGTCTCGATGATTGCGGCGTAGACGCATATGGCAATGTGGCCGCGGACTCGTTGTTCGGGGATTATATACTTAGCTTGATGGTGGGGATGGTTGTGTGAGTGCTCGTGCGAGGTCTTCGGGTGTTGCGCCGTCGAGTAGCTCTGCGAGGTCTCGCGGTGGTTCTTCGGGATCAGTCATGAGGGGTTCCTTTTATGATCGTCGATGATTGATACGAGAGAAAGCACGCGGTCTTCAAAATCGCTTATTGGCCGTAACTGGTCTGGTCGTTTGGTCAGCTTGTAAGACGCGTTCGCTCCTTTTCCCATCGTGACCAGTGCGCCAGCTTCACCCGTCACAACGGCGGCTTTCGACCAGCCATCGAACATTATGCTTTGCGGGCCAATACCGACGCACAGAACCGCCTCGTACTCGCGGTGGTATCGAAGGTGGTTGAACTGGAACGATCTGCTGACATCTTCGGTTGCTGTTTTCAGTTCAAACGTGATTCCTTCGATCTTGATATCCCACAGCGATTGACGACGGCGACCTTTCGGACCAACCGGAAATTCGCAATCGAACCCGATCTCGTCGCACAGGCTTTCCACAAAGTCCTGTCCGACATCACCGACCTTGGTGTTGGAAAGCCGCTTGATACCTTCAAACATCGCGTCGTTCCATTTGTCCACGTCCGAGTACGATGCGATTACCGCCAGCAGGATCGCTTCGGCGTCAGGCAGCATCTACAAGCCCTGCGTCAGTGAGTGCGCTGCGGATGTGGTGCATGCTGATATGGCGACAGTTGTGCGCTGCAAGACTGCTGTAGTCCCGCCAGTCGGTCGATTCCAACACGTTTGTCACCAGATCCGGCTCTTGACGGATCACTATGCCGTAGCCGCAAACATATCGAACCTGTGCGAAACTTTTGACCAGTTGTGGCGGCTCACTGAAAAACGTGCGCTGCAAGAACCAATCCGCTTCGCTCATACGCTCTTGGCCGCAGAGCCGTTCTTTTCGTTGGTCAACGGTGAACAAGTCGATCCACTCGTCGCAACGTTTCGCGGGTGGCTTGTTGTTGACGCCGCGCTGCCAAACCTGCCACAGAGCATTGATCTTGGCTTCTCTTCCGTCAGGGTAGATGAAACTACCCGCTGGCAACGGCGCTGAGTGGATCAATCGCATTCCAGTCACGCGATGTTTAGGACTGCCCTTGCCATCGGACTGAAACGCCATCGGCAGAATCAACCCTGCGTAGTCAGCGAATGTCGCCGCGTGATTGACAAACGCGAGCGCTAGCCACGCACGATAACCAAATGGCGGATTGCCGATGACGGCGTAGCGTCCCGGCGTTGGAGCCCAAGTCAGGAAGTCGCAGCGCTCAAACTCATCTCGCATCGGCAAGATATCAAGTCCGGTGCGCCGGTCGTCAGGCAACAAGTCGTAGAACGCACCAGCCCCAGCCCCCGGTTCTACGAACTGATATTCTTCGATCGGTGCGTGATCGATCGCCATCCGGTCGATTAGATCGGCATGACATTCGGCTGCTATTTCTGGGCGGGTGAATATCTGATCCAACCCGACAGTCTCGACATCAACCCAGCCGGGGATCAGTGATGTGGCTGACCATTGTTCGTTGCGGTGAGCGACAGCCTCGTCAACGCTCAGAGTCATGCTGCGATCAGTTCGTTGTAGGTGAGTCGACGTCCGCACATCGCCTGCACAACAGACTCCATCTGAGCGCCCGTATCCAACTCGCGAATGTTCGACCGGCCCACAAACTCATCCACATACCGCTGCAAATGCTCCTCAGACAACTTGTGGAACGTAGCCTTGTGCGCCCGCTTCAGCATCGACCAAGACGACTCAACCCCGTTCGTGTGAACATCACCCCGCACGTACTCGCGGGTCGAATGGCTCACTGTTGAATGATTCGCCAAACCCCGATACGCCCTGTGCTCATCAGTGAACACTTCCGCATCCATAGTTGTGTGGTCATGCACGAAGCTCCGCAACGTCGGGCCGTCCACCGACTCGACGATCTTCGCAGCCACCTTGCCGGAGTCACGGTCCTTGATCCCCACAACCGCTATTTTACCGACAGGACCACGCCCCGCGCGAATCTCGAACCATGCTGTCGCTGTGGTTTCGTCGGGGAACATCTCGCCCAGTCCCATCAGACTGATACCTGTTCGATGGGCTTTACCTGAGGCTTTGGTCGATTTGGTCGTTTCACTCATACCTCTATTATCGCGTAGGGGTGTGACACCCAAGCACTCCAGCCCTCACGAATCCAGTGGAGAAGCCACCGCAGCCCGAGAAGAGATCTACGACGCGTAACGGTCCGTCACCCATGTCTTCCGCCGCTCCTCCCTACGAGATCCGCTTCAGATCTGCTTCCGAGATCCGCTTCCGAGCCTGCCGTTGGAACAATAGCCGGACCCTACGACACACAGACAGCTTTCTCGCCTGCTGCACGCCCGAGGACGAACGCCACGGCTACAAGGCGTAAGCGGCGGAGGCGGGTTTCAGGGGGCGGGCGTACCACAGCGGGCGGCGCAGACCCCCCGGGCCGGGCGCGGGGCGGGTCATGGCCAGCCACTCGCGGTACGCCTCGCGGGCCTTGGCCGTGTCGACCACCACGTCGCCGCAGGCGTCGCCCTCCTCGGCGGGACCCACCCTCACCCGCTGGTGCCAGCACTGCATGCCCGAGACCGGGTCGGGCTGCACGCAGAACGCCAGGTTCTGATGCACTCCGGCGTCGCTCCACCAGATCCGCTCCGTGTCGGGATCGGCGCTGGCGTGCCGCTCGGGTCGGCCCCTGCGTCGCAGCCGCCACACCGTCCCCTCGCTGGTGATGTCGGCGTCGCCGCCGGACCATGAGCCGCCGCCCGCAGCGTCGAGGCGCCAGCGGCCCATGTGATGCGATGCAGCCACCACGCCGGGGCGGATCCCCTCGGTGCGCCAGGCGCCGATCACGAAATGCCCGATGCGGGTGGTGACCCGCGCCAGGCCGTCGACCTCGATCCCGAGAGCCTCGGCGTCGGACGGATGGATCCACAGCGGATGGCGGTGACTGAGCTCCGCCAACCACTTGCTGTTGGCCGAGCGGGTGTGGATCAGCGTCGGGATGCGGAAGGTGGGCAGCAGGATGCGTTCGTCGCCGGAAAGGTCGAGATTCTCCCAATGCACGTGCGACGGGATCCACGCCGGTGTGGCGTGCTCGGGCCAGCCCCAGTCGGCCAGGGTCTGCGAGTACATCTCCAGCTTGCGCGACGGGGTAGGGAACCCCTCCCGGGCGACGCCGTCCACCTCCACCGCGGGCGAGCCGTCGCCGAGGCCGGCCAGTTTCAGGGCGGCCAGCTCGTCGGGCGCGCCCGACCACGCGCCCGGCGTGCCCGGACGGCGGAAGACGCCGGCCGCGTCGATCTCGCAATCCTCGAGCGCGGCCCGGTCGACGACGCGCTCGTACGGCTCGTACATGTCGCCCTCGAGTGCGTAGGCGCCCCGGTCGCGCATGAACTCCAGCGGCGTCTGACCGGCCGCGGCCGCGTCGTCGGCGAGGCCGGGCACGCCTTCGAACATGGTCGAGTAGTACTCGTCCACCGACATCGGAGTACCGGGATGCGCGGTGCTCTCGAACCAGCGGCGTACGCCCATCGAGCCGTCACCGTCGATGCGCCACGACAGCTCGATCCAGAACTCGTTCTCCTCCCACACCTCGCCCGGGTTGAACTCGTGGGTCCGGGAGGCGTGGCCGACGGGTTCGCCCCGGATCTCGGCGTAGCGGCGCAGCACCGGCTGGCGGAAACCGATCCAGCGGCCGGCATGGGTCTCGAAGCCGGCCACGTCGTGGCGCTCGGCGCCCACCCCCATCGGTAGCACGTAGTCGGCGAACACGGCCGTCTCCGACCAGGTGGGCGTCAGAGCCACATGGCACCCGACCTTGTCGGGATCCTTGAGGGCCTCCAGCCAGCTGAACCCGTCGGGGTTGGTCCACACCGGGTTGTACACCCGGCTGAAGTACACGTCGAGGCGTCCCCGGCGCTCGTGCAGGAAGTGGGGCAGCAGGATCGACATCTCGTGGTAGGCCAACGGATACTCCCGGGGCCAGCTGAGCTCGTTCCAGCGCTGCACCGGCGGCGCGGCCGGCGGGTGGGGCGCCTTGTGTTTGTTCCAGCCGTTGCCGGTGGTGCCGCCCACCGTGCCGACCGAGCCGGTGAGCACGTTGAGGAAGAACAGGCACCGGGCCGTCTGCCAGCCGCCCAGGTTGCCCGCGCCCGCGGCCCGCCAGTTGTGGGACGCGAACTTCGTCGGGTGGGCGCCGATTATCCGTGCGATCTCCACGATCCGGGCCGCGGGCACTCCGCAGACCCGCTCGGCCTCGGTCGGCGTATAGGCCGCGTAGTCCTCCAGCAGGGCCGGACCCACAGAGTCGAAGGTGACGGACCGCTGCGGGTGGCGCCGGCGCAGATACGTCTCCCAGTTCGTCCAGCGTCGCACGAAGTCGCGCTCCCAAGTGCCCTCGACCAGCAGCAGGCGGGCGATGGCCAGCAGCAGGAACGGCTCGGTGCCCGGCCACGCCGGCAGCCAGAAGTCGGCCTTGGCGCCGGTGTTGGACAGCCGTGGATCGACGCAGATCACAGTGGCGCCGGAGCCCTGGGCCTCGACGATGCGCTGAGCGTGGGGGTTGAAGTAGTGCCCCGCCTCGAGATGCGACGAGATCAGGAAGATCACCTCGGCGTTGGCGAAGTCGGACGACGGACGGTCGTGGCCCATCCAGCTCTGGTAGCCGATCCGGGCGTTGGAGCTGCAGACGTTGGTGTGGCTGTTGTGGCCGTCGACACCCCAGCACTGCAGCACCCGCTCGGCGAAACCGTCCTCGCCGGGGCGGCCCACGTGGTACATGACCTCGTTGTGGCGGCCCTCGACAATAGCCGCCCGGACGCGGCCGCCGATGTCGTCGAGGGCCTCGGACCAGCTCACCCGCTCCCACCGGCCGTCGCCGCGGCCGCCCGCCCGGCGCAGCGGATGCAGGATCCGCTCGTGGTCGTCGATCTGGTTGAGAGTCGCCGGACCCTTGGCGCAGTTGCGGCCCCGGCTGGCCGGATGCAGCGGGTTGCCCTCCACCCGGTCGATCCGGCCGGTGGCGTGGTCGACATGGCACACCAGCCCGCAGGCCGCCTCGCAGTTGAAGCAGGTGGTGGGCACCAGCGTGTGATGGCGCTCGACCCGCCGGGGCCAGGCTTCGGCATCGAAACTGACCGCGTCGTGCCACGTCTCGTGCGGGGGATAGCTGTGCAACTCGGCCACGGCGTCTCCCCTCGGCCAGGTCGGCTCTCGCACAACTCTAGGCAGCCGCCCTACGACAGCGGAACGGACTGGCCGGCTCGCACGAAACTGTCCTCGTAGAACCACATGCCCACCAGCGCGGCCAGGCCCGCGGCGGCGGGCAGAGCCGGGCCCGTGCCGGCCACGAGGGCAGCGGACGTCAGGACGGCAGGCAGAACGAGGCCGACAACCACCCCGCCGACCCAGAAACGGCGGGCGTAGCGGCCGCGGGTCATCGCAGCCACCGCGGCCTCGACGGGACCGGTGCCCCGAGACAGCACCTCGGCGGCGATGAGCATCCCGGCAGCCAGCAGACCGCAGAGCATCGTCCAGCGCACCGTGGACGCCTCGGGAATCTCCATGGCGACGTCGGCCAGCGCGTAGACGGCGCCGCCGGCTGCCGCGGCCTGCGCGAGCAGCGTCGGCAGCAACAACGGCGTCTGCCACAGGTCGCGGCCCTCGCACTGACCGAACAAGAACGCGGTGTAGCCCGCAGCGGCCGCGGCCAGCAGCAGCGCGGGCGCCGCCAGCGCCTGCAAAGCCGTGGACGAACCGGCGACACCGGCCCCGAGCCACGCCCCGCACACAGCTGCGAACGCGCCGAGCACCCATGCGCCCCTCACCAGCCAGGAGCGCCGATTGCTGCGGGTGATCAGGTAGTAGAAGCGTTCCGGCCGACGCAGATCCCCGACCAGCAGTCCGCCCGTGACCGCGAGGAACACCCCTGCCACCACCGGCGGCATCACCCCCACCGCAGTCCGGGCGCCGCCGTGGCCCAGCAATGCCAGCACAGCAGCCACCGTCATCACGCCCGCCGCGATCGCCTTGGTGACGAGATAGGTCGACACCTTGGCCCTCCAGGTCGTCTGGTGGGCGGTGGTGTAGACGGTACGGGCCACTACGCCGTGGCCGTCGGTCGGTGCCGTCGGATGCTGCGGCGTGGTGTCAGCCCAGATCATGCCGTCGGGCGCGATAGCGGTCCGCATCGGATCCAGCGACGCCTGGGCCGCGCCCCGGTAGTACACCTTGGGCAGCGTCTGCTGCTCGGGGGCGCGCACGGCGGTGTCGCTACGGGCGATGATCCGGGTGGTGTCGTCGGTCGGGTCGTCGAGGTCGGCCACCCGGATGGCGTGGGTGGGGCACACCACCACACAGCTCGGCTCGAGACCCTGCTCGATCCGATGGTTGCAGAAGTTGCACTTGTTGGCGGTGTTGGTGGCGGGATTGATGTAGATGGCATCGTAGGGGCAGGCGTTCATGCATGCCTTGCAGCCGATGCAGTCGCTGTCGTCGAAGTCGACCACCCCGTTGTGCGCCCGGAACAGTGCCCCGGTGGGGCAGATAGTGACGCAGGGCGCGTTGTCGCAGTGGTTGCATCGCATCACCGAGAAATGCCGGCTGACATTGGGGAACACGCCGGTCTCGATGTACTTCACCCAGGTGCGGTTCACGCCCAGGGGAACATCGTGCTCGCTCTTGCACGCCACCGTGCAGGCGTGACAGCCGATGCAGCTGTCGCTGTCGAGCAGGAAACCGAGCCGGGTCACTCCGCCAGCCTCCGGCCCGAACCCGGCTCAGTGCCACGCACCGTCGCACCGCCCCTCCCCGATCCGCTGCGACCGGCGGTTCGATGCATCGGGTTCGTCAGGTGTGCCGAGACGACCAGTTGGGCATGGCAGGCACGGCGCGGCGAGGGCGGTTCGATGCATCGGGTTCGTCAGGTGTGCCGAGACGACCAGTTGGGCATGGCAGGCACGGCGCGGCGAGGGCGGTTCGATGCATCGGGTTCGTCAGGTGTGCCGAGACGACCAGTTGGGCATGGCAGGCACGGCGCGGCGAGGGCGGTTCGATGCATCGGGTTCGTCGGGTGTGCCGAGCCTCACGTCGAGGTCTTCAGCCAACCGCCCAGCCGGTCGAGCACCTGGTCGAGACGGCCGAGCAGGTCGTCGATCACGGACCCGTCAGCCACCAGCGGCGGGGACACCGCCAACATCACTGCGCCCCTGCCGTCGGGCCGCACCAGCACGCCTGCGGCACGGATCAGCCGGTCGAGCACGCCCCCGGGAACCAGCTCGGCAACCTCCGAGTCGCTGAAGTCCACTCCGCGGCCGCGGTCGCGCATCAACTCGACCGCGTGGAAGTAGCCGGCGCCTCTCACGTCCTTGACGCAGGCATGGCGCTCCATCAACGCCCGCAGACCGTCGCCCAGACGATCCTCGTTGGCCCGGACGTGCCCGAAGACGTCCTCGTCGCGCATGGCATTCATGTTGGCGACCGCGACCGCAGTGGCGACCGGGTGGCCGCCGAAGGTGGAACCGTGGACGTACATGGCAAGCGGCGAGTCCCACAGCCGGTCCACGAGCGGGCGGCGCACCACCAGCCCCCCGAGAGGCTGATAGGCGCTGGTCGCCCCCTTGGCGAAGGTGATCATGTCGGGCTCAGCGCCGACACGCTCACTGCCGAACCAATGGCCCAGCCGCCCGAAGGAGTTGATCACCTCGTCGGCGCACAGCAGCACGCCGTAGGCGTCGCAGATGCGGCGCAGCTCCCGCCAGTAGCCCGCGGGCGGCACCAGCGCACCGCGACCGTTCTGGACCGGTTCGGCGACGACCATGGACACGGTGTCGGGGCCGGCGGCCACGATCGCCTCCTCGACCGCCTGCACGCAGTCGAGTTCGGAGGCGGGCCGGCCGGCCGGCGAGGCGCACCCCAGCGTGTTGGGCACACGGAGCACGTTGTCGTCGGCGAGCATCGGCAGGAACGGGTCGCGCAGGCTGGGGATGCCGGTCAGCGCCAAGGCGCCCAGGGTGGTGCCATGGTAGGCCCACCTGCGGGCCACCACCTTGCAGCGGCGCTCCTCGCCATTGGCCAAGTGATAGCAGCGGGCGAACTTCAAAGCCGACTCGACCGCCTCCGACCCGGAGCTGACGAAGAACACCCGATCGAGATCGCCGGGCGCGGCGGCGGCGACCAGTGACGCGGCCTGCACCGCGGAGGGGTGCGCCATCCCCCAGTTCGGGTAGTAGGCGAGCCGGTCCATCTGCTTGAACGCGACCGCGGAGAGATCACTGCGGCCGTGGCCGAGGTTGGTGCAGAACAGACCGGACAGTGCGTCGAGATACCGGTTCCCGGCCGTGTCCCACACGTAGCAGCCCTCGCCGCGGTCGATCACCGTCAAGTCGTCGCGGCACCAAGCGTCGCCCCGCGTGAAGTGCGGCAGCAGATGATTCCAGACCGGCTCCCGGCCCAGGTCCCAATCTCCCATCCAAGCCTCCCTTGCGCCTCGACGCGATGCTAGGCCGATGCCGGCGGAAGGCACAACCGAACCGAGCAGGCAACCAGCGCTCGAACACCGGGAGGGCCGGCCACCTCCGCCGCTCGGGACGCTAGCAGGCTGCTGAAATTTGGGAGTTCAGGGCGGTTGGGCTGTGTTTGGGGTCTGGTTGGGGGTGTTGTGGTGCTTTGGTCTGGGGCGTTGTGCGTTGGGGGCGGGGCTGGCGGCGCCGGTTCGGGGTGGCCGTTCTGGGCGGCGGGTCGGGGCCGGTTCAGGGGGTGGGCGTGTCGAGTCGGGCTATGCGCACCAGGTTGCAGCTGGCGGCGGTGATGAGGAACCAGGCCCGGTTGCGTTGTTGTCCTTTGTGGCGGAGTTTGCGTCCTCCGGCGATGGTTTTGATCCATCCGAAGGGCTCCTCGACGCGTTTTCGGGCTGGAGTCGGCGCTGTGGTTCCAGGAGGCCGGGCTGGAGCCGGTGGAGGAGGTCACGTTCGGTCGTTCCAACGCCTGGGACCGGGTGCGGGCCGAGACCCTGGCCGTGCGGGCCGGCGTCGGCATGATGGAGACCACGGGCTTCGCCAAGTTCCTGGTGTCCGGTCCGGGTGCCAGGGAGTGGCTCGACCGGCTGCTGGCGGGGCGGATACCGATCCCGGGCCGTATGGCGCTCACACCGATGACGAACCCGGCGGGGAACCTGGCGGGCGACTTGACGGTGGCGTGTCTGCCGGCCGCGCCGGGCCGGGCCGAGGGACCGGTGGGCACGTTGGTGGGCGGCGCCACCGGCAACGTGCGGGACGGCGAGCGGTTCGTGGTGTTCGGCTCCGGGATCGCGGAGCGCTACTGCGAGCGCTGGTTCGACGAGTGGCTGCCGGCCGACGCCTCGGTGAGCTACCAGACGCTCGGAGCCAAGATGTGCGGCCTGGCCATCGCCGGACCGGCGGCAAGGGACCTGCTGGCCGAGGTCACCGACGCCGACGTGTCGGCCCACGGCATGAGGTTCATGGCCTTCGGCGAGATGGAGGTGGGCCAGGCCCCGGTGTGGTGCGGGCGGATCAGCTTCACCGGCGATCTGGGCTACGAGCTGTGGATGCCGGCCCGCTACCAGCGCTACGTGTTCAACTTGTTGCGTGGGGCGGGTGCCGCTCACGGGCTGGAGCTCTTTGGGCTGCACGCCCTGAACTCGCTGCGCCTGGAGAAGGGGTTCGGGTCGTGGCTGCGGGAGTACCGGCCCGACTACGACCCGTTCGAGGCCGGCCTGGGCCGCTTCGTGCGCATGGAGAAGGACTTCATCGGCCGGGACGCGTTGATCGCCAAGTACGGCGAGACCGGCCCACCCGGCGGCGTGGCGGGCACGGGCGTGCGGCTGTGCACCTGGACGGTTGACGTCGGTGCGGGCCCGGACGCCTGCGACGTGATCGGCGACGAGCCGGTGTGGCACGACGGCGAGGTGGTGGGCTGGGTCACCTCCGGCGGCTACGCCCACCACAGCGAGGCATCGGTGGCCATGGGCTACGTCCCCGCCGAACTGGCCGGCTCCTCCGGCCACTTCGAAATCGAGATAGTCGGCACCCGCCGCCCCGCCAAGCCGGTCGCCCACTGCCTATGGGACCCCGAAGGCACCCGAATGCGAGCCTGAGTACATATAATTTCATGCAATTGAGTTGCTATCTGAAACTGCACGAGCTACGGTCGTGTCGTGGACATCAACACGGTCTCGCAGATTGTGACAGTCGTGCTGGCCGTGCTTGCCATCATCTGGCACCAGCAGCGCTCCACCGACAAACTGCGCGGCGATTTCGAGCGGGCCCACGACAAGCTGCGCGCCGGCCTGGACGAGGTGAAGCAGCGGCTCTCCCGCATTGAGGGCTTCCTTGGAATCGGCATGCCCACGACCGCAGCGTCAGAGGCACCCGGCGCGACCTGGAGACAAGAGCCACCCCAGGCCTCCGAGCCGGAGTAGGCAGAGATGGACGTCGCCTTGCTCACAGCCTTCGCTACGCCGTTCATGGCGATGCTGGCCATGCTGTGGCATCAGCAACGCGCCATCCTGCGAAAGGTCGGCGAGAACGGCGAACGACTGTCTCGTATAGAAGGCTTTCTGGGCATCGGGATGCCCCCCGCCGCAGCCTCAAAGGCACCCGGAGCGGACCTGGCCCGCAGGCCGCAAGAGGACTCCGACAAGAACTGAGTACCGGCAGCTCGTGCGCTGGTGATCCCGCGGCTATGTCGTAGCCGCGCGGTACGGTCTGACATGTGAGCGAAGCGGGCGGCGGGGAGCTGTTCATCGTCGACAACAGTGTGTCGGGCTGGACGGGTCTGGAGTACCTGAGCCAGTGGACCGATGTGGCCCGATCCTTCGACATCGCCACCGGGTTCTTCGAGATAGGGGCTCTGCTGGCCCTCGACGGCAAGTGGCAGCAGCTGGAGGGGATCCGGCTGCTGATGGGCGACGAGGTGTCGCTGCGAACCCACAATGTGTTCAAGGAAGCGCTGCGGCAACGGGTGGGCCGACTCGACGACAGCCTGGAGCACGAGAAGGGCCCGAACCCCTTCCTGGAAGGCGTGGAGGCGGTGGTCAACGCCATCGCTGAAGGACGGATCGAGTGCCGCGTCTACCGAAAGGACAAGTTCCACGCCAAGGCGTACATCACCCACGCCAAGTTCGATGTCCTGGGCGCGCAGGCGCTGGTCGGCTCGAGCAACTTCACCCGACCGGGCCTTACCCGCAACGTCGAGTTGAACATCAAGGTGGAGAGCGGCCGGGAGGTGGCTCAGCTACAGGACTGGTTCGAGACTCACTGGGCGGCCGCCGAGGACGTGACCGAGGATGTGTTGCGGACCATCACCCGGCACACCGCCGACTTCACGCCCTTCGACGTGTACGCCAAGGCCTTGCACGAGTTCTTCCGGGGCCGCGAGCTCACCGCAGGTGAGTGGGACGAGTCCCAGTCCCGCATGTTCGGCCATCTGGACCGCTACCAGCAAGAGGCGTACTGGTCGCTGATGAAGATCGCCCGCCAGCACGGCGGAGCGTTCCTCTGCGACGGAGTCGGCCTGGGCAAGACGTTTGTGGGGCTGATGCTGATCGAGCGACTGGTGCTGCACGAGAACAAGCGGGTGGTGCTGTTCGCCCCCAAGGCGGCGCGCGAGGGAGTGTGGGAGCCCCACCTGCGCCGGTGGCTGCCCCACATCGGCGGCGTCGGGGGCGGTGCCGACTTCTCCAGTCTCAGCGTGTTCAGTCACACCGATCTGGGCCGGGGCAACGAGTTCCCGGAGCGCTTCCAGCGCATGACCGATCTCGCTGACGCGGTGATCGTCGATGAGGCCCACCACTTCCGCAACCGCGGCAGCCGAGGCGACGACAGCGAACTCAGCAGCAACGGCGAGAGGCTGGACCAGCGGTCCCGCTACTGGCGGCTCTACGACATGCTCGACGGTTCGACACGATCCAAGCTGCTGTTCCTGCTCACCGCCACCCCGGTCAACAACCGTCTAGCGGATTTTCGTCACATGGCCGAGCTGTTCACCCGCGGCGACGAGGCCTTCTTTGGCCGCAGCCTCGGAGTGAACCACCTGTCGGGACACTTCAACGTGATGGAACGAGACCTGCAAGCCACTCTAGGCAAGGCCAGCAGCAGCAATGGTGACAGAAGTGCCAACGGAATGAGTGCAGCCATGGCTCTAGCCGAGGGGCTCACTCAGGAGGCCCGCGACGCCCTAGCGACGGATGTGGTCTTTGGAGCGTTGGTTGTGCAGCGCAGCCGGTCTTACGCCAAGGCCAGTCAGATCCAGGAGCGGGGCGAGTCGGCCGCGTTTCCTGAGCGCAAGCCTCCCCAGGTGGCCGAGTATTCGATCCGGTCGTCGTACCGGGACGTGCTCGACATGTTCGAGAAGGCCTGTCGCCGCCAGAATCCGCTGTTCTCTCTGGCGATCTACTACCCGTTGGCTCACTACATCGGCCCCGAGAAGGACATCGACCCCTTCGAGGAGGGCCGCCAGCGCCAGGTGGTTGGCCTGATCCGCACAATGTTCCTCAAGCGGTTCGAGAGCTCGGTGTACGCGTTCGAGAAGTCGCTGGACCGGCTGATGCGCAAGCTGCTCGCCTTCGTCGAGGTCCACAGCGAGCCGGGTGCGGAGCAGGAGCGGCTCGACGGCTGGCTGCACCGGCACGCGGAGGTGGTCGGCTACCGGCCGGAGACTCAACTCGGACTGAACTTCGACGGCGAGGCCGACGACGACGCCGACGAGGATGTGATCCCGCCCGAGCTGCTTGAGGCGGTCGAAGAACTGTCCCGCGACGAGTACGACGTGGTCGCCATCATCGACAAGACCTTCGAGGACCTGGACGAGATTGTCCGCTTCCTCGACGCGACCAGTCGCCTCACCCCGGACCAAGACGACAAGGTGCGCAAGCTCACCCGGCTGCTCGGCACCAAGGACCTCTCGGGCCGCAAGGTGCTGGTGTTCACCGAGTTCGCCGACACCGCCCGCTATGTGGAGTCGCAGTTGCGATCCGCTGGGATCGACGGTCTGGCCCGCATCGACAGCGGCTCGAAGCTCGACCGGGCAGAGGTGATCCGCCGGTTCTCGCCCTACTACAACGGGTCGAGCAGCCCCGAGTTGGCCCGCAACGGTCACGCCGAGATCCGGGTGCTGGTTTCCACCGATGTTCTGTCCGAGGGCCTCAACCTCCAGGACGCCACCCGATTGGTCAACTACGACCTGCACTGGAATCCGGTGCGGCTGATGCAGCGCATTGGCCGGGTGGATCGCCGCATGAGCCCCGAGACCGAGGAGCGCCTCAGGGCCGATCATCCCGAGGTGGCCGCAGACCGAGGCACGGTGCGGTTCTGGAACTTCCTGCCCCCTGAAGAGTTGGAGCGGATCCTGAAGCTGTACGAGCGGGTCACCGGCAAGGTGCTGATGATCTCGAGCACGCTCGGCATCGAAGGCCGCAAACTGCTGCGCCCCGACGACGCCTACGACCCGTTGCGCGAGTTCAACGCCACCTACGAGGGCACGCGAACCGCGGTCGAGGAGATGCACCTGGAGTACCAGGCTCTGCTCAAACGCCAGCCGGAACTGGCCGAGCGACTCGACGGTCTGCCCGGCTCGGTGTTCTCGGGCCGCCGCAAGCTCAGCAAGGGAGCCCGAGGCGTGTTCTTCTGCTACTCGTTGCCCGCGCTCGACGCCGACGAAGGCGTGTTCACCCTGGAGGCCGGGCCCACTCGCTGGTACCTCTACGACCTCGACGCCGACGCCATTCTTGAATCACCCGGCGAGATCATCGAGAGCATCCGCTCCAAGCCCAACACCCCCCGCCGCTGCGAGATGAGCCGAGCCACCCTCAAGGACCTGCGCGACAAGATGCTCCGCCATGTGCGTGACACCTACCTCAAGCGGGTCAACGCCCCCATGGACGCGCCCGAGCCGATGCTGCGTTGCTGGATGGAACTCAACTGATGGCCCACACGGTACCCGCGGACCATGCCGAGACCATGCGCGGCATCCGCACCTTCGCACAGGTAGTCCAATATCTGCTGGACGATCAGGGCTGGCCGAGTGAGTTGCTGGATCACTTGGTCGACGACGACCTCACCGAGGTCACCTACGACTGGGATCCCCACGAGTTGGGCATCCCCGCCGAGCAGCTCAAGGACCTGAAACGGCTGCAGCAGATGCGACCCCTGACCGCGAACCAGCCTTGGGGCGTGTTCTTCCTCGAGTTCGGCGGGCCGAGGCTGCGCTACAGCCCGATCCGGCGTCTGCTGCGGGCGCTGGTCACCAAGAAGCGCGCCACCGGCACCGCCAACACGCGGACATGGGAGCTAAGTGACCTTCTGTTCATCGTGATCACCGGGACTGGAGACGATGTAGAGCTTCACGTGCTCGCCTTCGAGGGCGACGACCCTCAGAAGGCTGAGTTTCGCTCGCTGGCGTGGCGGCCGGCCCATGCGCCGACGCGCCATCTCCAGCGCCTCAGCGAGGAGCTGCTTCCATGCCTGGCCTGGCCCAGCGACGAGAACGATGTCGAGTCCTGGCGCAAGGCCTGGCGGGAGGCGTTCAAGCTCCCGGTCGGCCAAGCCATCAGGGACTCCGCCCGCCTAGCCGACCGCATGGCTCGAACGGCCCGCGACCTGCGCACCCAGATCGGCGAAGCGCTCAAGGCGGAGAACGGGTCAGGGCCGTTCTCCGCTCTGATGTCAGATATCCGCACTCAGCTCGTCAGCGATGTCAACGCCGACAGCTTCGCCGACATGTGCGCCCAAACCCTCGTCTACGGCTTGCTGAGCAGCCGGGTCACCAGTCCGAACGACTTCGGCTCGTCACCGATCTTCTCGGCCGTGCCGGTGGCCAACCCGTTCCTGGAGTCACTGTTCGAGCAGGTGCACGACGAGGCCGTGTCGCTCGACCTAGCCGGCAGCGACCTGCCCCAGCTTGTGGCCGACCTGCGCGTGACCAATGTCGAGGCCATCCTCGACCAGATCGGTTCCACCGCCAAGGGCGGCGACCCGGTGATCCACTTCTATGAGGAGTTCCTCAAGAAGTACGACAGCAAGATGCGCGCTGACGCTGGTGCCTTCTACACCCCGCAGCCTGCGGTCGAGTTCATCGTGCGAGCAGTTGACGAGGTGCTGCGATCGAGGTTCGGCCTGCAACTGGGCATCGCCGACACTGCGTCGTGGCAGGAGGTGGCCGAGCGCAACGGCTTCGAGATCCCCGAGGGCGTCGACCCTGCCAAGCCCTTCGTGTCGATGCTCGACCCGGCCACTGGCACCGGTACCTTCCTGGTGGAATGGCTGCGCCAAGCCCGACGATCGTTCCTTGAGCACCGATCGCCTGAGGAATGGCCCGAGCACCTGCGAGACCATCTGCTGCCGTCGATGCACGCCTTCGAGTTGATGCTGGCTCCCTACGCCATCGCCCACCTGAAGGTGGCCCTGGAACTTCACGCCTTCGGTGCCGGAGACGGTGCCATGCAGATCCTGTTGACCGACACGCTGGAGCACGCCGCCCGTCAAGGCCAGTTGGCCACCATGACTGACCCCGTAGCCCAGGAAGGCGAGAGAGCCGCCGAACTGAAGGCGCACGAGCGGTTCTCGGTGGTGCTCGGCAACCCTCCGTATGACCGTGAGCAGCGTTCTGTCGGGGATTCTGGCAGACGCAAGGGCGGGGTAGTTCGTTACGGCGCGCCCGGTGTCGCCCCGCTATTCGACTCTGACACTGCCTTCCGGCGAGCCGCCACCAGCCGCGCTGCGGACGCTGCCACAAGCCCCCCGCTGCTCGATGCTGTGACCGAGCCAATGAAGGCGGCCGGGCTCGGTGGCCATCTGAAGAACGTCTACAACGACTACGTCTACTTCTGGTGCTGGGCCGTTTGGCAGGTCACTGCGTTGCCGCCCGGCCCGGGAGTGGTCGCTTTCATCACCGCGTCGTCCTACCTCGACGGGATTTCGATGGGCGGCGTCCGTCAGCTGCTGCGCAACGCCTTCGACGAACTCTGGATCGTCGACCTCGGGGGCGAGGGACGAGGGGCCCTGAAGGAGGAGAACATCTTCGATATCCAGACCCCGGTAGCGATCGCCGTCGGCGTCCGCACAAGCCGAGAGCGCACTGCCGAATGCGAGATCCGCTACCTCCGGATTCCCGGCACGCGTGCTGAGAAGCTCGCCCGCCTCGGCCAGATCGGCATCGCCGACATTCTCGACATGGTGCCCGGCGAAGGCCTGGACCGCATGACGCCTCAGAGTGACAGTGCGTACAACGCCTGGCCCGAGATCACCGACCTGTTCCCGTGGGCACACTCCGGTTGTCAGCTCAAGCGGACATGGCCCATCGCAGAGGTCAAGAGTTTGGCCGAACGACGTTGGCAGAGTCTGCTCCTGGAAGTGTCGCGCGAGCGGGGACGACTTCTCAAGCAGACGGGCTTTCGCACAACAACCAGCACGCCGACTCCTCTGCTGGGATCCGGACCTCGGTTGGAAATGCTCGGGGACCTCGATCGGGGCGATCAGCCAGAGGGATTTGAACACTATGGCTATCGGAGCTTCGATCGTCAGTGGATCATCGCCGACAACCGTCTAGCCGACCGCCCTAGGCCTGAGTTGTGGAGGGCACGCGGCCCGAGCCAGGTCTTTCTGACCACGCTGACCTCGACGAGACTCGGCCAGGGCCCCGCCCTGACCGCGACGCCCTATGTCCCCGACCTAGATCACTTTCGGGGTTCCTACGGCGCGAAGAATGTTATGCCGCTCCACCGGGACGCGGGCGGCACCGAGCCCAATGTCGCCGATGGCCTGCTGGAAGCCTTGAGTGCCAAGCTCGGCACCGAGGTCGTCACCGAAGACCTGCTCGCCTACGTCTACTCCTTGGGCGCAACGGCCGCCTTCGCCGACCGGTTTAGTGAGGAGTTGGCCGAGGCCGCCGGCCCTATCCACATTCCGATCACCGCGGACCCCGACCTGTTCCGGCAGGCCGTTGCGCTTGGCCGCGATCTCCTGTGGTGGCACACGTGGGGCGAGCGGTTCGCCCCCGATGGCCAGACGAGGCTTCCCCAGGGACGCGCCGAGGAGGTCGAGCCTGTCGAAGGCATGCCCGATGACTTCGACTACGACCCGGAGTCCGAGACCCTCACGGTAGGAACCGGTACATTCGCCCCCGTCAGCCAGGAAGCCTGGGACTTCGAAGTCTCCGGCCTGAGAGTCCTGCGCTCCTGGCTCGGCTACCGAATGAAGACCCGCAAGGGCCGCAAGTCCAGCCCCCTCGACGACATCCGCCCCACCCGTTGGACCCAGTCCAAAGAACTGCTGCTCGTCCTATCCATCGTCGAGCACACCATCGAGGTCACCCCCAAGGCCGCCGCCCTCCTAGCCCAGATCGTTGAAGGCCCGCTGATCCCAGCCGCCGACCTACCAACCCCCACTCCCGCCAACCGCAAGTCCCCTAAGACCTAGCCGGGCTTGACGCCGTCGAGTTTGACTCGCCTTCCGCCGGTAACCTGTACGGCGACGGCGACAAGAGCGACAGCGGCCAGTTGATGCCGTCGAGTTTGACTCGCCTTCCGCCGGTAAGGCACAATGTTGGTTTTCATGTATACTTGATGTAGTGTCATCCCAGTCGCGAGCAGCGATCGTCCGATACAACAGCTACGTGAAGGCCGCGATGAGTCTCCACAAATCCAGCGATGTCGAGAGCCTTGCCGAGATCCCACGCCAGATGAAACCGCGCGAGGCGGTCGCCATCGCGCTCAGGGGCAACTTTCCCGCAGTGCTGAGGACCGGAATCACCGACAGCCGTCGACGGTCCGCTAGCCGCTACCGGTCTCAGCGGCCACCGCCGTCGGAGCCGCTCCGCTTCAGCGAACTTCGGGTTTCACCTACGCCACCGGTTCCTCAGGCCACTCGGCCACGACAGGGCGCGGAGCGGTAGTGTGACCAGCATGGCATCTCAGCAGGCCGAGCGCGAGGCAATGCCAACCCCCACGCGCTTTCCGACCGACCAACTGTGCTTCGACCGGAAGAATCCGAGACTCTTCCTTGACGGCGATCTGGATGAGTCTGACCTAGTCGAGCGACTGTGGAAGGAGTTCGCTGTCGACGAGCTCGCGCTCTCGATCGCCAGCAACGGGTACTTCGAACATGAGCCGCTCTTCGTGGCACTCGAGAACGGCAAGCTTGTTGTCGTGGAGGGCAACCGCCGCTTGGCGGCGGTCAGGATCTTGGTGGACGGCAGACTCCGGGCGAAGGTAGGAGCAACTGATCTTCCACGGATTACGGCAGCGCGGCGCCGAGAGTTGGCCACGTTACCTGTTATCGAGCGTGCGCGACAGAACATAAGGCAGTACGTTGGCTTCAAACATGTCAACGGTCCACAACCTTGGCAGTCATACGCAAAGGCGCAGTATGTCGCTTGGGTCCACAATGAGCTAGGCGAAGGACTCGACGAGATCGCCCGACAAATTGGTGATCGACACACTACCGTGCGGAGACTATACAGAGGCTTGATGGTCTTGCGACAAGCAGAGGAGTCCGGCCAGTTTAATCTCGACGATCGGTGGAAGAAGCACTTCTCATTCTCGCACCTATATACCGGTCTGGACTACCAGAATATCCAAGAACTGCTGGGAATAGACAACGAGAATAGTTTCCGGCCCAATCCGATCCCTAAGAAAAGGCTCAATGCACTAGGTGATCTGTGCTTGTGGCTCTATGGACAGAAGTCCACCGACACACAACCTTTGGTACAGAGTCAGAATCCTGACCTTCGCCGACTGGATTCAGCTATCGGCAACCACGACGGGCTGATAGCGCTGCGACGTGGTCTGCCGTTGGATGTCGTGATCGATATCAGCATCGGGGATGAGGAACTCTTTAAGGGCCACCTGCTTGAAGCCCGGCGTCAGCTGCAGGAGGCGCGAGGCAAGCAACTGACTGGCGATACGGGCGACGCTGATACGCTGCGCACCGCGAACGAGATTTTCGAACTTGCAGACCGGCTTGTCTCAGATATGGAGGATCACCGCAGGCAACAAAGATCGGGGCGTCGCAGAAGTCGCTCCTCATCGTGACGGCTGGAATTGGCTCACCTGCGGCCGCGAGCGACTCCACGACGCTGGCTGATTGGCTCGAACTCAAGGCGCTTGCTTCTCACGATGGAAATAGCAGCTTTCAAGACCTTGTGGCGGAGTTTCGCCGTGGCGGATCGACTGATGCTGTTCACGACTCTATGGACGCACAAGTGGATACACGAGGCGAGATATCGGAACGGCTGGCCGATGCAGCCTTCGCGGAACTCGAAGAGCGCTCCGTGGCGGCGGGCGATGGATATCCGTTCTCTGTAGGTGATCAGGCGCTCCAACTCGAGCGAGACGCGTTGGGCATCGATTCCACGTACATCTTCCTGCTGCTCCTGAGCCGGTTCGGGGTTGCAGCTGGCAGGGGTGCGCGTGTACGTCCCGAGCGAGACTTTGAGGATATTAGCCATGCCGCGGCGGAGAGCTACTTCGGGCGCAACGAGCATGACGGCTCGTACCTGTTCGCGTTTCCGCGACGGACGAAGGCATCGGGGTTCGCGGCGGCCGTTGACGAACTCGCCGAGCAGCTCCGAGAAGGCGGAGGGGCGAAGCCAGTCAAGCCGGCCAGCCGCCAGAAGGACGCGCATCTCGACCTCGTTGTCTAGCATGGCTTCGCGGATAGGAGGCCGGGCCAAGTGATCGCGTTCGGTCAGTGCGCCGCCGGAGCGAACTGGACCACGAAACTGAGCGAGTTGCCTGACACAAGGAGTTGGTGCCAGGCATGGATGCTTGAACCGCCTTGCGTTCCAGCCGTGCGCATGTTCTTCGTGCCGCATCGGCTAACGCGCGAGGAGTGGGAGACTAGGGCGACCATTGCTGGCGTCCTGTTCGACCGTTGCCGCATCGCACTTCATGCTCCCGAACTGCCGAGCACTGTCCGGGCTCGTGGCATGAGGTGGTCTAAAGCGGTACTGGCATCCCGAGTGCGCTAACGAGGAACAGGTTCCACGCTCTCTGCCCCTACTTCGCAATGTTTCCGGAAAGCTTCGCGGAAAAGTGGATCAACGAGCTGACGAACCCCGGAGACCTGGTGATTGACCCGTTCTGTGGAAGAGGCACGACTCCATTCCAGGCGCTTCTGATGGGTCGCAATGCCCTCGCTGGAGACATCAACCCGGTTGCCTACTGTTTGACGGCAGCCAAGACGCAGGGTCCGGCGCTATCAACGGTTTGTCGTCGGATATCGGAGCTTGCGAGCGCGTATGAGGCGCGTCGCTGGCGGCCACGGGTCCGGAGTCTCCCAGAGTTCTTCAATCGTGCCTACAACCCACGTACGCTCAGCCAACTTCTCTATCTTCGGTACGTGCTGCAGTGGAGAACTCGACGCTCTGATGCGATGATTGCCGCCCTAGCCCTTGGAGCGCTGCACGGTGAGTCTGAGAAATCGCCATCGTATCTGAGTGCCCAAATGCCACGCACAATCTCCACGAAACCAGCATATTCCGTTCGATTCTGGGATAAGCATGGCTATAGTCCTCCAGACCGAGATGTGTTCCGGTTGCTTGAACGCCAAGCAAGATTTAGATATGTATCGCCGCTGCCAGAACTACGTGGACACGTTGAGCTAACTGACTTCAGAGACTTGCACAGGCTCCAGTCTGTCCGGCAACGGGAAGCCAGTTGCATCATCACGTCGCCTCCATACCTGGACGTAACGAGCTTCGAGGAAGATCAATGGTTGCGTCTGTGGTTCTTGGGCGGGCCGCCTCACCCAACCCGAAATCGCGTCTCGCGGGATGACCGCCACGAGTTAGCGAGTGCATATTGGCGGATGGTGGCCGACTTCTGGAGAACGGCCGGCTATCTGGTGGCGAGCAGGGGCCATGTAGTCGTGCGAATGGCTGGCAAGAGACTCTCTGCTGACGGTGTGGTTGAGGGTCTGACCGGGTGTGCAGTCGTTGCAGGCCGCGATGTGTCGCTGGTCTACTGGCAGACGAGTGAGATCCCTAGGAGGCAAACCGACGCATTCCGACCAGGATCGGTGGGTGTGCGATTTGAGGTAGACGCCGTGTTCGAGGTTGTGTAGTCGCCGATGGACGCTATCGCGCCGCAGATGCGCGTTCCCTGACGCTCACCTCTGCGATGAGCGCTTCCACGTCGTTGAGCCAGCCGTTGAGTTCGGCAGCGATGGGCGGGAGTTCGTAGGCGTGGTAGTGGCAGGCTGCTGAGAGGACATGCCAGGAGTACCGGATCCGGCTGGCGAGTTCGGTGTCGATGTATTCGGGCAGACATGTCAGCTGTGCCCTTGCCGACGCGTTCTCGACGCCCGGTGCGGCCTGTGCCCACAGCTGGTCGAGAGTGATCTCCAGTGCCTGGCGGCCGAGGATCGCTGCGGCGCGGGGCCATGTGCCGACTAGGTCGGCGCGGGGAACGCGCATTGCTGATCGGGCGAGGTTGACCAGGTGGATCGGCAGGAAGCGGTGCGCGATCTGCGTCACAGCGCCGCCAACTCTTTGGCGAGCGACTCGGCGCTGTTGATGAGTTCTTTGAGGTCGGATCCCTCCGGCGCACCCGAGTGAGCCATCTCGTTGCATGCCCTCGCTGTGTCGGCTGCCCAGGGTCCGAACTTGTTGTTGAGGGTGCCGTAGACGTCGCCTGCACGGTCGGCGTCCCCATAGAGCGCTATGGCGATGCGGGGGAGCAGTCTCGGGGCATCGGCCCACTTCTCTTCGCACTCGTGTAGGCCCATTCCGATCCGCAGAAGGCGTCTTCGACCCGACTCCAGGCACGCGGCCTCGATGGCCTGTCGACAAAGATTGGGAACGACCCGGCGGGACACCTCCTCGGGGAGCCCGCCGCTGAGCTCGACGGCTCTGGCGTCTTCTATGGCGGCTTGTAGCGGGTCGAGAGAGGCTTTGAGTTCCACGCGTGACTTGGGGCGGCGGGTCACCAACAGGATGGTCGCGGGAATCTGGAGTCGGCGGACCGCGGTCGGGAGCCGGTCGTCGTGGGTGAATACCACCACTTGGCGTGTCTGCGCCAGGCTGTGCAGTACCCGGGCCAGTCCGTCGACCCGCACCGGGTCCATCGCTTGCACGGGGTCGTCGAGGATCGCGAACCCGAACGGGCTGGCGTCGAACTTCACCCTTGGGATGAACAGGCTCAACGCCAGGGCGTGCAACTCGCCCTGCGACATGACTCCCAGAGCGACGCTGGAGTCCCCGTCGACGGTCACGTCCATGACGACCTTCTTGTTCCCGAGGCGCACGTCTTCGAGCGTGACGTTGGAGCCGACGGCCAGGTTCTCCCAGACATCCGCGACCTGAGCCTTGACCGAATCGAATCGCTCGTCTCGGATCGTAGCTTCGCACCGCTTCAGCCAGTTCTCGGCGCCCCTGAGCGGTGTCACACGCTGCGCGGCGCTCAGCCCCTGGTGAGCGACTGGCAGCACTTCGGTCAATGACTCGGCCATCGGTCGCCACTGATCGGCGAGACGGCGCCTTTGTGTTACAGCGGCGGCGCGGATAGTGTCCGTCGCCTCCTGCACCTGCAGGCACATGGACTCAAGATGCACGGCCAGGTGGATGGGCGCGTCGGGCGGGTCGATCCACGCCTGCCACGCTGCCGTCAGTGCGGAGACGTCGACTCCGATGTCCGTGGCCGTCGCAGTGCCGAGAACCGGTGGCATCGTCCCGATGGCTTCACGCGCCGAGCGTTGGGCACGGAGCATTGCGCGTCCGGCGTCGAGGACCTCACCCGCCTCAGAGCGCAGCCGCTCGATTTCTTCCCTGAGGTCCGCGACGCGCTCGCTGTGCAAGCCGTTGTCACGGCCGCAAACCGGGCAATCGGCGTCGCCATGCTGCTCGTGCAGGTCCACGGCGGCTTCGAGCAGCCCAGCCAGTCTCTCAGCCCGCTCGGCGTCGCTGCCCCGAAGTGCCTCCTGACGCCCCGCGGCCTCCCTCAGGTCGCTTGCCGCAGCTGCAACCCGGTCTAGGTCGGGCGAAGGAAGCTGCTCTAGTGCGGCGAGGAGGCCCTCGCGTTGAGCGCTGGCGGGATCGGTGCCCGTAACGAGCGCCTCGACTATGTCTAGGTCCCAAGCTCCAGAGAGCGCCTCCAGAGCGGCACTGGCTCGCTCGTCGGGAGACTCTCGCAGTAGGTCCGTGACCTGTGAGACATGTTCTTCGGCTTCAGTCCGTTGTCTCTCCGCCGATAGCCGGGCCTGCCTCAGATTCTCGATGGGTGCCTGCAATGCCTCCATGCCGAGCATCGGTGCCAGCGCGTTGTACCGATCAATGGGCCGTCCCTCAGAGATCGTCGACAGCTCCTTGTAGGGCAGGAACGGGCGGAACGTCTTGACTGCATCGCTCCATCCGAGCGAGTCGAGGTCTTGGCGGCCGTAGCCCGGCACGGTCACCGCAGTCTTGGCAGACTCGAGCTTTGCGCTGCTCCATTTCACGCGGACCGTTCGCGGTTGCCGCTCGCCGTCGACCCGCAATTCCACGGCGATGGCGGGATCGTCCTGAGCATGGAGGTTGCGCCAGCCGTTCTTCCAGTCCAACGACTTGCCGGCCCAGCGGAGCGAGTCGCCGGTCATTGCGAACTCCAGCGCCTCCGCGAACGACGACTTGCCCGACCCGTTGCGCCCGACGACGAGCGTGAGCCCCGGCCCAGGCCCAAGATCGAGCTTGCAGGTCGGACCGATGCCGCGGAACCCAGTAACGGCCACCGACTCCAGGAAGGTGCGCACCGGTGCCGACTCCTCCCCCTGTGGCCTCTCCGGACGATCGACTACAACCCCATTGATCGCATCGTCCAACCGATCCCGCAGCGCCCCGACAACTAGGTGCGCGACCATGCCGCTTGCTCTTGGGTCCGCGTCGAGCCGATCAAGAACCTCTGAAATGAGCGAAGCGGTCAAAGCCGTGCCTCCATGAGATGTAGTTGGTCAACCCTGACGCTACCGAAGGGCTACGTCGACACGAGGTGCTCGTCGCCTCGCACCGTGGCTTCTGCCACGCATGTGGGAAAAGGGACTCTTCGCGTTTGAGGGTGGGGTGAGGGCGGTGGCTATCCGCGGCTGAACGCGAGGGATCCCCCAGAGTCGGCGCTGACAGGCAACCGAGAACTTGGAGGATCCCTGTGGAGTGCGACCCTACGCGTGTCTGTGAGCTGCTGGTGGGACTGGGCGATGTCGAGGAGCTCGGCGTCAGCGACGGGGCGGGCGCGCTGTTGCGGGTGCATATCTGTCGGCGGGTGCCGAGGCCGCCCTGTGTGGGCTGTGGCGGGCTGTTGTGGTCCCATGGCGTGCGCCGGGTCGAGTTGGTGGATCTGCGTGCGTTCGGGCGGGCGGCGCGGCTGGTGTGGCACAAGCGCCGGTGGCGTTGTGGTCAGCCGCGCTGTGGGGCGGGGACCGTCACCGAGCAGGACCCCGATATCGCGTCGGCGCGCGAGAAGCTGACCACAAAAGCGGGGCGCTGGGCGACGCGCCGGTCGGGCCGAGGGCAGCCCCACAGCGGCATCGCCAAAGAGCTGGGGTGCAGCTGGCATCCGGTGAACGTCTCGGTGCGCCGCTGGGGTGAGGCGCTGATCGATGCCGACACCGAAAGGATCGGCGATGTGTGCGCGCTGGGCCTCGACGAGATCCTGCTGTGGCGCCGCGGCAGGTTCCGGACCAAGGCCTGGGCCACCGGCATCGTCGACGCAGGCCGGGGCCAGCTGCTTGACATAGTGCCAGGCCGCAGCGCCAAGGAGAGTGTTGATTATGTCCCAAAATCGCGATATCGCTGTCACAAAACCGCAGGTCAGAAGGTTGTGTGCTGCGCGAAATCGGCATTACTCAACAGTCTCCAAGGCGCCCACCCAGTGGCTGCTGGCGCGTCCCCGCGGATGGCTGGAGCAGATCCGCTGGGGGGTGCTGGACCTGTCGGGGCCATACCGGGCAGCGTTCGACGCCGCTGCCTGATGCCGGCCAGGTCGCGGACGCCTTCCATGTGGTGCGGTTGGGCAACACCGCCCCCGACGAGGTCCGCCGCAGAGCCCAGAACCAGACCCTCGGGCATCGTGGCCACAAGCACGACCCGCTGTATCGGGCCCGCAAGCTGCTGGTCTCGGCGTCAGAGACGATCACCGACGCCGGACGGGCCCGGCTGCGGGGCCTGCTCGACGCCAGCGACCCCCACAGCGAGGCCAAAAACGCCTGGCACCGCTGAAGAGACCCTCAGAAGCATCCATGACATCACCGACGCCGAAACCGGCGCGGCGACCGTCGCCCAACTCGCCTCGGACCTGCAGGACCCCGGCATGCCCACAGAGCTCAACCGACTGGGCCGCACCCTGTGGCGCTGGCGCCACCCCACCTCGAACCGGCACCGGGCCCGAGCCACCAACGCTCCCACCGAAGCCGCCAACAACCTCGCCAAACGGGACAAACACGCCGCCTTCGGGTCCACTGACTTCAACAACTACCGAATCCGCGCCCTGCTCTACGCCAGCAAACCCAACTGGGCGCTGCTCGACACCCTCACTACACCCTGAAACGCGGAGAGCCGCTCAAGGACTGGCCCGAGCACACCAGGTTCATCGCCCGCCGCGAGCGGCGCCACCCCGGCGCGCAGCGCAGCCTGTTCGACTCTGACCTCTGGCGCTGCCGCGGGTTCTGCACCGACGCCCAAGGAGACCCCGCCGAACTCGACGCGCGCCACCGCGGCCACGCCCGAACCGAAGACACCATCGACCGGCTCAAAGACTCCGGCCTCGAGCGCATGCCCTTCAGCGACTACGACGCCAACTGCGCCTGGACCCAGCTCGTCGCGCTGTCGGCCGCCCTGGCGAGATGGTTCCAGAGACTCTGCCTCACCGGGCCGCTCGCCAAAGCCGCCCCCAAACGCCTCAGACGGCAGCTCTGGCACGCCCCCGGCCGCCTCGTGCGCTCCGCAAGAACGACGACAGAGCCTCGGGGACCTACCAGGCGCCTGACGCGGCTCTGACCTCGACGTCGGCGGCAGCTCTGGCTCTGGCCCGCAGACCGGCTGCCTCCTGGTCGAGGCTCGATGCCTCGCCGCGCAGGGCCCGGCCGGCGGTCGCCAGATCGAGGGCGAGGGAATACAGTGCCGCGCCGATGACACGGCGGAGCTTGGTGCGGCTGACGGCAGCAGCCCGTCCCCTCCAGACATCCTCGTGGTGCAGGGCCACCACCGGACGATGGCGCTCAGCCAGGACCGCCCGACGCCGGTCGAGCATGTCCGCCACCGAGCGGCACCTCTCGGCCCGCTGAGCCTTGAGAGCCGCCTCTTGAAACAACTGGACACTTCTCAACATAGAAGCTATTATATCAATATACACTGTCATCACAACCCCAGAGCCATGATCCAGCCGGGTCTTCTCCCCCCGAGAGCGCGTCCACCACGTATCCCGTCTCCGACAAGGACACCAACAACATGATCGAGCAGGATCTCATCGACTTCACCGTGGCCGCAGCCCGGCAGGCCGGACGCATAACTCTGGACTGGTACCAGGCGCGAGGGCTTTCAGTGACTGCCAAGAGCGACGGCTCGCCTGTCACCGACGCCGACTACGCAGCCGAACGGTTCCTGCGTGCGGAGATCCTGGCGACGTACCCCGACGACACGATCTGCGGGGAGGAAGAGGGCGAGACGCCCGGCCGAACCGGCCGCACCTGGGTGATCGACCCGATCGACGGCACCAAGGCCTTCGCCCAAGGCGTCCCGCTGTTCGCCACCCTCCTGGCCCTGATCGACGAGCAGGGCCCGGCTGCGGGCGTGATCTTCCTGCCCGCCCTCGACGAGTGCGTCTGGGCTGGGCGGGGCCGCGGCGCCCGATGGGACGGCAAGCCGTGCCGGGTCAGCGACCGCTCCGGCCTCGAGGGGTCGTACGTATGCACGAGCGGACTCTCGTACTGGCCGGACCGCACCCTGCGACAAGTCCGCGACGGTGGTGCCCGAGTGCGGACTTGGGGCGACGCCTACGGTTACGCCCTCGTCGCGACCGGGCGTGCGGAGGCCATGGTCGATCCGGAGTGCTCGGACTGGGATGTGGCCCCGATGAGCGTCATCGTCGCCGAGGCCGGCGGCCGGTTCTCGGACACGGCCGGGGCAGACGACTGGCGCAGCGGTTCGGCGGTCGCCACCAACGGAGCCCTGCACGACGAGCTGCTGCGCTGCTTCGAATGAAGCTGCCCGCCAGCCGGCGCGAGGCGTTCACCTCGACAGGTCCGCACCTGTCTGCTCGTGCTCTCAGACGGCCACCGCTCGTGACAGGGCGAAACCTTCGAACCGGCAGGGTCGCAGCCCGCGGGCGGCCACCCGCGCCAGCAGAGCCCCGGCGCCGGCGATCGAGGCCAAACCGCCGGCGCCAGGCGCCGAGCCCCGGCCGATGATGTGCAGAGCCGTCGAGACGGCGACCACGGCGGCACCCTCCGCCGGGCGCGCCCTGGCACCCAGCACGACCACCCGACGGTCGGCGCCGCGGCGGCCGCGGAGTTCGACCCGCACCGCCCCGATCCCGCCCTCGGGATGGGGGCGACGCATCATGGGCAGCGGCGCGGTCAGCCGATCCCGGCGGGTGGCCGCCATCCGGGCCGTCACCCGGTCGACGCCTGGGAACGCCGGAACCAGCAGCAACGCATCCGGGAGCGCCCCCCGGTAACAGTCCCGGCCGGCTACAGGGTCGGGGAACCAGCACAGCTCCCGCCCCGAGCCGCCCGGCCGTCGGGTCCAGCGGCCGTCCCTCCAGTCGATGGCAAGGCCGCTGAGGGCGCGATGGTGCTGGCGCGCGCATGCCGGGCCGCCGGTGCCGGCTTTGGCAACATGGATCTCGTCGACCGAGTCCAACTCGGCGGCGCCGGCCCGGGCCAGCAGACAGGTCATGCCAGGCATGAACCCGGCACCCACCGCCAACGGCACACCGTGCCGCCTGGCCTGACGGTCGAGCGCCAGCAGATCGCGGGTCTCGTTGATCTCGCTGGCGGTCGTCACCACCGCAGCCGAGGCCCTCACCGCGTTCAGAGCCACCGCGGACTGCGTTCCGGCGGGCGTGGCAACTACCACCAGATCGACCGAGTCGTGTACTTCGGAACCGCAGTCGAGGACCACCGCGCCGCCCAACGAGCCCCCGGCCTGCCGCAACCGGACCGGGTCGGTGTCCCGCACCTCGACGACGCCCACGAGGTCGCTGGCTGCAAGCATCCCAGCAATGCGAGCCCCGGTCGCGCCCGCACCGAACACGACCACGCTCGCGCCTGGGGCACCATGGGCGGCCGTCACGCGAGCTCGTCGTCCCGAAGCTCGCGCCAGCCACCCGTCTGGGGGGGCACGCCGCCGCGGCCCCGCACCCGGATGGCCGCAGCCACCGCCATCCCAGCGAGGACGGCGACCAATGTCCGGCGGATCAAAGCAATGAGTCCTGCGGCCAAAACGGCCTCCGGGCGGTGTCTGGATGGCGATTCGGGAGTGTGGGGCTAGCTGGAGTCGAACCAGCGACCTCACCCTTATCAGGGGTGCGCTCTAACCGGCTGAGCTATAGCCCCCAGCGGCACCCCACGCTAGCCGCGGACGTTGGGTTTCCCGCTGCCACCCCCAGCAAGGAGACAGCGGCCCGTCCTGCCATGCGGCGATGCACAACCAAGATCATGCGCGCCCGGACGGATCGGGCGGAGGCTCGGCCGGGGGCCGCTCGCCGGGCGGCGGTCCGGCCACCAAGACCCGCCGCCGAGTCCGGCGCGAGCGCGGGCGGGCGGTCTCCTCCTCGACGACCGTCAGACGCACTCCCCCCGTGACGTCGCTGATCAGGTTGAACAACACTGCCGCGAGCACGGTCAGACCGCTGCCCGCCACCACCAATACCAGCCCGCCGACGGCAGCGATCCTGAAGATCTGGTCGGCGTTGATCGTGAACGACGCCAACGCGAACAGCTCCACCACAAAGTTCTCGACCTTGGCGACCAGCCCGGAACCCACTGCCAGGTTCCACAGGGTCACCCCCACGAACAGCATGACCGCCCAAACGCAGAAATAGAGGATCAACGAGACCTTGAGCACCGACCAAGGCTCGACGTGCCGCACGAGGCGACGGACCCGGCGGGCTCGCAGGCGCCGGCCGGACCGGGCCCTGAACGCCCGGCCGACGGCCGAGCGCGGCGGCGGTCTCCGACTAGGACCGGACACGGTGCCGGGACCGGCGGCCGAGTTCGCTGCAGGGGCCGGAACCCGGTCGCTGTCCGACAACGGACGGTGGCTCTGTGCACCGTCGCCGGAAGTCGGCTCTTCGCCCATGGATGTCTGTGACCCTTCGAGAACGCCGCAGCCTAGACAGGGCTCGGCACGGAGACCGAACAGACAGACTGCCACCGTCTCGACGACGACCCGCTCCGCCCCATCGGCACGGAGACCGAACAGACAGACTGCCACCGTCTCGACGACGACCCGCTCCGCCCCATCGGCACGGAGACCGAACAGACGAACGGCCTCACGATGGGCTGACCCATTCCACCAGCCCCTCGGCCCGTGCTGTCTGGCTCGCCCGGCCTACCTGCACCGCGACCGTCACCAGCAAGGCCTGGGAGCCGTCGACCGCCTGACTTTCAGTGTAGGAGAGCAACGAGCCGCCGTTGGCCGCCGCCACAGACTCGGCCTCCCCCCGACCGGCCGACGCCCCGGCCAAGGCTGCGGCGTCGGCCGCGGTGCGGGCCCGAGCGCCCTCGTCCAGCAGCTGTCCGACCTCGACCGTGGCCACCACGACGAGCGTCACGACCAGCAGCACCACGACCATCAACGGCACGGCCTGCCCCAGCTCACCCCGTCCGGGCGCCGGCCGGGCCGTCATGGCCCGCCCGGCTCGCCCTCGGACCGTGCGGACGGGCCGTCGCCCGAATTGCCGTTCATGTCGTCACCGACGAGAGCAACAGCCACCACCTCGTCTCCGGGGTCGGGACTCATCACTCTGACACCCGACGCCATCCGGCCCCGCTCGGACACGTCGCCCACCGGAACCCGGATCACAACACCGTTGGCGGTGACGGCCAGGATCTCGTCGCCGGGATCCACGACCAGCGTCCCGACCACCACGCCCTTCTGCTCCGTCGGCTTGGACCCGACAGTCCCCAAGCCGCCGCGGCCTTTGCGGTTGAACGCGGCCACCGGCGTCCGCTTGCCGTAGCCGCGAGTGGTCACGTACAGCAGCGCCGCGCCCGGACGGGCCACCGCGCACGACACCAACGAGTCGCCGTCGTGCTTGAACTTCAAACCGACGACGCCGGCGGCCTTGCGGCCCATCTCACGGACCTGGCCCTGCGCGAAGCGGATCGTCTGCCCCAGCCGCGACGACAGCAGGACATCGTGCGTGCCGTCGGTCGGCACGACTGCCACCAGCTCGTCTGCGGCGCGCAGCGTGATGGCGATGAGGCCCGCCTTGCGGGACGAGTCGTAGGCGTTGAACTTGGTGCGCTTCACCCGGCCGGCCGCGGTGGCGAACAGCAGGTAGCGGTTCGTCTCGTAGTCGCGGGTGTCGATCACGGCCTGGATCCGCTCGCCGTCCTGCATCGACAGCAGGTTCGCGATCGAGGTGCCCCGGGCGGTACGCGAGGCCACCGGCACCTCGTGGGCCTTGAGCCGGTAGACCCGGCCCCGGTTGCTGAAGAACAGCAGGTAGGAATGGGCCGTGGTGTGGATCAGATGCATGACGCTGTCGGCCTGCTTGAGCCTGGCCCCAGCCACCCCGCGGCCGCCGCGGCCTTGGAGGCGGAACTCGTCGGTCGGCACCGTCTTGACGTAGCCCGAGGCCGACATGGTGAACACCAGGTCGTCGTCGTCGATCAGATCCTCGATGTCGAGCTCACCCGGGTCGATCTCGAGCACCGACCGGCGGGCGACCCCGAACTTCTCGGAGATCTCCTCGAGCTCCTCACGGATCGCCATCCGGAGGCGGTGCTCGTCAGACAGCAGCGCCTCCAGTTCCGCGATCAAGGCGCGTTTCTCGATGCTTTCGGCCTCGATCTGGGCTCGACCCAGGCGGGTCAGACGCGACAGAGCCATCTCGAGGATGTGGTTGGCTTGAGCTTCCGAGAACTCGAACGGCGCCGACGTCAGGGACGCACGGGCCGCGGCGGTGTCGGCGCTGGCGCGGATCACGGCGATGATCTCGTCGATCGCCTCCAGAGCGCGCAGCAACCCTTCCAGGATGTGGAGCCGGGCACGGGCCGCGGCCAGCCGGAACTCCGAGCGCCGGGTCACCACCTCGATCTGGTGCGCGACGTACGCGGCCAGCGCGTCGCGCAGGGTGAGAGTGCGAGGCACCCCGTCCACCAGCGCCACCATGTTCATGGCGAAGCTGGACTGCAGCGGGGTGTGCTTCCAGAGGTTGTTGAGCACAACCTCCGGGTTGGCGTCCCGCTTGAGCTTGATCACGAAGCGGGTGGAGTCGCCGGAGGACTCGTCGTTGACGTCGGCGATCCCCTCCAGCTCCCTGGCGTTGACCAGATCGGCGATCTTGCGGGCCACCGCGCCGGCCGACACCTGGTAGGGCAGCGCGGTGACCACGAGCGCGTTGCGGCCGCCTATCTCGTCGACGGCGACATCGGCGCGCATCTTGACCGACCCGCGCCCGGTCCGATAGGCCGACTCGAACCCGGTTCGACCCAGTACCCGCCCCCCGGTCGGGAAGTCCGGGCCATGGACGCGGGCCATCAACTCCTCGGCGCCGGCGGCGGGGTTCTCGAGGAGCACCATCACCGCGTCGATCACCTCGGCCAGGTTGTGGGGCGGGATGCTGGTGGCCATGCCCACCGCGATCCCCTGGCTGCCGTTCACCAGCAGGTTCGGCAGCCGCGCCGGCAGCACCGCCGGCTCGGCGAAGTCCCCCGAATAGTTGTCGGCGAAGTCGACGGTGTCCTGCTCGATGTCGGCCAGCATCGACATGGCCAGCCGATCGAGGCGGCACTCGGTGTAGCGGGCCGCGGCAGGAGGGTCCTCGGGCGATCCGTAGTTGCCGTGAAAGTCGATGAGGGGGTGCTGCAACGAGAACGGCTGGGCCATCCTGGCCAACGCGTCGTAGATGGCGGCGTCGCCGTGGGGATGGAACCGGGCCATCACGTCGCCCACGACGCGGGCGCACTTGACGTGGCCCCGGTCGGGGCGGAAGCCTTGGTCGTACATCGACCACAGGATCCGGCGATGCACAGGCTTGAGGCCGTCGCGGGCGTCGGGCAGCGCCCGACTGATGATCACCGACATGGCGTATTCCAGGAAGGAGCTCTCCATCTCCTCCTGGATCTCGACGACGGTCACCCCCGGGCCGCCGCCCGCGGCGCCGTCGGGGGCGGAGGCGGTCGGGTTCGTTGCCATGGGTCTGTCCGCTCTTTTCCGTCGGTGGGTCAGAAGTCGAGGTTGCGGACTTCGCGGGCGTTGGTGACGATGAAGTCCTTGCGCTGCTCGACGTCGTCGCCCATGAGCACCGAGATGACCCGGTCGGCGATCGCTGCCTCCTCGACCGACACCTGCAACAGGCTGCGCGTCCGCAGGTCCATGGTGGTGGAGCGCAACTCGTCCCAGTCCATCTCACCCAGGCCCTTGAGGCGCTGGAACTCGCCCTTGTGCTTCGGTCTGGAAGCCAGGAAGGCCTCCTTCGCGGCGTCGTCGAGCAGATACACCGTCTTCGAGTTCGACACTTTGGTGGAGTAGAGCGGCGGCTGGGCGACGTACACGAGCCCGGCCTCGACCAGCGGGCGCATCTGGCGGTAGAAGAACGTGAGCAGGAGCGTGCGGATGTGGCTGCCGTCCACGTCGGCGTCGGCCAGCACGATCACTTTGCGATAGCGGGCCTTGCCCACGTCGCAGCCGCGGTCGTCGAATCCGCGGCCTGCGGCCCGGCCGTCCACGTCCGCCGCCGTGTCCGCGTCACCGCCTCCGTCGCCGTTGGGGCCCGCCGCGCCGCCGATGCCGGCGCCTATCGCCGCGATGATGGCCTGGATCTCGTTGTTCTTGAGCATCCGGTCGATGCGGGCACGCTCCACATTGAGGATCTTGCCCCTGATCGGCAGCACCGCCTGCGTCTCAGGATCGCGCGCCCGCACGGCCGAACCGCCCGCGGAGTCCCCCTCGACGATGAACAGTTCCCGGCGGTCCGGATCGGAGGCTGTGCAGTCCTTCAGCTTGTCGGGCATGCCTGCGCCGTCCAGCAGCGACTTGGAGCGGACCTCCGAACGCACCCGGGCCGCGGCCTCCCGGGCCGCGGACGCGGCCACAGCCTTCAGCACCGCCCGTCTCGCTTGGGCCGGGTTCTCCTCCAGCCACTCCGACAGCCGGCGGTTGGTGACCCGCTCGGTGAAGGAGCGCATCGACATGTTCCCCAGCTTGGCCTTGGTCTGCCCCTCGAACTGCGGGATCCCGATGCGCACGCTGACGATGGCGGTGAGGCCCTCGCGGATGTCTTCGCCGTGGAGGTTCTCGGCCTTCTCCTTGAGCAGCCCCTTCTCACGGGCGTAGGCGTTCACGGTGCGGGTCAGCGCCGCACGGAAGCCCTGCTCGTGCATGCCGCCGTCGATGGTGGAGATCCCGTTGGCAAAACTGTGCAGGCCGTCGGTGTTGAAACCGGTGTTCCACTGGAACGCCACCTCCACCTCGTGCGGGTTGCCGTCGATGGTCTCGGCGTCGGCGAAGTGCCCCACCGCGTCGAACAGGCGGACCTTCGACTGGTTCAGGCGGCTCACGTAGTCGACGATGCCGCCCTCGTAGCAGAACGAGGTCCACTCGCGGTGGCTGTGCGGGCCTGGCCTCAGGTCGCGCGCCCGGATCTCCAGCCCCCGGTTCAGAAAGGCCATCATCTCCAAGCGCTCCGCCACAGTCTGAAACCGGAACGACACGTCCTCCAGGATCGACGGGTCCGGCCAGAACCGGATCGTCGTGCCCGTGCGGACGGCACCGTCGAGGGCCGGCGCCGGACCACGCACCGAGAGCGCCTCCTCGATCTGGCCCCCGTCGACGAACGTCATACAGTGACGGTGCCCGGAGCGGTGGATCTCGACCTCCATCCGCTTCGAGAGGGCGTTGACCACCGAGACGCCGACACCGTGGAGGCCGCCCGAGATCTTGTAGCCGTCGCCTCCGAACTTCCCGCCCGCGTGCAGCAGCGTCATCACCAGCTCGGCAGCGGGAACGTCGTCGTGGAGGGGATGCGGCTCGACGGGGATGCCCCGGCCGTCGTCGCCGACCTCGCAGGAGCCGTCAGCGTGGAGCGTCACGTCGATCCGGGTGCAGTGCCCGGCCATGGCCTCGTCCACCGAGTTGTCGACGACCTCCCACACGAGGTGGTGCAGGCCGGTCGGCCCGGTCGACCCGATGTACATGCCCGGGCGCTCGCGCACGGCCTCCAGGCCCTCAAGGACCGTGATCTCGAGCGCGCCGTAAGACGCGACCGCCGCGTCGGGAACGGCGAGCGTCCGGGAGCCATGGGCACCGTCACCGGCTGTCACGTCGATCCGACCTCCTCAGGCGTGCGTCGACGCCGCTGGCCGTTCCTGTTCAGGTCTGCCGGGGGGCGCTGTACGAAGTCCTGGAACACTCACTGGCCCATCCCGGCCCCAGCAGACGAGGACCGGGCGAGCAAGAGGCGCCGATCTGGGACGGAACCCTTGATCGCGCCACCGAACACAGCCTTCATGCTACCAGAAGTCACAGCCGGGAGCGCGCTGCCCGAGCACCGCGCGGCCGACCCCGTCGCACTCCCGATCACCGCGGCGCCCCATCGATCGTCGGCGCGCTGCCCGAGCACCGCGCGGCCGACCCCGTCGCACTCCCGATCACCGCGGCGCCCCATCGATCGTCGGCGCGCTGCCCGAGCACCGCGCGGCCGACCCCGTCGCACTCCCGATCACCGCGGCGCCCCATCGATCGTCGGCGCGCTGCCCGAGCACCGCGCGGCCGACCCCGTCGCACTCCCGATCACCGCGGCGCCCCATCGATCGTCGGCGCGCTGCCCGAGCACCGCGCGGCCGACCCCGTCGCACTCCCGATCACCGCGGCGCCCCATCGATCGTCGGCGCGCTGTCCGACGACGCTGCGGCCGACCCCACCCGCACGGCGACCGACGTGAGCCGGTCGGTAGCCGACAGGTCGTTGACTCGCTCCAACACCCGATCGGCCAGCCACCGCACCTCGGAGGCCCACACCGGGTCGGAGGCCACGACCACCAGCCGATCGCCCTCCACCGCGACCGGCCGACAGTGGCGGGCCACATCGGCGCCGACCACTTCCTCCCACCGGCCGAACACCGTCGACAGCAAGTCGGAAGGCGGCGCGCCCAGCGAGTCCAGCACCCGCTCCAGAGCGTCGGCCACCTCGACGGGCCCGCCGGCCGACGACGCAGCCAATCCCCCAGAAGGCCCGCCGCACGACGACGCAGTCACGACACCCCTGAAGGCCCGCCGCACGACGACGCAGCCAATCCCCCTGAAGGCCCGCCGCTGACACGTATCACCTGCTCGGGCTCGGCGCCCTCGGGCAGCTCCGGCGACGCAGTGGTGAGAATCCGCTGGCCGCACGGGAGCGTCTCAAGCAACGCGGCGGCCCGGCCCGGGTCCAGTTCTGAGAACACGTCGTCGAGCAGCAGCACCGTCGCCCCGCCCCGACGTTCACGGACTTCTGCGTCCACCGCCAGCCGCAAGGCCAGCGCGAGCGACCTCTGCTCGCCCTGAGAGGCATGGCTCCGGGCCGCAAGACCCTCCACCTCCAGCAGGACGTCGTCTCGGTGGGGGCCGACCGTGCTCGTGGACCGCCTGAGGTCCGCCGGCCGGGCCGCGGCCAGCGCGTCCGCCAGCGATCCCTCCCCCCACGACGACAGATAGGTCGCGGCAGCGGTGCCCCGCCCCAGGGAGATGCGATGGTAATGTCGCCGGATCCGGGGCTCCACCGCAGCGAGCAGGCCACGCCGGCGGCAGCGGAGCTCGTCGCCGGCCGCGGCCAGCTTCTCGTCCCAGACGTCCAGGGTGACAGCCACGTCGCCGACGGCCCGGCCCTGGGTCTGACGCAACAGGGTGTTGCGCTGACGCAGAATCCGGTCCACCTCGCCGCGCAGCGCCCCCCAGGACGGCCGGACCGCCGCCAGCGCGTCGTCGATCCATCGGCGCCGCACCGCTGGCTCGCCCTTCACCAGTTCGAGATCCTCAGGCGACAAGGCCGTCGCGGCGAGCACCCCGAGCAGATCCCGGCGACGCGCCACCGGCTGCCGGTTCACCCTCACCCGGTTGGGTCGGGACCGGACCAGCTCTGCCTCGACCAGCACCTCCCGGCCTCCGTCTCCGAACCCCGTGCAGCGAATCACCGCGGCGTCCGCGCCGTCACGGACGAGGGCCGCGTCGGGCGCGCCTCTGAACGAACCCAGGCCGGCCGAGAAGCCGACGGCCTCCAGCAGGTTGGTCTTGCCACGGCCGTTAGGCCCGACTATCACCGTAAGGCCCGGCGCGAATGCGACATCGGCCTCCGCATAGGAGCGGAAATCGAGCAGCGACAGCGTGCAGACCCGCACGACCGGCGCCTACGAGGCCAAGCGAGCAGGCGGAGCGACGCGACCCACAGGGTCGAAGCCCCGGCCCGAGCAGCCCGTGACCGCTGCGAAGCTGAGGACTCGCACCTTCTGCTGCTCGCTCCGACGTTCAGCTCACGCGCACCGGCATCAGCAGGTACAGGAACCCCTCGTCGTCCGCCGAGCGGAGCAGGGCCGGCTTCACGGCGTCCGCTGTCTCCAACGTGACCTCTGCGCCGCTGAGGGCCTCGATGCCGTCGATGAGGTAGGCGGGATTGAACGCGACAGTCAGGTCCTCGCCGGAGTAGTCGGCTCCCATCGACTCGTTGGCCTTGCCGACGTCGTGGGTGATGGCGATCATCTCGAGACTTCCGTCGCTCATGACCATCCGCACCGGAGTCGAGTCCTGGGCCAGCAGCCGCACCCGTCGAACGACTTCCAGCAACTGCTCGCGGTCGACGGTCAGACGATTCGGGTGGTCGGTCGGGATCAAGCCCTGATAGTTGGGGAAGTCGCCCGCGATCAGCCGAGTGGTCAACTGGACGTTGCCCACCACGAACTGCGCGTATTGCTCGGCCAGCTTCAACGTCACCTCGTCCGGGTCCGCGATCAGCCGCTGCAGCTCGCCGAGGGCGCGGCTCGGCACCAGCACCTCCTGGTTCTCGTCGAGGACCGCCGAGCCCTCGAGGTCGCGCACCGACAGCCGGTACGAGTCCGTCGAGACCAGTCGCAGCCGCCCCTCCCCCTCCGAGGCCATCAGGACGCCGGTGAGGATCGGCCTGGAGTCGTCGGACGACGCCGCCCTCACGACCTGGCCGAGAGCGTCCCGGAACTCGGCGCCGCTGAAGCTGACTGCCGGACTGAAAGCGGCCGAGTCGTCGCCGTTCTCCGCCTCCTGTCTGAATATCAGTTGCGGGTAGTTGTCCTCGGGGATCAGCCGGATCGAGAACTCCGACGATCCGGCCACGATCGAGGCCTCGCCCTCGACCACCGAGAACTCAACCGCACCAGGCGGCACCGACCGGACGACGTCGGTCAGCAGCCGGGCAGGCGCCACTGCCGCGCCGTCGGCGGCGGCCAGCACTTCGGTGGTCACCGACAGCGTCAGGTTGAGGTCGCTGCCGGTGACGGTGAGGACGCCGTCGGTGAGATCTAGACGAGCGCCCATCAACGCGGTCTGGTTGGAACTCGCGCCCGCCGTGGCTCTCACAGCGACGGCCAGAGCCTCCAGAAGCGTGTCTCGCTCGCAACGGAACTTCATGCCCATGGTCTGTTGTTTCTCCTCTTAGCTGGATTTGTATGGGTTGTAGGGAACACTAGGCACTGTGGATTGGGGATTCGGGTCGCTGCGCCTTCGGAGGGCAGCGATCCGGCTGTGCCCAGGTTTCCCGTGCCGGCCAGAGGGCCGCGGACCGGCCGCGGACCGGCTGTTGATTTCTGCGCCGTTGTGCACCGTCATCCAGAGGCGGCGTGCGACGGTCCCCATGCTTCGCCCCCACGCTCGGTGGATTGCGCTCATGAGGCCTCCCCGGCCCGGCGCTGGAGATCCTGCACCTTGTCGAAGACCTCCTTGCGCTCGGTCATGAGGTTCTCGATCTTGCGGACGGCGTGGATGACGGTGGTGTGGTCACGGTTGCCGAAGGCCCGGCCGATCTCCGGGTAGGAGAGGTCGGTCATGCTCCTGGCCACGTACATGGCGATCTGGCGGGCGTCGACGAGAGGCCTGCGCCGACTGCCCCCGACGATCTGCTCGACCGAGAAGTCGCACAGATCGGCTGTGGTGGCGATGATGCCGCCGACGGTGACGGGCGCCTTGGTGGTGTTGCTTATCAGGTCGGCCAGCACACGCCGGGCGAGGTCGTAGGAACACGGCTGGCCGCTGATGTTGGCGTATGCCGTGACCCTGACGAGCGCGCCTTCGAGCTCGCGGATCGAGTCGGTGATGTTCTCAGCGATGTATGAGAGGACGTCGCCCGGGATCTCGACGGCCGCCGATTCGCCCTTCTTCTCGAGAATGGCTAGGCGGGTGACCAGATCCGGGGGCTGGATGTCTGTGATGAGGCCGGACTTGAAGCGGCTGCGGAGGCGGTCCTCAAGCGTGGGCATCGCGTCGGGAGAGCGGTCGGAGGAGAGGACGATTTGCGCGCCGTTCTGAAGCAGGTCGTTGAATGTGTGGAAGAACTCCTCCTGCAGGCCGTCCTTGCCTTCCATGAATTGGATGTCGTCGACCAGCAGCACGTCGTTGCTGCGGTACTGGAGCTTGAACTCCGGCTGGGTGCTGTTGCGTATCGCCCGCACGAACTCGTTGAGGAAGGTCTCGCTGGTGACGTACCTCACCTTGTGGACGGGATAGTGGTTGTTCACGTAGTGGGCGATGGCTCGCAGCAGGTGGGTCTTGCCGAGCCCTGAGGCACCGTGGATCAACAGCGGGTTGTAGGGCCCGGCCGGGGCCTCGGCCACTGCCAGCGCGGCAGCGTGTGGGAACCGATTGGAGGTGCCGGTCACGAAGTGCTCGAAAGTCAGGCGAGCATGGGCGCCTGAGTCTCCGTTGGTGCCGGCGACGGCTGGTTCGGCGGTGACTGGGCTCGTCGGCGACGGCTTCTCGGCCGGCGGCGCCGGACAGTCGTCGCCGCCGTCCCATGCCGGGTCGATCTCGATTCGGACGGTCACGTCGGGCTCGGCCTCGTCGAGGGCGCCGGTCAGCAGATTGAAGTAGCGGCGTTCGATCCGGGCCTTCTGGAGGCTGGTCGGGACTACCAGCGTCAGGGACCGATGGTCGAAGGCGGTCGCCCGGGCGCCGCTGAAGGTGGTCCTCCACACGGCGTCGCTCACTTGGTTGCGGATGGTCTGCGCGCAACTGGTCCAGATCCGCTCCGCCTCGATGTCGCTGCTCACGTTGCTGATCTTCCTTTCTCCACAGAATGGTCCACAGATGTGCATAAAAGACGGCCGTGGCCCGGCGCCGGACGGGGGACTGCGCCCCGATTCGGTTGCGGTTGCGGCCAGCGGAAGGTAGCAGCCCTCGCACCGGCTGCAAGCCGGCCGCCCGAGTGTCGGCAAACGACTAGTTCAGGCCGGATGAACTCCGATTTGATGACATGTGTGTAAGACATACAACATCTGTGTTCTTCGATTTGGCCCGTGATCGCTGGAAGGCGGTCCAGGTCCGCCGCGGGTCCGAGCGGGCTGGTTGTCGCGGCGCATGGTCAGCCCTACGGTGGACGCAAGCCGCCGTCCATCCACGGCAGCGACCCCGGCGGCGGCTCTTGTGGCGTGCTCGCACCCGAGCGGGCCGAGGAGGATCTTGATGAAGCGCCCCTTTCAGCCGAACATAAGGAAAAGGCACAAAGATCACGGCTTTCGTGCCAGAATGAGGACACGAGGAGGGCGTGCCGTGCTGCGCGCGCGCCGTCGCAGAGGGCGAAGCCGGCTGGCCGCGTGACCGGCTCGGCGATCGGCCGCGGCCCGGACAACGGATCTCGAATGTCGGCCGGCTCACGCCGCGGCCCCCTCAGGGTCTCTTACCGCGCTGCTCCGTGCGGTCGCCGCGTCGTGTTCGCGGTGCCCAAGTCGGTGGGGACGGCGGTTGTGCGCAACCGGGCCCGCAGGCGGGTGCGGGAGGCTCTGCGCGAGCTTGCCCGCGACGGGACGGTCGTGATGGCCGACGGGGAGTACCGCATAGTCGTCCGGTCGTCGCTGGAGCGCCTGCCCCCGGCCGAGCTCCGCGCGGCCCTCGGCGAGATGCTCGGAGACGTCCGGTGAGCCGCCGGCTGGCGACTCGCCTCGCCTGCGGTGCCGTGAAGGTCTATCAGTTCGTCAGCTGCGGGCGGCCGCCGGTGTGTCGGCACGTGCCGTCGTGCTCGGCCTACGCGCTCGAAGCGTTGCAGCGGCACGGCGCGGCGCGCGGGGCATGGTTGACGGCGCGGCGCCTGGGCCGTTGCCACCCCTGGGGTCCGACGGCGTGGGATCCGGTGCCTGACCGGCCTCGGTTCGGGACGGCGCCGGCGGAGACGCACGATGTTTGACCCTCTCTTCGACGTTGTCACCGCGATCCTCGCCTGGTTCTACTCCATCGTGCCGTCCTACGGCGCGGCGATCGCCCTGCTCACGCTGACGGCCGTGGTGTCGGTGACCCCGCTGACATTGAAGATGACACGCAACATGTTGCAAATGCAGCGGCACATGCCGGAGTTGAAGAAACTTCAGACGCAGCACAAAGCCGACCGGCAGGCTCTCAACGAAGTCACTATGGCCTACTACAAGGAGCATGGGCTCAATCCGGTCGGGTGCCTGCTCCCGATGCTGGTGCAGGGCCCGATCTTCTTGGTGATGTACCGCGTCGTGGACGGGCTGACCAGGCGCACGACCGAGATAGGCACCCAGCTCGGCTTCGCGTCGCGCCGCTTCGCAGACAGCCGTCTCGCGGACAGCGTGGCCGGACCGGCGGTCGAGTACGCCGAAACCCCGATCACTAGAGGCGCACTGCAGTTCGATCCGGACTTCCTGTCGCGTGACAGCGACCTCTACCGGGACCTGAGCGCCGACGTCGAGATGGTCTCGTTCGGGGTTGATCTGTCGAGGAGCGCGAGCGCAGTGATCGCCGAAAGCGTGTTGTCCTCGTTCCCTTATCTGGTCCTGCTCCTCATCGTGCTGGTCACGAGCCTCTACCAGCAACGTCAGATCCAAGGTCGGCAGAGCAACACGGCGGCAAGCCCGCAGCAGCAGATGATGATGAAGCTGATCCCCTACATGCTGCCGGTGTTCTCATATGTGATGCCCGCCGCTGTGGTGACTTACTTCATCGTGTCCAACCTGGTTCGGATCGCTCAGCAGGCTTACATCACAAGGTCGTTCTACCGGGGCGAGGACTCTCTCGGGGCACAGGTCGCCAAACAGCGGGCTGCCGACGTCGCCGGCGACGTCGGCACCGCCGCCAGCGAGGCTCGCTCGTCGAGGTCGATAACTCAGAACAAGGGCGCTCCGACGCCGAGAAGGGGCGCGAAGCAGCACGGCAAGGCACCGTCGCGGAAAGGGACGCCCGCGACGGCGAAGCAGGCAGAACGACGGGGGCGGACTGGTAGGGCGCCCTCGCGCAGCCGCTCCGGCGGCCGTCCCAGCGGCGGCCGCGTCACGCCGCCCGGGTCGGGAGCGAAGCGTCCCGGCCAGAACCGCAGTCGAAGCAAGAAGAAGAGGCGCTGACCCTCGCGCCACACGAAGGAGATTTTCTGGAATGGAATGGTTGGAAATCACAGCGACAACCGTAGAGAATGCCAAAGAGCGGGCCTTAGTTCATCTCGGGGTCGACGAAGCGGACGCGGAGTTCAAGGTGCTGTCGGAAGGAAGAGTAGGACTGTTTGGGAGGATCAAGGAGGAGGCTCGGGTGCGGGCCCGAGTGGTTCCCACGCCGGTGCGGCCGAAAGACGGCAGGAATCGAGGCAACCGCAACCGCCGGCCGGGGTCCTCCAGAAGGTCCGAGTCCTCGCGTCCGCCCAGCGAGGCGGCTCCGTCCTCCGCCTCTCGATCCCGCCGCAAGGTCTCGGCCAGATCGGAGTCCGGAATGCCGGAAGGAACCGGGAACCGCGCCCTGAACAAGCCCCTGGAGCAGAGCCGGGGCCAGAGTCGCAAGGCACACAATGCCAAGGAGGATGCAAGAGCTATGACAGCCGATCCATTCAAAGGCCCTTCATTGTTGGAGCAGGCTGATTTAGCCGAGGACTTCGTCCGGGGCATCGCAGAAGCGCTCGGCGTTGTGGTCGCGTTCGAGCGGCACGATCTGAAGGACGGCATCCTGCGGATCGAGGCGAGCGGAGATGGGATAGGAATCCTGATCGGTCGTCGGGGTGGCACAGCCCAAGCGATCGACGAACTGGCTCGAACGGTGCTGCAACGATCGGGCGGAACGACCAGGGAAGGAAAGATTCGCATGGACATCGGCGGCGTCGGGGCCCGCCGTGCTGATGCATTGGCGGAATTCACCCGCAAGGTCGCAGCGGAGTCCATCGAGACGGGCTCGGAAATCGCCCTCGAGCCAATGAACCGGATGGACCGCAAGATCGTTCACGACGTCGTGTCCGAAATAGGGAGCGTGAACAGTCGGAGCGAAGGAGAGGATCCTCATCGGCGGGTGATCATCGCAGCTCTGCCTGGTTGAGAGGCGCAGTGACGGCGTGCAGCCCGGACCTCATTCACCGGCGGATATAAACCCAGGCCGCTTGGAGCGTCTGTCTCGGGCGTTGACGCTGGCTCGGTCTGAGGGCGCCGTTGGAGCAGATTCGGTCGAAACCTTTCGCCTCCACGCTTGCGGTTACATCTTGGATCAATGGCGTACACGGCCGGGGGGACGGTTCGTGGACTGTGGAACCGGGGCCGGCGTCTTGGGGGTGGTTCTGGCACTCGAGCTCCCTGAGTCTCAGTGGTGGCTGATAGACGCCCGGGATCGACGGTGCGAGATGGCGCAGCGAGCGGTGGTCGCGGCGGGACTCACGGATCGAGTGACTGTCGAGCACGTCTCCGTGGACGATTTGGCTCGATCCAGCGGGCGAGGAGATTTCGACGCGGTCGTCGCCCGTTCTTTTGGACCTGCGCCGGAACTCGCGGAGTGCGCCTTGCCGTTGCTGAACGACGGCGGCTCACTCGTGGTCTCCGTTTCCTCGAGGACGCGGCAACATTGGCAACGCTTGCCCTTGGAGGGGCGGACCGGCTGTGAGATCGCGGACACTTGGAGCACACCGCACGGTAGTTACGTCTCGGTGAGGCGTGTTGGGCCGATTCCGGTGGACCTCCCCCGCAGACGCCCCGCCCGCAGACGCTCGCCGCTAGGCCGGGGGACCGGACAACTGAGTGTTTCACGTGAAACATGAGACGTGCTTGGCTCGCCGAGAGTCGTGTAGGACCGCGACCGGGAGCCGCTGCGACAGGGAGGCGGTGCTAACCCAGATCTTTCAGTAGGCCGTTGTGGGGGCAGCCTTTGGGGCTGGGTCGGGGGTGCGGCGGCGGGTGTGGGGTTGGTGGCGCTGCGGGCTGCGGTGGACGCCGAGGACCTCGGCGATGTCGTCGTCACGGTGCGGCGGCGGGTGTGGGGTTGGTGGCGCTGCGGGGGCGTGTTGGGGCCGTTCGGGGTGCGGGTTCGGGTTGCGGGTTCGGGTTGCGGGTTCGGGTTGGTCGGACTGTGTGTGCTGCGGTGTCGGGGTGGCCGCGGACGCGGGTTCGGATGAGCAGGGGGAGGTTGTGGATGCGTTGGTGCGCGGCGAGCAGGTGCGGGGTCCGGGGCCAGTCGTTTGGGAGTTTGCAGGTGCGGCGGCGTCCGGTGTTGACGATGCGGCCGGCGGTGTGCAGCAGGCAGTAGCGGAGCCGTTCGGGTTCGGTTTTTGCTGGGTCTTCGTCGAGGGCGAGGAGTTTGGTCCAGGCGGGCAGGTCGTGGCCGCACATGGTGATTTGCAGTCAGGCGGCGTTGATGGCCAAAGAGTGGGAGGCGAGTTTGGCGAGCCCGGTGTTGTTGTGGTCGGTGATCTGTCGTTCGGCGCGGCCGCGGTGCAGTGCTTCGGTGTAGGCGATGTCGGTGCTGTCGGCGTCGTTGTCGGCGATGTCGGTGACCGGTGCCTGGAAGCGGTGCCCGTCGGCGTCGGTGGAGTTGAGCTGCGCGCCGCGGTGGGGCAGCTCGCGGCGGGCGATCATGCGGCAGCCGGCAGGGAACTGCGAAAGGTCGGTGTGGTCGGTGGTCTCGGCGACGTCGGCGCGGTCGAGCAGTTCTTCGCCGTCGGCGCTGATCGCCCGGCGCCGGTGCTTGTCGCCGGCTTCTGTTATGGCCTGTGCGATGTCGATGCTGAGGGGGTGCCCGACACAGAACCGCACGCCGCGGGCTCGGCACTCGTTGAGGAACGCCCGTGCGCAGCCCGCGGTGTCGGCTCTGGCGATCACCTCTGTGCTGTGAGGGTCCACCGGGATCTGGTCGAGGGCCTCTGAGAGGACCTCGACGTGGTCTGCGGCGGTGTCGGAGCCGGCGCTGCCGGCGCGCAGCACACCGGCGAGGCACTCGCCGGCCGCGTCGAGACAGCCCAGAAGCGGACAGAACCCCAAGCCGCCCTTGCAGGCCCCCGCCGCGGCCTGCTCGTCCGAATGGGACTCCACCAAGGCGGCGTCGATGCCGATCACACAGAACCCCGGGTCCGCGCCCGCGGCCCACACCCGCCGGCGGGTGTGCGCCCGCGCCGCTTCGATCTCCTCGATTCGGCCCCCCGCCGCCTCCGGAGCCCGCCACAGCGTCGACGGCGACGCCACCTCCCCGAACACCTCAGGCCGGCCCGCCAACACAGAAATGTCACAGATCGACTCGCCGCCATCGGCGACCATCACCGCCGCATCGGCCAGCACCCGGCCCCGGTCATGGCCCCGACGGCGCACCTTGGTATCGGCCATCGCCTCAGACAACGCCCGAGCCAACCCGACATTGTCAGCCAGATCAGCCAACAGCCGAGCACCAACATGACACGCCACGCCGCGCCCCCCGCCGACAAACCCCAGACGCGGACGAACCGAGACACGCTTCACCATCGAAGTGCCCTCCCAGGCGCGGTCAGGCTCATGTGTTCAAACCCGATCCTGCCCCGCCAAGAGGGCATTTCCGCGGACGCGGCAGCCCCCAACCAAGCCCCCTACTGAAATACCTGGGCTAAGAGGCCGAGCGAATAGGCGGGCCAGTCTGGATCATACGGGCGAGGCCGTGGCCCGAGCGGCCCGTGAGCGCAGCGAACAAGAGCGGGAATGACACCGCTGCGACACAATCGGCTCTCACCTATTCGCGGACGCTCTAGGGGCATGACAAATGGACGCGTCTCAGCGACCGCCCGGGTGTTCGCTGTGGCCAATCAGAAGGGCGGGGTGGGAAAGACGGCTGCCACCGTGAACCTCTCCGCATGCTTCGCCGAGAACGGGATCAAGACTCTGATCGCAGACGCTCGCCGCTAGGCTGGGGGACCGGACAACTGAGTGTTTCACGTGAAACATGAGGCGTGCTTGGCTCGCCGAGAGTCGTGTAGGACCGCGACCGGGAGCCGCTGCGACAGGGAGGCGGTGCTAAGGGCATGACAAATGAACGCGTCTCAGCGACCGCCCGGGTGTTCGCTGTGGCCAATCAGAAGGGCGGGGTGGGAAAGACGACTGCCACCGTGAACCTCTCCGCATGCTTCGCCGAGAACGGGATCAAGACTCTGATCGTGGATCTCGATCCGCAGGCCAACGCAACTACTGGTGCGGGCCTGGATCCCCGGCGTCTCGACGGGTCGATTTACGATGTCCTGCTCCAGGACGTCGAACTTGAGGGGATCATCGAGCCGACAACGATCAAAGATCTGCACGTTGCTCCTTCCAACCTCAACCTCGCGGGCGCTGAGATCGAACTCGTCCCCGCCTTCAGTCGGGAGCACAGGCTTCGGAACGCCATGTCGGTCGCCGTCATGGAGTACGACGTGATCATGATCGACTGTCCGCCATCGCTTGGCCTGCTGACGATCAACGGTCTGACAGCGGCCGACGAGGTCGTCGTTCCCGTTCAAGCCGAGTACTTCGCGCTCGAGGGGCTGGCGCAGTTAGTCAAGAACATCGAGTTGGTGCAGCGCAATCTCAATCCTGGCTTGGAGCTGACAAAGCTGATCCTCACCATGTACGACGCTCGTACGAACCTTTCACGGGATGTCGCCCGGGAGGTCCGTGCTCATTACGGAGACAAAGTCTGCTGGCAAGTCGTGCCGCGAACCGTGCGTCTGAGCGAAGCTCCGTCCTTCGGTCAGCCGATTATTCTCTACGACCCCTCGTCAAGAGGGGCAAGAGCATTCCGTGATCTGGCAAAGGAGGTGCTCCATGGCGCGCCGTAGTGGTCTCGGGAAGGGTTTGGGTGCTTTGATCCCGAGCGATCTGGAACCTGCAGGCTCGATCTTCCAAGAGATCGATATCAGCCACATCGTCCCGAATTCCTACCAACCGAGAGACCATTTTGATGAGGAGACCCTGGCGTCTTTGGCTGCTTCCATATCCGCTATCGGGGTGGTTCAGCCTGTAATTGTACGAAAAATATCAGATGGGTATGAACTTATAGCTGGCGAGCGACGCTGGCGAGCCGCCCAGCGAGCCGGCCTTCGGGACATCCCCGCGATCGTGCGGGATGCGGACGACCAGAGAGCCCTCGAAGCAGCCGTCGTCGAGAATGTCCACCGCCAAGACCTCAACGCCATCGAGGAAGCGGCCGCCTACCGGCAGTTGATCGACGACTTCGATCTGACCCAGGAGGAGGTTGCCGCCCGGGTCGGCCGCTCCCGTTCCGCAGTGGCGAACACCATCCGGCTGCTGAACCTGGCCCCGGCCGTGCAGCGCCTCGTGGTTGAGGGCGACCTCTCCGCGGGCCACGGCCGAGCGCTGCTGGTACTCGAGGACGGGTCAGCTCAGGAGACGCTGGCCGAGGAGATCGTCCAGGAGGGCTTGACGGTCCGCGAGGCGGAGCGCAGAGTCGCCGAGACCCAAACGGCGTCGCAGCCAGCCACGCCGGACAAGCATGAAGGCGAGAAGCACGTACCGGATGAGCTGAAGGCCGGCATCCTCGAACTCGAGGACCTTCTCGCCACGAGGCTCGACACCCGGGTGTCGGTGCGACTGGGCGGCAAGAGCAGCGGCAACATCACGATCCAGTTCAGCGGATTGTCCGACCTCGAGCGGATCTATCACCTCATAGTGTGACAGTCTGAGGCTCGCTGGTCGATTGACTGCAATCCTGGGCCGAAGTCTCAGAGGTACTCGGCCAGTTCGCCGAGCAGGGCCTCCTTGGGCTTGGCGCCCACCACTCGCTTGGCCGGCTCGCCGCGGTCGAACAGGATCATAGTAGGGATGCTCATTACACCGAACCTGCGGGCAATGTCGGGAGCTTCGTCCACGTTGAGTTTGGCCACTGTCAGCCTGCCGTCCTGCTCGGATGCGATCTCGTCGAGGATCGGCGCGATCTGCTTGCAGGGTCCGCACCATTCAGCCCAGAAGTCCACGAGCACGGGCGTCGAGGAGCGGTTGACTTCCTCGTCGAAAGTCGCAGCACTCAGTGTGATGGTCGATCCTGACACGGTTCCCTCCTTGTCTCGCGCCGGCGAATACGAGTCGCATCACCTCGCGACGGTTCCCTCTCGGTGACGATTCTGGCACCGCCACCCTAATGGCCGGCACGCCGGGCCACCGACGCTCGGTGGGCGTGGAGGTCCTCGAGGTATCTCTCAGCCTCGATCGCGGCCATGCAGCCCGTGCCCGCGGCGGTGACCGCCTGCCGGTAGCAGTCGTCCTGCACGTCGCCGCAGGCGAAGACGCCCTCAACGGCTGTCTTGGTGGAGTCGGGCGCGGTAATGAGGTATCCGTTCGCCTTCATCTCCAACTCGTTCACGAAGAGCTCGGTGTTGGGCCGGTGGCCAATGGCGATGAAGCACCCGGCCACTTTGAGAACCGATGTCTCGTCGGTTGTGGTGTCGCGGACCAGCAGGCCGGTGAGGGCGGGCTCGCCGAGGTACTTCTCGACGACGCTGTTCCACATGAAGTCGATCCGCTCATTGTCGAAAGCGCGCTGCTGCATGATCTTGGAGGCTCTGAGCGCGTCCCGGCGATGGATGACGGTGACTCGCGAGGCGAACCGTGTCAGGAAGGTTGCCTCCTCCATGGCCGAGTCACCTCCTCCCACCACCGCGATGTGCTGCCCGCGGAAGAAGAAGCCGTCGCAGGTGGCACAGGTCGAGAGTCCGTGCCCCACCAGCTCGATCTCCCGGTCGAGGCCCAGCATGACGGACTGGGCTCCGGTCGACACGATCACAGTCCAGGCCCTGAACGCGGGCTCGGCCGCGCCGGCGTCGCCGACCCAGATGCCGTACGGCTGCTGCGAGAAGTCGACGCGGGAGGCCCTCACCGTGTGGATCCGCGCCCCGAACCGGACTGCCTGCTCCCGAAATCTCTGCATCAGCTCGGGTCCCATCACGCCCTCGGGGAATCCCGGGTAGTTCTCGACGTCGGTGGTGAGCATGAGCTGCCCGCCCGGCTGGTCGCTCGTCGAGCTCGGCTCGCCCTCCAGCACCACCGGGCGCAGGTCCGCCCGGGCTGCGTAGACGGCAGCGGTAAGTCCGGCCGGCCCCGACCCGATGATGGCCATCTCCACATCGCGCCCGGCGAGGTCTTCGAGGCTCATTGCGGTGCTCTCCTGCGTGGGTCGTGTGTCGTTTGCGGTGCCGGCGCCGTGTGTCGGATCGCCGATGAGGCGTCGTCGTGGTGGTGTCAGGCCACGGCCGCGACCACGCCGTAGAACACCACCCCCACGACGATGGCAGCGTCGATGATCATCGCGGTGTAGACAGGCTTCGCCGACCCGGTCCTAGCTCGCCAGGCGCCGAACCCGACGACGGAGGCTAGCAGTCCAACGAAGCCGTGTGCGGCCCATGTCGCCGAACCGACCCCCGAGCCTATTGGCAGGTAGGCGTCGGCCAGGCGCACGGTGACGACGACGAGCAGTACGAGGGCTGCGATGGCGGCGACTGCGGCCACTAGGCAATAGACGACAGCCCGAAGCACGAACACAACCCGATCGGTGGTTTGCACCCGCACCGCATCGACGAGTTCCACGATCTTGCCGGCGACAGTCGCCGGCCAGTCGTCGGACCCCAGGCTCAACGTCGGCCGGTCGCGGCGGTTGGGCTCGGCGTCAGCCATGGTCGTGAAGCCTAGAGCGAGCAGCGGGCGACTCCCAGGATCGCGCTCCGACCCCCCTGGTGATGGACAACCGGCGACCAGCGACTAGTGGTCCGTCGCTGAATTGGTCGGGGCGTCTGTAGCCATTTCAAGCTGGGGCTAGAGCCCTCCGCGCTGCCCTAGCCATTTCGACGACATACCACTAGGGCGAGCAGCGGGCGACTCCCAGGATCGCGCCTGTGTGGTCGCGGGACTCAAAATCGCGGTGATGCACGGTGTTGGTGGGGAGGACGTCGCCCGCCTGCCGCGCCACCCAGCGTCGAGCGCACACCGCGGGCCGCGATACCGGCTGTTGTGTGAGTCGCTGACGGGTTGTGCGGAGGTTTTCCCGAGTGTCCGCTGCAAGTCGGAAGGGTTCGTCGCGCCTGCCTGCTCGACTCTCGCACTGGCCTACGCGGCTGGAACCTGGTACGTCATGCCCAGCACACCCTGGCCGGCATGCACCCCCACCACCGGTCCGACCTTGCAGACCCTGATGTCGCCTGAATGCACCTCAGCCAGCATCGCACGAAAATCGTCGGCGTCGGACGCCTCGCCGTGCATGACCGTGAGGTGCTCCACCTGCTTGGCCGCTTTCACCGTGTCGCGCAGCCATCCGAGCGCCTTGCGCCGGGTCCGCTGCTTGGCGGCCTCCGCCACCTCGCCGCTGGATATGTCCACGATGGGCTTGATCGACAGTATGGAGCCGAGCAGGGCCTGGGCGCCGCCGATGCGCCCCCCTTTGCGCAGATTCTCCAGAGTGTCGAGCGTGCCGAAGACGCGCGTCCGCTCGGAGGCGTCCGCCACGAAGCCCTCGATGGCGTCGGCGTCGGCACCGTCGGCGGCCATGCGGGCCGCCTGCAGCACCAGGGTCCCCAGTCCAGCCGTTACCGACCGACTGTCCAGCACCCGGATGTCGGCGCCGCCGTCCGCGCCCCGAACGGTGTCGGCAGCTTGCATCGCCGACTGCATCGTGGCCGATAGGGCCGCAGACAGGTTGATGCACACGACAGCGTCGGCACCGTCGTCCAAGCATCGCCGGAAGGCCTGCTCGAAGCGTCCCGGCGGCGGCGCCGCGGTCTGCGGCAGCTCCTCGGCAGCCGCCATCCGCCGGTAGAAGTCCTCCACCGTGATCTGCTCGCGGTCGACGAAGTCGTCGGTTCCGAAACGGATGAACAACGGGACGATCTGTACGTCGAGCCCTGCGAGTTCGGCGTCGCCGAGGTCGCAGGAACTGTCGGTGACGATGCCAACGGCCATGTCAGCTCCTCGTGTCGCTGGTGCGGAAAGGTCGGTGTCCAGCCCCGCATCGACCCCTCTGCGGTGCTGGATCGGATGCAGCGACGGTAGCACCTGGCGGGCGTCGCGAAGCGGAGCGGTCTGCGGGGGGTCTCCGTGGGGGTGTCTGTGGGCCGGGCGTCGCTGCGGCTCTCATTCGCTGCGACCCGCGAGAGGCCGAGCGAATAGGCGGGAGCGACGCGGCCCATACAGGCGAGGCCGTGGCCCGAGCGGCCCTCAGGTCGCAGCGAACAAGAGCGGGAATGACACCGCAGCGACACGACGGGCTCACTTCTATCCGCGCTCGCTGCAAGCCGCTCGGGCCTCGATCCCGCCCGCTCGGGCTTCGATCCCGCCCGCTCGGGCCGGTTCGCTCCGTTTGGTCGCTCGGCCTCACATCCGCATGGGAGGCATCGGGTACGATTAAGGCTGTGATGGTGATCACCGACGAGCGTCTCCTCGACCACCACGCCGGGTCGCGGCATCCCGACCAGCCTGACCGCCTGCGAGCTGCACTGGCCGGGGTGGCCGCGGTGGACTTCGAGCTGCTCTCGGAGGGTCGTGCGCCGCGGCCCGCGGCGCGGTCGGAATTGGAGCGGGTACACCGACCGGAGATGATCGACAGGGTCGCGACGCTCGCGGAGAACGGCGGCGGCCGCCTGGATGCAGACACTCGCATGGGCGCAGCCAGCCTCGACGCAGCACTGCTCGCGGCTGGAGCGGTGCTGTCGGCTGTGGAGCAACTCGGTGTTGAGGGCGGGGAGACCGAGGCTTACTGCATCGTGCGGCCGCCCGGGCATCACGCCACGGCTTCGGTTTCGATGGGTTTCTGCCTGTTCAACTCGGTGGCCGTGGCCGCGTCCGCGCTGACCGCGGCGGGCAGGAGGGTCGCCATCGTCGACATTGACGGTCACCACGGCAACGGCACCCAAGACGTGTTCTACAGCCGAGACGACGTCCTCTTCGCGTCGATCCACCAGCATCCGCACTATCCCGGCACCGGAGCGCTCGACGATCGAGGCGCCGGTCCGGGTGAGGGGCTCACAATAAATGTGCCGCTGCCGCCCGGCGCCACCGGTGAGGTGGCCCGGGCCGCGCTGGACGAAGCGATCATCCCGGCGGTCGAGCGGTTCGCCCCCGACTGGTTGCTGGTCTCGGCGGGCTATGACGGGCATCGGGCCGACCCGTTGACGGACCTGTGCTACACGGCGTCGGACTATGGAGACTACGTCCGTCGGCTCTTGCCGCTGGCGCCGCGGACGGTGGCCGTGCTCGAGGGCGGCTACGACTTGGAGGCCACGCAGGCCTCGTCGTATGCCGTGACCGGAGCGTTGTTGGGACTCGACGTGCGGCCTGAGCCCGCCAGCAGTTCCGGTCCCGGCATGGAGGTCGTGCGGGCGGCGGCCCAGCTCGCCACGCCCGACGGCATGCGGTGAGGGCCGCCGCGGGTGACCGCCGGTGCGGGCGGGGTCGAGGCGAGGGCTGGGCCGCGGCAGGGTCGGAGGTGCGGGCGAGGGCGGAGTAGGCGGGACCGGGACGCGGATTGGGATGCGGTGAGGGTCGAGGCTTGCGAGGCTCTCTCGGAGGCGCGTCGCGCCGCATCCGGGCTGGCTCGCCTCTTCGAGGCTGCCGGGCACCGGCTGTACCTTGTCGGCGGCGCCGTGCGGGAGGCCGTCGCCGGCCGGTTCACGCCCGGAGCGGATCTCGACTGCACCACCGACGCCCGCCCGGCCATCGTGCGCAGGATCGTACGCGACACCGCGACGTCGGTCTGGTCCCAGGGCGAGCGGTTCGGGACCATCGGCTGCGTCGTGGAAGGGCGGGCCTTCGAGATCACCACTCACCGCGCCGAGCGCTACGAGAGGCATTCGCGCAAACCCGTGGTGGCATTCGGTGATGACCTGGTCCAAGACTTGGCGCGCCGCGACTTCACCGTTAACGCTATGGCGGTCGACACCGCCGGCGGCGCGCTGATCGACCCGTACGGCGGGCGGGACGACCTGGAGGCGGGGGTGCTGCGCACGCCTCTCGACCCGTCGGTCTCCTTCGGTGACGACCCGCTGCGCATGCTCCGGGCGGCCCGGTTCGTCGCGGGCCACGGACTCGTGCCCGACGACGTCCTGGTTGCGGCGGTGGAGGCGATGGGCGCCCGTCTCGACATCGTCGCGGTGGAGCGAGTACGCGACGAGTTCGAGAAGCTGCTGCTGCTCGACGATCCCTCGGAGGGCTTCCGGTTCTTGTTCCGCACCGGCCTCGTCGGACGGGTGGTGGAAGGCCTGAATCGCCGCGATCCCGCGGAGGTGGCCCGGATCGCGGCTGCTGTGGCCGCAGAGCCCGCGGCTCGCTGGGCCTCGCTGTTCACGCGCGACTCGGCCGGGGCCGCCGCAGCTCGGTTGCGCCGGCTTCGCTGCTCGAACGCGCTGGTGTCGTCGGCAGCCGCACTGGTCGAGGCCCGTACACGGTTGGCTGAGACGGGCAGCAGCCGTTCCGATGTGCGCCGGTTCGTCGCCTCGTCGCCGGCACCGGTGGACGGTGCTCTCGCCTTCGCCGTCGCGGTGGCCACGGCCTGCGGTGAGCCGACCGGCCGCCTGCTCGATTTCGCGGCCACGCTCGCTGTGCTTCGAGGAGCCGAGGACGTCGACGACCTCCCCCTCGGACTGAACGGCGAGGAGGTGATGGCGGTGCTCGGACTCGACCCCGGTCCCGAGGTCGGCCGGGCCTTGGCCTTCCTGCGCGAGAAGGCGTTCGAGGAAGGCCCGTCGAGCAGGGCGGAGGCGGTGGAGGCTCTGCGACGCTGGCAGAGGACGGACTATTGTCTCGAACCGTGAAGCCGAACCTGTTCAGTCTGGTCGCCGCCGAGGGCGCGCAGCCGGCTGCGACGCCGGTGCCGGGCGTCGGCGTCGCAGCGCCGGAGGAGTCCGCGTCGGCGTCCGGGGCTGTGGACTTCCGGCTGGCGCGGGCCGCCACCCTGCAGGCCTGGAGGTCGGGCCGGCTCCGCCGGCACGAGGTCTGCGACGCCCAACAGGAGCTGTACCGCAACGCGGAGTTCTGCGGCCGGCCGGCCGGGCGCGGTTGCCCTGTGTGCGCGGCCGCGGGCCTCGTCGAGGTCACCTACGTCTTCGGATCTAGACTTCCGAAGCACGGCCGCTGCGTCACCACCACGGCGGAGATGCAACGCTTGAAGCACCGTGCTAGCCGTTCCACCGGGTATGTGGTCGAGGTCTGCACGGACTGCGGCTGGAACCACCTGGTTCGCCGGTTCATGCTCGGCGGCACGCGCTCGGTCTGACTCCTCCCGGCACCCGCCCGGTTCCGGCTTGCGGAGCGGCCGTGGCGGGCGGTAGCCTGCAGCGACCGCCGGCAGCCGCAGCGCGTTGGACGGGAAGGAGCATCCCATGGACACGCTCACCGCACCCGCTATACGGGTGCGCAAAGTTCGTGACGGGGCCGAGCCGCTGGTGATGGTGACGGCCTACGACGCGCCGAGCGCACGGGTCGTGGCCGAGGCGGGCGCCGACCTGATCCTTGTCGGTGATTCCGTCGCCATGGTCGTGCTCGGCTACGACGACACCCTGCAGGTGACGGTGGACGACATGGCCCACCACGTGGCCGCGGTGGCGAGGGCCAAGCCGGGCGCCCACATAGTGGGCGACCTGCCATGGATGAGCTACCACGTGTCGCCCTCCAGGACGGTCCGCAACGCGGCTCAGCTCGTCAGGGCCGGCGCGCACTCGGTGAAGTTGGAGGGCGGTCGCAAGCGCCTGCCGATGATCGAGCGCATCTGCGGCGCCGAGATACCGGTGATGGGCCACATCGGCCTCACGCCCCAGTCGATGCATGCGATGGGCGGGTTCAAGGTCCAGGGCCGCAGGGCCGAGACAGCCCACCGGCTGGTTCAGGCGGCGAAGTCGTTGGCGCACGCCGGCTGTTACGCGGTGGTGCTCGAGGGCGTTCCCGTCCAGGTGGCGGAGATGGTCACCGAGGCGGTCGAAATCCCGACGATCGGCATCGGCGCCGGCCCCAACTGCGACGGTCAAGTGCTCGTGTACCACGATCTGCTGGGCCTCGAGCAACGACTCGCCCCCAGATTCGTGCGTCGCTACGCGGATCTGCATGCCGCCGCCACGGAGGCTGTGCGACGCTTCTCCGACGACGTCCGTTCCGGCGCCTTCCCGGCCCTGAAAGAGTCGTACTGCCTGTCGGAGGCCGAGCTGGCCGCGCTCGGGGTTGCGGGCGTCTGACGGGGACGGCTGGGGAAAGGTTTGTGGACGGCTGGGGACAGAGCGGAGCGACAGGGCGGGGCCGGTTGGCATCGGCGCCGTGGCCGATACCCTGCGCAGCGACGACGTGACGGGTGCCCGATCTTCGGCTCGGGCCCGGTCCGTTCTCAACAACACAGAGATTCCCAACCCTGCCCCGACGAGGGGCCCCGGTTCCGCCGGGTCCACAGGGAGGTGCTTGCCCGGTGCTGCGGGCCTACGAATTGATGATCATCATCGACTCCGACGTCGGCGCGTCCGACGTCGACTCGTTGATCGCACAGGTGGCGGGCCTCGTCGTAGACGAGGGAGCGACGATCATGTCCACCGACAACTGGGGCCGGCGCAGGCTGGCCTACACGATCAACCACAAGACCGAGGGCACGTACGTGGTCTGGGAGGTCGTCGCCGCTACGGCCGGCCTTCCCGACACCGAACGGCGGCTGCGGCTCGCGGACGACATCGTTCGCCACAAGCTGTTCCGGCTTCCCGACGCCGAGGCCGAGCGCCGCGGGCTGTTCGCGGAGGCCACGCCGGCCGCGGCCGGCTGAGATCCGGAGGTTCCTCAATGGGATTCGACAACACCGTCACCGTCGTGGGCAACGTCACCCGCGACCCCGAACTGCGATTCGCCCAGTCGGGCACGTCCATAGCTCAATTCGGGCTGGCCTGGAATCGCAGGCGGCAGGACCAGGAGGACGAGGTCTCGTTCTTCGATGTCACCTGCTTCCGCCAGCTCGCCGAGAACGTCGCCGAATCGGTCCACAAGGGCGCCCGGGTGGTCGTCTACGGCACCCTCCGGCAGCGGAGCTGGCAGGCGGAGAACGGAGACCGCCGCTCGAAGGTCGAGATTCTGGCCGACGACGTGGCGCCCAGCCTGAGGTGGGCTACGGCCGCGGTCACCAAGAACGAGCGGTCGGGCGGCGGCGACTACCGCGGCGGCCACCGCGGCTCGGGCAGTCCCCGGCCCGCCGGCCTGCAGGCGCTCGAGTCCCGTCATGACGACAGCCCGAAGCCCGTGGGTGCGGTGCCCGCCGACGGCGACGAAGAGCCGTTCTGAGACGGTGCATCGATCCTGAGACGGGGAGGCGTGAATGCCCAAGTCCAAGGTGCGGGCCAAGAACCGCGACAACAATCGGCGAGCCAAGAAGAAGGTGAGCTTCCTCACCACTGAGAGGATCACCTACGTCGACTGGAAGAACGAGAAGCTGCTGCGGAAGTTCATGTCCGAACGGGCCAAGATCCGTGCCCGGCGCGTGACCGGCAACAACGCACAGCAGCAGAAGCTCGTCGCCGACGCGATCAAGCTGGCCCGCGAGATGGCGCTGGTCCCCTACGCGAACCGGGTCACGAACCAGCGCCAGAACAAGGACCGCGACGGCCGGTCCCGCGCTGCCGGCCCGGCGCCGCGGCCGTCCGCGCCGCCGCCCGGGGGCGCCTCGCCCGAGGAGGAGGCCGATTCCGTCCCCGCCGTCGCCGAGCCCGTAGCGGCTGCCGGCGGCGGGATGGGAGAAGACCGAGAATGAGAGTGGTCCTGCGCGCCGATGTGGAAGGGCTGGGCCGCAAGGGCGACGTCTGCGACGTGGCCGCGGGCTACGCCCGCAACTATCTCGTTCCCAAGGGCCTGGCTCTGAGGTCGTCGGCCGGCGCCGAGCGCCAGGCCGGAGCGATGCGGCGCACCGCCGCGCTGCGTCGTGCGGCCGACCGCGCCGACGCCGCCGAGATCGCGGCGAGGCTGGCGCCGGCCGTTCTGACGGTGCCGGCCCGAGCCGCGGAGTCCGGGCACCTCTACGGCTCGGTGGGGCCGGCCGACATCGTGGCTGCGGTCGAGGCCCAGGTCGGGGCGGTGGTCGACGGCAGAGCCGTGGTCCTGGAGGCGCCCATCAAGGAGACCGGCACTCACATCGTGCTGTTCCGGCTGTACGCCGACATAGAGGTGCCGGTCACTGTAGAGGTGACGGCAGAGGTGACGGCCCAGGGCTGAACCCACAGCCTGTCCACACCCGAGCGGCGACATCCACATCTGCGTGCAGCCCTCCGCCAGGAGATCCACAGGCTTCGTCCACCGGGGTGCGGTGGCCGTGTCGTACCCGCTCGGTACTGTCGCAAACGACGGCTACAGGGGGCTGGTTCCCATGGGCATCGACGCATGAGCGACATCGACACAACGCAGCGGCGGACCTGGGACGACGCGCCCGGCCAGGACAGGCGCGACATGCGCGTCCCTCCCCACAATCTGGTGGCCGAGGAGTCGCTGCTGGGCGCCATGCTGCTGTCACGCGACGCCATCGCCGACGTGTTGGAGACGGTGACGGCCGAGCAGTTCTACCGGCCCGCCCACGCCCGGGTCTTCGAGGCGGTGCACGGTCTCTACGGCGCCGGCGACCCGGCCGATCCGGTGACGGTGGCCGAGCACCTCGAGCGCCACGACGCGCTGGAGGCCATCGGGGGCCTCGACGGCCTGCTGTCGCTGCAGATGAACACTCCGGCCACGTCGAACGCCGCCTCCTATGCCCGCATAGTGCGGGAGAACCACACGCTGCGCCGCCTCATCGAGGTGGCCGGCGAGATCGCCGAGATGGGCTACAGCCGCCCCGAGGACGTGACCAAGGCGGTGGACTGGGCCGAGAATCTGATGTACCAAGTGGCCCAGGGCCAGGTGGGCGACAACACGCTCCAACTCTCTGAACTGCTCGACGGCACACTGGACAGGCTCGAGGAGCTCTACGACAACCGCGGGGCCGTCACCGGCACCGCCACCGGTTACAAGGATCTCGACAAGCTGCTGTCGGGCCTGCAGCCCTCGTCGTTGTACGTGGTCGGCGCCCGCCCGTCAATGGGCAAGACGTCGTTCGCGTTGGGCATGGCCGCGCACGCGGCGGTGCGCGGGCCGCGGCCGGTGCTGGTCTTCTCGCTGGAGATGGGCCAGATGGAGCTGACCCAGCGGCTGCTCTGCTCCGAGGCCCGGGTCGACTCCACCAAGATGCGGGACGGCCGCCTCGACGACGACGACTGGAACCGGCTCAACGGCGCCGTCGGCAGGCTGGCGGAGGCGCCCCTCTGGATCGACGACAACCCGAGCGTGACAGTCATGGAGATCAGAGCCCGCGCCCGCCGCCTGAAGAGCCGGGTCGGCGACCTCGCCATGGTTGTCGTCGACTACCTCCAGTTGATGACAGGCCGCCAGAGCGCCGACAACCGCCAAGTCGAGGTGTCCGAGATCTCGCGGGGCCTGAAGATCCTCGCCCGTGAGCTCGAATGTCCGGTCGTGGCGCTGTCGCAGCTGTCCCGCAACCTCGAGATGCGCCAGCAGAAGCGTCCCATCCTCGCCGACCTCCGAGAGTCGGGTGCCATAGAGCAGGACGCCGACGTAGTGATGTTCATCTACCGCGACGAGGTCTACAACCCGGAGAACACCGACACGGCGGGCACCGCCGAAGTGATCGTGGCCAAGAACCGCAACGGTCCCATCGCCACGACCACGATGGCGTTCCTGTCACGGTTCACCACCTTCGCTGACTTCGCGCCCCGGGCCGCGATCTGAGGAGGCTCGATGATTTTCGGCCAGAACCTGATGGCTTGGCTGGTGCTCGCTCTGGGGGCGTCGATGGCCGTCGGCAACCTCGCGGCACTGCTGCGGCCGCGACCCGACCGCCGCGACCCGACCGATCTCGACCGGGCCCCGCTGGGCCGAAGCCTCCTCTACATCGTCGTCGGCTCGGCGGCCGCCGTGTGGGCTGTAGCATCGCTGCTGTTGTCGTGAGCACCGGCCGCCGACGATCCGGCTCCCGAGGCGCGGTCGCGGCAGCCCGACCGCAACTGAAGTAGCGTTGGTGGTGCGGTCGACCGCTCGCACCAGCGTGAAGGAGGCCGACGCGTGACGATCACCTCGGAACGGCCCAGCCCCAGCGCCCCCGTGTCCGTCGGTGCGACGACGGTGGCGTCGATGGCCCGAGACTGGGCGCGGCGCAGCCCCAGGCAGGTCGCCATGCGGGAGAAGGATTTCGGCATCTGGCAGGAGTACACCTGGGAGCAGACCTGGGATCTGGTCGAGACCGCGGCGCACGGCCTGATCGAGTTGGGTGTCGGCGTCGGCGACAGGGTGGCGATCCACTCCGAGGACCGGGCCGAGTGGATCGTCCTCGACTTGGCAGCGGTGGCTGTTCGGGGCGTGACCGTCGGCCTCTACCCGACCAACCCGACCGCGGAGGTGGAGTATCTGATCGGCGACTGCGCGCCGGTGGTCTTCTTCGCCGAGGATCAGGAGCAGGCCGACAAGGTGCTCGAAGTCCCCGCCTCGGTGGCCGCCTCCGTCCGGCGGATCATCTACACCGAGCCGAGAGGCTTCGGCGACTACGACGATCCGCGGCTGCTGTTCTGGGACGCATTCCTGGAGATGGGCCGCCGCCACCGCGAGGCCCATCCCGGCGCGGTGGCCGAGCGGATGGCCGCCGCCGCCGACACCGACGTGATGACGCTGGTGTACACCTCCGGCACCACCGGTCCACCCAAGGGCGCCATGCTGACCAACGCCAACGCGAGCTACTGCATCGACAAGATCGTCAACGAGCTCGGCCGCTTCCCCGACGGCGTCGGACCCAGCCCCAAGGACCTGATCGTCACCTACCTGCCGCTGTGCCACGTCGCCGAACGGATCTTCTCGACATGGACGCTCGTCGGTGCGGGTCCGTCACTGAACTTCGCGGAGTCGATCGAGACCGTCACCGAGAACCTGCGCGAGGTCCAGCCGACGCTGTTCTTCGCCGTGCCCAGGATCTGGGAGCGCCTGCACGCCCTGATCATCATCAAAGGCAGCGACGCGACCTTCTTCAAGCGGGTCTGCCTGCGTTTCGCGATGGCCCTCGCGCGGGTGATCGGACGCCGGAAGACGGCCAACGGCGGCAACCACACGGCGGCGACCCGCCTGCTGCACGCCGTGGGCCAGCCGCTGGTGTTCCGGGCCATGAAGGAGCGGATCGGCCTGCGCCGCTGCCGTCACGCCGCATCGGGCGCGGCCGCCATCGCGCCCGAGGTGCTCGAGTTCTTCATCGGCATCGGAGTGCCGGTGTTCGAACTGTACGGCATGACCGAGAACTCGGCCGTGGCCACCTGCAACTTCGCCGGCCGGATGAAGCTGGGGACGGTGGGCGAGCCCTACCCCGACGTCGGCCTGCGCATCGACGAGACGACAGGCGAGATCCAGACCAGGCATCCCGGTGTGTTCGCCGGCTACTGGAACAAGCCGGACGAGTCGGCGGAGGCGTTCACCGACGACGGCTGGCTGATGACCGGCGACGTGGGGGAGTGGGTGGACGGCACCCATGTGAAGATCGTCGACCGCATCAAGTACATCATCATCACCTCCGGCGGCAAGAACATCTCGCCGTCGGAGATCGAGAACAGCCTGAAGACGTCGCCGTATGTGAAGGAGGCGATGGTCGTGGGCGACGGCCGCAAGTTCGTGACCGCCCTCATCGGGATCGAGCCGGAGACGGTGGGCGACTGGGCCCAACGCAACGGCATTCCCTACACTACCTACCGGGACCTGTCGGAGAAGGAGGAGGTCGTCGCGCTGGTCTCCGCGGCAGTGGACGAGACCAACAAGAAATTCGCCCGGGTGGAGCAGGTCAGGAAGTTCAAGCTGCTGCCCAAGGAGCTCGACCACGAGGACGGGGAGCTGACCGCCACCCAGAAGCTCAAGCGCAGCTACCTGGAGGAGGCGTTCCGCGACCTCGTGGAGTCGATGTACTGATGGGCGTGTCGGCCCGGCTCGAGGGACTCGACTTGCGCCGCGGCGCGCCGTTGGGCTTCTTGGTCGGCGTGCTGGCCGCGGCCCTGATCTTCGGCGTCGTGCAGCTCGTCGCCGACCCGGCCCTGTTCTTCCGGACGTTCATGAAGTCGATGGGGCTCGGCTCGGTGTATGCCATCATCGCCTTGGGCTTCGTGCTCATCTTCAAGGCCACCCAGACCGTCAACTTCGCGCAGGGCGCCCTGGCTGCCACGGGGGCGCTGTTCGTGGCGTTCCTCGTGCAGGAGCGCAGCGTCTTCTCCGGCGGCGAGAGCGTGGCCGCGAGGGACGGCCACATACCTTTCACCGGTATCAGCAACCCTCTGAACGGTCTGGGCGGGCCCGACTGGCTGTACTGGCTGCTGAGCGCCGTCGTGGCGCTGGCCTTCGCGGCCGCGGTCGGCCTCGTGGTGGAGCGTCTGGCGATTCGTCCCATGATCGGCGAGCCTCTGTTCTCGGTGGCGGTGATCACGCTCGGGCTCGAGATCATGTTCCGAGTGTTCAACAACGACGCCGTCGTCATAGAGCTCCGGCCGGTGGGGGCGCCCTGGGGCCTCGGCGGGTTCAGTGTGGGGGGCGAGCTCATCAACTGGAGCTTCCTGGCCGCCATGCTCACCGCCGCGGCCGCTTTCGTGGCGGTGTTCTTCTTCTACCGGTCTCGACTCGGCATCGCTATGAGGGCCGTGGCCTTCGACCAGGAGGCGGCCATGGCCCAGGGCATCAACGTGGGCCGGGTGTTCGCCATCGCCTGGGCCGCGGGCGCGGTCCTGGCCGCGGTCGGAGGGGTCTTCGCCACCCAGCCGCCGGTGGACCAGACGATCGCCGTCGACCAGGAGACGGCCAACATCGCCTTCCGGGCGCTGCCCGCGGTGATCCTGGGAGGGCTCGACTCGGTGACGGGGGCCCTGCTGGGCGGACTGGTGGTGGGCGTGGCAGAGATCTACACGGGCCAGTACGCCGCGGCGAACACGTCCTGGCTCGGCGCCGGCTACCCGCTCATCGTTCCCTACGTGGTGATGTTGATCGGCCTGCTGGTGCGCCCCTACGGGCTGTTCGGCACCCCGGAGATCCGGAGGGTGTGACGGTGCGGCGCGACCGAGCGGGGGAGGGGGCCTGAGCCGTGCTGGGTCGCCCGCGCCTGTACACGGCCTACCGCCAAGAGGCGCAGATGCTGCCTACCTGGACCCAGAAGGTCGTGTTCGCGCTGTTCGTGGCGTTGCTGTATCTGCTGCCTTTCGATCTGCCGGTGATCAACCACATTCCGGTCGTGCGCTTTCTGGGAGACGGCGACTGGCTGTTGATCATGTCGCGGATGCTGGTGTTCGCCATCGCGGCCCTCGGCCTGAACGTGCTCAGCGGACTGGGGGGCCAGGTGTCGCTCGGCCATGCCTTCTTCATGGGCGCGGGCGCCTGTGCCGCCGTCTATCTGGGAGGCTCCAGCGGCGAGACGACCTGGGGCCATTCCCTGCCGATCTGGATCTGGTTGCCGGGTGCGGGCGTGGCAGCCGCGCTGGTGGGCGTGATGGTCTCGCCGGTGGCGGTGAGACTGCGCGGCCTCTACCTGGCCATCGTCACGCTGGGCCTGGTGTTCCTGGGCCTCCACTTCGGCAACACCAGCTGGGGCAGCAAGATCGCAGGCGCGCCCGCATACGGCCGGGAGTTCCAGAAGCTCGATGTGCGGCTCTGGAAGGAGGAGCGGCCGCTGGTGGACGTCAGCGGCGACGGCCACTGGCTCTGGTTCGACGTCACCGACCTGCAGAAGCTGTACCTGTTCGTGCTGACGCTTACCGTCGGGTTCGCGGTGGTCGCCAAGAACCTGGCTCGCACCCGCACAGGCCGGGCACTCCAGGCCATACGCGACCGCGACATCGCGGCGGAGGTGATGGGGGTGCCGGAATTCCGTTACAAGGTCGCCGCGTTCGCAGTGTCCTCGTTCTTCGCGGGCGTTTCGGGGGCGCTGTTCGCGGCGCTGATCCAGCGACTCCAGGTCGACCAGTTCGACCTGTTCCTGTCGGTGGAGTTCATAGCTATCCTGCTGATCGGCGGGGCCGGCACGACCGCGGGTCCTCTGATAGGCAGTTTCTTCGTGGTGATGGTGCCCGAGTTCGTGAAGGCGTTCACCGTACTGCTCGAAGACGCGGAGGGCGGTCCCGTCGAGGCTCTCTCCCGGGTCGTGCTGACCGACGGGGACGACTTCGGGGTCGTCAACACCGCCATACAGACGCCCGGATGGACTCTGAGCGTGGACGCTTGGAACATCGTGCTGTTCGGGGCGCTCATCGTCGTGTTCCTGATCGCCGAGCCCCTCGGGATATTCGGCATCTGGGTGCGCGTCCGCAACTACTGGAAGAGGTGGCCGTTCAGCTATTGATCGCCGTCCTCCGTCGAGATGTGGGCATCGTAGGGGTGCTCATGGCCCAATGGACAACCTTGGAGGTACTACCGTGAAACGAACGAGGCAACTGCTCGCAGTGCTGTGTGCCGTGGCCCTGGTGGCTGCGGCCTGCAGCGGCGACGAGCCCGAACCTGCCGAGGCTGAGGACGACATCGCCCACGACTTCGGGGTCGATGTGGAGAACAAGGTCATCCGGGTCGGCCTGAACACCGACCTGACCGGCCTCTTCGCCCCGCTGACCACCAAGATCACCGACGGCCACGAGGCCTACTGGGAGTGGGTCAACGACAACGGCGGGATCCAGGACTGGACGATCGAGCCGGTGGTGCTCGACAACGTCTACGACGTGACCACCCACGTCGAGAACTACGAGATCATGGCCGGCGACGGTCCTCAGAGCGTCGTGATGTTCAGCACCTCCACCGGCTCGCCCCACTCCGCAGCCATCGCGGAGCGGCTGGTCGAGGACGACATGGCCGCAATCCCGCTGGCGTGGTACTCGGGCTGGGCCGACCCCGCCATCGGCAAGAACCTGTTCGAGGTGCAGACCAACTACTGCATCGAGGCCATGAACGGCACCACCTACATGGCCGAGACTTACGGCCCCGACGTGGCCATCGCCACCTTCCCGGGCGACTACGGCCAGGACGCGGCCCGGGGCGTGAAGACCGCTGCGGAGGCCCTCGGACTGAACATCGTCTACGACGGCGAGGGCGCGGTCACGCCCGGTGCCGACTTGACTCCTGTCGTCACGGGGATCGTCGCCTCCGACGCGGACTGGGTATGGGTCGCCCTCAACCCGGACCATACCGGCAAGATCATGGGCGGAGCCTTCAACGCGGGCTACAGGGGTCAATGGATCGGCAGCCTGCCGACCTGGAACCCGGCGATTCTCGGCAGCGCCGTCGGCCCCATCGCCGACAAGTTCTACACCCACTCCGGCTACACGGTGCAGTGGGGCGTGGGCGAGGCCGAGGGCATGCAGGAGATGATCGACGTGATGCGGGAGTACCGCCCGGAGGCTCCGTTCGACGACGCCTACATCGTCAGCTGGATCCAAGGCTACGTCGCGCACCAGATCCTCGACCAGGCCATCAGCAACGGCGACATCACCCGTGCGGGCGTTCTCGCCGCCGCCAACCAGGTCACGGTCGACCTCCACGGCCTTGCCCCCGACCAGAGTTGGGCCGGCAGCCCCAACGACAACGTCGTGCGCGAGACTTACCTGTACGACGTCGATTTGTCGCTGTACACGCCGGGCGCCACCGTGCTCGACGAGGCCGGCAACAGCGGCTACCGGCTCATCAAGGGGCCCTACGCGTCCGAGACTGCCCTGAACTGGGAGTACGAGCCCTGTTTCGTGGCCCCCTAGCCGACTAGAACCCGCCGGCGGGGCGGTCCTGCGTCATCGCAGGCCGTCCCGTCCGGTCCCCCGCCTGCTGACACGGATCACGGACTGCTCGAACAATGCTCGAAGTCTCCAACCTCGAGGTCGTCTACAACGAGGTGGTGCTCGTGCTGCGCGGCCTGTCCGTCGAGGTGCCTGACGGCGCCGTCGTCGCGTTGCTCGGCGCCAACGGCGCGGGCAAGACCACCGCGGTGCGGGCCGTCACCGGGCTGCTCGACATCCACAAGGGCGACATCACCAAGGGCTCGGTCACCTGGAACGGCGAAGACATCTCCAAGCACAAGCCGTCGCGCATCGTCGAGGCCGGCATCGCCCAGGTGATGGAGGGCCGTCGGATCTTTGCCGAGCTGACCGTGGACGAGAACCTCGACGCGGGCGCGTTCACGGTGCGGGACCGCAAAGCGAACACCGAGGCATACGAGCGGGTGATGGGGCTGTTCCCGCTGCTTCGGCGTCGGCGCCGGGACACCGCCGGCTACCTGTCGGGCGGCGAGCAGCAGATGCTGGCTATCGGGCGGGCGCTGATGGCCGACCCGAAGCTGCTGATCCTCGACGAGCCGTCGCTGGGCCTCGCCCCGATGCTCATCGGGCAGATACGCGACATCATCGTCGACATCAACGAGCAGGGCACCAGCGTGCTGCTGATCGAGCAGAACGCCGTCATGGCCCTGTCGATCGCCCACTACGGCTACGTCATGGAGTCGGGCAAGGTTGTTATGGACGGCAAGCCCGAGAAGCTCTTGGCCGACGAGGACGTGCAGGAGTTCTACCTGGGGCTGCACGCCGAGGGCGAGCGCAAGTCGTTCCGCGACGTGAAACACTACAAGCGCCGCAAGCGCTGGCTGTCATGAGCGATCCGGCGTCCGGGTCTGCGGCGTCTGGGTCTGCGGCGTCTGGGTCTGCGGCGTCTGGGTCTGCGGCGTCTGGGTCTGCGGCGTCTGGGTCTGCGGCGTCTGGGTCTGCGGCGTCTGGGTCTGCGGCGTCCGGGCTCGCAGCCTCCGGCGCCCCGCTGCTGCAGGTGTGCGACATCTCGCTTCGCTTCGGCGGGGTCACCGCCATCGACTCGGTGTCGTTCGAGGTCCGCGAGGCCGAGCTGTTCGCGATCATCGGTCCCAACGGTGCGGGCAAGACCTCGATCTTCAATTCCATCTCGCAGGTGTACCGGCCCCAGTCGGGTGACATCCGCTGGAAGGGGACCTCGATCATGGGCACTCGGCCCGACCGGGTGGCCCGGCTCGGGGTGGCTCGCACGTTCCAGAACATCGAGCTGTTCTCCCACATGACCGTGCTCGACAACCTTCTCACCGGTCGGCACATTCGCATGAGCGGGTCGCTGTTGGCCGGTGCGCTGTGGGTGGGCAAGGCCAAGCGCGAGGAGATCGAGCATCGGCGCAAGGTGGAGGACGTCATCGACTTCCTGGAGATCGAAGGGTGGCGCAAGCACCCGGTGGCACTGCTGCCCTACGGCGTCAGGAAGCGGGTGGAGCTGGGCCGGGCGCTGGCCATGGAGCCCGAGCTCCTGATGCTCGACGAGCCGGTGGCGGGGATGAACCTGGAGGAGACCGAGGACATGGCCCGCTTCATTCTCGACATCCGCCGCGAGCTGGGCATCACCCTGCTCATGGTGGAGCACGACATGGGTCTGGTGATGGACATCGCCGACCGGGTGATGGTCTTGGACTTCGGTCGCCGGATCTCCGAGGGGTCCCCGGCGGAGGTGCAGCGCGATCCCAAAGTGATCGCGGCCTATCTCGGCAGCACCGAGTTGGGCGCATCCGCCGCTGAGCGATCGGGCCGTTCTCGGAGGCGGAGCGAATAGGCGGAGCGTCGCGGTCTGTGCGCGGGGTCGCGATGGGTCGGTTCACGTTGTTTTGTTTGGCGGAGCGGTTGGGGGAGGGGGGAGCGTCGCGGCCTATCTCGGCAGCACCGAGTTGGGCGCATCCGCCGCTGAGCGATCGGGCCGTTCTCGGAGGCGGAGCGGTTGGGGGGAGCGTCGCGGTTTGTGTGTGGGGTCGCGATGGGTCGGTTCACGTTGTTTTGTTTGGCGGAGCGGTTGGGGGAGGGGGGAGCGTCGCGGCCTATCTCGGCAGCACCGAGTTGGGCGCATCCGCCGCTGAGCGATCGGGCCGTTCTCGGAGGCGGAGCGGTTGGGGGGAGCGTCGCGGTTTGTGTGTGGGGTCGCGATGGGTCGGTTCACGTTGTTTTGTTTGGCGGAGCGGTTGGGGGAGGGGGGAGCGTCGCGGCCTATCTCGGCAGCACCGAGTTGGGCGCATCCGCCGCTGAGCGATCGGGCCGTTCTCGGAGGCGGAGCGGTTGGGGGGAGCGTCGCGGTTTGTGCGGGCAAGGCCGTGGCCCGCCCGGCCCGCGAGCGAAGCGAACGCGAGCGGGCTTCGCGTCGTCGCTCCCGTAGGCTCACCGGTGTGACCGAGCCCGCCATCGCCGGCGCGTCGGCAGCGCTGCTCGTCGAGCGCCGCCGACTCGGCGTCGACGAGCTGGCCGAGCTGTCAGCGGTAGACGACTCCGCGGTGCCCTCGCTGGCCGCGCTGGCCCACGAGGTCCGGCTGGCGTGGGCCGGTCCGACGGTGGAGGTGGAGGGCATCCTGTCGGCCAAGACCGGCGGGTGCGGAGAGGACTGCCATTTCTGCAGCCAGTCGGCCGCATTCGACACGCAGGTCAAGGCCACGCCGTTCCTCGACACCGGTGAGGTGCTGGCCGCCGCCCGCGAGACGGCGGAGCTCGGGGCCAGCGAGTTCTGCATGGTGCTGGCGGTGCGCGGCCCCGACCGTCGCATCATGGACCGACTGGTCGAACTGACCGCGCTGATCTCGGCGGAGACCGGCCTCAACGTGGCGGTCAGCGCAGGCATACTCACCCGGGACCAAGCTTTCGAGCTGGCCGCGGCCGGCGTGCATCGCTACAACCACAACCTGGAGACGAGCCGGTCGTTCTTCGGCGAGGTGGTCACCACCCATAGCTTCGACGAGCGCGTCGACACCTGCATCCACGTGCGCGCGGCCGGCATGCAGTTGTGCTGCGGCGTGTTGCTCGGGATGGGTGAGACCGTCGAGCAGCGTCTCGAGCTGATCTCGCAGATCAGGGAGCTGGAACCTTGCGAGGTGCCGATCAACTTTCTCAACCCTCGGCCGGGCACGCCTTTGCAGATCCGCAGGCCGGTGGGGGCGCTGGACGCCATCCGCTGGATCGCGCTGTTCCGGTTGGCGATGCCGTCGGTGATCCTGCGCTACGCCGGCGGTCGGGAGATCACCTTGCGCGACTTGCAGGCCTTGGGCATGACGGCCGGGATCAACGCCTTGATCGTGGGCAACTATCTGACCACTCTGGGCCGGTCGCCCCAGCAGGACCTCGACATGCTCGCCGACTTGCGCATGCCGATCGGCAGCCTGTCCGCCGCGGTTTGATCCTTCCCGTCGCGCTCTGTGGGCAATGAAGGCTGGGCCGAGCCAGGGGCCGGGCTCCGTGCCGAGGCAACAGCCGGAACAGGGTCACTGCGCCGGCTGCGGGCTGCGGAACTGCGCCGGCTGCCTGCCTGAACTGGATCCGCCCCGTTACTGCGGATCGTGCGGCGCGTGGCTGGCCGTATCGATCACTCCCGCAGGTTGGAGGGCGCGGTGCCGGTGTTGCGGCACGGTGGGTTCAGGTTGGTAGCGCTTTGTTGTTGGTTCTGCGGGTTGGGGGGCGCGGTGCCGGTGTTGCGGCACGGTGGGTTCAGGTTGGTAGCGCTTTGTTGTTGGTTCTGCGGGTTGGGGGGCGCGGTGCCGGTGTTGCGGCACGGTTCAGGCTCTCACCATCTCGATCACTTCGTCGCAGGCTCTGCAGCGATGGACGGCCCGGCACCGGGCCGGCCCGAACGGCGACTGCTCCACCAGTTCGGCGGCAGCACAGCGGGGGCATTCGGCCGGCTTGCCGGGCACGGCGACAGCCACCGTGAAATCGCGGGCCATGACGGTCCGGGCATGCTGGCTGAGCTTCGACGTGTCCCAGGCCTCGGCGCTGCGCCGCACTTCCACGCCGGTGACGCCGTCCAACGCTCCGACTGCTGCGGCGATGTCGGAGGAGATGACGTCTGAGGCCGGGCATCCGCTGAAGGTGGTGATGAACTCAACCACGATCCGGCCTCCGGTGAGCTCGACCGAGCCGATCATGCCCATGTCTACCACGCTGACACCGGGATATTCGGGGTCGTCCACGCTCCGCAGGACGTCGATGACGTCGATCTTGTGGATATTTTCGCCGCCGCTCACCGCCTCCAAGTCTATGGCGGCCGGCGAACAGGCGGAGCGCCGCAGCCCGTACGGGCGGAGTCGCAGGGACCGGGGAGCCATGGCCGCCGGTGATGGCAAACGCCGTGCAGCAACACTTGAAGTTGCGGCAGCTCCTCGTCTGCGAGGTCTTCGCCGGTGATGGTGCGCCACGGCTTGAACCACTCCCGGCCTGCGGTGAGGGTGCCGAGCCGGGCCTCGAGTCCGTCGGACACCATCAGAGCGGCGTTCATCGAGAACAGGGTGGGCAGGTCGGCCTTGTAGGTCTGGAGCTGCTGCCAGGCGGTCCACACGGTTGCGTCGGGGTCAGTGGGGTTCTTGCGCCCAGACGGTGTCGTCGGCGTCGGTGGCCGCGGCGTCCACACGGTTGCGTCGGGGTCGGTGGGGTTCTTGAGCTCGATCACTCCGAGCGGCAGACCGTTCACGAACAGCACGACGTCGGGACGACGCTCGATCTTGTTCTCGAGGATCTCGTCGGCGGTCATGCGCCACACGGAGGGGTGCGGGTGCTCATCGCAGTTGTCGATCCAGCCGCGGGGGTCGCGACGCCTGTGGGGGCCCCGGCCGTTCTTGATGTAGTTGTGCGGCTCATATGGGGGCAGCTACACAAGAAGGGGGCGGGAGACGGTGATATGAGCATGCTCGGCAGCCGGGCGCTGTTCACCGACTGGCGTGCCGCCCGCGATGCCGTCCACCGCAACGACACAACGTCCGTGGTTGTCGCACCGCACGCTGTTGTCTGAGGTTCAGGCGACCGTGAAGAGCCGGTTTCCGGCGGCGGGTCGTTGGTGTCCCTTCGGCGGCGGCACCGGCGGCGGGTCGGGTGCGTGTGCTGGTCCGTGGCGGGTCTGTTCGGGTGGGTGCAGGGTGTGGTTGCCGTCGGGGTTTTTGCGGATGCGCCAGTTGTGGTGGTGGATCTTCTGGTGGCAGTCCCAGCAGACGGGGGTCATGTTGTCGAGTTTGGTGGATCCGCCCTGAGCGACGGGTTTGATGTGGTGGATCTGGCACAGCGCGGGGTGCGCCGCGCAGTGGAAGCATCCGCCGTGGCGGGCCAGCAAGATCTGGCGCTGGGACTCGGTGGCGGTGCGGACCGAGTGCGTCCGCCAGATCGGCTTGCCGTCGCGGTCGTACACCAGGCCGGTCAGTCTGGCGTTGCACGAGAGCTCCTCCAGCACAGCCCGCGGCAGCCGGGTGCCGTCGGGCAGCTCCGCGACGAGCCTGCCAGTGGCACCGTCGACATGGGCTACCACACAGATGTCCGCTATCGGCCGGCCACCACCCCCGACACTGCGGCCGGAACCGCCTGCTCGGGCGCCGCCGTCGTTGTTGCGGGAGTCGCCCGTTCCAGCTCCGCCGTCGCTGTTGCGGGAGCCGCCTGCTCGGGCGTTGCCGTCGCTGTTGTTGTGGGGTTTGTCTGTTGGGGTGTTGGTGGTGGTGAGGGCGTCGAGGGCGTCGGCCATGCACTGGCCGAAGCTGCGGCGGCTGGTTCCGTCGGCGGGGGCTTTCTTGTCGGCGTTGTGCATGCGCGCGGCTTGCGAGCGCAGCCGGTTGGCGACGCGGCGGCCCGTCACGGGGTCGAGCTCGCCGCGGAGATGGACCATCCCGTCGTCGCCGTCCCAGACACGAACACAGCGCCGCGCCCGCGAACGGCGGTGCTGGGACTCCCCGTCGTCGCCGTCGCGGTCGACCATCCACCGGCGAGCCTCTCGGGCGAACTGCTCGGGACGCATCGACACGGCCTTCGCCAACAGCTCCCCGTCGCCGTCGACAGCTCTGGCGCCGGCCGTCTCGGAAGCCTCGGCCAGCCGCCGCGCGTTCGCCGCGGACACCCGCCCCGACTCGACCGCCTCACGCGCCGCGGGCGCCTCCCGCAACGCCTCGGCCGTCTTTAGGTGGCTGCGGGCCTCGCGCCGCGACAACCCGGCCGAACCGGCCAGCACTTCAGCGCCGCCGTCGCCGTGACGCTCACGGCCCGCCACCGCCGCCGCGGCCGACACCTGCGCAGCCGACAGCGCCGCCATCGCCGACCTCGACACCGCCAGCATCTCACGCAACTCCGAACACGACGCCGCGCCCGCGCCCACCAGCTCCAGCATCTCGGAGGCGGCGGCCTCGGCCCGACGAGCGGCTTCGATCAACATGCACACACCCTGCCACAGGGGTATGACAGTCATGATGTGGGGGTCAGTGGTCGGGGCTCGGATCTGACCCTGGGTGTGACGGGCCTTGTGCCTTTCCGATGATCTGTCGGTTCGGTGTCCCGGCTGCTGGCGCGCACCGACCGGTCGGGCGGACGTGACCTCATAGGAGCCTTGGGAAGACCACCTTGACTGTCCTGTCCGCCGTCCCGGCCGGTGGTGCCGATCCCACTGGCTAGCAAGGAAGGCAGGGCTTCATCATGACCGATCAACTCGTCGGCATCTACGGCGGTGTCGACACGCACAAGGACCAGCACGTGGCCGCGGTCATTGACCACACGGGCCGGATCGTCGAGGTCGGCTCCTTTGGTGCTGATCTGGCGGGGTATCGCAGCCTCGAGGCGTGGATGCGGTCCTTCGGGCCGATCGTCGAGGTCGGTGTGGAGGGCACCAGCTCCTATGGCGTGGGGCTCGCCCGCCATCTGGTGGGCGCCGGTGTCGAGGTGGTGGAGGTGATCCGGCCGAACCGCCAGGTGCGGCGCCGGCGCGGCAAGTCCGACACCGTGGATGCCGAGGCCGCGGCACGCGCCGCGCTCAGCGGCGACGCCACAGCGGTGCCCAAAGGCAACGACGGAACAGTGGAGTCGATCCGGGCGCTGCGGGTCGCGTTGTGCTCGACACGGGCCCACCGCACCCGCATCTCCAACCAGATCGGCGACCTCATCACCACCGCCCCCCAGCAGTTGCGCGCCGGCCTGGAGCCGCTCAGCGCCGCTGTGCGGGTGCGGCGCTGCGCCCGGTTCCGTCCCGGGGACCTCACCGAGCCCGCAGAGGCCACCAAGGCCGCCCTGCGCACCCTGGCCCGCCAGCACCGGGTGCTCGACGCCGACCTCGCCGAGCTGCGCAGCCACCTCGACGAGCTCACCGCGGCCGCCAACCCGGCGCTGCGCGCCGCCAAAGGCATCGGCCCAGACACCGCGGCGATCCTGCTCATCGCCGCCGGCGACAACCCCCAGAGGCTCCAAAGCGAAGCCTCCTTCGCCGCGCTGTGCGGCGCCAGCCCCGTGGAGGCCTCCTCGGGCAAGATCACCCGCCACCGCCTCAACACAGGCGGCAACCGCCAAGCCAACCACGCCCTGTGGCGCATCGCCATGGTCCGGCTCTCCACCGACCCGGCCACCCGCGCCTACGCCCAACGCCGCCACACCGAAGGCAAAACCCGCCGCGAGACCATCCGCTGCCTCAAGCGCTACATCGCCCGCGAGGTCTACCGGCTGCTCACCAACCCCCAACCCGCCACCAACACCACCAACACCACCAACAACATGCGAACACAGCGCCAACAAGCCGGAGCCACCCTCCAACACGCCGCCGACTGCCTCAACACCTGGCCCAGCACCATCTCCAGAATCGAACACGGCAAAACACCCAACCACCACCTCGTGCCCGCCTACCGAAACTGGCTCAACACCCAAACCCCCGCCGCTTGACTTGACACATATAGGAGCATCATCCACCCCCCACTCTCATGTGTTCCTCAATATTCCTGGCCTTTCGCGTGAACGTGGGATGCAGGGTTGCCGGCACCGGCGGCTGGTCACGCTGTCAGCAGTCCCCAGACTTGGAAGTCGACAGCGCCAACAGCCACGGACGGCACGGAACTCGCCTGGCGTCGCCGCTCCGCGCTCGCGGCGCGAGCGAACGGCTGGCCGGCCGCCACAAACGGCGCGGAACTCGCCTGGCGTCGCCGCGGGCTGCCCGAGGGGTCTTGGAGGCTTCTGCCGCGCCGCTGCCGAAGACGCAAGCCCCGCTACCGCCCGACGCTAAAGCCCAGCCCGCTGCGCGATTTCAGAGCCTGCGGCTGCCTGGCCGGCAGCGCAGTATCAACGGCGGTGGGCGGCTTCGGAGGACACGGCCGGGCTGGACTCTCAGGTGGTCGGGGTCTCCAGCTTCACGCCGTTGAAGTTCAGAAAGTCCGTGTCGTAGGACATGACTGTGCAGCGGTGCTCGATGGCGAGGGCGGCGAGGTGAGCGTCGTTGACGAGGTTGCCGCCCGTGTCGAGCGGTGCCAGCAGCTGTTGGACGACGCCGAGGTGACGTGCCGTCGGCTCCACGAGGACGGCGGCGGGCTGGGCCAGCCAGTCCTCGGCTTGTGCGATCGCGTCGATCGCGGACAGCGGCTCATCGAAGATCCGTTCGTTGGTGGACAGCCGCAGGAACGCCAGCAGCACTACCCAGCAGAACGCCACCCGGGCACCGCCGCTGAGCGCTTCGTCAAGCCAGTCCCTGGCCGAGGCATGTTGCGGCGCGTCCCGGTTGACCGCGTACAGCAAGACGTTGGCGTCTACGAGCTTCAAGATCCGGTCTCCAGCTTGCTGGCGAGCTCGCCGTCCTCGAGTTCGCCGGCAAGGCGCAGCGCCTTGTCGAGGCCGACTTTGGCGTGCCCCATCGGTCGGGTCGTCGTTCTGAACTGGTGGAGCCCGTCAGCAGAGCCCCGGCCCTCGCGGACCAGGTCGTTCAGGGCCTGCTTGAACGAGATCCGACGTTCAACCATCCGCTGGCGGACGATCTGTTCTGTGTCGGAGTCGAGTGTGACCGTAGTACGCATGTTGACAGCATAGCATCAAGTGATGCCTTGCTGTCAAGAGATGTCTTCGATATGGCCGACGGGTTCGAGCGGGGGCGTCCCGCGATGTGGTGGACTTCGGGGCTGAGCCTTGGTGACTAGTGTCCCGTCGCTGAATTGATCGGGGCACCTGGAGCGCCTCCGAGGGATGGATGCTTGATCCTCTCCATTTTGAGAGGGTGGTGCGTGCAATAGAACCGCTTCAAGATGTCCTTGTCAACACAGGCGTGGTCCTTCACAGGGTCATCGAAGTCCAAGTTGAGGTCGCCCGTGAGGATCAGGTTGATGCTGTCGTCGTCAGCGAGTCGGCTCTTCAGCAGTTCCATCAGCGCGGTGAACTCTCGGCGGCGGTCACCGATGCGGTCACCGAAGATGAGATGAGCGTTGACCGCCAGGAACTCATACGGCTCCGCATTCCTGATTCGGAAGGCAACGCCGTGGGGTTGACGCGCGAACGTCACAAAGAAGGGCAGATGGAGTTCTCTCGCGTCGCCTTCGCACTCCTGTAGCGCCTCGATCAGGTTCTCAGCGTTGTCTACGAGCGTCTTGAACGTCTTGGTCCTGTCATAGGTGAGGTCGCTGGCGATCTCCATGCAGCGTTCCACCGGGTGGTGGAAATTGAGGCAGCTGACAGGGTCCGCCTGTAGGGGGGCCGTGCTCGACCGGGCCTCACGCGGCTGCTACGCTTCCGCCGGTCTTCGCCGCCGGCTCCACCGACCCGCCGGCACCGACAACATCAGCACGCCGCAGCTGTCCCAGAAGCGGCCAACATGACCATCCGAGCCTGCGCCCCACACCGCCGTGACGCCAAAGCTGGGACGCCACCGAGCCTCGGGGCGCCGGTGACCGGAGCCTATCCGATCTTCGGAGAGTGATCTATAGATGGCTGGAGACATATCACAACCAGCAAACCGATCCTTGAACCGGCGAGGCGATAGTCGATCGGACGCGGCTCGCGCCAGAGTACGAACTGCCCAGCGTGCCGTCGCGACCGTGGCCGCCTCGGTCTTGGCAGTGGGCGGGGGTGCAATCGGCTGGAACGCCTTGTACGGCCAGAACACAACGACCGTGCCGGTTACTACGGAACAGGTTCTTGAACCGAACAGCGAGGCTGTGCCCGTCACGAGCGAACCCGAACCTGACAACAACCATCGAAACGAACTGCAAGAGTCCGGGGCTCCAACCCCTGAGAATCTATCGACCGGCTCCGTTCTGGAGCGGACAGAACAGGTTCTTGAACCGAACAGCGAGGCTGTGCCCGTCACGAGCGAACCCGAACCTGACAACAACCATCGAAACGAACCGCAAGAGTCCGGGCTCCCAACTCCTGAAGACCTGTCGACCGGCTCCGTTCTGGAGTGGACGGAGATCGCTCCGGGCTTTGCCGATCTGTTCAACTTCACGTCGCTTGACAGCGGGCGTGTCATCGCTCGGGCCTGGGCCACCGGTGACGAATACGTCCTGGACGGCGTGAGAGCCGTCTACACCGACGACGGCACCGACTGGACCGAACTGCCGCTGCCGGAAGGAATCGTCGTTCGCGGTATCGACAACTCCGGCGATCGTTGGCTGGCACACGGCCGGACCCACGGATCCGCTGAACCCCGAGAACCATCCCCACGTCAAGACTTCAGGGATCGGATGTTCATCAGCGACGACCTGGGTGCCAGCTGGATCGAGATCACTCTGGACATCCCTGCTGATCCAGACACCGGCTCTCCTGCATGCATCCGGTTCCTGGCCGTGGACTCGGCGTCGTTGACCGCTGACGGATTCGTGGTAGAGATCTGGGGCTACCAGGTCTCTGACGATCCGGGCATTGCGTGCCCCGACGTCGAGTCGATGCGGCTGGTATGGAGTGACGGCGCGACCACGCAGCTGCCGGGCCAGCGTACGGACCCGACAGTCATCGCTCGTGACTACGACGTGTACACCACAGACAACTGGTTCGCGGTGACCTCCGTCGACGACGTCCTCAGAGTGCAGCGAGTCGACAACGGGCAACCGGTATCGACCACCGCAAGTTTCGAGGGACTCTTCCCCACATGGACCCTCGCGGCGGGACAAGCCGGCGTAGCCATGACCGCCTTCCCGTCGCTGGAAGGCCAACTGGAGGCGAGCACCATCGGCGGCCTTCCGGTGTGGCGAGACTTCGAACGCGTTCCTGAACCCACCGGGGTCCACTTGTGGCTGGGCTGGTCGACTGACGGCATCCGCTGGGGATGGCAGGACCTTCCCGACGCCTTCGGAATCACCGAGGGAGAGCCCTGGGCCCAGCTAGGCGTAGGCCGCGACTTCGTGATCGCCCGAGTCGAGACGATCACGGTGCCGGCGCCTGATGAGATCATTGAGGATCGCGACAGGGAAGCTCCTGCTCTACGCTGGTTCATCGCCAGCGTGCCCCAATAGCCGGCAACCTCTAGTTGTGATCGCAAGTGAGCGCAATGTGGACGCTGTGGGCTGAGTCCCAGTCGTGGAGCTTGCAGGCATGGTAGTGACCAGCCCCGATGAGCTTCGAGCGCAACTCGGCCATCGGCACCGGGTTACCAGTTCCGACGTTGATCCCCCGCGGCATCACCAGGTACCGGCCGCTCATGGCAGTTCGTGGTCGAGAACGTACGAGTGCTGCCCTTCGCGGTCATCAATCTCCAGGGTGCCCGAAATCCCCGTCAGCTCACCAGTGCCGGAGTCGGGAACGGTCCTCGCAGGGACAACGTCTGTGGCTGTCACACCCAGCCCTCGCCGATGAGGCGCTCCAGGGTCAGCTCCGGGTGGTCGGCCTTGAGACGGGCCAACCAGTAGGGGCTCTCGAACAGGGCCAGCAGCTCGCCGCCGTCGACCCGCTCGACGACCGCCACCCCCGACATGGCACCGAGCACCGCGGCCGAAGCCTCGTCGGTGCGCCGGGCCGCGGTCCACGGTGCCGACACCAGCTCGACCGGGGCGCCGAACTCGTTGCGGAGGCGGTGCTCGGCCACGTCGAACTGCAACGGCCCGACCGCGGCCAGGATCGGCGCGCTCTCGCCGCCTTGGAGGCGGCGCAACACCTGCACCACACCCTCGGAGTCGAGATGCCGCACCCCGGCGCGGAACTGCTTGACCTTGGACGTGTCGGAGCAGCGAGCCACCCGGAAGCTGCTCGGCGCGAACGAAGGCGCCGTCGGCCAGCGAACGGACGCGCCCGCGGCATGCACGGCGTCGCCGACCCGCAAGCCGACCGCGTCGACCAGACCGATCACGTCGCCGGGCCAGGCCTCCTCGGCGGTGCTGCGGTCGCGGCCCACCACCGTGTGGGCATACTTGGTGGCCACCGCCCTGCCGGAGTCGCCGCAGACAGCCGCCATGCCCCGCTCGAAGCGGCCCGAGCACACCCGCAGGAAAGCGATCCGGTCGCGGTGCGCGGGGTCCGTGTTGGACTGCACCTTGAACACAGCCGCGCTGAACGGCGAGTCCACGGCCCGGGGGTCGCCGCCGACGTCGAAGCGGGCACCGGGCGCGGGGGCCATGTCGACGATGGCGTCGAGCAGCAGCCGCACCCCGAAGTTGGTCAGGGCCGAGCCGAAGAACACCGGCGACAGCTCGCCCGCCTCGAACCGCTTGACACTGAGTTCGGCGGAGGCCGCGTCTAGCAGTTCCAGCGCCTCACGCGCCTCGTGCCAGACCGCGCCCTCCTCGGCCTCGGCCCGCACCGGGTCCACGACCTCCTCGCCGGCGACGGCCGCGCCCCCCGCGGTGCGGCCGAAACGCACGAAGCCGCCGCTGCGCCGGTCGATGAGGCCGCTGAAGCGCTCGCCCTCGCCGACAGGCCAGGTGACGGGCACCGGATCGAGCACGAGCTGGTCCTCGATCTCGTCGAGCAACTCGAGGGGGTCTCGGGCCGGACGGTCCCACTTGTTGACGAACGTCACGATGGGGATCTCCCGGTTGCGGCACACCTCGAACAGCTTGCGGGTCTGGGACTCGATGCCCTTGGCCCCGTCGAGCACCATCACCGCGGCGTCCACCGCGGACAGCACCCGGAAAGTGTCCTCGGAGAAGTCGCCATGGCCCGGTGTGTCAAGCAGGTTCAAGACCCGGTCCCGGTAGCTGAACTGCACGACCGCCGAGGTGACCGAGATGCCCCTGCGCCGTTCCATCTCCATCCAGTCCGAGGCCGTCGCCCGGCGGTCGCCCTTGCCTCTCACCGAGCCCGCTCCGGCGGTGAGCGCCCCGCCGTAGAGCAGGAACTTCTCGGTGAGCGTCGTCTTGCCCGCGTCGGGGTGCGAAATGATAGCGAACGTGCGTCGCCGGGCCGCCTCCCTGCGCACCTCGTCGGCCGCGGGCGCGGCACCGTCTCCCACGCCTCCAGTGTGGCCCCCAGCAACCAAGCTGCCTCCCCCCAACCCGGTGAACCAAACACGACACGCTCCCTGACAACCCCAGCAGCCGGCTCCAGCCGCTCGGTGATTTCATCCAACGGGATCACGCTCCCTGGCGGCCACGGCGGCCGGGCTGCCTCCCCCCAACCCGGCGACCCAGGCTCAAGAGTCTGGGTCGGGCTGCCGGACGTCGAGTGTCAGCGCCGCGAAGCCGAGGCCGATCAGATCGACCGGCCCCCCGCCGTGGAGATCCCACCGATGCAGCGCCGCCGCGGGCAGAGACGTCCGACCCGGCGACGACACCCGGTTCTGCCGAACTGCACCCACAGTCCCACTGTGCTCAACGCCACCGATCGTGTTGCCAAGCATTCTCGCAACGACACACAGGGTTGGGATCGGTTCACGCCTGGCGCAGGGCTACGAAGCGGGCGGTGGCGGCAAGTGCTTGCTTGGCGGCGGGCACGTCCGGCAACAGCTCGAGCGCGGCCAAGGCCTCGTCGAGAAGCCCGGCGATCTCCTCCTCGAGGCTGGTCAAGGCCCCCGTGTCGACGATCACCTGCTGGACTGCGGCCACAGTCTCGTCGTCCGTTGCCGTGCCGACAGCGTCCAGCACCGCCAGCTGCGCCGGCGTGGCGGCTGCCTTGGCCAGGGCCATCAGCAGGGTGGGCTTGCCCTCGCGGAGGTCGTCGCCGACGGGCTTGCCGGTGGCGGCGGGGTCTCCGAAGGCGCCCAGCACGTCGTCGCGCATCTGGAAGGCCATGCCGACGGGACGACCGTGCCGGGCCAAGGGCTCGGCCAGATCGGGCCGCCCGGCCAGCGCGGCGCCCAACTGGAGGGGCCGCACCACCGTGTAGCGGGCCGTCTTGTGCTCGATGATCTTGCGGGCCTCGTCCTCGGCAACGCTACCGCGGGCGCCTCCGACCACGTCGAGGTACTGGCCCATGTTCAGCTCCGTGCGCAGTTCGTCCCACACGGCTCGGGTCTCTGGCGACACCCGGCCCAGCGTGCGATCGGCCAGCACGATGGCCATGTCCCCGGCCAGCACGGCAGCCGCCTCGCCGAAGCGCCGGTCCTCGCCGAGCCAGCCTCGGTCGCGGTGGCGCTGCACGAACTTGCACCACACGGTGGGCACGCCCCGCCGGGTGCGGGAGCCGTCCATCACATCGTCGTGAGCCAGCGCGAAGGCGTGGAGGATCTCCAGGGCGCATCCGCCGTCGAGCGCGCCGCCGCCGCTGGGGTCGCCGCCGCCCAGCAGCCATCCCCAGTGGCAGTAGGCGGGCCGGATGCGCTTGCCTCCGCCGAGGACCATGTCGGCCAGATCGCCGAGGGGCTCGTCGAGGCTCGGGTCCAGAGCAGCCCATGTGCGGCGCTCGGCGGTCAGGATCTCAGCGATACGGGCCTGCACCCTGGCCGCTACGGCGGCCAGTTCAGGGGGAGGACTCAGAGACACCGACCGGCCCCGCCCTCCAACCCGCCGTGGCAGCCGGCACTCGGGAGAGGACTCAGGAGAGGCGCGGGCAAATGCGAGCCCGTCGCGCCGCGGCGGGGCGCCTCCCGCTCCCGCTCGCCGCGCTCAAGGGCCGTTCGGGCCGCGGCCTTGCCCGCATCGGCCGGACTCGCCTGCCTGCCGTTGCCGAAAGTCTTGCGTTTTGTCACGCGGCGACCTTCGCACCCCTCGCGGGGTTGACGGCTTGTGGGTCCCCTCGGTCTCCTAGGTTCTCGCCGGCCGGGGCGCTCACACTCCGGCCCCCGACTGCAGCGCGGCCACGACCCGCTCCACCTGGACGCCCGCGTCGGTGATGCGCCGCCGGCAGATCTCGATGAGGCCGGCGGCCCGCCCGACCCGGCTGGCCAACAAGTCGACGTCGGGATCCTCGCTCTCCAGCTCCTCCAGGATCTGCTCGAGCTCGGCCATGGCCGCTGCGTACCCGGGCTCGCTCCGCCCGGTGTCGCCGTCGGCGGACTGATCTGTGCTCATCGGTTCCGGCCCTCGTCGACGTCGCTTAAGGCTCGAATCGTACTGTCCCGACTGGCGGCTGCCGGCGGTCCAGGACGGCGCGGCTCGCCAGCGTCGCTTAAGGCTCGAATCGTACTGTCCAGCGTGCCGTCCGAGAGGTGGGTGACTATGTCGTCGCCGGGCGACACGTCCTGCACCGAACGCACCAGGGCCCCGTCATGACGGCGGGTCAGCGACCAGCCCCGGCCCAGAATCAGGGCCGGGTCGAAGGCTCGCACCCGGGCAGCGACCACGTCGAGGCGTCGCTGAGCGTGGCGGATCTCGTGGCGGCCTGACACCGACAACCGGGCCGAGACCCGGTCGAGGCGGCCGCCGGCCCGCCGCTCGGCCGCCGACCCGGCCTGCGCCAGCCGCAAGGAGACCGCCGCGACTCGCCGACCGGAACGCGTGGTGGCAGCCCGTCCGGTGTGGGCGAGACGCTGGGCGGCCGTGTCGAGATTGCGCTCGGCCCTCCCCATCGCTGCGGCCGCGCCCCGAGACGCATCGACGGCCACCCTGCCGGTGCGGTGCTCGGCTGCGGCCAAGGCGCGACGGCCCCGCACCGCGATCGAGCGGCCCGTGTCGTTGAGCCTCTCCAGCCAGGCCTCCACCCGCTGCACCACGGCCCGGGCTGCGGCCGTGGGTGTCGAGCAGGCGGTGTGGGCGGTCTCGTCGGCCACGCTGCGGTCGGTGTCGTGACCTATGCCGGTGAAGACCGGACGCTCGCAGGCAGTGATGGCCCGGGCCACCAGTTCGTGGTCGAAGACGACCAGGTCGGTGCGGCTGCCGCCTCCCCGGGCCAGCACCACAACATCGACGTCTGCGCCCGCGGCCGCCGCGATCGCGGCGGATACGGCCTCGGGGGCAGCGGCGCCCTGCACCGGCGTGTCCGTCTCGAAGACTTGGAAGGCGAAGCCGCTGCCGGCCAGCACCCGCAACACGTCGGCGTGCGCGGCGCTGCCCACCGAGGTCGCCAGCCCCACCCGCAGCGGCACCGGAGCCAGGACCGCGCCGGCGTTGCGGCGCAGGATCCCCTCCGCGGCCAGGACCTGCAGCAGCGCCGCCCGGTCGGCGGCGATCGCCCCCAGCGTATGGGCCGGGTCGATGGCGGTCATCCGCAACTGGAGCTGTCCCCGCCGCGGGTAGAAGTCAAGCATCCCCCGCACACGGACCCGGAGCCCGTCGTCCATGCGGATGGCGTTGCCGTGGCGCTTGATCGTGGAGTTGACCCGGTCCTTGTCGTCGCGGAACAGCACCACGTTCAGCGAGGCCGCAGGCGGGGCGCCGGGTGCGGCGTGCTCGGCGCGCTCGACCAGGTTGAAGTACACGTGGCCGCTGCGAGCCCGGCTGATGCCGTCGATCTCTCCGGTCACCCAGACCCCGCAAGGGAAGGCCTCGTCCAGGGTCCAGCGGAGCACCCGGGCCAGCTCGCCCACCGTCAACGTCAGGTCCGCTCCGATCGGGCCGCTCACCTGGAAGCCTTACCGACTCGCCGACGCCGCCCACAAACCATCAACGCCGCGGCCGCCGTCCACCCACAGCGCGGTCGGGGTTTATCAACTCGCCGACGCCGTCCACGAACCGTCAACGTCAGGTCCGCTCCGATCGGGCCGCTCACCTGGAAGCCTTACCGACTCGCCGACGCCGTCCACGAACCGTCAACGTCAGGTCCGCTCCGATCGGGCCGCTCACCTGGAAGCCTTACCGACTCGCCGACGCCGTCCACGAACCGTCAACGTCAGGTCCGTTCCGATCGGGCCGCTCACCTGGAAGCCTTACCGACTCGCCGACGCCGTCCACGAACCGTCAACGTCAGGTCCGTTCCGATCGGGCCGCTCACGGCGCCGCCCGCACGTAACTTTGTCGTAGCCGGCTGCCATTCCCGCTCTTGCTCGCTTCGCTCGCTGGCCGCTCCGGCCACGGCCTCGCTGGGCGCCTCCAGCAGTGACGAGATCTGCGGCCACGAGCGCGGCGGCGTCGTCGCTCCGGCCACGGCCTCGCTGGGCGCCTCCAGCAGTGGCTCATCCGCCGCTGCCTATCCGCTCGGCACCTGGCCGCTCGGCGGTCTCGGCTCGCAGCAGGCCTTCGTACAGTTCGGCGTACAGTCCTCCGGCGAGGCGCAGCTCGTCGTGGGTGCCCGTCTCGGTGATCCGGCCCCCGTCGACTACCACGATCATGTCCGCGTCGACGATGGTGGACAGGCGATGGGCCACCACCAGGGAGGTGCGGTCCCTGAGCGCCCCGGTCAGGGCTTCCTGGACGAGGGCCTCGCTCTCAGTGTCGAGATGCGACGTGGCCTCGTCGAGGATGACGATCGCCGGATCTTTGAGCAGCATCCGGGCGATGGCCAGCCGCTGCTTCTCGCCGCCCGACAGCCGGTAGCCCCGCTCGCCCACCACGGTGTCGTATCCGTCGGGCAGGGCCGCGATCACGTCGTGGATGCGGGCCGCTCGGCAGGCCTCGACCAGCCGGCTGTCCGCGGCGGCGGGGCAGGCGTACCGCAAGTTGGCGGCCACCGTGTCGTGGAACAGGTGGGGGTCCTGGGTGACGGTCCCTATCGCGGCCCGCAGTGACGCCTGGGTCAGGCGGCGCACGTCGACGCCGTCGACCAGCACCGCTCCTGCGGTGACGTCGTGCAGGCGGGGCACCAGCGACACCATCGTGGTCTTGCCCGACCCCGACGGGCCCACCACCGCGACCGTCTGTCCCGGCGCGATATCGAGATCGATGTCCACCAGCACCTCGGCCGGCTCTGCGGTCCTGTCCGAAACAGCAGCCTCGCCCGACGACCCGAACGAAGCGGACCCGACACTGCCAGTCACCACACCCGGCCTGTCCGAAACGGCAGCCTCGCCCGACGACCCGAACGAAGCGGACCCGACACTGCCAGTCACCACACCCGGCCTGTCCGAAACGGCAGCCTCGCCCGACGACCCGAACGAAGCGGACCCGACACTGCCAGTCACCACACCCGGCCTGTCCGAAACGGCAGCCTCGCCCGACGACCCGAACGAAGCGGACCCGACACTGCCAGTCACCACACCCGGCCTGTCCGAAACGGCAGCCTCGCCCGACGACCCGAACGAAGCGGCCGGCGCCGAGCCGTCGCGGGCGCGGGCCGTGTCGAAGCCCAGCGACTCGGGGGTCCCGTCGGCAGCTGGATAGGCGAAATGCACGCCCCGGAACTCGACCCGCCCCTGCGGGTCTGTCAGATCGCTGGCGTCGGGGGAGTCAGTGACCGGGTTGGGGGTGTCTAGGACCTCGAACACCCGCTCGAAGCTCACGAACGCCGACATGACGTCCACCCGGGCGTTGGACAGGCTGGTCAGAGGCGCGTAGATGCGCACCGTGTAAAGGCCCAGCGCCACCAGCGTGCCCGCGGTGAGCGCGCCGTCGATGGCCAAGTGGCCGCCCAGCCAGTAGACGACGGCCGTTCCGACGGCCCCCACCAGGGTCAGCGCGACGAGGAAGACCCTCGAGTACATGGCGCTGCGGACCCCGATGTCTCGCACCCGTCCGGCCCGGTCGGCGAAGTCGGCGGCCTCGTCGTGGTAGCGACCGAACAGCTTCACCAGCAGCGCGCCGGCCACGTTGAACCGTTCGGTCATGGTGTTGTTCATCGAAGCGTTGAGGTTCATGCCCTCCCGGGTGACGGCCTGCAGCCTCCGTCCCACCCACCGGGCCGGGAGCACGAACACCGGCAGGATCACCACCGCCAGCAGGGTGAGCCGCCACTCCAGCACGAACATGGCGATGAGCGTCCCGACCAGGGTGATGACGTTGGCCACCACCGTGCCGAGCGTGCCGGTGAAGGCCCGCTGGGCGCCGATGACGTCGTTGTTGAGCCGGCTCACCAGGGTGCCGGTCTGGGTGCGGGTGAAGAACGCCAACGGCATGCGCTGCACATGGTCGAACAGCCGCAGCCGCAGATCGAGGATCAGGCCCTCGCCGATGCCGGAGCTGAGCCTGCGCTCCACCAGCGACAGCAGTGCCTCACCAGCGGCGGCCGCGACGAGCACGGAGAACAGCAGGTTCAGGTAGCCGCCGTCACCGGTGGCGATGGCGGAGTCGAAGATCTCCCGGACCACCAGCGGGGGCAGCAGCCCCAGGAACGTGGACGCGACGACGGTGGCCATGAAAGCGGCGACCGCGGCGCGGTACGGACGGGCGAAGCCCCACACCCGGCGACGCGTGTCGGCGGTGATCGTCCTGCCCTCCAGAGCGGAGCGGTCCGCCGACATGGAATGCATGACTCTCCACGCGCTCATCATCGCCGCCGAGCCTACGGAGCAGGCAGCAGGCCCGCCGCACTCGTTCGCTGCGCTAACGGGCCGCTCGGGCCACGGCCTCGCCCGTATGCAGCCGATCAACTCGCCTGTTCGCTCGGTTTCCGGCTCCTGCCCGCCGTCGACGGCCTCCAGGGTCTCGGTTCCTCGCCTGTTCGCTCGGTTTCCGGCTCCTGCCCGCCGTCGACGGCCTCCAGGGTCTCGGTTCCTCGCCTGTTCGCTCGGTTTCCGGCTCCTGCCCGCCGTCGACGGCCTCCAGGGTCTCGGTTCCTCGCCTGTTCGCTCGGTTTCCGGCTCCTGCCCGCCGTCGACGGCCTCCAGGGTCTCGGTTCCTCGCCTGTTCGCTCGGTTTCCGGCTCCTGCCCGCCGTCGACGGCCTCCAGGGTCTCGGTTCCTCGCCTGTTCGCTCGGTTTCCGGCTCCTGCCCGCCGTCGACGGCCTCCAGGGTCTCGGTTCCTCGCCTGTTCGCTCGGTTTCCGGCTCCTGCCCGCCGTCGACGGCCTCCAGGGTCTCGGTTCCTCGCCTGTTCGCTCGGTTTCCGGCTCCTGCCCGCCGTCGACGGCCTCCAGGGTCTCGGTTCCTCGCCTGTTCGCTCGGTTTCCGGCTCCGGCGGTAACGTTGAGTCGTGGATCGCAGTGGGTCCATGGCCCTGCAGACCGACCACTACGAGCTCACGATGGTCGCCTCGGCCCTTCAGTCCGGCATCGCCGAGCGCCGCGCCGTGTTCGAGGCGTTCGCCCGCCGGCTGCCGGCCGGTCGGGCCTACGGTGCAGTCGCCGGCGCCGACCGCGTCATCGACGCCGTCGAGCGCTTCCGCTTCGACGAGGCGACAGTCGATCATCTCACCACCGCGGGCGTGGTGTCCGACCCTGATGTGGTCGAATGGCTGCGGTCCTACCGCTTCAGTGGCACCGTGACCGGCTACCCCGACGGCGAGCTGTTCTTCCCGTACTCGCCGCTGCTGACCGTGGAGGGCGGCTTCGCCGAGTGCGTGGTGCTCGAGACGGTCGTGCTGTCGATCCTCAACTACGACTGCGCGGTGGCCTCGGCCGCGGCCCGGGTGCGCGACGTGGCCCACGGCCGCCTCCTCATAGAGGGCGGCAGCCGCCGCGCCGACCCCGACGCCGCTGTGGCCGCAGCCCGGGCGGCCCACATCGGCGGCTTCGACATCACGTCGAATTTGGAGGCGGGCCGCCGCTACGGCATCCCCACCGGGGGCACCACCGCCCACGCCTTCATGCTGGCCCACCCCGACGAGCGCACGGCGTTCCGGGCCCAGCGGGACACTCTCGGCATCGGCTCCACCTACCTGGTCGACACCTTCGACGCGCTGGAGGGGATCCGCCGGGCCGTGCAGGCGGTGGGCCCCGGCATCGGCGCGATCCGCATCGACAGCGGCAACCTGCTGGCAGCCAGCATCCGGGCACGAGCCCTGCTCGACTCGCTCGGAGCGAAGAGCTGCCGCATCGTGGCCTCCGGGGATCTCGACGAGTTCCGGGTAGCCGAGCTGGAGGAGGCGGCCGCCCCCATCGACGCCTACCTGGTGGGCACCAGCATGGTGACCGGCTCGGGCCATCCCACCGCGTCGGTGGTGTACAAGCTGGTGGCCATCGCCGACGGCGCGGGCGTGGACGCTCCCCTGCGGGCCGTGGGCAAGCTGTCGCCGGGCAAGACCACCGTCGGCGGCCGCAAGCAGGTGCATCGCACCCGCGATCGGGCCGGGTACTGGACAGCGGAGGTGCTGTCGCCCGCCGGCGGGGCGGGCGGGGCCGGGCGGGCGGAAAGCCACGATCCCCAGGTCGTGCTGATGGCTGGAGGCGCCAGAGTCTGGCAGGACGACCCCGTCACGGCTCGTCGGCGCTGCGAGGAGCGGCGAGAGGGGCTGCGGCCCGAGGATCGGGTTCCGCATCCCCGCCGTTCTCCGGCCGTACCCACCGAATGGGTGGGCATGGAAGCGCCCGCCGCGGCAGAATCATCGAACGGACAGAGACACCGGCCGGCGCGGGCGGAGCACGCTCGACGAACCGACGGGGGAGGAGACGAGATGCAGAGAGCCTTGATCATCGTCGACGTGCAGAACGACTTCTGTGAGGGCGGCTCGCTGGCGGTGGAGGGCGGGCATGCGGTGGCCTCATCCATCACCGGCCTGGTCGGCCTGGACCGGGCCGGCGGCCGCTACGACTATGTGGTCGCGTCCAAGGACTGGCACATCGACCCGGGGGAGCACTACGCCGCACCGGGCGCCGACCCCGACTTCGTGACGTCGTGGCCGGTGCATTGCGCGGCCGGCACGCAGGGCGCCGCCTTCTCGTCGAACCTGCAGGTGGCGCTGGACGAGGTGTTCCTCAAAGGCCAGTACAGCGACGGCTACAGCAGCTTCGAGGGAGTCTCGACGTCCAGTGAGGATGTCGGCCTGCGGGACTGGCTCGCCGAGCGCGGCGTGAAGGCCGTCGACGTGGTGGGCATCGCCACCGACTACTGCGTGCGGGCCACCGCGCTGGACGCTGCCGCGGCCGGCTTCGAGGCGTCGGTGCTGGTCGAGCACTGCGCCGGAGTCGCCTCCGACACTTCGGAGGCCGCCTTGGAGGAGATGGCCTCCGCCGGCGTCACCATCGTCCCGCCGCGGATCTAGCTGTCAGGAATCCACCCGTGCGGTGGGTTCTTGACAGATTTTCGTTCCGAGCCGCGCTCGGCGGGGGCCGCGGAAGCTCAGGAGCCGGGCTGGGGGACTATCCGCAGGTAGGGAAGGGGGGCCTCCCAGCCGTCGGGGTACTTCTCGGCGGCGGCCTCGTTCGACACGGCGGGCACGATGATCACATCGTCGCCCTGCTGCCAGTCGGCCGGGGTGGCCACCTGCTCGGCGGCGGTGAGCTGCACGGAGTCGAGCAGACGCAGGATCTCCGCGAAGTTGCGCCCGGTGGTCATCGGGTAGGTGAGCGTGGCCTTGATCTTCTTGTCGGGGCCGATGATGAACACCGAGCGGGCGGTGGCGTTGTCGGCCGCGGTGCGTCCCTCGGAGGTGGCGCCGACGTCGGCCGGGAGCATGTCGTAGAGCTTCACCACATGAAGCTCGGGATCGCCGATCAGCGGGTAGCCGACCGCGTTGCCGGTAGCCGCCTCAATGTCGGCCGACCAGCCGACATGGTCGCTCACGCCGTCGATGCTGATGCCGATGATCTTGCAGTTGCGGGCCGCGAAGTCCGGTGCCAGCCCGGCCAACGCGCCCAGTTCGGTGGTGCAGACCGGGGTGAAGTCCTTCGGATGGGAGAACAGCAGCGCCCATCCGTCGCCGACCCACTCGTGGAAGTCGATCTCTCCCTCGGTGGTGTCGGCGGTGAAGTCGGGCGCCGTGTCGTTGATGCGCAGTCCCATGGGTTGCCTCCAAACGGTGATGGACTGCCCACAGGCTAACGTGCCATTGCGACAAATCCGACCGGATTAGTCGGGTATCGGTGCGGCGCCTGCACGATTGGAGGCTGCCGGTGTCTCGCCGGTACATGACGGAGCGCACTGCTGCGGCGCCTGCACGATTGGAGGCTGCCGGTGTCTCGCCGGTACATGACGGAGCGCACTGCTGCGGTGCCTGCACGATTGGAGGCTGCCGGTGTCTCGCCGACACACGACGGAGCACACCACCGCCACGGCGCCTGCACGACCGGAGGCTCCCGGTGTCTCGCCGGTACACGACGGAGCGCACCACCACCGCCGCGGTGCCTGCACGATTGGAGGCTCCCGACCGAGCGGCTCGAGCTACCCGACCGAGCCGACGCCACCACGGTGCGCCTGCGCCTGCGCGGCTGCCCTGGAGTTGAGGTCGGCGAGTTGTTCCTTGGTGCCCAGCGCTATCAGCACATCGTCGGCTACGAGCCTGAAATCGTCCGGCGGACTGGTCACGAACGCACCGTCACGCCGCACAGCCAGGACGGTCGCACCGGTGGACTCGTCGATCCCGCACGCGGCCAGGGCCCGGCCGGCGAACGGACCGTGGGCGGTTACGGGCGTCTCGGCGAGGCGCACCGACAGCTCCTCGGCGCGCATGACCACCCCGAGGAACTCGACCACGTCGGGCTGCAGCACCAGAGCGGCCATCCTCGATCCGCCGATCTCGTGGGTGTTGACCACCCGGTCCACACCGGCCTGGCGCAGCTTCGGCTCAGCGGAGGAGCTGTTGGAGCGGGCCACGATGAACAGGCTCGGACGCATCGAGCGGGCTGTCAGGGCGATGTACAGGTTGTCGACATCGGAGTCGAGCGCCAGCACCAGCGTGCTGGCCCGCTGGAGGCCGGCCGCCACCAGCATGTCGTCGTCGGTGGCCTCGCCGATGACGGTGTGGCGCAACTCCCCGGCATCGAGCTGTCTACGGTCGACCACCACTATTTCCCGGTCCGCCGCAGCCAGCTCGCGGTGGATGGCCCGCCCGACCTGCCCGAAGCCGCACAGCACGACATGGTCGCTCAGCCGATCGATCTGCTTCTGCATGCGACGCCTCCGGATCTCGTCGTCGAGCCGCCCCTCGAAGAGGGACTCTATGAGAACGCTCAGGGTGTAGAGGGCCGTGCCCACACCGAACATGATCAGCAGGATCGTGAACACGCGGTAGCTATCCGTGACCGTGCCGATCTCCTCGTAGCCCACCGTCGTGATGGTGATCATCGTCTGGTAGAGGGCCTCCTCCACCGTGAGGCCGAGCCGGTGGTACCCGAATGTGCCTGCTGCGGTCACCAGAACGAGCACGCTCAGACCGGCCCAGAAGCGGCCCCAAGGATCCTTGGGTGCGCCTCTTGCCAGGTGTGGATGGCGGCGGATGCGTCTTCGAGCCCGGGTCTTCACCGGCTCCCAGACTAGATCGCTCCGGTTCCGGCAGCGGACCCCCGGCTACGTTGATCGCGATGGGCGCATCGCCGTGGCGGTCGCCGACCCGGGGTTCTGGCAGCGGACCCCCGGCTACGTTGATCGCGATGGGCGCGAACGGCGGGCGGCGGAGAACTCGGTGAGCGAGGAGATCGGCGTCGGGCCCCATGCCGGGCCGTGGCCCGCCGGCGGGCACCTGGACCCCGATCTGTTGCGCGGCGGCGACCGGCGCAACGTGGTCGACCGCTACCGCTACTGGAGTGTCGCCGCCATCAAGGCCGATCTCGACACCCGGCGGCACCCCTTCCATGCAGCTGTCGAGAACTGGGAGCACGATCGCAACATCGGCACCGTGGTGCGAACGGCCAACGCCTTCGCTGCCGCTGAAGTGCACATAGTGGGGCAGCGGCGCTGGAACAGGCGCGGGGCGATGATGACAGACGTGTACCAGCACATCCGCCACCACGCCTCGGTGGACGAGTTGGCCGCCTGGGCCGCGGCCGAGGAACTTCCGGTGGTGGGCGTCGACAACCTCCCCGGCGCCGTGCCGCTGGAGACCGCCGGCCTGCCCGAACGGTGCGTCCTGCTGTTCGGGCAGGAGGGTCCGGGCCTGTCACCCGCGGCCAGGGCGACGGCCGAGCAGGTGGTGTCGATAGCCCAGTTCGGCTCGACCCGCTCGATCAACGCCGGCGTGGCCGCCGGCATTGCCATGCACGCATGGATCCGCCGCTGGGCCGTGCCCGCGCCCTGAGCCAGCCACGGCCTCCGGCGTGCCCCGAGAGCCGGCTGCCGCGGCGGCGCGCTTGCGGCGGCGCTCCGATCGGGCACCGGGGGCGGTAGGCAGTCGGCCCAGACGTCGGTCCGTCCCGGCTTGCGCTGACAGCGATGGTGCGTCCGGCAGGCCAACTGGCCTGCAAGTCGGCCCAGACGTCGGTCCGTCCCGGCTTGCGCTGCCCGAAGATGTAGTGGTGGCCGAGCCCGCAGCCGAAGAACTGGAAGCCGTCGAGGCCCCCTGCGCCTGGCCTCCGGTTCGCCGGTCGCTCATGCAGCTGGCATGCATGGCTCATCAAGCCGTCGAGGCCCCCTGTGCTTGGCCTCCGGTTCGCCGGTGTGGACCGACAGCCCCGCTCGCATATCGATCGGCTCTACTATGAGGAAAGAGTCACTACTCTGATTAGACATATGGGTGAGCGTTGTGGTAGGGTCGAGCTTGCCGCGAGGTCCGATGGCGAGCGCCGCGCACCGAGCGCTACGGTGTCGCCGCAACACAAGCTCACCCGCAGGGGGGGAAATGGCCACTGACCTAGAGAGGTTCGTCGCCGCCGACGGGCGCGAGGAGCAGATCCGAGAGGTGGAGGCTCGCATCGAGGCCGACGACATCCGCTACCTGTACTGCCAGTTCGTCTCGGTGACGGGGCGGATCATGGGCAAGGGCATACCGGCCAAGCACTTCGGCATGATCGCCCGCAAGGGCTTCCAGCTGGTGTACGGCTCCACCGCCAACCTCTTCATCGACCGCCACGGCAACTACATCGGCTACGGACCCGAGGCCCGCGAGCTTGTCGGCATCGGCGAGCCCGACACCTTCATGCGCCTGCCCTGGGACTCCAGGACGGCACGGGTGTGGTGTACCCTGTTCCGGGGCCGTGAGGAGGAGGTGGACGGCGGCGCCTACCTGACCTCGGACTGCCGGGGCAACCTCCGGCGCCTCCATAAAGCGTTCGAGGACAAGCACGGGCTGCACCTGCGGGCCGGTTGCGAGCCCGAGATGATGTGGCTCAAGGCAGAAGACGACGGCAAGCCGACCGTCGAGGGCATGACCAAGCCGAACTGCTACCACATCGACCAGTTCGCCGAGCTGCAGCCCCTCATCCACAAGGTGGTGGAGTACTGCGAAGCTATGGGCCTCGACATGATCCAGGGCGACCACGAGGACGCTCCCGGCCAGCTGGAGCTGAACTTCATGTTCGACCGGGCCGAGCTCACCGCCGACCGGCTCACCACCTACCGCCAGATCTGCAAGCAGGTCGGCCGGGAGGAGGGGGCCTTCCCGTGCTTCATGCCCAAGCCGTTCATGGGGGTGTCGGCCAACGGCTGCCACCACAACATCTCGCTGTGGGACGCCGACGGCAACAACAAGTTCATGCCCTCCGGCGACGACCCGCAGCTGCCCGGGCCCGTCGGCATGAAAGCCATCGGCGGGATCCTCGAGCACGTCCGGGCCCTGACCTGCCTCACCTCGCCCACGGTCAATTCCTACCGCCGCCTGTGGGACACCGGCTTCTGGGCGCCGGTGTTCGCGGACTGGGGCTTCCAGAACCGCACCACCGCCCTGCGGGTGAGCGCCCCGGGCCGCTTCGAGTACCGCTCGGTGGACAGCGCGGTCAACCCGCACCTGTCGCTCGCCGGCCTGCTGCAGGCGATGGACGACGGCCTCGACCGCGGGCTCGACCCGGGCGAGCCGGAGGAGCGCAACATTTACGAGGCCATGGAGGCCGGCAAGCCCGTTCAGAAGATCCCGCTCACCCTCGGCGAGGCGCTGGAGGCCCTGCGCAGCGACGAGGTCGTCATGGGTGCGCTGCCGGGCGAGATGGCCAAGGTGTTCTTCCACTACAAGAACGACGAATGGGAGCGGTTCCTGGCCACTGTGTCGGACTGGGACGTGGAGGAGTACCTGGACGTCCTTCCGTAGCAGGCCCGAGGCCGGGGACAGGAACTCAACACATAGCCCTCAACAAGGAGGTAGCACCATGTGCGGTATCGCAGGGGTGATCCACCGAGACGGCGCGGCCGACGTCGGCGCGGAGCTCACAGCCATGCTCCAGTCGATGAAGCACCGCGGGCCGGACTCGACCGGCTTCGCGGTGTACGGACCGGTCGACGACTTCGTCGTGATCCGGTTCGTGCTGGCCGAGCCCAACCAGATCGCCGGCTTCGGGATGGCGGAGCGCCTCGAGCGCAACCGGGCCGAGATCGAGAGCCGCCTGGCCAAGATCGGCGCCGAGGTGGCCACGGTCAGCAGCGACACCGGCTACGCCTTCCGAGCGACCGTCCGCTACGGCGGCGACTTCAAGGCTCTGGCCGACTACTTGGAGGACGTTCCCGGCTGCGAGGTGCTGTCGCTGGGCAACTCGTTGGAGATCGTCAAGGATCTCGGCGACGCCGAGACGGTCAGCGGCCAGTACAAGCTGGGCTCGTTCCGGGGCACTCACGGCCTCGGCCATGTGCGCATGGCCACCGAGTCCCAGGTCGATCTCGCCGGCGCCCATCCCTACTGGGCCTACCCGTTCGCGGACATGGCCGTGGTCCACAACGGCCAGCTCACCAACTACCACCAGTGGCGCCGCCGCCTCGAGCAGCACGGCCACCGCTTCCAGAGCGAGTGCGACTCCGAGATAATCGCGGTCTACCTGGCCGAGCACGTGGCACGGGGCCTGTCACTGGAGACGGCCATGAAGCACAGCCTCGACGACCTCGACGGCGTGTTCACCTACGTGTGCGTCACCGGCAGCGAGCTGGGCATCGCCAAGGATGAGATGGCGGCCAAGCCGCTGGTGCTGTTCGAGTCCGATCCGCTGGTGGCGGTGGCCACCGAGGAGGTGGCCATCAGGGCGCTGGTGAATCGCGAGGTGGAGACCCGCGATCCCTACGAGCGGGAGGTGCTGGTGTGGCAGATCTGACTCCGGCCTGCAGCCGCGGAGGTGGGCAGTGATGCCAGGTGCAGGTTCGCGCAGCGGCGTCAGCTACGACGCACGGGGTCTGGTGGAGCCCCAGGCCGAGATGCCTGACAACATCGAGGTCGACGGGGACAGCGCCCGCTTCAACGCGGCTGACCTGACCGTCCGCCAGATCAACATGGCGCTGCGCAAGCTCGTCTACAACGACGGCATCAGCGATGTGACGGTGCTGAACCCGGCGTCGAAGCACTCGCTGGCGGTGGGCATTCTCAAGCGCTGCCGCATCCACTTCGAGGGCAGCCCCGGCTGGTTCGCCTGCGGCCTGATCGACGGTCCCGAGGTCACCGTCAACGGCCGGGTGGGCTGGTCGGTGGCCGAGAACATGATGTCGGGGGTGGTGACGGTCGAACGCAGTGCGGGGTCGCTCACCGGAGCGGCCATCCGCGGCGGCGACCTCATCGTCAAGGGCGATGTGGGGGCACGCACCGGCATCGACCAGAAGGGCGGCACCATCATCGTCACCGGCGACGTCGGCATCAACACCGGCTTCATGATGCAGCGGGGCCGCCAGATCATCTGCGGCGACGCCGGCATGAACCTGGGCGACTCCATGTACGACGGCGCGATCTACGTGGCGGGCAAGGTGCGTTCCCTGGGCGTGGACTGCGTGCCCGGCGAGTGGGACGACGCCGACACCGAGCTGATCGAGCGCAAGTTCCGCGTCCACGGGCTCGGCGACCCGCCCGCGTTCCAGAAGTTCGTGTGCGGCAAGCAGCTCCACAACTACGACGCGCTCGAGCCCTCCGAGCGCAAGCTCGTCATCCACTAGAGGGGGGGGGTACGCAGAATGACCGCAGTCAACAAGAGCACCGACGTCCTCGGCAAGAGCCGGATCTTCACCCCTGAGGTGATCAATGACATCCACGTCAAGTCCGAGCTGGGCCGCTACCGGATGCGCGGCTTCTCGATCTTCAAGAAGATCCCTCACTGGGACGAGCTGGTGTTCCTGCCGGGCACGCTCACCCGGTTCGTGATCGAGGGCTACCGCGAGAAGTGCGACACCTCCACGGTGATCGGCTCGCGTTTCGCTGCCAAGCCGCTGCAGCTCGACATTCCTGTGTACATCACCGGCATGAGCTTCGGCGCGCTGTCGTTGGAGGCCAAGATGGCTCTCGCCAAGGGCGCTTCGATGGCCGGCACCGCCACATGCTCGGGCGAGGGCGGCATGATCCCGCCCGAGCGCGACCTGTCCACCAAGTGGTACTACCAGATCATCCAGAGCCGCTACGGCTTCAATCCCCATCATCTGATGCTGGCCGACGCCGCGGAGTTCTTCATCGGCCAGGGCTGCAAGGTCGGCCTGGGAGGCCACCTCATGGGCCAGAAGGTGACCGAGCAGGTGGCCGAGATGCGTTCGCTGCCGGCGGGGATCGACCAGCGCTCCCCGGCCCGGCACCCCGACTGGCTCGGCCCCGACGACCTGTCGCTCAAGATCCAGGAGGTGCGCGAGGCCACCGACTACCAGATCCCCATCCAGCTCAAGCTGGGCTCGGCCCGGGTCTACGACGACGTGCGCATGGCGGCCAAGTGCGGACCCGACGTGGTCTACCTCGACGGCGCCGAGGGCGGCACCGGCGCGGGACCGCACCTCGCCACCGAGGAGACCGGCATCCCGCTGATGGCGGCGATCCCCGAGGCTCGCCGGGCGCTGGAGGACGTGGGCCTAGCCGACGACATCGACCTGGTGGTGGCGGGCGGCATCCGCAACGGCGGCGACGTCGCCAAGTGCCTGGCCCTCGGCGCCGACGCGGTCGCGCTGGGCACCGCCGCCTTGATGGCGCTCAACTGCAACAAGGAGATCCCCGGCGTCACCGACTACGAGGGCACTGTCGGCGTGCCCGCGGGCGAGTGCTACCACTGCCACACCGGCCGCTGCCCCGTCGGGGTGGCCACCCAGGATGTGGAGCTGCGCAAGCGCCTCGACGTCGACGAGGCCGCGCTGCGGGTCTACAACTTCCTGATCACCCTCACCATGGAGGTGCAGATGCTGGCCCGGGCCTGCGGCAAGACCGACGTCCACTCGTTGGAGCCCGAGGACCTCGCCGCCCTCACCTACGAGGCCGCGGCCATGGCCAAGGTGCCCTTGGCCGGCACCGGCTACATCCCCGGGGTCACCGAGGAGCGGACGCTCCAGGAGATCAGGGACCTGTTCGACAAGCACGTCATCGACGGAGGCATGTGAGATGGCAGACGGAGCACCGCGCCACCCCCTGCATATCGATGTTGTTGCTCGCTGCTGCGAGGTGAACCGCTCGATGGGCTTCAAGCACCCCGACCGTCGCCCGCGAGGTCTGGGCCGGGCTCTCTGCTGCGAGGTGAACCGCTCGATGGGCTTCAAGGGCAAAGAGGTCGAACACCACGCCGCGGTCCGGCGCGTCAGCGGGATCATCGAAGCTGCGTCGCGGGCTTGGCACGTCGGCGCGACCGGAGGAGGAACCTGAACATGGCTGGATCGGTGAGCACGGGCGAGAGCCCCCGGGAGACCCGCACGGTCGCCATCGACGCGGAGGTGCTGGCCGGCAAGCGGTTCCCGTACCAGGAGGACATGTCGCTGGTGGAGGGCATCGACCTGCTGGCGGCCACCCCGGGCCCCGACATCAACTGGCTCGAGGACGTCACCCTGCTGCAGGAGGACGGTGTGCCGGCGGTGTTCGACCGCTACTCGAACTCGTTCCTGAAGATCTACTTCGACATCCCCGCAGAGCGCGAGGACGAGATCGCCCGCAAGGTGCTGATCCGGCACCTGACCGACGGCAACTCCTACGGGATCGCCCTCAAGGACATCCACTGCAAGTTCCCCCAGGCGGAACTCGGGCCGTGGGTGGAGGACTCGCGGATCGTGGGCGCCGGCTGGAAGCAGCCGGTGCTGGAAGGCTGGGCCGCTGCTGGAGGCCATTGAGCCGCCGGGCGGGGACGGCCGGACACAAAGGAGGAGGAGGCGCGAATGGGACTGCCCGGCTCGGCGCGTTACGTGATCGTCGGCGCCGGAATCCACGGCCTGTCGACGGCCTGGAACCTGGCCCGCGGCCTGCGTTCGTCCGGCCGCGGGTCGGGCGACGACGTGGTCGTTGTCGACAAGACCGGTGTCGGCGCTGGAGCGTCGGGCATCGCCTGCGGAGTCGTGCGCAACAACTACTTCCAGCCGGCCATGCGCGAGCTGATGGCCCATTGCGTCGACGTCTGGGAGAGCGACCCGGAGGCCTTCTCCTACCATCCGGTGGGCTACCTGCAGATCAGCCACGAGGCCATGCGGTCCGACGTGGCCTCGATCCATGAGCAGCAGAGGGCCATCGGCTACCCGTCGACGCTCATCGAGGGCGCTGCCGAGTCGGCGCGCTACATGCGGGGCATCTTCGACGACTGGCAGGCTCGGGGCGTGACCAGCGTGCTGCACGAGCACCGGGGCGGCTACGCCAACAACATGGCCTCACTCAAAGGGCTGCTCCACAAGGCCGAGGCGCAGGGAGTCGGCGTCGTGGGCGGCGTCACCGTGAAGGGCTTCGACCGCGACGCCGCCGGGACGGTCACCGCTGTGCTCACCGACCAGGGTCCCGTCGCCTGCGAGCAGGTGGTGGTGGCGGTGGGTCCTTGGGTGCAGCAGATATGGGCCATGCTCGACCTTCCGGTCAGCGTCGACGTGCTCGGCGGCGACGGCCGGCTCCATCGCCGGCCCGCCTGGACCTACATGTGCCTGCAGGAGGGCACCCTCAGGGTCGATCCCGGATTCCTCACCGACAACGAAGGCAACATGCCGCCTGTGGTCCACGTCGACACCGACGCCCCGCTCCACGACGAGCACGGACTGGTCACCGAGGGTCCGTGGGGCGTCTACTACAAGCCCGACTTCAGCTTCGGCGGGGTGCAGGGCGGCTACATGCCGTACGTGGTGGACAAGCCGGCGGACGAAGTCGCTGTCGACCCCTACGGCCCGGGCTCGCCCGACTTCATCGTGGGCGCCGACTTCTACCGCACCTGGACCGCGGCGCTGGCCCACTGCCAGAAGCGCTTCGAGGGCAAGTCCCATCTGATGAGCACCGAACCCTCCGGCGGCATCGGCAGCTTCTCGCCCGACAACTTCCCGGTGTTCGACACGTTCTGCGACAACGCCTACTTCATCGCCGACTCGAACCATGGTTACAAGATGATCGGCGTCGGCTCGCTGGTGGCCAGGGAGCTGCTGGGCGAGCCCCAGGCGCTGCTGGCGCCGTTCCGGTGGTCGCGGTACGCCGAGGGCAGACTTCATCCAGTCAGCAATTCTCCCTACCCTTGGAGTTGAGGCGCCCTTCACCGTTTTTGTCGTTCGGCGTTCCGAGGTTACGCTCGGGTAGTTTGTGATCTGATAGATTCTCAGAAAGGCGCGCCTTTGATGGTGCAGGATGACTCGGCAACCGAATCCAGCACTGAGCCAGCCAACGGGAGCGCATCGCTGGTAGTTCCCTCCGATTACGCCGTGTCCTACGACCGGGCCCGGGCCGTCGATCCTGTCAGGGCCAGGAACTACATCGCCCACACGATGGTCGGGGACCCGGTTTGCGACGAGATGATGGCGCAACTTGCCGACGTTCCGTCGCGCGAGGCGGACCAGTTCATGCGGTTGGCGATCGAGGATCCCGACGACGCCGTGCTGAAGGACGCGCCGGCCGCGGTGCATGCTTTCGTCGAGGAGTTGGCGACCGTCCCGGACTGGGTCGACTTCGAGGAGTTCAAAGGCGGCGTCCGCGCCTTCCACCGGGACTCGGCGGCGTGCCTGGCAGCGATGCTGGGCGGCGTTCTGGTCGAAGGGTTCTCGACCACCATCGCGAAGTCTTTCTTCATCACCGGGAGGCTGCGCGACCAGGGCGTGAGGCGCCTTCGACAGAACAACCGCCACATGATCGAGATACTGCTGCCGGGCGGTCTGGAGACCCGCGGCGACGGTTGGAGGCTCTCAGTGCGGATCCGGTTGATACACGCCAAAGTGCGGCTGCTGTTCAACCAGTCCGACGAGTGGGACACCGCCGCCGGAGGCGAGCCGCTCAGCGCTGCCCAGGTCGGCTACGCGCTCACTGCTTTCTCGGCGAGGATGCTGCAGCACATGAGGCGTCTCGGCACCCGCTACGACGACACCGAGCGTGACAGCTTCATGGCGGTCTGGCGGTACTCGGGGCACCTGATGGGCATCCCCGGGTCGATCCTCTACCGCGACTACCTCGACGCTTTGGAACTCTTCAAGATCGGCGGCCTGTGCGAGCCCGATCCGGGCGACGAGTCGGTCGCTCTGGCCAATTCGCTGGTGAACTCGGCCCCGCTGGTGGCTGGGATAACCGAGCCGGAAGCCCGCCGCAAACTCGCCAAGTACGTATTCGTGGTGTCGCGGGCCATGATCGGCAACGCGATGGCGGATCAGCTGCAGTACCCGCCCAACCGCACCTTCGGCGTGCTGCCGTGGTTCCGTCTGCAGCGGCGCTACCACCGGTTCATGCGGAAGCGTTTCCCGAGGCTGACCCGCGAGTCGAACTTCAGCGCGTTCAGCACGCTCCTCGAGGTGTCAGCCCTCCAGGAGCTCGACATCGATTACAAGCTGCCCGACCATGTATACGCCGAGGAGTCTCGCCGATGGTGACGCCCCGGCCCCAGGAGCCGCCCGCGGGGCTCTAGACCCAGGAGTCGCCCGCTGCCTGTTCGGCCTCTCGGGGCGCCTCCACCGGCAGCGTGATGAGCATCTCGGTGAATTCCCCGGCCTCGGACTCCACCGCGACGCTGCCGCCGTGGCGGCGGACGATGTCGCTGGAGATCGACAGCCCGAGGCCGGTGCCCTGGTTGGTCGGCTTGGTGGTGAAGAAGGGATTGAAGATCTTCTCGATCACGTCGGGGGGCATCCCCGTGCCGTTGTCGCGGATGCGGATCTCGATGTGGTCGTCGGACCGGTTCGTGGAGAGCCACAGCGTCGGCTGGAAGCTGCGGTTGCCGGCCGCTGTCTCGGCACGGTGGCGGTCGTTGGTGGCGTGGCCGGCGTTGGTCACCATGTTCAGGAACACCCGCCCCAGGTCTTGGGCGATTACCTTGAGCTGGCCCACGTCCGGGTCGAAGTCCTGCTTGATGTCGAGCTGGAAGTCCGAGTCCAGCGCCCGGGCGCTGTGGAACGACAGCTGCGCGTGCTGCTCCAGCAGACTGTTGATGTCGGTCAGCTGCCACTCGCCGGAGTCGCGCCCCATCATCAGCATGTCGCGCACGATGCGGTCGGCCCTTTCGCCGTGGGAGCGGATGCGCTCGATGTTGCCGGTCAGGTCGCCGGCGATCTCGTCGACATAGTTCTTGTTGTCGTCGCTGATGTCGTCGCCGACGTCGTCTAGCAGTTCTTTGAGTTCGTCGATCAGCTCCTGGGAGGCCTCGGCGAAGTTCTTCACGAAGTTCAAGGGGTTCTTGATCTCGTGGGCGACGCCTGCGGTGAGTTCGCCCAGAGCGGCCAGTTTCTCCCGCGTCACGATCTGGTCCTGGGCCCTGTGCAGCTCGTCCAGAACCGCTTCGAGCTCAGCGTTCTTGCCTTGCAGCTCCGAGGCGAGCTGCTCGACCAGGTTGAGCCGCTGGACCTCCAGGGCGTGGCGTCGGAACACCTCCAGGGTGGCGGCCATGTCCGCCACCTCGTCGTGGCCGGCGATCGGAACCGTGACCTCGAGTTCTCCGCCCGCCATGCGCCGCATCCAGTCCGACAGCAGCGCGATGCGCTGAACCAGGGCCTTGGCCACGAAGAGCCAGATGATGAGCAGCGCACCGATGATGCTGGCCGCGCTGATCGCCAGAAGCAGTGTTCGGCCCGTGGATATGGCCTGCTCGGAGGCGGTGGTGGCCTCCGCGGCCCGCACCTGCGAGGTGCGCACCAGGCTGTCGACCTCTGTGACCAGCGTGAGCGCCAGCGCGTTGTTCTGGTCGAGCAGCGCATCCTGGCGCTCTACGATGCCGAATTCGCTCGCCGCGAGGTCGAACGAGTTCCCGGCACCGAGGCCCAGCTCGTGCAGGCGGGAGAATATGGGCGCCGCCTCGGTGCCGAACCGTGTGCCTGCCAGCGTCGCCAGGTTCCGGTCGATCCTGCTGACGGCCACTTCGAAGCGCTCCCTCAGCGGCTCGAGCAGACTCTTGTCCGACAGGGTGAAGGCGGTGGCCAGCAGGTCGGAGGTGCTGTTGGCGTCCGCCTCGAGCTCGGCCAGGCGCCGGTATCGGATCACTTCGTCTTCGGAGAGGTGCTCGGATCGAGCGGTGGGCGCGGCGCCGACGGCGGCGCCGATGTCCGAGTAGCCGGTGAGGGTGTAGAAGAGCTGGTCGTCCAGAGCGGGGACCAGCAGGGTGCCCACCCGGGTCCGAAGGTTCGCTAGCTCCGCCTGCTGCACCCTTCGCTGCTCGATGATGTCGAACCGGGTGGAGACCTCGTTGCGGATCTCGGAGATGTTGGCGATCAGCATGTCGGCGCTCTTGCGTATGCGGGCCACCGCGGCACCGTCGCTGGTGCTCTGTTCGAGGACCGCCATCTGCTGCTCGAACGTGAACACGGCCTGGTCGATCTGCCCGCTCTCCTGTATGAGTTCTTCCGGCGCGGTCGCGGCGGCCAGGCTGGGAGCGGCGTTCGCGAGTATCCCGCCGTACTGCGCGACCCCGAATGCGGCGGCCAACTCGGGGACGCTGCCCTCGTTGACTCGTCTCTGCACGTCGCCGACTCGGTTGAACGAGAACCATCCGACCAGGCTGGCTGCCAGCGTCAGGAGCACCGCGCCGCCGATGCCCATGTAGAGCTTGGTGGAGATCCGCGACCAGAACCCGACCGAAGTCCTCGTCGAGCCGCCGTCGGGCGGTGCGGGGGTGGGGTCGGTGTCGTCGGCCGGTGCGGGGGTGGGGTCGGTGTCGTCGGGCGGCGAGTTCACGGCACGACCCAGTGGGCGGTCTCGTGCAGCGTTTGGACCGGGTGGTATTCGCCGTCGGAGCCGATCACGGTCAAGAAGACTTCGTCAGAGCCCTGGTTGTCGCCGTCGCCGAACCGCAGCTTGAACCCGTCCAAGTCGAACTCGCCGCGGTCGATCAACTGGTCGAGCAGGCAGGACCGGTCGATCTCCGTGCCGCATTCCTGCAGCGCGGCGATCACCAGCCGCCCCGCCAGATAACCCTCCAGCGACACGAACCCGGGCTCGGCGCCGGGGTCGTGCGCGGCGAGGGCGTTCAGGTACGCGGCCACGACGGGCCGCGAGTCGTCCTCCGGGAAGGGCACGACCTGCGTGACCAGCACTCCGGCGCCGTCCGGGCCCAGCTCTTGGGCCAGGGCGTTGCTGCCGACGAAGGAGACCGTCATGAACACCACGTCCATCTCCATGCGCCGCGTCCAGGAGATGAGGCTGGAGACTGGCTTGTAGGCCCCGACCGCGATCACCGCCTCAGGGCTGCCTTGGCGCAGGTCGAGCAGGGCTGTCTTGACCGCGGTGGTGTTGCGCGGGTAGATCCCGATCGAGACGGGCGCCATGTCGCGGCGGGCCAGGGCCGACAGCACGCCGCGGTATCCGGCACGCCCGAACGAGTCGTTCTGGTACAGGACACCGATCCGGCTTATCCCGAAGTCCTCGGTGAGGCGGGCCACCATCTCCTCGGTCTCCTGGTTGTAGGAGGCCCGTACGTTCACGATGTTGTCCCACTCGTCGTCGCGGAGGAACGCTGCGCCGGTGAAAGGCGCTATGTAGGGAACTCCGGCGTCGCGGGCGATCGGGGTCGCCGACCGTGAAGTGGGAGTGCCGACCGCGCCGATGAGCGCGAACACCTGTTCCTGCTCGATCAGACGGCGGGTCACCACGATCGCTTCCTCGGGTTCGTAAGCGTCGTCGAGGGACAGCAGTTCCAGGGTGCGCCCGCCGACGCCCCCGCGCGCGTTCGCTTCGTCGAATGCGGCCAGGATCCCGAGCCTCATGTTCCTGCCCAACTCCATAGCCGGCCCACTGAGCGCGGCGGACTGCCCGAACACGATCCGCTGGTCTGACACGCCCGGAGCTTCGCTCCTCGACTCGACCGACGGATCGGAGGGCACGGTAGTGTCCGGGACCGTGCCTTCGTGGGTTGCGTCGCTCGCGGAGCACGCGGCGAGCAGCGTCGCAGCGGCAGCCGTCGTCGACCAGCGGATTCCGGCCGTCCATCGGCGGCTCCGCCGGCGGGACCCGATCATGCCGCCTACCCGCTCGACTTCTTGCGGGCGACGATCCTCAGGCGGTTCTTCCCGGACTCCCGGCAGTACTCCACCTCGTCCATCAGGGTCTTGGTGAAGTGTACGCCCAGTCCGCCGATGGGCCGGTCCTCGACCGGCGACGTCAGGTCGGGTTCGGGCGCGTCGGTCAGCGGATCGAAGGGGAGGCCCTCGTCGGTTATCTCGACGGTGACGGCATCGGGCCCCGATGTCACCTCGACCTCGACGTCGCCGGGGCCGTCCCCGTACGCGTAGTCGACAATGTTCTGGGTGAGCTCGTCGATCACGAGGCTGATCCGGAAGGTCAGGTCGCCCGGCCAGCCGTCCCGCTCGCCCAGCGCCTCGACCGCGGCGATCAGGTCCGGCATTCCGTCGCAGCTCGACCGGCTCACCTCGCCGTCGGCGTTGGCGATCAGGAACAACACGGCGACCGTCAGTTCTCCCGGCGCAACACCAGACACGTAGTGTCGTCGAACTGCGGCACATCGCCGGCGAACTCGTTGACGAGGTCTATGACTCGATGGCCGGCGTCCTCTGCATCGTTCGGCGGGCTCGCCGCGAACGCCTCCCGCAGGCGGGTCAACCCCAGTTGCTCCTCCTCAGCGTTGATCGCCTCGGTCACGCCGTCGGTGTAGAGGACGACAGTCTCGCCGGGCGACAGCTCGTAGGAGTGCTGGAGATAGTCGAATCCGGGCAGCACGCCCAAGGCGAGGCCGTCCGTCACCGGCAGCTGGGTGCTGTTGCCGTCCGAGTGGATGACTAGCGGCGGGTCGTGGCCTCCGTCCGCGTATGTGAGCACACCGGTCGCCGGGTCGTACACCGCGTAGATCATGGTGACGAACATGCAGGCGTCGTTGTCCTCGTTGAGCACGTCGTTCACTTCGCTGAGGGCCGCTCCGGGGCCGCCGGCCCGCATGGCCGCCCCCTTCAGCAGCGTGCGGCTCGACATCATGAACAGCGCGGCGGGCACGCCCTTCCCGGACACGTCCGCGATGGCCAGGCCCACCTTCTCGTCAGACAGGCCGATCACGTCGAAGAAGTCGCCTCCCACGTTGCGGGCCGGCTGCATGGTGCCGAACAGCTTGTATTTGTCGCTGCGGGCGAACTTGTTCGGCAGGATGGACTGCTGCATCATGCTCGCAACGTTCAACTCGTTCTGTAGCACGACGAGCTTGTCGCGGGCGCTGAGAGCCTCTTTCCATTCTCGGATGTGCTGCAGAGTCCGGTCTATCGTGAACTTCAAGTCGTCGAAATCGACCGGCTTCGTGACAAAATCGAAGGCGCCGCGGTTCATGGCGATACGAATGTTCTTCATGTCGCCGTAGGCGGAGATGATGACAGCTCGGATGTCCGGGGCCACGTCCGGAATCCTGTCGAGGAGTGTGAGGCCGTCCATCTTGGGCATGTTGATGTCCGACAGGACCATGTCGATGCTCTGGTCCGCGTCGAGCGCCTCGAGCGCCTCGACCCCGTCGCGGGCGAAGACGAACTCGTACATGCCGGTCCTGATATAGCGCCGCATGCGCTGCAACATGAGAGGCTCGAGATCGGGCTCGTCGTCGACCACCAGGATCTTGTGTTTCTGCGGCGACTTGTTCATTGTCGTTCGAATCCTCTCTGTCGATCGATGACGGGCGGTCAAGCGCCGACTGCGGCGAGCGCCTCAGACTGTGAGCCGTGGATCGCAATGACCTTGTCGAACCCACTGATCTTGAACACTTCGCGAATCGGGTCGCTCATCGAGCACAGGACGAGCTCCGCCCCCCTGCTCCGCAGGCTCTTGGCGGTGAGGAGGACTACTCTCATGCCGGCGCTGCTGATGTAGGAGACGTTCTCGAAGCTCAGAACCACGGCAGGGTCGTCGCCGGTGATCACCTTTTCCAGGCCGGAGTGGAAGTCACGGGAGTTGGAGCTGTCGATGCGTCCGCCGACCGTGGCAACGACCGTTCCGCTCTGCCTCTGGGCGCTGATCTCCATCGTGATGCTCCCTGGTCGGATCTCTCAACGGTGGCGAGAATCCTAGCTTGCGGCTCCCGCCGAGGCTCATGCGCGACGGGGCTGCGCCCGCTCGGGGTAGAGGTCCGCGCCGGGCGGCTAGCTTACGGCTCCCGCCGAGGCCCGCGCGCTCCGGGGCTGCGCCCGCGGCTCATGCGCGGGTGCTGGGGTGATGCTGGCTCGTTCGCTTTGGGGAGCGGGGTGTCGGCGGCTCATGCGCGGGTGCTGGGGTTGCGGGACGCGCGTGTGGTCCACCGTGTCGGTGTCGGCGGCTCATGCGCGGGCGCTGGGGCCGTAGGCGAGGCGCATGAGGTCGCCGTCGTCGAACCGGCTGGGTCTGAGCGCCCGCGCGTCGAGCGGCGGCGCGCCTGCGAGCTGCTCGATCCCGAGCACTTGGGAGGCCGCTATCTCGCCCACTGAGGGGGAGAGTTTGAGCCCGTGGCCAGAGAACCCGACTGCCAGGTACAGGCCGCTCACCGCCGAGATCTCTGAGGCCCAGCCGAGGACGGGGTGGTAGTCCGGGGTGATGTCGTAGGCCCCGCTGACCGTCGACACCGTCCGGGCGATCGTCATGGCCGGGAGCCGTTCGGCCACGGCCCGCCGGATGCGCTCGGCGTGCTCGGCGTGCTGGCCGGCGCCCGCATCGGCGAGGGGGTCGTCGACGGCGGGCATCTGCGGCGGGTAGGCCACCGCCAGGACGCGACGGCCCATGTCGGGGCGGATCACCAGGTTGGAGTTGCCGTCGGTGACGGAGGTGTGCAGGCAGCGGGATCCGGGCGCCTGCTCTAGCATGGCCATGTCGAGCCGTCTTCGCTCGACGGGCACATGGACGCCCATTGGATCGAGCAGGTCCCGGGCCCATGCGCCCGTGGCCACCACTACCACCGGCGCTGAAATCTCCCCCCGGTCAGTGGCTACGCCGGTCACCGAGCCGCCGGCCACCGTGATCTCCTCCACCGTGAGCGGGGCGAGCACGTCGGCGCCGTTGGCAGTCGCCGCGCCCAGCCAGCTCAACACCATCCTGGTCACGTCGATGTAGCCCCCGCCGGGCTCGTAGGCGCCTCCCGCGAGGCTCTCGGCGTCCACCAGCGGCTCGATCGCCTCGATCTCGTCCGGTCCGACGAAGCGGGTGTCCACTCCCAGGCTGCGGCCCAGCTCGACGTTGCGCCGCAAGCCGTCGATCTGGTTCTCGGTGACGATGAGCATGTACCCGAGACGCACGTAGCCGGGGTCGCCGTAGCCCACCTCCGACGCCCAGTCGCGGATGCAGTCGAAGCCTCGCAGTGCCATGCGCACCATGAGCTCGTTGGAGTAGTGCTGGCGGATCTGGCCGAAGGTGCGGCCCGATATGCCCCCCACGGGCGGTCGAGCGTCCACCACCACGATGCGTCGGTCCGAATGCCGGGCGAGCTGGTAGCCGATGCTGGCCCCCGACACCCCGGCGCCGACGACGACGACATCGGCCTCGTCCGGAACGGCACGCATCAGCGCGGGTCGTGCATGTTGTGGCGGGGTTTGGGTGGGGGCGGTGTGCGTGTGTGCGGGTCGTGCATGTTGTGGTGGGTCTCCTCTGGTCCCCACGTTGACGGCGCAGCCTCGAGTGTGCGTGTGTGCGTGTTGTGGGTGTTGTGGTGGGTCTCCTCTGGTCCCCACGTTGACGGCGCAGCCTCGGGTGTGCGTGTGTGCGTGTCGTGGGTGTTGTGGCGGGGTTTGGGTGGGGGCGGTGTGCGTGTGTGCGGGTTGTGGCGGGGTTTGGGCAGAGCTGGCCGACTATCGCGCCGAGCGGGCCTTGGCCTGTCGCCGGTGGGAGCGAAGCACCCGCTCCGTGTAGCCGTTGGGCTCGTTGCGGGCCGCGAACACGAGCTCGCCGGCGGCTTTGAACGGGATGCTCGAGTCGTAGTCGGGAGCCATGGGTTCGTAGTCCGGGTCGCCGCTGTTCTGCTGATCGACCAGGTTGGCCATGCGACGCATCGTCTCGCGGACCGCCTCCGCGGACACGAGCCCGTGATGCAGCCAGTTGGCGATGTGCTGGCTGGAGATTCTCAGCGTGGCCAGATCCTCCATGAGGCCGGTGCCATCGATGTCGGGCACCGTCGAGCAGCCCACGCCTTGGCCCACCCATCGGACCAGGTAGCCGAGGATGCTCTGGACGTTGTTGTCCAGCTCGCGCTGTGTCTCGCCCGGGCCGAGCTCGCGTCCCGCTGCCAGCACCGGCAGGTCGATCAGGTCGGTGAGGCGGGCGGGGGTGCGGTCGGCTAGGTCCCTCTGACGGTCGGCTACGTCCACTAGGAAGTAGTGCATGGCGTGCAGGGTCGCGGCGGTGGGTGAGGGCACCCAGGCGGTGCTCGCGCCGGCGATCGGATGCTGGATCTTGGCTTTGGCCATGGCCGCCATCTCACCGGGCATGGTCCACATGCCTTTGCCGATCTGGGCCCGTCCCCTCAGCCCGCAGGCCAGGCCGGTGCCGACGTTGGAGTCCTCGTAGGCGCCGAGCCAGGCCGCCGACTTCATCTCGGACTTCGGGATCACTGGTCCCGCCTCCATGTCGGTGTGGATCTCGTCGCCTGTGCGGTCCAGGAAACCTGTGTTGATGAACACCACCCGGTCTCGGGCCCTCCGGATGCACTCCTTGAGGCCGAGCGAGGTGCGGCGCTCCTCGTCCATGATCCCTATCTTGAGGGTGCGTTGCGCTAGGCCCAGGGCGGTTTCGGTCCGACTGAACAGTTCGCAGGCCAGAGCGACCTCGTCGGGGCCGTGCATCTTGGGCTTGACGATGTATACCGAACCGGCCGCTGAGTTGCGTACGGGCTGTCCGTCCACCCGCCCCATCCCCCGCAGGTCACCGATCGCGCACAGCGCCGTGACCATGGCGTCGACCATGGTCTCGTACACCGGCTGGCCGTCGAGCGTCACGACGTCGGTGGTGAGGTGGGGCCCCACGTTGCGGACCAGCATCAGCGAACGTCCCGGCAGCGTGACCTGCGAGCCGTCCGGGCTGGTGAAGCTGCGGTCGCCGTTCAGCGACCGGTGGACGGTCCTGCCGTCGCGCGCGAACGTCGCCTCCAGCGTGCCCCGCATCAGGCCCAGCCAGTTCCGGTAGACGGTCACCTTGTCGTCGGCGTCCACGGCCGACACGGAGTCCTCGAAGTCCATGATCGCGGTGAGGGCCGACTCGAGGCGGATGTCGGAGAGGCCGGCGTGGTCCCGGCGCCCCACCGGGTGGTCGGCATCGAACCGCAGTTCGCAGTGCAGGCCGTTTTTGCGCAGCAGGATCGACGTCGGCGCTTCTGCGGCGCCGGTGTAGCCCGCGAGCTGCTCGCCGCGCAGCAGCGTGCTCACTGTGCCGTCGCCGCTCCGCACCCGCAGCGAGCCGTCCTGCACCCGGTAGCCGGTCGCCCAGGCATGGCTCGCCGAGACGAGGCCGAAGTGCGTGTCGAGGAACTCGTGGCACGCGGCTGTCACCCGGTCGCCTCTCACCGGGTTGTAGGCGCCGCCCCGGCCGCAGCCGTCCGCCTCGCTGAGCACGTCGGTGCCGTAGAGGGCGTCGTACAGGCTCCCCCAGCGGGCGTTGGCCGCGTTCAGCGCGTAGCGGGCGTTGTCGACGGGCACCACCAGCTGCGGTCCCGCCACCTCGGCTATCTCAGGGTCGACGTTGGTCGTGGTGGCGGACACCGCGCTGTCCATGTCCCGCAGGTAGCCGATGCCGCGCAGGAAGTCGGCGTAGGCGTCGGGGTCGTGTCGGCGGCCGTCGGCGCGGACTGTCCGGTGCCAGTCGTCGATCCGGGCCTGAAGCTCGTCGCGGCGGGCCAGCAGCGCGGCGTTGCGCGGGCCGAGGTCGGCCAGCACGGATTCCAAGGCACCCCAGAACTCGTCGGGGGAGACGCCGGTGCCGGGCAGGGCCTCGGACGCGATGAAGTCGTAAAGCGGAGGGGCGACGTCGAGCGAACCGGCACGCATGCGCTCTAGCCAACCACGGGCCGCCGCCCGTTCCAATTCTTCGCGGCCGTTGTCCTGTTCGATTGTGCCTTGGGCCGGGGTGGCTAGGTAGGGCTCCAGCGGGTCGTCGCGGCCCCATTCCGTCGCCGTGCAAGAACGTGTGGTCCTCCGTGGTTGGGCAGGGTTTTAGCGGGTTGTTGTGGTCCCATTCCGTCGCCGTGCAAGAACGTGTGGTCCTCCGTGGTTGGGCAGGGTTTTAGCGGGTTGTTGTGGTCCCATTCCGTCGCCGTGCAAGAACGTGTGGTCCTCCGTGGTTGGGCAGGGTTTTAGCGGGTTGTTGTGGTCCCATTCCGTCGCCGTGCAAGAACGTGTGGTCCTCCGTGGTTGGGCAGGGTTTTAGCGGGTTGTTGTGGTCCCATTCCGTCGCCGTGCAAGAACGTGTGGTCCTCCGTGGTTGGGCAGGGTTTTAGCGGGTTGTTGTCGTGGTCGTTGTTCTGTTCGGTTGTGCTTCAGGCCGGGGCGGCCAGGTAGGACTCCAGGGAGTCGTCGAGCGCGGCTTCCCAGGCGGTGTGGTGGACGGGCGCCACCGTGCCGGTGAGCGGGGAGGTGTGGCCGTGGTCGCGGTAGCCGATGATCGACTGCTTCTTGTGCTTCTTCCAGTCGTAGAACATCTGGTTGACCAGAGTCGTGTCGAAGTCGGGGTAGTCGGTCTGGTCCACCAGGTCCTGTGTGTAGGCGCCCTGGAAGTCGATGCAGGCGTAGTCGTCGGCCAGCGCGTCCTCGGCGGCCTGGGCCTCCTCGATCCAGCGGGCCTGCTCGCCGGCGCCGGGAAGGGGGATGCGGCCCAGGATCACGTCGCGGGCGTACCAGGCTTGGGCGTCGAACATGTTGAAGGTGTACCACTGGTCCTGCATGCCCAGGTAGAGGATCCGGTTCTCGGGCTGGAACACCACCCCGCGGTACAGCATCGAGGCGGCCAGGCGGTTGGCGGTCACTAGGCGCAGCTCGTCGTCCATGAACGGGAAGCAGTGCAGGTAGCCGGTGCACGAGACGATGGCGTCCACCTCCGTGGCGGTGCCGTCGACGAAATGCACGGTGCGACCGTCGACATGGGTGAGGATGGGCCTCTCGGTGATGCCGTCGGGCCAGTCGAAGCCCATGGGCCCGCTGCGCGACGTGCAGACCACCGAGCGGGCGCCGTACTTCCAGAGCTGCGAGGCGATGTCCTCGGCCGAGTAGCTCGATCCGATCACGAGCACGTCGCGGCCGTTGAATTGCACGGCGTCGCGGAAGTCGTGGGCGTGCAGCAGTGTGCCGCCGAAGGTCTCGTAGCCTGGATAGTGGGGCATGTTGGGGATGGAGAAATGGCCGGTGGACACCACCACGTGGTCGAATTCCTCGCTCACGTCGGCGTCGTTGAGCTGGTCGTGGGCGGTGACGGTGAAGCCGCCGCCCGCGGAGCGGCCCACCCGGCGAACCGGGTGGCTGAAGCGGATCTGGTCGCGGAAGCCGCTGCGCTTCGCCCGCCCGACGATGTAGTCGTACAGCACTTCGCGGGGTGGGAACGAGCCGATCGGTTTGCCGAAGTGCTCTTCGAAGCCGTAGTCGGCGAACTCCAGGCACTCCTTGGGGCCGTTCGACCACAGATACCGGTACATGCTGGCGTGGCAGGGCTCGCCGTGCTCGTCTAGGCCGGTGCGCCAGTCGTAGTTCCAGAGCCCGCCCCAGTCGCTCTGCTTCTCGTAGCAGACGACTTCAGGCGCCGACGGACCGCCCGAACCCGGATCGCTGGCGAAGGCGTGCAGCTGGGCCAGGCCGCACGGCCCGGCCCCTATGACAGCCACTCGTGTCATGACTCGAATCTCCCAGGTGGTCGGGTGCGTCTGCATCCACAGTAAGAAGGTGCGCGTCCCGGCGCAAGTCCACCGCGTCCGGTCGGGGTGTTCCCCGCCCTTGTTCGCCGCGGCCCGAGGGCCGCTCGGGCCGCGGCCTCGCCCGCACGGACGGGTTGGTCCGTTCGGGCTGTTGGCCGGGGGGTTGTGGCGGTGGTTCGGGCGGCGGCGGTTCGGGCGGTTGTGGCGGCGGTTGTGGCGGTATGACACCCCGATGGCCGCCCTCACCGGCCTGACCGGGGACGACGTCCGACGAGACCGTCGCTATGATCGATGGAGTGGCATCAGGCACCGTCAGGCAGGACGAGTCCGGTGGTCGGATCGGGAGACCGCGGGTGCCTGAGATCGGCCGCGTCTACAGTATGGAATCAAGGTACAATGACTGATCAATGCTACGAAATTCTACGAAATGCTGCAATGACCCGGCTGCGTGAGGTACAGGTCGCCGGCGGGGCCGCCGATGTCGGAGGTAATGCTACGAAATGCTGCAATGACCCGGCCGCGTGGTGCTCGCGGTCCGGATGCTCCAAGTTGAGCCGTTGGGCGGTGCTCGCCTGCGTTGTGGCTTTGACGGCTTCGGGTGTGTCGGCCGCGGCTTTCGATCCAGATGGGGCGGGGGCCGCGGTTGCCGACGTCGGACCGTCCGCTTACGAGGGTCCGCGGGGTGTCGTCGACCGGCAGCTGCCGGCTTTGCGGTTTGTTGAGGACGAGTACCCGATGCGGCCCAGGATCCGGGTATGGGGGAAGTTTGCCGACAAGAATTACGGCGCGGCGCGCGACGATCTGTACTTGGACAGGGCCGTTGTGATGGACGAGAACGACGAGGTTTCGGGTGTGCTGTTCGCGGTGGAGGATGCCGCGGGCCATCCGTTTCGGGAGCCTTGCTATTCGGAGTCGGATTGTCTCGATGTGGAGTTGAGGGTGGTCGAGGACACCGGCGAGCTGTATCTGTACGACCCCGGCTGGGGCGGCTGGGTTGCCTATCTCAACGATGTTCCCGCCTGGGTGGCGGAACTGTCGGCGGAGGCTGAGGACGGTTCAGGTCAGAAGATCTACAAGCAGTCCAGAGTCGCTTCGCCTCGTCGGAGGCCGGACTGCGGCGACTATCTCGAGATGAACGAGGACAGGTACGTCTGCATGTTCTTGGGGGAGTTGCTCCCGGCCGACGCGCCCGAGACCAGTCAGGAACTGCGCGCCGCCCTGCCGAAGCTGGTGCAGGACAAAGAGAACTACAGTCTGGTGTTCGCCGAGGAGTTCAACGGCAACCAGAACGCAGCCGACTCCGAGGAGTGTCAGGACGGTTTCCTCACGTTGAGCGTCGACCTCTGGAGCTTCAAGGGAGATCCGTGCCAGTACGAGGCGCCTTGCGAGAACGTGGAGGACGGGCACTATCGCATCTCTAGGACCTCAGTCTGTGGAGCGGGGTTAAACACTTTCGGCAAGACGGCCTTCAAGTACGGGTACCTGGAACTCAAGTACACCGTCAATCTGCCGCCCAATGTCAGTTACAAGAACTATGCGATTTACGGGGGCGGAACCATGGAGACTCGATACATGTTCGACCGCTACGGCCTGAACTTCACGAGTAAGGAGAAGAGCCTGAAGTACGCAGAGATCGAGCTGGACTTCGTCGAGTACGTGCCACCCTACCGCAAGGACATTTGGCATCAGTACTTCAACTGGTTCACTAACGTCAAGAACGCTGAGAGCCTTCCGCTGCGCAGCAACAAGCAGGTCTACTATTGCAGATCGAATCTCCCCACCTACAGCATCGGGGGGACTCATCCCAGCTGTGAAGATGGCATAGACGGCAAGGTCACAGTGACGAAGGGTGTCGAGTGGACTCCACGAGGCTTTCAGACCCATGTGAAGGTAGACGGCTGGCACAGCGACTTCACTCTCTATCCGCATGCGAAGACAGAGATACAGGAAAGTCCTGGTGCTCGTCTCTCCAACGGCGTTGTGACGGGTTTCGATGGCGTGAGGACCGTCACCGGTGAGGGGCGTGACAGGTTCTTCGAGTTGTTTCGCCCCGGCGACGAGTCGTCGCGGCTGGAGAAAGTCAGCGTCAGCCACATGCCCGCGGACGTAAGGATTCGGGCGTGGGGCTTCAGTACCCCGTCCTCGGATGACCCGGTCGCCAACATGCATCTCGACTACATCAGAATCTTCCAGCCCGCCGACCGGTACGCCGCAATGGAACCGGTCTACCAGTAGCCGGATCGCTCCAAGCCGGGGTGCCTGGTTGTGGCAACCACGGACGTTGTTCCTGCTGCGACGGGTGGGAGTGACCGGGGCGGGGTGACCTCCAGAAGGAGGATGCGTGGGGTCATATAGGCCCGGGAGGCGACAAGTCGATAACGCAACCCGGTCCTGTGAATCGGGCGGCGAACGATGCCGTGCCGGGAAGGTGTGGCGGGATCAGCGGGTGAAGACGAGCTGGAACTCCATGATGCCGTGGTTCTCGACCGACAAGACTATGGGTGCGGTCGGCGCGGTGACGCCGTAGTCGCTGAAGACCACGTCGCTGGACCCGACAGCCACGATGACGTCGCCCACGAGTTGGGCCTGCAGGTCGAAGGCGACACGGTTGGTGACGCCCTTGATGGTCAGGTCGCCCTCGGCTGAGCCTGAGAACGCCTCGCCGTCGGCCATGCCGGCCGGCAGCTCCACCGGCTCCGCCAGAGTGAACGTCGTCACCGGGAAGTCGGCGGTGCCGAGGGCTCGGCGCACCTGGCTGTCGCGGCTCGAACTGTCGGTTCGCAGCGTGCCCATGGTCACTTCCACGGTGGCGGCCACCAGCGCCGTGTCGCTCAGCTCGATCGATCCCGACACGTCGGCGGTGCGGCCCACTGCGGTGAAGTTGCCGATGCCGCCGTCCAGCACCTCGTCCACCCGGAACCCGGCGAAGCTGACCGCCGGCTCGTCCTGCAGGTCTCCGGCGTCCTCGGCGGCCTCCACGGTCCACACTCCGGCGAGCCCGGCCGGACCGTCGGCCGCATCCTCGTCCGATGCTGCTTCGTGGTCGACGGCGCCCGATGCGGCGCCCGCGTCGGTGGTGTCTGCCGCGGCACCCATGTCGGTGCCGGCGCCTGCAGTGCCCGCGTAGGCGTCGGCGTCCGTCGCGGTGCCTGCAGTGCCCGCGCCGGCGTCGGCGTCCGTTGCGGCGTCGGCAGTGCCCGCGTCGGCGTCGGTGCCCGTTGCGGCGTCGGCGTCCTCATCGCCCTCGGCGAGTGCTCCGGCCGACCCTGTGCCTGCTCCGCTGTCGTCGACTGCCTCGGCGTCCGACGACGCGCCGGTGCCGTCCTCGGCGGTGTCGGCCGTCTCGATCCGGGCCACCGCCGTTTCCAGGTCCACCTCGTCCGGGGCGTCGCCGCGGGTCAACAGGTACGCCGCAACTGCCGCGACGGCCAGCAGGACAGCCGCACCCACGGACAGGACGGCGATCTTCAAGAGCCGGTTCATGTGTGGGTCCTCCTTGTCGTGCTCCCGCATGGGTTCTCCAGTGAGCTGTCGCCAACGTTCGTCGGGGTGCGGTCCACCCGCCGGCCTGCGCGTCCGTCCCGACGCTTGCGGTCCGCTCTGTCGCCAACGTTCGTCGGGGTGCGGTCCACCCGCCGGCCTGCGCGTCCGTCCCGACGCTTGCGGTCCGCTCTGTCGCCAACGTTCGTCGGGGTGCGGTCCACCCGCCGGCCTGCGCGTCCGTCCCGACGCTTGCGGTCCGCTCTGTCGCCAACGTTCGTCGGGGTGCGGTCCACCCGCCCTCCGGTTCCTGGAAGACGACGCGGTCGTCGCATGTCTGCGAACCTTGCCGGACAGGGCACAACTAGCCGGCCGCGGCCATCTCGCGGGCTGTGGCGGCCGCGGCCGCGACGGTTGCTTCGATCTCGGCTTCGGTGTGGGCCAGTGACGGGAAGATCGCCTCGTAGGCACCCGGCGCGAAGGCCACGCCCCGCCGCAGCATCCCGTGGAAGAACGACGGGTAGAGGCCGTTGTCGGCGGCGGTGCGGGCCTCGTCGAAGTCGCGGGGAGCGTCCGTGGCGAAGAACAGACCCAGCAGGGGACCGACCCGCGGCAGCACCGCGGCCACCCCGGCGGCGGCGAACGCTGCGGCCATCCCCTCCTGCAGAGCGGCCGCGGTGGACTCCAGCCTCCGGTAGGCGTCGTCGTCGAGCAGTCCCAGCACCGCCAGCCCGGCCGCGGTGGCCAGCGGGTTGCCCGACAGAGTCCCCGCCTGGTACACGCCGCCCAACGGCGCCAGCCCGGACATGATCTCCGTCGACGCGCCGAAAGCGCCCACCGGCAGCCCGCCCCCGACGACTTTGCCGAAGCACCAGATGTCGGGCCGCACCCCGGACCACTCGGCGGCGCCGCCCCGGCAGAGCCGGAAGCCGGTGATCACCTCGTCGAACAGCAGCAGCGCGCCGGCCGCGTCGCAGGCGTCGCGCAGTCCCTGCAGGAATCCGGGCTCCGGCGCTACCAGTCCCATGTTGGCCGCCACCGGCTCGACGCACACCACCGCCACCGACTCGTCCAGCTCGGGCACCACGTTGTAGGGCGCCACGATGGTGTCGGCCACCGCGCCTGCGGTCACTCCCTCCGACCCGGCCAGGCCCTGCTGGGCGACGCCCGACCCGCCGGCCACCAGCAGCGAATCGCTGTGGCCGTGGTAGCAGCCGGCGAACTTCACCACCGTCGGACGGCCGGTCGCGCCCCGGGCCAGCCGCACCGCAGACATCACCGCCTCGGTTCCGCTGCTGGTCAGCCGCACCATCTCCAGGCCCGCCACCCGGGCGCACATCTCCTCGGCCATCAACACCTCGTCGCGGGTGGGCGCGCCGTAGCTGGTGCCACGCCCGGCCGCCTGCCGCACAGCTTCGACCACCGCCGGGTGGGCATGTCCGCAGATGCCCGGCCCGTAGCTCTGCACGTAGTCGATGTAGCGGCGGCCCTCCACGTCGTACACGAACGGACCGGATGCCTCGGCCACGAAATAGGGGGTGCCTCCCACCGACCGGAAGGCACGCACCGGGGAGTTGACGCCGCCGGGGATTGCCCGCTGGGCGCGTTCGAACAGCGCCTCGTTGGTGAGGGTCCCGTTGCTGCTCACGCCGGCGCCTCGCCGGTGTGGGCCGTGCCGGTGTCTGCGTCTGCGGTGCTCAGTCGGTGGTGTCGGCCTGTTGGTCGGTGGGCGGGGTCGGTGTCGGTCGGGCCTGCCGTTGCGTTTGCGGTGGTCATTGCATGGCTTCGGCTAGGCGGCGGGCGAAGTAGGTGAGCACGATGTCGGCGCCGGCTCGGCGGGCGGCGAGCACATGCTCGTGGGCCACCGTGTCGAGGTCGAGCCAGCCCCGCGCGGCCGCGGCGAACACCATGGCGTACTCGCCGGACACGTGGTAGGCGGCCAGCGGCACGTCGAAGGCGCGCCGTGCCGCCGCGATCACGTCCAGGAAGGCCAGGGCGGGCTTCACCATCACCATGTCGGCGCCCTCGGCCAGGTCCAGGCGGATCTCCTCGAGGGCCTCCCGGGCCCTGGCCGCGTCCTGCTGGTAGGTCCGGCGGTCGCCCCCGCCCGCGATGGTCACGTCCACCGCGTCGCGGAACGGCCCGTACAGCGCGGTGGCGTACTTGGCGGAGTAGGCGAGGACGGCGGTGCTCTCGAAGCTTGAGCCGTCGAGGGCGGCCCGGACGGCGCCGACCTGGCCGTCCATCATTCCCGACGGGGCCACGATGTCGGCCCCGGCCGCGGCTTGGGCCAGCGCTATGCGGGCGTATATCTCCAGTGTTGCGTCGTTCTCCACCTCGCCGCGGCCGTCGAGGACGCCGCAGTGGCCGTGGTCGGTGTATTCGTCCATGCACAGGTCGGCGACGAGCACGATGTCGTCGCCGAGGTCGGAGCGCAGGTCGGCCAGCGCGGCCTGCACGATCCCGTCGGGGTGCCAGGCCTGCGAGCCGATGTGGTCCTTGCGTTCGGGAACACCGAACAGCACCACCGCGCCGACGCCGAGGGAGTGCAGTACGGCGACCTCGTCCCGCAGCGACTTCCGGGTGTGCTGCACCTGCTGCGGCATCGACACGATCGGCTGGGGCGCGTCGATGCCCTCGCGCACGAACAGCGGCGCGACCAGGTCGGCGGGATGGAGCCGGTGCTCGGCCACGAGCCGTCTCAGGGCCGGGGTCCGGCGCAGTCGACGCATGCGCCGCCGCGGAAAATCCATCCCGCGAGGCTACCTCCGCGCCGCCGGCCGAGGTTCGGCGCTGGTCAGCGCAGCCGTGGTGCGTTCTCGGCCTGGTGTGGTGATGCTCAGGTTGGGCGGGTGCGGTGCTTTCTCGGGTTGGGCGTGCCGGCCGGTTAGTGTCCCGTCGTCGGGTGTCAGGCCGAGGCTCGGGTGATGGTGACGGTGTAGGTGTAAGGGACGACCCCCCGCGTAACGCAACTAGTTACCGAGGCTCGGCCCCAAAGTCCACCACGTCACGGGACGCTCCCCTCAGGGGTGTGGCCCGGCGCGGAGCGGCGAGCGGCCATCTCCAGCCCGGTCATGGGCGCCTACCTGGGTGTGGCCCGGCGCGGAGCGGCGAGCGGCGGACCTCGACGGGCAGCTCTGATTTCTGGGACCCGCTCAACGGGTCGTGAGCACGCCTGCGTCGCTGTCTGCCCACATGTGGACGTCGAGTCGCTGACCGGGCAGCACGGGCGCCTTGAAGCGCCCGCCCTATGGAGGCGAACCGCGCCGGGCCCTGCCGCACTGGGCGTGCAGCAGGGCCCGGCCGGTCACCCCGAAGAGGAACGCCAGCAGCGGCCGGGTTCTGGTTGCGTTCGAGGACACCGCCGACTACTATGGTTCGGCGATGTCTGCCCCTCTCCCGTTGTCGGCGTCTGTTGGCATGGCCGGCGTCCGCGCGTGGGCCGTGGCGTTGTTGTGAGGGTATCGCCCCCCCCCCTCCCGTTGTTGGCGTCTGTTGGGTCGGCGGCGTCTGTTTGTGAGTTGCGGTGTTGTTGTGAGGGTGTCGCGTCGGGGGGTTGCGGCTGTGCTCGCGGCTGTGGCGGTGGTAGCGGCGTTGTTGTCTGTGCCGGTGTCGGCGCAGGCGTTGTCGGGTGTTGCCACGCTCGACGGCATCACGGTGGCTGGTGGGGATCTGTCGCCGGGGTTCTCCTCGGATGTGCGTTTCTATCGTGTGGATGTCGTCCATGGTGAGGACCGGGCGACGGTAGGGTTCGACAAGGGCCATCCCGCTCAGGCGGTGGCTTTCGAGGACGGCTCCGGTGCGGGCCTCGCCGACGTCGACGCCGGCGAGGCCGGCCATCAGGTGGACCTGGCCTACGGCGTCAACACGGTGAGGCTGGTCGTCACGCCCGCCGACGCCGCCGCCGACGCCGCGGTCTACACGCTGTCCATTGTGCGGGCCGAGCCCGCCGCGGTGGACGGGGTGTCTGCTGACCGGGCTCCGGCGACGGTCGCCCCGGCGGGGCTGGACAACCGGCCCGTCGCCGCCAACGAGAAGCGTTTGGTGTTCGATACGCAGTTCGATACGAGATCGGTGATGGTGACGGAGGGCTCGCGCGACAAGTACGGGGTGAAGTTGTCGGCGCTGCCGTCGGCGGATGTGACGGTGGTGGTGTCGGCGTCGGCGGGCGGTGATCTGGTGTTGGGCCGGGCTGCGGATTCGGGTTCGGTGCTGGCGTTGACGTTCGGCACCACCGACTGGGACACGTTCCAGTCGGTGAATGTGCATGCCGACGACGACGCCGACTTCGCCATCGATTTCGAGACGTTGCACCACACCGCGTCGGGCGGCGGCTACGACGGCGCGACCGGCGACGTGACAGTCACCGTCGCGGACAACGACACGGGCGCGTTGGTGCTCGATAAGAGCTCGTTGACGATACCCGAGGGCTCGCATCGTGAGGTTGCTGTGAAACTGTCGGCGGAGCCGTCGGGGAATGTGACGCTGTCGGTGTCTGTGCCCAACGGCGCCGGCAGCGATCTGGTGGTGACGCGCCACGATCAGTCGGTGCATGTGACGGGTTCGCATCCGGTGCTGGAGCATACGTTCACCACCAGAAATTGGGATCGTTTCTACGGTATAGATATGCACGGCACTCACGACGCCGACGATGTCGACGACGTTCACACGCTGCGTTACACCGTGTCGGGCGCCGACCACGACTTTTACGTGGATGTGCCGGTTAGGGTCGTCGATGACGAGAGCGGCGTTCTGGTGTTCGATTCGAGGTGGGTGTCGGTGACGGAGGGCTCGCACTCAGAGTACGGGGTGAAGCTGGGGGCGGAGCCGTCGGGGGAGGTGACGGTGGAGGTGTCTGTGCCCGGCGGCGATGACAGTGATCTGGTGCTGTCGACACCGTCGGCGGGGTCGGTGTCTGTTTCGGATTCGGGTTCGGTGCTGGCGTTGACGTTCGGCACCGCCGATTGGGACACCTATCAGTCGGTGAGGGTGCATGCCGACGAAGACGAAGACGCCGGTGACGATTTCGAGACGTTGCGCCACGCCGTGTCGGGCGACGGCCACGACTTTTACGCGGACGTGGCAGTCACCGTCGAAGACACGGGCACGCTGGTGTTCTCCGATACGGCGGTGTCAGTGCCTGAGGGCTCGCATGTCGAGTATGGGGTGAAGTTGGGGGCGGAGCCGTAGTCGGATGTGACGGTGGAGGTGGCTGTGCCCGACGGCGCGGGCAGCGATCTGGTGCTGGTGCGCGGAGTTCAGTCGATGAAGGTGACGGGTTCGTCTCCGGTGCTGGCGTTGACGTTCGGTACCGGCGATTGGGACACGGTCCAGTCGGTGAGGGTGCATGCCGACGAGGACGACGACCTCGTCGACGACATGGCGACGTTGCACCACACAGCGTCGGGCGGCGGTTACGCCGGCGTGACTGGCGATGTGGCGGTGACTGTCGTCGACGATGACGTCGCGGCGTTGGTGTTCGACCAGCTGTCGGTGTCGGTGGGTGAGGGTTCGTACGCGGAGTATGGGGTGAGGTTGTCGGCGCGGCCGTCGGAGGATGTGACGGTGGAGGTGTCTGTGCCCGGCGGCGATGACAGTGATCTGGTGCTGTCGACACCGTCGGCGATGTCGGTGTCTGTTTCGGATTCGGGTTCGGTGCTGGCGTTGACGTTCGGCACCGCCGATTGGGACACCTATCAGTCGGTGAGGGTGCACGCCGACGAAGACGACGACCTCGGCGACGACACCGCGACGTTGCGCCACACGGCGACGGGCGGCGGCTACGTCGGCGTGACCGGCGCAGTGGCGGTCACCGTCGAAGACAACGACACGGGCGCGCTGATGTTCTCCGAGACGGCGGTGACTGTGCCTGAGGGCTCGCGTGTCGGGTACGGGGTGGTGTTGTCGGCGCTGCCGTCGGGGCCTGTGACGGTGGTGGTGTCGGTGTCGGCGGGCGGTGATCTGGTGTTGGGCCGCGCTGCGGATCCGTTGTCGGTGTCGGTGTCTGCGTCGGATTCGGGTTCGGTGCTGGAGTTGACGTTCGGCACCGGCGATTGGGACACGGTCCAGTCGGTGAGGGTGCATGCCGACGAAGACGACGACGTCGGCGACGACACCGCGACGTTGCGCCACACGGCGACGGGCGGCGGCTACAGCGGCGCGTCGGGCGATGTGGCGGTGACGGTCACAGACGATGACACGGGCATGTTTGAGTTCACCGGTACGCCGGTGACTGTGGGTGAGGGAACGAGTTCTCGCTACGGGGTGAGGTTGTCGGCGCCGCCGTCGGGGGATGTGGCGTTTTCTGTGGCGGTTGTTGACGGCGCGCGCAGTGATCTGGTGTTGATGACGCCGTCGGAGTCGGTGTCTGTGTCGGATTCGTCTCCGGTGCTGTTGCATACGTTCGGTACTGCCGATTGGAACACCTATAAGTCGGTGACGGTGCATGCCTTAGAGGACCTCGACATCGGCGACGATTCCGAGACGTTGGTGAATTCGGCGGTCGGCGGCGGCTATTCCGTGGAGGAGAATGTGTCGGTGACCGTCGACGACGACGACACCGGCGCGTTGGTGTTCGACCCGCCGTCGGTGTCGGTGGATGAGGACTCGCGTGGCGGGTACGGGGTGAGGTTGTCGGCGCTGCCGTCGGGGACTGTGTCGGTTGTGGTGTCGGTGTCGGCGGCCGGTGATCTGGTGTTGGGCCGCGCTGCGGATTCGTTGTCGGTGTCTGCGTCGGTGTCGGGTCCGGTGCTGACGTTGACGTTCGGCACCGCCGATTGGGACACGGTCCAGTCGGTGAGGGTGCATGCCGACGAAGACGCCGACCTCCTCGACGACATGGTGACGTTGCACCACACAGCGGACGGCGGCGGCTACGTCAGCGTGACCGGCGATGTGGCGGTGACTGTCGTCGACGACGACGTCGCGGAGTTGGTGTTCGACCCGCCGTCGGTGACTGTGCTTGAGGGTATGCGTGGCGGGTACGGGGTGAGGTTGTCGGCGCTGCCGTCGGGGTCTGTGTCGGTGGTGGTGTCGGTGTCGGCGGCCGGTGATCTGGTGTTGGGCCGCGCTGCGGATTCGTTGTCGGTGTCGGTGTCTGCGTCGGTGTCGGGTCCGGTGCTGACGTTGACGTTCGGTACCGGCGATTGGGACACGTTCCAGTCGGTGAGGGTGCATGCCGACGACGACACCGACCTCGTCGACGACATGGTGACGTTGCATCACGCAGCGGACGGCGGCGGCTACGCCAGCGTGACTGGCGATGTGGCGGTGACCGTCACAGACGACGACGTCGCGGCGTTGGTGTTGAACCCGCCGTCGGTGTCGGTGGATGAGGGTATGCGTGTCGGGTACGGGGTGAGGCTGTCGAGGCCGCCGTCGGGGTCTGTGTCGGTGGTGGTGTCGGTGTCGGCGGGCGGTGATCTGGTGTTGGGCCGCGCTGGGGATTCGGTGTCGGTGTCTGCGTCGGTGTCGGGTCCGGTGCTGACGTTGACGTTCGGTACCGCCGATTGGGACACGGTCCAGTCGGTGAGGGTGCATGCCGACGAAGACGACGACCTCGTCGACGACATGGCGACGTTGCATCACACAGCGTCGGGCGGTGGCTACGTCAGCGTGACCGGTGATGTGGCGGTGACTGTCACAGACGACGACGTCGCGGCGTTGGTGTTGGACCCGGTGTCGGTGTCGGTGGATGAGGGTATGCGTGTCGGGTACGGGGTGAGGTTGTCGGCGCTGCCGTCGGGGTCTGTGTCGGTGGTGGTGTCGGTGTCGGCGGGCGGTGATCTGGTGTTGGGCCGAGCTGGGGATTTGGTGTCGGTGTCTGCGTCGGTGTCGGGTCCGGTGCTGACGTTGACGTTCGGCACCGCCGATTGGGACACGGTCCAGTCGGTGGAGGTGCATGCCGACGAAGACCCCGACCTCGTCGACGACACGGCGACGTTGCACCACACAGCGGACGGCGGCGGCTTCGTCAGCGTGACTGGCGATGTGGCGGTGACTGTCACAGACGACGACGTCGCGGCGTTGGTGTTGGACCCGGTGTCGGTGTCGGTGGGTGAGGGTATGCGTGTCGGGTACGGGGTGAGGTTGTCGGCGCTGCCGTCGGGGTCTGTGTCGGTGGTGGTGTCGGTGTCGGCGGGCGGTGATCTGGTGTTGGGCCGAGCTGGGGATTTGGTGTCGGTGTCTGCGTCGGTGTCGGGTCCGGTGCTGACGTTGACGTTCGGCACCGCCGATTGGGACACGGTCCAGTCGGTGGAGGTGCACGCCGACGAAGACCCCGACACCGACAACGACACGGCGACGTTGCATCACACAGCGTCGGGCGGCGGCTACGTCGGCGTGACCGGCGACGTGGCGGTCACCGTCACAGACGACGACAGGGTGTCGCCGCCTCCCCCGCCTCCCCCGCCGCCTCCTCCTCCGCCGCCGTCTCCGGCTCCGGCTCCGCCGCCTGCGGCTCGGCAGTCTGGGATATTCGCTGATGTGGACCCCGGCAGCGTCCACATGTCGGCTGTCGAGACGATGTTCGGCAGCGGCATCATCGCCGGCTGCGGCGACGACCCGTTGCGCTTCTGTCCCGAGCTGCCCGTCACCCGGGCTCAGATGGCCGGACTGCTGGCGAGTTCGCTCGGTTTGGATGATGCGCCGCAACCCACAGGATTCGTCGATGTCGACCCGCGGAGCACCCACGCGGCAGCCATCGACGCCCTGCACCACGCCGGGATCACCGCGGGCTGCGGCACCGGTCCGTTGCGCTTCTGTCCCGAGCTGCCCGTAACCCGGGCCCAGATGGCCAGCTTCTTGCACCGCGCGCTCGGCTTGGCAGACGCTGCGCGGTCCGCGGGATTCGTCGACGTGGACTCGCAGAGTCCCCACGCGGCGGCCATCGACGCCTTGTACCACAACGGTGTCACCAAAGGCTGCGGCAACGACCCGCTGCGCTACTGCCCGCACCAGCATCTCACACGCGCTCAAACAGCCAGCCTGCTGCAACGCGCCCTAGACCTCGGCACAACCGCATAGACGCCGGTTGCCCGACAGTCCCGAAAGAGCCGATACCGGGGCAACCCTCGGCGTGAAGCCTCTCAGGTTCGCCGCGGTCGCCGTGAGGCTCTCCTGTCGTCGGGCGCCGACCAGCCGCTGCTCAGCGGGCCGGCGGCCGCTACCCGCTCCGCGCCGTTGGGACTGGTGACCACCAGCCAGTCGCCCGGGCCGAGCCTGCCCGTATGGGTCGGTGATGTGTGGTACACAGTTGCGTTCGAGGACATCGCCGACTACTATGGGTCGGCAATGTCTGGCCCCCTCCCGTTGTTGGCGTCTGTTGGGTCGGCGGCGTCTGTTTGTGAGTTGCGGTGTTGTTGTGAGGGTGTCGCGTCGGGGGGTTGCGGCTGTGCTCGCGGCTGTGGCGGTGGTAGCGGCGTTGTTGTCTGTGCCGGTGTCGGCGCAGGCGTTGTCGGGTGTTGCCACGCTCGACGGCATCACGGTGGCTGGTGGGGATCTGTCGCCGGGGTTCTCCTCGGATGTGCGTTTCTATCGTGTGGATGTCGTCCATGGTGAGGACCGGGCGACGGTAGGGTTCGACAAGGGCCATCCCGCTCAGGCGGTGGCTTTCGAGGACGGCTCCGGTGCGGGCCTCGCCGACGTCGACGCCGGCGAGGCCGGCCATCAGGTGGACCTGGCCTACGGCGTCAACACGGTGAGGCTGGTCGTCACGCCCGCCGACGCCGCCGCCGACGCCGCGGTCTACACGCTGTCCATTGTGCGGGCCGAGCCCGCCGCGGTGGACGGGGTGTCTGCTGACCGGGCTCCGGCGACGGTCGCCCCGGCGGGGCTGGACAACCGGCCCGTCGCCGCCAACGAGAAGCGTTTGGTGTTCGATACGCAGTTCGATACGAGATCGGTGATGGTGACGGAGGGCTCGCGCGACAAGTACGGGGTGAAGTTGTCGGCGCTGCCGTCGGCGGATGTGACGGTGGTGGTGTCGGCGGCTGCGGGCGGTGATCTGGTGTTGGGCCGGGCTGCGGATTCGGTGTCGGTGTCTGTTTCGGATTCGGGGTCGGTGCTGGCGTTGACGTTCGGCACCACCGACTGGGACACGTTCCAGTCGGTGAATGTGCATGCCGACGACGACGCCGACTTCGCCATCGATTTCGAGACGTTGCACCACACCGCGTCGGGCGGCGGCTACGACGGCGCGACCGGCGACGTGACAGTCACCGTCGCGGACAACGACACGGGCGCGTTGGTGCTCGATAAGAGCTCGTTGACGATACCCGAGGGCTCGCATCGTGAGGTTGCTGTGAAACTGTCGGCGGAGCCGTCGGGGAATGTGACGCTGTCGGTGTCTGTGCCCAACGGCGCCGGCAGCGATCTGGTGGTGACGCGCCACGATCAGTCGGTGCATGTGACGGGTTCGCATCCGGTGCTGGAGCATACGTTCACCACCAGAAATTGGGATCGTTTCTACGGTATAGATATGCACGGCACTCACGACGCCGACGATGTCGACGACGTTCACACGCTGCGTTACACCGTGTCGGGCGCCGACCACGACTTTTACGTGGATGTGCCGGTTAGGGTCGTCGATGACGAGAGCGGCGTTCTGGTGTTCGATTCGAGGTGGGTGTCGGTGACGGAGGGCTCGCACTCAGAGTACGGGGTGAAGCTGGGGGCGGAGCCGTCGGGGGAGGTGACGGTGGAGGTGTCTGTGCCCGGCGGCGATGACAGTGATCTGGTGCTGTCGACACCGTCGGCGGGGTCGGTGTCTGTTTCGGATTCGGGTTCGGTGCTGGCGTTGACGTTCGGCACCGCCGATTGGGACACCTATCAGTCGGTGAGGGTGCATGCCGACGAAGACGAAGACGCCGGTGACGATTTCGAGACGTTGCGCCACGCCGTGTCGGGCGACGGCCACGACTTTTACGCGGACGTGGCAGTCACCGTCGAAGACACGGGCACGCTGGTGTTCTCCGATACGGCGGTGTCAGTGCCTGAGGGCTCGCATGTCGAGTATGGGGTGAAGTTGGGGGCGGAGCCGTAGTCGGATGTGACGGTGGAGGTGGCTGTGCCCGACGGCGCGGGCAGCGATCTGGTGCTGGTGCGCGGAGTTCAGTCGATGAAGGTGACGGGTTCGTCTCCGGTGCTGGCGTTGACGTTCGGTACTGCCGATTGGAACACCTATAAGTCGGTGACGGTGCATGCCTTAGAGGACCTCGACATCGGCGACGATTCCGAGACGTTGGTGAATTCGGCGGTCGGCGGCGGCTATTCCGTGGAGGAGAATGTGGCGGTGACCGTCGACGACGACGACACCGGCGGGTTGGTGCTCACCCCGGCGTCGGTGTCGGTGGGTGAGGGTGCGCGTGGTGGGTATGGGGTGAGGTTGTCGGCGCTGCCGTCGGGGTCGGTGTCGGTGGTGGTGTCGGTGTCGGCGGGCGGTGATTTGGTGTTGGGTCGCGCTGGGGATCCGTTGTCGGTGTCGGTGTCTGCGTCGGATTCGGGTTCGGTGTTGGAGTTGACGTTCGGTACCGGCGATTGGGACACGGTCCAGTCGGTGAGGGTGCATGCCGACGACGACGACGACCTCGTCGACGACACGGCGACGTTGCGCCATGAGGCGTCGGGCGGTGGCTATGTCGGCGTGTCGGGCGATGTGGCGGTGACTGTCACAGACGACGATGTCGCGGCGTTGGTGTTGGATCCGGTGTCGGTGTCGGTGGGTGAGGGTGCGCGTGGTGGGTATGGGGTGAGGTTGTCGGCGCGGCCGTCGGGGTCGGTGTCGGTGGTGGTGTCGGTGTCGGCGGGGGGTGATTTGGTGTTGGGTCGCGCTGGGGATCCGTTGTCGGTGTCGGTGTCTGCGTCGGTGTCGGGTTCGGTGTTGGAGTTGACGTTCGGTACCGGCGATTGGGACACGGTCCAGTCGGTGAGGGTGCATGCCGACGACGACGACGACCTCGTCGACGACACGGCGACGTTGCGCCATGAGGCGTCGGGCGGTGGCTATGTCGGCGTGTCGGGCGATGTGGCGGTGACTGTCACAGACGACGATGTCGCGGCGTTGTGTTGGATCCGGTGTCGGTGTCGGTGGGTGAGGGTGCGCGTGGTGGGTATGGGGTGAGGTTGTCGGCGCGGCCGTCGGGGTCGGTGTCGGTGGTGGTGTCGGTGTCGGCGGGGGGTGATTTGGTGTTGGGTCGCGCTGGGGATCCGTTGTCGGTGTCGGTGTCTGCGTCGGTGTCGGGTTCGGTGTTGGAGTTGACGTTCGGTACCGGCGATTGGGACACGGTCCAGTCGGTGAGGGTGCATGCCGACGATGACGACGACCTCGTCGACGACACGGCGACGTTGCGCCATGAGGCGTCGGGCGGTGGCTATGTCGGCGTGTCGGGCGATGTGGCGGTGACTGTCACAGACGACGATGTCGCGGCGTTGGTGTTGGATCCGGTGTCGGTGTCGGTGGGTGAGGGTGCGCGTGGTGGGTATGGGGTGAGGTTGTCGGCGCGGCCGTCGGGGTCGGTGTCGGTGGTGGTGTCGGTGTCGGCGGGGGGTGATTTGGTGTTGGGTCGCGCTGGGGATCCGTTGTCGGTGTCGGTGTCTGCGTCGGATTCGGGTTCGGTGCTGGCGTTGACGTTCGGTACCGGCGATTGGGACACCTATCAGTCGGTGAGGGTGCATGCCGACGACGACGACGACCTCGTCGACGACACGGCGACGTTGCGCCATGAGGCGTCGGGCGGTGGCTATGTCGGCGTGTCGGGCGATGTGGCGGTGACTGTCACAGACGACGATGTCGCGGCGTTGGTGTTGGATCCGGTGTCTGTGTCGGTGGGTGAGGGTGCGCGTGGTGGGTATGGGGTGAGGTTGTCGGCGCGGCCGTCGGGGTCGGTGTCGGTGGTGGTGTCGGTGTCGGCGGGGGGTGATTTGGTGTTGGGTCGCGCTGGGGATCCGTTGTCGGTGTCGGTGTCTGCGTCGGATTCGGGTTCGGTGCTGGCGTTGACGTTCGGTACCGGCGATTGGGACACCTATCAGTCGGTGAGGGTGCATGCCGACGATGACGACGACCTCGTCGACGACACGGCGACGTTGCGCCATGAGGCGTCGGGCGGTGGCTATGTCGGCGTGTCGGGCGATGTGGCGGTGACTGTCACAGACGACGATGTCGCGGCGTTGGTGTTGGATCCGGTGTCTGTGTCGGTGGGTGAGGGTGCGCGTGTCGGGTATGGGGTGAGGTTGTCGGCGCGGCCGTCGGGGTCGGTGTCGGTGGTGGTGTCGGTGTCGGCGGGTGGTGATTTGGTGTTGGGTCGCGCTGGGGATCCGTTGTCGGTGTCTGCGTCGGTGGCGGGTCCGGTGCTGACGTTGACGTTCGGTACCGGCGATTGGGACACGGTCCAGTCGGTGAGGGTGCACGCCGACGAAGACGACGACTTCGTCGACGACACGGCGACGCTGCGCCACACGGCGAACGGCGGCGGCTACGTCGGCGTGACCGGCGACGTGGCGGTGACCGTCGCGGACGACGACACCGCGCCGCCTCCGCCGCCTCCGGCTCCGCCGCCTCCGGCTCCGCCTCCGCCGGCTCCGCCTCCGGCTCCGGCTCCGCCTCCGCCGGCTCCGGTTCCGCGGTCTGGGATATTCGCCGATGTGGACATCGACAGCGTCCACAGGCCGGCCATCGAAACGATGTACCACAGTGGCATCACCGCGGGTTGCGGCACCCAACCGTTGCGCTTCTGTCCGGAGATGCCCGTTACCAGGGCTCAGATGGCCAGCTTCCTGTATCGGGCGCTCGGCTTGGGTGATGCGCCGCGGCCTGCGGGATTCGTTGATGTGGACCCGCGGGGCACCCACGCGGCGGCCATCGACGCGTTGAGCCACGCCGGGATCACCGCGGGTTGCGGCACCGGTCCGTTGCGCTTCTGTCCGGAGATGCCCGTTACCAGGGCTCAGATGGCCAGCTTCTTGCATCGGGCGCTCGGCTTGGCAGACGCTGCACGGTCCGCGGGATTCGTCGACGTGGACCCGCAAAGTCCCCACGCGGCGGCCATCGACGCCTTGTACCACAACGATGTCACCAAAGGCTGCGGCAGCGACCCGCTGCGCTACTGCCCGTACCAGCATCTCACACGCGCTCAGATGGCGAGCCTGCTGCAACGCGCCCTAGACCTCGGCACAACCGCATAGACGCCGGTTGCCCGACAGCCCCGAAGGAGCCGATTCTGGGGCAACCCTCGGCGTGAAGCCTCTCAGGTTCGTCGCGGTCGCTGTGAGGCTCTCTTGTCGTCGGGTGCCGACCATCGGCGGGCGTGGCCTACCAGGGCGGCGACCACGCCGTCGATGGTGTGCTCGCTTGCCTCCACGGTCACTTCGAGGCCGTGGGAGGACGCGGCGGCGGACGTGGCCGGGCCGATGGAGGCCACCAGGGGCGGGACCGCGTCGGCGCCGACTTCAGCGACTAGGCGGGTGACCGTGGACGACGAGGTGAACACCACCCCGTCGGAGGAGGCCACCGCCTGGCGCTGATCATCGTCGAGGGGGGCGGCCACGTTCCGGTACGCGGCCACGTCCAAGACTTCCCAACCGGCGTCGCTCAGACTGTCGGGCAGCACGGTCCGGGCCACTGCGGCACGGGCCAGCACCACGAGCCTGCCGCGCCGCGGGTCGGGAGGAGGGAAGGCCTGCACCAGGCCCTCGGAGATCGAGCGGTCGGGGACCAGGCGCACGGTCAGGCCCGTCGCGGTAGCCCGGGCCGCGGTCCCGGGTCCGATGGCGGCCACGTTGACGCCGCTGCTCAGCGGGCCGGCGGCCGCTACCCGCTCCGCGCCGTTGGGACTGGTGACCACCAGCCAGTCGCCCGGGCCGAGCCTGTCCAGCGCGGCCCGCAGCCCGGAGCCGCCGTCCGCGGGGCCGGTGATGGCGATCACCGGCGCGCTGACCACCTGGGCGCCGGCCGCGGCCAGACCGTCGGCCAGGGGCCGTGCCTGCTCCCAGGGTCGGCACACCACGATCCGCAGCCCGGCCAGCGGTCGGGAGGTGTGTGGCGGGTGTGGTGTGTTCATGGGGTGTGGTGCGGGGCCGTGGTCGGGGGTGGGGTGTGTTCATGGGGTGTGGTGCGGGGCCGTGGTCGGGGGTGTGGTGTGTTCATGGGGTCGGCGCCAGCAGTGTCCGGCCGCCGCAGCCGTCCAGCAGATGCCGGGCCGCGGCCCGGCCGAGCGTCTCGGGGTCGTGGCCTCGGCGGGTGTCGCGGATCAACGCCTTGCCGTCGAGCGACGCCAGCAGGCCCGTCACCTCCAGGTCGCCGCCGAGTGCATCGGTGGCGTGGGCGCCCGCGGGCAGACTGCAGTCGCCTCCCAGTTCGGCCAGGAAGGCCCGCTCCGCGTCGATGGCCCGCCGGCTCGGCCCGTGCTCTATAGCTCGCAGCTTCCCCCGCAGGGCCCGGTCGTCGGCTCGGCACTCCACCGCGATGGCGCCCTGCCCGGCCTGGGGCACGACCGCGTCCGGTTCGAGGAAGTCGACCACGTCCGGCTCGAGTGCCAGCCGCTGCAGGGCCGCCGCGGCCACGACGACAGCGTCGAAGGCGGCAGCGACCCGGAGCCGGGTGGCGATGTTGCCTCGGAGCTCGGCGAAGGCCAGGTCGGGGCGTGTCCAGGCGAGCTGGGCTTTGCGTCTGGCCGAGCCGGTGGCGACGGTCGCGCCGACGGGCAGATCGGCCAGCCGGCAGCCCACCAGAGCGTCACGGGGGTCGCCTCGTCTCGGCACCGCGGCGATCATCAGGCCGTCGGGCGTCACCGAGGGCAGATCCTTGGCCGAATGCACCGCGATGTCGGCCCGCCCGTCGAGCACCGCGGCCTGCACCTCCTTCACGAACACCCCTTTGCCTCCCATGGCGTGGATCGGGGTGTCGGCCTGCCTGTCCCCGGTAGTGGACACCACGACCGGCTCGACGACCAGACGGCATGCGCCGGCCAACAGCTCGGCCACGATGCCGGTCTGTCGACGAGCCAGAGCGCTGCCTCGGGTGGCGGCCCGCAGGACGGTCCGAGTCACAGAGGCTTCCTACCGGACACAGCCCCGGTTCGCGCCCGACCCTGGCAGGATTCCCGGTAATTGTGGCCGTCCGCCTCCCATGGCGGCTGGAGGCGCTTAGAACCCGGCACTGACATATGAGGTCTCATCATGGGGTGGTGGCCGTCCGCCTCCCATGGCGGCTGGAGGCGCCGGCTCCGGGTTCGTGTGGCGCCCGGTCGTGTGCAGGTCTCGGGGCGGTTCGACGGTTGGGCGTGTCCAGGTTGCCGGTGTTGCGCCGGCGGACCTGTGCCGGCGTCGGCCGACCGGGCCGCACCCAGTGCCGCCGACAGGGGTCCGCCAGTTGGATGGCGGTCAGGCGGGTCCGGTCGCCTACAGGTCGAACAGGTCGCGCAGCGCTTCGGCGAGCCGGTCGCCCCGTGCGTGCCCGGCCGCGTCCTTGAGCCGGACGGTGGGTTCGTGGAGCAGCTTGTTCACCACGCCGTGCAGCAGAGACTCCACCGCGGCCCGCTGCTCGGGCGAGAGGCCGGCGAGGCGCGACGCATGGCGCTCGAGCTCGCCCGCGGTCAGAAGGCCGGCCCTGGCCCGCAGGGCCGCGACGAGGGGTGCCGCCTCGCGGGCCGACGCCTCCGCCAGGTAGCGCTCCACCTCGTCGTCGACGATGGCTCGCACGGAGCGGACCTCCTCGTTGCGGCCTGTTCGCCGACGCTCCACGAACTCGCCCAGGTCGTCCATGTCGAGCAGGGTCACGCCGGGAAGTTCCCGAGCGGCGGGGTCCACGTCGCGGGGAACGGCCACGTCGACGATCAGCAGAGCGGCGCCCGCCCGCCGGGCCATGACCGCGTCGATGTCGCTGTGCTCGAGCACGATCTCGGTGGCGCCGGTGGTGGTGATGGCCACGTCGGCGTTCGCTAGGGCGGTGTCCAGTTCGGCGAGGGCCACGGCCCGCCCGCCGCAGAGCCGTGCCGCGGCGTCGGCCCGCTCCGGTGTGCGGCTGGCCACTGCTATGTCGCCGGGATGGGCGTCGCCCAAGGACTTGAGCGTGCCGGTGGCCACCTCGCCCGCGCCGAGCACCAGCACCCGCCGCCCGGCGAGCCCTCCGAGACGCTCAGCGGCCAGCGCCACCGCGGCGTGCGACAGCGAGGCGATGCCGCGGGAGATGCCGGTGTCGGTGCGGGCCCGTTTGCCGGTCTCGACCGCCCGACGGAACAGGGGCTCGAGCGCTGTTCCTACGGCACCCTCCGACCGGGCTGCCTGCCAGGCGTCGCGGACCTGACCCAGTATCTCGTGCTCGCCCACCACCACCGAGTCGAGCCCGGCGGCCACGGCGAACAGGTGCCGCACAGCGTCGGTGTCGTGGTGGGCGTAGAGCTCGTCGGCCACTGTCTCGGGCGGAAGGCCCGAATGCCGGGCCAGCACCTCCCGGATGTCGGCGTAGCCGCCGTGGAAGCGTTCGGCGTAGGCGTAGACCTCGATGCGGTTGCAGGTCGACAGCAGCACCGACTCGCTGAGGTTCTCGGCTGCGGCGAGGTCGTGCAGGGCCTTGGGGAGGTCGTCGGACGCGACGGTCATCCGCTCGAGAAGCCCGAGCGGCGTGGAACGGTGATTGCAGCCGACGACCACAAGCGACATCTCGTCGGATGCTACCGCCCCCGAAGCTCCGCGCGAATGGGGCGGATGACAGCGTTCCCGGCACCTGCGCAGAGTGCCGGACTCGGCGGGCGGCCGACACCCGAGCGAATGGGGCGGATGACAGCGTTCCCGGCACGGATGACGGCGATTGTCTCCGGGTGTCGGGCGGCTGCTGCGGGCGGCTGGCCTATGGCACGGCCGTCGCGCTGGCTGGCGGCGATTGTCTCCGGGTGTCGGGCGGCTGCTGCGAGGTCGTGCAGGCTGTGGTGATGCATCGGGCGGATCGGCGGCCGGGCCGGTCTCCGGTTGCGTCGCACAAGAGCGGGAACGGCGCCGCCGGGCGGTCGGTTGCTGTGCGGTGGGGTCTGGTGGGGTGCGGGTTCTTGCCGTCTGCCGCCGGGCGGGGCGGTGTCAGCGGGCCAGGAAGAAGAGCTGCAGCACCCCGGCCACGACGATGACGGCTAGCAGTGCCGCTATGGCGATGGTGGTTCCCGGTCTCATGACCGGCCTCCTTGTTCATGCGGCGGGGCGGACGTTCCGGTGCGGCGGCTCAAGCCCACCGGCGTGGCTGTTGACGGTCCCCCAGTCGGGCGGTCGCCGGCACCGGCGGCGGCGAGGCACACCTCGGATCCTTCGTGGAGTCCGAGCTCGTCGGCCGCTGACTGCCGGGGGAGGGCCAGAGACACGAGCCCGCTCGAATCGGTGACGAGGCCGACTCGGCCCGGCAGCACGTCCGCATAGGCCAGGGCCCGCTGCGCTGTTCTCAATTCTCCGCCCGCTGTCACTTGCAGCAGGGCCCCGGCCGCGGCGATCTCGTCCACTTCGGCCGGGTCGATGTTGAGCTGGCAGTTGCCGAAGCGGTCCACCCAGAGCACTTCGGCCACCAGGCTGTCGCCGTCGCGCCGACTCACCGGCAGCATGCCGGGAGTCAACGTGGCCACGTCGACGGCCGGCCCGAGCGCGTCGAGCGGCACCCCGCGGCAGAGGTGGGCGGCCGCCGGCGCGAACACGTCACGGCCGTCGAAGGTCGAGCCCAGCCCGGCGAGGTTCTCCAGCCGGTAGCCGGTGTCGGCCAGCTCCACCGCCCGCCCGGCGCCTCCCACGAGGGCCACCGCGGGGGCCAGCACGCCGTTGTCCGGCCCGACCAGGACCGACGCGCCGTCGCCGACCTCCACTGCCACGGCCCGGCGGCCGGTGCCCACCCCGGGGTCTACCACCGCCAGGACCACGCCCGGCATCAGGTACGGCGCGGCCCGGGCCAGCGCCAGCCCGCCTGCCCGCACGTTGCAGGGCGCGATGCCGTGGGCGACGTCCACCACCCTCACATGGGGCGCGATAGCCGCGATCACCGAGTGGACCACCCCGACGAACTCGTCGCCGTGGCCGTAGTCCGACAAGAACGAGATCGTGCCGTAGCCGTCGCCGTAGTCGCTGTCGGAGTTGCCGCCCCAGCCTGAGCTGCTCGGCGGCGATGAGTGACCGGTCATTGGCCCAGCTCGCGGGAGCGCCGGGCGGCAGCCTCGACCACCCGGTCGATGAGGTCCATGAAGCCGGCTTCGTCGAGCACGGCAAGGCCGGCGGCGGTGGTGCCGCCGCGAGAGGTGACGTTCTCTCTCAGCCGGCCCGGGTCCTCACCCGACTCTGCGAGCAGCGTGGCCGCCCCCAGCAGGGTCTGGCGGGTGAGCGAGTCGGCGGTGCCGGGGTCGAGACCCTGTGCGATGCCCGCGGCCCGCAGCGCCTCGGCCAGCCGGAACACGTAGGCGGGACCGCTGCCGGACAGGCCGGTGACCGCGTCGAGGTCGGACTCGTCGACCACCACGACCGCGCCCACGGCTTCGAGGATGCTGCGGGCCCATGCCAGGTCTCCGGGCCCGGCCGCCGATCCGGCCGCGATCGCGGCCGCGCCCGCCCCGACCAGCGCCGGGGTGTTGGGCATAGCCCGCACTACCGGCGTTCCGGCGGGCAGCCCGGCCTCGACGGTCCCGGTGCGCACGCCCGCGGCGATGGACAGCACCCGCGCGGTAGCGGCCGCCGCCAGGGCGGGAAGCACCGCCGTCACCACGCCGGGCTTGACCGCGATGACGGTGCCGACCCCGTAGAGCGTCTCGGTGGACACCGACACGCCGGGCACGGCGGCCGCGACGGCCCGCTGCCTGGCCGGGTCGGGTTCCACCGCGTGCAGTTCGTCCGGGCGGGCCCAGCCGCCGGCCACCAGACCGCCCAGCAGGGCCTCGCCCATCCTCCCGCCGCCGATCACCTGCAACCGGGCCATGGATGGCATGCTATTGCGGCCGAGCAGGCGACGGTCGGCGCGGCCCCGCAACGGCGAGGCCTCGTCGACGCACTCGCTGCGAATCTGGCAGGCTACGGCAGAAGCTTGCCTGACGGCGAAGCACAGCCCGCTCAGGCGCCGACGGCTCGGATGGGTCGACGCACTCGCTGCGAATCTGGCAGGCTACGGCAGAAGCTTGCCTGACGGCGAAGCACAGCCCGCTCAGGCGCCGACGGCTCGGATGGCTCGACCGGTGGCGCCGGCATCGAGCAGGCCGGCATGGGCGTCGGCGTCGGCTCGCAGGACGGCGTACAGCGTGGCGGCCATGGGGGCTGCCCGGTCGATTCTGGTGTCGACGTGGAGCATCATCGACTCCTGGGTGGCGGCGAGGCCCCGGTCGTCGGCGCGGCGCAGCTCGTGGAAGAGGTGTACCCGCTTGGGGTCGGCCCCGGCCACGACCGTGTCCACGGTCAGCGGGGTGGCCGGGGCGAGCTCGTCGATGAAGGTGGTGTGGGTCTCCACCGTGTAGAACGATCCGCCGGTGTCGGCCCGGTACTGCTCGTCGAACCCCATGCGGGCCAGGTACTCGTCGCTGGCCAGGCCGAACACCACGCCGTAGTAGCCCTCGCTCATGTGGCCGTTGTAGTCGATCCACTCGTCGAGGACGGCGCCTCGCCAGATGCGCAGCGGCGCGCTGTCAGCCATGGGCAGCGAGTCTACGAAGCCGCGACACCTGCGGTCCTGCGTGTACGGGGGCCGTTGCCCATGAAGTCGAGGCTGCGGTCCGCGAGATCCTGCGGTCCTGCGTGTACGGGGGCCGTTGCCCATGAAGTCGAGGCTGCGGTCCGCGAGATCCTGCGGTCCTGCGTGTACGGGGGCCGTTGCCCATGAAGTCGAGGCTGCGGTCCGCGAGATCCTGCGGTCCTGCGTGTACGGGGCCCCTGACCGCATCGGCGACCTCGTCGGCGAGGCCCGGGCTTTCAGGCGCTCCCGCAAGTACGGGGCGGGGTGTTGGTCGGTCTGTCGCGCGGGCGGAGCCGGCCGGGATGCCCGCCGGCGGGACGCCCGTCAGAACAGGGTGAGATATTGGTCGACCTCTCCGGCGGTGACGACGTGGTGGTGGTCGAGGAACTCCTGGCGTTTGACTTTCACGTAGTAGTCGCGGTAGGGGCCGTCGGCGGTGTCGCCCAAGCCCTGGGCGATCACGTCGTTGGCGGCGAGCCGGTCGGCGGCGTGCAGCAGCGTGGGCGGCAGGGCCTCGATGCCTTTGGCCGCGATCTCCTCGGCTGACAGGGTGTACAGGTTGTCGGTGTTGGGTTCGCCGGGGTCGAGGCCGCGGTCGATGCCGTCGAGGCCGCAGGCCAGCGTGGCAGCGAACATGAGGTACGGGTTGGCGGCGCCGTCGCCGAGGCGGATCTCGATGCGGTCGGGTTCGGGCACCCGGATCATCTGGGTGCGGTTGTTGCCCCCGTACACGGCGTAGGCCGGCGCCCAGGTGGCTCCCGAGGTGGGGGCGCCCACCCCCATGCGCTTGTAGGAGTTCACGATGGGGCACAGCACCGCCACCAGCGCCGGGGCGTGGTCGATGACTCCGCCCACGAACTTGTAGGCCGTGTCGCTCAGGCCGAGTCCTTTGGTGTCGGGCCCGCCGGCGCCGCCGCCGACGAACAGCGGCTCGTCGGTGTCGGCCGTCCACAGGCTGAGGTGGATGTGCAGTCCGTTGCCGGTCTTGTCGGCGAACGGTTTGGGCATGAACGTGGCGTAGCGGCCGTCGCGCTGGGCCAGGGTGTGCATCATCAGCCGGAACAGGATGAGCCGGTCGGCGGTGGTGAGGGCGTCGGAGTACCGCCAGTTCTGTTCGTACTGGCCGTTGGCGTCCTCGTGGTCGTTGGCGTAGTTGCCCCAGCCCATGGCGTCGAGGTTCTTGGACACCGCGGTGAGGTGGGGCAGCATCCGGGTGAGTCCCCTGGCGTCGTAGCAGGGCAGCGGCATGTCGTCGCGGTCGTCGGCCACCGAGATGGTGCCGTCGTCGTTGCGCACCACCAGCGAGTACTCGGCCTCCACGCCGCATTTGAGCACGAGGTCGCGTTCGGCGGCCGCCGCCAGCGCCCGGCGCAGGATCACCCTGGGGGCGTACGGCCACAGTTCGCCGTCCACGGTGGGGTCGCACTGCATGGCGGCCACGTTGGGCTGCCACGGCAGCTGTGTGTACGTCGCCGGGTCGGGCAGCGCCAGGATGTCGGGGCTGGAGGGGTCCTGGCCCATGGGCCCGGCCGCGAACCCTGCGAACCCTGCGCCGTCGGCCATCAGTCCCTCGAGGGCGCCGACGGGCACGAGCTTGGCGCACGGCTTGCCGTGCATCTCCACGAACATGGCGTAGATGAACTCCACGCCGTCGGCCTCGGCCCGGCCCCGGATCTCGTCGAACGCGCTCATGTGGCTTCCCTGCTGTAGTGCCGGTGTTGGCTGCGTCGCAACCGCCGAGAGTAGCCAACGATCCGTTCATCTGGGAATCGGGGGCTGCGTGACGCGATCTGGCCCAGTGTACCGGCGCCGGCGTCGGCCGACGGCGTAGACTGGCCTGCCCGGGCCGGCGTCGGCACCGACTGGTCCGCTTGGCCGACGGCGTAGACTGGCCGGGGCGTAGACTGGCCGGCCCGCGACGGCGGAGGGGAGTTCGATGGTCCAACCGCTGCCCGAACGGGCCCAGGTGGTGGTCGTCGGCGGGGGCATCGTCGGCTGCAGCGTGGCCTACCATTTGGCCCGCCGGGGTATCACCGACGTGGTGGTGCTGGAGCAGAACAAGCTCACCGGCGGCACCACCTGGCATGCGGCCGGGCTGGTCGCCCAGCTCAAGTCGACGTTCAGCCTCACCAGGCTGGCCACCTACTCGGCGCGGCTCTACGAGGCTTTGGAGGACGAGACCGGCCAGGCCACCGGCTGCCGCACGCCCGGGTCGGTGTCGGTGGCGTCCGACGCCGACCGCTGGGAGGAGATCAGGCGGGGCGCGGCCATGGCGACGCTGCTGGGGGTCGAGACCCGCGAGATCGGCATGGACGAGCTGCGGGAGCGCTGGCCGCTGGTCCGCACCGACGACCTGGTGGGCGCGCTGTACATCCCCGGCGACGGCCACACCTCCCCGGTGGACACCACGATGGCGCTGGCGAAAGGGGCCCGCAGCCGAGGGGTGCGCATCGTCGAGGATGTGGCGGTGACCGGGCTGCGCACCCGCGGCGACGCTGTCGTCGGCGTCGACACCGAGCAGGGCAGCGTCGAGACCGAGACGGTGGTGCTGGCCACCGGCATCTGGACCCGCCGGCTCGCGGCGCAGATCGGGGTGAACGTGCCGCTGCAGGCCTGCGAGCACTTCTATGTCGTGTCGGAGCCGCTCGGCCTGGATCCCGACACGCCGGTGCTGCGCGACCCCGGCAACTACACGTACTTCAAGGAGGAGACCGGCAAGTTGATGGCCGGCTTCTTCGAGCCGCGGGGCAAGGTGTGGAACCTCGACGGCATCCCCCGCGACTTCTCGTTCGGCACCCTGGGCGAGGACTGGAACCACATAGGGCCGGTCTTCGAGCGGTCCGTCCACCGGGTGCCGGCGCTGGGCGAGTGCGGCATCCAGCTGTTCCTCAACGGCCCGGAGGCGTTCACCCCCGACGGCGTGTACTACCTGGGCGAGGCGCCCGAGGTGGACGGCTGCTTCGTGGCGGCCGGGTTCAATTCGGTGGGCATCCAGTCCGCGGGCGGGGCGGGATGGGCGCTCGCCGACTGGATCGCCGACCGCCACCCGCCGATGGACCTGTCGTCGGTCGACATCCGCCGGGCGTTCGGATTCCAGGCCGACCCGGCGTACCTGTCGGAGCGCATCCCCGAGAGTCTGGGGCTGCTGTACGCGATGCACTGGCCGTTCTACCAGTACGAGAGCGCCCGGGGCCGGCGGGTGTCGCCGCTGCACGACCGCCTCGACGCGGCGGGGGCGGTGTGGGGCGAAACCGCGGGCTGGGAGCGGCCCAACTGGTACGCCTTCGACGGCCAGGCCCGTGAGTACGTCTACAGCTACGGCAGGCAGAACTGGTGGACCAACGCCGGCGAGGAGTGCCGGGCGGTGCGGGAGCGGGTGGCGCTGTTCGACCAGGCGTCGTTCGCGAAGTTCACGGTGGACGGCCCCGACTCGCTGGCTGTGCTCGACGGGTTGAGCACAGCCCGCATCGACGTGCCGCTGGGCAGGGCTGTGTACACGCAGTGGTGCAACGATCGGGGCGGCATCGAGGCCGACCTGACCGTGACCCGTCTGGGCCTGGACCGTTTCCTGGTGGTGACCGCGGCCGCGTCCCAGACCCGCGACTGGGCCCGTCTGCGCCGAGCGTGCCGCGGCCGTGACGTGGAGATCGCCGACATCACCGAGCATTGGGCCATGATCGGGCTGATGGGCCCCAGGGCCCGTTTCGTGCTGGCTCCGCTGACCGGCGCGTCGCTCACCAACACCGACTTCCCGTTCGGCACGTCGCAGCGGATCGACGTGGCCGGCATCGACGTGCTGGCGCTGCGGATGAGCTATGTGGGCGAGCTCGGCTGGGAGCTGTACCTGCCCAACCAGCGTGCGGTGGAACTGTACGACGCGCTGATGGAGGCGGGCGAGCCTCACGGCCTGGCCCTGGCCGGCTATCACGCCATGAACACGCTGCGGCTGGAGTCGGGCTACCGCCACTGGGGCCACGACATCACCGACGAGGACACCCCGATAGAGGCCGGGCTGGGCTTCACGGTCGGCTGGGGCAAGCCGAATCCTTGGATCGGCCGGACGGCGCTGGAGAACCAGCGGGAGCGGCCCCGCAACAAGCGGCTGATCCAGTTCCGCCTGGAGCACCCAGAGCTGCTGTGCTACCACGACGATCCGATCCTGCGCGACGGCGAGCCGGTGGGCAGCACCACGTCGTCGATGTGGAGCTATGTGGAGGACCGCTGCCTGGCGATGGGCTATCTGCGCCGCTCCGGCGAGGAGGGCGTGGTCCGGGACTGGCTCGATTCGGGCCGCTTCGAGGTCGACATCGGCGGCGTGCTGGTGCCGGCCACTCCGTCGATCCGCAGCTTCTACGACCCCCGCAACCAGAGGGTCCGCCTGTCCGACGGCCCGTAGCTGCGGGCCCGCCCGGCATGTCGAGCCCGCACCCGTGATGTATATTCCGCATGGCAACTACTACCGTGACTAGCCGCCTCGGAGGTCAGGCAGCAGATTTCGATGTCATCCCCCCGCGCGAAGATGGGGGGCATGAGTAGAGCCCATGAGATCGTTCGCACGGGGATGCCGTTGGGGGAGTTCTTCCGCCGGTTCCCCGATGACGCCGCGGCGGAGCGCTGGTTCGAGTCTCGCCGCTGGCCCGACGGCCCGGAGTGTCCGCATTGCGGAGCCGTGAGCATCTCGACCGGTACGTCGTCGAGCATTCGTTCCGCTACAACCGGCGAGGGCGGCACGTCCTGGACCGGATGAGCGAAGCCGCGGGTCAGATGGAGGGGCGGCGCCTCTCCTGGCGAGAACTCACCGGCTGCTCCTCGGGGGGCCGCTGATCCTTGATGAGAAGGGCCGAGGTCCGCTCGAAATCCTCCCAGTCCACCACCGGCTCATCGGCCGGATCGGGCTTAGGCTCGGGGTCTGTCACGCTGGCGATAGGGGCATGGACTCTCCGGGAGGGGGAGCCGGGTTTACCCATTCGATGAGGGCGCGCGCTTGCACCGGGCGCTTATCGGGATGCATGACGATCTCCGTCTCCCGGATTTCGATGGGGTTATCGGGGTTGGTCACTGGTCCTCCTCAGTGATCATGCCGTCTGGCATGCTTCTAGCGTAGTCGGCCAGATTCGCTGCTAGAGCGTCGATGAGTTGTTTGACGAAGAGCGGCGACATATTCACCCTCTGCACGATGACGCCCTGAATGGGCGGGTGTTGTAGTCCAGCCGGGCGAAATCGAGGGTGAACTCGTGAGGCGAGTGGCTGACCATGGCGAAGTTCGCCCAGATACCTCCATGACGAGCGTGCGTCCTCCTACGTCGCTGCTGTCAGCTTCGAGATCATGCGGCGCGAGCGGATAGTCGAGGCTCGGGCGTTCGACGGCGACTTCAGCGCGGCCGGCTTCGTCGAGGTCCGGCCCTGAGGTCCGGCGCCGAGGCGAGTCCCGGCGCCCGGCCAGCGCCCGCCCGTGCCGCGCCGCAACTACACTCGGCCCTCTGCGGCCTGCAGGCGCGGCGCAGGTGCGCACACCTTCGGGAGGGGCCTTGACACAAGAGGCGCGGTGCGTGATCATCGGAGGCGGGGCGATGGGGGTCGGCCTGCTGTACTACCTGGCCCATGAGGGCTGGACCGACACCGTGCTGCTCGAGAAGGGCGAGCTGACGTCGGGCTCGACCTGGCACGCGGCGGGTCTGGTCCCCAACTTCATCGGCGACTTGAACATGGCCAAGGTCCACCAGGAGGCGGTGGCGCTGTATCCCCGCATCGAGGAGGAGACCGGGCTGTCGGCCGGCTGGCACGGCTGCGGCGCGATCCGGCTGGCCCGCACCGACGAAGAGGTCGACTGGCACCGCTACGTGCATGCGATGCTCACCCAGATCGGTGTGGAGTCGCACCTGATCTCACCGGCCGAGATTCGTGAGCGGCATCCGCTGCTGGAGGACCTCAGCGACGTACAGCTCGGGTTCTTCACCCCCGCCGACGGCTGGACCGACCCGTCGAGCTGCACCAATGCCATGGCCCGAGGCGCCCGCAACCTGGGCTGCGACATCAGGCGCCACACGCTGGTCACCGGCATGTGCCGGCTGCCCGACGGGCGCTGGGAGATCGTCGCCACCCCCGGCGGCATGAGCGCAGGCGGCATGGGCTCGGGCGCGGGCTCCGTGGACGCGGGTACGGGCTCGGGCTCGGGCGGCGGTTCGGGCTCCGTGGGTTCGGGTTCGGGCTCGGGCGGCGGTTCGGGCTCCGTGGGTTCGGGTTCGGGCTCGGGCGGCGGTTCGGGTTCGGGCGTCGGTTCGGGTTCGGGCGTCGGTTCGGGTTCGGGCGTCGGCGACAGCTACCGGATCGTGTGCGAGCACGTCGTGAACGCCGCCGGCCACTACGCGCCGCAGCTCGGGGCCATGGTCGGGTTGGACGTGCCGATCGTGTCGGTGATCCACCAGTACCTGGTCACGGAGCCGCTGCAGGCCATGATCGACCTCGGCTTCGAGCCGCCGGTCACTCGGGACCCGCGGTCGTCGTGCTACTACCGCCGGGAGATCGACGGCCTGCTGGTCGGCCCCTACGAGACGTCCGGCTCCAGGGTGTACGGCGTGGAGGGCATCGACTGGGCCCACGACTTCCACCTCACCGGCGAGAACGTCGACGTGCTCGAGGAGTGCCTGGAGCACACCGCCATGCGCATCCCCGCTTTCGCCGAGGCCGGCATCAAGCAGATCGTGTCCGGTCCGATAACCCACACCCCCGACTCCGGGTACTTGATGGGGCCTGCGCCGGGGCTGCGCAACTACTGGCACTGCAACGGCGCCTCCATCGGCATCACCCAGGGCCCCGGCGCGGGAAAGTACCTGGCCCAGTGGATGGTCCACGGCCAGACCGAGATCAACGTCCGGGGCATGGATCCCCGCCGCTTCGGCGACCACACCGGGCCGCGTTCGGCTTTCGCCATAACCAAGGCCCGTGACGAGTACCACGAGATGTATCAGGTGCGCTTGCCGGGTGAGCACCGGGCCGCGGGGCGGCCCCAGAAGGTCGACCCGATCCATGGCCGTCTCGACCGTCTGGGCGCGCAGTGGCAGGAGGTTTACGGCTGGGAGCGGCCTCAGTACTTCTCGCCTGACGGGACCGGCGAGCGGCACTCGTTCCGCCGCTCCAATGCCTTCGACCCGGTGGCCGAGGAGGTGCGGGGGGTGCGTGAGCGGGTCGGGATCGCCGACATCACCGCCTTCGCCTCCTTCGAGGTGACCGGGGCCGACGCGGGCGTGTTCCTCGACCGGCTGTCGGCCAACCGGCTGCCGGCTCGCGACGGCGGCATCCGGTTGACCCACATGCTCACCGTCCAGGGCGGCATCGAGTGCGAGATGACCATCGCCCGCCTGGCGTCCGACCGCTTCTACCTCACCTCGGCCATCATGGGCCAGAGCCACGACCACGACTGGCTGGTGCAGCACATCGCTGACACCGAAGACGTGAGGGTGGTGGATGTCACCGACTCCACCGGCCTGCTGGCCGTGACCGGTCCCCGGGCCCGAGACGTGCTGGCGCCGCTCACCGGCGCCGACCTCGGCAACGAGGGGTTCCCGTGGCTGACCGCGGCCGAGATCACGGTGGCGGGCGTGCCGTGCCTGGCCCTGCGGGTGTCGTACGTGGGCGAGCTGGGCTGGGAGATGCACTGCGGCATGGACCGGCTGGCCGAGCTGTACGACGCTGTGGTGGACGCGGGCGGGCCGCACGGCATGGTCCACTTCGGCAGCTACGCCATGAACGTGATGCGCATCGAGAAGGGCTACAAGGCGTGGGGCTCGGAGCTCACTACCGAGATCACGCCGGTAGAGGCCCGCCTCGAGCGTTTCGTCGACCTCAGCCGGCCCTTCATCGGCCGCGACGCCACCGTGGCCCGGCAAGAACAGGCCGAGCCCCTGTCGATGGTGCTGGTGTACTGCGAGGTGGACGCCACCGACAACGACGTGCGGGGCAACGAGCCCGCTTTCGACGCCGCCGGCGACGTCATGGGCATCGCCACGAGCGGCGCCTGGAGCCATACCGTGGGCCGCAGCCTGGCGTTCGTGTATGTGGCCCCGGAGTTTGAGGCGCCCGGATCGACGTTCGAGCTCGACCTGCTGGGGCAGCGGCGCACGGCCACCGTTCTGGCCGACCCTGTCTACGACCCGGCCAACCTGGCCCCCCGTGCATGACCGACGGCGCCGCCAGGGGCTGCAAGCACGAGGCGCCTTGCGCGGCCAATCTGGCCCCCGTGCATGACCGACGGCGCCGCCTCCCGAACTTCTGCCGGTTGCCCACTGCAGCGGTGGACGAATGCAGCCAGTTCGCAGGAAGGAGGAGACGCCGATGACTGATCGCGACCGAGGCCGAGGGAGACGCCGATGACTGATCGCGACCGAGGCCGAGGAGGAGGCCGGCGCCGTGGCGGCGGTCGGGCCGGGCGCATAGCGGCTCGCCAGGCGCCGCTGGAGGCCGATGTGCGGCCGGTGCGCCCTGGGATGCCCGGCGGAAAGCTCGCTCCCTTGAGCGAGACCGACATGCAGCAGGTGTACGACACTGCGCTGGCGTTGCTCGAAGACGTCGGGATGGGCTCGCCCATCGAGGAGTTCGTCGATGTGGTGACCGCCGCGGGCGGCCGTGTCGACGACGCCGGCCGGCTGCGCTACCCGAAGAGTGTGGTGGAGGGCGCGATCGCCGCCGCGGCGAAGGAGTGGGTGTGGCACGGTTTCGACGACGACCAGTCGATCATCGTGGGCGCCGACCGGGTCCATTTCGGCACCGCCGGCGCCGCCGTGCTGATGCACGACCATGCGACCGGCGTGTTCCGGCCGTCCACCGCGGTGGACGTCTACGACTGCGCCCGGCTGGTGGACGTCCTCGACAACATCCACTTCTTCGTGCGCACGGTGGTGGCACGCGACTTGGAGGACGCCCGGCTGCTCGACCTCAATACCGCCTACGCGGCCATGGTCGGCACCGCCAAGCCGATCGGCACGTCATGGTTCGAGCGCGAGCACGTTTACGAGACGGTGGACATGTTCGACATGGCTCTCGGCGGGCCCGGCGAGTTCCGCAAGCGCCCGTTCGTGGCGGCCAACAACACGTTCGTGGTGCCGCCGCTGCGCTTCGCGGAGGAGTCGGCCAAGGCTCTGGTGGCTCAGGTGTCCACCGGTATGCCGATAAACCTGCTGTCGGCCGGGCAGGCCGGGGCGACCTCGCCGGCGGCTCTGGCCGGGTCGCTGGCCCAGGCCTTGGCCGAGTGCCTGGCCGCGCTCACCGGGGTGAACCTGCTGAGCCCGGGCCATCCGTGCGTGATGGGCATGTGGCCTTTCGTGTCGGATCTGCGCACAGGAGCGATGAGCGGCGGCTCCGGCGAGGAGGGCGTTTTGAACGCGGCCGCGGCCCAGCTGGTCAACTGGATGGGCCTGCCGTCGGGGGTGGCCGCGGGCATGGCCGATTCGAAGGTCCCCGACAACCAGGCCGGCTACGAGAAGGGCATGAACATCACGCTGGCCGGCCAGGCCGGCGCCAACCTGGTGTACGAGTCAGCCGGCATGCTGGCCAGCATCCTGAGCTGCTCGCTGGAGGCGCTGGTGATCGACAACGACATGCTCGGCTCGATCAACCGCACCGTCAGGGGCATCGAGGTCAACGAGGAGACCCTTTCGGCCCAGCTGATCGCCGATGTGGTGTCGGGGCCGGGCCACTTCCTGGGTGCGCCCCAGACCCTGGACCTGATGCAGCGGGATTACGTCTACCCCGAGATCGGCGACCGCGACACTCCCGACAACTGGCTCGACGCCGGAGGCAAGGACTCGCGGACGCGTGCCCACGAGTACGTGCAGCGGGTTTTGGCCGAGCACCGCCCGTCCCACATCAGCGCCGACGTCGACGCCCGCATCCGGGCTGCTTTCCCCATCCGCCTGCCGTAATCTGCGCGTCGGCGGGGTCGGCGCATCGCAACCCGCGACCCCGCTAGCCGTTGGCGGCGGACCCGGTTAGTGTCGGCGTCGCTGTGCGTGTGCAGGCCTACGAACGGGAGGGATAGTCAGCGTGTCGTCGCAATCCATCAGAAATGTCGTCCTCGTCGGCCACAACGGCAACGGCAAGACCACCCTGGCCGAGGCCATGCTGTACCGGGCCGGTGTGGTGGGCCGGATGGGCCGCGTCGACGACGGCACCGCCCACTGCGACCACGACCCCGAGGAGAGGGCCCGCCGCCAGAGCCTGAGCGTGGCGGTGGCGTCGTTCGACTGGCGAGATCACCGGATCAACCTCATCGACACCCCGGGATACACCGATTTCGTGGGCGAGGCCGTCAACGGCATGCACGCCGCCGACCTGGCTGTGCTGGTGGTGGACGCCGTGTCGGGGGTCCAGGCCCAGGACCAGGTGATGTGGCGCCACGCGGTGCGGTTGGGCCTGCCCCGGATGGTGTTCGTGAACGGGCTCGACCGGGAGCGCTCGTCGTTCGGGCGCACACTGGACGACCTGCGGTCGCACTTCGGCTCCCATGTCGAGGCGGTGGAGCTCCCGCTGGGCGCGGAGGCGTCGTTCTTCGGCATCGCCGACCTGGTGGGCGACAGTGCCCTCGACTACAGCAGCGGGCAGTCGGCGTCCGCTCCGATTCCCGGCGACGTGGCCCCGGCCGCTTCCGACGGCCACACCCAGCTGTTGGAGGATGTCGTGGAGGGCGACGACGACCTTCTGGAGCAGTACTTGGAGGGGGTCGAGCCGACCCAGGAGCAGCTGCAGCGGCTCATTCGCGACGCCATCGGCGATCGCAGCGTGTTCCCGGTGCTGTGCGGTTCGGCGGCCAAGCCCATAGGTGTCGACCACCTGCTCGATTTCATCTGCAGTGTGGGTCCTTCCCCCGGCGCCACCGGTCCGGTTGCCGCGGTGCGGGGAGGCGAGTCGGTCGAGTTGGACATCGACGATGCTGGTCCGTCGGTGGTGCTGGTGTTCAACACCCGCATCGATGATTTCCTGGGCCAGATCTCGTTCATGAAGGTGCTGTCGGGCACGGTCCGCTCCAACGACACGCTCGTCGACAGCCGCACCGGCGACAAGGAGCGGCTCCACAACCTGATGTCGTTCGCCGGCGCCGACCATCAGGGAGTGGACCAGGTCACCGCCGGCGACATCGTGGCCGTCACCAAGCTCGGCGACGTGCGCACCGGGGACACGCTGTCCAACGACGCCGGGCTGTCGGTGCCGATCACCCCTCCGCCGGTTCCGGTGTACGGCGTGGCTGTCCACGCTTCAGCTCCGGCCCAGGAGGACAAGCTGGCCTCGGCGCTGCGCCGTTTCGCCGTCGAGGATCCCAGCCTCGTGATCCGCCAGGATCCCACCACCCGCCAGACGGTGCTGTCGGGCGCCGGCGAGGCCCACATCCGTGTGGTGCGCTCGAGGCTGGAGCGCATGGGGATCGACTTCGAGGTCGAGGACATGCGGGTGGCGTATCTCGAGACGCTGGCCCGCCCGGCCGATGTGGAGGCCAAGCACAAGAAGCAGAGCGGCGGCCATGGGCAGTTCGCGGTGGCTATGGTGCGTTTCGAGCCGCTGCCGCGGGGCGGCGGCTACGAGTTCGACACCGAGGTGAGCGGGGGCGCCATTCCCCGCAATCTGATCCCGGCGGTGGGGGCCGGCATCGAGGAGGCGATGGCCAACGGCGGCCGGCACGGGTTCCCGATGGTGGACTTGCGGGCGGTGTGCTACGACGGCAAGCACCATTCGGTGGACTCGTCGGAGATGAGCTTCAAGATCGCGGGCTCCTTGGCTCTCAGGCAGGCGGTGGAGCAGGCGGGCAGCGCGGTGCTCGAACCGATCAGCGAGATCAGTGTCGAGGTTCCCGACAGCTACCAGGGCGATGTGCTCGGCGACCTGAACTCTCGCCGGGGGCAGGTGTTCGGCACCGAGCCGGGCTCGTCGGCGGGGACCAGCGTGATCCGGGCCCATGTGCCGACGTCGGAGATCTTGAGCTACGTGATCGACCTGCGGTCGATGACCGGCGGTACCGGCACGTTCAGCGCCGAGCACCACGACTACCAGCCGTTGCCCCAGGCCCTTCTGTCCAAGGTCAAGGTCGACGACTGATTGTCGGCCGCTCACGCCGCGCCGGGACGGGACTGGAGGGATCCAGCGCGCTCGGAGGGACTCGAACCCCCAACCTTCTGATCCGTAGTCAGATGCTCTATCCAAATTGAGCTACGAGCGCCGGGGACTGCCACCCTAGCTGCACGACTTTCAAGAGCCGCGCGTGATTTTCAAGAGTTGCGCGCAAGTGTTCGAGCCTGACTTCGAGGCTGCACTCGTCCGATGTCGGCGCCACGGCCGCCGCCGACAGCCTGCCGGTTCGGTCCGCTCAGTGGACCGAATTGGCCCGAACGGGCTGCACGCGTCCGGGCATCCGACCTATGGTGTCGCGCTGATGCGGCCCAAGCAGTGGGTCGCAGCCCTAGAGAGGGGGGACCATGAATACACGATGGCGTACATCCGGCCGAATGTTGGCCGCTCTTGGAGTGTTGGCGTCGCTCACGCTCATTGCCGCTGCTTGCAGCGACGATGACAGTGACGACGGCCCCAGCACCGTAGCGCCGCTGAGTTCGGAGGATACGGACACGGGGGAGGACACGTCTTCGTCCGATGACGACTCGCCAGGGTCCGAGGAGGATCCGTCCGGCGAGATGACCGATGATCCGATGGACGATACTCACGACGATCACCAGGACGAGTCTGAGGACCAGCCGATGATGGACCATCTCGGCGACGGTTCGTTGGGCATCGTCGAGGTCGAGGCGGGCGACGCGATCCAGATCCGCTCGCTGCAGGCGATCTCCGGCGACGTGTCCTTCTTGGGCCTGCCCAACCTGCGGGCCAGTGAACTGGCCATCGAGGACTACGGAACGATCCACGGTTTCGACGTGGATCTGGGAACCGGGCTCGACGACTTGTGCTCCGCTGACGGCGGGCAGGCAGCGGCCCAGATCATTGTCGCCGACGAGGATGTGATCGGTGTGATCGGCACGTCGTGCTCTGGCGCGGCCACCGCCGCAGCGCCGTTGATCACCAACGCCGGAATGGTGATGATCTCGCCGAGCAACACCTCGCCTGCGCTGACGTCCGACCTGCTCGGCAACCCCGGGGATAACTACAGCGAGGGCTACTACCGCACGGCGCACAACGACCTGTACCAGGGCTGGGCGATGGCCGAGTTCGTGTTCTCGGAGTTGGGCCTCAGCACTGCGGCCGCCATCCATGACGGCGACCCCTACACCCAGGGGCTCGCGAAGGCATTCACCGACGCCTTCGAGGTCTTGGGCGGCACGGTCACCGGCTTCACCGCAGTCAACAAGGAAGACACCGACATGGTTCCGGTGCTGACCGAGATCGCCGCGGGCAGCCCGGAAGCGCTGTTCTTCCCGATCTTCCAGCCCGCCGGCGACTTCGTGGCCGCCCAGGCGCCCGGGGTGTCAGGGCTCGAGGACACAGTCCTGCTGGCCGGCGACGGTCTGATGGTCGACAGCTACTTGAAGCTGCCGCAGACCGCGGGAATGTACCTGTCCGGTCCGGACGTCCGCTTCGGCGCCAACACCAACCAGAGCACCGGCAAGACCGCCGGCGACTTCTTGGCCGTCTACGAGGAGCGCTACGGCGAGAGCCCGGAAGCAGCGTTCTGGGCTCACAGCTACGATGGCACCGCGCTCCTGCTCGAGGCCATCAAGGCCGCGTCCTGGCTCGATGGCGGCAACCTGCACATCGATCGCCAAGGCGTCCGCGAGCACCTCAACAGTGTCAAGGGCTATAGCGGCATCATCGGCACGATCAACTGCGACAACTTCGGAGACTGCGGCGCAGCGCGCATCTCTGTCATCAAGAACCTTGGCGGCGAGGAGAACCTCGACGCCAGCAAGGCCAACGTCGTGTTCGACTTCGCTGCAGCTTCGTAGCACTTCGTAGCACTGTTACCGGCACTGTGGGGTGCGGGACCGTCGGTCCTGCACCCCACAGCCGCGCCCGGCGTGCTCAGCGGCTCTTCCGGGTGTTCGGATGTGTGTCGCGTGTGGCCGGATTCAAGCGTCGGCGGCACTCGCACTTCAATAGGCCAGAGGTCGAGCGACTAGACGGAGCGACGCCGCCCATACGACGAGGGTGGCCGTAGCTGGCCCGGCTTGTGAGCGCAGCAGGAGGAACGGCAGTGACGCCGCCGCTGCGCCACGACTGACTCACTCCCAGCCGCGCCGTGTTCGCTTTCAGCTGACCGCTGCCTCGAGGAGCGGCGCCCTGACGAGCGTTTGTTGATGGAGCACTTGTTTGCAGTAGCTTGTGCGCCGCATGTCAGGGCAGAGTGTGGCAGCAGCCCACAGGGAGGTGCCGGCAAGATCGCGGACACTGAGACCCCGGCCGTGAATCCGGCGTCGGTGCTTGCGAAGGTGGCGCTCATTCTGGACGCTTTGAGCGCTGCCGACGGAACGCTGGGATTGTCGGAGTTGGCGCGTCGCAGCGGGGTGGCGAAATCCAGCGTTCACCGGCTGTGCGGCGAGTTGGTCGAGTGGGGGGTGGTGGAGCGCATCGGCGATGGTTTTCGGCTCGGACCGAAACTCTTCGAACTTGGGGCCCACGTACCGAGCCAGCGTCGCATCCGCGATCTGGCCCTTCCCTATCTTCAGCGGCTGCTCATCTCGACGGGTCACACCATCCACCTTGTCGTGCATCGCGGGGAGTCGAACCTCTACCTCGAGAAGCTCGAGATGCAGTCGACGACGCCGACACCCACGCAGGTGGGCGAGCGTGTCGTGCTGCACGCGTCGGCCACAGGAAAGGCAGTGCTCGCCTTCGGGGATCCGGGCAGGACTCTGGAGATACTGGCCAGACCGCTGGAGGCGGTCACTCCGAACACCATCGTTGACTCCACTGCGCTCGCGGCCGATCTCGCCCTGACCAGGCGGCGGGGCTACTCGATCGAGCGAGAAGAGTTCGTGGTCGGTTTCAATTCGGTGGCGGCGCCTCTGTTCGAGGTCCGGGGCAGGGTCCTCGGGGCGGTGTCGGTCACCGCGGGTTCGCAGGTTCTCGAAGTCGCTGAGACGGCGCGTCAGCTGTGCATGATCACAACCCAGATCAGCCAGCGGCTCGGACACCGCGGCACCAGCCTGCCGCAGTAAACGCGTCCCCGCCCCCGCCGCCTCCGCCGCCGGCGGGGTGTCGGGCCGTTTAGGTGTCGAGGCCGCTTGGTCTGAGGGCCGGTGGCGGGGTGTCGGGCCGTTTAGGTGTCGAGGCCGTCTGGTCTGAGGGCCGGTGGCGGGGTGTCGGGCCGTTTAGGTGTCGAGGCCGCTTGGTCTGAGGGCCGGTGGCGGGGTGTCGGGCCGTTTAGGTGTCGAGGCCGCCTGGTCTGAGGGCCGGTGGCGGGGTGTCGAGGGTGGTCAGGTACTCGGCGAAGTGTGTGAGTGGCACGGCCTCGCCGGCGGTGCGGTGTTGGCGCTGCGAGCCGCCGTAGACGACGGCGGCCGCCGAGATGTCGGGGAGGTCTGTCTTGAGGCGCGCCAGGCGCGAGAACCAGGATGTGTGGAGTGTCTGGCCGGACTTGATCTCTACTGCGGCCAGGCCCGAGGCGGTCGGGTGCAGCAGGCCGCATTCGAGGCCCGCCGAGGTCCGGTAGAAGGACAGTCTCGGGTGCCGGACAGCGTTGTTGTAGGCATGCTTGAGGGCCTCGCCGACTGCGGCGTTCTCGAACAGGTTTCCCCGCAGAGGGTGAGTGGCGACCTGCTCGGCGGTGCGGATCCCGATGAGGTAGCCGGCGAGGCCGACGTCGACGAAGTAGAGCTTCGGCGCTTTGGTGAGGCGCTTGCGGATGTTCGGCAGGTGGGGCTCCAGGAGGAACACGATGTTGCTCGCTTGCAGGACCGACAGCCATGACCGGGCGGTGCCGGGAGCCACGCCGGTGTCGTTGGCGAGGTTGGTCACGTTCAGCAGTTGGCCGACGCGGCCAGCTGCGAGGCGCATGAAGCGAGCGAATACGGCGAGGTCCTGGATTGCGCCGATCCGGCGCACGTCGCGCTCTACGTAGGTCGTGACGTAGTCGCCGAGCGCCTCGGCGGGGGAGCGGCCCTGGGCGTGGATGCTGGGGTAGCCGCCGGCGAACAGGACCTCGTTGAGATCGCCGGACGCGCCGGCAAGCGCACACTCCGCCAGCGTGAACGGCAACAGGCGCAACACCGCGGTGCGGCCCGCGAGCGACTGGCTGATCGAGTCGGTCCAGCCGAACTGCTCGCTGCCGGTGAGGACGAACCGGAACCGCTGGGGGTCCTCGTCGACGAGGCCTTGGAGGTACGACGGCAGATCCGGGGCGCGCTGGATCTCATCGAGCACAGCCCCATCGGGGAACTGCGCCAGAAACGCCCGCGAGTCCGACGTCGCGAACTCGCGCACGTCGGGGTCCTCCAGGTTGGCGTAAGGCAGATTCCCAAAGGCCCTGCGACACAGGGTCGTCTTGCCGGACTGGCGCGGGCCGGTGATCGTCAGGACCGGGTACTGGTCGATCAGACGGAGCAGATGCGGCGTGATCTCCCTCTCGATCATGCCCACACGCTACCCCCACCACCTTGCAAATCAGCATTTCTGCTGCTGATCTGCACCGTCTATACCCTATTCGGGCTCTGGCCGCGCACGGTCGCCGTCTGGTGGTGGTGGACGACTCTGAGGTGGACGACGACCTGGTGCGCGACATGACCGAGGTGCTGACTTCGTTCTGCGTTCGGCTGTACGGGCGGCGCTCGGCGCGCAGCCGGGCGCTGTGGGCGGTGGCCTGCGCGGAGCGCTGCGGCGCGGGGGTCGAGTGAGGCAACTGGCCGCCCCGTTCGTGGTGGCGGCCCCCACCGGGGCGCGCATCGGCACCAGCGTGTTCGTCACCTCCGCAACTGGAACCAGAACCCCCGCCCATTCACATGGCACAAATCCGCCGACGACATCTTCGAGACCATGGCCTCATATCTTCAACACATTCCCCAGACGGGACACTAGGGCTTCGCGGGCACAGTGGTAGGCGTAGTCGATGAAGACCGAAACGCGAGTCACGGTGACTTCTGCCTCCAAGACGATAAGTCCCCGCCATTCCCGACTTGGCCGGGAAGGCGGGAGCAATAGCGGCAGAATAGCAGTCGGCGCGGTGGCGCGATCGCTCGGTGAGTTGTTCGCAGGCCGGGATCTGCGCTAAGAACCCCGTCAACGTCTCAGCGGGGGCCGGGGGCGAGGCACGGCCTACGCTATCGGCCATGACCGACAATGTCGGATACCTGCCGCGGCTGGAGAGGCGCAGCGAGTTCGTCGACTACCTGGAGGGCCACCCCGTGCCCGCCGCGGCGGACATCGAACACCCCGACGCGGGTCGCAAACTGGTCAAGACCTACATGCTGGAGACCGCAGGCAGTAACCAACAGATGCCTGACCTGGCCGGCAGGTTCGCTGGGCGTGTGCATCTTCACCGTCTCGACGACACGTTGTTCCGTGTCGAGGACGCTGGCCACGGCGGCCGAGTGGTCGGCCTAGTCGAGGAACTCGACGACCGGCATCCTGTCTTCTACACGAAGATGGCTGTCGAACACAGCGACCGATGGGTGCGCCAGACGGTGGACACCAGCCCGTGGCTTGACCGACTCTGGTTGTCGTCACCGATCCTGTTCGAGTTGTGGAGGCAGGTGCAAGCGACCACGCCGTCGCAGCGCTACGCGCGGCTCGGATTCGAGCACGAGGCCCGCTATGAGCCGATCGACGGTCTCGATGCGAGTACCGAGGACGACAGCGCCGACGATGCCGACTACGAGACGCCGCACGCCTTTGCTGAGCGCCGACGTTCGGTGGTGACGCTCACCGAGAGCCTGTCGGTGCTGGAGGAGAAGCTGCAGCGGCTAATCGACTCCTACGACCCGCTGCGCTCGCTGGTGCACCTGCAGATGCCCGCGGCCGGCCGTGGTGGCCACCGCCTCAACTACGACGGCCGCGCCACGAACCGAAGCGACTCGTTTGCCGACCACCGGGCGACGGTCCGGCGCGTGCTCGCGCTATACCGCAGCGTCACCGAGCATGCCGAAGCCCGCCTCTGGGTCGACACCACCGACGCTGGCCAAGACGGGTACAAGATTCGCGGCAGCCCCCTGGTCATCGAGTTCGGCGAGCCCCTAAGCGAGCCGTTGTTCAACCGCTTCGTTGAGCTTGCGCTCGAACGACGGACGAGTCGCTTCCGTATCGGAGGCTTCGTCACGCGCCGGGGGCCCACCAAGGCACATGTCGTTGCCGTGGACCGGCACCTGTGGCAACCGTTCCTGCTGGAGGCCACCAGCCAGCATCTCCTCGCTGTACTGCCCCACGGCACCTGCGGGAACACAGTCCATCGGCTTGTCACCAACGTGCAACGAGAACTGGCTCCGACCGCGAGAGCCTGGCTCGGCAGCGAGCCCTACGAACAGGCGGTGGCCGATGCCGCCGGCATCGCCGCATGACCTCAGACGCCGATCTCGTCTCCGATCCCGTATTCCAACTCAACGTCCTGCTGTGGGCGCTCGAGGACCTCCCCAAGATCGTCGCTGTGCGACCGGTCCTGCGCACGGCCGGATACGAGTTGGAGTCGCTCGGCCGAAGACTGCTCGTCTCGGCCGACAAGCCGACCGTCTCAGCTGACGGCGCAGTTACTTCGACTTGGTCCAGTCTTCACGGGAGATGCCAGCCTGTTGCAGTATCTTGGCGAGCAGGTCAACGCCGATGTCGCCGCGGTGGGGGTTGGGGATTGTGAGCGTTTGCTCGTCCTTGGTCATGTAGTCGTGTGAGCTCCTGGCGTGTGGGCCATCCCACCCGAGCCGCCGCAGCCGCTTGATGAGTCGCCGACGCGAGATCGGGGTGAGCCGAGCCGCCACCGCTAGCGAGCGACAGTGTCGTGCAGATGCGGGAGGTCGTGGCCGCGTTCGACTCTGAGGCTTGCCCAGCCGAGCAGGACTGAGCGCATTTCCTCGATCGCTGCTTCTGCGGTGCTAGCGAAGGCCAGCGCGCCGGGGGCCGCGTCGCATTCTGCGACGAACCCAGGCGGCGACTCGATGGCCTCCACGGCGGTGCGCTCATGGGCCTGGGCCACCCACTCGCGGATTCTATGACTGTCGCCAGAGGACTTCAGGCGCAAGTCGGGAGTCTTGGGCTCGGACCGGTTCTTGCGCGTGAAACGTCCCCTGCGGTCACGGCGGTGTTTGGACGCGTCAAGTCTAGAAGATGGGGCCACATCCCCACAGTAGCGGCGTGCGACGATTGCACCCGTCGCCCGCCGGGGGGCGGGGCGAGGCTACGGCTGCGCCGGCAAGGCCGGGAGGTCGTGGCCGCGTTCGAGTCTGAGGCTTGCCCAGCCGAGCAGGACTGAGCGCATTTCCTCGATCGCTGCTTCTGCGGTGCTAGCGAAGGCCAGCGCGCCGGGGGCCGCGTCGCATTCTGCGACGAACCCAGGCGGCGACTCGATGGCCTCCACGGCGGTGCGCTCATGGGCCTGGGTCACCCAGTCGCGGATTCTCCCGTCATCGCCCGACAGGGACAACTCCGACACGGGTGGGCCAGATCGGACGCCGGCGGGCCGTCTCAGCATGGATGGCACCACCTTCGCTGCTAGCCCGGCTGCATCCACGGACACCTCTTCAATCTCAGTTGCCCTTGCGATTGCAAGCATACCGCAGCCCTGCGGACCCTGCCGCCGTGTCATGCCGGGTTGTATCGAATGGGCCAGAAGAAAGTCACGGTGGGCTGTCGTTGTCCGACACCTTAGGAGCGGTGCCGTGCGGCAGCCGCGAGGGCCTCCACAACCCGCTGATAAACCAAGGTGTCAGTGTGTGCTCGTACATCGACGTAGTGCCATGTGGTCCCGCACGGTGTGACCTCGCAGCGGTCGAGGTCGAAGGTTGTGCCGCCGATGTCTAGTGTTCTGAGTCAGGAATTCGTTGGAGATATGTTGCCGGGTTGTGGAGTATCTCGTCGGCGCTCTTGTGCCATGTGAACGGGCGGGGGTTGTGGTTCCGGTGGTCGATCCGGTGCTGGATGGAGCCGGTGGGCTCTTTGGTGCTGGTGTGGGTGCCGCGGCGGATCCGTTTGGTGGTGGGCTCGGCGAACCAGCGCTCGACGAGGTTCGTCCACGAGCTGTGGGTGGGGGTGAGGTGGAAGCTGAAGCGGGGGTGGCGCAGCAGCCGGCGCTGTATGGCGGGGGTCTTGTGGGTGGAGGAGTTGTCCAGCACGACGTGCGCCTTGGGGCCCTCGGGGGCTTCGCTGTCGATGAGGTCCAGGAACTTGCGGGACTCGATGGCGCGGTGGCGCGCGGTCATCGAGGAGATGGCTTTGCCCGAGGCGGCGTCGAGCGCCGCGTGGAGGTTGGTGGTGCCGAAGCGGCGGTAGTCGTGGGTTCGGCGCTGGGGCACACCCGGCATCAAGGCAAGCACCGGCGCGGTGCGGTCGAGAGCCTGGATCCGGGTCTTGTCGTCCGCGCAGAGCACCACCGCTGCCTCCGGCGGGTTCAAGTACAGCCCGGCGACGTCGCGCGCCTTGTCGATGAACTGGGGGTCCGGCGACACCTTGAACTCCTCCACGCCATGGGGCCTGAGCCCGAAGGCCCGCCACATCCTCGAGATCGTCGACTGCGACAGCCCCACCTGCGCGGCCATCGAGCGCGTCGACCAGTGCGTCGCGCCCTCAGGAGCCGACTCCAGCGTCTTGACGATCACCTCCTGCGCCTTGTCGTCGCTCACCGTGCGCGGCGCGCCCGGACGCGGCTCGTCGCAGAGCCCGTCCAACCCGCGCCCCGCGAACCGGCGCCGCCACTTCGACACCGTCGCCTCGCTGCACCCCAGCGACGCCGCGATCGACTTGTTCGTCTCCCCCGCGGCCGCGCCCAGCACTATCCGGCACCGCAGCGCCAGAGCCTGCGACGACTTCTGGCGCCGCGCCCACCGCTCCAGCGTCTCGCGCTGCTCATCGGCGAGCACCACCTCCACCCCACGACGGCCCCTAGCCACGACTGCCTCCAATCACCGCCTGCATCCACACCAACCATACCACAACCAACCCCAATAACTAAAGACTCAGGACACTAGTGGTCACGCGCGTGAGTTCTGTGGCTGTTGGTTTGGGTGGTAGGTCCATTTGAAGGGTGTGGCCCGGTTGTTGTAGTCGTCGATGTAGTCGAGGATGGCTCCGGCGAGGTCGCTGGTGTGGGCGAACTCGGCTGTGTCGAGGAGTTGTCGGGTGAGGATGGAGAACCACATCTCGATCTGGTTGAGCCCAGGAGGGGGCGTCCCGTGGCGTGGTGGACTTTGGGGTTGAGCCTCGGTGGTTAGTTGCCGGCTGTGAGTTCGGCTGTGGCGAGACTATCGCGCTCGGGGTAGAGCAGGCTCATGGAGTCCTCTGAGAGGTAGCGCCGGTCGCTGGCCTGCCACTCGTCGTGGAGGTCGGCGAGGATGGCTCCGACCAATCGGATGGCGGAGGCCTCGTTGGGGAAGATCCCCACGACGCGTGATCGTCTCTTGATCTCCTTGTTGATGCGTTCGAGGGGGTTGGTGGACCGGATCTTTTGCCGGTGGGCCTTGGGGAACGCGGCGAAGGCCAGCACCTCGGCTCTGGCTGTGTCCATCAGCGGGCCCGCTTTGGGGAAGCTGGCGGCGAGTTGGGTGGTGACTTGGTCCCAGGCGGCGGTGACGGCGTCGGTGTCGGGTTGAGCGAAGATCGTGCGGAACAAGGCGGCGGCCATGTGCTGGTGGCTGCGGGGCACCACCGCCAGCAGGTTCCGGATGAAATGCACCCGGCAACGCTGTCTGGCGGCGCCCTGGAACCAGCGGTCGGCGGCTGCGGCGAGCCCGCGGTGAGCGTCGGAGATCACCAGGCGCACCCCGGTGAGGCCCCGGTCGCGCAAAGACCCCATGAACTGCTGCCAGAAGGCTTCGCTCTCGCTGTCGCCGACGTCACAGCCCAGGACCTCACGATTGCCGTCTGAGGTGATCCCGGTGGCCACCACCGTCGCCATTGACGCTGGCTGGGCGACGCTGTTGCGCACATTGAGGTAGGTGGCGTCCAAGTAGACGTAGGGGAACTCGATGTGGTCCAGGCGCCGGCTGCGGAAGGCCTCCACGCCCTCGTCGAGGCCCGCACAGATCCGCGACACCTCCGACTTGGAGATGCCCGACTCCGCTCCCAGCGCGGCCACCAGGTCGTCCACCGAGCGGGTGGACACCCCAGCGACGTAGGCCTCCATGATCACCGCATACAGCGCCCGGTCGATGCGCCGGCGCGGCTCGAGCACCGACGGCATGAAGCTGCCCTTGCGCAGCTTGGGGATCTTCAGCTCCAGATCCCCCGCCTGGGTGGCCAACAGGCGGCCGCGGTGCCCGTTGCGCGCCGTCGTGCGGGTCTCGCTGCGCTCATAGCGGCCCGCTCCGATCGCCGCGGTCGCCTCGGCCTCGATCAGCTCCTGGAGCACCAGCTCCACCGCCTCACGGATCAGCTCCGCGCCACCTGAGGCGCGGAAGGTCTCCAACAGCTGCGCTGTGGCAGTATCAGACAGGGTCATCGGTGTGTCCTCCTCGATGAGTCGGTGATGTCTTCTCACCGAGGATCACGCCGATGGCCCCCCTACAGGTGGACCCTCCCAGCTACCTCAATTTCCACCACCCGGTGGGACGCTGCCAGCCAGGATGCGTGGGTGGGGGTGCGGTGCAGGAACACGCGGTGGTGGCCGTCGAGGAACTCCTCGACGGCGGCGGTGCAGTGGGTGGCGAGGTTGTCGACGATGCAGCGCAGCTCGAGGTGGGCGGGCACCATGGAGTCCAGCTCGGCGAGGAACGCCACGAAGTTGTCCGAGCGGACCGAGTCTGTGGGCGCGGCGACGACTTCGCCGGTGGCGCACTCGAACGCGGCGAACAGTGCCTTGGTGCCGTGGCGGCGGTACTCGAACTCCTGTCGGGCGACCCGCCCGGCGGCGGCGCCGTCGGCGGGCCGCGCCGGGCGGGTCGCGCCGACGCGGCTCTTGGCCTGTATGGCGGTCTTCTCGTCGACGCTGAACACCGCCCAGTTGTCCCGCGGGTCGAGGCACAGCCCGCAGACGTCGGCGGCCTCGGCGTCGAAGTCTGCGTCATGGGAGGCCGTCCACGAGCGCGCCTGCTGCGGCTTGAGGCCCATCGAGGTGCAGATCCGCCACACCTGCGAGTCCGAGATCGCGATGGCGAGGTCCTCGCGCATGATCCGGCCGACCTCGGGCATCGACATGCGGGCCTTGAGCCGCCGCCCGCCGAGCTGGCCCGCCTCGGGGGGCCGCGTCGTGATCGTCTTGACCAAAGCCAGCCTCTCCGCGGGCCCATACACACGCGGCCGGCCCGAGCGCGGCCGGTCCGCGAGCCCGCCCAGGCCCGCCTCGCCGTAGCGGCGCCGCCACACGTCCACCTGGTTGCGGTTCAGGCCCACCGCCTTGCCGATCACCGGAGACGACAGCCCCTCAGCGGCCATCAGCACCACCTTGGCACGCTGCCAATCCCGCCGCGGCGTCGTCGACGCAGCCACCCGCGCCTCCAGCACCGCCCGATCAGCCTCGCACACCTTCAAAGTCCTAGGAACAGTCATAACCCGACCCTAACACAGCCATATGACTACCGCGAGCATGCACTAGTGTCCTGAGTCTTTAGTTATTGGGGTTGGTTGTGGTATGGTTGGTGTGGATGCGGGCGGTGATTGGAGGCAGTGGTGGCTAGGGGCCGTCGTGGGGTGGAGGTGGTGCTCGCCGATGAGCAGCGCGAGACGCTGGAGCGGTGGGCGCGGCGCCCGAAGTCGTCGCAGGCTCTGGCGCTGCGGTGCCGGATAGTGCTGGGCGCGGCCGCGGGGGAGACGAACGAGTCGATCGCGGTGTCGCTGGGGTGCAGCGAGGCGACGGTGTCGAAGTGGCGGCGCCGGTTCGCGGGGCGCGGGTTGGGCGGGCTCTGCGACGAGCCGCGTCCGGGCGCGCCGCGCACGGTGAGCGACGACAAGGTGCAGGAGGTGATCGTCAAGACGCTGGAGTCGGCTCCTGAGGGCGCGACGCACTGGTCGACGCGCTCGATGGCCGCGCAGGTGGCGCTGTCGCAGTCGACGGTCTCGAGGATGTGGCGGGCCTTCGGGCTCAGGCCCCATGGCGTGGAGGAGTTCAAGGTGTCGCCGGACCCCCAGTTCATCGACAAGGCGCGCGACGTCGCCGGGCTGTGCTTGAACCCGCCGGAGGCAGCGGTGGTGCTCTGCGCGGACGACAAGACCCGGATCCAGGCTCTCGACCGCGCCGCGCCGGTGCTTGCCTTGATGCCGGGTGTGCCCCAGCGCCGAACCCACGACTACCGCCGCTTCGGCACCACCAACCTCCACGCGGCGCTCGACGCCGCCTCGGGCAAAGCCATCTCCTCGATGACCGCGCGCCGCCGCGCCATCGAGTTCCGCAAGTTCCTGGACCTCATCGACAGCGAAGCCCCCGAGGGCCCCAAGGCACATGTCGTGCTGGACAACTCCTCCACCCACAAGACCCCCGCCATACAGCGCCGGCTGCTGCGCCACCCCCGCTTCAGCTTCCACCTCACCCCCACCCACAGCTCGTGGACGAACCTCGTCGAGCGCTGGTTCGCCGAGCCCACCACCAAATGGATCCGCCGCGGCACCCACACCAGCACCAAAGAACTCACCGGCTCCATCCAGCACCGGATCGACCACCGGAACCACAACCCTCGCCCGTTCACATGGCACAAGAGCGCCGACGAGATACTCCACAACCCGGCAACATATCTCCAACGAATTCCTGACTCGGGACACTAGTGGTCACGCGCGTAAGTTCTGTGGCTGTTGGTTTGGGTGGTAGGTCCATTTGAAGGGTTTGGCCCGGTTGTTGTAGTCGTCGATGTGGTCGAGGATGGCTCCGGCGAGGTCGCTGGTGTGGGCGAACTCGGCTGTGTCGGGGAGTTGTCGGGTGAGGATGGAGAACCACATCTCGATCTGGTTGAGCCAGGATGCGTGGGTGGGGGTGCGGTGCAGGAACACGCGGTGGTGGCCGTCGAGGAACTCCTCGACGGCGGCGGTGCAGTGGGTGGCGGGGTTGTCGACGATGCAGCGCAGCTCGAGGTGGGCGGGCACCATGGAGTCCAGCTCGGCGAGGAACGCCACGAAGTTGTCCGAGCGGACCGAGTCTGTGGGCGCGGCGACGACTTCGCCGGTGGCGCACTCGAACGCGGCGAACAGTGCCTTGGTGCCGTGGCGGCGGTACTCGAACTCCTGTCGGGCGACCCGCCCGGCGGCGGCGCCGTCGGCGGGCCGCGCCGGGCGGGCCGCGCCGACGCGGCTCTTGGCCTGTATGGCGGTCTTCTCGTCGACGCTGAACACCGCCCAGTTGTCCCGCGGGTCGAGGCACAGCCCGCAGACGTCGGCGGCCTCGGCGTCGAAGTCTGCGTCATGGGAGGCCGTCCACGAGCGCGCCTGCTGCGGCTTGAGGCCCATCGAGGTGCAGATCCGCCACACCTGCGAGTCCGAGATCGCGATGGCGAGGTCCTCGCGCATGATCCGGCCGACCTCGGGCATCGACATGCGGGCCTTGAGCCGCCGCCCGCCGAGCTGGCCCGCCTCGGGGGGCCGCGTCGTGATCGTCTTGACCAAAGCCAGCCTCTCCGCGGGCCCATACACACGCGGCCGGCCCGAGCGCGGCCGGTCCGCGAGCCCGCCCAGGCCCGCCTCGCCGTAGCGGCGCCGCCACACGTCCACCTGGTTGCGGTTCAGGCCCACCGCCTTGCCGATCACCGGAGACGACAGCCCCTCAGCGGCCATCAGCACCACCTTGGCACGCTGCCAATCCCGCCGCGGCGTCGTCGACGCAGCCACCCGCGCCTCCAGCACCGCCCGATCAGCCTCGCACACCTTCAAAGTCCTAGGAACAGTCATAACCCGACCCCAACACAGCCATACGACTACCGCGAGCATGCACTAGGCGGTTGTGCTGTTCATCCCGGTGGCGGGCTGTTGGGTGTCGGCTGCCCGGCAGGCCAGCTTGTCGGCGAGTTCGTTGTGACGGTTCCCGGCGTGGCCCGGTATCCACACGAAGGCCACCTCGCTGCGGCGGGGCAGCCACAGCTCGATCAGCGGTTCCCACAGGTCGCGGTTCGCTACGGGCTTGCGTTTGCTGTTGTGCCAGTTCTGTTTGAGCCAGCGCTTGTACCGGCCGTGGTTGATGCCGTGAACGACGTACTGCGAGTCGGAATGGATGCGCAGCGGGTCATCGGGATGGGTCCTGACCGCTTCGAGGACCGCGGCGAGTTCCATCTGTTGGTTGGTGGTGTGCTGTTTGCATCCGGTAGCCCAGCGGCCGCCGGGAACCAGCCACGCCCATCCGCCGGGGCCAGGGTTCTTGCGGCACGCGCCGTCGGTGTAGACGTCGACGGGGTTCACGACCGGGTGACGTTATCCATATGGCGGCCGTCGGCGGGGATGAGGCCCCGTGGGTGCTTGCAGGTACGGCACGGCTTGAGGATCGACGGGCGGTGGTCGGTGCACGCGCCGTCCGGAAGCGGCGCACTCCTCCACGGGGGTGGGCCGATCCGGGTCATAGGTTGTGAACGCCCACCTGCGCGGCGATCAAGTATGGGCGCTGCCTGTGGGGTCACAGGGGCTGTCTACGCTGTGGGTTGGCTTCGGGGGGCTTCGTTTGGTTCGAGGGTTGAGGACATGAATTGGAGAAGGAGTCGACGAAGGCGGCGTCTGAAACCTGTTGAGCGTGCGATGACCGGCGTGTCACGGGCCTCGCTGTTGGCGTTGCTTGAGGCTGCGTGTTCATCGCCGACGGCGAGTCACCGCATCCCGAGCCTCGCGGTGGTGTTCCATGCCGTGGCCAACCGCGCCAGCGTTGAGGGCCGGCCAGCCGATCCTCCGCTGCTTCCGGTGTTGGTGGCTGCAGCTCACGAGTCGGAGCCGCAACTGCAGACGCTGGAGGAAGACCAGCCGTGCGATGTTCGAGCGGGTGCTGTGGTGCGATGGAACGGAGAGCTGCACCGGCTGCTGCCCGGGTTCTTGGACCGCCCTATCGCGGCGATCGACGAACTCAGCCTGTTGGCGGATGCGATAGATCCGGTGCTCGTGGATCACCAGGGCTACGGACTCGGTGACCTGATCGAGTTGGCCTTGCGACGGATGAACCACATTGCCGGTGTGCTGTCGGCTTCTTGGCCCGACGACGAGATGCCTGAACCGGGCTCGCCCGCCTACATCACCAACGACGAATTCGAGGCCGCCAGCCGAATCGAGGGCATCTTCGCCCAGGTCGATGCGTGCGAGGCGCCAGATAGGGTACGCGAGGCGTTGCTGGCGCATTCGGTGTCTCCCGGCGAACTGGCTTGCGGGCTTGATGATCCGGTGTCTGTGTTCGCCGACACGATCTGCGTGCGGCCGGGCGCCGAGGAGTGGGCGCCAGTACCGGGAGGGCTGCTGTTGGAGGCGCTGGTCGCTTGCGGTGTGCGTCTCGCCGAACTCGCAGCGCAGCTCAGCAGCGACGCCGAGACGCGTTGGCGGTCACTTGTGAGTGACCATGTCGGCCACATGCTCGCGGGTTCGGCTCATCCGATCACCGGGCCCGTAGCGGTATCCCCGACGTGCAAAGTTCACTCGGTGACGCAGTACTCGCCTACTCAGCTTCTCGTGACAGATGTCGCCGCAGCGTTGACCCAGGAAGGTCTCGACAGGGCGCTCGATTCCAGCGACGCCAGTCTCGACACTGTTGTGCCCGGTGCCGCAGTGACGGCGGCTGACGGTCTGGATCGAGTCGACGACGACGCTGACATTGTCATGTTGCAGGTCGCTGCCGCGCCGGGGGTGGCTGGGCTCGGCCCTATCAGCAAGTACCCGAGAGCAACGCTGACGGACCTCAAAAACATCGCCAGGTCCACGTCTTCTCGCCCGCCGGACCTTTGGTTCTTCTTGCGAGACTATTCGCATCTCAGGAGCTCCAGCGCCATATGGTCATTGAACCTGGCTCCTCTGTGGATGATCTGGACTGGTCGTGGCAGGTCCTTCCCTACCGCTGCGGTCGCTCTAGGTCTGATATCGGTCGATCCTCGCATCACAAGATCCGAATGGACCGACGCAGCCGACGCCTCGGTGCTGGAACGGGCGCTGCTGCGGCTGGGATTCCCCGGACTGTCCGACTTGCCGATCGTGTGGCACTACCCCGAAGAGTCCGTCGTGGGCGACGCCGCGGAATCACGGATGTATCGAATTCTGGCCTGGGAGCTTCCGGTGGCTGTGTCGATGTGTGACCAGCGCGGGCCATTTCGCGAGACCGATCCGTTGTGGGCATTATCGAAGATCCTGTCGGCGAAGCTCAAGGACACGAAGCGTTCCTTTCTGGCCATGGGACACGCTGCGGGCCTTACACACCTGATCTTCGAAATTGGGCACACCAGCGACACAGATGACGCCTTGGTCCTCGAACTGTTCCCTGATTCTGTCATTCGGCTCTCATGCAGCGAACTCCTGCTGCCAGCGCTGCTGCAGGACTCAGTCGAGGTGGAATCAGCCATCGGTCACATGGTCGCTGATGCTCTGGCCCAATCTGACGCTACGACGCGCTTCAAACAGGACTGGGACACCGCTCCGCCGGCTGTTCGAGTGGACGGCATGCCATACGTGCAGGACGCCTTTGAGCTGCCTCCTGCCATCGAACCGCATGACTCGCAATTGAACGATGTCCGGCGCCGCTTGAGCAGATACCTGGCTGGGTGGGTCGAGCCGGGGAGCTACGGTCGCCGCGAGACGGTTCGCATCGAGTCCGACGTCATATATCCGTGGCTGCTCGAGGAGCTCCACACCCTGCTGGCGCGTTACCGACATGAGGAGATGATCGAGTACGCGTTGTCTCAGCTGGAACGCGCCAACCACCACCGGCTGGTCAACCAGCATCGGATCGCATGGCGACGGGGCACCTTCGACAGCGACGCGCACGAGGAGCGTTCAGAAGAAGACCGGCTGACGATCCTGACAAAGTGCGTCACGCTCATCGTCGAAGAGGCACTCGCCCAAACCCCGCAAGGCGAATCGTCGCCCGACAGGCTCGGATGGATCGAACTCCTCAGCGTCGCCCAGCTATGTGTCGAGTCGAGCCTGCGCAGCGAGTCGATCTACTTGCATCTGGCCGATCCAACGATGACGATCAGTGACCACTACCGCATCGACCTAGATGCCAGGTTCCCTGAGGTCGACATTCATGCATACCAGGAAGCGCGCAAAGCGGTGATGCTTCCCGAAGCGGTGCCTATGGGATCCTCAGAGGCGCATCTGCCTGAACCAGAAGACATCCAGCCGCTGCCGCTGATCGACCAGGTGCCTGACTTGGCCGATGTCGACCGAGAACTCAACGCAACACTGGGATTCGGCCTTGATGCGCTGCGAGGCGTGCTCAACATGGCGTGCGAGTGGGAGGTCTCCACTTCGACCTACATCGCTCACGTGAGCGCCGAAGCGTTCCTCGACAGACTGGCGCCATCATTTCCTCTTGCGTCACGAGACGAGCATGCGAGGGCGTTGGAGTGGTTGACCCTGCACAGGGCCGGCCTGCTAGCTGATGCCCGCAACGGCATGATCGAACATTGGGAACTCGAACATCGAGCGGCAAGAGTGATCACAAGACCGTTCATAGAAGGCGCGACCGGGATCTATATCTTGCCGTGGACCTCGCAGTTCTCGGCGAGAATCTTGCGCAACTATCTGGTTGAGGGGCGACTGCCTTGGCCAGATCGGGTACTGCCGAGCGAGGTCTGTAAGGCTCTGAACCGATACCGCCAAGGGGTCGCCAAAGCGTTCGAGGACGAATGCGTGAGGGTGCTCTCAGAATCCAGGCTGATCACCCGCAGCAACATCGAGCCGTTGAAGGCGCACCAATACGGCATCGACGAACTGTACGGCGAGATCGACGTGCTCTGCGTCGACCCTCAGACCTCCCGAATCTGGGTCATCGAGGCCAAGGACCTTGCGATGCCGTTCTCGTCGCGGTCTCTGCGCCGCAACATCAACAAGTTCATGCATGAAGGAGCCTTCGTCGACAAGCTCATCCACAAGGTGAACGATGTCCACCGAAACGCCGCCGACATCGCGGCTCGCCTTGGTGCTGACAGGCCTACACGATCATGGACCGTCATCGGCCTGATGGTGACCGTTACCCCCGAGCCAGCCGCGTACGTACAGAGCGCGGAAGTTCCCTTCTGCACGATCGATCAACTCGCCGACGTAGTGCTGTCCGACACCGTGCCAAGAGGCGGAGCCGTACCGAGGTGACAGCGCAGCCACGAGGTGCACCCATGGCATGCGCCCGGTGCAACCTACCGGCGGCACCCGAAACGGGTCGCAAGCAGCGACTCCCATCGCGGGGAAACAGCCCGCTAGCCCGCGACCCAGGGGAGCAAGGTCTCCTAGCGGCCCACGAATCCTGATCACTCATCTGCCTCGATCAGCTTCTGCAGGCTCCCTTGCGCTGTTGCAGAACTCCGACGGCCGGAACACTCCGCCAGGCGCGACCTTGGCGGCATTGTCGCGGATGCCGGCTAGGGCCTGCATTGGCCTGGGCGGGTCCTCGACGAGTATCTCGAGCGCCCTCTCAGCTCCGAACGCGGCGATGAGGCGGTCTGCTGCCTCGGGGCGCACTCTGGCGCACCAGCACTCCCGGGGCCCGTTGCCGACACACAACTTCGGGCGGTCCTGTCCGGTGAAGTTGCACAAGATGCTCCGGTCGCCTCGACGTCGAGCTCGCGCCAGCTTGCGACGTTGTTGTGAGAAGGCCCATGTCGTGCTGGGTGCGGGCAATGCGCGCTGCTGGCTAACACGGCGTTGTTGGTGCGCGGCGAGGGCCTGCTGGGCCAGCTGGGCCTCGCGGTTGCGTTCCTCGATGCTGAGACGCCGGCCGCGCACGCCGCCGCTGGCGGTCTTGGCGTGCTGCAGGCCCAGAGCCTCAGCGGCTCGCTGCTCGGGTGTTCGCGGCTCTGCGGCCACGATCACCGGACCGGGGACCGCCACCGCCTCTCCCGCATCCGATTCCGCCACTATCAGCGGCGCCATCCCCGTCAATCGCCAAGCAGACACGTCGGCGGTGCGGCCCTTTCGAAGGTTGCACGGCGCGTGCGCGTAGGCGGCGCACTGCACCGCGTGGAAGACCCCGGCACCCGCTGGGACATCTTCGGCGTCGCGCACCGCCCGCCACGCACCGTCGATGCGATATAGCGCCCCGAAGTGCTCAGGCATCACATGATCAGCGTGAAGGCACCACCCGCCGAACATCTCCCCACACAACGGGCACAGATCATGGGGGTCCAGGCCCAGCTCCCATGCATAAGAACCTAGATAGCGGCTCTGGGCCTTGAGCTTCGCGAGTTCATCAACAGGCAGCCCTCGCTGGAGGGCGCCAGCGACATCGAACCCTGCGACATGGCGAGGTTCCCCGCGAACCGGCCGGCCCGTGGCTGTTGGCGTCGTAGGGCGCGTCTGGTTGCGGGTTCTTCGCCGCTTCAACGCACCGCTGCCAGCCCGCTCAGCCACCGAAGCGCACCATACTGAACCCCTACGACACGATGGGATTCACTAGATGATGGATGAAGGCGCGACGGTCTCTCGGAGAGCGTCGTTGAGCGCGGCTCGCAGCGCTTCTGCGCTGCGTCGGGCTATGACGACGCTGGACTTGTCGAGCAGCGACATCGCGGAGCTGATGGGCGTGAAGCGCCAGGCCGTCGAGAAGTGGCTGCTGGCAGGGCCGCCTGCTGATCGCATCGCCAAGATCGGCGCTCTGGCAGAGATCGCGGACATCCTCAGCTACCGGCTTCGAGACGGGACCGCAGCGGTGGTCGTGCGTCGCCGCGCCGACGGCTACGACGGGCGCAGCATGCTCGAGGTAATCGCCGACGATGACCATGAGTGGCTGCTGCGATCCGTCAAGGACAGCTTCGACTACACGCGTGTCGCCTGAGCCGTGCTGACTGTCGCGATCGCCGGCATCTACTGCCGCGTCGTCGAACCCGAATGGGACGATCCGCTGGACCCGTCCTATGCCGCCTCGCGGGGCCAGCGCTGGAACCCGCCACAGATGCAGTGCCTGTACCTGAACCGAGACGAAGCCACTGCCCGGGCCAACGTCGCGCCGCTTCGCGGGGCTGGCCTACGGTCCAGAGGATCTCGACCCTGCGACCGCGCCCGTGCTTGTAGAGGTCACCGTGCCCGCCGGGCAGGCGGCCGACGCAAACTCCGATGACGGACTCGCATCTCTCGGGCTGCCCCACACCTACCCCCACACCGCCGACGGCAGCCTCATACCCCACAGCACCTGCCAGCCCATCGGCACAGCGGTCCTCGACGGTGTCGACTACCGTTCCGCGGCCGCTGGCGGCGACCGCGAACTGGCGTGGTTCCCCCGCGGCGTCGCCGCGCAACAGAGATCGCGACGCACCTTCGACGACTGGTGGCAACACTAAGAGCGAGCGCGGATTGATCATGGGTGGGGGTTCCATCGGTCGCGGTGGTCGATGAGTTTGGCTGTGATAATGAGGGTTATGGCGAGGGAGAGTTGGGCTCGTCGGTGCTGGGGGCGGCGGTCTGTGTTGCGGCGTGTCTGTCCGAAGTTCGACAGCCACGAGTTGGTGCGCTCGACGCTCCAGCGCAGCCCGAGGGGAGCCGTGTTGGGTTTGCGGCGCTTGGCGTGGCGGGGGCGCTTCTTCGCTCACACGACGTCGTCGATGCCCATCGCGGCGCACACCGCGCGCGCCGGCGCGTTGTCGTATCCGCGGTCGAGGTGCTGGGTCTCCACGTCGGCTAGCAGCCCTTCGGGGGCGGCTCGCAGTGTGGGTTCGAACAAGATGGTGTCGTGTCGGTTGGCGCCGTCGGCGACCGCCGCGACCGGCATCCCGGCCCGTTCGGCCAATATGGACCATTTCCAGCCCAGTTTGGCCCGCTCAACAGGGCTTTTGGCGGTGCCTTCGCCGCCGCAGGGCGCCTTGTGGATCGACCCGTCCACCGACACCTCGGACAAGTCGAGGCCCACGATGCGGTCATGGGCGCGCAGCGCCTCAGGCTCCAGGCCTTCAAAGACTCCGGCCTCGACCCACTCGTCGCGGCGGGCGCGCATAGTCGTGTCAGACACGCGCCCGCCCAACAGCCTCTCCGCGGTGACCCACGAGCAGCCCGTCACCAACCGGATCAAGATCCTCCAGAACACGATCTTGTCCGGTATCCGGCGCCGGTGCCCGCCGGTGGGATGGTTGTCCACAGGCACCGGCACAAGCGGCTCGATCGCCGCCCACACCGGATCCACCACTTCCGACTCCAACGCGCGCATGATGTGTCTGACCTCCACGGTCGTCTCGTTGACAGGACACCCGATATTCCAGTCGGGACAACCAGACGACCCGCGGATGGTCAATCCGCGCGGCCTCTAATGCGAAACTAGCGAACCCGAACGCCCAAAACTTACGAAGCAAATTTGGCGGAGACGGTGGGATTCGAACCCACGAACGACTTGCATCGTTACTTCCTTAGCAGGGAAGCGCCTTCAACCGGACTCGGCCACGTCTCCAGAGCTTCCGAGCCTACCGGTGTGCCGACGCGGCGGCGCTATGAGCAGTCCACGCAATGCACGTCGTCCACGTCGGCGCCGGACAGGAAGGCTGTGAGCCAGTCGAGGAAGGCGACGCCCTCCACCTCCTGGGTGTAGAGCAGGTCCCGGTCGAGGATCGTGTGGTCGCGGCCGGGGGCCATGTAGCTCGCCTGGTTCACCCCGGCATCCTCGATCCTGGCCTCGTTGTGGTGCATGAGCTGGTCGATGCTGTCGGCGTCGAACCCGGCCAGAGTCGCAAAGAACTCCTGGGTGCTGTCGAAGGCGTTGTCGTAGCGGGCGAACCGAATGCGGGGCGCGTGCAGACCCGAACGGATGAACAATTCGGGCAGGCCGTATTCGGCGATGGTGACCCCCTCGTTGACGGGCCAGTCCGGCACCGACCGGGTGGTCCCCCACAGGCTGCCGATGTAGGTGTTGATGCTCGGGTCGCTCGGGTAGGCGCCCGAGGCGTCGGCCACCACCGCGACGCTGGCGCCATCGAAAAGGTCGGCGACCAGACCAGCGTACAGCGGTGCCGAGGCCGAGCCGGCGCTCGAGCCGGCCACCACCACCTCCTCGGCGGCGCCGCCGAATCGTTCCACCGCCGCGTCCAGCGCGGCGGTGGCGTTGACGAAGCCTTTGTGGTGCACCAACAGACCACCGCCGTAGTCGTTGATCCGGTTGCCGAGATGCACGTCGCCGGTGCAGTACAGCGCCACCACGAACGAATGGTCCTTCACCGGGTTGAGCGGGTTCTCGAAGTCGAAGATGCCGCTCCACTCGCTGGGGTTGTCCCCGATCTCGGTGATGTCGGTAGTGAAGTCGTACGAGTTCGCGTCGCTGGTGAACGCGCAGTTCTCCCGGCTGAAGCACGCCCCGCCGCCCTGCAGGTAGAAGACCACCTTCTCCGGGTCGCCCTCGCGCACCCAGTAGTGGTAGTCGCTTTCGTCGGCGCAGGTGCAGTCCTCGCCACCGTTGAAGGCCAGCCATTCCCCCGCGGTCGCCACCGGCTCGGAGCTGGACGGCTCGACGACTGTGATCGTCTCAGCCGCTGTCGTGGCGGGTGGCGCCGTGGTGGTCGGGACCGCTGTCGTGGCGGGCGCGGCCGTGGTGGTGGGAGCCGCAGTGGTCGCCGGCGCGGCGGTCGTGGTCGGGGCCGCCGTCGTGGTGGGCGCGGCCGTGGCCGCGGTCGCCTCGGTGGCGGCGGGAGCCGTCGTGGGCGCGGCCGCCTCCTCATCGCCGCCGCAGCTGGCGGCCGCAAGACAAGCAAGGACTAGGACGGCAAGCAGGCGGGCGCGGCTCGTCAACGCTTCGAGGACGGGGGAGGCAGTCACAGTTTGGGAGCCTAGTCGTCTGCTGTGCGAATACCGGAGGGAGTCAAGTGCTGCGTCTAGGCGGTTCGTTGGTGTGGCGTGGTCGTGCGTGGCCTCGTTGTTGGCGGCACGGTTGTGTCCAGGCGGTTCGTTGGTGTGGCGTGGTCGTGCGTGGCCTCGTTGTTGGCGGCACGGTTGTGTCCAGGCGGCTCGTTGGTGTGGCACGGCAGTTGGCTGACGCTGCGCAAAGACCGGAGGGAGTCGGGTGCTGCGCCGTTCAGATGATCGCCCGGTGCGCCCGATGCTCGGCCGGGTGGCTCAACAACTGCTGCGGAACGCAGCAAGGCTGCAGAGGTTTCAGGTGTAGCGGTGTGGCGGAGGGTGCCCGGCTCGTCGGGTGCATTGGACTTTGCTGCGTTCCCCGATGTGGCTGCATCGTCGTCGTTGTCTCGACGGCTGCTTCTGTGCTTCGTCGATGGCGATGCTGCGGCGCCATTCGGCGACAAGCTTGGCCGGTGATCGCTCGAAGCCTGCCTGGTAGGTCTCCCAGCAGCGTCTCAGCAGTTGCTGGCGGTGGTCCACGATCTGCAGCAGTTCGGGCGCCTCGAACACTCTGCGTCCCGTGTTTTCGTCGTGTGTCTCTGCGACGGCACCGGCTTTGACGAGTCTGCGCAGTCCCCGCCTCACGGAGTCGGCGCGACGGCTTGTCGCATCGCGGAGATAGTCGATGGTGGCCGCTGGCATCGTCGACATCGCCTCCAGCGTGGCCGCCGCCGCCGAGTGGGGCCGCAGGTCGAGGGCGTGCCACTTGGCATCCATGTCGATGATGACCTTTGCGACCGCTTCGGTGTAGTCGCAAGCGACTGTGGCCGCGAGCGATGCTGAGGCAGATCAGCGGCCAGACCCGTGATCCGGTCCCCGACGGCCTTCACGCGTTCTGCTGTCTGCTCACTGATCTCGGGGTTCCATCCGGTGATGCCGTGGGGGACATAGGCCCTGTAGGGTTCCGGACCCAGAACACCGTCATGGGTCCGGTCGAGGTACTGCCCCATATGTTCATGCTACTGTTCATGCTGCCCACTGAACTGCACAAGCGGGCACTTCTGCCACGAAAGCGCCCACCGAACTGCACAAGCGGGCACTTCTGCACGACGACGGATTCAGTCTTGAGCCAGCGGCAGAACACCTGAAACCCCGAGGTCAGAGGCCGTAAAGGACGCGTGCATTAGCGCTTCCCCACATCTCGTCCCACACCCCTCCTACGCTGCCACCGCGTCCACAACAAATGGCGCCGGAAAGGTTTGGTAGCGACGCCAGGATGCGAACCATTTGCAAAAGATGAGGTCAAGTCCCCTAAATTGATCGAGTGATGCCTCATTCCCACCATCCTTCGCGCCGCGGCATTGCAGGCCGCGCTTGCTGACCCCGACGGGCTCTGGCGGGACTTCCCGTATTCGAGGGTGGGGATTTCGCACGTCTTGTGAGTGTTGGTGCCATCGGTGTGGTCCGTGTCGGGTGCCGGATCAACCGACGGGGAGCCTTTGATTCTTCAATCAGCGCCCGAGGTGGCCCGCGTTCGGGTCAGGGGCCGAGCAGCGCAGCGGGGATGACTCCGACACCGTCGGCTCTGCGGTAGGCCTGTTGGCCGGTCGACAACACCGCGGCGTCGAGCATCCGGGAGCCGATCTGGTTGCGCAGCCATTGCAGGTGACGGACGTCTCTGTCTTTGATGACCGACTTGAGCTTCACCTCCAGCGCCACGATGGCGCCGTCGGCGCGCTCGACGATGAGATCGACCTCGCGTTCGCCGCCCTGGGTTCGCAAGTGGTGCACCCGTGCCTCGCAGGCCTGTGCGTACACCCGCACCGAGAGGGTCATCAGCGACTCGAACAACGCGCCGAGCAGCGTCCCGTCGCCTTCCCATCGTTCAGTTCCGGCGATCAGCGCGTCGGTGCCGACGCCGAGCAGTCGAGCCGCTAGCGCTGGGTCTGTGAGTTGATGCACGGGTACCGACGCCACCCTGCGCAGCCGGTTGAGGGTCGGAAGCCACGCTGGTACCTCTTCGATCAGCCGCAGACCCTCGAGAGCTGATCGGTATGGGATCGTGGTCGTGCGCTCCGGCCTGTCACTTTCGCCTGCTGCTGCGGCGTCGCGGATCTTCTCGAACGGGGTCGCAGTCGACACCGCGGCCGCGTAGGCGGTGATCCATCTGCGCAACGACCCCTCGTCTCTGAAGGTGTGGCCGAACTGGTAGACATCGTGGCGCAGGATCTGGTCGACATAGCCGTCGAGCAGGCCGCGCCGGATCCGATCGGGGTGTGGCCTGATCCCGGGGAAGCCTGATCGGATGATCTCGTCGGCGTATTGCTCCACACCGACTCCTGCCGCGCCGTCGAGTCGTTGGCGGTCGCCCGTGAGCAGATCGCTGAGGCTGACGGTGGGAGCAGCAAGCCCGCGCTCAGCGAGCGACAGGGGCCTCATCCGCATGCTGATGATGCGACCTGCTCCTGTATGGGCCGGTGTCTCAGTTGGCGTCGCCGACCCGGTGAGCAGGAAGCGGCCCGGCTGGGGGTCGGCGTCCACCGCTCGTCTCACCAGATCCCATGAGGCAGGCAGCCGCTGCCACTCGTCGATCAGCACCGGCGGCTCGCCGTCGGTCACCAGGCGCGGATCACTCCCGATCACCTCTAGTGGTGTGTCGTCCAAATTGCTAGGTGGCTGGTGCCAAATTGGTGTTCGGTGGGCTGTTGTGGTGGGTGGTGGCCGGGGTCGGCGGGTTGGGCGAGGGTTGGTCGTGTCGGGGGCGGCTGGTTGGTCGTGTCGGGGGCGGGTTGGGGCTTTGGCGGGGTCAGTCGAGGGTCCATCCTGTTGGTGTGGAGCGCAGTCCGAGCATGCCGAGGCGCGCGATGTTGGCGGCTGCGGCGAGCAGGTTGAAGTCGGCGTCGACTTTGGGCCGGCCGCGCACCCGGGCGTGGCGGCCGCCGTTTTTGCGGTGCACGAGGTGCGCGAGCTTGCGTTCGACTTTGGGGCGCACGGCGCGGTAGTCGCGGCGCCATTGTGGGTCTTGTTGGCGTTCGCGGGCCGCGGCGAGCACGGCCTCGTCGGGTCCGACGCGCACAGTCCTTCCGCCGGCTGCGCTGGTGCAGCGGTCGCGCAGTTCGCAGCTCGCGCACGCCGGCCCGAAGCGGGCCGCGCCCGAGCCGTCGCGGCCGAAGCGGACAGCGACGCAGACCCCCGCGGGGCAGGTGACTGTGCCGTTGGGCAGATCGACGTCGAAGCGGTCCTTGGCGAAGCGGCCCCCCGGAGCGCGCGCCGGCTGGGTGCGGCACCTCGAGTTTATGCGGCTGCGCTCGAGCAGCCCTTGGAACTCTCCGCTGCCGTACGCGCTGTCGCCATAGACCGTCGGCCGGCCCTCGAACTCCTCGACCACACCGCCGCCGTCGGCGGTGTCGGCGGTGTCGGCGGTGTCGGCGTCGGCGGTGTCGGCGGTGTCGGCGGTGTCGGTGTCGGTGTCGGTATCGGCGGTGTCGGCGTCGGTGTCGGCGGTGTCGGTGTCGGCGGTGTCGGTGTCGGCGGTGTCGGTGTCGGCGGTGTCGGTGTCGGCGGTGTCGGTGTCGGCGGTGTTGGTGTTGGTGTCGGCGGTGTTGAGGAGGTCGTGTATGAGTTGGGGGGCGGGTTGGGCGTCGGCGGTGTCAGCGGGGGTGACCGCGGTGTCGGTGACGAGTTCGGAGTCGGGGTCCACCGCGGCGTGGCCCTTGTAGCCGTCGAAGCGCCGTGCGGTGGATTTGTGGCCGTGGCGGGCGTCGGGGTCCACCGTGGAGATGACCCGGTCCGCGGCGACGCGCCGCGCGATCATGAACCGCCCGTCGGGGTCCTCGCAGAGGTCCTGCCCGCAGACCGCGGCCAACAACTCCGCAGCCTCGCTGAGAGCCCCGCTGAGCTCGCGGCCCTCCAACCCGGCGAGCACCGCCGCGGCGTCCGCGCCCAGCGCGTCCACCAACTCCGAGCGCTCGCCGGGGTCGTCCCAGTCGCACACCGGCCTGCTGCCGCGCCGATAGTCGCCACGCAAGCCCGCGCCGGCGTCGCCCCCGCCGGCTGCGAGCACCGCGCCGATGGCGCGGTGCAGCATCGTGACAGTGTCTTGGGTCGCGACCGCGTCATAGACCGGCACCGAGTCCAGCACCCGCCGCCGAGACAACGCCCCCGCCTCGCGGGCCGCGCCCAGCACCGCTTCGAAGATCCGCCGCGGCCGCTGCGACGCCGCGAGCCGCGCCCGCATCCCCACCAGCACCGTGTGGTCGAACCCGCCGCCGTCCACGTCGAGGCACCCGCACGCATAACGCCAACGCGCGTCGAACTCGAACGCGGCCACCGCCTCACACTCAGACAACCCGAACCAGCGCTGCAGCACCATCACCACAGCAACCACCCGCGGCGGCACACTGCGCCGCCCCCGCGAACTAAAGAGATCATCGAACATCCCGTCGGGAAACAACCGCCGCCCCTCACGCGCCAACACCGAAAAAATCGAATCCGCCGCCAGCCGCTCCCCCACGAAATGCGAACCCTTGAACAGATCCACCCGACACGGCTCCACACCCACCGTCACGACACGAACCTCCCCACGAGACCGAACAACATCCCTGCAACTCTACCACACACACCCAACCCCACCCGAGAAAAACACCAGCCTCCTAGGGCAGCGCGGAAGGCCCGAAGCCTCGCTCGGAGGCGCTCCAGGTGCCCCGATCAATTCAGCGACGGACCTCTAGTTGGCCTGGATCGTCGAGCCGATGAACAGTGCGCGCTCGCCGCATCGCGGTAGCGGTCTTCCCCACACCGCGTGCCCCTTCGATTGACACCGCTGGCGCCTCGGCAAGCGCATCGAGTTCGGTGTCGATTACTCGAGGGAGGTACTCCATGCCCTAACACTACAATAACGACGCATAATCTGCTACAGTTACGACGCTACTATTGCTACAGTTGCGATGCTGATCCTGCCCTCTTGGGGCTTGGCGTTAAGGGACCGGGCTTCCAGTGTCCCGAGTGGCTAGTTCCTCGTGTTTGTGCCTTTGCGGTGGAGGGCGACGCTGACGGCTCGCCGGTCGGTGAACAGCGCCCGGCTGCCGAGCATGCTCATGTCACCGTCTCGCACCCCCTGACCGTTCTTGATGCAGTTGACCGTCTGTGAGACGCACAACTACATCAAGAACGGCCGGACCCCCCAGGCGTCGCAGACCTCCGCGGCTGGACCGACAATTGGATCGACAACCGCAACGAGCACCCGCACCCCTCCGTATGGAGCATGACCGTCGACGAGATCTTCGAGACCACGTCAGCATATCTGCAACGCATTCTCCACTCGGGACACTAGTGGTCCGTCGCTGAAATGATCGGGGCGTCCGGAGCGCTCCCAAGCAGGGTCGCGGTCCTGCTGCGCTGCCCTAGCCATTTCGACGACACAGCACTAGGACGTGTGGAACAATCGTGTAGCGGAGGGAGGGGGATTCGAACCCCCGGGACCTGTGAAGGCCCAACGGTTTTCAAGACCGTCGCAATCGTCCACTCTGCCATCCCTCCGGTGCCAAGGATAGGCGGGGCAAAGTCCTGCCCTGCGGCGGACTCAAACGAGGATCCGGCCCCTGAGGTCGTCTATCCAGGCGGCCGCCTTGCGTGCCTCCGCCTGGTTCGTTGCGTGGTCGTGGTGGTCGGCGGAGGCCGACGGGTAGGAGCCGAGGAACTTCACCCGGGAGGTCTTCATTTTGAGGTTGCGCAGCGCGTCGGCCACCACCTCGTCGGCGATGTGGCCCTCGCAGTCCAGCAGAAAACAGTACTGGCCCAGGCCGGCCTTGGTGGGGCGGCTCTGGAGGCTGGTCAGGTTGATGGCCCGGGCCGCGAACTCGCCCAGGATGCCGATCAGCGAGCCCGGCATGTCGGTGCGCTGGTAGACGACCATGCTCGTCTTGTCGTGGCCGGTCGGTACGGCGATGACGTCGGCTCCGACCAGCACGAAGCGGGTCTGGTTGTCGGCACGGTCGGCGATGCCGGCGGCCAGCACGTCCAGCCCGTACACCTCCGCCGAGCGCAGAGGCGCGATGGCCGCGGTGGTGCGGTCGCCCGAATCGGTCAGGCTGCGGGCCGCTTCGGCGGTCGAGTTGGCCGCCTCGAACACCGCGCCGGGGAGGTTGGCGGCCAGGTACTCGCGGCATTGGGCGTGAGCCACCGGATAGGAGCGGACCCGCTCCACCGAGTCCAGCGCCATGCCCGGAGGGCCCAGCAGGTTCAGGTTGACGTCGATGATCACCTCGCGCTGGATGAACAGGTCGGTGTCGAAGGCCAGCGCGTCGAGGGTGGCCGTCACCGACCCCTCGATCATGTTCTCGATGGCCACCAGACCCAGATCGACGACGCCGCTGCCGACCGCCCGCAGCACGTCGACGATCGAGTCGATGGGCTGGTGGTTCATGGCGGCCAGGTCGGGCTGGGAATAGACGGCCTGCTCGGTGAACGTCCCCGGCGGGCCCAAGTATCCGACGGTCGGACTGCACGACCTCTCGGGTTGCCCCACCTACTGCAGGATACGGCCGATCTGTCCGTTCAGTGCCGTTCCGGCGGCCCGTTGGAGGCCGAGCTTTGCGAGGCCGTGGCCCGAGCGGGCCTCAGGTCGCGGCGAACGGGGGCGGCGAACGGGGGCGGCGCACGGGGGCGGCGAACGGGGAATGGGCAACGGGGAATGGGCAACGGGGGCGGCGAACGGGGAATGGGCAACGGGGAATGGGCAACGGGGGCGGCGAACGGGGAATGGGCAATGGGGAATGGGCAACGGGGAATGGGCAACGGGGGCGGCGAACGGGGAATGGGCAACGGGGAATGGGCAACGGGGGCGGCGAACGGGGAATGGGCAATAGGGTGATGGGCTGTGGACGACCGGCTCTACTTCCGGCAGCTGCTGTCGGGGCGCGACTTCGCGGCCGGCGACGGGCTGGCCCGCCAGATGGTGAACTTCGTGTACGCCATCGGCGACCGCCGGAGCGGCCAGGCCGTGCTCGTCGACCCGGCCTACGACACCTGCGGGCTCGTTGATCTGCTGGAGGCGGACGGCATGGCCTGCACCGGCGTGCTGGCCACCCACTACCACCCCGACCACGTGGGGGGCGAGATGATGGGCATCACCATCGAGGGTGTCAGCCGGCTGCTGGAGCGGGTGTCGGTACCGATCCACGTGCAGGCCGCCGAAGCCGATCTCGTCAAGAAAGTGACCGGCGTGGACGGCGACTGCCTGGTCAGCCACGCCTCAGGGGACGTGGTGACGGTGGGCGCGGTCGAAATCGAGCTCATCGCCACGCCGGGCCACACCCCGGGAAGCCAGTGCTTCCTGGTGGACGGCCGGCTGGTGGCCGGCGACACGCTCTTCCTCGAGGGATGCGGGCGCATGGACCTGCCCGGCTCCGACCCGGCCCAGATGTACGAGAGCCTCACCACCCGTCTGGCCCGGGTGCCTGACGACGCGGTGCTCTACCCGGGGCACCGCTACTCGGTGGAGTCGTCGGCCACCATGGGCGTCACCCGCGAGCGCAACTACGTGTTCCGGCCCACCAGCCGCGAGCAGTGGCTGGCCGCCTTCGCCTGAGCCAGGCCGGGCGCCTCTGGTTCCCGTTCTTGTTCGCTGCGCTCACGGGCTGCTCGGGCCACGGCCTCGCAAGCCCGGCCTCTAGATGGTTAGTTCCAAGGGCACAGTGTCCGCACTGCGACAGCGACAGGGTGCAGGACGGTGCGAAGCATCCAAGCCGGCGGTTCCGGTGCCGTGACTGCGGCAGACGGTTCAGCCCACGGACGGGAACGGCCTCGAGGTCGACCAGCTCGCCGACTGGCAGTTGCTGTGTCCACCTGAGGATGTCGCCATACATCTCTTGCATCCTCTCGAGTCTGGCATCCTCTCGAGTCTGGCATCCTCTCGATTCTTGCATCCTCTCGATTCTTGCATCCTCTCGAGAGTGTTACTTTGTTGTAGCACACAATCGAGACAGCAGCCGCCCCGTGCACAAGCTCTCTGGCAATCTGCGGCTCATGGACAAGCCCCTGGATCGCGCGTTCGCGGGGGGTCGGGAATGGCGATGGCGGTTCGTACTCCTGTGGGTTCATGCCTGAGCCTGGTCGTCTGCGGGCGGGAGCCGGTAGTCGGATCCCAGGGTCCGCCAGATCAACGGGACGCCCGGCCGGTAGGCGAGGTGGTGGCGGCTGGGGGCGTCGAGGACGGTCATGTGGGCCGCGCCGCCGGGCGTGACCCGGCCCACGTCGGTGCGGCGAAGCGCGGCCGCGCCTCCGATGGTGACCGCAGCCACCGCCTCGTCGATGGTCATGCCCATGTCGCGCACGGCCAGCGCCACGCAGAACGACAGCGAGCTCGTGTAGCTCGACCCGGGGTTGCAGTTCGAGGCGATGGCCACCCTCACGCCGGCGTCTATCGCCCGTCGGGCGTCGGGATAGGGCTGGCGGGTCGAGAAGTCGGTGGCCGGCAGGAACGTGGCCACCGTGCCGCTGGCCGCCAAGGCCTCGATGTCGGCGTCTGAGAGATAGGTGCAGTGGTCCACCGACGCGCAGCCCATCTCGACGGCGAGTTGCACTCCCGGTCCGTGGCCGAGCTGGTTGCCGTGGAGCCGCAGGCCCAGCCCAGCCTGGTGGCCGGCGGCGAGCACCGCTCGGGACTGGTCGGCGTCGAAGGCGCCGGTCTCGCAGAACACGTCCATCCAGCGGACATGGCCGCGGACCGCGTCGAGCATCGGCCCGCACACCAGTTCGACGTAGTCGTCGGTGCGCCCCTGGTACTCGCCGGGCACGAGGTGAGCGCCGAGGAAGGTGGCCTCCGGAGTGACCTCGGCGGCCAGCGACGCAAGTTCGGCTTCGGAGTCCACCGACAGCCCGTAGCCTGTCTTGATCTCCACCGTGGTGGTGCCGGCCCGGTGCATCTCGGCCAGCCGCCCGTCGAGCGAGGCTCCCAGCGCGGCCCGCCCGGCCGTGCGTGTGGCTTCGGTGGTGACGCGGATGCCGCCCCCGTCGTAGGGCTCTCCCGCCATCCGGCGGCTGAACTCCTCGGCCCGGTCGCCCGCGAAGACCAGATGGGTGTGGGAGTCCACGAACCCGGGCAGCACGCAGCGTCCGTCCGCGTCGAGGCGCTCGTCGGCGGCGGCGCCTGCCGGGCCCACTGCCACCACGGCGCCGCCGTCCACCACCACCGAAGCGTCATCGACGATCCCGAGCGGCCCTTTCCCGAGCGTGGGGTCGTTGGTGACCAGCTCGGAGATGTTGTCGACCACCAGCGTCACGATGCAGCGACCTCCGAGGCTGCCCGTAGGTGGCCGGCCGAGGAACTGGGCGAGTCCGGTCCATGCGGCCACAGCCGCGGTCTGAGCAGTCCGTGGTTGCAGCGGGCGGCAGCGGCAGCGACCCCGTTGACGAGTCCGGCTACGCGGATCCTGACTAGCAGTCCGTCGTTGCAGCGGGCGGCAGCGGGAGCGATCCCATCCCGGCGCGGGACGCGAATGCCTGCCTGCGGGCGGTCCGGGGAGGCGGTCGTGGGTGTCATGGTGCAGTCATTTCCGCGATGGTCGGTGCGGGCCCTCGGCTGGCGCGGTCGTGGGTGTCATGGTGCAGTCATTTCCGCGATGGCTGTGGCGGGCCCTCGGCTGGCGCGGTCGTGGGTGTCATGGTGCAGTCATTTCCGCGATGGCTGTGGCGGGCCCTCGGCTGGCGCGGTCGTGGGTGTCATGGTGCAGTCATTTCCGTGATGGCTGTGGCGGGCCCTCGGCTGGCGCGGTCGTGGGTGTCATGGTGCAGTCATTTCCGTGATGGCTGTGGCGGGCCCTCGGCTGGCGCGGTCGTGGGTGTCATGGTGCAGTCATTTCCGTGATGGCTGTGGCGGGCCCTCGGCTGGCGCGGTCGTGGGTGTCATGGTGCAGTCATTTCCGTGATGGCTGTGGCGGGCCCTCGGCTGGCGCGGTCGTGGGTGTCATGGTGCAGTCATTTCCGCGATGGCTGTGGCGAGCTCTGCGGCGGCATCGACGGAAGTGTGCCGTCCCTCCTTCACGACGGTCCTCCCTCCCACCACCAGGTGACGCACATCGTCGGCGGTCGCCGCGAAGATCACCGCGGCCAGCGCGCTGTCGTCGTCGATGCCGGCCAGGCGTACCGAGTCGAGGCCGACGGTGGCGAAGTCGGCCAGCGCGCCCACCTCCAGGACGCCGCCGTCGGGCCAGCCCAAGGACCGGTAACCGGCGGCGGTGGCCATGGAGGCCAACTCCTCCACACCGAACACGCCCCGGTCGCCGGTGGCGGCGCGCTGGTCGAGCTCTACCGTCCTGACTTCTGCGAAGAGGTCGACGACGGCGTGCGAGTCCGATCCCACGCAAAGCCGGGCACCGGTCCGGGCCAGCGCCTCGGCCGGGCCCACGCCGTCGGCGAGGTCGTGCTCGGTGGTCGGGCACAGGCAGCAGCCGGTGCCGGTCTCGCCGATCAGCGCCCGGTCCTGCTCGGTGACGTGGGTGGCATGCACCAGCGTCGTGGAGGGTCCCAGCCCTCCGGTCTCCGCGATGACCTCTACCGGGGTTCGGCCGTGCACGGCGAGGCACTGCTCGTTCTCGGCCGGCTGCTCGGAGGCGTGGAAGTGCAGCGGCGCGTCCCGGTCCCGGGCCCAGGCGGCTGCCACCTTCATGGAGGCCGGATCGACGGCCCGCACCGAATGCACCGCTGCACCCACCCTCACCGCCGGGCCGGACACGGCAGCTTCCAGGTCGGAGGCCCGCTCGGCCCATCGTGCGGCGCTGCCGTCGCTGAAGCGGGCCTGCTCGGGCCGCAGCGGGCTGTAGCCGCGGGTTGAGTCGGAGCGTCGCCGGCTGTGACCGCCGGATGAGACGGCGTCCAGGCCGGCGTGCAGGTACAGAGCGTTGAGCAGGGTCAGACGGATTCCGGCGTCGCGGGCGGCGGCGACCAGCGCGGCGCTCATAGCGTTGGGATCTTCGTAGGCGTCGCCCGCGGGCCGGTGGTGGACGTAGTGGAACTCGCCGACCACTCCGATGCCGGCCAGCGCCATCTCCGCGAACACCGCCCGAGCCAGCCGGTGGCAGCGGTCGGGGTCGAGCCGGGACGCCGCCCGGTACATGAGTTCGCGCCAAGTCCAGAAGTTGCCCCGCCCGTGGTGGGTCCGGCCTCGCAGGGCCCGGTGGAAGGCGTGGCTGTGGACGTTGGCCAGCGCCGGCAGAGTGAGGCCTGCCAAAGGCTCGGCGTCCTCGGGCCGGGTGCGCACCCCGGCAGCCACTCGGCCGATGCGGTCGCCTTCCACTTCGATCACCACGCCGGTGTCGGCTCGGGGACCTCCCAGCCACGCCCGCTCGCACCAGTAGCGGGCCGTCATGCTCGCGGCTCCCCGGTGTCCTGGGTCGTTGGAGGCCGTCCGGACAGGCATTTGTTGAATTCGCTGGCGCCGAACGTCAACGTTGGTGCCGCCCCGGTCGTTGGAGGCCGTCCGGACGGGCATTTGTTGAATTCGCTGGCGCCGAACGTCAACGTTGGTGCCGCCCCGGTCGTTGGAGGCCGTCCGGACGGGCATTTGTTGAATTCGCTGGCGCCGAACGTCAACGTTGGTGCCGCCCCGGTCGTTGGAGGCCGTCCGGACGGGCATTTGTTGAATTCGCTGGCGCCGAACGTCAACGTTGGTGCCGCCCCGGTCGTTGGAGGCCGTCCGGACGGGCATTTGTTGAATTCGCTGGCGCCGAACGTCAACGTTGGTGCCGCCCCGGTCGTTGGAGGCCGTCCGGACGGGCATTTGTTGAACTTCTGCAGGTTTTTCTGCCTGTGCGGTGGTTTCTTGACAGATTGTCGGCCGTGGGACATGTCGACGTGCCGGGCCGTCATGATCCGACGAGTTGCACGAACCTCGAGATGCGCTCGATGAATGCGTTTCGGTGGTGCCGCTCGAACTCGTCCCAAGTGGCGAGGGTCGCCGGGTCGGCCCGGTCGGTGATCAGCACGCCGTCGAGGTGGTCGCACTCGTGCTGCCAGGTGCCCGCGGCCAGGCCGTGGGCCTCGAGGCGGTGCTCGGCGCCGTCACGGTCGAAGTAGCGGACCCGGAGGTTCACCGAGCGGGCCACGTCGCCTCGCAGCGGCACCGACAGGCAGCCTTCGTTGATGATCACGGTCGTGTCGTCGAGCGCCTCCAGTTCGGGGTTTATGGCGACGGTGAGTGGGATCGGCGGTTTGTAGGGGTAGCGGGGGTTGTCGTTCACTTCGATGACGACGATCCGGGCTGTCTCGCCGATCTGGTTGGCGGCCAGCCCTGCTCCGTCGGCGTGGCGCATCGTGTCGATGAGGTCGTCGACGACGTCCTGCACCCGCCGGCTGCGGATCTCGCTCGGAGGCACGGCCGCGGCCGGGACCCGCAGCGCCGGATGGCCGATGGCGAGTATGTCGCGGACCGTCATGGCGCCGACGGCCGGGCGGACATCCGGCTCGGCCGGGGATCCTGCCACCTGGGCGAGGAGGCCACGGGCCCGGTAACGCTGTGTTCGGCGGTCATGGCGGGGTTGTTCGTGTGCTCGTCGCAGTGTGTGTCTCTGTTCCAGGAGCTCGCCTTGCTGTGTTCGGCGGTCATGGCGGGGCTGCTGTGTCTGTCGGTATGTTCACGCCTTGCTCGGCTGCCACTTCCCAGGCCCGGTCGTAGCCGGCGTCGGCGTGGCGCATCACGCCGGTGGCCGGGTCGTTGAGCAGCACCCGCTCCAGCTTCTGCGCCGCCAGGCCGGTCCCGTCGGCCACGATCACCTGCCCGGCGTGGATCGACCGGCCGATGCCCACTCCGCCGCCGTGGTGGATGCTCACCCACGACGCTCCCGACGACGTGTTCACCAGCGCGTTGAGCAGGGGCCAGTCGGCGATGGCGTCGCTGCCGTCGAGCATGTCCTCGGTCTCACGGTAGGGCGAGGCCACCGAGCCCGAGTCGAGGTGGTCGCGCCCGATGACTACGGGTGCGGTCAATTCGCCGGAGCGGACCATCTCGTTGAATTTCAGTCCCAGTCGGTGACGTTCCCCGTATCCGAGCCAACAGATCCGGGCGGGCAGGCCCTGAAACTCGACCCGCTCGGCGGCCAGGGTGATCCAGCGCCTGAGGCCGTCGTCGTGGGGGAACTCCTCGAGCACGGCCCGGTCGGTGGCCGCGATGTCGGCCGGATCGCCCGACAGCGCCACCCATCGGAACGGCCCCTTGCCCTCGCAGAACAGCGGCCGGATGTAGGCGGGCAGGAAGCCCGGATAGTCGAAGGCCCGCTCGCAGCCCCCCAGGAGGGCCTCGGCTCGCAGGCTGTTGCCGTAGTCGAACACCTCGGCGCCCGCGTCGAGGAAGCCGACCATGGCCTCCACATGGGCGGCCATGGCGACACGGGACCGGCGGATGAGCTCCTCGGGCTGGTTCCGGCGCAGCTCGTCGGCGGCTTCGGGCGGCAGGTCGTTGGGAACGTAGGTCAACGGGTCGTGGGCGGAGGTCTGGTCGGTGACGATGTCGGCGGACACGCCGTCGGCCAGCAGGCGCGGCACTACGTCGGCCGCATTGCCGACCAGCCCCACCGACAGCGGCCGACGGGCGGAGCGTGCCTCCTCGCAGCGGCGCAGTGCATCGGCGTAGCCGTCGGCGACCACGTCGAGATAGCGGGTCTCCACCCGCCGGGCGGCCCGCTCGCCGTCGACCTCGATGCACAAGGCGACTCCGTCGTTCATGGTGATGGCCAGGGGCTGGGCGCCGCCCATGCCGCCCAGGCCGGCGGTCACGGTGAGGGTTCCCGCCAGCGATCCGCCGAAGCGCTTGCGGGCGATGGCCGCGAAGCACTCGTAGGTGCCCTGCAAGATTCCCTGCGTGCCGATGTAGATCCACGAGCCCGCGGTCATCTGCCCGAACATGGTCAACCCGAGCTGTTCGAGTCGCCGGAACTCGTCCCATGTGGCCCACTCGCCCACGAGATTGGAGTTGGCGATGAGGACCCTGGGCGCCCACTCGTGGGTTTGCAGCACGCCGACGGGCTTGCCCGACTGCACCAGCAGGGTCTCGTCGCCGGCGAGGTCGGTCAGGGCCCGGATCATGGCATGGTAGGCGTCCCAGGATCTGGCGGCCCGTCCCGTCCCGCCGTACACCACGAGATCGTCGGGACGTTCGGCCACGTCGGGGTCGAGGTTGTTCTGAAGCATCCGGAAGGCAGCTTCCTGAGGCCAGCCGCGGCACGTCAGCGCGGTGCCGGTGGGAGACCTCACGCCCCTGGTTGGAGCGCCCCGGGTCGGAGATCTCGCGCCGCGGGCGGGAGCGTTCCCTCTGGGCTGTGATCTGGCGGGCATCGCGGACCTTCAGTGCCAGCGGCTCGGTAGCGGGTTGCACTGTAGCCGCCGACGACATATTCTGCCAATATGCGGCATATCATTTCAGAATCTGAAATGTCTACGGCTGTCAGCCGTGCTACGCCCGAGTCATCGCTGCACAAGTCGCGCTCTGCTGAGCGTGTGCTGGCGCTCTTGGACACCGTCGTCACCGAGGGCGCGCTCAGCCTGACCGCGGCAGCGGTCCGAACCGGCATGCCGACGAGCACAGCCCTGCGCCACCTGCGGGTGCTGACCGACGGCGGCTACCTGGTGAAGAACGACGGCGGGACGTACTCCGTAGGCGCCTCCTTCGTGCGCATTGCCTTGGCCTCGTTGCAATCGGGCCCCTACGCCAGGCTCCTGGCGGCGGCCCAGCCCGAGCTCGAACGGATTGTCGAGCTCACAGAGGAGTCCGCCTACCTGGCTGTGCGCGACGGCGACGAGGCGGTCTACATCGCCACGGTCGAGGGCCGCCGGGCCATTCGCCATGTCGGCTGGGTCGGCCGCTCCGTGCCGATCCACGGCACCGCTGTGGGCGAGGCGCTGCACTCCGCCGGACAGGCGGCCGGCGACCGGCCCCCGTATGTCCTCAACACCGGCAGCATCGAGCCCGACGTCACCGCGGTCTGCGCGCCGGTGTACGGATCGGCTGGTCCCGTCGCGGCCATGTCGGTGCTGGGTCCGGCCGACCGCCTGGTCGGCAGGCGCCTCGACAGAGCGGCCACAGCAGTGGTCGAGGCCGCAACGGCCGCGTCGCGCGCGGTCGTTGCGCCGCTGGGTCTTGGGCGGGGTGTTCGGTGACAGCTCGGTTCTGTGGTGGTTGTGTCGCGCGCGGTTGTTGCGCCGCTGGGTCTTGGGCGGGGTGTTCGGTGGCAGCTCGGTTCTGTGGTGGTTGTGTCGCGCGCGGTTGTTGCGCCGCTGGGTCTTGGGCGGGGTGTTCGGTGGCAGCTCGGTTCTGTGGTGGTTGTGTCGCGCGCGGTTGTTGCGCTGGTGGGCTTTGGGCGGGGTGTTCGGTGGCAGCTCGGTTCTGTGGTGGTTGTGTCGCGCGCGGTTGTTGCGCCGCTGGGTCTTGGGCGGGGTGTTCGGTGGCAGCTCGGTTCTGTGGTGGTTGTGTCGCGCGCGGTTGTTGCGCTGGTGGGCTTTGGGCGGGGTGTTCGGTGGCAGCTCGGTTCTGTGGTGGTTGTGTCGCGCGCGGTCGTTGCGCTGGTGGCTGTGCTCGCGTGACTGTGCTCGGCGGGTTCGAGCGGTGCGAGCCGGTCGGCGATCGACTGTCGGGGGCTGTGCGCGTATGACGGTGCAGCTCGACGGCGCCGGGGTCACCGTGTCCGATGTCGTCGCGGTCGCTCGCCGTTGCGAGGAGCTCCGGCTCAGCGCCGACGCCGTCGCTCGCATGGCCGCGGCCCGCCGCATCGTCGAGGCACTGGCGGACGGGGATCCCGCCTACGGTGTCTCCACCGGCTTCGGCGCGCTGGCCAACACTGTCATCCCCGCGGCCCGGCGGGCTGCGCTCCAGCAGTCGTTGATCCGCTCGCATGCCGCCGGGATGGGGCCGGCGGTCGAGGCGGAGGTGGTGCGGGCCATGATGATGCTGCGGGCCCGGACGCTCGCCTTCGGTGTTTCCGGAGCGCGGCCCGAAGTGGCAGAGGCCCTGGTGCGGCTGATCAATGCGGGTGTGGTCCCCGCCGTGCCCGAGCACGGCTCGCTCGGTGCCAGCGGAGACCTCGCGCCGCTGGCCCACGTCGCTCTGGTGATGACGGGCGAGGGCGAGGTGCAGTCCGACCAAGGAGTCGCGGACGCTGCCGGAGCCCTCGAGCAGGCCGGGCTAGAGCCGGTAGAGCTGGCTGACAAGGAGGGCTTGGCCCTCACCAACGGCACCGACGGCATCCTCGGGATGCTCTGCCTGGCTGTGCACGATCTGGCCCACCTGCTGGCCGTGGCCGACATCGTGGCCGGCTGCAGCGTGGAGGCTCTGCTGGCCACCGACCGGGCATTCGCCGCCGACCTGGTGGCGTTGCGGCCCCATCCCGGGCAGCAGGCCAGTGCGGCCAATCTCCGGGCCGTGCTGGCGGACTCCCCGATTGTCGCCAGCCATCGCACCGGTGACGACCGGGTGCAGGACGCCTACTCCGTCAGATGCACCCCCCAAGTCCACGGTGCAGCCCGCGACACTCTCGATTTCGTGGCCGCGGTGGCCGACCGGGAGCTGGCCTCCGCCATCGACAACCCGATGGTGCTGCCCGGCGGCCGGGTGGAGTCGTGCGGCAACTTCCACGGGGCGCCGGTCGCGCTGGCGGCAGACTACCTGGCCATCGCCGCGTCCGAGGTCGGCGCGGTCGCCGAGCGTCGCACCGACCGGATGCTCGACCACAACCGCTCACACGGGCTGCCCCCGTTCCTGGCCGACGATCCGGGTGTGGACAGCGGCCTGATGATCGGCCAGTACACGGCTGCGGCTCTCTGCGCTGAGAACCGGCGCCTGGCCGCGCCGGCGTCGGTGGACTCGCTTCCCACCTCGGCCATGCAGGAGGACCACGTCTCGATGGGCTGGGGCGCGGCCCGCAAGCTGCGCCGGGTGATCGACAACCTGCGCCGCATCCTGGCCGTCGAATGGGTTGCGGCCGCCCGCGGCATCGAGCTGCGGGCTCCGTTGCAGCCCGCAGCCGGAACTGGGGCGGCCGTGACCCTGCTGCGGACCCGGGTGCCCGGGCCCGGGCCTGACCGCTGGCTGTCTCCCGAGTTTGCGGCGGCCGAGCAGATGCTCATCGACGAGGCCCTGGTGCCCGCGGTGGAGGCCGTGACCGGCCGCTTGGCCGAGAGCAAGCGCGGACAGGGGGACGGACGTTGTCCCTGCCGCGACGGATGGGGGATGGCCGGGTCGGGGTGACCTCCTGAGGGAGGATGTGGGTGGGCGAACTCCACCGGTCGTTGCGACAGAGGGCAGCATAGACGCTGTGGGCTGAGTCCCAGTCGTGGAGCTTGCGGGGCATCGAGTTGAGGTTGTCCTCGATGACGGCGAGGCGGGCTTGGCCGATGTTGAGGTCGGTGCTGTTGGGCGGCCGGCGTCGCAGCTGGCCGTTGGTGTGCTCGTTGGTTCCGTGCTGCCACGGCGAGTGCGGGTCACAGAAGTAGACCTCGGCTCCGAGCGCTTGCTCGATGTCGGCCCAGCGGGCTGTCTCGCGGTCCTGGTCCCGGGTCGGGGTCTTGGCCGGGTGCGCCGGTTGGCGGGCGGGAGCGGCGATGGCCGCGGCCGCGGTGCTGGCGGCGTCGTAGCCGTCGGGCAGCGCGACGGCAAGGGTGTGGCGGCTGGCGCGCTCGGTCAGCGTCGCGGCTTTCGGTTTGCGTGTCGGGACTTAGAGTTTGTGCGTCGGTGTGGCGGCCGGCGCGCTCGGTCAGCGTCGCGGCTTTCGGTTTGCGTGTCGGGACTTAGAGTTTGTGCGTCGGTGTGGCGGCTGGCGCGCTCGGTCAGCGTCGCGGCTTTCGGTTTGCGTGTCGGGACTTAGAGTTTGTGCGTCGTCGATGATGAGCCGTCTGGGATGATCCAGGTCGCCGCTCATCTGTCCTGCTCGATCGGCGCGGAGCGGATGCCACCGCCCCGGCAAGTCGAGAAGTTGGCTTGCGTTGGAGAGCGTCGTCGGCACCGAGGACGCGGGGCAGCAGGCTCTCGGTGCAGGAACTGGACGTGACCCTCCAAGTCCGAGCCTTGGAGACTTCAGACCCGACTGCCGCGCCCGACATGGCGGGAGGTGACAGACTGGGAAGGCCATGACCAAGATTGTCGGCGAGCGCAAGGCGAAATCGCGATCTGTGAGCGACAGCCGTCGGCCCTTCAACAACACTGTGTCACATGCCTGTAGTAGCTTCATGATTCATCATCATATCGGCATAAACACTATAGTTGTCTGGAAGGAGATATACTGATGGCAAATGAAAGAACCACTGAAGACATCGTTCGAGAGCACTTCAAACAGTTCCGCGATGAGATAGTGCTCGAAGAGCAGCAGTCTGCAGAACCCAGAATTCGAAAACTGCTAAGTCAAGCTTCCAAATCAGGTCTAGGACATGGTCAACCTGAATTCATCGTTCGCTTCAATGAGGAAGCCGAACTGTTGATTGTCATCGAATGCAAGGAGGACATCACTAAACACGAGAGTCCCACTCGCGCTAGACCGAGAGACTATGCCGTCGATGGCACGCTACACTATGCGTCCTACCTCTCCGAGAACTACGATGTCTTGGCCCTAGCGGTGAGCGGAACTGATGCCAAGTCAGCTAGAATATCTCATTTCTTCAAGTTCAGGTCAGAGCGTGAACCAAGGGACGCCTTCGGGCACGCTCTGCTACCCGTTGACGACTACTTGCAAGGATACCGTAACGACCCCATCAAGTATAGACAGGACTTTCACTCTCTTCAAAAGTTCATTCGACAATTGAACATCGATCTACACAAGAACAAGGTCTCCGAGAAGAATCGCTCTCTATTGATAAGCGCTGTGATGATTGCACTAGAGCGAAGAGCCTTCCGAAAGTCATACCAGTCCGAGACAGACTCAACGCAGCTGGCTAAGTCCATCGTGGATTCAGTTATCACTGAACTCAAGTCAGCAAACATTGGCAGCAAGCGTCTGAACGTGCTCGAACAGAAGTTCGGTTTCTTGCCTCTTGAAACTGAACTAATCAGATCACAGCATGAGTTGCGACGCATCGTATCTGAGATTGATCGTGAAGTGAACTCTTTCGTTAAGACACACCAGTATCGAGACGTGCTCGGTACTATATATGTCGAGTTCCTACGACATGCAAACAGCGACAAGGGCCTAGGGATCGTCTTGACACCTCCTCACATTACTGAGCTGTTTGCCGAACTTGCTCAGGTCAGATCCGAATCCGTGGTCTACGATAGCTGTGCCGGGACTGGCGGCTTTTTGATCAGTGCAATGAAGAGGATGATTGATGATGCTAAGGGCTCCACCTCAACAGAGAACTCAATAAAGAGTGACCATCTGTACGGTGTTGAGATTCAATCAGACATATACCCACTGGCGGTATCAAACATGCTCATTCATCAGGATGGTAAGTCCAATATTGAACTAGGCAGTTGCTTTGATTCTAACGTAATGAACAGCATGAAGGAACACAGACCCACGGTCGGCATGTTGAACCCTCCTTACAAGTCTGACAAGAAGGAGGACATCGAAGAGCTCCAGTTCGTGCTCAACAACTTGGAATGCCTAACTCAAGGTTCTATCTGTGTGGCCATCGTGCCAATGCAATGCGCTCTTGCCGTCAAGGGCACAATTGGTGACCTGAAGCGTCAATTGATGGAGAAGCATACACTTAGGGCAGTTCTGTCCATGCCTGACGAACTCTTCTTCAACTCAGATGTCGGCGTTGTTTCATGCATCATGGTGTTCGAAGCATGGCGCGAACATCCAATGACCCAAGAAGTTTTTTTGGGCTACTACAAGGACGATGGATTCGTCAAACGTAAGGTTGGTGGACGCTTCGATGCCTTCGGCAAGTGGGACGAAATCAGGTGCCAGTGGCTTGACCTCTACTTCAATCGACGGACTGTTCCAGGGTTGAGCGTCAATCGGGTACTCACTAGCGCAGATGAATGGGCCGCTGAGGCATACATGGAGACAGATTACGGCCTGCTTACTGATAATCCGTTTGACAATACGCTACACGAATACTCGGCGTACTTGTTTGCGAACAGAATTGTTCCAAACGTTTCCGATGCGTCCAGCTGTGAAGCCACACTCGCTCTTGACGTATCAACGTGGAAAGAAGTTAAGATTGCCGATATCTTTAAGATAACTGGCAGTCAGACGACACCACTGAGAGAGCTACACGCAGGAGACTATGGCACTCAGTTGAGATTCCCATTCGTAACGACTCAGGCGACGAATAACGGAGTAAGGCACTTCTTCGGCACATACACGGAACGGGGTGGTGTCCTTGTGGTTGACAGTGCGGTTGCAGGGTATTGTAGCTACCAAGCGCAGCCGTTTACCGCATCCGATCACGTTGAGAAGCTGATTCCGAAGTTCTCAATGAACTCCTATGTTGCTATGTTTCTTGTAACGATAATCAACCTAGAACAGTACCGATACAACTACGGCAGGAAATGCAGCCAAACACGCATGCGGCGATCGAGTATTCGACTGCCTCTCACTGATGGCAACGAACTCGACCTGGCGTTCATGGAAGAGTACATTAAGTCTCGCCCGTACTCATCCAACTTGCCGCCGCCTTAACCTCGGAGCAGGGGTAGGCCCGTTGTGCCAACCGGTCTATCAGAACACTCAGGATAGCTTCAGAATGGGTTTTGACCGCTTCAGGTGTCGAGCAGCGCCCAGTTGGGTTTTTCGGCGTAGAGCAGGGCGCGGCTTCGGTGATTGGCGAAGTTGGTGAACCCGAACGCGGCGCGTTTGACGAAGTTGTTGGCGGCTTCGGTGGCGGCGAGCCAGCGGCGGGGACGGCCAAGCAGCCACTGTGTGGGCGCTCGGGCGGTGCGGCCTGGGACTCTGTCCAGAAGCTGGCCCCGTCCGACGGCGACGATGCCGGTGGCCCAGACCTTGGCCCGGAACCGGCCGCGGCACCCGTCGGCGGATATGCACCCGCAGAGGCGCGCCCGCCTCGTCGTCGATGCCGAGCACCTCGACATCGCCCAGTCCCACCAGCAGCTCGCACATGCGCGCAGGGTCGTCTTCCCCAGGGATCCTCCAGTTGCTCAGCTGCCTGTCAGCGCCGAATTCCGGAGGATCCCTCGCGTCCAGCCGCGGACCTCTACCACCTCCACTCCGACCTCAAACGCGAAGCACCAGTATGCGTCGGCTGCCTGTCCGGCGGGCACTGTGACCTCAACGAGCACGGGCGTGGTCGCGTGGTCGAGATCCTCTGGACCGTAGGCCAGCCTCAATGTGCGCGAGGGGGGACTTGAACCCCCACGTCCTTTCGGACACAGGAACCTGAATCCTGCGCGTCTGCCAATTCCGCCACTCGCGCGTGGGCCCGAACCGCTTCGGGCGGTTCGGGGCCACGAGGCTAGCGGCTCGCCACTCGAATCGCCGCCCGCCGGCTCGCGGCTGTGGGTCCATGGATTTGGTGGCCTGCTGGATGCTGCTGTTGGCCATGTCGAGGAGGGTGGCTGTGGGTCCATGGGTTTGGTGGCCTGCTGGATGCTGCTGTTGGCCATGTCGAGGAGGGTGGCTGTGGGTCCATGGGTTTGGTGGCCCGCTGGATGGTTGGTCCGCATGTTTGTGGAGTGGTCGCGGCTGTGGCTCGGGAGCTGTCACGGTGGTTGGACACCTGCATGTTTGTGGAGTGGTCGCGGGGGGGCTCCGACGGGCTGTCAGCATGTCTGGTGGTCGCCGGGCGCGCCCGGCAGAGGCATGCCGTGGGAGGGGAGGGGGACTCCGACGGGCCGTTAGCATTGGCGGTGTGCGCCTGGGTTACGGGGCCGCCACCCATGCGGGCTTGCACCGCCGCGAGAATCAGGACCGCTACCTCGCCGGAGGTGCCGTCTTCGCGGTGGCGGACGGGCTCGGCGGCTACGCGGGCGGTGGTGCTGCCGCAGGCATCGCCGTCGAGGTGCTGTCCGGTGGCGCCTCCGACGTCGGCGTCGCGTCCCTGACCGAGCTGATCGTCCGGATGGGATCGGCCAACGAGGCCGTCCTGGAAGCGGCCAGAAACGATCCGAGCCTGTTCGAGATGTCGACGACGCTGTGCGTGCTGGCCGCCATCGACGTCGAAGGCGGTCGGCCGCGGCTGGCTGCCTGCAACGTCGGAGACTCCAGGCTCTACGCGCTCACTTCGGACGGCTTCAGCCGTGTAACCGTCGATCACACCATCTCCGAGAACCTCGTCCGCGACGGCGTCATCTCCGCGGCCGAGGCGGCCACCAGTGCCGACCGCCACACCCTCACCCGAGCGGTCGGATGCGAGCGCCCGGTGCATGTCGACGGCTGGGAGCTCGCGGTCGTGGACGGGGATCGCTTCCTGTTGTGCAGTGACGGGCTCACCAACGAGGCACCCGACTCCGAGATCGCCGCAATCCTGCGGTCCGTCCCCGGTGCCGGGGACGCGGCCCGCAGCCTGGTGGAGCGAGCGGTGCGGCCCGGCCACGGCCATGACAACGCCACCGCCGTCGTCGTCGACGTCATGGCCGGGCCTCGATCCCGCTTGCCGCGATCGGACCGGCTGGTGCTCGAATTCCAGCAGGCGGTGCCGATCTGAGAGAGGCGGCGTCCGGCCGGGGTCTCAGCAGCGCGGCCGGCCGGGCCCGCCGCGCAAGCCTCCCCGAACCATGCCGTTGCGACCAGCCGATCCGTCCGGGAGGGGCGGGGATGCTCGCCCGCCGCGCAAGCCTCCCCGAACCATGCCGTTGCGACCAGCCGATCCGTCCGGGAGGGGCGGGGATGCTCGCCCGCCGCGCAAGCCTCCCCGAACCATGCCGTTGCGACCAGCCGATCCGTCCGGGAGGGGCGGGGATGCTCGCCCGCCGCGCAAGCCTCCCCGAACCATGCCGTTGCGACCAGCCGATCCGTCCGGGAGGGGCGGGGATGCTCGCCCGCCGCGCAAGCCTCCCCGAACCATGCCGTTGCGACCAGCCGATCCGTCCGGGAGGGGCGGGGATGCTCGCCCGCCGCGCAAGCCTCCCCGAACCATGCCGTTACGACTTCCCGGTTTGAATCTCGGCCTGTGGGTGCCCGTTACAATGGACGGCAGTGTCAGATGAGGGGCTGACCGTCTTCAACGGTCGCTACGAACTGCTTCGCCGCATCGCCCGCGGCGGCATGGCCGACGTCTACTTGGCCCACGACGCGTCGCTCGACCGGCAGGTGGCGGTGAAGGTTCTGTTCCCGGAGTTCGCCGACGACCCGAGCTTCGTGGAGCGCTTCCGCCGAGAGGCGAAGTCCGCGGCCAATCTGAACCACCCCAAGATCGTCGGCATCTACGACTGGGGCCAGGAGCAGGGCACGTACTACATCGTCATGGAGTACGTGGTGGGACGCAGCATGGCCGACGTGATGCGCTCCACCGGGCGTCTCAGCCCGGACCGGGCGGCAGAGATCGCGTCCGACGTGGCCGAAGCGCTCAGCAGCGCCCACAACGCCGGGCTCGTGCACCGCGACATCAAGCTCGGCAACATCATCGTCAGCGACGACGGCCAAGTGAAGGTGGCCGACTTCGGCATAGCCACCGCTCTGGCCCGCAGGACCGGCGACAACCTGACCCATATCGGGTCGGTCATGGGCACGGCCACCTACTTCTCGCCCGAGCAGGCCCAGGGCAAGGCCCTAGACGGTCGCAGCGACCTGTACTCGCTCGGGGTCGTGCTCTACGAGATGATCGTAGGCAAGCCCCCCTTCACCGCCGACACCTCGACCGCGGTGGCCGTCAAGCATGTGCAGGAGCGGCCTTTGGCGCCTTCTGTGATGGGAGCGAGCATCGTGGAGTCCCTCGAGGCGATCATCCTCAAGCTCCTGGCCAAGAACCCGGCCAACCGCTATCCCGCAGCGGAGGACCTGCGCGCCGATCTTCAGCGCTACCTGGCCGGCGCCCACCGAATACCGGCCCGCACCGGCCAGGCGCCTGTGGTGGGGTCGGGCCAGTTGCCTGTGGTGGGGTCGGGCCAGTTGCCTGTGGTGGGGTCGGGCCAGTTGCCTGTGGTGGGGTCGGGCCGTCGTCCTGTGAGCGGGTCGCAGGCGTCGCCGGGCTCGGCGGCAGACCGGCAGCACACCGGCCTGGTCGCAGGCGTTCCGCCGCACGACGGCGGTCCGCCCACCGGGACCCGCGCTCAATCGCCCGCCGTGCCGGGGCCGGCGCCTCCGCCCCAGTACATGCCGCCGGCCTACTACTACGAGGAGGTCCACCGGTCCGACGGCTGGAAGCGGACCGTGCTCATGTTCTTGGGCTTGGTGGTCCTCGTGGTCGCTCTCGGCTTCCTCGGCGTGACCTTCTACCGGTCGCTGGTCATCGACGAGGACGACCCGGCCGATCCGCCGTCCGCGTCCGAGATCGGCCGGCTGATCGAGGTGCCCGACGTTGCTGGGATCAGCTACGGCGAGGCGGACGCTCTGCTGAGGTCGGCCGGCCTGGAGCCGGAGCCCAGCTACCAGGTCAACACGGGGGTGCCCGCGAACACGGTGTTCGCCCAGAGCCCGCTTGCAGGCCAACGGATCGAGGAGGGCGCCAGGGTGGCGCTCACCGTCAGCCAGAGCGAGATCCCGAGAGTTCCGCCCGTGCGGGGCCGCAACCTCATCGACGCCGAGAGCATCCTCCGCAGCGCGGGCTACGAGGTGATCGTCATCGAGGGCACCAGCCAGGCTGAGGCAGGCATCGTGGTGGGGCAGGAGCCCTCCTCGAACACCGAGCTCGCCGCGGGCGAGGCGGTTACCATCACCGTCTCGAGCGGACCGGGGCAGATCTTCGTGCCGGACGTGCGGGGCCTGTCCTTGATCGACGCCTTCCAGGCTTTGACGGCGCGAGGGTTCCGCGTCGACGAGAGGCGCGAGCCCTCTTCCGAGGTCGAAGAGGGCCAGGTCATCGGCACCGACCCGCCCAACGGCTTCCCGGTGTCGGCCGGACAGGAAGTGTTCGTGATCACCTCCGACGGTCCTCCGCTGGTGGCGATCCCCGACGTGCAGGGCCTGTTGTTCGACACGGGGAAGCTGGCCGTGGAGCGAGCCGGGCTCGTCATCGGCATCGTCACGTTCGAACCGGTCGAGCCGGGCTCGTCGGACGTGGGCCGGATACTGGCCCAGACGCCTCCCCCCGATCTCGAAGTGTCGTCCGAGACGCAGGTGGACGTGGTGGTGGGCGAGTCGCTGGGGACGGAAGGCGACCGCATCGAGACCGAGCCGGCGGAAGGCGAAGACCAAGAGACCGGAGACGACGACCAGACCGGAGACGACGACCAGACCGGAGACGACGACCAGACCGGAGACGACGCCGGGGGCGACGCGGCCCATACGGGCGAGGCCGTGGCCCGAGCGGCCCGTGAGCGCAGTGCACACGGGCGGGAATGACACCGCCCAGGCGCCTCAAGTTTCGCTGCTGGGCGGTATCGGGATGAACCCCTCGGCGGGAATGACACCGCCTAGGCGCCTCAAGTTTCGCTGTTGGGCGGTGCTCGCCTGCGTCGTGGCTTTGACGGCTTCGGGTGCGTCGGCCGCGGCTTTCGATCCAGACGGGGCGGGGGCCGCGGTTGCCGACGTCGGACCGTCCGCTTACGAGGGTCCGCGGGGTGTCGTCGACCGGCAGCTGCCGGCTTTGCGGTTTGTTGAGGACGAGTACCCGATGCGGCCCAGGATCCGGGTATGGGGGAAGTTTGCCGACAAGAATTACGGCGCGGCGCGCGACGATCTGTACTTGGACAGGGCCGTTGTGATGGACGAGAACGACGAGGTTTCGGGTGTGCTGTTCGCGGTGGAGGATGCCGCGGGCCATCCGTTTCGGGAGCCTTGCTATTCGGAGTCGGATTGTCTCGATGTGGAGTTGAGGGTGGTCGAGGACACCGGCGAGCTGTATCTGTACGACCCCGGCTGGGGCGGCTGGGTTGCCTATCTCAACGATGTTCCCGCCTGGGTGGCGGAACTGTCGGCGGAGGCTGAGGACGGTTCAGGTCAGAAGATCTACAAGCAGTCCAGAGTCGCTTCGCCTCGTCGGAGGCCGGACTGCGGCGACTATCCCGAGATGAACGAGGACAGGTACGTCTGCATGTTCTTGGGGGAGTTGCTCCCGGCCGACGCGCCCGAGACCAGTCAGGAACTGCGCGCCGCCCTGCCGAAGCTGGTGCAGGACAAAGAGAACTACAGTCTGGTGTTCGCCGAGGAGTTCAACGGCAACCAGAACGCAGCCGACTCCGAGGAGTGTCAGGACGGTTTCCTCACGTTGAGCGTCGACCTCTGGAGCTTCAAGGGAGATCCGTGCCAGTACGAGGCGCCTTGCGAGAACGTGGAGGACGGGCACTATCGCATCTCTAGGACCTCAGTCTGTGGAGCGGGGTTAAACACTTTCGGCAAGACGGCCTTCAAGTACGGGTACCTGGAACTCAAGTACACCGTCAATCTGCCGCCCAATGTCAGTTACAAGAACTATGCGATTTACGGGGGCGGAACCATGGAGACTCGATACATGTTCGACCGCTACGGCTTGAACTTCACGAGTAAGGAGAAGAGCCTGAAGTACGCAGAGATCGAGCTGGACTTCGTCGAGTACGTGGCATCCTCCCGCAGGGACATTTGGCATCAGTACTTCAACTGGTTCACTACCTTCAAGAACGCTGAGAGCCTTCCGCTGCGCAGCAACAAGCAGGTCTACTATTGCAGATCGAATCTCCCCACCTACAGCATCGGGGGGACTCATCCCAGCTGTGAAGATGGCATAGACGGCAAGGTCACAGTGACGAAGGGTGTCGAGTGGACTCCACGAGGCTTTCAGACCCATGTGAAGGTGGACGGCTGGCACAGCGACTTCACTCTCTATCCGCATGCGAAGACAGAGATACAGGAAAGTCCTGGTGCTCGTCTCTCCAACGGCGTTGTGACGGGTTTCGATGGCGTGAGGACCGTCACCGGTGAGGGGCGTGACAGGTTCTTCGAGTTGTTTCGCCCCGGCGACGAGTCGTCGCGGCTGGAGAAAGTCGGCGTCAGCCACATGCCCGCGGACGTAAGGATTCGGGCGTGGGGCTTCAGTACCCCGTCCTCGGATGACCCGGTCACCAACATGCATCTCGACTACATCAGAATCTTCCAGCCTGCCGACCGGTACGCCGCGATGGAACCGGTCTACCAGTAGCCGGATCGCGCGAGGCCGGAGGGCGGCGCAGGCGCCGGCCAGGCCGGGACACTAGCCGCGGTCCGCGTCGCGGGCTTCGACTGCCTGCAGGACGTGTACGGCGATGTCGGCGACCTGAACCTCGTCCTCCTCCACGCCGGCCGCCCGCACCCCGTCGTCCATCATGATGCAGCAGAACGGGCAGGCGGTGGCGATGCGCGACGCGCCCGTGTCGAGAAGCTCCCGGGACCGCTCGTCGTTGACCTTGGCGCCGATCGTCAGGCCTCGACCAGACCGGCGCCGGCCAAGGCGAAGAAGACGCTGCCGCCGCGTCCTGATTTCCGCTAGCGGCAGCGGGCCAGGAAGTTGTCGAGCAGGTCCCGGCCCGCGTCGGTGAGCACCGACTCGGGATGGAACTGCACCCCCTCGGTCGGGTGGTGCCGATGGCGCAGACCCATCACCAGGCCCTGATCGCAGGTGGCGGTGACCTCCAAGACGGAAGGGATCGACGCCCGCTCGACGATCAACGAGTGGTAACGGGTTGCGGTGAAGGGGTTGGGCAGACCCTCGAACACCCCTGAGGAGCCGTGTTCGATGACCGACGTCTTGCCGTGCATCACCTCCGGAGCCCGGATCACGGTCCCCCCGAACGCCTGGCCGATGCACTGCATCCCCAGGCACACCCCGAGGATGGGCACCTCGCCGCTCAGCGTGGCCAGCAGGTCGTTGCTGACGCCCGCGTCGTCGGGTGTGCCCGGCCCGGGACTGATCAGGATCCCGTCGGGGTTGAGGTCGCGGACCTCGGTGGCCGTGACCGCGTCGTGTCGGTACACCAGCGGCTCAGATCCGAGCTCTCCCAGGTACTGGACCAGGATGTAGACGAACGAGTCGTAGTTGTCGACCACGACGATCCGGCGTCCCACCGGAGGAACGCTACCGGTCGGGTGCCACCTCGCCTAGAAGGGACAGACGACCGCCGGGTGTGGCATCATATGTGCGCAAATATTGACAAACAGACACAGGAGGCGCGATGGCCCCCTCCGACAGTGACGCCATCTTCTCAACTCTTGCCGATCCCACCCGAAGGGCCATCCTCAGCCTGATCGGCGAGCACGAGGAATTGACCGCAGGCGAGATTGCGGCGCACTTCGATTCGCTGGGACGCACCGCGGTCTCGTCGCACCTGCGAATCCTGCGTTTGGCCGGGCTCGTGGCGGAACGGCGCGACGGCCGGTTCCGGCACTACTCGGTCACCTCCACCCCGGCCGACGCGGTGGTGGCCTTCCTGACCTCCGTGTACCAGAACTCCTTGGAGCAGCTCGCGTCGGCCGTGCAGGACGCCTCTGCATCGGAGGACGTCCCGGTCGGCCGGGTCGAAGAGCGCAGCGCCTAGCCGCGGTCCCATGGGTGAGCTCGTCCTGAACAACGAACTGCGGCTGGAGGCGTGCCCCAGCGAGCTGTTCGCACTCTTCGGACAGGGCGACGGGGCCGTCGGGTGGCTGTTCGGGTCGGAGGCGCCCCTGCTCACACCCGGCGCGCTGGTCCGCTTGGCGCTTCCCCTCGGCGGCCTGGCCCGGTCGCCGGGCACGGCCCGGGTGCTCTCGTGCCAGCCGAACCGCCGTATCGACCTGATGCACGAGACACCCTGGGCGGGCCGCGTCGTCTGCCGCTTCGACCCGTTGGACAGCGGAGGCACGCGGCTGCGGGTCCGTGTGACGATCGATCACCTCGAGGTGGCTCGCCTCGGCGCCGAGTTGGGGCTGCTCGGCGGCTACGAGACGGGATGGTGGGAGGTGCCCCTGGGACTCCTGATCTCCCTGTCGGGCCCAGCGGGGATCCTGGGCCGCTCCACTGCGAACTGCGCGCAGCTCGCGGTCGAGGAGATCAACGCCGACGGTGGTGTGATGGGCCGGGCCGTCAGGCTGGTCGTGGCCGATGACGCCACCGACCCGGGCGTGGGCGCGATCGCCATGCGCCGCCTGTCCCGCACACCGGGTCTGGCCGCCGTGATCGGGATGCACTCCTCGGCCACTTACGCGGTCACCGCCCCCATGGCGCTAGCGGAGGGCATCCCCTACCTCTACACGCCGACGAGTGAGCCGACCGCAGAACATCCGCTGCTCGTCCGTTTCGGCGAGACGCCGATGGACCAGCTCCACCGGGCCCTGCCGCGCATGGCTGCACAGACGGGCGGGTCGCGCTGGTTCCTGGCCGGCAACGACTACTCGTGGCCCCGAGCGGTCGGCGCGACGGCGAGGGCCGTCATCGAGCGCATGGACGGCCACGTCGCCGGGGAGGGCTACCTGCCGCTGGGATCGCAGAACTTCGAACCGCTGCTGGCCGCCATCCAGCGGAGCGGCGCCGACCATGTGGTGTCGAGCTTCGTCGGCCAGGACCATGTCGGCTTCCAGCGCGACTTCGCGGCATACGGCCTCAGAGACAGCATCCGGACGTTCGCCCCGCTCATGGACGACGCCGTGGTCGAGCATCTCGGCGAGTCCGGTGAGGGCACCTGGAATGCGCTGGGCTACTTCGTCGCGCTCGACACCTCGGAGAACCGCGAGTTCCTCCGGCGCTACTCGGACCGGTTCGGGTCGTGCTCCCCACCGGTCTCGGCCGCCGCGGAGGGCGTGTACGAAGCGATCCACACCTGGGCCCGCTCCTGCCGGGCCGGCGGGGGCGTGGAGCCGACCGCACTGTTGAGCGGCCTGCGCAGATCCAGGTTCGACGGTCCCCGGCGCTGCGCCCGGGGCGGCTCCCTCAAGTCGCTGCTGCTGGGCGAAGCGACCCGTTCCGGCGTACGGGTCCTGGACGAACTCCCCGCCGCCACCCGAGCCTCCTAGTTCGTCTCACCGAACTCGACGGCGTTACGAGTTCGATTCGACGGGCTTTGACACCTTCCAGCCCTCGCGCTCGAGGACTTCAGCAGCCTGAGTCTGATAGCGGCGAACGGCAGCCTGTAGTTGGCGTTCTCGATAGCGCTCTCTCGACTGGTCCAACGCCTCTTGCCAACCTCCGCGGGGTGTCACCAGACGTTCGAGGACGCAGAACTCGATCAGGTCTTCCAGACTCGGACGGAACCTTCGCCCGCCCACTGGGAAGTGAAGGTCGGAGGGCTTGTCGGACCCGCGCTCACAGCGTTGCAGCATGCCCCGGATGACGTCGGACTCGCCGTGAAGGTGAAAGTGGGCCGCGGGGTACTCGTTCGGCGGGTCCCTCGTGTAGTCGTAGGTCACGATTGGTTCGCCTGTGCCGATCTCCTTGAGGGTGTAGGTGCTCTTGTTGGTGGTCAGAAATTGGCCGGATTCGTTCAGATCGAGGGGGTGCAGCACGTCCAGGCACAGCTGTCCCGGCGCGCGCGAGGTTGTGAGCGTGATGGGCTCGCCCAGCGGCCTCTTCTTGCTGGCTCTGTAGCCGATCACAGCTCGACCACTCGCGTTCATGAAGATCGAGAGGCGGACACCGTCAGTGACGGTGCCGTTCAGAGCCGTGGAGATCTCGCCTGCGAACTCCCGGGCCTGACGTTGAAGGTCAGGCCGCCGACGGTTCGACAAGGGACGACACCACGAACCAGGTCCTCCGAGCGATTTCAGTTGAGAATCGCCCGACTCTCGCCTGCTCCTGCAACTCCTCCCAGCTACACCCGGCTAGCGCGAGGGCGTTGTCGATGGCCTCGCGGACGCCAACGTCGTCCAGAACCTCGATCTCGATGTCGGAGTAGCTGTCGCCCATTGCTGTCACCTTGCCCGGTTCGGCGCGATAACTCGGCGCGATAACTCGAGAGTCAACGCCATTTTTTCCAACAGATGTTGTCACAAGGATGCTACGGGGGTGTGACAGTCATCGTCGCGCCCCGTTGCCGCGTAAGCGTCCGAACCGCAGTTCAGCACTTGCCCTGTCTCCCTAGCGGTTCGAGCATCTTGCCTTGCTTGAAGGCGAGTTCCTGTCTGGCAGCGACCCTCCGGGACTTGACAGCGCCCCTCCTATCCGACAATATGTCAATAACTGCTCACATATAGGAGGGCTTTGTCATGAGAACAGTATCGGACTCCCGCTCGCGGTCTCGCTTGTGGTTTGTGGCCGCGTTCGTCGCGCTCCTTGCTCTGATCGCCGCGGCCTGCGGGGATGACGACGAGGCGACCCCGGCTACTCCTTCTGAGCCGGCCGCGGCCGACACGGACGTCGCCGAACCGGACGACTCGGAGGAGATGCCCGAGCCTGAGACCACCGAGGCGCCCGATGAGCCGGAGACGACCGAGGCGCCTGAGCCTGAGAGCACCGAGGCGCCCGCCGAGCCGGAGCCGCTGGAGCAGGCCGAGCCCTCGGGAGAGCCGGTGCGCATCGGGATCCTGTTCTCCAACAGCGGACCGGCGGGCTTGTTCGGGCCCCCGACAGCCAACATCGCGGAGTTCATCGAGGAGGACATCAACGCGGCTGGAGGCATCAACGGCCGGCCTGTTGAGACCTACCTGGCCGACGACGCCACCGATCCGGCCGTCGGCCGGCAGGCCATGGAGCAACTGATCGACTCCGACAGCGTCGACGTGGTCCTCGGCACGCATTCCAGCGCCACACGCCAGGCCGCCAAGCCCCTCGCGGAGGACGCCGATGTGCTCTACATCTATACGGCCCTGTACGAGGGCGGCGAGTGCTCGTCGGTGATGTTCAACACCGGCGAGGTGCCCAGCCAGCAGCTGGCGCCGGTGATCCCGTGGATGATGGAGCAGACGGGCGGTCAGACCTGGTTCCTGCTGGGCAACGACTACGTGTGGCCCCGCCGCAGTTTCGAGCTGGCCCGGCAGTACATCGAGGCCGCCGGCGGCGAGGTGGTCGGCGAGGAGTACGTCCCGCTGGGCACCCAGGACTTCTCGTCGGTGGCCCAGATCATCGCGGGATCGGGCGCCGACCTGATCTTCCCCGCGCTCGTCGGCGGCGATGCCATCGCCTTCGAGACCCAGGCGGTGGACTTCGGCATCGGCCAGGACGCCATCCCGCGTCTCGCCAACATCTACGAGGAGAACGTGCTGGGGGCCATGGGTCCGGCGGTAACCGCAGGTATGCGGGTCACGCTGGGCTACTTCAAGGAAGTGGACAGCGCCCTCAACAATGAGTTCGTCAGCCGATACTTGGAGCGCTTCGGAGCCGATGCGCCGCCCCACATGACGTTCAGCTCCCACATCTACGACGCCGCGCTGCTGTACGCGGCCGCGGCCAACGCGGCCGGAACCACAGACACCGCCGCGGTGGCGGCCGCCATGGAGGGCCTGTCGCTGACCACCCCGACCGGCGAGATTGCGATCACCGGCAGCCGTCATCTGACCCAGCCCATCTACGTGGCTGAGATCCAGGCCGACGGCTCGCAGTTGATCGTGCAGTCGTTCCCCTCGGTGGAGCCCGACGAGACCTGCAACCCGGCCTGACCCCAGCAGGCCCTTCCCAGCCGGTTGACAGAGTCGGTGCGGGCGCAGTGTCCTTCCAGCGCCCGCACCGACTCAGACTCCAGGGCTGCCAGCCCCGTCGGCCGGCTACTGGTCCTTCCAGCGCCCGCACCGACTCAGACCCTGAGCGCCCCAGACACCGGAGCGAGAGCACTTGGACGCGCTGACACTCCAACTGCTCAACGGCGTCAGCCTCTTCGCGATCCTCGCCATCGTCGCGCTCGGACTCGGAATCGTCTTCGGCCTCATGGGCGTGATCAACCTGGCCCACGGCGAGTTCGTAATGCTCGGCGCCTACGTGGCCTACGTCGTGCATACCGTCGGCCTCAACCACTGGCTGAGCGTGCCGCTGGCCGCGGTCGTTCTGTTCGTGTTGGGCGTGGTGATCGAGGTGGGCCTGATCAGGCGCATCCATCGCCAACCCGAGTTGACGATCCTGGCCACGTTCGGGCTGTCGGTGTGCCTGCGGCAGATCGCGGAGCTGGTGTTCAGCAAAGACTTCCAGAGCGTCCCCAACCCGGTGCCGGGCGCCACCAGGGCCTTCGGCGTCCTGTTCCCCACGTACCGCTACCTGCTCATCGCGATCGCAGCCATGGTCGTGGCGGTCACCCTGCTGGCGTTCACCCGGTCCCGTTTCGGTCTGGTGGTGCGGGCCATCGTCGCCGATCGCGACCTGGCCGAATCGGCGGGCATCCGTACCGGAGTGACCAATCTGTGCGCGTTCGGTGTCGGTGCTGCCACCGCGGGGATAGCGGGAGCGCTGGTGGCGCCGCTCGGTGCCGTCGAGCCGCAGACCGGCCTCGCCTATCTCCCGGGCGCCTTCCTGGTGGTGATCGTCGGGGGCTACAATCGGCTCTGGGGCGTGGCAGCGGGCGCGCTGGTCGTGGCCGCGGTCCAGACGGGCGTCATCCACTTCTACGACGCGGTGTGGGCCCAGATCGCGTCCCTGGCACTGGCGGTGCTGGTCCTTCAGTTCCGGCGTCCCGCACCGGCGGGGGCGGTGGCGTGAAGCGGCCGCTCGGCTACGGCGCGACTGCGGCGGTGGCCGTCGCGGTGGCCAGCGTCACCCTGGGGGACTTCCGGGCCGGGCAGCTGTCGCTATTCCTGAGCCTCGCCGTGCTGGCGGTGAGCCTCGACCTGGTCTGGGGCCACGCGGGGATCCTCTCGCTGGGCCAACTCTTGCCCTTCGGGATCGCGGCCTACACCACCGCCCGTCTTGCGGAGGCCGCACCGGCCCTGACCCTGCCCGGGTTGCTGGTAGCGACGCTGGTCGGTGCGACCGTCGCGGCCGGCGTGGGCATCGCCGCGTTCCGGCGCCGGCCCACACCGGTCGTCATCGGGCTGCTGACCCTGGTGCTGTCGCTCACCCTCGAGCAGGTCGCGGAGCAGTGGCGCGACGTGACCGGCGGCTTCAACGGCCTGACCGACGTCCCACGCATCACTGCATTCGGGTCGGAATGGTCCGACAGCGCCCAGGACCTGTTCATCTCGGTGGTGGCCGTGGCCGTCATCACCCTCGTCGGCCTGTTGGCGACCAGGCCCATCGGAGCGGTGCTCATCGGCATCCGAGACAACGAGCGCCGCATGGAGGCGCTCGGCTACGAAACGGTGGCCCTCAAGGTCTGGGTCTTCACTGTCGGAGGGGCCGTCGCCGGCCTGGCCGGCGCCCTCTACATGCACCGGACCGGCTTCGTTTCGCCCCAGATCTTCGGCTTCGCCCTGGCGACCAACGTGGTGCTGTGGACGCTCGTCGGCGGGCGCGGCACGATCATCGGACCCGTCATCGGCACCCTGGCCATCAACTTCGCCTCAGCGACCCTCGCCGACGTGTGGCTGCAGTACTGGACCCTGGCCACCGGCGTGATCTTCGTCGCAGCGGTGGCCCTCGTACCCGAGGGGCTGGTCCCGAGCCTCCTGCGAGCAGCGGGACGCCCGGCGAGGCGCAGCCACGACGTTCCGCTGTCGACGATCGCCCACGCCACTGCCGCCGGCAACGGTTCAGCGGTTTTCGAAGCCAACGGCGTGGACAAGACCTTCGGGTTCTTCAAAGTCCTCGACGGCGTCACCCTCACCATGGACGAACCGGAGCTGCGCTGCCTCATCGGCCCCAACGGCGCAGGCAAGTCCACCCTCCTGGACATCCTCTGCGGCCAGCAGGACTGCCAGAACGGCTCGATCACCATGCTCAGCCGGGACTGCACCGGCCTGAAGGCCTGGGAGTTCGCCCGCCACGGTGTGAGTCGCAAGTTCCAGTCGCCCCAAGTCATCGGCTCGCTGTCGGTGGCCGAGAACATCGCGGTGGCGGCCTGGGGGGCCGACCCTTCGCCCTGGCGGCTGACCTTCGCCGCCTTCCAGGCCCGGGTGCCGCCGGCGTCGCTGCGGATCCTCGAGCGCACCGGACTCGACGCACGGGTCGACGCCGGCGCCGGGGGACTCTCCCACGGCGACAAGCAGTGGCTGGAGATCGCCATGGCGATGGCGGGCCATTGCCGCGTCCTTCTTCTCGATGAGCCGACCGCCGGCATGACGGCGGCGGAGAGCCTCGCGGCCGCCGAGCTCCTGCGGGAGGTGCACACCGACTACCGGCTGCCCGTGCTGATCGTCGAGCACGACATGGCGTTCATCCGGGCAGTGGCCGACCGGGTGACCGTGCTGGCCAGGGGGTCGCTGCTAGCCGACGGAACCGTGGCCGAGATCGAGAACGCCCCCGAAGTGGTGGCCGTGTACGGCGGAGTCGACCGCTGATGCCTGCCGACCAACCCGTCCACGGCGGCGTCCGGCTCGTGGTGGCCTTGTGCACCGGAGTGGCCCGCTGATGCGCCTCGAAGCCACCAACTTGCGCTCCGGCTACGGCACGGTGCCGGTGCTGCACGGCGTGAGCTTCGGTGTGTCGAGCGGCGAGATCGTCGCGCTGGTGGGCCGCAACGGCGCGGGCAAGACCACGCTGGTGAAGACCGTCCTCGGCGTGCTGCGCTCCACCGGAGGCGTCCTGCACCTCGACGGTGCCGACATCACCCGGATGCCGCCCTCGCGGCGGGTGCGGGCCGGGCTGCGTGCGACCTTCCAGGAGCGCGCCCTGTTCGGCGCGCTCACGGTCAGCGACAACCTCCGTCTCAGCGGCTTCGGATCCGAGAGCCATGATCGGGTGCTCGACGCGTTCGGTCCCGCACTGTCAGGACGCGGCTCCCAGAGGACGGGAACACTGTCGGGCGGCGAGCAGAAGATGCTCGCCGCCGCCATCGCGCTGGCCACCAACGCGTCGCTGCTGGTGATGGACGAGCCCACCGAGGGATTGCAGCCCTCCAACGTCGCCCTGCTGGGCGATCACATCGAATCGGCGAGAGACGCGGGGCGGGGAGTGCTCCTCATCGAGCAGCACCTCGAGCTGGCCAAGCGGCTCGCCGACCGCTTCATCGTCCTCGAGAAGGGCGAAGTCGTCGACCGCGGACCGGCCGCCGACCCCGACCTGGCGGCCCGAGTCGCCCGGCGATTGTTGATCTGAGGAAGCAGCACGAAGAAAGGAAGGAAACCCATGACCGACCTGACACAGATGAGCCTCATCGAGGCGGCCGAAGCGGTGAGGTCCAAGGCAGTGACCGCCTCCGAGTTGCTGGAGGCGTCCCTGACTCGGATCGAGCAGACCGACGCAGCGGTCGGCGCGTTCGCGTCGGTCCAGGCCGACGCGGCCCGAGCAGATGCGGCCCGTCTCGACCGGGGCGAGGCGACCGGCCCCCTGCACGGAGTCCCGGTCGCGCTCAAGGACCTCTTCTTCACCCAGGGTGTGGCCACGGAGGCCAACTGCGAAGCGCTCAGAGGGTTCACGCCCGACGTCGACGCGACCGTGGTCAGCCGCCTGCGCAGCGCCGGAGCAGTCATCGTCGGAAAGACCAACACCCATGAACTGGCCTACGGCGTGTCGTGCCCGGCGTCGCGCAACCCGTGGAACCCTCAGCGGATGACGGGAGGATCGTCGGGGGGTAGCGCGGCCGGCCTGGCTGCCCGGCAGGTGTTCGGCGCGCTGGGAACCGACACCGGGGGATCGGTGCGGATCCCGTCGAACTGCTGCGGCACGACCGGCATCAAGACCACCAGGGGCGCGGTTCCACGAGACGGCGTCCACCTCATCTCCTGGACCTACGACACCGTCGGCCCGATGGCCCGCACGGCCGCCGACTGCGGGGTGCTGCTCGACGTCGTGGCCGGCTTCTCCCGGCTGGATCCGTACTCGGCCACGACCGCGCTCGCGCCGGCCGAGGCACCCGGCGGCCTCGTGCTGGGAGTGCCCGACGAGGGCTTCTTCGACGGGTTCGAGACCGATCCCGAGGTGCGGGCGGTGATGGAGGAGGCCGTCGACGTGCTCGGATCCGTCGTGGCCGAGGTGCGCACCGTGCGGGTGCCCCACACTGCCGAGCACTTCGACGCGGGCGCCGCCATCGTGTTCGCCGAGTCGGCCGCCCTGCTGGAGGAGCTGCGGTCCTCCAGCAACGAGCTGATCGGAGAGGAGCCCCGGGCGATCATGGATTCCGGAGCTGCGATCCCGGGCACCGCGCTGGCCGGCGCCCAGGCCCAACGGATGGCGTTCGAGCGCGCCTACCTCGACGTGTTCGACGAACAGGGCGTCGACCTGATCGTCGCCCCGGTCAATCCCAACCAGGTGCTCGCCCACGGCGCGGTCGAACTCGGCGGCGTCCCGCTGATCCCCGCGACGACGCAGTTCACGTTCCCGGTCAACGCGGCGGGACTGCCGGCGATCGCTCTTCCCGGGGGGTTCGCCGGCGACGGGATGCCGATCGGCTTCCAGATCATCGGGCGGCCTTTCGCCGACCGCACCCTGGCGGCGGTGGGCGAAGCCTTCCAGCGCATGACCGACCACCACGCGCAAACCCCCACCCTGTAGCCAGAGGCACCAGCCTGGAGGACCCGCCGGCCGGGAAGGCTATGTCGCAGCCGCGGAGTCCCGGGCCTCGACTGCCTGCAGGACGTGTACGGCGATGTCGGCGACCTGAACCTCGTCCTCCTCCACGCCGGCCGCCCGCACCCCGTCGTCCATCATGATGTAACAGAACGGGCAGGCGGTGGCGATGCGCGACGCGCCCGTGTCGAGAAGCTCCCGGGACCGCTCGTCGTTCACCTTGGCGCCGATCGTCTCCTCCATCCACATGCGGGCCCCGCCGGCGCCGCAGCACATCCCCTTGGTGCCGTTGCGGGGGGCCTCCACCAGCTCGATGCCGCCGAGCGAGCCGAGCACCCGCCGCGGCGCCAGGTACACGTCGTTGTGGCGCCCCAGGTAGCAGCTGTCGTGGTAGACGACTCTCTCGGCCAGGGTGGCCCCCTCGAGGTCGAGGCGGCCCTCGGCCACCAGCGCCTCCAGGAACTGGCTGTGGTGGACCACCTCGTAGTGCCCGCCGAGCTGCGGGTACTCGTTGGCCAGCGTGTTGAAGCAGTGGGGGCACTGGGTGACGATCTTGCGCACCCCCATCGAGTCGAGCGTGGAGATGTTGGCCGACGCCAGCATCTGGAACAGGTACTCGTTGCCGGAGCGCCTCGCCGGGTCGCCGGTGCAGTTCTCGGCCGGGCCGAGGATGGCGAAGTCCACCCCGGCCCGCTCCATGAGCAGGGCCATGGCTCTGGCCACCTTCTTGTTCTTGTCGTCGAAGGATCCCGCGCACCCCACCCAGTACAGGTATTCGGCGTCGAGGGGGTCGCCGCCGGACAGCACCCGCACCCCGTCGAGGTCCCGGGCCCAGTCGGCCCGCTCCGTCTGGCTCAACGACCACGGGTTGGACGAGTTCTCCATGCCCCGGAAGGCCTGGCCCAGCTCGGAGGGGAAGTCGCTCTCCATCAGGGTGAGGTAGCGGCGCATGTCGAGGATCTTGTCGAGGATCTCGATATTGACCGGGCACACCTCGTCGCAGGCCCGGCACGACGTGCAGGCCCACAGCTCCTCGGTGCTGATGCGCTCGAACATCCAGTTCGCCGGCACTTTGACTTCTGCGCCGCCGCTGCCGGTTCCGTTTCCGGTCTCGGCCCGGCCGACGGTGGTCTCGCCGCTGCTGAGGGGAGGGGATGTGGGCGGGCTGCCGGTGAGGGCCATGACCTCTCCCGTCTTGAGCACGATCTCGCGGGGGTCGAGGGGCTTGCCGGTGGCGTGGGCCGGGCACACCGACGTGCAGCGGCCGCACATGGTGCAGGCGTCGGTGTCGAGGAGCTGCTTCCACGAGAAGTCCTCGATCGTCGACGCGCCGAACGTCTCCAGCTCGGTGTCGCCCTCCACCAGGTCGGGCATGGGCCGCATCGCGCCCTTGGGACGGTCGCGGTGGCTCAGCCACATGTTCAGCGGCGACGTGAACATGTGGCGCAGCATCGTCGTCGGCAGGATCACCAGGAAGGCCGCGAAGGCGACCACGTGGGCCACCCACCACGCCTGGTGCCAGCCGGCCGCCGAGCCCGAACCGTCGACGAGGGTGGCCAGCGGGTAGCCGATGAAGCTCCAGCGCTCATGGTCGGGCAGGCCGTCGACCGCGATCCGGAACGCCTCCGCACCGAAGCCGGTCACCCCGATGGCCAGCATCACCGCGCCGATGACGGCGTGCTCGGGCCGGGTCTTGACGCGGATGCGGCGAGGCCGCCACGCCGGCGGTCCGAAGCGGCGCAGGATGGCCCACAGCATCCCGACCACGAACACCGCCCCGGCCGCGTCGCCGACCGCGGAGTAGGCCCGGTACACGTCGCCGTGCAGGAACTTGGCCCCGTCGGGGAGCTGGTGGTCGACCTCCAGGGTGGTCGTCACCCCCAGCAGCACCAGGAAGCTGAAGTAGATGAGCGAGTGCATCACCCCGGCGCCGGGCTCTCGCAGCAGGGTCCGCATGTAGACGCCGGCCCGGAAGTCGGCCATCCGACGATGCACGTTCTTCGGGGTTGTGCGGCGGTTGTCGGGCCGGCCCCGCTCCCAGTTCTTGACCCGGTTGGCGAACAGGACCGACCCGTACACCAGCAGGATGGGAATGACGGTGTAGAAGGCGGCCTTCAGAGGGGCGGGGACGTTGCCGAACACCTCGCGGGTGACCGGGCTGTCGCTGCGGAAGCCGGCGATCCCGGCAACGATCCCGGAGGCGGCGGTGAACAGCGCGACGGCAACGCCGAGAGCGACGACGGTGTGATGGGGCCTGATCCGCATGGCGGTGCGAACATTACTCGCCCCGCCCGCGGGCAGCGAGGCGGGGAGGAGCCGGTGCGCGCTGCCACCGAGTTGATCTGCGTTCGACGTTGATCGAATTTCCTGCGCCCAAGATTCACGGCACGGGGACGTCGCGAGGGTTCGCTGCGACCCGGCCCGTTGTCACGGCTGCCGGGAGGCGCAGCGGTAGCCTCGGCTCGTGCGACTGTACGACACCGCACGCCGATCGGTGGTGCCCTTCGAGCCGCCGCCGCAGCCGGAGGAGGTACGCATCTACGTGTGCGGCATCACTCCCTACGACAGCACCCACCTCGGCCACGCCAACACCTACCTCGCCTACGACCTGCTGATCCGCCGTCTCGAGGACATCGGCCACCAGGTGCGGATGATGCGCAACATCACCGACGTCGACGATTCGATCCTGCCCAAGGCCCGTGCTCTGGGCGTGGACTTCCTGGACCTGGCCGCGTCCGAGACCGCCCGATTCCGCAGCGACATGGCCGCCCTCAACGCACGGCCCCCGGCAGCCGAGCCCAAGGCCACCGAGTGGGTAGCCGAGATGATCGCCCTCATCGAGGTTCTCATGGCGGGGGGCCACGCCTACACCGCGGAGGGCACCACCTGGTTCGATGTCTCCACCTGGCCCGGCTTCGGCCGCCTCAGCGGCTACGACACCGCTGACATGCGGACTCTGGCCGCTGAGCGGGGCGGCACCCCCGACGATCCCCGCCAGCGCAACCCGCTGGACTTCGTGCTGTGGCAGCCGTCAGCGTCCGACGAGCCGTCGTGGCCGTCACCGTTCGGGCCGGGTCGGCCCGGCTGGCACGTCGAGTGCAGCGCCATGTCGATGGGCCTGCTCGGCCCCGGGATCGACCTGCACGGCGGTGGCAGCGACCTGATCTTCCCGCACCACGAATGCGAGCTGGCCCAGAGCGAGGCCGCCGCCGGCCGGCAGTTCGTGAAGCACTGGATGCATTGCGGGATGGTCGCCTACGGCGGCGCCAAGATGTCGAAGTCTCTCGGCAACCTGGTGTTCGTCAGCGACCTCTGCAAGGAGAGCGACCCGGCCGCGGTCCGCCTCGCCCTGATGGCGCACCACTACCGCGCCGACTGGGAATGGCACGACGGCGACATCGACGAGGCCCAGGTCCTCCTCGACTCCCTCAACGAGGCCGTGCGGCGGCGAGGCGCCGCCGGCGCGGCCGACCCGGCCCCGTTCGCCCGCCGGCTGCGGGACGCTCTCGACGACGACCTGGATGCTCCCCGGGCCCGGGCTGTGCTGGCCGAGATGGCCGACGCCGTGCTCGCGGGCTGCCTCGACGACCCGGCTCCGGCCGTGCTGGCCGAACTGTGCGCGCTCTGCGGCGTCGCCCTGGAACCGGCGCCGTCGTCGGGTGCGGGGCTGGTCGGGTCGTCGGTTGCGGTTGCGGGTGCGGGGTCGTCGTCGGGTGCGGGTGCGGTGCCGGCCCCGCCTGCTGAGCCTGGTCTGTAGTGGTCTCGCTGTACGACACGCTCACGGGCAGGGTGCGCCCCTTGGCGCTCCGTGAGCCGGGCCGGGTGGCGATGTACGCCTGCGGGCCGACCGTCTACGACCATCCGCACCTGGGTCACGCCCGCTCGGCTCTCACCTACGACGTGCTGCGTCGCTACCTGGAGTGGCGGGGCCTCGACGTGTGCCACGTGGCCAACATCACCGACATCGACGACAACATCATCAACCGGGCCCGCGCCGAGGGCAGCACCGAGCGCGAGGTGGCCGCGGAATGGGAGGCGGTCTACATCGACGCTATGGCGAGGCTCGGCGTGCTCGACCCCCACCAGCGGCCCCGAGCCACCGAATGGGTCGCCGAGATGGTCGGCCTCGTCGCTCGGATCATGGACGCCGGAGCGGCCTACACGACTCCCACGGGCGTGTACCTGCGGGTGCGCGGCGTGTCCGGGTACGGCGACCTCGTGCATCGCGACTTCGACGATCTGCGGTCCTCGGCCGGCGCCCGGGTCGAGGTGGACGAGGCCAAGGAGGACCCCCTCGACTTCGCCCTGTGGAAGGCGGCCAAGCCCGACGAGCCGTCATGGCCGTCGCCGTGGGGGCCGGGCCGTCCCGGCTGGCACATCGAGTGCGTCGCCATGAGCCTCGGCATCCTCGGAGACGGCTTCGACATCCACGGCGGCGGCAACGACCTGGTGTTCCCCCACCACACCAACGAGCGGGCCGAGGCGCTGGCGGTGGGCCGGAGTTTCGCCCGCCATTGGGTGCACAACGCCATGCTCAACATCGACGGCGCCAAGATGTCGAAGTCGCTGGGCAACTACCGCACCGTTGTGGAGATGCTCGACGAGCACCCCGACAACGGCCGGGCCTTCCGTCTGCTGGTGCTGCAGACCCACTACCGCAAGACTATGGAGGTCAACCCCGAGCTCATGGCCTCGGCGAGGGCCGCCGTGCAGCGCCTCGACGCCCTGGCCCGCCGGCTGACGGCGGCCAGATCGGAGGGCAATACGGCTGAGCCGGCACTCGCCGAAGGCGTGGAGCCGAGTTTCAGGCCCGTCCGCGACCTGAGTGCGCCTCATGGAGCAGCGGAACGCGGTTCGGTCGTCGTGAGCGACGGCGACCTCGAGGAATGGCGTCCAGCCGTTGAGGGAGTGGCGGAGCGGTTCGGCGCAAGGCAGGAGTTGTACCACCGGCAGCGACGATTCTGTGCGGCCATGGACCACGATCTGGGCACACCTGAAGCAGTGGCGGTGATCTTCGACACTCTCCGCAGGGCCAACGCCGAACTCGACGCGGGATCGGCTGACGGAGCGGTCTTCGCAGCCGGGGTGGTCGAGTGGGCCGGTGCTCTTGGCATGGCCGCTGAGGCTGCTGAGCGAGCCTCTGATGACGGCTCCGCCATCGAGGACCTCGTAACCCGTCGCCAGGCGGCCAGGGAGGCGAGGGACTGGGCGACCGCCGACTTGCTGCGGGAGGAGTTGTCGGGGTTGGGCGTGGTGGTGGAGGACACCCCGTCCGGCCCGGTCTGGCGCCGGGAGTGAGCCCTCCGTGAACACCGGCCCCACGGAGCCCGCAGCTGGAGCACCCCCACGGCCGCAACGCGGGTCACGATGTCTTCTACCTCCAAGACGATAAATCCCCGCCATCCCCGGCGCGAGCCGGGAAGGCGGGGAGCAATAGCCGCAATCTAGCGGATGGCTCCAGCGCCTTGGTGTTTGTGGGCGGAATAGTTGTCGATCACCTCATCGCCGATCGCCCTGGGCCGGCCCCGCCCCGGCCGGATGCGCCCCACCGAGGCCGTCCCCTCGGCCCCGAAGCGCGACCGCCAGCGCCGCACCGAAGCGCATCGAGGCTAGGCGGACTAAGGTGCGCGGCTCGTGGCTCGCCTGCCGAAGTATGTGGTCTTCGACTTGGAGACCAACGCCGACAGGCCGCATCCCTGCGAGCACGAGATCATCCAGATCGGGGCGGTGCTGGCGTCCGACGAAGGCGTCCTGGACGACTTCGACACGCTGGTCAGGCCACAGCGCAAGCTCTCGCCCCGCATCACCGAGCTGACCGGCATCGAGTACGGCCGACTCGGACGCGCCCCCGCGGCCGAGGACGCGCTCGGCAGGTTCCTCGAGTGGGTCGACGGACGGCCGATGATCGCCCACAACGGTTTCGGTTACGACTTTGCAGTGCTCGACGCAGCCGCCGCATCGCTCGGTCTCGCGGTGCCACCAGGAGCACGGCTCGACACGCTGGAGCTGGCCCACGTCGTCTATCCCCGAGCCGGTTCCGGCATGGTCCGCAGCGTCGACGGCTCCCGGCCTCCACCCGGCCGCAGCCTTGACCAGCTTGCATCGCAGTTCGGTATCGACAGCCGCGACAAGCACGACGCGCTCAACGACGCCCGTATGACCCAACAAGTCATGCGGGCGCTGCTTGACCAACTCAATGAGAGAACCCCGGCGCGCCGTCTGCAGCGGTGGGTCCTGGCCCAGGCGGGTCACCCGTGGGCTGGTTTCGTCGAGCCTGAGCGCCAGCAAGTCGCACTCGACGATGTCGTTCCCGAGGTTTCCCCGCCAGGTCCGGTCGTCCCGACCAAGTCCTTCGAGATCGACAAGATCCTCAAGATGTTCGGCACGGGCGGCGTGCTGATGGGAGGCGGGCGGGAGCCGCGCCCGCAGCAGGCCCAAATGGCCCGGCTCGTGTGCGAGGCATTCGGCACTCCTGGACGCCAGCAGATGATCGAGGCGCCCACCGGCACCGGCAAGACCCTCGCATACCTGGTTCCCGCCATCGAAGCGGCGCGGGCCTGCGGACGGGTGTCGGTGATCGCGCCGCATTCCCGTGTGCTGCAGGATCAGATTCTGGAAACGCTCGAAGAACTGGCTTCCGCACTTCAGCCCTTCTCCAGCGTCGTTCTCAAGGGCCGCAACAACTACATCAGCCTGAAGACGCTCCAGGGCGAGCTCGACTGGCTCGCAGACGGCACCCGGGAGGGCCCGGCCGACGATGCGGCGGCGGCGGCGTTGGCGATCCTGTGCGGCTGGGTGGCTCAGACCCCCTCCGGCGACTGGGCCGATCTGCGCACAACCGCGGTCGAGGGTCACTTGAGGTCGCTGGCGCTATTCCGATGGAAGCTGCGGGTCGACGCCCTACCCGGACCGTCACGGGACCGGCTCGACGAACTCGATTTCTACCGGCGGGCTCTGGACCGCCTCCGGACCGCCCATGTGGCCGTCTTGAACCATGCGCTGCTGGCGGCTGGACCGGCGTTGGAGGACGGCGAGTTCAATCTGCTCGTCGATGAGGCCCACAATCTGGAGGACTCAGCCACGGCCGCCTCCACCAGGGAGGTGGGGGTCGGCCAACTTGAGATGCTTTGCGATTCCCTGTGGGACCCGACCACGGGGCGGGGTCTCGCCGCTCGCATAGCTGCCGCCACCGGCTCGGAGTTGGGTGACGACCGGATCCAGCGAGTCCGCGACGCGGTCGCGGCGGTGCGGTTGGCGACCGCTCGGTTGTCCGAGCCGCTTATCGAGCATGTGAGGGACCGCACCGGCGTCACTCGCCAGCAGGCGGCCCGGTACGGCGCCTCGCACCGGATCGTGCGTGGCGTCGATCGGCGTCACCCGGCCTACAAGCGGGTTGAGGACGCCGGGCGGGCGCTGCGTAGCGCTCTACGGCAGGCGGCCGACGTTCTGGACGACATTGATGTGCCGGAACAACTCGCCGGCCGCTACCGCCGTGACGCACTGGAGGACGAGAAGGCCAGGCTCGGGAGGGAGGCTCGCAACGCGGCAGAGTTGGTCGACGCAGTGCTGTGGGCCCAATCCCAGATGCGGCTCTTCGACGACGATCTCGATGAGGAGCTCGCTCAGTGGATCAACATCGCGGCCGTCTCCTTCGAGGGTGCGCCGGGCACAACGCCTGCCAACGGTGCCGAAGCCTTTGAGGCCGGCACGGCCGAGGCAGGGCGTTGGCGCTGGGCGCTTCGACGGGTGCCCCTGTCGGTCGCGGGCATTCTCTCGGACCTGTGGGAACGCAGCAGCTCGGTGGTTCTCACCTCCGCGACGCTGCGTGCGGGCGACGACTTCGGCTACCTGGGGGCGAGGGTGGGTCTCGAAGGGGTGGAGCCCAAACAGATCCCGTCTCCCTACGACGATCTCGACCGTCGCCATCGCGTGCTGCTGACCGACTATCTGCCCGCGCCCCGGGGACAGCTGACGGACCGGTTCACCGAGGCGGCAGCCTCGGAGATTCCGCGCTTGTGCGTGGCCGCCCACGGCGGAGCCATGACGTTGATGACCGCCCGCTCGCGTCTCGAACACGTCCGGGACCACGCCCGGCCGGTTCTCGACGCGGAGGGGATCGAGCTGTTGGCTCAAGGCGACGGGTCGTCCGGCTCGCTGGTTGATCGCATGAAGGACGATCCCTCGGCCTGCCTGCTGGGACTCAGGTCGTTCTGGGAGGGAGTCGACATTCCAGGCGACGCGCTGCGCCTGCTGCTGATCGAGAAGATCCCGTTCGATCCCCTGGGAGATCCGGTGATCAGCGCTCGCAAGGGCCTCCTCGAGCTCCACGGCAAGGATCCCTTCGCCGACTATCTGGTTCCCCGGGCGGCGATCGCCTTCGCTCAGGGCGTGGGACGACTGATCCGCACCGGCTCCGATGTGGGGGTCACTGCCGTGCTCGACAACCGGATGCGCCGGCCCCTGCCCTATGTGGACGTCATGCTGAGGGGACTTGCGGGCCCACCCGCCGTGCAGGAGATCGACGGACCTGATGCGGCCTACGAGGCTGTGGCTGGGCATTTGAACCGCGAGATGGACGACGCCCGGCGGGAGAGGATCCGCAGGATGCCCGGTGTGGAGACGTTGTCGAGAGCGGCGCTCGCGGTCGGCGGCGACGGGGCACACCTCGACCGTGTGGAGATTGAGCGCCGGCTCGAAGTCGCCAGGAGATGGCTCGGCTTCGATCAGTGGCGACCTGGCCAGCAGGAGGTAATGGGCAGATTCATGCGGGGAGAGGACGTCGTGGCGGTACTGCCCACGGGCTCGGGCAAGTCGGTGACCTACCAGATCCCCGCGCTGGTATCGCCCGGGGTGACCCTGGTGGTGTCGCCCCTGATCGCCCTGATGCGCGACCAGGTCGACAATCTCCGGTCGAGAGGCGTCAGCGAAGTGGCCGCCATCTACTCCGGAGTGAGCCAGGCCGAGCAGGAGGCCGTGCTCCGCAGCGCCGCCCAGGGTCACATCAAGCTGCTGTACGTCAGTCCTGAGCGGCTCTGGTCGCCGGTGTTCCGAGCCTGGCTGGAGGAGGTGCCGGTCGCCCGGATAGCGGTGGACGAAGCCCATTGCATCTCGCTTTGGGGTCACTCGTTCCGCCCGGAGTACGCCATGATCCCGCGAGCGGTCGCCGCAGTGGCGCTGAGCGGTCGCCGCCTGCCGGTCGCGGCGGTCACGGCCACAGCCACCCGCGAGGTGCTCGACGACATCGTCCGGCTGCTCGACATCGCGCCCGACGGCGAACCGCATGTCGGCTCGGTCGATCGCCCCGAGATCCGCTACTACGTCGAGCGTTGCCGCAACCGCAAGGACCGGGACTTGCGGGTGGTGCAAGTCGTGGAGGCGTTCCGGCGCCGCAGCGCAGTCGTGTACGTCCCTACCCGGAACGACACGCATCGGCTGGCGGCCCTGCTGCGCAGCTTCGGCCATCGCGTCCGTCCCTACAGCGGAGCGATGGAGCTGCCGGAGCGCCAGCACACCGAGGACGCCTTCCGCCACGGCGAGATCGATGTCGTGGTAGCCACCAAGGCCTTCGGTCTCGGTATCGACAAGCCCGACATCGAGTTGATCGTGCATCTCGAGATGCCTGCCTCCATCGAGGAGTACGTGCAGGAGACCGGCCGTGCCGCCAGGGGGGCACGAGACAGGACAGGCCCGCTCACCGGCACCGCCGTGTTGCTCAAGACGGGTCGCGACTGCCGCATCCACGAGTACTTCGTGCAGTCCTCGGCGCCGGACATCGCCACGGTCCGGCAGGCCTGGTCCGGATTGGCCGACGGCCTCAACTTCATCGACCCCGACCGGCCCGCCGGACGGGCCGACACCGAGGACGGAGAACGCGACGAGTCGCACGCTACCGAGGACGGAGAACGCGATGAGTCGCGCGCTCTCGCCCTGCACTATCTGGAGCAAGTGGGGGCGGTGCGCCGCCAACAGGACTTCGTGTTGCGGGGTCGGCTCTCCTCGGTGGATGCAACCGAGCAGCGTATGGACGAACTCCGGTCCCGCGACGCTGCACTGGCGGACCGCGCCGATGAGGTCTTACGGCTCGCGACCGAGGAGGACGATGAGTACCGCGCCATGACGTGGGCTCAACGGCTGGGCCAGCGACCCGACGAGATCGAGCACACAGTCATCGATCTGCTCAAGCTCGGGATTTGCAGCTTCTCGGCGCGGCGCTTCGGGTGGACATTCGAGAGGGTTGCGGCCATTGAGCCCGACTGGGACGGCCTGGAGCAGCTAATCGCGAAACGCCGAGCAGCCGTTCGCCGGCGAGCTGAGGAGGCCCGCGCGCTTGCTCGGGACCAGCTGGACTGCCGGCGAAGCGCGATGTTGCGATACTTGGGGGAGCCCGACCCGCCTAGCGTTACGCTGATTCGTTGCGGCGCCTGCGACGCTTGCACGCCCGAGTTGCCCCGCCCGTGGCACGATTCGCCGATCGCACGCGAGGACGCCGCCGACGCGCTGCGCGAGGAGGCCGAGGCGATCGTACTGGTCCTCCTCGCCGGGGTGGAGAGCGGTCAATGGTCCCGGCGCAACCTGGTGAGGACGCTGCGTGCCGATGCGGGAGGCCGGCACGCGCTCCGTCCAGTGCTTCGAGCTCACAGCTGCTACGGCCGACTCTCTCTGCTCGACGAGCGGGAGGTCCAAGAGTTGATCGACGAACTGATCGCAGCAGGCCGGGTGGAGCAGTACACGCCCCGGGACCGCGAGTACGAGTACGAGTCGCTGCGCCTGACCCAGCAGGGACGCGACATCCTGCGGGGCAAGTTCCCGAGGTAGGCGCACAGCTCGCAAGGACGCAGCCCACAGCGTCTAGGCTGCTCTCGCACAGCTTCCTGTTCGTGGATCCGCCGCACCAGCTCGCAAGGACGCAGCCCACAGCGTCTAGGCTGCACTCTGTCGCAACGACCGGTAGAGCTTGCTCCCCTATGCTCTCGCGGCCCGCTGCGGATGCAGGCATCGACACGGTTGCGGGGTCGTCATGGCGTTCATGCTGCCAGAGAACATTCCGAGCCGGTCGGGTGTCCCTGACCGCCTGAGGCAGGTCGCCCGAGCGCTGCGCGACTTCACTCCCGAGCAGGTGACGGTGTGGCTGCGCGAGACCGGAAGCGGTCTGCCCTACCTGGTCGTGCTCGACCCTGGTGCGGGCATCGCGGTGGTCGATGCTCCGTCGCTGTCATCGAGAGGGAAGGCCCGTCGCCGCTGGGGACGGGTCTTCGACTCGTTCGACATGGTCGGTGTCGCCGCAGACGTCGCCGCGGAGGCGGACGGTCTCAGGCACAGCGCTGACAAAGCCGCGATTCACCGGATGCCCGTGAAGTGCGTGCTGGCCGCGCCCGACCTCGACGAGGTCCCGTTGGAGCGGCTCAGTCGGGTGGACCGGAGCCTGCCCATCCTGCGAAGGAGCGACCTCGTCGAGGGGCGCCTGCAGGGAGCGCTTCGACGGGTCCTCGGCGTCGAGCGGACGCGCCCGCTCGACGAGCGTGAGGAGAAGCGCGCCCGGGCCGTGGTCAATCCCGAGATCGTCTTGCCGTCGTCAGCACACGAGAGTCTGCCGCTGTTCCAAGAACCCGAGATTTCGTCAGAAGACGTGATCCGGGTGATGGATCGGGAGCAGGAGCGGGTGGCGGAGCACCTCGGCGACGGGTACCGGGTGTTGAGGGGCGTGGCCGGCAGCGGGAAGACTCTGGTGCTCGCCCACAGAGCGCGGTACCTCCACCGGCATTGGCCGAGTCGTCGGATCCTGGTGCTCTGCTACAACCGTGTTCTGGCCAACGCCCTTGCCACGATGGTGACTCCCGACGATCGGTTGAAAGTCACGAACGTCGACCGGCTCGCCTACAACTTGGCTGGACGGGACGGTTCGAGGCCCACCGACCTCGAGGCTCGGGTGCTCGAGGCTGGGAAGCAGGCCGAGCGTCTGCCCGACTCGGAGCGCTACGACGCGGTGCTCGTCGACGAGGCCCAGGACCTCGACTTCCCACGGCTCAATCTGGCGTACTCGATGCTCAAGTCGGACCGCTTGGAGCCGGACCCGGCTCGGCCGGACCGGGACGACTTCGTGATGGCTTACGACGTGGCCCAGAACGTGTACAGCCGCGGCGGGGCGAGGTGGAACCCTCCGGGTGTGGATGCCCGAGGCCGGCCGCGCACGGCCCGGGGGCGCACGATCGTGTTCCGCCGGAACTACCGCAACACGAGGGAGATACTCGAGTTCGCGATGCATTTTCTGGCGGGCTCGCCCCACTGGAGCTCCGCGTCGGTGGACCTCGACGACCCGGCTGCGGTCATTCCCCCGCAGGCAGCCAAGCGTTCGGGGCCGAGGCCGAGCCTCACAGCCTGCCGCGACCTGCGGGGAGAGGCCGAGACTATCGCGGCGCGAGTGCGGGCGATGCTCCTCAGCGGCGCGGCCGGGCACGACATCGCGGTGCTGTACGGCCACCCCGCACTGGAGGAGGAGCTTCAAGCGGCCTTCTCATCCTCAGGCCTGCCCTACTTCCATGTGCAGCAGAGAGACGCCCGAGGATGGCAGACCAATCGCGACAAGGCAGTCCAGGTGCGGGACATGGTGCGGGCGTCGTCGCTCACCGGCATCAAGGGCCTCGAGTTCAGCCGTGTGCTCGTCGGTGGCGTCAACCAGATCCATGCGCGCGACATTGACGAGGGGAACCAATTCCAAGCCGCCAAGAGCCAGCTCTATGCGGCCATGACCCGAGCCATGGACGAGTTGGAGATCACGATGTCCGGTAGTGGCGAGATCGGAGCGGCGCTGCGGGAGGCCGAGCGCTTCCAGCGAGACGGCTAGCTCTCGGGCTGGCTGTCGGCCTGGGGCCTGGCGAACCCGACCCCGGGGCGGTCGGCGAGCTTCAATGACTTGCAGAGCAGCGGATACTCGTCCAACCCTCTGATCCACGGCCGGGCGGCGTCGAGCGCGAAGTCGAGCCGTCCACGGCCGGCGGGAGCAACCATGCCTGACTTCATGAGGCGGCGCCGGTACACGCCTACGTACTCGCTGCTGACCTCGAGACGGGCGGCTATGTCCGCGGTGCGTGACACTTCGTCATCCAGTGCCATCGCGGCCAGGAACCGCCGCGACCCCTCGGCAAGGTCCCTCCACATCGGTGCGATCACGAGTTGCCCTACCTGGCGACGGGCTGTCTCGGCTCCGACCTCCACGTCTTGCAGGGTCACCGCAACCGTGGGATCCGAGGCTGCCCGCCAGGCGTGGAAGCCGACGAGCTGGATCATGAACGGATATCCCTGCGATACGGCAACGGCCTGCTCGACCGCCTCCGGCGCCATCTGCCCGCCGCGCTGCCATACCGGTTCGGCCAGGGCAGTCCAGGCCGCGGGAGGATCGAGGGATCCGACCTCGTAACGGGCACATCTCTGGAGGAAGGTGACGCTTGTGTCGGCCAGGAGCGTGTCCTCCAGGATCGGAAGACCCGCGCCGACGAAGGCCATCGGGAGCCGGGCGATGCGAGTGACGTCCTGAACCACGATGCCCAGCATCCTGAGTTCGTCGGTGGCGCCGGCGTGCAGTTCGTCAATCGTGATCACGAGGCCGATCCCACTGGACTGAAGATGGACGGTGAGGGCCCTCAGCACGTTGGAGAGCCGACGGGACAGGTCGGCATTGGGGTCATACCCGGATCCCAGAGCGATGCCCGCCGCGGCGAGGTCCTTGTCGATGTCCGCGTGCAAGTCCCCGGCGCATCGGTTCAGATGCTCCGCGGCCTTGTGGGCCAGCCGGTTGAGCAGGCCGGTGGTTGCCGCTGCCTCTGAGATCGACATCCAGCCATGACTGTGCCCAAGTTCTCTCAAGGCCTCAAGAACGACTGTCTTTCCTGCCCCCCGCCGACCGAGAAGCAGAGCCGTGTATGCCGGATGGGTCGGTCCTGTAGCCCACGCGTCGGCAATGCCCGTCAGGATGCCGTCCCGGCCCGCCAACAGTGGCGGAGCGGTTCCGAATGTCGGGGCGAAGGGATTCGTGGGTTGCATCGGACCTCATGACCGTTCGTCGTCTGCTGCGGCAGGGCAACCGGCACCCAAGTGTATCCTGTTTTGGTTGTTATATCTTGGTTGTCTTGTTATATTTTGTTTTAGTTGTTTCTTTTCGGCTTGCCAATCGAGCACAGCTAGTGGGTGCCGTGGATGTAGCCGCCTTTGGTGCCGACTGGGATAGGTGGAGGCCTGGCCCTCGCTGTGCTGCGCTCCGGCCGCGAGTCATAGAATGCCCTGGGGGCGGAAGCCGCCGCAGTCTTGGCCGGACTCGCCATGAGATGGTGTCCGAACTGGGTGGTTCGCAAGGACTTGGTGGGGACGAGTTGCAGATCGTGGCGGCGAGAAACCGAGTTGGGTGGGTGTGCGCCGCCTTGGCGTTGGGCCTGCTCGTCTCAGGGTGCGCATCCCAGCGCGGTCCGCAGGACACTTCGAACGTCAGTGCGATGGCGACCACAACCGCTCCAGAGCGGGCAAGCGCTAACCCGACCGCGTCCACGTCTCCGACCGCGACCGTTCCTCCAGATCCCGCGGTGCATCCGGCTGCCCCGCTGCCTCTGCTCAGGTGGCCGGCCGATGAGAAGGCGTTGGAACCGATAGCGACCTCGCCGCCGTGGTCGAGGCTGGGATCATGGGACACTGCCCGGGCATACCGACCCACTTCTGCCCGCGCCGCACAGTGACCCGGGGCCAAGCCGCCACATTCTTCGTCGCGGCTCAGGACCACCTTGCCTCCGGTTGAGGCTGCGGCGTCTCCAAGAGGGCCTAGATGCCGGGCCGGCCATCCTAGGCTCGGAGCCGTGGCCGCAGACGAGCACCCGCTGACCGTCGCCTTCGACGCTGACGACACGCTGTGGCACAACGAGGACCTGTACCAGGACGTGCAGCGGGACTACGAGGAACTGCTGTCGCCCTGGGCGGACGCCACCGCAGTCGACGACGTCCTGCACGAGATCCAGATGTCGAACCTTCCCCGGTTCGGCTACGGCGTGAAGTCGTTCACGCTGTCGATGATCGAAGCCGCAGTGCGGATCAGCAAGGGCGAGATCGACGCCGGTCGCATCACCACCATCATCGGCTACGCCAAGCGGATCCTGGACCGGCCCGTCGAGCTGATCGACGGAGTGGAGGAGGTGCTCGACGCCCTCGGACACCACCGGCTGATGGTCATCACCAAGGGCGACGTACACCACCAGCTGGCCAAGTTGGCCGCCAGCGGCCTGGCCGAGAGGTTCTGGCGGGTGGAGGTGATGGCCGACAAGGACGCAGCCTCCTACGGCGAGCTGCTCGCGCGCCACGGAATCGATCCGGCCCGGTTCGTGATGGTCGGCAATTCGCTGCGCTCCGACGTGCTGCCGGTGCTGGAGCTGGGCGCTGTCGCGGTCCACGTCCCCTACCGTGTGACCTGGCGCCACGAGGACAGCCACGACGGCCGCCGTGTCGAAGTACCCACCCTGGAAGCACTGCGGGGCCTGCCGCAGATGTTGAGGGGTTGGGACGGCGCCGGGCCGGCCCCCGCCATGGCCGGCCCGGCCGGGACCGGCGGACGCTGCGGGGTGCATCCCGCGTGAGGCTCGCCATGGACTTCGCCGCAGATCCGGTCGGGCCGAGCGTCGGCGGACGCTGCGGGGCGTGCCCCGCGTGAGACGGCTCACAGCCCGGGAGATCGCCCGCTACGACCTCGTGCCCGCTGGGATCTCCCGCCGGGCCCGAGTCCAGAAGACGCCGTTCCTCGCGTCCGGCGCCCAAGGCATGACTGTGGGCCGGCTCATCCTGGTGCTCCGCGACGACGACCGGTCAGGGGGGCGGGTGCTGCTCGCCCACGAGTTGGTGCATGTAGAGCAGTACGCCGAGTTCGGGACCATCCGGTTCCTGCGGCGGTATGCGAGCGAGTACGCCCGCAACCTTTGGCGCCTGCGAAGTCATCGGCAGGCATACCTCGCGGTCTCCTTCGAGGCTGAGGCGCGGGCGGCGGCCACCCGGTGGGCGGCCCGCGCCCCGTTTCCTCGCGAATAGCGGCGCCATACGCCAGTTTCGGCGAAGAAAGCTCGTGACGACGGCGCCGGAAGGCCGCAGTCGTCAGTACTCGCAGAAGCCTCGCGAAGGGCGGGACCATCGAGGCGACGGCGGGCGCGGCGCCGGAAGGCCGCAGTCGTCAGTACTCGCAGAAGCCGCGGCCGGTGGACCCATGTCGGCGGATGCCGCCAGCGTCGAACTTGTCGCAGTCGTCAGTACTTGTAGAAGCCGCGTCCGGTCTTGCGCCCGAGCCGGCCGGCGGCCACCATCCGTCGAAGCAGCGGCGGCGGCGCATAGAAGCGCTCCGCGTACTCGGCGTGCAGCGACTCAGCCGTGAACAGGCACACGTCGAGCCCGATCAGGTCGGCCAGCGTCAACGGGCCCATGGGATGACCGGCCCCGAGTTTCATGGCGTCGTCGATGTCGGCGGCCGAGGCGTGGCCCGACTCGTACATCTCGACGGCCTGGCAGATGTAGGGCACGAGCAGCTTGTTGACCACGAACCCGGCCCGGTCCGGCGCGGCGACGACCCGCTTGCCGAGCGTGTCGGCAGCGAACGCGGCAACTGTCTCGGTCACTGCCGGGTCTGTGAGCTCGGTGCTGATCACCTCGACGAGCCTCATGACCGTGGCCGGGTTGAAGAAGTGCATGCCTAGCACCTGCTGGGGACGGGAAGTGCCCATGGCCACGTCGACGATCGGGATCGACGACGTGTTGGTGGCCATGATCGCGTCCGGTCCGAGGACCCGGTCGAGCACACCGAAGATCTCCAGCTTCAGCGGCAGGTTCTCCGGTACGGCCTCGACCACCAGTTCGCACCCGGTCAGGTCGTCGAGGTCTGTGGTCCAGACGACCGCGGCCGCTGCGACATCCCGCACGGCCTCGTCGAGCTTGCCGCGGGCGACGGCCCGGTCCATCGATCCCTCGACCCGGACCCGTCCAGCCTCCACCAGTTCCGGCGACGTCTCTCGGGCCACCACCTGCAGCCCGCTGCGGGCGGCGACCTCGACGATTCCGCTGCCCATCGTGCCCACGCCGACCACGCCGACCGTGCAGATCTCCATCGTCGATGCTCCTCGCGTCTCTCTTCGTTTATCTGTGTTTCGCCGCCGCGCGGGCCTTTGCGGCCTGCGGAGACTTCGAAGCTGGTCAGTCCGACTCGCTGATCGTCACCGAGTTGATGACGACGTCGACCAGTGGCCGGTCGTTGCGGTCGGTCTTCACCCGCTGCATGGCCTCCACCACCTCCAGGCCCCGGACCACCTGGCCGAACAGCGAGTAGGCCGGCGGGAGGGCAGCGCCTCGGGGGCCGCTGATGATGAAGAACTGGCTGCCGTTGGTGTCGGGTCCCGCATTGGCCATGGCCAGCGACCCGACCTCGTAGCGTCCCGGCCTGGGCAGCTCGTCGGCGAACCGGTAGCCGGGGCCGCCGCGGCCTGTGCCTTCGGGATCGCCGCCCTGGCAGACGAAGCCGCCGATGATGCGGTGGAAAACCACGCCGTCGTAGTAGTGGTAGCGGGCCAGGACGACGAAGTTGTTCACTGTCAGAGGGGCTGCCGCCGGGTCTAGGGCAATGGTGATCGACCCCATGGAAGTGTCCATCGTCGCGGTGTAGCGCTTGGACGTGTCGATGCACATCGGTGGCGGCTGGCTGAACTGGCGACGGACCGGACTCGATCCGTCTGCGGCGGGGCAGGGTGTGGCAGCCACGGGGGGACTCCTCGCTGTCAAGGTTCGGTGCCGGTCAGAGGTTCTGGCGACCCTACCGGCTTGTTTCAGTGCTGCTTCACCGGCTTGCTTCAGTGCTGCTTCGTTGCGACCTGGGGCCGTCCGGGCCCGGGGTGCTCAACTGTTCGGGCATCATCCACCGGCGCGTGGCAGCGCTCTATGGTGGCGGCCGTGCGGTTCCGGATCCGGCGATCAGACCCGTCCGGCGGCGCTGGCGCGGCCGTGGCTCCGCTCTCGGACGCGCCCCATTTGCTGCGGTGCGAGCGCTGCGACGTCACTTGGCGCGGGTCGTCGTCGGTTCCTTGCTGGTGTTGCGGCGCCCCAGGCGACATCCGGGGCGAGGTGCGCATGTTCGCCGACTGACGGCCGACGCCTGCACCGTCGGCGCTGTCCCGCCGTCCTGTCGGCCGGCAGGATCGGTCGATAGGGTCGGGTTGGTGACATTGCACTGGTCCGGCACTGGGGTCGAGGTACACAAGTTGGTTGTCGGCCCGGTCGACAACAACGTGTTCGTGGTCCGTTGCACCTCCACCGGCGAGGCGGTGCTGATCGACGCTGCCAACGAGCACGAGCGCCTGCTGGAGTTGTGCTGCACCCTCGGTGTCCGCACCGTGCTGGAGACCCACGGCCACTGGGACCACATCCAGGCCGTCGGCGCGGTGCGCGACGCCGGCTACGAGGTGGGGGTCACCGCCGAGGACGCGGGCATGCTCCCCAGCTACGACTACCTGCTGGACGACGACACCGTGGTCGAGGTCGGTCGCCTGAGGCTGCGCACTTTGCACACGCCGGGCCACACCCCCGGTTCGATGTCGTTCCATGTGGAGGGCACGCCGCTGCTGTTCACCGGCGACACGCTGTTCCCGGGCGGGCCGGGCGCCACCCACTACGAGGGAGGCGACTTCGCGGCGATCATCCGTTCCATCGACGACCGCATCTTCAGCCGCTTCGACGCCGCCACCGTCGTGCTGCCCGGCCACGGCCTCGACACCACCGTCGGCGCCGAGTCCCCGCACCTCGACGAATGGATCGCCAGAGGCTGGTGAACCCGCAGGCCGAGCGTGTCGGCCGCGGCTCGCGGGCATGTCGGCGAGGTGCCGAGCGAGGCCGTGGCCCGAGCGGCCCGCGACCGCAGCGAACAAGAGCGGGAATGCCGCGGCGAACAGCCCTGCCGGGGAAGATTCGCGCCCGGTAGCTTGACCGCAAAGGTCGAGGTAGCGCACAACCAGGAGGTTTCATGACCGGGATTCTCGAAGGCAAAGTGGCGCTCGTCACCGGCGCCGGCCGCGGCATCGGACGCGAGCACGCCCTGATGCTTGCCGAGCACGGCGCCAAGGTAGTGGTCAACGATTTGGGCGGCGACGAGTTCGGCGTGGGCGCGGACGCCACCCCCGCCGCCGAAGTGGCCGCCGCTATCACCTCGGCCGGCGGGGAGGCGGTGGTCGACGGCGGCAGCGTGGCCGACTTCGGCGACGCCGGGGCGATGGTGCAGCGGGCCATCGACACGTTCGGCGACATCAACATCGTGGTCAACAACGCCGGGATCCTGCGCGACCGGATGGTCTTCTCGATGACCGAGGACGACTGGGACACGGTCATGGCCGTCCACCTCAAGGGCACGTTCGGACCGTCCCGTCACGCCGCCGCGTACTGGCGCAACAAGGTCAAGTCCGGCGAGGAGGTCTACGGGCGGATCATCAACACGTCGTCGCCGTCGGGGATCTACGGCAACGTCGGCCAGACCAACTACGGCGCGGCCAAGGCGGGCATCGCCGCCTTCACGGTGATCGCGGCGCAGGAGCTGGTCCGCTACGGCGTTACCGTCAACTGCCTGGCCCCCACCGCCTGGTCTCGCCTCACCGCTCCTCTGATGGGCGGCGAGGAGGCCTCGGAGAAGTTGAAGGACAGCATCGACCCGCGTTGGGTCGCGGTGGTCGCTGCCTGGCTGGCCGGTCCTGAGGCCGCTGACGTGACCGGACGGGTCTTCGACGTGCGGGGCAGGAAGCTGGGCGTCGCCGAGGGGTGGCATCTGGGCCCCGTCGAGGTTCAGCCGGACAACCCCGCCGAACTGGGTCCGGTGATGGCCAAGCTGATGGCCGCGTCCCGCCTCAACGCCGACATGTCGGGCCGCGACCACGAAGGCCCCGGATTCCCGAGTCAGTCGATATAGCCGGTCGCCGCACGACGGTCGGTGGCGACCGGCGGATGGACTTCGTCCTAAGGGGCTGCGCGGATAGGAGTGAGCCCGTCGTGTCGCTGCGGTGTCATTCCCGCTCTTGTTCGCTGCGACCTGAGGGCCGCTCGGGCCACGGCCTCGCCTGTACGGGCCGCGTCAGCCCCAGCTCGGGATCGCGGCGCCTGTCCTCGCCACGGCCTCGCCTGTACGGGCCGCGTCAGCCCCAGCTCGGGATCGCGGCGCCTGTCCTCGCCACGGCCTCGCCTGCACGGGCCGCGTCGTCGCCGGCTTTGCGGTTGGCTTCGGCCGCCACGGGGCGGCTGAGGATCTGGGCCAGTCCGATGCGGGTCATTCAGGTTCAGCCCCGTGGTTGTGGCGAGGCCTGTCCTGGATGCCCGCCGTGGAGTGGAGCTGATCGGATTCGAACCGACGACCCCCTGCTTGCAAAGCAGGTGCTCTAACCAGCCTGAGCTACAGCCCCGTCAGTATCTCAGCGTAGCGGCTCCCTCCAGTTCGGAAGGTGGGGGCATGCCCGAGGTTCCAAGGTCGTGGCGGCGCAGGCCGGCGACGGCTGTGGCGGCACCGCCACCGCCGGGCGTGACGGTCGGGCGCCGCCGGGACGTGTCCGTCAGGAGGCCAGCGGACGGCCGAAGGGCAACTCGTCCCGCCAGGTCGACAGGAATGCCTCCGCGGCGTAGCAGGCGCCCAGGAAGGGGCCGTCGTCGGAGGTGAGCGCATCCTCCATGAGCGTCGTCGCGACTCGGGCCGCTTCGCCTCGAGTCTCGCCGTCTCCGGAGTCGGGGCTGCTCCAAGCAGCGACGGTGGAGCCGGCCAGCGCCACGAAGTCGGGCACCGCCAGGATGCCGCTGCGGCGGCACACGGCCAGCGCCTTGGATGTGAAGGCCAGACGCCCGCACGGCACCAGCGCGCGGCATTCGAGCTGCTCGGCCGCTCCGTGATGCACCACGCCCATCCTCGACCCGGCGAACACCACGTCGGCCGGGGTCGCCCACAGAGCCTCTACCGGGTCCAAGGTGCCGTCTCTGCCTGCCAGCGCGCTCAACGCCTTGTCTCCGTGGTCGGTCCACGCCTCGACGAGCGCCGCCGCGTCGAGCCCTCCGGATGCGGCCAGGGACCCCTCCGCGGACGACACCGCCACCACCCGGCCGCCCCGGACGGCCACCTCCGCGGCGAGGGCGGCCCCGGTGGCCGACAGGCCCTCGATCGCCGCGCCGGCGCCGTCGAGTCCTGCCGCCGCCTCGGCCGCGGCGGCCGCCGACACCGCCTCGCAGACGGCCGCGAAGGCGCCCAGCCGACCGACGTTGCGGGGGTCGCCGTCCCGCAGCGGCGCCAGGTCCTGCTCGGTCACACCTTTGGCCGCGTCGGGCAGGTACGTGCCGTCCACCGCCTGCGAGGCGGCCTCGGCCACGAACGCGGCCACCGCCTCAGCCCGCTGCGTCGCCTCTGCGCTGATCCCGGCCGACGCGCCGCCGCGGCGCATCTGCAGCGCTGCGTAGGTGTAGGTCTGGGAGCGGGCCAGGTCTTTGGCCCCGCCTTGCAGGATCCGGCGGGCCCAGCGCACCGGCCCCGATGCGACTGCGGCGCCGGGAAGGTCCAGAGCCACGAACGCGTCGACGCTGGTGAACTCGTGCAGCCTCATGCGCGGCTGCCCCCACGCGGCGGGGGACCGCTGCCGCCGGGGCGGCGCTCCGCCTTCGGGGCCGAGCGAATAGGCGGGAGCGACGCGGCCCATACAGGCGAGGCCGTGGCCCGGGCGGCCCGGGTGGCCCGTGAACGCAGCGAACAAGAGCGGGAATGACACCGCAGCGACACGACGGGCTCACTCCTGTCCGCGCTCGCTCTTCGGCGGTCGGTCCGGACCGCGGCCGAGCCGCCGGAGACGGGCGGCAGCACCGCGATCTCGTCGTCGTCTCCCACGGGCGCGTCGGCCGCGGCGGGCTCGCCGTTGCACCACACCTGGCAGATCTCCAGCAGTCCGGCGAAGTCGTGGCCGTAGCGTCCGCAGGCCACCTCCAAGGCCTCTCGCACCGTGGCGCCGGGCACGTCGTCGTGACCGGTCCCGGCCGCTTCGCGGGCTGATGCGAACAGTCGCAGGCGCGCCACGACGCTAGGCTAACCGGTGCCTCGGGAGCATCCGCGACCGGTGGTTGCCGGCGGGTTACGGTCGTTGGCGATCATGGTGAACCCCCTCGTCGTGAACCTCCTCGTCGTACGCCATGCCGAGTCTGTCTGGAATGTGGCTGGACGCTGGCAGGGGCATGCCGACCCTCCCCTGTCAGCCGGAGGGACGGCCCAGGCGCGGGCCGCGGCCGTCGGCGTGGGCAACGTCGAATGCGTCGTCTCCAGCGACCTCGACCGGGCTCGCCGCACTGCGGAGATCATCGCCGAATCGCTCGGCGCCGGGCCTGTGATCTGCGATCCGGGATGGCGCGAGCGCAGTGTCGGCCTCTGGCAGGGACTCACCACAGCGCAGATCGAGAACGGTTTCCCCGGCGATCTGGCCGCAGGCAACTACCCGCCCGGCTGGGAGAGCGACGCGTCGCTGATCGAGCGTGTGTTGGCTGCAGTGCATCGCATCGTCGCCCGCGTCCCGTCGGGCGAGGTGCTGGTAGTGTCACACGCCGGTGTTATCTATACACTTGAACGACATTTCGGTGTCGTCTTCGAGCGCATCGGCAATCTCGGCGGTCGACGGGTATCGGTCCAGTCGGGAGAGGTGCGCTTGGGGGAGCGAATCGCGCTCACCGGCGATGGTGCGTGCCTCAGGCCCACTGCAACCCTGGAGCGACGATGAGCATCGACAACACACCCCTTGACAACACACCCCTCGAGGATGGCGAGAACACGCCCGTATCCCGGAGGCTCCCGCCCGTTCGGGTGGTCCGCAGTGCCAGACGCTCCAAGACGGTCTCGGCCCGCATATCCGACGGGGTGCTAGTCGTCCGAGTTCCTGCCTGGACCACGAAAGACGAGGAGCAAGCGCTGGTGAGCAAGGTCTTGGCCCGCTACGAGGAGAAATGGCGGTGCGGCCATCTGCCGCTGGAGCCACGGGCACGCAGACTGGCGGCCCGCTTCGACCTTCCCGAGCCGCGCTCCATCAGATGGTCGTCCCGGCAGCGTCTGCGCTGGGGCTCGTGCTCCGTCGGCAGCGGTGACATCCGCATCTCGAGTCGCCTGGCCGACGCACCGCCCTGGGTGCTCGACCATGTGATCGTCCACGAGCTGGCCCACTTGGTGGTAGCCGATCACTCGCCGGAGTTCCATGCGCTCGTGAACCGCAACCCCTACGCGGAGAGGGCCGAAGGGTACCTGATGGCCTTGTGCGACATCGGCGGCTCGGCAGCCATGGCGGAGGAGGCCCTCGCCAGCTGACGTCCGCGGCCGCGCGCTTCGCCGCGGCCGCTGGCGGGTCTGGGTGGTCGGCGGCGCGGTCGCGAGCGGATCTGGGCCGGTCGTCCTGTCGGTGGTGGGCGCCGCGGTCGCGAGCGGATCTGGGCCGGTCGTCCTGTCGGTGGTGGGTGCCGCGGTCGCGAGCGGATCTGGGCCGGTCGTCCTGTCGGTGGTGGGTGCCGCGGTCGCGAGCGGATCTGGGCCGGTCGTCCTGTCGGTGGTGGGCGGCGCGGTCGCGAGCGGATCTGGGCCGGTCGTCCTGTCGGTGGTGGGTGCCGCGGTCGCGAGCGGATCTGGGCCGGTCGTCCTGTCGGTGGTGGGCGGCGCGGTCGCGAGCGGATCTGGGCCGGTCGTCCTGTCGGTGGTGGGCGGCGCGGTCGCGAGCGGATCTGGGCCGGTCGTCCTGTCGGTGGTGGGCGGCGTGGTCGTCGGCATGCACCGCCCGCCGGCGGCGTTAGGCCGCGGAGATGTTCTGATGCGTTCCGACGCGCGCGGCGAGTGCGGCTGCCAACGTTTCCGCCTGCTCGAGGTCGTCGGCGTCGAGCGCGGCGAGTGCGGCGTCGACGGTGTCCATGTCGCGCTCTATGCCTTCGAGCTGTTCCGTTCGGCGGTCCGCTTCGCCGTCCCGTGACAGTCTGTCGTTCGCCTCGTGGGCGCCTCGGACTTGCGGGGGCGCTGCCTTGTCTGTGCCGTTCACGCTTCGAGGTTGTCTTGTGTGGGCCGGAGCTGTCGCAGCTCCCGGGGCGCTGCCTTGTCTGTGCCGTTCATACTTCGAGAGTAACGGCTCGCGGCGACGGACGAGATCTGGGAGACTGTCGCACATGGCCCGCAACGTGCTCGGCGAGGAACTGCAGCCGTGCTCCTTCGACCCGCTGACCGGCTGGTTCCGGGACGGCTGCTGCAACACCGGCTCCGGCGACTACGGAGTGCATACGGTGTGCGCGGTGATGACCGCCGAGTTCCTCGAATTCTCGAAAGTCGCAGGCAACGATCTCTCGACTCCGCGGCCGGCCGCCGGCTTCGACGGACTGGCGCCGGGCGACCACTGGTGCCTGTGCGCTTCCCGCTGGTCGGAGGCGCACGCGGCCGGGGCCGCTCCCCAGGTCGTCCTGGAGGCGACCCACGCCCGCACGCTGGAATGGGCGAACCTCGCCGACCTAGAAGCTCATCGCTACACCGGCGAGTCCATTTGAGCCCGAGCGTGCCGAGTCCCTGGCCCGGGCGGTGCGGGCCGTGGGGATGATCCTGGACCCGATGGCCGACACGCAGGACCCCGGCCCGGGCGGTGCGGGCCGTGGGACCGACGAACTGCAAGCCACGCCAACGACGAAGCCCCGGCCCGGGCGGTGCGGGCCGTGGGACCGACGAACTGCAAGCCACGCCAACGACGAAGCCCCGGCCCGGGCGGTGCGGGCCGTGGGACCGACGAACTGCAAGCCACGCCAACGACGAAGCCCTGGCCCGGGCGGTGCGGGCCGTGGGGGTTCGCCGACCAGGCGGGAAGGCGGTGGACGAGCCCCGGCCCGGGCGGTGCGGGCCGTGGGGGTGGGCTGCTGGAGGTCCGGAACTGTCGCGACGCTGCCAGAATGGGCGAGGGCCGCTAGCTCATCAGGCAGAGCAGGAGACTTTTAATCTCAAGGCGCCGGGTTCGAGCCCCGGGCGGCCCACCGGCCTGGTCCGTACTTCGTCGTGAGCGACTCGGTACGCTCCATGTGTGGAATGGAGCCCCGAGACTGACGACCCGGGTCCGTTCTGGCCGGGTGCCGCGGAGAGGCGCAGCCCCAGGTGGGGGCTGATACTCGCAGCGGTCGCGTCGGTGGCCGTGGCCGTGGCCGCCCTGGTCTGGTGGCTGGGCCGGGACGCCGGAGACGACGGAGTCGCTGCGGATGTCGACGAGGCCGGAGAGCTGGGCGAGGGCACCGAGGACGTCGCACCGGACGAGACGACCGTCGCCGACGAGGACCGTGACGGCAGCGCCGAGGATTCCACAGCCTCCGACTCCACAGTCTCCACCTCCACCACTACTACGGTCCGTGCCACCACCACCACGATCACGACAGTGCCGCCGGACAGCCCCGGGCAGTTCGGTCCGCCGACGCTCAGCAACCGGTCCACTGTCTCGACCGTCGGCCTCGACGAGGTGCATTTCGGCATGACGGTCGCCGCGGCACAGCAGGCCGCGGGGACGGTGCTGGTCCCGGCAGGGCCGACCGGCCCCTGCTATCACGTCGTCCCCAGCGACGCTCCGGAGGGCGTCGTCTTTCTTGTGCATCACGGCACCATCGAGCGGGTGGACATCAACAGCGGGCCGATCACTACCCGCTCAGGCGTGGGCGTCGGGTCGTCCGAGAGCATGGTCACCGACCTGTTCGGCGACAGCATCGAGAGGCAGGTGCGGGTGGACGGCACTGTCGATCTGGTGTTCGTGCCCAGCGACCCGGGCGACCGGAACTACCGAGTGGTGTTCAACATCGCTGACGGAGCGGTGCGGGCCGTCAAGTCGGGGCGCTTGCCGCAGGTGATGCTTGACACCGGCTGCGAGACCCCCTGAGGCTGAGCGACCAGGAGGAACGACGCAGCCCGTGCGGGCGAGGCCGTGGCGCTGCAGGTGGGTGTCCCTTGAGGCTGAGCGACCAGGAGGAACGACGCAGCCCGTGCGGGCGAGGCCGTGGCGCTGGCGACTCGATCCGCGGGCTGTTCTCAGCGGGCAAGACACAGCAGGCTGGGATTGACCGGCGGGGTTGTAACGGCAGTCAGGAGGGCGAGTCCCGCTCGTAGCTGTAGCAGTGGATCTCGAACTCTCCGAAGCCGACCTCGGAGGCCTCGCCCGTCTCCAGGTCGAGATCCCGCACGAAGCGGATGGCCGAGGCGCGGATCACATCGTTCTGCAGGTACAGGTCCAGCGGGCTGTCCAGTGACGGCTCGATCAGCGTGCCGTCCGCCAGGCGCAGACCGACGTACGGATCGACCAGCGAGGCCTTCAGGTACAGCTCGACCGGATCCCCGGACCCAAGGTCGCGGCCGGCGCCCCTGACGGTCACCTCGCCCGCGCCGAGGTCGATGCAGGTGACGTCGAGCGCGTACTCGTCGTCGCCGATCTTGGCGGTCCCCTCCGAATGCGGAGGCGCCGGTGCCGCGGCGGCTGTGGTCGAGGTCTCCCCGGGGTCGTGCTGTTCGCTCGCTAGGGGGCCGTCGGCGGTGGCGGCGCAGGCCGATCCGGCGACCGCGAGCAGGATGCCGACGCCGTGCCGAAGCCCTCGGGGCACGAAGCGGCGGTGGGACGACACACGCGAGACGTTACGCGGTCGCCGTTGGGTTCGCCCAGGCCTTGAAGGCTGGTGTGCAGCCGCGCCGCGCGCTCGCGAGACGTTACGCGGTCGCCGTTGGGTTCGCCCAGGCCTTGAAGGCTGGTGTGCAGCCGCGCCGCGCGCTCGCGAGAAGTTACGCGGTCGCCGTTCGGCTCGCCTCCGAGAGTCCCGACGCTGATCCCAGGATAGGCTTGGGCGGTGCCGTCCCAGAGCGATCTACGGAAACGTCGGGCCCGTTCAGCGCCGCAGTCGGCCTCCGGCAGTGGGCGCCGCAGTTCCCGCCGGGACCGCAAGCAGCGCGTGGTCGCGCTGGTGGCGGTGCTGGTGGTGACGATGATGGTGGCCTCACTGGCCGTTGGGCTGCTGTCCTAGGGCTCATGGGCACTCTGAAGCGGGAGCGCCAGCGCGAGAACCGGCGTTTGCGCCTGGCCGCCGACCAGGCCGCCGCCAAGCGGCACGCCACCCGTCGGCGCGTCAAGCTGATCGGCATCGCGGCGGTGGCGGTCGCTGCCGGGTTCGCCGTGCTCGGATTCCTGCAGCGCGATTCCGGGCCCGAGGACGATTCCGATCCGACTGCCGCCGGAGCGGATGATCCAGTGGCTGAGGCCGCCGACCTTGCCTCCGCCGATGCGGCAGGGGAGCCGGACGCAGCCGATCCGGCAGAGGAGCTGGACGCAGCCGATCCGGCAGAGGAGCTGGACGCAGCCGGTCCGGCAGAGGAGCCGGAAGGGTGTCCGGCGGTCGACGGGTCGAGCCCGCGCATGATCGACTTCGACGGCCCTCAACCCATGTGCATCGACCCCGCGGCCCGCTACGTCGCCGCCTTCGACACCAGCGAGGGCGCGATGCGCTTCGAGCTGGCCGCGTCGGAGACTCCGCTGACCGTCAACAACTTCGTGACCCTGGCCCGATGGGGCTACTACGACGGCACGCTCCTGTTCCGCACCGACCCTTCCATCGACATCATCCAGGGCGGCTCGCCCCACACTGACAGCGCTTCGGATCCCGGTCCCGGTTACACGATCCCCGACGAGCCGGCCTTCGACGAGGATCCGGTCACCGGCGCCCTCACCGGGCCGTACCGCTACCAGCCCGGCCAGCTGGTCATGGCCCGATCGGCCGGGAGGGATTCGGCCGGCGCGCAGTTCTTCATCACCACCGGACCCGCCACCGCGCTGCTGGACTCGCAGGGCACCTACGTGGTGTTCGGCAACACCGACGAGGCCGGGCTGGCCGTGGCACAGTCGATCATCGGCCTCCACGAGCCGGGCGGCTCGCTCGGCGGGGCGCCGTCGCGCGACGTGACCGTGCATTCGGTCACCATCGAGGAGACCCCCGCCGTCGGCTGAGGTTCGACAGCCGCCGGCGGCCTGGTCGCGGCTAGCGGCTGCATGGTCGGTCGTCTCGACGGGGCCCGTCCAACGCCGCCGGCCGCCGATGCGGCCTACTGTCTTTGCGATGCTCGCCGATGCGAGGCTGAACGCTTGCCGCTGGGTCCTGCCGGATCCCTCCCGCAGCGACGAGGACGGCTTGGTGGCGGTCGGTGCCGACCTCGAGCCGGCGACGCTGCTGGCCGCCTACAGTCGCGGCCTGTTCCCCATGCCGCTGGAGGCGGACGGACTCATCGGGTGGTGGTCCCCTCCCGAGCGCGGCATTCTGGCGCCGGAGGGACTGATCGTGCATCGCTCGCTGCGCCGGTCCTGCCGTCGTTTCGAGGTCAGAGTCGACACTGCTTTCGCCGGAGTCGTCGACGGCTGCGCGGACCCGGCCCGTCCCCACGGCTGGATCGACGCCCGGATGCGGGCCGCCTACTTGCGGCTCCACCGCGCCGGCTACGCCCACAGCGTCGAGGCGTGGCGCGACGGCGAGTTGGCCGGCGGCCTCTACGGCGTGGCCGCCGGCGGGCTGTTCGCGGCAGAGTCCATGTTCTACCGGGCTCGGGACGCGTCCAAGGTCGCTTTGGTGGCCCTGGCCGAGGTCCTTCTCGACGGGCACTCGAGGCTGATCGACGTCCAGTGGGTGACACCGCACCTGCGCTCCCTCGGCGCGCACGCGATCCCGCGCCGGCAATACCTGCGCCGCCTGCCCGAGTTGTTGGAGTCCCCGCTGCCTGCCGTGTTCAGGCACATCCCGCCGTCGGTGCCGTAGTTCGTCACGAACGAGTTGTTGGAGTCCCCGCTGCCTGTCGTGTTCAGGTGCATCCCGCCGTCGGGTCCAGGCCAAGCCCATCCCCTCCGGCAGCGGCCCCTGCTGTGAGGCAGCGTCTCCTTGAACGTCCCCATGTCGCGCCTGTCCAACACCGCCGGCCGTGCCCCCACCCTGCTGTGAGGCAGCGTCTCCTTGAACGTCCCCATAGCTGAACGTCCCCATAGCTGAACGTCCCTATAGCTGACCTTCTCTGATGTTTGAGCAAAGGTCATTCTATCCCGATATTTCTCAATGCCAACTGCTGTAGTTGTCTCGGCGTCTCCAGGGTCTGCCCGCGTAGCGCCAGCGGGGCGACGGCGCCGGGATGGTCGCCGCGGCCGGGCGGGGCCGCAACTCGGCGCCGAACGCCTCGACCGCGGCCACGATGGCGGCCCGCTCGGCGTCGGTCGGGGCCGGGGTGATCGACAGGATCTCGGGGAGGTCGATCTCCGGGCCGCCTGCTGCGGCGGCGTCCGCGGTCGCCTCGGCGGCGGTCACAGCGGGACGTTCCCGTGCTTGCGCTCTGGGATCTCCTCGCGCTTGGAAGCCAGCACCCGCAGACCGGCCACGATCTTGCGGCGGGTCTGCGACGGCTCGATCACCTCGTCGACGAAGCCTCGTTCGGCCGCGACGTAGGGATTGGCCAGCTTCTGGGTGTAGTCGTCGACCAGCTCGTCGCGCCGGGCCTGAGGATCGGCCGCGTCGGCCAGCTCGCGGCGGTGGATGATCTCGACCGCGCCCTGGGGGCCCATGACGGCGATCTCGGCGGAGGGCCACGCGAACGACAGGTCCGAGCCGATGCCCTTCGAGTCCATCACTACGTAGGCGCCGCCGTAGGCCTTGCGGGTTATGACTGAGATGCGGGGCACTGCGGCCTCGCAGTAGGCGTACAGCAGTTTGGCCCCGTGACGGATGATGCCGCCGTGCTCCTGGTCGACGCCGGGCAGGAAGCCGGGGACGTCTACGAAGGTCACCAGCGCGATGTTGAAGGCGTCGCAGGTGCGCACGAAGCGGGCCGCCTTCTCGGCCGACTCGATGTCGAGGACGCCGGCCAGCACCATCGGCTGGTTGCCCACCACGCCCACCGGGCGCCCGTCGATGCGGGCGAACCCGCACACGATGCTGCGGGCCCAGGCGGCGTGGTACTCGAGGAAGTCGCCGTCGTCGGCCACTTCGGCGATCACGTCCTTGATGTCGTAGGGGACGTTGGGGCTGCCGGGCAGCAGGGTGTCGAGCGCGGGGCACTCGCGGTCGGCGTCGTCGGCCGGCTCGTGCGCCGGGGGCTGCTCGAGGTTGTTGGAGGGCAGGAACGACAGCAGCGTCTTCACGTCGTCGAGCACGTCGTGCTCGCTGGAGGCGACGAAGGTGGCCACGCCCGACTTGGTGCTGTGGCTGGTGGCCCCTCCGAGGTCCTCGAGGGTGACCTCCTCGCCGGTGACCGTCCTCACCACGTCGGGCCCGGTTATGAACATGTGCGACTTGGAGCGCACCATGAAGATGAAGTCGGTCATGGCCGGGCTGTACACCGCGCCTCCCGCGCACGGGCCGAGGATCACGCTGATCTGCGGGACCACGCCCGAGGCCTGGACGTTTCGGTAGAAGATCCCGCCGTAGCCGTCGAGGGAGACGACGCCCTCCTGGATGCGGGCCCCGGCGCCGTCGTTGAGGCCGATGATGGGCGCGCCGACCGACACGGCGAGGTCCATCACCTTGTGGAGCTTCTCGGCGAACACCTCCCCCAGCGCGCCGCCCATGACGGTGAAGTCCTGGGCGAACACGAAGACCTTGCGGCCGTCGATGGTCCCCCAGCCGGTGATCACGCCGTCGGTGTAGGGCCGGTCGTCGAGTCCGGCCTCGTGGGCCCGGTGGCGGGCGAGCATGTCGAGTTCGTGGAACGAGCCGTCGTCGAGAAGGTAGTCGAGCCGTTCGCGGGCCAGCATCTTGCCCTTGTCGTGCTGGCGCTTCACGGCCCGCTCGGGCCCGGCCGCCAGCGCCTCGGACTTGCGGGCCCTCAGATCCTCGAGCTTGTCGTGCATGGATGCTCCGGCCACGATGCTGGAGGCTATCGGTGGCCCTGCCGTAGACGGATGTCGGCGGCGTGCGACAGCAGAGGGCCGCCCACCGGGACAGCATGGGCAGTGTTGCTAGAGAATTGTGTTTCAGGGGTTGACATGGCATGTGTTGTTCGGTAGTTTCGGTGGGGCCTCGCTGCCGGGCGTCGCGGCAGCCGTTCCGATGTCTGTCTTTGGCCGCGGCTGTCGTGGTTGCGGTCGCCGGCGAGGTTCCCGTGATCGCACCAGTCCACAGCACAGCCGCGGAGGTCGCTCCCGCGATGACCGGCGCAGCCGATTCCCAGAACCCCGCCGCGGGCGCCGTCGATGCGTCCGCGAGGCCGGCGTCGGCGGCGCGTGCTGCGGCCGGGATCGGGCGGCGGGCCTGGGAGCAGTTCGCCGAAAATCCTCTGCAGGCTATTTTCGGCACGGCCGTAGTGGCGCTGCTGGTGTTCAACTTCACGACCTTCAACGCCAGGATCGACGACACCAACGCCAGGATCGACCGCGTCGAGGCGAGGATGGACGCCCGGTTCACGGCCCTCGAGGAGGATGTGGCCGAGGTCAACGAGGACTTGGCTGAGATCAACCTCAAGCTGACCGCTCTCATCGCTGCCCTCAACCGCACCGAGGAGGTCGAGGCCGCGCTCGAGGGCCGGCTCATCGACCCCGCTCCCGTTCCCGTCCCGTCGGCGACGAGTCCGTTTCCGCCTTAGCGCTGTTCGCCACGGCTCATCGACCCCGCCCCCGTCCCGGTCCCGTCGGGCTAGAGGCGTCGTCAGGGGCTGGGTCGTCGTAGCGCGCTGCCTCCGCTACCGGCGCCGGCCGAGCGGCTGTAGTCGCGGATGACGGGACCGCCCTCGTGGGGTTCCGCCTGAGAGAGTACGGGCCGGTGCTGCGCGCGTTCGGGCGTCGCGGGTGACGGGACCGCCCTCGTGGGGTTCCGCCTGAGAGAGTACGGGCCGGTGCTGCGCGCGTTCGGGCGTCGCGGGTGACGGGACCGCCCTCGTGGGGTTCCGCTTCCGGCGCCGGCCGAGCGGCCTGATTTGACGGGCTCGGCTTCATCGGCGCGCTGCCTCCGCTCCCGGTGCCGGCCGGAGGCCGCGCGGGGTGGGTCCGCAGCTTCGACGCGGGCTCGGCATGCCGCCGACCGGGGCAGAGCGTCTGCCTGGAAGCGTGCCTTGGCTGTCACATGCCCGCGTTATGTTGGCCGATGTGAGTGAAGCGGCTGTGGGCAACGCTAGCCGGGTGGACGATTCGGACCGGCGTCATCCGTTCACGCACGATCTGGCGGCGCTCGCTGTGGGCAACGCTAGCCGGGTGGACGATTCGGACCGGCGTCATCCGTTCACGCACGATCTGGCGGCGCTCGCTGTGGGCAACGCTAGCCGGGTGGACGATTCGGACCGGCGTCATCCGCTCGCGCACGATCTGGCGGCGCTCGCTGTGGGCAACGCTAGCCGGGTGGACGATTCGGACCGGCGTCATCCGCTCGCGCACGATCTGGCGGCGCTCGCTGTAGGCAACGCTAGCCGGGTGGACGATTCGGACCATGCGAAGGGCGCGAGCGGCCGCCGGTGGCGGCTGAACCGGGCCGGGATCGTCAACGTCTACCAGTACGAGAACGAGGTGCTGGAGTTCGCCGGGGGGCGGCTGCTGCTGCGGGGAGTCAACGGTTCGGGCAAGTCGACGGCCATGAACATGCTGCTGCCGTTCCTGCTGACCGCCCGTCCGGGCCGGATCGACGCCGCCGGCGAGCAGACCGGCATCCTCAAGTCCTGGATGCTCAGCGGGCGGGACGACCCGCAGCCGGTGGGCTACCTGTGGATCGAGTTCGAGCGTCGGGGCGAGCACTTCGTGTGCGGCTGCGGGATCAGGGCCAACCGGCAGTCCGACAGCGTGTCGACCTGGTGGTTCGTCACCTCGAAGCGACCCGGCCGCGATGTCGACCTCGTGGTGGGCGGGCAGCCGCTGTCCGCGGAGGGGCTTCGCGCCGCTCTCGACGGCGACGAGGTGTTCGGCGACCGGCGCCGCTCCGACTACCGGCATGCCGTGCAGCAGCGCCTCTTCGGCGGCGTGCCGATCGATCAGCACATCGGACTCATCCATGTGGTTCGCAGTCCCCGAGTGGGCGACCGCATCGACATCGAACTGCCCGAGCATCTGGTCGAGGCGCTTCCGCAGCTCTCGGAGCAGGCGCTGGCCGAGGCCGCCCAGCCGCTCGACGACCTCGAGGAGCACCGCCGCAACGTGACCGACCTGGAACGCACGTCCGAAGCGATCGGCGGCCTGCTCGACGTGTACCGCGCCTACTGCGCCGACGAACTGCGGCGGCGCGCGGCCGAGGGACGCTCCCGGCTGTCCCGACAGCGAGGCCGCACCCGCGACGAGAAGGACAAGCAGCGGGCCGCGGAGGCGGCCGAGGCGGAGGTTGTCCGGCTGAGCGATGCCATCGAAGAACAAGAGCGCACAGCCGACCGCCTGCGAAGCGAGATCTCCGCGCTCGAGGAGTCGCGTGCCTACCGCGAGGGTCAGGAGCTCGACGCCCTGCGAGACTTCGTGGCCGACTTGGCCCGGCGGCGCGAGAACGCCGCCGCCCGGGTCGCCAGGAGCGAGGAGCGCTTGGAATCAGCCACCGGAGAGTTGCTGGAGGCCGGCGGGCGCGGCCGCCGCGATGTGGCCGCGCTCAACGTCGAGGTCGCGGACGCGGCCGAGCTCAGCGAGCTCTGCAGGATCGGTCGCCGCCCGCCCGGGCCGATCAACCTCGCCGAGACCGCACTCGCTGAAGGCGGCGCATCCGAGCCCGCCGACACGTTCGACGACTCGGCGATGCTGAGTGGGCTCAACGCGACGAGCGGAGCTGTCCTCGCTCGGCAGACGGCCATCGACGAAGTCGATGAGGCTCGGGCCGCGCTCGACGCCGCCGAGACCGCTCTCAGTCGGGCCGAGTCGAGGCACGAGGATGCTTCCGGTGCAGCCGACCGCTGCTCGGGCCGTCTGGCCGAGCAGGACCAGCGCCTGGTCGCGGCACGCCGCGAGTGGTATGACAGCGCCCGGCTCTGGGCGTCGGAGGCCGGACCTGTGCTTCGGAGCGCAGGCTTGGAGACGCACGGAGCGTCCGTCCTCGCTGCGGCCGGGCAGGACGCTGGCGAGCCGGCCGGTGACGGCTCGCCGGCGGATGCGGCACTGGCTGCTCGCTCCGGCGATGTCGAGGTTCCGGACGGCTGCCAGCCCGTCCCCGGCTTGCCGCACCAGCGGACTGATGCTCGCTCCGGCAGCAGCGACGTGTCGGACGGCTCGGCGACAGACACGGTGACATCGAGCGCCGTCATGGGCTCGGCGTCGGCGCCGGGCTCCGGCGGGGGCGAGGCGTCGGCCGGTTCGGTGACTTCGGACGCCGTCGTGGACTCGGCGCCGGCTGCCGCCTCCGACACTGTCGAGACCTTGCGGACCGAGCTGTCGTCTGCGTGCGAGGAACTGATCGGACACTGGCACGAGTCTGCTGCTGCGATCGAGGTCCGGCTGAGCGGCGAGCGGGCCTCGGCCACTGAGGCACGAGACCTGGTGGATGCGCTGGCCGACCGCACCGAGCCTGAGCCTCCCAGACTCGGTTGGCAGACTGAAGCCGATTACTGCCTCGCCGATCTGATCGACTTCAAGGCGCACCTCACCGAGGCCGAGCGCTGCGGACTGGAGGCCGCTCTCGAGTCCTCGGGCCTGCTCTCCGCCCGGCTGCTGGAGGGTGGAGGCCTCGAGTTGGCCGGCGGTGAACTCGTCGCAGTCGCGGCGCAACCGGTGGCCGACCCTCTCAGCGCCTGCCTCGACGCGACCGTCCCGGCCCGCCTCGACAACAGGGTGGACACGGATTCGGTGGTCCGACTGCTCCAGTCGATCTCCTGCGACCCGTCGAGCGACGCCGCCACGGTTGCGGCCGCCGACGGCTCCTTCAGGGTCGGCGCTCTGCACGGTCGCCATCTCAAGGACCGGCCCGAGTTCGTCGGGGCGACCGCCCGCCGGGAGGCGCTGGAACGCGAGCGGCAGGAAGCGTCGGCCCTGCTGGCCTCGGCTCTGGCCGTCGTGCGCGCCAGCGAGGCGGAACTGGACCGGTGCCGATCGTCGCTGGCAGAGGCTCGGAGACTCCAAGAACGTCTCCCCTCCGACGCTGCGATCCTCGCAGCCGCCGCCGATGTGGCGGCCGCGGCCCGCGCTGTCGACGAGGCAGACGCGAACAGAGACGCGGCCGCCGCCGAACGCCGCGAGGCAGAGCGAGCCGCGGCCGGCGCCTCGAACGAGCTCCAGCGTGTCGCGGTGACGCTCCAACTCCCGCAGGACCGCGGCGGCCTCGATGCGGTGCGCAACGATCTGCGCGGTCTGAACGCCGGCCTGGACAGGTGCCGATCGCTGCTGGAGGCTCTGACACGCTCGCTAGACGGCTGGCGCGGGACCGCGGCCCGCCGGCGAGCGGCCCATGCGGACCTACGCGCCGAGCGGGCCGACCTGTCCGGGATCGAGTCCGAGCACGACCGCCAGTGCGCCCGCCTGGCGACCATCGAGGACAGCATCGGCGCGGAGTACGCGGAGGTTGTGTCCACGCGCGACCGCTGCCGGGCAGAGTTGGGGCAGGTCGAGGATCTCCTGCCGGAGGTCCGCGAGCAGCGAGACGAAGCGGTGGAAGTCCGGGCGGAGGCGCAGGCTTCGGCACGGACGGCCGGCGAGGAGCGGGCCCGGGCCGAGGACGCCTGCGAGGAGGCCCGGGCGGCGTTCATCGAGGCGCTCGCTGTGCCCGGTCTGCTCGACGCCGTCTCAGCGCCGGCCGGCGATCCGCCTGCACCGGTCGTGAGCGAAGCGACAGGCTCGAAGGGTCTGCGCCAGGTGCTGGATGCCGTCGACCGTCTGCTCGACGGGACAGGCGGCGATGTCTCGACCAGGAGCGGCAGGCCCGTCGTCGAAGCGGGTGAGGCGCCCGGCTCCGGGTCCGCAACCGACCGGGACTCGGACAGGAGCGGCAGGCCCGTCGTCGAAGCGGGTGAGGCGCCCGGCTCCGGGTCCGCAACCGACCGGGACTCGGACAGGAGCGGCAGGCCCGTCGTCGAAGCGGGTGAGGCGCCCGGCTCCGGGTCCGCAACCGACCGGGACCGGTCTGCCGGCGCATCCCAGGGCATGGACGGCTCGAACGGCACGGCGAGGATCACCGCCGACAGCGTCAGGCAGTCGTTGAGGCGGCGACGTGACACGCTGGGAGCGGGATGGGATGTGGAGCCGCTTCAGCCGGATCCGGCCCTTCCGCTCGTGGTGGAGGTAACCGGGCCGTCGGGAAGAGCACCGCTGGCGGCCTCTGCTCGGGCTGTCTCGGACCAGCGCGACCAGATGGTCGCTCTGCTCGATCACAAGCAGAGCGAAGCTCTGCGGGAGTTGCTGCAGGGCCTCATCGCACGCGAGATCGCCGAGCGTGTCCACGGCGCGGCGAGGCTGGTGAAGAGGATGAACGAGCGCCTGGGCTCGGTCAGGACGGCCCACGATGTCGGGGTTCGCCTGCGGTGGCGACGCTCCGGCGAACTCGACCCGGCCACAAACAGCATGATCGACCTGCTCACGAAGCTGCCCGAACTCCGCACCCCGGACGATGAGAGCGAACTGCGCCGAGCGTTGTCCGACCACCTGCAGGAGGCCCGGGCCCTCCAGCCCGACGTCCCCTACCGCCGGCTCATCTCCGAGGCGCTCGACTACAAGCGGTGGCACGACATGGCGGTGATGGTGCAACGCCCCCGTGACAACGAGAGGAGGCTGAGCCGGAACACGCCGCTGTCGGAGGGCGAGAAGAAGCTCGTGACTTATCTGCCGTTGTTCGCGGCGGTAGCGGCGTCGTGCGACTCCATGGCGGAGCAGGCCGGCGAGAGCGGCCACGAAGGGCGGGCCGTGGCCCGGTTCGTCGTTCTCGACGACGCCTTCGCCAAGGTCTCCGAAGACAACCACGCCAAGCTGTTCGGGCTGCTCGTCGACCTCGACCTCGACCTGATCGCCACCAGCGAGAGGCTGTGGGGCACGCACGCGACCGTGCCCGAACTGGCCATAACCGAGGTCGTGAGGGACGCCAGGCTCGGCGCCATCCTGCTGGAGCATTATCGGTGGGACGGCGCCACGCTCGAACGGCGTCCGCAGACATGACGGCGGCAGCGGAGCTCCCCGGGGGGGTCGGTCACATGTGTTCCCCGCCGGTCCGGGCGTCCGCAGACATGACGGCGGCAGCGGAGCTCCCCGGGGGGGTCGGTCACATGTGTTCCCCGCCGGTCCGGGCGTCCGCAGACATGACGGCGGCAGCGGAGCTCCCCGACTCCGCGGATCGCGCCCGGCTGCTGTTCCGGTATCTGGCGGCGCCGGAGTGGCGCGACTATCGAACGATCCTCGGCGTGTTCGCCGGGACGTTCTTCGCTGAGTTCACGCCGGAGGAGGTCGCGGCCGAGCCGGCCGTCAAGGGCGGTGGAATCGATCCGGCCGTGGTCGCCGACCGGCTGGAGAGCCTGCGGGGCTGGGGGAACCTGACAGCCTCGTCCTCGGTCGGCAACCCGTCGAGCCTCGAGGACTACTACCGGCGCCGCAACCGGTACTTGATCACCCGCGCCGGGCAGGAGGTCTTCCGGATCGCCGAGGGGGTGCTCTCCAGGGTGGACGAGATCGCCGACGTCCAGGCGGGACGTCTGCGCGACCTGGACCGCGCTCTGCGCGAACTCGGCGACGCCGCCGAGAACTTCGAGGGTGCATCAGCGGAGGATCTCGCCGGCAAGGTTCGCTCCGTCTTCGACGTCCACGAGCTCTTCACCACCGAGTTGACCCAGTTCTTCGCAGACCTCAACCAGTGGCAGAGCCGCTACGACCTCAACGCCGACGAGGTGCAGCTGTTCGCGGGGGTCCTGGTCACCTACGTCTCCGAGCAGCTGGCCGAGATCGAGCGCATGACGCGTCCCATCGCCCGCCGCCTCGATGCCCTGCTGCCCCGGCTGCCGCAGCTGCTGGACCGGCTGAGCGGCGGCCTGGCCGCGCGGGTGGACGACGCCGGACTCGCAGGCAGCGTCGCCGTGCGCCGCCTGCCCGGCAGCGCGGCCAGGGACTGGGAGCACCTGGCAGAGTGGTTCGCGGCTCCGGCGGGGCGCACCTCTCGGCTCGATCAGCTGACGCGTCAAGCGGTGGCGGCTGTGCGCACCCTGACCGCCAACGTGACCCGGCTGTCGCGTGCCGGTCTGGGCACGACGTCGAGGCGCTCGGACTTCTTGCGCCTCGCCGGGTTCTTCGACCGGGCCGCCACCGCCGCCGAGGCGCACGGGATCGCCGCGGCGGCCTTCGGCCTCGTCTCGTGCCGGTGCCTGGGGACACTGTCAGCGGATGCCGACGACCCGGCGCCTTCCACCACGTCCTGGCAGGACGCTCCCCGCGCTGTCGTGCCGGTCTCGTTGCGTGAGCGGGGCGACACGACGGCGCGCGGCAGGCCGACACCAGTGCGCGACCGTCGGCGCGAACGCGAGCGCATCCGGCAAGACCGCGAACGCAGCCGTGTCGCCGCAGAGGCCACCGCCGCAGAACTGCTGCACCGCGCGGATTCCCGGGGCCGCGTCGACGGCGCCGAGATGTCAGTGGCCGGCTTCTCGATGTTGCGAGACCTGATCAGCCGGTCAGGGCACGCCGGCGACGCGCACTCCGACGTGCGGACGGTGACCGAGCACGGAGTCCGGTGCACGGTCCAGCGGATCGAGGGGGCGAGCACCACCGTCGAATGTCCCGAGGGCCGGCTCGTGATGCACGGCCTAGTCGTGTCCGTCGCCCCCGTCGTCGCTGTCGAGGCGGCGGCACCGGCTTCGTCGGACGGGCCGGCCGGTGCCGCGGGCGCGGCGGTCCTACGCCATGCTGAGACGTCTGAAGACGAGGCGCCCGAAGACATGGTGATGGCAGGAGCGGCGACATGACCTCCACAGCCGCACCCGCACCCGCATCCGTCGATCCTCGCCGGGAACTCGACTTGAGGGCCGCGGCCCGCCATCTGGCCGAGCACCCGCTGGTCCTGTCGGAGAGCGACCCCGACACCTTCCGGCTGGTCAGGCGCTACGAGCACGACTTGGACCGCTGGTTCACGCAGAGGTTCGGGTACCGCCTTGAAGTGACCGCGGACACAGCCCGCCTCTTCAAGTCGACCGTCGTCGTGGAGCGCCGCGCGCTGCGCACGGCCGCGGATCCCGGGCGGCTGTTCTCGGTGCGCGAGTACACGATGCTCGCGCTCGCGCTGGCAGCCGTGGCCTCGGGTCCGAGCGTTATCAGCCTGCGCGACCTGCTGCACGAGATCCGCTCGGCCGCGACCGAGGCCGGGGTGTCGGTGACCGAGACGGCCTCTGACCGCCGCGCCCTCGTAGCGGCGCTCAAGTGGATGATCCGCCACGGCGCGGCCAGCGAGGCCCACGACCGGGTCGACCGCTACGCAAACGACAGCGAGGCCGACGCGGTGCTGCGGATCCGGCCCGACCGTGTCGCTCTGCTGCCGCTGCCTGTGTTGGCCCGCTCGGAGACCGTCGAGGACCTGCTGGACCGTTCCGAGGTGCGCCGGTCGTCGTCGCGGGCCTGGATGCGCTCGGCCCTTCTGGAGGAGCCGGTGCTGTACCGCAGCGACCTCTCCGGCGACGAGTGGGCGGAGCTGAGGCGGCGCCTCGGCGAGGAGTCCCGCATCTTCGACGAGATGTTCGGGTTGCGGCTCGAAGTCCGGGCCGAGGGTCTGGCGGCCATCGACCCGCAAGACGGCATGACCGACAGCCGGTTTCCCCGCAGCGGCACCGTGACCCACGCCGCGCTGCTGCTGGTCGATCGGCTGACGGCGAGCGGTTCAACCTCGGTCTCGCGATCCGAGGTCGTCGAGCTCGTGGCTTCGCTGGCGGCTGAGCACCGCCGCTACTGGTCGCGGCTCGCTGACGATCCCGAGGCCCTCGCGGATACAGCTCTCGAGCTCCTTGCAGATCACCGGCTCATCGACGCGCGCGGCGAGCCTGTGCGGCTCCTGCCCGCGGCCTGGCGCTACACCGCGGACGTCCGGATCGAACAGGGGTCTCTGCTGTGACTGGCCCGCACCCGACGCCACGTCCGCGGGATCGTCATGCGGGCGCCCCGGATCGAACGGGGGTCTCTGCTGGGACGCTGCGGCCCCGCCCGCTGCGGCTCCGGACCGGGGAGTTTGCGCGCTCCCACCGGCTGCGGCAGTGACGACCCGGCCCGTCCCGGAGCCGCTCTTGCAGAAGGGGCTGCAACCGCCACACCCCGGTACCCCGTGACGACCCGGCCCGTCCCGGAGCCGCTCTTGCAGAAGGGGCTGCAGCCGCTGTGGGCGACCGCCCGACGACAACTCGACCGGTCAGGACCGGAGCGACGCGGCATGGTGGCCCGGCCGGATCTCGGCCCCTCCGGGGAGTTGGCTCTCGAATCGCTGCTGGGTCGCCGGCCGACGGGCCGCCTCGGCTTGGCCGACCTCGAAGCGGCCCTCGTCGACCGCGGCATCGGCAATGACTTGTGCAGCGCTCTGACCCGGCTCGGTTGTCCGCCGTCGAACGAGGCTGCGCAGCGGCGCACTGCCCGCCGGCGCGCCGCGGCGGCCCGAACCGCACTGGAACTCGCCGTAGCCGACTGGCCCGAGCCATGGGCGGCCCAATGGGCTGAGGGAGTCGTCGGCGCAGGTCTGCTCAGCGGGCTCGAAGAGGAGGAGACCGTGAGCCTTGCCGGGGGTGTCCGCCGCCTTCTTGACCGGCTCGATCAGACGGAGCCTGTCAGCGCCGGCCGCTCCGGCCATCACATATGCGGGCTGCGCACCGACAGCACGCTCGATCAGACGGAGCCTGTCAGCGCCGGCCGCTCCGGCCATCACATATGCGGGCTGCGCACCGACAGCACGCTCGATCAGACGGAGCCTGTCAGCGCCGGCCGCACCGAGTTGGCCGCCGCGTTGTTCGGTTCGTCGCACGCGCTCGACCAGGGCACGAGACTGGCGTCCTTGGTGAGGCGGGCCCTTCGCTGCCGTCTCGGCGAGCCGCTCGAGGGCCGCGAACTGTGGGAGGCTTCGGGAATCCAGGCCGACCGGGTGTCGGCACCTGCGCTGACGTGGGCGATTCCCGTGACGGGGAACTCCCCGATCGACCTCGCCGTTAGAGCCTGCACCGGTGCCAGCCTGCCCCTTCATATCAGCCTCCTCGCCATGCTCCGGCACCCGTTGAGGGCGCCTGCCGGCACTCCCGTCCTCGTAGTCGAGAACCCGCGCCTCGTGGAGGCCGCAGCCGAGCGCGGGCTGGGATGCTGCGTGGTTGCCGCCAACGGAAACCCCACCACTGCAGTGACCACACTGGTGCAGCAACTGCAGGAGTCCGGAGCCCGCCTCCGGTACCACGGCGACTTCGACGCAGCCGGGCTTGCCATCTGCCGGCGCATGCACGACCTCGGCTGCCGTCCTTGGAAGATGGACGCGAAGGACTACAACGAAGCGGTCCGTCGGGCTGAACGCGACGGCGTGCGACTGGATCGCGACTCGAAAGGCTGTGGCCCTACGCCGTGGGACCCCGGACTCGAAGACCTGTTCGACGCCCGAAGGCTGATCGTGCACGAGGAGTTCATCCTCGATCGGGTGCTCGACGGGTTCCTTGCCGGCTAGCGCCATGGGTCGACAACCTCGAGGTCGGGACCCTCGAAGTCTCGAGTGTTCCTGGTGGCGAGCGCCAGGCCGTTCGCGGCCGCGGTGGCCGCGATGAGCGCACCGCCGAGGTCGAGGGCTCGGCCTGACTGCCGTCGCCTACCGTCGCCTACCCCCCGATCGGCGCGGCAGCACTTGAGTCGAGCCGTTGATCGATGCGACAGTGTCCGCCTACCCCCCGATCGGCGCGGCAGCACTTGAGTCGAGCCGTTGATCGATGCGACAGTGTCCGCCTACCCCCCGATCGGCGCGGCAGCACTGCTCGCGCCCGATTCCCGCGATCGCCGGGCTCGCCGGCCGCCGGCCCGCCTCCAATCCGATCTCTCCCGTCGTCAGCCCATGCCGGCGGTACTGTTGCGGAGTGCCGTCCGACGGATACAGCGACGCCGAACTCGCAGAGATGCTGGTCGATCTCGAGTCGGACCTGATTGCGGAGGTCATGCGCAATCTAGGTTTCGTCCAGCACTTCGGCTTGGGAATACCACTGGCCCGCGAGGCGCTGGCAGCCAATGGCAACCCGGAGCCCGAGTTCGATGTGCAGCACACATGGGTGCGAGCGACGGTAAGGCCGTCGAGGTCGCCGCGATGACGGCTGTCGCCTTCTTCAACAACAAGGGCGGCGTCGGCAAGACGTCGCTCGTCTATCACCTGGCCTGGATGTGCGCCGATCTCGGGGTGTGCGTGGTAGCGGCCGATCTGGACCCCCAGGCCAACCTCGTCTATCACCTGGCCTGGATGTGCGCCGATCTCGGGGTGTGCGTGGTAGCGGCCGATCTGGACCCCCAGGCCAACCTCGCCGGCATGTTCCTCGCAGACCGTGACGCAGACGATCTGTGGACCCCGGATCCCCCACGTGAGACGATCCACGGCGCGCTGACGCCATTGCTGCGGGGCACGGGTGACGTCGCCCCACCGGCCGTGATGAGCCCATGGCCTCCGCTCGGGCTCGTGGCCGGCGATCTCGCCCTTTCGGAGGCCGAGGATGAGCTCTCGAGCCAGTGGCCGCAGTGTCTCGACGGAGGCGAGCGTGCTTTCCGTGTGATCACGGCCCTCAGCCGGGTGCTGGGTCGGGCCAGGGAGCAAGCCGAGGCCGATCTCGTTCTGATCGACGTGGGGCCCAACCTCGGCGCTATCAACCGGGCCGCGCTGATCGCCGCCGACTTCGTGGTGGTGCCTCTCGCCTCCGACCTGTTCTCGCTGCAGGGCCTCCGCAACCTCGGTCCGACACTCCGCAGGTGGCGCAAGCAATGGAAGTCGCGCCTGGCCCGAGCGAGAGAGATCTCGGGTCTGGAGGGTCTGGGCATGCCGAGCGGCGCCATGGAGCCGATCGGCTACGTCGTCCTTCAGCACGCCGTGCGACTGGACCGTCCGGTGAGGGCCTACGCGCGGTGGATGGATGCGATACACGGCGAGTACCGCCGGTCGGTCCTCGACGAGTCCTCGACCCGGGAACGGCGGGGGGCGCCCCGGGCCCGTTACGGGCGCGACGACGTGCTCGGCATTCTCGACGCCGGGATGATCGCCCATGTCGGAGCTGATCAGGTGCATGGGACGCCGAGCGAGCACGCGGCGCCTTGTCGGCGCGGCGGTCGGAGGCCGACTTCACGGACCGGCTGCCGGGCGGCGAAGTCGTGCCGTCCGAGTCGGGCTCGGCACCGCCCGTCGCGGTGCCGTCTGTACAAGTGGTGTTTACGTCCCTTGGCGGCTACGCTAAGCTGACTTGGAACTAATAGTCGAGCGAGTGAGTATCTAGTCAGATGAGCATAATCAAAATCACCCGAAGATCCTGCTACGACCTCTCCGTCGTCCCGGGCGACTGCCAGTCCCTTGGGGCGCGCTGACCGTACGGTCGGCAGAGTCGTGAGCAGATCCCGGGGTCGTGGGACCGCCTTTGCATTGTTGGCCGGTCCTGGCATGACCGTGGCCGGGGCTGGTTTCTCTCCGCCCCGCAGAACATGCGGACCAGGGCATGGGGCTGGGGTGCTACGATCATCGGCATCGCCCGCTGCCTCTTGGGGGCTGCCGTCTCAGACCTTCTGCTATCTGCCCGGCGCAGGCCGGGTCGCCCATCTCCTTCGACCGCTACAGTTCCGTCGACCGCTACAGATCGCAGCCGCCCAGATCGGCGACTGCCTGATCGCCGTTTGATCTGACCAATAGGAGGCAACCGTGCTCCATGCCCGATCTGCACCCTCAGCCCCGGTAGGGGGCCTCTTCGCCAGGGTCGCCGCAGTCGCTGCCCCCGTGGCGATGCTCGCGGCGATGCTCGCCGCCGTCGGCCAGGCCGCGGCCCAGGAGGAGACCCCGACCGTGTCGTTCACGGATAGAGGAGTGTATGGAAATGAGGGGGACCTGGTGACCTTGTCGGTGACTCTCGACAAAGCAACCGACAAGACCGTCACCGTGGACTACGAGACTTTGGACGACAAAGCCCTCGCGGGCGAGGATTATACTGCCGTGCAAGGCACGCTCACGATCCCAGCGCAGTCTACCAGCGGTCAGATTGAAGTGCAGTTGATCGACGACAGCGTCGCCGAAGAAGCCGTCCAGACGTTCAGCGTCGTGCTGTCGAACCCGTCCCACGCGGATATCGGGGTCGGGACCGTGACGGTCATCATCCGAGACGACGATCCCTTCTCCGTGTCGTTCGCGGAGGAGAAAACGGATGGGGATGAGGGGAGCGAGGTGGACTTGTGGGTGCGGCTCTACAAGACATTCAACGTGCCCGTCACCGTGGACTACGAGACTTTGGACGGCGACGCCCTCGCGGGCGAGGATTATGTTGCCGTGCAAGGCACGCTCACGATCGAAGCGGGCAAGACCAGAGGTCAGATTACGGTGCAACTGATCGACGACGGCGTCTTCGAAGTTGACGAGACGTTCAGCGTCGTGCTGTCGAGCCCGTCCAACGCGGATATCGCGGATGCGGATATCGGGGTCGGGACCGTGACGGTCGCCATCAAAGACGACGATCCCCTCTCCGTGTCGTTCGACAACAATGAAGAGGAGGTGCGTGAGGGGGAGGGCACAGTGTCATTGACGGTGAGGCTCGACACGGAAACCGACGTGCCCTTCACCGTGAACTACGAGACTAAGAGCTACTCGACTAACGACTACGTCGGCGACGCCCTCGCGGGCGAGGATTATGTTGCCGTGCAAGGCACGCTCACGATCGAAGCGGGCGATACCAGCGGTCAGATTACGGTGCAACTGATCGACGACGGCGTCTTCGAAGTTGACGAGACGTTCAGCGTCGTGCTGTCGAGCCCGTCCCACGGGTCTATCGGGACCGGGACCAGGACGTTCATCATCAAAGACGACGATCCCGTGGAAGTGTCGTTCGACAACAATGAGGTGGAGGTGCGTGAGGGGAGGGGGAGCTCACATGAGGGGGTGGTCACAGAGTCAGTCACGGTGAGGCTCAACACGAAATCCGACGTGCCCTTAACCGTGTACTACGAGACTTTGGACGGCGACGCCCTCGCGGGCGAGGATTATGTTGCCGTGCAAGGCATGCTCACGATCCCAGCGGGCGCTCTCAGCGATCAGATTGACGTGGAGTTGATCAACGACAGCGTCCCCGAACCCGACGAGACGTTCAGCGTCGTGCTGTCGAGCCCGTCCCACGGGTCTATCGGGACCGGGACCGCGACGTTCATCATCAAAGACAACGATCCCGACCCGTACATGTCTATCAGCAGCCCGAGCCGTTTTGCAGCCCTGCCGTTCCTTATCGAGTCCCACACGAGACAGCGAGTGACGTTCAATGTGGAGCTCTCTTGGGCAAGCGAGAAGATAGTAATCTTATGCTACGAGACGGCCGACTACGGCGTCGTCGGCCAAACCGCCACCGCTGGCGACGACTACATTCCTAAGAGCATCGAGCTCACGTTCAAACCAGGTGAAACCGTCAAGACGTTCACAGTCGATGTGCTCGGCGACAACATCGACGAGGACGTTGAGAAATTCTATGTGCAGCCAATAGACGCATGTACACAGAACGTGGATCTGGAAATCAACAGCGGGTCGATATTGGAGTTCTGGATCATTGACGACGACGCAGCGCCGTCGCTGTCGATCAAGGACGCAGAGCTGGAGGAGCCAGACACAGGCGACCCCGCAGAACCCATGAAGTTCACGGTTGAGCTCAGCCAGCAGAGCGCCAAAACTGTATTGATCGAATACGATCTGGTCCCCGGCTCCGCTGCCGCAACCGCCGACTACACCTACGAGGGCAGTGGGCTGCTCACATTCGAACCGGGTGAAACCGTCAAGACATTCACGGTCGATGTGGTCGGCGACGACATCGACGAAGACAACGAGACGTTCATAGTAGAGCTGATGGAAGCAGTGAACGCATCCACGGCCGATCCGATAGCCATCGGCACCATCAGAGACAACGATGCACTTCCCGTGTCCGTGGTGTCGTTCGGGGACCCGCCGTCCGCCGCCGAGAATTTTCCCGGGCAAGAATTGCAGTTCACAGTGAGCCTCGATCGTGCGATCTCCCGCACCGTCACCGCCGACTGGGCGACCACCGACGGCGGCACAGCCACACCTTGGTCGGACTTTGTGCCTGCTGCGGGCAGAGTAGTGTTCGCGCCGGGCGAAATCTCCAAGGAGTTCGTCGTCAGACTGCTCAACGACGCCAGCGCCGAATCCGACGAGACGGTGGAGGTCGAGCTGTCAGGTGCCTCCAACGCGACGCTCTCCGTCGACCGGACTGTCGACGGCACCATCACTGACAGTGATCCGCTGATCTTGGCGGTCACCGACGCCTGGGTGGAAGAACCCGCCGACGGCAGCACAGCTCATATGGAGTTCACTGCGACGCTCAGCGCCCCTAGCACGCGGACAGTGACAGCTGATTGGTGGACCGCCGACGACACCGCCACCGCTCCCGCTGATTACACCGCCGTCACCGCCGTTAGCGTTAGCGTTAGCGGCGAACCTAAGCTCACGTTCCAACCAGGCGAAACCAAGAAGACGTTCCAGGTCGAGGTGCTCGGCGATGCCAGCGACGAACCAGACGAGGAGACGTTCACCGTGTCTCTCTCTGACGTGGTCAACGCCCAGGTCATCAACAAGACCGCGACGGGCAGAATCTACGACACCATGTTCGTCGCCGAGACCGTCAGCTTGAGCCGCAGCGCGACCAGCCCCACGCACATTATCACGCAGCCGCCGACATGGTTGCAGATCGACGACGTCACTGTGGTCGAGCCCGCTACAGGTGATGACGTCACGAATATGGAATTCACGGTGCGGCGGTTCGGTATCACAGCAGGAGCAACCGACATCGTGAGATGGACTGTTGTTCGAGGCTCTGCCACGGAAGGCGTGGATTACACGTACTCCGACGGGGAGCTGATCTTCGATCCGGGCGACTCCGAAAAGACGGTCACGGTCGAAGTGCGAGGCGACGACATCGACGAAGACGATGAGACGTTACTTGTCGTCTTGTCGGGTCCGTCGAGGTTAAACCTCCCGTTTATCCGCCACTCCTCCCACCCGGACTGGGTAAAGCTGGCCCGAGGTCGGGCTACGGGCACGATCGTCGACGCGGACAATCCGCCGACCGTGTCCATTGCTGACGCGGCACCGGTCAGGGAGGGCGAGAAAGCGCGGTTCGAGGTGACGCTGTCGGAGTCGGTAGGCCACGACAACCTCTACGTCTACTACCGGACCGAGTCGACCACCGGCTCTGCCACCCACGCGACACCCGGACAAGACTTCAACCAGAAAGTCGGCAGGGTCCACTTCGCGGACGGCGCAACGACCGAATACATTGAGATCGACATCGTCGATGACGAATCCGTTGAACACGACGAGAACTTCAACGTCGTGATATGGCCGGCCGCGCCAGCGGTCGCAAGGCTGGGAGTCGACCGGGCCACAGGCACGATCCAAGACAACGACTCCGACGCGACGATGAGAGTCGAACACCTGTTATCGAAGAGTAAGTTGGGAATAGGTGAGGGGTCGGCAGCAGTCTACTTGTCTGTTACGTTGGACAAACCCCTGTTGCACGCTGCGACCGTTGACTGGAGGACCAAGGACGGCACGGCGAAAGCCGGTGCCGACTACGAAAAGTCGTCGGGCACCTTGACGTTCACCACGGCTGGCTCGCAGAGTGCGCTGCTCTACGTGCCGCTGCTTGATGACACCGTCGACGAGGACGACGAGACGTTCACCGTCGAACTGTCCACTCGCTCTTTGGGCATCGTGTCTAGCGCTTCTGGGACTGTGACGATCACCGACAACGACAGCCCGCCGCAGGTAGTGGTGTTCGACACCACGGCAGACGAAGACGACGGGCGAGCCGTCTTCGAGGCGCGTCTGGTGTCGCCGAGCGGACGCACGGTGAAACTCGACGCCACCACACGCAGCTCCAATGTCTTGAATGTCTCCCGTGCTACTCCAATTGACGACTTCGCGCCGTTGAGCAACGTAGAGTTCGAGATCCCTCCCGGTGAGCAGACCGCCGTGTTCGTGGTGACCGTCATGGACGACGACATCGCCGAACATGATGAGTGGTTCAGGGTGTCTCTGCGCAGCCCCGACGGCAGCGCCGAGGTGGGCGGCAACAGCAATGCTGAAGCCATCATCATCGACAACGAGCCGCGTCCCCGCGTCTCGATCTCCTCCGACATCGCCCAGTTCGAGAGCAGCACCATCTCTTTCGAGATGGTCCTCGATCGCGAGGCCGCGTATGACGTCACCGCCAAGTGGGATGCGGTAGACGGGACCGCCGAGAGTGACGACGACTACGAGGTGAGCAGATCCAGCAGATCCAAGGAGGTGACCTTCCGTCCGGGTGTCACGGCCGGCGAGTTCGGGCTGCGGCTGAAAGGTGACGATGTCGTCGAAGACGACGAGGAGTTCACGGTGCGGCTCACCGAGGTGACCGCCGGTGGCGAGATCGGCGAGCCGTCCTCCGCGATTGGTACCATTCTCGACTCCGACGGCGCGCCGCGACTCACCGTCGCCGACGTCGCCATACAGGAGCCCGAGCACGGTGCCAGCGAGGCTAGGAATCTGCAGTTCACGGTCAGTCTCAAGGGCGTCCCCGAAGGCGAGGTCACTGTCGACTATGTCATAGAGGCCGACACCTCGACCCTTGGTGACGACCACACATCGTCATCCGCTTCCGGCGCGTTCCCGCTGTCCGGTGTGTTGACGTTCACCAGCGTCAGTGTGTCCGCTACCGAGTTCCAAACCAGCCACACCATCGACGTGGTCGTCGTGGGCGACGACATCGACGAAGATGACGAGACGCTCACCCTGAGCCTCTCCAACGCCATGATGGCCACGGCAACACCCAGTGCGTTCGAGACGATCGACATCGTTAAACGCGTCGCTACCGGCACGATCCAAGACAACGAGCCGGTCGTGTCGGTCACGCCGGACACTCTGACCGTCACAGAGGGCAGCACCCACCTCTACTGGGTCGAACTCGAAGGCAAGCCGCAAGGCGATGTGACGGTGGCTGTCACCTCCGACAACACCGACGTACAACCCCCTACGACGAGCCTCACGTTCACCACCAGTAACTGGGAGACCGCCAAGAGTGTGATCGTCCACGCGGCGCGCGATGCCGACACCGACGACGGCAGCGCGGTCCTCACCAACACGTTCACTTACACGACCTCGGTCGCCTACCCGCTCCAGGCGAGCGTCGCGGTGACCGTCAAAGACGACATCGAGGACCTTCGCGCGAGGCTTCGCATCACGCGGCCCGGGCCTACGCCGCCCGGGCTTACGCCGCCCGGGCTTACGCCGCCCGGGCCTACGCCGCCCGGGCCTACAGGCACCCGACCGACGGAATTCGGCGATGTGGGCCGCGGCAGCACTCACGCCGCTGCTATCGCCGCGTTGTATTCCGCTGGGATCACTTCGGGTTGTTCTACTAGGCCGTTGCTGTATTGTCCTGACGATCCGGTGACTAGGGCGCAGATGGCGTCGTTCCTGACCCGGGCGTTGGAGCTGCCCGCGGCGACGCAGCCGCCGGGGTTCGGCGATGTGGATCGTGGCAGCACTCACGCCGCTGCTATCGCCGCGTTGTATTCCGCTGGGATCACTTCGGGTTGTTCTACTAGGCCGTTGCTGTATTGTCCTGACGATCCGGTGACTAGGGCGCAGATGGCGTCGTTCCTGACCCGGGCGTTGGAGCTGCCCGCGGCGACGCAGCCGCCGGGGTTCGGCGATGTGGATCGTGGCAGCACTCACGCCGCTGCTATCGCCGCGTTGTATTCCGCTGGGATCACTTCGGGTTGTTCTACTAGGCCGTTGCTGTATTGTCCTGACGATCCGGTGACTAGGGCGCAGATGGCGTCGTTCCTGACCCGCGGCCTCGGCCTCCTCGACGGCGCTTGATCGGACTCGCCGACAACTGGACGGACTGTCAGGCCACGAGCTGCTTCCGGTAAATGCTCGTCACACCCTGTCAACATGACTAGGACATAACACCCTGAGCGCTTCGCCGCTCAAGACCAGGGGCCCTTCGCTTGCGAGGGGCCCCTGTCATTTCCGCAGCGCCGGTCGGCTCAGCGTCGTAGATGACCCCGGCACCCTCACCTTGTCGGGCATCTGGCACTGCACCAACAGTTCCGGTACGGGGAGGCCCATCAACGGCCGCTTCCAGGGCACCACCTGTTTCGTGGCTCTCCGCGTTTCAGGGTGTAGTGAGGGTGTCGAGCAGTGTCCAGTTGGGTTTGTCGGCGTAGAGCAGGGCGCGGATTCGGTATTTGTTGAAGTCAGTGGACCCGAAGGCGGCGCGTTTGTCCCGTTTGGCGAGGTTGTTGGCGGCTTCGGTGGGAGCGTTGGTGACTCGGGCCCGGTGCCGGTTCGAGATGGGGTGGTGCCAGCGCCACAGGGCGCGGCCCAGTCGGTTGAGCTCTGTGGGCATGCCGGGGTCCTGCAGGTCCGAGGCGAGCTGGGCGACGGTCGCCGCGCCGGTCTCGGCGTCGGTGATGTCATAGATGCTTCTGAGGGTCTCTTCAGCGGTGCCGGGCGTCTTTGGCCTCGCTGTGGGGGTCGCCGGCGTCGAGCAGGCCCCGCAGCCGGACCCGTCCGGCGTCGGTGATCGTCTCTGACGCCGAGACCAGCAGCTTGCGGGCCCGATACAGCGGGTCGTGCTTGTGGCCACGATGCCCGAGGGTCTGGTTCTGGGCTCTGCGGCGGACCTCGTCGAGGGCGGTGTTGCCCAACCGCACCACATGGAAGGCGTCCGCGACCTGGCCGGCATCAGCCAGCGCGGCGTCGAACGCGGCCCGGTATGGCCCCGACAGGTCCAGCACCCCCCAGCGGATCTGCTCCAGCCATCCGCGGGGACGCGCCAGCAGCCACTGGGCGGGCGCCTTGGCGCTGCGGCCTGGCACTACGCCAAGCAGCTGGCCCCGGCCTGCGTCGACGATGCCGGTGGCCCAGGCCTTGGTCCGGAACCTGCCGCGGCGCCACAGCAGGATCTCGTCGAGGCCCAGCGCGCACACATCGCCGATCCTTTCGGTGTCGGCATCGATCAGCGCCTCACCCCAGCGGCGCACCGAGACGTTCACCCGATGCCAGCTGCACCCCAGCTCTTTGGCGATGCCGCTGTGGGGCTGCCCTCGGCCCGACCGGCGCGTCGCCCAGCGCCCCGCTTTTGTGGTCAGCTTCTCGCGCGCCGACGCGATATCGGGGTCCTGCTCGGTGACGGTCCCCGCCCCACAGCGCGGCTGACCACAACGCCACCGGCGCTTGTGCCACACCAGCCGCGCCGCCCGCCCGAACGCACGCAGATCCACCAACTCGACCCGGCGCACGCCATGGGACCACAACAGCCCGCCACAGCCCACACAGGGCGGCCTCGGCACCCGCCGACAGATATGCACCCGCAACAGCGCGCCCGCCTCGTCGCTGACGCCGAGCACCTCGACATCGCCCAGTCCCACCAACAGCTCACAGACACGCGTAGGGTCGCACTCCACAGGGATCCTCCAAGTTCTCGGTTGCCTGTCAGCGCCGATTCTGGGGGATCCCTCGCGTTCAGCCGCGGATAGCCACCGCCCTCACCCCACCCTCAAACGCGAAGAGTCTGTTTCGTGTGTTGGCACTGCACCAACAGTTCCGGTACGGGGAGGCTCATCAACGGCCGCTTCCAGGGCACCGCCTGTTTCGTGTGCTGGCGCCCCGACCGAACCTCCGAGTCGTGTCGTATCGACCAGGTCAAGCTCCTCGCGCCGATCGGCCTGAGCGAGGTCCTCTTCGCCTAGTGTCCTGAGTGGCTAGTTCCTCGTGTTTGTGTCTTTGCGGTGGACGGCGACGCGGGCGGCACGCCGGTCGGTGAACAGCGGCCGGCTGGCGAGCATGCTCATGTCACCGTCTCGCGCCCTCTGACCGTTCTTGATGCAGTTGACCGTCTGTGAGACGCACAACTGCATCAAGAACGGCCGGACCCTCCCAGGCGTCGCAGACCTCCGCGGCTGGACCGACAATTGGATCGGCAACCGCAACGAGCATCCGCACCCTTTCGTGTGGCGCATGACCGTCGACGAGATCTTCGGGACCATGGCAGTATATCTGCAACGTATTCTCCACTCGGGACGCTGGGCGGCTGTTGAGCAATGCTGATTCCGTGTGACGCGCAAGGCTCTGACTTGGGGTTTTGCGATCGGAGATTGCCTTGTTCGGGGTTTGCTCGTCATTCTGCTAGGCGGGGGTGAACAGCGTTTCGGGCTGTGGGGGTGCCGCCGGGTTGATCGGGTCCGTCTCGGGCTTGTCCGTCGAGGGCGGTTTGGGTTGCCTGTTTCGTCGAGGCGGTCCGGGTCCGTGGTCCGGCGCCGGGTCGGGGGCGTGGGCGGGTCCGTGGTGGGTGCGTTCGGGCGGTTTGATGGTGTAGAGGCCGCGTCCGTCGGGAGCTTCCCGCCAGCTGTGGAGGTGCACTTTTTGGTGGCATCCCCAGCACAGCAGCATCATGTTGTCGATGTTCGTCGGCCCGCCTTGCGATACTGCTTGGACGTGGTGGCCCTGGCAGATCCACATGTCGGCTCCGCAGCCCCCGCAGGCCCCGTAGCGGGCCCGCAGCGCGTTGGTCTGGGCTTTGGTGGCGACCCGTTTGGAGTGGCCGTGCCATAACGGCACACCCTCGCTGCTGAACACCACTCCTTTGATCCTCGCGTTGCAGAAGTGCTCCTCCAGCACGCTCTGGGGGATCACCTCGCCCCCGGCGATCTCCGCGAACGCCTCGGTGCCGTCAGCGCTGAGATGCTGCACGATGGTGATGTCCGCCGACGGCCGACCACCGCACCCGCACCTGTTGCCAGCCATGCCGGAACGACTGTCACCGACGCCTGCAGCGGACCCGTTCACGTGGCCGCTGCGATCTTCGTTTGCGCCTGCAGCGGACCCGTTCACGTGGCCGCTGCGATCTTCGTTTGCGCCTGCAGCGGACCCGTTCACGTGGCCGCTGCGATCTTCGTTTGCGCCTGCAGCGGACCCGTTCACGTGGCCGCTGCGATCTTCGTTTGCGCCTGCAGCGGACCCGTTCACGTGGCCGCTGCGATCTTCGTTTGCGCCTGCAGCGGACCCGTTCACGTGGCCGCTGCGATCTTCGTTTGCGCCTGCAGCGGACCCGTTCACGTGGCCGCCGCCGCTGCGACCCTCGTGGGACCCGTTCGGGGTGCCGGCCGCTTTGGTGTTGCTGTTGTCATCGTGGGGCTCGTTCGGGGTGGTTGCTGTTTTGGCGTAGATGCTGCCGTGCGAGGTCAGCGTGTCGAGGGCGTCGGCCATTCGCTGGTCGAGGGTGCGTTTGTTGTCGCGGGGGCTGCGCAGGTCCAGCCGGCGCAGCCGCTCGGCCTCCAACAAGAACCGTTTGCGTACCTTGGCGCCAGTCACCGGGTCGAGTTCGCCCCGCAGGTGCATCATCCCGTCGTCTCCGTTCCAGATGCCCAGCCGCCGCCGGGCCCGTTGGCGGCGGTACCGCTCCTCGGCGTCGTCGGGCTGGCGGCGAGCCGCCCAGCGGCCCGCCTCGCGGGCGAACTGCTCAGGCGACAGCACCGCTGCCTGCGCCAACAACTCGGCGTCTTGTTGCACCTGCTCGGCGTCGGTCTTGTCGCTCGTGGCGGCGAGCACCCTGGCGTTGGCCACCGAGATGTCGCCGTTCTCGACCGCGTCGCGCACCGAAGGCAGCCCCTGCAGCTGCTTGACGGTCCTGACATGGCCGGCGGCCTCGCGGCGCGGCAACCCCGCAGCCTGCGCCAGCGCGCCCACACCGCCGTCGCCGTGGCGCTCCCGCGTCGCCAGACCCCCGGCCGTGTCCGCCTGCAACACCGCCAACTGCCCACCGAAGGCCTTGCACTCTCCCAGCACCACCCGCAGATCCCCAGCAGGCGTCGCCGGATCGTTCACCAGCCGGATCAACTCGGCCAAGCCTTCCCGCACCCGTCGTGCTGTGCCCACAACCATGCACACACCCTGCCACAGGGGTATGACATCCATAGACCCTCGCCAAAAAAGTCAACTGATTCCACCGATATCAGCCGAGTCCACCAACACCCACCGCAGCGCAGTGCCACGACAGACAGCCAACGGACACCCACAACACCTAAGGACCCAAACGCCGGATCGGGAAGTCCCCCCGAGACGGCCGGAAGCCCCGGACGCGGCTCGCGGTGCTATGTGGGGCGTTCTGGTTGCCTGCGAGGGCCGCCGAGATGGTTGGAAGCCCCGGGCGCGGCTCGCGGTGCTATGTGGGGCGTTCTGGTTGCCTGCGAGGGCCGCCGAGATGGTTGGAAGCCCCGGGCGCGGCTCGCGGTGCTATGTGGGGCGTTCTGGTTGCCTGCGAGGGCCGCCGAGATGGTTGGAAGCCCCGGGCGCGGCTCGCGGTGCTATGTGGGGCGTTCTGGTTGCCTGCGAGGGCCGCCGAGATGGTTGGAAGCCCCGGGCGCGGCTCGCGGTGCTATGTGGGGCGTTCTGGTTGCCTGCGAGGGCCGCCGAGATGGTTGGAAGCCCCGGGCGCGGCTCGCGGTGCTATGTGGGGCGTTCTGGTTGCCTGCGAGGGCCGCCGAGACGGTCGGAAGCCCCGGGCGCGGCTCGCGGCGCTATGTGGGGCGTTCTGGTTGCCTGCGAGGGCCGCCGAGATGGTTGGAAGCCCCGGGCGCGGCTCGCGGTGCTATGTGGGGCGTTCTGGTTGCCTGCGAGGGCCGCCGAGACGGTCGGAAGCCCCGGGCGCGGCTCGCGGCGCCACATGGGGCGTTCTGGTTGCCTGCGAGGGCACGGGGTTAGCGGTGTGTCGCGGGTTTGGTTGCGTGGTTGAGGGCTGCTTGCGCGTGTTTGGCTTTGTCGGTGACGGGTTGGGCTTGTTCTGTCCAGCGCAGTGGTTTGGGGTCGTGGTTCCAGTGCTGTGTTCATTGGTCGACGGCGTCGGTGGGTTCGGCCACGGAGATGAAGGCCCGGTTCTTGAGTGTTTCGCGTGCGAGGATCGACAACCGGGCCTCGACGAGGTTGGCTCAGCCGCTGCTGGCGGGGGTGATGGGGGCCACTTGCGCGCGTCGGCCGGTGGGCGGGAGCACGATCAGAGAGCAAGGGGCTGCGGTGGGGGTGTGGGGGCCGCTTGCGCGCGTCGGCCGGTGGGCGGGAGCACGATCAGAGAGCGAGAGGCTGCGGTGGGGGTGTGGGGGCCGCTTGCGCGCGTCGGCCGGTGGGCGGAGACGTTGTCGAGGATCACGTGGACATCGAGGGGCTGCGGGGCGAGCGCGTCGATGTGTTTGAAGAAGGCGAGCACGTCTTTGCCGGTGTGTCGGCGGCGGGTTAGCGCGAGGACCTGCCCGGCGGTGACGTCGAGCGCGGCGAACAGGCCGACGGTGCCGTTGTGTTTGTAGTCGTGGGTGGGAGAGCGCGTCCGCCCGGCGCGCGTCGGCAGCGAGGGCTGGGCGCGGTCCAGGGTCTGGATCTGGGCCTTCTCGCCGAAGCTGAACACGACGGCGTGCTCGGGCGGGTCCAGACACAGCCCGACCACGTCGGCGAACTCGTCCTCGAAGCGCGGGTCCGCTGACAGATCGGAGACGTCGGCGCGCCACGTACGCAGCTCCCGCTCGCGCCACACACACGCCACGATGCGGCAACTCCCACAGCGGCGGCGGTGACGTTGGCCGGGCCCGCGCCACACACACGCCACGATGCCCTTGCCGACCCCGTGGCGGGCCGCCATCAAGCGCGTCGACCACGCGGAGCCCTCCCGGGAGGCTCACCACAAAGCATGTCTGCCACCATCGCCGCCCCCGCGTCGGCTCCGACGCGCCGATGCGGGCTCCGGCTCGGCGTGATCGAGTCCAGTCGTCCCACTCCGTTGGTCTTGAAAGCGTGCCGCCACGCTCGCGCAGTGCCCGGTGTCGTCCTTATCCGGTGTGTTGTTTCCTCGTTCGCTGTGTCTCGCGCCGGTGCGGGCTCCGGTTCGGCGTGATCGAGTCCAGTCGTCCCACTCCGTTGGTCTTGAAAGCGTGCCGCCACGCTCGCGCAGTGCCCGGTGTCGCCCCTGTCCGGTGTGTTGTTTCCTCGTTCGCTGTGTCTCGCGCCGGTGCGGGCTCCGGTTCGGCGTGACTGAGTCCAGTTGCCCCACTCCGCTGGCCTCGAAACCGCCTAGGTGGCTGGTGTTTTTCTCGGGTGGGGTTGGGTGTGTGTGGTGGAGTTGCAGGGATGTTGTTCGGTCTCGTGGGGAGGTTCGTGTCGTGACGGTGGGTGTGGAGCCGTGTCGGGTGGATCTGTTCAAGGGTTCGCATTTCGTGGGGGAGCGGCTGGCGGCGGATTCGATTTTTTCGGTGTTGGCGCGTGAGGGGCGGCGGTTGTTTCCCGACGGGATGTTCGATGATCTCTTTAGTTCGCGGGGGCGGCGCAGTGTGCCGCCGCGGGTGGTTGCTGTGGTGATGGTGCTGCAGCGCTGGTTCGGGTTGTCTGAGTGTGAGGCGGTGGCCGCGTTCGAGTTCGACGCGCGTTGGCGTTATGCGTGCGGGTGCCTCGACGTGGACGGCGGCGGGTTCGACCACACGGTGCTGGTGGGGATGCGGGCGCGGCTCGCGGCGTCGCAGCGGCCGCGGCGGATCTTCGAAGCGGTGCTGGGCGCGGCCCGCGAGGCGGGGGCGTTGTCTCGGCGGCGGGTGCTGGACTCGGTGCCGGTCTATGACGCGGTCGCGACCCAAGACACTGTCACGATGCTGCACCGCGCCATCGGCGCGGTGCTCGCAGCCGGCGGGGGCGACGCCGGCGCGGGCTTGCGTGGCGACTATCGGCGCGGCAGCAGGCCGGTGTGCGACTGGGACGACCCCGGCGAGCGCTCGGAGTTGGTGGACGCGCTGGGCGCGGACGCCGCGGCGGTGCTCGCCGGGTTGGAGGGCCGCGAGCTCAGCGGGGCTCTCAGCGAGGCTGCGGAGTTGTTGGCCGCGGTCTGCGGGCAGGACCTGTGCGAGGACCCCGACGGGCGGTTCATGATCGCGCGGCGCGTCGCCGCGGACCGGGTCATCTCCACGGTGGACCCCGACGCCCGCCACGGCCACAAATCCACCGCACGTCGCTTCGACGGCTACAAGGGCCACGCCGCGGTGGACCCCGACTCCGAACTCGTCACCGACAGCGCGGTCACCCCCGCCAACACCGCCGACGCCCAACCCGCCCCCCAACTCATACACGACCTCCTCAACACCGCCGACACCGACACCAACACCGCCGACACCAACACCAACACCGCCGACACCAACACCAACACCGCCGACACCGCCGACACCGCCGACACCGCCGACACCGCCGACACCGACACCGCCGACACCGCCGACACCGCCGACACCGCCGACACCGCCGACACCGACACCGCCGACACCGCCGACACCGCCGACACCGCCGACACCGCCGACACCGCCGACACCGCCGACACCGCCGACACCGCCGACACCGCCGACACCGCCGACACCGACACCGCCGACACCGCCGACACCGCCGACACCGCCGACACCGCCGACACCGCCGACACCGCCGACACCGCCGACACCGCCGACACCGACACCGCCGACACCGACACCGCCGACACCGACACCGCCGACACCGACACCGCCGACACCGCCGACACCGCCGACGTCGGCGGTGTGGTCGAGGAGTTCGAGGGCCGGCCGACGGTCTATGGCGACAGCGCGTACGGCAGCGGAGAGTTCCAAGGGCTGCTCGAGCGCAGCCGCATAAACTCGAGGTGCCGCACCCAGCCGGCGCGCGCTCCGGGGGGCCGCTTCGCCAAGGACCGCTTCGACGTCGATCTGCCCAACGGCACAGTCACCTGCCCCGCGGGGGTCTGCGTCGCTGTCCGCTTCGGCCGCGACGGCTCGGGCGCGGCCCGCTTCGGGCCGGCGTGCGCGAGCTGCGAACTGCGCGACCGCTGCACCAGCGCAGCCGGCGGAAGGACTGTGCGCGTCGGACCCGACGAGGCCGTGCTCGCCGCGGCCCGCGAACGCCAACAAGACCCACAATGGCGCCGCGACTACCGCGCCGTGCGCCCCAAAGTCGAACGCAAGCTCGCGCACCTCGTGCGCCGCAAACACGGCGGCCGCCACGCCCGGGTGCGCGGCCGGCCCAAAGTCGACGCCGACTTCAACCTGCTCGCCGCAGCCGCCAACATCGCGCGCCTCGGCATGCTCGGACTGCGCTCCACACCAACAGGATGGACCCTCGACTGACCCCGCCAAAGCCCCAACCCGCCCCCGACACGACCAACCAGCCGCCCCCGACACGACCAACCCTCGCCCAACCCGCCGACCCCGGCCACCACCCACCACAACAGCCCACCGAACACCAATTTGGCACCAGCCACCTAGCTCCGGGCCGCTAACCTTCCGTGCCGTCCTCAGCTCGGCTCTCGGGCTCATGCGGACCGGGCCCGTCCGTCGGGTCCGGCGGCGCCGAGTCGGCCGGGGGAGAGTGTCGGAGAGCTGCGCCCGGCGCCCGGTCAGCGGACGGCGACGGCATTCCGATGCCCAGGAAGCCCTCGATGCGGTCAAGCTTGCGGCTGTTGGCGGTGACCGCGTTCCAGAGCTTGTCGTGCGACGATGTGAACTCGGTTCGGAGTTGGTCGTGCGACTCGGCGAACTCGGTTCGGAGCTTGTCGTGCGACGATGTGAACTCGGTTCGGAGCTGGTCGTTGTCCTTGCGGGCCTGCCGGGTCGCCTTCCGGTGGAGCTTCAACAGGTGGCTGTGGTCGGCACGGACCTCCTTGCGGAGCCGTTCGACGGTGCGGGTCTGGTGCCACACGAGCGTCAAGACGGCAACTATCACAGTCGAGATCTGCATTATTGCTGATAAGACCATGAATATACTGTAATACCCTTGAAAGAGATTTGCAAGCTGTTTTGAGATATCTCTGTCAAGACAGCCGAGAGAGTTCGTGAGCTCGGGCCGCGAGGTGCTCGGCGCCCAGTTCGGCGCAGCGTTCGTCGAGTCCGGCGGCAGGCCCGTGCCACTCCATCTCGTCGACGGTGGCCGACACCGGGGCACCCGACTCGACGGTGGCGATCCGGCGGAACAGTAGGGCGTCCTCGAAGCCTTCGCGCAGCGCGGCGGCCAATCTGGCCGCGCCCCTGACCGGCACGTCCCAGTGGTCCGCGTCCAAGGGGATGGAGGTGATGTGGCCGTAGCGGGCAAGCAGCGCCGCCGCCGACTTCGCCCCCCAGCCGGGCAGGCCCGGGAAGCCGTCGGCGGAGTCGCCCACCAGACCGAGGTAGTCGGGGATGGACGCAGGCGGCACGCCGAACTTCTCCACCACCCCGGCATGGTCGTAGAGCACTCTCAGGCGCCGGTCGTACTGCACTACCCGCCCGTCGGCGGTCACGCACTGGGCCAGGTCCTTGTCGGGCGTGCATATCAGCACCCGCTCCACTCTCGGATCCCCGGACGCGACCGCTGCGGCCGAGGCCAGGCCGTCGTCGGCCTCGTGTTCGACCTGGGGCCACACAGCGAAGCCGGCCAGAGCGAGCAGATCCTCGACTTCGGCGAACTGCGCTCCGAGGTCGGGGTCCACGCCGCTGCCGTCCTTGTAGCCGGCCAGCATCTCGTTGCGGAACGACTCGATCACATGGTCGGTGGCGATGCCGATGTGGGTGGCGCCCTCGGACACGAGGTCGAGCATCGAGTTGAGCACACCGCGCTGGGCGCCCCGCCGCGGGTCTCGGTTCGACTTGGCGTAGTGGAAGCGGAAGAGCTCGTAGGTGCCGTCGATCAGATGCACCCGCACGGCGGCAGCCCTTTCTGGGGGTCTCGTGGGGACGTGCCTGCTGTCAGCGTCGGGTATTCGTCGGGGAGGCTGCCGCGCTCCAGCCCTTTCTGGGGGTTTCGTGGGGACGTGTCTGCTGTCAGCGTTGGGTATTCGTCGGGGAGGCTGCCGCGCGGCGGCCTTTCCTGGGGGTTTCGTGGGGACGTGTCTGCTGTCAGCGTTGGGTATTCGTCGGGGAGGCTGCCGCGCGGCGGCCTTTTCTGGAGGTCTTGTGGGGACGTGTCTGCTGTCAGCGTTGGGTATTCGTCGGGGAGGCTGCCGCGCTCCAGCCCTTTCTGGGGGTTTCGTGGGGACGTGTCTGCTGTCAGCGTTGGGTATTCGTCGGGGAGGCTGCCGCGCTCCAGCCCTTTCTGGGGGTTTCGTGGGGACGTGTCTGCTGTCAGCGTTGGGTATTCGTCGGGGAGGCTGCCGCGCGGCGGCCTTTTCTGGGGGTCTTGTGGGGACGTGTCTGCTGTCAGCGTTGGGTATTCGTCGGGGAGGCTGCCGCGCGGCGGCCTTTTCTGGGGGTTTCGTGGGGACGTGTCTGCTGTCAGCGTTGGGTATTCGTCGGGGAGGCTGCCGCGCGGCGGCAGCCCTTCCTGGAGGTCCCGCGGGGACGCGCCCTCTCGCGGGCCGGCGCCGTGTCCGTCGCTGCTGTTCGCTGCGCTCGCGGGCTGCGGCCTCGCTGCGCGGCCTGCAAGCGCGCTCATCGGCTGCCGCCGGCCGGCTCGGCCTCCGACTCCTCGACTAGCTCGATCAGGGTGCCGAACGAACCTTTGGGGTGGATGAAGGCGATGGTGGTGTTGCGGCTGCCGGGCCTCGGTGCCTCGTCTATTGGCGCGGCCCCAGCCTTCACCATCGCTTCCAGCGCGGCCCCGCAGTCCTCTACCCGGTAGCCGACGTGGTGCAGGCCCTCGCCCCGCTTGTCGAGGAACTTGGCCACCGGTGAGTCGGGCCGGGTGGCTGTGATGAGCTGCACGTAGCTCTCGGCCACCGCGAGCAGTGCCTCCTCGACCCCGTCGTGCTCGACTGTCTCGCGGTGCGCTACCTCGGCGCCTAGGGCGGTGCGGTACCAGTCGACCGCCGCGTCGAGGTCCTGGACGGCGATGGCCACATGGTCGATCTCGGTGAGCACAACCGCAGCTTAGAGGCCGAGCGAATAGGCGGGAGCGACGCGGCCCATACAGGCGAGGCCGTGGCCCGAGCGGCCCGTGAGCGCAGCGAACAAGAGCGGGAATGACACCGCAGCGGCACGACGGGCTCACTCCTATCCGCGCAGTCCCTTAAAGTACCGGTCCGTCCGGCTGCCGGCACCGGCCGCGTCGAGCGCAGACCCGGCGAATTCCGCGGCGAGCCGACAGCCACAGAAACCTTGAGGCGGGCATCGCAGTGCGTGAGCAGATGCGCCAGAGAGTGCTTGTGCACGGGTGGTTGTTCGGAGGTTGTAGCAGGCAGGTTCTTGTATGCGTGCCGTCATGGTGGTGCGGCCGATCGGCGGGTGGTTTGTTCAGAGGTTGTAGCAGGCAGGTTCTTGTATGCGTGCCGTCATGGTGGTGCGGCCGATCGGCGGGTGGTTTGTTCAGAGGTTGTAGCAGGCAGGTTCCTGCACCACTGCAACGACGACGCCCGACAGACGGCAAACTCCGGTCAGGCGCCGTCGAGCGACCGGCGGCCCTCGAAGGCCCGTCCCAGCGTGATCTCGTCGGCGTACTCAAGGTCGCCACCCACCGGCAGGCCGCTGGCGATGCGGGTCACCTGCACGCCGGCGGGTTTGAGGTACTTGTGGACCAGCATGGCGGTCGCCTCGCCCTCCAGGTTGGGGTTGGTGGCCACGATCACTTCGCTGACGTCCTCGTCGGCCACCCGTGCCAGCAGCTCCTTGACGCGGAGCTGGTCGACGCCGATGCCGTCGATCGGGCTGAACGCTCCCTGAAGCACGTGATAGCGGCCGCCGAACTCGCCGGTTCGCTCGACAGCCACCACGTCCTGGGCGTCCTCCACGACGCAGACGAGGCTCGGGTTGCGTCCGGGATCGCGGCACACCGCGCATTCCTCGCCCCGTTCGGCCAGGTTGAAGCAGCGAGGACAGTACGACACCGTCTCTTTGGCCTTGGAGATCGCCCGGGCCAGCTGGTTGGCGTCCTCGGTCGGCGATCTCAACAGGTGGAACGCCACCCGCTGGGCCGATTTGGGTCCGATGCCGGGCAGCCGTCCGAGCTGGTCGATCAGCTCCTGGACGGCGCCTGAATAGCTCATCTCGACACTTCGCTACGACGAGCCGTCGGCGTCGTCGACGCCGGGTTCGGGCAGCAGCGTGAACTCGGCGCCTCCGAACACGGCCTTGATCTTCTGTTCGATGTCGTGGGCGTGGCGCGGCGCCTCAGCCAGGTCGTCCAGCTCGGCAAGGTCGAATCCGTCGACGACGTCCCGTCCCGGCAGCGCGTCAGACCCCGGCGACGCCTCAGTCGCGCCGACGGACCCGAGGCGTGTCGGCGCTCCTGTCTGGGGGGTCGGGTGGTGTCCTGGTGGTGTGTCGGTTGTCGATGTTCCGGTTTCGGTGTGTGGGTGGTGTCTTGGTGGTGTGTCGGTCTGGGGGGTCGGGTGGTGTCTTGGTGGTGTGTCGGTTGTCGATGTTCCGGTTTCGGTGTGTGGGTGGTGTCTTGGTGGTGTGTCGGTCTGGGGGGTCGGGTGGTGTCTTGGTGGTGTGTCGGTTGTCGATGTTCCGGTTTCGGTGTGTGGGTGGTGTCTTGGTGGTGTGTCGGTCTGGGGGGTCGGGTGGTGTCCTGTGAGGGTTCCGGTCCCGGGCGGGAGGTCGAGCCGTGGCGTCGGGTCGGGCCGGAGGGTCGGCTCCGGCTCCGACGGCGTTCCGGCCGCCGGCGGCTCGATGACCGTGGCGGCAGCGGACGCGGCAGCAGCCTGCGCCACCAAGTCACTCCACAGCGCCTGCAGCTGGGCAGGTTCGCGCCTTCGTTGCTTGTCGGGCTCGAGGGTGATCGCTCTGGTCACCACGAAGTCTTGCTCCAGGCCCAGGTAGCGGCGGGCCAACTCCACCACTTGCCGCGGGCTCGCGGGACACATCGACGCCGGATCGGTTACCGGTGGCGGCGGCAAGGGCGGCGGCAAGGGCGGCGGCGCGGCGGATGCCGTGGCGGCGGTCTCCTGTCGCTGCACCGCTGCGGACCGGGACTCCTGCAGAGTCCTCCGGGCCGCGTCGGCCGGGCCGGCAGGGCGTGCGGGTCGAGACGCCGCCGCGTGCGCTGCCCCATCGGGCGGCGGGGCATGCTCGCGCTCCGAAGCCGCGGATTCTGGGGCTGTGTGTGGTGCGGCTGTGTGTGGTGCGGCCGCGGGTTGTGGGGCTGTGTGTGGTGCGGCTGTGTGTGGTGCGGCCGCGGGTTGTGGGGCTGTGTGTGGTGCGGCTGTGTGTGGTGCGGCCGCGGGTTGTGGGGCTGTGTGTGGTGCGGCTGTGTGTGGTGCGGCCGCGGGTTGTGGGGCTGTGTGTGGTGCGGCTGTGTGTGGTGCGGCCGCGGGTTGTGGGGCTGTGTGTGGTGCGGCTGTGTGTGGTGCGGCCGCGGGTTGTGGGGCTGTGTGTGGTGCGGCTGTGTGTGGTGCGGCCGCGGGTTGTGGGGCTGTGTGTGGTGCGGCCGCGGGGGCCGGGACGGGAAGCGTCGATCCGGGGCCTGGTGCGGCCGGCGGGCCTGCCGGGCGTGCCTCCAGTTGCCGGACTCGATGGGCCAGCGCTTCCAGGGTGTGGTCCTCGTCGGGGCTGCACAGCCGCATGAGCGCCACCTCTATGTCGATCCTTGGATCCGGCGCCTGCCGCATGTCGATGAGGGTCCGGCCTAGCGTCTCCAGCGCACGGGTGACGGCGGCCGGGGCCATGCGCTCGGCGAGGTCGGCGGCCCTGTCCCGTTCATGCTCGGACATCCGGGCCGGGGGGTCGCCCATGGCGGTGAGAAAGGCGTCGCGCAGTCCGGCCAGCGCCGTCTCGCCGATGGTGCGGGGGTCCCGCCCCCGGCTCATGGCGTCGCCCACGGCGGACAGCGCGGCGGCCCGGTCGCGGTCGGCCAGCGCGGCGAGTACGGCGTCCGTCGAGGAGTCGAGCTTGGCGGTGCCGCCGCCGGCGACGATCCGCTCCAGCGCGGTCAGGCTGTCGCGCACCGATCCGCCGCCTTCGGACACTGCATGGTCGATGGCTTCGTCGTCGATGTCGAGTCCTGCGTCGGCGACGACCTGCCGGAGATGGCCGGACATGACCTCGGTGCCGATCAGACCGAGCTCGAAGACCTGGCAGCGGCTGCGGATGGTGTGTACCACCTTGTGGGGCTCGGTGGTGGCCAGCACCCACGTCACATGGTCGGGGGGCTCCTCCAAGGTCTTGAGCAGCGCGTTCTCGGCGCCGGGGGTGAGCATGTGCACCTCGTCGAGCAGGTACACCTTGGTCTGTCCCGGCGAGGTCAGATTGACCCGCTCGAGGAGGCTCCGCATGTCGTCGACCTTGTTGTTGGAGGCGGCGTCGAGCTCTTGAAGGTCGAAGGAGCGGCCTTGTTGGATCGACAGGCAGGACTCGCACCGGCAGCAGGGCTCGCCTTCGTCGCTGAGGTCGGTGCAGTTGAGCGCCTTGGCCAGCACCCGGGCGGTGGAGGTCTTGCCGCTGCCCCTGGGTCCGTGCAGCAGGTAGGCGTGGCCGACCTTGCCGGTGCGCACTGCTGTCTGCAGCGCCCGGACCACATGGTCTTGGCCCTTGATCCCGGCGAAGCTCTGAGGCCGGTAGCGGCGGTACAGGGACTGGTAGGACACCATTGAGGACTCTAGACGTGGGCTCCGCCAGCCCGCGGCCCAAGCTGGGTTGTGGCTGTTCGGGCAGCTGGGGGAGCGCGGGGCCGGCTGCGGGCGTGGGCCGGCCGGAAGGTACAGCAGGCCCTCGCCGCTGCAGCCTCAGGCGAGGTCCGAGCGTTGCATCCGGTGGGAGTTGGTGAGCGGCTGCACGTAGAGCGACAACTGGGCGACGGAGCGCTCGGCCAGCCCAGCGGTGGGAGTTGGTGAGCGGCTGCACGTAGGGCGACAACTGGGCGACGGAGCGCTCGGCCTGTCCAGCCCAGCGGTGGGAGTTGGTGAGCGGCTGCACGTAGAGCGACCCGTCCGCTGGTCTCAGGCGAGGTCCGAGCATCGCACCCGGTGAGAGCGGGAGGTGTGGTTGCCTCCGGGGATTCGCGGTCGTGGGCACGGCGCGGGGCACCGACGCCCGCTTCCGGGAGTGACGGCCAGGCGGTCTGCGACACCCGGGCGACGGAGCGTTCGGCCTGTCCAGCCCAGCGGTGGGAGTTGGTGAGCGGCTGCACGTAGAGCGACCCGTCCGCTGGTCTCAGGCGAGGTCCGAGCATCGCACCCGGTGAGAGCGGGAGGTGTGGTTGCCTCCGGGGATTCGCGGTCGTGGGCAGCGGCGCGGGGCACCGACGCCCGCTTCCGGGAGTGACGGCCAGGCGGTCTGCGGCACCCGGGCGACGGAGCGTTCGGCCTGTCCAGCCCAGCGGTGGGAGTTGGTGAGCGGCTGCACGTAGAGCGACCCGTCCGCTGGTCTCAGGCGAGGTCCGAGCATCGCACCCGGTGAGAGCGGGAGGTGTGGTTGCCTCCGGGGATTCGCGGTCGTGGGCAGCGGCGCCCGCTTCCGGGAGTGACGGCCAGGCGGTCTGCGGCACCCGGGCGGATCTGCTGAGAGCTGCTGCCTTCCGGCCCTGACCCGGTTCACAGGCGCCCGTTGCACAGGACCCGGCCGTCACACCCCGAAGCGGGCGCTGACGCCGCACACGATACCCTCACGGTTCCGGACCCGCTGCTCGGGGTTGGGGCTCGCTGGTCCCGGCCCGGCTGCACAGGGCTCGGGGAGGGTTGCCAGAGCGGCCGAATGGGCACGCTTGGAAAGCGTGTGAGGCGAGAGCCTCCATGGGTTCAAATCCCATACCCTCCGCGTCCAACCTACGAAAAAGACCGTATTGAACTGGGAATTTTAGACTGTAGCCTGTTTTGTTATTACTTTTAGTATCCCAGATACTCAGCGATACACCCTACCTCGGGCGGCCCATCGAGCCATCGTGTCATGCCTCTGTGCGATGATGGCGGGGTGGTGTCGCACAGGATGAACATCTAGCCGTGGGCACGGAGCAGCTATCGAGTGTCGACCTGTTCGCCGGAGCTGGAGGCCTCATGCTCGGCATGCAGTGGGCCGGTTTCGACACCCTGGTGGCCAACGACAACTGGGCCCCGGCCGTCGATACTCTGGAGCGCAACTTCGACGGGGTGAAGGTGTCTCCCGACGACATCCGGGATCTTTCGGCAACCGATGTTCTTGCGCTAACTGGCGGCGCGACACCATTCCTCGTTTCAGGAGGCCCTCCATGCCAGGGCTTCACGTCGGCGGGTTCTCGGCGCGCCTCCGATCATCGCAACACGCTCGTCAGGGAGTTCGCCCGGCTGGTTGAAGAGCTGCAACCAAAGTGGTTCCTGTTCGAGAACGTTGAGGGGTTGTAACGGTTGTCTGTGGTGTGTGTGATAGGGTTGTTTTATGAAGTTGAAGGCGTGGGCTGAGGCTCATGGTGTTGATTATCGGACTGCGTTGAAGTGGTATCACGACGGTGATTTGCCGGTGCTCGCGCATCGTGTGGGTAAGACGATTCTGGTGGGTGGGTTGATGCCTGTGGGGGGTCCGGTGGGGGTGGCGGTGTATGCGCGGGTTTCGTCTTCGGGTCAGTCGGCGGGTTTGGACCGGCAGGTGGTGCGGTTGACGGCGTGGGCGGCGGAGAAGGGGTTGGCGGTGTCGAGGGTGGTGTCTGAGACGGGTTCGGGGCTGAACGGGAAACGCCGCAAGTTGATGCGGTTGTTGGCTGATCCGTCGGTGGGGACGGTGGTGGTGGAGCATCGTGATCGGTTGGCGCGGTTCGGGTTCGAGATGGTGGAGGCTTCGTTCGTTGCATCGGGTCGCGAGTTGTTGGTTGTTGACGACGACGAGTTGGACGACGATCTGGTGCGGGACATGACCGAGGTGCTGACGTCGGTGTGTGCCCGTTTGTGCGGCAGACGGGCGGTTGCGGATCGTGCGCGTCGTGCGATGGAGGCAGCGACGCATGGCTAGGCGCTACAGGCCTCCTGCTGGGTACACGATGCAGGGTTTCGTGTTCGCGCTTGACCCGACTAGGGATCAGGTGTCGGCGTTGGAGCGGTGCTTCGGGGCGCGTCGGTTCGCTCGCAACTGGACGGTGGCACAGATTTCGGCGGGTGTGGAGCGGTTCCGGTCTGAGGGCGTGTCGTCGGCGGCTCCGTCGTTGTATGGGCTTCGCAAGAAATGGAACGTCGAGAAGCGTGTCGTCGCTGTGGACGCGGGCACAGGCGAGGAGTGGTGGCCGGAGATATCCAAAGAGGTTTTCAACGACGGGATACGGGGCGCGGTGGATGCTTACTGGCGGTGGCAGAAGTCTCGTGCGGGGAAGCTCAAAGGCCGACGTGTCGGGTTTCCTCGGTTCCATAAACGCTGTAAGCACCGAGACTCGTTCACTGTCACCCGCAACGGCTCCAACCAGGTTCTTGTGAGACGCGGAGTGGTTCACATTCCGCGTGTCGGCTGGATCGCAACGCATGAATCGACCCGCAAACTGGCTCGTCTTGTCGAACAGAACCAAGGCGAGGTTCTGGCAGTGACCGTATCGCGACGCGGGACACGTCTAGTCGCTAGCGTGAGAGCGTGTGTGCTGCGCCCGCAACGCCACCACAAACCCACCCAACCGGACTCTCGTGTTGGCGTCGACGTGGGCGAACGCGTCCTTGCTGTGGTCGCCCGCCCCGACGGAACAATCATCGAACGTGTCCCCAACCCGGAACCGCTCACAGAGTCGCTGGCGAAGCTACGAAGGCTGAACCGTCGACTCGCCCGCCAGCAGAAAGGGTCGAACCGCTGGCTCAGAACGAAGGAGGAACTGACCCGGTATCATCGCCGCGCTGCCGACATCCGACGCGACGCTGTTCACAAACTCACCACCCGTCTCGCCAAGACCCACGGCGAGACAGTGATTGAGGACTTGAACGTCGCAGGGATGCGAAAAGGCGGAGCCAAGCACATGAGAGACGCGCCGCTAGGCGAGTTCAAACGCCAAATGGCCTACAAGACCGACTGGCACGACTCGTCTTTGGTGCTCGCAGACAGGTACTACCCGTCTTCCAAAACATGCTCGGCCTGCGGTGAAACAAGCGAACCCGGCAAGAAACGAGAATGGCGCTGCGCCCACTGCGACACCGACCACGACCGCGACAACAACGCCGCGATCAACCTCGCCCGGTACCACCCACAAGAACAACCCCACGGGAGAGTTGACCCCGAGCAGGCCCCCGCCGTCAGAAGCGGGGGGATCAGCCATGCTGATCGAAGCGATGCAAGACCGGGCACTCAACCGGCAACCGCACAGCCCTGCAAACACAAAACCTCGAAAGAGGCAGCGTGACTCCGCAAGGAGGGCTTCGTGAACAAAACAACACGAACAATCAACGGTTTCCTGACGATGTCGGGAGGCGGCTTTGTCCTCGACCTGCTCGACGGTGTGCTTGACGCTGGCTATCAGGTGAGGCTCCGAAAGGTGAACGTAGCCAACTACGGTGTGCCTCAGCTTCGCAAGAGGGTGATTGCCGTCGGATTGCTCGGGGCCGATCCCGGCTTCCCCGGTCCATCGCATCATGCGTTCGGCGCGCCCGGAGCGGAAATGGCATGCACCTCAGCACTACCTACGACCCCAACGGTTTCTGACGCCTTTGAGCGACTGGACATGCCGGCCTCCGATGCTGAGGACGAAGCGATTCAGGGCCATCTAGTGGTATGTCGTCGAAATGGCTAGGGCAGCGCGGAGGGCTCTAGCTCCAGCTTGAAATGGCTACAGACGCCCCGACCAATTCAGCGACGGACCACTAGGGCTCGGTGAGCGTCTTCGTTGACACCAACGTGTTGGTGTACGCGCGGGATCTGTCGGTGCCCGCTAAACAGCAACGTGCCCATGAGTGGATGTCTGCGCCGTGGGCGTCGCGGCTGGGCCGTACCAGTGTGCAGGTCCTCAATGAGTACTAAGAGCGTCCGCGAATAGGTGAGAGCCGATTGTGTCGCAGCGGTGTCATTCCCGCTCTTGTTCGCTGCGCTCACGGGCCGCTCGGGCCACGGCCTCGCCCGTATGATCCGGACTGGCCCGCCTATTCGCTCGGCCTCTAAGTCACCGTCACCCGCAAGCTCATCCCGGGCCTCGCGCCACGCGCCGCCCGCGCCGATGTGGACAACTTGCGCGCCTGGATGCCGGTGCCGGTCAGCGCCGGGCTGTTGGAGACTGCGTTCGCTGTCGAGGACCGATTTGGCCTGTCATATTGGGACTGCTTGATCGTGGCCGCAGCGCAGGCCGCGGACTGCGACTATTTGCTGACCGAAGACCTTCAAGACGTCCAACGCCTCGACACCGTGACCGTCATCAACCCGTTCGCACACCAGCCCGACACGATCCTGTAGCCAGCTCCGACCGCTCCCGACTGCACCACCACCCGGCCGGCGGCGGCCGTCAGCCGTCGCCGGCGGAGTAGCCAGCTCCGACCGCCCCCGACTGCACCACCATCCGGCCGGCGGCGGCTGGCACGCCCACGGCAAGGGCAATGCCGGACCCCGCCGACGCGTCGGGTGGCGCTATGTCCACACCGCCGTCGACGACCGCCCCCGACTGGGCTACTCAGAGATCCACACCGACGACCCCGGCACAACGGCCGCCGGGTTCTGGAGACGCGCCGCGTCCTGGGTCGCTGTTGCGAAAATCGACGCTCTCGAATTCCCAAGCGCTGTCCTCGCCAAGGCGAAGCTGACGCCGGATTTCGTCGTCGGTGTACGCCATCGTCATCCTGCCCTCGCGAGCGGCCACATCGATATCTGCCACGCAATCCTCGGACGGTGCCCGGCAACCTCGTCGGCAACCTCGATTCGGAAGGACCCTGAGCGTGATGGCGATTCTGTTTGCGCGGCCTCTTAGGGGCTGCGCGGATAGGAGTGAGTCCGTCGTGTCGCTGCGGTGTTATTCCCGCTCTTGTGCGCTGCGACCTGAGGGCTGCTCGGGCCACGGCCTCGCCTGTATGGGCCGTGTCGCTCCCGCCTATTCGCTCGGCCTCTTAGAGCAAGCGCAAACAGGTGAGAGTCCGTGGTGTCGCTGCGGTGTTATTCCCGCTCTTGTGCGCTGCGACCTGAGGGCTGCTCGGGCCACGGCCTCGCCTGTATGGGCCGTGTCGCTCCCGCCTATTCGCTCGGCCTCTTAGAGCAAGCGCAAACAGGTGAGAGTCCGTGGTGTCGCTGCGGTGTTATTCCCGCTCTTGTGCGCTGCGACCTGAGGGCTGCTCGGGCCACGGCCTCGCCTGTATGGGCCGTGTCGCTCCCGCCTATTCGCTCGGCCTCTTAGGCTCTTTGATCTTGCCTTTTATGAATGATCCGTATCCCACTCTCTGAAGGCTCCCCGCCGCGCGGGAGGGATCGAGGTCCCGGGACGGCCGGACTGCTTCGCGGTGAACGACTTGACGACCGCCCGCAACAGCGCAACAATAGCACGTAAGTTTTGTGTACTAGAAGCTGGGAGGAACACGCTGTGGTGTTTGGCTGTGGTGTTTGGCTGTGGTGCCTGATGATGAGCGCATCCGGGCCGGGAGTTGGCCGCGGATGAGGCGCCGTCGGAGGACGGCATGGCGGCCGGCGGTGCCGTCCCGTCCGATCGCCGCGGCCGGCGCCGTCGGGAGGCGCCGCAGGCAGGCGGGGTGGCTGGCGGTCCTAGCGGCCGCGGGGGCCCTCTGGCTGCTCGGCTCGCATCCGGCTGTGCAGGCGCAGAGTCCGCCCACACTGTCGATCGCCGGCGACGCTTGCGTGCTGGAGCCGTCCACCGGCGAGGGCAATGCGACCATGACGTTCACGGTGACGCTGTCGGCGGAGTCTGCGTCGGACGTGGTTTTCTGGGCCGAGACCAAGACCCACAGCCGCAGCGACGCCGCGACCTCGGTCCAGGGCGTCGAGGCCGATTTCGAGGCCCTTTCCGAGCAGACAACGATCCCGGCCGGGAACATCGCCGCGACCGTCGACGTGACGGTCTACAGCGACCACCCTCAGAAGCAGAATCCCGTCGAGGGCGACGAGACGTTCACGATCGAGGTGCGGCCAGCCTCCGCAGGCGTGCAGGGCACGTCCACCGCGGCCGGCAAGATAACCGAGACGGACCCCGCCATCACCATCGCTGCTGCTGCCAGCACGGCCGAGGGCGCCTCCGGCACGACGACGGAACTGTCGCTCAGCGTGAGCCTGTCGGAGGCGAGCCCCTGCGACGTCGCCGTGGATTACGCCACCTCCGACGGCACCGCTGCAGCCGGCGCCGACTACACCGACACCAGCGGCACCGTGACGATCGACGCCGACGACACCTCCGGCAGCATCGTCGTGGAGGTGCTCGGCGACACCGCGGACGAGCCCGACGAGACGTTCACGGTCGCGCTGTCGGACCCCGCCAACGGGTCGCTGGGCACCGCGTCGTCGGCGACGGTCACCATCACCGACGACGACGACCCGCCGACCGTGTCGGTCGCCGACGGCGCCGGCGCCGAGGGCGGCGACGTGGAGTTCACCGCGGAGCTCTCGGCCGTGAGCGGCCACATCGTGACCGTCGACTGGACCGCATCGGCGGAGCCGGGCGACACGGCTGTGCCCGGCGACGACTTCACCACCGCCTCCGGCATGCTCACGTTCGCGGCGGGCACGACGTCGCAGACGTTCACAGTGGCCGCGGCCGACGACACCGTCGACGAGCCCGACGAGACGTTCACGGTCACGCTCGACAATCCGGCCAACGCCACGCTGTCGTCGACGGCGGCTTCCGCCACGGGCACGATCACCGACACCGACGGCGAGCCGACCCTCGACGTCACGGCGCCGTCGGCGGTGACTGAGGGCAACTCCGGCTCGAAGTTGATGACGTTCACGGTGACGCTGGCGCCGGCGTCCGCGAAGACGGTGACCGTGAACTGGTCGACGAACGACCTGAGCGGCGCCGACGCCGCGTCGGCCGGGCAGGACTACACCAGCGCGGCCGGCAGCCTGACGTTCGCCTCTGGCCAGACCACCAAGCAGGTGTCGGTGACCGTCCTCGGCGACGAACTCGACGAGGAGGACCCTGAACGCTTCGGGGTGTCGCTGGCGGGCGCCGTCAACGCGCGGTTGACCGGCGGGACTCCCGCGGTGGGCCTGATATCCGACGACGACGACCCGCCGGTACTGTCGGTCGAAGACGCCGCGTCGCTTGCAGAGACGGGCATCATCACGTTCACGGTCTCCCTCGTCCCCGTCAGCGGCCGTACCGTGACCGTGAAGTACGCGACGTCGAGCGGCACGGGCGGCGACGCCGCGACCGAAGGCACCGACTTCGTGAGAGCCGCGGGGACGCTCACGTTCGCTCCGAGCGTCACCGCCGCGACCTTCGGGGTGAGGGTGCTCGCCGACAACGTGACCGAGAACGACGAGACGTTCACGGTGACGCTGTCGGATGCGGCCGGCGCCACGCTGTCTTCGACGAAAAACACTGCCACCGGCACGATCACAACCGACGACGCCGACCCGCAGATCTCGATCGCCGGCCCGGCGGCGGCCGTGCTCGAGACCGACGCCGCCCAGGACGTGACGTTCACTGTCACCCTGAGCGCGGTGAGCACCGACGTGGTGACGGTCAACTACGCCACCGTGGCCGGCACCGCCACCGCCGGCGACGACTTCACCGCCACGTCGGGCACGATCGCGTTCGCGGCGTCCGCGTCCGTCACCGTTGCGACGTTCACGGTTTCAGTGGCAGGCGACACCGCCGACGAGCACGACGAGACGTTCACAGTGGTGCTGTCGGACGCGTCGAACGCCGGTTTCGCCTCCGACACCGTCACGGTGACCATCACCGACGACGACGACCCGCCGGATCTGTCGATCGCCGACGTGACGCTGGGCGAGACCGAAGCCGACCAGGACATGACGTTCACGGTGGAGCTCAGCCCGGCGAGCGGCAAACAAGTGACCGTGAACTATGCCACGACCGCTGGCACCGCTGCCGACGGCGACGACTTCACCGCCGTGTCGGGCACGCTCACATTCGCGCCGGGCACCACGTCGCAGACGTTCGCGGTGACGGTCGCCGGCGACGCCCTCGACGAAGACGACGAGACGTTCACGGTGACGCTGAGCGGGGCCGTCAACGCCGGTGTGCCCGACTCGACCGCGACCGGCACCGTGAGCGACAACGACGTCCTGCCGGGACTGTCCGTCGTCAGCGTGTCCGCGCCGGAGAACAGCGACATCTCCTTCACGGTGACGTTGAGCCCCGTCAGCGGGCGACAGGTGACGGTGCGGTACGCGACCGCCGCCGGCACCGCTGCCGCGGGGGCCGACTTCACGACCGTGTCGGGCACGCTCACCTTCGCGCCGGGCGTCACGTCGCAGACGTTCGCGGTGGCGGTGGCCGACGACGCCCTCGATGAGAACGACGAGACGTTCACCGTCAAGCTGTCGCACCCCGACGACGCGACCCTGGCCAACACCACAGCGACCGGCACCATCACCGACAACGACGACCCGCCGACCGTGTCGATCACCGGCGGCAGCGTGGTCGAGCCCGACGGATCGAACACCGACACGATCACGTTCACGGTGAGTTTGAGCACCGTCACCACCAAGACGGTGACGGTGCGGTACGCGACCGCCGCCGGCACCGCTGCCGCGGGGGTCGACTTCACGACCGTGTCGGGCACGCTCACATTCGCGACGGGCACGACCGTCAAGACGTTGGCGGTGGCGGTGGCCGGCGACGACATCGACGAGGCCGACGAGACGTTCACGGTCGGGCTGTCGACCCCGACCAACGCCACCTTGACCAGCACCACCGCCGCCACCGGCACCATCATCGACAACGAGGGCTCGGCGAGGCTGTCGATCAACGACGCTGGCGTCGAAGAGGGAGACAGCGGCTCCAAGACGATGAGGTTCACTGTGGAACTGCTGGGCGTCACCGCGCAGACCGTGACCGCGCGCTGGGTCACCAGCGACGGCACTGCCACCGCCGGCGCGGACTACACCTCGTCGTCGGGCACGCTCACGTTCACGTCGGGCGCCATGTCGAGCACGTTCGACGTGGCAGTGCTGGGAGACGGCATAGACGAGGCCGACGAGACGTTCACGGTGACGCTCGACAACGCCGCCAACGCGACCTTGGCCGACGCGACCGCGACCGGCACCATCACCGACAACGACCCCCTGCCTCGCGTGTCGGTGCATCGCTTCGTCGTCGATCCGCTCGGCGACGGGACGGACTATCACGCCAGCGGAGTCGAGGGCGGGCCGGTGAGGTTCCCGGTCACGCTGTCCGCGCCGAGCGGTCGGACGGTGGTGGTCAACTACCGGACAGTCGCGTCGAGCCGCCTCCCGGCAGCGAAGTCGAGCGCCGCCGCCACGTCAGTGGAACCGGAATTCGACTACACGGAACCCGCCGCCGACGCGGCATTCACGTTCGCGCCCGGGGAGACGTTCGGTCAGATCGACGTGGCCACGTCGGACGATTCGATCAGCAATGGCAGCCGTTACGTCGACCTCGTGTTGAGCTTGCCCCCCTCGCCTGTCGCGTCGATCCGTACGGCGCGCGCGATCGGCACCATCGAAGACGACGAACCCGTCCCGGCGGTCTCGGTCAGCTCCGCCATCGCCGCCGAGAATGCCGGCACGATCAGCTTCACCGTGGAACTCAACATCGAGTCAAACGGCCGGAACACGGTCCAGTGGCAGGCCTCGGCGGCGGAGGACGACACCGCGACCGAGGAGGCGGACTTCGCGGCCGGCGGCGGCGAAGTCGTCTTCGAGCCGGGCGACACATCCAAGACGATCACGGTCGCGATAGCCGACGACGCTGCGGACGAACTCGACGAGACGTTCACTGTGACCCTCTCGGGCGTGTCGGGCCGGGCCGGGCTGGACCAAGCCGAAGCGACCGGCACGATCACCGACAACGACGACCCGCCGGCTGTGTCGGTCGCGGCCGCCTCCGCCGCCGAGAACTCCCCAACGATGCAGTTCACCGTGATGCTCGCCGCTGTGAGCGGCCGCACCGTGACCGTCGCCTACCAGACCGCGGACGGAACCGCCACCGCCGGCGACGACTACACCTCGTCGTCGGGCGTGCTCACATTCGATCCGGGCGACACCTCCAAGACATTCGCGGTGGCGTTGACCGATGACCAGGTCGCGGAGACCGACGAGACGATCGTCGTCACGGTGTCGAGCCCCGACGGCTCCGCCGTCGACACCGGGCCAGGCGCCCGCGGCGAGGGCGCCGTCGTCGACGACGACGGACCGGCGCGGCTGTCCGTCGCCGACGTGACCGTCTCCGAGGACAGCGGCTCCGCCGCGTTCACGGTGACGCTCACACCCGAATCGGGGTTCACGGTGACGGTCAACTACGCGACCGCGGACGGAACCGCCACTGCCGGCGACGACTACACCGGCGCGTCGGGGGTGCTGACTTTCGACCCGGGCGAAACGTCCAAGCAGATCGACGTGACGGTCACCGACGACAGCGTCCACGAAGACCTCGAGACGTTCACGCTGACGCTGTCGGGCCAGACCGGCGACACGGCGGTGAGGATCGCGAGGTCCGCCGCCACCGCGGCCATAAACGACGACGACCGCGAGCCGCAGATCGAGATCGTCGACGCCGGCACGGTCGTGGAGGGACACGACGGCGACCGCTCGAACATGACCTTCCAGGTGACGTTAACCGGCACCGCCTCATCCGAAGTCACCGTCGACTTCGAGACCCGCGGCGGAACCGCGACTGCGGGCAGCGACTACGAGGCGAGGCAGGGGTCGCTGTCGTTCGCCCCGGCCGAGGCCGGAACCCCCAAACCTGTCACCGTCATCGTCCGCGGCGACGACGAGCGCGAAGGCGACGAGACCGTCGTCGTGCGGCTCTTCAACGCTCAGATGGGCGGCGCGACGGTCCTGATCGTGCCGGCCGAAGCGACCGGCACGATCCGCGACGACGAGCCCGGCGTGTTGGTCGCGCCCCAGTCCTTGAACATTGACGAGGGCGGCCAGGCGACCTACGAGGTGCAGCTCTACACCCAGCCTGCGGGGGCCGTGACTATCGCGGTCGGCTCGGACAACGCGGACGTGACGGCCGTGCCGGCGAGCCTCACGTTCACCACGGCTGACTACAGCACGGCCCAGACGGTGACGGTGAGCGCGCTGCACGACGACGACTCCGCCGACGACCGCGCCGGGCTGACCCACACCGTCACCGGATACGGCGCGGTCACGGAAGGCCCCACCTTGGCCGTCACTGTCGACGACGACGAGGTATCCGTCAGACCGATCGGGCCGATCGGACTCGGACCGATCGGCCCCGTCGACGACGATCCGGAGGACCGGGCGCCGTCGGCGGCTTTCGTCGATGTGGCTCCCCGCAGCGTGCATGCGGTCGCCATCGGCGCTCTGCTGGCGGAGGGCATAACCGGGGGCTGCTCCGTCGATCCGCCGCGGTACTGCCCGCAGGATCCGGTCACTCGGGCCCAGATGGCGTCGCTGCTGGCCCGCGCCCTCGACCTGCCGGGGCGGCAGCGAACCTCGGCTTTCGTCGATGTGGCTCCCCGCAGCGTGCATGCGGTCGCCATCGGCGCTCTGCTGGCGGAGGGCATAACCGGGGGCTGCTCCGTCGATCCGCCGCGGTACTGCCCGCAGGATCCGGTCACTCGGGCCCAGATGGCGTCGCTGCTGGCCCGCGCCCTCGACCTGCCGGAGCGTCGGCAGCTGGTGCGCTTCGTGGACGTGGCCGCCGTCAACGTCCACGCGTCCGCCGTCAGCGCCCTGTTCGCGGTGGGCATAACCGGGGGCTGCTCCACCGATCCGTTGCGCTACTGCCCGCAGGATCCGGTCACTCGGGCCCAGATGGCGTCGTTCCTGGCCCGAGCGCTAGACCTCTCCTGACCCGCCGCTGGGTGTCAGCAGCACCGGCCCCCAGTGGAGGCCGCTAGACCTCTCCTGACCCGCCGCTGGGTGTGCCCGCCCGTGGGCTGGGTCGGGCGGCGGGTCCGGCGCTGCCGTTCTGCCGGTGCCGCTGGGTGTGCGGGTCGGGCGGCGGGTCCGGCGCTGCCGTTCTGCCGGTGCCGCTGGGTGTGCGGGTCGGGCGGCGGGTCCGGCGCTGCCGTTCTGCCGGTGCCGCGCTGCCGTTGGGTGTGCCTGCCGGTGGGCTGGGTCGGGCGGCGGGTGCGGCGTCTTTCCTGGCCCGAGCGCTAGACCTCTGCTGACCCGCCGCCGGGTGTCAGCGTGACCGGGTGTCACTGAGACTCTGCCGTCAACCTCGGCAGCAATCCCAGATGACTTCGACAGCGCATCGGCCGGCGATCAATCGCCTCGGATCGCGCATTCCAGGCTTGGCGGTGCTACGGGAATCCACAGTCGAGAACGTGCGGCATCGGGATGGTGCGCCCGGCAGACGAGATTAGCATCTCCGCCCGGCGGCCGCTGATCGTGTCGTCCTTGACCGACGGCCGCTGATCGTGTCGTCCTTGACCGGCGGCCGCTGATCCAGCCGCGAGCCTCCTGGTGCTGAGGGCTCTGCCGACCGATGCGTTGCACCAGCGCCGCGATTCTCGGAGATTCTGGCCCGGTGCCGCAGCCCGCCGCATCGACGCCGCGGTCACGGCACTGGACCCCGGCCGTTCTTGATGCAGTTGTGCCGCTCACAGAGGGTCGACTGCATCAAGAACGGTCAGGGGGCGGGAGACGGTGACATGAGCCGCTCGGGCCGCTAGATGAGTTTGAGGGCGCGGGCTAGGAACGACGCCATCTGGGCTCGGGTGATCGGGTCGTTGGGGCAGTAGCGCAGCGGCTCGGTGGTGCAGCCTTTGGTGATGCCCTCGGCGTACAGGGCTTCGATGGCGTCGGCGTGAACGCCGAAGGAGTCCGCGTCGACGAATCCTGCGTCGTCGTCGGGTGTTTCGAGGTTGAAGGCGCGGGTCAGGAACGATGCCATCTGGGCTCGGGTGATCGGGTCGTTGGGGCAGTAGCGCAGCGGCTCGGTGGTGCAGCCTTTGGTGATGCCCTCGGCGTACAGGGCTTCGATGGCGTCGGCGTGAACGCCGAAGGAGTCCGCGTCGACGAATCCTGCGTCGTCGTCGGGTGTTTCGAGGTTGAAGGCGCGGGTCAGGAACGACGCCATCTGGGCTCGGGTCACCGCGGCGCCGGCGGGGCAGTAGTTCAGCGGCTCGGCGGTGCAGCCTTTGGTGATGCCCGCGGCGCACAGGGCTTGGATGGCTTCGGCATGCACGCCGAAGGAGTCCGCGTCCGCAAAGCCTGCGGCGCAGGGATTGTTACTGCCCGTGCCGCCGCCACCGCCCGTGCCGTCGCCACCGCCCGGGCTGCCATCGTCGCCGGTGACCTGGTAGGCGACGGTCACCGCGACGGTCGGGCCAGTGTCCGTCTCGCGTGTTCTGCCGTCTCTGCCGAAGTCGGCCTCGTGGCTCAGTGTGGCGGCGAGCGCGGGGTCGGCGTCGTCCGGCATGCTCACGGTCACCGCTTGGGCTATGTACCAGTTGTTTTCGGTGAATGTGAGGGTCGTGGGATCGACCGTCACGCGGCCGTTGTCGGAGGTTATCGTTACCGTCGCGTTTTTGTTATACTGCCCATCGCGGCCCCCGCGGTCGAGGTGGACCCAGTAGAGGCCCTCGCCGCCCGCTGGGATGCTCAGCGACTGGGGCCCGATCGCCACGCCCCCCTTCCTGTTGGCGGCGATGAGGATGGTGCCGAGCCCGCTCGGAGGGTCCGGCAATTCGGCGTTCGTGGCGTTCTCCAGCATTAACGTGAACGTCAACGAGGGCGTATCGCGCGGCCCTTTGGTGCCGTCGTACATCAGCGGGATCTTTATGTGCTTATGATAGTCGCCCGGTCGAAACGTCAACGTGCCCGAGCCTGCGGTGTAGTCGGAACCGGCTTTCGCCGTGCCGTCGGACGTCTCCCAGTCCACGCTCACCACTTCGTCCACCGCCGGGTCGAGAAACACAGAGAAGAACATATCGTTGCCCTCTGTGCCGATCGCGTCATCAATGATCATCAATGTCTGGTCGTCGTCGATGACAGTGACGATAAAATCTTCAACAACTCTGAAGTGGATTTGGCTGTCTTGGTAGTTTTCGGCTACGTGTATGAGCGTGTCCGCTTTGTCACGGAGGTCAAGGTCGTGCCCCGCGGCGACGGTGACCGTCTGCGCCGTGTTCCAGTTGGCGGTGGTGAAAGTGAGAGAGCCGCCGCCTAGGTTGGGATGGCTCGGGGTCACCGTCAAGTCGAAGTCAGATTGGTTGATATGCAGTGTCACATTCGTCGTGGGTGCCGATGCCAGCGCCACGGTGTACGTTGAGGACTCCCCCTCGGTGACGGTCAGCGCCGGCTTCGAGAATATCAAGCCTGGAAACCTAAAGACGTACACATCCAAATCGGTGGTGGGGACCGAGGCGTAGTCCGCTCCGCTGATGTCGTGGCTCACGGTGATCGTCTCTATGTCGGAGTTGTCGAATAGGTTGGCAGCAGTGACGGTGACCGTCTGCGCCTGATTCCAGTCGTCGGTGGTGAAGGTGAGCGCGGCGGTAGGCACGGTCAACTTTGCAGTGTCGCCGGAGGATGGTGTGACGGTGACCGTGCCGGTGGGCTGGGTGGTCAGCTCTACGGTGTAATAGGTGCTGTTGCCCTTGACGAGGTCGATTTGGACGGGGTCGGGGCCGTAAGCGAGCCTGGGGCCGAAGGCGATCGCGCGCCTGGCATGGGCCGCGGGCACGGTCAACTCCAAGGCGACCGTCTCATCCTGTGCCCAGGTTGTATTCCAGTGTGTACTCCCCCAGTGCCTGACTGTTTCACTCCTCAACACGTTGTTATCACGATCCCAGCCGGCTATATTGTCGCCGTCCGTGAAGGCCAATGCGGTCCCGCCGACGTGCAAAGTCATATGCGTATCCATGTGGCTGGTCGGTGTGCCTCTGAATCTGACAAAGAGATTATCCCCTGTACTATAGATCTCTTGGATGAAGAATCGCCTGTCGTCGTAGATGAATTCATCGTCGCTCAGGATGGCGGTGTCGCTGCACCATTTCCCCGCAACGACACTGCTGCAACCATTGTAACCGAGACGCGGTGTGTCCAGGTTCTCCTGGACGGTCAGGGTCGCGGACCACACTGTGACGTCCGTGGCCTGGGCCGCGGCGTGTCCGGCGGTGTTGGGGGCGAGCAGGACCGCCGCGGCGAGAGAGCTCACCAAGGCGAGGGCGACCAGCGCTCCAGTGAGGAGGCCACGAGGCCGCGGCGGGGACGTTTCGTCATGCCGAATGATGCTCACAGAAACTCCTAGCGTCGTAGGCGGAACGGAATACAGTGCGTGAAGGAAGCATTATAGCGTGCAGAAGCCGCGCCCGCGAGGTCAGCATGCGAGGTCGGCTGGCGTGGCCCGCGGCAGCGCCGCGGGCAGGAGTCGGCCGGGTCGCGAGGGTGGTGGGCAAACTCTGCCGGGAGAGCTTCAACCGGTCGCCGGAACGCCGCGAGCGGGCCGGTGGAGCTCCCTGCCCAACGGCGCGGGGTCCGGTCACGTCTGTGGTGCCTGGCGTGGAGTCCCTCTGGCTCGACGGCGCGGGGTCCGGTCACGTCTGTGGTGCCTGGCGTGGAGTCCCTCTGGCTCGACGGCGCGGGGTCCGGTCACGTCTGTGGTGCCTGGCGTGGAGTCCCTCTGGCTCGACGGCGCGGGGTCCGGTCACGTCTGTGGTGCCTGGCGTGGAGTCCCTCTGGCTCGACGGCGCGGGGTCCGGTCACGTCTGTGGTGCCTGGCGTGGAGTCCCTCTGGCTCGACGGCGCGGGGTCCGGTCACGTCTGTGTGGCTTTGATGTCGGCGCCGAGCCGGGTGAACTTCTCGAGCACGCTGTCGTAGCCGCGTTCGAGGTGGTAGACGCCGGACAGCAGGCTGTCGCCGGTGGCCATCACCGCGGCGACGGCGAGCCCGAACCCGGAGCGTATGTCCTCCATGACGACCTCGGTGCCGTGGATCTTCGTCGGGCCGGCCACCAGTGCGGAGTGCCGGTGGCGGCCGGCGCTGAACCGGCAGTCGCTGCGGCCGAGGCAGTCGTTGAAAGTCTGGATGGTGGCGCCCATGTTGTTGAGCTGCTGCGCGTAGCCCAGGCGGTCCTCGAAGACCGTCTCATGCACCGCCGACAGGCCGCCGGCCTGGGTGAGCGCGGCGACTAGGGGAGGCAGCCAGTCCGTGGCGACGCCCGGATAGGGGGCGGTGGAGACCGCGACCGGGTCCAGGCCGTCGGGGGCTTCGGCCTCGATGCGTCCGTCGGCGTCGATCACGACCCTCGCGCCTAGACGGCGCAGCAGCGCGACCGCCGGCGACATGCGGCTCGGGTCGCAGCCGAGGACCGCCACCTTGCCGCGGGTGGCGATCCCCGCCACGAGGAACGAGAACGCCTCGACCCGGTCGCCTGCGGTGCGCTGCCGGCCGGGCTCGAGACGCTCGACACCGTCTATGATGTAGCGGCGTCCGTCGGCACGCTCGATGATGGCACCCATGCACTGCAGGAACTGGACCAGCTCCGCGATCTCGGGCTCGACTGCGGCATTGTCCAACACCGTGCGGCCCTTGGCGCTCACCGCCGCCAGCAGGACCGTCTCGGTGGCTCCGACGCTGGGATACGGCAGGCGGATGTCGGCGCCGCAGAGGGCTCCCCGGGCGCTGACGCCGCTGTCGTCGACTTCGACGTGTGCGCCCATGGCGGTCAGCGCGTCGCGGTGGAAGTCCACCGGACGCAGCCCGATGCCGTCGCCGCCGACCACCGGCACCCGGGCTTCGCCGAAGCGGTGCAGCAGCACCGGCAGACACAGGATCGGCATCCGGTTGAGACCCGAGTAGGCCAGACCGACCCGCGGGCTAGACAGCGTGGACCCGTCCACGACGGCTTGCCCGGACTCCACCGCGACACCGGCCCCGAGAGCCTCGAGCATCGCCGCGGTGATGCGAACGTCGGCGATGTCGGGGACGTTGTCGAAGGTCGAGGCGCCGTCGGCCATGCAGGCCGCGATCATCAACTTGGTGATGGTGTTCTTGGCGCCCGCCACGGTGACGGCACCCTCCAGCGGCACGCTGGAGCGCACATGCCACACCCGGTCGCGCATCGACGCCAAGTCGCCAGCGAGCGCCGACTCCAGGCGCCGCGGACGCGGATCCGGGGCATCGTGCGGGAGGTGCTGGGCCATGTCCGGCGAGGCTACAGCGGGTGGTTGCGTGGCTGCGAGTTTTCGGCGGTGGGGTGAGTTGTGTTGTCTGTTTCGTGGCGGCTTGTTGCTGCGGGTGGTTGCGTGGCTGCGAGTTTTCGGCGGTGGGGTGAGTTGTGTTGTTTGTTTCGTGGCGGCTTGTTGCTGCGGGTGGTTGCGTGGCTGCGAGTTTTCGGCGGTGGGGTGCAGAACCCCGCAAGGCAGGTGCAGTCAGGACGTGAGACGCTCGTGTCCGGTACGGGCCGTCAGCCGGACGTGAGTTCGGCCACGCCGAAGACCACCCCGAAGCGCACGCACCAGACCGCCACCGTGGAGTAGTGGCCGAGGTCGAGCCCGACGGGGATCTCGTAGTTCTGCGAGCCGATGTTGCCCTTCAGGTCGCCCAGGTCGACGAAGTCGTCGTCGAAGTGGCCCGCGGGTGCGTCGGTCGGGGCGGCCGACAGGTACACGTTCAGGTCGGGGCCGTTGTCGGTGCGGAAATCCTCGAAACGCAGGAACCGCTGCCCGCTGCCGTCGCCGAGCACCAGTGCGCTGCCTTCGGTCGGATGCGAGCGGTCGATGAACGACCCGGACGCCTCCACGACGATCTGAGGCACTGCCGGAGACTGGGTCTCCGCGGGCTGGGACGCCTCCGCGGACTCGGCTCCGGCTGCAACGTCGGTTGCGTCGGGGGCCGTGTCGGCGTCGGTTGCGTCGGGGGCCGGCTGGGTCTGCTGTGCGCTCCCGCCGTCGTCGTGGGCCGTGTCGGCGTCGGTTGCGTCGGGGGCCGGCTGGGTCTGCTGTGCGCTCCCGCCGTCGTCGTGGGCCGTGTCGGCGTCGGTTGCGTCGGGGGCCGGCTGGGTCTGCTGTGCGCTCCCGCCGTCGTCGTGGGACGTCTTGGCCGCGTCCATCTCGGGCATGGGCTCGTCGACGGTGTCGATCATGGCCATGCTGTCTTCCGCCATGGCCTTGTTCATGGCGTCGGCCATCTCGCTGGTCGTCTCGTCGCCCGCGATGCCGGACGGTGCCGGGCCCGCGGTGAAGAACGGGAGCGCCTCGTCCACCTCGTCGTCTTGGAAGTACGTCTGGAATGCGAAGAAGCCGAACACCAGCCAGGCGCCTGCCCCTGCCAGAACCACCCCCGTCGGCAGCGTCCAGCGCCAGTGCCGTTTGATCCAGGATCTCATCGCTCCAGTATACCGCCGTCCGGCACCGCAGACTACAAGTCGTATACAGCCGGTCGGAGGGGGCGGCGGGCGGCAACACCCCCCAGGCCATCGGTATGACAGGGGGCTACAGCCCTACCAGCCGCGGCGAGCAACCAGCCCCGACACTGCCACGCCAGAGCCACTCAACAACGTAAAGGGGGGTTGGTGGGTTGGCGGTGCTTGTTGCGGGTGCGGCTTTGTGCAGTGTCGGCTGGCAATGGGGTCGAGTTGGTCGGAGGGGGGTTGGTGGGTTGGCGGCTGTCCGGCCAGATGCGCGCTCACCAGCGCATATCGGCAATGGTTGCGGGGTCGCAGCTGGTGGGTTGGCGGTTGTCCGGCCAGATGCGCGCCAGCGGCACCGACCTGGTCGAGTTGGTCGGAGGGGGGTTGGTGGGTTGGCGGCTGTCCGGCCAGATGCGCGCCAGCGGCACCGACCTGGTCGAGTTGGTCGGAGGGGGGTTGGTGGGTTGGCGGCTGTCCGGCCAGATGCGCGCCCACCAGCGCATATCGGCAATGGTTGCGGGGTCGCAGCTGGTGGGTTGGCGGTTGTCCGGCCAGATGCGCGCCAGCGGCACCGACCTGGTCGAGTTGGTCGGAGGGGGGTTGGTGGGTTGGCGGCTGTCCGGCCAGATGCGCGCTCACCAGCGCATATCGGCAATGGTTGCGGGGTCGCAGCTGGTGGGTTGGCGGTTGTCCGGCCAGATGCGCGCCAGCGGCACCGACCTGGTCGAGTTGGTCGGAGGGGGGTTGGTGGGTTGGCGGTGCTTGTTGCGGTAGTTTCGTGCCGTGAGTGCGCTGGCCGTGTGGGTGAACGGACGCATGGTCAAGCCCGACCGTCCGCATTTGAGGGCCGACGACCACGGAGTGATCGTCGGTGACGGCGTCTTCGAGACCCTGCTCGCTGTGCCCGACGGCACCGGGACAGCCGCCTTCGCGGTGCGTCGGCACCTCGAGCGTCTGCGCCGCTCGGCCCGGGCGCTGCGCCTCGAGTGTCCCTACAGCGACGACGAGCTGCGGGCTGCTATCGCCGAGTGCCTCGACGCCGCGCCTGCCGCCGGAATCGTGCGGGTCACAGTGACCAGCGGCGGCGGCCCGCTGGGATCCGGCCGCAGCGGGGCGCGGGGCTCGGCCGTCGTGATCGCCGGCGACCGGCCGCCCCGCTTCCCGCCGGGCGCCGCGGTGTCGGTCGTGCCGTTCCCCCGCAACGAGCGGGGCGCCCTCGCCGGCGTCAAGACGACCTCCTACGCTGAGAACGTGCTGGCGCTCGAGTTGGCTCGCGAGCGTGGCGCGTCGGAGGCGATTTTCGCCGACACTCGGGGCCGGGTGAGCGAGGGCACCGGCTCGAACATCTTCTGGTCCGACGGCGAGCGCCTGCACACTCCGCCACTGGACACCGGCTGCCTGGCCGGGATCACCCGGGCGCTGCTGCTGGAGCGGCTCGACGCGGCCGAGACCTGCCTGGCTGTGGAGGAGCTTGCCGGAGTCCCTGAGGCCTTTCTGGCCTCCTCCGTCCGGGCGGTCCAGTCGATCGCCCGCATCGACGGCACCGGACTGCCGGTGGTGGACGGCCCTCTCACGGTGGCCGCGGCCGATCTGATCGCCGACTTGATGGCCGACGACATCGACCCGTGACACCGGTCTCGCATGTCTAAGGAGTGTCGTGGGCGGTGAGAAGTTTATGGGCCCGGCGGGGTCGTCTAGCCGGGTGCGCGGTGTTCGGCGACAGGAGTGTCGTGGGCGGTGAGAAGTTTATGGGCCCGGCGGGGTCGTCTAGCCGGGTGCGCGGTGTTCGGCGACAGGAGTGTCGTGGGCGGTGAGAAGTTTATGGGCCCGGCGGGGTCGTCTAGCCGGGTGCGCGGTGTTCGGCGACAGGAGTGTCGTGGGCGGTGAGAAGTTTATGGGCCCGGCGGGGTCGTCTAGCCGGGTGCGCGGTGTTCGGCGACAGGAGTGTCGTGGGCGGTGAGAAGTTTATGGGCCCGGCCGGCAGCGGCCGCGACGCGGTGCCGGCCGGCGGGGGGAGCGTCGTGAGCGACGAGCAGCTCATGGATCCGGCCCTGGACGAGGCTCGGTCCGCTCCCGTCCACGGAGACGTGCCGGTGGGTGCGGTGGTCTGGCTCGACGGCGAGGTGATCGCCCGCCGCCACAACGAGCGGGAGCATGCCGGCGATCCCACAGCCCACGCCGAGATGCTGGTCCTGCGGGACGCCGCGGCCTGTCTCGGGAGCTGGCGCCTCCACCGGGCGGTGGTGGCCGTGACCTTGGAGCCGTGCCCCATGTGCGCCGGGGCGCTGCAGCAGGCCCGGGTGGCGCGGGTCGTCTACGGTGCCGACGACCCCAAAGCTGGCGCCCTCGGCTCGCTCTACAACCTGGGCGCCGACCCCCGCCTCAACCACGAGTTCGAGGTGGTGCCGGGAGTGCGGGCCGGCGAGTGCGCCGCCTTGCTGCGGGAGTTCTTCTCGGGCTTGCGCGACGCCGGTCCGGGCGCGGCAGTCAAGCCGGGGGCCCACCGGTAGCCTCTGCCGCGGAGAGTTGCCAGAGCGGACGAATGGGGCGGCCTCGAAAGCCGTTGTGGCCTCCGGGTCACCATGGGTTCGAATCCCATACTCTCCGCTGAAATCATATAAGAATATACCCTTTGAACTGCGGATATTTTGAACTGCGGATATGTGGTCCGTTGGGTAGTCAGTTATGACTTGAAGCATTACGTCGGACTTTGAGGCAGAGCCTCACCGGGTATTGCGCGGGCACTGGCGGCGGTCATCGATGGCCGCAGGGCAGGGTGTTGTCATGGGCCGAGCGCGCTGATGGGGGTGACGGCTACTCCGTCGGGGCGGGTGTAGGCGTAGTTGCCGAGTGCGGTCACCACTAGCAGGTTGGCCGGCTCGCCTACCGCGGCGGTGTCGACCCTGTCGCGGAGTTTGAGGAGGTTGTGGGCGGCGGTGTCGATGGCCTTGTCCCCGCCGAGTTTCGCCTCGGCGGCCAGCCATTGGCCGGCGGCGGTCTCCACCACGGCATCAACTTCGAGCCCGGTGTTGTCGCGGTAGTGGTAGACCCCGGCGTCGAGCGCGTCGGCGTAGACGCGCAGGTCCCGCACTACGAGAGACTCGAACAGCAGCCCGAGCAGTTCCAGGTCCCGTTCGAGGCGCTGGGGCCCGGCCCGGAGCGCGGCCACCGCCAGTGAAGGATCAACGAAGTGGCGCTTGGCGGTCCGCCTGAGCCTGGACCGTGATCTCAGCCGGGCCGACCATGCCGGCTGGTCCTCGACCACGAAGACCCGCTCGAGGGCGTCGATGTAGGCGCGCACGGTGTCGCGGTGCAGTGGCCGCTCGCCGCCCGCGTCAGCTGCCAGCGTCGTATGGGAGGCCTCGGTGGCGGTGTTGCGGGCCAAGGATCGCAGAAGCCGGCGCATCCCGACCGGGTCACGTCGGAGTCCGCCTGAGTGGTCCACGTCGGCGCGGTGGATCTCGTCGAGGTAGTCGCGGCTGTACTGCTGGGCGGCGACGGTGCTGGTGTCGAGGTTGGCCGGCCAGCCGCCGCGGCACAGCACCTCGGTGACATCAGAGAGGCTCACCTGGGGGGCCGGGCCAGCTGCCTTGGTGGCCGACAGCAGGCCGCGCAGCGAGACCGCGCCGTTGGAGTGGCCCGTCTCGAACAACGTCATCGGCCGGAGCCGGATCCTTGAGATGCGCCCCGCGCCGGTGTGGCGCGTGCCGTCGTCGGCGGGAACCGCCGACCCGGTCAAGACGAACTGTCCCGGCCGGCACCGCTCGTCACAGGCGCGGCGGACATGGTTCCACACAGACGGAGCGTGCTGCCATTCGTCCAGCAGCCTCGGCTCGGGTCCTGCGATGACCGTCTCGGGGTCGAGTTCGGCTAGGGCGCGGGCGTGGCTGTCCACATCGAAGCGCACTTCGCTGCGGGCCTGACGGCGCGCCGAGGCCGTCTTGCCCGACCCGCGGGCCCCCTCGATCACCACTGCCGCCGCAGCCCCCAAACGAGCCGCCAGAAGGCTGTCGACGATCCTGGCCCGGTATTCCACAGGCAACACGGTAGCGCTTCAATCAGCAGTCTGCATCGTTTCTGATAAGCAGTTCGCGACCTTCTTGATCAGCATAATGCAACAGCCAGAACGCAGCCAAAGCCGCCTCAAGTTGACGATGGTTGTAGGCCCGCCCGTCGGCCGCGGGCCAACATGGTGACGGACAAGGACGCAACTGCACACCTCGGGTCCACCGATCGCTTCGCCGATAGGTCGTTGGCTCCCCTTGCACTGACCCACACGGGCGCGCGAGGTGTCCCCGACGGCCGGGTGGCCCACCCGGGTTGGACGCTGGAGCTTGCACTGACCCACACGGGCGCGCGAGGTGTCCCCCTTTGTGTTGTAAGCCTTCGATAGGTTCCGCTTCATGTTGACTGACCCGCTCCACATAGAGGACGCCCGACCGAGCTATGCGCTTGCTTATGAGGCGGATGAGGCGATCTCCCGCGTGTTCGGAAGTTCCGAACACGACGACGCGATAGCCGCGCTTGAAGAAGTGCAGCCTTCGCGGATTCGTGGGGAGCGGGGTGGTTGAGGGTCCCTGAGTAGGGGTCGAGGCCCTGCTGGGATCGGTGATGTACACGTCAGCGATCCAGGAGGGCCCCGATGGCTTCCGATGTTATGGCTTACAGGTCCGCCATCGACGCCCGCCTGGGCCATGCCCGCCACGTGCTGGAGCGGTTCCACGTCATCAGATGGTTCTCAGCGGGGCTCACCCAGGCGCGCCGCGACATCCAGCGACGCCGGCCACCCGGTGCCAAGCCCGTCTTTGAGCCCGAGGTGTCCAGAGCCAGATTCGCTCTGCTGTGCCGCGCCGACACCCTCACCGACGCCGACCGGGCCCGCCTCGAGGGCCTCAGGGAAGGCTCCCGAGCCAGCAAGCCGTTACACCTAAACGGAGGTGTATGCGCTGACCTCTCTAGAGGCGGGCAATCCCGGTCGTTCAGGGCCGGGAAAAGTCACCTGCTGCGATGATGGCCTGTGTGGTTCTTCGGCAGGACACAATAGGCACGGGCTATCGGCATCCAGGCACCGCAGGTGGTTCGGCGTGATAGTGCTGAGAGCCTGTAGTGCTCATCATCGTCTCTCAGCGTCAGGGTCTTGGTGGCTTGCCGCCACGCCGTTTGGGACGACTGCATTTCCAGTGAGCGCCTTCGGAGATATGCCAAGACTTCCTCTTCGAGGTCTTGGAACACACGATCAGCCTGGAGAGTTCCGGGTTGTTCTAACAAATGAATGATTCTGTCTGGGATTCTGCTCGCCTGCGATACCCCGTACCGCTCGGCATGAAACAACATTCCGTCTTCGATTCGGTGCATCCCGGACTTGTCTATGGCTGCTATATCTATGTAGTCACGCAGCTTGGGACGATGCATGATCACGTCCAACTTCATGGCCAGAAGATCAGGCAGGGAAGCCACTCGCATTCCATCCACAACCAAGGGACTGCGTAGCTGTCGGAAGTTGTCGGGATTGCTACTCTTGGGTTGAGAGAACACTTGAACTAACACGCCATTGACAACTGCGTGCATCGACCCGTCTTCTTCGTCTTCCACCTCACAGGACAGCCCAGACAACTCTGAGAGCCTCTTCAGTTTGAGATACAGGTTTTGCCCGGAGAAGCTCTGGTGAGCCAGAAAGTCCAAGTCAAACGACTCACGGTGGCGGAGGTAGATCGTCAAAGCAGTTCCCCCGACCAGACTTCCTTTGAGCGTTGCCGTCGCTTGCGCCATGACCGGCCAGACCCGCCGCATCTCGGGCGACAGGACATCGCGGTAGTCGTCAAGATCGGACACGGGAACGTTCACAGATAGCAGAATCGAGCGCGTCAGCCAAGACGCCGGTGTCATAACCGCGCATCGTCCTCAATTCTTGCAGTGTCTCAACCGGCAGGTGTGACAATGCCCAGCGTCGAGCACGAAAAGACGGCCCGCCAATCAGAGCGTCAGCGATCTGCAAGCTGTCTTCGGGGAGGCGCAGGTCAGCAGCAGACGTTCCCGACCAGAATAACCACCAATACTCGGGCGGAACCCCGCCGTGGGGCGGATCGGACACTGGTCGCCACGGCAATCTTGGCAGAGCGTCAAGGGTCCGTGTGGTGAGCTTCAGTTCCCAGAGCCGCACCATGCTGTGCCTGTACCCCCAAGAGATGTTCACTTCCTTGCACCGCACGAATCCCTTGTCTCGCAACTGACGCAAACACCGGCGAGCGTGACTGACAGACACCTCTGCGTCCTCGGCCACCAGCGCAGCAGTCGCTCCGTTGTGCCTAGCACGCACGGCAGCCAGGATGCGTCTGTGGGACTCTGGGCTGCCTGCGAGAGGATCACGACGCGTGATCAGTTCCCTTACACCAGTCGGCTTCGACGTTCTGCGACCATGCGAGCGCCGGGGCGCTGCAAGCAACGCCGCCAAGCGGCGATCACCAGGAGCAACAGCAACACTGCGAAGAATCCCACTCACCCGCCTAGCTGTAGCGGCAGAAACCCCCAGCAGCGCAGCCATCCCAGACGGGCTGTCGTCTGAAGCCCGCGCCGCAGTCTCCCACGCCGACAGCCCGAGCTTGGAGGAGTGAAGCGCGGTGCCGGTCGTGACGGTGAAGTCCCGCCCGCATACGCAGCGCCACATACGCAACCTCCGGCGCTGCTGCCTCTCGACCACCTCGGCGCTGCCGCAATTCGGGCACACGACGCCTTCGGGCCAGCGCAGCAGCACCATCCGATCCTCTGCCGTGGCCTCTACTGCATCGGCTTGCACGGTACCAGTATATCGGTGGGGTACTTTCCTATCAACTATGCTCGCAATGGTAGCCAAAGACCTCTTGGGCAACTAGCTGGACGCTCCCAACCTACCTCAATCGAGAACCTGCACCTTCGCCTCGGCTCGACGGCGCTCCATCTCTCGACGGACATTCGCTTGTATCTGATCAGGATGCAAGCACCGCTTCGCGCGTGACTTGGGAGAATGAAATCGGCAGAACTCGTCACAGTATTGTGCTTTGTGTGAAGGAACTCGCCGTTTCACCAAGAAGATCACTCGGAAGCACAGCTTGCATCTCAACCGTTTGCGGCGCTCAATGTCGTCAGCCTTGGCTTTCTCTCGCTCGGCACGAGCGGCTTCTCTCGCCTGCTCTCGCTCTTCTCTGGCATCGATCTCTGCGGCTCTTGCTCGTTCCATCACCTCGGCCGTAGCCCACCTCAGGCTGGGCGCCACGCTGGCATCGATCTCTGCGGCTCTTGCTCGTTCCATCCAACGCAGTTTAGCCCGTCACACAATAGGTGTCGGGGGTGAGGACATGACACTCAAAAAGTGTCTACTGGCGTCAGAGGCGATGCCGGTCGGTTCGACCATTTTTCATCTCTGTCGAACCTACCGGCACTCTTGGCTGGGGAGAGTTGGCCAAGCGACATTTGAACATGGGCTTTGAGCCTGAACCCTGCGACTCGGAGGCTGACAGAAGCATAGGGCCTTAGATATGCGACGGTGCCTCGTCCTTAGCCGCGCTCCACTTCAGGCTGAATAGATTCGCTCTGGCCGTTGCGATGTTCCGCTTGGTAGTGCCTTCACGCTCTTGTTGCTACCTGGACGAGCCTACGATATGTAGTGCTCATAGGCGTCACGGAACAGTTCTTGTAGCAACTGTCTCGATTCTACGGACGCTTCACCTTCCACGACGACATTGTATTGTCCATCCTTCCTGTCATATCGGTTCAGCCTAAGTTTCGAGTCATCTATCAGCGAGTCATAGTCGTCGGTCCTCGGGAGTTTGATCTTCACGTTCAACTGTTTCCTCTTGGGTACGAACGACACATAGTTGATAGCGCGTTGGTCGTTCATCAACCCGACAGACTTCTGGTTGTATTTGAGCCTTACAGAAGAGTCCGTCTTATGGATCAACGTCAGCAGATCATCCATCAGGGCTATGATTGCAGGATTCGATGCCTTCTCCCAATACTCCCGATCAGCCACAATCCCGGAATCCTCATCGTCGCCAGCAACTCGCACATGATGATCCAAGACCCGAGTGAACATCAGCGTGACGTTATTTTCCCCTAGGTCAATCGCAGCAACGCGGATCGCCACAATCGGAATGAAGCCGTTGAACAGGCTGATGACGTTGAAGAACCTGGCTGTGATGTCCTCAGCGACGATCACGGCCACATGATCGCTATGGGGATAGCGGCGCTTCTCGATGTCCCAGTATTCGAGCGTGCGGATGATATGAGATTCGTCGGTAGCTCCCAACTGCAACTCGACCTCGTACCGGATGTCCTTGTCGTCATCGATGAGCAGCAAGTCGAGCCTGCCACGTCCTGGAAGCGACTTCTCCTGCGCGACGACACGAAGATCGCCAAGTCCTAGAAGGCTCGGGTCTTCAACAATCTTGCCTTGAAGCCACTTCTCCGTCAGCGCCGGATGGCCCTTCATCGGAACCTGCGAGCGCTTCTGGTACCTCATCGTCGCCTCACCCGGCCTAGCTTAGCATCCCGTCCTGGGTCGGGCAGCATACGCAGCGCGCCGGACGAAGGCACGGCCACCAGCATGGCAGCTACCTGTCGGCCCGACGAGTCACCGCGCGTGAGGCTGCCAGTGCAGGATCAGCGCCACACTCTGGTGATGTCCACCTGGTACTTGGGCGGGTCGTCGGATGTCCGGTAGACGGTTACGGCGGTCTCTGCCAGACACAGCGGTCTTCGATGAGCCTTCGCGGATTCGTGGCAAGCGATCCCCAATCGCCGCGAACGCAGTCCAACACCGCGCCCTATGTGCGGCACCTCCCAGCCAGTTCATCAAGTACCGGCATCGCTTGCTACCTCTGCTTGATGACGTGCGCTCGACCAGGCAAGGCAAGGGCTGACGCCTATCTCCGGCGTGGATGTCCAGCGATGCACTCGCCTCCGACCGGAGGGAGTGGATTGCCGCATCGACCTCCGGTCTTGTTGCGGACACCGCAGGTCGGTCCCTTGCCCGAGGTGGAACTCAGGTGTTGGACCTCGGGGGCGAGATCGGCACCGAGCGCTCTTGTGCTGAGAGAGTGCAGCCGTCCGCTGGGAGCGCCCGTTCCCGACAGCCCCGCGACGACACCGATGTCATCAAGTTGCTTCTGAGCTTCGTAGGCCAAGCTGCCATCGGTGTTGGTTGCGAAACGTTGCAGATTCTCGCTGCGAATGGAGTGATCCAGTAGATCAAAGAATGCCACCAATCTCTGTAGAGACCGGTTGATGAGACTGCTTTTCTCTGGGTCCGAGGGAGCGGAAGGCAACACCAGGTCTTCCAATACGAAGGTCGCTGGCGTTACTCCCTTAAGGGTGTCCGTGAGATAACCTGCGGGCGTGTCCAGCCTCCGGTTGGGAGGGGTGTCCACCCAGGAGAGATAGGACTTCAACACATACATCGAAGCGACTCTCTCCGGGTCAGTGATCTTGTTGGCCAGTGTTGTGAGGTCAAATAGGTCACGGACGAGTGGATTTCCTCGCCACCGTGACAGTTTCTCGGCAATGTTCTCATCCAACGCGATCATTGGGACGGGAAAGTCTCCGAACGAGTAGCGGCTGCCCACTGGTGAGGTCTTCAGGAGACTCGGTTGCGACGGCAGGCACTGTCCCCTTTGCGAGAAGTCGATCTTCGCCCGACGAGAACGGTCGGGCAGCAAGTCCGACTCCACCAGTATCGACTGATGCCCGCGCCGCTCGACCATGGTGAGCTTGAATGTCTGATCAGAGGCGTCCTCAACCACTTCGCCAACGATTTCAGCCACCGCGTCTGGTGCCTCAGTGGTGTCGAAGTCAAGATCGAACGAGAACCTCCCCTTGGGGCCAATAACGCATTTCCTTAGAGCTGTGCCGCCCTTGAAGGTCAGGCCGCATTCCCGAAAGAGGTCATGCGTGTGCATCGCGTGCAACACCACATCAAAGGCCGCGTCCAGCACAGCGGAAGAAACCACGTCCTGATCGTGGGTCGCCCGAGGATATGCCCTGAGGATGTCGTTATGCGTGATGAACGCGGCCATGTCTCTAGATGCGGGGCTGCCACCAAGCGGGCAGCAGGTAGTCCGTGAGTTCAAACTTCGGTGACCACACCGGTCGGTAGATGAAGCGACCAACTCGCCTTTCGCGATGGCCCAGCACGTACGGTCCCGTGTCATCGCTGGGGGCGGACCCCAACAAGAGATCAGCAATCTCAGGGCGCTCCCCCTCGTTTAGGAGGTAAGCGGTCTTCATCCAAGTGCTGCGGGGTCTGCCGTCCAGTTCCTCGCTGAGCAGGTCAGCGTCGATGGAGTCACACGCCTCCCAGAGCCAGTCGGCAATGTCTGCCCATGAGAACTGGGAGGGACGTGCCGCCATGAACACCAGCAACGTCTCCGGCTTCCAGACCGGCAATCCCCATATCACATCAACAGGGATACGTGGCTCCCAACGACACACGCGATAACCGGTGAGACAACGGGGCAGTTTGTAGTTCGGGGGACATCCAATGCTGTGTGCTGTCCCTCGTCTGAGCCAGTCATGGACTTGCGCGACGGACTTCCCAGCGATCACGGCAGGCGTGTCCGGGTGCGTGGACAGACGAGCACGCAACTCCCGGAACCTTCCCAGGTGTGAGGGGGACATCACGAAGTTGACAGACCATGCACCCTGCGTCCGCAAGGGATTCAGCCAGCCAGCGCGCCGTAGCGTCCTGCCTGCGTCTTGTGGAGACATCTCGGTGTCGTAGCGTGACAAGTCAGCGACCGTGACGACTTCAGAACCGCGTGCGTGCAGGTCGTTCACGACCGGCACCAAGCGCGGCGGCAAGGCCGACCCCAATGGGAAATCGGCCAGTTCGGGGGTCAGGTCTGCGGTGTGCTTGACCATGCAGCCAGTGTATCACAGACGTGCGACACCTACTTGGGACAAGAAGGTGCCGTAAGCTGTCCCATGCCGAGAATCCTGCGGACGGCGTTTCACTCGGCGGATGTAGCGCAGTGGCAGCACACAGCGGCCTCCATGACAACCCTTCGAGCCTTCGCGGATTCGTGGGGAGCGGGGTGGTTGAGGGTCCCTGAGTAGGGGTCGGGGCCCTGCTGGGATCGGTGATGTGCATGTCAGCGATCCAGGAGGGCCTCGATGGCTTCGGATGTTATGCGGGTGCGGCTGCACCTGCGCCAGGTCCGTGTGCTCGCGGTGGCGGTGGACACGCCGAGCGAGCTGGTTGTGGAGGTCGAGTCGGCTGTGAGGCGGCCGGGGTGCCCGGCGTGCGGGTTCTGTTGCGCTCGGGTGCATGACGCCCGGCGTCGCGAGATCCGCGACCTCTACGAGACCGGACAGCTGCCCGAGCTCCACGACATCGTCGACACCATCATCGCCCGCTCCGACGAGATCCTCGCCCAACACCACACCGACCGAGCCTCCAACGGACGCATCGAGGGCACCAACAACCTGCTGCAAGTACTGCGGCGCACCGCACACGGCTTCACCAACCCCACCAACTTCGAGGCCCGAGGCCTGCTGACAACGTGACCAGCCCACCGGTGCCAGCAACCCCTCATCCCACGTTTGCGCGAAGGGCCGGAAGATCAGCGAGCACTGCCATCGACCCGGACCCGAGCATCACAGAACCCGACCGCACAGACGTGCCCGGCTGCATGCGCTCAGAATCACCAAGTTCGTTCACCGGCGACCCTCGGCCTCGCAAGACGCAGCTCGTCGAGATTGGTTAGCGGCCGCGGAACGAGGTTCCCCCTGGGACATGGTCATTGCCAGAAAAGTGGAGGTTCCGCTGCTCATGAGAAGGGCACGCCGCGCCAGCCTTGCCACTTCTGTGGGATCTCGCGGCCCTGGGTGGGTTCAGCCTGCCGGAGTGCTTGGATGACAATCGTTCCTGCGGCCTTGTCATGCCATCCCCGGCCGTGGCTGTCGAACAGTGACGACGCGTACACGAGTACCCATGCCGCCACGCCTGCGGCCACGCCTACATAGCCGCCGTAGAGGCTGTCGTCGCCTGAGCCGCCGACGATGATGTCGTCACCGCGTAGGCCGTAGATCACATCGTTGCCGCCCAGGCCGTAGATCACATCGTTGCCGCCCAGGCCGCAGATCACGTCGTCGCCGGAGGTGCCCTGCAGCATGTCGTCGCCCTCGGTGCCGGTGATCGTGCAGCCGGCGTTGCCGACCATGATCGTGACCTGGGCTGTGTCGCATTCGCCCAGCGCGTCGCAGACCTCGTATGTGACACTGTCGGACCCGCCCAGCGCCGCGGCCGTGTACTGAACAGCCGCGGCGCCGTCCGCGGTCTCGACGACTGCGGCCGTGCCCGATGCGGGCCCCACCGTGATGCGCAGCGACGACGCGTCCAGGTTCTCGTTGGGATCATGGTCGTTGCCCAACACATCGATCACCGCGGTCTGCGAAACGCCGACCCATGCCCAGTCATCGCCGAGGTCCGGACCCGCCTCAGCCACCGCGACCGTCGGGGACAGCACGATCTCGAAGCCGTCGTCGTCGTTGATGACGACGCCATTTACCCACGGATCGCCATGACAGGGCGAGTGATCCCAGAAGCTCGACTCCGGCCGCGACGAATCCGCCTCGCTGAGCACATCCACAAAGTGGACTTGCGAATCAGACAGAATATTCTGATCAGTCGGCTCACTCGAACTAAGAGCGTCCGCGAATAGGTGAGAGCCGATTGTGTCGCAGCGGTGTCATTCCCGCTCTTGTTCGCTGCGCTCACGGGCCGCTCGGGCCACGGCCTCGCCCGTATGATCCGGACTGGCCCGCCTATTCGCTCGGCCTCTAAGGCGAGGCGCCTCCGATGGCGACGAGAGTCATTCCCGTCTGCTTGGATCCAGTGTGGCGAGAAGCCGTGTGGGGCGGCCAATGGGCTGGCGGCGGTGCCTTCTGCGACTGGGTCTGTTGCCCGTTGCCCCACAGGCACAGGTTGAAGTAGCTGGACGATGGTGACGAGGTTGGGCCAGGTGCTGCCGTTGGGGGGTTGTAGAGGGTCTGCGAGCCGATACTGGCGTTCTCGGGGACCTTGTAGGGTTTGGTGCATTCAGAGGTCACGGGGATTTGAGCCGGTGTTCGTTGCCCCAGAGCCGGGTCTTGAAGTAGATCTCGAGCCGGGCGACGGTGATGAAGTCGGGCCGGGTCTCCCCGTCGCGGATGTTGTAGATCGTCTCGCGGGTCATATGGGTGTCCTCTGCTGTCTGTTCGACTGTCTTGGCTCTGGGGTGGGGATCCTTGGGGGGTCCGGGCTTCTTGTTCTTGGTGACGAGTAGGTAGGGGCAGAGCTTCTCGGCGATCTGTCGGGCCAGGTGCGCCTCGTATGGGGCGTCGGTCCGCAGCGGGCCTTGGGGCCAAGTCGTGCCGGGCTGCAGGTAGTCGACGGGTTTGTTGCGGTCGTATCTGTCAGTCCATGCGAACGTGCGTTTCCTGGGCATCGGCACGGCTGGCGATCTGGGTGTACCGCGAGCGGAGAGAAACCGACCCTCAGGTGGTGCTGCACCCGCACAACATCGGCCACTTCGTGATGCACGTCAACGCGCACCAAACACCAGGATGGCGCTACAGCGCGCACGCAGCGCTTGAACGTGTGAGCCGGGCCATGTGCCCGCAGTTGTGGGCACCGCCAACCTCGCCCATGGGCAGGCAGCCTCCGCCGCCGCCGTACTCGGCGGCCCAAGAGGCATTCTTCGCTCTCGCTGCGGTCATGCCGGACCGGTCGAATCGCGTGGCCCGGATGTGGGTCGTTGTCGCGGCTCTCGGAGTTGGGCTGCTGGGCACCGAGATCGCGCTCTGCGGCCCCAAACACCTGATACCGAGGCCCGACGGCCGGGTCGCCGTGCAGGTCCTTGGAGACAACCCCCGGCTGGTTCCCGTGCGCGGCATCTGCACCGACATGGCACGTGAACTGATGCACCACAGCGGCGACAGCTTCTTCGCTGGGCAGGGCAACCCGCGTTGCTTCCAGATCAGCGACAAGGTCCCCCTCTACGTGATGGCGATGATGATGGTCCCCGCGGGAACCAACCCCGGTCCGGTCGGCCGCGACGCAGTAATGCGAGCCTGCGCGATCGCCCCCAAGATCCGCTCAGCTCAACCGGCGGCGGCGCCTGCTGCGGCGGCCAGGTCAACGCCTACATCGACGAACTCGATTGCTAATTTCGTCGGGCAGGCGGGATTTGAACCCACGACCTCCTCGTCCCGAACGAGGCGCGCTACCAAGCTGCGCCACTGCCCGTGTGCAGCGCGCTAGAGGCTATCCGAGGCGGGCGAGTCCCGCGTCCTCAGGCGGGTGCCGAGGCCTCGGCCAGAGTGGACGCCACCAGTCGTGCCAGGCGTATCGGATGTATCGGCTTCACCAGCCAGGCGTCGGCCGAGCTGCGGCGGGCCAAGAACTCGTCGGCGTCGCGGTCCAGCAGCATGATCACCGGCCGCCGCTCCAGCCGTCCCATGCCCTCCTCCTGGCGGACGGCGAGGCACGCGGCCATCCCTCCCATGTTCCCGACCTGCAGATCGAGCAGCACCAGATCGGGTTCTACCAGTCCGACCGCCTCCAGCGTGTCCGCGCCGTGTCTCACTCTGTGGATGCGGTGGTCGCCGCCCAGCGCGGCCTCGCACTGCTCTGCGGTCCAGTCGGCGTCGGTCACCAGCAGCACCTCTCCCACGGCGCCGATAGTACCGCTTCGTGCTCCCTACCGATCCCAGTGTCGTGGCGCTCGGCCGGTCGATGAGGCCGGCCGGTCGGTAGTACCGCTTCGTGCTCCCCCCGATCTTCGCCGCAAGCGGGATAGCCTCGGTGGCCATGCTGGACATCGAGTCGTTCCATCGCGACGCGGACGGGAACGCAGAGCCCTACCAGTTGCTTCGCCCCACCGGGGAGCTCGACGCCTACACCGTGGCCCAGTTCCGTGAGGCGCTGTCCGAGCACGCTGCCTCGGGCCGCCTCGTCGTCGATCTCTGCGGTGTGCCCTTCATCGACTCCGCCGGTCTCGGCGCACTGATCGGCGGGATCCGCCGCATCCGTGAGAACGAGGGCCGAGTCGTCGTTTACTGCAACGGCGCCACGTTGCTCCGCCTGCTGCACACCACCGGCTTCGATCGCATCGTGCCCGTCGAGGAGACCCTCGAGGCCGCCGTGGCCGCGCTCGACCGCGAGCCGGGCGCCTAGGGCCGCGACCGTATCCCCCGGTTGCTGCGCTGTCAGATGAGGCTTGTGTGGCGGGCAGCGGGTTGTGTCGCGATGGTGCTGGGCGCGGCGCTGGCGGTGGGCCTGCCGGCCGCGGCCGCCGACCAGCGCGTCTCCGGCACTGCCGCGCTGGAAGGGTCCGCAATGGTGGACGTCGTCGAGGTCTCTGGGTATCTCGGTCCGATCATGGCCGATTTCATCGAGCGCTCCATCGACAAGGCCGTGACCGACGGCTCTCTCGGTCTGGTGCTGCAGGTGAACAGCTCCCGGGCCACTGTCGACGACCAGCGCCTCCGGGAGCTGGCGGACCGCATCGTCGGTGCTGGAGTGCCCGTCACGATGTGGGTCGGCCCGGCCGGCGCCGAAGCCCGCGGCGGGGTGGGTCAGCTCGCCGGAGTGGTCACCGACCTGGCTCTGGCGCCCGGCTCCGAGCTCGGCGGCCTCGGTCCACCGGTCCTGCCGGCCGAGCACCTGACGGAGACATTCGCTCGGGCTTACCCGAGCATGCGTTCCGGGTCGGTGTCCTCCGCGGAGGCCATCGAACTCGGCCTGGCCCGGGAGGCGCCGACGCTACCGTTCTTCGTGCTCGACCTGCCCGGCTTCGAGTCCGAGGTCGACCGATCCGGAGGCGAGCCTCTACGGGTTCCGGTGAGCCGGGTCCGCTTCGCCAAGCTCGCGATGTTCGACCAGTTCATGCACGTCGCGGCCAGCCCCGCGGTCGCCTACCTGCTGTTCCTAGTGGGTGGTGGGCTGCTCGTATTCGAGTTCTACACCGCAGGCGTGGGCATCGCTGGCGGGATCGGTGCCGTCGCCCTTCTGCTCGGCTGCTACGGGCTGGCGGCACTTCCGACGAGAGGCTGGGCCGTGGCTCTGCTGCTGGTGGCCGTTTTCGGCTACGCCGTCGACATACAGGTCGGCGTGCCCAGGGTGTGGACGGCGATCGCCACCGTGTGCCTGGTGGTCGGGTCGCTGACCCTGTTCGAGGGCGTGCTGCTGTCGTGGATCACGCTGCTGGCCGGGATCGTCGGCGTGTTCGCCGGAATGGTGGCAGGCATGCCCGCCATGGTGCGGTCCCGCTACGGCACCCCGACGATCGGACGCGATTGGATGATCGGGTCTCTCGGTGTGGCCCGCGTCGCCGTCGCTCCCGAAGGCGTGGTGGTGATCGACGGCGCGCCGTGGAGGGCTCGAACCCACCGGGCCACTCCCGTCCGCGAGGGCGACCCGGTCCGTGTCATAGCGCTGGAGGGACTGATCCTCGCGGTGGAACCGGCGGGCCCCGAGGGCGGATCGCCCGACGGCTCCGGGGCGGCGGAGGGTCCATGACCGGTGACGGCTGCCGCTGCCGTGGCAAGAAATACTCCCCGTCGGCTTGCATCTCGATAGTCGCGTGTGCTACGTCGTTGTCAAGAGGAGGCGCGCTCCAATGAGATTTGCTTCACGCGACAAAGTCGAATGGCAGGTGCGGGCGGCTTGCCGGGGCCCCCATGCCTCGGTGTTCTTCCCGCCGCCCCAGGTCGAGAAACGCGTCGAGAAGCGCGAGCGCGAGGATCGGGCCAAGGAGATCTGCGCCGTGTGCTCGGTGAGGTCCGACTGCCTGCAGTACGCGCTCGACATCGGCGAGCAGCACGGCATCTGGGGCGGGCTCAACGAGATCGAGCGGCGCGACCTCCTGCTGCGCGTGACCCGCACCTGATCCGCGCGCCGGTCTGGGCCGGGATTGCGATCCGGCCCGGGTCGTTCCCCGGCTTGGGTCGTTCCCCTGGCAGGTGCGGGCGGCTTGCCGGGGCCCCCATGCCTCGGTGTTCTTCCCGCCGCCCCAGGTCGAGAAACGCGTCGAGAAGCGCGAGCGCGAGGATCGGGCCAAGGAGATCTGCGCCGTGTGCTCGGTGAGGTCCGACTGCCTGCAGTACGCGCTCGACATCGGCGAGCAGCACGGCATCTGGGGCGGGCTCAACGAGATCGAGCGGCGCGACCTCCTGCTGCGTGTGACCCGCACCTGATCCGCGCGCCGGTCTGGGCCGGGATTGCGATCCGGCTTGGGTCGTTCCCCGGCTTGGGTCGTTCCCCGGCTTGGGTCGTTCCCCGGCCCGGGTCGTTCCCCGGCTTGGGTCGTTCCCCGGCTTGGGTCACACCGGGGGAAGTCGCGACCCGGCGATGCGGAGGTCGCCCCGCCTTCGGGTGATGCCCGTGCTGTCCAGCCGGGCCAGCAGGGCCAGCGCGTACTTGCGGGTCGTGCCCCAGGCTTCACGGACTTCGGCCACTGTCACCCCCTCGGGCTTGTCGATCAGCAGCCGGGCAACCACACGGGCCGCCTCGGTCACCGCGTCCGCTCCGAAGTGGATGCCGTTGCTCTCCACCAGCCGGCCCCGCCGCACCAGCAGTCGCAACTCGTCGCGGCCGACGCCGTTGGGCGCCGGCGGCGCGAACGGAGCAGCTTCGGCCGCCTTCACGAACGGGTGGTCGGCCAGCGGATCCCCGCCACCGGCCGGCCGGGCCCGCCCCTCACCCGAGTCGATGCTCTCCAAGGCGTCGATCACAGCCCGCTCGAAGTCGTCGAGGGTGGCCAGGTCGAGACCCAGCGGACCGGCCGCGGCCACTGCCTCGGTCAGGCGCCGGGTGGTCCGCTCCAAGTGCTCGGGTGCCACCGCCCACCGTCCCACGTCGGCCGGGCGGGCGGTTCCGGTCATCCGCTCCAAGCGGGCCGCGTCGATGCGGCCCCGCTCAGCGATGATCCGGTCCACAGAGCGGTCCGGCCGGGCCCTGGACGCGGGCAACACCGGCTCGACGTCGAGCACCTCGCCGCCCCCGACTGTCTCGGACCGACCCGACTCGCGCAGGATGAACCGGTCGCCCATGCGCAGCGGCAGGCGCAGCGGCAGGTGCAGGCGGACGAGCCCGGTCCGCCCGGGCTCGATGGCTGTCGGCCCCAGCACCCGCAGCCGCACCGGATGCTCGCCCGAGCCGATGTAGGTCACATAGGCGCCCCGCCGGGTGACCGGATGGTCGAGCGAGGCCAGCACCGACAGCTCGGCATCGACTGTGTCCGCGGCGTACCACTGCCCGGGCCGCACCAGCGCATCCCCCCGTGCCACGCCCCGGCGGCCCGCCCCGACGAGGTTGACCGCCACCCGATTGCCGGGACCGACCTGGTCGCACTTCCGGTACTGGCTCTGGAGGGTCCGCACTCGCACGCTGCGCCCGGCGGGAAGCAGCGTCAAGTTGTCGGCCGCGGTGAGCGCTCCGCCGGTCAGCGTGCCGGTTACGACCGTGCCCGATCCTTTGATGGCGAAGGCCCGGTCCACCCAGAGACGTGGCCGGCGTCTGTCTGATGCGGTGGGGGTGTCGGCCAGCATGCCGTCCAGCTCTGCGGTGAGCGTGTCGATGCCGGCTCCGGTCACCGCGTCTGTGGCCACGACCGGCGCGTCGGCTAGAAACGTGCCCTCGACGTGCTCGGCCACGTCGAGGCGGGCCAGTTCCACCAGGTTGTCGTCGGCTTCACCCGTTTTGGTGAGGGCCACCAGTCCGTGGCCGAGGCCGAGCAGCTGCAGGATCCGCAGGTGCTCCTCGGATTGCGGCTTCCATCCCTCGGTGGCGTCGACCACGAACACGCAGGCGTCTACTCCGCTCACCCCGGCCAGCATGTTCTTGAGGAAGCGGACATGGCCGGGCACGTCGATGAAGGAGATCTGCCGTCCCGACGGCAGCGGCATTGCTGCGAAGCCCAGATCGATGGTGAGGCCCCGCTCCTTCTCCTCGGCCAGCCGGTCGGGGTCGATGCCGGTGAGGGCCCGCACCAGGGTGCTCTTGCCGTGGTCGACATGGCCGGCGGTAGCGATTACATGCATCGTCGCGCTGTCCGTTCAGCGGCTGGATGCGGCGGTGCCGGGTGCTGTGCGCTCAGCAAGATCGCCACCGACCCGCACGTCGGCAAGCTGACGCCGGATGCGGCGGTGCCGGGTGCTGTCTGTTCAGCGGCTGGATGCGGCGGTGCCGGGTGCTGTGCGCTCAGCAAGATCGCCACCGACCCGCACGTCGGCAAGCTGACGCCGGATGCGGCGGTGCCGGGTGCTGTGCGCTCAGCGGCTGGATGCGGCGGTGCCGGGCGCTGTGCGGGGAGCATCCGCCTGGCTCGACCCGCGAGCCCGAGAACTGCGGCGGTGCCGGGCGCTGTGCGGGGAGCATGCTGCTGTCGTTCCGGTTCTGTGGCGGAGGCATGGTGCTGGCTGTTCGGCTCAGGCCGGCCGCGCGACGGCGCCGGCGACTTCATGCAGCGCCGCGGCGACCTCGGTGTCGTCGTCGGGGTGGACGGTGCGCAGATCGACGACGGTGGCGCCGTCGACGACCCTGGCGATGATCGGACGCTGGCGAGACCTCAACCGGTCCGCGTGGTCTCCGGGAACGGTCACGCCCACCGACTCGATCTCGGCGCCGGGCAGGGTGCCGCCGCCGGGCGTGGCCCAGGTGCTCACCTCCCGCAAGCCTTCGTAGGGACCGAGGCGCCGGCGGAGCTGTTCGGCGGTGAGCGCGGCCATGCGCCAGAAGTCGATGGCCTCGCCGTCGTGGCGCAGGTAGGCCAGCGCGGTGTGCTGCAGCGCGGCCAGCACCAGCGATCCGGGCCGCAGAGCGCGGGCCAGCCGATGGCGGCGGCAGGCCTCGACCAGGTCCGCCCGCCCGGCGATGATGCCGGCCTGCGGCCCGCCTAGGAGCTTGTCGCCGGAGAACGTCACCAGCGCCGCGCCGGCCTGGAGCGTCTGGCGGGCGGCCGGCTCCCGGTCCAGCCACGGTGGCGGCCCGCCGTCCAGCCATCCGCAGCGGCTGTCTAGCAGGCCCGAGCCGATGTCGGCCACGAGCGGCGGTCCCAGGTCGGCCAGATCGGCTGTGCTGGGCGCCTCGGTGAAGCCCACCACCCGGAAGTTCGACTGATGCACCTGCACCACGACGGCCACGTCGTTGCCGGGGTCGGCGACCGCCGCGGCGAAGTCGGCCCGGCGGGTGCGGTTGGTGGTCCCGACTTCCACCAGCCGGGCGCCCGACCAGGTCATCACGTCGGGCACCCTGAAGCCGCCGCCGATCTCCACCAGCTCGCCTCGGGAGACCACCGCGTCGCGGCTCTCGGCCAGCGCGGCCAGCACCAGCATCACCGCCGAGGCGCAGTTGTTGACCGCCATCGCAGCCTCGGCCCCGCAGGCTCGGGCCAGCAGCGCGGCCGCGCCGGCCTGGCGGTCGCCGCGCTCGCCGGTGGTGAGGTCCATCTCCAGGTTCGAGTAGTGGGCGCTCTGGCTCCAGGCCAGCGGCGCCCGGCCCAGGTTGGTGTGCAACAGCACGCCGGTGCCGTTGATCACCGGCGCCAGGAGCCGTCGGCGGATGCGGTGTGCCCGCTCCTCGGCCGAGCCGGGCTCGCCGGCTGCTATCGCGGCCCGGGCCGCGTCCACCAGCAGCGGATGGGGCAGGCCGATGCCGGCCAGCGAGTGGGCTAGCCGGTCGACGGATGGCGGTCGGTCCTGTGGCGGCACGTCGGCGACAAGGCTACGCATCCGGCGCGCGGCCCGACCAGGCAACTGCCTGTCTCGTTCTGTGCGCAGGAGAGCCGTTCCATCCGGCAGTCTGTGCAGAGATTCCGCTTGCGGTTGCGGCTGTCTCGGTACGTTGCGGCCGCGCCGCCGTTCCATCCGGCAGTCTGTGCAGAGATTCCGCTTGCGGTTGCGGCTGTCTCGGTACGTTGCGGCCGCGCCGCCGTTCCATCCGGCAGTCTGTGCAGAGATTCCGCTTGCGGTTGCGGCTGTCTCGGTACGTTGCGGCCGCGCCGCCGTTCCATCCGGCAGTCTGTGCAGAGATTCCGCTTGCGGTTGCGGCTGTCTCGGTACGTTGCGGCCGCGCCGCCGTTCCATCCGGCAGTCTGTGCAGAGATTCCGCTTGCGGTTGCCTCCTCGCCTCGCGCCCGGAGCGACAGGTGGCGGCGTCCGTCGGGGCGGGCTGGCGGCGTGCCGGGGCCAGCCTCGACGCGGCGCAGCACCGACACAGCACGCGAGGCGACCATAGAGGACGCCGACGGGTATTGATCCCGCGGTCGTCGCGATGGCGGACGACGTGCTCACCACCATCCGGGCGGTGCGGAGGCTAGAGGTCGCGTCGGTGGTGCAGCCGGGTTCAGGGTGGTTTTCTGTGGGTGCGGAGGCTAGAGGTCGCGTCGGTGGTGCAGCCGGGCCGGCGTCCGTCGTTGGAGGGGGTGTACGGCCGCGGATCGATGCTCTGCCATACTGGGACGGTGAGAGATGAAGCTGGCCAGGACTTGCGGCCCGCGATGGGGACGTCGCTCGGGTTGGCGGTGGCCCGGCGGGCGCTTTTGCTGGCCCTGGTAGCGCTGCTGGTAGGCGTGGTGGCGCTGGTGGCTGCGCTCGTGGCCGACCCCGGCCGCGACGACGCTGCTGACGGTGTCGACCTCGCGGCAGCCCAGACCGCCGCGGCCCAGGCCGGTTCCGAGGAGGCCGCCGTTGCCGCCGCCGCCTCCGCGGTGAAGGCCGACGAGGCGGCTGTCGCGGCCCGGGAGGCGGTCGCCATGGCCCAGCTGGCCGCCGCTCAGGCCGCAGCCGCTGCGGAGGCCCTCGCCCCTGCCACGGTCGGTGCCGAGGGTGGGACGCCCGTTGCCTCCGGGGGGGCCGGGGAGACTGGCGCGACGCCTGCCACCGGCCGTGCCGCCGGCGCCTCGGACTCCCAGGACGCCGGCAGCGGCGAATCGGAGACAGCCGCGACCGCCGGCGCGTCCGGGCCGTCAGTGGCCCTTCCCGGCGAGCCCTACCAGGTCGGCCCGCCTGCAGGCGCTGCGCTTGCGGTGGTGGGTGTTTCCCACGACGGCACGCTGAACGTGCGTGACGTGCCCGCGGGGGAGGTCGTCGCCCGTCTCGACAGTGTGCTGAACGCGGGCAGCGAGCCGGTCGTCTACGTCCGGGAGGCCGAGTCCGACGAGCTCATCGCCACCCTCGACCTGCGCGGGGGCGTGATCGCCACCGGCAGCACCCGCAAGCTTCCCACCACCGTCTGGCACGAGATCCGCATGGCCGACACGACGGGCTGGGCCAGCAGAGCGTATCTGTCGCCGCTGGGCGCGACTTCGGACACCACAGCCGAGATCGTCGCGGCGCTGGGCGAGACGCCCTCGGCGCCGACTCTGGCCGAGCTGGCGCGGATCGTCGCCGAAGCGGTGTCGTCGGAGGATCCGCCCTCTCGGATCGTCGTGTCGGGCGCTCCCACCGCAGGCAACGCGGCGGAGATCGCGGTAGATGTGCTGGGCTTGCCCGACGACTCGGTCCGCGGCCTCCGGCTGCGAGTCTTCGCCCATCAGGACTCCGACTCGGATCCGTTCACGCTCAAGGCCGTGGAGAGCACGGCGATCTGCTACAGCCACCGAGGCGTGAGCGAAGCAGGCCGTTGTAACTGAATGCGGCCAGAGCACGCTTCGGGCGGCTTCGCGTGCCACGGGGCGTGAGCGAGGCAGGCTCGTAGCTGACGGCGGATCGTTCCTGGACAGACCTTCCCGGACAGACCGTTGGAGTTTGAGCGAACAGGCGGGAGCGACATGGCCCATACGGGCGAGGCCATGGCCCGAACGGCCCTCAGGTCGCAGCGAACGAGTGCGGGAATGACACCGCTGCGACACGGCGGGCTCGTTTCTGCCCGCGCTCGCTCCTAGGCCTCGGCGGCGTCCGCCGCGTCGAGAGCGGCCTCCGCGGCCTCCAGCATTCGGGCACTGCAGCCGGCCATCTCCACTGGAGGCATGTGCTCGGACGACAGTGCTCGGGCCACGGCCTCGAAGGCGCTGGCCGCGGCGGTGTCGCCCAGCACGGCAGGCTCGCCCCGGTCGGCGCCTTCGGCCACAGCAGCCTCGAGAGGGATGCGACCCAACAGAGGCGCCCCTACCTCCGCGGCGAGGGCCCCGCCCCCGTCCGAGCCGAACACGGCGTGATGCTCGCCGTCGGGGGTGACCAGATAGCTCATGTTCTCGATCACGCCCACGATGCGCAGGTAGTTCTTGCGGCCCATGTCCACCACTCTGGCCGCCACCTTCTGGGCAGCTGTCGCAGGAGTGGTGACGATGATCATCTCGGCTCGGGGCAGCATCTTGGCCAGCCCCATCTGCACGTCGCCAGTGCCGGGCGGCATGTCGATCAGCAAGTATTCGAGGTTGCTGCTCCAGCGCACGTCCTCGCAGAAATGCTGCACGGCCCGGTTGAGCATCAGCCCCCTCCACATCAGCGCCGAGTCCTCCCGGTCGACCAGGAATCCCATCGACACCACCTCGATGCGGCCCTCGCCGACGGTGCGGGCGAGCGGGACGATCTTGCCGTCGAGTGAGCGCAGATCGCCTTCGACTCCCAGCATCCGGGGCACCGAGTAGCCCCATATGTCTGCGTCCATCACCCCGACGGCGAATCCCTGGGCGGCTAGTGCTGTCGCCAGGTTGGTGGTGACCGTGGACTTGCCCACGCCGCCTTTGCCGCTGGCCACCATCAGAACCTTGGTGGCGGACGGGATGGCCGTGTCCGGTGCCTGTAGCGACACGTTGAAGCGGGCCTTGGCCATGGCCGCCGCCTTCTCCTCCGCGGTGAGCTCGGCCCACACGATGCGAACCTCGGTGACGCCGGGCAGGCACTCCAGCCGGGCCTTGACGTCGCGTTGGATCTGTGCCCGCAACGGGCAGCCCGCAGTCGTCAGCGCGATCTCGATCCGCACCTGCCCGTCGTTGGACACTCTGGCGCCGCGGGCCATGCCCAACTCCACCAGGTTGCTGCCCAACTCAGGATCGACCACGCCGCGCATCAGATCCATGACGGCCTCGGCCGACGGCACGGTTGTGGTCACGGCCGCGAGGCTACCGGCGGCGCCCGCCGGGTCGATCAGGCCGCGGGCGCCATGAGTAGCCCCTTCCGTCGCGGACCGCTAGCTTGGACGGTGCGACGGTGCCACAGCCGTCGCGCAACTACTCACGGAGAGCCGTCGTGATCACACTCACAGACAAGGCGTCCGACAAGGTGTCGGAGCTCATCAAAGCCGAGAACGAGGAGGGGCTGTCCCTGCGGGTGGCTGTCCGTCCGGGAGGCTGCTCGGGCTTCTCCTACGAGATGTATTTCGACACCGACGTGGCCGACAACGACACCACTGCCACTTTCGGCGAGGTGAAGGTGGTGGTGGACCCGTCGTCGGCGATGCTGCTCGAGGGGGCCACCCTCGACTATTCCGACAGCCTGCAGTCGGCCGGGTTCTCGATCGACAACCCCAACGCTCAACGCACCTGCGGCTGCGGCCAGAGCTTCAGCTAGCGCAGTCCCGCCCGTTCACGCCGCCTCGGCTTCGTCCGAGTCCGTCTTGCCCGCGGGGCGCGAGCCGATTCCGAGGTGTCCCTCGATGCGGGCGAGCCGCTCCCGCGAGTCGATGACGCTGCTGACCACCTTGTCGAGCCGCTTGCTGTGCTCCCGTCCGTGGAGCTCGATCAGTTTGCGGGTCTCTTTCTCGGATCCGGCGATCAGTTTGCGGGTCTCTTTCTCGGATCCGGCGATCAGGTCGCGGGTCTCTTGACGTGCCTCGCCGATGAGGTCGTGGGTCTTGACGTTGTCCTTGTGCTGGTAGCGCATCATCACGAGGACGCAGCCCAGCATCGGGCCGACGACCGCCGCGACGATCGCGGCCAGGCCTGTGAGTGTGATCGAATCCATGCTGGAATGCTAGCAGGCCCTGTGCCACGGAGCAACCTCAAAACTCATGAAATAGCTTGACGAATGAGATAGCCCTTGATTCGGCCGGCGTTACGGCGGTGCCGGCCCGTCGGAGTCGCTCTAGTGCTGTGTCGTCGAAATGGCTAGGGCAGCGCAGCAGGACCGAGACCCTGCTTGGGAGCGCTCCGGACGCCCCGATCATTTCAGCGACGGACCACTAGCCTGGCCGCGTCATGGCATCGTCGCCCGTTCACGGGTTCGAACTGGTCGTCGACGGTGCCGCGGTGGCGGTGACCGAGGAGGGCCTGACGCTGCTGGACGTGCTGCGCGAGCAGCTCGGGGTGCGCTCGGTGAAGGACGGGTGCAGTCCCCAGGGCCAGTGCGGCTGCTGCACCGTGCTGGTCGACGGACAGCCCAGGGCGGCCTGCGTCACGCCTGCCCGGCGAGTGCAAGGCCGCGCCGTCACCACCCTCGAGGGCCTCGACGCCGGCGTGCGTGACGGCTGGGCTCGAGCTTTCGCGGCCACTGGCGGCAGCCAGTGCGGGTTCTGCACCCCGGGGATCATCTGCCGCTTCGCCGGGCTGCGAGCCAAGGGCGCAGACCACGACGACCGCGGCGTCGCGGCCCGAGCCCTGGCCGCCCATCTGTGCCGCTGCACGGGGTGGCACCCCATTCTCGACGCCTGGGAGGCCTACCCTCGCCTGGCCGGCGGGACGCGCCACGACGCTGGGCGCCTCGACGAGCACCGGAGAGCCGCCGCCGACCGGAGGGCGACCATCGAAGGGCGCACGCGGCAGGCGACCGGGTCCGAGGTGTCGCTCGGGTTGGGTGGATTCGCAGACGACACGGCCCCGGCCGGCACCTTGACGGCCGTGCGCGCGGGTCCAGAGCTTCAGCTAGCGCAGTCCCGCCCGTTCACGCCGCCTCGGCTTCGTCCGAGTCCGTCTTGCCCGCGGGGCGCGAGCCGATTCCGAGGTGTCCCTCGATGCGGGCGAGCCGCTCCCGCGAGTCGATGACGCTGCTGACCACCTTGTCGAGCCGCTTGCTGTGCTCCCGTCCGTGGAGCTCGATCAGATTGCGGGTCTCTTTCTCGGATCCGGCGATCAGGTCGCGGGTCTCTTGACGTGCCTCGCCGATGAGGTCGTGGGTCTTGACGTTGTCCTTGTGCTGGTAGCGCATCATCACGAGGACGCAGCCCAGCATCGGGCCGACGACCGCCGCGACGATCGCGGCCAGGCCTGTGAGTGTGATCGAATCCATGCTGGAATGCTAGCAGGCCCTGTGCCATGGAGCAACCTTAAAACTCATGAAATAGCTTGACAAATGAGATAGCCCTTGATTCGGCCGGCGTTACGGCGGTGCCGGTCCGTCGGAGTCGCTCTAGCCTGGCCGCGTCATGGCATCGTCGCCCGTTCACGGGTTCGAACTGGTCGTCGACGGTGCCGCGGTGGCGGTGACCGAGGAGGGCCTGACGCTGCTGGACGTGCTGCGCGAGCAGCTCGGGGTGCGCTCGGTGAAGGACGGGTGCAGTCCCCAGGGCCAGTGCGGCTGTTGCACCGTGCTGGTCGACGGACAGCCCAGGGCGGCCTGCGTCACGCCTGCCCGGCGAGTGCAAGGCCGCGCCGTCACTACCCTCGAGGGCCTCGACGCCGGCGTGCGTGACGGCTGGGCTCGAGCTTTCGCGGCCACTGGCGGCAGCCAGTGCGGGTTCTGCACCCCGGGGATCATCTGCCGCTTCGCCGGGCTGCGAGCCAAGGGCGCAGACCACGACGACCGCGGCGTCGCGGCCCGAGCCCTGGCCGCCCATCTGTGCCGCTGCACGGGGTGGCACCCCATTCTCGACGCCTGGGAGGCCTACCCTCGCCTGGCCGGCGGGACGCGCCACGACGCTGGGCGCCTCGACGAGCACCGGAGAGCCGCCGCCGACCGGAGGGCGACCATCGAAGGGCGCACGCGGCAGGCGACCGGGTCCGAGGTGTCGCTCGGGTTGGGTGGATTCGCAGACGACACGGCCCCGGCCGGCACCTTGACGGCCGTGCGCGCGGGTCCAGAGCTTCAGCTAGCGCAGTCCCGCCCGTTCACGCCGCCTCGGCTTCGTCCGAGTCCGTCTTGCCCGCGGGGCGCGAGCCGATTCCGAGGTGTCCCTCGATGCGGGCGAGCCGCTCCCGCGAGTCGATGACGCTGCTGACCACCTTGTCGAGCCGCTTGCTGTGCTCCCGTCCGTGGAGCTCGATCAGTTTGCGGGTCTCTTTCTCGGATCCGGCGATCAGTTTGCGGGTCTCTTTCTCGGATCCGGCGATCAGTTTGCGGGTCTCTTTCTCGGATCCGGCGATCAGGTCGCGGGTCTCTTGACGTGCCTCGCCGATGAGGTCGTGGGTCTTGACGTTGTCCTTGTGCTGGTAGCGCATCATCACGAGGACGCAGCCCAGCATCGGGCCGACGACCGCCGCGACGATCGCGGCCAGGCCTGTGAGTGTGATCGAATCCATGCTGGAATGCTAGCAGGCCCTGTGCCATGGAGCAACCTTAAAACTCATGAAATAGCTTGACAAATGAGATAGCCCTTGATTCGGCCGGCGTTACGGCGGTGCCGGCCCGTCGGAGTCGCTCTAGCCCAGATCTTTCAGTAGGCCGTTGTGGGGGGCAGCCTTTGGGGCTGGGTCGGGGGTGCGGCGGCGGGTGTGGGGTTGGTGGCGCTGCGGGGGCGTGTTGGGGCCGTTCGGGGTGCGGGTTCGGGGTGCGGGTTCGGGTTGCGGGTTCGGGTTGGTCGGACTGTGTGTGCTGCGGTGTCGGGGTGGCCGCGGACGCGGGTTCGGATGAGCGGGGGGAGGTTGTGGATGCGTTGGTGCGCGGCGAGCAGGTGCGGGGTCCGGGGCCAGTCGTTTGGGAGTTTGCAGGTGCGGCGGCGTCCGGTGTTGACGATGCGGCCGGCGGTGTGCAGCAGGCAGTAGCGGAGCCGTTCGGGTTCGGTTTTTGCTGGGTCTTCGTCGAGGGCGAGGAGTTTGGTCCAGGCGGGCAGGTCGTGGCCGCACATGGTGATTTGCAGCCAGGCGGCGTTGATGGCCAGACAGTGGGAGGCGAGCTTGGCGAGCCCGGTGTTGTTGTGGTCGGTGATCTGTCGTTCGGCGCGGCCGCGGCCGCGGTGCAGCGCTTCGGTGTAGGCGATGTCGGTGCTGTCGGCGTCGTTGTCGGCGATGTCGGTGACCGGTGCCTGGAAGCGGTGCCCGTCGGCGTCGGTGGAGTTGAGCTGCGCGCCGCGGTGGGGCAGCTCGCGGCGGGCGATCATGCGGCAGCCGGCAGGGAACTGCGAAAGGTCGGTGTGGTCGGTGGTCTCGGCGACGTCGGCGCGGTCGAGCAGTTCTTCGCCGTCGGCGCTGATCGCCCGGCGCCAGTGCTTGTCGCCGACTTCTGTTATGGCCTGTGCGATGTCGATGCTGAGGGGGTGCCCGACACAGAACCGCACGCCGCGGGCTCGGCACTCGTTGAGGAACGCCCGTGCGCAGCCCGCGGTGTCGGCTCTGGCGATCACCTCTGTGCTGTGAGGGTCCACCGGGATCTGGTCGAGGGCCTCTGAGAGGACCTCGACGTGGTCTGCGGCGGTGTCGGAGCCGGCGCTGCCGGCGCGCAGCACACCGGCGAGGCACTCGCCGGCCGCGTCGAGACAGCCCAGAAGCGGACAGAACCCGAAGCCGCCCTTGCAGGTCCCCGCCGCGGCCTGCTTGTCCGAATGGGACTCCACCAAGGCGGCGTCGATGTCGATCACACAGAACCCCGGGTCCGCGCCCGCGGCCCACACCCGCCGGCGGGTGTGCGCCCGCGCCGCTTCGATCTCCTCGATTCGGCCCCCCGCCGCCTCCGGAGCCCGCCACAGCGTCGACGGCGACGCCACCTCCCCGAACACCTCAGGCCGGCCCGCCAACACAGAAATGTCACAGATCGACTCGCCGCCATCGGCGACCATCACCGCCGCATCGGCCAGCACCCGGCCCCGGTCACGGCCCCGACGGCGCACCTTGGTATCGGCCATCGCCTCAGACAACGCCCGAGCCAACCCGACATTGTCAGCCAGATCAGCCAACAGCCGAGCACCAACATGACACGCCACGCCGCGCCCCCCGCCGACAAACCCCAGACGCGGACGAACCGAGACACGCTTCACCATCGAAGTGCCCTCCCAGGCGCGGTCAGGCTCATGTGTTCAAACCCGATCCTGCCCCGCCAAGAGGGCACTTCCGCGGACGCGGCAGCCCCCAACCAAGCCCCCTACTGAAATACCTGGGCTAGCCTGGCCGCGTCATGGCATCGTCGCCCGTTCACGGGTTCGAACTGGTCGTCGACGGTGCCGCGGTGGCGGTGACCGAGGAGGGCCTGACGCTGCTGGACGTGCTGCGCGAGCAGCTCGGGGTGCGCTCGGTGAAGGACGGGTGCAGTCCCCAGGGCCAGTGCGGCTGTTGCACCGTGCTGGTCGACGGACAGCCCAGGGCGGCCTGCGTCACGCCTGCCCGGCGAGTGCAAGGCCGCGCCGTCACCACCCTCGAGGGCCTCGACGCCGGCGTGCGTGACGGCTGGGCTCGAGCTTTCGCGGCCACTGGCGGCAGCCAGTGCGGGTTCTGCACCCCGGGGATCATCTGCCGCTTCGCCGGGCTGCGAGCCAAGGGCGCAGACCACGACGACCGCGGCGTCGCGGCCCGAGCCCTGGCCGCCCATCTGTGCCGCTGCACGGGGTGGCACCCCATTCTCGACGCCTGGGAGGCCTACCCTCGCCTGGCCGGCGGGACGCGCCACGACGCTGGGCGCCTCGACGAGCACCGGAGAGCCGCCGCCGACCGGAGGGCGACCATCGAAGGGCGCACGCGGCAGGCGACCGGGTCCGAGGTGTCGCTCGGGTTGGGTGGATTCGCAGACGACACGGCCCCGGCCGGCACCTTGACGGCCGTGCGCGCGGGTCCAGAGCTTCAGCTAGCGCAGTCCCGCCCGTTCACGCCGCCTCGGCTTCGTCCGAGTCCGTCTTGCCCGCGGGGCGCGAGCCGATTCCGAGGTGTCCCTCGATGCGGGCGAGCCGCTCCCGCGAGTCGATGACGCTGCTGACCACCTTGTCGAGCCGCTTGCTGTGCTCCCGTCCGTGGAGCTCGATCAGTTTGCGGGTCTCTTTCTCGGATCCGGCGATCAGGTCGCGGGTCTCTTTCTCGGATCCGGCGATCAGGTCGCGGGTCTCTTTCTCGGATCCGGCGATCAGGTCGCGGGTCTCTTTCTCGGATCCGGCGATCAGGTCGCGGGTCTCTTTCTCGGATCCGGCGATCAGGTCGCGGGTCTCTTGACGTGCCTCGCCGATGAGGTCGTGGGTCTTGACGTTGTCCTTGTGCTGGTAGCGCATCATCACGAGGACGCAGCCCAGCATCGGGCCGACGACCGCCGCGACGATCGCGGCCAGGCCCGTGAGTGTGATCGAATCCATGCTGGAATGCTAGCAGGCCCTGTGCCACGGAGCAACCTCAAAACTCATGAAATAGCTTGACGAATGAGATAGCCCTTGATTCGGCCGGCGTTACGGCGGTGCCGGCCCGTCGGAGTCGCTCTAGTGCTGTGTCGTCGAAATGGCTAGGGCAGCGCAGCAGGACCGAGACCCTGCTTGGGAGCGCTCCGGACGCCCCGATCATTTCAGCGACGGACCACTAGCCTGGCCGCGTCATGGCATCGTCGCCCGTTCACGGGTTCGAACTGGTCGTCGACGGTGCCGCGGTGGCGGTGACCGAGGAGGGCCTGACGCTGCTGGACGTGCTGCGCGAGCAGCTCGGGGTGCGCTCGGTGAAGGACGGGTGCAGTCCCCAGGGCCAGTGCGGCTGCTGCACCGTGCTGGTCGACGGACAGCCCAGGGCGGCCTGCGTCACGCCTGCCCGGCGAGTGCAAGGCCGCGCCGTCACCACCCTCGAGGGCCTCGACGCCGGCGTGCGCGACGGCTGGGCTCGAGCTTTCGCGGCCACTGGCGGCAGCCAGTGCGGGTTCTGCACCCCGGGGATCATCTGCCGCTTCGCCGGGCTGCGAGCCAAGGGCGCAGACCACGACGACCGCGGCGTCGCGGCCCGAGCCCTGGCCGCCCATCTGTGCCGCTGCACGGGGTGGCACCCCATTCTCGACGCCTGGGAGGCCTACCCTCGCCTGGCCGGCGGGACGCGCCACGACGCTGGGCGCCTCGACGAGCACCGGAGAGCCGCCGCCGACCGGAGGGCGACCATCGAAGGGCGCACGCGGCAGGCGACCGGGTCCGAGGTGTCGCTCGGGTTGGGTGGATTCGCAGACGACACGGCCCCGGCCGGCACCTTGACGGCCGTGCGCGCGGGCACTGACTGCGAGGCTGCTGACGACGACGGCTGGGTGGTTGCGGCGACCGCTGTGGAGGCGCGCAGGCTCGCAGGCCGGACTCCGGGCCGGCGCACGACAGCCCGATGGGAACCGCCGTTGGAAGTGCCGACAGGGGACTGGGCCGTCACCCTGCGAACCAACTGGACCGATCCCGGATACCTTGAGACGGACGCGGCCTGGTGCGAGCCTGGCGGCGAGCCGGCCTCGCCACTCGGCAACGGCGGCGCTTTCGGCGGGAAGCTCCATTCGCCGGTGGTGCAGGCCGCCCGCCGGCTCGCCGACCGTCACGGCCGGCCGGTACGGGTGCTTTGGTCCCGCCCCGACACCGTCGAGTTCGGTCCTAAGCGGCCGCCCCTGGCCGCGGGCGTCCGGCCCGACGGCACCGGCGAGGTCGTCGTGGCCCGCACGGCGGGCATCCGCGAGGCGGTCCGGTCCCAGTCGCCGGACCTTGCTGTCACAGAGGTCGACCTGCCCGGGCCGCCCACCTCGGCGCAGCTGCGGGGCGCGGGCTGGGTCGAGGCCGCGGCGCTGCTGGCCGCGGTCAGGGGGGAGGTCGGTTGGATCACCTGCCCAGGCGGGGGCTCTGCCACGGCCGGGGTCGAGCCCGACGGCACGATCAGCGTGACAGTGAGGGCAGGTCGGGCCCTCGACGAGACCGTCCTGCGGTCCTACTGCGCTGGTGCGGCCCACATGGCTTACTCGTGGGTGACCAGCGAGTCGCTCGGCGTTGATCCCGACGGCGTGGTCCATGATCTGACGGTCCGCTCCCTAGGGATCGTGAGCGCGGCCGACATGCCGACGGTGAGGATCGAGGTGATCGACGACGGCTCCGAGCCCGTGAACGGCAGCGACGCCGTGCTCGCCGCGGCAGCCGCCGCGGTATGGATCGACCGCGGCTGTCCGGCTACCTGGCCGACGGGATCCTCGACTGGAGCCCGGCGCGCAGCGACGGTGTCTCGGGCCGGTGCGGATAGCCGGTCTCAGCCTCTTTGAGGGCCAGGTCCAGGTACTCGTTGGGGCCGTTGTCGCTGCGGTTGGCGGTATCGGAGTCGGCCTTGAGGAGGCTGCCCAGCGCAGCGGCCAGGATCCCGCTGCCGATCGACACGGCCACCGGGAACAGCGCCACCAGCACGACTGTCATCGCCACTGCTCCGGCCATGAATTCTGTGCATCGCGGGCTAGCAGCCCGCGGCCTCCGAGACCGTGACCGTGTCGGCGATGAGCGCTTCGACGACGGCTCTGAGAGCCTCGTCCTCGGTGGCGCCCTCCTCGATCGCCCCGCGATACACCGCGAGCTGGCGGTCGGCGGAGGTGCCTTGCTCGCATATTGTGCGGGTGTGCTGGATCTCGGCCACGCAGTCGAGGGCTTCGGCGTCGGGCATGACCAACTCGATCAACTCGTCCAGCAACTCGCTGAAGGGCACCAGCACGCCCTTGCCGAAGTCCATCAGCTCTCCGCCGGTCCCGTAGCGCTCCGCTCGCCACAGGTTCTCCGAGAGCAGGAAGTTGGCGTAGCTCCGCCACCGGCGGTTCTCCAGTTTGAGTCGCCACAGCATCCTCAGCAGGCAGACGTACAGGGCAGCCAACGCGATCGTGTCGTCCATCCTGGTGGGCAGGTCGGTCACCCGCATCTCCACGGTGGGGTAGTGCTCCGACGGTCGTATGTGCCACCACACCATGGTCGAGTCCTCGATTATTCCGGCTCGCACCAGCACGTCCACATGGCGCTTGAAGTCCGACCATGAACTGAACTTCTCCGGGAATCCGCTGCGGGGCAGGGCCTCGCCCACCGTCAGGCGGTAGCATTTGAGGCCGGTGTCGCGTCCCTCCCAGAACGGCGACGAGGTCGACAGGGCCAGCAGATGGGGCAGGAAGTATGCGGCCTGGTCCATCAGGTCGATGCGCAGTTCGGGGTCCTCGATCCCGACATGGACGTGCATCCCGGAGATGAGCAGCCGCCGAGTCACGGCCTGCAGGTCTGTGGTGAGGGCCTGGTAGCGCTCCGCTTCGGTGTACTTCTGCGAGTGCCACCTCGCGAACGGGTGCGCCGACGCCGCGATGGGCGCCATTCCGTGCTCTGCGGCGGCCTCGGCCACGGCCAGGCGCAGCAGTTTTATTTCGTCGCGCAACGACTTCACGTCGGCGCAGACGTCTGTGCCGATCTCGATCTGCGAGCTGAACAGCTCCCTGGCCACGAGACCGTGGCGCAGGTCGGCTACCTTCTCCAGCAAGCTTGGAGGCTGCTTGGTGATGAGGGTACCTGTCTCACGCTCCACGAGCAGGTACTCCTCCTCGACGCCTATTGTCCACACCGGCTCTTGCATAGTGCCTGCCTCCGTCCGCCTGCGGTCGGAAGACTAGTCGCGTGCGTCGCCTGGCGACCGCGGCCTCCGTGGACGCGCTGCCGGCCGTGAGCGGGTCGTAGGGTCAGCCGGCGAACACGGCTTCGGTGGTGAAGGCGATGCCCTGCTCCAGGGTCTTGTGTACCGGGCAGCGCCGGGCGATGTCGGCCAGGCGGGCCCGCTGGTTGTCGTCGAAGTCGCCCTCGATGAAGATCTGGCTGCGGACCCGGTCGATGCGGCCCGACGCTTCCGAGTCGCAGTCGTCGCAGTCGTCGGCGTGGACCCGGTCGTGGGTGTAGGAGGCCGAGACCGAGTGCAGGCTCCATCCCCTGCGCCGGCAGTACATCGCCACCGTGATGCACGTGCAGGCGGCCACCGACGACAGCAGCAGTTCGTAGGGGTTGGGACCGGTGTCGGCCCCCCCGACGTCGACGGGTTCGTCGGCGCGCCACAGGTGGGATCCTGACCGAAGCTCCACCGAGAACTCGGTGCCGGGCTCGATTCGGACATCGGCTGTGATGGTTGTCATGAAGGAAGCGTACGGCGGCGGCCGACCGGCGCCGTACGAATCGGCAATGCCTTGCATGGCGTGCCTGCGTTGTTGCGCCGAGTCGCATGATCCACAGCAATGACGACGGGAGGCCGACGAGCCCGTCGTGGGTGCAGGTCTACCGCGAGCTCATGGAGTGGGCGGTCCTGTTCAAGATCCTTCGGGAGAAGGACTTCGCGAACGGCACGATCATCGTCTACGACGGGTTGCTGTGCAGCGACGGGTTGCTGTGCAGCACGGTGTTCTCCGGCGAGCTGTTCGTCCGGCTCAGCGAGGGATTCGCCGAGCAGATCAGTGGGCACAGGGGGAGCGGCAGGAGCATCTACCTGTGAGGCGTTCGCCGCGTTGGGTGCGGCCGCGGAGGGGCTCGGCGACGGGACGGCGACGGCGCAAGCCGAACTCATGGCCGAGGCGTTGGCGGCATACCGCTCCCTCAGCCGCCGACGAGTCGCGCTGGCCGACAGCGGCGACAAGGCAGCCGCGCATCTGCGGCCGGAGCGGCCCGACACGGCGCTGGTGTCGATGACAGTCGACGAGCGCGCCGAGGCGATCAGCGCGGCGACGGCTGAGGCCGACGATGCGCTGGAGTCGTTCAACGCTGCGTTGAAGAAGCTGCGCGCAGCGGTCGGTCGCGTCGAGGGCCTCGACGGTCGAGTCCGCCGCCGGCTGCGGAGCCTCGCCGACACCGCCCACAAGGCTGCGGCGGCTGAGGCGAAGGCCGACAAGCGCCTGCTGGCGCACACCGCCAAAGGCGAGAGGCGCCTGTTCCGGTCCCGCAAGGACGTCGAGGGCCGCTCAGGGCCCGCTCTGGCGGTCCTCGACGGCTGCGTCGTGCGCGACGGCGTGCTGCGCCTGCCCGGCGGCACCGAGGTGCCGCTGCCGGACGGCATCGACACAGTCGACGACGTCCTAGCGCTGCATCGCCATCCGGAGCACAACCTCACCTGGTCGGGGGCGGTGCATATCACAGACGTCACCGACACCGCGGGCAGAGTCACTCGGCGGACCCGGCCCGAGCCCCGCAAGTACCATGTCCACTTCCTGTGCCGAGCCGCCGCTCCAGCACCGGAGCCGGTCACCTCGCCCGAGCAGTCCCTGGGATGCGACTGGGGCGTGGAGACCGCGCTGGTGCGCAGCGACGGCGCCGCCCACGGACGCTACGCCTCAGAGGAGCAGCGGCGCGCCAACCGGCGCCGCCACGCGCAGGCCAAGCGCCTGCAGCAGTCGATGGCCGACAAGACCGAAGGCAGCCGACGCCACAGCAAGCAGCGCCGACTTGAGAGGGTCGACTGCACCGCCTCCTGGACTCGGTCGGCCACTGCCTCGGGGTATCCGTGCCAGTAGCAGCCGTCGACGAGCACGGCGATGCGAGTCTTGCACAGGACCAGATCGGCAGTGCGGGCAAGCTCTGGCTGGGCCCGCACCGACACCCGGAACCTGATGCCCCGTCGATGCACGGCGGAACGCACCACCATCACGCGCCCTGCTCCTCCACAAGCGTGTCCTCGACGCGTGGACGTCTCTCGGCGTCCACGACACGACGTCGGCGGTCGGCCATCCTGCGACGGTCCACCGCCGTGCCGGTCGGGTCTGTTCAGAGGCTCGCCAGCGGTGCCCCGACGGCAGCTTGGAACGACTCCAGAGCATTCATGATGTGCTTGCGGCTCAGCTGCCCGGCCTCGGAGGGGTTGCCTTCCGCTATCGCGTTGTAGATGGCTTCGTGCTCGTCCCAGGTCAACGCACCGCGACTCTCGGTCACCACCGAGAACACCAGCTCGGTCTGCTGGCGGAGCGGGTCGAGCACCTGCTGCAGGCAGGGGATCCCGGCTGCCTTCTCCACCGCGATGTAGAAATCCCGGTGACACACGGCGGCTTTGACCGCGTCCCCCCGCTCGGTCGCCTGCCGGCCGTCCTCCACGCACTGCCGGATCCGTTCGAGGCTGTCGGGATCGCGGAGCTTGGCCGCCTGCTCGACGGCGTAACCCTCCACCAGGATCCTGATCTGCTGGATGTGGTGAATCCCGTACTTGTCGATGATGGAGACATACGCGCCCCGCCGGGGGGTGACCTCGATCAGGCCGGTGGCCTCCAAGGATCGCATGGCTTCACGCACCGGGTTGCGGCTCACCCCCAGCAGCTCCGCGAGCTGAACTTCCACCAGCCGCTGGCCCGGCTTCAGCTCCCCATTGAGAATCATCAAGCGAAGCCGGTCTGCGATGACTTCTCGCAGAGGCTGCTCTCCGTCCCTGTCGTTCAAGGCAATTCCTCCGTGAATGGTCGGCTGCCCTCCGTGAATGTTCAACTGATGCTACAGGCTCGCTGCTCCGACAGGAAGTCGGGCGGTCCGGCTGGGCAGGAAGCCGCTGTCGTAGACTGCCGGGCATGGCCCAGATCGAGTTGCTGACACTGGCCAACCACGCCGAGGTGCAGAACGGGCTGCTGTACATGATGGGCGCGGGCTGGGACACCGTCACCCGGGCGTACAAAGAGGGCAGGAATCCTCGGCCGCAGCACTTCTCCATCGCGTTGTCGGTGCTGGTCCCGTGGATGGAGCACAACCAGCAGCACGAGATGGTGATCCGCGTCGAGGACGAGGACGGCCACCACCGGCTGATGGAGGCCAAGGCCAACATCGAGGTCGGTCGCCCGCCCGGCAAGGTTCCCGGCTCCGACAGCCGTTCGCCGCTGGTGGTCACCGGCATCCTGCAGTTTCCCAAGCCCGGTGGCTACCGGGTTCGGGCCACTCTCGGCGACGAGCAGCGCGACTACGCCTTCCGGGTCGTCGACAAGGTCACTTGAGGGGACTGACAGCCCGCCACGCCCTGCTCCAGCACGGCGGAGATCGCGTCTGCGCCGTCGTTTCTGACGATCCCCGCGGGACGTGCCGGGGCCGGCCCGGCATCCGCCGCCGGGGCGGGCTCGACTATGCGGCGGCCACGCCCGTCTGCGCTAGCCGGCCGGCTTGGTGGTGAGCGCTACCGGGCGGGTGTCGGGGCTGCGGACAGCCTGGATCTCCTCGTGGAAGCGCTTGACGCTGGCCAGTTTCACGTCCTCGTAGCCGCGGATCATGTCGGGAAGCTGGGCCAACTCCACCACCCGTTCGTAGGAGCCCGGCGTCAGGGCGTCCAACTCGGTCTCCATGAGAGAGCGGTACTCCTCGATCAGTTGCCGCTCGAGACGGCGCACCTTGGCGTAGCCGAACAGGTCGAGCGGGGTGCCGCGCAGCCTGCGCATGGCTTTCAACACCGTGAGCGCGGGGCGCTGGAACGGACCCAGGGAGATCTTGCGCTTCAGCCCCAGTGCCCGCAGCACCGGCGGATGCAGCAGGATCCGGTAGCCGGCGTAGTCGCCCACCGCGTCCCGCAGCGCGTCATGCAGCCCGGGGCGCAGATGCAGGCGGGCTACCTCGTACTCGTCCTTGTAGGCGGTCAGCTTGTAGAGGTATCGGGCCACCGCCTCGGCCAGTTCGGTCCGGTCGCCCATCACCTCGCGTTCGCGGGTCGCCGCAGCGTCCACGAAGTCGACGTAAGCAGATGCCGACGCCGCCGACTGGTAGTCGACCAGGTCGGCGGCCCGGCGCTCCACCAGCTGGGCCAGGGCTGTGTCGGCCTCGCCTGTCGCCTGCGCGAGCCCGGTTCCCTGCATCAGCGTCCTGGCTTGGGCTTTCGCCTTGGCCGGGACCGAGTCCAGGCCAAGGCCGGGCACTGTTGCCGCGTGCTCCGGCGTTGTTGCGGACGCGGCGATCCCGGCCAGGCTGACCAGTCCGTCCGCGCCGTCGCGTGCGTACACCCGTCCCCAGCGGAAGGCAGCGATGTTGGCCGCCACCGCCACCCCGTTCAGTTCGACGGCCCGCTCGACGGAGGCGGCCGACACCGGGATACCGCCGGCCTGGTAGGCGGCCCCGAGGACGAGCATGTTGGCCGACAGGGACGTGCCCAGCAGGGCGTCGGCCATCCGGTCGGCGTCGAGGCGCACGTTGTCGTCGGCGCGGGTGGCGCCGGCGATGGCCGAGAGCATCCGGTCGGCGTCGGGGTAGGTCTGGTCGACGTGGGCCACCATGTCGCCGGTGGGCAGCTTGCTGGTGGACACCACCGCCAGCGTGCGGCCGGGATCGGCTCTGGTCAGGTTCTTGGGGTCGGACGCCACCAGCAGGTCGAAGCCGAGGTAGCAGTCGGCGTCGTTCGCGCCGATCAGGTTGGAGCCGGAGGCCTCGCCGTCGAAGAAGCGCAGGTGCGACACCACCGGCCCGCCCTTCTGGCTGAGCCCGGTCTGGTCGAGGCCCAGGATGTCGAGGCCGTCGAGCAGGGCCGCTGTGGCCAGCACCTGACTGATGGTCACCACGCCGGTGCCGCCCACGCCCGCGAGGAACACGCCGTACCCGCCGGGACCGGGAACGGGCCTTTCGGGCTCGGCGATCTCCGCGGGCGGAGAGGTCCGCGCGGGCCGGGCCGCGGCCGCCGCGGCCGGCCGGGCCTTGGTTGGCCGCGTCGTGACCCGGATGAACGACGGGCAGTCGCCCTCGATGCATGTGTAGTCGAAGTTGCACGACGACTGGTGTATGCGAGTCTTGGCGCCCAGTTCGGTGTCGACCGGCTGCACCGACAGGCAATGGCTCTTGGCCCCGCAGTCGCCGCATCCTTCGCACACCGACTCGTTGATGAAGATGCGCTTGTTCGGTGTGGGGCGCAGACCCCGCTTGCGCTCCCGACGCTTCTCAGCCGCGCACTGCTGGTCGTAGACGAGCAAGGTCACCCCGGGCGTGTCACGTAGCAGGCGCTGGGCCTCCTCCAGGCGGTCCCGGCCCCAGATCTCGGCGCCGGGGGCCAGCGGCCCGCTGCTGGAGTGACGGTCCGGGTCGTCGCTGCAGACGATGATGCGGCTCACACCCTCGGCGGCCATCGCCTGGGTCAGCTCGGGCACGCCGACGGCGCCGGCCGCGTCCTGGCCGCCGGTCATGGCGACCGCGCCGTTGTACAGGATCTTGTAGGTGATGTCGACGCCGGCGGCCACCGCGGCTCGTACTGCCAGGCTGGCCGAATGGAAGAAGGTGCCGTCGCCGACGTTCTGGAACATGTGGGGCCGGTCGGTGAACGGCGCCCGGCCGATCCAGGTGGCGCCCTCGCCGCCCATCTGGTGGACCACCTGGGCCCGGTCGTCGATCCACAGGGCCATGCCGTGGCAGCCCACCCCGGCTCCCGCGAACGAGCCTTCGGGAACGGCAGTGGAGCGGTTGTGGGGGCAGCCGCTGCACCAGTACGGCGAGCGGGCCACCTCCGCTGCTGACGCCTTCGAGGCGGCCTCGATGACAGCCAGTCGGGCTTCCACCGCCGCCGGCAGTGTTCCGGCATCGCCTCCCAGCACGCCCGAGCGGAGCCGGTCGGCCACAACGGACGCGATCCGGTCTGCGTTGAGCTCGCCGTCGGCGGGCACCAGCCGTCGGCCCTGTTCGTCGGTTTTGCCTACTATGCGGGGTGCGCCCGCCCGGCCGTAGAGGATGTCCCGGACGAACAGCTCGATGAAGGCCCGTTTCTCGTCCAGCACCAGGATCTCGTCGAGTCCCTCGGCGAAGCGGTTCACGATCCGGGGCTCCATGGGCCACACCATCCCGAGCCGCAGCAGGCGGATCCCGAAGCGGTTCAGGGCGTCGTCGTCGATGCCGAGGTCGTGGAGGGCCTGACGCAGCTCCCGGAAGGTCCGGCCCGCGGCCGCGATGCCGAGACGGGCCGCTCCGACGGCGCCGCTGATCTCGTTGAGGCCGTTGGCAGCGGCGTAGGCGACGGCCGCTTCGAGACGTCCGTAGGCGATGTCCTTCTCCTGTTCGAGGCTCAGCGGCGTAACCAGTCCGGGCCGCTGCTCGTGGCGCCAGGGCCGGCCGTCGATCTCCAGTTCGGGCAGTTCGGGAACGATCCGGTCGGGGGCCACTTCGGCGAGTCCGTAGCCGTCGGCGACGGTGGTGACGACCTTGAGCGCCACCCACAGGCCGGAGTACCTCGACAGCGCGATGCCGTGCAGGCCCAAGTCGATGGTCTCCTGCACCGAGCCTGGATACAGGACGGGGATCTGGGCGTCGTAGAAGGCGGGCTCGGCCTGGGTGGGCAGCGTCGAGGACTTGGCCATCGGGTCGTCTCCGGCCAGCACCAGCACCCCGCCGTTGGCTGCGGCGCCCTTGAAGTTGGCGTGCTTGAACACGTCGCCGCAGCGGTCCACGCCCGGGCCTTTGCCGTACCACATGCCCACCACGCCGTCGTGGCGGGCGAGCGGCCCGAGCAGAGGCTCCTGGCTGCCCCACACTGCGGTGGCGGCCAGTTCCTCGTTCACGCCCGGCATCCACACCACCTCGTGGGCGTCGAGCAGAGCCTTGTTGCGTTGGATGGTGAGGTCGACTGTGCCCAGCGGCGAGCCCTGGTAACCGGAGATGAAGGTGGCGGTGTTGAGGCCACGGGCGGCGTCGGCCCGGTGCTGGTCGATGGGCAGGCGCACCACCGCCTGGACCCCGGTCAGCAGCACCCGGCCCCGTTCCAGCGTGAACTTCTGGTCGAGGTCGAAGTCCTCCGACGGCGAATGCGACTGGTCCAGCGGCATAGTGGCTCCTATCCCTCGTACAGGTACTCGAGGTCGGACTCGCGGTGACCGAACGCTTCCATCAAGTCGACCGCCCGACTCTTGATCGTCGCAGCAGACAAGTTCACATCCACCCAGTGCCCGGACGCGGTCTGACTGATGTTGGTGCCGCGCACCGACCCGCGGCCAGCGGAAACGTACTGGTGCTTGCCCGTCTTTAGCGTCGCCACCGTCCGGTCGAAGCTGCCGCGGTGTCGCTGACACAGTTCCTCCACCACCGTCATGAGGATGTCCTTGTGCGATCCGACCGCGTGGCGCTCACCCCACAGCTTTATGGCGGCAGGGCGCTGCGTCGGTCTTCGGCGGGAGCGTTTCTCGGGCGGGGAGACCGGGGGCGCAGGCGTCCGCCCCGCTCGGAGGGTGGGTCCATGCGTGCGTGGTGGGATGGGCTCGCTGCGCATGGCAGCGATGATCTGCGTGTGGCTCGGCCGGAGGCTGAGCTTGTCGTACACCCGCTGTCCGATCAGGTCGACCAGCTCGTTGTCGGGCTCGTGGAGCATCTGCTGCCAGATCGCCGGCATCTTCTCCTCGAGCTTCTGAGCCTCCTGGAGTGCCTTGAGGACCTGCGCGGCCCGCCTCTCGGCGTGGCCGCTGCGCAGTGACTCCCGGCCGAGGAAGTCGTTGAGGTCGTCGCAGAGCTGCTCGACGGGATCTTCGTCCACGTTCAGAGCGGCGAAGCGGCGCTTCTCGGGGTCGCCCTTTTCCCGCGGCAGGTACAGCCACCACTGCAGGCCGTCGGTGAGCACGCAGACGTCGACGCCTTCGCGGTATGCGTACATCAGTACTTGGTCCACGTGCTGGCTCAGCTGTGCACCGGGCGCCTTGGCCTCGATGAGCGCCCGGATGCTGCCGTCTACCTTGAGAGCGATGTCCACTCTGCCCCCGCCCTTGGCAGTGCCGACAGAGTGCTCCCACAGGATCTCCTGTCCGAACGGGTCCCAGCCCAGCTCTGCCAGAATCGGCGCCAGTACCTGGAACTTCGCGGCTTCCTCGTTGGCGGGCTTGGGAGTAGAGCGAATCTGTTCCAGCTTCTCGCGCAGAGCCATGGCGTCGAAGGCTACCCCAGGGCGATCGCTGCCGTCGTGCCGGGCAGCCTTTGCGCTCCGGGTCGTCCTCCATCGCCGGCGGCGACCCGCTGTCTGCTGCGGTGGTCGAGCGGCCCGCGGGGAGTCGTCATGGTTCGGGCTGGTGCGCTCAGTGCTTGACTTGGAATATGGCCTCGATCTCGACGGAGGCGCCCAGGGGAAGCTCGGCCGCCCCGATGGCGGAACGGGCGTGCCTGCCGGCCTCTCCGAACACCTCGACCATGAGGTCGCTGGCTCCGTTCATAACCGTGGGCTGGGCGTTGAAGCCGGCGTCGCCGGCCACGTATCCGGTGAGGCGCACCACCCGCAGAACCTCGTCGAGGCTGCCCAGATGCTGATGCACCGACGCCAGGACGGTCTCGGCCGCGCCCCGGGCGCTGGCCTGCCCGGCTTCGATGTCCATGCCGTCGCCGAGACGGCCGACGTGCGCGATCCCGCCGCCTCCCGGGAGGAGCGCGAGGGAGCCCGAAACGAACAGCAGGTCGTGGACCTGGGCCACCAGGTCGAAGTTGCCCGCTCGCAGCAGGGGCACGTCGAGGTCGATGCCGGCGTCGCGCGCCGCCTGCTCGTAGGACATGCCGGATCCTCCGCGACTGTTCCTCAAAACTGTTCCTCCGATACTTGTATACCGATCCTATCGGCTTTCAGAGGCCGAGCAAACAGGCGACCGAATCCGCCGCCAACGGGCGAGGCCGCGGCCCGAGCGGCCCTCAGGTCGCAGCGAACAGGAGCGGGCATGACACCGCCTGCCACACCACGGACTCTCACCACACACGCGCTTGCTCTCAGGCGTGGTCTGCTGGCCGCCGAGCCGCCCGGCCGAGACGGCGGCCACGGCCCTCCACACACGCGCTTGCTCTCAGGCATGGTCTGCTGGGTCTTTTGCGTCGGTCCTGGCAGCTCTGGGGCAACCTGCCCGCGTCTTGAGCGCAGCACGGCAGCGATATATAGAACGCTGTGAGGATTGCTGTCCTGGTGAAGCAGATCCCGGCACCGGTCGAGTTCCGGATGCACGAGGGCCGCCTGGTTCGCGACGGGGTGCCGCTGGAGGTCAACGCCTACTGCCGGCGGGCCAACGCCGAGGCGGTCGAGTTGGCCGGGGCTGACGGCGAGGTGGTGGTGTTCACGATGGGCCCTCCCGCGGCCGCCGCCGCTGTTCGGGAGATGATCGCCTGTGGCGCCCACCGGGGCGTCCACCTCTGCGATCCGGCCTTCGCCGGCAGCGACACGCTGGCCACTGCGGCGGCGCTGGCCTCGGCGATCCGGCGCGAGGGACCGTTCGATATGGTGCTGGCCGGGCTCAACTCGCTCGACTCCGACACCGGCCAGGTGCCCGTCGAGGTGGCCGAACTGCTGGGCCTGCCCTTCGCGGCGGGAGTGCGTGAACTGGAGGTGGACGGACGCGCTTTCACTGCCCGGCTGGAGACCGACGACGGGTACTGCACCGTCACCGGCGACCTGCCCGCCGCGCTGTCCGCCGCCGAGCGGCTGTGCGCGCCGTCCAAGGCTCCGCCCGAGGTGTGCGCCGAAGTGGCCGACGACCGCATCATGCGACTGGCGGCCTCCGATCTGGACGTGCCCGTCGAAAAGCTCGGCGTCTCCGGCTCACCCACGTCGGTAGGCCCGGTCCGGGTGCTCACAGCCACTCGTCGCAGACTGCGAGCGTCCACGGCGGCGGAGGCGGTCGACATGCTCGAGGAGTTCGGCGCCTTCGCCGACGCTCCCGAGTCCGGTGATGCCGCTGTAGGTGCTGCGCCGGGTAGTGCGGCCCTGCTGGGGAGTGGACCTCGCGGGGACGCGACCCCGAGCGATGCCGCTGTAGGTGCTGCGCCGGGTAGTGCGGCCCTGCTGGGGAGTGGACCTCGCGGGGACGCGACCCCGAGCGATGCCGCTGTAGGTGCTGCGCCGGGTAGTGCGGCCCTGCTGGGGAGTGGACCTCGCGGGGACGCGACCCCGAGCGATGCCGCTGTAGGTGCTGCGCCGGGTAGTGCGGCCCTGCTGGGGATCGGAACCGACGGAACCCGCGCCGAGGCCGGCGAACGGTCGGTGTGGTGCTTCTTCACCGAGCCGGGTGTGGGCGCCGAGTTGCTGGGAGAGGCGGCCGAGGTGGCCGCATGGATCTCGGGAACCGTCACCGCTGTCACCACCAGCGCAGCCGCCGCCGACCGGTCCGGGCTTGCAGCCGCTGGCGCGGACCGGTTGCTGTTGATCGAATCGGCCTCGGAGCCCTCCGAGCAGGCCGCCGCGCTGGCGGCCGCCGCCGCCCGGCGATTGCCTTGGGGGCTGCTGGTGGAGGGGACACGCTCGGGTCGGGTCGTCGCCTCCGTCGTCGCGGCCCGCTGCGGCTGGGGACTCACCGGCGACGCTGTCGGGCTCGAAGTCAGCCCCAGCGGTCGTCTGGTGGCGTGGAAGCCGGCGTTCGGCGGTCGCCTCCAAGTGCCGATCCTGTCGCGCTCGCCGGTGCAGATGGCCACGATCCGCCCCGGCGTCCTGGCCCTGCGGCCGCCCCGGGCCGATGCCTCCGAGCTCGAGGCCGGGCTGCTCCCGGCGCCCCCGCCCGCCCGGATCCGCACGGTGGCGGTCGAACGCGACGACGCCGACAGCGGCGAGCTGCGCCGGGCCCGCACGGTGGTGGCCGTCGGTGTGGGCGTGGACCCGGACGGCTATCCGGTGATCGACGAGCTGCGGGCCGCTCTCGGAGATGCCGCGCTGGGCGCCACCCGCAAGGCAACCGACCAGGGATGGGCGCCGCGCGGCCGCCAGATCGGGGTCACCGGCCACGCGGTGGCGCCCCGGCTGCTGGTGGCTGTGGGTTCCAGCGGCCGCTTCAACCACACGGTAGGCATCCGCAACGCCGGGGTGCTCATGGCAGTCAACTCGGATCCGGGCGCCGAGATCTTCGAGCAGGTGGATGTGGGTCTGGTGGGCGAGTGGCAGTCGGTCGTCCCGGAGTTGACGGCGGTGCTGAACGATCGAGGCATCTCCGATCGTCTGCGCGTCGAGGGGTTGGGCAAATGCTGATAATTTGCTAGAGTGTTGTTGATGGATAGGGCTGACGGTTGGATGAGATTGTCGGACTGGGGTCGGCAGTTTGGGAGGTCGCCGCGTGTGTCTTGGCAGATGCTCAAGGACGGACGTTTGCCTGATGATTTAGAGGTTCAGAAGGTCGGTCGCATCTTCTATGTCCGGTCCAAGTCTGCGGTCTTGGCGGCTAGCGGTGGCCGCACTGTGTTGTATGCGAGGGTGTCGAGTTCTGATCAGGCGTCTGATCTGGTCTGTCAGGCCGAGCGGTTGCAGCGCTTCGCGAAGAAGCAGGGGTGGGTCGTGGACGAGACGGTGATGGAGACGGCCTCGGGCCTCGACGGCGAGCGCCGCAAGTTGTTGAGGGTGCTTCGCTTCGGTGGGCCTGTGCGGTTGGTGGTGGAGCACCGGGATCGTCTGTCGCGTTTCGGGTTCGAGATGGTCGAGGCGGCGGTGGCGGGAGCCGGCGGCGAGATCGTGGTCGTCGAGGAGGGCGAGGTCGCCGATGATCTGGTGCGCGACGTGACCGAGGTGCTGACCTCGATGTGCGCCCGTTTGTATGGGCGGCGCTCCGCGGCGCGTCGTGTCGAGCGGGCGCTGGAGGCTGCGGCGTCATGACCCGCTGGTTGTGCAGGACTCCTGCGCCTGTCAACGGGCGACGACGCTGTCGATGGCCCGCGAGCCGTTTGCGGGCTCGATGCACCCTCATGGCCGCCGGGTTCGGAGTCTTGGCGACATCTTCGACTTTGAAGGATGGGCGCCGGGGAGAGGTCGGAATCCCCGGCGCCCGCAGCGATGCACGCTATACCTTCCCGGCGAGTGGCACCAAGTCGGGCTGGTTCAGTGGGCTGTTGCCGCTTCGGCTGCGGCCCCGCCCTTGGTTCGGTGCCGGGCCGCTGCGCGGGTGTCGGCGCGGCGCCGCCTACCACACCGGAGCGGCTGCGGTTCTCGGGGCTTGGCAGCCGCTGTCGGGCGACTCGGAGGCGGCGGCTGTGCGGGCGCCTGAGCTGCGGGGGCCGCTGCGGGGCCACACGCCAGCCCTAATACTGCGCCCGGCTGCGGGCTGTGCGGGCGCCTGAGCTGCGGGACTGCGGGATTGCATGGGGACTGCGGGACTGCGGGATTGTATGGGGACTGCGGGACTGCGGGATTGTATGGGGACTGCGGGATTGCGGGATTGTATGGGGACTGCGGGATTGTATGGGGACTGCGGGATTGTATGGGGACTGCGGGATTGTATGGGGACTGCGGGATTGTGGGATTGCGGGATTGCGGGACTGCATGGGGATTGCGGGATTGCCTGGGGACTGCGGGATTGCGGGATTGCATGGGGGCCGCAGCGGAGAAGCGAGGCTCAGGCGTCTGCGGGTCCGTCGAGCAGGGTGAGGGCGGCGTCGAGGTACTCGTCGGCTGCCTGGGTCATGCGGATCAGCCCGTAGGAGTCGAGCACGGCCCGCTTGAGGCGTTCGGGGCTGGCCCGGCGCAGCGCGGCCTGCTGTATGACTCCGGCTACCGCATGGGCCGGCCGATCGCCGGACCCGGATCGACCCGGCAGTTCCCGGCGCTTGCGGGCCATGAGTTCGACGACCTCGTTGAGCGGTACCTCGTAGAGTGTCCGGTCGCCGAGTTCTCGCACCACCACTGCGGCCGCTCCGGCCAGGCGCATCACCTGCTGCAGTTCGCCTCCGCTGTCGAACTTGTCGACCTCCACCTGGCCCCTCAGCGTCAAACGGCCCAGAGCCTGCTCCATCGGGGCCCGTGCCCGTTGGGTGACCTTCGACGATCCGGCCCCCCGAATGTAGATCCGGTAGGCCCGGTCGGCGGTAACCGGTCCCTCTGCGCTCACGATCTCCAGCAGGCAGGCGGCGATCTGCGACACCGCAGCGGTGCGAGGGTCGGGAAGCCCACTGCCCTTCCACGCCGTGTACGGCCGCGGCCCGGCGGCAGGGTCGTGGGTGAGGGCGGGCGTCCCGGCTCCGGCGTCCTTCCCGTCGTCGCCGGTGTTCGGACTGTCGCCGGTGTCGAGCGTGCGCCTCAGCTCCATCCAGCGCTCCGGTGCGGGCGGCTCAACGAACCCGAGCGACCGGTACAGCTCGTGGGCGTCGGCAGTTCTGAGCAGGATCCGCTTGGCGCCGGTCACTGCCGGGTGCTCGCAGGCCGAGGCCACCAACGCCTTGCCCAGCCCCTTCCCGCGGTGTTCGGCCAGCATGTAGACGTCGGTCAGCCAGCTGAACGTGGCCCGGTCGGTCACGATGCGAGCTCCGCCCACCATCGACCCGTCGGATCCGTACACTCCAAGCACCAAGCTGTTGGCTGCGCCCTCGGCGGTCTGCGCCCGGGTCCGCCCGGTCGCCCAGCAGCCCTCGGCCTCCAGGAAGTCGTGCATGGCGTCCGCGTCGAACCGTGCCGGGTCGTCGGAGATCACATAGTCCCCGCAGCGTCGCTCGAACCGGGCACCCTCGCTCACGGCACTCAACGCTACCGTTTCCGTCAGCAGCGTTCCGTAGCTCTACAGAGCGGGCAAGGTTCAGCGCGACACCGACCGGTAGCCGCCCAGTCCGGATCCCAGCACCACGCACACGTCGTGGCGCTCGCGCCCGGTCCGCTCGGCCAGCACCCCCGCCGTCTGCTGCAGCCGCTCATACAGATCGGTCACGGCGTTGCCTCGGCAGGCCCAAGAAGGACACGTCGCCGGAGATCGCCGCAGCCGCTCATACAGATCGGTCACGGCGTTGCCTCCGCTCGTTCAAGCCTTCGGCCACCGAAATTGCAGTCCATTCGGTGTGATCATCCACAGGTACGGTCCAGGCTTCCTTGCTCTCTGCAAGATCCGGTTGAAGTTGGCGTCTGACGTCCCAGTCCTCGGTCCAGGAAAAAGACAACGGGAGGTGCGTCAGGCCGCTGCCTTCTACGGCCAGATGGCACTGAGAGCTTCCTTCTCGGCTACCGCTTCCAGGTTGGCGTTCACGGCGCTGCTTCTGCCAGTCTGCGGGCTCGGGCGTCAACCTCGGCTACCGCTTCGGCGATGTCGACGGTGAGCACCCGGCCGTCGTCCACCACCTTGCGGCCGGCCACCCACACTGCGCTGACAGCGTCGGGCGAGCCCGACCACACGATCCGCGACAGCGGGTCGTCCCCGTCGGAGATCACCGGGTGCAGCGCCGGCTGCGACGCCGACAGCGCCATCATGTCAGCCCAGCATCCCGGCGCTAGCCGACCCAGCTCGGTGTCCCATCCCAGCACTTCGGCCGCGCCCGCGGTGGTCATGCGCAGCGCCTCGGACGGCCCGAGCGTCTGGGTGTCGCCCGAGCGGATGCGGGCGGTGCGGATGGCGGAGCGCATCTCCTCGAACAGGTCGAGGCGGTGGTGCGACGCGGGTCCGTCGGTGCCGATGGCGAGCCGCAGTCCGGCCGCCTGCATGTCGGTCACCGGCGCCACCCCGGATGCGTGTTTGGCGTTGGAGCACGGACAATGCACCACGGCGGTGTCATTGCGGGCCAGCACGTCGATGTCGTCGGGGGTCAACCACACGCCGTGGGCTGCGATCACGTCGCCGTCGAGCAGTCCGAGCGACTCCAGGTACTCGGGCGCGGCCAGCCCGCCGGAGCGTTCCCGCACCGCGGCGTCCTCCCATTGCTGCTCGGCCAGGTGGATGTGTACCGGCATCCCGGCGCCGGCGGCCCGTTCGGCGATGGCGGTCAGGCACTCCGCCGACACCGAGTAGGCGGCATGGGCCGCCATACCCACGTCGATCAGGTCGCTGCCGGCCCAGCGGTCGCGGAGGTCCACCATCTCGTCGAGCTGTTCGGGCCACGGCTCGGTCGGGGTGAAGCCGGGATCCTCGATGACTCCAGGGGTCACCAGGCAGCGCATCCCGGCGTCGTTGGCGCCCTCGGCCACGGCTTGGCCGCTGAAGTACATCTCAGCCGATGCGGTGATGCCGTTGGCCAGCAGCTCGGCCGCTCCCAGCCGCATCCCGGCCCGTACGTCGCTGGGGGTGAGCTGCGACTCCCGGGGCCACATGACCTCTCGCAGCCAGCGGTCGACGGGCAGGCCCTCGCCTGCGCCTCGCAGCAGCACCATCGGCGTGTGGCAGTGGGCATTGATGAGGCCCGGCATGAGGATCCCGGCCCTGTGCAGGCCGGTGCCGGGGCCGGGTTCGGGCGCGTCGGCTGCGGGGCCGCACCAGGCGATCCGCCCGTCGTCGCCGACGTCCACCGCCCCGTCGGCGATCGGCGCGGGCACGCCGCCGACGGGCCCGTCCATCGTGACGAGCACGTCGCACAGATACCGGTCCATCGAGTCCCACCCTAGGTGTGGCGCCGTCGAGCGGATGACGAGAATCGAACTCGCATTCTCAGCTTGGGAAGCTGATGTTCTGCCATTGAACTACACCCGCGAAGGCTCCGAGCGTAGCCAGGCCGCTAGCTGTAGCGCACGTACACGGGCCGGTCGGTGTCGGACCGCTTGGGGTCGAACCGGTAGCCGAGGCCGTCGAAGGCTCGCAGTGCATGCACCGACTTGACCCGGTTGCGGATGATCCAACCGGCCATCGACCCACGGGCTCGCTTCGCGAAGAATGAGATCGTCCTGGGCTCGGCGGCACCCCGGCCGTCCAAGAAGGCGGGTGTCACCAGCCGCCCCTCCAGCCGGCGGGCGTCGACCGAACGGAAGTACTCTTGCGACGCCAGGTTCACCACCGTCGCCGGCCCCGGGCTGGTGGCCAGGTCGGTGTTGAGGGCGTCGGTGATGCGCTCGCCCCAGTAGGCGTAGAGGTCGCGGCCTCGGTGGGTGGCCAGCTTCGACCCCATCTCCAGCCGGTACGGCTGCATCAGGTCGAGGGGTCTGAGCACCCCGTAGAGCCCCGACAGGATGCGCAACACCTTCTGGGCGTGCGTGTAGTCGCGCTCGGTGAAGGTGGCTGCCGTGTCCATGCCCGTGTACACGTCGCCGGCGAAGGCCAGCAGCGCGGGCCGTGCGTCTGCGGTCGTGAACGGCGCCTTCCAGTCGGCGTAGCGTTCGAAGTTGAGCTCGGCCAACCCGGCCGAGACGCCCATCAGCGCGGCAATCTCGTCGATCGTCTTCTGGCGCATCACGTCCACCAGCGCCCCGGCCTCGTCCAGCATCCGCGGCTGGGAGTGCTTGCGGGTGGGCAGCTTGGAACTGTAGTCGAGCGCCTTGGCCGGCGAGACCACGATCAACACCGCACTGTTATACCCGCCGCAGCCCTCCTCTCCGAGATTGATGTGGATCGTGTGCCTCGGCGGGCGGCGGGGGGGGGGCGTCAGCGTCGATCCCGTGGGAGCGGCAGAACCGTGTGCCTCGGCGGGGGGGGGGGTCGTCGACCTCGGTTGGGGAGGCGGTGTCGGCGCGATCAGGCCGCGGTGGTCTTGTCGGCCGGCGCTTCTGCCGGCTCCCCGGACCCGGCCGCGGCCGGGGGCTCGAGGTCGGGCAGGCAGCGCCGCAGGTTGCGGATCCCCTGGTTGATGCGTTGGCGGTTCTCGATCAGTGCGAACCGCACATGGCCCTCGCCGCCGTGCCCGAACCCCACCCCGGGCGACACTGCCACATGGGCTTCGCGCACCAGCTTGGACGCGAACTCGATCGAGTCCATGTGCCGGTACGGCTCGGGTATCTCGGCCCACACGAACATGGTCCCCTTGGGTGGCTCCACCTTCCAACCGATGCGGTTGAGGCCCTCGCACAGGGCGTCCCGTCGCCGTTGGTACACCGCGCATGCCTCCAGCGGGTAGTCGGGCTGCTCCCGCAGCGTCACCGCCGCCGCGATCTGGATCGGCTGGAACGACCCGTAGTCGAGGTAGCTCTTGAGCTTGGCCAGCGCGGCCACCGCCTCGGCGTTGCCCAGCATGAACGCCATCCGCCACCCCGCCATCGAGAACGACTTGGTACACGAGTAGAACTCCACCGCGCACTCGGCAGCCCCGTCCACCTGCAGGATCGACGGCGGCCGGTACCCGTCGAAGCCCACGTCCGCGTAGGCATTGTCATGCACGATCAGCATTTCGTGCTCTCGCCCGAAGTCGATCACCTTCTGCATGAAGTCCAGGCCGACGCAGGTGGTGGTGGGGTTGTGCGGGAACGAGATCACCGCCACCCGGGGTTTGGGCCGGCTGTAGCGCCAAGCGAGCTTCATCCGGTCGATGAACTCGTCGCCGTCGGCGAGGGGCACCTCCCCGATCTGGGCTCCGGCGAACAGCGGTCCGTAGATGTGGATCGGGTAGCTGGGGGTGGGCACCAGGCAGGTGTCGCCGGGTTGGAGCAGCACCCACATGAGATGGCTGAAGCCCTCCTTGGCCCCGATCGTGTTGATGACCTCGGTGTCGGGGTCGAGCTCCACCCCGAAGCGGCGCTGGTACACGGCGGCGATGTTGCGGCGCAGAGCGGGCAGGCCACGGCTCGACGAGTACCGGTGGTTGCGGGGGTTGCGGGCGGCCTCGCACAGCTTCTGGACCGCGACCGGCGGCGAAGGCAGGTCGGGGTTGCCGAATCCGAGGTCGATGATGTCGGCGCCGTCGTGGCGGAGCTGGATCTTCAGATCGTTGATGATCGTGAAGACGTAGGGCGGAAGGCCGTTGATGCGGCGGAACTCCATCCGACTGAAGGTATCAGGCCAGCCTTCCCGGGGGTGCGGTGCTGGTCGGGGGCCGTCGATTGGGAGGCGAGCGCGTGGTCGGCCTCCCAGGTGTGTGCGGCACTGGTGGTGAAGGCGCTGAGACGCAGGCGGCGGTGCGGGCCCGGTGTCGGTCTACCCTCCAAGTGTGAGCGGTCGGCGTTCTCCGGTTGTGGGCGGTGGGCGGGCGATGCCGACGCGGGACAGGTCCGGGCCGTGATCTTGTCGGATCGCTCGATCCGCGAGGCGCTTGCTGAGGGCCGCATCGAGATCGACCCGCTGGACGACGGCGCAGTGCAGCCGTCGTCGGTGGACCTGCGTTTGGGGCCCAGCTTCCGGGTGTTCCGCAACCACACTCTGGGTCACATCGACGTCAAGCAGAACCTGTCGTCGCTGACCACCCCGGTGGAGTCCGACGCCGACGACCCGTTCATCCTCCACCCGGGCGAGTTCGTGCTGGGCGCCACCCTCGAGCGGGTGGCGCTGCCCGACGACCTGGTGGCTCGGCTGGAGGGCAAGTCGTCGCTGGGGCGGCTGGGGCTGCTGATCCATTCGACGGCCGGTTTCGTCGATCCCGGCTTCGACGGCCAGCTCACCCTGGAACTGTCGAATGTGGCCAACCTGCCCATCACGCTGTACCCGGGGATGTGGATCGGCCAGATCAGCTTCCAGCGCATGACCACCTCGGCTGAATCACCCTACGGTGCCAGCGAGTTGGGCTCTAAGTATCACGGACAGCGGGGCCCGGTGCCGTCCCGCTACTGGGAGAACTTCGAGTAGCGCCCGCGGCGATCGCCGGCGCCTTGGCCTGGGCGTAGAACGCCTGCGCCGCCGCGGTGGAGAACTTCGAGCAGCGCCCGCGGCGAGATCGCCGGTGCCTTGGCCTGGGCGTAGAACGCCTGCGCCGCCGCGGTGGAGAACTTCGAGCAGCGCCCGCGGCGATCGCCGGCGCTGCAAGGGAAGCGGCCCGCGCGCGGTGTGCTGGAGGCCGCGGGCTGTTAGTGGCCGCAGGCTGCTGTGTGGCCGTGGCGAATGGTTGTTGGCGGTGGTTTGTGGCGGTTGCGGTGATGGTCGGGTCGGGCTGCGTCTATCCTCGGGGCCATGCCGAGACCCACAAAGCGCCGAGTGCCGGCCGGCCGGGTGACCGCCAAGGGCACCCGCCCCGACAACTATCAGCCCGACAGGCAGTCCCGCACCGGGTTCGATACGCTGCCGCCCAGCCCCGTCTGGGTGCCGATTCTGCTGTTCGGTCTGCTGGGGCTCGGGATGGTGACGATCATCGTCAACTATCTCGGCGTGATCTGGGATACCTCCAACGTGGTGCTGCTGGTGGGCTTGGGCTTCATCCTGGCCGGGATCGTCACCGCCACCCAGTACCGCTGACGGCGCCGCCCGCCGGATCACACCGCTGTAATTTTCCACCGCTTTGTCCACATGCTGTGGACAAAGCGGTTCGAGGTCATTCGACGGGTGTCACCAACTCCATCTCGTCCTGGCAGTGGCGGGGCGGTTCCGGATCCTCGTCGGCGGCGACGGTCATGCGAACCTCGGCGCCGCAGATGCTGCAGCGGTACTCGATCTTGACCTTGCGCAGGATGCCCGGGTCGGGCGGCGGGGGCAGCGGCCGGGCCAGGTTGCGAAGCATGGCCAGGCCCAGTCGCAGCACCCCGCAGGCGACGCCCACTGCGATCAGCACCTTCACGACGTCGGCCAGGATGGCGCCCGCTACCAGGCCGGTCAGCGCCAACACAAGCAACCCGATGCCGACGGCCCTGTCCGACTTCACGTTCATGCCAGCCTCCCGTCCCCTGACCGTTCTCGATGCAGTTGACCGTCTATGAGACGCACAACTGCATCAAGAACGGCCGGGGCCTCTCGCAGGCGTCGCAGACCCCCGCGGCTGGACCGACAATTGGATCGCCAACCGCAATGAGCACCCGCACCCCTCCGTGTGGCGCATGACCGCCGACGAGATCCTCGGGACCATCGCAGCATATTTGCAACGAATCCCCCACTCGGAGCACTGGGAGAGTGATGAGCAAATCCCGCATGGCGCAATCCTCGCTCGCAGAACCCCAGGTCGGGGGCTTGCACGTCACGGGGAATCGACATTGGCACCAGCCACCTAGACGCGGGTGCGCCACAGCACGGCGGCTGAGCCGGTAGGGCCTGCACTCACCGTGAGTACCAGCCGTTCGCCTGCGGCGAACGCCAGTGCGTCGGCGATGAGGCGCAGTTCCTCGGCTGCTCCGGCGTTGCCGGTGGCCAAGGCACCCCCGCGGCGGTTGATGGGCGCCGAGTCGATGTCGAGGGCCCGTGCCACCAGCGTCACCGTGGCTGCGTCGTGCTCCACCACCGAGAGGTCGTCCACGGCAGAGAGGTCGACCCCCGCGCTGTCCAGCGTCCTATCCACCGCCAGGGACACATTGCCGACCGGGTCGAACGGGTGGCCTGCCGCTCGGCCCGTCCCGACTGCGGTGGTCGCTCCACACGGCGCCTCAGACCCGGCCTGTAGCAGCACCGCAGTCACGCAGTCGGCTGGAGGAGCGAATGTGGCCGCGGTCAACAAGCCGTCGTCGTCGAAGGCCGGCGGCAGGTCGGACGCCTCGCCCCATTCTCGCAGCGCGTCAGCGGCCACCGGGTCGCCTCGGTGCACGCCCCGCTCCGCGGTGTCGGCCGGCCGGGCCGCCACCGCCACGATGGCCGGGCTCGTGCCCGCCGCCGTCGCTCGCCGCCGTGACTCCTCGGCCGCGGCGTCGAGGTCGGCCCGGCCCGCGCCCACGGCCCGAGCGGCCCTCTCCGACAGCCGAGGCGCCGGCAGCAGCCCCCCGACTTCCTTGAACCGCTCGGCCACGCCGCCCCACGGAGCCCCGTAGGAGCGATTGAGCGCAGCCGCTCCCGGGGGAACCACCGAGCAGAGGCCGAGGCCGACCACCAGCACGGTCCGGGCCTGTCCGGCGCCGATGGCCGCCGCTGCCGCCTGCACCGCGGCCGCGCCGCTGGTCTCGCCCCGGTCGATGACCGAACCGCCGACAGAGGTCGGCCATCCCGCCGCCAGCACGATCGCCCGGGCCGCGTCGGCTCCTGCCGCCCCCACCGGATCGCGGCACCCGACCACCACCTCGTCGAGCACGCCCGCGTCGAGTCCGGCCCGTTCCAGGGTCTCGTGTCCAACCGCCCCGGCTAGCACCACCGGATTCCAACGGGCCAGCTCACCGTTCACCGGCCGCACCGCGGTCCTGGCCGCCGTCACCGCCGTCACCGTCGCTGCTCCTGTGGTTGTGCCCACGGCATGAATGTCTACTCTCGCCCGCCCCATTCCACCGGTTTCGCCGGTCGTCGCCGGTTCTGGCCGTGGATGTTCGTGTCGGCGTGCGTTCGCAAGCCGCATCCCTCGATCGGCGCCACGGGGGTGCCGCCGCCGTGCTTGCCGATGGTGCGAGCATGGCGGTATGCTGGTCGGCGTTGAGGGCTGCGATTTCGTGCCTGCATTCTCGTTAGGCCTTGGACGCGGAGACACCTGTCAGGGAGGCCACCGTGCGCAAGCGGACAGCCGACATCGTCATCAGGGTGCTGGCCGCTGCGACCGTGGTCGCCATGGCGCTGACAGTCGTATTCTATGAGCATCTAGTCTCCGGTGCATGGGCCTACTTCAGCGTGCAGCCGCTCGTCGCCTACGGCCCACAGGGCTCGATCGACTCGCCGAGGGTCTTCGACTCCACTCTGATGCTCCTGCGAGCCGCCCTCGGCATGATGATCTTCGTCCACGGCTACAACAAGGCGTTCCGGGGCGGCAAGCTCGCGGGCACCGGCCGCTGGTTCCAGTCGATCGGCATGCGCCCCGGCAAGGTTCATGCCACGCTGGCTGCCGGCGCCGAGATGGGCGTGGGCGTGCTGCTCGTCCTCGGCCTCCTCACTCAAATGGCAGCGGCCGGGCTCATCGCGCTGATGGTGGTGGCCTTCTGGACGGTCCACCGTGACAAGGGCTTCATGATCACCGGGGAGGGCTGGGAGTATGTGGCCTTGATCGCGGTCATGGGCCTGGTCACCGCCATTCTCGGCCCGGGCCGCATCTCACTTGACTACGAACTCGAGATCGCCCACCGCCTCGACGGCGGAACCGGACTGGGGATCGCCCTGCTGCTCGGTGTGGGCGCCGGCGCCGCCATGCTGCTGCTCTTCTTCCGTCCGCCGAAACCTGAGCCCGCCGCCGACTCCCGGACAGACTCCTAGATCCTCGGGCGGCTCCGGGTCCGCCCGGGTGGCTGAGGTGGCTGACCCGGCCGGCGCCTGCGTGGCTGCGGGTCCAGGCCCGCAACGGCAAGACGTGGACGGTGGCTGAGGTGGCTGACCCGGCCGGCGCCTGCGTGGCTGCGGGTCCAGGCCCGCAACGGCAAGACGTGGACGGTGGCTGAGGTGGCTGACCCGGCCGGCGCCTGCGTGGCTGCGGGTCCAGGCCCGCAACGGCAAGACGTGGACGGTGGCTGAGGTGGCTGACCCGGCCGGCGCCTGCGTGGCTCAGCCGGCCGGCGCACGGCCAGCAGAGTTCCTGATGCTCGCTGCTGGCTGCCGACCCCGATGCGGACACTCAGTTCGCAGCGGCGCCGGCAGGCTCGTACCCGACTTGGCAGAAGCCGTGGCCGCAGTAGCCGTCGGGGTTCCGGGCCAGGTACTGCTGGTGGTGCTCCTCGGCGTAGTAGAAGGGCCCAGCGTCGACGATCTCGGTGGTGATCTCGCCGAAGCCCCGCTCGGTCAGGGCGGCCTGGTACCGGTCCCTCGATGCCAGTGCGGTCTCCCGACGGGCCTCGGAGCAGGTGTAGATCCCGCTGCGGTACTGGGTGCCGACGTCGTTGCCCTGGCGCATCCCCTGGGTGGGGTCGTGCATCTCCCAGAACTGCTTCAGCAGCTGCTCGTAAGGTGCCGCCGCCGGGTCGTGCACCACCAGCACCACCTCGTTGTGGCCGGTGCGCCCGGTGCACACCTCGTGGTAGGTCGGGTTGGGAGTGACGCCGCCCGAGTAGCCCACCGCGGTGGTATGCACGCCGGTCATCTGCCAGAAGACGCGCTCGGCGCCCCAGAAGCACCCCATCCCGAACATGGCCCGCTCGCAGCCCTCCGGGAACGGCGGTTCCAGCGGCGTGCCGAGCACCAGGTGCCCGTAGTCCTGCACCGCCATCGCCTCGGCCCTCCCCGGCAGGGCGTCGGCCTTTCTCGGCATCCGCGTCTTGTCGCGCCTCAGCAGCATGCAACGACTGTATCGCCGGCCGCCCCCCGAGGTTCCGGAAGCCCCTGCCGCAGTCCCTCGAGCCCCGTTCTCGGGGCGAGTTCTGACTGCAAGCTGAAGAATTCCGATGATGTCGTCCTGCCGCAGTCCCTCGAGCCCCGTTCTCGGGGCGGTTTGCAGGCCTCTGCGACCCGTTGCGGCCCCGGGATTCTGCGAGGGTCCAGACCCTGGATTCTCGGGGCGGTTGCCGGCCTCCACCACGACGCTCAGCGTCATGCGGTCCAGACCCTGGATTCTCGGGGCGGTTGCGGGGTTGCGGGCCCGCAACCTTTGGCGCCTGCGAAGTCATCGGCAGGCGACCCTGGATTCTCGGGGCGGTTGCGGGGTTGCGGGACCCGTTGCGGCGCCGGGACTCGCAGCGACACCGCCACGGTTACCCTCTGCGCGATGTTTGACACGCAGATCACCGGCGGCGCCCCCGCCCCCGCCCGCCCTGCCGACGGCAAGCGGCCGTGGTTGGAGGCTGCCGGCCTGCGCCGGGTGATGGTCGACGGCGTCACCGCCGCAGTGGACGGCGAGGCCACCGATGTTCTGTCGGGCACGGTGCTGCGCTCGGGCCGTCACACCGAGACCGTCCCAGCAGGCAGATGATGCTGCGGAGGCCCGTTCCTGTGCTGAATGGAGCCGCGTCAGGGGCCGTGCCAGTGGGCATATTCGCTCGCAGGACTCGGCGGCCAGGCATCGAGGAGGACTGACCTTATGGCTGAAGGCTCCATCGAGATCTACGAGACCGAGGACCGCACGTTCCCGCCGCCGCCGGGCTTTGCGGCCGCGGCCCAGGCCGGCGACCCGTCGATCTACGCTGCCGCCGCCGCCGACTTTGAGGCGTTCTGGGCCGGCCAGGCCCGTGAACTGCTCGACTGGCGCACCGACTTCCACACCACCCTGGAGTGGGATCCGCCTTTCGCGAGGTGGTTCGTCGGCGGCCGGCTCAACGTGTCGTACAACTGCCTCGACCGCCATGTGGCCGCGGGCAACGGCGACAAAGTGGCCTTCCACTGGGAGGGCGAGCCGGGCGACACCCGCACCGTCACCTACTCGGAGCTGCTCGACGACGTGCAGCGTTTCGCCAACGTGCTGCTGCGCCTGGGCCTGCGCAAGGGCGACCGGATCGCGGTGTACATGCCGATGGTCCCGGAGCTGGCCGTCACCATGCTGGCCTGCACCCGTATCGGGGTGGCCCATTCGGTGATCTTCGGCGGTTTCTCGCCCGACGCCATCACCGACCGTTGCGCCGACGCCGAGGCCCGGCTGGTGGTCACCGCCGACGCGGGCTACCGCCGGGGCGCCCCGTCGGCCCTGAAACCCAACGTGGATCTGGCCCTGTCGGCCGGTGCCCCGTCAGTGGAGCACGTGGTGGTGGTGGACCGCTGCGGCACCGATCCGGCCATGACCGCGGGCCGCGACCTGTGGTGGCACGACCTGATGTCGGAGGCCGCGCCCGACTGCCCGGCCGAGCCGATGGACGCCGAGCAGCTGCTGTATCTGCTGTACACGTCGGGCACCACGGCCAAGCCGAAGGGGATCATGCACACCACCGGCGGGTACCTGACCCAGGTTGCGTTCACGCACCGCTACGTGTTCGACCTGCGGCCCGACACCGACGTGTTCTGGTGCGCGGCCGACATCGGCTGGGTGACCGGCCACAGCTACATCGTGTACGGGCCGCTGGCCAACGGGGCCACGTCGGTGATGTACGAGGGCACCCCCGACACGCCCCGCCCCGCCGAGCGCGAAGGCGACCGGGCCGGCTGGGCCAAGGACCGGCTGTGGGACATCGTCGAGCGCTACGGCGTGACGCAGCTGTACACGGCGCCCACCGCGATCCGCACGTTCATGAAGTGGGGCGAGCAGTGGCCCGCGGGCCGGGATCTGTCGAGTCTGCGGGTGCTGGGCACGGTGGGCGAGCCGATCAACCCCGAGGCGTGGATGTGGTACCACCGCCACGTCGGAGCGGAGCGTTGCCCTATCGTGGACACCTGGTGGCAGACCGAGACCGGCGGCCACATGATCACTCCGCTCCCGGGGTTGACCACCACCAAGCCGGGCTCGGCGACGCTGCCGCTGCCGGGGGTGTTCGCCGAGGTGGTGGACGACGCCGGCGACGTGGTCGAAGAGGGCGGCGGGTATCTGACCATCACCCGTCCGTGGCCGTCGATGCTGCGGGGCGTCTGGGGCGACCCGGAGCGCTACCGCGAGACGTACTGGTCGGAGTTCGAGGGACGCTATTTCGCGGGCGACGGCGCCCGGATCGACGCCGACGGCTATCTGTGGCTGCTGGGCCGGGTGGACGACGTGATGAACGTGTCGGGCCACCGGATCTCCACCACCGAGGTGGAGTCGGCGCTGGTGGACCATCCGGCGGTGGCCGAGGCCGCGGTTGTGGGGGCGTCCGACGACATCACCGGCCAGGCCATCGTCGGCTATGTGATCCTGGTGGGCACGGCGGTGGCGTCCGACGAGCTGCGGGAGGAGGTCCGTCGGCATGTGGCCTCCAAGCTCGGGCCGACGGCGAGGCCGAAGGCGGTGTTCTTGGTGCCGGACCTGCCCAAGACCCGTTCGGGCAAGATCATGCGCCGGCTGCTGCGCGACGTGGCTGACGGCCGGAATCTGGGCGACACCACCACTCTGGCCGATCCGGGCGTGGTGGCCGAGATCCGGGACCGGGCCGCAGCAGCCGACGACGAGGAGTGACCGTCCGCGGCCGTCTCCGCCCCGAGGCTGAACGGTTCCTGCCCGTGGGTGTCGGTCTCGGCGGTCGATTCCGCGGGGGCGGGCCGGTGACGGGCCGCGCCGTGCACGGGGCCCGCGTCGGCGGTCACGTTCTCGGGCCAACCCTCGCGGGGGCTGGCCGGTGACGGGCCGCGCCGTGCACGGCAACTGGTTCTTCCCCGGCGGCGGGGCCGACACCGTGCCCGACGGCGGGCCGCTGGCTATCCTCGACCTCGACGGTGTGATCTCTGACGGCACCCACCGCCAGCACTATCTGCGGGGATCCCGCAAGGACTTCCGCGGGTTCTTCGAGGCAGCCCCCGGCGACCCGCCCTACGAGTCCGGCCTGGCCTTGGCCGCCTCGATCGCCGACGACCACACGGTCGGCATCCTGACCGCGCGCCCCGCCTACATGTTCGACGGCACCCGCCGCTGGCTGGCCGCCCACGACGTGCGCCACGACCTGCTGATCCTGCGTCCGGAGCGCGGCCGGGGTGCCCGAGGCCCGTCGGCCGACTTCAAACGCCACGAGTTGAGCCGCCTGCGCGCCGCCGGCTACCAGATCACGGTCGCCATCGACGACGACGAGCGGATCATCGCGATGTACCGCTCCGAGGGCGTCTTCGCTCTCTATGTCCACTCCGGCTACTACGAGGGGGAGCGCTCGGTGAGCGCCGTGCAGCGCTAAGAGGCCGAGCAAATAGGCGAGCGAATCCGCCACCAACGGGCGAGGCCGTGGCCCGAGCGGCCCTCGGGTCGCAGCGAGCAAGAGCGGGAATGGCACCGATGCGACACCACGGACTCTCACCTGTTTGCGCTCACTCTAAGAGGCCGAGCGAATAGGCGGGAGCGACGCGGCCCATACAGGCGAGGCCGTGGCCCGAGCGGCCCGTGAGCGCAGCGAGCAAGAGCGGGAATGACACCGCAGCGACACGACGGACTCACTCCTATCCGCGCAGCCTCTAAGGAGCCGACCGCAGGCGGTGTGTTCGGCGCTGCGCGTGGCCTGCGCCGCGATGTGTGCAGACTCCCGCCGCGGGCTGTTGCCTTCGGCCGGTAGGTTGGGTTGGGCGCACGCGGAGGTGGCCGGCCACGCGCCGACCACGCGGAGGTGGCTGACGATGTTCAACGCGGCGAAGACGTTCACGCTGCTGGCCCTGCTCGGCGGTCTGTGCATAACGATCGGGGGCGCCCTCGGCGGGCAGGGCGGCCTGGTGCTCGGGCTGATCCTCGCCGTGGTGCTGACCGGGGGCTCTTACTGGTTCAGCGACAGGCTGGCCATCGCCTCGGCCCGTGCCCAGCAGGCGACTCCCGAGGGCATGCCCCAGTACTACGAGATCATGCGTGACCTGTGCCGCCGGGCCGAGTTGCCAATGCCGAAGCTGTACATGTCGCCCAACCCGCAGCCCAACGCTTTCGCCACGGGCCGCAACCCCAACAAAGCCGCGGTGTGCATCACGCAGGGGCTCACCCAGGCCATGGGCTGGGACGAGATCCGGGGCGTGCTCGCCCACGAGCTGGCCCATATCCGCAACCGCGACATCCTGATCGGCTCGGTGGCTGCCACCATCGGCATGGCGGTGACGTTCATCGCCAACATGGCCATGTGGGGCGCGATGTTCGCCGGCGGCCGCGACGACCGCCACGGCAACGTGTTCGGCCAGTTGGCCCTCGCTGTTCTGGCCCCGATCGCTGCCGCCATGATCCAGGCCGCCATCAGCCGCAGCCGCGAGTTCCAGGCCGACGCGTCGGCGGCCAAGCTGATCGGCGACGGCCGTCCCCTGGCCAGGGCTTTGGAGCGCTTGGAGGCGTACTCGCAGCGGATCCCGTCGGGGGTGAACCCGAGCCAGGCGTCGAACTACATCATCGACCCGCTGAAGGCCCAGGCCCGCGGCGGCGGCGGGGGAGGCCTCGGCCGGATGTTCTCGACGCATCCGCCTACCGCCGAGCGCATCCGCCGCCTCGAGTCCCGCGACTGGGAGTAGTTCCCGCCGTTCCGGTTGGAGCCGTGCCGCTGTCGCCGTCGCTGTTCCGGTTGGAGCCGTGCCGCTGTCGCTGTTCCGGCCGGAGCCGTGCCGCTGTCGCTGTTCCGGCCGGAGCCGTGCCGCTGTCGCTGTTCCGGTTGGAGCCGTGCCGCTGTCGGCGTTCCGGCCGGCCGGAGCGAACTTCGCCGAACGGTGGACTATTGAGGCCCGCAATGTCGTGCAGGCTGCGGGGCGTCCGGTCGCGGCCGGAGAGCTAGTCGCGGAAGTTGACGTACTGGAGGGGCAGGTCGAAGTCGGCTGCCTTGAGCGCTGTGATCACGGCTTGGAGTTCGTCGCGCTTCTTGGACTGCACCCGCAGCTGGTCGCCCTGGGTGGACGACTGCACGCCTTTGATGCCGAGGCCTTTGATGAACTTGTTGAGTTCCCGGGCCCGGTCCGACGAGATGCCGGCCCGCAGGGCGGCCACTTGCCGGACGGCGGCCCCGGCAGCCTCCTGCACCTTGCCGTAGTCGAGGGCTTTGAGCGACACCTTGCGCCGTACCAGCTTCTCCTCGAGGACTTGACGGGCGGCGGCGAGCCGGTCCTCGGTCGAGGAGCCCATCGTGATGGCGCCGTCGCCGAGCAACACCGACGTGCCGGTGTTGCGGAAGTCGTAGCGAGTGCCGATCTCCCGGCCCGCCTGGTCCACGGCGTTGCGGACTTCCTGCATGTCGAGCTGGCTGACTATGTCGAAGGTGGGCATCGGTCGTGATTCTCCGGGGGCCGGGGGACGGGCACAGGATCGGGAATGATATCATGGCGGTTTGTCTGGGTCGGTGCCCGAGCGGCCAAAGGGAACGGGCTGTAAACCCGTCGGCTAAGCCTACGGAGGTTCGAATCCTCCCCGGCCCACACTCTCAGGCCCCAGCGATTGGCGGCGTCATGCCTGTGGCGGTTCTTGGACGCGTCGATGCCGTCCTGCGCGGCGATCAGGCCCCAGCGATTGGCGGCGTCATGCCTGTGGCGGTTCTTGGACGCGTCGATGCCGTCCTGCGCGGCGATCAGGCCCCAGCGATTGGCGGCGTCATGCCTGTGGCGGGGCCTTGTCCGCCGCGAGCATGCGCTGCATGACCACCGCGTCGAGCCAGCCGCCGAACTTGCGGCCCACTTCCCGCTCGGTGCCCACCACGGTGAATCCCACGGCCTCGTGCAGATGGACGGATGCTCGGTGGCCGCCGGCGATGCGGGCGATCATGGTGTGGAAGCCCCGTGCCTGGGCCAGGTAGATCAGGTCGCGCATGAGCCGCCGGCCGACGCCCCGGCCCCGCAGGGCCTCTTCGACGTACACGCTCGACTCCACCGAGGTCCGGTAGGCGGCCCGGGGCCGGTACTCGCTGAGCGACGAGAAGCCGATCACCCGTCCGTCGAGTTCGGCCACCAGCACCCCGAGGGCGCCGGCCCGGTCCCGTAGCCAGGCCCGCTGGCTTTCGAGGGTGCGGGGCACGAGGTCGAAGGTGTGGGTGGTGTGCTCGACCTCGTGGTTGTAGACGCGCCGGATCGCTTCGGCGTCGTCGATGGTGGCGAGCCGCACGACCGCATCGTCCATGTCCTGAGGTTACGGCTGCTCCGGCTTGTGCATCAGACCGGCACTATGCCGGCGCCGGACCTGCGTTGCATCAGACCCGTGCATCACGCCGGTACTTCCTGAACGTCGCGCCTATACATAAAGTCATGCCCATACACAAGGAGAAGACCCGATGAAGGTGGCTGTTCTTGGTTCCGGCGCCGGTGCCCTGGCCACAATGGCGCCCCCGCCCCCGCCCCTGCCCCCGCCCCCGCCCCCGCCCAGGACCGGCAGGCACCGGTGCCGGGTGTGGCGTGTTGGTGCGAGCGGTCGGCCTGCGCCCGTTGCGGTGTGTTCGCGTGACGGGCCGGGCGCTGGCTCTTGTGGTGGGGTGTTGGTTGAGCTGGCCGGGGTGTGCATGGTGTGTTGGCGTGGCGGGCCGGGCGCTGGCTCTTGTGGTGGGGTGTTGGTTGAGCTGGCCGGGGTGTGCATGGTGTGTTGGCGTGGCGGGCCGGGCGCTGGCTCTTGTGGTGGGGTGTTGGTTGAGCTGGCCGGGGTGTGCATGGTGTGTTGGCGTGGCGGGCCGGGCGCTGGCTCTCGTCGCGGTGTGTTCGCGTGACCGGTGCGGGCTTGGGCGGCCCTCGCAATGCCGGCGGCGCGGGCGGCGCCCCCCAGGATCTCTGCGACCTCCGTGCTTCCGGCGTGTCCGGGTCCGGCGGGGTGAACATCAGAGCGCTGGCTCCGTCCGTGCAGGCCATCACCAACGTCACTGCCCTGGTGGGCCGCGCCTTGGAGCCCCTGCGCTGCCACATGTACATACGCGACGGCATGATCGCGGCAGTGGTCCCGGCCTCGTCGGACACCACTCCGCTGGCCGCGGCCCCGCCGCCCGACGGCGACCTCCTCGAGCAGTCGGTGCCGGTCACCATCGACGGCAAGGACATGATAGCGGTGCCCGGCATGGTCGACGTCAGCGGTCGTTTGAGGGTCTTGGCGCCCGGACTGCCGGTGGCTGAGGGCCTTCCGCTCGACGAGGCCTTGGAGGTTCAGTGGGCCGCTCAGGCCCACATGGGCCCCGAGGAGTACGAGGTGGCCGCTCTCCTGGGCGCTCTCCAGCGCCTGAGGTGCGGCGTCACCAGCGTAGTCGACCACGCCTACCCGTTCCACGAGCCCGACCTGGACGAGGCCTGCGTCAACGCCTACGAGTCGTCCGGGATCCGTTGGGCGTACGCCCGGGGCATCATGACCCGCCCCTACGAGCCGGTGTGCGAGACGTTCGAGCAGGCCGCCGACAACATCCGGGCCCTCCTCGCCAACACGCCGGCCACGCCCGACCGGTTGTTCGTGGCCCCGGTCGGCATCCGCGAGGCCGCCCTCGACGTGTTCGCGCGCAGCGCCGCCCTGGCCGACGAGCTCGGCACCGGCACCTATACCAGCGTCTCGGAGACGGTCGCCGAACGGCAGGCCTGGCGGCAGGAGGCCCGGACGGCGCCCATAGTGGCTCTCGACCGGGCCGGGTTCCTGTCGGAGCGGGCGGTGCTGGCCCGTTGCGCGGCCCTCGACGCCGACGAGATCGGGCTCCTGGCCGAGCGGGGCGCCCACATCGCCCACTGCCCGTCGACCAGCGTGGGGCTTGCCGAGGGCGTGGCACGGGTGCCTGACCTGCTCGCCGCCGGGGTGAATGTGGGCCTGGGCGCCGGTGTGACGACAGACCTCTTCTCGGCGATGCGGGCTGCGCTGCATGCGCAGTCGCTGAGTTCCGGCGACCCTGCAGCGCTGTCGTCCCGTGACGTGCTGGAGATGGCCACTTGGCGGGGCGCGGCCGCGGCGTTCCCCGAGGCGGCTGCGCCGGCCGACACCGCCACGCGGGCCACTGCCGGCCGTCGGGTGGCGGTGGGCGAGCTGTCGCCGGGCTGCGCGGCCGACATCGTGCTCGTCCCGGCCCGCTCGCTGCTGCAGGCTCCGCTGCTCGACCCGCTCCATGCGGTGGTGCATCAGACTCACGGTCCGATGGTGCGCCATGTTCTGGTCGACGGCCGGCTGGTGGTGGCCGACGGCGCTTCCACGCTGGTGGACGAGCAGGAGTTGGTGGTCGAGGCCGAGCGGGCCTGCGACTACTGGCTCGGCCGGCTCGATCTGCCTGCCGGGCCCGGCAGAGTGTGGTTCCCGCCTCCTCTGCCGGACAGCTGGCACTAGAGGCCGAGCGAACAGCCGCAGCGACGCGGCCCGTACGGGCGAGGCCGCGGCCCGAGCGGCCCTCAGGGGGGGGGCGGTGACCAGCGCCGGCCCTGTGCGATGAAGAACCCGCGAGCGGCCCTCAGGGGGGGGGGGGCGGTGGTTGCTCCCAGCGATTCTGGCCAGTACGCTGCCGGAGCGTGTTCGACGACGAAGTGCCGGTCGCCGGTGCCGAGGGCAGTGGTGTCGGTTGGGCAGTGGTGTCGGCTTCCTGCCGAGGTATGTGCTGAGGCTGGGATTGGATCGAGGATGATTGAACGCGTTGGACAGTCCACCGTGCTACACTTCTGCCCGTTACGGGCCCGACCGTCGTGGTAGGGTTCTTCCAACGTCCCGGACGACCGACCGAAGGGGGTGCAGCCCTTGAACAGCGCGTGTAGCGTGGTACAGGCCGCATCCCGGCCGGTTTGCATGTGCGAGGCGTACATGTCCGTCCGGGCGGAACTTGCCACAGATGGAAACCAGGTATAGAAAGGAGGGGCACATGCCCCATTTGAAGGGGCCTGTGCCCCAAGCACAAGCAAAGGAGGGGCCGATGCCCCAGCTAGTGAAGAAGCGGCGCTCGGGTTGGGCAGTGCTCGCCGCCGGCGCCTTGGTCGCATCGCTCCTCGCGGTCGGATCGGGCCCCGCTGGCGCCGAAGTCGATGTGGCCGACAATCCGGCTGAGACGTCGGCGTGCGTGGGCGACGCGCTCGACGACCACATGTTCACCGACGTGTCCGACGGCCACTCTTTCCGTGATCACATCAACTGCATCGCCTACTACGGCATCACCAGAGGCACCGGCGACGGCTCGACGTTCTCCCCGAACGACAACGTGACCCGGGCCCAGATGGCGGTGTTCATCGCCCGGGCCGCCGAGGCGGCCGGGGTCGATCTCGGCGACGCCATGGACGAGGGCTTCACCGACATTGACGGCACTTGGGCTGAGGCCCGGGACGCCATCAACCGGCTCGCCTCCAAGGGCGTGATAGACGGGCCCCACCCCGACGACGCTGGCGCGTTCAGGCCCGGCGACGACATCACTAGGAGCGAGATGGCCGGGTTCCTCATCGGTCTGCTTGCCAAGGGCTCGCCGGCCGTGACGATCGATGCCGCCGGGGCGATCCAGCTGGGCATCGGCACCACCACTACGGCCGATGACTACTTCGGCGACGTCCGCCGCAAGTCGACCCGCCTGGTCGACGCGCAGACGGCCGCACTCTGGGAGTTGGGCGTCACTACCGGTGCCACCGCGGTGCCGGGCGCGGTGGAAGGCGAGCTGCCGCTCGACGACGACTACGATCCCGACGGCACCGTCAACCGCGGTCAGATGACTGCGTTCATCACCAGGGCACTGGCCCACACCTCCGTGCGTCCCGAGGGCGTCACCGTCCAGCACGACGGCACCAACCTGGTCGTCTCGGTTCGCGACGAGAACTTTGCACCGAGAGCGAACGTGGTGGTGGACGTCTTCCAGATCAGCACCGCCGAACTCGAGTGGGCGTTCGCGGGCGACGGAACTTGCAACGAGGTCCGTCCGGTCGAAGGCGGAGGCTCAGTCAAGTGCCAGATCGACGGTGGCGACCTGTTGACCAGAGGCAACGGCAACGCGATGTTGCTTTTCGCGCCGGAAGCCCCCACCACCGTCTGGGTCTGGACTGGCGCGAGCGACGACACGTTCGGTGAGGACACCGAGCGGTTCCGTGTTGAGGTCGAGCCGGCGCCGGTCCCGCCGTCAGAGGCCACCCTGGCGAGGGTCAGCACTGAGTTCATGGACAAGAAGGCGCATCTGGACGAGACGGTGGAATACACCGTGCAGCTCGAGGACGAAGACGGCCCAGTGAGTGTCGGGGATGGTGGTGAACCGGCCCAGTTCTCTGTGGTCCTGTCGACCTATCCGATATTTGACGACGGCGATCCGACTACACCCTTGGAGGTCGGTGACTCGCCCTCGGCGGTGTCGACCCTTCCGCTCACCACCGACGACGACGGAAAGGCAGCCTTCCCGGTCTCCGTTTCCGCCCTGCCCGACCCGGAACCGGAAGTGAAGGCCGACAAGTACTCGGTCAAAATCGTGATCTCTGCAGGCGCCCACGCTCCGGAGGGGCTCTACATCGGGGAGATGGAAACGGCCGTGAGCGGGAACTTCCGCGTGAAAGTGAAGGAAAGTCTCGTCTTCAGCACCGAAGCCAGTTCCCGAGCAAACGATGACGTCACGATCACTGTCGAGCCAGCCGAGAAGTACGTCATTGCGTCGGGCAGCTCTGTCAGCAACCGGGTGACCGTGACAGTTACCGACCAGTACGGCGACCCGATCCCGGGTGCCCAGGTCGACCTCAAGAGCGACGCCGACGATGTCACGATCGCTGGCGGAAAGCAGCGAGCGGCGGGCCCCGACGGCTCGTTCACCTTCGGGTATGCCCGAACCGTCGACACGGCGTCTGCTGAGCTGTTGACGGCTGGCTGGTACAAAGATGGGAACGACGGATCTGCTCCCGATTTGACGGCGAAGACGACCATCGAATGGGCTGAATCCGCCGCCGGTACCGAGGAGGCAAGTGGTGCAGAGATCCAGGCGTTCGACACGGATGACAACACGATCTTCGCGGGTGCCTCCAGTGCCCTGAAGTTCGTCACCTACGACGACAACGACAGGTTCAACATCTCGACAGATGGCACGAGTGCGCCTTCCACCTACGCCGACTTTGAGGCGGCTCTGGCGGAGGGGCTGAGCTTGCAGTGGGGTACACTTGATGCCCGTGCGAGGATAATCAACGTGTTCACGCTGGTCGCAAGCTCCTAACCTCCAACCCCGTCCGTCCGGCGCCGGACGGACACCACCCACGGTGAGGCCCCGGCCGCATGGCCGGGGCCTCACCGCGTCCGTCCACCGACGGGTGCCGTCACCTTCCGCGTTGCTGTGATCGGTCGAGCCAGTCCGACATTTCGGGTTATCCACAGTCCGGTAGCCTCTGTGCCACGGATCCAGCAAGGGAGGCGGGCATGGCCCCAACAATGACGAAGCCGCTCTCGATTCGGGCGGTGCTCGCCGCGGGTGCGTTGATCGCCGCGGTGCTGGCCGCCGGGACCGCCCCGGCCGGGGCGGTCACCGACAGGCCCGACCACGCGAGCCGGCTGTCGGCCTGCGTCGGCGCCGCGGCCGCCGACCAGATGTTCAGCGACGTGTCGTCGGGCCATGCGTTCCGCAGCGCCATCGACTGCATCGCCTACTACGAGATCACGAAGGGCACCGGCGACGGCCTCACCTACTCCCCGGACCAGGACGTGACCCGGGCACAGATGGCGGTGTTCATCGCCCGAACCGCCGAGGTGGCCGGCGTCGACCTCGGCCCGGCCGTCGACGCCGGCTTCGACGACATCGACCAGACCTGGGACGAAGCCCGAGACGCCATCAACCTGCTCGCCTCCAACAGTATGATCCCCTCAGGCGGCAGTTACCGGCCCGGCGACGCCATCACCCGAGCCGAGATGGCCACGTTCCTGATCGGGCTGCTGGCGGAGGCTGCGCCGAACGTGACGAAGGCCTCCGACGGAGTGATCCTCCTCGGCGTGTCCGGATCGCGGTCGCGGGCCGACGACCGGTTCCCCGACACACCCGACGCCGGGGCTGCTGCGCTCTACGAGCTGGGCGTCACAACCGGCGCCGTCGCCGCCGACGTGCAGGACGCCTCCGAGCCGCCGCTCGACTACAACTACGAGCCCGACGGCACCGTCAACCGGGGCCGGATGGCTGCGTTCATCACCCGTGCCCTGGCCCACACCTCGGTGCGGCCCGCGGGCGTGGCGGCGCAGTTCGACGGCGTAGACGTCGTCGTGTCGGTGCGCGACGAGCACCTTCGGCCGGTGGCGGCCGCCGCCGTGGATGTGTTCTGGGCGCCCAGCAGTCGGGCTGCACACGCCGTCTCTGCCGGCGGTGCCTGCCGACTGTCGGAGGTCACCCAGGCCGACACTTCCTCGTTGCCCTGCGAGATCGACGTATCCGACCCGCTGACCAGCGGCGGCGGCGACGTCAGGGTGGCGGTCGCCGGCCTGCGCCGCGTCCCGGAGGGTGGCGCCACCGTGTGGGTATGGACCGGCACGAGCGGCGAAACTTTCAACGCCGGCGCCGACCGGCACCGCTTCGACGTCGCCGAGGGCGCAGACCTCGGCATCGCCTCCGAGGCGCTGGTCACCACCGCCTTCAGCGCCCGCAAAGTCCGCTTCGGCCGGTCGGTGATCTACACCGTGCAGCTGCGCGACATCGTCGGCGACGTACCCAACGGAGTCGACGGCGCCGGCCCGGCGCAATGGACTCTCACGCTGCAGGCCGCCGGCGAGGACCCCGACGTGCGCACGCTGGTGTCGGACTCCAGCGGAGAGGCCGTGTTCTCGGTCAGCGCCGCCGATCCCGACCCGGGCGCCGACAGTCCCGACGTGACAGTCACGTACACGCTGGCTGCGGACGCCAACGCGCCGTCGGTCACGGTCGGCGCCGACAGGCAGTCCGCGGCCACCGGCACGGTCGTCTTCAGCGACGACGCCCCCAGCATCGCCTCAGGCAGCGCCATCGTCACTATCGACACCCGCGACTACGTGTACATGTCCGAGCCCGGTCAAGCCAACACTGCCACCGTCACCGTGCTCGACCAGTACGGCGACCCCTACCCGGGGGCTCTGGTCGCCTTGGCCAGCAACCTGCCGGGCGTGGCCCCCGACGGGGGCGCGCCGTCCGCGGTGGGCCGCAGCGGCTCCCACAGATTCACCTACCGGTACAGCGGGTCGAGCGGGGCGACGGAGACGCTGACAGTCTCCCACGGGGCCGTGAGCGACAGCCTCGCTTTGTCGGGGGTCACCGCGACGGTGCATTGGATGGCCGACGCCGGGATCGACGACGGCGGCGCCGCCCGGTCGGTGCTGGGAGGCGCCGTCCGCAGCAAAGAGATCGTCGTCGACGGCGCCGACGGACCGGTGCTCCTCGTGTACGACAGCAACGACCGCTTCAACCTCGCGGCCGGGCCCGCCACCATCGACGCCTTCGAGGCTGCGCTCGCCGCCGCGCTCGGCAGGGACACCCCCGGCGTGAGCCTGGCTTGGAGCAACTACGTGCTCGGCAGCGACAGGCGGGTAACCGAGTACACCCTGCGCTGAGCGCTCGGCGTGTCCTGCGTCGATGCGGTCGCGGTCGTGTTGCGGGCGGGTAACCGAGTACACCCTGCGCTGAGCGCTCGGCGTGTCCTGCGTCGATGCGGTCGCGGTCGTGTTGCGGGCGGGTAACCGAGTACACCCTGCGCTGAGCGCTCGGCGTGTCCTGCGTCGATGCGGTCGCGGTCGTGTTGCGGGCGGGTAACCGAGTACACCCTGCGCTGAGCGCGGGTGCCGTGTCGGAAGCGTAGGGGGGAGGGGCGTCGCGTGTTGGCAGACGGCGGTGCTGTCTCCGTCCCGGGCCGTGCGCGCCTTCGTCGCCGGCTGGTCGGAGAGCGTGCCCCTCGCAGCGGCGCGTCCTGCCGCAGGAGCGGCGTCGGGTAGGCTGACGCTCAAGCGCATCCCAAGCGCTGAGTGGAGGAGCTTCGATGCTTCAACGATGCAGCAGACTCGGCAGAGGTTGGGCCGCGCTCACGGTCAGCGCGCTGGTGGCGTCGCTGCTCGCCGTCGGCGCTGTGCCCGCCACGGCGGTGACCGACACGCCCGACGAGGAGAGCAGCGTCACCGTCTGTCTGGGCGAGGCCTTGGAGGACCGGGAATTCACCGACGTGCCCGACGACCACGCCTTCCACGAATCCATCAACTGCCTGGCCCACTACGGGATCACCATCGGCAGCGGCGACGGCACCACCTTCAGTCCCGACGAGCCCGTCAAGCGGTGGCAGATGATGCTCTTCCTGGCACGGGCCCTCGAACCGGCCGACATCGACCTCAGTGCGGCCCGGGCCCAGAACTTCAGCGACCTCGACAACCTCAACGACGAAGCCCGCGACGCCATCGACCTGTTGGTCACCAACCGCATCGCCACCCCGGTGTCGGCGGAGACGTTCGAACCGGACGACAACGTGGACCGCACCGAGATGGCGCTGCTGCTGGTGCGCCTGCTCGCTGCTGCCGGGCCGGTAGTGAGCTTCGACAGCGGTGGCGGCGTCCTGCTCGACGCCAACGGCGACGGCAGCCAGAGCCGGCCCGACGACTACTTCAAGGACGCCCGCGACCGGGTGCCGGTGTCCGCCGACGAGGCCATCAACGCCGCCTACGAGCTCGGCATCACCACCGGCGCCGACCACACCCCCGCCTCCGGCGAGGACCAGCCCGGCCTGGACTTCTTCTACCGGCCCCGGCTTGACGTGACCAGGGGGCAGATGGCGGCCTTCATCATCCGCACCCTGGGCCACACGTCCACCCGCCCCCGGGGGCTCAGCGCCCAGTACGACGGCAACGAGATCAGGGTGTCGGTGCGCGACGACGACTTCGAGCCCGTCGCCGATGCACCCGTCGACATGTTCTATGTCGCGAGCGCCTACGCCGGCCAGGCTTTCACGTTTCGCGGCGCCTGCACCGACGTCGAGTACACCGACGGCGCCTATCCGTGCGAGATCGACAGCTCCGACCTGACCACCGACGACGAGGGCGAGGTGTCGCTCACCGTTCCCGAGCGCCTGGTCGCCGACGGTGCCGCGACCACCCTGTGGATCTGGACCGGCCGCGAGGGCGACGAAGTCGTCCGGGGCGCCGACCTCTTCCGGCTCGACGTCGAGCCCTCCGAGCAGGCCCAGGGTGCTGCCACAGCCAGGCTCTCCTCCGTGTTCAAAGGATCTAAGGCCAGGTTCGGCGCCACGGTCACCTTCACGGTGCAGCTACAGGACGCGCACGGCCGCGACGTCACGACCGGCACCGACGGCCGGCGGCCCGCCGAATGGTCGCTCACCGAGGAGCTGCTGCAAGAGGCAGGCGCCGCGGACGGTGCCCCGGCCGATGCCAGCGAAGTCCGCAGCAAGAACACCCGGACGCTGACGTCGGACTCCAGCGGCCGTGCCGAGTTCTCGATCTCGGTGCCGCTGACCGGACGAGCCTGCACGGCCGACTCCTGCACCCGCACCTTCAAGCTGGCGGCCGGCGCCAACGCGCCCGCGGTGGCCGACAACCCGGACATCGTCAAGCGGAGCAACGGCAGGTCGGACGGCGACGTGTACTACCTCGAGTTCAGCAACGCCTCGCCTGTTCCGGCCGATGCGGTGGTGAAGGTGACCGTGCCCGACGGCTACCTCAACGTGCCCGCCAGCGGCGCGGTCCGCAACACCGTCATCGTGACCGTGCACAACGAGTACGGCGAAGCCCTCTCGGCCGCGAAAGCCACCCTCGAGCCCGGCGACGACTCCACGGTCCGCGGCGCTTCGTCGTCCGTGGTGGGCGGCGACGGCCTCCACCGCTTCAGCTACGAGTACGACGGCCTGGGCGGAGAGGTCGAGGTCCTCACCGTCACCGTGGATCCCGACGGCAACGATGCCACGCTCAACAACCTGGACCCCGTGAAGGCCTACATGTTCTGGGCCGAGCTGACCGCCACGACCGGCACCGCGGCGGCGAAGAAGACGATCTTGTTCGGCGACGTCGACCGTGACGAGGTCATCGTCGACATCAAGGACGCGCTCGCGGGCGCTGGCAGCTGGCCCGTGGCGACGCCCAGCAGCCCCGAGACCGTGCCCGAGAGGGTGGAGTACGACACCAACGACCGCTTCGACGTGCAGGCCGCGGGCGAGGACGCGCCGCGTCCGGTGGGTTCGATGGAGGAGTTCGAGCGGGCTCTGGCGGAGTTCCTGGACCGGACTTCCAGCGACGACAGCGGCGTCGGCGCCTGCCTCGAGTGGAGCAACTACGACCCTGGCCGCTCGCGGGCCGTGACCGAGTTCAAGCTCTGGCGCACCGGCTGCCCGGGCCAGTGAAGCTCCGCCCCCACGTGCTCCGACGTGGTGGTAGCGAAGGCCTCGCTGGCGCATCCCGCGGCTGGTGCCCCACCGGTCGCGGTGCTGGCCCGCCGTCGTGGTGGTAGTGAAGGCTCTGCTGGCGCATCCCGCGGCTGGTGTTCCACCGGTCGCGGTGCTGGCCCGCCGTCGTGGTGGTAGTGAAGGCCTCGCTGGCGTATCTCGTGGCTGGTGTTCCACCGGTCGCGGTGTTGGCCCGCCGTCGTGGTGGTAGTGAAGGCCTCGCTGGCGCATCTCGTGGCTGGTGTTCCACCGGTCGCGGTGCTGGCCCGCCGTCGTGGTGGTAGTGAAGGCTCTGCTGGCGCATCTCGTGGCTGGTGTTCCACCGGTCGCGGTGCTGGCTCGCCGTCGTGGTGGTAGTGAAGGCTCTGCTGGCGCATCGGCTGTCCGGGCCGGTGGAGCTCCGTGGGCGCGGCCAAGCTTCCGCCCGCTGCCGGTCGTCCTCGGTCTGCGGGTAGGAGCGCGACGGTGAAGTGATGCCGTCATGGCCCACAAGCCTGTGCGAATACCTCAATAGGCACCGGCGGCTCAATGCAGTTGGACACAGTTGGACCTACATGAGGTTGCATTGTGTTGTACGAGCAGTTAGTGTGGGGTCATGGAGGCAAGCATCTTCGCTAGCACTTTGGTGAACCTGTCGGATCTCTGGCCGGTCGTCGCGGCTGTGCTGGGCCCGATGCTGTTGTGCGTCACTGCGCTGGCGCGGTACCAGCATGTCGACAGCGTCAAGATTCACAGGCTGATCGCGGAGTCCAACGACAAGAACCGCGACCTGATCGAGAGGGTCGGCAAGGACAGCCGCGACCTCATCGAGAACAATCGCGACCTGATCGAGAGGGTCGGCAAGGACAGCCGCGACCTGATCGAGAACAATCGCGACCTGATCGAGAAGGTCGGCAAGGACAGCCGCGACCTGATCGAGAACAATCGCGACCTGATCGAGAGGGTCGGCAAGGACAGCCGCGATCTGATTATGGAGAACCGGAGGCTGATCGAGAAGAATCGAGACCTTCTGATGGCGGGCCAAGCGGAGTTGGGTGACAGCCTGGCTGACACACGCGAGCGCCTGGCTCGTATTGAGGGATATTTGCGGATTTTGCCGCCGCCCCGCGAGTCGCTGCCACCGTCCCACGGTGACGCCGGAGACGGTGACGCCAGGGCTGCCTGAGACAGACGGCTGTCTACAGACTCGCCGGCACTGGCAGCTGGCCCGTGGCGACGCCCGGTCGCTCGCAGGCCGTGCCTGAGAGGGTGGAGTACGGCACCGACGACCGCTTCGATGTGCAGCCGCGCGCGAGGACGCGCCGCGTCCGGTGGGTTCGACGACGCGGTTCGAGCGATGGAGGAGTTCGAGAGGGTCTTGGCCGGGTTCCTCGACCGGACTTCCACCGGCGACAGCGGCGCCGACACCTGCTTCGCGTGGCGCGACTGCGTCCCCGGCCGGTCGGCGCGGCCTCTCAGGCGGATGCGGTCGCAGAGGTTGGGGAGGTCGTGGGGGCGGCGAGTGGTCGGACGGGATCGATTCTGAGCGACTCGTAGTCAGCCATCGGGTAGTACGCGATCCCTCGTTCTTCGAACCGCGGGCCGGCGAGGCCGCTGCGGTCCACCAGCGTCACCGCGGCCACCGCCCTGGCCCCGGTCTCGTCGACGGCATCGAGCGCCTTGAAGATCGACCCGCCGGTGGTCACCACGTCCTCCACGAGCAGCACCCGGTCGCCGGCCCCGATCTGGGCGCCTTCGATCAGCCGTCGAGTTCCCCGCTTCTTGGGCTCCTTGCGTACGAAGAACCAGCGGCAGTCGCTGACTGCGGCGATACCCACGGCCAAAGCGTCGGCGCCCAGGGTGAGGCCGCCCACCGCGTCGAAGCTGTGGCCGTCGGCGGCGACCGCTTCGACGATGGCCTCGCACGCGAGCCGCAGATGCTGCCATTCTGCCAGGGCCTCCTTGCCGTCCACGAAGTCCCACGACATCGCCCCCGACGCCAACTCGACCGGCTCGTCGAGCTTGCGGTGGCCCCGCTCCCGCAGGATCCTGACAAGTTCTCGGCGCAGCGGAGAAAAATGCGAACCCTGCATGGCGTTGCCACCATACAACGTTGAGAGCCGCTGGTCTTAGCTGGTGCGGCGGGCTGCGGCTGGTGTGTTGAAGCCGGGCGGTTGGCGAGGGTGGGTGCCGTTGGTCTCCGCTAGCGGCGGTGGCGGGCTGCGGGGCTCAGCGACGTGACCGCCACACCCGCGATCACCAGGCATATTCCCACCGCCAGGCCCAAGGTCACCGGCTCGGACAGCACCGTCACGGCCAGCGTCGCCGCCACCGCAGGCTCCAGCAGGCCCACCACAACCGCCGTGCTCAGAGTGAGGCGCTTCAAGCCCGCTCCCCAAAGCGAATGAGCCAGCATCACCGTTACCAGCCCCAGGTACAGCACCGTCGAGGTCGACTCCGCCGAGTCGAAGGCGGTGTCCGCCGAGGTCGCCGCGATAGGCAGCATCAGCGTCGAACCCGCGGCCAGCAAGGTGGCCATTGCCGTCACCAGGGGCCGGTCCCGCATCAATTGCTGTGCCGCGAACCCCTGGCACGGGATGCCGCATCCGGCCAGCACCGCTAGGGCTGCACCGCTCCAAACCACCTCGGCTGCCCCTCCTGAGAGCAGTGCCACCCCCGCAGTCGCCGCCGCCATGCCCGCCAGCCAGTGCCGGTCGGGGCGCAGCCGGTACGCCAGCCAGTCGATCAGCGCCGCCGCCAGCGGGCCGACGCCGATGGCGACCAGGGTTCCTGCCGCCACCCCGGTGCGAGCTATCGCCTCGAAGAACAGCAGTTGGCTGGTGGCTGCCCCTGCCGCTCCGAGCACCACCCAGCGGACCGGCAGCTGGTAACGCCACGGTGCCTGGCCACGCAGCGTCGCCAGCAGCAGCAGCCCGGCGGCCCCGATCACGCCGCGCCATGCCCCGGTGGCGGCCGGTTCCAGCGAGTCGGGCCCGAGCTCGGCCGCGGTCCCGATCGTCCCGATGAGCGAAGTTCCCAGCGCGGTCGCCCCCACTCCCCATATGACCGACGCCCGGGACCGCCGCGGCTCGTGCTCGCTCAACGCGCACCTCGATCCGACGCGGCCTCGGAGGCGAGCACGCGACCTGGCGGGTCCGGTTTGTGTGTTCGCTGTGGCGGTTTCGGCCACGCCCATTTCATTGAGGTTGTCGGCTGGAGTGGCGGGTCCGGTTTGTGTGTTCGCTGTGGCGGTTTCGGCCCTGGGAGCGCAGCGAGCACGAGCGAAGATCCTCCCCCGGTGTGAACGCCTCCCGTTTAGTGGCGCTTGTTCTCGGCCGGACGCCGATCGTAGCCGTCCGGCAACCCGCGGCTGCGGTCCTGACGGTCGGCTGGGCGGCGCTTCTCCCTGCCGCGCGCGGTCACGCTCCGTCGTCGGCGGATGAGTTCGGTGGATGCGTGGGAGGCTGCGGTGAGGATCTGTCGTCGGCGGATGGGTTCGGTGGATGCGTCGAAGGCTGCGGTGAGGATCCGGATACTGCGGACGCCTATCTGGGGGCGCGAATGAGTTCGGTGGATGCGTCGGAGGCTGCGGTGAGGGTCTGTCGTCGGCGGATGGGTTCGGTGGATGCGTCGGAGGCTGCGGTGAGGATCCGGATACTGCGGACGCCTATCTGGGGGCGCGAATGAGTTCGGTGGATGCGTCGGAGGCTGCGGTGAGGGTCTGTCGTCGGCGGATGGGTTCGGTGGATGCGTCGGAGGCTGCGGTGAGGGTCTGTCGTCGGCGGATGGGTTCGGTGGATGCGTCGGAGGCTGCGGTGAGGGTCTGTCGTCGGCGGATGGGTTCGGTGGATGCGTGGGAGGCTGCGGTGAGGGTCTGTCGTCGGCGGATGGGTTCGGTGGATGCGTCGGAGGCTGCGGTCAGCCATAGCGTGGTGTCGTGATCTCCCGGGTCTGCGCGCTTGTCGTCGGGATCGTGCTTGTGGCCTCAGCGTGTGCTGACGGCGACACGGGATCAGTCGCGTTCACGGGCGGCGCCGCTTCTGGTCGGGCCGCAGCGGCCGAAGCGCCGAGGGCTGGGACTTCGGCAGCCGAAGCAGCCGCCGCCGGGACGGGTGACGCCGAGGCGCCGGACGCTGGCACTGCCGCAGCCGCGCCTGCCGGGAACACGGTGCCGCTCACTCCTCGGGCGTCCGGCGTTGTGCGTAACTTCCTGGGGTACGAGTTCCCGCCCGCCCCCGACATTCCGACCGGCCCGATCGAGGCGGCCGCGGTCGGCATTCTCGATGACGTCTGGGCCGGCCTCCAGTCGGGCAGCTTCGACGCTGGCCTGCTCGCCGGCCTCGGCGACACCGGCGATCCCCGTCTGGGGTGGATCCTTTCAGACCTGCTCCGGTTCTTCCACTTCGGCGACATTCACGACAGGGCCGTCTCTGCCTTCCAGCGCCTTGCCGGGTTGCGGCTGGACGACGACCCCGTGGCCGAGCGCAGCCGCTGGCAGTCAGTCACCGACCACCTGATCGCCTGGGACCTGCCCGCCTTCGACGCCTACGCCGACTACAAGAAGCGACTGCTTCTGCTGGTCGACCCCGGCTGGGCGCCGTTGTTCGCTGACCCCGACGCCGAGATCGATTGGCGGCTGCTGAACTGGGGAGGGGTGCGGATCGACGACCGGCCGCTGGGTGCCGTCGGCGGTTGCCCCCACGGCTGCATCCCGGCCCTGGACGACCCTGCGGTCACCGACGCGGCCGGGGGGTCGTGGTACCCCGATGACGGCATCGTGTTCGCGGTCGTCATCGATGGCGAGGCCCGGGCCTATCCCCGCCACATCATGGAGATCCACGAAATGGTGAACGACACCCTCGGCGGTCGTCGGATCGGTGTGCCGTACTGCACGCTGTGCGGCTCCGCGCAGGCCTTCTTCATCGACGACGCCGGCACCGGGGTCGGCATCCCAGTGCTGCGAACGTCGGGCCTGCTGTCGCGGTCCAACAAGGTGATGTACGATCTGGTCACCAAGTCGGTGTTCGACACGTTCACTGGCGAGGCCGTCTCGGGGCCGCTGCGCGAACGGGGGGTGGTCCTCGACCAGGCGACGGTGGTCACCACCACCTGGGGAGAATGGAAGGCGGCCCATCCCGGCACCACCATCGTCGCCGAGGACGGCGGTGTCGGCCGCAGCTATCCGCTCGACCCGTTGCGGGGCCGCGACGACGGCGGGCCCATCTTCCCGATCGGCGACGCCGATGCCACCCTGGGCGTCCACGACCAGGTTTTCGGTGTGGTGCTGGCAGACGGCACTCCGGTGGCGTTCCCGGTGGCCGCTGCCGCGGCAGTCCTCGAAGCGGGCGGACACGTGGAACTGGCCGGGGTGGCGCTCCGCCTCGACGGCGGCGGGGTGCGGGCCGCCGACCCGGCCGGCAACGAGATCGAGGGACACCAGGCGTTCTGGTTCGCTTGGAGCCAGTTCATGCCCGACACCCTGCTCTGGCAGCCGTAGAGCTGATGTGATCGTGCTGCGAGCTTCGGATCTGATGGGCTGTCCGTGTACGCCCAAAGGTCTGGCAGTCGTAGAGCTGATGTGATCGTGCTGCGAGCTTCGGATCTGATGGGCCGTTCGTGTACGCCCAAAGGTCTGGCAGTCGTAGAGCTGATGTGATCGTGCTGCGAGCTTCGGATCTGATGGGCTGTCCGTGTACGCCCAAAGGTCTGGCAGTCGTAGAGCTGATGTGATCGTGCTGCGAGCTTCGGATCTGATGGGCCGTTCGTGTACGCCCAAAGGTCTGGCAGTCGTAGAGCTGATGTGATCGTGCTGCGAGAGGCTTGCGATCCAGAATATGTAGTCACTGTAGGCCGATAGTGTGACTACATGACTGTGGGGATACGGGAACTCAAAGCCAAGCTCTCCGAGTACGTCGGCCGGGCCGCCGACGGCGAGCAGATCGTGGTCACCGACCGGGGAAGGCCGGTGGCCCGCCTCGTCGGTCTCGAAGGAACGTCGATGATCGAGCGGGGCATCGAGGAGGGCTGGATCGAACCTGCGGTCCGGAGTCGCTTGGGTCCGGCTCAGCGTTGCTGCGCGTCGCGGAGCATCGCCGACATTCTCGACGAGGACCGCGGATGACGGACCGCCGATGACCCTGTACGTCGACACCAGTGCGCTGTTGAAGCGCTACATCGCCGAGCGGAACTCCGATACGGCCGACGAGCTCATGGCCACCGATCCCGTGCTGGTCACCTCGCGGCTGACCGAGGTGGAGTTGCGCCGCAACCTGGCTCGGCTGCTGGAAGGCGACGAGCTGCTCAGCGTCCGCCGGCAGGCGCAGGCCGATCTGGACGCGTTCGCGCTGGTGAGCCTCGACGGCGTCACCTGCAACGACGCGGCCCGAATAGCCGAGCAGACGCTGTGCCGCTCCCTCGACGCGCTGCACGTGGCCGCGGCCCGGCGCGCCGGAGAAGCAACCACCTTCCTCACCTTCGACGTGCGCCAGGCCCAAGCCGCCCGCTCGGCCGGCCTCACTGTGATCGGCATGTGACACGCTGAACGGCGTCGACTCAGAGGCCGAGCGAATGGTCCGGCCATTGGTGCCCGTACGGGCGAGGCCGTGGCCCGAGGGGCCCGCGAGCGCAGCGGGCAACAGCGGGAACGACACCGTCGCGTCGTGTTCGGCTGCCGCCTGTTCGCGGACGTCCTCCTTCGCATGGTGGGAGATCCCCGTGGGCGGTCGTTCAGGAGGCCGGGCTCTGCTGGGTGATGCTTGCGCTCACAGGCCGATCAGGCCACGGCCTCGCCCGTCGCGTCGTGTTCGGCTGCCGCCTGTTCGCGGACGTCCTCCTTCGCATGGTGGGAGATCCCCGTGGGTGGTCGTTCAGGAGGCCGGGCTCTGCTGGGTATGGTCCCTGCGAGAAAGGCCCGCGAGAGGGGGTTCCCGTGAGGAAGGTGACCGAGACCGACTTGCCCGGAGTGGGGATCCGCTTCGACCTGCAGACCGACGCCGGCCGCTGCGTCGGCGTGGTCGCCCATCAGACCGGCCGGCGCGACCTAGTGGTCTACGACGAGCGGGACTGCGACCGGGCCTGTGAGAGCGTCGAGCTCACCGAGGACGAGGGCCACACTCTGGGCGAGCTGCTGGGCGGCAGTCCGGTGCTGGAGCATCTCGACGACGCCGTGCACCGCTTGGAGGATCTGGTGATTTCGTGGGTCACTATCGTCTCCGGGTCGGCTGTCGCCGGGATGACCTTGGCCGAAGCGGCCCTGAGAACTCGCACGGGGGCCGGAGTCGTCGCCCTCGTCAGCGAAACGGGCTCGATCCCGATACCGGCCGGCACCGAGCGCCTCGAGGCCGGCGACACCGCGGTGGTGGTCGGCGTTCCGTCGGCGGTCAAGGCGGCCACCAGACTGCTGCGGCGTCCCGCTGGCTAGATCGGCTGGATCGGTCTAGTCCATGCGCACGCGCTGGCCCTTTCTTGTGGTGCTAGTCGTCCCGTTGGCTGGATCGGCTGGATCGGTCTAGTCCATGCGCACGCGCTGGCCCTTTCTTGTGGTGCTAGTCGTCCCGTTGGCTGGATCGGCTGGATCGGTCTAGTCCATGCGCACGCGCTGGCCCTTTCTTGTGGTGCTAGTCGTCCCGTTGGCTGGATCGGCTGGATCGGTCTAGTCCATGCGCACGCGCTGGCCCTTTCTTGTGGTGCTAGTCGTCCCGTTGGCTGGATCGTCCTAGTCCATGCACACCGGCGGCGACCTTCTGGTCATCGAGCTCGGCGCGCTCGTGCTGGCCTTGGCGGTCGTGGCCCGCCTGGCCCGCCGGATCGGCATACCCGCGCTGCCGCTGTACCTGCTGGCCGGGCTGGCCCTCGGCGAGGGCGGCGTCGTCGAGTTGGACGCATCGGAGGACTTCATCGAGGTGGGTGCCGAGATCGGCGTGATTCTGATGCTGCTGATGCTGGGCCTGGAGTTCTCGGTCCACGAACTGATCGACAACGTGCGCCGGTCGACGCTGGCCGGGGTGGTCGACTTCGGGCTGAATTTCCCGCCCGGGTTCGTGGCCGGTCTGATCCTCGGCTTCGACCCGGTCGTGGCGGTGCTGCTCGGCGGGGTGACCTACATCTCGTCGTCGGGCATCGTGGCCAAACTGGTCGCCGACCTCGACCGGATAGGCAACCACGAGACCTCGGTCGTCCTCAGCGTGCTCGTCATCGAGGACCTCGCCATGGTGCTGTACCTGCCGATCGTGTCGGGCGTGCTGTTCGGCGGGTCGGTGCTGAGCACCACCCTCACCGTCGGGATATCGCTGGGGGCCGTGCTGGGAGTGCTCGGCGTTGCCTACGTGCTGGGCGACCGCCTCAGCGCCATCGCGTTGAGCCAGTCCAGCGAGGCGCTGCTGCTGACCCTGCTGGGCGGCACCCTGCTGGTCGCCGGCCTGGCCGGACGGCTCAACATCTCGACAGCGGTCGGAGCGTTCGTGGTGGGAGTGGCGCTGTCGGGCGACATCGTCTCGCATGCCCGCGGGCTGCTGCTGCCGCTGCGGAACCTGTTCGCGGCCGTCTTCTTCGTGTTCTTCGGCTTGCAGGTGGACCTCAGCCGCATTCCGGGGGTGGCTGTGGCCGCCCTGGCCGTCGCCGCGGCCACCGTCTTCACCAAGCTCGCCTCCGGCTGGATCGGAGCGGCTCGAGCAGGCATCGGCAGGCCGGGCCGGCTGCGGGCCGGTGCCGCCCTGGTCGCCCACGGGGAGTTCTCGATCGTCATCGCCGAGCTCGGCATCGCCCGCGAGAGCGACCTCGGTGCGCTGTCGGCCGCCTACGTCATCATCCTCACCTTCGTCGGCGCGGTGCTCTACCAGTTCTCCGACTCGATCACCCTCCCGGCCGGCAGACTCCGCCCCATCCGCAAACTCCGCTAAGCGCGGGCGCGGATAGGGGTGGGCCCGTCGTGTCGCTGCGGTGTCGTTCCCGTTCTTGTTCGCTGCGACCTGAGGGCCGCTCGGGCCACGGCCTCGCCTGTATGGGCCGCGTCGCTCCCGCCTATTCGCTCGGTCTCTAAGCGCGGGCGCGGATAGGGGTGGGCCCGTCGTGTCGCTGCGGTGTCGTTCCCGTTCTTGTTCGCTGCGACCTGAGGGCCGCTCGGGCCACGGCCTCGCCTGTATGGGCCGCGTCGCTCCCGCCTATTCGCTCGGTCTCTAACTCCCCCGGCTCCGGCTCGGAGCCGTGTCTTGGTGCCGGTCAACTGCAATGGTGATGAGCAGGACCACCGCGAAGGCGATGATCGCCGCGAGCGTGGGGGCGGCCCAGGCGTCGGCATCGGGCCAGGCCAGGGCGGTGCCGGAGACCATCTCGTGCTTGTGGCGGCTGATCACACCCACGCCGTTCGGCCAGGGCCACAGCACCCTCAGTGACCCGACCATCAGTCCCACCAGCACGGCCATGACCGGGTTGCGTGCCCGATCCAGCAGCTTCTCCAACACTGTCGAGAACAGGCCCAATCCCACCGCAGCCCCCGCCAGGAACACGATCGCCTCGACGATGCGCCGGTCGGTGACGATGTGGATCACCGCTCCGTACATGCCCAGCATCAGCAGCAGGAACGCGCCGGAGATCCCGGGCAGGATCATGGCGCAGACTGCTACGGCCCCGGCCCCGGCCAGCAGCGGAAGCGACGGGTCTGCCACCGGCGCGGACTGCATGCCCAGAAACCCGAACGTCGCCCCGGCCGCCACCGCCATCAGCACGATCTGGACGGCTCCCCGCCACTCGAACAGCCGGCAGGCCGACACCGCCGAGGCGAGCACCAGACCGCACAACAGACCGGCCATCGTCTCGGGGCGCTCCTCCAGCTGGGTCTCGATCACCGAGGCCAGCAGCAGGATCGTGCCCAGGATCCCGACCAGCAGCGGAACGATCAGCTGCCAGTCCACCCCGGCCAGCCGCTGCCCGGCCTCCCGCCAGTCGCCCCGCAGCAACCGGCCCGCTGCTGCCGCCACGCCCCGAATCGACCCCAGCAGCCGCTCGTAGATGCCGAGCACCACCGCGATGGTGCCGCCCGACACACCCGGCACCGCGTCGGCCGCTCCCATGGCCGCCCCCCGGGCCAGTCCGAGCACCAGCCGCCGCCCCGGACCCCAGCCCGCCTCACGCCGGCCCATCAGCCTGTCGTCTCAGCTCGCCCCGGAGTCCCGGGTCGGTTGTGGGGCTCGCCTACTCCGCCGAGCAGTGGCGGACACGCGGCGAGTCTCAGCTCGCCCCGGAGTCCCGGGTCGGTGGTGAGTGGTGGATGCACAGAACTCGCCCAAGATTCTCGACTTCCGCGTCTGGACCGTATCGAACCGACCCGGTCAGGTCTGGGAGGCGAGTCGGCGGTTCTTGACCTTGGCCTTCAGATAGTCGCGGTTCAGCACGGCGATGAAGTCGAGGCTGATCTCCTTGGGGCAGGCTTCGGCGCACTCGCCGTGATTGGTGCACGACCCGAAGAACGACTCCATCGTCTCCACCATGGCCTCGGCCCGTCGCCACCGCTCGGGCTGGCCCTGGGGCAGCACGTTGAGATGGCCGAGCTTGGCCGCGGTGAAGAGCTGGGCGGCCGAGTTGGGGCATGCCGCCACGCACGCCCCGCAGCCGATGCAGGCCGCCGCGTCCATGGCGAAGTCGGCCACGTCTTTAGGGACGGGGATCTCGTTGGCGTCGGGGGCGGCGCCGGTGGGCACCGAGATGTAGCCGCCCGACTCGACGATCCGGTCGAACGCCCGCCGGTCCACCATCAGGTCCTTCACCACCGGGAAGGACGCCGCCCGGAACGGCTCGATCACGATCTTGTCGCCGTCGCGGAATTTGCGCATGTGCAGCTGGCAGGCGGCGGTGGCCTTCTCGGGACCGTGGGGACGCCCGTTGATCATCACCCCGCACGTGCCGCAGATGCCCTCCCGGCAGTCGTGGGCGAAGACCACAGGCTCCACGTCGTCGTCGATGAGGCGCTCGTTGACGATGTCGAGCATCTCCAGGAACGAGCAGTCCGCCGGGATGTCGGGGGCGTCGATGTCCAGGAAGCCGCCCGGCTCGTCGGGTCCTGCCTGGCGCCAGATCCGCAGCTTCAGCCGCAGCGTGGCCCGGTGGCCGTTCCCAGCGCCGCTGCTCACGTCACTGCTCACGTCACTGCTCACGTCACTCTCCCCCCGAACGCGGGGCGGAATGTGGGTCTCCGGGAACGGATCTGCGGTCAAGTTCGGCCGGGCTCACTTGTAGCTCCTCTGGGTGAGTGTCACATGCTCGAACTCGAGCGGCTCCTTGACCAGTTCCTGGGGCCGGTCCGGACCTTGCCAGTCCCACGCGGCCACGTAGGCGAAGTTCTCGTCGTCACGCAGGGCCTCGCCTTCGGAGGTCTGATGCTCCTCGCGGAAGTGGCCGCCGCACGACTCCTCGCGGTGCAGGGCGTCGCGCACTTTCAGCTCGGCCAGCTCCATGAAGTCGTCCACCCGGTTGACTTGCTCCAGCGACTGGTTGGTGGTGTCGGCCGAGCCCAGCACCTTCACGTTTGCCCGGAACTCGTCACGCAGCGCCGGGATCTCGCTCAGCGCCTTCTCCAGGCTGTTGCGGTTGCGGGCCATTCCGCAGTGTTCCCAAACGATCTTGCCCAGCTCCCGGTGGTAGTGGTCCACCGACCTTGTGCCCCTCACCGCAAGCCAGCTCCGGGTGCGGTCGTCGACTTCGGCTGCCGCCGCCGCGAACGCCGGATCGTCGGTCGGCACCGGTGCCGACCCCAGCTTCGGCGCCAGGTAGTCGCCGATGGTGCAGGGCAGCACGAAGTAGCCGTCGGCCAGGCCCTGCATCAGCGCCGAGGCGCCGAGCCGGTTGGCGCCGTGGTCCGAGAAGTTGCACTCGCCCAGCGCGTAGAGCCCACCGACATTGGTCATCAGGTTGTAGTCCACCCACAGCCCGCCCATCGTGTAATGGGTGGCCGGGTAGATGCGCATGGGCGAGTGGTAGGGGTCCTCGCCGGTGATCCTCTCGTACATGTCGAACAGGTTCCCGTACCTCTCCCGCACCAGCGCCTCGCCGTCGCGGGCGATCACGTCGGCGAAGTCGAGGTACACGCCGTTGCGCAGCGGCCCCACCCCCAGCCCCTGGTCCACCACCGTTTTGGCGTTGCGGGACGCCACGTCGCGGGGCACCAGGTTCCCGAACGCCGGGTACTTCTCCTCCAGGAAGTAGTACCGGTCGGCCTCGCCGATGTCTGCCGCGGCCCGGGCCTCGTCCATGTTGCGGGGCACCCAGATGCGCCCGTCGTTGCGCAGCGACTCCGACATGAGGGTCAGCTTCGACTGGAACTCGTCGCCGGCCGGGATGCACGTCGGGTGGATCTGGGTGTAGCACGGGTTGGCGAAGGCCGCCCCCCGCCGATGGGCCCGCCACGCCGCGGTCACGTTGCAGTTCATGGCGTTGGTGGACAGGTAGTAGACGTTGCCGTAGCCGCCGGTGGCCAACACCACGGCGTGGCCGTTGTGGGCCCGCACCTCGCCGGTGAGCAGGTCCCGGACGATGATCCCGCACGCCTCGCCGTCCTTGACCACGATGTCGAGCACGTCGGCCCGGTTGTGCAGCGTCACCCCGCCGGCCGCGATCTGGGCGGCCATGGCCTGGTAGGCGCCCAGCAGCAGCTGCTGTCCGGTCTGGCCCCGGGCGTAGAAGGTGCGGCTCACCTGTGCCCCGCCGAAGGACCGGTTGGCCAGCAGGCCGCCGTACTCCCGGGCGAAAGGCACGCCTTGGGCCGCGCACTGGTCGATGATGTTGAGCGACACCTGGGCCAAGCGGTACACGTTGGCCTCCCTTGAGCGGTAGTCGCCGCCCTTGACGGTGTCGTAGAACAGCCGGTGGACCGAGTCGCCGTCGTTGCGGTAGTTCTTGGCCGCGTTGATGCCGCCCTGCGCGGCGATGGAGTGGGCCCGGCGGGGAGAGTCGTGGAACGTGAACGCCTCGACCGCGTATCCCAGCTCGGCCAGAGACGCCGCGGCCGAGGCCCCGGCCAGCCCGGTGCCCACCACCAGGATCTTGAACCGTCGCTTGTTGGCCGGGTTGACAAGCTTCACCGAGAACTTGTGGTTGTCCCACTTCTCCGCGATGGGACCGTCGGGGACCTTGGCGTCCAGCACGGCGCTCATGCGGCTGCCCTCCTCGCCGCGGCGGTCGCCGCCGCGTCCACGCGATCCCGCCGCGCCACACCGCTCATGCGACCACGCCCGCTTGGACCATGATCGGGAAGCTGAGGTTGCCGGCCAGGATGGCAGTCGACACCACCACGGCCAGCCCTCGTCGCAGATGGTTGAACCGGGGATTGTTGACGCCGAGCGTCTGGAACGCCGACCGGAGGCCGTGGTAGATGTGTACGGCCAGCGCCGTGTTGGCCACGATGTAGACGACCGCCACCGGAATCGACGACAGCGACTCCACAACGTTGTGGTACACGTCGCCCCGGATGTAGTCGTCGCCCAGCCACCAGCCCCAGGTCAGGTCGGCCAAGTGGAACAGCACGTACAGGCCGACGATGGGGCCGGTCCAGCGCATGGTGCGGCCGGCGAAGTCGACGGCTGCGTAGTCCTGCCCGCCGGCGTAGCGCTTGTTGCCGCTCACCCGGGCGGCTTTGGGGCTGCTGCGCCGGCTGATCTCCTTCAGCGACCAGGCGCTGTGGATGTGCAGCACGAACATGGCCAGCAGCCCGATCCGCATCATCCACAGGATCGCCGTGCGGGGCACCAGGTGGCCGCCCAGGTCGCGCAGCGCCTCGGCGTACTCGTTGATCTGGGCCGGTCCTTCGTAGAGGTGCAGGTTGCCGATCATGTGGACGATCACGAACGCCAGCAGCCCAGTCCCGGTGACCGCCATCACGTACTTCTTGCCGACCGCGGTCTGGTAGATGTTCAGCGGCCATCGAAGCTCCCGCCTCCGCCGTCTCAACGGCGGCACCCTCTCGGCGGCTTCGGGGGGAGCGGCCGTGTGCGTCATCGTCGCAAACCTATCGCGCTCCGTCTCCGGCCCGAACACGGAGCGGATTGTGCGCCTCGTGGGCGTGGACGAACCGAGACAGGTCTCAGCGCCGTGTTCTGCTCGATCTCGCTGCGATCCACAGTCCTCTGCGGGCGACTTGATCATCGAGTTCGCCGTTCGCCTGCTCGTGGCGGTGCGGCGGCGGCCCGTGCGCGTGCATGCGGGTAGGTTCGGTGCATGCACGGCCACGGGGGATTGCGGCTACTCGACAACCGGGAGTTCGTGGAGGATCTGCACCGGGCGCTGCGCGCCGCCGAGCGGCGTGTGCTGATCCAGGTGATGACCTTCGACGGCGACGCGGCGGGCTTGGCCGTGGCCGAACTGCTGGCCGCCGCCGCCGTCCGGAGCGTGGACGTGAGGCTGCTCGTCGACTGCTTCGCTCTGCGCTACGTAAGCGACCGCAAGGCCACCGACCCGGCGGTGCGGGACGAGGCCACCGAGACGGGGGCCATGTTCGAGCGTCTCAGAGCGGCGGGAGCGGCGGTGACCTTCACGCAGCCCTTCGGGCCGGCGCTGTTCTTCGGCCTGAGCCGCAACCACAAGAAGCTCTACGTGGTCGACGACCACGCCTACCTCGGCGGCATCAACATCAGCGACCACAACTTCGGTTGGCGGGACTTCATGGTCCGTATAACCGCCCCCGCCGTTGTGGAGGCGCTCGCTGACGACTTCGCCCGCACCGAACGCGGCGACCGTCGCTCCGTGAACACCACCGTTCTGACCAACAGGCAGATCGAGCCGGCGTTCGCCGAGATCATCGACGGCGCGGCCCGCAGCATCGTCCTCGCCTCTCCGTACTCCTTGGACGTGGGAGTCGTCAAGCAGCTCAGTCGGGCCCGCGCCCCCGCCAAGGCGGTTGTAACCGCCCAGCGGAACAACTACCGCTGGCTTCGGGCTGTGGAGCCCTACATCTGGCGCCGCCTGGTCCGCGCCGGGGTGGAACTGCGCACCTACCCGGACTTCTTCCATGCCCGGTTCCTGCTGGCCGACGACGACAGGCTGCTTATCGGCTCTTCGAATTTCAGCCGTCACAGCTTCCGCTGCAACCAGGAGATCTGCCTGCTGATCACCGACCCGCAGTTCATTGCCGCCTTCGAGAACCGGATGCTGGCCGACACACGTCCTCTCGAATCGGCCGACGACGGCCACAAGATCGTGGCCTGCGCCGCAGGCGCGGTCGTAGCCCGCTTCTACTTCCACGCCGCCATCGGCGCGGCACAGCTGGTGGCGCCGATGACGCCCGCCCTCGCCCGCCGATAAGCCTCGGCGGTTGGGGCGCTTCGCGTCCGATGGTGGAGCAGGCACGGCGGGGCGGGCTGCGCGCATCGTGGTGGTTGTGGCGGTTGGTGGTTGTCGCGGGGTGCTGACGGCGGGATGGTGGTGGTTGTGGCGGTTGGTGGTTGTCGCGGGGTGCTGACGGCGGGATGGTGGTGGTTGTGGCGGTTGGTGGTTGTCGCGGGGTGCTGACGGCGGGATGGTGGTGGTTGTGGCGGTTGGTGGTTGTCGCGGGGTGCTGATGGCGGGATGGTGGTGGTTGTGGCGGTCGGTGGTTGTGGGTGCGGTCGGCTGGTGTGATGGCGACGGCTGTGGTCATGTGTGGTGGTTGTGGTGTGGCGGTTGGTGGTTGTGGGTGCGGTCGGCTGGCGCGATGGTCGTGGTGTAGCGGTTGGTGGCAATCGTGACGGGCTGATCGTCCGGCTCGCCGCGGCCTGTGAGGGTCAACTCCAAGACGAGGGGGCCAGCCCGGGCAACGGCGGGGACCGTCGCCGCCAGACGGCCCACCAGCACGCAGTCGTCGGCGCCGATCGTGCCGGCCCAACGCTGCTCCCGGACCACGGCGCCGCCGGGACCCACCATCCTGGCTCGCACTTGCAGTTCGCCGGTTCCGGTTCTGGCGTCGTTGATCGCATGGATGGCGAGATCGAGATGCTCTCCCGCCCGCACGCTCTCCGGCAGTTGATCGGCCACCACGATCAGCGGACGGCACGCCTCCACCAGTGCCCACCAGCCGGGTTTGGGCCTGTGCAACCCGTCCAGCACCCCGAACCCGCCGAGGTCGCGGGGTGTGGCGGCGTCTGAGGTGTCGGGGTCGCGGGGTGTGGCGGCGCCGAACCCGCCGAGGTCGCGGGGTGTGGCGGCGTCTGAGGTGTCGGGGTCGCGGGGTGTGGCGGCGCCGAACCCGCCGGGGTCGCGGGGTGTGGCGGCGTCTGAGGTGTCGGGGTCGCGGGGTGTGGCGGCGCCGAACCCGCCGGGGTCGCGGGGTGTGGCGGCGTCTGAGGTGTCGGGGTCGCGGGGTGTGGCGGCGCCGGGCGTGTCGGGGTCGCGGGGTGTGGCGGCGTCTGAGGTGTCGGGGTCGCGGGGTGTGGCGGCGTCTGAGGTGTCGGGGTCGCGGGGTGTGGCGGCGCCGGGCGTGTCGGGCGGGCTAGGGCCGCAGGGTGTCGCCGGGCCGCCGCCACTATCAGCGGCGCCGGAGGCGGCCGCCGCGTCTGCGGGAGCCGTGTCGGCCAAGGCGTGGAGCAGGAAGCCTCCGGTGGGCCGGTACTTCAGGCGCCGCAGCGTCTCGATGATCGTTTTGACCACGTCGGGCTGGTCGTCGTCCGCGGGCGTGCCGAACGCCGAGACGAACCGGCCCATCGCCGGAACCCGTGCCAGAAGCGGACCGGCATCGGCGGCCCTGCCGCCATGAAGGCCGAACCACAGCTCGCTGGTGGTTCCGTCCAGCATGGGGAAGCGGGGCGGCACGCCGGTGTGGGGCACCACCGGGCGGGAGCCGTCGCAGCGGTCGAAGATTCGGCACAGCCGCCGGTCGAGCACGTCGCGGTTCCATGACGGCGCCTGACGGCTCACCACGGCCGGCGTCCGTCCGGGTCTGCGCGGCCGGGCGAACGGCTGGTCGTGCGCGCACCACACCGCCACCGACGGGCGGTGCCCCAGCAGGTCGACCGCCTCGCGGGCTTGGCGCAGCGCTTCGGACGCGACGCTGCGGTTCATCAGACCCCGGATCGGCAGGTCCTGCCAGATGAGCACGCCCAACTCGTCGGCGGCGTCGTACAGCTCGGGCCGGGCGATGTGGGCGACGGGACGAGCCAGGTCGAGGCCCGCGTTGCGGGCGGCCCGGATGTCGTCGGCTACCTCCGACGGCGTGGCCGTGCCCGGCAGTCGCCTGGTGGGCAGCAGGTTGGTGCCTTTGGCGAACAGCCGCTCGCCGTTGACATAGAGCACCCAGCGTCGCATGGCCACCGACCGGAACCCGATCCGGAACTGTCGCCGATCATGGACTTCGGCGCCGGTCGAAGCTTCCACGGTGAGGTTGCACAGGGGCTGGTCGCCCAGTGTGTGGGGCCACCACAGCGGCGGGTCGTCGACGTCGACGGTCCATTCCACCCGGTTCTCCCCGTCGGCGCAGTGGTGGCTGTGGACATGCTCGGCGCCGGACACCCGGGTGCGCAGATCCACCTGACCGCCTCCCGGCACGTCGAGCACCGTGCGAAGCTCCAGCCGGGCCCGCGGTCTGCCGCGGCCCTCTCCGGTGCTGACTGCGGCACAGACGGCTCGGGCGTGGCGGATCGCGACACGTCCCGTAGACCGCAGCCGGACCGGTCGCCAGACCCCGCCCACGATCAGGTCGTCGGCGCCGCACAGTTCAGGATCCTGCAACGCCCCGGTGAGCAGTGTCCGGTTGTCGGGATCGCCGAAGCTGCGGCAGGTGGCCTCGATGGCCAGCAGGTGCTCGCCGCGCGCTGCGAGATGTTCGGTCACCTCCAGTTCGTGGGGCACGAAGTATCCGTCGGTGTGGCCCAGATAGGCGCCGTCGAGCCAGACGTCCCCCTGCTGGGCCAACCCTTCCAGCCGCAGCCACCAGCGCCGAGCGCGGTCCTCGGAGCGGTCCTCGGCGCGGAACTCAGCCCTGTGGTCGTCGGCGGCTCCGGAGTGGGCTCCTCGGTCGCTTCCGGTCGCGGCCGGCGCCGACGGTCCCTCGAAGCGGTGCCGGTACAGAACCGACTCCTCCGAGGCCAGGCTCGAGGCTGCGTCGCCCGCCGCTTGCTGTGCCCAGTGGCCGGGCACCGGCATCGTTGCCCAGCCCGAGTCGTCGTGGTCGGACTCGTGGAACGCCCGTCGCCGCCCCTCGGTGGCCGCAGCGACCCGCCACGTCCCGCCCAGGTCCACCGCCCCAAACTAGGGGAACAAAAGACGTGTGCGACAGTCGGGCTGGTCGACGAGTGCGAGACCCTGGGACTGATCGGTGCCAACGGCTCGGAACAAAAGACATGTGCGACTTCCAGGGCCGGGATTGACGGGCCGCCGCCGTGCTCCGGCGCCAACGGCTCGAAACAAAAGACGTGTGCGACAGTCGGGCTGGTCAACCCGCGGGGCGGGGCGGGGTGAGGTGCTGTCCGTTGCCGACATCGCGGCGGACCGCGGCTTTGTGTCTGCGGCTGTGTCGAGGAAGCGGCCCTTGCCCGGCCGTGGCGGGCGGGAGCGGGGTGGGAGCGCCGTGCCGCGGCTTGAATCGCAACCGGATCGGGCTCGCTCTAGGGTGGCCGGCGATGTCCGGGTCCCGTCCGACCACGCTCGGCGAGTTGCGAGACTCCGGCTGGACGTCGGTGCCGGTGCGTCAGGAACTGCGCCGCAACGCGGTGGCTCGCATCCGCGCGGGCGAGCCCCTCTTCGACGACGTGCTCGGCTACCACAGCACTGTGGTCCCCCAAGTTGAGAACGCTCTGCTGGCCGGCCATGACATGATCATGCTGGGGGAGCGGGGCCAGGCCAAGACCCGCATGATCCGCGGCCTCGTCGGGCTGCTCGACGAGTGGCTGCCGATCGTCGCCGGTTCCGAGATCAACGACGATCCCTGCGCCCCGGTGTCGGCCCAGGCCCGGGCCGTGGTGGCCGAGCGCGGCGACGACACGCCAGTCGCCTGGATCCGCCGCGAAGACCGTTACGGCGAGAAGCTGGCCACTCCCGACACGTCGATCGCCGACCTGATCGGCGAGGTCGATCCCATCAAGGTGGCCGAGGGCCGGTACCTGTCCGACGAGCTCACTCTGCACTACGGGCTGGTCCCCCGCACCAACCGGGGGATCTTCGCCATCAACGAGCTGCCCGACCTCGCCGAGCGCATCCAGGTGGGCCTGCTCAACGTGTTGGAGGAGCGCGACGTCCAGATCCGCGGCTACAAGGTCCGCCTGCCCCTCGACATGGTGCTGGTGGCTTCAGCCAACCCGGAGGACTACACCAGCCGGGGCCGCATCATCACGCCGCTCAAAGACCGTTTCGGAGCCCAGGTCCGCACGCACTATCCGCTCGACGCCGAGACTGAGATCGCCATCTTGGAGCGCGAGGCGTATCCCGTGTCGGATCGCGGCTCGGCCGTCGCGGAGGCTTCGGCAGGCGGCGTGGCTGCCGAACCGGCGGTCGATGCCGCCGACGATCCGGTTGTCTGTGAGATAGCGGGCCTGGATGTGACCGTGCCGTCGTTCATGACCCGCATCGTGGTCGCCGTCACCAGAGCGGCCCGGTCCAGTTCGCATGTGTCGCAGCGCTCGGGGGTGTCGGTCCGGCTCAGCATCTCCAACCACGAGACGATGGTGGCCAACGCTGTTCGGCGCACCCTGCGGGCGGGTTGCGACCACGCGGTTCCGCGAGCTGCCGACCTCGAGGCGCTCGTCTCGTCTACCGCGGGCAAGGTCGAGATCGAGCCTTTGGAGGAGGGCCGCGAGGCCGAGATACTCCAGCGGCTGGTCGACTCGGCGGTGTTGTCGGTGTTCGAGGACTGTGTGCCGCCCGACCTCCGCCGGCCGGTGGTGGACGCCTTCGACGACGGACTGGTGGTGGACGTGGGCGATGACGTGGCCGATGCCGACTATGCCGCTCTGCTGGACGGAGTCCCGGCCCTGACCGCGCCCGTGCAAGCGTTGCTGGCCGGCGATGCGGCGGCCGAGTCGCCTGCGGTGGTCGCCTCCGCGGTGGAGTTGGTGTTGGAGGGCCTGCATCTCTCGAAGCGTCTCAACAAGGACGCTCGAGGCCGTCGCGCCCAATACCGCGCCCGCTGACCCGGCCTTGAACTGGGTGCGGATTCTGCCTTCTTGGAGCGCGCGCGGACAGGAGTGAGCCCGTCGTGTCGCAGGGGTGTCGTTCCAGTTCTTGTTCGTTGTGGTCAAGCTTGGCAGGGCTCGGCTGGGCCAGATACGGCAAGCCAGGGGTGTCGTTCCAGTCTGGCCGGGCGCGGGTGCGGGCCCGCAGCCAAGCGCTCACCCCGCACCGCTGAGCGGCTCAGACGGGCAGCTCTGATTTCTGGGATCCACCGGCCGGGGGGCGGGACCCGTCGGCAAGGAGTCGGCGGACCTTGACGGGCAGCTCTGATTTCTGGGACTCGCTCAACGGGTCGTGAGCACGCCTGCGTCGAACACTACCCGGTCCCCGACCCGGGTCTGGAACAGTGTGGCGTCGCTGTCTGCCCACATGTGGACGTCGAGCCGTTGCCCGGGCAGCACGGGCGCCTTGAAGCGCCCGCCCATGGAGGCGAACCGCGCCGGGTCGCTGCCGCACTGGGCGTGCAGCAGGGCCCGGCCGGTCACCCCGAAGGTGCACAGTCCGTGCAGGATCGGGGTTTTGAACCCGGCCTCGGCCGAGAACGACGGGTCGGAGTGGAGCGGGTTGCGGTCGCCGTTGAGCCGGTACAGCAGGGCCTGGTCGGTGCGGGTGTCGTATCCGGTCACGTGGTCGGGCTCGCGTCCGGGCTGCTGCCAGGTGCTGGACGGGCCGCGGTCGCCGCCCCAGCCGCCCTCGCCGGAGATGAACAGCCCGGCCCGGCTGGTCCACATCGGTTCGCCGCTGTGGCTGCGGACGTTGGTCTCCAGCACCACCAGCGCGGCCTTGACCTTGTCGTAGATTCCGGCCACTCGGGTCTGGGCGACCGCCGATCCGGTTGCAGGCAGAACTTGGTGGAGTTCGATGTGCTGGTCTCCGTGCAGCATCGCGGCGAGGTTGGAGTCCCCGTAGTCGGGCATCCTGACAGCTCCCAGGACTACAGCCTGGGTGGGCAGGGCCCGCTGGTCCACGCCCCGGGTGTTGTCGGTGGTGAACTCCAGCTCGAAGCCGGTGGGGTCCGAGGCGCCGGCGCCCACGCCGAGCGCGTACAGGATGCTGTCCTTGGAGGTCCAGCTGATTTCGGTCTCTTCTCCCGCGGCGCCCACGGCATCGGGATTGATGGGCATGGCACCTCCACGAGTCGTTCGGCGGCCGCCGGCTCACGCTAACGCTCCGCAGATGCCGTGCATATCGCAGTCGTCTCTGGCCGCGAACAGCCGGTGACAGCCCAACTGTTTGGTGTGGCCGTAGGCCGCGCCCCCCCCCCATCGCTTGATGACCCCCGGTGGAACGCTGCCTGCCACTGACTACTATGGGTCGGCGATGTCTGCCCCCCTCCCGCTGTCGGCGTCTGTTGGCATGGCCGGCGTCCACGCGTGGGTCGCGGCGTTGTTGTGAGGGTGTCGCCCCCCCCCCCCCGGCTGTCGGCGTCTGTTGGGTCGGCGGCGTCTGTTTGTGAGTTGCGGTGTTGTTGTGAGGGTGTCGCGTCGGGGGGTTGCGGCTGTGCTCGCGGCTGTGGCGGTGGTCGCGGCGTTGTTGTCTGTGCCGGTGTCGGCGCAGGCGTTGTCGGGTGTTGCCACGCTCGACGGCATCACGGTGGCTGGTGGGGATCTGTGGCCGGGGTTCTCCTCGGATGTGCGTTTCTATCGTGTGGATGTCGCCCATGGTGAGGACCGGGCGACGGTAGGGTTCGACAAGGGCCATCCTGCTCAGGCGGTGGCTTTCGAGGACGGCTCCGGTGCGGGCCTCGCCGATGTCGACGCCGGCGAGGCCGGCCATCAGGTGGACTTGGCCTACGGCGCCAACACGGTGAGGCTGGTCGTCACGCCCGCCGACGCCGCCGCCGCCGACGCCGCGGTCTACACGTTGTCCATTGTGCGGGCCGCGCCCGCCGTGGACGGGGTGTCTGCTGACCGGGCTCCGGCGACGGTCGTCCCGGCGGGGCTGGACGGCCGGCCCGTCGCCGCCAACGAGAAACGTTTGGTGTTCGCGGGACCGGAGCTTTTGGTACCGGAGGGCAGACGCCACGACTTAGGGCATAGCGTGAGACTCTATAGCGTGAGACTGTCGGCGAAGCCGTCGGGGTCTGTGTCGGTGTCGGTGTCTGTGCCCGACGGCACCGACAGCGACCTGGTGCTGAGGCTGTCGGGGGGCGCGGCGGTGAGGGTGACGGATTCGGGTCCGGTGCTGACGCTGACGTTCGGCACCAGCAACTGGAACAGCCGCCAGTTCTTGACGGTGGACGCCGTCGACGACGCCGACTCCGTCAACGATTTCGCGACGCTGCGCCACACCGCGTCGGGTGGCGGCTACGACAACGTGTCGGCGGATCGAAGGGTGGAGGTCATAGACACCGACCGCGCTTTGGTGCTCTATAGCGAATCGATGACGGTGCCCGAGGGCTCGCATCGTGACCATTTCGTGAGACTGTTGCCGCAGCCGTCGTCGGATGTGACGGTGTCGGTGTCTGTGCCCGACGGCTTCGGCAGCGATCTGGTGCTGACGGACGGAGCTAATTCGATGAAGGTGACGGGTTCGGGTCCGGTGTTGGAGAGGACGTTCACATCCAGCCATTGGGAGTTTGACTACCAGGTGGTGGTGCTCGGCACTCACGACGCTGACGATGTCGACGACTTTCACACGCTGCGCTACACCGTGTCGGGCGGCGGCCACAATTTTTACGAGGATGTGCCGGTGAGGGTCGCCGATGACGAGAGCGGTGTTCTGGTGTTCGATTCGAGGTCGGTGTCGGTGACGGAGGGCTCGCACGCAGAGTACGGGGTGAAGCTGGGGGCGAAGCCGTCGGGGCCTGTGACGGTGGAGGTGTCTGTGCCCGGCGGCGATGACAGTGATCTGGTGCTGTCGACGCCGTCGGCGGGGTCGGTGTCTGTGTCGGATTCGGGTTCGGTGCTGGCGTTGACGTTCGGCACCGCCGATTGGGACACCTATCAGTCGGTGAGGGCGCACGCCGACTCCGACGAAGACGTCGGCGACGATTTCGAGACGTTGCGCCACGCCGTGTCGGGCGACGGCCACGACTTTTACGCGGACGTGGCAGTCACCGTCGAAGACACCGACACGGGCGCGCTGATGTTCTCCGAGACGGCGGTGACTGTGCCTGAGGGCTCGCGTGTCGGGTACGGGGTGAGGTTGTCGGCGCTGCCGTCGGGGCCTGTGACGGTGGAGGTGTCGGCGTCGGCGGGCGGTGATCTGGTGTTGGGCCGCGCTGCGGATTCGTTGTCGGTGTCTGTGTCGGATTCGGGTTCGGTGCTGGCGTTGACGTTCGGCACCGGCGATTGGGACACGGTCCAGTCGGTGAGGGTGCATGCCGACGAAGACGAAGACGTCGGCGACGACACCGCGACGTTGCGCCACACGGCGACGGGCGGCGGCTACAGCGGCGCGTCGGGCGATGTGGCGGTGACGGTCGAAGACGATGACACGGGCATGTTTGAGTTCGCTGGGTTGCCGCTGTCTGTGTTCGAGGGATCGAGGGGTTCTCGCTACGGGGTGAGGTTGTCGGCGCAGCCGTCGGGGCCTGTGACGTTTTTTGTGGCGGTTGTTGACGGCGCGCGTAGTGATCTGGTGTTGATGACGCCGTCGGAGTCGGTGTCTGTGTCGGATTCGTCTCCGATACCGTTGTTGACGTTCGGTACCGCCGATTGGGGCACCTATAAGTCGGTGACGGTGCATGCCTTAGACGACGACGACTTCGTCGACGACATGGCGACGTTGCATCACACAGCGTCGGGCGGCGGCTACGCCGGCGTGACCGGCGATGTGGCGGTGACCGTCACAGACGACGACACCGCGCCGCCTCCGCCGCCTCCGGCTCCGCCGCCTCCGCCGCCTCCGGCTCCGCCGCCGCCTCCGGCTCCGGCTCCGGCTCCGCCGCCTCCGGCTCCGCCGCCGCCGGCTCCGGCTCCGGCTCCGCCGCCTCCGGCTCCGGCTCCGGTTCCGCGGTCTGGGATATTCGCCGATGTGGACATCGACAGCGTCCACAGGCCGGCCATCGAAACGATGTTCCACAGTGGCATCACCGCGGGTTGCGGCACCCAACCGTTGCGCTTCTGTCCGGAGATGCCTGTTACCAGGGCTCAGATGGCCAGCTTCCTGTATCGGGCGCTCGGCTTGGGTGATGCGCCGCGGCCTGCGGGATTCGTTGATGTGGACCCGCGGGGCACCCACGCGGCGGCCATCGACGCGTTGAGCCACGCCGGGATCACCGCGGGTTGCGGCACCGGTCCGTTGCGCTTCTGTCCGGAGATGCCCGTTACCAGGGCTCAGATGGCCAGCTTCTTGCATCGGGCGCTCGGCTTGGCAGACGCTGCACGGTCCGCGGGATTCGTCGACGTGGACCCGCAAAGTCCCCACGCGGCGGCCATCGACGCCTTGTACCACAACGATGTCACCAAAGGGTGCGGCAGCGACCCGCTGCGCTACTGCCCGTACCAGCATCTCACACGCGCTCAGATGGCGAGCCTGCTGCAACGCGCCCTAGACCTCGGCACAACCGCATAGACGCCGGTTGCCCGGCAGCCCCGAAAGAGCCGATACCGGTGCAACCTTCGCAAGGATTGCGGAATGCCCACCTTTTCGAGCGGCGGCGCTGCGGTCGAGGTGCGGCCGCATGATCGGGAACCATCCCGGCAGATTTCTCACCGCGTACCATTGAGGGGATGACCAGCCGCCGCAGCGTCGTCGACCCGTCACGGCACGGCGGTGACCTGTCCGGTGTTGGCTCGGCGGCCGGCGCCGGTCCAGCCGGCGGCGGCATCGGCGGAGCGGCCGGCTTCGGCCCCGTAGGTGACGGCGGTGGCCCGGCCGGCGACGGGCGCGGCCAGATAGAACGTCGGCGTGTGACGGTGGATGAGATGCTGGCCGAGGCCCGTGGAGGCATTCGGAGGCTCACTCCGGCGGAGTTGGATGCCGCCATGGAGGCCGCGGCCGGATCCTCCTCCGAGGACAGAATGCTGGTGATCGACATCCGGGACCGTGACGACCGTGAGCGCACCGGCATGATCCCCGGCTCGATCAGCATCCCGCTGATCGCCCTGGAGTGGCGCTGCGATCCGGCCTCGGGCGTCACGAACCCCGCGGTCAGGTCGTTGGACCAGCAGGTGGTGACGGTGTGCAATGAGGGCTACGCGTCGAGCCTCGCGGCCGCTTCCCTGAAGCGTCTGGGCTTCGAGCGGGCAGGCGACCTGGTGGGCGGCGTCGAGAACTGGGACGCAGCCGGCCTGCCCCTGGTCCAGTCCTCGCCCGCTCCCGGCGGTCGGAGTCCGAGACCCGCGACGAGGGACGGCGGGTCTGCCTCCGGTTGACGCACCGTCGGGTCTGAGGCTCCGAGGATTGATGCCCGCAGGCCTGAGGACCGAGATGTCGGGGCTGCCTGTGGAGTCAGCTGCGGGCGCCCAGCAGGCTGCGCTTGTGATCCACGAAGTCGACCAGCAGGTAGTCGCCGAGGTTCTCGTTGGTCGTGAAGAAGGCTCTCCCACCGTTCATCTCGGTGACGCGCTCCACGAACTTCGTCAAGCGAGGCGTGGCGTCCAGCATGAATGTGTTGATCCGGATGCCGTCGCGGGTGCAGCGGCCCACCTCGGCCAGCGTCAGATCGACGGTCTCGCGGGTGGGCGGGTAGCTGAAGTACGGCCGTCCCGACGGCGCGATGTGTGCGGTGGGCTCGCCGTCTGTGACAATGATGATCTGCTTGGTGCCGGCCTGGCGCTCGAGCATGCTGCGGGCGAGCATGAACCCGTGCTGCATGTTGGTGCCGTAGACATAGTCCCATGACACTTCTGGCAGTTTCTCGGGGCGGAACTCCCGAGCGACCTCGCTGAACGACACCAGGCCCAGGTAGTCGCGGGGGTACTGGCTGGAGATCAGCGAGTGCAGGGCCATGGCCACCTTCTTGGCCGGCAGGAAGTTGTTGCGCATCGGCATCGACAGCGACAGGTCGAGCATGAGCACGGTGGCCGAGCGGACCTGCTGCTCGGTTCGCTCCACTTCGAAATCCTCGGGGTGCAGTCGCACGGGCACGCCGCCGCCGGTGCGGGCGACAGCGTTGCGGACGGTGCGGCCGACGTGCAGGTTGAACGGTTCGCCGTAGGTGTACGGCTTGATGTCGTGCTCCCGTTCGTGGCCGCGCCCGCTGCGTCCGGCAGTGTGGTGGCCGAGCTTGCCGGCGTCGAGCCGGGCGAACAGGTCCCGCAGGGCGCCCTGGCCGATCTTGCGGACGGCCCGGGGAGTCAGGCCGATCCGGCCTGCGCGGTTCTCGATCAGGCCGGCCTCCTCCAACATCCGGGACAGGGCGGCCATCTGTTCGAGGCTGGCGGCGGCACCGTCGCCCAGCAGCCGGCGGACCGCCTCGGTGCCGGGTTCGGCGAGCGCGTCGGGGCCGGCCGGGCTCCGCAGCAGGTTCTCGAGTTGGCCGATGTCCGCGAGGTCGGCCAGCATGCTTTGGAGGCGTTGCATATCCTGCGACGCCGGTCCGCTGCCGCCGGCGGCTTCGCCGGCCGTGCCCGCCGTCCGGTCGAGGAACTGCTTCATGAACTGCTCGCGGAGGCGTTCGGTCAGCTGGGCGAACTGCCGGCGGGCCTGGTCGCTCTCGAAGTCGTAGTCGTCGAGGGCCTTGAACTGGCCGGCGAGGTCGGGGGGCAGCAGGTCGAGCTGGGCGTTCTTGGCGGCGGCGGTCCGCGCGGTGAGGTCGGCTCGGTGCTGGTCTCCGACGGACCGGGCTTGCGCCGCGGCGTTCTTCTCGGGGTCGGCGAAGCGGACGCGGGGTTGGTGCTGGTCTCCGGTGGACCGGGCTTGCGCCGCGGCGTTCTTCTCGGGGTCGGCGAAGCGGACGCGGGGTTGGTGCTGGTCTCCGGTGGACCGGGCTTGCGCCGCGGCCGTGTCGAGGTCGTGGAGGGCTTGCCGCTCGGTGCGGATCACGTCTCGCAGGTCTTCGGCGATGTCTTCGTAGACGCCGCCGAGGTCGTGCTGCTCGAGTATGTCCCGGCGCTGCTGCCCGAGCCGTTCGAGCATGCTGCGGAGGCCTTCGAGCCTGTGTCCGACGCGGTCGTGGAAGCCGTCGGCTGTCAGGCGGCGCAGGGCGCCGGCGGGGTCGCCATGGTAGAGCAGGTCTTCGGCGAGCTCTCGGAGTATGTGGTCGGCGTCGAGGTCGGTACCGGCCTGGCTGCCGTCCCAGCGCGAGTAGGTGAAGTGGGTGGGCTCGGGCCGTGCAAGCAGGCACCGGCGCCTGCGCTCGGGCAGGGCCATGCCCCGACCCTATCCCGGCCGCGGGCCGCGGGCCGGGGCCGTGCGTGGGGCGCCGAGGTCCATGGGTGCGCGCAGCTGGCTCTCGCGCGCGGGCCGGGGCCGTGCGTGGGGCGCAGTCAGCACCTCCGGCGGCAGGGGATGGCGAATTACGCGGCCTGGGGCCGTGCGTGGGGTGCCGAGGTCCATGGGTGCGCGCAGCCGGCTCTCGCGCGCGGCTTGGGGCCGTGCGTGGGGCGCAGGCAAGTCGCCGTTGCCGGGGAGCGTCGAGTGTTCGCGGTTCGGGGCCGTGCGTGGGGTGCCGAGGTCCATGGGTGCGCGCAGCCGGCTCTCGCGCGCGGTTCGGGGCCGTGCGTGGGGCGCAGGCAGGTCGCCGTTGCCGGGGAGCGTCGAGTGTTCGCGGTTCGGGGTCGTGTGTGGGGTGCCGAGGTCCATGGGTGCGCGCAGCTGGCTCTCGCGCGCGGCTTGGGGCCGTGCGTGGGGCGCAGTCAGCACCTCCGGCGGCAGGGGATGGCGAATTACGCGGCTTGGGGCCGTGCGTGGGGCGCAGGCAGGTCGCCGTTGCCGGGGAGCGTCGAGTGTTCGCGGTTCGGGGCCGTGTGTGGGGTGCCGAGGTCCATGGGTGCGCGCAGCTGGCTCTCGCGCGCGGTTCGGGGCCGTGCGTGGGGCGCAGGCAGGTCGCCGTTGCCGGGGAGCGTCGAGTGTTCGCGGTTCGGGGCCGTGCGTGGGGCGCCGAGGTCCATGGGTGCGCGCAGCTGGCTCTCGCGCGCGGCTTGGGGCCGTGCGTGGGGCGCAGGCAGGTCGCCGTTGCCGGGGAGCGTCGAGTGTTCGCGGTTCGGGGCCGTGTGTGGGGTGCCGAGGTCCATGGGTGCGCGCAGCTGGCTCTCGCGCGCGGTTCGGGGCCGTGCGTGGGGCGCAGTCAGCACCTCCGGCGGCAGGGGATGGCGAATTACGCGGCTTGGGGCCGTGCGTGGGGCGCAGGCAGGTCGCCGTTGCCGGGGAGCGTCGAGTGTTCGCGGTTCGGGGCCGTGCGTGGGGCGCAGTCTGGGAGGTGACGGCCGTGCGCGGCGCCGGCAAGCTCGGCGGCGCGGCCAGACGGTGGAGGTCCTCGCCGGCGGCGTGCGCGGCGGCTGGAACGGTCCGCGGTCCGTCGGCGGCGCGCACGGGCGCCGGTGCGGGGACCTGTCGGGACTGTTCGAAGTTTCCTGCTGCCGGGTTTGCAAATGTCATATGACGCTGATGTAATTACATCGATGGTGCCGGGCGGGCCGGGCCGGAGCCCCATGGATGGGGCCTGGATGATCATCATGGAGGAGCATCCGATGGAACTGCAAGGCGTCTACCCCACTGCGGACATGTCCTGGCACGCCGAGGCCAACTGCCTCGGCGTGCATCCCGACCTCTTCTTCCCCGAGCGGGGCGCGTCCACCCGCGAGGCCAAGGAGGTGTGCCGGGGCTGCATGGTACGCGAGGCGTGCCTGGAGTTCGCGCTCGACAACGGCGAGAAGTTCGGCATCTGGGGCGGCAAGAGCGAGCGGGAGCGTCGCGGCATCCGGCGGGCCCGAGCCCAGCGCCGCCGCGCCGCCGCCGTCGGCGCCTGACCGCATCGCTGCGCCCGTCCGGTCCACGGACCGGATGCGGCAGCGAACAGGGCGCGGTATGCTCTGGGCGATGCCAAACCTCGGTCCGTCAGAACTTCTGATCATCCTGGTGCTCGTCCTGCTGGTCTTCGGCGGGGCGAAGCTCCCGAAGCTCGCCCGCTCGCTCGGCCAGGCGCAGCGCGAGTTCAAGGAAGGCCTGACCGAGCACGCACAGCAGACCGACGACCCCGGCGGCGAGCCGAGCGGCGGCGGCTCGGGCAAGAACGGCTCGGGCAAGAACGGCTCGGGCTGAGCCTCGCGGGCGGTGCGGACACCGGTGATGCTCGTAGACGACGATGTGGAGGCGGTGGACGAGCCGCCGGTAGGTCAGGCCACGATCGTCTACCTCGGCCCGGTCGCGCCGCACTGGGAGGTCCGCGCCGTCTACGGCGACGCCGACTTCATGGCCTCCTTCCGGGACCGCGTCCATGCCCGTCTTCTGCTTCTGCCTCCTCACGACCCGCAGTTCCGCCGCAACCGCGAGCGGGTCAATCGCGACGCCGAGCGCGAACGGATCATCGTGGACTGGGATCTCGGCTATCCGGAGGAAGAAGACGAGTATTCGGGCCAGAGGCGGGCCTGACGGCGGCTCCGAGCGGCGCCCGCACAGGACCATGATCCGCGTCGGGGGATGGGCCGAGCCGCTCACGGACTACTTCAGCCGGGAGATCTCGTGGCTGGCCTTCAACGCCCGCGTCCTCGCCCTCGCCGACGACGCCGACGTGCCGTTGCTGGAGCAGGCCAGATACCTCAGCATCTTCGCCTCCAACCTCGACGAGTTCTTCCAGGTCCGGGTGTCGGGCCTCGCCGACCGGGTCGCGGCGGAGCTCACCGGTCGCACCCTCGACGGGCACACCCCCGCCGAGCATCTCAGCCAGGTCCGCCGGGTCGCGGCTGAGCTGTGCGGCGATCAGCAGCGCCTTTTCAGCGAGAGGGTCAGGCCGGCTCTGGAGGCCGAGGGCATCCATCTCCTCGCCCCCGACAAGATCAGCTCCGCCGAATGGGCCCGACTGCGCGGCCACTTCGAGCAGCGGGTCTTCCCGGTGCTCACCCCGCTGGCCGTCGATCCCGGGCATCCGTTCCCGTTCATCTCGGACCTCTCTTTGAACCTGGCGGTGCTGATGCGCGACCCGGCCGACTCCGAGCTGCGCTTCGCCCGGGTGAAGGTCCCCGCCACCCTGGACCGCTGGGTGGAGACCGGTGAGGGGTCCTGCCGGTTCGTGGCGCTCGAGGACGTGATCGCGGCCCATCTCGACATGCTGTTCCCGGGCATGGACGTGCTGGAGCATCACTGCTTCCGGGTCACCCGTAACGCCGACCTCACCCTCAACGACGAAGACGCCGACGACTTGCTGACCGCGGTGGAGATGGAGCTCCGCCGGCGCCGCTTCCAGTGGGCGGTCCGTCTGGAGGTGGCCGACTCGATGTCCGACGAGGTGCTCGACCTGCTGCTGCGGGAGCTCAACTTGAGCGGGGACGCCCTGGTCCGGGTGCGGGGCCCGATCGATCTGAGCAGCCTCAACGAGATCGCCGGCCTGCCGCGGCCCGAGCTGTCATGGCCCCGCTGGGGCGGCATCACCGAGCCGGAGCTGGTGACCGAGGACGGCCCGGTCGACTTCTTCAAGGTGCTGCGCTCCAGCGACCTGCTGGTGCATCATCCGTATTCGTCGTTCAGCCGGTCGGTGGGCGCGCTGATCCGTCAGGCCGCCAGGGATCCGGCGGTGCTGGCGATCAAGCTCACGCTGTACCGCACCTCCGGCGACAGCCCCATCATCGACGCTCTGGTGGCCGCGGCCGAGAGGGGCAAGCAGGTGGCGGTGCTGGTGGAGTTGAAGGCCCGCTTCGACGAGGCCCGCAACATCAGTTGGGCCAGGCGGCTGGAGCAGGCAGGCGCCCATGTGGCCTACGGCCTGGTCGGCTTGAAGATCCACGCCAAGATCGCGATGATCGTACGGGAGGAGTCCGACGGCATCCGCCGCTACTGCCATGTCGGCACCGGCAACTACAACCACCGCACCGCCCACGTCTACGAGGACTTCGGGCTGCTGACCGCCGATCCGGGGGTCGGCGCCGACGTCGCTGGCCTGTTCAACCGGCTCACCGGCTACGGCCGCGTCGTCGACCACCGGTGCCTGATCACCGCGCCCGAGCAGCTCCGCCCGCGTCTGGCCGAGCTGATCGAGCAGGAGACGCACCTGCCCGGCGGACGCATAATAATGAAGCTCAACTCGCTGGCCGACGGGCCGATGATCGACCAGCTGTACAAGGCGTCGCAGGCCGGCGTGGAGATCGACTTGATCGTGCGGGGCCTGTGCAGCCTGCGGCCCGGGGTGGAGGGCCTATCGGAGACGATACGGGTGCGCTCGATAGTGGGCCGGTTCCTCGAGCATTCCCGCATCTACCATTTCGCCAACGGCGACGGTGCGGGCCGTCCCGCCACCTACATCGGATCGGCCGACCTGCTGACCCGCAACCTCGACCGCAGGGTGGAGGCTCTCGTGCGCGTCGCTGATCCGCGGCTGGCGGCTCGGGTGGTGGAAGTGGCCGAGGTGAGCCTGTCCGACGAGTACCTGGCCTGGACCCTCGACTCCGGCGGCGTGTGGACGCGCCGCGGCCGCGACGCCGGCACCGACACCCACGTCAGGCTCCAGCAGCTCGCGTCTGACCGGGCCCGCGCCGGCGAGCGCGTCCGGCCCTGAGCAGGGCCGAGCCTGAGGGTTCCTCGGTCGGGGCGTCCCGGTGAGCGCAGCGGGCGGGGGGTTCGCCTCGTCGGCGCTGGGTGGAGGGGGGGTTCCTCGGTCGGGGTGTCCTGGTGAGCGCAGCGGGCGGGGGGTTCGCCTCGTCGGCGCTGGGTGGAGGAGGGGTTCCTTTCCGCCGCCAGCCGCTCCCCCACGAAATGCGAACCCTTGAACAGACCCACCCGACACGGCTCCACACCCACCGTCACGACACGAACCTCCCCACGAGACCGAATCACATCCCTGCAACTCCACCACACACACCCAGCCCCACCCGAGAAAAACACCAGCCACCTAGTGTCCTGAGTGGTTAGTTCCTCGTGTTTGTGTCGTTGCGGTGGCCGGCGTTTCTGGCGGCACGCCGGTCGGTGAACAGCGGCCGGCTGGCGAGCACTCTCATGTCACCGTCTCGCGCCCCCTGACCGTTCTTGATGTAGTTGACTGTCCATGAGCCGCACAACTACATCAAGAACGGCCGGGCCCCCCACAGGCGTCGCAGACCCCGCGGCTGGACCGACAATTGGATCGACAACCGCAACGAGCATCCGCACCCCTTCGTGTGGCGCATGACCGCCGACGAGAACCCGAGACCATCGCAGCATATCTGCAACTAATTCCCCACTCGGGACACTGGCGCGCTGTTGGCTGAGGTTCAGGCGACTGCGAAGAGCCGGTTCCCGGCGGGGGGTCGGTGGCGTCCGCTTGTCGGTGGTGCCGACGCGTGCGGCGGGTCGGGTGCGTGTGCTGGTCCGTGGCGGGTCTGTTCGGGTGGGTGCAGGGTGTGGTTGCCGTCGGGGTTCTTGCGGATGCGCCAGTTGTGGTGGTGGATCTTCTGGTGGCAGTCCCAGCAGACGGGGATCATGTTGTCGAGTTTGGTGGATCCGCCCTGAGCGACGGGTTTGATGTGGTGGATCTGGCACAGCGCGGGGTGTGCTGCGCAGTGGAAGCATCCGCCGTGGCGGGCCAGCAGGATCTGGCGCTGGGACTCGGTGGCGGTGCGGACCGAGTGCGTCCGCCAGATCGGTTTGCCGTCGCGGTCGTACACCAGGCCGGTCAGTCTGGCGTTGCACGAGAGTTCCTCCAGCACGGCCCGCGGCAGCCGGGTGCCGTCGGGCAGTTCCGCGACGAGCCTGCCGGTGGCGCCGTCGACATGGGCGACCACACAGATGTCCGCTATCGGCCGGCCACCACCCCCGACACTGTTGCCGGGACTGTCTGCTCGGCCGCTGGTGTCGCTGTTGCCGGGACTGTCTGCTCGGCCGCTGGTGTCGCTGTTGCCGGGACTGTCTGCTCGGCCGCTGGTGTCGCTGTTGCCGGGACTGTCTGCTCGGCCGCTGGTGTCGCTGTTGCCGGGACTGTCTGCTCGGCCGCTGGTGTCGCTGTTGCCGGGACTGTCTGCTCGGCCGCTGGTGTCGCTGTTGCCGGGACTGTCTGCTCGGCCGCTGGTGTCGCTGTTGCCGGGACTGTCTGCTCGGCCGCTGGTGTCGCTGTTGCCGGGACTGTCTGCTCGGCCGCTGGTGTCGCTGTTGCCGGGACTGTCTGCTCGGCCGCTGGTGTCGCTGTTGCCGGGACTGTCTGCTCGGCCGCTGGTGTCGCTGTTGCCGGGACTGTCTGCTCGGCCGCTGGTGTCGCTGTTGCCGGGACTGTCTGCTCGGCCGCTGGTGTCGCTGTTGCCGGGACTGTCTGCTCGGCCGCTGGTGTCGCTGTTGCCGGGACTGTCTGCTCGGCCGCTGGTGTCGCTGTTGCCGGGACTGTCTGCTCGGCCGCTGGTGTCGCTGTTGCCGGGACTGTCTGCTCGGCCGCTGGTGTCGCTGTTGCCGGGACTGTCTGCTCGGCCGCTGGTGTCGCTGTTGGAGTCGCTTGTTCGAGCGCCGCCGTCGCCGCTCCCGTCGTTGCTGCGGGAGCCGCATGCTCGGCTGCTGGTGTCGTTGTTGTGGGGTTTGTCTGTTGGGGTGTTGGTGAGGGCGTCGAGGGCGTCGGCCATGCACTGGCCGAAGCTGCGGCGGCTGGTTCCGTCGGCGGAGGCTTTCTTGTCGGCGTTGTGCATGCGGGCGGCTTGCGAGCGCAGCCGGTTGGCGACGCGTCTGCCGGTCACGGGGTCGAGCTCGCCGCGGAGATGGACCATCCCGTCGTCGCCGTCCCAGACACGAACACAGCGCCGCGCCCGCGAACGGCGGTGCTGGGACTCTCCGTCGTCGCCGTCGCGGTCGACCGTCCACCGGCGAGCCTCTCGGGCGAACTGCTCGGGACGCATCGACACGGCCTTCGCCAACAGATCCCCGTCGCCGTCGACAGCTCTGGCGCCGGCCGTCTCGGAAGCTTCGGCCAGCCGCCGCGCGTTCGCCGCGGACACCCGCCCCGACTCGACCGCCTCACGCGCCGCGGGCGCCTCCCGCAACGCCTCGGCCGTCTTTAGGTGGCTGCGGGCCTCGCGTCGCGACAACCCGGCCGAACCGGCCAGCACTTCAGCGCCGCCGTCGCCGTGACGCTCACGGCCCGCCACCGCCGCCGCGGCCGACACCTGCGCAGCCGACAGCGCCGCCATCGCCGACCTCGACACCGCCAGCATCTCGCGCAATTCCGAACACGACGCCGCGCCCGCGCCCACCAGCTCCAGCATCTCGGAGGCGGCGGCCTCGGCCCGACGAGCGGCTTCGATCAACATGGACACAGCATCCCACAGGGGTATGACATCCACCCCTCACAGCCCCCATCCTCACGCATTTCTCGATATTCCTCCACGCGAAAACTCCCACCAACCACACGATTCCGCGGATCCAGCGCCGCCGTCGCCGTGACGCTCACGGCCCGCCACCGCCGCCGCGGCCGACACCTGCGCAGCCGACATCGCCGCCATCGCCGACCTCGACACCGCCAGCATCTCACGCAACTCCGAACACGACGCCGCGCCCGCGCCCACCAGCTCCAGCATCTCGGAGGCGGCGGCCTCGGCCCGACGAGCGGCTTCGATCAACATGGACACAGCATCCCACAGGGCTATGACATCCACCCCTCACAGCCCCCATCCTCACGCATTTCTCGATATTCCTCCACGCGAAAACTCCCACCATCCATGCGATCCCGCGGATCCAGCGCCGCCGTCGCCGTGACGCTCACGGCCCGCCACCGCCGCCGCGGCCGACACCTGCGCAGCCGACATCGCCGCCATCGCCGACCTCGACACCGCCAGCATCTCACGCAACTCCGAACACGACGCCGCGCCCGCGCCCACCAGCTCCAGCATCTCGGAGGCGGCGGCCTCGGCCCGACGAGCGGCTTCGATCAACATGGACACAGCATCCCACAGGGGTGTGACAGTCATGATGTGGGGGTCAGTGGTCGGGGCTCGGATCTGACCCTGGGTGTGACGGGCCTTGTGCCTTTCCGATGATCTGTCGGTTCGGTGTCCCGGCTGCTGGCGCGCACCGACCGGTCGGGCGGACGTGACCTCATAGGAGCCTTGGGAAGACCACCTTGACTGTCCTGTCCGCCGTCCCGGCCGGTGGTGCCGATCCCACTGGCTAGCAAGGAAGGCAGGGCTTCATCATGACCGATCAACTCGTCGGCATCTACGGCGGTGTCGACACGCACAAGGACCAGCACGTGGCCGCGGTCATTGACCACACGGGCCGGATCGTCGAGGTCGGCTCCTTTGGTGCTGATCTGGCGGGGTATCGCAGCCTCGAGGCGTGGATGCGGTCCTTCGGGCCGATCGTCGAGGTCGGTGTGGAGGGCACCAGCTCCTATGGCGTGGGGCTCGCCCGCCATCTGGTGGGCGCCGGTGTCGAGGTGGTGGAGGTGATCCGGCCGAACCGCCAGGTGCGGCGCCGGCGCGGCAAGTCCGACACCGTGGATGCCGAGGCCGCGGCACGCGCCGCGCTCAGCGGCGACGCCACAGCGGTGCCCAAAGGCAACGACGGAACAGTGGAGTCGATCCGGGCGCTGCGGGTCGCGTTGTGCTCGACACGGGCCCACCGCACCCGCATCTCCAACCAGATCGGCGACCTCATCACCACCGCCCCCCAGCAGTTGCGCGCCGGCCTGGAGCCGCTCAGCGCCGCTGTGCGGGTGCGGCGCTGCGCCCGGTTCCGTCCCGGGGACCTCACCGAGCCCACAGAGGCCACCAAGGCCGCCCTGCGCACCCTGGCCCGCCAGCACCGGGTGCTCGACGCCGACCTCGCCGAGCTGCGCAGCCACCTCGACGAACTCACCGCGGCCGCCAACCCGGCGCTGCGCGCCGCCAAAGGCATCGGCCCAGACACCGCGGCGATCCTGCTCATCGCCGCCGGCGACAACCCCCAGAGGCTCCAAAGCGAAGCCTCCTTCGCCGCGCTGTGCGGCGCCAGCCCCGTGGAGGCCTCCTCGGGCAAGATCACCCGCCACCGCCTCAACACAGGCGGCAACCGCCAAGCCAACCACGCCCTGTGGCGCATCGCCATGGTCCGGCTCTCCACCGACCCGGCCACCCGCGCCTACGCCCAACGCCGCCACACCGAAGGCAAAACCCGCCGCGAGACCATCCGCTGCCTCAAGCGCTACATCGCCCGCGAGGTCTACCGGCTGCTCACCAACCCCCAACCCGCCACCAACACCACCAACACCACCAACAACATGCGAACACAGCGCCAACAAGCCGGAGCCACCCTCCAACACGCCGCCGACTGCCTCAACACCTGGCCCAGCACCATCTCCAGAATCGAACACGGCAAAACACCCAACCACCACCTCGTGCCCGCCTACCGAAACTGGCTCAACACCCAAACCCCCGCCGCTTGACTTGACACATATAGGAGCATCATCCACCCCCCACAGCCCCCATCCTCACGCATTTCTCGATATTCCTCCACGCGGAACTCCCACCAACCACGCGATCCCGCGGATCCAGCGCCGCCGTCGCCGTGACGCTCACGGCCCGCCACCGCCGCCGCGGCCGACACCTGCGCAGCCGACAGCGCCGCCATCGCCGACCTCGACACCGCCAGCATCTCGCGCAACTCCGAACACGACGCCGCGCCCGCGCCCACCAGCTCCAGCATCTCGGAGGCGGCGGCCTCGGCCCGACGAGCGGCTTCGATCAACATGGACACAGCATCCCACAGGGGTATGACATCCACCCCCCACAGCCCCCATCCTCACGCATTTCTCGATATTCCTCCACGCGGAACTCCCACCAACCACGCGATCCCGCGGATCCAGCGCCGCCGTCGGTTGTCGTGGTCATCTTCGACGACCTCGTCGAGGCCATCCATGCGGTTCCGCGGATCTAGCGCCGCCGTCGGTTGTCGTGGTCATCTTCGACGACCTCGTCGAGGCCATCCATGTGGTTCCGCGGATCTAGCGCCGCTGCCGTTGCCGTGTCCGTCGGTTCGGGGCCCCGGGCTGTTGCCGCGCGCCGACCGGTCGGATGGACGTGACCCGCTTCGGGCGCTGCGCGGCCGCGCCGAACTGCTCTGCTGTCATCGACCCGGCGTCGCGCGGATGGATCGTCGCGCTGGTGTCGGCCGAGGAGACCGCCGCCCAGACAGCGTTCTGCGACGCCTTCGAAGCCGAGGACCTCGTCGGCGCCGTCGAGGGCAGCCCCGGCGCTGGCGAACTTCCTGGCAGCGACGAGATCCCCGTCTTATCGGCGGGGAGTCGGTGATCGCTGCCCACTCCTGACCCCGGGGCGAACTTCCCGGCAGCGACGAGATCCCCGTCTTGTCGGCGGTCTCCGACAACGGCGCGCCCGCGACCGTCGACGCCGCCGAGGCGTTCATGGCGCTGTGCTCGACCGTGCAGCACCCCGATCGGCCCGACACTCCCACCGACCAGGTGCCGCAGCGGCGCGTGCAGAGAACGTTGGACGCCCCAACGCCGGGAATGGCCGGTTCCTCGCACTCATAGTGTTGGTGGTGTCTTCGATGGGTGCGGGTCTGACTCGGTGCTTCGCTGGCTTCGTGTCTTGCAAACGATCTGTCGGCTGGTGCCCGTCGGGGACGCGCGCCAGCCGGTCGGAGGGAATGTGACCTGATAGGAGCCTCGGTTCGAGCGCCTTGAGTGCATTGTCGGTCGTTCCGGCCGGTGGTGCCCAGCCAACTGGAAGTGGTCCAAAGGAAGGGCAGACCGATTGTGCCAGATGTACAACGAATCGTCATGGGTGGGGTGGACACCCACCGTGACGAGCGCACGGCGGCGGCCATCGATTTGGCGGGGCGGCTGCTGGGCACGGCCTCGTTCGCGGCGACACGGGAAGGCTATGGGCAGCTACTGGGGTGGTTGCGCAGTCTCGGCGGGGTGGAGTGTGTCGGAGCAGAGGGCACCAGCAGCTACGGCGCGGGCTTGGCGCGTCGTCTCGCAGCGGAGGGCGTGAGCGTGGTCGAGGTGCTGCGCCCCAAGCACGGGGCGCGCCGCGGGGACAAGTCGGATCCCGTGGATGCCGAGGCGGCCGCGCGGGCTGTGCTGTCAGGAGAGGCCACAGCCCGCCCGAAGTCCGCTGACGGCCCGGTGGAGGCGATCCGGATGCTGCGCTCCGCGCGGCGCTCCGCGGTCAAGGCCCGCACCCGAATCGCTGCTGCCTGCCTCGCTCACGGCTCACGCGCGCCGCGCGGCGCTCCGCGGTCAAGGCCCGCACCGCCGCCGTCAACCAGCTCAAAGCGCTGTTGGTGACCGCCCCCGAGCAGATCGCCGCCCCGCTGCGGGGCCTTCGCACCGCTGCTTTGGTCGGTGCCTGTGCTCGACTGCGGCCCGATACCGCCGGCGGCGAGGCTGCCGGCGCGGCGAAGAGGACCATGCGCGGCCTGGCGCGACGGCACCGGGCGCTCAGCGGCGAGTAGGAGCATCGTTTGTGTTGCGGCCGGGGTGGTGCCGCTGTCGTCGACGACGGCGGGAGACAGCGAAGGGCGCACAACGCGCACTGTCGGCGGCGGCCGCGTCGAGCGGCGAGAAGCGCGAGACGCTGCAGCAGGGCCGTGTCGGCCGGGGCCGGCTCAGGCGTCGGTGCTGCGGTGCCGGATCGTTGTTGCCGCGGCCGAGGGCCGCGGCAACAACGAGATCGCGGCGGTGTTGGGCTGCCACGCGGCGACGGTGAGCAAGTGGCGGCGCCGGTCCGCTGAGCGCCGCCACGACGGGCCGGCCGACGCCCCGCGGCCGGGGCCCCCACAGGCGCCGGGTCGTTGTCATGGTGTCCTCCCAGGTCGGCGGGCCGCAGAGCCCCGCGGCCGGGGCCCCCACAGGCGCCGCAGACCCCCGCGGCTAGACCGACAACCGCAATGAGCACCCGCACCCCTCCGTGTGGCGCAAGACCGCCGACGAGATCCTCGAGACCATGCCAGCATATCTACAACGAATTCCCCACTCGGGACACTAGGTGGCCCGCTCGCCACAGTGGTGACGGGGCCGTCCGTCACTGAAGCCGACGACCTCGGAGCAGTTACCACCAGTCGTTGAAGGTGCGTCGCGATCTCTGCTGTGCAGCGGTGCCGCGGGGGAACCACGCCAGTTCGCGGCCGCCGCCGGCGGCCGCGAACCGGTAGTCGACACCGTCGAGGCCGGTATCGAGGACCGCTGTGCCGATGGGTTGGCAGGTGCTGTGGGGTATGAGGCTGCCATCGGCGTTGCGCGGGTAGGTGTTAGGCAGCCCGAGAGATGCGAGCCCGTCACCGGAGTATGCGTCGGCTGCCCGCCCGGCGGGCACTGCGACCTCAACAAGCACCGGCGCGGTCGCAGGGTCGAGATCCTCCGGGCCGTAGGCCAGCCCCTCGAAGCGGCGCAGGACGTTGGCCCGGGCGGTGTCCTCGTCTCGGTTCAGGTACAGGCACTCCATCTGTGGCGGGTTCCAGCGCTGGCCCCGCGACGCGGCATAGGACGGGTCCAGCGGATCGTCCCATTCGGGGTCGGCGACGCGGCAGTAGATGCCGTTGATCGCGACAGTCAGCACGGCTCAGGCGACACGCGTGTAGTCGAAGCTGTCCCTGACGGATCGCAGCAGCCACTCATGGTCATCGTCGGCGATGACCTTGAGCATGCTGCGGCCGCCGTAGCCGTCGGCGCGGCGACGCACGACCACTGCTGCGGTCCCGTCTCGAAGCCGGTAGCTGAGGATGTCCGCGATCTCTGCCAGAGCGCCGATCTTGGCGATGCGATCAGCAGGCGGCCCTGCCAGCAGCCATTTCTCGACCGCTTGGCGCTTCACGCCCATCAACTCTGCGATGTCGCTGCTCGACAGGTCCAGCGTCGTCATGGCCCGACGCAGCGGAGTGGCGCTGCGCTGCTCGTGCTCGGCTGCCGCCATCGTCTTGAGGAACCACGCGAAGCGGTGCTCGTCGATGTCGCGGCGAGCTTGCACGCACTGCTGGGGAAGGCCGCCGGCGAACCCCCGCAGACGGTCGACGAGCACTGTGAGCGCGCCCCGGCCGTCACAGGACGGCGCGACCCAGGGCACCTCGACACAGCTGCGTCGCAGCAGCCCGTACATGACGACCGGAGCGGGCATCGCCTCGGGGCATCGAGCGGGCAGGCCCGTTAGAGCGCGTGCGGCTGCGTCAGTGAACACGAAGTAGCGCCGGACCGTCGTGCGATCCGTAGGGGTTGTCAGCCGCGGCACGAGATGGTCGAGCGCGGCCACCACGTCGGGAAGCAACTCGCAAGCCGCTTCAGATCCGGCTGCCAGATCGCCTTCGAGCAGATCTTCGATGACTGTCACACGAATAGGCTATCGCAACCGATACGCAACCACAAAAGGTTGAGGCAACCAGACTGTGGATGAATCTGTCAGTCGGACACGGACAATCATGGCAGTCGTGGTTGGACGAAAATGGCAGTAATACAGATCTTCGAGTCCTGCGCCGTCAACGCTATGTACCGCCAAGCGTCTTGCATCGTAGGCGATGACAGCTCTTTCGCTCTGCCTCAGCTGGCGTCCCACCAGCGAATCGGCTCGACACCGCCAGGTCATGGGTGTCTCACCCCTCTGCGACCATCGTCAGCGTCAAGGGCGTCCGTGACGTTCGGGCGCACCGCATGACGGGCGCACCGCATGAAAGGACATTGCCGATGGATGAGTTGTTGACGATCGCTGGAACGGTGGCCACGGTGCAGTTGTTGCTTGCTGCGTGGCGAGAGTGACGTTCGGCTCGTCGAATCGTGGCGGTCGTGGATGTGGGTCTCGTCTCCGGCGGTCGGCGAAGGCATGGTCCTGTACGGTGTCCGGTCACCGCCACCGCCGCCGTCAACGACCCGTGACCGCGACAGCACCGGCTGCGGCCTGCTCGCGTCGCCTACCCTGAGGGAGTGGGCCGTGACCGGGTGAGCGACCAGGACCGGCCCGTGCCCGCCTACAGCCCGTTCCAGCGCCTCGCACGCGTCCACGCGGCGGTCACCGCCACCGACGCGGTGCTCACGGTGGCTCTGGCCGGGTCGATCTTCTTCTCGATCAGCCCCGACGCGGCACGCGACCGCATCGCCCTGTACCTGGCCCTCACCATGGCGCCGTTCGCGGTGGTCACGCCGCTGATCGGCCCGGTCATCGACCGGATGCCGGGAGGGCGCCGCGCCATGATCCTCGTCACCAACGTGGGCAGGCTGGCGGTGGCCCTGCTCATGATCCGCCACCTCGACACTCTGTGGCTGTTCCCGGAGGCCTTCGCGCTGCTAGTGCTGCAGAAGTCCTACGCGGTGGCCAAGAGCGCGGTGGTTCCCCGCTATGTGACCTCGGAGTCCAGCCTGGTGCAGGCCAACAGCCGCTTGGCGCTGATCAGCGCGGTGATGAGCCTGCTGGGCGCGGCCGTCGGCGCGGCGCTGGCATTCCTGGCAAGCCCGGCGCTGGCTGCAGGCACGGCGACGCTCGGCTATCTGGCAGCGACCGCGATCACGTTCCAGCTGCCCCGGATCCCGGTGGCCCGGACCGGACCCTCATCGACTGAGCGTTCCGCTCTGCGGGCGTCCGCCATCCTGTTGTCGGCGTCGGCGATGGCGGTGATGCGGGGCGCGGTGGGTTTCGTCACGTTCATGCTGGCGTTCGCGCTGCGCGGCGGCGAGGAGGGCTTGGACGTGAGCGCGCCGGGCGCGGCGCTGGGCGGGGCGGCGGCCTCCGCACGCGGCGTCGACATAGTCGGCGAGCCGGGAGCTCCGTTCTTGCACTACGCGGCGGTGGTGGCCGTGGCCGGGGCTGCCGCCTTCGCAGGGGTGCGGATCGCGCCCGTGCTGAGCCGCCGTGTGGTGGAGGAGCTGATCCTGCTCGGATCGCTGGCCGTGGCCGGATGCATGGCGCTGCTGGCCTCGATGACCGGCGGGTTGACGGGTATGGCGCTGCTGTCGGGCGGTGTGGCGGTGTCGGCCGCCGCGGGCAAGCTCGCCTTCGACTCGCTGGTGCAGCGCGACGCTCCCGACGCCAACCACGGACGCTCGTTCTCCCGTTTCGAGGCCCGGTTCCAGATCGCCTGGGTGGTAGGCGCGTTCGTGCCGGTCGTCGTGCCTGTTCCGCCCCGGCTGGGGGCCGCGGTGGTGGCGGCGATGGCGGCGTTCGCGTTGGTGTCCTTCGTAGCAGGCCGCCGCCGCCCGCTCCGTTAGCTCCCGCCCGCTCCGGCCGCGTCCGCTCTCAGCGGGGCAGGTCGATGCGGGCCAGCCACAGGCCGGCCGCGTCCGCTCTCAGCGGGGCAGGTCGATGCGGGCCAGCCACAGGCCGGCCGCGTCCGCTCTCAGCGGGGCAGGTCGATGCGGGCCAGCCACAGGCCGGCCGCGTCCGCTCTCAGCGGGGCAGGTCGATGCGGGCCAGCCACAGGCCGGCCGCGTCCGCTCTCAGCGGGGCAGGTCGATGCGGGCCAGCCACAGGCCGGCCGCGTCCGCTCTCAGCGGGGCAGGTCGATGCGGGCCAGCCACAGGCCGGCCGCGTCGACCTCTGCGGGGGTGGGCAGGTTGCCCGGGTGGCTGAAGAGCCGCCGGAGCCCGTCGGTTCCGGCGCGTTCCACCACCCCCGCGGCGAAGGCCGTTCCCCGCTCGTACTGGGCCTGGTCGAGCTCGAGGCCGAGGAGCCGCTCCACGAACCGGTCGGATGCGCCGGCCTCCACCCGATGGCGCCGCAAAGCCTCCGACAGGCGGTCGTACGAGCCGATCAGGTCGGCGCCGATGCGGTCCATGGTGAAGTCGACGTAGCCGGTGATGGCCGCTAGCAGGGCGGTCGTCTGAGGCAGGAGCGCCTCCTGGGCCGGTGAGCGCACCGCTCCCAGGATGACGTCGGGGCTGCCCAATTCGGACTGGAGCCGTGCGAGGGCGTCGAGGCCGCCCGCTCCGGGGTCGAAGTCGCCCAGCAGCTCCTCGATGCGCTGGGGGTTGCTCTCGAACGCGGCCGCATGGCGCACCAGCAGGTCGCTGACCGTGTCGCGCACGTGAGCCACGCCGAACACCGCGCTGTGGACGGCTTCGTGGACGCACACCCACAGGCGCACGTCGTCGGTGTCGAGAGACCACTGCCGGCTGAACTCGTCGACGTTGGGCAGCGCGATCAGCATCGGCTTGCCGGCCGGTCGGGGCACCGGCAGGATGTAGCCGCCGAGGGCGTGCCGCGCGAGGCGGCCGACCATGGCGCCGGTTGTGAGGGCCAGCATGGTGGGGCCGATCATTTGGGTGATGCCGGCCAGCATCGCGGCCATCGGGTCGTCGGGCATGTCGTCGAGATCCTGTTCCAGGCTCGCCGATATCGACTTGTTGAGCGCGCCGAACAGGTCGCCGTAGTCGCCGACGGTGCGGTCCGACCAGCCGGCGCGGTTCACCACCTCCACCCGCAGAGTCGCCCCCGGGGCGGGCTGCAGGCCGGTCGCGTCGGCGACCCGCAGTTCGGCCACCCGCACGAGCTGCTCGACGGCGATGCGCTCGGAAGGGTCGATGTTGGGCTCCGAGACCCCGCCGCAGGCGATGGCCCGGCCCACCTCGCGGGCGTGGTCGGTGCCGGGCGCGGCCGAGTGCAGCGTCCGCATCAGGTCTCCGATCACCGGAATGCCTCCCAGTCCCCCCAGTCCGCCCAGTCCTCCCGGCCCGCTCGGTGGCTCATCCGGATCGTCCGGCCCGGCTGAGCCTTCGAGTCCCTGCATGCCTTCGAGTCCTTCGAGTCCTTCCAGGCCTTCGAGTCCCTGCATGCCTTCGAGTCCTTCGAGTCCTTCCAGGCCTTCGAGTCCCTGCATGCCTTCGAGTCCTTCGAGTCCTTCGAGTCCTTCCGGGCCTTCGAAAGACTCGTCGGGGCTGTCCTCTGTTGGCGGATCGCCGCTCATGACGGCATCGTAGGGGGATGAGGCTCAGTTGTCCCGCCCGCGGCGACCGCATGTCCGTGACGGTTCCGTGTCTGTGGTCCAGGCGGCTTCGATTTCCAGCCGGTCCGACCCGCGGTGCCCGCATGTCCGTGACGGTTCCGTGTCTGTGGTCCAGGCGGCTTCGATTTCCAGCCGGTCCGACCCGCGGTGCCCGCATGTCCGTGATGGTTCCGTGTCTGTGGTCCAGGCGGCTTCGATTTCCAGCCGGTCCGACCCGCGGTGCCCGCATGTCCGTGATGGTTCCGTGTCTGTGGTCCAGGCGGCTTCGATTTCCAGCCGGTCCGACCCGCGGTGCCCGCATGTCCGTGATGGTTCCGTGTCTGTGGTCCAGGCGGCTTCGATTTCCAGCCGGTCCGACCCGCGGTGCCCGCATGTCCGTGATGGTTCCGTGTCTGTGGTCCAGGCGGCTTCGATTTCCAGCCGGTCCGACCCGCGGTGCCCGCATGTCCGTGACGGTCCCGTGTCTGTGGCCATGACCCGGGTAGTGGTGACCGGCGCCCGCGGCTCTGTGGGCCGTCGCGTCATCGTCCGGTTGGCCCAAAAGCCGGACATGGCTGTCGTGGCCATCGACCGGGACGCTCCTTACGCCCCCTGTGGGTTGGTCGTCGCCAAGCAGGCGGATCTGGCCGACGCCGACCTCGCTGGCCTGTTCTCGGGGGCCGACGCCGTGGTCCATCTGGCTTCGACGGTGACCGCGGGCACGCTCGATCCCGCTGAGGCCGAGCTGGAGGCCGCCCTGCTGCGCCGGGTGCTCGACGCTCTCTCCGCGGTGGGTGTCCCCCACCTGGTGGTGATGTCGTCGGCGATGGTCTACGGCGCATGGAGGGACAATCCGGTGCCGATCACTGAGGACGCCACGGTGCGGCCGAACCCCGACTTCGACTGGGCGGTGCAACGGCGCCGGCTGGAGGGGATGGCCCAGCAGTGGGCTGCGGCCCCCGGCCGCTCCGTCACGGTGCTGCGGCCCGCCGCGGTGGTGGCCGAGGACCGCCTGGGCCAACTGGCCGCCACCCTGAGGGCGGCCCGGTCGGGTGTGGCCGCCGATGACGGCGACCCGCCGGTGCAGTACCTGCACGCCGACGACCTGGCCGCGGCTGTCGTCACCGCGGTCGACGCCGGCTACGACGGGTTCCTGAACGTCGCGCCCGACGGATGGATCCCTCCCGACACTCTGGCAGGCCTCGAGGGCCGCCGTCCCAGGCTGCGGGCACCGTCGCATCTGGTGAGAGTCCTGAGCGCGCTGCGCTGGCGCTGGGGCCTGGCGCCGACGCCGCCGGGCGTGGTGCCCTACACCACACACCCGTGGGTGGTCGCCAACGACCGGCTGCGGGAGCTGGGATGGAGGGCCGCGCACAGCAACGAAGAGGCGTGGGTGGTCTCCCACGAGCCCCGTCTGATGGAGTCTCTCCCGGCCCGGCGCCGGCAGGAGCTGCTGCTCGCCGCCGCGGCGACGGTGGTGGCGGGGGCATTGGTCGTCGCCGTCCTGGTGGCCCGAGCCGTCCACAAGCGGGGCCGCCTCCGCCGCGCCTGAGATCGCACCATTACGATGTCTCACAGTGATCGCACCCCCTGACACCGGCGACACCTGGCTCGGGCTGTCATCCGAACCGCTGCCGTCGGCGGAGACAGCAGCCTGGGCGGTGCTGCCCGGCTGCGGCGCCGTCGTGCAGTTCAGCGGCACGGCGCGCGACCACTCGGCCGGCCGGCCCGGCGTGGACCTCCTGCACTACGAGGCCTACGAAGACCAGGTGGAGCCCAGGCTGCGGCTGATCGCCGCCGAGATGCGGGTCCGCTGGGACGACCTGGGACGGGTGGCGATGCTGCATCGGGTGGGGCCGGTGGCGGTGGGCGAGTCCGCCGTGGTGGTGGCTGTGTCGTCCGCCCACCGCGACGCCGCCTTCGAGGCGGCCCGTTTCGCTATCGACGCCCTCAAGGCCACGGTTCCGATCTGGAAGCGGGAGCGATGGCGCGGAGGCGAGAGCTGGGGCTTGGAGGCCCAGCATCTCGTCGATGTGGCTTCGGGCGCCGGCGGTGCCGGCGATACGGTCGCGGGCGGCGAGGTTGCCGGGGCGAGCGTTGTGGTGTCTGGTCGCGGGGACGCGGGGGCGGCCGGGGCGCCGGCTGTCGCGAGGGGTGTCTGGTGAGGGGCTCGGTGCTGCCGGTCGCTGGGCGTTGGGGTCGGGGTCGATGGTGTCGCGAGGGGTGTCTGGTGAGGGGCTCGGTGCTGCCGGTCGCTGGGCGTTGGGGTCGGGGTCGATGGTGTTGCGAGGGGTGTCTGGTGAGGGGTTCGGTGCTGCCGGTCGCTGGGCGTTGGGGTCGGGGTCGATGGTGTTGCGAGGGGTGTCTGGTGAGGGGTTCGGTGCTGCTGGCCGCTGGGCGTTGGGGTCGGGGTCGATGGTGTCGCGAGGGGTGTCTGGTGAGGGGCTCGGTGCTGCCGGTCGCTGGCCGTTGTCGCCTGGGCGCAGCGCGCGTCGCGAAGGGTGTCCGGTGAGAGGCTCGGTGCTGCTGGTGCTGGCGTCTCTGGGCTTGGCTGCCGTCGGTTCGATGCTGCTGTGGGTGCTCCGCAAGGTCACCTGGCGCCGTCCTGTCCCGTTCCTCAGGCAGCTCGAGGCGGTGTCGGGCGTTCCGGGTCGCTCCGTCGGTCCGGCCAGCGGCGTCTCCAGCCTCGGTCCCCTGCATCCCGATCCTCCCTCCAGCAGCCCCAGCGCGAGCCGTTCCGCGTCGCTCGGTCCCCTGCATCCCGATCCTCCCTCCCGCAGCCCCAGCGCGAGCCGTTCCGCGTCGCTCGGTCCCCTGCATCCCGATCCTCCCTCCCGCACCGCAGCGGACGCGGCCGCAGACGCGCCCGCCGCCTCGGAGCGCTGAGCCCTGCCCCGCGATCTGGCTATCGATCTGGGCACCGCGAACACCCTGGTGTACGCCCGCGGGCAGGGGGTCGTGCTGAACGAGCCGTCGGTGGTTGCGCTCAACACCAGCACCAACGAGCTGCTGGCGGTGGGCCACAGGGCTCGTCGGATGCTGGGGCGCACTCCCGGCCACATCGTGGCCCGTCGACCGCTGAGGAAGGGCGCCATCACCGACTTCGAGATCACCCAGGACATGATCAGGATCCTGCTGAGGCAGGTGGGGGTGAGCAGGATCAACCGGGCCCGTGTGGTGGTGTGCGTGCCGTCGGCGATCACTCAGGTCGAGCAGCGGGCCGTGCAGGAGGCCGCCCGTCGGGCCGGGGCGATCGAAGTACGGCTGATCGACCAGCCCATGGCCGCCGCCATCGGCGCGGGTCTGCCCATCGACGAGCCGGTCGGGTCGATGGTGATCGACATTGGGGGCGGCACTACCCAGACCGCCCTGCTCAGCCTGGGCGGGATCGTGGCTCTGGAGGCTGTGAGGGTGGGCTCGTTCGACATCGACGACGCCATCCAGGCCCACATGCGGCGCGAGTACGGCATGGCTATCGGCGAGCCCACCGCGGAGCACACCAAGATCGTGGTCGGGTCGGCTGCCCCGACCCGCAGCGAGACCGCGGCGGAGATCCGCGGCAGGGAACTGATGTCGGGCATGCCCAAGACCACGGTGGTGGCGCCGGAGGAGATCCGCAGAGCGATCGACGAGCCGGTGAGCGCCATGGTCGACTCGGTGCTGAGCTGCCTGTCGCAGTCGCCGCCCGAACTGGCCCAGGACTTGATCGCCCGCGGCGTGTTCCTCGTCGGAGGGGGAGGGCTGCTCAGGGGGATGGACATCCGGCTGTCGCGGGAGATGTCGTTGCGGGTTCGGCGGGTGGACGCCCCGCTGGAGACGGTGGTGCGCGGCGCGGGCCGGTGCCTCGAGCAACTCGGCATGGACTTCTCGATCTTCAACGACGACTTCGAATAGCCGGCGCCGCTCGCTGCTCTGGTCTCGTTAGTCGGGCGGGCTGCTTGGTCCGTCTCCGCGGCGGGACAGATCGTCGGCCTGGTCGCTGCTCCGGTCTCGTTAGTCGGGCGGGCTGCTTGGTCCGTCTCCGCGGCTGTTGCCGGCCTCGCCGGTGGGACGACCGTCCTGCGACTGGCAGCCGCGCAGTTCCGTCGCGGCTGCCCGCACCTGCTTGTCGTGGTCACTGGATGCTCGCAGCAGCGCGGCGTCCACTTCGGGCCCGTCGAAGGGGGCGAGCGCTATAACCGCCCGGCGGCGGACCGCGGGCTTGTCGTTCAGCCCGGCAAGGATCGCCGGCAGTCCTGCCGCATGGGAGATCGCGCCCAGGGCGGCGATGGCCGACTCCCGGCACAGCGCATCGGCGTGGTGACGGGCCACGCGCGAGAGCGCCGCCAGCGCCGCGTCCGTCCCGGGCTCCGACGTGCCGGCGCCGTTCGCTGAGATTTTCTCGCCGCAGGCCCAGGCGGCGGCCTCCACTACCCGATGGTCTTCGTCGGCCAGCAGGCCCGCCGCCGCTGCCGTGGCTATGTCTGCACGAAATGCGGCCAGTTCGAGCGCGGTCACACGAACGGCCGCGGCGGGATCGTTGAGAGCGCCGTCGAGTTGCCTGGCAGTGAGGCCGCCCGCTCTCTCCAAGGCCCGCAGCGCACTGGAGCGCACCGTCGGGTCGGCGTCGTGGAGGTGTCTCCCGGCTCCGGCGATGTCGCCGGTGTGGCCCGCCACGGCCGCTTCCCGGCGTCGCTCGACGGCGCTTCCTGCTCGCGGTGCCTTCTGCGATTGTGGGTCCACCCTACGTTGTGACGGCGGTGCCGGGAGCGGCTGGAGCGCCTGCCGCGCGCCTGGGTCCATCTGCTCGGCCCTCAGGAGACGGCCTGCTCCAGCAGGAGGCCGGCGACCACCACCAGCAGGCCCACCAGCGCCGCCAGCGCGAAGCCGATTCCCGCTACCAGCGCGATCAACGCGACCAGAGCCAGCAGCCGCTGCCACCACTGCGGATACGCCTTCGGCCCAACCAGCGGACGGGGCACGGCCCGCCGGGCCAGTCCGAGGACCCGCAGCACGTCGATCAACCGGACTCGGCGCTCGGCGACGGTCGGCGGCGACGACCGCAGCGCCTTGCTCGCCGATCGGCGGGCCCATCGGGCCGTCCGCGACCAGGCCCGGTCGTCGTCGGGCGCGGTGTTGCTGGGTGCGGTGTTGTCGGGTGCGGTGTTGTCGGGTGCGGTGTTGTCGGGTGCGGTGTTGCTGGGTGCGGTGTTGCTGGGTGCGGTGTTGTCGGGTGCGGTGTTGTCGGGTGCGGTGTTGTCGGGTGCGGTGTTGTCGGGTGCGGTGTTGTCGGGTGCGGTGTTGTCGGGTGCGGTGTTGTCGGGTGCGGTGTTGTCGGGTGCGGTGTTGTCGGGTGCGGTGTTGCTGGGTGCGGTGTTGTCGGGTGCGGTGTTGTCGGGTGCGGTGTTGTCGGGTGCGGTGTTGTCGGGTGCGGTGTTGCTGGGTGCGGTGTTGCTGGGTGCGGTGTTGTCGGGTGCGGTGTTGCTGGGTGCGGTGTTGTCGGGTGCGGTGTTGTCGGGTGCGGTGTTGCTGGGTGCGGTGTCGTCGGGCTCAGCGTTGGGGAGAGCCTCGCCGGTGGTCGGTGCTGTCGCCATGGCGGTACCTTGGGGTGCGGGCACCGCACGAATGAGCGGCACCCGAGCGAAGACGACTGGACGGTCTGCCACGCTAGCTTCTCCATTGCCGCCTTCGCCTGCGACGGATAGGCCCCCGGATGCGCCGGGCGGGCGTCCGCCGCCCCCGCCGCCTTCGTTTGACTCGGCCGGCCGTCGCTGGCCGAGTTGGAGCCTGGGTCCGGTGGTCGTCGGCGGCGTCCTGGGGTTGGCGCTCATCGCCGGGGCGTACTTCGCTCCTGCCCGTTGGGCCGGCCGGGTGCTGCCCGGCCATTCGGTGGTGGACGAGGGCGCGGTGGCCTTCCTGCCCGGCACAGCCATAGCCGCCTCCGGCCGGGTGGAGGCCGACGGTATCGACCTGTTCGATCCCGAGGGCGAGATCCTGTTTCTCACCGTGGCGATCGACAGCGAACTGACCGTGCTGGACTGGATCAGGTCCTCGCTCGACGGCGCGATCGACCTGCGCAGCCGGGATTCGGTCTTCGGCAACCGCAGCGACACAGAGCAGCGCGAACGCAACCGTCATCTGATGGCCAGCTCCAAGGACGTGGCCACAATCGTCGCCCTCCAGCGTCTCGGAGTGCATGCGGCCGACTTCACCGGAGTGCTGTTCCTCCGGACGGTCCCCGGCGGCCCGGCCGACGGCCTGCTCGAGCCTGGCGACGTGATCCTGTCGATCGACGGCGAACCGGTCACCACGGTGGACGCGCTCCGAGCGGTGTTGGCGCCGCTGGAGCCGGGCGCGGTGGCTGTGATCACGGTGGAGGACTCGGAGACCCATGAGTTGCACGACGTGGAGGTAAGGCTCGGAGTCCATCCCGACAACGGCGGTCCTTACATAGGGGTGAGCGGCGTGACCGAGCGGGTCGAGCGGTCGCCGCTGCCGTTCGACGTGGACATCTCATCGGGCTCGGTGGGGGGACCCTCGGCCGGGCTGGCCTTCACGCTGGTCATGCTCGACGTGCTGTCGCGGGGCGAGCTCACCGGCGGCAAGCGGGTCGCCGTAACCGGCTCCATCCGCCTCGACGGATCCGTTGGCGATGTCGGGGGCGTCGTCCAGAAGGCGGTCGCGGCCCGAGATGCGGGCGCCGGACTGATGATCGTGCCCGAGGGGTCGGTGGACGAGGCCCGGTCGGGCGCCGGCGACGTCCCGGTGGTGGGCGTGGCCAACCTGGAGGAAGCGCTGCAGGCGCTGGCCGATGTCGGAGGCGACCCTGTCGGCCGCCTGCTCGGCTGACTCACGTCCGCAGGCAGCGGCGGCCGAGGGGGAGCGGTGCCGCAGCGACGCGAGCAGCGCTGCGTCGACGGGATGGTCGTCCGCTACGGCGGTGGCTGAGGGGGAGCGGTGCCGCAGCGACGCGAGCAGCGCTGCGTCGACGGGATGGTCGTCCGCTACGGCGGTGGCTGGGGGGGAGCGGTGCCGCAGCGACGCGAGCAGCGCTGCGTCGACGGGATGGTCGTCCGCTACGGCGGTGGCTGGGGGGGAGCGGTGCCGCAGCGACGCGAACGGTTCGCACCGGTCTGCGCTCACCTGCAGGGGACGTCTTCAGGCATGAACCGGTGGCGCTCTCCCGCGCCCTACCATCTGTGGCGACAGCGGCAGTCGACGGCCTGCCCCGCACCGGCGCGGGCCGCGGCCTCGGAGGAGCCATGGGAGACAGCCACGGATCGGGCCACGGAAACGGGATAGACCCGGCAGCGGTGGAGGAGATCGACTTTGCCACGGTGCGCCGCGGCTACGAGCCCGAGCCCGTCCGCGCCCGGCTGCGCATGGCTGCGGCGGAGGTCCGCAGGCTCAACGCCCTGGTCGGCTCGCTGGAGGGCCGGATCACAGAACTCGAGGCCACTCCTGCGGAGACGCTCGACTCGCGTCGGGTAGCGGAGGCTCTGGGCGACGAGGCGACCCGCGTCCTGCAGTCGGCCACCGACGCGGCCCGTCTGCAGGTCGAGCGCGCCGAGGTCGAGTGTGCCCGGATGGTCGAGGAGGCCGGGGCGGCCGCGGACGTCGTCGTCGAGCAGGGCCGCGAGCGGGGCAAGCGCATGGTGGCGGAGGCCCAGACCGTCCGCGAGCGGGTCCTGGCCGACCTGGCTAGCAAGCTTCATGAGCACAGCGTCGAGGTGGAGCGGGTCCGGGTGACGCGCGATCGTCTGCGGGAGGCTCTTGGCATCTTCCGCGAGGGTCTCGACGGATGGATCGCGGAACTGGACCGGGCCGAGCCCCGGGCGGCGGCCGCCGCGCAGCAGGCCGCACTGCGCGTCGCGGGCCAGCCGGAGCCGTCTGTCGCCGAGCTCGAAGCGGAGATCGCCTCGGCCCGCCCGGCCGGAGAGCCTTCGGACGCCCGGCCCGGCGAGGAGGACCGGGCCGCGTCGGGGACCGGCGCAGATGCCGGCACGGCGCTCGAGCAGGACGGTGAGGCCGCCGGCGCAGGAAGGCCCGACGGACCGGACAGCCTCGACAGGTTCGAAGAGGAGGGCGAGTACGCCGATCGGGCGGGTTTGAGCACGGAGCCTTCGTCGGCCGCGGTCCGGCTCTACGACGTGGAGGCAGAGAGCGATGCCGGCTTCGACTCCGGCGGCGTTCCGCAGCAGCGGCCATCCTTCGGGGTTCCCGACAGCGCCGCGCCGGCGACCGCTGCGCCCGAGTCCGATGCCGCGGGGGGCGCCGCGGCGTTCGGGGCCGCTGTTTCCGAGCCCGCCGCGGCGTCCGGTGTCGTCGGGGCCGCTGTTTCCGAGCCCGCCGCGGCGTCCGGTGTCGTCGGGGCCGAGCCGGCGGCTGCCGAGTCCGAGACCGGGTCCGTGTCCGAGGAACCGTCCGGGGATGCTGGCGCCATCTTCGCGCGGCTGAGGTCGATCACCTCCCAGCACGTCCCCGAGCCGGAGCCGCGGCTCGCCGAGACATCGCGGGCTGAGCCCGACGGCGGCGCGGTCTCGGGGGCCGAGGCCTCCGAAGCGATCGTCGGGTTCGCCGACGAGCCCGACGAACTCGCCGACGAGTACGCAGGAGCAGCCGGGGCGGCCGTCGAGTCCGGCGGGTATGCAGGAGCGGCCGGGGCGGCCGTCGAGTCCGGCGGGTATGCAGGGGCGGCCGGGGCGGCCGTCGAGTCCGGCGGGTATGCAGGAGCAGCCGGGGCGACCGTCGAGTCCGACGATCTCGTCGCCGCGGCCCGGGCCGCGGCGGTGGGTGGGATCGGCCGCAGGCTCAAGCGGCTGGTCGTGGACGAGCAGGGCGATCTGCTCGACGCTTTGCGCCGCCACGGGGTCCGAGCCGTGCGCTCCGCGATCACCGGCGACTCCGAGGCATACACCCGCGCCGTTCGGGTGCCGATGCAGGACTTCGCGTCCGACATCGACGTGAGCATCGACGACGTCGACCTCGAGGCGGCCGGCCGCGCCGTCCTGGCCGAATTGGTGGAGCCCCTGCGGGAGCGTCTCGGCGAGCTGGTCGAGAGCACCGACGATCTGGACGAGCTCGGCGCAGCGGTGCGAGCGATCTACCGTGAGTCCCGGTCTCTCCGGGGGGACATCGCAGCCGAAGCAGCCTTCTCGGCTGGGTGGTCGGCGCAGGCGCCGTGAGGCGGTGACGGCCAGATCGCGGTCGAGATGGCCTTGACTGTCCTCCGGAGCCGATATGGTGACCTTCGGTGAACATCGTGACTCCCCCCACGCCCGGCGGCAGGTTCAGATTCGGCTCTAGGAGAGCCCGCTTCGTCGCGATTCTGGTAGCGGCCGGTTTGGTGTGCCTGCTCCTGTCGCTGCGAGGCATCGCCCGCTTCTACACCGACTATCTGTGGTTCGATTCACTGGGCCGGACCGACGTGTGGGGGCGAGTGCTTCTGGCGAAGATCGCCCTGTTCGCGATCTTCGCGGCGGCCTTCTTCGTCCTGATCTGGATCAACCTGCTGATCGCCGACCGCCTCAAGCCGAAGGTCCGCCCACCCGGTCCTGAGGAGGAGATGCTCGGCCGCTTCCACGAGGTGCTGTCGGGCCGCACCCGGCTGGTGCGACTTGCCGTGTCGGCGCTGTTCTCGCTGCTGGCCGCGTCCGGGGTGTCCAACCAGTGGGAGGAGTGGCTGCTCTTCATAAACCGCAAGGACTTCGGCGTCGTCGATCCGTTGTTCGACACCGACATCGGCTTCTACGTCTTCCGGCTGCCGTTCCTCACGTTCGTTGTGAACTGGCTGTTCGCCGCCGTGATGATCGTTCTCGTCGTGATCGGCATCTCCCACTACATCAACGGCGGCATCAGGGGCCAGGTGCCGCGGGGAACGCCACGGGTGCTGCCGTCGGTGAAGGTGCATCTGTCGGCGATCCTGGCCGCACTGGCCCTGGTCAAGGCGGCGGACTACTGGCTGTCGCGCTTCGAGCTCACTGTCTCGGACCGGGGCGTGGTGGACGGCGCCCTCTACACCGACGTCAAGGCGAAGCTCCCGGCTCTCAACCTGCTGCTGTTGATCTCGCTGTTCGCGGTGGTGCTGCTGGTGGTGAACCTGCGTCGGCGGGGCTGGGTGCTGCCGGTGCTGGCCGTGGGCCTGTGGGCCTTCACCGCCTTGGTGATGGGCAACATGTACCCCGCGTTCGTGCAGCGGTTCCAGGTCGATCCCAACACCACCGCCCGCGAGTCCGTCTACACCGACGACAACATCGCGGCCACCCGGGCGGCCTACTCGCTGGTCCCCGACAGCGATGTGGCCCTCGAGGTGTTCGACTACCGTGAGAATCCCACTCCGGCCCAGTTGCGCTCGGCGGCCCAGACAGTGCGCAACACCCGGATCCTCGATCCGCTCACCCTTACCGACACCTTCGAGAAGGATCAGGGCGAGCGGGACTTCTATCGCTTCTCCTCGGTGCTCGACGTCGACCGCTACGAGGTGGACGGCGAGCTGACCCAGGTGGTGCTGGCCGCCCGCGAGCTCAATCTGAGCGAGCTGGGCTCGTGGGAGCGCCAGCATGTGGCCATCACCCACGGCTACGGGTTGGCCATCGCCAGGGCCAACGCCACAGACGTTCGGGGCAGCCCGGTGTTCATCACCGGCGGCCTGCCCGTCGAGGTGGATCCGACCATCGACCTGCATCTCGACGAGCCTCAGATCTATGTGGGGGAGAACCTCGACGGCTACGCTCTGGTAGGCGCCACCCGCGACGAGGTCGACTATGTGGACGGCCAGGGCCGCGAGGAGAGCTTCCGCTACACAGGCGACGGCGGTGTCAACATGGGGTCGTTCTTGCGCCAGAGCGCCTTCGCACTTCGCTTCGGGCAGCTCGATCCGCTGATCTCCAATTTCGTCGACGGCGACACCAGCATCATCTACATCCGCGACGCCCGGGACCGGGTGAAGAGCATCGCCCCGTTCTTGGAGTTCGACTCCGACGCCTACCCGGTGGTCTTCGACGGCCGCATCCACTACGTGCTCGACGCCTACACCACTACCAACCGCTACCCCTACTCGCAGAACGCCGACACCAGCGGACTCGATTTCGGCGCCGAGCTGGCTGCGGGCAGTGTCAACTACATTCGCAACTCTGTCAAGGCGGTAGTCGATTCTTACGACGGCGACGTGACGCTGTATGTGATGCCGGTCGATGATCCGATCGTGGCCGCGTGGCAGGCGGCCTTCCCCGACTTGTTCACCGACTTTTCCGAGATGCCCGACGATCTGCGCTCCCACCTGCGCTTCCCGACCGACCTGTTCACGGTGCAGACCAACATGTGGGCCTCCTACCAGGTGTCCGACCCCGAGGCGCTGATCATCGGCACTGAGCGCTGGGCGGTGGCCCAGGATCCGGGCCGCAGCGTGCAGGCCGGGGGCACCGCCGAGTCGGTGGTCGGCGACCGGGGGCTGCTGACTCGACGCGAGCGGCGGGTTCCGGCGTACTACTCGCTGATCCAGCTGCCCGGCGAGGAGGAGGCGTCCTACGTGGCCCTGCGCTCGTTCGTGCCGGTCTCCGAGGACGACAGCCGCAAGGAGCTCACAGCGTTCATGGTGGGCGAGACCCGCGCCGACGGATCGTCGCGGCTTGTGTCCTATGAGATGTCGAACCTGCTGGCGCCGGGTCCCGCCATCGTGGCGTCGAACGTGTCCACCAACCCGGCCATCAGCCGGGAGCTGACCTTGCTGAACGACCAGGGATCGCAGGTGGACTTCGGCGACATGCTGTTGCTGCCCGTGGAGGACTCGGTGCTGTATGTGCGGCCGATGTATGTGCGGGCACAGGGGACCCAGATCCCGCTGCTGGCCGGGGTGATCGCCTCGGTGGGCAACCGCACCGCGTTGGGCAAGACGCTGGGCGAGGCGCTCGAGGACCTGTACCCGGGTTCGGACTTCAGCGGGGTGGCTCTGCCGCCGGTGGCGACCGACGGGGACGCTCCGCTGCCGGTCGAGCCTGTGCAGCGGCTCGACGGTGCCGACGGTCCGTCCGTCGGAGCGTCGCGGCCGGTCGGCGTGGGGGAGCTGACTCCGGAGGAGTCTCGGCAGCTGATCGACGAGCTGGCCGATCTGCGCCGCCGCCAGGACGAGATCCTCCAGCGTCTGCTCCAGCAATTCGACGGGTAGCGCCGAGCCCGCGCTGCACGGCACGGCCACGGTCCTGGCCGATCGAGGAGCAGGCGCCCGCCACCAGCGGCGGTTGGTGCCCGGCCGGCTAGTGCCTGTCGCCGCTCCCGGGACGGGCCTCCCCTTGATGTTGTGATGAGCGATGGCTTGCGAATGTTGCACGCAGGCGGCCGCCCCGGTAGAGTCGCTCTGCGGGGTGGAGCAGTCAGGTAGCTCGTCGGGCTCATAACCCGAAGGTCGTAGGTTCAATTCCTACCCCCGCCACCAACAAAAGCCCAGGCCAGAGCATGTGCATTGGTCTGGGCTTCACCGCGTCCAGGGCGATCTTCTAATGGATTTTCTAATATGCGGTCCCGGAAACGGTGTGTACTGTCCCGGTACATGCTTGACGCGTTGGCTCCGGTAGGTGTGTTCCACTTCTCGGACGCGGTTCCGGTAGCTGGGCGACACTGGCTCCGGTAGCTGTGCTACACGGGCGCGCTCCAGCATGCCGTCAGCTAAGCGCCGCAGGGGCTGCTCCATCCCTCGCTTGAGTCCGCAGCACGACATGCAGCATCTGGCAGCCTTGCCTCCTCGCCAACTCTGAGACGGAGCCGTTGCGTCTCACCAGTGGGGCCCACCAGGTTCGAGAATGTTGAACTGTTCTGCTACTTGGATGCTCCCGCTACGAGCGAAGTGACGATCTGCGATGCCACGAAGGGGTAGTGCCGTGAGCGGAGGTGCTCCGACAGGGCGTCGGACATGCCCTCCTTGTCGATCAACAGTTGCGCGGCGGCACCACCTGGGCCGAAGAGCGGGAGCCTTGGGACTGCCGGACACACTCTGCCGAATTCGGCGTACTCCTCGTGTATGCCCGACATGCCTCCGATGAACACTGCCCCGGCCGGTCGAGTGAAGCTGAGCATGCGCTCACGCATTAGTCCGAGGCTCGCCTCCCGCGTGGGCAGCCTCGGGGTCCAATGAACTGTGCCAACCCCAGACTCGATCAATGCAACAGTCTCGTCGGTCACGTCCTCCCTGAACCACTCGGACTGAAAGATGTCGACCGCGTGCCGCACTCCGAGTTCAGTGCCGATAAGGAGTACGAGAGGGGTAATGGTCGGATGTCCTCCAAAAAGCAGCTTCCCGCCGCTCACAAGCACCGCTCGCACCACAGCCGTCACCGCGTCTGCTATGGCTGCTGCGTCGAACGGCCGCACATCCACAGCCCGCTCGCCGGAGGGGAAGCTGGCTGAGAGGAGGACATGACGATTCGCAAGCGAGGTCATGTCACCCCCCCCCCCCGCAGCCGCGGCATCCGAGAGGACCCACTCGTGAAGTAGCAGGGATTCATAGGACCAGGACTCAGCCACCCACGCCAGCACTTCGCGCTCTTTAACGCCCACATGCTTGACGTCATGCACTAGTACTCCTGACATCCCGTTACTGGAATTCGACGCCGCCTTGTTGTGGAGACGGTGCAGGTCGAACAAATCCTCCGGCCGGGGGCGACGCGGCGTCACTAGGAACACAGACGGCTCCCGGCTTGGCCGAGTCGCAAGAACCGCCCAGTCATTGATTGGCTCACAGTCGTAGCCGCCCTGAAACAGTTTGTCCCTGACGCTGCCAAGCAACTGTTCTCGTCGTCGGCGAAGGGCGCGGGCATGTGCTAGTTCAATACGAAGGACTACATGTCGGAGCCGCTCTTCTGTCAGCTCCCCTTCATCGGTCACGTCCTCAGGGTTGAGCCTCATCCGGAATGCCTCGTCGATCGAAAGGACCAGGTCGCCGTCCGCAACATCTGGTGTGGTCAAGGCAAGAACCCCGATCCTGTGGCTGTGCGCGTAGGTGATCTCATGTTGAACCCAACGGGACTCGCGAAGTTTAGGACTCTCGATCAGGAGCATGAACGCAGTATCTTCAAGATCCTGGTTGAGTCTTCGCTGGAAGTCCTCACCGGGCGCAACAGAGTATCGATCCAAGAAGACATCGAACCGGCCGCGCGCCAACTCAGTGTGAAGCTGTGTCGCCAGCGGCGTCGACTCGCTCCGACGATATGAGATGAAGACCTTACGTTCGTGCTCGACAAGCCCGAGCATTCCGAGCAGCGTCGCCAGCGATTGACCGCGTTGACCTTCCCAGTCAGCCGCGTTGAGGCGTCGAATCGAAGGAGACAACTCGTCAAGCACTCCTTGTCGCCCCGAAGTACGCACCAAGGGCATGACGGGGATTTGTCGGTTCAGAGCTTCTGCCAGAGCCGCGTCGATGTTGTCGTCTGAGCCTCCCACCTGGCTGCAGAGGTACACGACAGCGGCGCTGGCATCAGGATCGATGTCGACGAGCCCGTCGCGGAACTCAAGCAGATCCGGCTGCAACAGAATCTCACGCGTCGCTTCTTGCAGAGCTTGGCGCACGTCAGAGGCGAAGTCGCCTAGACCCTGGTGAATCACCACGACGACGTAGGGTGCTGACATCAATGGCAACTGTAGCGCCCTTCGCGTAAACGTGGGATGAGGGGTTGCTGGCACTGGTGGGCTGGTCACGTTGTCAGCAGGCCTCGGGCTTCGAAGTTGGCGGGGTTGGTGAAGCCGTGTGCGGTGCGTCGCAGTACTTGGAGCAGGTTGTTGGTGCCCTCGATGCGTGCGTTGGAGGCCCGGTCGGTGTGGTGTTGGGCCAAGATCTCGTCGGAGCGGGCGATGATGGTGTCGACGATGTTGTGGAACTCGGGCAGCTGTCCGGTTTCGTAGAGGTCGCAGAACCGCCCGAGCGTTTCGAGGGCGCCGTGGTGGTCGTCTGCGAGGTAGAGGCCGTGGAGTTCCTGTAGGGCCTGCCAGCCGGCTTTGAGGCGGGGGTGGGCGCCCAGGAGGGCGTCGAGGCGGGCCCGGTCTGTGTCATTGAGCTGGTCGTCTCTGCGCATCAGCAAGAACCGGGCACCGAACACCTCGGGATCGAAGGCCGGGGTGACGCCGTGGGGCTCGCGGCGCTGGATGTCTCGGCGCACCGCGGTGAGCCCCGCCGCGAACCACCTGATGACATGGAAGCGGTCAAGCACATGGCGCGCGCCCGGCAGGCAGGCCTCCACCGACGCCTTGTAGGCGCGGGAGCCGTCGGTGACGACGACCTTGACTCCTCTGCGCCACTTGTGTGGCTGTTGCATCAAGAACGCTGTGAGCGCAGCACTGCTGCGGTGCTCGACCATCGCCAGGGCGCCGCCGGTGTCGCCGTTGACGATCACCGTCACATAGCGGTGGCGCTTGCGCATCGAGGTCTCATCGACCAACAGCACCCGCCAGCGCCGGGTGCGGCGATGCTCCGTGACGAGCCCCGCCCAGGCCCTCACCAGCGCCATCACCAGATGCCACCCCAGCGCGTGGCGGCGCGCCACCGCCGCCACCGTCATCACCTCGGCGTCGCTGACCAGCCGCCGGGCCAGACGCCGTGCCACACAACCGCCGAACTCGGGGCGGTCCTCGAGCCAGCGGTGCTCGCAGCCCCCGCAGCAGAACCGTCGCCGGCGCCACACCAGCGTCATGCGGCGCCCCGACACCCCAAGGTCGCGAATGTCGCGTCGGCGGGTGCCATGCACCCGTGCGCAACAGAACCCGCACGCCGGGCACCGCGGCCGCCTCACCGTCGACTCGACCTCCACAACCAGCTCGCTCGGCGTGTCGACCTGCACTCTCAGCACGCGTGTCTCACGCAGGTGCAGCCGCACCCGCACAACATCAGAAGCCATCGAGGCCCTCCTGGATCAGTGTTGTGACAATCACCGATCCCAGCAGGGCCCCGACCCCTACCCAGGGACCCTCAACCACCCCGCCTCCCCACGTTCTCGCGAAGGCTCCCCGACATTCCAGTCGGGACAACCAGACGACCCGTGGATGGTCAATCCGCGCGGCCTCTAAGTTTCGGCAGGCGCCGCAACCGGATCGCTCTGCTGGTTAGCGACGATGCTCAAGTTGTCCGGATCGTCACCCAGTGGCCGCCAAGCTCTCGGGTTGTCCCACTACCCCGCTTGGCGCAGCGCCACCACAGCAGCGTCGCTCGGCATGTTGGAAGGTCGTGGGCCTCCTCGCACCCGGCGACACGCCGCAAGCAGTAGGCGCGTCTCGCGGCAGGCGGCGAAGCCGTCAGGGATCATCGCGTCGCCTACCTGGAGACGACTCCGCGGCGCGGCATTGAGAAAGACGGCGACCCGTCTGTCACACCCCTGCTGTGTGCTTCTTGGCGTGGATCCTGTTGGAATCGGTCGGCGGGCGCGAGGCGTGCAGTTGCGTCTTGGGGATGGGCAGAGGGTGCGCGTCCAGGGCGACCGCAGCGTGCAAACTGAGGGTGTGACGGTTGGCTCCGCGATCTCGCTGTTCTCGGGCGCCGGTGGTCTCGACTTGGGGGTCGAGTCGGCAGGGTTCGCGATCCTGGCTGCGGTGGAATGGGACGACGATGCCTCCGACACCATGGAGAAGAACGCCCCGACCCACTTCCCAGGTCTACGAGAGGTGGTTCGGGACGACCTCCACCCGCTCGCCACCGGCACCAGTGAGGGCCTGACCACGCGAGACATCCTCCGGGCGGCAGGCCTGTCGAGCCGGGAGAGGCCCGACCTGCTCGTGGGCGGGCCACCGTGCGTGGCGTTCTCCAAGTCGGGCTTCTGGCTCGATTGGAAGCGTGACGGCGCCGACCCCGCAGCGAGTCTGCTTCAGGCCTATACCCGTGTGCTTGCCGAGGCGAGGCCCCGGTACTTCATCCTTGAGAACGTTTACGCGCTGACCTTCAACAACAAGGCGAGCAGGCCGGCGTTCACTCGCCTGCTGGCAGAGATCGAAGCTGCCGGATACCTCTCCAAGTGGCAGGTGCTCAACGCGGCCGACTACGGGGTGCCCCAGGCCCGGCCCCGGTTGTGCGTCGTAGGCTGCCGCAAGCAAGACACACTGCCTGATCTGCCGGATCCGACTCATCACGGACCGTGGGAACGAAGAACTACGACCGGTGGGCCGCTGCCCCACGTCACCGCCGGCGAGGCGCTCGCAGGGCTGATCACTGAACCCGAGCCCGAGGAGGTTGTGCGGGGGCGCTGGGGCCACCTGCTGCCCGAGATCCCGCCTGGCGACAACTACCTCTTCTTCACCGACAAGCGCAGCCACCCCGAGCCGATCTTCGAGTGGCGGTCCCGGTACTGGTCGTTCCTGTTGAAGCTCGATCCCGGCCGGCCGTCACCGACGATCCAGGCCCAGCCCGGGCCCAACGTCGGTCCGTTCCACTGGGACAACCGCCGCCTGCGCGTCCCTGAACTTCGGAGGCTCTTCACGTTCCCGGACGACTTCGCGTTCGTGGGCAAGCGAGCATCAGTGCAGGCTCAGGTCGGGAACTCGGTGCCGCCCCTGTTCGCTGAGCAAGTCGCTCGAGCCATAGCGGCCGCGTGCTGACGCGGCCGAACTGAGGAGCGGGCCGTGGCGGATCTGGCCGGCCGCAGCTACATCCCCAAGCTGTACCGCATCTCCGCGTCCCGCACCTCCGTCGTAGACCTGCTGCTCAGAGGCATCGGGGACGGGGGCGGACGAGTGGTCTCATGCTCCTTCCCGGCCAAGAAGCTGGCGCCGATCCTCATCGGCGCCGAGGACGGGGACAACCACCGGTATGGCCTTCTCGTCTACCCGTTCACCACGACGAGACGAGCCACCCGAAACCGGCCAGCCACAGAGCACCGCTTCCAGATCCGATACGGCGACCCAGAACGAGTTCGCCTCGAACCGAACCCGGTCGGCCACGATCCCGCCGGAGTCGACGTCACTCTCATACTCGTCGTTGACCCTGAGACGGGCATCATCGTCGGTCTGGATCCGCTCGTTTACGCGCATCTCCCGATGGGAATCTCGGGCTACTACCGGGATACGAACGCCGAAGCGGTGAGGGCCACGGGCTGGGCCTGGTGGGCTAGGGAGAAGTCAAGACCGCGCACGGCCCAGGGCGAGGGCTGGGACGGCATCGAGTCCATGGTCGGCTTCCGTCCTGACCGCTTGCTCGACTACGCTCGCTTCGAGGCACTCGCAACAAGCCTAGGCTTTGACACGGGTCTGCGCCTCAGCCTCGCTGAACACTTCGTTGACGGCAGGATCGGTCGCCACGACCTTGAGACTCTCTACGGCGTCAGCGCAGCCACCATCCTCGACATCATCGAGTCGAACTCCCGCCTCGGCGTCGCGGTGCGGGGGAGCGTTGCAGAACACCACTTGGGCAACCTCCTCAACGACGGTCCTTGCGTCGCCAGCTACGAGGCGATCGATCAGGATGGCATGCCCGACTTCCGGGTCTGGCTCGACGACGGACGCGAACTAACAGTCGAGTGCAAGAACGCTCTCAGCGAGACCTACAAAGACGGCGACGCCAAAGTCGAGACCCAGAAGACACGCGATTCGGGTGCAGGAAGGAAGTACGCCTACGACGCCTTCGACATCGTCGCAGCGTGCATGTTCCCGGTCACCAAGAGATGGACGTTCAAGTTCAAGTGGGCACGCGATCTCACACCGTGGACCAAAGACAACACAAAGATCGGCGCCATCCAGCGAATCGACGACACGTGGGTCGATTCCCTCTACGACCTGCTCAAGCGTGAGGCCTAGCACTGAGCGTGACCACGGCGAGGCTGTCGCCGACATCTCACGGGTCGCGTCGCCTGCTGTCGCCTCCTCTCCGGATCGCCTCAACGACCGATTCCTGTATTCGGTCGGCCGCAGATTCAGGGTCCTCGTGCTCCCAGAACCGCAGCACCGTCCATCCGGCTTGCTGAAGGTAGTCCGTGGTCTCGACGTCCCTCTCGACGTTGCGGGCGATCTTGTCTGACCAGTATTCGCGGTTGGTGGCGGGCTGGGTGCCGTGGTCGGGGCATCCGTGCCAGAAGCAGCCATCAACGAACACCGCGACTCGGCTCTTGCGCAGCACGAGGTCGGCGGTGCGGGGCAGCTCCGGCTGGGGGCGGGTTGAGACCCTGAAGCGGATGCCTCGTCGATGTACCGCCGAGCGCACAGCCAACTCGGGTTTGGTATCGCGGCTCCGGTTGCCCTGCATCGACTTGCGGTTGGCAGGCGACGAAGCCCAAGACCCGCTCCTAGAGCCCCCGGCCACCCTCAGGACCATAGCGGGTGGCTCCGGCCCGGACAGATCGAGCCATAGAGCCAGAGAGGCAGTTCACCTTGAGCGCGGCACTCCGCGGGGGTGATTTCACGGTTGTGGGTGCATGTCAGCCACACCGGCCGCGGCGAGGAAGTCATAGAGCGATCTGATGTTCTGGCGGCCACCGCGTGCTGCGCAGTATGTGAAGATCGTCCGTTGTTCCGCTCGCGACAGGCCGACGAAGAACGTCCGGACCGCTTCAGTTGTATCTCTGCTGAAGGACCACCACTGATCGTCATCGAGTCCGAGGAAGATGACGGTGTGGTACTCGAGGCCTTTGCTCTTGTGGATCGTCATGAGCGGTACGGCCCCTCGGCCTTCGGCTCGATCGCACAAGTCGTCCCAGCTGCTGTCGCCGTCAATCACATCTTCGAGTCTGGCTTTGAGCGCGTCGACCGTCTGCTCAAGAAAGTCCCGCTGTCTATGGACGGGGAACGTCGATTGGATCGTCGGAACCCGTAGGTAGGAGACAATGTCGTCGACAGCCTGCCTGACCGCTGATGGGTCCGGTGGATTGCTGAGCATCCATCGGCGGAGGCTGGCGAGAAATGACTCGAGAGCGCTGTGTGATTGAGAGAGAGTCTCGTCGTCTCTCGATCGATCGTGCATCCGAGAGATGAGGTCAGACACGCGTATCCAGGCGTCACCGTTGCCGCCATGGGTGGCGGCGAGTCGGATTAGGGGCGCTTTGCGTTTGAGGTCGGAGTCGGCAGGGTGAGGGTCCCCGTCTGGACGCGAGGGATCCTCCAGAATCGGCGCTTCTGAACAGCCGGGATCTGGAGGATCCCTGTGGGGTGCGACCCTACGCGCGTGTGTGAGCTGTTGGTGGGGCTGGGCGATGTCGAGGTGCTCGGCGTCGACGACGAGGCGGGCGCGCCGCTGCGGGTGCATGTCCGCGGCCGGGTGCCGCGGCCGGGCTGTGTGGGTTGTGGCGGAGCGTTGTGGTCTGGCGGCGAGCGGGCGGTGGGCGCGCCGCTGCGGGTGCATGTCCGCGGCCGGGTGCCGCGGCCGGGCTGTGTGGGTTGTGGCGGAGCGTTGTGGTCTGATGGCGAGCGGGTGGTGGGCGCGTCGCTGCGGGTGCATGTCCGCGGCCGGGTGCCGCGGCCGGGCTGTGTGGGTTGTGGCGGAGCGTTGTGGTCTGGCGGCGAGCGGGCGGTGGGCGCGCCGCTGCGGGTGCATGTCCGCGGCCGGGTGCCGCGGCCGGGCTGTGTGGGTTGTGGCGGAGCGTTGTGGTCTGGCGGCGAGCGGGTGGTGGAGGTGGTGGACCTGGCGGTGTTCGGCCGGGCTGTTCGGCTGGTGTGGCACGAGCGCCGCTGGCGCTGCTGGGACCCCGACTGCGCGGCGGGGACCGTGACCGGGCAGGACCCCGAGATCGCGCCCGGGCGCGAGTGGCTGACGACCCGGGCGGGGCGCTGGGCGACGCGCCAGTCCGGGCGGGGCCGGCCCCACAGCGGCATCGCCGACGAGTTCGGGCGCGGTTGGCGCCCGGTGGACGAGTCGGTGCGCCGTTGGGTCTCTGCGCTGCTCGAAGCCGACACTGACCGCGTCTGCGATGTGGCCGCGCTCGGCCTCGACGAGCACCTGATGCGGCGCCGCGGCCGGTTCCGGGCCAAGGCCTGGGCCGCCGGCATCGTCGACGTCGGGCGGGGCCGGCTTCTGGGCATAGTCCCAGGCCGCGCCGCCCAGGCGCCCACACGGTGGCTGCTCGCGCGGCCCCGCCGCTGGCCGGCATCCGCTGGGCGGTGCTGGACCTCTCAGGCCCCTACCGGGCCGCGTTCGGCGCAGCAGTGCCCCACGCCAGCCAGGCGGCGGACCCGTTCCACGTCGCGCGGTCGGGCAACGACGCCGTCGACGAGGTCCGCCGCAGAGTGCACCAGCAGACCCTCGGGCACCGCGGCCGCAAGCACGACCCCCTGTATCGGGCCCGCAAGCTGCTGGTGTCCGCGTCCGAGAAGACCACCGACTCAGGCCGCGTCCGGCTGCGGGGCCTGCTCGACGCAGGAGACCCCCACGGCGAGGTCCGCGACGCGAGGAAGTCCGAGATCATGCGGGCGAGGGATCCCAGCGCCAGGTCGGTGCCGTCGGGCATCGGGGTGCGGTGGGCGCCGAACGGCAGCTCGGGGACGATGCATCGGTAGCGGTCGCGCAGCCTGTTGACGACACCGTCCCACAGGCTGCCGCCCATCAGCACCCCGTGCAGCAGCACGACCGCTGGTCCGTCGCCGCCGGTGTCGGAGTACATCAGGCCGGCCGACGATGGTCCTTCTAGCTGCACCGCTGCCTGCTAGACGCTCGAATCACGCGCGGGACCATTACCAGCAGTGCGCGTTTCGGGTCGGCTCGCATCCGCTGCCTGCTAGACGCTCGAATCACGCGCGGGACGGCCTCGCTGCGCCCAAGCGTATGACGGCAGGGTGTCCACTACTTCGGTTTGACCTGAGCTGTCGTGGGGTGTGTGTCCGAAGGATTGCCCTCCAGTGCCTGTTCAGAGCCTCGGAGTTGGAGGGTGCAGGCGGTGCTGATCAGCAGTCCTGCCGGACCGGGCATAGCCTGCCGCTCAGCCCCCTGCGAGCAACCGTTGATCCGACGGTTGAGTGCGGGGCCACCGCCCTTGACGAGACCCCAGGAGACTCTCATGGCTATTGCTCGTGGAGCCCTTCGTGTGAGTACTGAGGCGGAGCCTCCGTTCCTGGAGCGGGACGGCAACAAGCTCAGCCGCAACATCGTGCGCAAGGAGTTCTCCGGCGACATGGTCGGTACCTCCGAGGCCCAGATGGTGGCCGTCTACACCGGCACCCCCGGATCGGCTGGCTACGTCGCCATCGAGCACTTCAGCGGGTCGGTCGAAGGAAGGTCCGGTTCCTTGGTCCTTCAGCACAGCGGGATCATGGCCAAAGGCGAAGCCGAGCTCGTCGTGAGGATCGTTCCCGACTCCGGCACCGGTGAGCTGACGGGGATCTCGGGCACCCTTGAGATCGACCACAGCGACGGGGTGCACTCGTACGTTCTTGACTACGAACTGCCATGAGCGGCCGATACCTCGTGATGCCACGGGGGATCAACGTCGGCACTCGTAACCGGGTGCCGATGGCTGAGCTGCGCTCGAAGCTCACCGAGGCTGGTCACTCTGATCCGGTGACGATCCTCCAGAGCGGCAACGTCATCACCACCAGCGACTGTGCCGACGCCCCCGCATTGGCCTCCTCGATGGAGCAGCTGCTCGCAGAGGAGTTCGGTGTCAACGTACGTTGTCTGGCTCGCACGGCTGAGCAGGTGGAGGCCGTGCTTGAGCGCGATCCTCTTGGTGATGTAGCCGACGACGGGTCGCGCTATCTGGTCAACTTCCTGTCGCAGGAGCCGGACGTGGAGGCAGTTCGCTCTCTCCGCGAAGCCAGCCATGAGCCGGAGGTCGTTCATGTCGAAGGCTCGGAGGTCTACGTATGGACACCGGAGGGGGTCAAGGCGATGCGGCTGTCGTACTCATACTGGCTGTGCGCGTCCGGCAGCCATGGCGCAACGAACCCGGACCGGATGGACCTGAAGAACCAGTCCGACTCCAAGTGGACATCTCGCTCACAGCCCGAAGCGAGAGCGACGCTGACGGTCGTCTTTCCCGAGCCCGGCGGGCCCGACACGATTACCACTTCTCCGCCGTGCAGCATCCAGCGACACTAGCGGGGTCTGCCCCGTCGCTTCCTCGAAGTCGCTGGCCTCGACCGAGGCTCAACCCTAAAGCCTTACACCAGAGGGTCGCCGGTCAACGTGCAGATCATCGGCGACTACCTTTCCTGGGTCGACGACTGGAAGCAAAACCCCCGCCCGTTCGTGTGGCGCAAAACCGCCGACGAGATCTTCGAGACCACGGCAGCATATCTACAACGCATTCCCCACTCGGGACACTAGATGCTCAAGTCGATGTCGTCGCCTGGGTCTTGCCTTGTGGTGTGCAGGTCGTCGATGATGGCGGTGATCCACTGCTGTTGGCGCGGCCCGAGGGGTTCGTCGGGGAAGGTGGCTTCTGCAATGGCCTCGACCTGGGCGAGGCTGGTGTAGTTGCACTGCTGCAGTAGGGCCTCGACGTCTTGGCGATCATCAGGGCGGGCGGCTGTGGCTTTCATGGCCAACAGGTGCTCCGCGGTGGCAGCAACGACAGTGAGCGCGGGATGGTCGAAGATGATGCTGCCGTGGCGCTGGTCGCGGCGGGGCATGTAGACGGTGGCCCCTTCGTTGAGCCAGCTGCGTGGCCATCCCCGCCGCTCCGCGACATCGCGGGCCGCGTCGATGATCGCGGAGTAGCCCTCTTCGAACGCGGCGTCTATGTCCTGGGTGGCTCTATCCACGGAGTGGGCGAGCATCATCGCAGTGCCGCCGACCACATAGATACGGCCGTGCTGGCCTCGCAGCTGCATTCTGGCGGCGAGTTCGCGCAGAGCGTCGAGGAGGTCGTCGCGGCCGCCGGATCACATTCGCGGTGCAGTCATACCGCGACGCATTCTGGCGGCGAGTTCGCGCAGAGCGTCGAGGAGGTCGTCGCGGCCGCCGGATCACATTCGCGGTGCAGTCATACCGCGACGCATTCTGGCGGCGAGTTCGCGCAGAGCGTCGAGGAGGTCGTCGCGGCTCAGTTCGGGTGTCGGCATCGCAGGCTCACACGACCAGCAGGTCGCTGCCGGCAATCCAGACGCCGTGGGCATAGAACGCAGGCGGGGTGGTGACGACGACACGGCCGCGCTCGAAGTCGCAGTAGTCCGCAGACCACCACATCTGCTGCAGATACCGCTGCGGCGCTCGGGTCCATCCCGGTGCCTCGAGGCCGTCGCAGGCGCAGAAATGCTCGATGTAGGCGGCTAGGAACGCGTCCCAGCGCTCATCGAAGCGCTCGGGCTCTTCCGCGGCGAGCACGGCCCTCTCTGCGTTGTTGGTGTCGCGCCAGACCGTGCCGAAACCGTGCAGCACGACCCGCCGACGGAACATGTCGTCATAGCCACGTAGCGCGGGCACGTAGCAGGCCAGCCGGTTCTCCGTTATGCAGGGATCATCGACTGGGCGGGTGCTCACAGCGAAGTAGCGTCGTCGAGGATGCCGCTGTGCTTCTCTTTGAGGCCGCCGACTGAGATCACGTCGACGTGGCAGCCCAGCAGTTCTTTGAGGTCGAGCCTTAGAGGCCGAGCGAATAGGCGGACCAGTCCGGATCATACGGGCGAGGCCGTGGCCCGAGCGGCCCGTGAGCGCAGCGAACAAGAGCGGGAATGACACCGCTGCGACACGATCGGCTCTCACCTATTCGCGGACGCTCTTAGTCCCGCCTGATCGAACAGGGAAGCGTCTTCGTTGAAGGTGACCAAGAAGTCGTAGTCGCTGTCATCGGTGTCGTCGCCACGCGCCACTGAACAGACCAGTGCTATCGAGTCGGCCTTGTTTGCGGCCGCGGCGGCGCGGATCGCCTCGCGGTGCTCACCAAGGACACGTTCGCGGCGGCTCATGGCTTCAATGTAGCGACGATCCCGCCCTTGGTGTGGCGCCATCCGCCGATGCCGGCGGCGGGCGGGGCCGGGCTAGTCGATGAGGCCGCGGCCGCGCAGCCAGACGGTCCAGGCCTCGCGGACGTGTGGCGACAGCCACATCTCGTCCCAGATGTCCAAGAGCACGTCGAGGTCGATGTAGAAGCGCACGTCGTCGAGGCCCTCAGTCATCACCCGCGCATAGCAGGACCGCAGCGGCTTGCGGTTGTCGAGGTCGTAGCTGTAGGGGAAGCTCCAAGCGATATGGCGCGGCAGGGTCACCCGGCCGCTGGCCTTTGGCGACGACCGGTCCTCGATGTCGTCTGGGATCGACACGGGCCTCATCAGCAACGGCCTGCGTTCCATCCCCCACTATAAGGACGAGAACTAACCCCCAACCGATCACAGCTCCAAGCTGGGGCCGCGCGGCCGTCGGCGTGGCCGGCCGCCTCCATCAGCTCCTCGATGTCCACCGCGCCAGCGCAATCGACCCGCCGGTTGCGGCCGTCAAGCTGTGAGGTTGCGGCATGTCGCTAGCGTGGAGGCCATGGGTAGATGGTGGACCTCTGATCACCACTTCGGGCACGCGAACATCATCAAGTACTGTGCGCGCCCGTTCATCGACGCGGACGCCATGAACCGCGCCATGGTGGACCGCTGGAACGACGTCGTCGACGATGGCGACGAAGTGTGGATGCTCGGGGACCTGGTGATGGGCCAACTCACCGTCAACCTCTCCGCGCACGTGTGGCGCCTCAAGGGCCGCAAGATCCTGGTGCCCGGCAACCACGACACTTGCTGGCGGCACCGCAAGAACGGCCCCACCCAGGTCACCGCCTATTGCGATCTGGGCGGCATCGCGCGCATCGTCGACAGCCCCAAGCCTGTGACCCTGGCCGGCCAGCGGGTGCAGGTCAACCACTTCCCGTATGCGCTGGATTCTGGCTATGACCTCAAGTTCATGCAGCACCGCCCCAAAGACGACGGCAGCTGGCTGCTGCATGGCCACATTCACGAGAAGTGGCGCCAGAACGGTCGACAGATCAACGTCGGGGTGGACGCATGGGACTTCGCCCCGGTCAGCGAAGACACATTGTGCGAGGTCATCAAGTCGGGTCCCGCACGCGTCGCCTGCCCCACCTATACGCCGGCCCGCGCCTGAACCGGTCCCCGAATTCGTGGGCTCGGTCGCGAAGAACCCACAGAAGGATCCCGACGCCTAGCTGTGACGACCGGGGACGTTGTCCTTGGGTGGAGGGGGTTGGCGGGTCCGCGATGGTGTGAGCCCTCGATGTGAGGCTGCGGGGTTCGCGGAGATGGATGCGCCTGCCGTCAGAGTTCGGCGCCAAGTTCGTGATCGGGTGGGCTGCGGTGGTGGTTGTGGGTCTCGTACTGGGCCAGTGACAGGGCATGGTGAGCGAAGTCTTCGGTCTCGGCGGTTACGGCGTCGGCTCCGTAGGCGTCCGCGACCAGAGCGAGCAGATGATCCGGGTCGGTGATGTTGGTGTCGCGGGCCAGACGAGCGGCGTCTTGGAGGTCCAGGGCGCGGGCTGCGTGCAATTTCATGGCCAACAGCACAGTGGGGGAGGGGGCTTCGAGGAATACTGCGCCGCGGTCGACGCGATCGTGATGCTGCGGGCGTTCCGGGTCGATCGGACCACGATGCCGCACCGCTACCAGCTCATCGAGATCCCCGCTGCAGGCGGCGCTCCCGATCGATGGATGCAGCGCTCATCGGCTCACGAATCGTCTCGGGCGAAGTCCGCCAGTCTCTGGAGGTCGTCGGGTGAGAGCATCCGGATCACAGCTCGGACCGGCTTGTCGGGCCCGATGAGCGAATCGAGGGCGCGGTGCCCGGCGCTGTTCGGTGCCGGTCGATCGGTGGTCAGCAGCACAAGCGGGGTGTCCGGCTCGGCCGAATGCAGCACAGCCGCCTTGCCGAGCGCCTTCCAGAGAGTGTCCGTGCGGCGCAATCCGGGGCGTTGCGTGACGCTGAACGCCCCCGACACGTCGAAGAACCACTTGCGGCCCCCTTCGTCGAGAGCCTCAAAGTTGACTTCGACGCCACAGCGCTTCTTCACCTTCTCCTCGATGCGGCTGAAGCCACACTGGAGCAGCAGCGCCTTGGCCATGACCTGGGCCTTCCGTCCCTCCCGTCCGGCCCTCGCCTGAAAGTCGTCGATGCCACCGGAGTCGCCAGAGGCGCCGGAATGCGGAGAACTGCCGTTGGGCGGCACCATTGATTCAGCCAGGTCCTCGAAGAAACGGTGGTCGTTGTTTCGCTTGGCTGACGGGGGCACCGTCACCGGCCAGCTCAGCTCATCGGACCGCTCCGTGAGACGTCGCCGCTCGCCGGCGATCCGCTGCTCGGCCAGGTCGATGTACGAGCGGTCGGTGTCGAAGCCTATGTAGCGGCGGTCGGTGCGCACGGCGGCGACCGCGGTCGTGCCTGCCCCCATGAAGGGGTCGAGCACCAAGTCGCCGCGGTAGGTGTAGAGCTCGATCAGCCGTTTGGGCAGCTCCACCGGGAACGGCGCAGGATGTCCTACGTGTGTGGCTGACGCCGGGGGTATCTCCCACACGTCGATGGTGGCCTCCATGAACTCATCGACATGGGCGGAGCCGTCCGACGGCCGGCCCTCCTCGGCGCGTGCGGCGGCCGGCTGCGCCCGGTCGAAGCGGCCCTTGGACGCGATCACCACCCGCTCGGTGAGGTCTCGAAGCACGGGATTGCCGGGCCGTTGAAAGCTGCCCCACGCGCAGCTGCCTGTGGCGCCTCTGGCCTTCTGCCAGACCACCTCACCGCGCAGCAGCAGCCGCAACCGGTCCTGCAGTATCGCGATCACGTCCGCGGACAGGGAGCGGTAGGGGCGCCGCCCCAGATTGGCGACGTTCACCGCGATCCGCCCGCCCGGCTCCAGTTTGTGCACGCACTCCCTGAAGACGTCCTCCAGCATCTTCAGATAGTCGACGTAGCTGGCGGGAACATGGCCCTGCCCCACAGCCTTCTCGTACTCCTTGCCCGCATAGTACGGCGGCGAGGTCACGACGAGCGCAACAGAGTCGTCCGCCACGTCGCCGTGCGCGTCCATGTCTCGGGCGTCGCCCACCCAGAGACGGTCGGTGCTCGCATGGCTCTCGATCTTGTCGTCGTCGCAGATCTCCGGCGCCGGGAACCGCTCGTAGAACGCCGAAGCGTCGTGCGCCTCGCGGCGGCTCACACCGAAACTGGACGTAGACGTGTTGCGCCTACGCCCGTTCAGCGCACTCACGGCCCCTCAGGCCGGCGGACGTCGCCCGTCTGGCTGCACAGCATTATCGGGAAGCTGTCGAGAGTCACGGCCAGAAGCTACACGGCCTATGCGACACCGACTCTGGAGCCGAGCACCCTCGCTGCAGGGAGACTCGGATCACATCAGGACTCTACAGCACGCGAGGCTCAAATGCCAGCATTGTGATTCTGTCGGCATTGTCGGGCATTATCGCCGCTAGTTGTTCTGGACATAGAGGTTGGTAGCTCCGCGATGGGGTGAGCCTGCTGTGTGAGTGTGGTGGTTGTGACAACACCCACGGACACAGGAGACTCGATGTCGCACGCTGTCGCACGGTTGGGCGGCTGTTGATGGCCGATCGCGGTGGTGGTCTCCATGGTGTTCGACTCCGACGGCTCGTCGATTATCATTCACGCCAAACTGGACACCTGTGGCGCAGAGGCCGGCGCCGGGGACCGGGTGGCCTGCGGAGTGATCACCCGCAACTGAAGGAGGCCGCGCTCATGAGCACTCAGCGGGTCGTGATCGTCGGCGGGGGTTTCGCCGGGCTCAGCGCGGCCTACACGCTGAAGAAGCGGGGCATCATCCCGGTCGTGCTCGAGGCGCTGGATCGTGCGGGCGGGCGCGGCCGGGGCGAGGAGGTGGACGGATTCTCCCTGGACATGGGAGCGTTCGTGTTCACTTCGACCTACGACACCGCGTTCGGCTTGTGCGAGGAGCTGGGTCTGCCGCTGGTGCGGTCGCGGATGAAGTTCGGCCACTACAGAAACGGCCGATGGGTGACGACTACGCCGGAGCAGTCGCTGTGGAACGTCGTGCGGCACCTGCGCACGGCCGTCACTATGGGGTTCGGGTCGCCGGCGGGCATGCGCTCGGGCTCCAAGGTGATGCGGCAGATCCGCCGTCAGGCGGACTACATGAGCTTCGCCAGCGACAGCCGCCTCGCCGAGATCGACGACGCCGAGACCTACGGCGACTACCTGAGGCGGCTCGGTGTGCCGAGGAGAATGCAACGGACGCTCGGGGGGCCTCTCGAGATGGTCCTGGGCGACCCGGAACCGGCCGGCCAGGCACTGATGCGGGCGTACATCGGCGAGACGATGCTGAGCAGCGGCACGGTGTACATGCCCGAGCGCGGCATCGGGTCGTTCAACTCTGCGCTCGCCGCGGCCTGCTCCGACACGGTCCGCGTCTCGACTCCGGTCTGCAGGATCGTCGTCGCGGACGGGGCGGCGACCGGCGTGGTTGTCGGCGGCGAGACCATCGAAGCGGACGCGGTCATCTGCGCCGTGCCCGGCACGCAGGTCGCAGACCTCGTTCCGGAGCTGCCCATCGAGACTCGCCGAGCGCTCAGCACCGTCGACTACTCGACCGGTTGCCGGGTGGTGATCGGGCTCGACCGCTCCCCGCTGCCTGCGGGCTGGCACGGCGCGCTCTACCCGGAGCACGACGACACCCCGCTGCTGCTGGACCGGTCGGCCTTCCTGCCGGCCTGCGCGCCGGCCGGCCACAGCCTTCTCGACCTGCTCATCGGGCGCGACCGCGCCAAGGAGCTCATCCCTCTCGACGACGAGGAGGTCAAGCGCCGGATGCTGGGCGCCGCTCGCCGCAATGCTCCCCCCGGCTCGGCCCTTCCCGGCGACGACGAGGGCCTGTTCTTCCGTGTCTACCGCTGGGAGGAGGCCCTGTGCATGGGCTCACCGGGGATGCTCGCCGCGATGACGGAGATCCCGGGGCAGCTTGCGGGCAGCATCGACAACTTGTTCCTGGCGGGCGACTACATGGGGATCCCGTCGGTCAACGGCGCCCTCTCCAGCGGCCACGAAGCCGCAACCCGAGCCGCAGCCCTCCTGGCGTCCCGCCGCGCCTAGCTGTCGCCGCCAAACTCGACCGCCCTGGCGGCGCGGGCAGGCTCATCCGCTCCGCACAGGACCGGGGCGTCGTGGCGGTGCCGACTCTCGGTTGGCGACCGCCCGGTACCGCCAGGATCTCCTGCGGGGCCTCCCGCCGCTGCGCCGCACCATCGATCCAGCCGAAGTCGAGGCGTTCCTCACCGACATCCGCCGCTGCGCCGAAGTCCCCCGTCCGCCACGGTGAAGCGCCAGCCCCGGCTACCGGCTCGACGACCAGGACCACTTCGCCCCCGTCCGCCACGGTGAAACGCCAGCAGCTCGTCTGAGGACCGCCCGGAAGAGAATGAGGCTCGGGCCTGTGCGGGTTTATGCAGGTTCCGGGGCCGGGGTGACGATCTGGATCAGGTTCCCGCAGGTGTCTTCGAAGACGGCCGCCATGACGGTGCCGAGATCGGTGGGCGGCTGGGTGAACTCGACGCCGGCGGCGCGCAGCCGCTCGTGCTCGGCGTGGACGTCGTCGACGGTGAACTGTGCTGATGGGATCCCGTCTGCGGTGAGGGCGTCGCGGTAGGTCTTGGCGGCCGGGTGCGCGGCGGGTTCGAGGAGCAGCTCGGGCCCGTCGGGCTGCTCCGGGGAGACCACGGTGAGCCACGAGTACTCCCCGACGGGCACGTCGTGATGCTTCCGGAATCCGAGGGTCTCGGTGTAGAAGGCGAGGGCCTTGGCCTGGTCGTCGACGAGGACGTTGGTCAATGTGATCCGCATGTGTGTCCGCCTTTCGAGAGTGGTCCAGCTTTGCCGTGTCCTGGGGCGTCTCGCCGACTCTAGTGACCGACACCGGCCGTGGAGGCACCCCGGCACCCTCCATACCGTCCCACCTGGAGGCAAGACATAGCGCTACGGGACGGGCCGCCGGAGGATGTCGTGGTTGCCGACCCGGAGCCGCACGCTAGCTTCGGTCGGACCCGTATGCGGCCAGCGGTGCCCGAAGAGCGAATCCCAGAACTTGCAGCGACATGAGAATAGGAAGTCCGGTTGGGGAGTGGGGCTAGTCGGGGATCCAGGTTTCGGTTTCGATGCCCAGGCCGTCGGCGATGCGGTTGGCGTAGGCGTAGTAGCCGACCACTTCGACGATGTCGAGGATGTCGCGGTCGGAGAACCCGGCTGATCGCAGTGTGTCGACATCGGCGTCCTCCATGGCGCCGGGCGTCTTGGTGAGCTTGACCGCGAAGGTCAGCATCGCGGCCCGCTTCGGCGACAGCGGGGCGGTCGTCCAGTCCTGCTCGACCGCGGCGAGCAGTTCGTCGTCGTTGATCAGCCGGCGCAGACCGCGCCGGTGGTGGACCACTCAATAGTGGCAGTCGTTGGCGAGGCTCACGACCAGCGCGACCAGCTCGCGCTCGACCTTGCGCAGCGTGGCCGTGCCGGCCATGGCCGACTCGTACAGGGCCAGGTGGGCCGCCATGCCGCGGGGGTTCAGCGAGTGCACGGCCAGCACGTTGTCGACCCGGCCGTACTTCGGGTCGGCGACCCGCGGGTGGAGCTCGCCGAGCTCGCCGTCCCATGAGTCGTCGGGAATGATCTCAATGCGCGCCATCGACCCAGCGTGTCACACGAGGTTGGTTGGCGGTTCGATGTGGGGAGCAGGTCGTCTGCGATCAGGCACGGGCTTTGGCTGGTGTGTCACAACCCCAGTTCAGAGGGTTGCGAGTCGAGCAGAATCGGCATTGCTCAGCAGTCTCCTGGATCGTCGCTATGGTAGCTCGCTTCAAGAATCTCGGCTCTTCGCGTGAACGTGGGATGAGGGGTTGCTGGCACCGGTCGGCGGGCCGCGTTGTCAGTAGATCCCGGCCTCAGAAAGGACCTCGGCGCGCTGAACGTTGCTGGCACCGGTCGGCGGGCCGCGTTGTCAGTAGGCCTCGGGTTTCGAAGTTGGCGGGGCCAGTAGTCGTGGGCGGTGTGCCGCAGGACTTGGAGCAGGTTGTTGGTGCCTTCGGTTCTGTCGTTGGAGGCGCAGTCGGTGTGGTGTTGGGCGAGGATCTCGTCGGAGCAGGCGATGACGGTGTCGACGATGTCGTGGAACTCGCCGCAGCTCTTCGGTCTTGCAGGGGGCGCAGAGCTGCCCGAGCGCGGCTGGGGCTCCTTGGTGGTCGCCGGCGAGGCAGAGGCCGTGGAGTTCTTGTAGGGCCTGCCGGCCGGATTGGAGCCGAGGGTGTGCGTCGAAGAGGGCTTCGAGGCGGGCCTGGTCGGTGTCGGTGAGGGTGTCGGCGCGGCCCACCAGATCGTCTCACCGACCAACAGCATCCGGCAGCGGCGGCCTCCACCACGCCACGGGACGCCGCCTCCTCGTGCTTGAAGCCCCAGAAGAAAGTTGTCTGGTCTAAGAGCGAGCGCGGATTGATCATGGGTGGGGGTTCCATCGGTCGCGGTGGTCGATGAGTTTGGCTGTGATAATGAGGGTTATGGCGAGGGAGAGTTGGGCTCGTCGGTGCTGGGGGCGGCGGTCTGTGTTGCGGCGCGTCTGTCCGAAGTTCGACAGCCACGAGTTGGTGCGCTCGACGCTCCAGCGCAGCCCGAGGGGAGCCGTGTTGGGTTTGCGGCGCTTGGCGTGGCGGGGGCGCTTCTTCGCGCACACGACGTCGTCGATGCCCATCGCGGCGCACACCGCGCGCGCCGGCGCGTTGTCGTATCCGCGGTCGAGGTGCTGGGTCTCCACGTCGGCTAGTGCTGTGTCGTCGAAATGGCTAGGGCAGCGCAGCAGGACCGAGACCCTGCTTGGGAGCGCTCCGGACGCCCCGATCATTTCAGCGACGGACCGCTAGCAGCCCTTCGGGGGCGGCTCGCAGTGCGGGTTCGAACAAGATGGTGTCGTGTCGGTTGGCGCCGTCGGCGACCGCCGCGACCGGCACCCCGGCCCGGTCGGCCAATATGGACCACTTCCAGCCCAGTTTGGCCTGCTCAACAGGGCTTTTGGCGGTGCCTTCGCCGCCGCAGGGCGCCTTGTGGATCGACCCGTCCACCGACACCTCGGACAAGTCGAGGCCCACGATGCGGTCATGGGCGCGCAGCGCCTCAGGCTCCAGGCCCTCAAAGACTCCGGCCTCGACCCACTCGTCGCGGCGGGCGCGCATAGTCGTGTCAGACACGCGCCCGTCCAACAGCCTCTCCGCGGTGACCCACGAGCAGCCCGTCACCAACCGGATCAAGATCCCCCAGAACACGATCTTGTCCGGTATCCGGCGCCGGTGCCCGCCGGTGGGATGGTTGTCCACAGGCACCGGCACAAGCGGCTCGATCGCCGCCCACACCGGATCCACCACTTCCGACTCCAACGCGCGCATGATGTGTCTGACCTCCACGGTCGTCTCGTTGACAGGACACCCGATATTCCAGTCGGGACAACCAGACGACCCGTGGATGGTCAATCCGCGCGGCCTCTAATGCGACCCACATCGACGAGCGAGCGTCAACAGGCGCCATGACCGAGGGTCTGGCCTCGGGCCGCTGGGTTGCGCCCACGCTGCGGCCAGAGCCCAGTCAGCCTTCGACTAGGGCGATGAGTTCCTCGTCGCTGGGGATCTCCACGCCGGGCACGTAGTACGTGTAGAGGCTGGCGATCACCTCGCCGAGGCCGGAGTCGTCGCCGGCGGCAAGCTCGGCCGTGATCACCGAGCCGTGGATGTGCAGCGACGACAGCCTGCCGGTGGCCAGCATCCGGCGGGCCAGCTCGTCGGAAGGGCGGTCCCCGATGATCTCCTCACCGGCCCGGTAGCGCTCGTGGCCCATGCCGGTGAGGGTTCGGTTCAGCTCGAAGCGCACGATGCCCGGATTATGCGATCTTGAGCAAAAGAAGGCCGAAGAGACCTATTGTGCACAAAGATTGCAGAATCATGCGCTGTAGTAGCGCCTGCCGCGGGTCCGGCCTTCAGCACGCGCCAGACCCATGCCGACCAGTCCGTTCAGCAAGCCGCGCACTGCGGATGCACTCTCACCGAGAAGCTCCATTCCCTCCGATGTGGAGATGCTCCCTCTCTGCTTTATGGCGTCGTAGAGCATCTGACCCTTGCGGCTCTGCGCCTCCATCCCGGCGCTGCCGGCTCGAAGGACAATCTCGTCGGACAGCTTGTAGCGGCTGCCTCCTCGCTCACCGACGCGTGTGAGAATGCCCTTCGCGACCGCGCCGGACAGCACCCGGCTCACATCTGATTCGCCTAGCACCTGCCGCAGGCGCCGAGGCGTCACGGACCCTTCCCGGCGGGCGAGCACCAGCGCCCTGCGCTCCTCCACCGTCATCGCATGGTGGCCGAGCAACGACAGCCAGACCTGGTCCTCGACATCCACGAGGAAGCGGTTCCGCAGCGTCACGGTCACGGAACTCTCTGCCGCGGAGAAGGTGGGCGGTTCCATCAGGCGGGCCTCCATCTCGAGGTACATCCGATCCACCCCCTCGCCGTACTCCTCAACGAAGCGCGCCGCCTTGAGGACACGCATGATCCGGCGGTTCCTGCTGTAGTGCTCCTCCCGCATGTTCTCGACCGTTATATGGCCGGGAAGAGGACCCGGGCTGCGCACCTCGATGCGATCATCCCAGATCGTGACGTCGACTGTTGCCCCGGGCAGGCCGTAGTCCCGGTGAGCGAGCGCGTTGAGGATCGCCTCCCGCAGCACGAGCGTCGGGTACTCCGGTAGGATCTCGCGCCTGACGCCCCTCACCACCGAGAACTGGCGCGTGTGCTTCGAGATGAACGCCAAGCAGTCGGCCAGTATCCGGGTGAGCGGGCCCGTGCATTCCGCTCGCGCCGCAGCCGGGCCCGGCCCCGGTCCGACCCCCTCCCGTCTGACGACCTGAACAGCCGCACCGGGGAAGAACTTCCCGGGATCGCGTGCAAAAAGTACCGCCGCGGCCCGCAGCACCGTCGCGTCGGCAGAAGACTCGCCCGGAAGCGCCACTCCCAAGTCCACCAACGCCCGGAGAGCACTGGTCTCCGACGCCGACCCGGCCAGTGGTGCGGACCCAAGTCCACCAACGCCCGGAGAGCACCGCCGCGTTCGGCGGCCGGCCGCGCCTCTGCCGCAAGCACCTCGTTCAGCACTGGCAGGTCCACGTCGTCCGGCCGCAAGCCGCGAGCGGGCTCTTCCTCGCCCGGACGATCCTCGCGCTCGCGGACGAACCGTGACAGCGCGTCGTGACGCAGCGGCTGCGAATCTCCGCCGACCCGCCTGAGCAGCCTTCCGTCAGGGGTAGTGACGACGCGACCTCGGATCTCGGGCACCTCGGTCACGGTGATCTCAAACTCACCGACCTGGACCGCTCGAACACGCACCTCGACGTCGCACTCTCGCGCGTATCGCTGTATGCGGTCGGCTGTGTTCTGCGAGAGGGGGCAGCCGATGATCGTACGATCATCGGCGACGCCGTGGACAATGAGGCCACCGTCCGTCATGGCCATGGCTGGGATTGTCGCCAGGATGTCATCAGGGACCCCTCGCTTGAAGTCCAGCGACTGGTGCTCGATACGGCCGAGCAGGTTCCAGAAGTCGTCTTCGGACAGCCGCTCAGGAATGTCATCGAGCCGGAGTGTGGGTCTCACTCTCAAGATTCTAACAACTTGAAGAAGAATACGACCGCAGAGCCAATTCTCGCGAAAGATTTGAGAATCTTGGGTTCACGATTCTGGCCTAGTGTCCTGAGTCTTTAGTTATTGGGGTTGGTTGTGGTATGGTTGGTGTGGATGCGGGCGGTGATTGGAGGCAGTGGTGGCTAGGGGCCGTCGTGGGGTGGAGGTGGTGCTCGCCGATGAGCAGCGCGAGACGCTGGAGCGGTGGGCGCGGCGCCAGAAGTCGTCGCAGGCTCTGGCGCTGCGGTGCCGGATAGTGCTGGGCGCGGCCGCGGGGGAGACGAACGAGTCGATCGCGGTGTCGCTGGGGTGCAGAGAGGCGACGGTGTCGAAGTGGCGGCGCCGGTTCGCGGGGCGCGGGTTGGACGGGCTCTGCGACGAGCCGCGTCCGGGCGCGCCGCGCACGGTGAGCGACGACAAGGTGCAGGAGGTGATCGTCAAGACGCTGGAGTCGGCTCCTGAGGGCGCGACGCACTGGTCGACGCGCTCGATGGCCGCGCAGGTGGCGCTGTCGCAGTCGACGATCTCGAGGATGTGGCGGGCCTTCGGGCTCAGGCCCCATGGCGTGGAGGAGTTCAAGGTGTCGCCGGACCCCCAGTTCATCGACAAGGCGCGCGACGTCGCCGGGCTGTACTTGAACCCGCCGGAGGCAGCGGTGGTGCTCTGCGCGGACGACAAGACCCGGATCCAGGCTCTCGACCGCACCGCGCCGGTGCTTGCCTTGATGCCGGGTGTGCCCCAGCGCCGAACCCACGACTACCGCCGCTTCGGCACCACCAACCTCCACGCGGCGCTCGACGCCGCCTCGGGCAAAGCCATCTCCTCGATGACCGCGCGCCGCCGCGCCATCGAGTTCCGCAAGTTCCTGGACCTCATCGACAGCGAAGTCCCCGAGGGCCCCAAGGCGCACGTCGTGCTGGACAACTCCTCCACCCACAAGACCCCCGCCATACAGCGCTGGCTGCTGCGCCACCCCCGCTTCAGCTTCCACCTCACCCCCACCCACACCTCGTGGACGAACCTCGTCGAGCGCTGGTTCGCCGAGCTCACCACCAAATGGATCCGCCGCGGCACCCACACCAGCACCAAAGAGCCCACCGGCTCCATCCAGCACCGGATCGACCACTGGAACCACAACCCTCGCCCGTTCACATGGCACAAGAGCGCCGACGAGATACTCCACAACCTGGCAACATATCTCCAACGAATTCCTGACTCGGGACACTAGGAACAGTCATAACCCGACCCTAACACAGCCATACGACTACCGCGAGCATGCACTAGTGTTTGCGGCCAGCCCAGCGGCGCGTCGAGGGCAATCAGGGTGGGGCTAGAGGCTTCCTTCTCGATCAAGTCCGCCGTGTGCATGACGAGCCCGTCCCACCCCATCCGCTTGCCTGAACGGACCGTCTCAACACGGGTGACGCCTCGGGAACGACGCCCTACGGCAATCCCGACATTCTTGGGCTGGGCAGCGCAGTCGATGCCAATGACCGTGAGGGGGCCAGATGCTTGGTCAGTGGTCAAGGCACGACGGTCCGTCTGAGGATCGGCAACCCTCAGGCGGGGCCGTAGTCGAGGACCGACGACCGTCCTGAAATGGCTACGACCCGCACGAGCAACGACTTGCCGTCTGCGTCCATCAGGTGCAGGTCCTCCTCACCCGGCACGAAGGGGACCGGCTGCTGCTTTCCACCGTTGATGGCGATGTTGGAGGCATAGAGGTATGTCCTGTGACTGGTGTCGAGAATCGGGTTGAGCCGGCCAGCAAGACCGGGCAGGTGACCGGTCGACTCTGCGAACACGGCCGAACCGCCGTCGGCCTTGGGGGCCAGCTCGACTGCGAGCGCTCGTTCCATCGGCAACCAGCCGCGCTCGACGTGCGCCGCGTAGCCCTCGCGAGCCACGAACACCGTCATGGGCAGGTGAACCGAGTGCAGGTCAAGGCGCGCCTCGCCGTCGGCGTCGGTGCGACTCCGCTTCCAGGTGTTGTTCGGGAACAGGGCCAGCACATCCGCGCCGGTGAGCGGTGATCCGCCGCTTCGCACCGTGACCACCACGGTGGCCGGGTCCGCGTGGACCTCTGCGGCGGGGAGAGTAAGGCACAACTCCGAATCGTCGATGGCCCGGAACTGTGCGTCCCTGCCGGACAGCTCGCTGGTCTCGCGGCTGATGATGGAGACACCGTCGCCGCGCCGCTCCATGAAGTAATGCCGGCCTCCTGCGCCCTCGACCTCACCGACGTTCATGCGGCCGAGGATCGAGGCGAGCACCTGGTTGCGAGTCACTTGTCGCTCCATCATGCTCTCGACGGTCAGGTTGTTGGGCAGCCCGCCTGGTGAGTTCAACTCGAGGCGGTCAGAGAAGATCGCCAACCGGATTCTGCTGCCCTGGATCGAGTAGTCGCGGTGCACGACCGCGTTCACCAGAGCCTCGAAGACCGCCCGTGAGCTGTACTCGGGCAGGTTCACACGAGCAGGGTCCTTGCGTGCACCGACACGCATGTTTCGCACGACGAACGCGAGTGATTGGGTGATCTGCTCGTTGATCGGACCGGCGATGTCCTGCGCGTCGACCTGACCGGACGCGCGGTCGGCGCCCTTGTAGCGAACGGCTGTGATCTCCGCGCCCGGAACGAACTCCCGGGGCTGTCGCGTGCACGTCAGAATGCCCGCCACGGTCGCCATGACCGCGCCCTGGCCGTCGGTGCGCAACAATCCCAGCTTCTCAAGCCCCAACTGGGGGTCGCGAAGGCCTTCGGCACTGAGCAAGGGCTTCCACAGCTCCCCGTCGAGGGTTAAGAAGCCCGTACCGGCGACCGTCTGCTCATCGAACCCAGCGAACCGAGCCTGACCGCGCCTTTGCGCCAAGCGCATCCGCTCGTCAGACGACATGGGCTGTTTGGCGCTGCCGACGCGCACGAAGCTGCCGCCAGGACTGTCATATTGCGCGTCCCCTTCCAGAATCGAGACAAGCAGGAACGACCGTTCATCCAGCTCCCTGCGGTACGTCTCGATCCTGATCGCCGGCTTGATGGAGTACGTGCAGATCTCCCTGACCTGACTCTCAAGCGCATCCAGTTGGCCGCGGGACATTCCTGGCACATCGCCTGCGTCGGTGACGCCGAGCAGCAGAACGCCGCCACGGGCATTCGCGAAGGCGGCAATCTCGTCGGCCCAGCTATCGCGCTGGTGCCGCGGTGGGTCGCCGTTGCGAAAATCGACGCTCTTGAATTCCCAAGCGCTGTCCTCGCCAAGGCGAAGCTGACGCCGGATTTCGTCGTCGGTGTACGCCATCGTCATCCTGCCCTCGCGAGCGGCCACATCGGTATCTGCCACGCTACCCTCGGACGGCGCCTGGCAACCTCGATTCGGAAGGCCCCTGAGCGGGACGGCGATCCGCTGTCATCGCGACTCCGCGAGCGGTTGACCGGGCGCAACGCTGACCGGCGCACGGCGATTGCGCCGAAGCCTCCGGCGTGCGACCGAGTCGTTTCGGGCGGGCAATCGTCAGCTAAGCGCCAGGACGCTCGCGGCGCTGCTGAGTCGTCGTGTGCTCCCCGTACCGACCCCGCCCCACAGCCACCTCTGGTGCCGGCACCGCTCACGGCGTGCTAGCGGGACTCAGACGCTCAGTGTTCGCCGCGGCGGTGATGAGAACTCCTCGCGCAGGCGGACGGTGATGAGCGCTCTCTTCCTGCTCGCACGGGTCCCGGCTGCGTACGCAATCTGACTCTTCGCGTTTGAGGGTGGGGTGAGGGCGGTGGCTGTCCGCGGCTGAACGCGAGGGATCCCCCAGAATCGGCGTTGACAGGCAACCGAGAACTTGGAGGATCCCTGTGGAGTGCGACCCTACGCGTGTCTGTGAGTTGCTGGTGGGACTGGGCGATGTCGAGGTGCTCGGCGTCAGCGACGGGGCGGGCGCGCTGTTGCGGGTGCATATCTGTCGGCGGGCGCCGAGGCCGCCCTGTGTGGGCTGTGGCGGGCTGTTGTGGTCCCATGGCGTGCGCCGGGTCGAGTTGGTGGATCTGGGTGCGTTCGGGCGGGCGGCGCGGCTGGTGTGGCACAAGCGCCGGTGGCGTTGCGGTCAGCCGCGCTGTGGGGCGGGGACCGTCACCGAGCAGGGCCCCGATATCGCGCCGGCGCGCGAGGAGCTGACCACAAAAGCGGGGCGCTGGGCGACGCGCCGGTCGGGCCGAGGGCAGCCCCACAGCGGCATCGCCAAAGAGCTGGGGTGCAGTTGGCATCGGGTGAACGTCTCGGTGCGCCGCTGGGGTGAGGCGCTGATCGATGCCGACACCGAAAGGGTCGGCGATGTGTGCGCGCTGGGCCTCGACGAGATCCTGCTGTGGCGCCGCGGCAGGTTCCGGATCAAGGCTTGGGCCACCGGCATCGTCGACGCAGGCCGGGGCCAGCTGCTTGGCGTAGTGCCAGGCCGCAGCGCCAAGGCGCCCGCCCAGTGGCTGCTGGCGCGTCCCCGCGGATGGCTGGAGCAGATCCGCTGGGGGGTGCTGGACCTGTCGGGGCCATACCGGGCCGCGTTCGACGCCGCGCTGGCTGATGCCGGCCAGGTCGCGGACGCCTTCCATGTGGTGCGGTTGGGCAACACCGCCCTCGACGAGGTCCGCCGCAGAGTCCAGAACCAGACCCTCGGGCATCGTGGCCACAAGCACGACCCGCTGTATCGGGCCCGCAAGCTGCTGGTCTCGGCGTCAGAGACGATCACCGACGCCGGACGGGTCCGGCTGCGGGGCCTGCTCGCCGCCGGCGACCCCTACGGCGAAGTCCGCGACGCCTGGCACCGCTGAAGAGACCCTCAGAAGCATCTATGACATCACCGACGCCGAGACCGGCGCGGCGACCGTCGCCCAGCTCGCCTCGGACCTGCAGGACCCCGGCATGCCCACAGAGCTCAACCGACTGGTCCGCACCCTGTGGCGCTGGCACCACCCCATCTCGAACCGGCACCGGGCCCGAGCCACCAACGCTCCCACCGAAGCCGCCAACAACCTCGTCAAACGGGTCAAACGCGCCGCCTTCGGGTTCACCAACTTCAACAAATACCGAATCCGCGCCCTGCTCTACGCCGGCAAACCCAACTGGGCGCTGCTCGATACCCTCACTACACCCTGAAACGCGGAGAGCCCGCAATCTGAGGCCTCCGTGGTGGCGCACTCGAACGCGGCGAACAGTGCCTTGGTGCCGTGGCGGCGGTACTCGAACTCCTGTCGGGCGGGGCGCCCGGCGGCGGCGCCGTCGGCGGGCCGCGCCGGGCGGGCCGCGCCGACGCGGCTCTTGGCCTGTATGGCGGTCTTCTCGTCGACGCTGAACACCGCCCAGTTGTCCCGCGGGTCGAGGCACAGCCCGCAGACGTCGGCGGCCTCGGCGTCGAAGTCTGCGTCATGGGAGGTCATCCACGAGCGCGCCTGCTGCGGCTTGAGGCCCATCGAGGTGCAGATCCGCCACACCTGCGAGTCCGAGATCGCGATGCCGAGGTCCTCGCGCATGATCCGGCCGACCTCGGGCATCGACATGCGGGCCTTGAGCCGCCGCCCGCCGAGCTGGCCCGCCTCGGGGGGCCGCGTCGTGATCGTCTTGACCAAAGCCAGCCTCTCCGCGGGCCCATACACACGCGGCCGGCCCGAGCGCGGCCGGTCCGCGAGCCCGCCCAGGCCCGCCTCGCCGTAGCGGCGCCGCCACACGTCCACCTGGTTGCGGTTCAGGCCCACCGCCTTGCCGATCACCGGAGACGACAGCCCCTCAGCGGCCATCAGCACCACCTTGGCACGCTGCCAATCCCGCCGCGGCGTCGTCGACGCAGCCACCCGCGCCTCCAGCACCGCCCGATCAGCCTCGCACACCTTCAAAGTCCTAGGAACAGTCATAACCCGACCCTAACACAGCCATACGACTACCGCGAGCATGCACTAGCTACCTCAATTTCCACCACCCGGTGGGACGCTGCCCCCCGCAGGCGTCGCAGACCCCCGCGGCTGGACCGACGATTGGATCGCCAACCGCAATGAGCACCCGCACCCCTCCGTGTGGCGCATGACCGCCGACGAGATCCTCGCGACCATGCCAGCATATCTGCAACGCATTCCTCACTCGGGACACTAGATGTCGCCCTCGGCTGCCGGAGGGAGGAACGCAGCGATGATGGAGTGGTTGGCCGACCATCCGCCTCGTTGCCCGCGCACAAGCTCGGCGCCGTTCAGCCGGTTGAGGTCTCGGCTCAGTGTCCGAGGGCCTGTCGTCGCGTACATGGCAGCAAGCTCAGGAGTCAGAAGCGGCAGTTCGCCCTTGGGCACGTCACGGTCCGAGGGCATGGCAAGAACGAGCGCTCGCTGACGGTCGCGCGCTGGGCTGGACGGGAATCGGTTCATCACTTCGTGGACGTAGTTGACCCAAGCCACTCGGAGTTGCACTGAGCGAACCTGGTCGATCTGCTCTCTCAGTCCGTCAGCGAAGCCTTGAATAGCGTAGGTCACGAAGTTGACAGTGCTGCTGCTTCGGCTCGCCTGTGCCAGCTCTCGGTAATACTGGTCGCGCGTGAGGTTGTAGTGGTTCGACAGCAGGTGGGCGGCAGGCAGTGGCGCTAGACCGCTCCTCGCGAGAATCAAGAACTCCAGCAGCCTCGCGGTACGGCCATTGCCGTCGCCGAAAGGATGTAGCCAAGCCATGTACAAATGGGCGTAGACGGCGCAGGCCACCGCCAACGCGAACCCGACCTCCGGGTCCTCGGACTTGAACGTGTCGCTCTCCAGCCACTCCGCGAGTCGTCTGAGCAGTAAGGCACAATCCTCTGCCGGCGCTCCCCGGTAGCCGGCGACGGTGACGGCATAGTCCCGCACGACTCCCGGTACGGCACCGGGCTCGTGTTCGGTTCCGTCCAAGAGACGTCCGTTGAACCCGCAGATCAGATCCTCGGTGATTGTGGGCGGACTGCCCCGTATGACATCGTCCGCGGTCTCTTGCAGCGCCTCAAGGACGTTGCGCACTTCGCGTTCTTGGTAGGCCCGGGACGGAGGCGCCTTGAAGCTGCCGTCGAGGATTCCAGCCACCTGCTCCTCGGTGAGGGTGTTGCCCTCGATGGCGGTAGTTGCCTGTGCACCCTTGACCAGCGCAACGGTGTAAAAGTTCTTGGCCACATCAGGCGGGAGTGGAACGCCGGCAAGGTGTTCGCATTTCGAGCGCGCCTCTCCTAGCAGCATCCACGTCTTGGGCTTGAGATTGTTGATGTCGGTGGCCTCGAACGTGATCCACGGGTGGGACTCCAGATGGGACCTCATGGGTGGAGGCTACTAACAACCCTCTGTTTCGTCCATCTGTTTGTCCAATCGTGTGTCCAGGTGCATGCGCGCAGGCTTCCGCTCTCTAGCGCGATCCCCAGGCGCCTCCGCCTGGGGTCAGGACTCTCAGGCGGTCGCCGGCCTGGACTTCGAGGGTGACCTTTCCGGGCAGGCGCTCCCTGGCGCCGGAACGCCGTATCAGCCAGTCCTCGCCTCGGGCCCCGGGGCCGCCGCCAGCTCGGCGCGCACCGCCCCCGACGCGCTGGGGTCCTCGCCTCGGGCCCCGGGGCCGCCGCCCTGCAGGCCCCAGGGCTCGGTCGCCCGGCGCTCGCCCATCAGGGTCACGGTCGCGTCCTCAGCGTCCGACGGCCCGGCGCCCCCAGTGAGTGTTCGCCTGCATTGCTTGCAGCAGGTGCTCGTGGTGGTTGTCTACCGTCCGGGTGCGAGACCTCGGCACCGCGGACACCTGCACGGTCACGGCCACGGTGCTCGTGGTGGTTGTCTACCGTCCGGGTGCGAGACCTCAATCCCCGCCGGGTCGACCCAGTCATCCCAGGTGCTCGTGGTGGCCGTCGCCCGTCCGGGCGCGAGAGTTAGGCTGAGTGCTTGCCTGTATTTCTCGGGGGAGTGGCTGCGGCCCTGCTCGGGGTGGGCGACTTCTTCGGCGGCGTCGGCGGCCGCCGCGTCGGCCACCGCGGCGCGGTGGTGGCGATCGTCTGGGTGGCGTCGTGCGTCGGGGCCGCCGTGGCCGGACTGTTCGTGCTGGTGTTCCCCCCGGCGGGCTTCGGCCGCACCGACTTCTGCTGGACGCTGGTGGCGTTGGTGTTCGCGGTGACGGCGCGGCCGTTGCTGTACTTCTCCTTGGAGCGGGGCCCGATGGCGGTGGTCGCGCCGACCTTCAGCCTGGTGTCGCTGGTGATCCCCGCGGCGGTCGGCCCGCTGACCGGCGACCCTCTGGGCGGCGCGGAGTCGGCCGGCGTCGCGCTGGCCATGCCGGCCGTGCTGCTTATCGCCAGCGACGGCAAGCTGCCGACCAACAGGAGGCTCTGGTCGGGGGAAGCTCTGATGCTGGGCAGTCTCGTGGGTGCGTTACTGGGTTGCCTCAGCCTTGCCCTCGCTCAGATCAGCCCCGACGCCGGCGCTATGCCCGCGTTCATCACCCAGTCTGGCGCGGTGGCAGTGATTCCCCTGATGACCCGGCCGTTCCGGCTGATGGCGCCGCTGTCATCGGACGTGCGTCGCTTCGGCCTGCTGGTCGGACTCGTCGACATCGGAGCTGTCATTGCCACCGTCATCGCCTTCCAGCGGGGCAATGTCGCGGTGGTGGCCGCCATGCTCGGCTTCGCGCCGGTCACCACCATGGCCTTGGCCTGGCGGGTCTACCACGAAGCGGTGCGGCGCTGGCAGTGGGTCGGTGCCGCCCTCGGTGCGGCCGCCATCCTCCTGTTCTCGACCGCAGCCTGAGCCGGGGGTCCGTCAGACTCTCGGGTTGGTTCTGAGCGTGCGTCACACACAACCAGCCCGAGATCCGGCCGGAGGCGGTCCGCCGCTACTAGCCTGGAAGGAGCCTGACCGTGTGGACTGACGCCACATTCCGGCACGCCCGACGGCGGGGTCGGCCGCGGCGCTCGACGGGAGCCTGACCGCGTTGACAGGCGTCACCGCGATCCGCTCCCGCAGTCCTGCGGGTGAAGCCGGCGCCATCTGACCGGCGTCCGGGCATGACCGCCGCAGCTGTGCGGCGGTGTGACATTGTGTGTGTAGAAGTCTTGACGGACGGACACAACCGAACGGACACAGGAGGCGTGATGGCCCGTCCGCACCGACGTCGGCAACGACTACGTGTGGCCCCGTCGCAGCTTCGAACTGGCCCGTCAGTACATCGAGGTCGCCGACGGCGAGGTGGTCGGCGAGGAGTACGTCGATGCCCGAGGGTCTGGTTCTGGGCTCTGCGGCGGACCTCGTCGGGGGCGGTGTTGCCCAACCGCACCACATGGAAGGGGTCCGCGACCTGGCCGGCATCAGGCAGCGCGGCGTCGAACGCGGCCCGGTATGGCCCCGACAGGTCCAGCACCCCCCAGCGGATCTGCTCCAGCCATCCGCGGGGACGCGCCAGCAGCCACTGGGCGGGCGCCTTGGCGCTGCGGCCTGGCACTATGTCAAGCAGCTGGCCCCGGCCTGCGTCGACGATGCCGGTGGCCCAGGCCTTGGTCCGGAACCTGCCGCGGCGCCACAGCAGGATCTCGTCGAGGCCCAGCGCGCACACATCGCCGATCCTTTCGGTGTCGGCATCGATCAGCGCCTCACCCCAGCGGCGCACCGAGACGTTCACCGGATGCCAGCTGCACCCCAGCTCTTTGGCGATGCCGCTGTGGGGCTGCCCTCGGCCCGACCGGCGCGTCGCCCAGCGCCCCGCTTTTGTGGTCAGCTTCTCGCGCGCCGGCGCGATATCGGGGTCCTGCTCGGTGACGGTCCCCGCCCCACAGCGCGGCTGACCGCAACGCCACCGGCGCTTGTGCCGCACCAGCCGCGCCGCCCGCCCGAACGCACGCAGATCCACCAACTCGACCCGGCGCACGCCATGGGACCACAACAGCCCGCCACAGCCCACACAGGGCGGCCTCGACGCCCGCCGACAGATATGCACCCGCAACAGCGCGCCCGCCCCGTCGCTGACGCCGAGCTCCTCGACATCGCCCAGTCCCACCAGCAGCTCACAGACACGCGTAGGGTCGCACTCCACAGGGATCCTCCAGGTTCTCGGTTGCCTGTCAACGCCGATTCTGGGGGATCCCTCGCGTTCAGCCGCGGACAGCCACCGCCCTCACCCCACCCTCAAACGCGAAGAGTCGGTTCGCTCAGCCGGGACCGCGCATGCGGGAGCGTCAGACCACGCCTTCGAGACTTATCGGGAGGCCTGCACCGCCGGGACCGCGCATGCGGGAGCGTCAGGCGGGATTGGCGGGCGGGTACTCGGGAGCGGGCGGTGGCGGCGCAGGCGGCGGCGGCGCAGGTGAGGCCGGCTCGGCCGTCGTCTGATCGCGTCCGGGCCGCGGCCGGCGACGGCGCCACCAGACCAAGGCGACGACAGCCGCGATGAACGGCAGGAACGGAATCAGGACGCCGACGACCACCACAGCCACCCCCACGATCCAGCGCAGGAGCGCGGCACCGTCGGAGATCGAGTCGCCGAAGCCGGGCAGTGATTCGTCGTCCTTCACGTTCACGTACACCCAAGCGGCCGCCGAGACCGGCTGAAGGAGCGTCCCGTCGGCGTCCACCGGCACGGCCTCGACTTCGAGCTGGATCTCGAGGCCCCGCGTGGCGGCCCGGCCCGCCATCCGTCCGCCCTCGACGGGCTCGGTCAGCACCGCCACCAGCAACTCGCCGGGCTCTATCCGGTCGAATCCGCCCTGAAGCCGTTCGAAGGCACCGACATCGAGGCGTACGTCGCGGGATCGGACGGCGACGTCGGTCAGCGCCGAGGCGCCGGTGTTCTCCACCTCCAGGCAGAAGTACAGGGTGGTGTCGGGCTCGGCGGTGAAGTGGTCGGCGCCCAGGCACGGGTCGTCGGCGTCGTCCGACACCCAGGCCTGCGCCAGGATGCCGGCGTCGGGCAGAACGGTGGGCGACTGGGTGATGGTCAGCGTGACGGTGGCCAGGTCAACCTGGTCTCGCAGGGTGCGCAGCTGCCCCCGCAGGACCTCGAGCGTGGTCTCCCTGTCGAGCAGCTGGCGCTCGATCTGGGCCACGTCCTCGAGGTCGGCGGCCTCCTCCAGCAGCTGCCTCAGACGTTCCACGCTGGTCTCGGCGGTGCTGATACGACTCTCGAGGTCCACGACCCGCTCCGTCACGTCGTCGGCGCTCATCGACTGGTCGACCAGCCTGCCCACTCCGGCCAGGTGCTCCAGCGCGGTCGAGAAGTCGTCGGGCAGCACCTTGAACACGATCTCGGCTCGGGGCTCAGGCTCGGTGCGGGTCGTCTGGGAGAACACGATCCCGCCCAGTCCCCGGACGACGGCCACCGCCTCGTCGCTGGCCGCGGCCACATCGTCGGCTTGCACGCTGATCGTGGCCCGGTACACGATCTCGCGTCCGAGGTCGGCGGGCGTGGGCGCGGTGGGGACGGCCAGGGCGGCCCCGTCGTCGGGCCTCGGCACCGTCGTGGCCGACGCTGTCGCCTCGGCATTTTCCCATGCCGGTTCGCTGGCCGGCGCATCCAACGAGTACGAGGTGTCGTCACCGAGGGCGTCCACGGCAGCGATGTCGTCTTCACTGCAGGCGCCCAGCGACGCGAGGGCGGCGCCCAGCAGCACGACCCTGAGAGGCCGAGCGAGCAGGCGCAGCGACGGGGTCCATACGGGCGAGGCCGTGGCCCGAGCGGCCCATGATCTCAGCGAACAAGAGCGGGAGTCGCACCGCTGCGACACGGAGGGCGCGCTTCTGTCAGCGTTGCTCGTTGCTTCGAAGCGAACGGATTCGCTCAAGGGCTTGCTCCCAACAGCGAGGGTCGGCGTCTATGACGCTCGCCGGGCCTGTCTGGTGCCGGGTGCGGCGAGGAGCCTGCTAGGGGGTGGGCTCGCCCGCTTCGCCTTCGTCGTCGCACCCGGCGGTGCAGGTCGTGGGAGGCAGGCCAAAGCCTGAGGCGTCGCCGCACGGCGCCCCCTGGCCGGTGTAGCGGCCCTCCACGATGTACCAGCCCGATTCCTGGCCGAGCTGGTTGAACGACGTCGCTGCAAGCCACAACGGCACGTTGGTGGGCAGCTTCCGGGCCGGCACGCTCCAGCGGTCGCCGCTAGTGTCGATCTGGCTGACGGGGTATTGCCCGTTGAGGTTCATCCGTCCTCGAGGTCCGTCCGTCCCCACGTAGACATCGATCCTCAAGATGTCGGCGGGGTTGGGGAATGCGTCGAAGGTCAGCAGGAGCTCGTTCGCGGCGGTCCCGGCCCGGCACGCGACATTGGTCGGCGGTGGACGCAGAACGGCCGTGGCGCCTGGCGGCTCTGTCGTGGTGGTGGTCGCGGCGACCTCCACGACAGTCGTGGTCGTGGTTCTCAGCGCCGCCGTCGTGGGTGTGCTCATCCGGGGCTGGCTCGTCGTGGGAGCGGAAGACTCGCTGGTGGTCGTCACCGGGTAGTCAGACGCTTCCTCGTCGTTCTCCTCGCCGCCGCATGCCGCACCTGCGAGAGCCAGCACGAGCACCGCCGCTACGAGCCTCAATGATCGCATGAGGAACTCCTTTCGCGCGTCCACTATACACGCGGGCTCGGCCCGGTTGCGCGAGACGCGGGCTCGGCCCGGTTGCGCGAGACGCGGGCTCGGCCCGGTTGCGCGACCGGACCCGAACTGTGAGGCCGAATCATAGGCTTGGCGGCGGTGACTACCGTCGATTCCCGGCAGGCCGACCGAGAGGAGCTGTGCGCCCTGCTCAGCGGCGACGACCCCGCGTCCGCGCTGTGGTCGGCCATCGACCGCGGCACGATGGCCGAGATCGTCCCAGAGTTGCCGGCCCTGCGGATGGAGCAGGATCCGATACACAGGCACAAGGATGTGCTGGCGCACACGGTCGCGGTGGTGGCCAAGACTCCCGACGACATCGTGGTCCGGCTAGCGGCGCTGTTCCACGACATCGGCAAGCCGCGAACCCGTAGCTACGAGCACGGCGAGGTGACTTTCCGCCACCACGAGTCGGTGGGCGCCCGGATGACCCGCAAGAGGCTGGCAGTGCTCGGTTTCGAAGAGCGCACCCTCGAAGACGTGAGCGAGCTGGTGCGGTTGTCGGGACGGTTCAAGGGCTATGCGTCGGGATGGAGCGACGCCGCGGTGCGCCGCTACGCACGGGACGCAGGACCGCTGCTGGGCCGGCTCAACCAGCTGGTCCGGTCGGACTGCACCACCCGCAGCCTCCGGCGGGAGGCCGACCTCCACCGCCAGATCGACGATCTCGAACGTCGCATCGCCGAGCTTGCACAAGCCGAGCGCCGGGCGGCGGAACGGCCCCAGATCGACGGCGGTGCGGTAATGGCCCGCCTCGGCCTGGAGCCCGGCCCGAAGGTGGGCGAGGCCCTGGCCTGGCTGCTGGAGGTCAGACGCACCGAGGGGGAGCTTCCCCTCGACGAGTTGCTGGCCCGACTGGACGACTGGTGGGCTGAGACCGCCGGCAGTCGCCCGCGGCGAAGGGTCTCTCGGCCGTAGTCGGCGCGCCGCGCAGGCCTCGTCGCGCACGCTGAACCGCCTGGCATGCTGCGCCGCCGCCGCACTCTGCACGCCGCACTCTGCACGCCGCACTCTGCACGCCGCACTCTGCACGCCGCACTCTGCACGCCGCACTCTGCACGCCGCACTCTGCACGCCGCACGCCGCACGTCGCACTCTGCACGTCGCACTCTGCACGTCGCACTCTGCACGGCGTGCAATGCACTGCCGCGCGCCATGGCTCGGCGAGGCTCGCGGTGCTCGTCGGGACTCCGGGCCGGTAGCCTCGTGCAACGTTCGATACCCGAGCCGCTGCACCGGCAGCACCGAGCCGCTGCACCGGCAGCACCAAGGAGATGTCGTGACTTACCGGGCCGAGTACTTGTGGATCGACGGCGTGGAGCCGGTGGGCGAGATCCGCACTAAGACGAAGATCCTGGCACATGACGAGGCGCCGCCGATCTGGGGGTTCGACGGCTCGTCGACCAACCAGGCGACGGGCGACAACTCCGACGTGGTGTTGAAGCCGGTGTTCATCTGCGGCGACCCGATCCGCGGCGGCGACAACATCCTGGTGCTGTGCGAGACCCTGCTGACCCATGATCTGTCGCCGCACCCGACCAACCGGCGCGCCGAGTGCGTGGCCGTGCACGACAAGTACAAGGACCAGGCGCCGCTGTTCGGGATGGAGCAGGAGTACACGCTGCTCGACGCGGTGACGCGGTGGCCGGCGGGGTTCCCGCCCTCCGGGTTCCCGCCTCCTCAGGGCCCCTACTACTGCGGGGTGGGCGCGGGCCGGATCTCGGGCCGCGACCTGATCGAGGAGCACACCACGGCATGCATCCAGGCCGGCCTCGACATCGCGGGCACCAACGCGGAGGTCATGCCGGGCCAGTGGGAGTTCCAGATCGGGCCGTCCGACACGGTGACGGTGGCGGACCACGTGTGGGTGGCGCGGTATCTGCTGTTCCGGCTGGCGGAGAAGCACGGCATCGAGGCGACCATCGAGCCCAAGCCGATGCTGGGCGACTGGAACGGCGCGGGCATGCACACCAACGTGTCCACCAAGTCGATGCGCGAGGGCTACGAGCCCATCATCGCGGCGTGCGAGGCGCTCGGCATGGCCGGCAAGCCCGAGGAGCATCTGGCCGGCTACGGCGCCGGCATCGAGTTCCGGTTGACCGGCGAGCATGAGACCGAGCGCTACGACCAGTACTCCTACGGGGTGTCGGATCGGGGCGCGTCGGTGCGGATCCCGTGGCAGGTCGCCCGCGACGGCAAGGGCTACATCGAGGACCGCCGGCCCAACGCCAACGCAGACCCCTACTATGTGACCACCCTGCTGACGAGAACGATCTGCGAAGCGCTCGTCGGCTACAGCTGAGCCGGCCGGCCCCGTCCCCGATGGCCGCCACCGGTGCCGCCGGGGGAGCGGGAACGGACAGTTTGAGGGTGGCGATCTGCCAGGTCAACCCGACCGTCGGGGACTTGGAGGCCAACGTTGCACGGGCCGCCGGGGCGCTGGCCCGGGCCGAGGCCGCCGACGCCGACCTGGCGGTGCTGCCCGAGCTGGCCGTCACCGGCTACCCGCCCGAGGACTTGGTGCTGCGTCCGGGCTTCGTCGCGGCCGGCCGGGCGGCGCTCGACCGGTTCGCGGCGCGCACCGGCTCATGCGCGGCTGTGGTCGGCTTCGTTGACGGCACCGGCGAGACCGGCAGGCGGGTGCCGGACATGGCCGGGGTCGACGGCTTCAGCGAGGCCTACAACGCGGTGGCGGTGTGCGCCGCAGGCGAGGTGCGCGGCGTCTACCGCAAGCGCCATCTGCCCAACTACGACGTGTTCGACGAACTGCGTCACTTCCGGCCCGATGTCGAGGAGCCGCCGCTGTTCGAGATCGGCGGCGCGGCGGTGGGGGTGACCGTGTGCGAGGACGCCTGGATCCCGGACGGGCCGGTGAGCGATCTGGCACGGGCTGGCGCCCAGCTGGTGGTGAACGTCAACGGGTCGCCGTTCCGGGCCGGTAAGCAGGCCGTCCGCGAGCAGGTGATCGGCCGGCGGGCGGCCGAGGCCGGGGTGGCGGTGGTCTGCGTGAACTTGGTGGGCGGCCAGGACGAGCTCGTTTTCGACGGCGGATCGTTCGTGGTCGCCTCCGACGGGTCGGTGGCGGCCCGGTGCGTGTCGTTCGCCGAGTCGGTCGACGTGCTCGATGTCGATCTGGCGCCCCGCAGGCGCACCCCGCCCCCGCAGCGTCTCCGCTCTGCGGTATCGGTGACGCGGGAGGGTGCATCGTCGCCGTCGCGCCGCGGGCGCCGAGCCGTGCGGGCAGCGCCGCTCGTGCCGCCGATGGACCTCGACGCCCAGCGCTGGGCCGCCTTGGTGCTGGCCACTCGCGACTACGTGCGCAAGAGCGGGTTCGGCGACGTCTGCTTGGGACTCTCCGGAGGGGTTGACTCGTCGCTGACCGCGGCGGTGGCGGCTGAGGCGCTGGGCGCGGATCGTGTGCATGGTGTGCTGATGCCGTCGCGCAACTCCACTGGCGGGTCGGTCGCCGACGCCGAGAAACTGGCTGCCAACCTGGGTATCGAGGCCCGAGTCGTCGGTATCGAGCCGGGCCACGCGGCGCTGGCGGAGATGCTTGAGCCTGCATTCGGCGGCGGTATCGAGCCGGGAGGCGTGACCGACCAGAACCTCCAGGCGCGCATCCGGGGCTTGACGTTGATGGCGCTGGCCAACGGCAACGGCTGGCTGGTGCTCGCCACCGGCAACAAGAGCGAGCTGGCAGTGGGCTACTCGACCCTGTACGGCGACACCGCCGGGGCGTTCGCGCCGATCTCGGATCTCTGGAAGCTCGACGTCTACGGGCTGTGCCGCTGGCGTAACCGGCAGGCCGGCGGCGAGCTCATCCCGGCGGCGGTGCTGGCAAAGGCGCCGTCGGCCGAACTGGCGCCGGGCCAGCGCGACGACCAGTCGCTGCCGCCTTACGAGGTGCTCGATCCGATCTTGCGGCTGTACGTGGAGGATCTGCGCAGCGTCGCCGAGATCCGGCAGGCTCAAGTCGCGCCGCCGGAGGTGGTGGTGCAGGTGTGCGGCATGGTGGACGCCGCCGAGTTCAAGCGCCGCCAGACACCGATCGGTCCCCGGCTCACTGGCCGGGCCTTCGGCCGGGACAGGCGCATGCCGATCGTCAACCGTTTCCGGTCGTGAGCCGTTCCGTGGGGTCGTGCAGTGGAGGGGTTCCGGGCGGCGCGTGCCGATCGTCAACCGTTTCCGGTCGTGAGCCGTCCCGCGGGGTCGCGCAGTGGAGGGGTTCCGGGCGGCGCGTGCCGGTCGTCGGTTGTTTCTGGTCGTGGGCCGTTCTGTGGGGTCGCGCAGTGGAGGGGTTCCGGGCGGCGCGTGCCGGTCGTCGGTTGTTTCTGGTCGTGGGCCGTTCTGTGGGGTCGTGCAGTGGAGGGGTTCCGGGCGGCGCGTGCCGGTCGTCGGTTGTTTCTGGTCGTGGGCCGTTCTGTGGGGTCGTGCAGTGGAGGGGTTCCGGGCGGCGCGTGCCGATCGTCAACCGTTTCCGGTCGTGAGCCGTCCCGCGGGGTCGCGCAGTGGAGGGGTTCCGGGCGGCGCGTGCCGGTCGTCGGTTGTTTCTGGTCGTGGGCCGTTCTGTGGGGTCGTGCAGTGGAGGGGTTCCGGGCGGCGCGTGCCGGTCGTCGGTTGTTTCTGGTCGTGGGCCGTTCTGTGGGGTCGTGCAGTGGAGGGGTTCCGGGCGGCGCGTGCCGGTCGTCGGTTGTTTCTGGTCGTGGGCCGTTCTGTGGGGTCGTGCAGTGGAGGGGTTCCGGGCGGCGCGTGCCGGTCGTCGGTTGTTTCTGGTCGTGGGCCGTTCTGTGGGGTCGTGCAGTGGAGGGGTTCCGGGCGGCGCGTGCCGGTCGTCGGTTGTTTCTGGTCGTGGGCCGTTCTGTGGGGTCGTGCAGTGGAGGGGTTCCGGGCGGCGCGTGCCGGTCGTCGGTTGTTTCTGGTCGTGGGCCGTTCTGTGGGGTCGTGCAGTGGAGGGGTTCCGGGCGGCGCGTGCCGGTCGTCGGTTGTTTCTGGTCGTGGGCCGTTCTGTGGGGTCGTGCAGTGGAGGGGTTCCGGGCGGCGCGTGCCGGTCGTCGGTTGTTTCTGGTCGTGGGCCGTTCCGGTGTTCGTCCGGGACAGGCGCATAGCGGTGGTCGGCGGTTGTCGGTGGTGAGGCCCGGGTCATCGCGGCGGGCCGGGTTGCTTCGAGGGCGCATAGCGGTGGTCGGCGGTTGTCGGTGGTGAGCGACCCGTGAGTCGCGGCTACTCCGTAGCCCAGACGGCCCGGCTGGTGTGCGCGCTGCGCTGGGTCTGTGGACGGCTGGCCGGGATGTTCGATGGCTGGGCCGCGCGGGCTGCGTCAGCTCCCGAGCAGGCCGCGGCTGCGGTCGCCCTGTCGGTGTTGGGCAGGCGGCTCGCCGCCCACCGCGGGATGCTCGACGGGCTCCAGCCAGACTCCGAGTTGATGGCTCCCTGGAGGCAGGCCGCGTCCGCCGATCGGCAGTTGGCGGCCGCGCTCGACGAGATCGCCGGACTGGAGGGTCCCTCGGCGTGTCTTGCGGTGGCCGAGGAGGTGCTGGCATGCGAGCTCGCGGACGCCTACCGGCAGATCGGCGAGCACGCCGCGCCCCACTGCGACGCGGCCCTGGCGTCGGCGGCTTGGCTGCTGCTGCACGACTTGGAGGCCGGGCGAGCAGGCGGAGCGACGCGGCTCGCACGGGCGGGGCTGTGGCCCGAGCGGCCCGTGGGCGCAGCGAACGAGAGCGGGAGTGGGGCCGCTGCGACGCGAACGGATCGTGCCGATGCTCGCTCTCTTTTCGGCGGCAGCCGCCCCGACACCGGCCGGGTTCGAACGGACGAGGGCCGCTGCGAGGCTGTCGACGATGCCCGTGTCGCGCTGTCTGGTGCGGGCGGCCTGGTGGCGCGTTCGCTGCTTCGGCCGGATTGGGGGCCGAGCGGACAAGACCTGTCCCACAGTCAGTTTCTTCGTGGCGCCTAGCGAGACCGTGGCCCGAGCGGCCCGTGGGCGCAGCGAACGAGAGCGGCAGTGACGCCGCTTTGAGGTGACAGGTTCGCGCCACCCCGGCCGGGACCGCGACCCCCGCGGGGTTACCGGCAGTGACGTTCGACTGGTCAGGGGTTGACCTTGTACTGGTGCGACCCCCGCGGGTTGCCGGCAGTGACACCGCTTTGAGGTGACAGGTTCGTGCCCTTTCGCGGCGCGCCCGTCTCGCCGCGTCGCCAAGCACGGTGACGCCCGTTGCGAGGTGACAGGTTCGTGCCCTTTCGCGGCGCGCCCGTCTCGCCGCGTCGCCAAGCACGGTGACGCCCGTTGCGAGGTGACAGGTTCGTGCCCTTTCGCGGCGCGCCCGTCTCGCCGCGTCGCCAAGCACGGTGACGCCCGTTGCGAGGTGACAGGTTCGTGCCCTTTCGCGGCGCGCCCGTCTCGCCGCGTCGCCAAGCACGGTGACGCCCGTTGCGAGGTGACAGGTTCGTGCCCTTTCGCGGCGCGCCCGTCTCGCCGCGTCGCCAAGCACGGTGACGCCCGTTGCGAGGTGACAGGTTCGTGCCCTTTCGCGGCGCGCCCGTCTCGCCGCGTCGCCAAGCACGGTGACGCCCGTTGCGAGGTGACAGGTTCGTGCCCTTTCGCGGCGCGCCCGTCTCGCCGCGTCGCCAAGCACGGTGACGCCCGTTGCGAGGTGACAGGTTCGTGCCCTTTCGCGGCGCGCCCGTCTCGCCGCGTCGCCAAGCACGGTGACGCCCGTTGCGAGGTGACAGGTTCGTGCCCTTTCGCGGCGCGCCCGTCTCGCCGCGTCGCCAAGCACGGTGACGCCCGTTGCGAGGTGACAGGTTCGTGCCCTTTCGCGGCGCGCCCGTCTCGCCGCGTCGCCAAGCACGGTGACGCCCGTTGCGAGGTGACAGGTTCGTGCCCTTTCGCGGCGCGCCCGTCTCGCCGCGTCGCCAAGCACGGTGACGCCCGTTGCGAGGTGACAGGTTCGTGCCCTTTCGCGGCGCGCCCGTCTCGCCGCGTCGCCAAGCACGGTGACGCCCGTTGCGAGGTGACAGGTTCGTGCCCTTTCGCGGCGCGCCCGTCTCGCCGCGTCGCCAAGCACGGTGACGCCCGTTGCGAGGTGACAGGTTCGTGCCCTTTCGCGGCCGCTGTGGCGTCGCGTACGGTTCGCACCAGTCTTGAGTTCGGTGTTGGGCGCGGGCGCAGGTTGCCTGAATCGTCGACGGGGCTGTTGTGGGCGTCGGCCACCGCCAGTTCGGCGGGTGTGGTTGGCGATGGGCGAAAGGTCGTTATCGTTCTTCGTGTCAACGGTGTGGGCGGCGGTCGCTGGACCGGCTCCTTACGGACCTGGAGTGGCGGTACGTGGCAAAGGTCAAGGAGCGAATCGAGAGAGACGAGGAGGATCTGGTCCGCCTCTATCTCACCGACATTGGCCAGTATCCGCTGCTGACCAAGGACGACGAGGTCCGGCTGGCCCAGGAGATCGAGACCGGGCTGGCGGCCCGCCGCGAGCTCAAGGAGGCGACGCCCGGCTCATTGACCGACCACCGTCGCCAGAAGCTGCGCCGCCAGGAGCGCCAAGGGCTGGAATCCGAGCGCACCTTCGTGCAGTCGAACCTGCGTCTGGTGGTGTCGATCGCCAAGAAGTATCAGGCGTCGGGTCTGCCCCTGCTGGACCTCATCCAGGAGGGCAACCTGGGCCTGATGCACGCTGTCGAGAAGTTCGATTGGCGCAAGGGGTTCAAGTTCTCCACTTACGCCACTTGGTGGATCCGCCAGGCCATCACCCGGGGAATCGCCAACACGGGCCGCACCATCCGGCTGCCGGTCCACGCCGGCGACACACTGGCCCGCCTCCAGAAGGCCCGCTCCCGTCTGGAGCTGAAGCACGGACGCCCGCCCACGGTGTTGGAGTTGGCCGCTGAGGTGGAGATGCCTGAGGACAAGGTTGTCGAGGCGCTGCGCTTCCAGTCGGAGCCCCTGTCGCTGTCGGAGCCGCTGCGCCAGGACGGCGACGCCGAGCTGGGCGACGTGGTGGAGGACCGCTCGGTCGACTCGCCGTTCGACACTGCGGCGACCACCATGCTGCCCACCGAGATCATGCGCCTGCTGTCGCCGCTGGACGAGCGCGAACGTGACATCCTCAAGCTGCGTTTCGGCCTCGATCGCGGAGAGCCGCGCACGCTGGAGGAGGTCGGCGAGCGCTTCGACCTCACCCGCGAGCGGATCCGTCAGATCGAGGCCCGGGCCATGTCGAAGCTGCGCCATCCCTCCAGCGACACCGGCGCACGCGACCTCCTGAACGTTTGACCTGCGGGGTCCACCCCGAGCACTTCGGCGGCGCTGTGCCTGAACGTTTGACCTGACCTCCTGAACGTTTGACCTGCTCCGCCCGGCCAACAGGCCGGTAGTGGCATCGCCTTTGTCCCGACCTTGCTCGAGGGGAGCCCGGTCTGCCCTCCTTGGCGGCCCGGGCGGTCTCGGTGGGCCGTGCCGCCGTCTGGTTCGAGTCCAACGAGGTTGACCTGCGCCCGCTGCATCGCCGCGCTGGATGCGTGGGTCCTATGCACAGCGATCGACTCGACGGCCGGCCTGGTTGCTGTAGTCGGCTCGACGTCGTTTTGGAGGGCGAGCGAGGCCGAGGTCCTCGGCTCAGACGGCCGAGCCGAGCTGGTGCCGCTGCGCCGAGCTGGTGCCGCTGCGCCGAGCTGGAGATGCAGCGTGATGCGCTTGAACGATCAGTGGTCCTGTGGGTCAAGGAGGCAACGCGATCACGAGCTGATCTCCAAGCGGCGCCGACGCACACGAGACCAGGCCCGACAAGACATCGCCGCTTGGATCGACACCTGGCACAACCCAAAACACGGCGACCTACACTCGGCCGACGACATGACCAGCCCCAACGACTACGAACCAGCCAACGCAGCCTAACCGCTTCTCCACGATTCGGGGGGAAGCTTACCTTGAGGCTCCTCTTGGGAGCGGTGAACTCCTGCCACTGGGCTGGGTGACATCCATAGCGATGACAGCGATCTTGCGAGCTTGGTCGGCGGTCAGCTTCTGCTCCAGTTGGCGCTGTAGTTACTCGGGCGTGCTCGGCCGACTGCCGCTGGGGTGTCGGGTGGCCGGTTTGTCGGGCACCTCGTTGTAATGCTGCTCGTGTTCCTCGCCGCCGAAACTCCAATGATCGGTGCCAGCGTCCGTCGCCTGATGGCCGCAGGAGCCATTGACGAGCTCGACACCATCAGGGATCTTCTCGCCCACCTCGACGTTCTCGATGACCAGTCCCTCGGGCACCACCAGCTCGCATTTGGTCAAATGCACCTCGCCTCGCTCCTTCGTAACCGTCCTTCCCCAGTCACAGACCGACGTGTACGGCTCCCGTGTTTGAGGCTGAGGGTTCGTACAAACCCACGGGTTGTAGTGCCGGTACTTGGTCACCGCGCCGGCGACTTCCTCGACCGCCGGTGTTCCGGTCCCGCCGGGCCGCTGGTGGTCGGCCTGGGCCTCTGTGCCGGCCAGCAGCGACGCCAGCACCAGCAGCGCCAGCGCCGCCCGCATGGCCCGGCCGCTCAGCACGAACCCGCCGGGTTGCTGTTGTTCAACACGATCCGGTACAGCCCATCCGCGGTGCGATAGGCCGTCCTGACATAAACGCTGCTCTGATAACCCATCGCCGGCACCACCGCGCACTCATAGAGGTCCACCACGTCGAACTCCGTCAACCGGTAGTCCAGCCACAACTCGACGGAGCCCCGCTCCACGACCTGCGTCGCCACCCCGTAGGCATCCCAGAAGGTCGTCGAGTCCGCCACCCACAGCTCCGGCATCAGCAGCGTGTCCCCCACCGCCACCGGCACCGGCTTGGAGATGCGCACGCACCCCTCGACGATGTCCGCGCCCGGATCATCCCGGTCCCAGGGCTCTGTACACGTCTTGCTGGCAGTGATGTCGCTGAAATCGATACCGACGTCCTCCACCAAACGAGTCACCACCCCCGACCGATACACATCCGGACCCGCCGGCTCGGGTTCGGGTTCCACCTGGTCGGGTGCAGGTTCGGGCTCGGGTTCGGGCTCCGCCTGGTCGGGTGCAGGTTCGGGCTCGGGTTCGGGTTCCGGCTCAGGCTCGGGCTCAGCCTCCAGCTCGGGTTCCGGCTCCGGCTCAGGCTCAGCCTCCAGCTCGGGTTCGGGCTCCACCCGGTCGGACTCGGCCAGCCCATCGACCGGCCGCTCGGAATGATCGTGGTGCGGCAGACCCTCGATCGAGCCGAAGCGGGTGACGCCGCCCTCGGTCACCGCGTCGACACAGACATCGTCGACGCACACCACCACGTCTTCGACGTCCCGTGCCGGGGCGTCGCCGTCGCCGGCGGGCTCTTCGACCAGCACGCACGCATCACGGGACGCCTTGTAGACGACCCCGTCGAGTTCGACGAGCCCGTCGCCGAAGTCCTCCACGTTCGGGTCGTCGCAGGGCGACGAAGGGACTGTTGTCGGCGCGGTCGTGGCGGCGGTGGTCGCGGGCGCGGCTGTAGTGCTGGTCGTCTCCACAGAGGAAAGCGGCACCGGCCGCGGCTCCTCCGCACAAGCGGCGGCCAGCAGCGCGGCCGCGGCCACAACGGCAGCCACACAGGCGCGTGTGACCTGGCGGCCATGTCCTGGCCGCGCGACAACACGCGCGGCTGCTCCGCACCCTGCCGCCGTCCACATCACTGCCAGCGCCGATGCACTCGCCCACACAATCCCTGCTGCTCTCGATCCCATCCTTGTCCGCCCTCCTCAAAACGACGCCAGCGCGGCCACATCTTCGAACCAGAGGACTAGATAGATGCCGTAGCCGTCGGTTTCTGGATCGATCGTGTACATGGCCATGAGTTGGTCGTGCATCGCCTTCCACACATCGGGGTGGGAGTCCTTCTTGATCTCTATCGGCACGTTGAATCGTGAGCCTTTGCGGATTCGTGGGGAGCGGGGTGGTTGAGGGTCCCTGAGTAGGGGTCGGGGCCCTGCTGGGATCGGTGATGTGCATGTCAGCGATCCAGGAGGGCCTCGATGGCTTCCGATGTTGTGCGGGTGCGGCTGCACCTGCGTCAGGTCCGTGTGCTCGCGGTGGCGGTGGACACGCCGAGCGAGCTGGTTGTGGAGGTCGGGTCGGCTGTGAGGCGGCCGGGGTGCCCGGCGTGCGGGTTCTGTTGCGCTCGGGTGCATGACATCCGGCGTCGCGAGATCCGCGACCTGGAGGTGTCGGGACGTCACACGACGTTGGTGTGGATGCGGCGGCGGTTCTCGTGGGGCAACTGCGGCGAGCGTTTCTTGGAGGACCGCCCAGCCTTCGAGCGACGCCTGGCGCGGCGGCTGGTGGCCGACGCCGAGGTGATGACGATCAGCGCGGCGGCGCGTCGTCATGGGCTCGGCTGGCATCTGGTGGTGGCGCTGGTGGAGTCTTGGTCGGATCTGGTGGCCGGGCACCGGCGCAGCCGTCGCTGGCGGGTGCTGTTGGTCGATGAGGCCTCCATGCGCCGCCGGCACCGCTACGTGAGCGTGATCGTCAACGGCGACACCGGCCGCGCCCTGGCCATGGTCGAGCACCGCAGCGCGGCTGCGCTCAGCGGGTTCTTCATCGCGCAGCGCCGGCGCTGGTGTCGAGGCGTCCAGGTCGTGGCCACGGACGGCTCCGGGGCTTGCAGGTCCGCCATCGACGCCCGCCTGGGCCATGCCCGCCACGTGCTGGAGCGGTTCCACGTTATCAGATGGTTCTCAGCGGGGCTCACCCAGGCGCGCCGCGACATCCAGCGACGCCGGCCACCCGGTGCCAAGCCCGTCTTTGAGCCCGAGGTGTTCAGAGCCAGATTCGCTCTGCTGCGCCGCGCCGACACCCTCACCGACGCCGACCGGGCCCGCCTCGAGGGCCTCTTCGACGCGCGCCCACGGCTCAGGTCGGGCTGGCAGGCCCTCCAGGAGCTCCACGGCCCCTACCTCGCCGGCGACCACCACAGCGCCCTCGAAACGCTCGGACGGTTCCGCGACCCCTACGAGACCGCAGAGCTGCCCGAGCTCCACGACATCGTCGACACCAGCATCGCCCGCTCCGACGAGATCCTCGCCCAACACCACACCGACCGAGCCTCCAACGGACGCATCGAGGGCACCAACAACCCGCTGCAAGTCCTGCGGCGCACCGCACACGGCTTCACCAACCCCACCAACTTCGAGGCCCGAGGCCTGCTGACAACGCGACCAGCCCACCGGTGCCAGCAACCCCTCATCCCACGTTTACGCGAAGGGCCTTGCAATCCATCCGCTTTGTCCTCCTACCAACAGCATTATATCTTGGGAATCCGCGGGTCGGCGAATGTATCTGACCGCTACGCTGCCAGACGACAGCGTGTTGATTACCCACTTTGGAGTGTCAGCTGAGGCGGCCGTCAAACCAATCTCCCCGAGCAGTGCGGCCGATATTGGTGACAGACTGATTCTCTCAGTCCCGAGTTTGTCAGTTGTTTCGCGTTTGGGGAGGTCAGAGGGGGCGCGGCGGTGGGGTGTTTCCACTACATCGGCGGTCTGGGGCGCTTTGGGGGCTTGTCAGGTGATGTTGGCTCTGTCCCAGTTGCGGGTGTCGGCTCCGATGGCGGTGAGGGCTCGGGCCTGGAGGGGTGTGCGGCGGGTGGTGAGTTGGATTCGGCGGCCGTTGGCGTCGAGGTGGTGGCGGCGGATGCGGTTGAGGTCTCGCAGGGCCCGGGCGGCGGTTAGGTGCTGGTCGGCGAGGTCGGGGTCGCGTACGTCGGCTTTGGCGAGGTCTTGGCTGATGAGGGTCTCGATGACGGCGGCGTAGACGCAGACGGCGATGTGGCCGCGGACTCGCTGTTCGGTCCAGTGGCGCACGGGCCGCAGGTGCAGGTAGTCCTTGAGGACCCGGAAGCGGGCCTCGACGGCTGCGAGTTGGCGGTAGGCGGTGACGATCTGGGCGGTGCTGGCCTGCGCGGGTGTGAGGCTGGTGGTGAGCACGTAGCGGCCCGCGAGGATCTGTTCGTATTGGAGGGCGTGGTCGTTGTAGTGGTAGAGGAACCGGCCCTCTGCGATCTCGAGGTCGAAGAGCCGCCCGGCGCCGCTGTTGTTGAGGATGCGCTGGGCGGCCCGGCCGATCTTGGCGGGGTCTTTGAGCCGGCCTTCGCGGACGCGGCGCTCCAGGGCCAGCAGATCGGCCTCCGCGGCGGCGACGATCTCTGTGCGGCGGGCGTCGTCTCGGCGGGCGCGGGCGTCGTCTCGGCGGGCGCGGGCGTCGGAGGCGACCACTATGGCGCGGGTGCCGTCGGTGAGGGCCGCCTCTGCGGCGCGGCAGCGGTGCTGGGGTATCTCGGTCCAGGCGGTGTCGTCGTCGATGGCCCCGAGGGCCTCTTTGGCGGTGTGGTCTCGGCGCAGCCTGGTCGCGAGCACGTGGTCGAACCCGGCGGCCGCGACCGCCTCGACGTTGTCTGATGAGATCAGGCCCCGGTCAGCCACGACGCAGATCCTCCCCACCGCGAACCTCGCAGCGAGGTCGGCCAGCACCTTCGGCAAAGTGGAGGCGTCGCTGGTGTTGCCGGCGAACACATGGTGCGCGATGGGGATGCCGTCGGTGGTGCACAACAGGCCGGTCACGATCTGGGGCCGGTCGCCTCGGTGGTCCCGCGAGTACCCGAAAGCCCGAGACGGGAACCGACCCGACGGCCCCGCCTGGCCCTCGAAATACGTCGATGTCAGGTCATAGCACACCAGCCGCAGGTCCAAATTCGACAGGTCGCACAGCCGCGCATGCAGGTGCGCCTCGGTCGCGTCCTTGGCGTCGGCGACCGCGTCGAGGGCCCGGTAGTACTGGTTCAGCGACGGCGCCGACCACCACTCGGGCATCACCACGTCGGTCTCTGCCCACTCTGTGAGCCGCCGCTTCGAGCACGGCGCCACCAGCCGGTTCGCCGCCATCGCGAACACCGCGTCCGCCACAGCCGCCGCGCGCCCCGAGCCGACCCCGGCGAAGTGCCCGTCGAGCCCCAGCCGCTGCCACAGCGCCGCCACCGCCGCCACCGCCCCCACAGCGGGCGCGCCCTCAGCGGCCAGCGCCCCGACGTCGATCCGCTCGCGGCGCAGATGCGACTCCAGCGCGGCCACGATCCGCTCCAGCTGGCCCGACTCCCGCAGCGCGGTCACCTCCCCCAGCCGCAGCAGGGTCCTGTGGCCGACCCTGGCGCCGTCGCGAACCGACTCCACCAAAGACAGGTACTCGTACACCTTGTCGCCCCTGCGACGGCGGGTCGTCTTCACGAACACACAACAACAATACCATCAACAGTCGAGGCAGTCAACCACATGTCGCCCCTACACATCCCAGCCGGAACACCGCCCCGCAACACAAAACCCCACGTCAACGGCCACGGCCTGACACCAAACCCCCGCCAAACTGACAAACTCGGGTCAGAGGGCGCATTCGGCTTCGCAGAAGTACCGTCTTCTCCGTCGCGTGCTCGGTTACGGTTGAACGCAGACGGGGCTCTCCAGTTGGTCAATTCGCTCTCGGTGATCGTCTCGCGAAGGTGCGACTGAGAGGGAGTTGCCGCTGAGATCGAAGACGATGGTGCCAGCACAGTACTTGTCAGCCAAGTCGCCCGGGTGACAGTGGAGCGTGGCCTGTGTGCACATGAGACGGCAGTCGCGCGAGGCCACTGCGGTCAGCGTGTTGATATTCGGGTGCGTCTTCTTGCGACCTGCACTGATGACGGCGTGCTCCGGGTCCACCGCGGCGAGCAACTCGTCGATCACCGCCAGCTTTGCTCCGTGGTGGGGAATCAGGAACACGTCGGCCGATAGCTGGGCGCCGCTGTCAAGCAGTTCACGCGCGGCCTTGTCGTCGATGTCGCCCGGGATGAGGAATGTGAAGTTCCCGATTTGTACCAGGATGACCACACTCAAACGGTTGACTACGTTTCCGAGCAGGGGTGCGTTCAAGAGCTGCCGGTGCGTTGGAGCCAGCACAGACCAGCCGATCGATCCGGTGCTGCCCGCCGTGCCGGCAACCGCGTCGGCGGTGCTGGCTCCGAGATGCTCCACCTCCGAGAGGATGCCCTCGAGGACGGCCCTGACGTAGCGTTTATCCTCCGGCTTCGGCCGGCCGACCGGGTTGATGTACAGAGTTGTCGAAGGCTTCCCGAACCGTTGCAGAAGATCCTGGACTCCCTCGCAGTGGTCCATGTCCTGGTGGGTCACGACGACATCGAAGTGTGCGAGGCTCACCCTGCTCAGCAGTGCTTTCGCCTGTTCGACCCCGCCGCGCGGGCAGTCCACGACGAGAGCGGAGTCTGCGTCGACCGCGATCGTGGCGTGGGCCTGCCCGACATCGAGGAAGTGGACCTCCGAAGACACGTCAGGCGAGGTCGTCGCGTCGGCGCCGCGTCTGGTTGTAGCTCGAATCGCGTCCCTCCGAGACTTCGGGAGGTGGCTTCCGCCGGAAACTCAGGCCGAAGATCTGCTCGTCTGAGAGATGGGCTACGCGATTGAGCCGGTAGCGCCCAGTCTGCGGGTCTCCGGTCAGTGCGAACGTCGCACCCTCTTGGAGGAGCCAGCCGGGCATGCCCTCATGCAGGTCGACGGTGAACCCCTCTTCAGGCCCGCCGAGAACACGTACTCGGACCTTGGTGCGCTCCACCTGCAGCACCGTGCCGGGCGCCTGATTGAACTGACCGACCGAGGCGTCTCTGGCCTCGCGGGGCGCCTTGATGTCTGGAACGCGGACTCTCCCGTCGGGCGCCTCGTACCCGGCCATGACCCGCTCGATGGCCGCGACCGCCGCGCCGTCCAAGTCGAACGCCCGGCGCGCCAGACTCTCCGCTCGATCGACCAGGGACGGCAGGTCCGAGGCCCGTTCAGCCATCTGTTCCCCAAGGTCCGCGAAGCGCTGCTCATACTCACCGAGCCACTCCGACGGCAGTGGGATTTCTGCCAGCACCTCCACCGCGATGCGCTTCGCAATCGAGCGCGAGTGCACGAAGCAAGAGGCGACCGATGTTGAGAAGAATGCGTTAAGCGCAAATACGGTCTCGGGTCGGCCCGCGACGATCTGCCACGAGCCCGAGGGAATCACACCCAATCGGTCGACGATCGGGCGCAGCCTCCACGCATTGTCGGGAAAGCGGTCGGCCTGCACGAGAAGCTTGGGACCCGGGAGCAGGTCGGACTCCCGACTGGTGGGACGCGGATAGGCCTCGGCGGGGTTGGCCACCCACGTGATTGCCGCATCCTCGATCGCGCGATGGACCACCTTGGGAGCGCCGCCCTCAAGGACCGGGACACCTTCACCCGGCGGCGACGGGCGCGGCGTGCCCCGGCGGGACACACCGGCACTCACCGTCGCGACATCCTTCACCGCTACTCCGGACGAGGTCAAGCCGTCGACGGGCCCTGCGACAAATCGGCCGTCTGCACGGGAAGGTTCCGACGACTGGAACTGGACCTTGCCGTCCTTGAGGAAGTCGTCCCGGTGTTTGCGGCTAGCGGTCACCCAGCGGAATGCGAAGCTGGAGCGCTGTGCAGTCCTGCGCTTCTGCACGAACACGACGGCAGCCGGGAGGCGGGCCTCCTTGAACATGTCTCTGGGCAGGCGCCACACCTCGAACACGCTGCACTTCGCTGAGATCTCATGCCGCGAGTTCCTGTGCGTTCGTGTGCTCAACCACGAGGCGGGAAGAATGCAGGCCAAGAGGCCACCCTCAGCTAGATGCTCGACGGCCCGGTTGAGAAAGTCGATCGCCTCTTCTTCGCGGGAGTCTGGGCGGAATCGCCAGGGCGGGTTGGTCACCCATACCGTCGGAGGAACGGCGAAGGTCATCGTGTCGTCAAGAGCGTCACGCTGCTCGATCTGCCAAGAGTTGCCCAACGGCAGCGACGACACCAACAGTGAGAGCTTCGCGATCTCCAACGCGATCGGCTCTATGTCCGATCCGTACATATGCGTCCTGAGCCACCTGTGGGTGTCCTCCGGCGACCAATCGCCCGGCGAGAGGTTCTCGAGGCGCTCCTGCGCAGCTAGCAGGAGATTCCCCGTGCCGCACGCAGGATCGACGACGTACCGGTCCTCGGGCGGTATCTCCTCGACGGGCAGATGGTCGAGGATCTTCGAAGCGAGCCGTTGATCGGTGTGGAAGATCCCGAACTCCTTCCGCCGGTCCGGCGTGAGGAAGAGCTCATAGACAGCGTTGATCGAGCGAGCGTCGATCGTCGAGTAGTCCACGCCATCCCCGAGTTCGTCCAGCATCGACCCAACCAGGTCGGGGTGCCTTGCCTGCCATTCTGCCAGTTCCTCGAAGTACTGGCCGTGGCGTGCCAAAGCGCCCTCAACGACGTTGCGGCGAGCGGTGCCCTCAAATGGGTGCCTGTCATGAACGGCCAACGCAGCGAGCGACTCGATGGCCAGCCTGGCTGCCGTCGTGGGCTCGACATTGTCCTGAAGGGCGAGCCCGAACGAGACGTTGAGCCGCGATCTGATCGACTCGACCGAGTGATTGCGAGCGTTCACGAGCAGTCGCGCGTCAATCGGGAACAGGGTTAGTTGGCGCATTCCTGCCTTCGCGGCACGGATCGCCGTCGGGGCGAGCTCAGCTGCCAGCTCGGAGCCCGGTAGTTCAGGGATCTTGTCCGGCGGGATCCGCTGCTGGTACTTGGCTGGCGGCTCTCCGGTGGAGTTGACGCTGTAGAGGTCCAGGCCACCGGCGGGGTCCTCGATCAAGGCGACCGGTGTCGCCAGCAGTCGCGCCGCGTGGAGCAGTTCATCGACGCCGTGTCGTGGTGCGGTGAAGGCCGATATGGCGCTGGTGCGGAGGTCTTGCGGGGCGATGTGCGTGAACGCCACGAGGTCAGCCACCACGCCGTTCGTCGGGGAGCTGACGCTATACCGGCGGTACTGGTCCGTGTAGCCCAGCGCCTCGAGGGTGCCCGTGAGCGAAGCGGCCGACCTCGTCGCGTTCATCGGCTAGCCCCAGTCGCCGGACCGTCGTTCCTTAGCGCGGCCACTAGGCAACGATAGCCGGGCTGCGGGGCCCGTCTGCCGATCCCTGGTCTTAGTGTCCGCATGCCCATAGTGTCCGCGGGTGGTGTGACACCGACCTTGGGGGCGGATGCGGTGTCCGCTTGCCCTCGGTCGAGGACCTAGAGGCCGCTCTAGTGGTCACGCGCGCGAGTTCTGTGGCTGTTAGTTTGGGTGGTAGGTCCATTTGAAGGGTTTGGCCCGGTTGTTGTAGTCGTCGATGTGGTCGAGGATGGCTCCGGCGAGGTCGCTGGTGTGGGCGAACTCGGCTGTGTCGAGGAGTTGTCGGGTGAGGATGGAGAACCACATCTCGATCTGGTTGAGCCAGGATGCGTGGGTGGGGGCGCGGTGCAGGAACACGCGGTGGTGGCCGTCGAGGAACTCCTCGACGGCGGCGGTGCAGTGGGTGGCGGGGTTGTCGACGATGCAGCGCAGCTCGAGGTGGGCGGGCACCATGGAGTCCAGCTCGGCGAGGAACGCCACGAAGTTGTCCGAGCGGACCGAGTCTGTGGGCGCGGCGACGACTTCGCCGGTGGCGCACTCGAACGCGGCGAACAGTGCCTTGGTGCCGTGGCGGCGGTACTCGAACTCCTGTCGGGCGACCCGCCCGGCGGCGGCGCCGTCGGCGGGCCGCGCCGGGCGGGTCGCGCCGACGCGGCTCTTGGCCTGTATGGCGGTCTTCTCGTCGACGCTGAACACCGCCCAGTTGTCCGGCGGGTCGAGGTACAGCCCGCAGACGTCGGCGGCCTCGGCGTCGAAGTCGGGGTCATGGGAGGTCATCCACGAGCGCACCTGCTGCGGCTTGAGGCCCATCGAGGTGCAGATCCGCCACACCTGCGAGTCCGAGATCGCGATGCCGAGGTCCTCGCGCATGATCCGGCCGACCTCGGGCATCGACATGCGGGCCTTGAGCCGCCGCCCGCCGAGCTGGCCCGCCTCGGGGGGCCGCGTCGTGATCGTCTTGACCAAAGCCAGCCTCTCCGCGGGCCCATACACACGCGGCCGGCCCGAGCGCGGCCGGTCCGCGAGCCCGCCCAGGCCCGCCTCGCCGTAGCGGCGCCGCCACACGTCCACCTGGTTGCGGTTCAGGCCCACCGCCTTGCCGATCACCGGAGACGACAGCCCCTCAGCGGCCATCAGCACCACCTTGGCACGCTGCCAATCCCGCCGCGGCGTCGTCGACGCAGCCACCCGCGCCTCCAGCACCGCCCGATCAGCCTCGCACACCTTCAAAGTCCTAGGAACAGTCATAACCCGACCCTAACACAGCCATACGACTACCGCGAGCATGCACTAGCCGGACGCCTATCGCACCGTGGACCGCAGGCGCGAGCTTCTGGGGTACCGCTTCGTGGGAGCGCGTGATCGGCTCCCACTCGCGCCTTGTCGAGTGCCCGGGGTGATCGCTGCGGCGAGCAGGTCAGAGCCCGGTTACATGCATGGCTCGGGATAGTTGCCACTCGCCGCGGTCGGGTGTGTTCGACCTCAGACAGAGACGTGTCTTTGGTGCTGCCCAAGGGTGGTTGAGACGCAGGTGCTGAGATAGTTAGAGTATCTGATGTAATAATGCAAATGGAGTGCGATTATATTCTCATACTTCAAAGGGCATTTTCTGCACTAGTTGTGGCGGAGGTGGACGGGAATCGAACCCGCCGGACGGGGATCGCCCGTCCCACCCGCTTTGAAGGCGGGGGAGCCCACCAGGCGCTCAGACACCTCCGAGCGACAGGATATCCATCTCTCCGCGTTTCAGGCCGGGCCGAGGGTGTCGAGCAGTTTCCAGTCGCGTTCGCCGGAGTGGGGGAGGGCGCGGATCCGGTGGTTCGGGTGGAGGCTATGAGACCTTCATGGTGGAGCTCGCCCTCCCCCACTCCTCCAAGCCAAAGGAGTGCCCACCCAGTCAGACCGGAAGACACTCGAGGCGGGCACGCTCGTGGATGCGCCGGCGGCGGCAACGGCGATGCGGTCGGAACGGTTCGTGGCCGCGGCGGGCCGCGCCGCTACGCTTCCGGCCGTGAAGAACTTCAAACGGCTCATCATCCTGGGCGCGCTGGTGGCAGTGTTCGTCGTGCTCGCCCGCAAGATCCGGGAGACCTGACCAGCGGCGGGAGCCGTGCGCACCACCGACCTGGTCGGCGCCTCCGGGGCGCTCGGGCTGGGGCGTCGGTCGTTGGTGTCGCTGGTCGGCGGGGGCGGCAAGACGACTCTGCTGTTCGCGTTGGGCCGCAGCCTGCCGGCCCGCACGCTGCTCACCACCACCACCCGCATGGGGCTCCACCGCACCGGCGGGTTCCCGTGCCTGATCGGGCCCTCCGACGACGAACTGGCCTCCGCTCTTGACCATGACGGTGCCGTGCTGGTGTGGCGCGCCGCCGCCGGGCGCAAAGCACTCGGGTTCGCTCCCGCGGAAGTCGATCGCTGGTTCTCGGTCGGGGCCGCCGACCACATGGTCGTCGAGGCTGACGGCGCCCGCCGCCGCCCCTTCACCGCCCCCGCCCCCTGGGAGCCCCCCATCCCCTCGTCGTCCACCCATGTGGTGGCGTGCATCGGCGCCGACGCGCTCGGCTACGTGATCGCCGACCGGGTCCACCGACCGCTGCGGGTGGCCGCGGCGGCGGGCTGCTCGCCCTACCAGCGGCTCACGCCGGCGAGAGCCGCAGCCGCCCTCACCAGCCCGGTCGGGATGCTGAAGAACGTGCCTGGCTCCGCCCGCTTCACAGTGGCTGTAGCCGGTGCCGAGCCTGGTGCTCCCCAGGTGGCCGAACTCGTCGCCGAACTCGACCGGCGCGGGACCGAGTCGCTTGTGATCGTTCGCTCCGGCGACGACTCCGCCGCCCTGTCCCAGTGACGGGTCCCTCCGCCGCTGCTGGGGCCCGGACTGTTGTCGGTGCTTCGCTGGCTGTCCTTCGGGCTTGGACGTGGGGTTCCTTCGCCGTTGCTGGGGCCTGGAGTGTTGTTGGTGCTTCGCTGGCTGTCCTTCGGGCTTGGACGTGGGGTTCCTTCGCCGTTGCTGGGGCCTGGAGTGTTGTTGGTGCTTCGCTGGCTGTCCTTCGGGCTTGGACGTGGGGTTCCTTCGCCGTTGCTGGGGCCTGGAGTGTTGTTGGTGCTTCGCTGGCTGTCCTTCGGGCTTGGACGTGGGGTTCCTTCGCCGTTGCTGGGGCCTGGAGTGTTGTTGGTGCTTCGCTGGCTGTCCTTCGGGCTTGGACGTGGGGTTCCTTCGCTGCTGCTGGGGCCTGGAGTGTTGTTGGTGCTTCGCTGGCTGTCCTTCGGGCTTGGACGTGGGGTTCCTTCGCTGCTGCTGGGGCCTGGAGTGTTGTTGGTGCTTCGCTGGCTGTCCTTCGGGCTTGGACGTGGGGTTCCTTCGCTGCTGCTGGGGCCTGGAGTGTTGTTGGTGCTTCGCTGGCTGTCCTTCGGGCTTGGACGTGGGGTTCCTTCGCTGCTGCTGGGGCCTGGAGTGTTGTTGGTGCTTCGCTGGCTGTCCTTCGGGCTTGGACGTGGGGTTCCTTCGCTGCTGCTGGGGCCTGGAGTGTTGTTGGTGCTTCGCTGGCTGTCCTTCGGGCTTGGACGTGGGGTTCCTTCGCTGCTGCTGGGGCCCGGAGTGTTGTTGGTGCTTCGCTGGCTGTCCTTCGGGCTTGGACGTGGGGTTCCTTCGCTGCTGCTGGGGCCTGGAGTGTTGTTGGTGCTTCGCTGGCTGTCCTTCGGGCTTGGACGTGGGGTTCCTTCGCTGCTGCTGGGGCCCGGAGTGTTGTTGGTGCTTCGCTGGCTGTCCTTCGGGCTTGGACGTGGGGTTCCTTCGCTGCTGCTGGGGCCCGGACCGGTGCCGGTGCTGTCTTCGGGATGCGGTCGCGTCCGGGGGCGCCGCGTCCACCATGCGGCGGTCGTGGTCGGACTGGTCGCAGCCGTCGGGCGGGAGGACTCTCACATTTCACCTGTCTGGTCGATGGCCTGGCTTCCGGACCGAAGCACAAGAGCGAGTTCCAGGGAGGACTCTCACATTTCACCTGTCTGGTCGATGGCCTGGCTTCCGGACCGAAGCACAAGAGCGAGTTCCAGGGAGGACTCTCACATTTCACCTGTCTGGTCGATGGCCTGGCTTCCGGACCGAAGCACAAGAGCGAGTTCCAGGGAGGACTCTCACATTTCACCTGTCTGGTCGATGGCGGCCAGCATTACCGTATGGCCGCCGCCGGGGTCGGCAACCGCCCACGGCAACTGTGCATGTCCTCGTTGCGCAGGGGGAGACGGATCTGGTGACGACTGCCGGCATGAACGGAGCGCTGTCGTTCGACGGGACCGGCATGGTCTTTCCCGACGGCACGGAGGCGCTGCGCGACGTGACGCTCTCGATCGCCAGGGGCGAGTTCGTGACGATCGTCGGTCCGTCCGGCTGCGGCAAGTCGACGCTGCTGCGGATCGCCTCGGGACTGCTGGAGCCGACCGCGGGCCGCGTCGAGGTCGATCGCGACGGCCTCGGCTATGTGTTCCAGGACGCCACGCTGCTGCCCTGGCGCACGGTGCGCCAGAACGTCGAGCTGCTCTCGGAGCTTCACGGAGTCGGCGCCGACGAGCGCCGGAAACTGTCGGAGGCCGCAATCGCGGTGGTCGGGCTGACCGGCTTCGAGAACCATTATCCGAAGTCGCTGTCGGGCGGCATGAGGATGCGGACCTCGCTGGCCCGGACCCTCACGCTGAAGCCGCCGCTGTTCCTGTTCGACGAACCGTTCGGCGCGGTGGACGAGATAACCCGTGAGCACCTCAACGAGGAGACTCAGCGGTTGTTCCAGTCGGAGGGGTTCGCGGGGCTGTTCATCACCCACTCGATCAGCGAGGCGGTGTTCATGAGCACCAAGGTGTACGTCATGTCCGCCCGGCCGGGACGGATCGTGGCCGGATTCGACGTGCCGTTCGACTACCCGCGCGAGCCTGAGCTGCGGTTCGATCCCGAGTTCGCTCTGCTGAGCGGCGAAATCTCCCTAGCTTTGCGAAGTTCCTCATCATGACCGCGACCCCCGACGCTGCCCTCCCGGCACCGGAGCGGCTGGACGGTCCCCCTGACGGGCAGCCGCCGGGGCGTCGCCTAGGCGGGGACTCCGGCCAGGCGGGGCGTCCCCCTGACGGGCAGCCGCCGGACCGCGGGCCGCAGAAGGGCACCCTGGTCGGCGCTCCCGGTCCGCTGCCCGGCGCCTCCCGGCCGAAGTCGCTGGCCCGGCTGGCCTTGCCGCCGGTTTTTTTGGGCGTCGTCCTCACGGGTCTGTGGTACCTGGTCTCCTACGTGCTGCTGGAGGAGCACCGCCGGTTCCTGCTCCAGCCGCCGCACCGGGTGCTGGAGGTCGGCTTCTTGGAATGGGAGAACTTCTCGCGGATCCTCAGAGCGCTGTGGAACAGCACGCAGGTGGCGCTGATCGGCCTGGCCATCGCCATCGCCATCGGGCTCTTCCTGGCCACCATGATGAGCCAGGCCAAGATGGTGGAGCGGGCCGTCTTCCCGTTCGCGGTGACCTTGCAGGCCATCCCCATCTTGGCCATCGTGCCGCTGATCGGGTTCTGGTGGGGGTACGGCACCACCGCCCGTGTGATCGTGTGCATCATCATCTCGCTGTTCCCGATCATTATGAACACGCTCTTCGGGCTGCAGTCGGCTGAGCGGGGCATGCACGACCTGTTCACGCTGCACCACGCCAGTCGCTTGACCCGGCTGCGAAAGCTGATGTTCCCGGCCGCGCTGCCGGCTGTGTTCGCCGGGCTGCGCATCTCGGCCGGCCTGTCGGTGATCGGTGCCATCGTCGGCGACTTCTTCTTCGGCAAGGGCGAGGCCGGCATCGGCCACCTCCTTCGAAGGCACGCGAACCTGCTGGAAGGCGAGGAGCTGCTGACCGCGGTGATCATGTCGTCTGCCCTCGGCGTCGTCGTGTTCTGGTCCTTCGGCTGGCTGCAGAAGATGGTCGTCGGCAAGTGGCACGAGACCGAGGTCCCGGGCTAGGCGGAGTTCCCGGGCTGGGTGGAGGTTCTGGGCTGGGTGGAGGTTCTGGGCTGGGTGGAGGTTCTGGGCTGGGTGGAGGTTCTGGGCTGGGTGGAGGTTCTGGGCTGGGTGGAGGTTCTGGGCTGGGTGGAGGTTCTGGGCTGGGTGGAGGTTCTGGGCTGGGTGGAGGTTCTGGGCTGGGTGGAGGTTCTGGGCTGGGTGGAGGTTCTGGGCAACGGGCTTCTCCGGCGCTCCTCGCGTGTTTCATCCTGGGAGACGCGTGTAGCTTGCTGGAGTGCCGTGCCCGGGCATCGCCGCGGGATCTCTGTGACAGAGCGTCCGGCTCGGGTCGGACCGTCCTCAGGAGGACCGAATGAGACAGACAATGCATGTGGTTCGCTGGTTTGCAGTGTTGCTGGCCTTGGGACTGGTCGCCGCGGCCTGCGGCGACGATGAGGAGACCGCCGAAGCATCCGCAGAAGAGGGGGAGCTGGCCGGGATCTGTCCGTCGCCGCTGGTGGTGCAGACGGACTGGTTCCCAGAGTCTGAGTACGGTGCCATGTACGAGCTGGTCGGCGACGACTACACCGTCGACACGGACGCCAAGGTCGTTCGGGGCTCGATGATGCTCGGCGGCACCGACCTGGGCATCGAGTGGGAGGTCCGCACGGGCGGTCCGGCCATCGGGTATTTGCCGGTGTCTCAGCAGATGGTTGTGGACGACTCGATCCATCTGGGCTTTGCGTCCACTGACCGGCAGGTGAACCACTGGGACGTGGCTCCGATGGTGTCGGTGGTGGCCCCTCTGGAGCGCAATCCGCAGATGATCATGTGGGATCCTGACACCTATCCCGATGTGACCGGCATCGTCGATCTCGGTGAGCAGGGCATCACGATCAACGTGTTCAGCGACGCGACGTTCGCTGAGGTTTTCGTGGCACAGGGGATCTGGTCGGCGGATCAGGTCGACGGCTCCTACGACGGCAGCCCGGCGCGTTTCGTGTCTGCGGGCGGCTCGATCGCTCAGCAGGGCTTCGCGTCGTCTGAGGTGTACACCTACGAGCATGTGCATGAACAGTGGGGCAAGCCGGTGGCGTTCCAGCTCCTGCACGACGCCGGGTTCCAGATCTACTCCCAGACCATCGGGGTCCGCCCAGACGACATGGAGGAGCTGCGTCCGTGCCTCGAGAAGCTGGTGCCGATCATCCAGCAGGCTGTGGTCGACTTCGACGCCGACCCCGTCCGAGCCAACGCGATCATCGTGGACGCGGTCGAGCGGTATGACGACTCCTGGGTGTACCCGCTGGATCTGGCCGAGTTCTCGCACTCGGCCAAGCGCCATTACGGCCTGATCGGCAACGGTCCCGACAGCATCGTGGGCAACATGGCTCCTGAGCGCATCGCCAAGGTGCTCGACGACATGCGGGCCGCGGGCATGGACATCGATTCGGACCTGACAGCCGATCAGCTCTTCACCAACGAGTTCATCGACCCCGACATCAGCCTCCCCGACGATCCCTCCACGTAGGTTCTCGTTGGTGTGTTCGCTGGCGGCCGCGGGGGTGTGCCACTCCGACGAGCACGCCCGTGGCAAGCCCATGAACTCGTTGGTGTGTTCGCTGGCGGCCGCGGGGGTGTGCCACTCCGACGAGCACGCCCGTGGCAAGCCCATGAACTCGTTGGTGTGTTCGCTGGCGGCCGCGGGGGTGTGCCACTCCGACGAGCACGCCCGTGGCAAGCCCATGAACTCGTTGGTGTGTTCGCTGGCGGCCGCGGGGGTGTGCCACTCCGACGAGCACGCCCGTGGCAAGCCCATGAACTCGTTGGTGTGTTCGCTGGCGGCCGCGGGGGTGTGCCACTCCGACGAGCACGCCCGTGGCAAGCCCATGAACTCGTTGGTGTGTTCGCTGGCGGCCGCGGGGGTGTGCCACTCCGAACACTGATGCTCAAGCTTGGCACCTTCTCCGAGCACATGGTGGTGAGCGTCGACTCCGCTGCGAAGGTCGACTCCGGCGTGCCGGCGCCCATCGCCGCGTTGGTGAGCTGCGGCGTGACCAACGGTTTCGGGTCGGTGGCCAACCTCCCGTCCGCCGGTCTCCGACTCTTGGACCGGCGGACGCGGCGTGACCAACGGTTTCGGGTCGGTGGCCAACCGGGCCGACGTCAGGGCGGGCGACACTTTCGACTAGCAGGGACAACGTCTGTGGTGTCACACCCAGTGGATAGCGTGCCGCCGACAGTACCTGCCCTGCAACAAGAGCCAGGGGACAACGTCTGTGGTGTCACACCCAGTGGATAGCGAGTATTGGAACCACATGAGGATTGTGACATGGAGCGCGCGGATCTTGCGAATCGGGTACAGCCTGGTCCGGCGGTTGGGATCAGCCCGCAGTTGTGGCATCATGGCGGGACGGTGCCCTGGTGCCGGAGCGGCTCCCTTAGCTCAGCCGGAAGAGCGTCTCCATGGTAAGGAGAAGGTCGTCAGTTCGATTCTGACAGGGAGCTCGGCGCAGGGTGCCCGTCCTGCCCGTCCCGGCGACGTAGCTCAGTTGGCAAGAGCGCTCGACTCATAATCGAGAGGTCGACAGTTCGAGTCTGTCCGTCGCTACATGAAGGGTGCTGGCCGCGGGGCGCACCGCCGCGGCGCGGGGTGCCGCACTTTGGGCGCAGCCTGCCGCGGCGCTGGGCGCGCCGCCCGGGGCCTGTCGTGAACACATCGCCTCGGCGGCGGCGCCGGTCGGCCGTCGCGGAGTCCGCGCGTAACGCCGGCCGCGATTCCGAGTCTCAATCCTCAGAGGACATGGTCGCGCTGGTCGAGTCGGCCAAGTCCGGCGACCGAGAGGCGTTCGACCGGCTCGTGCGCATCACCCACCCCGACGCGTACGCGCTGGCCCTGCGCCTCACGGGCAGCACGGAGGATGCTCGAGACGTGGTTCAAGAGGCGTATCTGAGGGCCTACAAGGGCGTGGGACGCTTCCGCGGCGAGGCGCTGTTCAGCACCTGGCTCTATCGCATTGTGGCGAATTGCGCGGCCACCCACCTCAGTCGTCGCCAGCGCCACCGCCACGACCTTCTCGACGCTGACGACGACGTGATCGACACCCGGCCCGACCACGACCCGGTCCTGCAGGGCGACTTGGCGGAGTTGCGCGAGAGCCTTGACGACGCCATTCGGGAGCTGCCGCACCGGTTGCGTTCGGTGGTGGTGCTGCGGGACATGTACGACCTTCCCCATGACGCCGTCGCGGCGGAGTTGGGCATCTCGGTGACTGCGGCCAAGGTACGCCTGCACCGGGCCCGTCGCCGCCTGCGTGAGCAGGTTCTGCCCATGCCTGGAGAGGAGTCCGACCGTGACGGGTGAGCCTCCCGTACCGGCGGGCGACGCCGCGGCCCGCCCGCTCCGCGACTGCGAGTCGGTCAGCGACGCGCTCGCGGCGGCCGCGGGCGGCGACCACGCCTTCGGACCGGCGGAGCTCGATCACCTGGAGTCCTGCGTACGGTGCCGGGTGGAGCAGGCGCGGTACCGGCGGCTGATGGACGCCATGGGCCTGTTGCGCGACGACCCCGCCCCGGGGGACGCCATGCTGGAGTCGCAGATCTTGTTGCATCTCGACCGGTATGGGCATCGCGGGGCCTGGGGGGATGCCGGGCCGCGCGTGGCCGCGACCGTCGCCGCCGGGGCCGCGGCAGCCGCGGGCCTGATCGCGTTCACCGCCCGGCATCGCCGCGCCGCCAAGCCGACCTCCTAGTGTTCCGAGTGGCTAGTTCCTCGCGGTTGTGTCTTTGCGGTGGACGGCGTCGCTGGCGGTACGCCGGTCGGTGAACAGTGGCCGGCTGGCGAGCATGCTCATGTCACCGTCTCGCGCCCCCTGACCGTCTATGAGCCGCACAACTACATCAAGAACGGCCGGACCCCCAGGCGTCGCAGGCCTCCGCGGCTGGACCGACAATTGGATCGACAACCGCAACGAGCATCCGCACCCCTCCGTGTGGCGCATGACCGTCGACGAGATCTTCGAGAGCATGGCAGCATATCTGCAACGCATTCTCCACTCGGGACGCTAGTGTCCTGAGTGGCTAGTTCCTCGTGTTTGTGTCTTTGCGGTGGACGGCGTTTCTGGCGGTACGCCGGTCGGTGAACAGTGGCCGGCTGGCGAGCATGCTCATGTCACCGTCTCGCGCCCCCTGACCGTTCTTGATGTAGTTGACCGTCTATGAGCCGCACAACTACATCAAGAACGGCCGGCCCCCCCACAGGCGTCGCAGACCTCCGCGGCTGGACCGACAATTGGATCGACAACCGCAACGAGCACCCGCACCCCTCCGTGTGGCGCATGACCGTCGACGAGATCTTCGAGACCACCACAGCATATCTGCAACGAATTCTTCACTCGGGACGCTGGGTGGCTGTTGAGCAATGCCGATTCCGCGTGACGCGCAAGGCTCTGACTTGGGGTTTTGCGAGCGGAGATTGCCTTGTTCGGGGTTTGCTCGTCATTCTGCTAGGCGGGGGTGAACAGCGTTTCGGGCTGTGGGGGTGCCGCCGGGTTGATCGGGTCCGTCTCGGGCTTGTCCGTCGAGGACGGTTCGGGTTGCCTGTTTCGTCGAGGAGGTCCGGGTCCGTGGTCCGGCGCCGGGTCGGGGGCGTGGGCGGGTCCGTGGCGGGTGCGCTCGGGCGGTTTGATGGTGTAGAGGCCGCGTCCGTCGGGAGCTTCCCGCCAGCCGTGGAGGTGCACTTTTTGGTGGCATCCCCAGCACAGCAGCATCATGTTGTCGATGTTCGTCGGCCCGCCTTGCGACACTGCTTGGACGTGGTGGCCCTGGCAGATCCACATGTCGGCTCCGCAGCCCCCGCAGGCCCCGTAGCGGGCCCGCAGCGCGTTGGTCTGGGCTTTGGTGGCGACCCGTTTGGAGTGGCCGTGCCATAACGGCACACCCTCGCTGCTGAACACCACTCCTTTGATCCTCGCGTTGCAGAAGTGCTCCTCCAGCACGCTTCGGGGGATCACCTCGCCCCCGGCGATCTCCGCGAACGCCTCGGTGCCGTCAGCGCTGAGATGCTGCACGATGGTGATGTCCGCCGACGGCCGACCACCGCACCCGCACCTGTTGCCAGCCACGCCGGAACGTCTGTCACCGACGCCTGCACCGGACCCGTTCTCGTGGCCGCCGCCGCCGGTGTTTGGGCCAGACCCGTCTGCGGCGCCGGCCGCGCCGCTGCGACCCTCGTCTGCGCCTGCACCGGACCCGTTCTCGTGGCCGCCGCCGCTGCCATTGTGGGATCCGTCCGGAGCGCCGGCTGCTTTGGTGTCGCTGTTGTCATTGTGGGACCCGTCTGGGGTGCCGGCTGCTTTGGTGTCGCTGTTGTCATTGTGGGATCCGTCTGGGGTGCCGGCTGCCTTGGTGTCGCTGCGACCATCGTGGGGCCCGTTCGGGGTGCCGGCCGTCTTGGTGTCGCTGCGACCATCGTGGGGCCCGTTCGGGGTGGTTGCTGTTTTGGTGTCGCTGCGACCATCGTGGGGCCCGTTCGGGGTGCCGGCCGTCTTGGTGTCGCTGCGACCATCGTGGGGCCCGTTCGGGGTGGTTGCTGTTTTGGCGTAGATGCTGCCGTGTGAGGTCAGCGTGTCGAGGGCGTCGGCCATGCGTTGGTCGAGGGTGCGTTTGTTGTCGCGGGGGTTGCGCAGGTCCAGCCGGCGCAGCCGCTCGGCCTCCAACAAGAACCGTTTGCGTACCTTGGCGCCAGTCACCGGGTCGAGTTCGCCCCGCAGGTGCATCATCCCGTCGTCTCCGTTCCAGATGCCCAGCCGCCGCCGGGCCCGTTGGCGGCGGTACCGCTCCTCGGCGTCGTCGGGCTGGCGGCGAGCCGCCCAGCGGCCTGCCTCGCGGGCGAACTGCTCAGGCGACAGCACCGCTGCCTGCGCCAACAACTCGGCGTCTTGTTGCACCTGCTCGGCGTCGGTCTTGTCGCTCGTGGCGGCGAGCACCCTGGCGTTGGCCACCGAGATGTCGCCGTTCTCGACCGCGTCGCGCACCGAAGGCAGCCCCTGCAGCTGCTTGACGGTCCTGACATGGCCGGCGGCCTCGCGGCGCGGCAACCCCGCAGCCTGCGCCAGCGCGCCCACACCGCCGTCGCCGTGGCGCTCCCGCGTCGCCAGACCCCCGGCCGTGTCCGCCTGCAACACCGCCAACTGCCCACCGAAGGCCTTGCACTCTCCCAGCACCACCCGCAGATCCCCAGTCGGCGTCGCCGGATCGTTCACCAGCCGGATCAACTCGGCCAAGCCTTCCCGCACCCGTCGTGCTGTGCTCACAACCATGCACACACCCTGCCACAGGGGTATGACATCCATAGACCCTCGCCAAAAAAGTCAACTGATTCCACCGATATCAGCCGAGTCCACCAACACCCACCGCAGCGCAGTACCACGACAGACAGCCAACGGACACCCACAACACCTAAGAGGCCGCGCGGATTGACCATCCGCGGGTCGTCTGGTTGTCCCGACTGGAATGTCGGGTGTCCTGTCAACGAGACGACCGTGGAGGTCAGACACATCATGCGCGCGTTGGAGTCGGAAGTGGTGGATCCGGTGTGGGCGGCGATCGAGCCGCTTGTGCCGGTGCCTGTGGACAACCATCCCACCGGCGGGCACCGGCGCCGGATACCGGACAAGATCGTGTTCTGGGGGATCTTGATCCGGTTGGTGACGGGCTGCTCGTGGGTCACCGCGGAGAGGCTGTTGGGCGGGCGCGTGTCTGACACGACTATGCGCGCCCGCCGCGACGAGTGGGTCGAGGCCGGAGTCTTTGAGGGCCTGGAGTCTGAGGCGCTGCGCGCCTATGACCGCATCGTGGGCCTCGACTTGTCCGAGGTGTCGGTGGACGGGTCGATCCACAAGGCGCCCTGCGGCGGCGAAGGCACCGCCAAAAGCCCTGTTGAGCGGGCCAAACTGGGCTGGAAGTGGTCCATATTGGCCGACCGGGCCGGGGTGCCGGTCGCGGCGGTCGCCGACCGCGCCGACCGACACGACACCATCTTGTTCGAACCCGCACTGCGAGCCGCCCCCGAAGGGCTGCTAGCCGACGTGGAGACCCAGCACCTCGACCGCGGATACGACAACGCGCCGGCGCGCGCGGTGTGCGCCGCGATGGGCATCGACGACGACGTGCGCGCGAAGAAGCGCCCCCGCCACGCCAAGCGCCGCAAACCCAACACGGCTCCCCTCGGGCTGCGCTGGAGCGTCGAGCGCACCAACTCGTGGCTGTCGAACTTCGGACAGACGCGCCGCAACACAGACCGCCGCCCCCAGCACCGACGAGCCCAACTCTCCCTCGCCATAACCCTCATTATCACAGCCAAACTTATCGACCACCGCGACCGATGGAACCCCCACCCATGATCAATCCGCGCTCGCTCTAAGGACCCAAACGCCAGATCGGGAAGCCCCCCGAGACGGCCGAAAAACCCCAAACACGACTCGCGGCACCACATGGGGCGGATCGACGTTGCGCGTGTGACGGCCCCCGAGACGGCCGGAAGCTCCGGACGCGACTCGCGGGGTTACGTGGGGCGGATCGATGTTGCGTGTGAGGGTCGTCGCGATGGTTGGAAGCCCTGGACGTGACTCGCGGGGTTACGTGGGGCGTTCTGGTTGCGTGTGAGGGCACGGGGTTAGCGGTGTGTCGCGGGTTTGGTTGCGTGGTTGAGGGCTGCTTGCGCGCGTTTGGCTTTGTCGGTGACGGGTTGGGCTTGTTCTGTCCAGCGCAGTGGTTTGGGGCCGTGGTTCCAGTGCTGTGTCCATTGGTCGACGGCGTCGGTGGGTTCGGCCACGGAGATGAAGGCCCGGTTTTTGAGCGTTTCGCGTGCGAGGATCGACAACCGGGCCTCGACGAGGTTGGCCCAGCCGCTGCTGGCGGGAGCGCAATCAGAGAGCAAGAGGCTGCGGCAGGGGTGTGGGAGCCGCTTGCGCGCGTCGGCCGGTGGGCGGGAGCGCAATCAGAGAGCAAGGGGCTGCGGCGGGGGTGTGGGGGCCGCTTGCGCGCGTCGGCCGGCGGGCGGAGACGTTGTCGAGGATCACGTGGACATCGAGGGGCTGCGGGGCGAGCGTGTCGATGTGCTTGAAGAAGGCGAGCACGTCTTTGCCGGTGTGTCGGCGGCGGGTTAGCGCGAGGACCTTCCCGGCGGTGACGTCGAGCGCGGCGAACAGGCCGACGGTGCCGTTGTGTTTGTAGTCGTGGGTGGGAGCGCGCGTCCGCCCGGCGCGCATCGGCAGCGAGGGCTGGGCGCGGTCCAGGGCCTGGATCTGGGCTTTCTCGCCGAAGCTGAACACGACGGCGCGCTCGGGCGGGTCCAGACACGGCCCGACCACGTCGGCGAACTTGTCCTCGAAGCGCGGGTCCGCCGACAGATCGGAGACGTCGGCGCGCCACGGACGCAGCCCCCGCTCGCGCCACACACGCGCCACGATGCGGCAACTCCCACAGCGGCGGCGGTGACGTCGGCCGGGCTCGCGCCACACACACGCCACGATGCCCTTGCCGACCCCGTGGCGGGCCGCCGTCAGGGGGCGCGAGACGGTGACATGAGAGTGCTCGCCAGACGGCCGCTGTTCACCGACCGGCGTGCCGCCAGAAACGCCGTCCACCGCAACCACACAAACACGAGGAACTAACCACTCAGGACACTAGCGCGGCTGGCGCCGAACGGCCCGTCTCGGAGTTTTCCCGTGGCGGGCTGCTCCGCAGCGGCCCCCTGCCCGGGCCCGGCTGGCGCCGAACGGCCCGTCTCGGAGTTTCCCCCCTGCAAAACTCTAGGTCAGAGGGCCTGCAATGAAATCCCCACTCAAGACACTCCACTCAAGACACCTAGGTCCCGCGCGGGCGAGGGCGAGCGGGCCATGAGGCGGCAGCCCCTGTGACGGGCCACCTAGGTCCCGCGCGGGCGAGGGCGAGCGGGGCGCTCCGAGTTCGCGCCTGGCCGTAGCCATTCGCCGGCTTGCGCTGGTAGCCTGGCGAGGTTGCTGAGGGGCGTGGCTCAATTGGCAGAGCACCGGTCTCCAAAACCGGCGGTTGGGGGTTCGAGTCCCTCCGCCCCTGCAAACCTAAGACGGCCGCGTCGGCGGCACCGAAACCCGCATGAGGTGACTTCACACAAATGGCGATGAACCGTCAGCAGAAGCGGATGCTCCAGAGGCAGGGCGAGATAGACGCCGAAGGCACACCGGTGCGGACCCGTGACCGTGCCGCCTCCACGCCTCCAGCGGAGCGCACATCGCCGGGACAGTTCCTGCGCGAGGTCCGCGGCGAGCTCCGCAAGGTGGCCTGGCCCAGCCGGGCTGAGACCGTCAACTACTCGATCGTGGTCCTTGTCACCGTCATCGTGCTCACCGCCATGATCTACGGGCTCGACTGGGTCTTCTCGACGTTCATACTCGAGCTGTTCGAATCGTAGAGGTACGCCATGTCCGACACATCCGTCTCCCGACCGTCAGCCCTTCTCACCGAGGACGAGCTGTTCGACGAGGCCGCTGCCCCCGACGAGGCCCCCGAGGCTGCAAGCCCCTACGACAAGCCCGGCCGCTGGTTCGTAGTGCATACCCAGTCTGGGTATGAGAAGAAGGTCAAGCAGAATCTCGAGGCCCGCACGGCGTCGATGCACATGGAGGGCCGCATCCACGAAGTGGTCATCCCTCTGCGCGACGTGCCGGAGTTCAAGAACGGCAAGAAGGTGATCTCCTCGAAGCGGCTGTTCCCGGGGTACGTGTTCGTGCGCTGCGATCTCGATGAGGAGGTGTGGCCGGTCATCCGCGACACCCCCAACGTCACCGGCTTCGTGAACCAGGGCGGCGCCCCGTCGCCGTTGCGCCGCCGAGACGTCGAGGCGTTCCTCGGCGTTGAGGCCGATCGGTCCCGGGAGGCCTCCAAGCGGGCCAAGCCGATGTTCGAGTACGGCATTGGGGAGACCGTCCGTGTGAAGGACGGCCCGTTCGCCGACTTCTCCGGCGAGATCATCGAGATCAACGAGGACCAGCTCAAAGTCAAGGTGCTCGTCAACATCTTCGGCCGGGAGACGCCGGTCGAGCTCGAGTTCGCCCAAGTGGCCCGCCTGTAGCCGGGCCGGGGTCGGTCACGGCGGCGGGTTGCCGACTGGGGCCGTTGCCGCCACACTTCCAAGTCTGGAGCGGGTCCACCGCCACCCGCCCATCGTCACACGCCCGAAGAGAGCCCAGATGGCACGCAAGCAGGTAACAGCCCGAGTCAAGATCCAGATTCCCGCCGGTCAGGCGACGCCCGCGCCGCCGGTGGGAACCGCGCTGGGCCCCCACGGCGTGGCCATCATGGACTTCTGCAAGGATTACAACGCTCGCACCGATCACATGCGGGGCCAGATCGTCCCGGCGGAGATAACCATCTACGAGGATCGGACGTTTACGTTCGTCACCAAGACGCCGCCGACGTCGTTCCTGATCCGCTCCGCGGCCGGCTTGGAGAAGGCGGCGGAGACCCCGGGCCGCGACACCGTCGGCGCCATCACCGACGCCCAGTTGACGGAGATCGCCCAGATCAAGATGCCCGACCTCAACGCCAACGACCTGGAGGCGGCCAAGGCGCAGGTCGAGGGGACCGCCCGCTCGATGGGCGTGACCGTCGCCTAGGAGAGTGTTGATTGTGTCCCAAAATCGCGATATCGCTGTCACAAAACCGAAGGTCAGAAGGTTGTGTACTGCGCGAAATCGGCATTACTCAACAGTCGCCTAGAGGCCCAGCGGATCATCAGCGGCAGGGAGTGACCATGGCCAAGGGCAAGAAGTACGTCGAGGCCTCGAAGAAGTTCGATCGGCTGCGCCTCCACAGCGACGCCGACGCGGTGAGCCTGGTGAAGAGCCTGGCCGCGAGGAGGTTCGACGAGAGCGTCGATGTTGTGGTGCGGCTCGGAGTCGATCCCCGCAAAGCCGACCAGATGCTGCGGGGCACGGTGTCACTGCCGTCGGGTACCGGCAAGGAGGTGCGGGTCGCGGTGTTCGCGCAGGGCGAGGCCGCGACCACCGCCCGCGAGGCCGGTGCCGACTTCGTGGGGTCGGACGACCTGGCCGAGCAGGTGTCGGGGGGCATGACCGACTTCGACGTGGCCGTAGCCACGCCTGACATGATGCCGGTGGTCGGCAAGCTCGGCCGGATCCTCGGACCCCGCGGCCTGATGCCCAACCCCAAGACCGGGACGGTCACCACCGACGTGGCCCGCACCGTCGAGGAGTTCAAGGGCGGCAAGGTGGAGTACCGCACCGACCGGTTCGCCAATGTGCATGTGCCCATCGGACGGGCCTCGTTCGCGGAGGAGGACCTGCTCAGGAACCTCCGGGCCGTGGTGGCCGAGATCCAGCGGGCCAAGCCGGCCGCCGCCAAGGGCAGGTACATGAAGAGGATGGTGCTCAGTTCCTCGATGGGTCCCGGCGTGCGGATCGATCCCGCTGACGTCGGAGCGGCCGACTAGGGCTGCTAGGATCACGGGCTGACCGCGCTCACCTGAGACATCCGGTGCGCTCCGCGGGGAGCACCAATGGGTCGGCAGGCCCGCCGGACGAGGAAGGCACAATGACAGTCCCCAGACCCGATAAGGCGGCCGTCGTCGCTGAAGTGCGCGACCGGCTGGCGGCCAGCGACGCGGCGCTGCTGACCGAGTTCCGCGGGCTGAACGTCGGTGAGATGGCTGAGCTGCGCCGGTTGCTGCGTGCTGTCGGCGGCGAGTACACGATCTACAAGAACACGATGGTCCGTTTCGCTACCGCCGAGTTGGGCATGGACCTCGCCCGTCTGCTGACCGGACCGACAGCGATCGCTTTCGTGGGCGGCGGGGGTGACGCGGCTGCGGTGGCCAAGGCGTTGCGGGACTTCGCTCGCTCCAACCGCGCACTGGTGCTGAAGGGTGGGGTGCTGGGCGACAAGGTGCTCGGCGCCGAGGATGTGGTGGCCCTGGCCGACCTTCCGCCGCGCGACCAGATGCTCGCGCGGCTCGCCGGCGCGTTCGGCGCGCCGCTGATGCAGTTCGCCGGGCTTTTGCAGGCTCTGCCCCGCAACTTCGCCTGCGGGCTCCAAGCGCTGATCGACGCAGGCGGCCCGGCCGGCGACTCTGTTCCGGCGCCTGACACGGCCCCGGCGCCCGACACAGACCGACCATCCGAAGAACAGGAGGCCTGACCATGGCAACCACCGAAGAGATCCTCGACTCGATCTCGCAGATGACCGTGCTCGAGTTGAGCGAACTGCTCAAGGAGTTCGAGGAGCGCTTCGATGTGCAGGCGGCCGCGCCGGCCGCCGTCGCCGTCGCGCCTGCGGGCGCCGCCGGAGATGCGGGCGCAGGCGACGAGGAGGCCAAGGATTCCTTCGACGTCGTCCTGGCCGGGGTCGGCGACAAGAAGATTCAGGTGATCAAGGAGGTGCGCAGCCTCACCTCGCTCGGTCTCAAAGACGCCAAGGAACTGGTGGACAACGCCCCTAGGCCGGTGCTGCAAGGACTCGCCAAGGACGATGCCGAGAAGGCCAAGGCGGCTCTGGAGGCAGTCGGCGCCGAGGTCGAGCTGGTCTAGCGGACGGGTCTGCGAGCCTCCGCGCCGGACCCGGCTGTCGGCCGCAGCGTCAGGGTCTGGCGGCACCCCGGCGGCTAGCGGCGCGATGGACCGGAGCGGAGGGTGTGGCCCTGGGACGACGCGACGGCCCATGGTCCTCGATGGTCCCAGCAATTTCCGCGACCTCGGCGGCCTGCCCGTAGTCGGCGGGGGGTCGACGCGCTCCGGTCTGGTGTACCGCGCGGACCGGCTGTGCACGCTCAGCGACGCCGACTTGCGCCGTCTGGAGCGAGCGGGTATCCGTCACGTCTTCGACCTGCGCTCGGAGACCGAGGCGGCCGACTTCCCGGACCGGCTGCCCGCGGGCGCGTCCTACACCAGGCTGTCCATGACCAGCGACGCCAAGCGCCGGGGCCGGACGATCTACGAGCGCATCGTCGCGGGAGAGATCGAATCCTACGGCGAGGCCGAGATGGTGGCCGGCTACGTCCGCATCCTGCGGAACTTCGGTCCGTCGTTCGCCCGTGTGGTCAGCCGAGTGGCCCAAGGCGGGCCGGTGGTGATCCACTGCACCGCAGGCAAGGACCGCACCGGGGTGGCCTCGATGCTGCTGCTGGATCTCGCCGGCGTGGCCGCCGAGCACGTGGTGGCCGACTACGCGTTGTCCTCGAAGCGGCGGCCCAGTGCCCAGCACGACCACACCGAGGCTGCCGCGCTTGTCCCCCTGCTCGAGGCCCACGGCCTCGATCCGGCGCGGTTCGCCCCTTTGTGGGAGGCCCGCGAGGCGGTGATGTCGGACACGCTGGAGCGGCTGCACGATCGCTGGGGCGGAGCCGCCGGCTACCTCGCCGACGCGGGTGCGGGCAGCGCCGACATTGAGACCGCCCGAACCGTCCTGCAGGCCCGATAGGTCGGGACTGCGCTCAGAGACCGAGCGAACAGGCGGGAGCGACGCGGCCCATACGGGCGAGGCCGTGGCCCGAGCGGCCCGTGAGCGCAGCGAACAAGAGCGGGAATGACACCGCAGCGACACGACGGGCTCACTCCTATCCGCGCTCGCTCTTATTCGCGGGATCCCTGACACGACGACGATCACGAGTGTCAGGGCGGCTCGACATGGAGGCAGGCGGCATCGGTGTGGTGGTTACGACGATCACGAGTGTCAGGGCGGATCACTCCTATCCGCGCTCGCTCTTATTCGCGGGATTGGAGGAAGCCCGGCAAGCCTGAGGGCACTGTCAGCGCCGTGCGCTCGCGGCGATTCGGCGCGGCGGCTCTCGGTCCGTGGATCGAGAGCCGAGAACGTGCCGCCGGGCTGGTTGTGTTCGGGCGCGCCTCGGCCTAGCCTTCCTGCCACCGTGGTCTTCTGTGCGTGCTGGGAGGCAGCTCCGGTTGGCTGATCCCCCTCCCTCTACGCGCGCCCGCACGACCGCGTGAAAGCATATCGATCGGCCTTCGGGAGTACCACGTGACCGCACGCGCCGCCTCACGCGAACGCTACTCGTTCGGGAACCTTGAGGAGATCCTCGAGCTTCCCGACCTCATCGCGATCCAGCGGGAGAGCTTCTCCTGGCTGATGACCGAGGGCCTCGCCCGCACCTTCCGCGACATCTCGCCAATCTCCGACTACAGCGAGACGCTGCAGCTCGAACTGGAGTTCGACCCCGAGGACGAGGAGCTCCATCCTCCGCCCAAGTTCACGGTGGACGACTGCAAGGAGAAGGACATGACCTACTCCGCTCCCATCTTCGCGCGGGCTCGCTTCCTCAACGCTGCAACGGGCGAGATAAAGGAGCAGATCGTCTTCATGGGCGACTTCCCCATGATGACGGAGAAGGGCACCTTCATCATCAACGGCACCGAGCGGGTGGTAGTGTCCCAGCTGGTCCGCTCGCCCGGCGTGATCTTCCAGCCTGGTGAGCGCTACCGGCTGCGGAACCTCGCCAAGTACCAGCTCGTCACGGGCACGATCCACCCCTACCGGGGCGAGTGGATCGAGTTCGACGTCGAGCAGAAACCCCGCAAGGAGATCACCGCGGGGGTGCGCGTGGCCCGCAAGCGCCGCCTGCCGCTGTTCACGCTGCTGCGGGCCCTCGGCTACGACGAGGAGAATCATCCGGGGTTCCTGGAGCGCTTCGTGGACCATTTCGACTTCCTGGCCGAGCAGTGGGAGAAGCAGGGCCAGCTGGCGCCCACCCGCGACGAGTCCCTCATCGAGATCTACAAGCGGGTGCGCCCCGGCGACCCTGCCACCGCCGACACGGCACGCAACTACTTCGAGAGCTCGTTCTTCAGCGGCCGCCGCTACGACCTGTCCCGGGTGGGCCGGCACAAGCTCAACCGCAAGCTCGGCCCGGAGTTCGAGTTCCTCGAGAAGACCCTCGGACTGGAGATCGAGCGGCCCGACCCCAACCAGGCGCTGCTGGCACCCTGCGAGATGCTGGCCGCGGCCACCTACCTGCTCAACCTGGCCAAGGGCGTGCCCGGCTACCGGCTCGACGACCAGGACCACTTCGCCAACCGCCGCATCCGCAGTGTCGGGGAGCTGATCCAGAACCAGGTGCGCATCGGCCTGTCGCGCATGGAGCGGCAGGTTCGGGAACGCATGACCACCCAGGACGTGGAGGCGATCACGCCGCAGACGCTGATCAACATCCGTCCTGTGGTCGCGTCCATCAAGGAGTTCTTCGGCACGTCGCAGCTGTCGCAGTTCATGGACCAGGTCAACTCGCTCTCGGGCCTCACCCACCGGCGACGGCTCTCCGCGCTGGGGCCGGGGGGCCTCAGCCGGGAGCGGGCCGGGTTCGAGGTGCGCGACGTCCACTTCTCGCACTACGGCCGCATGTGCCCCATCGAGACCCCCGAGGGCCCCAACATCGGGCTCATCGGCGGCCTGGCCTCCTTCGCCCGGATCAATGAGTTCGGCTTCATCGAGTCGCCCTACCGGCTGGTGCCCGACGCCGTCGTCGCCGAGAAGAAGGGCGAGGAGACGACGGTCCGGTCGGTCGTCGACCATCTCGTTGAGAGGGGCAAGGAGATCGTCGAGCTGCCCGACGGCAGCAGGATCGTCTACCTCTCCGCCGACGAGGAGGAGGACTACGTCATCGCTCAGGCGAACGCCCCCACCGACGCCGAAGGGCGCTTCGTCAACCCGCGGGTGCTGGTGCGTCGCTCGCCGCAGGCGGCGTCGCTCGAGGATCTGAAAGTCCAGCTGGAGCGGGAGGTCTTCTTCGGCGCCACCACCGAGATCTCCTTCGTGCCTCCCGACGAAGTCCATCTGATGGACATCTCGCCCAAGCAGATCGTCTCGGTGGCCACCGCGTTGATCCCCTTCCTGGAGCACGACGACGCCAACCGCGCCCTGATGGGCGCCAACATGCAGCGCCAGGCGGTGCCGCTGGTCCGCACCGAGGCGCCCTACATAGGCACCGGGGTGGAGGGCCGGGCGGCCCGCGACGCGGCCGACATGGTGATCGCGTCGGCCGACGGCGCCGTCGTCGAGGTGGACGGCCACCGCATAGTGGTGGACTACGCGGGTTCGGGGCCGGCCGAGATCCCGCTGCGCAAGTTCGAGCGGTCCAACCAGGACACCTGCATCAGCCAGAGACCGCTGGTGCGCCAGGGCGACCAGGTCTCCGCCGGCGACGTGCTGGCCGACGGCCCGTCCACCGACCATGGCGAGCTGGCGCTGGGCAAGAACCTGCTCGTGGCCTTCATGTCGTGGGAGGGCTACAACTTCGAGGATGCCATCATCCTGTCGGAGCGCCTGGTGCGCGACGACGTGCTCACATCGATCCACATCCACGAGCACGAGATCGACGCCCGCGACACCAAGCTGGGCTCCGAGGAGATCACCCGCGACATTCCCAACCTCTCCGACGACGTCCTCGAGGACCTCGACCCCCGCGGCATCATCCGTGTCGGCGCCGAGGTCGGGCCGGGCGACGTGCTGGTGGGCAAGGTCACCCCCAAGGGCGAGACCGAGCTGACGCCCGAGGAGCGCCTGCTGCGGGCCATCTTCGGGGAGAAGGCCCGAGAGGTGCGCGACACCTCCCTCAAGGTCCCCCACGGCGAAGCCGGCAAGGTGATCGACGTCAAGGTGTTCGACCGCGACGCCCCCGACGCCGGCGAGCTACCGCCCGGCGTCAACCAGCTGGTGCGGGTGTACGTCGCGCAGAACCGCAAGATCAGCGTGGGCGACAAGCTGGCAGGCCGCCACGGCAACAAGGGTGTCATCTCGAGGATCCTCCCCATAGAGGACATGCCCTTCACCGCGGACGGCACGCCGGTCGACATGATCCTGAACCCTCTGGGCGTGCCGTCGCGCATGAACGTCGGGCAGGTGCTGGAGGCCCATCTCGGCTACTGCGCCCGGTACGGATGGGAGGTCGGCGGCGAGCGCGTCGGCGACGAGCCCGTCCAGGGGGTCGAGCGCAAGACCCGCACAGTCACGCCGCCGGCGGTCCATGTGGCCACCCCCGTCTTCGACGGCGCGACATGGGACGAGCGCGAGCTGGCCCAGGGGAAGCCGACCATCGTCGACATTCTCGCCAACCTGAACCCGGAGAGGGCCGGGGGTCGCAGGCTGATCGACATCGACGGCAAGCAGACGCTCTACAACGGGCGCACCGGCGAGCCCTACGACAACCCGGTGACCACCGGCCACGTCTACATGATGAAGCTGGCCCATTTGGTCGACGACAAGATCCACGCCCGCTCCACTGGCCCGTACTCGATGATCACCCAGCAGCCTCTGGGCGGCAAGGCCCAGTTCGGCGGCCAGCGCTTCGGCGAGATGGAGGTGTGGGCGCTGGAGGCCTACGGCGCGGCGTTCTGCTTGCAGGAGCTGCTGACCGTGAAGTCCGACGACGTGCTGGGCCGGGCCAAGGCCTACGAGGCCATCGTCAAGGGCGAGAACGTTCCCGACCCCGGCATCCCGGAGAGCTTCAAGGTGCTCATCAAGGAGATGCAGTCGCTGTGCATCAACGTCGAGGTCCTCTCCGCGGCGGGCGAGCACATCGAGATGCGCGAGCTCGACGAGGAGAGCCTCCGCTCGGTGGAGGCCCTCGGGATCGACCTGCAGCGCCCCGAGCGGGGCAGCGACGAGGAAGACCTGGCCCGCGCCGCCCGCCGCTGAGCCTGCGAGCACGGCACGGAACCGACAGACCGCAACCACCCAACGCCACGAACACGCACGACGAGGAGACGGCATGCTCGACGTCAACGATTTCAGCGACCTGAAGATAGGCCTGGCCAGCGCCGACTCGATCCGCACCTGGTCGAACGGGGAGGTCAAGAAGCCCGAGACGATCAACTACCGCACGCTCAAGCCCGAGAAGGACGGCCTGTTCTGCGAGAAGATCTTCGGCCCCACCCGCGACTGGGAGTGCTCGTGCGGCAAGTACAAGCGGGTGCGCTTCAAGGGCATCATCTGCGAGCGCTGCAACGTGGAGGTGACCCGCTCGAAGGTGCGACGCGAGCGCATGGGCCACATCGAGCTGGCCGCGCCGGCCGTGCATATCTGGTACCTGCGGGGCACACGGTCATGGCTGGCCTACCTGCTGATGGGCACCCAGCCCAAGGAGGAGCTCAAGGCCAAGCAGCTCGAGAAGGTGATCTATTTCGGGGCCAACCTCGTGGTGAGCGTGGACGAGGACCGGCGCCACGACGACAAGCCCGAACTCGAGCTGGAGGTCCGCCGCGAGCTGGAGGCCATAGACGCCGACGGCCGGCTGGCGCTCTCGCAGCGCTCCGAGCAGCTCGAGGCTGAACTGGCCGAGGCCGAGGCGACCGGGGCGAAGGATACCGAGATACGGGCATTGAACCGCCAGGCCGACAAGGACCTCGAGGAGATCGCGGAGCGTTTCGAGGCTGAGCGCGAGCGCACCGAGCGGGCCTGGGAGGTGTTCACGGACCTGTTCGGCCGCCAGATCATCGAGGACGAGGAGCTCTGGCGCGAGCTCGTCGATCGCTGGGGCGACTACTTCGAGGGCGGCCAGGGCGCCGATGCCATCGCCCGCCTCATCGCGGCGCTCGACTTCGACGCTGAGGAGGCGACGCTGCGGGACCAGATCAACCCGCTCGAGGGGCAGCGGCCGCTGTCGGCCCAGCGCAAGCAGAAAGCCATCAAGCGGCTGCGAATCCTGGCCGCGTTCAACCGGCGCGACAACTACGGCAGGCGTGTCAACGACCCGAGGGCCATGATCCTCGACGTCGTGCCGGTCATACCGCCGGAGCTGCGCCCCATGGTGCAGCTCGACGGTGGCCGTTTCGCCACCTCGGACCTGAACGACCTCTACCGGCGGGTGATCAACCGCAACAATCGCCTGAAGCGGCTGCTGGACCTGGGCGCGCCCGACATCATCGTCAACAACGAGAAGCGGATGCTGCAGGAGGCGGTCGACGCGTTGTTCGACAACGGGCGCCGGGGCCGGCCGGTGACCGGTCCCGGGAACCGGGCGCTGAAGTCGCTGTCGGACATGCTCAAGGGCAAGCAGGGCCGCTTCCGCCAGAATCTGCTCGGCAAGCGGGTGGACTACTCGGGCCGTTCGGTGATCGTGGCCGGGCCGACGTTGCGGTTCCACCAGTGCGGACTTCCCAAGATCATGGCTCTGGAGCTGTTCAAGCCCTTCGTGATGAAGAAGTTGGTGGACGTGGGTCTGGCCCCCAACATAAAGTCGGCCAAGCGCATGGTGGAGCGCCGCCGGCCTCAGGTGTGGGACGTGCTCGAGGACGTGATCCGGGAGCATCCAGTGCTGTTGAACCGGGCGCCCACCCTGCATCGGCTGGGCATCCAGGCCTTCGAGCCGGTGCTGGTGGAGGGCAAGGCGATCCAGATCCATCCGCTGGTGTGCGCAGCGTTCAACGCCGACTTCGACGGCGACCAGATGGCGGTGCATCTGCCGCTGTCGGCGGAGGCCCAGGCCGAGGCTCGTTTGTTGATGCTGTCGGCCAACAACGTGCTGAGCCCCGCGCACGGCAGGCCGCTGGTGACGCCCACCCAGGACATGATCATCGGAGCGCACTACCTCACAGAGATGGTCGCGGGCGCGGCCGGCGCGGGCCGGGTCTTCCGCAACATCGACGAGGTCCGTTCCGCCTACGAGAATGGCGACATCTCGCTGCATGCGCCGATCGAGTACCGCGGCGCCGTCGGCCTGCTCCTGGCCCCGGCCAACGGCGACGCGGCCCGCTACGAGCCCACCACAGCGGGCCGGGTGTTCTTCAACGACGCCCTGCCCGACGGTTACGGCTACGTCAACGAGGCCGTCGGGCAGCGCCGGATGGGCGAGATCGTCGACCTGCTGGCCCGCGGCTTCCAGGTCGCCGAGGTGGCCACGAGCCTCGACGCGCTCAAGGACATCTGCTTCCAGTTCGCCTCGCGGTCGGGCCTGACCATCTCGATCGACGACGTGCGCACGCCCAAGCAGAAGACCGAGATCCTCGACCGTTACGAGAAGCAGGCCGACAAGATCGAGCGCCAGTTCCGGCGGGGGATCATCACCGACGGCGAGCGCCGACAGCTCGAGGTGGAGGTGTGGTCGGAGGCCACCGAGGAGGTCACCGGCCGGATGAAGGACGAGCTCGAGTCCGACGCGTTCAACCCGGTCAACATGATGGTCGGGTCGGGTGCCCGGGGCAACATGATGCAGATCCGCCAGATCGCAGGCATGCGGGGCCTCGTGGCCAACCCCCGCGGCGACATGATCCCGCGGCCGATAAAGAGCAACTTCCGTGAGGGCTTGCGGGTGCTGGAGTATTTCATCGCCACGCCCGGCGCTCGCAAGGGCCTCGTCGACACCGCTCTGCGGACAGCCGACTCGGGCTACCTGACACGGCGTCTGGTCGATGTGGCCCAGGAGGTCATCATCAACCGCGACGATCCGTTCGCCGCCGGGACGCATGTGAAGGGCATTTGGCTGGAGGATGTACAGCCCGACTCGCCCCACAAGCGCACCTACCTCGAGACCAGGCTGTTCGGCCGGGTGCTGGCCGAGGACGTCTCGTTGAGCGACGGCTCGGTCGTCCTGGCCGGAACGATGGTCGGCGACACCGAGCTGGCCGCGCTGCGCGACGACCCTGGAGTGACCAGGGTCCGGGTGCTGTCGCCGCTCAGCGACGACTCGGAGTCGGGCATCACCGCAGCCTCCTATGGCATGTCGCTGGCGACGGGCAAACTGATCGAGCAGGGCGAGGCGGTGGGGGTGATCGCCGCCCAGTCCATCGGCGAGCCCGGCACGCAGCTCACCATGCGGACCTTCCACACCGGTGGTGTGGCCGGCGCCCAGGACATCGCGGGCGGTCTGCCCCGGGTGGTGGAACTCTTCGAGGCCCGCACGCCCAAGGGAAAGGCGACGCTGGCCCGGCAGGCCGGGGTGGTACGCATAGGCGACGACGGCAGCGGCGACCGCACGGTGGTGATCGTCGAGAACGACGGCACCGAGCACGACTGCAGGATCGGGAGCGAGTACCGCCTCGAGGTCCGCGACGGCGACGAGGTGGAGCCCGGCGACGCGCTGGTGGAGGGGCCCCGCGACCCGAAGGAGCTGCTGGAGATCCGTGGCATCGACGCTACCCAGCGCTATCTGGTGGCCGAGGTGCAGAAAGTGTACCGCGACCAGGGTGTTTCGATCCATGACAAGCACATCGAGCTGATCGTGCGCCAGATGACCAAGCGGGTGGCCATCGGCGAGCCCGGCGACACGCACTTCCTGCCCGACGAGCGCGTCGACAAGGCTGTCTTCGAGCAGACCAACCGGGAGGTCGTCCGCGAGGGCGGCAGGCCGGCGTCGGGGCGGCGCGAGGTGATGGGCATCACCAAGGCCTCTCTGGCCACGGAGTCGTGGCTGTCGGCGGCCTCGTTCCAGGAGACGACCCGGGTCCTCACAGAGGCGGCCATCGAGTCGAAGCGCGACACGCTGCTCGGCCTCAAGGAGAACATCATCATCGGCAAGCTCATCCCCGCTGGCACGGGCATGGCCCGCTACCGCGAGACCTACCGGACCCACGCCCCCGACCACACCCCGATGGACTACTACAGCTCCGGGGACGACCTGGCCGACCTGCTGGCCCAGCGCAGCCACGAACTGGCGGGCGCCGCGGTGCTCGACTACCCGGTGGGCGAGACCGCCGGCCCAGTCACGGAGGCAGGCTGACGGTCGCGGCGTTCGGCCAGTTCGTCCCGACCGGGTGCCGAACCCCGTCGGCGCGCGCCTAGACTGCGTCGTTCGCCCACGACTGAGGAACTGCCCTTCCATGCCCACGATCCAGCAGCTGGTCCGCAAGGGCCGCCAGACGAAGCGCCGCAAGGAGTCGACGCCCGCTCTGCAGGGCGCGCCGCAGCGGCGGGGCGTATGCACGAGGGTCTACACGGCCACGCCCAAGAAGCCGAACTCGGCCCTGCGCAAGGTTGCCCGTGTCCGGCTCACCACAGGCGTGGAGATAACCGCGTACATTCCGGGGGAGGGCCACAACCTCCAGGAGCACTCGATCGTGCTGGTGCGGGGCGGCCGGGTGAGGGACCTCCCCGGAGTGCGTTACAAGGTCGTGCGGGGAACGCTCGACACCGCCGGGGTGCGCGACCGCCGCAAGGCCCGCAGCCGCTACGGCGTCAAGAAGGGATCCTGACATGTCGCGCAAGGGACCGGCGACGCGCCGAGAGCTCCAGCCGGACCCGATCCACCGGTCGCTGCTCGTCACCCAGGTGATCAACAAGGTGCTGCAGCGCGGCAAGCGCTCGCTGGCCGAGCGCATCGTCTACGACGCCATGACCATCGTGGAGGACAAGACGGGCGCCGAGCCGGTGTCCACCCTCAAACGGGCCGTCGACAATGTCCGGCCGCAGTTGGAGGTGCGCAGCCGGCGGGTGGGCGGCGCTACCTACCAGGTGCCGGTGGAGGTCAGGCCCCGCCGGGCCACCACGCTCGCGGTCCGCTGGATCGTCACCTACGCCCGCGGCCGCCGGGAGCGCACGATGGCTGAGCGCCTGGCCAACGAGCTGCTCGACGCAGGCAACGGCGTCGGCGCGTCGGTGAAACGCCGCGAGGACCTCCAGAAGATGGCCGAGTCCAACAAGGCCTTCGCGCACTACCGCTGGTAGTGCCCAGGGCGCATGACGCTTGGGAAACGGTTAGAACCGCGGGTAAGGCAACAGAGAGCCATGTGGCGTTGGCCCGCTGTCTCTAGGTTCGACTGCCGTATGCGAAGCGTCGGTGAGGTTGAGTAGCGGTGAGTGACGTTGGAACGAAGCTGGCTTACCGGGCGCTGAGAGCCCAGATCTCCAACTGGCACATCGCCAAAGTCACCAACGCCGCTGCCGAAGCCGCCAACAACCTCGTCAACCTCGTCAAACGCGCCGCGTTCGGGCACTGACTTCGCCAACTACCGCATCCGCGCCCTGCTCTACGCCGGCAAACCCAACTGGGCACTGCTCGACACCCTCACCCCGACCTGAAACGCGGAGAGCCCTTTTGAAACCATTCTATATATTGGTTTATATTGAAAATGTTGAAAATAGGATCAATGCCGTTACGGTCGGGGCGTGGTCGAGATCCGCGAGTATGTTGACGGCCGGGGTCGCCGTCCGTTCCACCGATGGTTCAGCGGGCTTGAGCCGGTCGCAGCCGCCCGGGTCAACAGCGCCCTCGAACGCATCGCGGACGGGAACCTCTCGAACATCAGGGGCGTCGGCGGCGGGCTGTTGGAGTGTCGCCTACACTTCGGGCCCGGCTACAGGATCTACCTCGGCCGGGACGGGGCCGCGCTGGTCATCCTGCTCGCAGGGGGCACGAAGGCCCGTCAGCAGCAAGACATCGAGAAGGCCCGTGAACTCTGGCGTGAGTACGGGCGTCGCAAGCGCGAGGAGGTCTGACATGCCGCTTACCGTTGACCATAAGGAGACCGTGCATGCCCGCGCGCGGCGCGATCCCGGGTTTCGGGAGTTGCTGCTGGCAGGGGGTATCGAGCACATGCTCGGGGGCGAGTTCAGGATCGGCAAGTCCCTTCTGAGCGACTGCATCGCCGGTGTCGGCGGCTTCGAGGCGCTGGGCGAGATGACGGGCAAGTCGCCGGAGAGGATGGCAGAGATGTTCGGCCGCGAGGGTGAACTGCTGGCCGACGACCTGTTCGAGATCCTCGTGTGCCTTCAGCGACACGAGGGCTTGGTAATTGAGGTCAGCTCGGAACCTGGCGAAGTCGGCCTGATCGACTACACGGCCGACCCCGACGACGACAAGGCCGGTGCCGCGGGCGACCATGAGGACGATCTTGCGGACTATCAAGAGGACACCCGCGCCGGGGCCGAGGCGATTGTCGCGACCTGAGCAGTGCCTCGGTGCCAAGCGCTCTGAGGTGTGAAGTCTGACACATCGCGCCCGGTCGGCAGGCCGCTCGCGTACAATAGCACGCGACCGGGCCTTGTCGCCCGGTCGCGGCTTGTCGGCGCTCGAGGGAGTCGAAACCCCGTCGGCAGCGTCCGCCCGAACCAGCCCAGGAAGCCCTGCAATGCCTGACGAGCGATACCCCCTGTCCAAGACCCGCAACATCGGGATCATGGCGCACATCGACGCGGGCAAGACCACCACCACCGAGCGGATCCTCTACTACACGGGCCGCAACTACAAGATCGGCGAGGTCCACGACGGCGCGGCCACGATGGACTGGATGGCCCAGGAGCAGGAGCGGGGCATCACCATCACCTCCGCGGCCACCCACTGCATCTGGCGCGACCACCGCATCAACATCATCGACACGCCCGGCCACGTCGACTTCACCGTCGAGGTGGAGCGCTCGCTGCGGGTGCTCGACGGAGCGGTGGCCGTGTTCGACGGCGTGGCCGGGGTGGAGCCCCAGACCGAGACGGTGTGGCGCCAGGCCGACCGCTACGGCGTTCCCCGGCTGTGCTTCGTCAACAAGATGGACCGCACCGGCGCCGACTTCGACTCCGTGCTCGACTCGATCAGGGAGCGTCTCACCGAGCGTGTCGCGGTGGTCCAACTGCCGATCGGCGCCGAGTCCGGCTACCGGGGCATCATCGATCTGGTGCGCATGCGGGCCCGTGTCTGGTCCGGCGAGGATCTCGGAGTGACCTGGACCGAGACCGACGTCCCCGACGAGCTCGCCGAGGAGGCCGAGCTCTACCGCCACGACCTGCTTGAGACGCTGTCGGACTACGACGAGAGCCTGCTCGAGAAGTTCCTGGACGACTCCGAGATCAGCCCCGCAGAGATCTCGGCGGTCATCCGGGCCGCCACCGTCGGCGGCGGGCTGGTGCCGGTCCTCAACGGTTCGGCCTTCAAGAACAAGGGGGTGCAGGCCCTTCTCGACGCGGTGATCGACTACTTGCCGTCGCCCAGCGACGTGCCCGCCGTCACCGGCGTCGAGCCCCGCTCGGGCACCGAGGCCGTCCGCGCGGCCCGTGACGACGAGCCGCTGGCTGCTCTGGCCTTCAAGATCGCCACCGACCCGCACGTCGGCAAGCTGACCTACTTCCGCGTCTACAGCGGCGCCTTGGCCAAGGGCGCTCAGGTGCTCAACACCCGCACCGGCCGCACCGAGCGGATCGGCCGCATCCTGGAGATGCACGCCAACGACCGAATAGACCTCGACTCCGCGGCCGCGGGCGACATCGCCGCCGCCATCGGGCTCAAGGACTGCCGCACCGGCGACACGCTGTGCGATCCCGCCCACCCCATCGCCCTGGAGGACCTCGACTTCCCCGACCCGGTGATCGACGTGGCGGTGGAGCCGAGGTCGAAGGCCGACCAGGACAAGATGTCCAAGGCGCTGCTCGCCCTGTCCGAGGAGGACCCCACGTTCCGGGTGCGCACCGACGCCGAGACCGCGCAGACCATCATCGCCGGCATGGGCGAGCTCCACCTGGAAGTGCTCGTGGACCGCATGCTGCGAGAGTTCAACGTGCAGGCCAATGTGGGCAAGCCCCAGGTCGCGTACCGCGAGACGCTGGCCGCGACCGTGGCCGACCACACGTACGTGCACAAGAAGCAGACGGGCGGGTCGGGGCAGTTCGCGGTGCTCACCGCCACCGTCGAGCCCAACCCGGGCGGCCAGTACGTGTTCGAGAGCACCGTGAGGGCCGGCGCCATCCCCCGCGAGTTCATCAAGCCGGTCGACGACGGCATCCGCGAGGCGATGAGCAACGGCGTGTTGGCCGGGTTCCCGACGGTCGATGTGAAGGTCACGCTCACCGACGGCCGCACCCACGACGTCGACTCCTCGGAGATGGCTTTCAAGATTGCGGGCGGCGGCTGGTTCCGGGAGGTGGCGGCCAAGGCGAGGCCGGTGCTGCTCGAGCCGGTGATGTCGGTGGAGATCGTCACCCCCGACGACTACCTCGGCGACGTCGTCGGCGACCTCAACGCACGCCGCGGCCAGGTCCGCGGCACCGAGCGGCGGGGAGGCAACCAGGCGATCAGAGCGCAGGTGCCGCTCGCCGAGATGTTCGGGTACAGTACCGATCTTCGGTCACGCACACAGGGGCGGGCGACGTACACGATGCAGTTCGATTCGTACCAGCCCACCCCCGCGGGCGTTCAGTCCGAGATCGTCGCCCGCGCACGCGGCGAGTGACCCGAAGTCCTCAAGCAACCGACCACAAGAGGGAACGCCCATGGCCAAGCAGCAGTTCGAGCGGACCAAGCCCCACGTCAACGTGGGGACGATGGGCCACATCGACCACGGCAAGACCACGCTGACAGCCGCCATCACCAGGGTGCTGTCCGACAGCGTCGAGGGAACCCAGTTCACCGAGTTCGACCAGATCGACAACGCCCCCGAGGAGCGCGAGCGCGGCATCACCATCAACGTCGCCCACGTCGAGTACGAGACCGACAACCGGCACTACGCCCACGTCGACATGCCCGGCCACGCCGACTACATCAAGAACATGATCACAGGCGCCGCCCAGGTGGACGGCGCCGTCCTGGTGGTCTCGGCCGCCGACGGCCCCATGCCCCAGACCCGCGAGCATGTGCTGCTGGCTCGCCAGGTGGGCGTGCCCAGCATCGTGGTGGCCCTCAACAAGGTGGACATGGTCGACGACGAGGAGATCCTCGAGCTGGTCGAACTCGAAGTGCGCGAGCTGCTCGACGAGTACGGCTTCCCCGGCGACGACACGCCGGTGATCGGGGTGTCGGCTCTGAAGGCCCTCGACGGCGACGAGGAGGCCGGCCGGCAGGTCCTCGAGCTGATGGAGGCGGTGGATTCCTACGTGCCTACTCCCGACCGCGACATCGACAAACCGTTCCTGATGCCGATCGAGGACGTGTTCACCATCACCGGGCGGGGCACGGTGGTCACCGGCCGGGTCGAGCAGGGCGTGGTCGAGACCGGCAACAAGGTCGAGATCGTCGGCTTGCGCGACACTCAGGAGACGACCTGCACGGGCGTGGAGATGTTCCGCAAGATCCTCGACCGGGGCGAGGCAGGCGACAACATCGGCGCCCTGCTGCGCGGCATCGACAAGAAGGCGGTGCAGCGGGGCCAGGTGCTGGCCGCGCCCAAGAGCATCACCCCCCACACCGAGTTTGAGGCTCAGGTGTACGTGCTGAGCAAGGAGGAGGGCGGCCGGCACAAGCCGTTCTTCTCGAACTACCGGCCCCAGTTCTACTTCCGCACAACCGACGTGACAGGCACGATCACCCTGCCGGAGGGCATAGAGATGTGCATGCCCGGCGACAACACCGTCATGCACGTCGATCTGATCAGCCCCATAGCCATGGACGAGGGCCTGCGCTTCGCCATCCGCGAGGGTGGCCGCACAGTCGGCGCGGGCTCGGTCGTCAAGATCATCAAGTAGCTCCGGGGGGTCTCGCGGTGGCGGCCAAGCACAGGGTCCGGATCAGGCTCAAGGCCTACGACCATGAGATATTGGACCAGTCCACGAAGAAGATCGTCGAGACGGTCAAGCGGACCCAGGCGAAGTTCAGCGGGCCGGTGCCTCTGCCCACCGAGAAGCACCGCTACACGGTGGTGCGGTCCCCCTTCAAGGACAAGGACTCCCGCGAGCATTTCGAGATGCACATCCACAAGCGCCTGCTCGACATCCTCGAACCGTCCAAGAAGACGGTCGACACGCTCCAGCGCCTAGAGGTCCCCGCCGGCGTCGACATAGAACTGAAGGTCCAGCAGGCCTAGGCCCGCCGGGTGATGGGTCGCCGTCCGAGCAGCGGGCACCTAGCGTCTCGCGCGCGAAGGGACTCCGACAGGAAGATGGGTTCAATCAGCTATGACCAGCGCCTCGGAGCCCTACCAGCCTGCCAGCGTCGGCCATCGCTTCCGGGATGCGCTCATAGCTGAGGGCATTTCGATCATCGCGGAGATCAAGCGGCGCTCGCCGTCGCGAGGTGAGATGCGGATGGATGCCGATGCCGCATCACTCGCTCGGGCCTACGAGGCCGGCGGGGCGGCCTGCCTCTCTGTGCTCACCGACGCGGACCGTTTCGGCGGATCGCCCCAGGACCTGCGGGAGGCGCGTTCCGCAGCCGGCATCCCGGTGCTGCGCAAGGACTTCGTGACCACTCCCCAGCACGTTCACGAGTCCCATGAGATGGGAGCGGACGCTCTGCTGTTGATCCTGGCCGATGTGGGCGCTGAGAGCGTCAGACCCTTGCAGGAGCTGGCCCTGACGCTCGGGATGGATGTGCTCACGGAAGTGCGCACAGAACAGGAGCTGGAGGCGGCGGCCGAGCAGGGGGCATACATGATCGCGGTCAACCAACGCGATGACCCGAAGTCCTCCCACTTCACGGTCGACTACGGCAAGGCTGCTGCTATGAGCCGCATGTTCGACCAGCTCGACCCCGGAATCGTCAAGGTCGCGGCCTCCGGCATCGGCGTGGTCGGCGGGACCACCCTGGCTGTCGTCGAGGACGCCGGATACGACGCCGCGCTGATCGGCGAGGCACTCGTCACGGCACCGGATCCAACCGCCGCGTTGCGTGAACTCCGCTGCAATGAACCCGCGCCGACGGGCTGACCGACTGCGACTGCCCGGCCTTCGCAGATAGCATAAAACTAGATCCGCAGAACATATAGAAAGCAGCTTGCAGACCGTATAGAACACCTGTTCAAGTCGTAGGCTGGATGATGTGGCAGGCCATTATCCGAGGATCGTCGAGCGCCTGATCGCAGAGGAGCTGCTGCCGGCCTTCCCGGCGATATTGATCGTGGGGGCTCGGGGCAGCGGCAAGTCAACCTCGGCGGGCCGGTTCGCCGACACCGTGATCGATCTCTCGATGCCGGGCCCGGCACAGGCGGCCCGCGAGGATCCCGACGGCGTTCTGGCCGTCTCGGCGGGAACGGTCGTCATCGACGAGTGGCAGGAGGCCCCCGAGATCATCGGCGCGGTGAAGCGGGCGGTGGACGCCGACCCGGCCCGCACCCCGGGCCGTTTCATTCTGACCGGGTCGGTGCGGGCGGCCCGGCAGGCATCCACCTGGCCGGGCACGGGCCGGCTGATCCGGGTTCGGATGTCGGGATTGACACAGGGCGAGATCGAGCACAGCAACGTCTACAACCCCATTGACGCGCTCTTCGCCGCCGACCCGCCCGTCGCCGGTCGCTCGGACGTGGCCCGAGCGGGGTATCTGGAGCGGATCGTGGCCGGGCGCTTCCCCTATGCGCTGGGCCTGTCGGCCCGCAACCGCTCCCGCTGGTTCGATGCCTACGTGGAACAGCTCGTGGAGCTGGACGCGGCGCAGATCGCGGAGGGAGCCCCTAGGCCACACAAGATCCGCGCCGTGCTGGAGTCGTGTGCGGCCCGCACCGGCCGGGAGCTCAACAAGCAGGCCACCGCCCGCGACGCGGGCGTCACCGCGGTCACCGCCGACAGCCATCTGCGGTTGCTGGAGGACCTGTCGATCGTCCACCGAGTCCCCGCATGGCACACCAGGCGGCTGTACAGGCTCACCCGCTCACCCAAGGTCCATGTCGTGGATCCCGGACTGGCCGCGCACCTCCTCGGCGCCGACGAAGCGTCCCTGGCCCGCGACGCCACGCTGGTCGGGCAGCTCTTCGAGACGTTCGTGGCCACCGAGCTGCGCCCTCACCTGGAGGCCGCATCGGAGCGGACCGCGATGCTGCACTTCCGCGACCGGTCGGGCCATGAGGTCGACTTCGTCTTGGAGCGCCGCGGCCGGATCGTCGCATTGGAGGTCAAGTCGGCGACCAGCGTCGACCGAGGCGACGCCAAGAGCCTCCGATGGCTCAGAGACCAGTTCGGCGACGGCTTCCAACTCGGCGCGGTGCTCTACGCCGGCGACCTCCCATACCGGATCGACGACCGCGTCTGGGCGCTGCCCATCAGCACCCTCTGGCGCCGGCCTCCCGACGGCTGATGCAAGCGGCTGCTCGACCCTCGCAGCCCGCGGTGATGCCCGACGCCGCGAGCCTTGCCACGTTCGCGGCGTACCAGGCACCCTCGGGAACGTCGGCGAAGCCCGGGTCGGGACCGTCGGGCAGTTCGTAGGCCCGGGCGAGGAACACGGCCATCTCGGCCCGGCTGACGGTCTGATCGGGGCAGAACCCGCTGCCGTCGCCGCAGCCCTCGGTGACGCCGAGTTCTGCCAGGCGCTCGACGAACGGGGCGTGGAAGCTGCTGGCGTCGATGTCGTCGAAGCGGACATCGGCGACCGGCGCGGGGTCCTCGCCGTCGAGGATGCGCACGACAGTAACCGTGGCGTCAAGCCGGGAATGCTATTGCTTGCGGGTCGCCTGATTCCAGCTCAGTCAGTGTCGGCTCCAGCTATTGGCCGCTTGGCGGACAGCGACTCGTCGGACTCTCGGGTCTCTCCGGGTTGTCCGGCGTCGTCGGGTTCTGCGGGCTCGGCGGGCTCGGCGGGTCCGGCCCGCTGGTCGAGCCAGCTGGTGATGAAGGCCTGGGCGGTGGCCGCCACCGGCAGGGCCAGGAAGGCTCCCACGATGCCGAGCAGCGCGGTGCCCGCGATCACCGCGCCGAAGGCCAGGGCGACGTGGATCTCCATCGTGCGGGCAGTGATCCGTGGCGACAGGAGGTAGTTCTCCAGCTGCTGGTAGACGATCAGCACCAACAGCACGAGGAGTCCGGTGCGGGGCTCGTGCAGCAGCGCTACCAGCACCGGCAGCACCCCGGCGATGTAGGCGCCGATCGCCGGGATGAACTGCGACACGACCCCCACCCAAATGGCCAGAGCGACCGGCGACGGCACGTCGAGCAGGGCGAACGCGCCCCAGTGCACCAACGCCGAGATCAGGGCCAGGATCGTGCGGGAGTACATGTAGCCGCCTGTCTTGTTCATGGCCAGGTCCCAGATCTCGGCCACGACGGCGGCCCGGCGCTCGCTCAGCCGGGCCGACACCATCCGGCGCAGTTTGGGGCCCTCGGCCACCAAGTAGAAGGTGAACAGGGCCACCGTGAACAGGTGGAACAGCAGGCTCACCACCGTCGCGCCGACGTTGACCACGTCGTCGGCGAACCGGCCGGCCAAGTCCTGGACCCCCCCTTCCTCGAGGAACTCTTCCTTGAGTGTGTCGAACTCGACCTTGAGGCCGAAGGTGTCGTCGAGCCAGCCCTCGATGTCGTCGATGTAGCCGGGAGCCTTGTCGATCAGGTTCGTCGTCTCGGAGGCGAGCGCGCTACCGACCAGCGCGAAGAAGCCAGCGGCGGCCACCGCGACCACCAGGAACGCGATGGTGGTGCCGATACCGCGGCGGATGCCCCGGCGGGCCATGGCGTTCACGGCCGGCTCCAAGGCGAACGCGGCGAACAGCGACACGATCAGCACTACGAGCATCGTCCCCAGTGCCCGTATCACGCCCAAGGCGTAGAAGGTGAGCAGGCCACCGACCCAGAACCCGGCGATGGCCCGCTTCACCCAGACCGGCACGGTCCTGCTGTCGTCCATCGCCGCGACCTTAGTCGGCCGCGCAGGGTTGGGGCGGGAGAGGGGTGCCGCTACAATCCGCTCTTCGCCTCGGGCCGTCCGGGGCGAGCACGAATCGATGTCCGCACAGGCCCTCGTGGGATCCCCGGTGGGGTGCCGCGGGGGAACCGTGCGGCACAACCGAACAGCCGCTCCGCCGGGCAAGCCCGAGCGGAGCGTTCGCGTGAGCGGCGCTCGCGCCAGGACGTACAGGACGAGGCCATGGCCACCAAGGCGATCGTCGGCACCAAGGTCGGCATGACCCAGGTGTGGGACGAAGACAACCGAGTCGTTGGCGTCACCGTCCTGCGCGTCTCGCCCTGTCGTGTCGTGCAGGTGAAGACCAGCGAGAACGACGGCTACAGCGCGATACAGGTCACATACGGGGCGACAGACGCGGCTCGGCTCACCCGGCCCGAGGCTGGGCACTTCCGCAGGGCGGGCGTGGATCCGGGACGTGCCGTCCTGGAGCTTCGACTCGACGATGTGAGCGAGTACGCCGTCGGTCAGCAGATCGCCGTCGACCTGCTCGCCTCCGGTGAGAGGGTCGACGTGACCGCGGTCTCCAAGGGCAAGGGATTCAGCGGCGTGATGAAGCGTCACGGCTTCAAGGGACAGCCTGCCGGCCACGGTGCCCACAAGGTGCATCGCAAGCCCGGGGCTGTCGGCCAGTGCGCCACGCCGTCGAGGGTGTTCAAGGGCAAGAAGCTGCCCGGCCGTGCCGGAGCCGCCCGGGTCACGACCCTCAACCTCGAAGTGGTGAGAGCCGACGCCGGCGCCGAGGTGCTGCTGGTCAAGGGAGCCGTGCCCGGGCCGAAGGGCGGGACCGTGGTCGTGCGCAACGCGGTGAAGGCCTGACACCGTGGAGCCGGTGCAGGTGGTGACCCCGGAGGGCCGCAAGGTCGGCGAGGTGGTCCTCGACGACTCGATCTTCGGCGTGGAGCCCAACATCGGTGTGATGCATCAGGTAGTGACCGCCCAGCTGGCGGCGCGCCGGGCTGGTGCCCACAGCACCAAGAGCCGGGCCGAGGTGGCCGGCGGCGGCTCCAAGCCGTGGCGTCAGAAGGGCACCGGCCGGGCCCGTCACGGCTCGATCCGTGCCCCCCAGTGGCGCGGCGGCGGCGCGGCCCACGGTCCCAAGCCCCGCGACTACAGCCAGCGCACCCCCAAGAAGATGAAACGCCTGGCCTTGGCCTCCGCGCTGTCGGACCGGGCCCGCTCCGGCAGCGTGATCGTCGTGGACCGCTGGCGTTTCGACGGTCCACGCACCCGCGACGGCGTGGCTGCCCTCGACGCCATCGGCGCGACGGGCAAGGTTCTGGTGGTGCTGGGAGACGACGACTCCGACGCCCGCAAGAGCTTCCGCAATCTTCCGCCGGTGCATTGCCTGCACCACCGCGAGCTGAACACCTACGACGTGCTCGACAGCGACGTCGTGGTGTTCACGGTCGACACCGTCCCCGGCGACCACAGCACCGTCGACGACCCAAGCCCCGGCGGAGCGGAGGGCGGCGGCGCGGAGGATCCCGGTGTCGCGGTGGTTGACGGCGTGGAGGCTGGCGGCGCGGAGGATTCTGGTGTCGCGGTGGTTGACGGCGTGGAGGCTGGCGGCGCGGAGGATTCTGGTGTCGCGGTGGTTGACGGCGTGGAGGCTGGCGGCGCGGAGGATTCTGGTGTCGCGGTGGTTGACGGCGTGGAGGCTGGCGGCGCGGAGGATTCTGGTGTCGCGGTGGTTGACGGCGTGGAGGCTGGCGGCGCGGAGGATTCTGGTGTCGCGGTGGTTGACGGCGTGGAGGCTGGCGGCGCGGAGGATTCTGGTGTCGCGGTGGTTGACGGCGTGGAGGCTGGCGGCGCGGAGGATTCTGGTGTCGCGGTGGTTGACGGCGTGGAGGCTGGCGGCGCGGAGGATTCTGGTGTCGCGGTGGTTGACGGCGTGGAGGCCGGCGGCGCGGAGGATTCTGGTGTCGCGGTGGTTGACGGCGTGGAGGCCGGCGGAGGCTCCGATGCGTGATCACCGCGATGTGATCCTGCGCCCTGTCGTGTCGGAGAAGAGCTACGCATTGCTCGCCGACAACGTCTACACCTTCGTTGTCGCCCCCGAGGCCACCAAGCTGGAGATACGCGCTGCGGTGGAGGCGATCTTCGAGGTGTCGGTGGTGAAGGTGAACACTCTGCGCCGCAAGGGCAAGCGGCGCCACAACCGTCGACACAACACCTGGGGTCGGCGCGCCGACACCAAGAGGGCCCTGGTCACTCTGGCCCCGGGCGACTCGATCGATCTCTTCGAGGCCTGACCATGGCGATCCGCAAACGCAAGCCGACCAGCCCCGGCCGCCGGTTCCAGACCGCGCCGGACTTCTCCGAAGTCACCCGCTCGCAGCCCGAGCGCAGCCTCGTGGTGAAGCAGTCGGGCACCGGCGGCCGCAACAACCACGGGCGCAAGACGGCCCGTCACCGCGGCGGCGGCCACAAGCAGCGCTACCGCAGGATCGACTTCACCCGGACCAAGGACGATGTCCCGGCCACGGTGGCCGCCATCGAGTACGACCCGAACCGCACCTGCCGTATCGCGCTGCTCCACTACCACGACGGAGAGAAGCGCTACATCCTGGCCCCCAAAGGTCTCGAGACGGGCGACCTGATCATGTCCGGCGCCCGGTCGGAGGTCCGTCCGGGCAACGCCATGGCCCTCCGCTACGTCCCGGTCGGCACGGTCGTCCACAGCGTCGAGTTGAAGCCCGGCGGGGGCGGCCGTCTGGGCCGCAGCGCCGGCGCCAGCGTGCAGCTCGTGGCCAAGGAGGGCCGGTTCGCCACGCTTCGCTTGCCCAGCACGGAGATGAGGCGGGTGCCCATCGACTGCCGGGCCACGATCGGCGAGGTCGGCAACTCCGAGCACGAGCTCACCAAGATCGGGAAGGCGGGCCGCAACCGCTGGAAGGGTGTCCGGCCCCAGACGCGGGGCGTGGCCATGAACCCGGTCGACCATCCGCTCGGCGGCGGGGAGGGCAAGTCCTCGGGCGGACGCCACCCGGTGTCGCCCTGGGGCAAGCCCGAGGGGCGGACCCGTGCCCGGCGCAAGGATTCCGACAAGTTGATCGTTCGACGCCGCCGCAGGCGCGGCACCCGGAGGTAGAGCCATGCCTCGCAGTCTCAAGAAGGGTCCCTTCGTGGACGACCACCTGCTGCGCAAGATCGACGAGCTCAACGAGCGCAACGAGAAGAGGGTCGTCAAGACGTGGTCGCGCCGGTCCACCATCATCCCCGACATGGTGGGCCACACGTTGGCAGTGCACGACGGCCGCAAGCATGTGCCGGTCTACATCACCGAGTCGATGGTGGGCCACAAGCTGGGCGAGTTCGCGCCCACCCGAACGTTCCGGTTCCACGCCGGGCAGGAGCGGGGAGCTCGTCGCTGATGGCCGGAGCCAAGACGAACGAGCGGCCCGGCACCCGGGCTCGGGCCTCCTACGTGCGCACCTCCGCGTACAAGGCCCGCGAGGTGCTCGACCTCATACGGGGCGAGAGCTGCGCCGACGCCAGGGACATCCTGGCCTTGTCCGAGCGCGGCGCGGCCCGGCCGATAGGCAAAGTCTTGGACTCGGCTCTGGCCAATGCCGAGCACAACGACGGCCTCGACGCCGACGAACTGTACGTGTCGGCCTGTTACGCCGACGAGGGGCCGACCCTCAAGCGCTGGCGGCCCCGGGCTCGGGGCAGGGCGACCCGCATCCGCAAGCGCACATGCCACATCACGGTGATCGTGAGCCGCTACGACCACGAGAGGCTTGAGGAGGCCCGGGCCAGGCAGTCGCGGCGGGGCGGCGCAACGGAGGCCCGTCGTCGCCGGGTGGCCCGGTCGCGCGTCGCGGCCCGGCCGGAGGCATCCGCAGACGGCGAGCAGGCTGAGCAGGCCGAGCATGCCTCCGGCGAGCATGCCGGGGCGGCCGCAGAGGCGCAGGCGGCCGCCGTGATCGAGGCCGCCGAGGCTTCGTCGGCCGCCGCGGTCGACGAGCCGGGACCGACCGATGCTGCCGGCGCGGCTGATGTCGATGGGTCCGGCGATGCTGTCGGCGCGGCTGATGTCGATGGGTCCGGCGATGCTGTCGGCGCGGCTGATGTCGATGGGTCCGGCGATGCTGTCGGCGCGGCTGATGTCGATGGGTCCGGCGATGCTGTCGGCGCGGCTGATGTCGATGGGTCCGGCGATGCTGTCGGCGCGGCTGATGTCGATGGGTCCGGCGATGCTGTCGGCGCGGCTGATGTCGATGGGTCCGGCGATGCTGTCGGCGCGGCTGATGTCGAAGAGTCCGGCAAGACTGAGGGGAGCGGCTGATGGGTCAGAAGGTCAACCCCTACGGGTTCCGGTTGGGTGTCACCACGGAATGGAAGAGCCGCTGGTTCGCCGACCGCAAGGACTATGCCGACAACGTCGTCGAGGACTGGAGGATCCGCGACTACCTGATGACCGAGCTTCCCCACGCAGCCATCAGCCGCGTGGAGGTGGAGCGCACCCGCGACCGTCTGCGCGTCGACGTACACACCGCGCGGCCCGGTATTGTGATCGGCCGCCGCGGCGCCGAGGCCGATCGGCTGAGGGCCGGCCTCACCGGTATCAGCGGCAACCCTCGCGTGCAGCTCAACATCCAGGAGATCAAGCAGCCCGAGCTCGATGCCGCTCTGATCGCTCAGGGAGTCGCCGACCAGCTCGCCGGCCGGGTGGCGTTCCGCCGGGCGATGAAGCGGGCCGTGCAGAATGCCCAGCGGGCAGGCGCCCTGGGGATTCGGGTGCAGTGTTCGGGCCGGCTGGGCGGCTCGGAGATGGCCCGTACCGAGTGGTATCGCGAGGGCCGGGTGCCGCTCCACACCCTGCGGGCCGACGTGGACTACGGATTCCGCGAGGCGGGCACCACATACGGCCGGATCGGTGTGAAGGTATGGCTCTACAAGGGCGACATCCTGCCCTACAAGACGCTGTCGGAGGACAAGGCCTCGAAGGAGGCCGCCATGGCCGCGGGCGAGACCTCGGGCCCCGGTGCCCGGCACCGCAAGATCGTGTCGTCCTCGGCGGCCCGGCGCCGCGAGCCCGGCGACGAGACGGCCGACGAGGAGCCGCCGCCGCTCATCGGCGAGGCCGACCCGGAGTTCGAGAAGCTGCTCGACGAGGAGGCCGCTATAGAGGCCTCCACCCGAGAGCACCACGAGACGCCGCATTTCCGCCCCGGCGACGACTGAGAGAGGCACGCGATGAGCAGACGCATCACCCTGAGCCGCAGATCCGTGCGGCCGTCGGCGGCTGGGCCTGTCCGCGCGCCGCAGGACGACCGGGAGGGCCGGCGACGATGCTGATGCCGCGCAAGGTCCGCCACCGCAAGCACCATCGGGGCCGCACCAAGGGCGTGTCGAAGGGGCGCACCGAGGTCATTCACGGCGATTTCGGCATCCAGGCCCTCGAGCCCGGATGGCTCACATCGCGCCAGATCGAGGCTGCACGGGTGGCCATGACCCGCCACATCAAGCGGGGCGGCAAGGTGTGGATCAACGTGTTCCCCGACAAGCCGGTGACCAAGAAGCCGGCGGAGACGCGGATGGGGTCGGGAAAGGGCAATCCCGAGCACTGGGTGGCGGTCGTGCGGCCCGGCCGGGTTCTGTTCGAGCTGTCCTACCATGACGAGGCCATCGCACGGGGCGCCATCAATCGGGCCATCCAGAAGCTGCCCGTGAAGGCCCGCTTCGTCGCCCGTGAGGAGGAGCTCTAGTGGCCCGCTCCAAGGCATTGACGAATCTCGGCGATACCGACTTGATCGAACGCTTGTCGGAGGCGCAGGAGGAGCTGTTCAATCTGCGCTTCCAGTTCGCCACCGGCCGGCTCGACAATCCGGCTCGCCTCAAGCAGGTGCGCCGCGACATCGCCCGCGCGCTCACCGAGCTGCGGGCCCGCGAGATAGCGGCCGCGGAGGCCGAGACGGCCCATCCGAGGGGAGACGAAGATGGCTGAAGACTTCGGGAAGCGCCGCCCCGGCCGCAAGGTGCGGGAGGGCGTCGTGATCTCAGACCGCATGGACAAGACCGCCATCGTCGAGGCCACCGAGCGGGTCCGGCACTCGCGCTACGGCAAGACGGTCCAGCGCAGGTCCCGCCTCGCTGTCCACGACTCCGACAACACGCTGGCGGTGGGCGACCTTGTGCGGGTGGCCGAGACCCGGCCCCTGTCCAAGACGAAGCGCTGGCGGCTCGTGGAGATCTTGGAGCGTGCCAAGTGACCCGGCGAGCTCCGGGCATCGGGGAGCGGGCCCGATGATCCAGCAGGAGTCGCGGCTGCGGGTCGCAGACAACTCCGGCGCCAAGGAGGTGCTGTGCATCAAGGTGCTCGGCGGCTCCAAACGCCGCTACGCGTCGGTCGGCGACGTGTTCGTGGCGACCGTGAAGGACGCCATCCCCGGCGCGCAGGTCCGCAAGGGCGACCTGGTGCGCTGCGTGGTGGTGCGCACCCGCAAGGAGAAGCGCCGCGTCGACGGCAGCTACATACGCTTCGACGAGAACGCCGCGGTCTTGATCAACGAGCAGCACCAGCCCCGGGGTACCCGCATCTTCGGGCCGGTGGGCCGCGAGCTGAGAGACAAGCAGTTCATGCGCATCGTGTCGCTGGCGCCGGAGGTGCTGTAGATGGCCGGACGCTCCAAGCGCTCCCGCCCGCCGCGGCGGGGCATGAAGATCGTCAAGGGCGACCGGGTCGTGGTGCTGACAGGCAAGGACGCCGGTGTCGAGGGCACCGTCGAACGGGTCGTCGTCGCGGAGGGCAAGGTGATCGTCGAGGGCGTCAACGTCGCCCTGCGCCATCAGGCACCCACCCGCAACGTGCAGCAGGGCGGCATCATCCACAAGGCGATGCCCATCGACGCGTCCAACGTCGCGGTGGTGAGCCCGACCGACGGCAAGCCGACCCGGGTGGGTTACCGGTTCACGCCCGACGGCGCCAAGGTCCGGGTCTGCCGCCGCACGGGGGCCGATCTGTGAGCGCCGCCACCGACTACCGTCCCCGGCTGCGTGCCGCGTTCGACGCCGAGATCAAGCCGGCGCTGGTGGAGCAATTGGGGCTGTCCAACGTGATGATGGCGCCCAAGCTCGACAAGATCGTCCTCAACATGGGCGTGGGTGACGCCGTCACCCAGGCGAGGCTGCTGGAGGGCGCGCTGGCTGATCTGGCCGTGATCTCGGGCCAGAAGCCGGTCATAACCCGGGCCAAGCGGTCGCTGGCCAGCTTCAAGCTGCGGGCCGGGATGGCCGTCGGATGCAAGGTCACGCTGCGAAGCGACCGCATGTACGAGTTCTTCGACCGGCTCATCACGCTGGCCATCCCCCGCATCCGCGACTTCCGCGGCCTGTCGCTGCGGTCCTTCGACGGCAGCGGCAACTACACGTTCGGTATCACCGAGCAGCTCATCTTCCCGGAGATCGACTACGACACGGTCGACGCCACCCGGGGGATGGACATCACGATCGTCACGACAGCCGAGTCGGACGCCGAGGGCCGGGCGCTGCTGGAGGCGTTCGGGTTTCCGTTCCGTCGAGAGGGGCAATGAGCGATGGCCAAGAAGGCTCTGAGGGAGAAGCAGCGACGCACTCCGAAATTCAAGGTGCGGGCCTACACGCGGTGCCGTGTGTGCGGCCGGCCCCGCTCCGTGTACAGGAAGTTCAGCCTGTGCCGGATCTGCTTGCGCGACCTGGCCCATGCCGGGGAGCTGCCCGGTGTGAAGAAGGCGAGTTGGTGAGGTGATCTGCCGATGACGATGACAGATCCGATCGCGGACATGCTGACCCGCATCCGCAACGCCAATGTGGCCATGCACGACGAGGTCTCGATGCCGTCGTCGAAGCGCAAGCTGGCCCTGGCCGACGTGCTGAAGCGGGAGGGCTACATCGCGTCCTACTCCGAGCGGGACAACACGTCCCGTCCGGGCAGGACGTTGACGATCGAGATGAAGTACTCCCCCGAGCGCGACCGCGTGATCCGGGGGCTGCGGCGCATCTCCAAGCCGGGGCTGCGCATCTACCGCAAACGCGACGAGATCCCGCGGGTGCAGGGCGGGCTCGGTGTGGCCGTGGTGTCCACCAACAAGGGCTTGATGAGCGACCGCGAGGCGAGGAGGAACCGCATGGGCGGCGAGATCCTCTGCTACGTGTGGTGAGTTCGCTATGAGTCGCGTGGGGAGTTCCCCGATAGCGGTCCCCGGCGGCGTCGCGGTCGACGTCGACGGTCAGACGGTGGTGGTGACCGGCGCCAGGGGCACGCTGAGTCGTGACCTGCCCGACGCGATCACGCTGCGCCGCGCCGACGACGGCGTGCTGCACGTGGAGCGCGCCGACGACACCGCTCGGAGCAAGTCGCTGCACGGTCTCAGCCGGACGCTGGTGCAGAACATGGTCACCGGGGTGACCGAGGGGTTCTCCAAGGAGCTGCGGATCCACGGCGTGGGCTACAGGGTCGCGGAGTCCACCCCCACTTCCCTGGAGCTGTCCCTGGGTTTCAGCCACACAGTGAGGGTCGATGCCCCGGCCGGGGTGGAGTTCGAGGTCCCGCAACGTACCCAGATTGTTGTCAAGGGCATCGACAAGCAGCTCGTCGGCCAGGTCGCGGCCGACATCAGGAAGTGGCGCCCGCCCGAGCCCTACAAGGGCAAGGGCATCCGCTACGCCGACGAGCGGGTCAAGCGCAAGGCCGGAAAGGCGGCCAAGTAGTCATGGCCGGCACCGAGCAGTTGCAGGGCCTGTCGGCGCGGACCGCGCGCCGAGCAGCCATGCCACGTCGCGCCGGCCGTGCCGTGCCCAGGTTGCAGGGCCTGCCGGCGCGGGCCGCGCGCCGAGCCCTGCAGGGCGGCAAGACGTCGCGGTCCGGCGTCGAGGATGAAAGCGACGGTTGGTAGTTATGGTCGATCAAGCCAGAAGGCGCCGTGAGGGCCGCATCCGCCGCCACCGGCGCGTCCGCACGAAGGTGAGGGGCACGGCTCAGCGGCCGCGGCTCTCGGTGTTCCGGTCGAGCCGGCACATCTCCGTCCAGATCATCGACGACCTCGCCGGCGCGACCTTGGTGTCGGCATCGACGCTCGAGGCCGAGCTTCGCTCCGCTCCGGGCGGAAACGTGGCCGCGGCCCGCGCGGTGGGGACGCTGATCGCGCGGCGGGCCATGGAAGCGGGCATCACCGCCGCGGTCTTCGACCGGGGCGGCTACAAGTACCACGGACGTGTGGCCGAGCTCGCCGACGCGGCCCGCGCCACCGGATTGGAGTTCTGATGTTCAGCCTGTCGTCGCTGCCGGCACGGTCCTGCCGACGCGGCCCGCGCCACCGGATTGGAGTTCTGATGTTCAGCCTGTCGTCGCTGTCGGCACGGTCCTGCCGACGCGGCCCGCGCCACCGGATTGGAGTTCTGATGTTCAGCCTGTCGTCGCTGCCGGCACGGTCCTGCCGACGCGGCCCGCGCCACCGGATTGGAGTTCTGATGTTCAGCCTGTCTGACGTTCAGCCTGTTGGCCTGCTGCCGGGTCTGGAGTCTTGATGGCCGAGGAGCGTGCAGGCGGTCCTCCGTTGCGGGATTCGCGGGTGATCAACATCAACCGGGTGGCCAAGGTGGTCAAGGGCGGGCGCCGGTTCTCGTTCAGCGCGCTGGTAGTGGTCGGCGACGGCGTGGGCCGGGTCGGCCTCGGCTACGGGAAGGCCAAGGAGGTCCCTCTGGCCATCCAGAAGGGCACCGAGGAGGCCAGGCGGAACGTGTTCGAAGTCCCGATGGCGGGCAGCACGATCATGCATCCCGTGATCGGCACGACCGGCGCGGGGCGTGTGCTGCTGAAGCCTGCCGCTCCCGGGACCGGCGTGATTGCGGGCGGCGCGGCCCGGGCCATCCTCGAGGAGGCCGGCATCGGCGACGTGCTGTGCAAGTCTCTCGGCTCGCCCAACCACATCAACGTGGCCCGGGCCACCATAAGCGGGCTGCAGTCGCTGCGCCGCCCCGACGAGGTCGCCCGCCTGCGGGGCTTGGACCCGGACGACTTCCTGCCCAAAGGACTGTGGGACTCCTACCAGGCCACCCGGATCGACCGCGCCGCGGCAGCCCGCAGCAGCGACGAGACCGAGGAGGCGTGATGGCCCTGCGGGTGACCCAGGTCCGTTCGGCGATCGGCTCGAAGCCCAAGCAGCGCGGTACGCTTCGGGCTCTAGGCTTGGGACGGATCGGACGGAGCAACGTTCTGCCCGACCGTCCCGAGATCCGCGGCATGATCCAGCGGGTTCCCCACTTGGTTGCCGTGGAGGAGGTGGACGGATGACCGAGCAGACGAAACTGCACCATCTGCGGGCCGCGCCAGGGGCCCGCAGGAGGTCCAAGCGGGTCGCCCGGGGCATCGCTGGCCGCGGAGGCAAGACCGCGGGCCGCGGCATGAAGGGCCAGAAGTCCCGCAGCAAGGTGCCCGTCGGCTTCGAGGGCGGCCAGATGCCGCTGCTGCGCCGTGTCCCCAAGTGGAGGGGATTCACGAACCCGTTCAGGGTGGAGTACCAGCCTGTCAACCTCGACACGATCGAGGCGGTCGGTTTGGAAGTGGTGTCGCCGGAGACCCTGCGTGAGCGGGGCCTCGTCGGCAAGAATGCGCTGGTCAAGGTGCTGGGCCGGGGCGAGGTCAGCCGGGCGGTGCAAGTGAGGGCCCACGCCGTGTCGGCGGCTGCGGCGGAGGCGATCGCTGCCGCTGGCGGCAGCGTCGAGATAATCGCCAAGCCTTGGGGCGACCGCCGTCCGCCTCACGGCAGCTACAACCAGCACACCAATCGCTGACGGCCGTGCCATGAGGACCGCGGCGCAGTCGACGAGCCTTGGGAGGCGGACATGCTGAACCGCGTGCTGAACATGTTCCGCATCCCGGATCTCCGCAACAAGATCCTCTTCACGCTGTTCATCATCGCCGTCTACCGCTTGGGTGCCTTCATTCCGGCGCCGTACGTCGACACCGACGCGGTCCAGCTGTTGCGGGACCAGGCCAACACGTCGGGCGGGATCCTCGGGTTCGTGCAGCTGTTCTCGGGCGGCGCGCTCACCCAGTTCGCGATCTTCGCGCTGGGGATCATGCCCTACATCACGGCGTCGATCATCATGCAGATCCTGGGCGTGGTGATCCCCCGGATCGAGCAGTGGCAGCAGCAGGGAGCGGTGGGCCAGCGCAAGATCACCCAGTGGACGCGGTACCTGACCGTCGGCATCGCCCTGCTCCAATCGACCAGCTTCGCGTTCCTGTTCCACAGCGGCGCCCTGGTCGGCGGGATCGACCTGCTGCCCGACTTCACGGTGTGGGTGGTGTTCGTCGTGGTCCTGACGCTCACCACCGGCACCGCGCTGCTGATGTGGATGGGGGAGCTGATCACCCAGCGCGGCATCGGCAACGGCATGTCGCTGCTCATCTTCGCCAGCGTCGTCTCGGCGCTGCCGGCTCAGGTCACCGCGGTCAGAGCCAACAACGGCAACGACGCCGTCGTCGGTTTCGTCGTGGTGGCGGTGGTGCTGATGGTGTGCATCGTGTTCGTGGAGCAGGGTCAGCGCCGCATCCCGGTGCAGTTCGCCAAGCGGGTGGTGGGCCGGCGCATGTACGGCGGCCAGAGCACCTACATACCGTTGAAGGTCAACCAGTCGGGCGTGATACCGATCATCTTCGCCAGTTCGGTCCTGTATCTGCCCACTCTGGTCGGCGCGGCGATGCCCGACGGCGGCATCGGCGGCTCGATCAAGGACTTCGTGAACAACCACCTCACCTATCCCACCAGTCCCGTGTACATGGTCTTCTACGGCCTGATGATCGTCGGGTTCGCGTACTTCTACACAGCCATCACGTTCGACCCGGTGAAGCAGGCCGACACGATCCGCAAGCAGGGCGGGTTCATCCCGGGTATTCGTCCCGGAGTCCAGACCGAGCGCTACCTGGCCAAGATCCTGTCGCGCATCACCCTGCCCGGCTCCCTGTTCATCGCCTCGGTGGCGCTGGTCCCGTCGATCTTGGTGGCGACGACGATCGGCACTGACGTGGACGCCGGTTCGGGCGCCGCTGCTTTCAACTTCGCCTTCGGAGGGATCTCGTTGCTGATCGCGGTGGGCGTGGCACTCGAGACGATGAAACAGATTGACAGCCAGCTGATGATGCGCAACTACGAGGGTTTCCTGAAGTAGCTCCTGATGGCTCCTCTGCGCATGGTGGTCCTGGGCCGGCAGGGTTCGGGCAAGGGCACGCAGTCCGAGCGCCTCGCCGACAGGTTCGGATGCGTGCATCTCTCCACGGGCGACGCCCTGCGGGCCGCGGTTGCGGCCGGCACCGAGCTGGGCCGGCAGGCCGAGGCCGTCATGGACTCCGGCGGGCTGGTGGGCGACGGCATAATGAACGGGATCGTGCGCGACCGGCTGGCCCGCGCCGATGTCGCTGCGGCCGGGGTGCTGCTGGACGGCTACCCGCGGACCTCCGAGCAGGCCGACGCCTTGGAGGCGATCCTCGACGAGGGGGGCCATCGTCTCGACGTTGCGCTGAACCTCGACGTGCCGATTGCGGAGGTCACGGCCCGGATGCTTGGCCGTGGCCGCTCCGACGACACGCTGGAGGCGATCGAGCGCCGTCTGGAGTTGTACGAGGAGCAGACCGCTCCGCTGCGCGACTGGTTCGAGTCCCGCGGGCTGCTCGCCACCGTGGACGGTGTCGGCCCGCCCGACGAGGTGTTCGAGCGGATGGTGGCGGCCGTCGAGCGAAGCTGCAGCGCCCTCGAGTAGCGCATGCTCGCGTCAGTCGTCGACCTCCAAGATGCCATCGATGCGGGCAGCATTCTGGGACAAGACCCCCGACCGCGACGACGCCCTTCAACTGGAGCGGATCTTCCACTCCGGAGGGTTGGCTGCAGGTTGGATGGCGGGCTGGCTGCAGGTTGGATGGCGGGCCGGCTGCCGGTAGAGTTGCGGTTCGGCCTTGGGCCGGTGCCGCCGCGCGCCGACCGGGGCTGATCCCACAGGAGGACGGAAGCTGCCGAAACCAAAAGAGGACGCGATCGTATTGGAGGGAACCGTCACGGAGTCCCTTCCCAATGCGATGTTCCGTGTGGAACTCGAGAACGGCCACCATGTTCTGGCCCACATCTCGGGCAAGATGCGGATGCACTACATCCGGATACTTCCCGGGGATCGAGTCCAGGTCGAGGTGACGCCGTACGACCTCCAGAGGGGCCGAATAACCTACCGCTACAAGTGAGCATCAACCAGCCATGAAGGTCCGACCCAGCGTCAAGAAGATCTGCGACCGGTGCAAGGTCATCCGTCGGCGCAGGCGCGTGATGGTGATCTGCGACAACGCGCGCCACAAGCAGAGGCAGGGCTGAGATGGCTCGTATCCACGCAGTCGAGGGGCGTCGCTGAGATGGCTCGTATCTCCGGTGTCGACATTCCGCGCGAGAAGAGGGTGCAGGTCTCCCTCACCTACATCTTCGGGATCGGCCGCAGCACCGCGCAGCAGGTCTGCGAGGCCACCGAGATCAACCCCGACACCCGTGTCCGCAGCCTCACCGACGACGAGGTGGCGAGGCTGCGGGGCTTCATCGACGCCAACGTGAGGGTGGAGGGCGACCTGCGGCGCGCTGTCGCCCAGGATGTCAAGCGCAAGATGGAGATCGGTTGCTACCAGGGCCTCCGGCACCGTCGCGGCCTGCCTGTGCGTGGTCAGCGGACCCACACCAACGCCCGCACCCGCAAGGGCCCGAAGCGGACCGTGGCCGGCAAGAAGAAGGTGAAGAAGTAGGCACCATGGCGAAACCATCGTCGGACAGGAAGCGCACACGCAAGCGTGAGCGCAAGAACGTGACGCACGGCGTGGCTCATATCAAGAGTTCGTTCAACAACACGATCATCACCATCACCGACCTTCATGGCAATGTGGTGTCGTGGGCCTCGGCCGGTAACGTCGGCTTCAAGGGCTCGCGCAAGTCCACTCCCTTCGCGGCGCAGATGGCCGCCGAGCAGGCTGCGCGCAAGGCGATGGAGCACGGCCTGCGCAAGGTCGACGTGCAGGTCAAGGGCCCGGGTTCGGGCCGTGAGACCGCCATCCGGTCGCTCCAGAACCTCGGCATCGACGTGACTGGCATCACCGACGTCACTCCAGTGCCCCACAACGGCTGCCGCCAGCCGAAACGCAGAAGGGTCTGACGTGTCGCGCCGCACCGGACCCGAGGCCGCGGGAGTCTGACATGTCACGTTACACGGGCCCCAAGGCGCGGGTGTCGCGCCGTCTCAACACCAACATTTGGGGAACGAAGGGCGAGGCGGTCGCTCTCGACCGCCGGCCTTACCCGCCGGGGGATCGGGGCCGTTCCCGTCGGCGCAGCACCGCCTCGGAGTTCTTGGTGCAGATGCAGGAGAAGCAGAAGGCCCGCCACACCTACGGGCTGACCGAGCGCCAGTTCCGCAACCTGTTCGCCGAGGCCAGCCGCCGCCAGGGCGTCACTGGCGAGAACATGCTGCGGTTCTTGGAGCTGCGCCTCGACAACTTCGTCTACCGCGTGGGCTGGGGCGCCACCCGTCCCCAGGCCCGTCAGCTGGTCAACCACGGCCACCTCAACGTGAACGGTTCCCGGGTGACGATCCCCAGCTACCGGCTGCGCAAGGGCGACGTGGTCGAATTGCGGGCCAAGATCCGCAACTCGGCCACCGTCCAGTGGAACGTGGACGTGCTCGACCGGACTCCGCCTGCATGGATCGACCGCGGCGAGGGCGACCTCACCGCCACGGTGCGCGAGTTGCCTCTCCGCGAACAGATCGACGTGCCGCTCCGCGAGCAGCTCATCGTCGAGCTGTACTCCAAGTAGTGGCGACTCCCTGGCCGTCGAGTCCGCGGAGTCCGCTCTAGGTGTCCCTTACTCCGACCGACGCACGAGAGGCGAGGTTCCTATGCTTGTAATGCAGCGCCCGACCGTCGAGGCACTCGAGTCGGCCGAGAGCGATCGACAGCGTTTCGCGATCGGCCCCCTCGAGCCCGGCTTCGGTCATACGCTCGGCAACTCGCTGAGGCGCACGCTGCTGTCGTCGATCCCGGGCGCGGCGGTGACCCAGGTCCGCTTCGACGGAGCCCTGCACGAGTTCGCCACCATCCCCGGAGTGGCCGAGGATGTCACCGACATCATCTTGAACCTGAAGGACCTGGTGCTGATGGTGATGTGCGAGGAGCCCGTCACGCTGCGGCTCGACGCGCGCGGCCCGTCCGACGTCACCGCGGGCGACATCCAGCGCCACCCCGACGTCGAGATCCTCAATCCGGAGGCGCCGATCGCCACGCTCAACCGCGCGGGCCGCCTGTCCGCGGACATCACCGTCGCCCGGGGCCGCGGCTACGTCTCGGCCGAGGAGAACAAGGATCTGACCGCGGCCATCGGGGTCATACCCGTCGATTCGATCTACTCCCCTGTGCGGAGGGTGTCGTTCAGCGTGGACGCCACCCGGGTCGAGCAGGCCACCGACTACGACTTGCTGGTGCTCGAGGTCGAGACCGACGGGTCGATCTCGCCGACCGAAGCGATGGCTTCCGCCGGCGCCACGCTGCGGCGCCTCATCCAGATGGTCGAGGAGATGAGCGACGACCCGCGGGGCTTGGAACTGGGCGAGATCGTGTCGACGACCCAGCCCGACGCAGAGGCCGAGCTCATGGTCGATGACCTGGAGCTGACCGAGCGTCCCCGCAACTGTCTGAAGCGGGCACAGATCAACACGCTGAACGAGCTCTTGGAGCACACTCGCGACGATCTGCTGTCCATCACGAACTTCGGTGACAAGAGCCTCGACGAGGTGGTGGCCAAACTCGACGAGCTCGGCCTGTCGCTGCGCGGCGCCGGGGACTGACGTGCCGGCCCGTCCCCGCAAGGGCCGTCGCTTCGGCGGCAGCAGCAGCCATCAGAAGCTGATGATGGCCAACCTCGTGGCTTCGCTGATAGCGGCTGAGGGCATCACCACCACCGAGGCCAAGGCCAAGGCGGTGCGCCCGGTCGCCGAGAAGATGATCACTAAGGCACGCCGCGGCAGCGTGCACGACCATCGGCAGGTGGTGAAGTTCTTGGGCGACCGGGAGATGGCGTCGAAGCTCTTCGAGGAGATCGGTCCCCGCTACGCCGACCGCCACGGCGGCTACACCCGCATCGTCAAGCTCGGGCCCCGCCATGGCGACAATGCTCCCATGGCCCGCATCGAGCTGGTCTGAGAGTCCCGGCGCCGGGGATAGCCGGTTGTGGGGGCGGTGACGCTGGCGACGATGTCGAGTTGCTGGGTCTGAGAGTTCTGGTGTCGGGGATAGCTGGTTGTGGGGGCGGTGGCGCTGGCGGCGATGTCGAGTTGTTGGGTCTGAGAGTCTTGGTGTCGGGGATAGCTGGTTGTGGGGGCGGTGGCGCTGGCGGCGATGTCGAGTTGTTGGGTCTGAGAGTTCTGGTGTCGGGGATAGCTGGTTGTGGGGGCGGTGGCGCTGGCGGCGATGTCGAGTTGTTGGGTCTGAGAGTTCTGGTGTCGGGGATAGCTGGTTGTGGGGGCGGGAGGCGGTTTGTGAGGGCTTCGGCTCGACGTTCGCGGGGGTCGCGGGCTGTGCGGGCAGCACGCGCAGCGACGCGGGGCGGGATTTGTGGCGTTGCACCGTGCGGCGGCCTCGCCTGCCCGCGCCTGTTCTAGTTGTCTGGAGGGCCGGGCCCGGCCGGGATGGTCCGGGTGCGGATGACGGTGGCGTACGACGGGTCGAGCTTCCACGGTTTCGCGCGCAACGAGGGCGTGCCCACCGTCGCCGGCACCCTCGGCGACGCCCTGGGCAGCGTGTTGGGGCATGCCGTCGATCTGGTGTGCGCGGGTCGGACCGACCGCGGCGTGCATGCCCGGGCCCAGGTGGTGTCCTTCGACGCCGACGCGGGAAGGTTCGACCCGGTTCGGCTGGTGCGGTCCGTCAACCGCATGTGCGGTCCGTCCATTGCCGTGTCGCGCGCCGGCGCTGTGTCTGCCGGCTTCGACGCCCGGCGGTCGTGCGTGGGCCGGGTCTACCGCTACCGGGTGCTCAATTCGCCGGTGCCTGATCCGCTGGCTGCCGGCCTGTGCTGGCATGTCGAGCAGCCTCTGGATCTGCAGGCCATGCGCGCTGCGGCCGAGCGGCTGCTGGGAGACCACGACTTCAGCTCGTTCTGTCGTCGCAACCCCTCCCGTCCCGATCAGTCGATGGAGCGCTCGGTGCGGCGGGCCGTGTGGTGGACGGAGGGGGATGTGGCGGTGTTCGAGATCGAGGCCGGCTCGTTCTGCCATCAGATGGTGCGCTCGCTGGTGGCCCTGCTGGTGTCGGTGGGCCTGGGCCGCCGACAGCCCTCCGACGTCGCCGCGGTCATCGCAGCCCGCGACCGCGCGGCGGCGCCCTCGCCTGCGCCTCCCCATGGCCTGGTGCTGTGGGCCGCCCTCTACGACCGCTGACGCAGGCACCGACATCGAGCGCCGACACGTCGCAGCCCGCCGCGTCGCGAGGGTGCCGTTCCCGGTCGTGAATGCGCTCGCCCAAGCCCGGCCATGCCCGATCGGCAGGCGACCAGCAAGTTTCGCGTCTCGGGCGCGGACCTTGCCATCGCTGCTGCGATGCTGTGGCGCGCTGGCAGTGCCCGGCCCGATGTCACGGGCTTCTCGGGCCTCGACGACACGACGGCGGTCGTCCTGGTCATCGGACGGCCCCGCAGAGTGCTGGTGACCGCTTCCTCGGCCGCGGCGTCAGCGACCGTCTCGGACGCGTTCTGTTTGAGGGCCTTGATCCCGATCCCAGCTATGTTCTGCTTTGCAGCACGCTGTTGTTTGAGGCTCGGGCGACTGCGGAGAGCCCGCACTGCGGTGGAGCGTTCAGAACTTTCCTAGTGTCCCGAGTGGCTAGTTCCTCGCGGTTGTGTCGTTGCGGTGGTCGGCGTTTCTGGCGGCACGCCGGTCGGTGAACAGCGGCCGGCTGGCGAGCACTCTCATGTCACCGTCTCGCGCCCCCTGACCGTTCTCGATGTAGTTGACCGCCTATGAGACGCACAACTGCATCAAGAACGGCCGGGCCCCCCACAGGCGTCGCAGACCCCGCGGCTGGACCGCCAATTGGATCGACAACCGCAATGAGCATCCGCACCCCTTCGTGTGGCGCATGACCGCCGACGAGAACCCGAGACCATCGCAGCATATCTGCAACTAATTCCCCACTCGGGACACTAGCGCATTGTTGGCTGAGGTTCAGGCGACTGCGAAGAGCCGGTTTCCGGTGGCGGGTCGGTGGTGTCCGCTTGTCGGGGGCGGCGCGTGCGGCGGGTCGGGTGCGTGTGCTGGTCCGTGGCGGGTCTGTTCGGGTGGGTGCAGGGTGTGGTTGCCGTCGGGGTTTTTGCGGATGCGCCAGTTGTGGTGGTGGATCTTCTGGTGGCAGTCCCAGCAGACGGGGGTCATGTTGTCGAGTTTGGTGGATCCGCCCTGAGCGACGGGTTTGATGTGGTGGATCTGGCACAGCGCGGGGTGTGCTGCGCAGTGGAAGCATCCGCCGTGGCGGGCCAGCAGGATCTGGCGCTGGGACTCGGTGGCGGTGCGGACCGAGTGCGTCCGCCAGATCGGTTTGCCGTCGCGGTCGTACACCAGGCCGGTCAGTCTGGCGTTGCACGAGAGCTCCTCCAGCACAGCCCGCGGCAGCCGGGTGCCGTCGGGCAGCTCCGCGACGAGCCTGCCAGTGGCGCCGTCGACGTGGGCTACCACACAGATGTCCGCTATCGGCCGGCCACCACCCCCGACACTGCGGCCGGAGCCGCCTGCTCGGCCGCTGGTGTCGTTGTTGTGGGAGCCGCTGTCGTTGTTGCGGGAGTCGCCTGTTCGGCTGTTGGTGTCGTTGTTGTGGGAGTCGCCTGTTCGGCTGTTGGTGTCGTTGTTGTGGGAGTCGCCTGTTCGGCTGTTGGTGTCGTTGTTGTGGGAGTCGCCTGTTCGGCTGTTGGTGTCGTTGTTGTGGGAGTCGCCTGTTCGGCTGTTGGTGTCGTTGTTGTGGGAGTCGCCTGTTCGGCTGTTGGTGTCGTTGTTGTGGGAGTCGCCTGTTCGGCTGTTGGTGTCGTTGTTGTGGGAGTCGCCTGTTCGGCTGTTGGTGTCGTTGTTGCGGGAGCTGCCCGTTCCAACGCCGCCGACGCTGCTGCTGGTGGCGGTGAGGGCGTCGAGGGCGTCGGCCATGCACTGACCGAAGCTGCGGCGGCCGGTTCCGTCGGCGGGGGCTTTCTTGTCGGCGTTGTGCATGCGCGCGGCTTGCGAGCGCAGCCGGTTGGCGACGCGGCGGCCCGTCACGGGGTCGAGCTCGCCGCGGAGATGGACCATCCCGTCGTCGCCGTCCCAGACACGAACACAGCGCCGCGCCCGCGAACGGCGATGCTGGGACTCCCCGTCGTCGCCGTCGCGGTCGACCACCCACCGGCGAGCCTCTCGGGCGAACTGCTCGGGACGCATCGACACAGCCTTCGCCAACAGATCCCCGTCGCCGTCGACAGCTCTGGCGCCGGCCGTCTCGGAAGCTTCGGCCAGCCGCCGCGCGTTCGCCGCGGACACCCGCCCCGACTCGACCGCCTCACGCGCCGCGGGCGCCTCGCGCAGCGCCTCGGCCGTCTTGAGGTGGCTGCGGGCCTCGCGTCGCGACAACCCGGCCGAACCCGCCAGCACTTCAGCGCCGCCGTCGCCGTGACGCTCACGAACCGCCACCGCCGCCGCAGCCGACACCTGCGCAGCCGACAGCGCCGCCATCGCCGACCTCGACACCGCCAACATCTCACGCAACTCCGAACACGACGCCGCGCCCGCGCCCACCAGCTCCAGCATCTCGGAGGCGGCGGCCTCGGCCCGACGAGCGGCTTCGATCAACATGCACACAGCATCCCACAGGGCTATGACATCCACCCCACACTCTCATGCATTCCCCAATATTCCTCTATGAAACTCCCACCAACCACACGATCCCGCGGATACAGCGCTGCCACCTGCTCGGCCGGCGAGCACGTCGCCCGCCCCGAGGCGACACCAACTACGCGATCCTGCGGATCTAGCGCCGTTGCTGCTGCTGTCGGTGCGGGGTTCCGGTCTGTTGTTCGAGCGCGATGGCCGCTGGGCGCGTCTGCTGCTGCTGTCGGTGCGGGGTTCCGGTCTGTTGTTCGAGCGCGATGGTCGCTGGGCGCGTCTGCTGCTGCTGTCGGTGCGGGGCAGCGTCCCACCGGGTGGTGGAAATTGAGGTAGCTGGGAGGGTCCACCTGTAGGGGGGCCATCGGCGTGGTCCTCGGTGAGAAGACATCACCGACTCATCGAGGAGGACACACCGATGACCCTGTCTGATACTGCCACAGCGCAGCTGTTGGAGACCTTCCGCGCCTCAGGTGGCGCGGAGCTGATCCGTGAGGCGGTGGTGTTGGTGCTCCAGGAGCTGATCGAGGCCGAGGCGACCGCGGCGATCGGAGCGGGCCGCTATGAGCGCAGCGAGACCCGCACGACGGCGCGCAACGGGCACCGCGGCCGCCTGTTGGCCACCCAGGCGGGGGATCTGGAGCTGAAGATCCCCAAGCTGCGCAAGGGCAGCTTCATGCCGTCGGTGCTCGAGCCGCGCCGGCGCATCGACCGGGCGCTGTATGCGGTGATCATGGAGGCCTACGTCGCTGGGGTGTCCACCCGCTCGGTGGACGACCTGGTGGCCGCGCTGGGAGCGGAGTCGGGCATCTCCAAGTCGGAGGTGTCGCGGATCTGTGCGGGCCTCGACGAGGGCGTGGAGGCCTTCCGCAGCCGGCGCCTGGACCACATCGAGTTCCCCTACGTCTACTTGGACGCCACCTACCTCAATGTGCGCAACAGCGTCGCCCAGCCAGCGTCGATGGCGACGGTGGTGGCCACCGGGATCACCTCAGACGGCAATCGTGAGGTCCTGGGCTGTGACGTCGGCGACAGCGAGAGCGAAGCCTTCTGGCAGCAGTTCATGGGGTCTTTGCGCGACCGGGGCCTCACCGGGGCGCGCCTGGTGATCTCCGACGCTCACCGCGGGCTCGCCGCAGCCGCCGACCGCTGGTTCCAGGGCGCCGCCAGACAGCGTTGCCGGGTGCATTTCATCCGGAACCTGCTGGCGGTGGTGCCCCGCAGCCACCAGCACATGGCCGCCGCCTTGTTCCGCACGATCTTCGCTCAACCCGACACCGACGCCGTCACCGCCGCCTGGGACCAAGTCACCACCCAACTCGCCGCCAGCTTCCCCAAAGCGGGCCCGCTGATGGACACAGCCAGAGCCGAGGTGCTGGCCTTCGCCGCGTTCCCCAAGGCCCACTGGCAAAAGATCCGGTCCACCAACCCCCTCGAACGCATCAACAAGGAGATCAAGAGACGATCACGCGTCGTGGGGATCTTCCCCAACGAGGCCTCCGCCATCCGATTGGTCGGAGCCATCCTCGCCGACCTCCACGACGAGTGGCAGGCCAGCGACCGGCGCTACCTCTCAGAGGACTCCATGAGCCTGCTCTACCCCGAGCGCGATAGTCTCGCCACAGCCGAACTCACAGCCGGCAACTAACCACCGAGGCTCAACCCCAAAGTCCACCACGCCACGGGACGCCCCCCGGTGCGGGGTTCCGGTCTGTTGTTCGAGCGCGATGGTCGCTGGGCGCGTCTGCTGCTGCTGTCGGTGCGGGGTTCCGGTCTGTTGTTCGAGCGCGACAGCCGCCGGGCGCGGCCGCTGCTGTCGCAGCCGATCTGGGGTCCCGGACTGCTGCCACGCACCGACCGGCCGGATGGACGTGACCCGCTTCGGGCGCTGCGCGGCCGCGCCGAACTGCTCTGCTGTCATCGACCCGGCGCCGCGCGGATGGGCCGTCGCGCTGGTGCCGCCCGAGGAGACCGCCGCCCAGACCCAGACGGCGTTCTGCGACGCCCTCGAAGCCGAGGACCTCATCGGCGCCGTCGAGGGCAGCCCCGGCGTCGGCGAACTCCCCGACAGCGACGAGACCCCCATCTTGTCGGCGGTCTCCGACAACGGCGCGCCCACGACCGCCGACGCCGCCAAGGCGTTCATGGCGCTGTGCTCGACCGCGCAGCACCCCGACCGACCCAACACCCCCATCGACCAGGCGCCGCAGCCGCGCGTGCAGAGAACGTCGGACGCCCCAGCGCCTGGAATGGCCGGTTCCTCGCGTGTGTGTTGCGGCCGGGGGTGGTGCCGCTGTCGATGACGACCACGGGAGACAGCGAAGGGCGCACAACACACACCGCCGGCGGCGGCCGCGTTGAACGGCGAGAAGCGCGAGACGCTGCAGCAGCAGCCGCGGCGGCCGAGACCGGCTCAAGCGCCGGCGCTGCGGTGCCGGATCGTGGCGGCCGCGGCCGAGGGCCGCTGCAACAACGAGGTCGCGGCAACGTTGGGCTGCCACGTGGCGGCGGCGGGCAAGTGGCGGCGTCGGTCCGCTGAACACCGCCGCGACGCGCCGGCCGACAACCCGCGGCCAGGCCCGCCGTGCGAGATCACCGACGCCGCGGCCGCCGACGCGCTGGCGCGCACCCTCGAGAGCACCCCTGAGGACACGATGCACCTGTCGACATGGGCGGTTGTCGCGGTCTGTTGGCCGTGCATATCGAGGTTGTTGCTGAAGCTGACACGATGCACCTGTCGACATGGACGGCTGCCGCGGCGGGCGTGTCTCAGACGGCGGCGTCGCAGACCTGGCGGGCGTCCAGGCTCGAGCCGCACCTCGTCGAGGAGTTCAAAGTGTCGCTGGACCCGCAGCCCGTTGACACCGCCCGCGGCGTCGACGGGCTGCATCTGAACCCGGCGAAGGCCGCCGCGCCGCGCGTACAAGAAGACCGGCATCCAGACCACAGACTGCACCGCACCGCCCCTGCCTTCACATAATTTTCGTACAATGCCACACACAAACCCGCGTGCAGGCCATAGACCGCACCGACGCTGCCCTTGATGCCCGCTGCCGCGCCGCGGCGCACCCACCACCGCCGCCGCTGCGGCACCGCCGGCCCGCACGCCGCCGACCCGCACGCCGCCACCGGCAAGGCCATCACCTCCATGACGCCGCGCCACCGCTCAGAGAAGCCCCGCAAGTCCTTGAACCTCATCGACAAAGAAATCCTCGCAAACCTCGACACGCGCATCGCGCTCGACAACTTCCAGCGTGGGGAGACACGGATGGAACGGACGCGACCCGCAAACCTCGACACGCGCATCGCGCTCGACAACGCCTCCACCCGCAAGACCTCCGCCACACAGCGCCGGCTGGTGCGCCACCCCCGCATCAAGCTCCACCTCACCCCCACCTACAGCTCTTCGACGAACCTGGCGGAGCGTCGGTCCCCGGAACCCACCGCCGAACAGCTGCGCCGCGGGGGCTTTCGCCGCGGTGGGGGTTGGCGGAGCGTCGGTCCCCGGAACCCACCGCCGAACAGCTGCGCCGCGGGGGCTTTCGCCGCGGTGGGGGTTGGCGGAGCGTCGGTCCCCGGAACCCACCGCCGAACAGCTGCGCCGCGGCGCCCGCACCAGCGTCGCCGACCTCCAAGACTCCATCAACGCCCGAGCCGACGACTGGAACCACGACCCCGGACCCTTCACATGGGTGCTTCCGGTGCGGCGGCGTGGGCGCTCGTCGGCGGACGACTGGAACCACGACCCCGGACCCTTCACATGGCGCAAGACCGCCGACGAGATCCTCGAGACCACAGCCACACATCTACAACGAATTCTCCACTCAGGACACTAGAGGCCTGCTTGAGAGAGCAGGCGTCCCGGCGGCGTGCATGAACCGCCGGGACGCCGCGCCCTGGTCTCGCGACTATTTGAGGGAGCCGATGTCGCTCGCAGCGATACCCAGGGCGTTCCACGCAGGCTGGAGCGCGGCGCGCGCCTCAGCGCCGGACCCGTTGGCGCCCGGGGGATTGTTCAGATTGAAGATCGCGTCCATGGCGCCGGAATCGGCGCCGGCGGCGACCATGTAGGCCTCGACCACCCGCCAGAAGGCCAAGCCCTCGGCCTGATGCTCCTTGGCCTTGGCGTCGTTGCCGTCGGCCAGGTCGCCCTCGATGAGGCTGGCGTAGCGGATCGCGGCCTGCGAGTAGGTGATGGCCAGGTTCCGGATCACCTCCGTGGCGGCGGACTCGGCGGCGGCGGCGTCCCCGGAGACGAGGGCGTCGCGGCCTTCGATCATGGCGGCCAGGATCTGTTCGTTGGCCCGCGCCGTCTCACCGTCCGCGCCGACGGTGCCGAAGTTGCCGGCTCGCTTGTTGCCGGTGGCGTAGGGCGCGCAGCCCGGCTCGGTGCCGTGGAAGAAGGCCCAGCCCTCGTCCCAGTTGTGCACCGCGCCGCTGGCCACATCGAAGTTGCCTTCTTGGGCCTTGCCCAGGGCGGTGTAGAGTTCATGCACCGCATAGGCGACCATCACCTGGTTCTGGATGCCCTTCTCCACTCCCTGGGACCGCACACCGTTGCTCTGGCCCTCGAACATTCCCGTGCCCTGCAGGGCGGCTGTCACGAAGTCGTCGAGAGGGGCGGGCGTGCCGTAGTAGGTGTCAAGCCCGTGCTCCTTGCCTTCGCCCGCCGCGAAGCCGCCGATGGTGCGGATGGAGCCGTCGCTCTTCACCGAGTTCTTGCCGTTCCGGTAGATGTCCTCGACTGCGGCGAAGTCGCCAGCGTCGAGCAGATCCCCGATGCCGCAGATGTCGGCCACCAGCAGCCGGTGCGAGTCGACATTGGACGCGTACTCGTAGCCGCCGTCGTCGGGGGAGCTTCCGTCGGCGGCCGCTGACACGGTGCCGCTGTCGGCGCCGGTTGCGGTGGCTGATGCCGACCCGCTGGCCGATCCGGACGCTGAGCCGGTGCCGGATGCCGACGCTGAGACCGACTCCGAGCCTTCGTTGATCTCGCGGACGGCGGCACCGTCGTCGGTGCCGCTGCACCCAGCGGCGACGACCGCGGCGATGAAGGCGGTCGTCATAAGGCGGGAGGAGAAGCGCTGCATAGTCGGTCCTTTCGTAGGCTTAAGAAAGTATAATAGGCAAGCCTAACATATTGCGCCAACATCGGCTAATGCCAACTCTTCGCGTTTGAGGGTGGGGTGAGGGCGGTGGCTGTCCGCGGCTGAACGCGAGGGATCCCCCAGAATCGGCGCTGACAGGCAACCGAGAACCTGGAGGATCCCTGTGGAGTGCGACCCTACGCACGTCTGTGAGCTGCTGGTGGGACTGGGCGATGTCGAGGTGCTCGGCGTCAGCGACGGGGCGGGCGCGCTGTTGCGGGTGCATATCTGTCGGCGGGCGCCGGGGCCGCCCTGTGTGGGCTGTGGCGGGCTGTTGTGGTCCCATGGCGTGCGCCGGGTCGAGTTGGTGGATCTGGGTGCGTTCGGGCGGGCGGCGCGGCTGGTGTGGCACAAGCGCCGGTGGCGTTGTGGTCAGCCGCGCTGTGGGGCGGGGACCGTCACCGAGCAGGACCCCGATATCGCGTCGGCGCGCGAGGAGCTGACCACAAAAGCGGGGCGCTGGGCGACGCGCCGGTCGGGCCGAGGGCAGCCCCACAGCGGCATCGCCAAAGAGCTGGGGTGCAGCTGGCATCGGGTGAACGTCTCGGTGCGCCGCTGGGGTGAGGCGCTGATCGATGCCGACACCGAAAGGATCGGCGATGTGTGCGCGCTGGGCCTCGACGAGATCCTAATGAGACTTAGGTCCGAGATGTGGGAGAAGTCCCGGTCATGTGATGCCAGCGGGCATCTGAGCATCAACGCGGTAGCTGCTATCCAGGCGTCGGCGCTGCTCAAGCGGCGCCCCGCGGATTGCCGGTCACATCTTAGCTGTGCATAGATCTCGACGAGCTCTTCAGTCGGCCATACGAAGACGTACTGCTCAAGATGACGGACCAAGTCGTTCTTGCGGCGTGCGCCCCAGTCCCCGTTGAACGCTCCGAACCAGACCTCCTCCAGCGTCTGGAAGGAGATCAGCGGACGCAGGCCTGCGATCTCAGTCTTGTAGTACTCGCCCAGGTGATCACCGCTGAACATCAAGGACACGACGCTCGTGTCCAGGACGACATCGTTCACAGGCGCACCTAACGACCTTGCGGCGATGGCTCGCTCACGTCGCGTCCTCGATGGACAGCATCGATGAAGCTCCCCACATCAAAGGGTTCTTCAGTGGTCACGACGGCCTCAGGGTCGAACACTGTGCCCGCGGAGCCCTCTGCCACCGCCGCAGACCACGTCGAGGTCCTCTCAGAGGCCCTCGACCAGATCCCGGTGGACCCTCACAGCACAGAGGTGATCGCCAGAGCCGACACCGCGGGCTGCGCACGGGCGTTCCTCAACGAGTGCCGAGCCCGCGGCGTGCGGTTCTGTGTCGGGCACCCCCTCAGCATCGACATCGCACAGGCCATAACAGAAGCCGGCGACAAGCACTGGCGCCGGGCGATCAGCGCCGACGGCGAAGAACTGCTCGACCGCGCCGACGTCGCCGAGACCACCGACCACACCGACCTTTCGCAGTTCCCTGCCGGCTGCCGCATGATCGCCCGCCGCGAGCTGCCCCACCGCGGCGCGCAGCTCAACTCCACCGACGCCGACGGGCACCGCTTCCAGGCACCGGTCACCGACATCGCCGACAACGACGCCGACAGCACCGACATCGCCTACATCGAAGCGCTGCACCGCGGCCGCGGCCGCGCCGAACGACAGATCACCGACCACAACAACACCGGACGCACAAACTCTAAGAGGCCGAGCGAATAGGCGGGAGCGACGCGGCCCATACAGGCGAGGCCGTGGCCCGAGCGGCCCGTGAGCGCAGCGAACAAGAGCGGGAATGACACCGCAGCGACACGACGGACTCACTCCTATCCGCGCAGCCCCTAATGCCAACATCGGCTAATCAAGTCGGCGCGACGGTGTTCAACTCCCGGTAGACGGCCGGAACCACGTTTCGCAGGTATCGGCCCAGCCTCACGAAGCTCCGGCCCGCCGTGCGGAAGCGGTAGCTGATCGGCACCTCGGAGTACCGGTAGCCCTTGGCCAGCAGGTCGAGGGTCAACACCTGTGCGTAGTTGTAGTCGTGGATGATCTCGGCGTCGGCGGCCGCCCGGGGCGAGAAGGCGCGATATCCGGTCTGCCCGTCGGTGATCCGACGGCGGGCGACGATCGACAATGTCCGGGTGAGGATGACGTTCCCCAGCCGGCGGTGGGGCCTCATATGGTGGATCCGGCCCAGGAACCGGCTGCCGGCCACATAGTCGGCCTCGCCCGCCAGTACGGGAGCCACCAGGGTCTCCAGCTCCTCGGGCGGGTACTCGCCGTCGGCGTCGCAGAACGCCACGGCTGCGGCCCCGCGGTCCACCGCAGCGGTGAGTCCCACCCGGACGGCCGCACCCAGTCCCCGGTTCTCTGGGAGGCTGATCACCTCCGCTCCGGCGGCCCGGGCCCTCTCCGCGGTGGCGTCGGTGGAGCCGTCGTCCACCACCAGCACCTGCACGGGGCGGCCCATCACCGAAGCAGGCGTCCGCTGCACGCAGGTTCCGACGGACTCCTCCTCGTTGTGGGCCGGCATGAACAGCACGATCGGGCTCTCGCGCCCTGTGGCCGGCCCTTGAGCCGCCGACAGCGTGGAGCGGCTGGCCGACCTGGGGGTCACCAAGGGCTGCTCGCGCCCTGTGGCCGGCTCTTGAGCCGCCGACAGCGCTGGCGGGCGGTGCAGCCGGAGCCTGCCGGCCAGGCTGGGACTGGGCGCGAATACCGCGACCGCGCCCGCAGCCAGGGAGTAGGCCGTCTTCAGAGCGTGGGCGGCCAGCGCGGCCACCAGCGCGTCGCCCGCGTCGTGGCCGAGGGCGACGTAGGCACCGACTGCGGCGGCCTCGTAGGTTCCGAAACCACCTGGAGCGAAGGCTGCGATCTGTGCGGCCACCGCCGCCGCCGTCACCCCCAGAGCCTGGACGAAGCTGATCTCCAGTCCGGCCCAGTGGGCTGCCTGCCACACGAGCACGGCTTCCGCCGGCCACGCCGTCGTCGACAGGCCGAGCGCCACCAGGCCGGGCATGTCCACATCGTCGCGGCGGCCCGACAGTCGACGCAGCCACAGCCAGGCTGCCAGTGCGGCGGCGGCCACTGCCGCGAACATCAGCCCCCCGCCCCACCCGGTCAGATCCGTCAGCGCGGCCGGGCCGGCTGCCAGCACGAGCCCTGCCACGGTCAGCAGATCAGCCGAGCGCAGTGCCACTGTGGAGGCAGTCGCCGCGTCGAGGCTCACCCCGGCGCGCCGCACGACGCTCGCGACCCTCATCGGCTCACCCATGCGGAGGGGAAGCAGGTGATTGCCGCCCAGAGCCAGATGGATCCCGCCGAGGGCGTGTCCGAAGCTGAGTCCGGGCAGCACTCGCAGCCAGGCCACGGCCCTCAGCACGAACGCGAGGCCGAACGCGCACACTGCGGCCAGAACCCGGACGGGCTCGCCCCGGGCCGTCCGGGCGGCACCGGCCAGCGCGTCGGCGTCCACGTTGGAGACGATCACGGTCACGGCCAGGCTGGTGACCGCCACGACCAGCACCGAGGCCGCGCCGTGCGGCAGGCGGACTCTGAGAGGCCGAATGGACAGGGCGCGAATCATGACGACCTTCGCGAAGCACCGAGCGAGGCAGTGGCCCGAACGGTCCGTGGGCGCAGCGAACAGGAGCGGGAATGACATCGCTGCGTCTCAGCAGGCTGGCACCTGCTCGCTCGGGCTCTGATGGTGGGCGGCAGGCTCATGGGCATGGCACGGGACAGCTAGTTAGGCAGACTTTACGATCTTCGCAAACCCTGGCTATAGTTTGGTGTCATGTTAGGACGAATCCTCAGTGTGGCTGTCGCAGTGACCCTGATTGCGGCGGCATGCTCGCAAGACGAGGTCCGCTACTTGGACGGGATCGCAGCCGAGATCTACAGCGGCCAGTGCGCCGGGTCCAACGGCCGGGAGGCCACGGTCTACTCGGGCCGGACCGAGAACCTGATCGGTCCGACCCTCGAGGCCTTCGCCTGCGAGACCGGCACTGATGTGGCCGTTCGGTGGGGGAGTTCCACCGACCTGGCCCTGCTGATGGCCGAGGAGGGCGACCGCACATCGGCCGACGTCTTCCTGTCGCGCTCGCCCGGCCCGGTCGGGTTCCTCGAGAGCGCGGGCCTGCTCGGGGTCATCGACGACGACGTGCTCGGCCTCGTCGGCGAGGAGAATCGCTCGAAGTCCGCTACCTGGGTCGGCTTCTCGGGCCGCAAGCGCGTCCTCGTCCGCAACCTCGACTCGGTACCGCCCGATGAGCTGCCGGAGTCAGTGTTCGACCTCACTGACTCGCTCTACCGGGGACGGGTCGCCATCCCCGCCACCAACGGCTCGTTCATCGACTGGTTCACCGTGTTCCGCGACCAGTACGGCTCCGACGTGGCCGCGCGATGGCTCGACGACATGGTGGCCAACGACGCCCGCTACTACCCCAACAACCGGTCCATCGTCGAGGCCGCCGGCCGGGGCGAGATCGACATGGGCCTCGTCAACCACTACTACCAGTACCAGGAGGCCGCGGCCGCCGGCGACCGCCACCGCGCCGCCAACCACGACCTGGCCGACGACGACATCGGATCACTGCTCATCATCACCGCGGCCACCGTCACCGCGGGCAGCGAGAACCGGCAGGCGGCCAACGATCTGATCGCCTACCTGCTGTCAGGACCGGTTCAGCGCTACTTCAGCCAGCAGACCTTCGAGTACCCGCTGGCGGCGGGGGTGGAGCCGGCCGACATCCTCCCTCCGCTGAAGGCGCTGGAGATCGGCAGCGTCGACTTCGACGCCCTCGGGGGAGGCTTCGAGCAGACCATCGCCATCATCGAGTCCAGCGGCATCCTCAACCAGTAGCAGGGCCAGCCGGTGACCGTTGAGGTGCCGCGGGAGGTGCTCGGCGGCATGCTCAAGCGGTGACTGCCACCACGACGACGCGCCCGACGCGCTCGTCGAAGGCTCCTCCGACGCTGCGTCTGGCGGGTCTGGTCCTGGCCGGGGCCTTCGCCTTCCCCGGGGTGTATCTCGTCTACCGGAACTTCGCCGCCGGCGCCGATACGGCCGGCTTGCTCGTCAGCGGCCGCATCGCCGGGCCGCTGTGGCGCTCGCTGCAACTCGCCGTGTCGGTGTCGGCCGCCGCGCTGGTGCTCGGCACCGGCCTGGCCTGGCTCACTACCCGGACCGACCTTCCGTTGAGCCGTCTGTGGCGCATCCTGCTGCCGCTGCCGCTCGTGTTCCCCACCTTCGTCGGCGCGGCCGCGTTCATCCACACCCTCAACCCTGGCGGGCTGGCCAACGACCTGCTCGCCGGCATCGGGGTGGACCGCACTCCCGAGCTTCGGGGCTTCAGAGGGGCGTGGCTGGTCCTGACCCTCATGACCTACCCCTACGTGTACCTGCCGGTCGCCGCCAGGCTGCGGCAGCTTCCGGGCACCCTCGAGGAGAGCGCAAGAGTGCTGGGCGATACTGCGCTCAAGGTCTTCGGACGCATCTGCGTGCCCCAGACGGCCACGGCCATGGGCGCCGGGACGCTGCTGGTGTTCCTCTACACCCTCAGCGACTACGGCGCGGTGCAGCTCATGCGCTACGACACGCTCACACGGGCCATTGCCACGAACCAGCTGGCCAACCCGCCGGTGGCGCTGGCCCTGAGCTTGATCCTGCTCGTGCTGGCCGCATTGGTGGTGCTCGGAGAGCGCCGGTTCTCGCACCGGCTCCCCGACGCGGCGGGAGTCCAGTCGAAGCGCCCCATGATCTACGGCCTCGGTCGCTGGCGGGGTCCCGCCGCCGGCTTCGTTGCTCTGGCCGCCGCGGGAGCGGTCGGTGCACCCCTGGTGGCGCTGCTGGACTGGGCCGCGGGGGGCCTGGCGAGGTCGGCGACGGGCGGTCGGCCTCTCACCATCGACTCCGCCGTGGTGGTGGACGCCACCGTGAACACCCTGGGGGTCAGCGTGGTTGCGGCCGTCGTGTCGACGGCGGCGGTGCTGCCCATTGCTCTGCTCGTCGGCCGGTACCGGTCCCGGGCCGGCTCGTTCGCCCACGCCCTGGTGGTCAGCACGTTCGCCCTGCCCGGCATCCTCATCGCGCTGTCGATGCGGTTCTGGACGCTGCGGTCGGACCTGGCGTTCGATCTGTTCGACGACACCATGGCCCTGTTGATCTTCGCCTACATGGTCCGTTTCGGCTCGCTGGCCATGGGGGTGACGCTGGTGGCGGTGCGGAGCGTTCCGGGCCGGCTCCACGACTCGGCCCGGATTCTCGGAGCCGGCCGGATGCGCCGGTTCGTCGCGGTGGACCTGCCGATGATGGGGCCGGGCTTGCTGGCCGGGACGGGCCTCGTGCTGCTGTCGGTGATGAAGGAGCTCCCCATCAGCCTGTTCGTGTCGCCGCTGGGCTTCTCGACGCTGGCCACCCGGATATTCGGCTCCTTCGAGGACGCCTTCATCGCCGAGGCCGGGATCATGGCCGTGGTCCTTGTCGCTCTGTCGTTCGTGTTGACGTGGTGCCTGGTGATCCGCCGCGATCACCTGCTGTGAGGCTCCCGGCGCCGGGATGCTTGAGGCGGGGACGGCCCTCGAGGCTCGCACTGGCCATGGCCGCGTTGGCGGTCTGGGCATTCGCTCTGGCGCTGCCGGCCATAGGCGCCCGTGCCACCTACGGCGCCCGGGTGACGGCCGATGAGCCCCAGTACCTGACTACCGCCATCAGCATCGGCGAGGACTTCGACCTCGACATCAGCGACGAACTCGACGAGCGCCGCTTCGAGCCTTACCATGAGACAGACCTCAACCCCCAGACGATCGAGCTCGACGACTCGGGCCGGCGCGTCAGTCCCCACGACCCGCTGCTCCCCGCGCTGCTGGCGCTGCCCATGAGGTTGGGCGGATGGGTCGCGGCCAAGGCCGCGCTGGCTGCATTCGCCGCGGCGGCCGCGGCGGCCACGCTGTGGCTGGCGGTCCGTCGATTCGGGGTAGGAGTGGGCGTGGGCGGCTTGGTGGTGGGCGCCTTCTACGCGGCGCCACCGCTCACGAGTTACGCCACGCAGGTCTATCCCGAGATGCCGGCCGCGCTGTGCCTGACTCTGGGACTGGCCGCGGTCACCGGGCCATTGGAACGCACCGGGCGGGTACTGGCCGCCGCCAGCATCGTCGCCCTGCCGTGGCTGTCGGTGAAGTTCGTGCCCGTGGCCGCGGTGCTGGCGGTCGTGCTCGCCGCCGGACTGTGGCCGGACCGCCGCCGCCAGATGGCTCTGGACTTGGAGCGAGCGCAGGCAGACTGCGACCGGGTCGCGGTGCAGCGTTGTGTCTCCCGCTCTTGTTCGCTGCGCTCACGGGCCGCTCGGGCCACGGCCTCGCTCGCCGCCTCGCGGCCTCTACAAGCGATCCGCGCCCTTCCGCTCGGCCTCTCGGCTGTCCTCGCCGTCGCCGGGGCCGCCTATGTGGTCTTCCACCGCAGCGTGTACGGCGGCTGGACCGCCTACGCGGCCGGGGACCACTTCATCGACGGCGAGTTGCTGGTCCTCGGCAGCGACCCCGACTATCTGGGACGGAGCCGGCGCCTGATAGGGCTACTGGTGGACAGCGGGTTCGGACTGGCGGCGTGGGCGCCCGCATACCTGCTGGTCGTGCCCGCACTCGCGGCGCTGGCCCGCAGGCGCCCGCCAGGCTGGTCGGGACTGCTCGCTGTGTTCGCGGCCGGCTACGCGGTGGCGACCTGGGCCGCGCTCACCATGCACGGCTGGTGGTGGCCCGGCCGCCAGGTCGTCGTGGTCCTGCCGACGGCGGTCGTGGCGGTGGCCGTGCTGGCCGACCGGCTGGCCGCGCCCCGGTGGATGGCACTGGCCGGCTGCCTGGTGGGCATCTTCAACTGGGTGTGGCTGGTTGTGGAGGCCTCCACCGGCCGGCGCACCCTCATAGTGGACTTCGAACAGACCGCCAACCCCGTCTATCAGGCCTGGTCGGCACTGCTGCCGGACCACCGCCGCTTCGACGGCGGGGCGGTCGCCCTGACCGTCGTCTGGACGGCCGTGCTTGTAGCGGTCGGCGTGTGGGGCTGGCTCAGATCGCGGCCGGAACCGCCCGGCTCGAGCCGGGCTGCAAGGTCGGCGGCCGCGGTGCCGGGTGAGAGCCGTCAGCCCATCGCTGCCGATGCCACGCCGCCTGCTCGGTCAGACCCCGACGCAGCGACGTGACGGGCCTCCAGCCCAGCAACTGGCGCGCCGGGCCGGTGTCGGCCGCTGTGGCCTGGGGGTCCCCGGCCGGTAGGGGGGCGGTCCGAACCCGTACTGCGGTGCCGGCTGCGACTCCCGCGGCCGCGATCGCGTCGTTGAGCGACGTGCGGGCTCCGCCGCCTATGTCGAACGTCCTTCCGGCTGCCGCTGGAACTGTTGCCGCCGCCGCAGTCGCCTTCGCCGCGTCGCGCACGAACGTGAACTCGCGCGTCTGCTTGCCGGAGCCCCGACGACAGAAGGTGGGCCCTTCGGGCCGGGTCGCCTCGAACATGCGATGCATGGCCATGTCGGGGCGCTGCCGGGGCCCGAACACGGTGAAGTACCGCAGCGCGACGATCTCGAGGCCCCGGTCGGCGTAGACGCCGGCGAGGTGCTCGCAGGCGGCCTTGGAGGCGCCGTACGGGCTGATCGGGTTCACTGTCCGCGGCCCGCCGGGCGCCGCCGTCTCCCCATACACCGAGGAACTGGACGCCAGCACCACCCGATCCACGCCAACGGCCAGCGCGGCCTCGAGAACGGCCTGGGTGCCGGCCACGTTGACTTCCCAGGTGTCGGTGACGCCCTGCTGCCACGAGTCCTGCACACCGGCACGGGCTGCGAGGTGGTACACCGTGGTGGCTTCTGCGAACAGGGCGGCGAGATCGACACGCCGGAGGTCGTCGACTACCAGCCGGAACGACGGGCGCCGCTCGGCCGCTGCCAGGTTGGCCCGCTTCTGGGCCGGGCTGTAGGCAGGGTCGAGGGAGTCCAGGCCGATCACGGTGTGGCCCCGATCGAGGAGCAGGTCAACGAGGTGGGAGCCGATGAAGCCGGCCGCTCCCGTGATCACCGCGACAGGTCCCGGCCGGGGCTGTTCCCGGCGACCGCCGCCGGTATATTCATTGCGCGGTACAGCAAACATTAAGCATACCTTACAAGAACTGTGGCCCAATGGGAGACTGGGGCGGCCCGCATGGCTGAGATTGTTGTGATCGGCGCGGGTCCTGCCGGGCTCATGGCGGCTCTGCGCAGCGCGCAGGCGGGCCATCGGTGCATCGTGGTGGAAGCCGCCGAGGCTGTCGGCGGCATGGCCGGCAGCTTCGAGGTCGCGGGGCAGAGGGTGGACTACGGCTCGCACCGGCTGCATCCGGCCACGCCCGAGCGGTTCCTCGAACTCTTCCGGTCGCGGCTCGGATCCGATCTGCAGGTCAGGCCGCGCATGGGCCGGATCCGGCTGCACGGCCGGTGGATCGCCTTCCCTCTGCGGGCTGGGGACATGGTGCGCAACATGCCTCCGTCGTTCGGAGCCCGGGTAGCGCTCGACGTAGTCACGGGTCCGCTGCGGCGCCGCCGACGAGCGGGTCCGGCCTCATTCGAAGACGATGTCGCCCGTCGTCTCGGACCGTCGGTGGCTCGCGAGTTCTACGCGCCCTACGCCCGCAAGCTCTACGGGGTCGATGCTGGTCGCCTCGACCGCGAGCTGGCTCGTCGGAGAGTGTCGGCCTCAGGGGCGGGGGACGTCATGAAGCGTGTCGTCAGAGCAACGCGACCGCAGGGACGAAGTTTCCTGTATCCCCGGCGAGGCTATGGACAGCTCAGCGAGGCCCTGGCCGATGCCGCCGCTGGTGCAGGGGTGAATCTGCGGCTTGGGACTCGGGTGCGCGGGATTGAGGCGACTGGCGACGGCGTGTCGGTGGGCACCGACGCTGGAACGCTGGCAGTCGATGCAGCCTTGTCGACCTTGCCGGCTCCGGTGCTGGCGGCCGCAGTCGATCCGCCCCCGCCGCCGACCGTCGTCGAAGCGTTCAGTAGGTGCCGGACCAGGGCGGTCGTGCTCGCATACCTAGTGGTCGGCCGCGACCGGTTCACGCCGTTCGATGCTCATTACTTCCCCGGCGCGGAGACGGTCGTATCGCGGCTGTCGGAGCCGAAGAACTTCCGCGACGGCGACGACCCGCCCGACCGGACCGTGCTGTGTGCCGAGGTCCCGTGCTGGCCCGGCGACGGAGTTTGGCAGCAGTCCGACAGTCGCATCGGAGAACTGGTGGCTGGCGACATGGAGCGCCTTGGCCTGAGAATCCCATATCTGGAACGAGTCGAGGTGCGGCGGCTCCCAGCGGTGTATCCCGTCTACGAGACCGCCACCATGAGCGCTCGGGCCGTCGTCGAGGAATGGCTGCTCTCACTCGCTCGGGCCCGCATCGTGTCGCTGGGACGTCACGGCCTTGGTGTGCTGGACAACCTGCATCATGTGCTGGCCATGGGCGAGGCGGCTGCGGAGGCCTTGGACGCCGACGGTGCCGTGGACCCGGTTGCGTGGTCGCGGTCGATGGACGGCTTCGCCTCGCACGTAGTGGAAGACTGAGCACAGCAGCCCTTTGCTTCGGGCAATCGGGACAGGAGAGGTTAGGGTGGCACCATGCAAGGCTCACCGGAGATCATCGAGTTCCTCAACGAGGCGCTGGCGGCGGAGGTCACCGCCATCAACCAGTACTTCGTCAACTCCAAGGTTTGCGAGGATTGGGGCTGGACCCGCCTGGCGGCCAAGATGCGTGAGGAGTCGATGGAGGAGATGCACGACGCCGAGAAGTTGATGGACCGCATCCTGTACCTGGACGGGATGCCCCGGTTGGAGAGCTTGAGCAGCGTGCGGGCCGGCAAGACGGTCGCGGAGCAGATGGAGGCCGACCGGCAGCTCGAGGCGGCCGCCATCGACCGCTACCGCCGGGGAGTGGACCTGGCCACCGAGCAGGGCGACGTGGGCACCCGCGAGCTGCTGGAGCATCTGCTGGTGGGCGAGGAGGAGCACCTCGACTGGATCGAGACCCAGCAGACCATGATCGCCGACATCGGCATCGAGAGGTACCTGCAGTCCCAGATCGGCGACTGAGCGGCACCCCGACGTCCACGCCGCCGTCGTGGACGTCGCCGCCGGTACCTGCAGTCCCAGATCGGCGACTGAGCGGCACACCTCTAGGCCGGCTGTGACGAGGCCGTCGGCCGGTGCCGACTCCTTCCCGCGTGGCCAGGCCCTCACCCGGCGCTTCACGCTGGGCGAGCCCCGCGACGTCAGGGTCTCCGGCGACGGCACCCGGGTGGTGTTCCTGCGCTCAACGGGACCGGTCGATCCGGTCAATTCGCTGTGGATGCTCGATGTGGCCGCCGGCATCGAGCGCCTGGTGGCCGACCCGCGCCGCCTCGTCGACCCCGGCGGCGATGGCCGGGACTGCGACGGTGAGAGGATCGGCCGGAACAGAGGCGCGGGTGATGGCGGGGAGGGCGTCGGGGGGCACAGAGGCGCGGGTGATGGCGGGGAGGGCGTCGGGGGGCACAGCGGTGTGGGTGATGGCGGGGGCCGCGTCCGGGAGAGCGTCGGCGAGAGCGAGAGCGGCGACGGTGCCCCGGCGGCCGAGCGGGCTCGGCGCGAGCGGGTGCGGGAGACCGCCGAGGGCATCGTCTCCTACGACGCCGACGAGGCGCTGGCATGTGCGGTGTTCGCGCTCGGAGGGCGGCTGTGGCGGGTGACGCTGGACGGCGCCGACCCGCCCGAGCCGCTGGACGCACTTCCGGGCGCGTTCGATCCTCGGCTGTCGCCCGACAGCGCCCGAGTCGCCTACGCAGCCGGGTCGGCCCTGCGGGTGACCGGCGACGCTGTCGGGGACCGCGCGGTGATTGACGAGCCCGGCGAGACGGTCAGCTGGGGCGCAGCGGAGTTCGTGGCCGCCGAGGAGATGGGCCGCACCCGGGGCCACTGGTGGTCTCCCGACGGCGAGCGCCTATTGGTGGCACGGGTGGACACCGCGGCGGTTCCACGCTGGTGGATCGCCGATCCGGCGTCGCCCGGCCGCGAGCCCGCCGAGATCCGCTACCCGGCCGCGGGCGCGGCCAATGCCGCAGTGAGCCTCGCGATCTTCGATGTCGGCGCTGTTGTCGGCACTGGTCATGGCGGTGGAGCCCCCCGATCGTGCAGGACCGCACCGACGCGTCCAGCCGGCGCTGTTGCCGGCACTGGTCATGGCTGTGGAGCTGCTGCTGGCGCGGGGGTTGGCTGTGGCGCGGGGGTTGGCGGCTCGGGTGGCGAGGCCGGTCTGTCCGGTGCCGGCAGGGTGGATGTGGCCTGGGATGAGGGCGGCTGGGAGTACCTGGCCGGGGTGCGTTGGAGCACTGACGGGCTGCTGCTCACCGTCCAGACTCGCGACCAGCGCACCCTCGGGGTGTTGCAGGCCGACCCCGCCACCGGGGCCTGCCGGCTACTGCACAGCGTCACCGACGCCGACTGGGTGGATCTCGTTCCCGGCGTGCCGAGGCTGGCCGGCACCAGGCTCGTCACGGTCGAGGACCGGGGATCGGGCGCACTTTCTGTCGATCCTCCGCTTCAGACGTCGGTTTCTGACAGAGGTTCGACCCGCTCAGAGGAACGTGGCACAGCTCGCAGGCTGTGCGTGGACGGTGAGGCCCTCACGCCTGGCAGCGTCGAGGTCCGCGCCGTCCACCACGCCGACGACGAGGGTGTGATCATCACCGCGTCGGTCGACCCGGCCGAGGTCCATGCGGCCCGCGTCGGATGGGACGGGCGGCTCGAGTGGCTGACCAGCGCCCCCGGGGTGCACGGGGTGGCAGCTGGCGGCGACACGGTCGTCACCGTCAGCCGCTCGCTCGAGCATCCCGGCCGGCGCTGCACGGTGCGGTCGCCGCACCGAGCCGCACAGGACCTTCTCATCGCGTCCCACGCGGCCGAACCGGGCCTGGAACTAAACGTCGAGATCGTCGAGCTCGGACCCCGCCGGCTGGTGTCGGCGCTGGTCCTCCCCGCGGGCTCCGCCGGGCCGGGCGACGGTCCGCTGCCGGTGCTGCTCGACCCCTACGGCGGGCCGCACGCCCAGCGGGTGCAGCGGGCCGAGGCGCTGTTCCACACCTCGCAATGGTTCGCCGACCAGGGTTTCGCCGTGCTGGTCGTCGATGGCAGGGGCACCCCCGGTCGGGGCCCGGACTTCGAGCGGGCCGTGCGGGGCGATCTGGCCGGTCCCGTCCTCGACGACCAGATCGAGGCCTTGGGTGCCGCCGCCGGCCTCTGCCCGAGGCTCGACCTCGCGAGGGTGGCCGTCAGGGGCTGGTCCTTCGGCGGTTACCTGGCCGCGCTGGCTGTGCTGCGGCGGCCGGACGTCTTCGCCGCCGCCATCGCCGGCGCCCCGGTCACCGACTGGCGCCTCTACGACACCCACTACGCCGAGCGCTACCTCGGCCATCCGGCGGCCGAGCCCGGCAACTACGCGCGAACCGACCTCGTGTCCCTCGCATCCGGTCTGCGACGGCCCCTGATGCTGATCCACGGTCTCGTCGACGACAATGTGGTGGCCGCCCATACTCTGAGACTGTCGCAGGCGCTGACCGAGGCGGGCAGGCCCCACACCGTGCTGCCCCTAAGCGGGGTCACCCACATGACCTCACAGGAGGAGGTGGCCGAGAACCTGCTACTGCTCCAGCTTCGCTTCCTCCGGATCGCGCTCGGCCTGCAGTCCTCCACGACGGCAGTCCCCCACGACCATCGATCATGAGCAGATCGCAGCCGGGTTCCGGCGACGCGCCGCCCCGATCCGGTTGCTGAGGGTTGCTCCGCGCTCAAGGACCGGCCGGGGGAATGACTACTTCGCAGAGAGGTCCGGCGGTTCGGCCGAGCCGCCGGTCGAGGGTGAGCAGCGGCGAGTCGAGCACTTCGGCCAACGCGACATACCAGGCGTCGTAGGCGGTGAGGTTCGCCCGGAGTTCCCATACGCGCCCGGCGAAGGGCGTGAACGGGTAACGCTCGATGGTGAGCCGGAGCAGGTCGCTGTGGGCGGCCGCGCCTTCGAGGCGCGAGATCGACCTGGACAACTCCAGCCGGCGCAGGATGTTGGTGGCTTCCGCCAACGCCAGTTCGGGCGCGGCCAAGGGCGAGCGTCGAAGTGCCTGTCTGCACCACCGCCCCTCGCGACCGCGGTCGGTCAGGGTGCTGACGAGCACCGACGCGTCGACGACGGTGCTCACCGGCGGTCGGCATCGCGTGCTTCGAGGATCTGCTCAGCGGTGACGACCGTGCCCGAAGCTTCCACGCGGCGCCGTGCCTCCTCCAACACGGTGTCGATCGAAGGCATGCCTGCGAGTCGTTCCAGCTCCTGTCGCAGGAACTCCTGCATGGACTGGCGCCTGAGAGCGGCTCGCGACGCCAGTTCGTCGCGGACTTCTTGGGGAACGTTCCGGATACTTATCTGCACACTCATGAATGCATTATGCCATCACTAACATTGTTCTGCAAGCAGCTTCCTGAGATCGCTGTCAGACGACCACGGTGACCTCGGTCGCCTTCAGGCAGGCCCAGACGGTTACGCCGGGCCGCAGGCAGAGCTCTTCAGCGGAGCGCTTGGTGATGTCGGCCCGCACTGCGACCGGTCCGCCGAGATGCACTCGGGCACGTTCTCCGTCGAGGTCGACCCGTTGGAGTTCGGCCTGCCAGGCGTTGCGGGCGCTGCCGGCGGGCCGGTCGAGGTGCAGCGTCACCGCATGGGCGGGGAACGTCACGTACACCGATCCGGCTGCCTCTTCGGCCACGGTGAGCTCCAGGCCGCCCTCGGTGGTGACCGACGTGCCCTGAGCCCGGCCCTCCACCACGTTGGCGCCCATGAAGGTGGCCGCCCACTCGCAGCCGGGCGAGGCTGTCACCTCTGCAGCCGAGCCCCGGCCGACCACGCTGCCGTCGTGGAGAACCACGACCTGCCGGGCCAGCGCGGCCACGTCCACCTGGTCGTGAGTGATCAGGATCACACAGCGGGCCGGAGACTCGCCGAGCAGGGCGCGCAGTGAAGCACGGCCCACCGAGTCCACCGAGGCCAGCGGCTCGTCCACGATCAGCACGTCGGGCTCGGGCGCCAGGGCCCGGGCGACGGCGACCCTCTGGCGCTGCCCGCCCGACAGCGCGCCCGGGTGCCGGTGCCACGCCTCGGAGTCCACCCCGACCCGTTCCAGCAGTGTTCCGGCCTGCCGTCGGGCGTCGCCGCGGCCTGCTCCCGCCCGGCGCAGCCCGAACGCCACGTTGTCGATCACCCGGAGGTGGCCGAACAGCCGGTGGTCCTGGAACACCATCCCTACCCGGCGCCGGTGGGCCGGCACGAACACTCCCGCGGCCGGATCGTCGACCGCGGTCCCGGCGATCGCCAAGCGGCCCCGTGCCAGGCGGTCGAGCCCGGCCACCGCCCGGCCCAGGGTCGTCTTGCCGGCGCCGTTGGCGCCGATCACCGCGGTGACGCCCTCGTCGATGTCGAGCTCGGCCACCTCCAGAGTCCAACCCGGGCGGGCCACCCGGCCGTCGAACTCGACCGTCATCGCGGCATCCAACGGTCTCGCAGGGTGACCAGCACCGCCAGCGCCACCGCCATCAGGACCAGGCTGATGGCCACCGCCGCCTCCGGATCGCGCTCCAGGGCCAGGTAGGTCTCCAGAGGAAGGGTGCGAGTGCGGCCGGGGAAACTGCCCGCGAATGTGAGGGTGGCACCGAACTCGCCGAGTGCCCGCGCCCAAGCCAGCGCGGCGCCGGCCACCAGCGCGGGCCGGACCGTGGGCAGCGTGACATGGGCCAGTGTGGCCCAGGCGCCCGCGCCGAGGGTGACGGCCGCCTCGTCGAGGTCGTCGCCGGCCTGTCGCAGTGCGGCTTCGACGGTCACCACGAAGAAGGGGAGGGCCACGAACGCGGCCGCCACCACCGACCCCGCCGTGGTGAACGGCAGGCTCACCCCGAACCACGCCTCCAACCACTGGCCCATCAGGCCTCTCCGGCCCAGCGCGAACAACAGCGCGGTGCCGGCCACCACCGGCGGCAGCACCATGGGCAGCATCACCAGGGCTCGGACGAGGCGGACGAACCGCAGGCGGCGGCGGGCCAGCACCAGGGCCAGGGGCAGGCCCAATACGAGGCAGGCCGCCGTGGCGGTCAGGCTGACGACCAGCGAGACCCGCAGCGCCTCCAGCACCTCGGCCTCGCTCAGGATCGAGGGCAGCGCCGACCACGGCGCCCGCTGCAGCAGCCCGACGACGGGCAGCACCAGCAGGCCGAGAGCCATGAAGCCGACCCAGGCCAGCGCGGCCGGCAGCCGGCCGGCGGAACGTGCCGGACCGGGCGCGGCGATGCTGCCGGAAGCCTCGCCGGCCGCCAGCGGGCGGGCTCGCCACAGATCTCGGGGTGGTGGTGGGTTCATGGCGGCGCGGGCTGCACCGGCCGGCGGTCGGGTCCCAGGAACCCGTGCGCGTGGAGAGCTTTGGCGCCGGCCCCGCCGAGCGTCGTGAAGTCGTCGATCACCGCTTGCACCTGCGGCGGAGGCTCTGCTGAGACCGAGGCCATGTAGTAGCCGGTGAAGTGGCCGCTCAGCTCCGGGGCCTCGACCGTGGCCAGTCCTGCGCCCCTCGCGTCGGTGGCGTACACCAAGCCGGCATCGAGTTCGCCCAGCGCCAGTTTGGACGCCAGGGCGCGCGCGCTGGGTTCCAGCGTGTCGGCCGAGGGCGTGACGCGGGCTTCGTCGAGGGCCTGCCCGGCCAGCGCCCCGCAGGGGACTTCCGGCGCGCACAGCCCGATCAGGAGGTCCGGCCGGGCCAGGTCGGCGAGTCCGGTCACCCTGCCCGGATTGCTGTCCGAGGTGGCCAGCACCAGGGTGTTGACTGCGATCAGCACCGGCGCCCCTTGCACCGACCCTTCGACGACGGCCCGCTCCATGGTGGACGCGTCGGCGGTGATCAGGGCGTCGGCCTCGGCGCCGGCCGCGAGTTGGGCCACCAGCGTCGAGCTCCCGGCGAGCACGGTGGTCACGCGCTCGCGGCCCTCCAGCACGGTCTCGACCACCTCGGCGAGCGACGAGGCGGCCATCACCACCACGCCCTGCTGCGCCGCCGCGCCGCCCGCCGCGTCGCTGCATCCGGCGGCGAGGAGTACCGCCCACAGCGCCGGCGTCGCAGCCCGTCGGACGGCTCGCTCCCGGTAGCGCCGGCCGGTGACGCCGCTCACCGCCATAGGGCGCCGAATCTAGCGACGACCGGCACTTGAGAGCAAGCGCAAACAGGTGAGAGTCCGTGGTGTCGCAGCGGTGTCATTCCCGCTCTTGCTCGCTGCGACCTGAGGGCCGCTCGGGCCACGGCCTCGCCTGTACGGGCCGCGTCGCTCCCGCCTGTTCGCTCGGCCTCTGAAGCGGTCGACCGTCGTGGAGGCGGTCCACGTATTGAGGTTGCTTGCGTCCGGGCAGCGGTCCCGGCCGCATGCTCGCGGGATCTCGATGCGACGGCGCGCGCCCGCCCGTCCTCTAGGGTGTGGCGATGCCCGTCTTCGCTCAAGCATCCGCCGACGAGGGACTGGCCGGCGCCTGCGGCGAGTCGAATCGGGGCTTCGTCTGCGAACGGGTCTACGACTGGACCGAGAACGCCGGTATGTCCACCGCGGCCGACTGGCTGCTCGACCGGCCCATCCGCATCGCCCTCATTGTGGCGGTGGCCTGGTTCCTGGCCCGTGTCGCCAAGCGGGCCATTGTGCGCTTCACCAAGCGGATCGCGGCCACTCCGGCCAGTTCGAGGCTGCAGAAGCTGCGGGCGAAGGGCCCTGGCCGGGCTCTGATCGACGATGCGGAGCGCTCCAGGGCCGAGGCCAGGGCCGAAACGCTGGGCCATGTGCTGCGCAGCGTGGTCGTCGCTCTGGTGTGGGGTTTCACCGCGCTGATCGTCTTGGGCGAGATCGGTGTGAACCTGGGGCCGCTGATCGCGGGTGCGGGCATCGGCGGCGTGGCTTTGGGGTTCGGCGCCCAGTCGATTGTGAAGGATTTCCTGTCGGGTCTGTTCATGCTGATCGAGGACCATTACGGGGTGGGCGACTTCGTCGACTTGGGCTACGCGTCGGGCACGGTCGAGGAGGTGTCGCTGCGGTCCACCACCATCCGCGACATCAGGGGCACGGTGTGGCACGTCCCCAACGGCGAGATCGCCCGGGTGGGCAACTACTCGCAACTGTGGTCCAAGGCCGTGGTCGACGTCGAGGTGGCCTACGACACCGACGTCCGTGTCGCTATGGGGGTCATGCAGCAGGTGGCCAACCAGCTCTGGGAGGATCCTGAGTGGGGCGGCGACGAGCTCTCCGAGGTGCCGACGGTCTTCGGCATCCAGAGCCTGGGCGCGTCGGGCGTGGGCCTCAGGCTGGCGGTCAAGACCGAGCCGTCGATGCAGTGGTCCGTGGAGCGAGAGATCCGCCTGCGCCTCAAGGAGGCTTTCGATGCGGCCGGCATCGAGATCCCGTTCCCGCAGCAGACCACCTGGTTGCGTGATGACAGCGAGCATGCGGCAGCCGTGCTGTCCGAGGCTGAGAAGGACGCCTTCCGGGCGCTCCACGAGGAGCAGCACGCTCCGAGGCCGGAGGAGGAGTTCGAGGATCAGCGGTAGAGGCCGAGCAAACAGGCGAGCGAATCCGCCATCAACGGGCGAGGCCGTGGCCCGAGCGGCCCTCAGGTCGCAGCGAGCAAGAGCGGGAATGACACCGCAGCGACACGACGGGCTCACTCCTATCCGCTCAGCCCCTTAGCCGCTGCGGGGTCGCCCCGGGGCGCACCGCCCTTGACGGCGGCGTGCCGGTCAGGCGGGTCGTCGTGTGATCATCGACAGGCCGTCGCCCACCGGCAGCAATGCCACCTGCACCCGCTCGTCGGCGGCGGCGTGGGCGTTGAAGGCCCGCAGGGACTCCGTGGTGGCATCGGTCCGGCCGGGTTCGGCCACTTTGCCGCTCCACAGGACGTTGTCCGCCAGGATCACTCCGCGCTCCGACAGGCGCGGCACGAGTTCGGTGAAGTAGTCGATGTAGGACTCCTTGTCGGCGTCGATGAAGGCGAAGTCGATTGCCCGCTCGGCCGGCAGGGATCGCAGGGTGTCGAGCGCAGGGGCGATGCGCAGCTCGATCCGGTCGGCCAGCCCCGCCCGCTCCCAGTGCTCGCGGGCGATGGCGGTCCACTCCTCGGAGACGTCGCAGCACAGCAGGCGGCCCCCCGGCGGAAGTGCCTTGGCCACGCTCAGGGCCGAGTAGCCGGTGAACGTGCCGATCTCGACCGCGAACCTCGGCCTCAGCAGGGTGGTGAGCATGGTCATCAAGGCGCCCTGGGCGGTGCCGATCTGCATGACGCTCGAGTCGCCGAGTTCGGCGGTGGTCTCGATGAGTTGGCGCTGGACCTCGTCGGGTCTGGCCGAGTGCGCGTCGACGTAGCCGGCCAGCGCCTCGTCGAGGAACGCGCTGCGGGAACTCATGGCCCGCCGATGCTAACTGGCTGTGTGACGGGGCGGCATCGGGACGAAGGCGCAGGCGTCGCCCCACGGCAGGCAGCCGGCATGGGCCTCGGCCCCTGTCACCACCACGGTTCCAGAACGGCTAGCGGGTAGCATTTAAAACAACATCAGATATACTGATATTAGACCAGTATCGCGGCCCAGTCGTTCGGGCGCCAGAGGACCACTCATGCAGGAGGAGCACCATGGCGCCGTTCGTGGCGGCCGCGGAGTACGCGGTCTTCGGATTGGCGATGTTCAACTTGGGGCTGATCGTCCCCGTCGCGAGGAGCAGGTGGTACCGCCGCAGGACGCGGCGCGAGCGCGCCGGCCGCTGCGGCAGGACTGTAACCAAACAGGACATCCGTGAGGAGCTGTGCCGCGACCCGGTGGCCGTCGACTTGTTCATGAGTGACGACACGCCCGAGGACGTTCAGCGCTACCTCTACCTCGAGGCCGAGCGCAGGGCGATGATGCGCAAGCGCAACCAACTCGCCGAAAGCGAGAACGATTTCTTCGCCCCGCCGCGGCGTCCCGGCCCGGACCCCGGCTTCAGCGGCTGCCGCAGCTAGCGGTGTGTCGTCCAAATGGCTAGGGCAGTGCGGAAGGCCCGAAGCCCCGCTTGGAGGCGCTCCGGGCGTCCCGACCGATTCAGTGACGGACCACTAGTTGATGCGGCGGTCGCGGCCGGCCCAGAGCTGGTCGCGCAGAGCGAACTTCTGGATCTTGCCGGTGGCGGTCTTGGGCAGGTCGCCGAAGGTCACCGACTTCGGGGCCTTGAAGCGGGCGATGCGGGCCTTGACGTGCTCGACGAGGTCGGTCTCGGTCACCTCCGCTTCGGAGCGCAGCACGACGAACGCGGCCGGTGCCTCGCCCCACGTGTCGTCGGGGGCGGCCACCACCGCGCACTCCACCACGTCGGGATGCGATACCAGGGCCTGCTCCACCTCGATGGAGGCGATGTTCTCGCCGCCGGAGATGATCACGTCCTTGGCCCGGTCCCGTACCTCGACATAGCCGTGATCGTGCATGACGGCCATGTCCCCGGTGCGGAACCATGCGCCCTCGGGTCCGGCCGCCGCCGCCGCGGTGGCTGCCGGGTCCTTGTGGTAGCCGAGCATCACGTTGTTGCCTCGGATGGCGATCTCTCCCTGGGTGGCGCCGTCGGCGGGCACGGGGGTGCCGTCTCCATCGATCACCCGCACGGATGACGTCACCAGCGTGCCCACCCCCTGGCGGGCCTTGATCCGGGCCTGCTCGGCGGCCGGCAGTCCGTCCCATTCGCTGCGCCAGTCGCAGATCAGCGAGGGGCCGTAGGTCTCGGTCAGGCCGTAGAGGTGGGTCACGTCGACGTTGAGATCGGCCATTTGCGTCAACAGGGTCGGCGACGGGGGCGCACCGCCGGTGCAGACCTGCACGGTCCGGGGCGCTGGCGCCGCGTCCGGGTGGTTGACCAGGCCGATCAGCACGGTCGGGGCCGCGTTGAAGTGGGTCACGCCGTCCTCGCGGATGTGGCGCCACACCGTGCCCGGATCCAGGGTCCGCAGCAGCAGGTGGGTGCCGCCCACCGCGGTGACCGCCCACGGGAAGCACCAGCCGTTGCAGTGGAACAGGGGCAGCGTCCATAGGAACACCGCGTCGCTGTCGAGGCCGCACTGGGCCGCCATGGCGAGGGCGTTGAGGTTGGCGCCCCGGTGCGAGTACATCACTCCCTTGGGATGACCGGTCGTTCCCGACGTGTAGTTGAGGCTCAGCAGGGAGTGCTCGTCGGCGATCTCGGCCCGGTGGGGCTCGGCCGCGGCCAGCAGGGCCTCGTACTCGCAGCCGGACGAGCCTGAGACGCCGGCGTCGCGCGAGACCACCACCCGCAGGCCCGGCAGCCTCTCCTGGATCCGGCCGGCGACGTCGGCCAGGGCGTGGTCGGCGAACAGGACCTTGGACTCGGCGTGGCCCACGATCCAGGCCAGCTCGTCCGCCGACAGCCGAAAGTTCAAGGCGTTGAGAACCACCCCGGCCATGGGGAACCCGAAAGTGGCCTCCAGTGCCGTCGAGACGTTGGGGGCCAGCACCGACACCGTGTCGCCGGGTTCGAGGCCCAGGTCGAGCGTGGCGCCGGCCAGTCGCTCGCAGCGCTCGGCGAAGTCCTCGTAGTTGAGGCGCAGCGGCCCGTCCGCCACCGCGGGACGGTCGCCGTGCACCAGCCGGGCCCGGTCGAGGAAGGTCACAGGCGTGAGCGGCACCGGCGCGAACGGCGATGCTCGGGAGGTCTGGCCGGCAGTCATGGATCACAACGCTATGTGACTGAATTCACGGATGCGGTGACCGGTGCCGGCCATGCTGGTCGAGCAGAACAGCAGACGCGCTCTGGGGCGGTCGAGCATGAAGGCGGTCTCGTCGCCCTTGAACCGGGTGGCGGCCGGCGCCACCGCCACCCCGCCGGACTCGTCGATCAGGGCGCCGATGGTGGTCCCGCGTCCCAGGCCACCAGCAGCTTCCTCGGGCCCCGGAAGGTGATGTTGGCGAAGCGCTCCAGGCTCTGGCCCTCCACCAGCCTCAGCGACGGGATCCGCTCGGTGAGCACCTCCATGGCCACGGCGGCCTCGAGGCGCGCGAGCCGGGCGCCGAGGCAGAAGTGGATGCCCTTGCCGAAGGAGATGTGGTTGCGGGCGTTGGGCCGGTGGATGTCGAAGTCGCCTGGGTCGTCGAAACAGTCGGGCTGGTGGTTGGCCGCGGCCAGGCTCATGAAGATGTTGGTCCCCGCGGGCACGTGCACTCCAGCCAGCTCCGTGTCGACGTTGGCCACCCGCCGCCAGCTGGTCTGGGGCGACTCGAACCGCAGCACCTCCTCCAGCGCGGCCGGCACCAGCGACGGGTCTGCGCAGATCTCGCTCCACTGGCTGCGGCGCGACAGCAGGCAGATCAGAGAATTCGAAAGGAAGTGGCTGACGATCTCGTGGCCGGCGAACGACAGTCCGTACACGATCGACTCCACCTCGAGGTAGGTGAGTTCCGTCGGGTCGGCCTCGTGCATCGCCAGAAGCTCGGACGTGAAGTTGTCGCCGGGATCGTCGAGCATGGCCGCCACGAAGTCGCGGCAGTAGCGCCAGTAGGCCAGCATCTTGCGGGCGATCTCGGCCTGTTCGGCCTCGGTCGGCTTGCCCCAGCTGAAGGCGAGGCGGTCCGAGCACCACTCCTTGAGTTTCCCGTCGTCGCTCTCGGGGAACCCGATGAAGCGGAAGATCGTCTCGCCTGGCAACGGATGCGCGAACAGCGGCACGAAGTCGGTGGGTGAGCCGGCGGCCAGCAGCGCGTCGGCGAGGTCGTGGCTGCGGCGGCGGATGTAGGGCTCCAGTATCCGCATCCGCCGGTTGGAGAAGCCCTGCATGGTGTGCTTGCGGATCCGGCCGTGGTCGGGGGGCTGGCGGTTGGACATCACCGCCACCGGGTTGAAATCGGGCGCGGCCAGCACGGCGTGGGCCGCGCCGCTGAGAGGGAACACCGGGTCCTGCACGTTCTGGGAGCCGAACGTCGCAGGGTCCAGGAACACCTCGACTATGTCCTCCATGCGGGTGACCACCAGGTAGCCGAGCTCGCTGGAGTAGAAGACCGGCGTGTCCCGCAGCCCGTCGAGCACCGCGTAGGGGTCGGCGAGGTACTCGGAAGCGAAGGGGGTGAAGCCGGTCACCGGGCAGCCTGACGGCGGTGGCGGCACCGCATCGGGCACCCGGTGGTAGGAAGCCTCGGTTCCGGTCATCGATCGCCTGCTTCAAGACTCCGTCGACGTTTGCTCGCAGACGACCATAACGCCCGGACGCTGCGCCCGGTAGCTCGATCCGAGTCGAGATGCTCCCCGGAGAGGTGCAAGCCTCCCGAACGTGAACTGGTTGACCACATCCGGGGGTGGCTGGCTCATTGAAGTCGGGGCTGCGTCCCGACGTCACCGTCTCTCATATGTTCGCCCGGCTGCTCGGGTTCCTCACCCATGGTGTGCCGCGTTATGTTCTGAACCGTGGCCAGGACGCTCGCCGACGCCGCCCGCCGGGTGTTCGGATCCGGTCGTCGGGCCGGTCGAGCGGTTGCCGGCCGGTCCCTCGACGCTGCTGACTCGGCCCTCGTCGCCGACCTGGTCGAGGCTGTCGGCGCCGACCGGGTGCGTGCCGACGCGGCGGCCCGTTACCTGGCGTCGCGGGATGCGTCCATCTACCGGGACGGCCACGCCGGGCCGGTGTGCTATCCCGGCTCCACGTCCGAGGTGGCGGCGTGCGTGAAGGTCGCAGTCCGCCACGGGCGGGCGGTTTCTCCGCGGGGTGCCGGTACCGGCCTCGCCGGCGGCGCGGCGCCGCTGGGCCGGCCGGTGGTGCTGTCGATGACCCGCATGGACCGGCTGTTGGAGATCGACCTCGACAACGGTGTCGCCTGGGTGCAGCCGGGCATGGTCAACCTCGACCTCAGCCGGGCGCTGGCCCCGCACGGCGTTCATTACGCGCCCGATCCGTCCAGCCAGGCCGTCTGCACCATCGGCGGCAACGTGGCCAACAACTCCGGCGGTCCGCACTGCCTCGCCTACGGCGTGACCAGCGCCCATGTGGCGGCGGTGGAGGTCGTGCTGTCCGACGGGTCGGTGGTCACCCTGGGCGACCTCACCGCCGAGCCGGCCGGCTACGACCTGCGGGGGGCGTTCGTCGGCTCCGAGGGGATGTGCGGCATAGCCACAGCGGTGGCCGTGCGCATCACCCGCAACCCGTCGGCAGTGCGCACCATGCTGCTGTGCTTCGGGGAGGTGTCGGATGCGGCGGCTACTGTCAGCGCCATCATCGCAGCCGGGATCGTGCCGGCGGCCGTAGAGATGATGGACCAGCGCTGCGTGCAGGCGATCGAGGACTTCGCCCGGGCGGGCTATCCCGAGGACGCGGCCGCTGTGCTGCTGGTCGAGGTCGACGGCGCCGAGGGGGGCGTGGCCATAGCAGGCGAGCGAGTGGCCGGCATAGCCCGGCGCAATCAGGCCATCAGCGTGCATGTCGCGGCCGACGAAGACGAGCGGGCCCGGCTGTGGAAGGGACGCAAGAGCGCTTTCGGGGCGGTGGCCAACGTGATGCCCGACTACTACCTGCACGACACGGTGGTGCCCCGCACCCGGCTGGTGGAGGCGCTGGAGCGGATCTACGAGATCGTCGACCGCCACGACCTCCTCGTGCTCAACGTCTTCCACGCCGGCGACGGAAACCTCCATCCCATCCTGGCCTACGACTCCAGGGTGCCGGGCGCTGTCGAGCGGGTGCATGCCGCGGGCCGGGAGATCATCGAGATGTCGCTGGACATGGGCGGAGCGCTCACTGGCGAGCACGGCATCGGGGTGGAGAAGCGCGAGCACATGGACCGGATGTTCAGCGCGGTGGATCTCGATCAGCAGAGCCGGCTGCGGGCGTCGTTCGATCCGCACTGCCGCATGAACCCGGGCAAGGTTCTGCCCAGCGCGCACAGCTGCTCGGACATCGCCGCGTTGAGGGCCGCCGACGCCGCCGGCGTCTGGGGCTGACCGAGAGGCCGAGCGTCTGTGGGAGCGGCATCGGCGGGTGGGCAGCCGGGGCTGGGCGGGGTCGCGGGCTTCGACGAGGCGCTGACTGCCTTCGCGGCGGAGGTCGGCTCGGAGGGGCCGGTATGCGTGCGGGGCGGCGGGACCCGCTGGAGCCTGGGAGGGCAGTCCGCGCCGGGCGCCCGGGAGGTGCTCGCCCCCTCCGGGATCGTGGCCTTCGAGCCGGCCGAGATGACGGTGCGGGCGCGGGCCGGGACGCCGGTGGCCGAGCTCCACCGGGAGTTGGCCGCCGCCGGTCAGCGCACGGCGCGTCGAGCATCTCGGCGACCAGCGCCGCGGGGCATCCACCGGGAGTTGGCCGCCGCCGGTCAGCGCACGGCCCTGCCCGAGCGGCCCGGCGGCACGGTCGGTGGAGCGCTGATGGCGGGGGAGTCGAGCATTGCCCGGCTCGGGCTGGGGCCGGTGCGCGACGCTCTGCTTCAGGTCCGCTACGTGTGCGCCGACGGCAGGCTTGCGAGCGCCGGCGCGGGCACGGTCAAGAACGTGAGCGGCTTCGACCTGTGCCGGTTGCTGGTCGGGTCGCTGGGCACGCTCGGCTTGGTGGGAGAGGTGCTGTTGCGCACCGTCCCCGTGGCGGAGAGCGAGCGCTGGGTGCGTCTGGCCGGCGCCGGTCCGGGTGCGGCACGGTCGTGTCGCACCGCCGCGTCGGTGCTGTGGGACGGTGCCGACGTGTGGACCTTGTTGAGCGGCTACGCAGTCGATGTGGGCGGGGATCGGGACCGGCTGGTGGCTCTGGGCGGCGTCGACGTCGACGGCCCGCCCGAGCTGCCGCCCCACCGCTGGTCGTGCACGCCGGCGGAGGCGGCCGCCTTCGAAGCCCGCAACGGCGCGGCCGGCCCGTTCGTGGCCGAGATCGGCGTCGGGGTGGTGCATGCCTCCCGACCGCAGCCGCCACGCCCGTTCGATCCGGGGGTGGCCGAGCTGAACCGCCGTTTCAAGGAGCGCTTCGATCCGTCCGGCCGTCTCAACCCCGGCCGCGACCCCCTGAGGAGGCCCTGATGGGTGCTCGCAGCGGTTCTTGCTGCAGCGCCGCCGGATGGTCTGACGGCACCGGCCACTGTGAGGCCCTGATGGGTGCTCGCAGCGGTTCTTGCTGCGGGTTGCGGGTCTGCACGGCCCGTTGCTCGCCCGGGATCGGGTGGAGGAGGCCCTGATGCATCTCGGGTTGGACGACGACGAGCTGGCGGCGTGCGTGTCGTGCGGGCTGTGCTTGCCGCATTGCCCCACCTTCGTGGTCACCGGGCGAGACACCGAGTCGCCCCGGGGACGTATCGCGCTGATGCAGGCGGTGCAGAACGAGGGCGCGCCGGTGACCGACGACCTGGTCCGGTCGATGGAGACGTGCGTGCAGTGCCGCGGCTGCGAGACGGCCTGTCCCAGCGCGGTGCCGTTCGGCCATCTGATGGAGGGCACCCGGGCCGCCCTGGCGGGCGCGGGCCGGATCACTCCCCGACGGCAGCGGCTCGCCCTGCGGATGCTGCGCCACCGCCGTCTGCTGCTGGCCGGCTCGACCATGCTGGCGTTGGCCGTACGGTTGAGGCTGGTGCCGTCGCGCCGCCTCGGCCTGCCGGCGAGGATGCCGTTGCGGCGTCCGCGGCTGTGCGCCTCGGGCGACGACGTATGGCTGTTCACCGGCTGCGTGATGGACGCCTGGCAGCGCGACGTGCATCTGGCCGTGCAGCGGGTGCTGGAGGCAGCGGGCGCCGGGGTGCAGCCCACAGGCGGGGCCGCGCCGTGCTGCGGGGCGCTGCACCTCCATGCCGGGCTGGGAGCTGAGGCCGAGGCGATGGCTCGCCGGGCAATGGACGGCCTGTCCGGCGACGACCGCCCCATCCTGGTGGACGCCGCCGGGTGCGGAGCCTCTCTCAAGGGCTACGGCGACCTGCTGGGAACCGACGAGGCCAGGGCATTCTCGGCCCGGGTGTTCGACGTCCACGAGTGGCTGGCGGAGCGCCTCGACGAGTTGGTGTCGCGGCGTCCGGGCGATCCTCTCGACGTGACGGTGGCCGTCCAGGATCCCTGCCACCTGCGCCACGTGCAGCGGGTCCACGAGGCCGTCGCGGCCGTGCTCGCCCCGTTCGTCGCCGGCGTGGTCGCTCTCGATGACGACGGTCTGTGCTGCGGGGCCGGCGGCGCCTACTCGGTGATGGAGCCCGAGCTGTCCCGGGCGATCCGCGACCGCAAGGCTGCAGCGGTGGCCCGCTCCGGCGCGTCGGTGGTGGCCAGCGCCAACCCGGGCTGCTCGCTGCATCTGGCCGCAGCCGGCCTGGATGTGCGTCACCCTTTGGAGCTGGTCGAGCAGGCCCTGTCCGCCCCCTGACGGTTTCCTGCCTCACGGTGCAGACATGTCGAGAACCGGCAGGTGGTCGGCAGCATGCCGGATGCTCATGTCCGAGCGCGGAGAAAAGGAGATCGGAGGGGTGGAAGCCAATTGTGTACGGTTAGTATCAGCAGCCGATATCTAGTTGCGAGGGACTGCGTCGGAACGGATGGCGGGTATGGCGTGCCGCAGCAGCATCCCCACGGTGGCCGATCCTCTGCGGGGAGGGGTGCCGAGGGTGTCGGCGTCCTCTGAGAGATTGAGGGCGGTGCGGAACAGGGTCTGGGTTTCGATGCTGGCCGCCGCGCTGGTGGCCGCGCTGCTGCCGTCGTCGGCAGCGGCCCAGAATCTGTCGGACGTTGCCACGCTGGAGGGCATCACGGTGACCGGAGAGACCCTGTCGCCGGAGTTCTCTGCGGGCGTGCATGCCTACCGGGTGGACGTCGCCGACGCCGACAATCGGGTGACGGTCGGGTTCACCAAGGACCACACCGGCCAGACTGTGGCCTTCAAGGACGGCTCGGACCAGGACCTCCAAGACGCCGACGGCGACACGGCGGGCCATCAGGTGGACCTGGCCTACGGCGTCAACACGGTGAAGCTGGTGGTCACTCCCGAGGACACCACCGCGGCCACCGGAACCTACACGCTGACCATCGATTGGGCACTGGCCTCCGGGGTGACCGCGGTGCCCGTCGACTGGGCGCTGAAGCCTGCCGCCCTCAGCGACGGCGACCAGTTCCGGCTGATGCTCAGCACGTCGAGATTGCTGCGGGCGAACGTGACCACCATCGACACCTATGACAGGCATGTACGGTACAACGTCGAGAACTCCGGCCACGCCGCCATCAAGGGATACCCGGAGCTGTTCAAGGTGCTGGCCAGCACCGACGACGTCTCGGCTCGCGATCACACCGGGACGACGTTCACCGACGGCGGCGCTGAGGGCGTGCCCGTCTACTGGCTCCTCGGCAACAAGGTCGCCGACCACTACGAGGACCTATGGGAGAACGGCAGCAGATGGCCGCTGACCCCCACCTCGGAGAGCGGCGCGGGACTCGCGAGCTGGTCCTTCTGGACAGGCTCGCAATCGGACGGCTCCAAGTGGGAGGGGCAGACACTGGGTTCGACTTCGGTGCGCTTCGGCACGGACTTAAGCAACCGGGTAGACTTCTCCTTCCAACACACATCACACAACTCGATCGCAAGCCTCCTGGGGCTGTCCAGCGTCTTTCAGGTAGTGGGCACGCTGCCCGCGGTCGAGTTGGCCGCCTTGTCGGTGACCGCCGCGGGCGGGGGCGCCAACAGGGTGCGCGGCTTCACCGCCGACCACCACGAGTATCACGCAGGCCTCGACAGCGGCGTGTCGCAAGCCACCGTCGCCTGGAGCGCGGGCCCCGGCGTCGACGTGTCGGTGCTCGATGGCGACGGCAACACCATCGACGACGCCGCCCCCGGCACGGACGGCTATCAGGTGCCGATCCAGGAGGGCCTGAACACGGTCGCGGTGCGGGTTGCCGTGACCGGCAGCAGCGTGGTCGCCCCGGTGACGTATACGCTGATCGTCGGCCGCGGCTCCGTCGGCGCCGGAGGCTGGCGGGCCGGCGACGACCTCGACTACCTCTGGAACGTCGAGGACATCGCGCCCCGAGACATGTGGGGCACCGAAAGCGTGCTGTGGGTGGCCAACCACCACGCTGCCAGCCCCGAACTGCTGGCCTTCGACCGTTCCGACGGTACCCGCCTCGGCGGCGAGGACGGCGCCGAGGACCTCGACATCGAGTTGGACACCGCCGGCGGCAACGAGTCGTTGATAGGCGGCATCTGGTCCGACGGCGACACCATGTGGGTTCTCGATCCCGACGACACCGAACTCTACGCGTACAAGATCGACGTCACTGCCGAGGGCGCCCGAGGCGCCGTCCACGGCGACCGCGACTCGTCCAAGGACATCGACCTGCACGACGACCACACCGCGGCGATGGGCGTCTGGGGCAACTCGACCCGCGTCTGGGTGGGCGACACCGGCGAACGCAGGCTGCGCGCCTACCGGCTCGACAGCGGAGGCTTCGGCGCCTACGTCGAGAGCGACGACATCGAACTGGACTCCGCCAACAGCAGCCCGGGTCATTTCGCTGGCGACGGCGGCGGCATCTGGGTGCTAGACAGCGTCAGCAACAAGCTGCACGCCTACCGGCTCTCGGCGATCTCGGCGCGGCGACCGGCGCCGCATTGGGACATCGACCTGCACGCCTCCCACCCCGGCGCCGGCCGTGATGTGTACGGGGTGTGGATAGACGGCGCGGTGCATGTCGGCCGCGGCGACGGCGCCGCGCACTCCAAAGTCTTCGCCTACAACCCGGTGCGGGACGCCTCGCACTCCGACGACGCCACCCTCAGAGCCCTCACGCTCACCGGCAGCGACTCGCAGACCGTCGACCTCGTCCCGGCGTTCACCCCGCACGAGACGTCGTACATGGCCAGGGTGCCGCAGGGCATAACGCAGCTCACAGTGGACGCCACCGCACGCCACCCCGGCGCCGACGCGGTGATCACGCCGGGCGACGCCGACGCCGACGCCGGCAACGGCCACCAGGTGGACCTGAGCGAGAGCACGCTGATCACGGTGACCGTCACCGCCGAGGACGGCCTGATGGTGGAGTACCGCATCGTCGTGGTGCTCCCCGGCGTCACCGCGGTGCCCGCCGACTGGGGGCTCGCGCCGGCCGGGCTCAGCGAGGGCGACCAGTTCCGGCTGATGTTCGTCACGTCGACCAAGCGAGACGCCACCTCTACCAACATCAACGACTACGACACGTTCGTGCGCGCCGCGGTGAGCGACGGGGGCCACGCCGCCATCCGCGAGTTTCCCGGGATTTTCCAAGCGCTGGCCAGCACCAGCTCAGTGGTAGCACGGGACCACACCAAGACGACATTCTCCAACGGCGGCGCTGAGGGCGTTCCCATCCACTGGCTCGGCGGCGCCAAGATCGCCGACCACTACGAGGACCTCTGGGAGCGTAGCTCGTGGGTGGTGCCCGCCCGCGACGAGAGCGGCGACACGATCCTACGGGACAACGGCTGCGGCGGCATCTCCTGTGCGAACGTGTGGACCGGCTCGAACCAGCGAGGGGCGAAGGGCGTATTGCCGCTGGGCCAGTCCACCCTCGTCAACACGGGCCGGGTGTTCGACTCCACCGACGGCAGCTTCGACTTCTCGAACGGCAGCGAGCACAAGTCCAGCAGATACCGGGTGACCGCGCTGTCGCGGCTGCTGCAGATGGTGGGCGAGCTGCCGGTGTCCCTCACGTTGAGCACGCTGTCGGTGACCGCGGCCGGCGAGACCGACAACAGGCTGCACAGCTTCACGCCCGACCACCGCGATTATGACGTCGGCTTCGGCAGCGGAGTGTCGAAGGCGAAGATCGCATGGACGGCCGCGGACGCCGACTACGTCGACGTGTCGATCCTCGACGCAAACGGCGAGGTCCTCGAAGACGCCGACACCACTTCTGTCCAGGTGAACCTGGTGACCGGCCTCAACACGATCAAGGTGCGGGTGCGCGTTGCTGGCACGGTCCTGGTCAGCGACTACACGCTGCATCTGGGCGTCAGCTCGGCCGACCCGGGCGGCTGGCGCGCCGGCGACGACCTCAATTTCTTGTGGGACGTCGACAGCATCAAGCCCCGAGACGTATGGGGCACCAGCAGCACGCTGTGGGTGGCCAACGACCATGCCACCAGCCCCGAACTGCTGGCCTTCGACCGCGCCGACGGCTCCCGCGTCGAGGCACTCGACATCGAGTTGGACACCGCCGGCGGCAACGACAAGCTGTGGGGCGGGATCTTCGGCGCCGCGACCGAGGCGGCCGACTCCGCGGTGAGCGGCACTCTGTGGGTGGCCGACACCGACGACGACAAGCTGTACGCCTACAAGATCAACATCACCGCGGCGGGTGAGGCGGGCGCAACCCACGGCGACCGCGACTCGGCCATAGACATCACTCAGCCAAGCGACCACGACGACCCGGCCGGCCTGTGGTCCGACGGGGACACCATGTGGGTCGGCGACCAGCGGGACCACAAGATCTACGCCTACAAGGTCGACATTGGGGTCGACGGCTCCGCGGGACCGACCCACGGCGACCACGACTCCGCCAAAGACATCGACATCAGCGACGCATTTGGCGGCACTGACCGGGTACGCAGCATCGCCTCCGACGGCACCGTGATCTGGGCGCTCCACGTCGAGGACGAGAAGCTCTACGCGTTCCAGATCGACGACACGCGCAACGAGAACTGGGACATCAGCCTGGCCGGCAGCCACACCGGCTCGGGAGACATCATCAGGGGCGCCTATTTCGAAGACGGAGCGGTCTATGTGGGCCGTGGCGACGGCGCGGAACATTCCAAGTTCTTCGCCTACAACACCCCCATCGACCCGTCGCTGTCGAGCGACGGCGCCCTCACCGGCCTTGCCCTGACCTACACCGACTCCAACGACGCGACGCAGCTGGTGACGCTCGTCCCGCCGTTCGCCACCGGGACGACTTCCTATACCGCGGAGGTGGATTCCGGCGTGACGTCCGTCACCGTCGCAGCCACCGCCACCAACGCACATGGCAATCCGGTGATCACCCCTGCCGACGCCGACGGTAACACCCTCGGCCATCAGGTGCATCTGAATCCCGGGCACAACCCCGTCACGGTGCGGACGGTCTCCGAGAGTGGCTTCATCGTGGCCTACGAGATCGATCTGCTCAGCCCGAGCGTGGTGGAGGTGCCCGCCGATTGGGCGCTCAAGCCCGCCGACGTGACGAGCGGCGACCGGTTCCGGCTGATCGGCTTCACGACCGCCACCCGCAACTCACGATTCGGCGACATCGCAACCTACGACGCCTTCATGCGGCAGGACGTGTCGAACAGCGGCCATAGCGAGATCCAGGAGCATGCCAGCCTGTTCGAGGTGCTCGGATGCACTGCTTCTGTCGACGCCCGCGACCACACCGATACAACATTCACCGACGACGCTCCCGGCGTGCCCATCTACTGGCTCAGCGGCGCCAGGGTCGCCGACGACTACAAGAGCTTCTACGACGGCGCCTGGGACTCCAACTCGGGGAGACGCCTGTCCGGTGCCTCCGCCGCCATCCAATACGGGGTGCTGACGGGATGCGATCCGGACGGAACAAAGTCGTCAGACCCGCTCAGCCAGGGGAGCCACACCACCGTGGGCCAATACTGGGTCAACGGCTTCGAGTTGAACTGCTGTCGGACATTTTCGCGATCCGAAAACTCGTTCTACGGTCTGTCGCCGATCTTCGTTGTAACCGACAGCTTGGAGTTCACTTCGGGGGCGGTGTCTGTGACCGAGGGCGACAGCGCTGTGTACGGGGTGAGGTTGTCGGCTGAGCCGGCGGGCGATGTGACGGTGGTGGTGTCGGTTCCTGACGGTGTTGGCAGTGATTTGGTGTTGGCGGCGGGGTCGGTGTCGGTGTCTGTGACCGACTCGGGGCCGGTGCTGTCGTTGACGTTCACTACCAGCGACTGGAACACGTATCAGTCGGTGACTGTCGCCGCCGGCCACGATAACGACGACATCGCGAACGATTCCGAGACGTTGGCGCATGCGGCGTCGGGCGGCGGTTATGGCGGCGTGTCGGGTGATGTGGAGGTGACCGTCGAAGACGACGACGCTGGCGGGTTGGAGTTCTCGGATGCACGGGTGTCTGTGACCGAGGGCGACAGCGCTGTGTACGGGGTGAGGTTGTCGGCTGAGCCGGCGGGCGATGTGACGGTGGTGGTGTCGGTTCCTGACGGTGTTGGCAGTGATTTGGTGTTGGCGGTGGGGTCGGTGTCGGTGTCTGTGACCGACTCGGGGCCGGTGTTGTCGTTGACGTTCACTGCCGGCGAGTGGAACACGTATCAGTCGGTGACGGTGCATGCCGGCGACGATGGTGACATCGATGACGATCCTGAGAGGTTGGCGCATGCGGCGTCGGGTGGCGGTTATGGCGGCGTGTCGGGTGATGTGGCGGTGACCGTCGAAGACGACGACGTCGGCGGGTTGGAGTTCTCGGATGCGCGGGTGTCTGTGACCGAGGGCGACAGTGCTGTGTACGGGGTGAGGTTGTCGGCTGAGCCGTCGGGCGGTGTGACGGTGGTGGTGTCGGTTCCTGACGGTGTTGGTAGTGATTTGGTGTTGGCGGTGGGGGTGGTGTCGGTGTCTGTGACCGACGCGGGGCCGGTGTTGTCGTTGACGTTCACTGCCGGCGAGTGGAACACGTATCAGTCGGTGACTGTCGCTGCTGGCGACGATGGTGACATCGCTGACGATCCTGAGACGTTGGCGCATGCGGCGTCGGGTGGCGGTTATGGCGGCGTGTCGGGTGATGTGGCGGTGACCGTCGAAGATGACGACGTCGGCGGGTTGGAGTTCTCGGATGCGCGGGTGTCTGTGACCGAGGGCGACAGTGCTGTGTACGGGGTGAGGTTGTCGGCTGAGCCGTCGGGCGGTGTGACGGTGGTGGTGTCGGTTCCTGACGGTGTTGGTAGTGATTTGGTGTTGGCGGTGGGGGTGGTGTCGGTGTCTGTGACCGACGCGGGGCCGGTGTTGTCGTTGACGTTCACTACTGGCGACTGGAACACGTTCCAGTCGGTGACGGTGCATGCCGGCGACGATGGCGACATCGCTGACGATCCTGAGACGTTGGCGCATGCGGCGTCGGGCGGCGGTTATGGCGGCGTGTCGGGTGATGTGGCGGTGACCGTCGAAGATGACGACGTCGGCGGGTTGGAGTTCTCGGATGCGCGGGTGTCTGTGACCGAGGGCGACAGTGCTGTGTACGGGGTGAGGTTGTCGGCTGAGCCGTCGGGCGGTGTGACGGTGGTGGTGTCGGTTCCTGACGGTGTTGGCAGTGATTTGGTGTTGGCGGTGGGGTCGGTGTCGGTGTCTGTGACCGACTCGGGGCCGGTGTTGTCGTTGACGTTCACTGCCGGCGACTGGAACACGTTCCAGTCGGTGACGGTGCATGCCGGCGACGATGGTGACATCGATGACGATCCTGAGAGGTTGGCGCATGCGGCGTCGGGCGGCGGTTATGGCGGCGTGTCGGGTGATGTGGCGGTGACTGTGGTGGATGACGATGCTGGCGGGTTGGAGTTCTCGGATGCGCGGGTGTCTGTGACCGAGGGCGACAGTGCTGTGTACGGGGTGAGGTTGTCGGCTGAGCCGTCGGGCGGTGTGACGGTGGTGGTGTCGGTTCCTGACGGTGTTGGTAGTGATTTGGTGTTGGCGGTGGGGGTGGTGTCGGTGTCTGTGACCGACGCGGGGCCGGTGTTGTCGTTGACGTTCACTACTGGCGACTGGAACACGTATCAGTCGGTGACTGTCGCTGCTGGCGACGATGACGATGACATAGTGAACGATTCCGAGACGTTGGCGCATGCGGCGTCGGGTGGCGGTTATGGCGGCGTGTCGGGTGATGTGGCGGTGACCGTCGAAGACGACGACGTCGGCGGGTTGGAGTTCTCGGATGCGCGGGTGTCTGTGACCGAGGGCGACAGTGCTGTGTACGGGGTGAGGTTGTCGGCTGAGCCGTCGGGCGGTGTGACGGTGGTGGTGTCGGTTCCTGACGGTGTTGGTAGTGATTTGGTGTTGGCGGTGGGGGTGGTGTCGGTGTCTGTGACCGACGCGGGGCCGGTGTTGTCGTTGACGTTCACTACTGGCGACTGGAACACGTATCAGTCGGTGACGGTGCATGCCGGCGACGATGGCGACATCGCTGACGATCCTGAGACGTTGGCGCATGCGGCGTCGGGTGGCGGTTATGGCGGCGTGTCGGGTGATGTGGCGGTGACCGTCGAAGATGACGACGTCGGCGGGTTGGAGTTCTCGGATGCGCGGGTGTCTGTGACCGAGGGCGACAGTGCTGTGTACGGGGTGAGGTTGTCGGCTGAGCCGTCGGGCGGTGTGACGGTGGTGGTGTCGGTTCCTGACGGTGTTGGTAGTGATTTGGTGTTGGCGGTGGGGGTGGTGTCGGTGTCTGTGACCGACGCGGGGCCGGTGTTGTCGTTGACGTTCACTGCCGGCGAGTGGAACACGTATCAGTCGGTGACGGTGCATGCCGGCGACGATGGTGACATCGCTGACGATCCTGAGACGTTGGCGCATGCGGCGTCGGGCGGCGGCTACGACAGCGTGTCGGGTGATGTCACTGTGACCGTCGAAGACGACGACGTCGGCGGGTTGGAGTTCTCGGATGCGCGGGTGTCTGTGACCGAGGGCGACAGTGCTGTGTACGGGGTGAGGTTGTCGGCTGAGCCGTCGGGCGGTGTGACGGTGGTGGTGTCGGTTCCTGACGGTGTTGGTAGTGATTTGGTGTTGGCGGTGGGGGTGGTGTCGGTGTCTGTGACCGACGCGGGGCCGGTGTTGTCGTTGACGTTCACTACTGGCGACTGGAACACGTATCAGTCGGTGACTGTCGCTGCTGGCGACGATGACGATGACATAGTGAACGATTCCGAGACGTTGGCGCATGCGGCGTCGGGTGGCGGTTATGGCGGCGTGTCGGGTGATGTGGCGGTGACCGTCGAAGACGACGACGTCGGCGGGTTGGAGTTCTCGGATGCGCGGGTGTCTGTGACCGAGGGCGACAGTGCTGTGTACGGGGTGAGGTTGTCGGCTGAGCCGTCGGGCGGTGTGACGGTGGTGGTGTCGGTTCCTGACGGTGTCGGTAGTGATTTGGTGTTGGCGGTGGGGGTGGTGTCGGTGTCTGTGACCGACGCGGGGCCGGTGTTGTCGTTGACGTTCACTACTGGCGACTGGAACACGTATCAGTCGGTGACTGTCGCTGCTGGCGACGATGACGATGACATAGTGAACGATTCCGAGACGTTGGCGCATGCGGCGTCGGGCGGCGGTTATGGCGGCGTGTCGGGTGATGTGGCGGTGACTGTGGTGGATGACGATGCTGGCGGGTTGGAGTTCTCGGATGCGCGGGTGTCTGTGACCGAGGGCGACAGTGCTGTGTACGGGGTGAGGTTGTCGGCTGAGCCGTCGGGCGGTGTGACGGTGGTGGTGTCGGTTCCTGACGGTGTTGGCAGTGATTTGGTGTTGGCGGTGGGGGTGGTGTCGGTGTCTGTGACCGACGCGGGGCCGGTGTTGTCGTTGACGTTCACTACTGGCGACTGGAACACGTATCAGTCGGTGACGGTGCATGCCGGCGACGATGGCGACATCGCTGACGATCCTGAGACGTTGGCGCATGCGGCGTCGGGCGGCGGTTATGGCGGCGTGTCGGGTGATGTGGCGGTGACCGTCGAAGATGACGACATCGGCGGGTTGGAGTTCTCGGATGCGCGGGTGTCTGTGACCGAGGGCGACAGTGCTGTGTACGGGGTGAGGTTGTCGGCTGAGCCGTCGGGCGGTGTGACGGTGGTGGTGTCGGTTCCTGACGGTGTCGGTAGTGATTTGGTGTTGGCGGTGGGGTCGGTGTCGGTGTCTGTGACCGACGCGGGGCCGGTGTTGTCGTTGACGTTCACTACTGGCGACTGGAACACGTTCCAGTCGGTGACGGTGCATGCCGGCGACGATGGCGACATCGCTGACGATCCTGAGACGTTGGCGCACACCGCGTCGGGCGGCGGCTACGACAGCGTGTCGGGTGATGTCACTGTGACCGTCGAAGACGACGACGTCGGCGGGTTGGAGTTCTCGGATGCGCGGGTGTCTGTGACCGAGGGCGACAGTGCTGTGTACGGGGTGAGGTTGTCGGCTGAGCCGTCGGGCGGTGTGACGGTGGTGGTGTCGGTTCCTGACGGTGTTGGCAGTGATTTGGTGTTGGCGGTGGGGGTGGTGTCGGTGTCTGTGACCGACGCGGGGCCGGTGTTGTCGTTGACGTTCACTACTGGCGACTGGAACACGTATCAGTCGGTGACGGTGCATGCCGGCGACGATGGCGACATCGCTGACGATCCTGAGACGTTGGCGCATGCGGCGTCGGGCGGCGGTTATGGCGGCGTGTCGGGTGATGTGGCGGTGACCGTCGAAGATGACGACATCGGCGGGTTGGAGTTCTCGGATGCGCGGGTGTCTGTGACCGAGGGCGACAGTGCTGTGTACGGGGTGAGGTTGTCGGCTGAGCCGTCGGGCGGTGTGACGGTGGTGGTGTCGGTTCCTGACGGTGTTGGTAGTGATTTGGTGTTGGCGGTGGGGGTGGTGTCGGTGTCTGTGACCGACGCGGGGCCGGTGTTGTCGTTGACGTTCACTACTGGCGACTGGAACACGTTCCAGTCGGTGACGGTGCATGCCGGCGACGATGGTGACATCGATGACGATCCTGAGAGGTTGGCGCATGCGGCGTCGGGCGGCGGTTATGGCGGCGTGTCGGGTGATGTGGCGGTGACTGTGGTGGATGACGATGCTGGCGGGTTGGAGTTCTCGGATGCGCGGGTGTCTGTGACCGAGGGCGACAGTGCTGTGTACGGGGTGAGGTTGTCGGCTGAGCCGTCGGGCGGTGTGACGGTGGTGGTGTCGGTTCCTGACGGTGTTGGTAGTGATTTGGTGTTGGCGGTGGGGGTGGTGTCGGTGTCTGTGACCGACGCGGGGCCGGTGTTGTCGTTGACGTTCACTACTGGCGACTGGAACACGTATCAGTCGGTGACTGTCGCTGCTGGCGACGATGACGATGACATAGTGAACGATTCCGAGACGTTGGCGCATGCGGCGTCGGGTGGCGGTTATGGCGGCGTGTCGGGTGATGTGGCGGTGACCGTCGAAGACGACGACGTCGGCGGGTTGGAGTTCTCGGATGCGCGGGTGTCTGTGACCGAGGGCGACAGTGCTGTGTACGGGGTGAGGTTGTCGGCTGAGCCGTCGGGCGGTGTGACGGTGGTGGTGTCGGTTCCTGACGGTGTTGGTAGTGATTTGGTGTTGGCGGTGGGGTCGGTGTCGGTGTCTGTGACCGACGCGGGGCCGGTGTTGTCGTTGACGTTCACTACTGGCGACTGGAACACGTATCAGTCGGTGACGGTGCATGCCGGCGACGATGACGATGACATAGTGAACGATTCCGAGACGTTGGCGCATGCGGCGTCGGGCGGCGGTTATGGCGGCGTGTCGGGTGATGTGGCGGTGACCGTCGAAGATGACGATGCTGGCGGGTTGGAGTTCTCGGATGCACGGGTGTCTGTGACCGAGGGCGACAGTGCTGTGTACGGGGTGAGGTTGTCGGCTGAGCCGTCGGGCGGTGTGACGGTGGTGGTGTCGGTTCCTGACGGTGTTGGCAGTGATTTGGTGTTGGCGGTGGGGGTGGTGTCGGTGTCTGTGACCGACGCGGGGCCGGTGTTGTCGTTGACGTTCACTACTGGCGACTGGAACACCCACAAGTCGGTCACGGTGCATGCTGGCCACGACAGTGACACCGACAACGACACCGAGACGCTGCGCCACAACGCGTCCGGCGGCGGCTACACGGCGACGGGCGACGTGACAGTCACCGTTACCGACGACGACACCGCGCCGCCTCCGCCTCCTCCGCCGGCTCCGCCTCCGCCGCCGGCTCCTCCGCCGGCTCCGCCTCCGCCGCCGGCTCCTCCGCCGGCTCCGCCTCCGGCTCCTCCGCCGGCTCCGCCTCCGGCTCCTCCGCCGGCTCCGCCTCCTCCGCCGCCGGCTCCGCCTCCTCAGATTGGGGTGTTCGCCGATGTGGACACCGACAGCGTCCACATGCCGGCCATTGAAGCGATGTTCCACAGCGGCGTCACTGTCGGCTGCGGTAGTGACCCGCCGCGCTTCTGTCCCGAAATGCCCGTCACCAGGGCTCAGATGGCCAGCCTGTTGGCGCGTGCGCTCGGCTTGGGTGATGCGCCGCAGCCTGCGGGATTCGTGGATGTGAACCCGCGGAGCGTCCACGCGGCGGCCATCGACGCGTTGCGCCACGCCGGGGTCACCGCGGGTTGCGGCACTCATCCGTTGCGCTTCTGTCCGGACATGTCCGTCACCAGGGCTCAGATGGCCGGCTTCCTGTATCGAGCGCTCGGCTTGGCAGACGCTGAGCGGTCTGCGGGATTCGTGGATGTGGACCCGCGGAGTCCCCACGCGGCGGCCATCGACGCCTTGTACCACAGCGGTGTCGCCAAGGGCTGCGGCAGCGACCCGCTGCGCTACTGCCCGCACCAGCATCTCACCCGGGCTCAGATGGCCAGCCTCCTGCGACGCGCCCTCGACCTCGGCACAGCCGCATAGGCGCCGGTTGCTCGGCTGTCTCGATGGAGCCGACTCCGGGTCAACCGTTCCTATACCGATAGATGGTTGTTCTGTCGGCGGCGTCCCGAACGGTGTTGGGCGCCTGTGCGTGCAGCGGGTCGGGTGTCCGGCCGGGCGGTTGTCGCATCCCGTGGGTGCTCGCGTCCGTCGTTGCCTGTCGCTGTGGCCATGCCAGTCGTGTCAGCGGTCCGCTCTACGGCCCCACGCAGAGCGCCGAGGCGCTGGGCGGCGGCGCCGTGCTGGGCGATGGGCTCAACGACGGGCGCCCCGACTGGGTTGCCGCAAGTGTCGAGGATGCGGGCGTCGAGGTGCCCTGCGTTGACATCGACCGCCAGGCACCGGCCCGACGCTGCGGCCTCTGCTGGGGTCGGGGGATCGTCGCCCGGCTGGGACCAGGCGGCGGTGATATACCAGCGGCTCCCTTGGCCGGCGGAGCCACCACGAAACGATCAGCCAGACGCAGACGGGTCATGACGCCGCAGCCTCCAGCGCCCGCTCGGCACGACGCGCCGCGGAGCGCCGCCCATACAAACGGGCGCACATCGAGGTCAGCACCTCGGTCACGTCGCGCACCAGATCATCGGCGACCTCGCCCTCCTCGACGACCACGATCTCGCCGCCGGCTCCCGCCACCGCCGCCTCGACCATCTCGAACCCGAAACGCGACAGACGATCCCGGTGCTCCACCACCAACCGCACAGGCCCACCGAAGCGAAGCACCCTCAACAACTTGCGGCGCTCGCCGTCGAGGCCCGAGGCCGTCTCCATCACCGTCTCGTCCATGACCCACCCCTGCTTCTTCGCGAAGCGCTGCAACCGCTCGGCCTGACTGAGCATCCCCACTGATTTTGGAGGCATCGTCTAAGCCTGGATCCACCGGTGGGCGGTGTGTGTGCGGGGCACTTCCTCCCGTTGACCGGTCGGGTGGATAGGGCGGGCTGGGTGCCCGCGGTGTGACAGCAGTCGAGTTCGTGCTGGTCCGGGGTGAGGCATCCGAGGCTGGTGTGGCGACGGGTGGTGTTGTAGCGGGCGAGCTATTCGAGGATCGAGCGGCGGGCGGTGGCGCGGTCGGGGCAGAGGTGACCGGTCAACGGAGGGAGGCACCGGCTGCGGCTGTGGGGTTGGGGTTCGTGTCAGGTTGTGAGGATGGGGTTGTGTTGGGTGGGGGTGGTTTTGGGTTGGTGTGCCGGTGGCGGTGTGTTGGGGGGTTGGAGGTGTCGGCGGTTGTGTTTGTGGGGGTGGAGGTGCCAGCGGTCGTCGTGGATGAGGTGGTGGCAGCGGTCGCACAGCAGGGCGAGGTTGTCGATGTCTGTGGGTCCGCCGCGGCTGTGCCATTTGATGTGGTGGGGTTCGGTGGTTTCGGCGGGGGCGGCGCAGTTGACGCAGCCGCCGTCGCGGGCTGCGAGCACGATGCGCTGGCCGGGGCCGGCTCGGCGTGGGGTCTTGCCGAGCCACAGCGGGTCGCCGTCGGCGCTGAAGACGGCGGGCAGGATCTTGGCTTCGGCGCACAGGCGCGCGATCTGGTCTGTGGCCACGGGCTGGCCGTCGTCGTAGCGCAGCCCGCGGAGCATCTGCGCGCAGACGTCGTAGTCGGCGATGAGCAGCAGCGTCGTGTCGGGTCGGTCACATGGCGCCTGGCCGGTGATGAGGCTGGCCAGGGCGTCGGCGCGCAGGTGCGCGCCGCTGCGTGGACCGTCGTGGATCGTGGCGCGCGGGGGCGGGTCGTTGCGGAACCGGCGCAGCATCGCGTTGAACGACAGGCTGACGCGTTTGCCGTCGTCGGCGTCGAAACACGCCGACAGCCGCCACGACCCGTCGGGGTCCTGCACCAGCGACGCCCGGCGGGCCTCGCGCTGGCGGCGCCGCTCGTGCGCGGACCGCTCGGGCTTGATCCAGCGGCGCGTCATGCGCGAGAACACGTCCACGGAATGATCGCACGCCATCGCCAGAAGCGCCGCCTCGTCGCAATGCTCAGGATCAGACGCCACACGCGCCACCACACGGGCGTGGCCCGCGGTGATCCGCCCGGCCCGCCACGCCGCCGCGGTGGCCGGATACTCGCGCAGCGACTCCGCCAAAGCGACCTCCGCGTTGGCCTGCCGCGCGGAGACACGCAACCGGCAGCGCACCGTTTCGCCGGCGGCGCGCCCGCCGTCGCGCCGCGCGATCTCCGCGGCTACGTCCGCGAGCCGGGCCTCGACCCGATCACGCAGAACCCCCACCCTGCCCAACTCCTCGACGAGCTCCGCATCACTGAACACGCCCACATCGCCGTCGAGACCCACACCGACATCGAGCGCGCTCGGATCGGTGCCGGAACCTGCCGCGGTGCCGAGACCAATGCCGGCACTGTGCGCTCCGCCCGGATCGACCATGAGTTCCATGCATGAAACCCTAGTAAAGGGATATGACAAGCACGATCCGACAATCACGGAATATCGCATTATCAGTCTAAATATTTCAGTGTCGTGACGCTTGTGGGGTGGCCGGATCCACAGGGACGCCCTCTTGGCGGGCCGGACTCGGGTCCAGAGACTGAGAAATGCCGCGCCATGGAGGGCGCTCTCGTGGTGTGGCGCATCGGCGGCCGGCCGCGACCAGCGCCGCGAACACCAGCACCGACTGGGCCGCGCCGGATCTCAGCCTGTCGGCGTCGTCGAGGAACGGACCGCCCACCAGCATCGACGCGTCACGGTTTCCGATCCCCGCACCGCGACCGCGGTGCGTCGTCGATGAGCCGCACGCGGCCGCCGCCAAGGCCAGCGCCAGCACGGCCGGCGGGGCGGGCCGCCGTGTCCGGCGTGGACTCCTTCGCGTCATCTCGCCCTCCTCGAAACGGGCCGTCGCAGCCGCGCGATCACGGCCTCGGGCACCGGCCGGTCTGCCGACGCCCGACGAGCGCGGCAACGGCCGCGCGCGGTCCTGGCAGCGGCCGGCGGTCCGCCGCCGGCCCACGGCGGGGCGGGGGGTGGGTTGTCACGGCCGCGCCAAGCCCGTATACAGCTTGGTATACGTATCCGTATACCAGGAGGCGGTTATGTCTGAGACAGTACAGAGTTGGTCACTGCCGGCGCGCGGCGCTCACGCGTGCCCGTTCACGCGATGAGCCGCGGCGTTGTCGCGAGGGCGTCGCGGCGGAGGGCCGCGGCCGTGCTCGCTGCGGCCGTGCTCGCGGCCGCAGCGCTGCCGGCTGCGCCGGTCTCGGCCCAGGCGCTGTCGGATGTTGCGACGCTCGGCGGTGTCACGGTGACTGGAGGGACTCTGTCACCGGGTTTCTCTTCCGGCGGGTATGCCTACCGTGTGGCCGTCGCCCACGACGAAGACCAGGCGACGGTCGGGTTCACGAAGGGCCACACCGGCCAGGAGGTGGCCTTCAAGGACGGCTCCGACGGGGACCTCGCCGACGCCGACATCCACGAGGGCGGCCATCAGGTGGACCTGGCCTACGGCGTCAACACGGTGAAGCTGGTCGTTACGCCCGAGGACGCCGCCGCCGACACAGCGACCTACACCCTCACTGTTGTGCGGGCCATGCCGGCCGAGGTGGTGGGGGTGCCCTCAGACTGGGCGCTGAAGCCCGCCGGCCTCAGCGCCGGCAACCAGTTCCGGCTGCTGGCGATCACGGTCAACGAACGCGACGCCACTTCGACCAGTATCTCCGACTATGACAGCCATGTGCATAATGACATCGACACCAACGGCCACGCCGCGGTCAGCGGGCTGAGCGACCTGTTCACGGTGCTGGGATGCACGTCCAGTGTGAATGCGAACGACCACACCGGCACCACCTACTCCGCCGACGCCAAAGGCCCGCCCGTCTACTGGCTCAATGGAGCCAAGATCGCCGACGACTACGAGGACTTCTACACAGAGGACTGGGCAAGCCAAGTGCCGAAGTTCACCTCCGGCGCGACCATGACGAGCTTCTTTCGGGTCTGGACCGGCTGTCAGCGCGACGGCACGCGACATGGCGTCTCGAACCTGGGCGATGCCTCGCAGGCGGCGGCGGGTGCACCGAATCGGCCCGGCAACGGGATCTCATATGTCGTCAAGAACAGAACCGATCAGGAGCCGGTGTACGCGCTCTCCGACGTGTTTCAGGTGGTGGCGGACCTGCCGGAGGTGGATACCTCGCTGAGCGCGTTGTCGGTGACGCAAGCGGGCGAGTTCGACGACAGGGTGCATGGCTTTGCTGCGAACCATTTCGAATATCACGCCGGCGTCGATGACGTTGAGCAGGCCACCATCGCTTGGACCACGACAGCGGATGCTGTCGATGTCGAAGTGACGGTGCTGAACACGGAAGGCGAGACGGTCGAGGACGCCGACACCTCGCCGGAAGCGCAGGGCCGTCAGGTTCCGCTGGCAGAGGGGCTCAACACGTTCACGATGCGGGTGAGGGTGCCGAACACGGTCATGACCAGCGAGTACACGCTGTATCTGGGCCGCGGCTCGACTGAGGCGGGCGGCTGGCGCGCCGGCGACGACATCAACTACCTGTGGGACACCGCAAGGATCAAACCCCGGGGGGTGTGGGGCACCGACAATGTGCTGTGGGTGGCCGACGACGGCAGCGACGAGGTGCTGGCGTTCGACCGCTCCGACGGCTCGCGTGTGGAGAGCCTCGACATCGAGTTGGACACCGTCGGCGGCAACGCCAATCTGTGGGGCGGGATCTTCGCCGATGTCGAGGCGGCGGGCGACGGCTCGGTGAGCGGCACGATGTGGGTGGTCGATCCCATCAACGACAAGCTGTACGCGTACAAGATCGACGTCACCGCGGCCGGCGCCGCCGGCGTCGCCCACGGCGATCGCGACTCCGGCAAGGACATCACCCAGTCCTCGGACCACGACGACCCGACGGGCTTGTGGTCCGACGGCGACACCATGTGGGTGGGCGACACCGAAGATCGCAAGCTCTACGCCTACACCCTCGAGGCCGGCGTCAACTACGGCAACCACGACTCCGGCAAAGACGTCAGCCTCACGAGCGTGTTCGACAGCGGCGAGCGAGTACGCGGCGTCGCCTCCGACGGCACCGCGATCTGGGCGCTCCACGACGACGACGGCAAGCTCTACGCCTTCCAGTTCGACGGCATCCGCAACTCCGGCTGGGATATCGACCTGCATGACAGCCACACCGGCTCGGGGAACTTCATCCGTGGCGCATGGCACGAAGACGGGGTGGTCTATGTGCCCCGCGGCGACGGTGCCGAGCGCTTCAAGGTCTACGCCTACAACACCACTCGCGACATCTCGCTCGACGGCGATGCCACGCTCAGCAGCCTTGAGGTGACCTACACCGACGCCGACGACATGAGCCAGACTGTCGATTTGACAGACGCTGCGCCGGTCGCCGCTGTCACGGTGCCGTCGTCTGACGCGTCGTTGGCGAGTCTGCGTGTCGCAGGGGTGTCTGTGTCGTTGGCCGCGGCACCCTATGCGGTGTCGCTGCCGGGCGGTACTTCGCTGGTGGAGGTGGTGGCGAGGCCGACTGATGGTCGGGCGGGTGTGGCGGTGACGCCTGCCGATGCGGACGCGGTCGCTCCGGGCCATCAGGTGAGCGTGACGAGGGGCGACAACCAGGTGGTGGTCACGGTCACGGCCGAGGACGGCACGACTACCCGGACTTACACGGTGACGGTGACGGTGCGCGCCGGCGATGAGCTGCCGCCGGTGTTCGAGTCGGCTGCGGTGGCTGACAGCGACGGCGACGTGGTGGTGCTGACCTACAGCGAGGAGCTCGACGGCGGGGTGCGTGCCCGGCCGCCGGCGGGGGCGTTCACGGTGAGGGTGGACGGCGCGGCGGGGCCGTCGGTGGATTCGGTGTCGGTGTCGGGTGCGACCGTGGAGCTGACGCTGGGCGCGGCGCTCGACGGGGACGACACCGTGACGGTGTCGTATGTCGATCCGACGGCGGGCGACGATGTGGCGGCGGTGCAGGACGCGGCGGGCAACGACGCGGCGTCGGCGTTGGATCGGGCGGTGGACGTCTCGGCGTTGACGGTAGATCCTTCCGAGGTGGTGCTGGTGAGCAACAGAAGCAAGAAGATCGCCAATCTGGCCGGCTGTCGACGAACCGCAAACGGCATGGCCTGCGATGGTCCTGCACGCGATCTTTTGCTGCGGGTGTACGTCTCCGAACATCCATTGCTGGGAGCTGTGGCGCAGTCGTTCAGGACTGATGTCAACGCTGAGAGCGTCCAGTTGACGTCGGTGGCGGTCGATGTGCAATCCCTGCCGGATTCTGACGCGCGCGGTGATGTGACGGCGGAGATCTGGAGTCAGAGCGACGGCAAGCCCGGTTCGAAGCTGTTCGCGTTGACGTCCCCGGCGACGTTGGGGACGGGCTGGCAGACCTTCACCGCGCCGGAGGACGCTGAGCGGCTGTCGCCAGACACCAGCTATTGGGTGGTGGTGATCTTCAGGACCCCCGACAAGGGCAAGCTGAGCTTGCGCACGACCGATGACGAGAGTGAGACCGGCCAGTCGGGCTGGTCTTTGGGGAATCGGGCCCAGGAGCATGTGAGCGGTACAGTGACTTGGCGCGACGCGATGCAGGGCGTGGTTCAGGACGTCAACACCTTCCGGTACTCCTGGCGTCCAGGCAAAGTGATGCGTATGGAGGTGAAGGGCGGGGTGGCGCCGAATCGGGCGCCGGTGTTCGTGGACGGCGTGTCGGCGGTGCGCACGGTGGGCGAGAACGCCGCGGCAGGCACAGCGGTGGGCGACCCGGTGGCGGCGGTGGATCCCGAAGGTGACGGATTGTCGTATGCGATAGCGGACGGGGCGGGTTCGAGTCCGTTCGTGGTCGTGGGCTCGACGGGCCAGCTCGAAGTGCGCGGCGAGGTGGACTACGAGTCGCGGTCGTTCTATGAGTTCAAGGTGGAGGTGTCCGACGGGCACGGCGGCAGCGATGAGACAGCGGTGACGGTGTTGGTGCGCGACAACGGTCCGCCGCCGGCGCCGTCGGCGCCGACGCTGAGCACGGGTCGGGTGCCGGGGTCGATAGCGGTGGGCTGGGACGAGATGGATCCCGCGGCGGCGGGCGGGCCGGTGCTGAGCCACGCGGTGCGGTACCGCAAGGCGGGCACTGCGGGCTGGTCGGTGGCGACCGAGCCGGCTCGCACGTCCGCGGTGCTGCGCGGCCTGGAACCGGGGGCGTCGTATCAGGTTCAGCTTCAGGCCGTCACCGCCGAGGGGGCGGGCGCCTGGTCGGATGCGTCGACGCACGCTGCGGCGCCGTTGTGCGACGCGGGCACCGCGGTGAGCTCCCCGTCCACCAGCGCTGCGCTGGTCGGCGACTGCGAGGTGCTGATCGACGCGCTTCCGCTGCTGGACCCCAATGTGGAGCTGGACTGGTCCACCGGCGCCGCGATCTCGTCGTGGACCGGCGTGACGGTGACCGGCTCGGGCGCCGCGCGGCGTGTCACCGCGGTGAGCCTGGCCGCGGGCAACTCGTTGGGCGGCGTGCTGCCCGCACGGCTCGGCGACCTCGACGCGCTCACAGCGCTGTCGATCGTGGGCCGCGGCCTTTCCGGCCCCGTCCCCGACGCGCTCGGGGGCATCGCAGGGCTTGCGTCGCTCCGGCTCAACGACAACTTCCTCGACGGCTCCATCCCCGCGGCGCTGCCGGCGCACGCCACTCTTGCTGCCGCGGGCGACGTTGGCGTGGCGCTGAACAACAACCGCCTCAGCGGCTGCGTGCCCGCGCAATGGACTGCCTACACCAACGTCGCGGCCCAGCGTGACAGCGTAACCTTGGAGGCCTGCCAGACCGCCGTGGAAGTCGACGACCGTGGCGCGCTGCCCGGCGCGACCGTGTCGATGACGGCCCGGGTCAGCGGCCACCTGCCCAGCGCGGCGCTGGTCTATGAATGGGTCCAGAATGCCGCCGACACCACGACAGTCACGCTGCGCGGCGCTACGGGGCCCGCCGCGTCGTTCGTGGTGCCCGCCGGCGCGTCGGCGGGCGACACGTTCCGGTTCACGGTGAAGGTCACCGACTCGCAGGCCACCTCAGGCACGGGCATCGCTCAGGTGCAGGTCACGGTGGACGAGACCGCGCCGACGCTCAAGACGGGCTTCCCGAAGGCGACAGTGGACGGCTGGGCGTTGGAGCTCACCTACGACGAGGTGCTCGACGCCGCCGCTCCGCCGCCGCTCGACGCGTTCACGGTGACCGTCGCCGGCACCGAGAGCGGCATCCGCTGGGTGGCGGTGAACGACGACACGGTCCTGGTGGCGCTCACCGCCCGGATGAGCCGCAACGCCACGGTCACCATCGACTACGACGACCCGACCACAGGAGACGACGCGTTCGCCGTCCAGGACCTTGCCGGCAACGACGCCGGGGCGCTCAGCGGCGCCAGCGTGGCCACCGGCGGCATCAGGGACTGCAACGAAAACGACGTCGACTCGGGTCGCCCGTCGGACCGCAACCGCAGTTTGGTGCCGGATTGCAGAGCGCTGCTCGAGGCGCGAGACATCCTCGACCCCGGCCGGACCGTGCTGGGCAACTGGTCGCCCGCGAGCAATGTGGACAATTGGACAGGCATCACAGTGAAAAAGCGCTGGGCCCAACACAGCTTCGGGCAGGCGCGGCTATTTCCCCAGGTGGTGTACATCGGCCTCGCGGACCAGGGCCTCTCCGGCGCCGTTCCCGCGAGTCTCGGCGAACTGGCATGGGTGGCGAGGATCCTGTTGAGCGGCAACCGGCTCAGCGGCGAGATCCCCGAGGAGCTCGGCAACGCCGGCAGATCCTCCGACACGGATTTCGGGACCGGCAAAGAGTTAGAACCCATGGAGACGCTGGACCTTCGAGACAACCTGCTCACCGGCAGCATTCCCGCGAATCTCGCCAACACCAAAGCCGACGACGTGTACCTGTCGGGCAACATGTTCGAAGGCTGCGTGTCTGCCCGGTTCTCGTCCCCCAGCAGGAGTCGCATCAGACCGCAGTCGGGCGCGGTGACGTTGCTCGACTGCATCCACACCGCCGACGCCGGCCAGGGCGGGTTCGTGACGGTGGGCAGCACGATCACGCTGACGGGCACCGCGGGCGGCGTGCTGCCGACCGGCACCGTCCCGGAGTTCGAATGGACCCAGATCGACAACGGCGCCCCGGCTGCCACCATCACCAACCCTGATAAGGCGCAGGCGTCGTTCGTGGTGCCCGCCTCGACCGAGACAGTGGTGTTCCGCTTCCAGCTCGAAGTGTCCGACACCGACGGCGACGCCCGGACCGCCCGCGACAGCGTCGAGTTCCGTCTCGACCCCATCGACCCCGCCGTCGAAGCGGCCAGCGTGCACGACTCCACGCTGCTGATCCGCTTCAGCGAGCCCCTCAACCCCGACTCGGAGCCCCCGCCGGCGGCGTTCGCCGTCACCGTCGCCGGCTCCGACCGCAGCGTCGACGCCGTCGAAATCGATGCCACCCACCGGGTGCTGCAGCTGATCCTCGACTCGCCGGTCATCGCCGACCAAGCAGTCACCGTGGCCTACGCCGTCGCCAGCAGTGCCGGCAACCCCATCGAGGACCGAGCCGGCAACGACGCCGAAGACTTCGCACTGACAGCCTCCGAGGTCACCAACCTCATCCGCAGCACCGACGCCACCCTCTCGGCGCTGACAGTGGACGGCGCAACGGTGAACGGATTCGACGCAGACACGACCTCCTACACCGTCGATGTGGGGAACGATGTGGATTCTGTAGCGGTGTCCGCGACCGCGAGCAACGCCGCGGCCACGGTGGTGCTGTTCTCGGTGAGCGGTGTCCGCCCCAACGAGATCGAGACCGAACTGTCCGACTCCGCCGACAGCCATGTGGTGACCCACACCATCACGTCGTTGTTGCAGGGCGACAACCGCTACCGGATGCGGGTCACCGCACAGGACGGCGCCACCACCGTCGACTACACGCTCACCATCTCCAAGGCTCTTCCCGCGCTGGAGTTCTCGGACGCTCAGGTCTCTGTCAACGAGGGCTCGAGCGCTGTGTACGGGGTGAGGTTGTCGGCGCGGCCGTCGGGGCCGGTGTCGGTGACGTTGTCAGTCGCCGACGGTGTCGGCAGTGACTTGGTGTTGGTGTCGGGGACGGTGTCGGTGTCGGTGTCGGGCTCGGGGCCGGTGTTGGCGTTGACGTTCACTACTGGCGATTGGGGCACGTTCCAGTCGGTGATTGTCGTCGCCGGCGACGACGCCGACATCGCGAACGATTTTGAGAGGTTGGCGCATGCGGCGTCGGGCGGCGGCTATGGCGGTGTGTCGGGGGAGGTGTCGGTGACTGTCGAAGACGACGACTCCGGCCGGTTGGTGTTCTCGGACGCTCAGGTCTCTGTCAACGAGGGCTCGAGCGCTGTGTACGGGGTGAGGTTGTCGGCGCGGCCGTCGGGGCCGGTGTCGGTGACGTTGTCAGTCGCCGACGGTGTCGGCAGTGACTTGGTGTTGGTGTCGGGGCCGGTGTCGGTGTCGGTGTCGGGCTCGGGGCCGGTGTTGGCGTTGACGTTCACTACTGGCGATTGGGGCACGTTCCAGTCGGTGACGGTGCATGCCGGCCACGACAGCGACACCGCCGACGACATCGAGACGCTGCGCCACAACGCGTCCGGCGGCGGCTACACGGCGACGGGCGACGTGACAGTCACCGTCGCCGACGACGACACCGCGCCTCCGCCGCCTCTGCCTCCTCCGCCTCCACGGTTGGTGTTCTCGGACGCACGGGTGTCTGTGACTGAGGGTGACAGCGCTGTGTACGGGGTGAGGTTGTTGGCGCGGCCGTCGGGGCCGGTGTCGGTGACGTTGTCAGTCGCCGACGGTGTCGGCAGTGACTTGGTGTTGGTGTCGGGGGCGGTGTCGGTGTCGGTGTCGGGCTCGGGGCCGGTGTTGGCGTTGACGTTCACTACTGGCGATTGGGGCACGTTCCAGTCGGTGACGGTGCATGCCGGCCACGACAGCGACACCGCCGACGACATCGAGACGCTGCGCCACAACGCGTCCGGCGGCGGCTACACGGCGACGGGCGACGTGACAGTCACCGTCGCCGACGACGACACCGCGCCTCCGCCGCCTCTGCCTCCTCCGCCTCCACGGCTGGTGTTCTCGGACGCACGGGTGTCTGTGACTGAGGGTGACAGCGCTGTGTACGGGGTGAGGTTGTCGGCGCGGCCGTCGGGGCCGGTGTCGGTGACGTTGTCAGTCGCCGACGGTGTCGGCAGTGACTTGGTGTTGGTGTCGGGGACGGTGTCGGTGTCGGTGTCGGGCTCGGGGCTGGTGTTGGCGTTGACGTTCACTACTGGCGATTGGGGCACGTTCCAGTCGGTGACGGTGCATGCTGGCCACGACAGCGACACCGTCGACGATTCCGAGAGGCTGGTGCATACCGTGTCGGGCAGCGGTTATAGCGTGTCCGCGGAGGTGGCGGTGACCGTCGCCGACGACGACACCGCGCCTTCGCCGCCCTCGCTGCAGTTACGTTCGCCTCCGCCTCCGCCTCCGCCTCCACCTCCGCCTCCGCCTCCACCTCCGTCGCCGTCTTCGTTCATGGGCTTCGTCGATGTGGACTCCAACAGTGTCCACGCACCGGCGATCAATGCTCTGTACCTTCGCGGAGTGACCAAGGGCTGCACCCTTGATCCGCTGCGTTACTGTCCCGAGCAGTCCGTCACCAGGGCTCAGATGGCGAGTTTCTTGCAGCGTGTTTTAGGTCTCGGCGACGCGCCGCGGTCTGCGGGTTTCGTCGATGTGCGTTCCAGCGGTGTCCACGCGGCGGCTATCGACGTGTTGTATTTCCATGGGATCACCAAGGGCTGTGGTCTCGATCCGCTGCGTTACTGTCCGGAGGGGTCCGTCACCAGGGCTCAGATGGCGAGTTTCTTGCAGCGTGTTTTAGGTCTCGGCGACGCGCCGCGGTCTGCGGGTTTCGTCGATGTGGGCTCCAGCGGTGTCCACGCGGCGGCTATCGACGTGTTGTATTTCCATGGGATCACCAAGGGCTGTGGTCTCGATCCGCTGCGTTACTGTCCGGAGGGGTCCGTCACCAGGGCTCAGATGGCGAGTTTCTTGCAGCGCGCTCTGGCTTTCGCCCCAGTCGCTCAAGGGCCGAGCGGACCGACCCCGTCCGCTCGCGAAGCGGCGCGCCAACAACCTCGTCAAACGCGTCAAACGGGCCGCGTTCGGGTCCACTGACTTCGCCAACTACAGAATCCGCGCTCTGCTCTACGCCGGCAAACCCAGCTGGGCGCTGCTCGACACCCTCACTCCGACCTAAAACGGTGCTTCGCACTCATAGTGTTGGTGGTGTCTTCGATGGGTGCGGGTCTGACTCGGTGCTTCGCTGGCTTCGTGTCTTGCAAACGATCTGTCGGCTGGTGCATGTCGGGGACGCGCGCCAGCCGGTCGGAGGGAATGTGACCTGATAGGAGCCTCGGTTCGAGCGCCTTGAGTGCATTGTCGGTCGTTCCGGCCGGTGGTGCCTAGCCAGCTGGAAGTGGTCCAAAGGAAGGGCAGACCGATTGTGCCAGATGTACAACGAATCGTCATGGGTGGGGTGGACACCCACCGTGACGAGCGCACGGCGGCGGTCATCGATTTGGCGGGGCGGCTGCTGGGCACGGCCTCGTTCGCGGTGACACGGGAAGGCTATGGGCAGCTACTGGGGTGGTTGCGCAGTCTCGGCGGGGTGGAGTGTGTCGGAGCAGAGGGCATCAGCAGCTACGGCGCGGGCTTGGCGCGTCGTCTCGCAGCGGAGGGCGTGAGCGTGGTCGAGGTGCTGCGCCCCAAGCGCGGGGCGCGCCGCGGGGACAAGTCGGATCCCGCGGATGCCGAGGCGGCCGCGCGGGTTGTGCTGTCAGGAGAGGCCACAGCCCGCCCGAAGTCCGCTGACGGCCCGGTGGAGGCGATCCGGATGCTGCGCGCCGCGCGGCGCTCCGCGGTCAAGGCCCGCACCCGAATCGCTGCTGCCTGCCTTGCTCACGGCTCAAGCGCGCCGCGCGGCGCTCCGCGGTCAAGGCCCGCACCCGAATCGCTGCTGCCTGCCTTGCTCACGGCTCAAGCGCGCCGCGCGGCGCTCCGCGGTCAAGGCCCGCACTGCCGCCGTCAACCAGCTCAAAGCGCTGTTGGTGACCGCCCCCGAGCAGATCGCCGCCCCGCTGCGGGGCCTTCGCACCGCTGCTTTGGTTGGTGCCTGTGCTCGACTGCGGCCCGATACCGCCGGCGGCGAGGCTGCCGGCGCGGCGAAGAGGACCATGCGCGGCCTGGCGCGACGGCGCCGGGCGCTCAGCGGCGAGATAGACGAGCTCGACGCTGAGATCGCCCGCCTGTGCATGCAGGCGAATCCCGCTTTGATGGCCGCGCCCGGCGTCGGCGCGCAGACTGCCGCCGCGCTGCTCGTCGCCGCTGGCGACAACCCGCGGCGCCTGCGCAGCGAGGCGTCCTTCGCGGCGCTCTGCGGAGCCGGCCCCATCGAGGCGTCCTCGGGGCGCACCGTGCGCCACCGCCTCAACCGCGGCGGCGACCGAGCAGCCAACAACGCCCTGTGGCGCATCGCCACTGTCCGGCTCCGCTGCGGCGACGAGCGCACCGCCGCCTACGCCGCCCGCCGCCGCGCCGAAGCCAAGACCGACCGCGAGATCATCCGCTGTCTCAAGCGCTACACCGCCCGAGAGGTCCACGCGCTGTTGACCAACCCGCCGACAGTCCCCCAACGAGCCGATCCGCGCGAACAGCGCCAACTCCACGGCATGACCCTCGAGACCGCAGCCCGAGCCCTCAACGCCTGGCCCGCACGCATCTCAGCCCTCGAACGAGGCCTCATACACAACCGCGACCTCGCCGAGCGCTACCAGCAACACCTCGCCGAAATCGCGGCTTGACAAACATAGGAGCATCGTTTGAGGTCGGAGTGGAGGCGGTAGGGGTCCGCGGCTGAACGCGAGGGATCCCCCAGAATCGGCGCTTCGCGACAGCCGAGATCTGGAGGATCTCTGTGGGGTGCGACCCTACGCGCGTGTGTGAGCTGTTGGTGGGGCTGGGCGATGTCGAGGTGTTCGGCGTCGGCGACGAGGCGGGCGCGCCGTTGCGGGTGCATGTCCGCGGCCGGGCGCCGCGGCCGGGCTGTGTGGGTTGTGGCGGAGCGTTGTGGTCTGACGGCGAGCGGGCGGTGGAGCTGGTGGACCTGGCGGCGTTCGGCCGGCTCGTTCGGCTGGTGTGGCACAAGCGCCGCCACCGAAGCCGCCAACAACTTGATCAAACGCGTCAAACGCGCCGCAGTCGGGCACTGACTTCGCCAACTACCGCATCCGCGCCCTGCTCTACACCGGCAAACCCAACTGGACACTGCTCGACACCCTCACCCCGACCTAAAACGCGGAGAGCCGCTTGATCGGGGGTTTGGTCGCCCGCTGAGCGACCCGCGCAGGAGGCCGTTGGCGGTCCTGCGATGCGAAGGCCCGGAGTGCTCCCCGCTATGTCACCGGACTCGGCCACCGGGGAGTGCTCCGGGCACTTGCAGCTGCCAGCGTATCGCGCCTTGGTCCCTGCGGGCGGGGGCTCCCCCTGGAGGGGGGACAGGAGGGGGGCGCGGTAGCGTGCGGCCATGACCGATCTGCGTCGAGCTGAGGCTCTGGAGCGGTTCCTGGCTCTGCGGGGCAAGTACCCCGACGCGGCCCGGCTCTTCGACGTGGCCCGAGGCGTCGAGCGGGGCTACCGGCGCGAGGTCCTAGCCGAGATCGCCGCCGGCGACGGCTAGGAGACTGTTGAGTAATGCCGATTTCGCGCAGTACACAACCTTCTGACCTGCGGTTTTGTGACAGCGATATCGCGATTTTGGGACATAATCACCACTCTCCTAGATGTGACAACCACAGACGTTGTCCCTGCTGTGACGGGTGGGGGTGACCGAGTCTGGGTGGTCTCCTGAGGGAGGATACGGGGTCAGTTACACCCCCGATCCCCCCTCAGGAGGCTCTCATGACGCAGACTAGACGTCCGCAGCATCCCAACGCGGCGCTCACTGTGGCGCAGCTCCACGAGCACTACGGCACCATTTTGACCGGAGCGGTGATCCCGGTCGTCGCCGCGGTCTCTGTGGCGCAGCTCCACGAGTACTACGGCACCATTTTGACGGTTATGGCACTACCAATTCGACGGCATTTGCACAGGCCTACGCTGGAGCACAGTATCATCTTATGTAGCTATCTCTCATGCAAAGCAGGTTCTGCTTGTCGTACCTCTTCACTATAGTTGCAGGTATGGAACTTATGATCGATTCGGACGGAGCGTTCAGCGACGCGGGGGGCCTCGGCGACGGCGTGGGCGCGCTCAGCGATGCTGAGCTGGTCGAGGAGTTGGGCCGGGTGGGGGTGCTGCGCGCTCGGGTCGAGGCCCGGCTCGCTGACGTCGCCGCGGAGATCGCGCGGCGCGACGGCGGGCGCGCCGCGGGTGAGACGATGCGCTGCAAGCTGCATGTCTCCGCGCGGCAGGCCAACGCCGAGGTCGCCTTGGCGGAGTTGCTTCGCGAGCATCGGGCCACCGCGGCGGCGTGGCGGGCTGGGCGGATCACCGCGGGCCATGCCCGTGTGATCGTGCGTGTGGCGTCTGATCGCGAGCACTGCGACGAGGCGGCGCTGCTGGCGATGGCGTGCGATCATCCTGTGGACGTGTTCTCGCGCATGACGCGCCGCTGGATGAAACCCGAACGCTCCACCGACGAGCGTCGCCGCCAGCACGAGTGCATCGGCAGTTAGATCCTCACACCAGCCCGAAGCGAACGCTCCACCGACGAGCGTCGCCGCCAGCGCGAGGCCCGCCGGGCGTCGCTGGTGCAGGATCCCGACGGGTCGTGGCGGCTGTCGGCGTGCTTCGACGCCGACGACGGCAAGAGGGTCAGCCTGTCGTTCAACGCGATGCTGCGCCGGTTCCGTAACGACCCGCCCCAGCGCGCGACGATCTACGACGGCCGACGCTGCGGCGCGCATCCGCGCGCCGACGCCATGGCCAGCCTCATCACCGGCCAGGCGCCCTGCGAGCGCCCCGACACGACGCTGCTGGTGATAGCCGACTACGACGTCTGCGCGCGGCAGCTCCGCGGCCTGCGCTACGACGACTGCGTGCTTGCGGGTAGATGATTGCGGGGCCGTCGAGCGGGTCGTCGGCCGCGACCACCAAGTGAGCTATGCACGTGCTCAGAGCTGACTCGATGTCTTCCGAGGGCGGAAGGCGGTCCAGGAGCTCGGCCACCCTCGGGGCCGTCATGTCTCCATTGCCGCAGGCCGGGGCTCAGGAGAAGCGGCCGTGGTCGCCGGACAGCCGCCAGCCCGCGTGCGATGCTCCGAAGCGCTGCGAGGCGTTGGGAGGTCGTGGGTCGGACGCCACGCGGTGTCGGGGCGCCAGGGCGCGGACTCGCTCCACTGCGGCTGTGGCGCTCTCGACGGCGACGTCGATGTCGGCGTCGGTGGTGAAGCGGCCGAGGCTGAAGCGGACCGACTCGAAGGCGTCTTGGTGCGACAGGCCCATGGCCACGAGGACGTCAGAGGGCTCTATGGCGCCCGAACTGCAGGCGCTGCCGATGGACACTGCGACTGGGTCCATGTTGGCCATCACGGCCTCTGCGTCGGCGCCAGCGAAGCACAGGTTGGCGGTGTTGGGCAGCCGTCTCGACGGATCGCCGTTCTGCAGCACGCGGGGGAGGCCGGCCTGGAGTTCGGACACGAGGCGGTCTCGCAGCGCTGCCACCGTCCCGGACTCCTGCTCGCGTTCGTCGGTGGCTATGCGGGCGGCGGCCCCGAAGCCGACGATGCCGGCCGTGTTGAGCGATCCCGAACGCAGGCCTCGCTCGTGGCCGCCGCCGTGGATCAGTGCCTCCAGCCGCCGCAGACCGTCGCGGGTGCCGACCAGTGCGCCCACCCCGCCCGGGCCGCAGATCTTGTGCCCGCTCAGCGACACCAGATCCGCGCCCATGGCCTCCATGTCGAACGACAGGCGACCCGCCATCTGGGTGGCGTCGCAGTGGAACAGCGCTCCCGCAGCATGCACCTGCTCCGCGATCTCATCCACCGGGTTCAGCACGCCAGTCTCGCTGTTGGCTGCCATGACCGACACCAGCACGAGGTCGTCGCTGACCATGTCCTCCACGGTCGCCGGCTTGACGAAGCCTCCCGAGGTCACCTCGATCACGTCCAGTTTCACCAGGCCGCGGTCGGCGAGCCACCGTGCCATGCGCGACACCGAGGCGTGTTCCACCGCGGAGACGAGCATCCGCCGCCTGCCTTCCGGGGCCGTCTCCGCCGCGCCCCGCAGGGCCAGGTTGTTGGCCTCGGTCGCTCCCGCCGTGAACACCACCCCCGAGGCGCGCCCGCCCACCAGCGCAGCCACCTGCTCGCGTGCGTCGTCCACTGCGGCCGCCTGCCTGCGGCCGAATCGATGCACCGACGAAGCGTTGCCCACCGAGTCCGTGAGGATCGGCATCATCGCCTCAGCCGCCCGCGGGTCGAGTGGCGACGACGCGTTGTAGTCGAGATAGACCTCCCTCACGCCGACTCCAGCGCCTGGGTCCGCTGGGGCAAAGCCTGGGTCCTGAGCATTTCGTCCTTTGGGCTCGGCAGACTCCCGGAGCCGCCAATCCTGGTGCCCCGGGCCGACGCTACCCCGCCGCTCAAGGCGAGGTGCGGAGCGTCATGACGATGGATCAACGGCGCAGCCGGAGCCTGTGCAGTGGCCGACAGCAAGAGAGCATCCTTTTCTCTCGGGCGGCGCTCTCGCCATCTGCGGCACCCTCAACCGTCCAGACACCGTTCACTCCTGGCCCCGTCCCGCAGGAGCAGCGTGTCAGAGCAATGCGAGCGTCAGCGGCACCGCCATCGCCGCCGCGAACCCGATGACGACGGCCGCAACCCATCGGACTTGCTTCGCCAGCGCGAGCTGCAAGTCAGCGAAGCCGGTCCGCATCTCCCCCTTGAGCTCGGACAGTTCCCGGTTGATCTCGTCGATGCGGGTGTTGGTCTCGTCGAGGCGGGTGTTCACTGCGTCGATGCGGGTGTTGGTCTCGTCGAGGCGGGTGTTCACTGCGTCGATGCGGGTGTTGGTCTCGTCGAGGCGGGTGTTGGTCTCGTCGATGCGGGCCCCCAGTCGCATCTCAGAGTCCGCGATCAGGGCCATGAGCCGGCCCTCGGACTCCTTCAGCTCGCCCAGAAGCCGCTTCTCGCTGGCTCTGATCTCCCGCAGGAGCATCGTCTCGCTGGCTTTGACGTCCTCCTTGGTGGCGACCTGATCCCATCCCATGGGTGGTAGCTGCTCCATGAGGGTCCTCGCTGCCTCCCGTCCAATCGCGTCGGTCAATTGGTCGTACAGTGTCGTGCGTTGCGTCTCGGTCATCACCATGGTGGCGTCCCCTCTACTCGATGGCTGTCTCGATTAGTGGGGAGCATCCAAAGGTGCTCCCGATCTACTGTCGACCACGCAAGCGCAGCCTCAGTGGTTCGAAGAATATCGCAGGCAGCACTATAGCATGTGACAGCTCGGCAGCACCTCCCATTCCTGCGCATCGTTGCAGGCGCTGTCCAGAAATAGCCTGAAGCCTTGATCTAAGAGGCCGAGCGAATAGGCGGGCCAGTCCGGATCATACGGGCGAGGCCGTGGCCCGAGCGGCCCGTGAGCGCAGCGAACAAGAGCGGGAATGACACCGCTGCGACACAATCGGCTCTCACCTATTCGCGGACGCTCTAAGAGGCCGAGCGAATAGGCGGGAGCGACGCCAGCCCGCCGGTGATGACGTCGGTGGGACTGGGCGGGATCTAAGAGGCCGAGCGAATAGGCGGGAGCGACGCGGCCCATACAGGCGAGGCCGTGGCCCGAGCGGCCCTCAGGTCGCAGCGCACAAGAGCGGGAATGACGCGGGCGCGGAGGGTGAGGTTCTTGCGGTTGGTGGTCGCAGCGCACAAGAGCGGGAATGACACCGCTGCGACACCACGGACTGCGCTTGATCAAGGTGCTGATCGGCGCAGCTCCGACGGGCTGAGGTGCCGGCCGGCGAGTCCGTCCCGGCTGGCCGCAACCATCACTTCTCGCTGGCCTCGCTGGTCTCCTCGGCCGGCCCGGCATCCTCGGCATCCTCGGGATCTCCGGGATCTCCGGAATGCGCGGCCGCTCCGGCCTCTTCGGTACCTCCGGGTTCTTCGGCCGGTGCTGCCGGGGGCACGGGGGCCAGGTAGCCGACTATCAGCAGCAGCACCCCGACCACGATGAACGACACCACCCGGCCCAGCGCGGTGAGGCTGCTCAGGTCGACCAGGAACAGCTTGACCACCACCACCGCCATCCACGACGCTCCCGCCACCCACACCGTTCGGCGGGCCATGCGCACTCCGGCCACCATCCCCGACAAGCCGATCACCGCCCACAGGATCGACAGCGACGTCTGCAGCTCGGTGGCGTCCCACAGTGACTCCAACTCCCACGGCACGTCCAGCCAGTGGCTCACGGTTCGGGCCGTCTCCACCGTGGCGAGAACCAACCCCAGCACGGCCAGCGCCGGTGTCCAGCGAGCAGTCACCAAGTCCTCGAACGGATGGTCCGGCTGTGGCTCGGCCAGCCTCCTCCAGGCGAGTAGCGTCGCCAGCTGCAATCCGATGAGGACTCCCAAGGGGTTGAGCACCGGCAGAAACAGCAGCGGCGTGGGGTCTCCGTCGTGGGACAACGCTGCGCCGAGCACCACAACTGCGAGCACCGCCAGCAGCGGGCCGGCGCAGGCCAGGAGGTACGTCCGCCATTGGGCCGCTACCGGCCACCCCAGCCAGCGACGGTCGGCCATCGTCGCGCTCGCCAGCGCCAGGACGGCAGTCACCGTTGCTGCCAGCGGCCACACACCCTCGGCGACCCGATCAACCTGCCAGTAGGCCTCGGCCGCCACCAGTGCTGCCAGCGTCCAGTAGCCGCCCGTATGGACCAGAGCCGCCAGCTGCGGGAACGAACCCTCCCGGCGCCGCAGGAACAGGAGGTGCGCAGCGAGGGCTGGAGGCCAGGCCGCCCAACCCCATTCGTCGAGGGGGTGCAACTGAGTGAGCAGCGACAGCACCAGCATCAAAGCCAGAGTCGGCAGGATCAGGAGTCCCACCGACTCGAGCTGCTGCCATCGCAGCCGGCGGGCGCTCAACGATCCGGCCGCGAACGATCCGACCATGAACCCTAGGAGCGCCGACAGCTGGCTGCTGTCGGGCAATTGCTGGACGATCTCCATCACCCCGCCGACCAGCCACCACACAACCCCCCAGCCCAGCGCAGTCCAAACGAGGGCCTGGTCGCCGTCGCCTTGCTGCGGCCTGCGGCTGAGCAGCCACCCCGACGCCAAGCCGGCCACGGCCAGCAGGAGTGCGCCCAGGAAGTGCTGGTTGGCGATCGGCCAGGCGTTGTCCGGATAGGGGAGCGGCTCCCCCAGGTGCTGGGCGAAGGAGACGGCGGCCAGCACCTGCAGCACCGCGCCGCCGGTCAAGGCGAGCAGCCGGTCCCGCCGACAGCCCAGCCACAGCAGGACCAGACCCTGCACCGCCCAGACCGTCGACGTGAAGTAGGCCTCCAGCGCGAGCGGGACCGCGATGGCACTGAACGCCACGCCGAGCGCGGCGTAGGCCTCCGCCAACTGGCGACCGTCCACGCCGAGCCGGCGCATGACCAACCCCAGCGCAGCTTGGACCACGGCCAGACCGGCCGCGGTGACGGCCAAGCCGTATTCGGTGTGGCCCACCGCCAGCTGCTGCAGGCCCAGCCCGGCGAATGGCGTGCTGAACACGAGCGGCACCGTCCATGCCCCGCGCACGAACGCCGTGCCCGAGGGCCGCGGCTCGCTGAACGCACCCCTGTAGCCGGTGGCCTCGCGGGCGGCGAAGAGGGCCGGCAGCCCCATGTAGATCAGCACGAACAACGCGATGAAGGGCTGAGTGGACATCCATTCGTCATGCTCGTGGCGGTCGGTCAACCAGAACAGCGTGAGACCGAAGGTGAAACCGAAGCCGAGGAGGTTCAGCTCCGGCCAAGTCTTGAACCGTGCCACCCCGATGATCGCCGCGTTCAGCACTAGGAAGAAGCTGAACACGTATACGTGGTCGTCAGGGCGCGAGTACGTCAGCACAGGCGCCATGAACCCGCCGATGATGCCCAGCACGGCCAGCCCCCGCGAGTCCTGGAGCACGGAGAGCACTCCGGCCCCGACCGTGACGACCACCACCGCGGCCGCCGCGGGAGCCGCCCCCACCACGTCGTACACAACGAAGGCGGCGTACGTCGTGAGGTACAGCACCGCGATGCCGCCGCCTTGGAGGCTGGGGCCGTAGATCGGGCGTCTGAGTCGTTGCCGCCGGCCGACGGCCAGCAGCACGAGGCCGAATACGGCCGCAGCGGCCAGGCGGACCTCGATCGTCAGTTCGACGATGCCCTGCCGGTGGGCCTCCCGAAGCAGCAGGCCTACACCGACGAGCGATACCAGCACGCCGACCTTCACGGGCGCGTTGCCGGTCGTGACCCACTGCTTGATCCAGTCGATCAACCATGAGACGGGATCGGAGGGTTGCCTCGGGGCCGGGCTGGCCCGAGCCGGGCCGCGGTCCGGATGCGGACCCGATGAGACGGGATCGGAGGGTTGCCTCGGGGCCGGGCCGGCTGCTGCCGGCGCCCAGGTCTGGGGCGCTCGGGTCGATGCCTCCGGAGGAGCAGGAGCCGCTGGGGCGGCGACAGGTTCCCTCACCTCGGCCCTCTGCTCGGAGGCGACAGGCCTCACAACCGCGGCGGGTACGGCAGAGGGCTCGCGCTTGCCATAGGGCTCCGGCTCGCTGGCCGGCTCTTGGGCTGCGGGTGCTGCGGGTTCTGGGGCCGGCTCTTGGGCTGCGGGCGCTGCGGGTTCTGGGGCCGGCTCTTGGGCTGCGGGTGCTGCGGGTTCTGGGGCCGGCTCTTGGGCTGCGGGCTCCGGCTTCTCCGTGGGCTGAGCAGCTGTGTCGGGCGGGGCCGCGGCCGGTTGCGCAGCGGGCCCGAGTCGTGTGAGCCATGCGTGGGTCTGCTGGGCCCAGACCTTCATCTCGGTGGTCCATGTCCGCAGCTCGTCGAGCCGGCCATGGGCCTCCTCGACCTTCTGGAGCCGCCTGCGCAGATCCATATGCTGGCCCAACACAAACCCGATGGCGCCTCCCGCCAGAAGGCCGCCCAGACCGCCGGTCAGACCGCCGGCCAGCAGGCCCGCCAGCACGAGAAGCGCAGTCATGGGGCTGTCACAGCAATGGGTTCGTCGGTCATGCTGGACGGGATCGAGGGGTCAGCGCGAGAAGCGCAGTCATGGGGCTGTCACAGCAATGGGGGCCATCGCCGTCATCGGCCATCGCCGTCCTGGTGCGATCGTGGCGATGGGACAGCCCAAGCCTGGGTGGATGCACACTATCGCGGCGGCCATTATTCGCGTGCGGGCTCGTCCACCGGGTCGAGATCGAGCGGCGCGGGCAGCGAGTCGCGGTCGACGAACAGGCCGGAGGTGGGACTGTCCGCGGCCAGGGCGTCGGCGGCCAGCAGCATCGCGGCCGCCGAGTAGGTGCTGCATTCCTGGTGGGGATAGCTGACCCCGGACGGGAACGCCCGACCGGTCAGGTAGCTGCCGTCGGGCTCGCGCAGCCGCTGGACCCACTCGAACAGTCTCAGGGCCGCCGCCCGGTCGCCCGCCGCCAGGTAGGCCATGGCGCATTCGCAGGTCTCCGCGGTGGTCACCCAGTCCTGGTCGTTCACGCAGCGCACGCCCTCGCCCTCGTGCACGAACAGCCGGCGCTTCGACGCCATCCGGTCCCGTGCCTCGGATCCGGTTATCACTCCGGCCAGCACCGGGTAGTACCAGTCCATGGCCCAGCGGTCCTTGGACTCGAACGCGTCGCGGCTGTGGTGGAGCACAGTGTGTACCAGCCGGCCCAGGGCCAGCTCCCAGCTGGGGCGTTCCTCGCCCATCGCATGGGCGACGGCCAGACCGCATCGCAGGCTGTGGCTGATCGATGACGAGCTGGTGAGCAGCGCGAACGGCCAGGGGGCGCCGTCCGCGTGGCGGGCCCAGAGGATCTCGCCTCTGGGGGTCTGCAGGCCGAGCACGAAGTCCAGGGCCCGCTGCACCACCGGCCAGGTCTCGGTCAGGAACCCGGCGTCGCCGAAGCACAGCCAGTGGTGCCACACTCCGGTGGCGATGTAGGCGATCGTGTTGGCGTCGAGCGTGTCCTGGTCGATCCCGTCGGCGGTGTAGTACTGGTGCCAGGACCCGTCCGGCCGCTGGATACGGGCCAGCCATTCGTAGGCGGCCTCGGCCTCCTCGCGGCGCCCGGCCACGGCCAGCGCCATGGCCGCCTCGACATGGTTCCAAGGATCGGTGACGCCCCCGTCGAACCGGGGGATCATGCCGCTGGGCAGCTGGCGTGCAGCGATCGTCTCCGCGGTCCGGTCCGCGCCGGCTCTCGACAGCAGCCCGTCGACTATGGGCGCAGGGCGCGGGCTGCGAAGTTCTTCAGGCGGCATGTGCCGTCTCCGCGGGCGTTTTCACCTGCGGCGCGGCCGGCGTCCTCTCCGGCTTGTCTGCGTACACGACGAGGCTCTTGCCGAGCACCGGGTTGAGGAGCCGCTCCGCGGCGGCGGCGGCCGGCGGACGCTTTGTGATCTCCCATTCGAGCAAGCGGTGGTAGGCCGCCACCAGCCGATTGTCGGTGACCTCCCGGCCGGGCCCCACCGCGCACCGCAGCCACCAGTAGGGGGTGTGGAGGGCGTGGGCCCGGTGCCGTCCTCCCGGCCGCAACCCCGCGGCGGCCAGCTTGTGATGCACCTCGCGTCGCCGGTAGATCCGGACATGGCCGCCAGGCACCGCCGGAGCGTGGTAGTCGCTCGACAGTTTCCAGCACACCGTCTCCGACAGCCACGCCGGGACGGTCACCGCAAGCCGGCCCCCCGGGCGCAGCACCCGGGCCAGTTCGGCGAACGCCGATCCGTCGTCGTCGACGTGCTCGAGCACCTCCGACGCGATCACCCTGTCGAACGAGTCGTCGTCGAAGGGGAGTCCCCGGGCGTCACCCTGCACCGGGGCGGCCATCACCGACCCGTCGAGCTCGCCTTCGTGCACTAGCAGTCGGGACAGGCCGCGGACTTGCTCGACCTCGGGACGGCCCAGGTCGCAGGCCACGACCTCCGCGCCTCGTCTGAGGGCCTCGTAGGAGTGGCGGCCGAAGCCGCAGCCCAAGTCCAGCAGGCGCTCGCCGGCCCGCAAACCGAGACGGCTGTAGTCGACTGTGAGCATCAGCAGGCCCCTCTCCCCGTCCGGGCAGCGACCGCGGCGCCGTCCGGGGTGGGCGCCGCGGTCCTCGGTCGAGTCGCCTGAGATCGGGCGGCTTCCTCGATCACGGACCGGTACTGCTCCACTGTGCGCTCCGCGGTGTGGCGCCAGGACCACTGCTCGACCACGCGTCGGCGTCCGGCCCGCCCCACCCGCGCCAGCGCGGCGGGGTTGTCGAGCGCGTCCTGCAGCACCGCAGCCAGCGCCTCGGCGTCGCCGGGCTCGGCCAGGAAGCAGGTCTCGCCGTGTCTGCCGGCCACCTCGGGCAGCGCTCCGCCGGTGGTGGCCACCAGCGGCACGCCGCACGACATGGCCTCGACGGCAGGCAGCGAGAAGCCCTCGTACAGCGAAGGCACCACCGCAATCTCAGCCTCGGCGTACAGCTCCACGATGCGGCGGTCCGGCACCCCCGACACGAACGTGACCGCGTCGGCCAGCCCGAGCTCCGAGATGGCGCGACTGGCAGCGGAGTCGGTCTTGGCCTCGCCGATGATGGTCAGCTCCAAGTGGCGCTCAGTGCGCAGCTTGGCCACCGCCTCGAGCAGAAAGCTCAGTCCTTTCATGGCGACGTCCGCGCTGGCGGTGGTTATCAGCCGGCCCGGCGCCCGGGAGACCTCGGGCAGCGGCGCGAACAGTTCGGGGTCCACGCCCACCGGCACCACCGTGATGCGCTCCGGCGGCACCCCGTGGTCGTTGGCGATGTCGCGCTTCGACGACTCGGAGACGGTAAGCACCGCGGGCAGCCGCTTGGCCACCCGGGTCTGCATCCTCGTGAACGCGTACCAGCGGCGCTTGCCGATCCGCTCGCGCAGGGTGCGGGCGTGGGCCAGCTCGAGACGGCGGTCCACGGTGATCGGATGGTGGATGGTCTCCAGCAGCGGCCAGCCCTGGCGCTGCAGAGCCAGGATTCCCCATCCCAGGGTCTGGTTGTCGTGGACCACGTCGAAGTCGGCCCGCCTGGTGCGCAGGTGCCGCCACGCCCGCAGGCTGAAGGCCATGGGCTCGCTGAAGTTGCCGGTGACGAAGGATGCGTGCTCGGCGACGTCGATCCAGTCCTTCAGCTCGCTGGCCCGGGGCCTGCGCATGGGATGGGGCGGGGCCCAGATGTCGAGACCGCCGAGCCGAACCAGCGGCACCCGCTCGTCGAGGTCCGGATAGGGGGGACCGCCGAGCACCACCACGCTGTGTCCCAGGTCGGTGAGCGCGGCCGACAGACGGCTGACGTACACGCCCTGCCCGCCTACATGGCGCTTGCCCCGATACGACAGCATGGCCACCCGCAGGGATGCATGGCTGTCCGCTGGGGCGGGCATGGCGCTAGAGCTTTCTCCGTGACTTCATCGATCCGGTAAACACACGGCCGAGGCCCAGCGCCAGCGAGAGTGCCAGCGCTGCGGCGACAGCCACAGGCCATGCCCCGAACCGGACCGCGAGCGTATCGCCTCGGCGCAGCTCTACCGTCGTCTGTATCACCCTGCTCTCGGAGATCCCGGTCCTGGAGACCACGTCGCCTTCGGGGGTGATCACCGCGGAGAATCCGGTGGGAGCGGCCTGGACCACCCACCGGTCGGTCTCTATGGCTCTGAGGCGGCTCGACGCGATCTGCTGGGATTGGACCACCGTCAGCCAGTAGCTTGAGCCGTTGGTGGGGTTGAGCAGCAACCGGCCCCCGCCGCCGGCCGCGCTGCGCGCCCGATGGTCGAAGAAGATCTCCCAGGAGACGGCGACGCCCAGCGGACCCAGCGGCGTGTCGAGGACGGCGGGCTCGTCGTCGGCACCGGCCCGGACGTCGCGGGCGGGCAGCTCGTCGCTGAACCGCTGCGCGGTGGCGCGCAGCGGGACATACTCGCCGAAGGGGACAAGCTGGACCTTGTCGTAGGTGTCGACCAGCATTCCCGAGGAGTCGTAGGCGGCCGCGTAGTTGCGGTTGGCCTCGCGGTCTTGGGAGCGTTCGAAGAATCCGACGATGAGGACGGCGCCGAGCTCGCGGGCCAGATCCGAGAGTGCGGCCCGGGCCTCGCTGCCGGAGAGCAGCGGCTCGTCGCAGCGCGCCGGAGCGATGGTTGAGTCCGGACTGGGATGGACCACGTCCTCGGGCCAGACCACCAGGTCCACCGGGGTGGTCACCTGCTCCCGGGTGGTGTCGAGGTGGCGCTCGAACACGGCGCGCTGTTCGCACACGTCCGCCCTGGTGTTCTGCGGACCGCCGCCCTGCACCGCGGCCACGGTTATCCCGGCGCTGTCGTTCGTGGCGCCGTCGACGCCGATCGGCTCGGAGCCCGGCGCGACCATGGCGGCCGGCCAGGCCGCCAGCAGCACCCCCATACCCACCGCAGCCGGTCGCAGGCGCGCCGCCAGGACCGCGGCCAGCGCGACCCCGCCCACTGCGGTCAGCGCGGTCAGCAGCAGCGGGCCGCCGATTCGGGCTGTAGGTGCGAGCGGGCCTGACACCTGCGCCATGGCCATGGTCGCCAACGGCACGCCGCCCAAGGGCCATGACCATCTAAGCAGCTCGACCAGAACGAACGCTGCAGGGAAAGCGGTCTGGCGCCGTCCGTCGGGGGGTGCCAGACCGCCGGCCGCGGCGTGCATCGCCGCGAACACGAGCACCGCCAGCGGCCAGCCGGCCAGCGTCAGATCGGCCATCCAGACGGTTGCCGGGGCCGTCCAGCTGATGCTGACCAATGCCGACAGGCCGATCCGGCGCCAGCGTCCGGGCGTGGCCAGCAGCTCGACCCAGAGCGCCATCCCGACGAAGCCCAACGGCCAGAAGCCCCATGGCGGCAGCGACGCGGCCAGCAGCAGCCCAGCCAGCACGGCGCGGATCCATGGCCTTCCCACCGTCAGCACCGACGTGTCGCCTGCGCCGGCCGTCCGATGTCGCTGCCTGCCCCGCGCCGCCACCGTGCTCATCCCGTCGCTGCTCGCTCAGAGTTCGCGCCCGGTGTCGTTCCCCGTCGTCTTGAACTGCTCGAGCTCGCTGCTGAACTGGCTGAGGTCGTTGTCGAGTCCACTGCTGAGGTCGTCGAGTTCGTCGGTGAGATGGTCGATTGCTTCGCTGAGATGGTCCATCTCGTCCCCGCGTGCATCGCCGAGCCCGAGGGGCACCATCCTATGCACGCCCGGCACCGGGCCGACGCCGCGGATCTGCACGGTCACGTCGCCGATGCATCTGACCCAGTCGGGCACGTCCAGCTTGGATGTGACGACGTACATCTCCCCCGGCGGGGCGGCCGCACAGAGCTTGGCCGCGAGGTTGACCGGCTCGCCCACGTAGTCGTCCCCCTCGAAGAGCAGGGCCTCCCCGGTGGCCGCACCGGCCCGGATCTGCACACCACGGCTGGCGAAATGCAGGATCAAGTGGGCGCCCAGCGACAGCCCCGCCGGCTCGCTGGTCGATACCAGCATCGCCCCGTCACCCAGCCATTTGGCCACCCGCACGCCCCGTTTGGCGGCCACACTGCGGGTGATCCTGCGGAAGTCGTCGAGCATGGCCACCGCTTCGTGGGGTCCGCGGTCGCGCGTGTATCGGGTGAACCCGCTGAGGTCGGCGAAGCAGAAAGTGCGCTCCACGCTCAGGTGGCTGTCGCCCTCGGGCAGCTTGTCGGGATGGACGGTGACCAGCGGCGGGCTGGCTTCGGCCCATTCCCGGGCGGGCCCGGTGTCGGGAGCGACCAAGGGCGCCAGCACCTGCTTCGACCGCTCCGGGCTCGTGTCGGCGGGTTGGGTCGGTGGGTTTGTCATGGGGCCGTGTCGGCGGGTTGGGCTGGTGGGTTTGTCATGGGGCCGTGTCGGCGGGTTGGGCTGGTGGGTTTGTCATGGGGCCGTGTCGGCGGGTTGGGCTGGTGGGTTTGTCATGGGGCTGTGTCGGCGGGTTGGGCTGGTGGGTTTGTCATGGGGCTGTGTCGGCGGGTTGGGCTGGTGGGTTTGTCATGGGGCCGTGTCGGCGGGTTGGGCTGGTGGGTTTGTCATGGGGCCGTGTCGGCGGGTTGGGCTGGTGGGTTTGTCATGGGGCTGTGTCGGCGGGTTGGGCTGGTGGGTTTGTCATGGGGCTGTGTCGGCGGGTTGGGCTGGTGGGTTTGTCATGGGGCTGTGTCGGCGGGTTGGGCTGGTGGGTTTGTCATGGGGCTGTGTCGGCGGGTTGGGTCGGTGGGTTTGTCATGGGGCTGTGTCGGCGGGTTGGGTCGGTGGGTTTGTCATGGGGCTGTGTCGGCGGGTTGGGCTGGTGGGTCTGTCATGGGGCCGTGTCGGGGCGGTCGGGATCCGGGCTCATGGCGGTTTTGTCTAGCACCGCACAGTTCTGGCGACCGCGGCTGCCGCCGTCCGCGCTCCGCGGACGCAGGCTGGCAATCCTACGCCTCGGAAGGCGGCGCCGACAGCCGTCATTCCGGGCGTCTCGCTTACCAGGCAGGCGTCCACCGCGGCGGCTCGCTCGAGGTGGCCGGGCCGGTACTGAGGCAAGGAGCGCATCCAGGGTGTGACACGTGCCTCGAAACGGCCGCGGGCCGCGTCCTGCGCAGAGACCAGCCCGGTCACGGCCAGTTCGGAGGCCAGGGTTGCGGTCAACTCGGCGGAGTCGAGATCCATCCAACGCCGGTCGTCGGTGCGTCCGGCCGACACTCGCAAGATGGCGAGGCCCTCTTTGGCGTAGTGCCGCCATTTCGAGGACGCCCAGGAGCAGGCGGTGGTGAGCAGCCCCTGGCTGCGCGGGACCAGGTAGCCGCTGCCGTCGAGGTGTCGGGCCATGCGGTCGCTGCGGACCGCGAAGGTTGTCAGCGCCACGTCGGAGTACTTGATCTGCGCGAGGATCGCCGCCGCCGCGGGAGCGAGCGGCTCGAGCAGCCGAGCCGACTCCCATGCGGGGCAGGCAAGGATCACGCCGTCGGCTTCCAGTGCTCCGTTCGCGGTTGTCACCGTCCATCGAAAGCCGGAGCCGCGGGCCGGAGCCCGGCTCACCGACTGCACAGCAGTGTCCAAGCTCAGCGCACCGGCCAATTCCGAGGCGAGGGCCTCCACGATACGGGCCACGCCGCCGCTCACGCTGCGGAACACCGACGCCGCGGCCGCTCCGTCGCAGTCTCGGATGTGCCCGTCGTGCTGGTCCTGTCGGGTGTGCCCGTCGTGCTGGTCCTGTCGGGTGTGCCCGTCGTGCTGGTCCTGTCGGGTGTGCCCGTCGTGCTGGTCCTGTCGGGTGTGCCCGTCGTGCTGGTCCTGTCGGGTGTGCCCGTCGTGCTGGTCCTGTCGGGTGTGCCCGTCGTGCTGGTCCTGTCGGGTGGCGACCTCCCGAAGGGCAGGGCCGAGAGCGCCTCCCCGCCGGGCCGCCTCGAACAGCGGGGGGGCGCAGGCCTCGATGCTCATCTGGTCGGCCGAGCCGGCGTTGATGCCGCCCAGCAAGGGGTCGACGAGGCACTCGAACACCTCGTCGCCAACGCGCGGTCGCAGCACCTCGCCCACTGAGGCGTCGCCGGCGAGCGGATCGGCGTACTGCGCCAGGCCGCGGGCCAGAACGTCGACGGCGCGATCCGAGACGATGCCGGCGCCCGCAACTGCGCTGGCCGTCCACGGCACTCCCAGCACGGAGCGGTCCGGTAGGGGCCGCAGGCGGCCGTTGACCCAAACGTAGGCGCCGCTTACGGCGGGTTCGACCAACTCGGCGCCGAGGCCGAGGCACCGGCACAGATCGGCGGCGGCAGGGTCTCGGATCACGAAACCGTCCGGTCCCGAGTCCACGGCCAGCCCGCCGACCGTCACGCTGTCGACCATTCCGCCCGGACGGCCGCCCGCCTCCAGCACGACAGCCCCGATCCCCGTCCGCCGGAGCTCGTATGCCGCGACCAGCCCGGAGATCCCGGCCCCGACGACAGCCACTCGTCCCCCGGCGGCCGGTTTCGAAGCCTCGGGCGCGCGGCCGGGCATTGTCATGCGGTTCGACCCCGTGGACCGTGTTGGTCGGCGGTGAACACGGACCGGTCGGGCGCGCGGCCGGGCATTGTCATGCGGTTCGACTCCGTGGACCGTGTTGGTCGGCGGTGAACACGGACCGGTCGGGCGCGCGGCCGGGCATTGTCATGCGGTTCGACTCCGTGGACCGTGTTGGTCGGCGGTGAACACGGACCGGTCGGGCGCGCGGCCGGGCATTGTCATGCGGTTCGACTCCGTGGACCGTGTTGGTCGGCGGTGAACACGGACCGGTCGGGCGCGCGGCCGGGCATTGTCATGCGGTTCGACTCCGTGGACCGTGTTGGTCGGCGGTGAACACGGACCGGTCGGGCGCGCAGCCGGGCATTGTCATGCGGTTCGACCGCTCACCGCTGCGCTCCCGCGGGCCGGCGCGGGCGGGCCGTCTGCTGCGGCTGGGGCGGGGGGCGTTGTTGTGTTGCCTCGCGCCGCCGCCCGCGGGTCGCTCGCATGCAGTGGTCGGTCATCGGTTCGATACTTGGCCCTCGTCGTGTGCCACCTGCACCACCCTGGCCAGCACCAACGGATCAGTGTCGGGAAGGACGCCATGGCCCAGGTTGAAGACGAAGCCGGGATGCCCGCCGTTGGCGTCCAGCACCGCCCGGGCTGCGTCGCAGGCAGGCGACTCCCCGGCCAGCACCACCGCGGGGTCGAGGTTCCCCTGCACCGCCCGGTCCGGCCCCACTCGCCTGCGGGCTTCGTCTATCGCCACTCGGAAGTCGACGCCCACCACCTCCGCACCGCAGTCGCCCATCTGGCCCAGAAGCTCGCCGGTACCGACGCCGAAATGGATACGTGGCACCCCGGTGGCGCCCACCGCCTCGAGCACCTTGGCAGAGTGCGGGGCGACGCCTCGCCGGTACTGCTCAGGCGACAGCACGCCCGCCCAGCTGTCGAAAAGCTGCACCGCTGCCGCGCCCGCCTCCACCTGCGACAGCAGCGAGGCGATGGCGAGGTCGGCGAGGCGGTCCATGAGCCGGTGCCACAGGGCCTCGTCGCCTACCATCAGGGCCTTGGTCCTGGCATGGTGACGGGACGGGCCTCCCTCCACCAAGTACGACGCCACCGTGAACGGGGCCCCCGCGAACCCGATGAGCGGCACGTCCAGCGCCTCGACGGCGCGGCGGACTGTCTCGACCACATACGGGGTGTCGGAGGGGGGATCCAGCGGGCGCAGGCGGTCGAGGTCGCCGCGGGCCGTGAACGGACGCTCCACGACCGGCCCGGTGCCGGGAACTATGTCGACGCCGAAGCCGACGGCATGCACCGGCACCACGATGTCGCTGAACAGGATGGCTGCGTCCACCCCGTAGCGGCGCACCGGCTGCAGGGTGATCTCCGCGGCCCGGTCGGGATCGGCGATGGCGTCGAGTATCGAACCGTCGCCGCGCACCGCCCGGTACTCGGGCAGAGACCGGCCGGCCTGGCGCATGAACCACACCGGCACCCGCTGATGGGGCTCGCTGCGGCAGGCCCGCAGGAAGTCGCTGCCTTCGAAGCGGCTCCTGCTCATCGCGTCAAGCTAACGGCGGTCGGGCGGCCCCGATGCCCCGACGGCCCGGCGCAGTGCCGGTCAGCAGTCCCGCGCCATGCCATCGGAACCCGATGCCCCGACGGCCCGGCGCAGCAGGCCGGCCGGCCGCCGGTCGCCGCTGACTGTGAGGATGCGGCGGACCGTCCAATCGGCAGCGGCTGCCACCTCGGCTCGCCAGGCGTGCTCGTGGCTGCCGGCGTCGGTGCCGTCGTCCCCGCTGGCGGCTCGGCCGGCCGCGGGGCCGCCTCCGTTGTCGATCAACTCCACGCCGTCATGGTCGGGCTCCACCACCAGCACGGCGACGCCTGAGCGGCTCAGCCCTTCCAACTCGCCGCGCAGCCTGTCGCCGACCCATTGTCGCCGTGCCGCCCGCCAGGCCCGGCCCTCGGACCAAGCCGCCTCCAGCGCCTCCCGCGGCCAGGCCTGTTGCGATGCCGCCGGCCGGGAGCCGTGTCGGGGTTCTCTCCGTCCCAGGCCGCTGCGGGCCTTGCTCCAGGCATGCGAGAGCGAGTCCCGGACCGCCGACCATCCCGGCGCGCCGCTCATCGGCGACGATACGACGACCAGGTCGAATGCGGGCGGACCCATGAGGTCGGCGTTGGTGTAGGAGTGCAGACCGCCGTCGGTGTAATGCCGTCCATGGACCTTGACCGGCTCGAATAGGGCCGGGACCGCACAGCTGGCCCGCACCGCCTCCGCCGCGGTGGCGTCCAGGTCGTCGCGGCCGAACACCACCCGCACGCCGTCGGAGAGCCGCACGGCCGGGACCCAGAAGCGGGCCTCGGGCCACGGCTCTGGATGCAACTCCGCCATCCGCTGCTCGAGGGCCTCGGTGGTTCGGGTGCCCCTCGGCAGCAGCCCGACGGCGGCATGCAAGGGCCGGGCCTTCCACGGAGGCCACAGAGAGCGCGCCGTCAGCGCCGGTGACTGCGGGCGCTGCTCGGTCCAGGCGCGTTCGCTGCGGTCCTCGCGGTAGGGGGTGACCACTCTGTCGATGATGGCCTGCCCTTCGTCGCTCACGGGTTCGCCCAGCCGGCGGGCGTACAGGTCCGAGGGCGGGATCCCGGCCCGCAGACCGAGCCCGGTGATGGACCCGGCCGAGGTTCCCACAATGAGGTCCGCCGTGCGGGCGTCCCAGCCGGCGACCTGCTGAAGGGCACCAACCGCGCCAGCGTGCCACGCCTCGGCAGCCGGGCCGCCCGCGCTGAGGACGAGTCCCACCGAGACCTGACCGCAGGAGCCGTCCCCGGCGGCGCCGCATGTCGCGGCGGCTTCGGCGTCGGTGTCTTCTTCGGGTGGTGCGTGCCCGTTCGCCTCCATGCCGCCCACGATAAAGGTCGCGCGGACGGGAGTGACCCGGTCCCGCGCCACAGCGGCACGCCGTTGGATCCAATAAAAGTCGCGCGGACGGGAGTGACCCCGTCGTCGCGGCTTCGGCTCGGCTCTTGGCTGCCTGTGCAGCCGTGCCGCGCGGACTGAGGTGAGTCCGTCGTGTCGCAGCGGCTCCCGCTCGGTTTCGAGGCCACGCCTCCGGCGGCTCGGGCCGCCGCGCGGCCGCGGGCAGCGATAGGATCGGCCGTTCACCAGAATGCTGGCACCGTCTCGGAGTGGACCGCCGTCTCTTGGACGAACCCGGCAGTCAGACTCCGCTCGCGGGTTCAGCCTTGACCTCTCGCCATCCCGACCTAGCAGCCGAGCAGGCCTACTTCGACTTGGCCCACGCATGCCTCGACGCCGCACGCGAGCGAGCCGCCATGGCCACATCGGTGTTCCGCACCGGCCGGGGAGGCACCTCGCAGGCCAGGTTCGAGCGGGAGGCCATGCTGGAAGCGACTCTCGCCCGGCTGACCAGGCTCGACATAGGGGACCGGTCGCTGGTGTTCGGCCGCATCGACCCGGCCGGCACCGGCGAGCGGTTCTACATCGGGCGGGTGGGCCTGTGGGACGCCGACCACGACCCGATCCTGGTGGACTGGCGCGCACCGGTGGCCGAGCCCTTCTATCGAGCCACCGGCCTGCTGCCCCTCGGCTTGGAACGCCGGCGGCATTTCGCGTCCCGGGGCAGCACCCTGCTGGGAATCGAGGACGAGTTGTTCGGCGAGAAGGCCGCCATCGGGCTCGATCTCGCCGATCGGGACTTCGACGGCGCCGCCGGGCCGTCCGGTGGCGGCCGATCCGACCGGCATCCGGCCTCCGACACGCTGATCGCCTCGCTGGAGGCGGCCCGCACCGGGCGTCTCAACGACATTGTGTCCACCATCCAGAGCGAGCAGGACAGGGTGATCCGTTCGGACATGCCGGGCGTGCTGGTGGTGCAGGGAGGTCCCGGCACCGGCAAGACCGTCGTGGCGCTGCACCGCGCCGCCTACCTGCTGTACACGCACCGCTTCCCGCTGGAGAGTCAGGGGGTGCTCGTGGTCGGGCCGAACCGCCTCTTCTTGGCCTACATCGAGCAGGTGCTGCCCTCGCTGGGCGAGGCTGGCGTGGAGCAGGCCCTGCTGGCCGATCTGCTGAGCCCGGCAGTTCGCGTCGCGGGCCTCGACAGCGAGGCCGTCGGCCGGGTCAAGGGCGACCCTCGCATGGCCGGGGTGCTGCGCCGGGCGGCGCGCGACCGCCGTCGCCCGCTGCGGGTCGACCTGAGCGTCGGCTACGAGCTTCAGCGGCTGCATCTCACCGTGGGGCAGTCGGCGGAAATCGTGGCCGAGGCATCCCGGAGGGTCCGCAAGCACAACGCTGGGCGCAGGCTGGTGGAGGATGCGTTCTTCGCGGCCCTGGCCGGCAGCGCCCGACGCGCCGTCGACCCGGTCGAGGTCCGCGGGAGCCTCTTCGACACGGTCGAGGTGCGCGAGGCCCTGGAGTGGATGTGGCCTGTGCTCACACCGGCGCATCTGGTGAACGACCTCTACGGATCGAAGGCGCTGCTGCGCTCCGCTGCCGGTGGCCGGCTCAGCGATGAGGAGATCGATCTGCTGCACCGGTCCCGGGCCGCGCACGCCTCCGAGGTGTCATGGTCGTTCCAGGACGTGCCGGTGCTCGACGAGGCCCGGGCGCTGCTGGGGTACCGGCCCGGGCATCGTGAGGAGGACGCCGTCCTGACCTACGGCCACATAGTGGTGGACGAGGCTCAGGACCTGTCGCCGATGGAGCTCCGCATGATCGCCCGCCGCAGCCTCAACGGCTCGATGACGGTGGTGGGAGACATCGCGCAGGCCACCGGGTCATGGGCCCACGACGGCTGGGAATCGGTACTGGAGGGCCTGCCCGACCGGCGCCCGGCCCGCCGGGCGGAACTGACGCTCGGCTATCGGATTCCGGCGCCTGCTATGGCGTTGGCGAACCGGGTGCTTCCCCACGCCGCTCCCGGGGCACTGCCGCCCGAGACGGTTCGGACGCTCGGCGACGAGCCCCGCCTGGTGGCGTGCGGCGCGGCCGCGGCCGCCGCGAGAGGCGGCGCCGGCGCCGACGGCCACGACCTTGCCGCGCTGGGCGAGACCCGGTCGAGTACCGCATCCCGGGAGCCGAGCAGCCACGATCTTGCCGCGCTGGGCGAGACCCGGTCGAGTACCGCATCCCGGGAGCCGAGCAGCCACGATCTTGCCGCGCTGGGCGAGACCCGGTCGAGTACCGCATCCCGGGAGCCGAGCAGCCACGATCTTGCCGCGCTGGGCGAGACCCGGTCGAGTACCGCATCCCGGGAGCCGAGCAGCCACGATCTTGCCGCGCTGGGCGAGACCCGGTCGAGTACCGCATCCCGGGAGCCGAGCAGCCACGACCTTGCCGCGCTGGGCGAGACCCGGTCGAGTACCGCATCCCGGGAGCCGAGCAGCCACGATCTTGCCGCGCTGGGCGAGACCCGGTCGAGTACCGCATCCCGGGAGCCGAGCAGCCACGACCTTGCCGCGCTGGGCGAGACACTGGCCGAGGTCGTCGTCCGGGAGCGGAGCGAGGTGGGCGAGGGCAACGTGGCAGTGATCGTGCCCGACTCGCTGCATGGGACGCTCCGGGCCGACCTCGAGAGCCGTTCGGTGGTGTTCGGCGGGCCCGGCCGGACCGGCCTCGAGCAGCAGGTGACGCTGGTGCCGGTGCGGCTGGTGAAGGGCCTCGAGGTCGATGCCGCTGTGGTGGTGGAGCCGGCACGCATAGTGGCAGAGGAGCGGCAGGGTGTTCGCTCGCTGTATGTGGCCCTCACCCGGGCCACCCAGAGAGTGACGGTGGTGCATGCCGAGCCGCTGCCCGAGGTGCTGGCCGAGCCGTGCACCGCCGCATGAAGGCCGCCCCGCTGTGTTCTGTGAGCAGATGTGCCGCCTGGAGCGGCTCAGAGGCCGAGCGAATAGGCGGGAGCGACGCGGCCCGTACAGGCGAGGCCGCGGCCCGAGCGGCCCTCAGGTCGCAGCGAACAAGAGCGGGAATGACACCGCAGCGACACGACGGACCCACTCCTATCCGCGCTCACTTTTAGAGATCTTGAGGCGTCTCGCGGCGAGGCGGGCCGGAGCTGTTGCAGTGAGGACGTCTGGGACCGACGTCTGGGACCGACGTCTGGGACCGACGTCTGGGACCGACGTCTGGGACCGAGGCAGTGAGGACTGCCAGCGTTAGAGTATAAAGCATGCTTGATAGCGCTGCGGCGCCGGGCGCTTTGGCCGCATCCTCCTCTCTGGCGCGGCCGGCGGGCGCGGCGGCCCGGCGCGGCCGGGGGATCCTGGTGGACGAGGTGAGCGTGGCTCTCGGCGGGTCGCCGGTTCTGCGGAGCACCTCGATCTCCGTCGAGCCGGGCCGGACGCTGGCGCTCCTAGGTCCGAGCGGATGCGGCAAGACGACGCTGTTGAGGGTGTTGGCGGGCTTGCAGCGCCCGGACTCGGGCCGGGTCGTGCTTGGCGGCGCGCTCGTGTCGGGCCCCGGTGCGCACATGGCCGCAGACAAGCGCGGCATCGGCATGGTGTTCCAGGACTGGTCGCTGTTCCCGCATCTCACCGTGGCCGCCAACGTGGCCTTCGGCCTGCCCCGCTCGGAGCGGCCCCGCAGCCGGATCCTGCCCCGGCCGGCCTCCCGGCGGGTGGGCGATCTTCTCGACCTGGTAGGCATCCCCGAACTTGCTGCCCGGTTGCCCGGCTCGCTGTCGGGAGGGCAGCAGCAGCGGGTGGCGCTGGCCCGGGCGCTGGCGCCCCGGCCGTCGGTGCTGCTGCTAGACGAGCCCTTCGCGAGCCTCGACACTGCTCTCAGGGTGGAGGTCCGGGCCGAGGTAGCCGCCCTGCTGCGGGAGCTCGAGGTCACCTGCGTGTTCGTGACCCACGACCAGGACGAGGCCTTCGTGCTAGGCGACGAGGTGGCTGTGATGCGTGACGGCGCCGTCATCCAGCAGGCTTCGCCCGAGGTGCTCTACGAGCAGCCCGCCGACCGTTGGCTGGCCGGCTTCGTGGGCGAGGCTGACACTGTCGCCGGCCGCGCCGAGGGCGACATCGCCTACACAGCGATGGGGCCCATGAAGCTCCAGTCGCCGGCCCATGGAGAGGTGGACGTGTTGTTGCGGCCTGAGGAGCTGACCCTCGCCGAGGGCGGCTCGGGCACCGTCGACCACATCGAGTTCTTCGGCCACGACACCCTGTACTACGTCCGCGAGGCCGGCGGCGAGGTGCTGCGCTGCCGGGCCACCGGATCTCCCCGGTTCAGGATCGGGTCGAGTGTCGCCATCAGCCACAGCGGCGAACGCACCGTAGCCTTCCCCCACTCCTCCTAGGCGTGACGACCACAGACGTTGTCCCTGCTGCGATGGGTGGGGGTGACAGGGGATCGGAGGAGATCGAAGAGTTGAGCGGGGTCAACGCCAGAAGGCGCAACTCTCCTCTTCCACAGGTAGCTTCTGCTCTGTGTCGCTCTCGGACATAGGCCCACGCGAACCTAGCCTTCGCTTTAGCGGAGGTCGGTTCGACGCTCAGCAAATCTCTGCTGAGGCGTTCGCGGCTGCGGGCCAGGAGTTCCTAGCATTCGAACGCTCGATCATTGCCATAGCGAGCCATCTCTATCGGGAAGATAATCCGAGCGCCTCGCAGTTGCCCAACCACTTTACGGAGCGCCTCAGGATAGGAATAGACGATGTGCTCAGAGGTAGTCTCGATCTAAGGGTCAGACCAATAGAGTCTGACCCTACAGCTCCACAGCTATCTGAGCCTCCACCCGGATACTTGGAGAACAGCATCGACACGTATCGCAGCATTCTGGAAGAGGTCCGTGAGAATGGCCACAGCGCACTGCTGCTTGCTATGCCCCGAACTGTTGGAGAGACACTCGTCCGTATGGGCCGTGAACTCAAAGACAATGAACGTATTGATGTCATGGACACTTCGGGAAACGAGTATTATTTTGATCGAGCCGTTCGGGATCAACTGGAGTCGAGTCGCACATATGAACAGGATATGCGTGATCTAGTTGCAGGGCGAATCACTAGAGTAGAAGCTGACCTATCGCGCATCACGATGGTTTTGACAACAGATGCCAGACCCGTCAACGCGGAGATCAACTACGCAGCTGAGGTACCACTAGACACGATCAAGTCTGCAATCACGCCGTCGAGAGATGAAGGCCCCGTAGTTGTGGCGCGCGGGACGTTCCGCTATGTGGATTTCTCATTCGATACAGCATCGTCTCAGATTGAGGAGTTGAGAATAGTCGATGAAGTGGGCTCACGAAGAGTGGAGGAGTTCATTCATGAGTTGGAATCCATCTCGTCGCTCACTGATGACTGGTATGACAAGGAGTCGCTAGCGCCCAGCGATGCGGCGGTTATGGGAGCACGCGTACTCGCTGCTCCGCTCCTATTCCATGGCTTGCCATTCCCACATGCTTTTCCGCTCGCAGACGGAGGTGTGTCACTGGAATGGTCTTTAAAGTCCGTAGAAGCCTCCGTCACGTTCCATACATCCAGCGAAATGGCAACAGTCGCTTCTTGGGACTTGACCACCGATGAGCACCAATATGATGAAAATGTCATCGTCACCGGTGATTTCTTGCGAGAGTGGATTGATTCGTTCGACAGTGTGGACAGAGTGTGACTTCTTCAAATGCACCACCACTAGCTACATGTGAAGCTGAAATTGTAAGCCTAGACGAAGTATTGCGCCGTCAGATTCACCCGGACCACATCCGTTAAAGCGAAATCACGATGGCCGTCTTCAAGGTTGGCAATGAGATGGTTTCTACCTACCGAGAGTCTGTCGTGACTCCAGATGAGGCGCACAGGATTCACACAGAGGAGTTTGGGCTAAAGACCATCGGAAGCTGTGCTGTGAGTGTGGGCGATGTCAAAGACGCTGACTTACGTGCAATTGACGACTCTGCGTGCCCGAACAGACACGCATCTCACGCCTACATCGATATGCGAGGTCTCGGACGAAAGGCGAAAGATAAGGCTGCCAAGAAGCTGAAGCGTGCCGCTCTTCAGAATCCAATATGGTACCCGCTGGCCTAAGCTGGTGCTTCGGACCGCTCTTCCGAGGCTTTCATAACACCAGGGGCAAGACTGTAACGATCAGTACCACCACGCTGAGAGACAGGGCAACCTCTGTCGGTGGTTGCGACAGAGGGCAGTATAGACGCTGTGGGCTGAGTCCCGGTCGTGGAGCTTGCAGGGCATGGTGTTGAGGTTGTCCTCGATGACGGTGAGGCGGACTTGGCCGATGTTGAGGTCGGTGCTCTTGGGCAGCCGGCTGCGCAGCAGCCCATTGGTCTGCTCGTTGGTTCCGCGCTGCCACGGTGAGCGGGACCCTCATGCGTCACCGGGCGCGCTAGCCGCGCGCTTCAACCCTCCCGTGACCCGCCGCGGATAGCCTGATCGGCATCCACAACCGACCCGGCCGATTTCGTGCCACATTTCGCGCCGTCCCGTCCGAGTAGAGGCTGGCGCGAAATACCAAACCCCGAGGCCGGAGGGTTGAGCCGCTAAGGGTTCAGAACGTGTGAGAGCGCATCTCTGAACGCGTGATGGTCGCTACCGGAACGTTCTACCGCTGTGCCGGCAGGTCGGGGGTCAGGGGCCGAGAAGCGCGGCCGGGATCACTGCGATGTTGTCGCGGCGGCGGTATGCCTCGGTTCCTGTGGTCACCACGGCGGCGTCGGCGAGTTCTGGTCCGATGCTGTCGGCGAGCCATTTGAGGTGTCTGATGTCGCTGCTGTTGACTGTGGCGGCGAGTTTGACCTCCAGGGCCACGATCCGCCCGTTTGGGCCTTGCACGATGAGATCGACTTCGTGTTCGCCGCCGTGGGTCCGCAGATGGAACACCCTGGCCTCGGCAGCCTGCGCGTAGACGCGCACCGACAGCGTGACGAGGGACTGGAACAGCACGCCGAGCAGGGAGTCGTCGCGGGAGACCGCGGGCGTGCCGTCGCTGCCGTCGAGCAGCGCCTCGGCGGTCACCGACAGCAGCCGCGCCGCTATGGCAGGGTCGCAGAGATGATGTTGGGGCGCTGACGCGATGCGCCGCAGCCGGTTGCGGGTCGGCAGCCATGCCGCTACGTCGTCGATCACCCACAGCGCTTCCAGCGCGGATCGATAGGCGAGGGCGGTGACTTTGGTGGGCTTGTCGGACTCGCCGGGGGTCGCCGCGTCGCGGATCTTCTCGAACGCAGCAGATGACGATGCGGCCGCGGCGTATGCGGCCATCCAGCGCATAAGCGCCGCCCGGCTGCGGAAAGTGCGGCCCTGCTCTGAGATGTCGCGGTCGGCGATGCGGTCGATGTAGCCGTCGAGGTAGGCGCGTGTCGCCCGCTGGGAGCGGCCGCGCACAGCCGGGAACCCCGAACCGGTGATCTGTTCTGCATAGTCGTCGAGCCCCAGAGAGGACGCTCCTTCCACTGGTCGCCTGGTGCCGTCCAGAAGCTGCGTGAGGCTCACTGTGGGCGTGCCGAGGCCCCGCTCGGCGAGCGCCAACGGACGCATGCGCACAGAGACGATGCGCCCGGCGCCGGTGTGGGTCGGCGGCAGCTGCGGGGCGGCGGATCCGGTCAGCAGGAACCGGGGTGTGCGCGGGTCGGCGTCGACGGCTCGGCGCACGATGTCCCACGACTCCGGGAGGCGCTGCCATTCGTCTATGAGGATCGGCGGCTCGCCGCGTGCGAGCCGGGCCGGGTCTGCGGCAGCGATGGCTAGCTGGTCGCCGTCGTCGAGACGGTAGACGGTGGCCGCTCGCCGCAAGGCGGTCTCGGTCTTGCCGACCGCTCTCGGCCCTTCTACAGCGATGGCCGGCAGCTCTGCGCCCAGCTGGTCGAGTTCGTCATCCACGATACGCGGGTAGTACATCCCAGCCCTTTCCCGACGCGGTTCACTATACCGTTACGACGGCATCCAATATACTATCACGACGCACTCAACTATACTGTTACGCCGGTTAGCCATGTGGTGTTGAGGTCAGAAGAGGCTAGACAGAAGCTGGCTGCAACGCGATTCTTGGAGCCTTCTCGCAGCCGCTCATGGAGTCCCTGCGCGACCGGGGCCTTCATGGTGCATGCCTGGTCATCACAGACACGCACCGCGGGCTCGCCGCAACCGCCGACCGCTGGTTCCAGCGCACCGCCAGACAGCCACGCCGGATGCATTACATCCCGAACCTGCTGGCGGCGCTGCCCCGCAGCCACCAGCACACAGCCGCCGCGCTGTTCAGAACCATCCTCGCCCAACCCGACACCGACACCGACACCTGGGACCAAGACGGCGCCCAGCCTGCCGCCAGCTTCCCCAAAACGGGCCCGCTCATCGACACAGCCCGAGCCGAGGTCCTCGCCTTCGCCGCGTTCCCCAAAGCCCACCGCCAGAAGATCTAACCCACCAACCCCCTCGCCACGACGCGACCTTCCGCTAGCGCCATTTGACGCCTGACGGCGCGTCCGCCTCCCCGTAGTGGTCGGTGCCCCAACAGGTGATGGTGTTGTCGGCGCGCAATCCGCAACTGCGGCTGCCGCCGGCGGAGACGGCTTTGAACGCGCCTTACAGCACGATCACAGCGAAGAGGCCCCAGCAGGTGATGGTGTTGTCGGCGCGCAGTCCGCAACTGTGCCGGACGCTGGCGGAGACGGCTTTGAAGGTGTCTGACGGCGCGTCCGCCCGCCCGTAGTTGTTGGAGCCCCAGCAGGTGATGGTGTTGTCGGCGCGCAGTCCGCAACTGTGCTCGCTGCCGGCGGAGACGGCTTTGAACGTGCCTGACGGCGCGTCCGCCCACCCTTCGTCGTTGGAGCCCCAGCAGGTGATGGTGTTGTCGGCGCGCAGTCCGCAACTGTGCCAGCTGCCGGCGGAGACGGCTTTGAACGCGCCTGACAGCGCGTCCGCCCGCCCGCTGCCTTTGTTGCCCCAGCAGGTGATGGTGTTGTCGGCGCGCAGTCCGCAACTGTGCTCGCTGCCGGCGGAGACGGCTTTGAACGTGCCTGACGGCGCGGTCGCCTGCCCGTCGTCGTTGGAGCCCCAGCAGGTGATGGTGTTGTCGGCGCGCAGTCCGCAACTGTGGCCGCCGCTGGCGGAGACGGCTTTGAACGCGCCTGACAGCGCGTCCGCCCGCCCGCTGCCTTTGTTGCCCCAGCAGGTGATGGTGTTGTCGGCGCGCAGTCCGCAACTGTGGCCGTGGCCGGCGGAGACGGCTTTGAAGGTGCCTGACGGCGCGGTCGCCTGCCCGTGGTTGTTGTTGCCCCAGCAGGTGATGGTGTTGTCGGCGCGCAGTCCGCAACTGTGTTCGTAGCCGGCGGAGACGGCTTTGAAGGTGCCTGACGGCGCGGTCGCCTGCCCGTGGTTGTTGTTGCCCCAGCAGGTGATGGTGTTGTCGGTGCGCAGTCCGCAACTGTGTTCGTAGCCGGCGGAGACGGCTTTGAAGGTGCCTGACGGCGCGGTCGCCTGCCCGTGGTTGTTGTTGCCCCAGCAGGTGATGGTGTTGTCGGTGCGCAGTCCGCAACTGTGTGTGTTGCCGGCGGAGACGGCTTTGAAGGTGCCTGACGGCGCGGTCGCCTGCCCGTGGTTGTTGTTGCCCCAGCAGGTGATGGTGTTGTCGGTGCGCAGTCCGCAACTGTGTGTGTTGCCGGCGGAGACGGCTTTGAAGGTGCCTGACGGCGCGTCCGCCTCCCCGTTGCCGTTGTAGCCCCAGCAGGTGATGGTGTTGTCGGTGCGCAGTCCGCAACTGTGCCAGACGCCGGCGGTGACGGCTTTGAAGGTGCCTGACGGCGCGGTCGCCTGCCCGTGGTTGTTGTTGCCCCAGCAGGTGATGGTGTTGTCGGTGCGCAGTCCGCAACTGTGGTGGTGGCCGGCGGTGACGGCTTTGAAGGTGCCTGACGGCGCGGTCGCCTGCCCGTGGTTGTTGTTGCCCCAGCAGGTGATGGTGTTGTCGGTGCGCAGTCCGCAACTGTGGAAGCCGCCGGCGGCGGTGACGGCTTTGAACGCGCCTGACGGCGCGTCCGCCCGCCCGTAGTCGTTGTTGCCCCAGCAGGTGATGGTGTTGTCGGTGCGCAGTCCGCAACTGTGGAAGCCGCCGGCGGTGACGGCTTTGAAGGTGTGGGTGGAGGGGTTGCGGCGGGGGGTGCCGTCGTTGATGGCTTTGAGCAGGATCATCATGTCGGCGCGGGCGAAGTCGGGTGATTCGTCGGTTTGGAGGATCTCGTCGTAGTAGCGCTCCATGAACACCAGCGCATGCCCGCGGCCCAGAGCCTGAGACGGTCTGAACGTGCCGTCGCTGTAGCCCAGCGTCACTCCGGCTGAAGCGGCCCACTCGGCCGCCTCGAAGGCGTAGTGGTCAGCCGGCACGTCCGGGAACCGCTGACCCTCACCGGTCCCGGATGGGTCAGGGGTGGAGTCCTCGGCGGTGTCGGGATTGCGGAGTGCGCCGTCGTTGATGGCTTTGAGCAGGACCATCATGTCGGCGCGGGCGAAGTCGGGTGATTCGTCGGTTTGGAGGATCTCGTCGTAGTAGCGCTCCATGAACACCAGCGCATGCTCGCGGCCCAGAGCCACCGACGGTCTGAACGTGCTGTCGCTGTAGCCCAGCGTCACTCCGGCTGAAGCGGCCCACTCGATCGCCTCGAAGGCGTAGTGGTCAGCCGGCACGTCAGAGAAGCGCTGCCCCTGGGCAGCCGCGGTGCCCGCCGGCGCTGTGACAGCAGCCGCGACGCACGCGACGGCAGCGACAGCCCACCTCTTCTTCATGCAAACTCTCTTCAACCGGCGGCGAACTCTACCGGTTGTTGCGACAGAGGGCAGCATAGACGCTGTGGGCTGAGTCCCAGTCGTGGAGCTTGCGGGGCATCGAGTTGAGGTTGTCCTCGATGACGGCGGGGCGGGCTTGGCCGATGTCGAGGTAGGTGCTGTTGGGCAGCCGGCGTCGCAGCAGGCCGTTGGTGTGCTCGTTGGTTCCGCGCTGCCGCAGTGGCCGGCTTCGCGGCGGTCCTCGACGGCCGCGGCGCGGGCCGCTACGGGCTTGGAATCGCTCAGCGGGCTGGGCTTTCGCGTCGCGCGGCTGCGGGGCTTGCGTCTTCGCCAGCGGCGCGGCGGAAGCCTCCGGGACCCCTCGGGCAGCCCGCGTCGGCCGGTGTGGTCATAGCAGGCCGCGTGGATCGTCTCCGCGCTGATCCGGCGCCTTTGGGCGCGCAGGTCCGCGCGGATCGCGTGCGGGGACCAGCGCATAGCCAGGCGCTCGCTCATCGCGGCGGCCAGGCCGGGGCCGGCCGCGAGCGCAGGCGTCTTGGGGCGCGCCGCCCGGGCCTCGGCGGCCGTCTGCGCCGCCTCGGCGTCGTAGACGCCGCCGCGTTCGAGTTCTCGGTACACCGTCGAGCGGTGCCTGCCAAGACGTCTCGCTGTGTCGTCGACACTCGCGCCCGCGGCGCGCATCGCCTCGACTTGTCAGTCGCCGACGGTGTCGGCAGTGACTTGCTCGCGCCCGCGGCGCGCATCGCCTCGACCCGGGCGCGCTCGTCGGAGCTGAGCCGCTGCGCCATACTGTGGACCTCCACCGGGTCGGATGCTGACTGGACAACCGGCCACCATCGCCGATCTGTCGCATCCACCGGTGGAGGGCGCCGTCGCACGGTTGCGACAGTCTTTGCGACGCTGCCACCTAGTGTCCCGAGTCAGGAATTCGTTGGAGATATGTTGCCGGGTTGTGGAGTATCTCGTCGGCGCTCTTGTGCCATGTGAACGGGCGAGGGTTGTGGTTCCGGTGGTCGATCCGGTGCTGGATGGAGCCGGTGGGCTCTTTGGTGCTGGTGTGGGTGCCGCGGCGGATCCGTTTGGTGGTGGGCTCGGCGAACCAGCGCTCGACGAGGTTCGTCCACGAGCTGTGGGTGGGGGTGAGGTGGAAGCTGAAGCGGGGGTGGCGCAGCAGCCGGCGCTGTATGGCGGGGGTCTTGTGGGTGGAGGAGTTGTCCAGCACGACGTGCGCCTTGGGGCCCTCGGGGGCTTCGCTGTCGATGAGGTCCAGGAACTTGCGGGACTCGATGGCGCGGCGGCGCGCGGTCATCGAGGAGATGGCTTTGCCCGAGGCGGCGTCGAGCGCCGCGTGGAGGTTGGTGGTGCCGAAGCGGCGGTAGTCGTGGGTTCGGCGCTGGGGCACACCCGGCATCAAGGCAAGCACCGGCGCGGTGCGGTCGAGAGCCTGGATCTGGGTCTTGTCGTCCGCGCAGAGCACCACCGCTGCCTCCGGCGGGTTCAAGTACAGCCCGGCGACGTCGCGCGCCTTGTCGATGAACTGGGGGTCCGGCGACACCTTGAACTCCTCCACGCCATGGGGCCTGAGCCCGAAGGCCCGCCACATCCTCGAGATCGTCGACTGCGACAGCGCCACCTGCGCGGCCATCGAGCGCGTCGACCAGTGCGTCGCGCCCTCAGGAGCCGACTCCAGCGTCTTGACGATCACCTCCTGCACCTTGTCGTCGCTCACCGTGCGCGGCGCGCCCGGACGCGGCTCGTCGCAGAGCCCGCCCAACCCGCGCCCCGCGAACCGGCGCCGCCACTTCGACACCGTCGCCTCGCTGCACCCCAGCGACGCCGCGATCGACTTGTTCGTCTCCCCCGCGGCCGCGCCCAGCACTATCCGGCACCGCAGCGCCAGAGCCTGCGACGACTTCTGGCGCCGCGCCCACCGCTCCAGCGTCTCGCGCTGCTCATCGGCGAGCACCACCTCCACCCCACGACGGCCCCTAGCCACCACTGCCTCCAATCACCGCCCACAACCACACCAACCATACCACAACCAACCCCAATAACTAAAGACTCTGGGCTTCCCCCCGAATCTTGGAGTGTTGGTTAGGCGGCTTGGGTTTGTTCGTGGTCGAGGGGGCTGGTCATGTTGTTGGCGGAGTGTAGGCGTAGGGGGTTGTATCAGGTGTCGATCCAGGCGGCGATGTCTCGCCGGGCGTGGTCGCGTGTCTGCCGGCGCCGCCGGGAGATGAGCTCGTGTTGCAGGGTGGAGATGAACGACTCGGCCGCGGCGTTGTCCAGCGCGCAGCCGACGCGTCCCATCGACTGGTTGGCCCCGAGGCGCCGGCAGGCTTCGGCGAAGTCTCCGGAGCTGTACTGGGTGCCCTTGTCGGTGCGGAGGATCACGCCGGCGACGGAGCCGCCTCGGGTGGCGGCGGCCATGTTGAGCGCCGCGGCGGCGAGGCCGGCTGTGGGATGGCGCTCAGAGGTGGCGAAGCCCAGCATCCGGCGGCTGTAGAGGTCCTCGACGGTCGCGAGGAACACCGGCCCCTCGGCGGTGGGGATCTGCTTGAAGTCGCCGACCCACTTCTGGTCGGGGGCCTCTGCGGTGAAGTCGCGCCTGAGCAGGTCGGGCACGGGATCGGCCGACTTGTCGGGCCGTGTCAGGCCCCGCCGACGGCGCCGGGTGCGGGCCTGGAGCCCTTGGCGGGCCATGGAGGCCTCCACCGTCTTCTTGGACACCGTGTGGCCGTCTCGGCGCAGCTGGGCGCGCACCCGCGGCGAGCCGTAGGTCCCGCCGGACGCCTCGAAGCAGTCCTTGACCGCGGCATCAACGCGCTGTCGGCGCCTCCCGGCGACCGAGGGTCCGCGGCTGCGGCGCTCATAGAAGCCGGACTCGGCCACCCCCAGGGCCCGGCAGGAGACCGCGTGAGGCACCCCGTGATCGGTCCTTTGGGCCGCGATGTGCTCGACCAGGCTCACCGCGTCGCCTCCCTGACCCAAAGGACCACCGATCGTTTGAGCACATCACGCTCCATCCCCAACTCGTCGCAGCGGCGGCGCAGCCGCACCAACTCGGCACGCTCGTCGCCGTCGAGACGCTCGCCCGAGCGCTCGGCGCGGTCCTTGCGGACCCAGTTGCCCAACGTGCCCGCGCCGATCCCCAGCTCACGGGCCGCCTCAGTGACCGATCTGCGAGTCTCTTGGACGATCCGCACAGCACCGGCCTTGAACTCCGGGTCGTACTGTCTTCGTGTCTCAGGCATGGCGTCTCCTCTTAGACGATGCCTCCAAGATCAGGGGGGATGCTCACTACAGCAATCGGGCTATCCACCCCCAGGAACGGATAGCAGATGAGTGTCGGCTCGTTGTCATCCATGCTGGGGGAGACTCCGGGCTGTCAGCCCGTGAGGGGCAGCCGCAACCACAGCGGCATGTGGTCGCTCACGGCGTGCTCGGCCTTTGCCCACAGCGCCTTTCGTTCCGCGCTTCCGATTTCTTGCCATGCCTTGTCGTAGGTGGCTTCGCTGAACAGGGTCATGAAATCGAACACGCCGTAATCGGGACCGTCAGGCGTCTGGGGCATGTGCTCGTTCAGGTCGTAGCTGGGCAGGCGCGGGTCATGCGCGAACAATCCGATGTGGTCATAGGTCTGATTCAGGCGGGCGTTGGTGCGAAACACGTCATCGTGACCCTTGTGCTTGTCAAGGAACGGGAAGTTGATGTGAGAGCCGCTGTCGGTGAGAGCGGCGTTGAGGTTCTTGATGTCCTTGTCAACACAGGCGCGGTCCTTCACAGGGTCATCGAAGTCCAAGTTGAGGTCGCCCGTGAGGATCAGGTTGATGCTGTCGTCGTCAGCGAGTCGGCTCTTCAGCAGTTCCATCAGCGCGGTGAACTCTCGGCGGCGGTCACCGATGCGGTCACCGAAGATGAGATGAGCGTTGACCGCCAGGAACTCATACGGCTCCGCATTCCTGATTCGGAAGGCAACGCCGTGGGGTTGACGCGCGAACGTCACAAAGAAGGGCAGATGGAGTTCTCTCGCGTCGCCTTCGCACTCCTGTAGCGCCTCGATCAGGTTCTCAGCGTTGTCTACGAGCGTCTTGAACGTCTTGGTCCTGTCATAGGTGAGGTCGCTGGCGATCTCCATGCGCTCCACAACGGGCCATCGGTAGATGAACCCGAGACGCTCCCTGAGGCCGCGTTCGCCTGCGAACGCCCCCGTCTCATCGGACACGACCACAGCGAAGCCCTCGCTGCCGGTCTCGACGTGGTGCGCCAGTTCTTCACGCAAACGGCGCAGGCCGCTGAGGTCCGACATGATCTCCTGCACGCCCAGCAGATCGAACTGGGCGCACACCCTCGCCAGGAACCCCCAGTCGCCGTCTGTGCGGTTGTCGGAGTCACCGAGCTTGCGGATGTTAAACGAACCGAGCAGCACAGAGCCGTCGCGCTGTTCCGGGAAACCGTAACGATCCGGGGCCTCATCCAGCCTGTCGTTGATGCGCTGCCATTCCTCAGGGTCGAAGTGATCGGCCATGTCGCCTCCCGCGAAATCTCACACCTGTCATTCCTGCTGTCACACTACGCAGCCGAAGGCGAGGTTCCACCGGCAGCGTCGCACCGGGTGGTGGAAATTGAGGTAGCTGGGAGGGTCCACCACGAGGGGGGCCATCGGCGTGATCTTCGGTGAGAGGACTGACCCGCTTATCGAGGAGGACACACCAATGTCCCTGTCTGAATACTGCCACAGCGCAGCTGTTGGAGACCTTCCGCGCCTCAGGTGGCGGCGAGTTGATCCGTGAGGCGCCGGAGCTGGTGCTCCAGGAGATGATCGAGGCCGAGGCGGCGGCGGCGAGCTGGGCGGGCCGCTATGAGCGCACCCACAGCCGCACGACGGCGCGCAACGGCCACCGCGGCCGCTTGTTGGCCACCCAGGCCGGGGATCTGGAGCTGAAGATCCCCAAGCTGCGCAAGGGCAGCTTCATGCCGTCGGTGTTCGAGCCCCGCCGGCGCATCGACCGCGCCCTGCACGCGGCGATCATGGAGGCCTGTGTGGCCGCGGTGTCGACGCGCTCGGTGGATGATCTGCTGGCGGCGCCGGCAGCGGCGCCGGGTATCTCCAAGTCTGAGGTGTCGCGCATCTGCGCGGGCCTCGACGAGGGCGTGGAGGCCTTCAGAAACCGGCACCTGCACCACATCGAGTTCCCCTACGTCTACTCAACAGTCTCCTAGGTGGCTGGTGCCAAATTGGTGTTCGGTGGGCTGTTGTGGTGGGTGGTGGCCGGGGTCGGCGGGTTGGGCGAGGGTTGGTCGTGTCGGGGTCGGCTGGTTGGTCGTGTCGGGGGCGGGTTGGGGCTTTGGCGGGGTCAGTCGAGGGTCCATCCTGTTGGTGTGGAGCGCAGTCCGAGTATGCCGAGGCGCGCGATGTTGGCGGCTGCGGCGAGCAGGTTGAAGTCGGCGTCGACTTTGGGCCGGCCGCGCACCCGGGCGTGGCGGCCGCCGTGTTTGCGGCGCACGAGGTGCGCGAGCTTGCGTTCGACTTTGGGGCGTACGGCGCGGTAGTCGCGGCGCCATTGTGGGTCTTGTTGGCGTTCGCGGGCCGCGGCGAGCACGGCCTCGTCGGGTCCGACGCGCACAGTCCTTCCGCCGGCTGCGCTGGTGCAGCGGTCGCGCAGTTCGCAGCTCGCGCACGCCGGCCCGAAGCGGGCCGCGCCCGAGCCGTCGCGGCCGAAGCGGACAGCGACGCAGACCCCCGCGGGGCAGGTGACTGTGCCGTTGGGCAGATCGACGTCGAAGCGGTCCTTGGCGAAGCGGCCCCCCGGAGCGCGCGCCGGCTGGGTGCGGCACCTCGAGTTGATGCGGCTGCGCTCGAGCAGCCCTTGGAACTCTCCGCTGCCGTACGCGCTGTCGCCATAGACCGTCGGCCGGCCCTCGAACTCCTCGACCACACCGCCGACGTCGGCGGTGTCGGCGTCAGCGGTGTCGGCGGTGTCGGTGTCGGTGTCGGTGTCGGTGTCGGTGTCGGTGTCGGTGTCGGTGTCGGTGTCGGCGGTGTCGGTGTCGGTGTCGGTGTCGGTGTCGGTGTCGGTGTCGGTGTCGGCGGTGTCGGTGTCGGCGGTGTCGGTGTCGGCGGTGTCGGCGGTGTCGGCGGTGTCGGCGGTGTCGGTGTCGGCGGTGTCGGCGGTGTCGGCGGTGTCGGCGGTGTCGGCGGTGTCGGCGGTGTCGGCGGTGTCGGCGGTGTCGGCGGTGTCGGCGGTGTCGGTGTCGGCGGTGTCGGCGGTGTCGGCGGTGTCGGTGTCGGTGTCGGTGTCGGCGGTGTCGGTGTCGGCGGTGTCGGCGGTGTCGGTGTCGGTGTCGGCGGTGTCGGTGTTGGTGTCGGCGGTGTTGAGGAGGTCGTGTATGAGTTGGGGGGCGGGTTGGGCGTCGGCGGTGTTGGCGGGGGTGACCGCGGTGTCGGTGACGAGTTCGGAGTCGGGGTCCACCGCGGCGTGGCCCTTGTAGCCGTCGAAGCGACGTGCGGTGGATTTGTGGCCGTGGCGGGCGTCGGGGTCCACCGTGGAGATGACCCGGTCCGCGGCGACGCGCCGCGCGATCATGAACCGCCCGTCGGGGTCCTCGCAGAGGTCCTGCCCGCAGACCGCGGCCAACAACTCCGCAGCCTCGCTGAGAGCCCCGCTGAGCTCGCGGCCCTCCAACCCGGCGAGCACCGCCGCGGCGTCCGCGCCCAGCGCGTCCACCAACTCCGAGCGCTCGCCGGGGTCGTCCCAGTCGCACACCGGCCTGCTGCCGCGCCGATAGTCGCCACGCAAGCCCGCGCCGGCGTCGCCCCCGCCGGCTGCGAGCACCGCGCCGATGGCGCGGTGCAGCATCGTGACAGTGTCTTGGGTCGCGACCGCGTCATAGACCGGCACCGAGTCCAGCACCCGCCGCCGAGACAACGCCCCCGCCTCGCGGGCCGCGCCCAGCACCGCTTCGAAGATCCGCCGCGGCCGCTGCGACGCCGCGAGCCGCGCCCGCATCCCCACCAGCACCGTGTGGTCGAACCCGCCGCCGTCCACGTCGAGGCACCCGCACGCATAACGCCAACGCGCGTCGAACTCGAACGCGGCCACCGCCTCACGGTCAGACAACCCGAACCAGCGCTGCAGCACCATCACCACAGCAACCACCCGCGGCGGCACACTGCGCCGCCCCCGCGAACTAAAGAGATCATCGAACATCCCGTCGGGAAACAACCGCCGCCCCTCACGCGCCAACACCGAAAAAATCGAATCCGCCGCCAGCCGCTCCCCCACGAAATGCGAACCCTTGAACAGATCCACCCGACACGGCTCCACACCCACCGTCACGACACGAACCTCCCCACGAGACCGAACAACATCCCTGCAACTCTACCACACACACCCAACCCCACCCGAGAAAAACACCAGCCTCCTAGTGTCCTGAGTCAGGAATTCGTTGGAGATATGTTGCCGGGTTGTGGAGTATCTCGTCGGCGCTCTTGTGCCATGTGAACGGGCGAGGGTTGTGGTTCCGGTGGTCGATCCGGTGCTGGATGGAGCCGGTGGGCTCTTTGGTGCTGGTGTGGGTGCCGCGGCGGATCCGTTTGGTGGTGGGCTCGGCGAACCAGCGCTCGACGAGGTTCGTCCACGAGCTGTGGGTGGGGGTGAGGTGGAAGCTGAAGCGGGGGTGGCGCAGCAGCCGGCGCTGTATGGCGGGGGTCTTGTGGGTGGAGGAGTTGTCCAGCACGACGTGCGCCTTGGGGCCCTCGGGGGCTTCGCTGTCGATGAGGTCCAGGAACTTGCGGGACTCGATGGCGCGGCGGCGCGCGGTCATCGAGGAGATGGCTTTGCCCGAGGCGGCGTCGAGCGCCGCGTGGAGGTTGGTGGTGCCGAAGCGGCGGTAGTCGTGGGTTCGGCGCTGGGGCACACCCGGCATCAAGGCAAGCACCGGCGCGGTGCGGTCGAGAGCCTGGATCTGGGTCTTGTCGTCCGCGCAGAGCACCACCGCTGCCTCCGGCGGGTTCAAGTACAGCCCGGCGACGTCGCGCGCCTTGTCGATGAACTGGGGGTCCGGCGACACCTTGAACTCCTCCACGCCATGGGGCCTGAGCCCGAAGGCCCGCCACATCCTCGAGATCGTCGACTGCGACAGCCCCACCTGCGCGGCCATCGAGCGCGTCGACCAGTGCGTCGCGCCCTCAGGAGCCGACTCCAGCGTCTTGACGATCACCTCCTGCACCTTGTCGTCGCTCACCGTGCGCGGCGCGCCCGGACGCGGCTCGTCGCAGAGCCCGCCCAACCCGCGCCCCGCGAACCGGCGCCGCCACTTCGACACCGTCGCCTCGCTGCACCCCAGCGACGCCGCGATCGACTTGTTCGTCTCCCCCGCGGCCGCGCCCAGCACTATCCGGCACCGCAGCGCCAGAGCCTGCGACGACTTCGGGCGCCGCGCCCACCGCTCCAGCGTCTCGCGCTGCTCATCGGCGAGCACCACCTCCACCCCACGACGGCCCCTAGCCACCACTGCCTCCAATCACCGCCCGCATCCACACCAACCACACCACAACCAACCCCAATAACTAAAGACTCAGGACACTAGGAGACTGTTGAGCAATGCCGATTCCGTGTGACGCGCAAGGCTCTGACCTGGGGTTTTGCGAGCGGAGATTGCCTTGTTCGGGGTTTGCTCGTCATTCTGCTAGGCGGGGGTGAACAGCGTTTCGGGCTGTGGGGGTGCCGCCGGGTTGATCGGGTCCGTCTCGGGCTTGTCCGTCGAGGACGGTTCGGGTTGCCTGTTTCGTCGAGGCGGTCCGGGTCCGTGGTCCGGCGCCGGGTCGGGGGCGTGGGCGGGTCGGTGGCGGGTGCGCGCGGGCGGCTGGCTGTCGGAGTGGCTGGAGGAGAACCCGGCCGGGGCGTGGGCGGGTCCGTGGTAGGTGCGCTCGGGCGGTTTGATGGTGTAGAGGCCGCGTCCGTCGGGAGCTTCCTGCCAGCCGTGGAGGTGCACTTTTTGGTGGCATCCCCAGCACAGCAGCATCATGTTGTCGATGTTCGTCGGCCCGCCTTGCGATACTGCTTGGACGTGGTGGCCCTGGCAGATCCACATGTCGGCTCCGCAGCCCCCGCAGGCCCCGTAGCGGGCCCGCAGCGCGTTGGTCTGGGCTTTGGTGGCGACCCGTTTGGAGTGGCCGTGCCATAACGGCACACCCTCGCTGCTGAACACCACTCCTTTGATCCTCGCGTTGCAGAAGTGCTCCTCCAGCACGCTTCGGGGGATCACCTCGCCCCCGGCGATCTCCGCGAACGCCTCGGTGCCGTCAGCGCTGAGATGCTGCACGATGGTGATGTCCGCCGACGGCCGACCACCGCACCCGCACCTGTTGCCAGCCGCGCCGGAACGACTGTCACCGACGCCTGCACCGGACCCGTTCACGTGGCCGCCGCTGCTGCCTTCGTGAGACCCGTCCGGAGCGCCAGCCGCCTTGGCACCGCCGCTGCCTTCGTGGGGCTCGTTCGGGGTGCCGGTTGCTTTGGTGTCGCTGTTGTCATCGTGGGACCCGTTCGGGGCGCCGGCCGCCTTGGTGTCGCTGTTGTCATCGTGGGACCCGTTCGGGGTGGTTGCTGTTTTGGCGTAGATGCTGCCGTGTGAGGTCAGCGTGTCGAGGGCGTCGGCCATTCGTTGGTCGAGGGTGCGTTTGTTGTCGCGGGGGTTGCGCAGGTCCAGCCGGCGCAGCCGCTCGGCCTCCAACAAGAACCGTTTGCGTACCTTGGCGCCAGTCACCGGGTCGAGTTCGCCCCGCAGGTGCATCATCCCGTCGTCTCCGTTCCAGATGCCCAGCCGCCGCCGGGCCCGTTGGCGGCGGTACCGCTCCTCGGCGTCGTCGGGCTGGCGGCGAGCCGCCCAGCGGCTTGCCTCGCGGGCGAACTGCTCAGGCGACAGCACCGCTGCCTGCGCCAACAACTCGGCGTCTTGTTGCACCTGCTCGGCGTCGGTCTTGTCGCTCGTGGCGGCGAGCACCCTGGCGTTGGCCACCGAGATGTCGCCGTTCTCGACCGCGTCGCGCACCGAAGGCAGCCCCTGCAGCTGCTTGGCGGTCCTGACATGGCCGGCGGCCTCGCGGCGCGGCAACCCCGCAGCCTGCGCCAGCGCGCCCACACCGCCGTCGCCGTGGCGCTCCCGCGTTGCCAGACCCCCGGCCGTGTCCGCCTGCAACACCGCCAACTGCCCACCGAAGGCCTTGCACTCTCCCAGCACCACCCGCAGATCCCCAGTCGGCGTCGCCGGATCGTTCACCAGCCGGATCAACTCGGCCAAGCCTTCCCGCACCCGTCGTGCTGTGCTCACAACCATGCACACACCCTGCCACAGGGGTATGACATCAACCGGGCCTCGACGAGGTTGGCCCAGCCGCTGCTGGCGGGGGTGAAGTGCAGGTGCCAGCGGCTGCGGCGGGGGTGATGGGGGCCACTTGCGCGCGTCGGCCGGCGGGCGGGAGCGCAATCAGAGAGCAAGAGGCTGCGGCGGGGGTGTGGGGGCCACTTGCGCACGGGCTCGGACCCGCGCGCGGAGACGTTGTCGAGGATCACGTGGACATCGAGGGGCTGCGGGGCGAGCGTGTCGATGTGCTTGAAGAAGGCGAGCACGTCTTTGCCGGTGTGTCGGCGGCGGGTTAGCGCGAGGACCTTCCCGGCGGTGACGTCGAGCGCGGCGAGCAGGCCGACGGTGCCGTTGTGTTTGTAGTCGTGGGTGGGAGCGCGCGTCCGCCCGGCGCGCGTCGGCAGCGAGGGCTGGGCGCGGTCCAGGGCCTGGATCTGGGCCTTCTCGCCGAAGCTGAACACGACGGCGCGCTCGGGCGGGTCCAGACACAGCCCGACCACGTCGGCGAACTCGTCCTCGAAGCGCGGGTCCGCCGACAGATCGGAGACGTCGGCGCGCCACGTACGCAGCCCTCGCTCGCGCCACACACGCGCCACGTACGCAGCCCTCGCTCGCGCCACACACGCGCCACGTACGCAGCCCTCGCTCGCGCCACACACGCGCCACGTACGCAGCCCTCGCTCGCGCCACACACGCGCCACGTACGCAGCCCTCGCTCGCGCCACACACGCGCCACGTACGCAGCCCTCGCTCGCGCCACACACGCGCCACGTACGCAGCCCTCGCTCGCGCCACACACGCGCCACGTACGCAGCCCTCGCTCGCGCCACACACGCGCCACGTACGCAGCCCTCGCTCGCGCCACACACGCGCCACGTACGCAGCCCTCGCTCGCGCCACACACGCGCCACGTACGCAGCCCTCGCTCGCGCCACACACGCGCCACGTACGCAGCCCCCGCTCGCGCCACACACGCGCCACGATGCGGCAACTCCCACATCGGCGGCGGGGATGGCGGCCGGGCTCGCGCCACACACACGCCACGATGCCCTTGCCGACCCCGCAGCGCCCCGCCGTCAGGGGGCGCGAGACGGTGACATGAGAGTGCTCGCCAGCCGGGCGCGCCGCGTGGCTGGTGCCGCAGTACCAGCCGACGTCGGGCACGTGGCCGGTGCCGCCGTCGCCCTCGCCCGCAGGATCCGCAACGACTGACCGCTCGCGGGCGGCCGGGCCGGGCCGGGGAGCCGCCGCGTCCGGGCCGGGCTGCGGGCATAATCTGGTGTATGACCACAAACGCTGCACTGGCCCAACGGTACGCCTCGGCGCTGCCCAGCTTCCTGCACCTGCTCTACGACGATCCGATCTCGATCGACCGGGGCGAGGGCAGCTACGTGTGGGACGTCGAGGGCGACCGCTATCTCGATTTCTTCGGCGGGGTGCTCACCACCATGATCGGCCACGCCGAGCCCACCGTGGTGGCTGCCGTCCAGGAGCAAGCGGCCAAGGTGATGCACACATCCACGCTGTACCTCAGCGAGCCCATGATCGCCTTCGCCGAGGACGTGGTTCGTGTGTCGGGCATCGACGACGCCCGGGTGTTCTTCCTGTCGTCGGGCAGCGAGGCCAACGACGCGGCGCTGATGCTGGCCACCGCCTACCGGAGATCCAACCAGATCCTGGCCATGCGCAACAGCTACCACGGGCGGACGTTCTCGACGCAGGCCGTCACCGCCCAGCGGAACTGGTCGTCGACCAGCCACAGCGGCCTCAATGTCACCTACGTGCATGGCGGCTACAGGCTGCGCAGCCCGTTCCGGCACCTCGACGACGACGCCTACACCGCAGCCTGCGTCGACGACCTCGTGCAGCTCATCGACATGACCACCGCCGGCGACGTGGCCGCCATGATCGTGGAGCCGATCCAGGGGGTGGGCGGCTTCGCCGTGCCGCCCGACGGTTTTTTCGGGGCGATGCACAAGGTGTTGTCGTCCCACGACATCCTGTTCATCTCCGACGAGGTGCAGACCGGCTGGGGCCGCACCGGCGAACACTTCTGGGGTTACGAAGCCCACGGGATCGTGCCCGACATGCTCACCTTCGCGAAAGGCGTCGGCAACGGCATCACCCTGGCCGGCGTGGTGGCCCGGGCCGAAATCTGCGACGCCATCAAGGCTCTCTACTTCTCCACCTTCGGAGGCAACCCGCTGGCTGCCGCCGCTGGCCGGGCCACCCTGCGGCGGGTGCTCGACGACGATCTCCAGGGCAACGCCCTCTCCATGGGCCGGCGACTGGCCGACGCGCTGGCACCATCGGTCGAGCGCTTCGAATGGGTGGCCGAGATGCGGGGCCGGGGCCTCATGCAGGCCATCGAGTTCGTCCATCCCGGCAGCCTCGAACCTGACGAGGCCAGGGCCGCAGCCGTGTTGGAGGCCTGCCGGGACCGGGGCCTGCTGGTCGGCAAGGGAGGACTCTACGGCAACGTCGTCCGGGTGACCCCAATGCTCAACGTGAGCGCGGCCGAGATCGACGAAGGCACCGCCGCCCTTGTGGGAGCACTCGCCGACGCCGACGCCTGACTGTTCCTCCCATTCACGGGCCGCGGACACGGCCTGTCGGTGCCGCGTCTGGATCCGTCCCTGGCTCGGCAGTGCCGGGCTGCGGACGCAACGGTGTCCAACGGTTCAGCGATGAGGGTCCGGCTGCGCTGAGTTCGGCGGGGCGGGTCCGGCTGTCTGCTCGTTCGGCTGTCTGCTCGGCCTTCTCAGGATGGGGTCATGTGGGCGGTGGCGCTTCTTCAACCTGTACCGGGGCCGCCCGCTGGTGCGCGAGCGGCCTTCTCAGGATGGGGTCATGTGGGCGGTGGCGCTTCTTCAACCTGTACCGGGGCCGCCCGCTGGTGCGCGAGCGGCCTTCTCAGGATGGGGTCATGTGGGCGGTGGCGCCCCGTCCCAGCACTCTCAGGAATGCTCCGGACCGGGGTTTGGGGTAGAAGAAGCTGGACTTGGGTGGCATCCGGCTGCCCTCGTCGGCCACGGCCAGCAGCTCGTCCACCGACAGCGGGTACATCACGAAGCCGATATGGCCGACGGTGTCGCATCGGCTTGCCAGGTAGTCGAGGCCGGCGGTGTCGGGAACGTAGTCGACGGTGCCGCCGGCCGCTAGCTCCTCCGCGCCGAGCACCGGGTCCAGCACCTGCCGGCGCAGCCGTTCGACGTCGAGCGCGTCGAGGGCGCCCGCTTCGGAGTCCAGGGGAGGCAGTGTCAGCCGGTGCCACGCCCCAGCGGCGTAAACGCCCACCTCGCCCCGGTGCCTGGGCCGTGCGTCCTCCGGGCCTGGAACCCGCTCCAGTTCGCCGCCCATGTAGCTGGCCCTCGAGCGCAGCGTCCACAGACAGTCTGCGTGGTTGTCGTGGCTTTGGTCGGCCACGACACGGTGGTAGGCCTCGACATGGAGTTGGCTGTGAGGGAAGACCGCTGCCAGCGTGCGGGTCAGCACCGGGTCGTCCGGGTGTCGGGCCAGAGCCCGCAAGGCGGCCGCCGACCGATGGTGCCCGTCGGTCACGTACAGCGTCTTCCCGTCCAGGGTCGACAGCAGCCGGTCGGTCATTCGGGCGGGCACCGTCCAGATTTGGTGCCGGACCAGGTGCGAACCGAACTCCAGGTCGGCCGGGGAGGCCCCGGCGGCCTCGTCGAGCAGCGCGGCATACTCCGAGTCCGCCCACGCTCTGACCGCCAGCGCCACCGGGTGCGACGTGGCACCGACGCCGAGCAGGTGGGAGGTCAACAGTTCGGTGCGGTCCTCCCGCACGCTCTCATGGATGCGGATGCGGCCGTCGTCGAAGCCGTCGAGCGCCACCGTGCAGATGATGCCGGTCTGGGAGCCCCGGGCGTGGGTCAGGCGGTACAGGTAGACGGCGCGCCTTCCGGTCGCGGCGAACACGCCGACGTCGAGCAGGCGGGTCAGGGCGGCTGCGCCGAGGTTGACGAGCCTGTCGATCGACAGGCTTTTGTCGTCCAGCATGTCGTCGCTGCTGCGGGTGACGTTGACGTAGCTGTACGGGTTCTCTTCGACGATCGATCGGCGCTGGCCCGCTGTGAGGCTGTCGTAGGCGCGGCTGATCACCCGGTCGGCCCACACGGGCTTCACCAGCCAGCCCGCGAATGGCGTCAGCATCGGCTCAGTCCAGGTCATGAGTCGTGTCTCATGCGTCGTGTCTCATGCGTCGTGCCTCGCGCGTTGTGCCGTTCGTGCGTCGAACACCGAGACCTGAATAACGTCGGGAAGCGCGCGGACGGCGTCGATCAGGTTCTCGCTGATGGTGCCTACCACGTCGATGGTGGCTGCCGCGGCGATCGAGCCGGCGAAGATCCGGTTGCTCATGTTGGACACGTTCAGGTCCCCTCGGCGCAGCTCCTCCAAGACCGCGGCCAGCACACCGACCCGGTCGTAGTGACGCACGCTGAGGGTCGCGGTGCGACGCGGGGCCCGCTCGAGGTTCACGCAGTTGATGATCGAGCCGGTGCGGTACTCCTCGATCACCTCGACCGCTCCTTCGGCCACGGCCTCCTGGGCCTGGCGGGTGGAGGCTCCGATGTGGTGGGTCGCGACGACTTTCGGGTGGCGGGCCAGCCGGGAGTCGACCGTTCCGGCGCCCGTGTGGGGCTCGTCCGCGAACACGTCGATGCCGGCTCTCAAGTCGGTCGAGTCGAGGGCGGCGATCAAGGCGCCTTCGTCGACGACCTCGCCTCTGGCGGTGTTGATCAGCACGGCGTCCGGCTTCATGGCGGCCAGGAATTCGGCGTCCACCATCCCGACGGTGGCGTCGCCGCTGGGGACGTGCAGTGACACGATGTCGCTGACGGCCAGCACCGCGGCCCGGTCGGGCAGGGTCTCGACGCCGATGTCGCTCATGCGCTGGCTTGCCGGATGATCCCGGGGCTTGTCCTCGGTGACGACGTGGAGCCCGCAGGCGGCGGCGCGTTGGGCGACCTCCAGCCCGATAGCACCCATCCCGATGATGCCCAGAGTCGTTCCGTGCAGGCCTCGGGCCTTGCTGTACGCCTTCTTGTTCCACTTCCCGGCCCGCGCATCCGCGGTGGCGGAGGCGATGTGGCGGTCGATAGCGAACATCAGGCCGAGCGTCAGCTCCGCCACCGCGATGGCGTTGCGGCCGGGGACGTTGCACACGTAGACGCCCACCTCCGCGGCCCGTGCGCAGTCGATCGTGTTGGTGCCGGCGCCGGCCCGCACGATCAGGCCCAGATCCCTGCCGGCTTCGATGGCGTCGGCCGTCACTCGGGTGCTGCGCACCACCAGCACGTCGAAGCCGGAGACATGGGCGGGGAGATCCTCAGCGGTGAGGCCCGGCTTCAGCACGCAGGTGTCTCCGCCGGCGTGCAGCCGCTCGACGGCGGTGTTGGACAGGCCGTCAGCGAACAGGATTCTCATGCTGTTGCCCCGCGGGACTGGGAGACTGTTGAGTAGTGCTGATTCCGCGTGACGTGCAAGCCCTTGACCTGGGATTTTGCGAGCGAGGATTGCGTCATTCGGGATTCGCTCATCACTCTCCTAGTGTCCCGAGTGGCTAGTTCCTCGCGGTTGCGTCTTTGCGGTGGTCGGCGACGCATGCGGCACACCGGTCGGTGAACAGCGGCCGGCTGGCGAGCACTCTCATGGCACCGTCTCCCGCCCCCTGACCGTTCTCGATGTAGTTGACCGTCCGTGAGACGCAAAACTACATCAAGAACAGCCGGGGCCGCCCGCAGGCGTCGCAGACCTCCGCGGCTGGACCGACAATTGGATCGACAACCGCAATGAGCACCCGCACCCCTCCGTGCGGCGCATGACCGCCGACGAGATCCTCGAGACCATCGCAACATATCTGCAACGAATCCCCCACTCGGAACACTGGAGGTCAGGTGCGGACGGGTACGGGTCCCGCTGTTGGGGGCGGTGTCGTCGCTGATGTTGTTCGCCGCGGCCTTGGCGCGTGCTCGGGTTGCGGCCTCGCCCGACGGTCCCAGAAGACTCACACTCGTCACCTCCGTCTGTTCGGCCTCCGCAGCCGGTGACAGCATGCGGGCCGAACCGGAATCGGACTGGTTTCGCATGCCGGAACGCTCAGCGTAGATCGGGAGACGTAGCCTGTAGCTCGGACCGGCTGAAATATCGGACGGTCTTGTCGCTTCAGCGGGAGGACAGATGACAGGGCATTGCAGACTGAGGGGTCGCGCGGGCGGGCGAGCGATGCGGGCCCGTACGGGCGAGTCCGTGGCCCGAGCGGGCCGCCAGCGCAGTGAACAACAGCGGGAAGAACCCCGCCGCGACGCGGCCTGGTCGTGCCTGTCTGTGCTTGCTCCGCGCGAAGGCAGGCGGGCCGGATGACCGAGCAGTTCGAGCTCACCGCCGGCGGTGCCGTGCTGATGGACGGCAACCGGCTGCGGGACGAGATCGTGGCCGAGCTCAACGCCGAGATCACCGCCGCCGGCGCGCCGGCGGTGTGCCTGGCAACCGTGCTGGTGGGCGACGACAAGCCCAGCAGGATCTACGTGCGCAACAAGCAGCGCAAGGCCGCCGAGGCCGCTATGGAGTCCCGGCATGTCGAGCTCGGCGCCGACGCAAGCCAGTCCGAGGTGGAGGAGGCAGTCGGGGGCCTTGCCGCGGACCCGGGAGTACACGGCATCCTGGTGCAGCTGCCGTTGCCGGAGGGGCTGGACGCCGATGCGGTCCTGGAGCTGATCCCGCCGGAGAAGGACGTGGACGGGCTGACGCCCAGGTCGATGGGTCGGCTGGTCAGGGGTCAGCGGGGCCATGTGCCATGCACGCCGCTGGGGGTGATGCGCCTGCTCGACCGTTACGGCGTGGCGGTGTCCGGCAAGAGAGCGGTGGTGATCGGCCGGTCCACGTTGGTGGGGCTGCCGCAGGTGCTGCTGCTGGGCCGCAAGGGCGTGGACGCCACGCCGACTCTGGCCCACAGCCGCACGCCGAAGCTGCGCGACGTGTGCCGGCAGGCCGACATCATCGTGGCCGCGGCCGGCATGGCCAAGCTGGTCGCCGCCGACTTCGTGCAGCCGGGCGCGGCTGTGATCGACGTGGGCATCTCGCGCACCGCCGACGGCATCGTCGGCGACGTGGACTTCGACACGGTGCAGGAGGTCGCTGGCGCGGTGACGCCGATGCCGGGCGGGACCGGACCGATGACCATCGCCTGCCTGCTGCAGAACACCCTGGCCGCTGCTCGAATGTTGGGAGCCTTCCCCGGCTAGAGCCGGGCGGGCCTGCCCGTTCCGGCCGGTGTGCTGACTTCGCCCGCTGCTCGGAGTGACGAAGCCGCCTCGGTCGGCAAGTTTTCTCACGGGTTGGCAGATAGCTGGCTCATGACACTGGTTCGGCCAGCCTACGGGACTTTCAGGTGGCGGCGGACGGCCCAGTTGAACAGGTTGAGCCTTCGTGGATTATTGACAGAAGTTCGGCCTGGCCGGGTCAGAACGGCGCGCGCTGGGGGATGGCTAGCCGCGGTGGGAGGACTGCCAGGCGACGGTGGTGGCCACCTGGTTGAAGGTGAAGACGTGCAGGCCGGTCACGCCGAGGTTGTCCAAATACGGGCTCAGGGCCGTCAGGATGTGGTCGGGGTCGTAGTTGGGCGAGGCCATCAGCCTCATGATGGCGGCCCGGTTCTTGCGGAGATACCGCAGCGACGGCCCGACGCCCAGGCGGGCGCCCATGGTGAGCAGCCTGGCCCGGTCCACCACCCCCGAGATCCCCAGATGCACGGGCAGCGTCATCCCCGCGGCCCGCTCGCCCCGCAGCCAGGCTTCGATGCGCTCCGGGTCGAAGCACATCTGCGTGCTGCAGTAGCCCTCCACGCCGGCCTCTGCCAGCAGCGCCTGCTTGGCGTGCAGAGCGTCATGGAGCACTTCCTCAGCGATGAGCGGGTGGCCGTGCGGGTAGGCGGTCACGCCGATCGTGCTCAGCCCGTGGTCGCACTCCAGAAGGTCCCGCAGGAACGACGCCGCGTCCGGGTAGGCGCCGGGCGACTCCACATCGCCGCCGACCAGGAACATGGTCGACACCCCGGCCGAGCGGAACCAGCTGGCCAGTTCGGACACCCGGGCACGATCGGGCGCCAGCCGAGCCGAGACATGCGGGATGGCCTCATGGCCCGACTCCATAAGCCGCTCGGTGATCTCGCAGGTGGCGTCCTGGCCCTTCACGGGGGACGCGGTCACCGAGACCCGGGAACCGGCAGGGAGCGCCTCGATCGCCGCGTCGAGGCTCTTGATAGGGATGACCTCGAAGGTCGGATCCCTGACGAGCCGCATCCGGTAGTGTCTGGCCTCGGAGGTCTCCGTCGGCAGCGGGGCGCGCCGCAGCTTGGACCGTATTGCCTTGGTGCCGGTCAGTTGGTGCTGTTGCTGGTTGGTTGGTGTGTCTCGGGTTGGTGCTGTAGCCGCGTCGGTGTCTCGTTTCCGAGCCCGCCAGGCACTGGCAGCACGCCAGGCGGCGCCGCTCAAGACGATTCGGATCGTCCGCCTCACTGAACTTCGCATCTCCGTTTTGAACTCTCGGAGCACGAACACTCCGATGGACCGGAACGTGGAGCGGGGGAAGCGGAGGAATCCGGACGGCATGTCCGTCGCAGGTCAACTGAGGCCGACGATGTTTCCGTCAGCGTCGATGTCGATGCCCTTGGCGGCCGGCACCCGTCCCAGGCCGGGCATGGTCCGCATGTCGCCGCAGATGGGGTACACGAAACCGGCGCCAACCGACGCACGCACCTCCCGCACCGGCAGCGTCCATCCAGTCGGAGCGCCCTTCAGGGTCGGGTCCGACGAGATCGACAGGTGCGTCTTGGCGATGCAGACGGGCAGGTTCCCGAACCCGGCCTCCGTGTAGGTGGCCAGCTGCTTGTCGGCAGTGCTGGAGTACTCGACCCCGTCGGCGCCGTACACCCGGGTGGCCACCGTCTCGATCTTGGACTTCAGCGACGCCTCGTCGGGGTACAGCACCGCGAAGTCGCTGGGCTCCTCGGCCGCCTCGGCCACCGCCTCGGCCAACTCGGCCGCGCCCCGACCGCCGTCGGCGAAGTGGGTCGTCACCGCCGAGCGGGCGTCGTACTCGGCCGCGATCTCGCCGATGGCGGCGATGTCGGCCGGGTGGTCCTCGGGGAACACGTTGACGGCCACCACCGGGGTGCAGCCGTGGATGCGCATGTTCTCGAGCTGTTTGCGGAGGTTGTCGCCGCCCGCATGCACCTCGTCGGGGTTCTCGGCCAGGATCGCCTCCGGCAGCGGCCGGCCGGCCACGATCCTGTGCTTGCCGGAATGGGCCTTCAGGCCCCGCACGGTGGCCACCAGCACGGCCGCGTCGGGCGCCAGACCCGAGTAGCGGCACTTGATGTTGAAGAACCGCTCGGCGCCCATGTCGGCGCCGAAACCGGCCTCGGTGAGCAGGAAGTCCGAGGTGCGGATGCCTATTTGGTCGGCCACGATGGAGGAGTTGCCGGTGGCGATGTTGCCGAACGGCCCGGTGTGCACCAGCGCGGGGGTGTTCTCGAGGGTCTGCATCAGGTTGGGTTTGATCGCCTCGCGCAGGATCACGGCCATCGATCCGGCCACTCCGATCTCTTCGGCGGTCACCGGGGCGCCGGCGGAGGTGTAGCCCACCACGATCCGCCCGAGCCGGGTCCGCAGGTCGTGGAGACCGGTGCACAGCGCCAGCGCGGCCATGACTTCCGACGCGGCGGTGATGTCGAAGCCGGACTCCCGGGGCACGCCGTCGAGCCGCCCGCCCAGCCCCAGCGTGATGTTGCGCAGGGCGCGGTCGTTGACGTCGAGCACCCGGCGCCAGGTGATGTTGTGTATGTCGAGGCCGGTCTCGTTGCCGTGGTAGAGGTGGGCGTCGACCATGGCCGAGCAAAGGTTGTGGGCCGCGGTCACGGCGTGCATGTCGCCGGTTAGGTGGAGGTTGAACAGTTCCATCGGCACGACCTGGCTGTAGCCGCCTCCCGCGGCGCCGCCCTTGATCCCGAAGGTCGGGCCCATCGACGGCTGGCGGATGGCGATGGTGGCGCTGCGGCCGATGTGCTGGAAGGCTTGGCCGAGCCCGACGGTGGTGGTGGTCTTGCCTTCGCCGAGCGGGGTGGGGGTGATGGCCGACACCACCACGTAGCGGGCCCGCGGCCGGCCGGCGTCGGCCATGGCCTCGACCGCGTCGAGGCTCACTTTGGCTGCGCCGGCACCGTAGGGCTCCAGCATCTCCGCCGGGATCCCGGCTTCGGCGGCGATCTCTCCGAGAGGCTTCAGGTCGGCCTGTGAGGCGATCTCCAGATCGGACGGAAACGGCATCGTTGCCCTTCCTTTCGCAGCAGTCTTGCGGGGGTGTCGGCACCGGCCGGCGAGTTGGCACGGCACCACCCCCGAGGGTAGCTCGACGTTCCGTATCGCGGAACTATTCCGCATCACGGAACGTCGGTGTGGCGCGTGCCCCCGAGGCGGACGCCGCAGACTACAGTTATGTCGGCGCGGCAGCACAGGAGGATTAGTTGTGAGCGAGTTCCCCGCCGGTGCCAAGTGCGTGGTGATCGGCGCCGGCATTGTCGGCAACTGCCTCGTCGGCCACTTGACCAAGCTCGGCTGGAACGACTTGGTGCTCATCGACAAGGGGCCCCTGCCGAACCCCGGCGGCTCTACGGGACACGCGTCGAACTTCATCTTCCCGGTGGACCACAACAAGGAGATGTGCCTGCTCGGCGTGCAGAGTGCCGACCAGTACCGGGACCTCGGCCTGTCGGTCGACTCGGGCGGGATAGAGGTGGCCCGCACGCAGGAGCGGATGAACGAGCTGCAGAGGCGCATGACGTCTGCTGCCGCCTGGGGGGTGGAGGCCTGCCTGCTCACCCCCGAAGAGGTGGGCGAGCTCGTCCCGTTCGTCAACACCGATGTGATCCTGGGAGGCTTCTACTGCCCGACGGTGTCGGTGGTGGACTCGCTGGAGGCCGGTACCGTCATGCGCCGCCTGGCTGTCGACAACGGGTGCCGGGTGCTGGCCAACACCGAGGTGCTCGACATCGTCGCCGAGCCCGGCCCCAACCCCGGCGACCGCACCGTCACCGCCGTGGTCACCAGTGCCGGAACCATAGAGGCCGAGTATGTTGTGATCGCCTGCGGCGTGTGGTCCAACCGGCTGGCCAGGATGGCCGGTGCCTGCATCCCGCTGGTCCCGGCCGTGCATCAGATGGCCGACGTCGGGCCTATGGACGTCCTGGCCGCCACCGGCAACGAGATCGGCTACCCGATCGTGCGCGACATGGACACGTTCTGCTACGAGCGCCAGACGGCGGGCTCGATGGAGGTGGGCTCCTACGGCCACCGCCCCATCTTCCACCACCCCGACGACATCCCCTCCAACGAGGAGGCCGCGTTGTCGCCCACGGAGATGCCGTTCACCCCCGACGACTTCGACCCCCAGATGGAGCAGGCCATTGAGCTGATGGACATGCTGGGCGACGCCGAGATCAAGTACGCCATCAACGGCCTGCTGTCGCTGACCCCCGACGCCATGCCGTGCCTGGGCGAGGTCCCCGAGGTCCGCAACCTGTGGTCGGCCGCCGCGGTGTGGGTCAAGGAGGGGCCGGGAATGGCCCAGGCGGTGGCGGAGTGGATGACTTTCGGCTATCCCCGGGTGATCGACGCCCACTGCGCCGATATCGCCCGCTTCTATCCCGAGGAGCGCTCCGACGAGCACGTCTGGGCCCGCGCTGCCGAGCATTTCAACAAGACGTACGGCATCGTGCATCCGGCCGAGCAGTGGGAGAGCCGTCGCGACCTGCGGGTCGGGCCCTATTTCTCGCGCCAGCAGGAACTGGGCGCCTTGTTCTTCCAGGCACGCACCTGGGAGCGGCCGCAATGGTTCGAGTCCAACGCCGACCTCGTGGAGCGTTACGGCCTGTCCGAGCGGGAGGTCGAGTGGGACAACCGCTGGTGGAGCCCGATCACATGCGCGGAGCACCTCAACCTGCGGGACAACTGCGGTCTGGTCGACCTGAGCGCGTTCCAGATCTACGAGCTGACCGGGCCGGGCGCGGTCGCTTACGCAGACCGGCTCGCGGTCAACAGGATCGACGTGCCCGTCGGCCGCTCCACCTACACGCCGTGGCTCACCCCCGACGGCGGCTTCCACTCCGACCTGACGATGATGCGCATGGCCCCCGAGCGGGTGCGGATCGTGACCGGCGTGTTCGACGGCGGCCGCGATCAGTTCTGGGCCCGCCGTCACATGCCGACGGACGGGTCGGTGAGCTTCGCTGACATCACCGACGACATCACTACCCTCGGCCTGTGGGGGCCCAACGCCCCGGCCGTGCTGGGCGCGGTCTGCGACGCCGACTTGAGCCAGGCCGGTTCGCCCTACGGCTCGTTGGCGGACGTCGAACTCGACTGCGGCACCGGCCGGCCGGTGCCGGCCACGCTGTTCCGCATCTCCTACGTGGGCGACACCGGCTGGGAGATCTACCTGCGGTGGGACGACGGCCCCGCAGTGTGGGACACGCTGATGCGGGCCGGCGCAGACTACGGCCTGCGACCCACCGGCGCCGGTGTGTACGGTACATCCGGTCGCTTGGAGAAGGGCTACCGCCTCATGGGCGCCGAGCTGGAGAGCGAGTACAACCCGCTGGAGGCCGGCCTGGCCCGGCCCCGGGTGAAGGCAGCCGACTTCATCGGCAAGGAGGCCTACCTGGCAGCCCGCGAGGCCGGCGATCCCGAGGTGCGGATGTGCGTGCTCACGGTGGAGGGCCTGCAGGACGCCCGGGGTCGCAAGCGCTACATGCAGGGCGGGAACGAGCCGATCCTCAGCGGCGACGGTGACCGCATCGTCGACTCCCGCGGCCGGGTGTCGAGGGTCACGACGGCGGGGCCGGGCCCGTCGGTGGGCAAGTACCTGCTGATGGCGTACCTGCCGTCTGAGATGGCCGTGGCGGGCACCGACCTGCAGGTCATGTACATGAACGAGCTGTTCGCTGTGCGGGTGGCGGGAACGGGCGCGGTGTTCGATCCCGACGACGCCCGCATGAAGAGCTAGCAGCCGTTCTGTGATCAGACGTGCCGACTGGGACGGCTTCGTCGCCCACGGAAGCGGCGGTAGGGTGGCATGGGGATCCTGTGTGAGCGCTTCGAGGGCGCCCGTGGGCGGTGCGGTGTGGTCGGGTGACATGCGGTTCTTGTGTTTTGGCGACTTGCGACGGCGGCATCACAGCGACGGTGCGGTGCGGTGTGGTCGGGTGACATGCGGTTCTTGTGTTTTGGCGACTTGCGACGGCGGCATCACAGCGACGGGGCGGTGCGGTGTGGTCGGGTGACATGCGGTTCTTGTGTTTTGGCGACTTGCGACGGCGGCATCACAGCGACGGGGCGGTGCGGTGTGGTCGGGTGACATGCGGTTCTTGTGTTTTGGCGACTTGCGACGGCGGCATCACAGCGACGGTGCGGTGCGGTGTGGTCGGGTGACATGCGGATCCTGTGCTGCGTGAAGCGGGTGCCGGCGCCCGGCGCGAGGATCAACGTCACCGCCGACGGCCTAGCCGTCGATGCCGCCCACCTGGGCTTCACGACCAGCCCCCACGAGGAGTGCGGTGTTGAGGAGGCGGTGCAGATCGCGGAGCGCACCGGCGGCGAGGTGACCGTGCTCACCCTCGGCCCGGCCGAGGCCGCCGAGCAGCTGCGCTACGCGGCGTCGGTGGGCGCCCATCGCGGCGTGCTCGTCCCCACCGACCGATCAGCCTGGGATCCTCAGCGCACGGCCCGGGCGCTGACCGCGGCCGTCGAGTCGCTCGAGGCCGACGACGGCGCCTTCGACCTGATCCTGTTCGGCAACGAGTCGGCCGACTCGGGCGGCTTCCAGGTGGGGGTGCGGGTCGCCTGCGCGCTGGGCCGACCCATCGTCAACGGCATCAAAGGGATCGAGGTGGACGGTCCGGTGGTGCGAGCCCGCCGCGAGATCGACGGCGGCTTCGAGGTGTACGAGCTTGAGCTTCCGGCAGCGCTCGGGGTCAAGGAGGGCATCAACCTGCCCCGCTACCCGACCATGAGGGGCCGGCTGGCATCCAAGAAACTGGCCATCCACACGCTGGAACTCGACGCCGTCGCCGGCGGCCAGTCCCTGATGCGCCTGCGCCGGCCGCCGGAGACCGTGTCGCAGACGGTGATCCTCGGCGACGGCCCCGACGCTGCTCCCGCCGCCGTCGACGTGCTCGATGAGCTAGGGGTGCTGTGATGGCCGTGGCGGCCGGTTCCTGCGGCCTCACGCCCGGCCGGAGGATGAGCCCGTCTCGGCGGGGTGCTGTGATGGCTGTGGCGGCCGGTTCCTGCGGCCTCACGCCCGGCCGGAGGATGAGCCCGTCTCGGCGGGGTGCTGTGATGGCTGTGGCGGCCGGTTCCTGCGGCTGGGGATCTGTGAGGCCCGTCTATACGGGCATTTCGGCGGGTGGACGCGAGGAGCCGGGGGTGCTGTGATGGCTGTGGTGGCCGGTTCCTGCGGCTGGGGATCTGTGAGGCCCGTCTATACGGGCATTTCGGCGGGTGGACGCGAGGAGCCGGGGGTGCTGTGATGCTGCTGGTGGTACTCGAGCACGACCGGGGCACGCTCGGCGAGCCTGCCCGGGAAGCGCTCACCTTCGGCCGGGTGCTGGCCGCGAAGATGGGCGTGGAGATGCACGCGGCCGTTGTCGGCGCCTGCGCGGCCGGGCCGGGCTCAGCGGTGGAGGAGGCGGGCGCCCATGGAGCGGCCCGGGCCTACACGGTGGAGCACGAGGTGCTGACCGATTTCGGGCCTGAAGCGTGGGGCGAGTCGGTCGCCCAGCTGGTGGGCAGCCTCGGCCCCGGCGCCGTTCTGGCTGCCGGCAGCGAGCGGGGCAACGAGGTGATGGCCCAGGCCGCGGCCCGCCTCGATCAGCCGTTGGTCGTCAACTGCACCGACGTCACCCCTCCCGCCGGCCGGGGCGGGCAGTGGTCCATGACCCGCATCCAGTGGGGAGGGTCGCTGCTGGAGGACGCCACTCTCGACGCGGGCGGCGCCGCGCTGCTCACTTGCGGCCTGCATTGCGTGGCGTCGGCGCCGGTGGAGCCCGTGCCCGCTTCGTCTCCGCAGGCGCAGGCCGTGGCTGTGGATCTGGACGCCGGTCTGGCCCGCTCCGTGGTGAAGGACCGGGTGGTGCTGGAGGCGGGGGTCACGCTGCCCACGGCGCCGGTCGTGGTGGGCGGAGGCCGCGGCGTCGGTTCCGCCGAGGGGTTCGCCCCGTTGGAGGAACTGGCCGAACTGCTGGGCGGCCGTGTCGGCTGTAGCCGGGCCGTCACCAACAACGGCTGGCGGCCGCATTCGGACCAGGTCGGCCAGACCGGCACCCGTATCGCCCCGCAGGTCTACATCGCCTCGGGGATCTCCGGGGCGATCCAGCACTGGGTGGGAGCGATGGGCTCGAAGCACATCCTGGCCATCAACATCGACTCTGAGGCCAATATGGTCGTGAAGGCGGATTGGGCGGTGATAGGCGACCTGCACCAGGTTGTCCCGGCCATGAACGCCGAGATCCGCCGCCGCCGGGACCGGCGATGACGTGACGGCTGCCGACGCGTAGGCTGACGGCGTGACCGTGCAGTCGATCAAGAGGTCGTTCGCGCTGCTGCGGGCGTTGGCGCTGGGCCCGGTGGGCGTCACCGAACTGGCCGAGCGGGTCGCCTTGCCCAAGAGCACCGTGGCCCGTCTGCTTGCCTCCCTGGAGGAGGAGCAGGCTGTCGAGCAGACCGAGGCGGGCGGCGAGTACCGGCTGGGGCCGGGCCTGATCGACCTGGCCGGATCGGCTCCCAGGGGCCGGAACCTGGTGGCCGCGGCCCGGCCGCACCTGCTGGACCTGGCCGAGAGCCTCGACGAGGTCGCGGGGCTTTCCGTCATCGACGGCGGTCAGGTCTACTACCTCGACCAGACCGAGTCCTCTTCCAACATCCAGGTTCGGGACTGGACCGGCGAGCATGCCCCGCTGCACGCGGTGTCCTCGGGTCTGGTGATCCTGGCCCACCAGACCGAGCGTTATGTGGAGGAGTACCTGGCCGGGCCGCTGGTGCGATGCACGCCGTGGACCATGACCGATCCGGACGAGTTGCGCGACAGGCTGGAGCAGGCTCGCAGCATCGGCTACGCCTGGGTCTACGAGGAGTTCGCCGAGGAGCTCAATGCGGTGGCCGCCCCGGTGTTCGAGAGGGACGGCCGCGTCGAGGCTGCCCTGCACGTCCACGGCCCGGCCTACCGGTTCCCGAACCCGGACGACACCCACGACCACGGCATCGCGGTGATCGAGGCCGCCGGCCGCCTCTCGGCGGCGCTGTCCGAGTAGGGGTCGAGCGGCCGGTCGCCCGCCGGGCTCAGGCCGCGCCGGCGAGCGGGGCGGCGGCAGAGCCGGTTCGCCTGCGACGCGTGGCCGGTCCGCGGGAGCTTGTCACCCGCTTTTGTTCGCTGCGGCCTGAAGGCCGCCCGGGCCATGGCCGCGCCCGCATGCGGTGGATCGCTCGCCTGTTTGCTCGGCTGTCGAGTTGGATGTGCCGGTGCCGCCGGACGACGTGTCCGCATGCGGTGGATCGCTCGCCTGTTTGCTCGGCTGTCGAGTTGGATGTGCCGGTGCCGCCGGACGACGTGTCCGCATGCGGTGGATCGCTCGCCTGTCTGCTCGGCCTCTCAGGTATAGGGTCGGGAGCGATGGAGGGTCAGGGTGTCTCCCGGCTCAGGTCGTGGGCCGGCTGGCGGGCTGCGGCGGTTCGGGTGGCCGGGGTTGCGGCTGCGGTGGTGGCGCTGTCGGCGTTGGGGATTGTCCTGCCGGGGGACGAGGCGGCCTGGTCCGCTCCTGTGGACGTGGCCGGCCTGGTGTACAACGGCGGCGAGGACTTCACGTCGTTGTCGGCCGCGGACAACGGGGCGCCGCGGGGGATTTGGTCCGACGGGACGACGATGTGGGTGGTCGACTGGTACGACAACAAGATCTACGCCTACAAGATGTCGGACAAGTCGCGGGACCCCAGCAAAGATTTCGACACTCTGGATGCGGCCTCGAATCAGGTTCCGTGGGGTCTGTGGTCTGACGAGACGACGATGTGGGTGGTCGACAGGGCGGACTCTCGTGTGTATGCCTATGCGATGTCCGACAAGGCTCGGGACACCTCGAAGGAATTCAGACTGGCCGAGGCCAATCGCTTCGCCTCGGGCCTGTGGTCCGACGGGTCGACCGTGTGGGTGGCCGATATGGGCGACGGCGGCAGCCTGTTCGCTTACAGCCTCTCCGACGGGTCCCGTCAGTCGGACAGCGACATCGAGCTGGCCGACGACAACGATGACGCCACCGGGATGTGGTCCGACGGTGTGACCGTGTGGGTGGCCGACGGGGCAGACGACAGTCTGTATGCCTACGACCTGTCGTCGAAGGCCTACGACTCCTCCAAGGATCTGGCGCTGACCGCGGGCAACGACGATCCCGAGGGGCTGTGGTCCGACGGCGTCAACTTGTGGGTGGCCGACCACGGCGCCAGCACCGCCGGCGCTGTCGGCGACCGGATCTACGCCTACAGCCCGCCGCCGGAGGTCACCCTGGGGCTGTCGCAGGCGTCGGTGCCGGAGAGCGGCGGCACGGTGCGGGTGTCGGCCTCCACGGAATGGGCTTCTGCGGCCGCGACCACCGTCGAGGTGTCGGTGGCGTCGTCGGTCGGGGCGATGCTGGGCGCCGGCGCCACCCTCACGATCGCCGCCAAGACGACCGACAGCCGCGGGCTGGTGGAGGTGACGGTGCCCGACGTCGCCGACGGTCTGTTCAACGGCAACCGGTTCGTGTTCGTCTCCGGCGCCGCGGCCAACACTGACGGCGTGTCCGGCCCCGGCTATGTGAGGCTGGCCGTCGCCGACGACGAGACCGTGCCGGTGGCGAGCTTCGTCCGCGACAGCGGCCGTGACTTCGTCGCGCACGCCGACAACCAGGTCCGGCACGGGGTGTGGTCCGACGGGTCCACCATGTGGGTCGCCGACCCCGACGGAGACATGCTGTTCGCCTACAGCCTGGCGTCCGGGGCGCGCGACTCGACCAAGGATCTCGCTCTCGACTCCGACAACGGCTATCCCAGGGGGGTGTGGTCCGACGGAATAACTGTGTGGGTGGCCGATCCGGTCGAAGACAAGCTGTTCGCCTACGGCCTGGCGTCCGGGGCACGCGACCAGGGCAGGGACGTCGTTCTGCACGCCGACAACGGATCCTCCTACGGGGTGTGGTCCGACGGTGTCACCGCCTGGGTGGCCGACGCCTCCGACGGCAGGCTCTTCGCCTACACCCTGTCGGGCGGCGCACGCGACCCGTCCAACGACGTCGCCCTCGTCTCCGGCAACGCCTTCCCCCGTGACGTCTGGTCGGACGGTGCCACGATCTGGGTCGTCGACGCGGGCGCTGACAGGCTCTTCGCCTACAGCCTGTCCGACGGGGCACACGTCCCGTCCGAGGATCTGGGCCTGCCCCGTTACTTCCTGCCCCGCGGTGTCTGGTCGGACGGCTCCCGTCTGTGGGTCGCCGACGGGATCGCGATGTTCTTCGCCTACAGCCGGCCGCTCCCGCGGGTGGCGCTGGCGCTGACGCCGGCGTCGGTGTCTGAGAACGGCGGCGCCGCGGCGGTGACCGCGTCGTTGGACAGGCCCTCCGCTGCGGAGACCACCGTCACCGTGTCGCTGGGCGCGGGCCCGGCGACGTTGGGCTCCGGCAAAGTCTTGACCATCGCGGCCGACGCCACCGCGAGCACGGGCACGGTGGTCGTCACCGGCGCCGACGACAGCATCGACAACGGCGGCGACCGCTACGTCACCGTCACCGGAACCGCGGCCAACCGCTTGGGCGTAGCCGGTCCCGACGATGTGGTCTTGACCGTCGTCGACGACGACGGCGTGGCCCCGCCTCCGCCCACGCCCCCGCCTCCGCCCCCGCCTGGGCCTCCTTCTCCGCCCGGGTCTCCGCCCCCGCCCGGGCCTCCTTCTCCGTCTGGGTCTCCGCCCCCGCTTGGGCCTCCTTCTGGGCATCGGGCACTTGCGGGGTTCGTGGATGTGGGTGCTGGAGGTCCGCATGCGTCGGCGATCGACGTGATGTATCGCCGGGGAGTCACGGAGGGCTGTGGGAGTGATCCGTTGCGTTATTGCCCCGATCAGGCGGTGACGCGGGCGCAGATGGCCAGTTTCCTGGCGCGGGCGTTGGATCTGGGGGAGCCGTCCGAGTCGGCGGGGTTCGTGGATGTGGGTGTTGGAGGTCCGCATGCGTCGGCGATCGACGTGATGTATCGCCGGGGAGTCACGGAGGGCTGTGGGAGTGATCCGTTGCGTTATTGCCCCGATCAGGCGGTGACGCGGGCGCAGATGGCCAGTTTCCTGGCGCGGGCGTTGGATCTGGGGGAGCCGTCCGAGTCGGCGGGGTTCGTGGATGTGGGTGTTGGAGGTCCGCATGCGTCGGCGATCGACGTGATGTATCGCCGGGGAGTCACGGAGGGCTGTGGGAGTGATCCGTTGCGTTATTGCCCCGATCAGGCGGTGACGCGGGCGCAGATGGCCAGTTTCCTGGCGCGGGCCCTCGACTTGGACGCCACCGTCTGAGCCCGGACCCGCCTCACCGGCCCCGCGCTGTTGGCCGTGAACGGCTTCAAGCTGCCCCCGCTCGACGGCCTCGACCGCTTCGGCAGGATCAGCCCGCGCTGTTGGCCGTGAACGGCTTCAAGCTGCCCCCGCTCGACGGCCTCGACCGCTTCGGCAGGATCAGCCCGCGCTGTTGGCCGTGAACGGCTTCAAGCTGCCCCCGCTCGACGGCCTCGACCGCTTCGGCAGGATCAGCCCGCGCTGTTGGCCGTGAACGGCTTCAAGCTGCCCTCCACAACCAATGGCAGAGCTTCGGCCGGCCGCCGCAACCGGCCGCCGTCGGCGCCACGAAGGGGCGGAGCGGGCCGTTGGGGATCGCAGCTGACCGTCTCGGTCGCCGTGACGGCTGTGGCCGCCGATTCTCGGCGTTTCCGCCTGTTCGCCCAGTCTCCGAGCCGGGGGCGTCGTCGAGGATCGGCTTTGCGCTGGTCAGGGTTTGGCTGAGGCGACGGCGGACGCCACCCTGGCGGCGGCGTCGTCCAACCCGACCCGCTGCGTGTCGCCGGTGGCCCGCGCCGTGAGCTCGACCTGGTCGTCGGCAACCGCCCGGCCTGCGGTGATCCGCAAGGGGATGCCGACCAGCTCGGCGTCGGCGAACTTGACGCCGGCCCGTGTGTCGCGGTCGTCGAGCAGCACCTCCACCCCGAGTCCTTGGAGCTCGGTGTACAGCCGCTCGGCCGCGGCCACTACGGCGCCGTCGCGCATGCTGGCCACGGTGATGACCGTCGCATAGGGGGCCACCGCCGCCGGCCAGACGAGGCCCCGTTCGTCGTGGTGTGCCTCGGCCACCGCGGCCATGGCCCTGCCGATGCCGATGCCGTAGGAGCCCATGGTGACGGTGCGCTCCACTCCGTCGGCGTCGAGCACGGCGGCGCCCATGGCTTCGGCGTAGCGGCGGCCCAGCTTGAAGATGTGGCCGGTCTCGATGCAGCGGACCACCTCGAGGGGATGGCCGCAGCTCACACAGGGCTCCCCGGCCGACACCTGCCGCAGGTCGAGCCACTCGTCCACCGCTATGTCGCGTGCGATGTCCACGCCGGAGTAGTGCCAGTCGTCGGTATTGGCACCGGTGGCCAGGTTCCGCCGGCCCCGCAGCGCGTGGTCGGCCACTATCCGCAGATGCTTCACCCCCACCGCGCCGAGCGAGCCGGGGTGGGCGCCTAGGCGTTCGAGGGTCTCGGCCGGCTCGGCCGGGCGGATCTCGGCGGCCCGGGCGCCGTCGGCCAGCTTCTGGAGGTTGAGCTGGTGATCGCCCCGCACCAGGGCCAGCGTCATCTCCCCGTCGAGCATCATGACCATGGTCTTGATTTGCCTGTGGGCGGGCGCTCCGCTCTCCGCCTTCTCGAGCGCGGCGATGGTGCGGACCCCCGGGGTCGGGAAGCGGGCGAGGTTGTCGCTGGTGTCGCTGTCGTCCACGGGCGCCGGCGCCGAGGTGGCTGTCTCCACGTTGGCCGCGTAGCCGCAGCCCGTGCAGCGGGCGATGTCGTCCTCGCCGGCGGGGGACGGCACCATGAATTCGACCGACCCGCTGCCGCCCATCATGCCGGACGACGCCTCGACGGCGATGGCGTTCAGCGACAGCCGCTCGAAGGTCCGGGTGTAGGCCGCCCGATGAGTCTCGAAGGCGTGGTCCAGCCCGACGTCGTCGAGGTCGAAGGAGTAGCTGTCCTTCATGGCGAACTCCCGCACCCGGAGCAGACCCGACTTGGGCCGGGGCTCGTCGCGGAACTTCCACTGGATCTGGTACCAGATCTGGGGCAGCGACCGGTACGACGTGATCTCCCTGGCTATCTCCGCGAACACCTCCTCGTGGGTCATGCCCAGGGCGAGGTCGGCTTCTTTGCGGTCCCGGAGCCGGAACATCTCGGGGCCGACCGAGTCCCAGCGGCCCGAGCGTTGCCAGACCGACGCCGGATGCATGGCCGGGAGAAGGAACTCCTGGGCGCCGACCTCCTCCATGCCGCGGCGCACGATGCCCTCGACCTTGTCATGCACGCGAAGCCCTAGCGGCAGCAGCGAGTAGTGGCCGGCGTGGAGCTGGCGGATGAACCCGCCGCGCACCAGCAGCCTGTGGCTGGCCGCCTCGGCGTCGGCGGGGGCGTCGCGCAGCGTGGGTGCGAACAGCTTCGACCATCTCATTCCGATGGCACCGTAGCGAGGGAATTCGTCAGAGCGCATCGCCGGGCCGGGGCGTGCGCGTCGCGCGTCTCATTCCGATGGCGCCGTAGCGTGGGAATTCGGTGGCTGGGCCGTGTCGTCCGCACTGTGGCGGTGGGCAGGAATGCCCCTGCCGGCGTTGGCGCGGTCAGAGCGTCCAGACGTCGCCGCGCCGCGCGGCGTGCCGACCGGCGGGTGGTGCCTGCCGGCGTTGGCGCGGTCAGAGCGTCCAGACGTAGCCGTCGGGGTACTTGGCCTTGAACTCCGAGAATCGCATGCTGGGCATCGAGATGAGGGTCAGTCTGGTGCCGGTGAGCTCCCCAGCGACGGCCTTTCCTTCGAGATAGAGCCACAGCGTCTCGGTTTGGTCGTCGTACATGACCAATTCGAAGGGGCCGGGGTCGCCGCCGAGGCGATGCAGCCAGCCGGACACGCCGAAGCTCAGTGTCCTGTCTCCCGATGTCCGCAGGTACCCCACGGCTGTGTCGCATGGCGGTCAATAGGCGACGGCAACGGGCGTGGTTCCGAGGGTGTCGTTTATGACTTCGATGTACTTGTTGCCTGTGTTCTCCAACGTGTCGATCGAATAGGCCCTGGCATGGCCGTCGTAGCTCAACACGACCACCAAGTCGTTGTCATCTAGGCTGCCTACCCGCGAGGCCGGTGTCAGGTACTTCGGCTCGTCGATTCTCCGCTGGCAGTCCTTGCCGCATCTCTTGCCGATTTCCTTCGTCTCTTCCAAGGGTGTCGGGAAATCTTCGTGGTTCCAGTTGTTCTTGTCGAGTGCGGACGCTGTGACGTCCGCTTCGTCGCCGGACACCTGTGTCGGTGTCACCGTCGTGGGCGGCAGGGTAGTCGTCGTTGTCGTCGTGGTGGTTGTCGTGGTCGTGGTGGTTGCAGTCGTTGGTGGGGAGGTTGTTGTGGTTGTCGTCGTGGTGGGTGGAACGGTCGTGGTTGTTGGCGGAACGGTGGTTGTCGTCGTGGTGGGTGGAACGGTCGTGGTTGTTGGCGGAACGGTGGTTGTCGTCGTGGTGGGTGGAACGGTCGTGGTGGTAGTTTCGGCGGTTGTCGGGATGGGGGCTGTCGTGGCGGTGGCAGTGCTGGGCTCTGCCGACTCAGGCACTTTCGCAGCAGCGTCGTCGCCTGACCAGGTCATGGCGCGGTCGAGGAAGACCGCCATCTGGGCTCGGGTGACTCGCTCCGAGGGGCAGAAGCGCAAGGGCTCCTGTCGGCAACCGGTGGTGATCCCGGCTGCATATATCCGGTTGACGCTGCCGTAGTGGACGCTGTCCGGCCCGATGTCGTCGAAGCCCCCCGGAACTGCGGACGGGAGATCGAAGGCTCGGACTAGGAGGCTCGCCATCTGTGCCCGGCTGATGCTGTTGCTCGGGCAGAAGCGCGGCGGGTCGCTCTCGCATCCGGCGGTCACCCCCAGGGCGGCCAGACGCTCGACATGGGGCCTCCACCACAAGTCGGCGGCAACGTCTACAAAGTCGGGAACCGGCACCGTCGCCGTGGTCGTGGCAGCGGCTGGTGGTGCGGTGGTGGTTGGTGCGGTGGTGGTTGGTGCGGTGGTGGTCGTCGTGGCTGGCGTCTCGTGGCCGCCGTCGAGGACGCGGGTCAGCCATACAGCCGCATGCTGCCGCGTCAGCGCCTGGTCGGGACAGAACCTGTCGGTTGTGCAGTCGGTCCCGCGCAAGACGCCTCTGGCGGCCAGGTTCCAGACCGCCGCGTAGTAGTAGGCCTCCGGGTCGGTGTCGTCATAGACGGCTTCTGGCCGATCGGTCCCGTCGGGCGACTGCTGCGCGGAGGGGATGGACCCTGGGGCCAGCAGCATCAATACCAGGCAGACCGCAGCGACCTTGCCGATCAACGGAAGCCCGGTGCGAGACTCCAAGTCTGCCACACGGTCAGGCTAAAGCCTGGATCCACCGGTGGGCGGTGTGTGTGTGCGTCTGGTTGGAGGTTTGTTGGGTGTGGTGGCCGGTGTGGGGTGGGCTGGGCCGGTGTTGGGGTGTGGTGGGTTGGAGTGGCTCGGTGGGTTGGTGCTGGCTGGTGTGTGGGGTGGCTCGGTGGGGTGCTGCGCTCACGGGTCGCTCGGGCCACGGCCCCGCCCGTTGGCAGCGGATTCGTTCATGGGTCGCTCGGGCCACGGCCCCGCCCGTTGGCAGCGGATTCGTTCATGGGTCGCTCGGGCCACGGCCCCGCCCGTTGGCAGCGGATTCGTTCATGGGTCGCTCGGGCCACGGCCCCGCCCGTTGGCAGCGGATTCGTTCATGGGTCGCTCGGGCCACGGCCCCGCCCGTTGGCAGCGGATTCGTTCATGGGTCGCTCGGGCCACGGCCCCGCCCGTTGGCAGCGGATTCGTTCATGGGTCGCTCGGGCCACGGCCCCGCCCGTTGGCAGCGGATTCGTTCATGGGTCGCTCGGGCCACGGCCCCGCCCGTTGGCAGCGGATTCGTTCATGGGTCGCTCGGGCCACGGCCCCGCCCGTTGGCAGCGGATTCGTTCGCCTATTCGCTCGGCCTCCAAAGACCGGGCGGAGGGGCCGCAAGACGGATCTCGGGGCGATGACTGCTTCGTCGCTACGAGGGGGCGTCGAGTTCGTGGTGGAGCGGGTCGGCCGCAGGACGGCGCCGACGAGCGGAACCCGGACGCGGTCTCCATGCGGTCGCGGTCTCGGAGGGCGGCCTGCGCTCGCGTCACGCACGTGCAGCTTCTATGAGCGTGAGCAGGTCGGGTTCGAGGAGGCGGCCGGAGAACCTCTCTACGATGATGCCGTCGCGCGAGATGAAGACGCTGGTCGGCATGGCGAGACCGTCGAGCGCTCTGAAGACGTCGGAGCGGGCGTCGCTTCCGAGGTCGTACGTGACACCGGTCCGCTCGATGACCCAGAGCGAGTCGTCAGGGTCGGGATCCACGGAGAGCCCGAGGAAGGCCACCTCGTCCCCGAGGCGCTCGAACACCCGCTGGAAATCCGGCATCTCCACGATGCAGGGCGGGCAGGTGGAGGAGAAGAAGTTCACGACGAGGGGACGGCCGTGGTAGTGGCCCAGTGTCCGGGCTCCGCCGTCGAACAGCTCGTAGGCGAGGTGCGCCACCTCGCTGCCGGAAGTGTCAGGCGCGGCGGTCGCGTCGCCTGGATCGGACGGTTCCACGACACCGGCGCCGGACTCTTTCGACTCCGGCGCCTGGTTTGCCGCGTCGTCGTCCCGGGCGCCGGCCGGTGGGGGCGCGGCAGTCCCCTCAGTGCCGGGTTCTTCGGGCCGCGCCGCGCCGTCTTCGGGCTGGTCCGGCTCCGGCGGGCCGGGATCGCCCGCCGATGGTGTGTCGTCGGGGCTGCCGGGTGTTGTGGCCTCCAACTCGGCGAGCACCGCCGCAGCGTCCGCGCCCGATGGTGTGTCGTCGGGGCTGCCGGGTGTTGTGGCGGTTGGTGTGTCGTCGGCGCTGCCGGGGGTGGTGGCCGGGTTGTGGGACGGGGCGGGGACGGGGCCGGCCTCTCCGGTGCTTCCGGGAATCGGCGAGGAGTCGATCGCTGGCGCGCCCGCGTCGGCGCTCCCCCCGGCATGGGAGGACGTCCCGGAAGCGTCAGGACTGCCGGCCTCTCCGGCTCCTCTGTCCTGAGATGATGGTGCTGCAGACGTCCGCGTCCCGGAAGCGTCAGGACTGCCGGCCTCTCCGGCGGCTTGTCCGCTCGGGGGTTCCGGCGCAGGATCGGAACCGCACCCGAGGACAGCGGCAAGAGCCGCGGCCGTCATCACGGCCGGGACGGCGTTGCATGCGACGCGCCGGCCGCGCCGCGAGAGACGCTCCAGGGTGGTTCGGAGTCCGCGTGGAGGCGTCACGGTGCGGGATGCCGTGGACCCGGACCCGGCCGCATGCCGTGATCCTAACGGTGGGACCGGGTCGGGCGCGGTAGAATTGCGGCAGTGAACCGCAACCCGATCATCACCTGCGCGGTGACCGGTGCGGGCGGTGCCGCGGGCAGGCATTCCGACCTGCCGGCAACGCCCACTCAGATCGCGGCGGCCGCGCTGGAGGCGGCTTGGGTGGTCCAGTCCATCATGCCCGGCGGCCACATAAGGTTGGGGCCGGAGGACAACCTGTGCCTGGCCCGCGGCGCGCGTGCGTCGAATGCGGACCTCGTGCGCCGGGCGGGGGAGGCCGGGCGGGGGAGGCAGTGGAGGCAATGGGTGGCAGAATCCAGTCTCCGGGCCAGGCCCGGGAGACTCTGTCGCTGGGTTGGCGTCCGGGCTGCGTGAGCTAGCAACAAGGAGAAGAAGGGCGAATGGGCGGACGATCACGCGACAAGCGCTTGCCGCGGCTGACCACGCCGATGGTGCGCGACGCCGGGAGGCTGCGGCCCGCCACCTGGGACGAGGCCCTCGACCGGGCCGTCGACGGATTCAGGGAGGTGCTCGACCGTCACGGACCCGACGGGTTCGGCATGTTCAGCTGCTCCAAGGCCACCAACGAGATGAACTACGCGGCCCAGAAGTTCATCCGCACGGCAGTCGGGTCGAACAACATCGACTCCTGCAACCGAACTTGACACGCTCCTTCCGTCGTCGGTCTGGCGACAGTGTTCGGAGCGGGAGGCGGGACGTCGTCGTATGCGGAGGTCGAGCAGGCCGACGTGATCCTGCTGTGGGGCTCCAACGCCCGTGAAGCCCACCCGATCTTCTTCCACCACGTCCTCAAGGCCCTCCGCAACGGCGCCCGCATGTACGCCATCGACCCGCGGCGTACGTCCTCGGCCAAGTTCGCCGACCGCTGGCTGGGACTGTCGGTCGGCACCGACATCGCGCTGGCCAACGCCATGGGGCGCGAGATCATCCACGCCGGGTTGCACAACCCGGACTTCATTGCCCGCTCCACACGGGGCTTCGAGGCCTACGCAGCCCACGTCGAGTCGCACACGCTCGACTGGGCGGCAGGCGAGACGGGCGTGCCGGCCGAGGCCATCCGGGAGATGGCCCACGCCTACGCCGCCGCGCCCAAGGCCCAGATCCTGTGGACTTTGGGCATCACCGAGCACCACAACGCGGTCGACAACGTGGTGTCGCTGTGCAACCTGGCCCTGCTCACCGGCCATGTGGGCCGCCGGGGCTCGGGCCTGTGCCCCCTGAGGGGCCAGAACAACGTGCAGGGCGGCGGCGACATGGGCGCCATACCCAACCGGTTCCCCGGCTTCCAGTCCGTGGACGACGACGAGGTGCGGGCCAAGTTCGAGGCCGTCTACGGCACCGAACTCAACGGCGTGCCGGGCAAGCACCTGACGCTGATGTTCGAGGCGATGGAGGCCGGCGAGTTGCGGGCCTGCTACGTGATCGGCGAGAACCCGGCCGATTCCGAGGCCGACGTGGAGCACGCCCGCAAGCTGCTGTCCGGACTAGACATCCTGGTGGTGCAGGACATCTTCATGACCCGCACCGCGGAGATGGCGGACGTGGTGCTGCCGGCCTCGGTGGCGTGGGCCGAGTCCGAGGGCACGGTCACCTCCAGCGAGCGGCGGGTGCAGCGGGTCCGCGCCGCGGTGCCGCCGCCCGGTGAGGCCCGCCACGACATCGACATCATCGGAGAACTGGCCCGACGCCTCGGCGCCGACTGGGGCCGTCCCGGGCCCGAGGACCTGTGGAACGAGGTGAGGTCGTTGTCACCGATGCACGCCGGCATGTCCTGGGAGCGTCTGGAGTCCTCCGGCGGCATCCAGTGGCCCTGCGGCAGCGAGGACGACCCCGGCTCGGAGTTCCTCCACGGCTGGCTGTGGGCCGACGACTTGGAGGGCCATGATCCCGCACCGTTCAGCGTCACCCGCCACGCCCCGCCCGCGGAGCGGCTCAGCGACGAGTTCCCGCTGCGTCTCACCACCGGTCGGGCGCTCGACTCCTACAACACCGGGGTCCAGTCGGGCGGCTACGCATCTCCCATCCGCTACGGCGACGCCCTCGACGTCAACCCGGCCGACGCGGCCGCGCTCGGCGTCGTCGACGGTGAGCGGGTGCTGGTCACCTCGCCCCGCGGCTCGGTGGAGATGGACGTGCGCCTCCAGCCGGACATCCCGTCGGGCCTCACGTTCACGACCTTCCACTTTCCCGAGTTGGTGGACGCCAACGTGCTCACCAACGACGAGTGGGACCCGCGCTCGGGCACGGCAGAATTCAAGGCGGCCGCCATCCGCATCTCCAAGCTCCAACCGGAGCGCGCTTCCGTCTAGCGCATGACCGGCCCACCCACACAAACAGGCAGCGTTTCGAATGCTGTGCGTGCATTCTGCCGCCGGTTTGCGGCAGCGCTGGCGGCGGTCGGGGAATTGGCAGCTTCTTGCATGGCACGAGCGCATTCTTCTGCCAGTTCCGCAGGGAGTGCCACGGTTACCTGGTAGGAACGCGACAGCATGACCGACATCCATTTGGGCGCGGACCGCGCCACCGACGCCGAGGCCGCCGCGGTCGACGCCGCGTTGCGCGGCCGGGGGGTGGATCCGGTGGTGCAGGCCGAGACCGAGAGGCTGTACACCTCCGGCACGGCCCGGCGCCGTGAGCGCCGCCACTTCCTGCTGCCCGCGCTGCACGCCCTCCAGAACGAGGCCGGCTGGATCAGCCCCGGCGGCGTCAACTATGTGGCCGGGGTGCTGGACGTGCCTCCGGCGGAGGCTTTCAGCGTGGCCACGTTCTACGACCTGTTCCGCACCGAGCCTCCCGACCACGACGGCGACACCTTCCACGTGTGCGTCGACGCGGCCTGCCAGATCGCGGGATACGACGACCTGGCCGCCTCGGTGCGGGCGGCGGGAGGCCATGTGCACCTGGGACCGTGCCTGGGCCAGTGCGAGCGAGCCCCCGCCTTGTTCGTTCAGGGGTCCGGCGGGCGTCCCGACTATGTGCCCGCCGACGACGAGCCCTTCGAACTGCCCCAGGCCGGCGACCCGTCCCTGCGTCTGTTGCGCCGCATCGGCGTGGCCGACCCAGAGTCGCTGGATTCCTACATCGCCCACGGCGGCTACGAGGCCCTGCGCCGGGCCGGTGAGATGGGCGCTGAGGCAGTGCTTGAGGCGGTGGCCGCCTCGGGGCTGTCGGGACGGGGCGGAGCTGCCTTCCCCACCGGGGTGAAGTGGCGGGCCGTGGCCGGCGAGACCGGACGGCCCAAGCACGTGGTGGCCAACTGCGACGAGTCCGAGCCGGGCACATTCAAGGACCGCATAGTCATGGAGCAAGACCCGTTCGCGGTGATCGAGACCATGACCATCGCCGGTCTGGCCACCGGCGCGCAGAACGGCTGGATCTACATCCGCGGCGAGTACCCGCTGGCCACCGCCCGGCTTCAGGGAGCCATCGATGCTGCCCGGGCCGCGGGGCTGCTGGGCGAGGATGCGGCCGGCACGGGCCACGACTTCGACATAACCATCTGGCGGGGGGCGGGTGCCTACATCTGCGGCGAGGAGACCGCCCTGTTCAACTCGCTTGAGGGGTTCCGGGGCGAGCCTCGCAACAAGCCGCCGTTCCCCACCACCCACGGCCTGTTCGGCGAGCCCACCGCCATCAACAATCCCGAAACCCTGCTGAACGTCCTCGACATCATCCTCGAGGGTCCCGACGCCTACCGCAGCCGGGGGACCGAACGGTCGCCGGGCACCAAGCTGCTGTGCCTGTCGGGCAAGGTCGGCCGCCCCGGCCTCTACGAGGTGCAGTTCGGCACGACTCTGGGCGATCTGCTGGAACTGGCGGGCGGCGTCGCCGGCAACGGCGAACTGCAGGCGGTGCTGATGGGCGGCGCGGCTGGATCGTTCGTCGGCCCCGATTCGCTCGGGTTGCCGCTGACGCTGGAAGACACCAGGGCCGCGGGCACCACCCTCGGCTCGGGCGTGGTGATGGCCTTCGACACGTCGGACGACATGACAGACGTCGTGGTGCGCATCGCCGAGTTCTTCCGCAACGAGTCGTGCGGGCAGTGCGTGCCGTGCCGGGTCGGCGCGGTGCGCCAGCATGAGACGCTGGTTCAGATGCAGAGGCGAGGGTCGCTGTCGCCGGCCCGCCGGGCCTTGATCGACGAGATGGCCGAGGTCATGGTGGACGCCTCCATATGCGGCCTGGGCCACACTGCGGCGTCGGCGGTCCGCTCCGCCCTGGACCTGGGCCTGATAGCGTCGGCGCCCTCCCGATGACCGACACGACCATCACAGAGACCGCCGTCACGATCACCATCGACGGTCGGCCCGTCGAGGTGGCGGAGGGTTCCACCATCCACGCCGCCTGCGTCGAGGCCGGCATCGAGACGCCCACGCTGTGCTGGGCCGAGAACCTGACCCCGGTCAACGTGTGCCGGGTGTGCGTGGTGGAGCTGGAGGGGTCCCGGGCGCTGGTGCCGTCGTGCTCCCGGCAGGCCGAAGAGGGGATGGTCGTCCAGACCGACACCCCCCGGGTGCGCCACAGCCGCCGCATGGTGCTCGAGTTCCTCGGCTCCGGTGTAGACCTGAGCCAGGCCGACGACTTGCACCACTGGATGAAGGCCTACGGCGCCGACCCCGACCGCTACGGCGACGAGGACCATCCGGTCGAGCGGGTCGAGGAGCCGGTCAAGGTCCAGGACGAGCTCTACATCCGGGACTACTCCAAGTGCGTGCTGTGCTACAAGTGCGTGGAGGCCTGCGGCGACGACGCCCAGCACACCTTCGCCATAGCCGTGGCCGGCCGGGGCTTCGACGCCCGGATCTCCACCGAGTTCGACGTGACCCTGCCCGACTCGGCCTGCGTCTACTGCGGCAACTGCGTCGGGGTGTGCCCCACCGGCGCTCTCCAGTTCAAGACCGAGTACGACCTGCGAGAGGTGGGGGAGTGGCGCCCGGAAGATCAGACCGTCACCCGCACGGTGTGCTCCTACTGCGGGGTGGGCTGCAACCTCGATCTGCATGTGCAGGACGAGCGGATCGTGAAGGTCACCTCCCCCGCCGATCACTCGGTCACCAGCGGCCATCTCTGCATCAAGGGCCGCTTCGGCTGGCAGTACGTCCACGGCGAGTGAAGCGGACGCTGGCGAGGACAGGCCGCGGCGAGTGACGGGATTGCTTCAGCCCGACGCACTCGTGGCGGCGGCCGGGCAGCTGCGAGACGCGATGGCTGCCGGCGTGCCCTGCGATCCGGTGCGGGATCTGCCCGGTCTCGAAGCTGCCGGCCCCGAAGCCGCGAGTCGCCAGCGCCCGCATGGTTCACCGCGGCGCCGTTTTGAACTCCTCCAGGGTGGTGTACTCGGCTAGGTCGGCTCCCGACTCAGCCTGGCGCAGCGCCTCGGTGGTGTCAGCGTTGGGGATCTTCGTCTCGAATGGCGGTTCTAGGTGCATCGTCACGAGACTATGCCGCGATCATGGCCCGCTTGGTCCGTTCCCTCAATACTTGCACGCTGGCTGCAACGTCGGCCACTCGCTCCAGCACGTCGTCGAGTGTGCCGGACAGGTCGAGCGCCACCACCTCAAGCCGCTTGCCGGCGCGCCGGACGACGTGTGACACGGTTTCGGCCTCGCCCTGCGCGTATACCAGGAGCCCGCCCGGGAGACCCAGCGCCGTGGCGTAGGCCAGCAGCTGGTACAGGTCGGCGTTCGGCACCGACCCGCTCATCAGCCTCTTGTACTTCGCGTCGCCCACGAACGTGCAGACGGTGCCGCCGTCCCACCACGAGAGGTCGGGCTCGAGCGTGACCAGTTCGCCTTCGTCGAGGGTGATCTTGGGAAGGCGCTTGTCGGAGCGCAACTCGTGTTCGGAGGCGTTCATCGCCTCGCGCAGTGCGACGGTGACGAACTCCTGGAACAGCTTGTTCATGTCGACGAGGAAGCCCGACGCCCGCACGGGGCCGCGGGCCGATGAGAAGGCGCTGTGGCGCAGAATGAGACGGGCGAGCGCCAGCACGTCCCGGTAGTGCTCGTTGAGGCGGGTGAAGCGAGTCTCGGGCAGGTCGCTCGCCTCGAACTCGACGAGCGACACCTGTGCGAGCATCCCGACGACCCAGCTCAACTTTGCACGGGCGTCGTCCGAGCGGAGGCGCATCCGCGCCAGACGGGCGGCGGCGGCCTTGACGAGCCGGTTCTCTACGATGTCGTCGGTGAACTCGTCGTAGCGGACGTCGATGGGAAGCATGAACCCCGGTCGCTGCCGGATCTGGTCATCGATCCTGATCCGCCCCCGAACCGTCTGGAGGGTGTCCTCTTCGATGCGGTAGCCGTGCAGCAAGCCGTGGGCGAACGCCTGGCGCGCCGCAGCTGCGAGCGCGAGCGCAAGCACGTCGGGAAGCGCCTCGTCCTTCTTGAAGTCGAACGTGTCGTCCTGAGGCCTGAACAGCCTCATCGCGTAGCAGGCGAGCGAAAGCAGATGTGGAATCCCGATCTTCGGCTGGACATGCACCGACATGTCGCCGATCTCGACGGCACCAACCGTCGATCCAGGTTTGACCAGGTACCGGTCGCCCGTGCCCGTAATCGGCTCGATCGACAGCTTCAACGCCTCGGCTCCAAGCAGCGCGTCTCGCTGATCCATCGTGAGTGTCTGCTCGCTCGGCTCGTACTCTCGCAGATCGACGTGGAGCATGGTCCGGTCGGTTCTATGTGCGGGGTGCTTCGCCGCCGGCATCCTCGCCGCTCGACGATGCGCTGTCGGCCTGGGTGCCGCGGGACGCGTCGTCAGCAGATGAGGCGTCACCATCGGAGCGGTCGGCCTCTTCGCCGGGATCCGTGTCGGAGTCATCGCTCATCCCGGACGCTGGGACGCTTACGCCGTTGCGTCGCAGCCGGTCCAGCAGTCGGTCCAAGTCGAACTCCCGGACGCGGTCGGGGTTGCCGATGAGCGCCTCCTCGACGTACGGAATGACGCTATGTCGCCAGATGTCCGCGAGGACCTCCTCGCTGAGGTCCTCCTCGAAGAGGTAACTCGGCCCGATGGCCACGTTGCGGTCTTTCTTCAGCAAAGCGTTGGCCTCGTCCAGCAGGTCGGCCGCCCAGGCCATCTCGGTCTTGTCATGATTCTTGAGCCACTTGGGCAGCAGGCCCCTGATGGGCTCGTCGTCGGGGTGGAACTCGACGAAGCTGAACCGGCGGCGCAGAGCCAGGTCCACGAGCGCGATCGAACGGTCCGCGGTGTTCATCGTTCCGATGATGTAGAGGTTCTTCGGGAGGGAGAAGGGCGTGTTCGAGTACTGCAGGCGCACTTCCTCGTCGCGGTACTCCAACAGGAAGTACAGCTCACCGAACACCTTGGCCACGTTGCCGCGGTTGATCTCGTCGATCACCAGGAAGTGCCGGTTTTTCGGGTCGGCTTCCGCGTTCGCTGCCACTCGCCGGAGCGGACCGCGCTTGAGCTTGAAGGTCGGCTGCCCGTCCTCCAAGTGCGGGCGGTAGCCCTCAACGAAGTCCTCGTAGGCGTATGACGGATGGAACTGCACAAGCGTGACCCGCTCCCTATCGCCGGCCAGCCATCTTGCGAACTTCTGCGCAACATGGGTCTTGCCAGTACCCGGCGGCCCCTGGAAGATCACCTGCAGCTTGCGTTCAAGCTGCCTCTCGATCCTCTTAAGAAACGAAACCGGAAGGCACAGCGCCTTAGCGAGCGCATCCAGATTCTTCGGCTCAGATTCTCCCTCCCCATTGTCTGGCTGCGTGTCGTCGCGCCCCTCCTCACTGCCGAAGAACATGAAAACGGCCGACTGGGCGTCAAGGCGGCGCAACTCCAGATCGTGCTCCACGGCCTTGTCGATGAGTCGGTCGAGAAACCCGAGCGCGTGGTCGTAGGTTGCCGCTTCGTCGGCGTCCGGACCCGGAATCTCGTAGTCGGTGTGCTCATACGCTTGCTTGAACAGAGTCGTCCGGAACGGCGGATGCTGTTCGGCGTCGAGTCCCATCAGCAGCACCGATGCGATGTTCGTTCGGGTGCCTACCCCGGAGATCGCGGATTCGGGAAACAGGGTCATGAATGCTGTTATTCGCTCGGACGGCGGCGTGTCGTCGTCGCTCCAGAGCAACGAGAGGGCTTCATGCGCACTGCCCGGCGCCTCGTCGATCCAGTCCTGGAGCCGCCCTTTATCTGCAGAGTGGATGAGGTTCTCGCTCCTGCGGATGCTGTTCTTGACGATCTCTGGCCAGTCGCTCGACTTCGCAAGCACGGCAGCGCGCGCCGCTGCGAGCCTCTGCCCGATCTCAATCTTGTACGCGTTCTCTACGGCTTCAAGTTCGCCTGATTCCATCTGCTCCTGAGTCTTGGCGATGAGTTGAACCCATGGGTCTCGGGCGTACGACTTGTTCCAGTACATACGAATCCGCTTGTTATAGAACTTGAAACCCTCGCCGTACCGTTTTTCAAGCACGCTGCGAATGACCTGAAGGTTGCGATCGACGTCTTCATCCAGAGAAGGAAGGAGACTCTCGTAGGCTCTTACGATCTCATTCTTCTGGTTGGGGCTCATGATGAACTCGAACGTGTCCGGGTGGACAAGATGCAGGAGCGCCTGCCGCTGCATAGCAGGTTTCTCTTGAGAGCCGTCAAACATGGCGCTCTGAAGTGTCAGACCCATCACGAATCTCTTGAATGCGAACGGATCGTTGAGCAAGCGTTGGCGCTCAACGGCTTCCTCGCTCTTCCACTGGCTCGCAAACTCGATGATGAAGCCGATATTGTACGGACGGTTCGCTCCATGAAATCGTTGACCGCCGCGGCCGAGGCCAGGCGTCAAGCCAGCGACCATCCCGGGGGGTATTTCCACAACTTCGTCCGACCATCCCAAGACCTTGTTCAGGGATGCTTGAACGTCGGTGCTGTCCTTTCTTTTGGCAACAACAAAGTACACATACAGCACTTCTGCCATTAGTTGATAGACGTGTGGCGGAGACTCTGCCAGTTGTCGCTCCAACTTCGCCCAGAACTCTCTCTTCTTGGACTCGTCCGGTCGGTCGAGGAACCGCCGGTGGAGTTCGTCCAAGCCCTCGGTCGACCAAATCGCTGTTCCGGGCGTGAACAACGAATCGTCGGATTTCAACCCGCGTTCCACCCAGGCCTTGGCCACTGCGTAGACCGTCTCGGCACCCCTGACTCTCGGCCCCATCGCCACTCCTTCACTTCGCGATGATCGCCGTCAGGATGCCAAGCGGGCCATGGTCGCGCAACGCTCGCCCCGGCGTTGGCCCGTCTGCGGGTCACAAACCGTTGTCCCGGCAAGAGGTGCCGGTGGTGCGGCCGTGACCGGGACCGCTCGGCCGGTCTGGGTTTCCGAACCGCTTTCCCACGAAGAAGTCGTACGCCGCCCGGCACCGCACAAGATCCCGCATGCGCTTCAGAAAGAACTCGGTCTGATCCGTTGAGAGCCGGGCGGCTGCGGCGATTCATGTGCCCGAGGGGTGGATGTGGAGTTCCATGCCCTCCTTGGCGAAGGCGTCGGGCCATGAGCGGCCGACGTTCGCCTCGGCCACATGCACGGGAGAGCGGTGGACCAGGGCGGCGGCGAGAAGTTCGGAGGTGACGACGCTGAGCCGGTGCCGCGACATGAGCTGTGCGGCCGTGACCGTCAGGTGGCGGGGGTCGAGCACCGTCAGCACATCGGTCGGCGGCGCCAGAGCGGCGCGCACCATTCGCTCGTCGATTCCCTCGCTCAAACGGCCGCGCACCCGGCTGTCGAGCAGCGCGCGCAGCAAACGGAAGTGGAAGCCCCACGGAATCGTGGGAGCCTCACCGGGCCATAGCCGTCTGCCCCGGCCCGCAAGCGCCCACACCGCAAGGTGGTCGTCGACAATGATCACGACCAGCGGGCAGTCAACGGCGGGATGCCCGCACTAGTCGTCCTCGAGAGGATCGACGCTGAGGTCTGGATCGTCGGCGAACAGTCGGGCGGACACCTCGGCGTACTCGTCAGCCAGAGCCGCGAATGCTCGCTTGACTTCGTCGTCGAGCACTGCGGGCCGGGCCGCGGCGTCATCGATGATGTTCCGCAGGACAGCGCTGCGGGTTGTACCGGTGGCTTCGGCGCGCGCCTCCAGGTACCGGCTCTGGTCCTCAGTTAGATACACGTTCGTCCTCTGCATACACCGCAACATACACCGTCGCACCCCTCCACGACGCCCTCGATCACTTCGCTCTCCTCAAGGGACGCCCTCCGAAGTGATGCAGAGCCCGGTATCCGACCCTTACGGACCAGACATCATGGGCGTCCGGGGATTGCTCCCGCAGCCGCTCGGCCGCGCCGAGGATGCTGTCGGCGACAGCCCAGCTTCCGCTGTCGATGTCGATGGCGACGTACTCGCCATGGTGGTCCGCCTCGATCCGCGGCCGGATGTCGCGCTCGTAGATCGCGTCACCGAGGCGCGCGGTCTCCTTGGTGGGGCGCCGGATGGATGTCACCGCGGCCTTCCCGTGTGCGCTTGGGCAGGATCGGGCAGTACTGCAACCTTCACGGCCCCTACCCTAGAGGGCAGCGACCACGATACAACGTCAGAAAGCATGAAACTTATTTCGATAGACCGAAGAGTGGCCCGATTCGGGGGTCGCGGTCTCGTAGTTCGGCTAGGCGCTGGCAGCCGAGTTGGTGCATGACGGTCGTCAACTGCTGCTCGAACATCGAAGCCACGAACCCGGCGCCTCCGGCTCCCAGAGCGCACAGGCCGTACATGAACGCCCTGGCTGAGAGCGCAAAATCGGCGCCGAGGGCCAGCGCCCGGGCGATGTCGAGGCCGCTGCGGATGCCGCCGTCGAACAGCACCGGCACGGTCCCGCCGATGCGTTCCACGATCGGGCCCAGCGCCTCGATGGCGGCCGGCGCGGCGTCGAGTTGGCGCCCTCCGTGGTTCGACACCACCACTGCGTCGGCGCCGGTGTCGACGCAGCGCTCGGCGTCGTCGGGGTGCAGGATCCCCTTGACCACCACCGGTCCGGGCCACAGCTCGCACGTCTCGGCCAGATAGTCCCACGACAGGGTGCCGCCCAGGCTGGCCCCCACGAAGCCGGCCAGCTCCCGCAGAGTGGCCCGGTCCACGTAGCGCTCCAGGGTGTGGAACCGGGGCAGGCCGTTTCGCAGCAGCCCGAGCGTCCACGCCGGCCGGAGAGCGGCCTGGGTCACATGGCGGGGCGTGATCCGGGGCGGCATCGAGACCCGCTCCCGGGTCTGGCCCTCCCGGCGGGCCCGGGCCGGCACGTCGGCCGTCACCACTAGGACGCGGAAGCCCGCCTGCTGGGCCCGGCCGAGCAGGTCCTCACGGACTGCTTCATCTCGCGGCGGGTAGAGCTGGAACCAGCCCATGTCGCCGGCACGGGGTCCCACGTCCTCCACATCGGCGGTGTTGACCGTGCTGGCCACGTACGGGATCCGGCATCGGGCCGCGGTCTCGGCCAGAGTGATGTCCGCGCCCGGCCAGATCAGCCCGGTCAGGCCCACCGGGGCGATCCCCACCGGCAGCGAGTAGTGGACCCCGAACAGATCGGTGCTGACATCAGGCTCCAGTTCGCCCTTGAGGAAGCGAGGCGTCAACAGCACCCGCCGGAGGGACTCGACATTGCGGGCGCTGGCCCGCTCGTCGCCCTCGCCGCTGTCGAGGTACTCCCAGGCGAACCGCGGTATCCGGTGCCGGGCCCGCCGACGCAGGTCGTCGACGGTCTGGTACTTGACCGAAGGGTCAGCCACGCGCCGGGGTCAGCACGGAGCCGAACAGGGCCAGCGTCTGGGACCATGCCCGCTCGGCGGCAGCCTCGTTGTACGTGTGCGCGTCCGGCCACGTGTAGGCGTGGTCGGCCCCGGGCAGTATGTCGACAGTGACCTGCTCGCCCAGGGTGGAGACCGCCTGGATGAAGGGCTGCATGCTGGCCACGCTCATCATCTTGTCGGCCTCGCCGAAGCCGGCGTAGAGCGAGCCGGCCAGGCCTCCGGCGGTCAGGTGGGGCGAGTCGGGCTCACCGTCCACCAGGAAGGACGGATGCCACATCGCGCCCGCCTTGAACTGATCGGGCAGGCGCATCATCGTGCGGAACACGGCCCGCGCCCCGAGGCAGAAGCCGATGCAGCCGGCGGACTCCACCCGTCCTGCCGCCCGGTCGGCGGCCGCCGCGCCCAACGCCGCGTCGAGGTCGTTCTGGATGCCCTCGTCGGTCAACGACATCATCAGTGACACCAGCTGATCCTGGGCCCCGGGATCAGCCGCCAGCTCAGCCGGCCCGTAGCCGATCATCCGTCCGTGGCGGTGGTACAGGTCCGGCAGGATCACGTCGTAGCCGTTGGCGGCCAGGCGCCTTCCGAAGGCGCGGAGCCCTTCTCTGATGCCCGGCTTGTCCATGAACATCACGATCAGCGGGTACGGCCCGCCCGACGCCGGCTGCATCCTGGGCACAGCCAGCGGCTCACCATCGCTGACGGTCTCGAGGATCGACTCTTGGACTTCAAGCAGGCTCATGCCCGGTCAAGCTACCGGGGCGGCCGATACCGGCGGCGGGGGACGGGTGCTCACCAGAGCCGTCCCGGCACGTGATCTACCATGGGCCGGTGGGCGATCCGTTGCTTGAGCCTGGTGCGGGGCTGCTAGTGCATGCTCGCGGTAGTCATATGGCTGTGTTAGGGTCGGGTTATGACTGTTCCTAGGACTTTGAAGGTGCGCGAGGCTGATCGGGCGGTGTTGGAGGCGCGGGTGGCTGCGTCGATGCCGCCGCGGCGGGATTGGCAGCGTGCCAGGGTGGTGCTGATGGCTGCTGAGGGGTTGTCGTCTCCGGTGATCGGTGAGGCGGTGGGCCTGAACCGCGACCAGGTGGACGTGTGGCGGCGCCGTTGCGGCGGGGCGGGCCTGGGCGGGCTCGCGGACTGGCCGCGCTCGGGCCGGCCGCGTGTGTATGGGCCCGCGGAGAGGCTGGCTTTGGTCGAGACGATCACGACGCGGCCCCCCGAGGCGGGCCAGCTCGGCGGGCGGCGGCTCAAGGCCCGCATGTCGATGCCCGAGGTCGGCCGGATCATGCGCGAGGACCTCGCCATCGCGATCTCGGACTCGCAGGTGTGGCGGATCTGCGCCTCGATGGGCCTCAAGCCGCAGCAGGCGCGCTCGTGGACGGCCTCCCATGACGCAGACTTCGACGCCGAGGCCGCCGACGTCTGCGGGCTGTGCCTCGACCTGCGGGACAACTGGGCGGTGTTCAGCGTCGACGAGAAGACCGCCATGCAGGCCAAGAGCCGCGTCGGCGCGGCCCGCCCGGCGCGGCCCGCCGACGGCGCCGCCGCCGGGCGGGTCGCCCGACAGGAGTTCGAGTACCGCCGCCACGGCACCAAGGCACTGTTCGCCGCGTTCGAGTGCGCCGCCGGCGAAGTCGTCGCCGCGCCCACAGACTCGGTCCGCTCGGACAACTTCGTGGCGTTCCTCGCCGAGCTGGACTCCATGGTGCCCGCCCACCTCGAGCTGCGCTGCATCGTCGACAACCTCGCCACCCACTGCACCGCCGCCGTCGAGGAGTTCCTCGACGGCCACCACCGCGTGTTCCTGCACCGCGCCCCCACCCACGCATCCTGGCTCAACCAGATCGAGATGTGGTTCTCCATCCTCACCCGACAACTCCTCGACACAGCCGAGTTCGCCCACACCAGCGACCTCGCCGGAGCCATCCTCGACTACATCGACGACTACAACAACCGGGCCAAACCCTTCAAATGGACCTACCACCCAAACCAACAGCCACAGAACTCACGCGCGTGACCACGAGCGGTCGCCCCGGTCGATCAACGCCTGATTCCCCGCGGCGTCCTCCCGTTGTGAACACGCCGGTGTAGGGGCAGTGTTTGTCGGGCATCATGGAAGCGTGGATGTGAAGACGCTGAACCGTCCCATGTACTCCCTTGCGGACGCTGCGGAGATTCTGCGTATGAGCCCCAGCACGCTCGCGTGGTGGCTCGACGGCGGCGAGCGCGGGCGGCGCGTCTATCCGCCGGTGATTCGCATTGAGCCGACAGGCGAACGCAGCCTCACGTGGGCCGAGTTCGTCGAAGCCGGTCTGTTGCGTCAGTATCGCCGAGAACTCGGTGTGCGGCTTCACGAGATCAGGAAGTTCGTTGCTGCTCTCAGGGATGAGTTGGGCGTCGAGCACCCGCTGGCCCATGCCCGTCCGTGGGTGGGTGAGGGTCCGCGACTGCTGATGCGCTTCCAGCAGGAATGCGACCTGCCCGGCGACCTGTGGCTCATCGCGCCTGTCAGCGGTCAGTTGATGCAGTTGCCACCGGCTGAGTCATTCGTGAAGCGTGTCGAATGGGACGATGATCTGCCTGTCGCATGGAGGCCGCACGACGATGCGAGCTCACCCGTCCGGTGCCGTCCGGGCCGCCGCTTTGGACGCCCCGCCGTATGCGGCATCAGCACATCGGCGATCTTCGAGCATCTTGATGGGGGAGAGTCCGAGGAGGAGGTAGCCGATCAGTTCGATCTGGCCGTGCAGGATGTCCGCTGGGCGGTGGCGTATGAGACTTCCCGCGCCGCGCCTCTCGCGGCGTGAAACCCGCCAGGGTCCGCTACTACTTCGACGCCGACATCCTCGGTCTCGGCAAGGTTGTCGCCGGACTCCGCCCTGACGCGACCTACCCGGGAGATCCTGGCGACATCATCCACAAGAGTCAGCGGCCTCCGTGCGCTGTCGCGAGTACGGATGTTGACGATGTCGACTGGATTCCATACGTCGCGGACAGGGGAATGATCGCTATTTCCCGGGATGCGAAGATATCGAGGCGTGTCGCAGAGGTCGACACGGTAGTCCAGCACGGAGCGCGACTTGTCGTCCTAAGCAGCGCCGATGCCCGAACGGTCTGGGAACAGCTTGAGGTGCTCATGTGCCAGTGGCGACGAATAGAACAGCTTGTAGGCCTGACCGGCCCGTTCATCTACCGCGCTAGTCGCACGCAGTTGAGCCCTGTTCGGTTGCCGTGACGGCCGGGGACCGGCGACCGTCAGGTGCGGTACCGGTGCGAGCGCGAGTGACGCCCACGGCGAAGCAGCCAAGTAGCTCCCACCACTGCCAGGGACGCCACGGCAAGGATCTGTGGTCCACAACCGGTGGATGCGGCAGGAGCTTGCCGCCTGCTCGCGTTGCCCGCCTGCGACCGGCCGGATCGGCGGCCTCGGGGGTGGTGGCGGTCAGCGGGGGCATCGCCGTGCTCGATCCACTCCTCTAGTCGCTCCTTGGCGTCCCAGGCCTTGTTCTGCAGCTGCTGGAGGGTGCTGCGCAGGTAGCTGTGGTCGGAAGCGTCGGCGACGGTCATCGTCTCGACGTTGTCGTGCAGTCCGGCCATGGTGAGATTGGCCGACCCGACCAGAAAGGCCTGCGGGGCTCCAGCGTGGTCGCAGGCGGCCCAGACCTTGAGGTGGGCCTCGGAGCGTCCTTGGTTGGAGCGATCGGTGCGGTACCAGTTGAGCACGGTCACGTCGCTGCGCTGAACGAAGCCGAGAGCCGTGCGGCGGTGGGCGTCTGTGGCCTTCGCGAAGTTGCGGCTCTTCATGTCGCCGATGATCAGGGTCACCGGCCGACCCCGGGAGCGTTCGGCCAGCCACACGATCCCAGCCACACTCGCCGACCCGACACACACCACCAGGGGCCCCGTCGGATGCGCGGCCAGGAACCGCTCCACTCGCTTTGCCGCAGTGTCGCTGAGAGCCACGAGCCGGAGACTCTACACTTCGATCCTGTCGCCTACTGCGCTTGACTCGCCTTGGGCTGTTAGGCGCGGATGGTGGCGCTCAGGCGCTGAGGAGGGCTGCCGGGATGACCGCGATGCCGTCGCGCCGGCGGTAGGCCTCGGCACCGGTGGTGATCACGGCCGCGTCCAGCAGGCCGGGGCCGGCTCGATCGGCGGGCCAGCGCAGGTGTGCGACGTCGCGGTCGCCGATGGCCGCGGATAGCTTGACCTCAAAACGCCAGGATGCGGCCGTAGCGAGTGGGAACGACTCCACGAGCACTACGGCACCATATCGACGGCATTTGCGCTACTAGATCGACGCACACTGTGGCCGGGCTCACCAGCACTGAACGGGGCTCAGGGCCGGTAGGCGCGTCCGCGAGGCGCTACTCGCAGCACGACGACCACTCCGTCGTCGCGTTGCCGGTGGATGATCCGGAAGTCGCCGAACCTCATTGAACGGCAGCCGCTCAGCCGTCCCTGAAGACGCTTGCCCATGGACGGATCCGTGTCGAGGGAGGCGATTATCTCCAGCGCCCTAGAGCGGTCGGCAGCCGTGAGCCGGTCCAGCGCTTTCTGCGCCGGTCTAGAGAGGAGGGGCATAGCGATCGAGGGGAACCAGGTTGTCGGTCGCTATGTCGTTTTCGGCTTCTTCGAGGTCAGCCATCGCTTCCGGGTCGTTGAGTATCGCCAGGGTCTCGAGGGCACCCTCGGGATCGCTCCAGTCCAGTTCAGGATGCTGTGATCGCAGCCGGCGCGCGGAAGCGGCATCCAAGTGCTCCTCGTAAGGCGCCGCCGGACGGTCCGCGAGCGTCGTCTCGGGCTGAGTGCCGCCAACGGTTCCCGAATGTGCCGGTTGGTCCACGTCCCAATCGTATCGCAGGGCCGCGGCGGACACGGAGCCTGACGATTGCGGCAGGGATGCAGGACGAGACGGGCGACAGGGCTGCGCTGAACGAAGCGGATGGCGGCGCTCAGGCGCTGAGGAGGGCTGCCGGGATGACCGCGGTGCCGTCGCGCCGGCGGTAGGTCTCGGCACAGGTGGTGATCACGGCCGCGTCCAGCAGGCCGGGGCCGGCTCGATCGGCGAGCCAGCGCAGGTGCGCGACGTCGCGGTCGCCGATGGCCGCGGAGAGCTTGACCTCGAACGCCACGATGCGGCCGTCGGCGCGCTCGACGATGAGGTCGACCTCGTGCTCGCCGCCGTGGGTGCGCAGATGGAAGACCCGAGCTTCGCAGGCTAGGGCGTAGACCCGCACCGACAGGGTGACGAGGAACTCGAACAGGGTGCCCAACAGCGTTCCCTCTCGGGCCGTGCCCCAGCCCCGTCGCTGCCTTCCAGGAGGGCTTCGGCGGTGACGCCGAGGAGTCTCGCCGCGATGGCGGGGTCGGCCATCTGATGCACTGGCGCCGAAGCGAGGCGGCGCAGGCGGTGGCGGGTCGGCAGCCAGGCCGGGACCTCCTCGATCATCCAGAGCCCTTCGAGTGCGGTGCGGTAGGGGATGGTGGTGCTCTTGGCGGGCTTGTCGGACTGGCCTGGCGAAGCGGCGTCGCGGATGGTCTCGTACGACGCTGAGGTCGAGGTGGCTGCGGCGTAGGCGGTCATCCAGCGGCGCAGGGCGTCGCGGTTGCGGACGGTGCGGCCGTGGGGACGCACCGCGCCTGACGGCCTCTGGCGTTGCTCGGGTCGTCCGTGATCAGCCTTGCGGCCATTCCCCAGAAGCGAATTGCCCGCACCATGTTCTTACCCACTCCGATTTCCACCGGAGCGTCGGGGCGGCTGAAGATTCGTGGCTCTTCGGTGACGTGGGTGTATGCCTTTCGGAACCAGCTGTACCGGGGATGGAACGTCTCATGCCGCGCGAACGAACGCTCCGCCGCCTCCGCCAGCCTCATCGGCCGGCCCCCGCAGTCCCTTCAGTCACGGAAGCAACGTAGCCGACCGATGAGACGCGCTAGCTGATCGCACTCCATCGTCGGGAGCTCCGTTAGGCATCGAGTGCGGCGGCGTTGAGGGGCGAGGTCAACAGGCACTTGGCGTTGTGTGCGCGATCGTTTCCTCAGAAGCTCAACCCGGAGACGGTGTTGAGCGGCGGATGACTCGCAGTTCGATTCCCTCGATGTCGGAGGCTTCGGCCCAGTTCTTGCCGACGTTGTCCTTGATGACGTGGATGGCTGTGTGGTGATGAAGGCGACGTCCTCTCCGAAGAGCTGCTCATTGGAGGGCCGATCTTCTCTGGCTGATTGCCTGGTGCATTTCACGGCGAATGGGTGCTCGCTCCTCGTGCGTCTCTAGCCGGGACTGGCGGTCGGGATCACCTTCTCGAATCCAGGACTCGAAACTCGATGCGGGGTCGTCGTCGATGTCAGCGAGGTCGGTATTCCAATTCTCCAGCAGATCAGCTTCCTCGTATGTGTGGTCGAAGGCCTGCTGAAACTGGCTTGAAGGAATAGCGAGCCGAGTCTGGTGGTGAACAAGTCGCTGCTGGAGCTGGTTGATCCCGGGGTGGGAGAGGCACGCCAGGCGACGCGCGGCCAGAAGTTCGCTGGTGAGCGCGAGCCCGAACTGATCGAGGCGAGCGACATGAAACTCACCGTCCAGCGGCAAGCCTGCCAATGGCATCCTGTTGAAATATCCGTCGCACCACAGTGCCGGTGCGATTTGGCCGTGTACCTCTACTGAGGCGACGGGCGTGCGTTGGGCGAGTTTCCCGTTCCTGCCGCGAATCGCGCAGGGATGTCCGATCACGATGGCTGGCGACGAGCCGACGCCGGGGATGTCGACGCTGGAGAAGACGTCGCCCGTGAAGAGCGGCCGATGCGGGTTGACGTCGGCTCCGACGGCCGAGTAGAGCCGCTCCGGGTCCGCCGCTGGCTCCAGGCTCACCCGGCCCCGGCCTCAGTTCGCATCCGGATTGCCCGTTCGCCGTCTCCGGCTCGGTAGACCTCGAACCGGTCGTCCGAACTGTCCCGCCAAGCCGGCACTGCCCGGTCCAGGAGTTCGGCGCTTCCGATGTGCTCAGCCGCATACTCCACCAGGTCGTGGATCTGCCCGGCGGCGAGGACGTCGATTCCTGTGAAGCTGGATTCGGCCAAGGGAATGTCCAGCCAGGAGGCGACGTCAGAAATGAGATGGTCGTTCACCAGCACGCCTACGAGGGCCACGAGCCGTGCGAGCCTTCGGCGGTTGTGTCCCGACACCGCGTCGCCCTGGCGCCATTTCCTGACGGCGGGGATGGACACGCCGACGATCCGCGCGACGGAGGTCCACGAGAATCCGAGGTCGGCGAGTTCCGAGAGCAGGTCGGCGGGCGCCCTCTTGGCCGCCTCGTCGGTGCGGGACTCAAGCTGGATCCGAAGCGAATCGCTGTACACTTGAGCCACATCCTGAGAGAGGACGCCGACGTCGGATCTCAGCGTCCCGGCCATGTTCGCCACCACGTCGGGGGACAGCCGCGTCGGCTGATCGATATGAGGGGTGTTGACCGATGTCGCCGATGTGGGCTCGGTTGTCAGTTGAGTCGTCGATTCAGTCACTTGTCAGGTCCTGTCTGAAGACTTCCAGTAGGGAGGGCTTGAGGAGGCTGTCGAACAGGGCCCGCAGGGGACTACGCAGGCGGTCCGTTGCCTTGATGATCCTGTCGGCGGTGAATGCTGGGATGTCGCTCGGTTGCCACGAGCTGTCGAAGTCCAGCATGAAGATCGGCCCGTCGGGCACCCGAGGACGCTTCAGGGGCCCGGCCGGCGACACGATTGGGCCAGCCGACGGACCGTACCGAAAAACTAGGGACTGGTCCGGGGCCACCTGGTACTGGACCGCTCCCGTCCATTCGGTCGGGGTGCGCTCAGGCGGCAGGGCCGGAGCCATCAGCGACGAGTCGAGCCACCGGCTCCATTGCGGCTTTGACTCGGGAACGGTGATCTCGTCGATGTAGCGGAGCCCGACGCGTGAAATTCCGTCGGGCCTCAGCACGCTCTCGACTGCGGCCGACGCCCGTTCGAGGAGATCTCGAAAGTCGGCGAAGCGCACGTAGTCGACGACCTCCACGGTGAAGTTCTCCGGTCGGGCCGTGATGATCCTCGTTCGTTTCCTGGACGTGATCCGGCCGACCGTCTCCGATCGCAGGGACGCTTGCGGCCCAGCGGCACCGACGCCCGCCTCGAAAGTCTGTGTGGTGTCGTTGTGGATCACCCAGTCAGCGCCGAGCGCGTCGCGGATACGCCTGTGGATCGCCATGCCGAGGGCACCCTCAGCAACCGCCGGGTAGCGCACCTCGGCCGCAACGAGCGCGAGCGGTGCGTTCGGGAAGATCTCGCCGCTGTTCATGCTAAAATGATACCGTACCTGTTCCTAGTGTCCCGAGTCAGGAATTCGTTGGAGATATGTTGCCAGGTTGTGGAGTATCTCGTCGGCGCTCTTGTGCCATGTGAACGGGCGAGGGTTGTGGTTCCGGTGGTCGATCCGGTGCTGGATGGAGCCGGTGGGCTCTTTGGTGCTGGTGTGGGTGCCGCGGCGGATCCATTTGGTGGTGAGCTCGGCGAACCAGCGCTCGACGAGGTTCGTCCACGAGCTGTGGGTGGGGGTGAGGTGGAAGCTGAAGCGGGGGTGGCGCAGCAGCCAGCGCTGTATGGCGGGGGTCTTGTGGGTGGAGGAGTTGTCCAGCACGACGTGCGCCTTGAGGCCCTCGGGGACTTCGCTGTCGATGAGGTCCAGGAACTTGCGGAACTCGATGGCGCGGCGGCGCGCGGTCATCGAGGAGATGGCTTTGCCCGAGGCGGCGTCGAGCGCCGCGTGGAGGTTGGTGGTGCCGAAGCGGCGGTAGTCGTGGGTTCGGCGCTGGGGCACACCCGGCATCAAGGCAAGCACCGGCGCGGCGCGGTCGAGAGCCTGGATCTGGGTCTTGTCGTCCGCGCAGAGCACCACCGCTGCCTCCGGCGGGTTCAAGTACAGCCCGGCGACGTCGCGCGCCTTGTCGATGAACTGGGGGTCCGGCGACACCTTGAACTCCTCCACGCCATGGGGCCTGAGCCCGAAGGCCCGCCACATCCTCGAGATCGTCGACTGCGACAGCGCCACCTGCGCGGCCATCGAGCGCGTCGACCAGTGCGTCGCGCCCTCAGGAGCCGACTCCAGCGTCTTGACGATCACCTCCTGCACCTTGTCGTCGCTCACCGTGCGCGGCGCGCCCGGACGCGGCTCGTCGCAGAGCCCGCCCAACCCGCGCCCCGCGAACCGGCGCCGCCACTTCGACACCGTCGCCTCGCTGCACCCCAGCGACGCCGCGATCGACTTGTTCGTCTCCCCCGCGGCCGCGCCCAGCACTATCCGGCACCGCAGCGCCAGAGCCTGCGACGACTTCTGGCGCCGCGCCCACCGCTCCAGCGTCTCGCGCTGCTCATCGGCGAGCACCACCTCCACCGCACGACGGCCCCTAGCCACGACTGCCTCCAATCACCGCCCGCAGCCACACCAACCATACCACAACCAACCCCAATAACTAAAGACTCAGGACACTAGTGGTCCGTCGCTGAATTGGTCGGGGCGTCTGTAGCCATTTCAAGCTGGGGCTAGAGCCCTCCGCGCTGCCCTAGCCATTTCGACGATATACCACTAGATCTGTAATCTTGGATGCAAGGCCCGTTCGTTCGCTGGGCCCCTACTGCATGACTTGATGATGAAGTATACGGCCTTTTCATTCTGTTTGATACCATTAAATGTTTCGGAGGAAAGTAGCGGCGAGAGATAGAGCAGTGACGGCTGGTTGCACTCGGTGCGCAGCCGGCCATCGCGACTACGCCGTCGCTGGCTTAGTCGCAGATGCGAGTGTTCTACGACCGCTTTCTGCCCGCTCGCGTTGCCCGCATGCGACCGGCCCGATCGGCGGCCTCGGGGGTGGTGGCGGTCAGCGGGGGCATCGCCGTGCTCGATCCACTCCTCTAGTCGCTAGCGTGGTCGCAGGCGGCCCAGACCTTGAGGTGGGCCTCGGAGCGCCCTTGGTTGGAGCGGTCGGTGCGGTACCAGTTGAGCACGGTCACGTCGCTGTGCTGAACGAAGCCGAGAGCAGTGCGGCGGTGGGCGTCGGTGGCCTTCGCGAAGTTGCGGCTCTTCATGTCGCCGATGATCAGGGTCACCGGCCGACCCCGGGAGCGTTCGGACAGCCACACGATCCCAGCCACACTCGCCGACCCGACACACACACACCACCAGGGGCCCCGTCGGATGCGCGGCCAGGAACCGCTCCACTCGCTTTGCCGCAGTGTCGCTGAGAGCCATGAGCGGGAGACTCTATACTTCGATCCTGTCGCCTACTGTGCTTGACATCGCCTTCGATTCTGGTGCTAGTTCAGCATCTGGGCGCGTCGGAGCGCCACCTCGGCTATCTCTTGCTTCATGACTTGGTCAGGGAAGAAGTACGCCATCCAGTTAACGAATGCGAGCCACAGATCGTTTGTCGAGAAGTCGCTGGCAGCGAGCAGTTCCAGGTGGGAGTGTGCGTCTGCGCGGGTGAGCGTGACATCCTCGGTCGCATCGAGGAGTGACTCTGCAAGCGGGATCGTGGCGAGGAGGGCGCGGATCTCATTTCGGAACCCTGGCTCCTCAAGACCAGGTGGAACGTTCGATCCCGCTACATCTGACAACAGGATCCGATCGGCTTCCACCAAGAAGCCCGTGGGCGGGCGGGAGTAGAGACGAAACGCGTGCTCCGGTCGCCGGCTATGCGGAAACCACGGCGTCTCGCCGTCAGGCTCTGCCGCTGGCTGCGCCAGATTGTCGGCCAGCCTTCGGGCCGCCTCGGCCAGAGTTCGAGTCGCTGGCCGTTCAGCTTCGGCGATGTCAGCCAGGGTCGACGCCACGCCAGGATCTTGGATCGTCGTCGCCACGAGGACCTCGATGTTCCCATCACTGGTCTCGCCTAGTCCCGGAAGAGTGACGTTCGACGAGCCGGCGAGGCAGTCATCGCCCGCGATGTACAGCTTGGCGTGCAGGCTGTCGACGAGCGTCAGCGTGAACCTCCCCCTTTCCTCGAGCAAGTCGAGGATTTCGGGATCCGACACACCTGCCGCCACCTCGCGTGGCAGCCAGCGGGTGACGCAGCGTAGGTGGGTGTCCGGAGGCACTACTTCGAGCAGTGAGATGAGTGCTCCCACCTTAATGAAGGGAGCGATTATGGCGACCTCCTCTTGTGCGCCGCTGAAGAGGGTTCTGATGCGGTCGCCCTGGGTTTGCCCAGCCGCGGTCATGTGCTCAGACCAGGTCAGTGGGCGGAACCGAGCCGTCGTCCTCGTCGAAGAACTCTTCTGCGTACTTGCCCCACTCCATGCGTGCGTTTCGTGTGCGACGTCTGGCAGCGTCGGTTTGCTCCTCTTCGAATCGAGCCCACGAGTAGACGAGGATGCGGAATGCAGCCGCAGCCTTGGCGAGTCGCTCGCGGATCTCATCCTCAGTCATCTCATCGACAGCTGGGTGCATCAGGTCATAGAGATGCGAGTGGACGGGGTGGTTGGTGTTGAGCGCCACCTGGATGACGCCCGGTAGCGGTTCGACATCGAAGAACGCTGGACTTGCTTGTGACGACTGAATCCAGCGCACGCGGCTTTGGGCTTCGATCGTCTCGGCTACCCGCTGAAATGCGTCGTCCTCGTCGAAGTGATGCTTCTCGACGAGGGACTTGACCTGTGCCTCGGTGCGGTCATCCTCGGTACTCGTCTCTTCGGCCAGATCGGATTCGCCCTTGTGCCCTTCCTCGATGCGACGCTTGATCGCAGCCGTGGCCTTCGCGTCCGCTTTCTGGTCTTCATCCAGAGTGTGCCGAGACCCTCGCTTCTGTCTGGCTTCGCGGACGCGGGGTCGCATCGCGCTGATGGCGTTCTCAATCTGCCTACGCAGGTCCAGCAGGTGGACTCGGTGGTCCCCGTCCTCCTCCATCCGTCGGCGGACATCGCCGGCCGTCTCTTCGCCGGGCAACGCCTCCCTTCTCCAGTCGTACTGGGCCAGCCGTTGGAGCGTTATCGTGCCCTGCTTGTTGTTGGTCACCCCGAAGACCTCATCGAGAGCGGTCGGTAAGTCCACCTCGACCGTCCACCAGCGCTCTCTCGGATCGTCACCACTTACCCAGGACGGGTCGATTTCGATCTCACGATGCGCTCGGATCATTGAGACACCCATGTTGTGGTCGGCGTGTTTGCCCCACGGTGTGCGACCAGCGTCCTTTCCGGCGCACTCCTGCGGCCACGTTGCGTCAGGATGGGTCGAATCTCGGACATGGGGACGCGCGTAGCTCGCCCGAATTCGGACGTGGTGGGTCTCACCTTTGTAGGTCACCGGGATCGTGAACGGGCTCGCTTCGAGTTCCACAAACATGGGGCTGGGTCCGAACTGCTCTGGGCATGAGGTTCCGCTCATGAGATAGAGCGGGTCGTTGGGGCGGACCTCGACGATGTCGGCGTCCTTCACCTCAATCGTTCCGCCGTCATCTTCGACCGGTATGCAGGTGATGGTGCGCCGCGGGCCGATCTCCTCCCCGCGGTCATCTTTGCCGTGCAATCGTTCCGACGGTCTAGCCAGGAAACGGCGATAGATCCGGCCTAGGAGGGCTTCTGTGTGGCAGAATGTCGTTGACGCTCGCTTCCACTCGACTCGGTCGAGTTCGCTCCACACTACGAGCGTGCCCGAATCCTCAAATCCGTGGCGAGTTGCTGTTCGGTACGCCTCCGGAATGGCCCGCAGTGTGGGCTCCGGAATCTCTTCGGCACCGCTCTCCACATCGGCGATGTACAGCCGGGTATGGAGCGCGTTGGTGGCGCCGGTTTTCCACGACCAGATATCCACTTGCTTGGCTTGCGACATCGACGAGTTGGGCAGGCCAACCCCGAAGCGGCCGATCCCATGGCGGGCTCGGCGGGTTCCGTGCCCATAGCGGAGGCTTCCTCGAAGTCCGACCTGATCCATGCCCTCGCCGTTGTCGAGAACCGCTAGCTCCTTGAGCGTGATTCGTCCGGTCTGGTCGTTGCGGCCGCTGACGCCGAACACTTCGATTGCGGTCGCCCTAGCCTCGATTGCGTTGTCGATCAGTTCTGCGAGTGCGTGGGTAGTCGACTTGTAGCCGCTGTCGCGCATCGCCTCGACCGTCATCTCTGTGTTGACGATCGAGAAGCTCAGCTGACCATCAAGGTTCGTCATTGCCACACGTCCTCCCAGTTCAGGAATGCCGCCGCGACATCGCCGAAGCCCGGCAGATTCGGATCGACGACCGTCACGACGTCGCAGGTGTCGGTCCCTCCCGCCCTCGGGCCCCGGATGGCGCGGCCGACCATCTGGCTGTACAGGACCAGGGACTGTGTCGGACGGGCTATGACGACGGCACTCGCCTTCGGTGCGTCGAAGCCAGTGGTCAACACGCCGAAGTTGACGAGGACCATCGGGGCTTCCTCCTCGGACTTGAAGGCTCTGATCGCTCGATCCCTCACACGTTCAGTCGTCGTGCCGGTAACCACGGCGCTGCATATCTCTCGAGCGGCAAGGATCGCGGCGAGGGTCCGTGCGTGGACGACCGTGGCGGCGAATACAAGCACACGCGGGTGTCCCTCCGCAAGCAGTTCCTCGATGGCTCCGAGCACCGCTGTCACGTATTGTTCGCTCATGGACAGGGAGTCGACGATTTCGTCTGGGATGTCGAGCGCCTTGGCGACGCGAGATAGCTCAAGGTCGGTGAGCTGAAGTCCGGGCTCTGCGAACAGGGTACGGAAGAGTGGTCGGGCGAGGAAGCCGTTCTCGATCAAGTACTCGATGGGGTTCTCGCCTGGCACCTCAAGTGCGACCTTGTTGCCAGCGAAGAAATCAGCGAGCTCACCGTCCTTGTCGATGTCGGCCCATGTTCGTCCGGGTGTGGCCGTGAGCCCGAGCAGGGCACATCTGTAGTCGAGCGTTAACTCCTCTGTGATGCGCCGGTAGGTTCCGGCGATGCTCTGGTGGGCTTCGTCGAAGACGACGAGGCGAACCCGCGGAGCGAGGCGCGCGGCCCAACCCGGGTCAGTCTGTGATAGGACCGCCCAACCCTTTGCTAGGCCGACCGCGAGGAACCCGTCAATGAAGTTGTCCAGGTCGGGCGTGCGGTCGCCCCACATGGATCCGAGTTGGAGTTGCCTTCCGCCAAGGTGGTCCCACGCCTCCCGGAAGGAAAGCACGGCTTGCTCAAGCAACTCCTTGCCGGATGCGAGCCAAACTACTACCGATGGTTCATTCGAGCGGAGTGATTCTGCAACGACATGCATGGCGGTGCGGGTCTTGCCAACGCCGGTGGGAAGGTGGAGGACTACACGCCGCTCATCCTGGGCAAGGAGTCGGGCGAGTCTCCGGACAGCGCTTCGCTGATGCTCGAATAGACCATACGACGGCTCAATCGTGGTGACGGCTGGCGGTGCAGGAGGCACAATCCTCTCGTCAATGAGACCGAAGAAGTTCCGTGCTCGGTTCACCTCACCCTCAGTCCAGTTTGCGGACGTGTCGATACCGCGTCCCACTCGAGCTTCTAGTTCGGTTCGCTTCGGGTCGGAGACAAGATCCAGAACAAGGCTCCGACCATCTTGTTCCCCGAGCAGGGCGCTCACGTCTACGAGCGTGTGGGCAACACGCCTCAGATCGTCACCCGCGGTTCGGCCACCGAAGATGGCGTCAAGCACCGAGAGGACTCCCGGATCCATGAAGCGCCTGAGATCCAGATCTGGAATCGACGCGAAGAAGCGACTCACCGTCAGGCCTGGCCCACCCGTCGCTACTTTCGCCAAGCTGTTCATAGTGCGCACACGGTGCATGGCAGGGTGTCGTCGTCCTCCTCGAGGGCTTCGCTGAGGGATTCGATGAGCGGGACGTTGGCTCTGGTCTGGTTTGCGCGGGCCATGGATGCTTCGTGGCGTTCGAGGATCTGCTCGCGGCGGGATCGGAGCTGGAGGAGGGTCTCGCCACCGGACCAGGTGTACTGGCGGCCGCGCATTGCTCGGTCGCCGAAGTCGGCGTCGCCGTCGACCCCCGCGTCTTGGAGCACCTTCTGTTCGATGGCCACGGCCCGGTCGAAGAGATCGGGATGTCGCTCGGAGAGGCCGATCCACTCGGCCTTGCGCTGGTAGAAGCAGAAATAGCAGCCCGAGCGGGTCCGCCACTCGTAGTAGGCAGGCAGGCCTATACCGGCGTCGTCAAGAATCCTCATGACGCCCTCATGGTCGATTCCGTCCTCCACGAACGGGAAGCGGCTCTCGATGTTGGGCTTGGTGGAGATGTATCCCTTGCGGTTTGACTCGTCGGCTCGGATGGCCACGTAGGAGACGGCGGGCTCGTCGCCAATCCACTCTTCGATGGGCTTGATCTTCATGTTCTTGGTGCACCAGCGCATCTGCGGCGACGGAAGCGCCCCCCGGAACACCTCGAACCAGTGGTCGAAACCCCTGGACGCGTTCAGTCGGGCGATCGGCTTAGCGAGGATGACCTCGAGCCGGGTGAGGTACTCGTAGGTCTCGGGCAATTCGGCTCCGGTGTCGCAGAAGAAGTACTCCATGTCGGGTATCCGGTCGCGCAAGTAGACCGCGAGTGCGCTGGAGTCCTTGCCGCCGGAGATGCCGCAGATGTGGCGCAATGATTCAGCCATGGCCCACTTCCGTGTCCAACACATCCAGAACGTTCGAAACCCCGCGGCCGGGGCATTCCTTGGGTAGCAGTTGCTTGCCCAGCGCGGCCAGAATAGCGCGTTGCGCCTGCTGCCGAGAGCCGACGATGCTCGTTAGCTCTTCGAGGGCACGTTCGGCGTCGGGCATTGAGGGGTGGTCATCGCTGACAAGCAGCGGTTGCTCTACACCGTCTGACCTCGTGACGGTCCACCGAAACGCGTCGAAGGGTTCGCTGCTGAGGGCCCGGCGCTCATGGTGGAGGGCCAAGAGGCGGTGAAAGGAGGCGAACTTCTCGTGGAGTTCGTTCCCGAAGCGCAGCAGGTCCTCGTCGGTCCACTCGGCTGGTGCCTTCTTGGCGACGACGGTGGCGACCGCCTCCACCCAGTCTGTCTTGGATTCCACGGTGTCCTTCGCCAGAGCAAGAATGAATGCGCGGACATCGGGATCGAGGACTTCGCCGACTAGCGACGCAGCCTGTGCCATCACCGTTGTGTGTGAGGTCTCGGCACTCGTCTCCAGGAGGCGATCAAATTGTTGGTGGAGGAGCTCCTCGAAGGAGCCGCCGAGTTCGTCAAGAACTTCTCCTACCCCGGTGGCGTAAGCCTCCGCGAGTTCGTATTCCTGTGCCGTGGCGACAATCGGTGGGAATCCGAGCGCCTCGGGCAGGGAGGCGAACAGCAGCTCGTCGGGCTCGACCGCCGTCATTAGCGCCCCCCTTGCTCTGAGCGTCGCCACGCTGAGGTTCTTCGTCTGGAGCGTGTAGTTGTCGAGTCGGCTGATCCTTGAGACGAGGTGCGCGACGACGGTCAGGACGTTGGCGACTCGGTGCTTGCGGAAGCTGGGCTGCAAGTTGAGTCGGCTTGCGAGAGCCTCGATCACCTGCCGTCGGGCGCCGGTTGTGTTCGCGAAGTGCTTGATGTCGAAGTGATTCGGGTTGCGCACCATCAGCTCCGACAGCTCGGGAGTGAGCAGCGGCTTGAATGTGCCGTGGTGGTAGATGGCGACCTCGTCGGCTGAAGCGATCAGAGCAGCGGTGACGAGTACGGGGATGGCGCCTTCCTTCATTCCGAACGGGGGCGAGAGCAGGGCGGCGCAAACGTCGCTCAAGTTGATGCGCCGGCTTGTGGATCGCTTGAACTCCTGTTGGAGTGTCTTCCATGCAGGCTGCAGCGACTTGTCGGCAGGCTTCTGGAACGCCATCGCTTCGTTGCGCTTGTCCGGTCCGTGGAGTCCGGTGCGCTCCAAGAAGGCCCGGTACATGGCGACCTCAGGTCCATAGCCCTGCATGCCCAGGCCGGGCTCGGTGCCATGCTCGATCATCGCTCTTAGGAGCAGGCTGCGTGCCTTTGCGCCCTGCGAGGTGAGTTCCGCCCGGTTGAGCATCTCGTTGCGCACGCGCGGCGTGTCGCGGTAGGTGTCGTCGGCGGCGTCGGACAGGGCGGCGCTGCCCCGCCCTCGTTGGAGTTCCCGCTCCTCGGGCACGAGAAGCACCCAACGACACGAATCCGAGCCGAAAGCGTCCGTGAGCGCGCGGTCAAGGGCTGTCCGGGTCTGCGCCAGCCGCTCACTCAACTCGCGCCGAGCCACCCAGTCATCAGTCACGAATGGGTCATTTAGCGCCACGTGGACTGCTGCTACCTCTCTCGCGGCCGTGTCGAGAGCTGATAAGTCCCTGGGGATGGCGGCCACGATCGGCTTCGCCCCGGCCCAGGGGCGGGTGATTTCTGGCGCGTCGCCTGTGGAGTCGACCAGCAGGAGCACTTCACCGTCGAAGCGCGAGAAGGCGTCGAGTGGCTCGATCTGTTCGCTGCTGTTCGCGTAGCGCCTCCTGAAGACCCGCAGCACGTCATGCCTTGCGCTGTGCTTGGCGGCGACCACGGGCTGCGGCTGATCGATCTCGCTGAGAATCTCCGCGAGCGGCCGTTGGATGACACGTTGCCTGGCAGAGTCGAGCAGCAGGTTGATGTCGACATCGGTTCCCTGCCAGATCCGGTATTCGTCTGCGAAGTCCCGGTAGGTGACAACGCTGGCTCGCTCCAACTCGGCGAGGGTCCTGTCGGTGTCCTTGTCGGTGCGGGCCAGAATCGCCGCGGAGGCCCTGACGGTGCCGGTCGTCGACACGAGGTTCAGCAAGGCAACGGCCTTGGCGAGCCGCTTCTGCGGAGGCGTGAGTCCGTGGGCGTCTCTCAGGCGGGTCGCGATCTCGTTCCACCGTCCCGATACGCCGGCCGACTCGATCTGAAGCGCGGTGCCATCGACGAAGTAGTCATAGACCGCGTCTAGCCCGATGGTCGGCAGAGGTCCTTGTGCGGGGACGTCCGTCTGGTTGAGGAACGATGAGGCACTCGCCCTGTGTTGGCTTGTGAGGAACGAGAACAGCGTGCGCTCGTGCTGGCCGTGCCTGTTGCACAACTCGGGCAGGACTAACGCGGCTAGAGGGTGGAGGGGGTAGCACGAAGCCACCGTTAGCGGGTCGGCGAGATCGGCGATCCCCAGTACTTGCATCGCCTTGGCCTCACCGTTGGCCCAGTGTTTGATCCGGGCGCGTAGCGAACAGTCGTCGACGCTGAAGACCGTGCCGATGAGGGCTCGGGTCTGGCTGGCCGACTCGACGAAGGCAATGTCTTCGAAACGGCCTTGCACCTTGGCCCACTCGCGGCGCTGGACGCTGCTGGTGCCCGCTAGGTGGTCCTCGAACGACAGATGCTGAAGAGTCAGCACAAAGATCGGAACACCTGAACCCTGGCCGGCCTCGGCGAGTTGCTGCAGCAGGTACGGATCGGCGTCGCCGCCATCGCGGATGGCTTCGAGGTTCTTGCCGAACTCGTCGATCACTAGCAGCAGCGGCACGTCTTCGGCGAGACAGCGGGCTATGTCCACTAAGGCAGACGGCGAAGGGCCGGTGCGCCTCGGGTCATCTGACTCCGCGTCAGCCAGCGCTGCCTCCAGCGCCGCCGAAGCCCGGAAGGCCGTGCGGGAAGGGACCTTGCCGTAGCTGCGCAGCACGGCCGAGTACAACGCCCACAGGACCGTGCGGTTGAGCGGCTCGCGTCCGGCGGTCACGAGGCCGCGGTGGAAGCCGTGACTCTCGGTGCTGTGTCGGCGGTGCGAACTGCGAATCTGCGTTCCAACCTCGTGGGACGATTCATCGATCAGGCGAAGCGCCACTTGCCGGACAGCGGAATCGCCTCCGAACGCGGCATCGATGAGCAACGCGAGCGATGACTTGCCGGAGCCGTACGGGCCAGTCACCGACCAAGCTCCACCTGCGGGACCTGTTGCGGCAGTCTCGGCTATTCGCCCGACGACATCCAAGGCTCGGGAGGTGACGACGTATCCGTCGAGCGGCTCGTGCCGCTCAAGGTCCCGCTCCAGGTTCGCGGAACGAGCAAACCGAGCCCGTACAGAGATGCTGGTAGCCAGCTTGGACATCAGCCGGCCTCCGCGAGGATCGGACTGTGGCCTGCCGGCTGATCCCCCGCAGGGCCGGCGCAACTCAGGCGCCCCATCGGCTTGGCAGGCTGGTAGTAGCCGTCGAGGATTCTCGTCGCGATCAAAGCCGGATCGTCGGACCAGGTGAGTTGGACAGCGCCCGTCGGCATAGCGAGCCCGAGCGCCTCGTCGCTGTCGATGGACGGTCGCAGTGCGTCGGTCAGCTCCGACTCGTTGAGCTTGAAGACTCGCCCAGGTGCTCCAGACCCGTGCGAGAGTCGGCTCATCGTGACGGTGCTGCCCTGCACGGCTGTCAGCGCTACATAGTCCAGAACCGCGTAGGCCACGATCTCAGACGGAAGCGTCGGCTTGGGACCCAGCGCAAAGCGGAGTTTGCTCGTCGCTGGCGAGCGGCTGAGGAGGTTCAGTTCCCGCAACGGGCAGTCCAGCAGGTCATCGATGCGACTCCGGCCGGTTCTCTCCGCCGGGGCGTATGTGCGCAGCAGCGCGCTGATGTCTTTGCCGATCGACTTGGGATGGGGCTTGGGCCACTCCGGGACAGCGTCGAGCAGGACCGAGACCGCAGCCTCCAGGTCGTCCTCGGCGAATTCGACGGCGCTGAACTCGTTGAAGGCCAGCCACCACACCGGCAGCCGGGACTTCTTCGGGGCGAGCAGCAGCCAGTGCAGCAGCCACAGCGTGCCCGGATCCTCCATGTAGGGATCCCACCCACCCTCGCCGAAGAGCGCTCGGCCCCGCCGGGTGGGCACGCATCTCGCCTCCCGCCCTCTCGCGTTGTTCGGGTCGTCGATGATCAGCCGCGCGGCCGTACCCCAGAACCGGATGGCACTAACCATGTTCTTGCCCACGCCGACCTCCACGGGGGCGTCGGGACGGCTGAAGATCCCGCCGTCAGTGGCGACATGGGAGTACGCCTTGCGGAACCAGCTGTAGCGAGGGTGGAACGTCTCATGCCGCGCGAACGAGCGCTCGGCGGCTTCTGTCAGTCTCATGCGTCGGTCTCCGCGATTTCCTCTGCCACGAGCAGCAAACATACTCAACTGCTCGGACAGCATCGGGCCATCGCCGTGGTGGCCGCTTCCGGTCTCCACCGAAGTCATCGCTACTCGGATGCCGCCTCTGCGCCCATGGAGCACAGCGTAGAGACAATATTATAATATTCCAATCATTATTAATAAATAATAATGCAGGCCCAGGCACCATAAGGAGAATGCACGCCTGGCTAGCCGCCTTCAGGTCAGAGGGGTGTTGCGTGTGTCAGGACCCCCCCTCTAACAGGATGCTGAAATTTGGGAGTTCAGGGCGGTTGGGCTGTGTTTGGGGTCTGGTTGGGGGTGTTGTGGTGCTTTGGTCTGGGGTGTTGTGTGTTGGGGGCGGGGTTGTGGGGCTCGGTTCGGGTGTGTTGTCGGGGGTCGGGGCTGGCGGTGCCGGTGCGGGGTGGCTGTTCTGGGCGGCGGGTCGGGGCCGGTTCAGGGGGTGGGCGTGTCGAGTCGGGCTATGCGCACCAGGTTGTAGCTGGCGGCGGTGATGAGGAACCAGGCCCGGTTGCGTTGTTGTCCTTTGTGGCGGAGTTTGCGTCCTCCGGCGATGGTTTTGATCCGTCCGAAGGGCTCCTCGACGCGTTTTCGGGTTTGTTGGGAGGCGGCGTATCCGGCGTGGCGGGTGGTGCGCTCGTCGATCGCGGGTCGGCGTCTGGTGGTGTTCTGGGCGACGTGGGGCGTGAATCCCGCGGCCCGGGCGTCGGCGACGAAGCCTTGCAGCACCGCGCAGCCGGGCAGGTGGTCGCCTACGGCGTGAATCCCGCGGCCCGGGCGTCGGCGACGAAGCCTCTGGTGTCGTAGTTGCGGTCGCCGCCGACGGTGCGGCGCCGGGCGCGTGGCGGGGCTCTGTTGAGCATCGCGGCGGCGGTGCCGCGCTCCGCGTGGCCGTCGGCTGTGGTGAGCTCGGCGTCGACGATGAGCCCGTTGCGGTTCTCGGTGAGCAGATGGCCCATGAAGCACAGCGTCGCGGCGGTTCCCGCGGACTTGCGGAACAGCCTCGCCTCGGGATCGGTCACAGAAGCGTGGGTGTCGTTGCGGCGCCGCTCGCCGCGCCAGTCCGTCCCGGGGTTGCGGCCGCCGCCCGCCGCCCGCCGCGGCCGCTGCGACTGCTGGGACTTCTGGGGCTGCGACTGCTGGGGCTGCTGGGGCTGGGGCTGCTGGGGCTGGGGCTGCTGGGGCTGCGACTGCTGGGGCTGCTGCGACTGCTGGGGCTGGGGCTGCGACTGCTGGGGCTGCTGCGACTGCTGGGGCTGCTGCGACTGCTGGGGCTGCTGGGGCTGGGGCTGCTGGGGCTGCGACTGCTGGAGCTGCGGCTGCTGGGGCTGCTGGGGCTGGGGCTGCGCCGACGCGGCCCCGGCTGCGGCGCCGGTTCTGGGTTTGAAGCTCTTGTGCGACGCCCACGCCTCCAACAGAGTGCCGTCCACGCTGAAATGCTCGCTCGAGCAGTACCGGCGCAGCTTCGCCGCGTCCACCACCGCGGCGAAGAACCGGTCCGCGATCTCATGGTCCAACAGCCGCTGCCGGTTCTTCGACAACGTCGACGCGTCGAAGCCGCGCTCGTCGATGCGCAGCCCAAGGAACCACTTGAACAACATGTCATAGTTCAAGCGCTCACAGAACGCCCGCTCCGAGCGCACCGAGTACAACGCCATCAGCACCGACGCCTTCAACAGCATCTCAGGCGGCACGCTGGGACGGCCCCGAGGCGGACACATCGCCGCCAGCTCGGCGTCGAGGCCCCCGAGCACCGCGTCCACCACCGCTTTGATCCGCCGAATCGGATGATCAGCGCCGATCAAGTCCTCCGCCGACACAGTCGACAACATCGCCATCTGGGCATCCACCGTTCCACGCATGACGACATCGTCCCACACCCCACCAACGATCGCGAGCACCCCGCAGCGACTTTTTCAGCAGCCTGTTAGACGGTTCAGGCGCCGCAGAGCCCCGCGGCCGGGGTCCCCACAGGCGCCGCAGACCCCCGCGGTTAGACCGACAACCGCAATGCGCACCCGCACCCCTCCGTGTGGCGCAAGACCGCCGACAAGATGGGGGTCTCGTCGCTGTCGGGGAGTTCGCCGGCGCCGGGGCTGCCCTCGACGGTGCCGATGAGGTCCTCGGCTTCGAGGGCGTCGCAGAACGCCGCCTGGGTCTGGGCGGCGGTCTCCTCGGGCGGCACCAGCGCGACGATCCATCCGCGCGGCGCCGGGTCGATGACAGCAGAGCAGTTCGGAGCGGCCGCGCAGCGCCCGAAGCGGGTCACATCCATCCGGCCGGTCGGTGCGTGGCAGCAGTCCGGGACCCCGGACCGGCGGCAGCAGCAGCGGCCGCGTCCGGCGGCTGTCGCGCTCGAACAGCAGTCCGGGACCCCGGACCGGCGGCAGCAGCAGCGGCCGCGTCCGGCGGCTGTCGCGCTCGAACAGCAGTCCGGGACCCCGGACCGGCGGGCGGCGGCGCTGGGTCCGCGGGATCGTGTGGTTGGTGGGAGTTTCGCGTGGAGGAGTATCGAGAAATGCGTGAGGGTGGGGGCTGTGGGGGGTGGATGTCATAGCCCTGTGGGATGCTGTGTCTGAGCTTCCCCCCGAATCTTGGAGGGTTGGTTTAGGCGGCTTGGGCTTGTTCGTAGTCGAGCGGGCTGGTCATGTTGTTGGCGGAATGTAGCCGTTTGGGGTTGTACCAGGTGTCGATCCAGGCGGCGATGTCTCGGCGGGCCTGGTCCCGTGTGGTCCACCGGCGCCGGGATATGAGTTCGTGCTGGAGGGTGGAGAAGAACGACTCGGCGCAGGCGTTGTCGAGCGCGCATCCCACGCGACCCATCGACTGGGTCACCCCGAGGCGCCGGCAGGCGTCGGCGAAGTCGCCTGCGGTGTACTGGGCGCCCTTGTCGGTGTGGAAGATCACCCCGGCTATGTCGCCTCCTCTGGTGGCTGCGGCCATGTTGAGCGCGGCGGCGGCCAGATCGGCTGTGGGGTGGCGCTCGGAGGTCGCGAAGCCCAGCATCCGGCGCGAGTACAGGTCTTCGACGGTCGCGAGGAACACCGGGCCCTCTGCGGTGTTGACCTGCTTGAAGTCGCCGCACCACTTCTGGTCGGCGCGCTCGGCGCTGAAGTCGCGCTTGAGCAGGTCCGGAGCAGGATCAGCGGACTTGTCGGGCCGGGTCAGGCCCCTGCGGCGGCGTGTCGTGCGTGCTCGCAGGCCCTGACGGGCCATGGAGCCCTCCACTGTCTTCTTGGACACCGCCAGGCCGTCTCGGCGCAGCTGGGCGCGCACCCTGGGCGACCCGTAGGTGCCCCCGGACGCCTCGAAGGCCTCCTTGACCGCGGCGTCGAGGCGCTCCCGGCGCCGCCGGGCCGCCGACGGCGGCCGGCCCCGGCCGGCATAGAAGGTGGACTCGGCCACCCCCAGGGCGCGGCAGGCCACCGTGTGAGGCACTCCGTGGTCGGCCCTTTGGGCCGCGATGTGCTCGACCAGGCTCACCGCGTCGCCTCCTTGACCCAAAGGACCACCGATCGTTTGAGCACATCACGCTCCATCTCCAGCTCGGCGCAGCGGCGGCGCAGCCGGACAAGCTCGGCGCGGTCGTCGCCGTCGAGGCGCTCACCGGAGCGCTCGGCGCGGTCCCTTCGCACCCAGTTGCCCAACGTGCCCGCACCGATCCCCAACTCGCGGGCCACCTCAGCGACCGATCTGCGAGTCTCTTGGACGATCCGCACAGCACCGGCCTTGAACTCCGGGTCGTACTGTCTTCGTGTCTCAGGCATCACGTCTCCTCTTAGACGATGCCTCCAAGATCAGGGGGGATGCTCAGTCCATGTTGATCGAAGCTGCTCGTCGGGCCGAGGCCGCTGCCTCCGAGATGCTGGAGCTGGTGGGCGCGGGCGCGGCGTCGTGTTCGGAGTTGCGTGAGATGTTGGCGGTGTCGAGGTCGGCGATGGCGGCGCTGTCGGCTGCGCAGGTGTCGGCCGCGGCGGCGGTGGCGGGCCGTGAGCGTCACGGCGACGGCGGCGCTGAAGTGCTGGCCGGTTCGGCCGGGTTGTCGCGACGCGAGGCCCGCAGCCACCTAAAGACGGCCGAGGCGCTACGCGAGGCGCCCGCGGCGCGTGAGGCGGTCGAGTCGGGGCGGGTGTCCGCGGCGAACGCGCGGCGGCTGGCCGAAGCTTCCGAGACGGCCGGCGCCAGCGCTGTCGACGGCGACGGGGAGCTGTTGGCCAAGGCTGTGTCTATGCGTCCCGAGCAGTTCGCCCGAGAGGCTCGCCGGTGGATGGTCGACCGCGACGGCGACGACGGGGAGTCCCAGCACCGCCGTTCGCGGGCGCGGCGCTGTGTTCGTGTCTGGGACGGCGACGACGGGATGGTCCATCTCCGCGGCGAGCTCGACCCCGTGACCGGCAGACGCGTCGCCAACCGGCTGCGCTCGCAGGCCGCCCGCATGCACAACGCCGACAAGAAAGCCTCCGCCGACGGAACCGGCCGCCGCAGCTTCGGCCAGTGCATGGCCGACGCCCTCGACGCCCTCACCGCCACCAGCAGCAGCGTCGGCGGCGTTGGAACGGGCAGCTCTCGCAGCAGCGGCGCCAGCGGCCGAGCAGGCGGTTCCGGCTGCAATGACAGCGGTTCCGGCAGCAGCGGCGCCAGCGGCGGAGCAGGCGGTTCCGGCCGCAGTGACAGCGGTTCCGGCTGCAGTGACAGCGGTTCCGGCAGCAGCGGCGTCAGCGGCGGAGCAGGCGGTTCCGGCAGCGGTGTCGGGAGTGGTGGCCGGCCTGTAGCGGACATCTGTGTGGTCGCCCATGTCGACGGTGCCACTGGCAGGCTCGTCGCGGAGCTGCCCGACGGCACCCGGCTGCCGCGGGCTGTGCTGGAGGAGCTCTCGTGCAACGCCAGACTGACCGGCCTGGTGTACGACCGCGACGGCAAGCCGATCTGGCGGACGCACTCGGTCCGCACCGCCACCGAGGCCCAGCGCCAGATCCTGCTGGCCCGCCACGGCGGATGCTTCCACTGCGCAGCACACCCCGCGCTGTGCCAGATCCACCACATCAAACCCGTCGCTCAGGGCGGATCCACCAAACTCGACAACATGACCCCCGTCTGCTGGGACTGCCACCAGAAGATCCACCACCACAACTGGCGCATCCGCAAGAACCCCGACGGCAACCACACCCTGCACCCACCCGAACAGACCCGCCACGGACCAGCACACGCACCCGACCCGCCGCACGCGGCGCCCCCGACAAGCGGACACCACCGACCCGCCGCCGGCAACCGGCTCTTCGCGGTCGCCTGAACCTCAGACAACAGCGTGCCAGTGTCCTGAGTGGGGAATTAGTTGTAGATATGTTGTCATGGTCTCGAAGATCTCGTCGGCGGTCTTGTGCCACACGAAGGGGCGCGGGTTTTGGTTCCAGTGGTCGACCCAGGCGTTGATGGAGTGTTGGAGGTGTTCGACGCTGGTGTGGGCGCCGCGGCGGAGCCATTTGGTGGTGAGTTCTGAGAACCAGCGCTCCATCAGGTTCGTCCAGGAGCCTTTGCCCGGTGCGCCTATCGCTCCAGCGTCTCGCGCTCGTCGTCGGTGAGCGCCACCACAACAGCACGACGGCCCCTGGCCACGACTGCCTCCAATCACCGCCCGCCGCCACACACACCACAACACAACCAACCACCACAGCCAGAGATTCAGGACACTAGTGGTATGTCGTCGAAATGGCTAGGGCAGCGCGGAGGGCTCTAGCCCCAGCTTGAAATGGCTACAGACGCCCCGACCAATTCAGCGACGGACCACTAGGCGCGGTCAGGCTCATGCGATCAAACCCGATTCTGCCCCGCCAAGAGAGCATTTCCGCGGACGCGGCAGCCCCCAACCAAGCTCCCTACTGAAATACTTGGGCTAGCGTTGTTGGCAGGCGGCGCACCAAGTGGTGCCGCGGGCGTCGATCACCCGTCGGCGCAGTTCGGCGCCGCAACGCTCGCACGGCTCGCCCGCCCGCCCGTAGCAGCGCAGATGGTGCTGGTTGCTCCCCGACGACCCGTCCAGCGCGGCGTAGTCGCGCAGCGTGGTGCCGCCGTGGCGCAGCCCCGACGCGAGCGCGGCGCGGACGGCGTCGGCCAGCCGTACCGCCCGGGGCTTCGACACGCAGCGGGCGGCAGGGTTGATCCGTGCCAGCCACAGCGCCTCGTCGGCGTAGATGTTGCCCACCCCCGCAACCGGCCGCTGCGACAGCAGCTGCGTCTTCACGCAGCGTCGGCTGGCCCGCAGCGCCCGCCAGAGGCTGTCGCCGGTGAACTGGTCGCTGAACGGCTCGGGCCCGAGACGGTCGAGCGTGGCGATCGCCTCGTAACGGCCGGGCCTCACCACATACACCCGCCCGAACCTTCGCACGTCGTGGAGAGCGAGGACCTCGCCGTCGTCGAGGCGCCACCAGGCCCGCAAGTGGGGGTGGGCCCGGTCGGTGTCGGCGGCGACGGACAGCCGGCCGGTCATCCCGAGATGGACGATCAGTTCGCAGCCGGCCTCGCTGCCGTCGTCGAGGGCGAAGATCAGGTACTTCCCGCGGCGGCCGACGGCCGAGATGTCGCAGCCGCGCGCTTCGACCGCGGGCGAGAATTTGGTCGAGGGATGCGAGCCTGCGTCGGCGATCGAGCGTCCGGCCAGGCGCGGCTGCATCTGGGCTCGGATGGTCTCGACCTCCGGAAGCTCGGGCACCGCCCGCACAGTACCGGCATCGGCCGGGACCGGTGGGGCGTCTGCGGGCGGTGCAGGTTCAGGCTGTGTTGGTGCTGTGTCGGTTCGGCCGAGGTTTCGGGGTGGGGACTAGCGCGGGCGGTGCAGGTTCAGGCTGTGTTGGTGCGAGCCGGACCCGGCGCTGGTGCAGGCCATGCGGGTGCTAGCGCGGGCGGTGCAGGTTCAGGCTGTGTTGGTGCTGTGTCGGTTCGGCCGAGGTTTCGGGGTGGGGACTAGCGCGGGCGGTGCAGGTTCAGGCTGCCTCGGTGGCTGCGTTGGCGCCCCGCACGATCACGTCGATGGCGTCGATGAGATCGTGCCGGCGCCTGAAGTAGTCGGCCTGTGCGGCTCGCCAAGGCTGCACCAGGTCGTCGGGCTCGAAACCGGCCTGCCGCCAAGCGGTTGCCACTATACGTAACGCCTGGTCGACCTCCGGGGTGCCAGCGGTGACGGCAGCCGCCGCGATGGCCTCCACATCGACCGTCTCGCTGCTCACCAAGGGACGGCGGATCGTGGAGATGCGGAACCGGATCGCCTCAGCAGCGATACGGGTGTGATTCATCGTTGGATACTCGATCTTGCGGCCTTGTTGTGCATAGCCGCGAGAATACGGTTATCCACAGGGCTGGTGGTGGATGCCCCTCATGAGTGCGGCGGGCAACAGCCCGACGGGCAGGCCTCCGGGCCGACGCCGAGGCGTCCGAGCGAGCGCCTGGCGGCGCCATGCACGAGGCGCTCGGCGACCAACTCCTGCCACATGGCCACGAAGCGGTCGTCGGGCGCCGTGCCGGGGGTCACGGCGCGGACCAGCCGGATACCCAGCGCCTCGGCGGCGCCGGCCGCTGCCACGTCGAGATCCCACATGACCTCCATGTGGTCGGTGACGAAGCCGATGGGGGCCAGCACGACGGCCTCGACGCCGTCGTCGCGGGCCAGACGCTCGAGGCACACGCTCACGTCGGGCTCCAGCCAAGGCACCGAGGTCGGGCCGCTGCGGCTCTGCCACGCCATGGTCCATGCGTCGAAGTCCGCCCCGTCCGCCACCAGTCGCGCTGTCTCTGCCAGTTGACGCTCGTAGTCGCATCCAGCGGCCATCGTCGTGGGGATGGAATGCGCCGTGAACACCAGCCGGGCGTCTCGGCGGAACTCGGCGGGCAGCTGTCCGCGGGCGGCCGCCACCGCGTCGCTGAAGGGCTCGACGAAGCCGGGATGGTCGTAGTAGGCCCGTACCTTGTCGATGGCGGGCGCGGCCTCGCCCACCGCTGCCCGAGCCGCATCGATGTCGTTGAGGTACTGGCGGCAGCCCGAGTACGACGAGTAGGCGGAGGTGACGACGGCCAGCGCCCGGCGATGCCCGGCGTCGGCCATCTCCTGCACGGCGTCGGCCAGGTAGGGGGTCCAGTTGCGGTTCCCCCAGTACACCGGCAGGCGGTGGCCGGCGGCTGCGAGCCGGTGGAGCAGGGCGGTCCGCAGTCGGCGGCACTGGGCGTTGAGCGGGCTGGCGCCGCCGAAGTGGTGGTACTGGCGGGCGACGGCGGCCAGCCGCTCGGCGGGGACGTTGCGCCCCGCGGTGACGTTGGCGAGGAACGGCTCGACGTCGGAGGGGCCTTCCGGCCCTCCGAAAGACACGATCACGACAGCGTCGTAGCCGGCAGTTGTCCCCTGCTTGTCCACAGGTTCACCCCGAGTTGTTCACAGTCCTGGTCCAGGCTGGGCAGCCGGGATCAGTCCAGCACCCCGAAGCTCTCGAGGTCCTCGTCGAGCGTCGACAGGATGTGGTCGATCGTCCTCTGCCTCGTGGTGCGGCGGGTCAGCCCGAACGCGGTCCGCCGCACATGCGCGGCCAGCGCCTGAGCCCGCTGCATGGCGGCGTCGTCGAGCTCGTCGGCGCTGACCACCTCGTCGAGATAGCCGGCCTCGGCTGCGCCGCGGGGCGAGTAGGCCGTCGCCAGACAGGTGGCCGCGGTGAAGTGCCGGGGGCTGAGCCGATCCCGGGCCAGCTCGACCGCGAAGATGGGAAGCGGCATGCCGATGGACACCTCGACGAGTCCGATCCTGGCCTCGACGTCGGCGCCGATGCGGACGTCGCTGGCCAGCAGCATGATCGCGCCGAAGGCGATGGCGTGGCCGGTGCAGGCAGCGACCACGGGAACATCCGCCCCGTAGAGCCTCGCCGCGGTGCGTGCTCCTGTGGCCACCAGCTCCCGCGCCGCCTCTGGTCCTTCGTCGATCACGCTGAGGTCGAAGCCGGCGCTGAAGCGGCCCTCCCGTCCTGCGATCATCAGCGCGCCCGCGTTCTGCTCGGCGTCAGCCACGGCGGCGTCGACGGCGGCGATGGTGTCGTATCCGACCGCGTTGGCCTTGCCGTCGTCGAGGCGCAGCACGGCTACGTCGTCGATGACTTCATAGAAGGTCTTCGATGTCATAGGACTCACCGTATCGCAGCGGCCTCGTTCGCCCGACGGTTCGGTCGCGTGTTGATCGTGTGTTGGCGGCACGGTGTCCGTGACCGGTGCGAGGCGCTGCCGATCGGCTGGTTCGGCCGCTGTGCGAGGCGATCATCCATCGGTGTGGCCCGTCGGTAGGCTCGGACCCATGACTGACACCGTCGCCGAGGCCGCCGTCGCCGAAGAGGCGTCCGCCGGCGAGGTGCTCATCGTCACCGACGCGGCCCGCGAGGCCGTGATGGCCATCCGCGACCGTGAGGACGACGCCGAGAACCTCGGTCTCAGGGTCGAGGTGACCGGCGTCGCGGGTATCGACTACACCTACGACCTGGCACTCGACTCGCTGTCCGCCGCCGCCGCCGACGACTGCGTTCACACTGCGGGCGGCCTGACGGTCATCGTGCCCGACGCCAGTGTCGGCCGGTTGCGGGGCTCGACCCTCGACGTGCCGTCGGCGGCCGGCCAGGGCGGGCTCGTTATCCGCAACCCCAACCGCCCCAACCCGCTGGGCGACATGAGCCGCCTCGACCTGACCGGCGGGATTGCCGAGAAGGTGCAGCAGCTGCTCGACGTGAGCATCAACCCCGCGCTGGCCTCTCACGGCGGCTATGCCAGGCTGGTGGAGGTGCGCGACGGCGGCACCGTGGCAGTGACCATGGGCGGAGGCTGCCAGGGCTGCGCCATGAGTCAGGCCACGCTGTCCGACGGCATCAAGCGGGCCATCATGGAGGCCATCGGCGAAGTCCGTGAAGTGATCGACGTCACCGACCACGACGCCGGCGAAGACCCCTACTACCGCTGACAGCCGTTCCTCGATCTGCGCTCGAACCGCGTCCTGTGAGCGAACGGGCCGCTCCGGGCGGCATGCCTGCCCACAGAACGGCGGGACGGCCGGCGGCTACAGCAGTTCCTGCTTGACGGTGGCTGCGATTCCCGCGGAGTCCAGGCCCAGGTCCGCCAGGATGGCGTCCGGCTTGCCGTGGGGGAGATAGTCGAGCGGCACGCCCAGCACACGGACCCTCGGCGCGGCCCGGCCTTCGGCCTCGGCCCGCTCCAGCAGCGCCTCGCGTACGGCCGATCCCGCTCCTCCGGCACGTAGCCCGTCCTCGGCGGTGACCACCAGGCCGCAGGCGGCCGCGTCGGCCAGCATCCGGTCGCACAGCGGGCTGACGGCCCGTGGATCCCACACCGTGGCGTCCACCCCGTCGTCGGCGAGGATCTCGGCGGCCTGCTTGCACGCCTCCAGCATCTTGCCGACGCCGATCAGGCACAGCCTGCCGTCGCCCGCACGCGCCCGGCGGGCCTGCAGGCCCGACCCCACCTCGTCCTTGCCGACGCTCGGGGCTGCGGTCTTCGGCCAGCGAATGGCGACCGGTCCATCGGCCATGTCCATGGCGTCGAGCATCATCTGCTCCAGCTCCTGCAGCGACGACGGGGCCAGCACCACCATTCCCGGCACCTTGGTGAGCAGCACCATGTCGAGCACGCCGTGGTGCGACGGGCCGTCGTCTCCGGTTATTCCGGCCCGGTCGATGCAGAACACAACCGGCGCCCGGTGCAGCCCGCAATCCATGTTCAGCTGGTCGAAGGCCCGACTGAGGAACGTGCTGTACACCGCGAAGAACGGGCGGAGCCCGCCCATCGTCATCCCCACCGCGGACGTGACCGCGTGCTGCTCGGCGATGCCCACGTCGATGCAGCGGTCACCGAAATGCTCTCTGAACGGCAGCAGGCCGGTGGAGTCGGGCATGGCCGCCGTGATGGCCACGACCTCCGGATGCATGCCGCCCAGCTTCACCATCGTCTCGGAGAACACGCCGGTGTAGGTGCCCGGCTTCACCTTGCCCATGTCGTGCATGTGCTTGACGGTGTCCTCCTCGGCCGGGACGTAGCCCCTGCCCTTCTGCGTGAGCACGTGGACCACGACCGGTCCGTCGAACTGGGCCGCGTTGGACAGCGCCTCCTCCAGCCCCGCGACGCTGTGGCCGTCGAAGGGGCCGAGGTAGCGCACACCCAGGTTCTCGAAGAAGCCGGCCGAGTCCCACAGCTCCCGCAGGGCGGCCTTCGACATCTTCACGCCCCGATGCAGCGTCTCGCCCACCCAGGGGATCCGCTCGGCCACCTCCTCGAGGCGGTCCTGGCGGCGCATGATCTTGGGGTTGGAGCGGAACCGCACCAGGCTCTCCGAGAGCCTCGAGGCGGTGGGGGCGTAGCTGCGGCCGTTGTCGTTGAGGACGATGATCACGTTGCGCCCGCTGTGGCCGATGTTGTTCAGTCCCTCGAAGGCCATCCCGCCGGTCAGGGCCCCGTCGCCGACTACGGCCACCACGCGGCGCCGGTTGTCGGACGACTCGAACGCGGTGGCCAGGCCGTGCGCGTACGACAGCACAGTGGAGGCGTGGCTGTTCTCGATCCAGTCGTGGTGGGACTCGGCCCGCGACGGGTATCCCGCCAGCCCCCCCGATGTGCGCAGGGTGTCGAAGTCGGCGGACCGCCCGGTGAGCATCTTGTGTACGTAGGCCTGGTGGCCGGTGTCCCACAGGATCGCGTCGTGGGGGGAGCGGAACACGCGGTGCAGGGCCACTGTGAGTTCGACCGCGCCGAGGTTCGATCCCAGATGGCCGCCGCGGAGCGAGACCGCCTCGATGATGCGGGCGCGGATCTGTCCGCAGAGGTCGTCGAGCTCCTCAGGGGAGCGTTCCCGCAGGTCGTCGGGACTCGTGATGGAATCAAGCTGCATGGTCCTGCTCCTGTCTCGCGGCGCCTTCCGGCGTCCGCGGCGCCAGCCACACCGGGAGCCTGCGGGCCAGCAGCACTCCCGCCGGGTATGCGACCGCCACCGCCAGCAGGCCCCCTACGGCGTCCAGCCAGTAGTGGTTGGCGGTGACCATCACCGCGAACAGTGTAAGCCACGGGTAGGCCAGCAGGGCCAGGCGCGTCCACCGTCGGCGCAGCACCGGCAGGACGGCGACCACGCACCACACCGCCCAGGCGATGTGCAGGCTGGGCATGGCCGCGTACTGGTTGGAGATCTCCATCATGGCGCTCGAGTTGAACGACCAGAATCCGCCCGGATCCACCAGGGTGTCCACGTAGGAGTAGTTCGGGTCGCAGGCGCCGAAGGTGCTGCAGTCGTTGAGCAGCCGGGGCGGCATCAGCGGGTATAGGGCGAAGCCGGCCAGCGCCAGCGCGGTGGTGAGCGCCAGGACGGTCCGCTGCACCCCGTAGCGCACCGGGTGGCGCCTGAACAGCAGCACCAGCGCGCCGATGGTCACCGCGAAGTGGCAGAACCCGTAGAAGACGTTCCAGAACCGGATGAACATTCCCCATTCGATGAAAAGGTCCTGGACGCCCTTCTCGCCGAACAGGTGGATCGCCCGCTCCCAAGCGATCACGTTGTAGGCGTTGTCGATGGCGGTCTGCTTCACCGACTCGCCCAGGTCCGAGCCGAACTGGTTGCGGATGAAGGTGTAGACACTGTAGAAGGCGCCGATGATGACGAGTTCGCTCCACCAGTGCAGCCGTCCGCCGCCAGGATGCTCGGCGCTCTCCTTGTTGGGCCGGATCATGCCGACCACTGCGCCCGTCCGCCGCCAGGATGCTCGGCGCTCTCGCGGCCGGCGGGGGAATCGTCGCCGGGCGGATGGCGGCGGCCGGGGGGTCTGTCCGCCGAGGTGCGGCGTGCGCCGACGCGCCGGTGGTCGCCGGACTTCGTGCCGAAGCCGGCCTCCGAAGCCATCGCGTTACAGTAGTCGCCCATGCTCGACGCCGACCTTGTGAACCGCACCCTGGCCGAGGCGATGCGCACCGGCGCCGACTTCGCGGAGATTTTCGCGGAGGACCGGCGCTCGGCGTCGGCGGTCCTCGACGACGGCCGGGTCGAGGAGGTTGTCTCGGGACGTGACCGGGGCGCCGGGATCCGGGTCGTGGCCGGCGACACCACCGGGTTCGCCCACACCGCGGACCTGAGCGCGGCCGGTCTGGCATCGGCCGCGGCCGCGGCGGCCGCCGCGGCCCGGCGAGGCGGCGGCGGCACCCGGACGGTGGCGGTGTCGGCCATGCGCGCTCCCCGGCGGCTCGAGGTGCGCATACCTCCCGAGGAGGTGCCCAAGGACCGCAAGGTGGCCCTGCTCGACGCGGCCGACGCGGCCGCTCGCTCTGCCGGCGCCGCTGTCATCCAGGTCTCGGCCCGCTACGGCGACAGCCGCCGCAGGATCCTGGTAGCCGACAGCGACGGCCTCTTCGCCGGCGACGACCAGGTGCGCACACTGTTCTCGGTGTCGTGCGTGGCTGCCGGCGACACCGGCATGCAGACCGGGCGAGAGTCGGCCGGCCGGACCGCCGGCTTCGAGATGTTCGACCTCTGCGACGTGGAGGAGATGGCCCGCCGAGCCGCTCAGCGGGCGCTGACCAAGCTCACCGCCCGTCCCGCGCCCAGCGGCCAGATGCCGGTGGTGGTCGGGCCGGGCGGCGGCGGAGTGCTGTTCCACGAGGCGTGCGGCCACGGACTGGAGGCGGATCTGGTGGCCAAGTCGGCCTCGGTGTTCGCCGGGCGCATCGGCGAGACGGTGGCAGCGCCGGCGGTGACCCTGGTGGACGACGGCACCATGGCGGGGGAGTGGGGCCACTACGGCATCGACGACGAGGGCAGGTCGGCGACCCGCAACGTGCTCATCTCCGACGGGGTTCTCACCGACTACATGTGGGACCGGCTCCGGGCCCGCAAGGAGGGCAGGGCCAGTACGGGCAACGGCCGGCGCCAGAGCTACCAGCACCTGCCCATGGTCCGCATGACCAACACCTTCATCGACAACGGCGATGCCGACCCCGACGACATCGTGGCCGACACGTGCCGCGGCGTGTACGTGGCGCAGTTGGGCGGGGGCCAGGTGAACACCGCCACCGGAGACTTCGTGTTCGGCATGACGGAGGCCTACCTGATCGAGAACGGCCGAGTCACCGCCCCTATCCGCGAGGGCAACCTGATCGGCAACGGGCCCGAGGTGCTCACCCGGATCGACGCCCTCGGCAACGACTTCGCCATGGGGTCGCCGGGCACCTGCGGCAAGGACGGCCAGGGTGTGCCGGTGGGCGACGGCACGCCCACGCTGCGGGTGACGGCTCTCACCGTCGGCGGCACCGCCGCGTGACGCCGGACACTCCCAGTCCCATGGGAATCGGCGGGGGTGGTGTGCGCCGTTCCGGGTTCCTCGCGTCGCCGGATCGGGTCGGGGGCGGTGTGCGCCGTTCCGGGTTCCTCGCGTCGCCGGATCGGGTCGGGGGTGGTGTGCGCCGTTCCGGGTTCCTCGCGTCGCCGGATCGGGTCGGGGGTGGTGTGCGCCGTTCCGGGTTCCTCGCGTCGCCGGATCGGGTCGGGGGTGGTGTGCGCCGTTCCGGGTTCCTCGCGTCGCCGGATCGGGTCGGGGGTGGTGTGCGCCGTTCCGGGTTCCTCGCGTCGCCGGATCGGGTCGGGGGTGGTGTGCGCCGTTCCGGGTTCCTCGCGTCGCCGGATCGGGTCGGGGGTGGTGTGCGCCGTTCCGGGTTCCTCGCGTCGCCGGATCGGGTCGGGGGTGGTGTGCGCCGTTCCGGGTTCCTCGCGTCGCCGGATCGGGTCGGGGGCGGGGCGTCTTCGGGGACACGCGACGGCGGGCGGCGCTTCGGGCGGTCCGCTCTGCCGGGTCGGGGCGGGACGGCCGGGTCGGGCGGGCGGTGACTGCAGCGGGCCTGCTGGAGACCGCTGAGCGGGTCGTCGGCTGGGCCGGCGCGGGTTGCGACGTGGAGGCCTACGTCGCCCGGGAGCGCGAGACCGAGGTGCGGGCCTATCAGGGCGAGGTTGAGTCGCTGACCGTGGCGACGTCGGTGGGGATCGGTGTGAGGGTCGTACGCGACGGCCGCCAGGGTTTCGCCTACGCCGCCTCCCTCGACGACGACACCCTGCGGGAGACCTTCGACGAAGCGCTCGACAACTCCCGCTTCGGAAGCGTCGACGAGTTCGCCGGGGTGGCCGAGCCTGACGGTGTCGAGCCCGCGTCGCTCGACCTGTACCGGCCGGAGCTGGTCGACTTCCCCGTCGACGACAAAGTCGGTCTGGCCCTCGAGCTGGAACGGGCCACCCTGGCAGCGGATCCCCGTGTCAGCGGGGTGGAGTCGGCCGAGTACGCCGACACGGTGTACGAGGGAGCAGTGGCCACCTCGCGCGGCGTGACGGCCTCGGCCCGCGAGACCGGCTGCTACCTGGCCGTCTGCAGCATGGCTTCGGAGGCTGACGACACCCAGACCGGATTCGGTTTCTCGGTCGGGCGCCATCCCGACGAGTTGTCGGTGGAGACGGCCGGCGCCGACGCGGCCGAGCGGGCCACCCGCCTCCTGGGCGCGGCCAAGGCCCCGACCCGCCGCCTGACCGTCGTGCTCGACCCGTACGTCACCGCCCAGTTTCTCGGCATCGTCGGCGCGACGCTGAGCGGCGACGCCGTGCTCAAGGGCCGGTCGCTGTTCGCGGACCGGATGGGCGAGGCGGTGGGCGCGTCGTCGCTCAATCTGGTCGACGACGCCACCGACCCGGACGCATTCACCGCCTCGGCCGTCGACGCCGAGGGGCTGGCGACCCGCCGCGTGCCGCTGATCCGCGACGGGGTGCTGCAGGCATTCCTCTACGACACCTACACGGCTCGGCGGGCCGGGGTCTCGTCCACCGGGTCGGCGGTGAGGGGAGGGTTCAAGGGCACCCCCGGCGTAGGCGCTCACGCCCTGAGGCTCACGCCCGGCGCCCGCTCCCAGCCTGAGATAGTGGCCGGCATCGACGACGGGTTGCTGGTGCAGGGCGTCACGGGCCTGCACAGCGGCGTGAACGCGGTGTCGGGCGACTTCTCTGTGGGAGCCGAGGGCCTTCGGATACGTGGCGGCGAGACCGCCGAGCCGGTAAGGGAGGTCACCGTAGCCAGCACCATCCAGCGGCTGCTGATGGACGTGACCGAGGTGGGGTCGGACCTGGAGTGGCTCCCCATGAGCGCGGCCGGGGTGACTTTGGCCATTGCCGACGTGACCATGTCCGGCATGTAGCACGGGCGCACGGGCTGCCCGTATGGACCCTTGTCGTTCGACAGACAGCCAGGTCCGAGCCCCTGGCCGAGCGGACAGACCTGCCCCGCGGGCGATTCCCGCGGGGCAGGCAGCGATTCCGTGGCCCGAGCGGCCCTCAGGTGCAGCGAACGGGAGCGGGAGGACACCGCCGCACCCGACACGCTTGCGAACGATCCGCGCTCGCTCTTAGCCTCGGCGGAGGTGCCGATCTTTCAAGCCGTCGTTCTGGGCATTGTCCAGGGGCTTGCGGAGTTCTTGCCGATCTCGTCGAGCGGTCACCTGATCCTGGTCCGCTGGCTCCTCGGCTGGGACGATCTGGCGGGCGAGGCGGCCACTGCCTTCGACTTGGCCGTCCACGTCGGGACCCTGGTCGGGGCAACGGCCTGTCTGCGCCGTGACGTCGCGACTTACGCCGGTGCCGCCGTCGCGCCGGTGCTCGGCCGCGGGCCGCTCGGACCTGACGGCCGCATCGGCTGGTCGCTGGCAGTGTCGGCCGTGCCCGCCGGGATCGCGGGGGTCGCCGCGGGCGACGCCCTGCGAGGCTCGGACCGCGTAGTGCTCGTGGCGGTGGCCCTGATCGTGTTCGGTCTGCTGCTGGGCGCTTCCGACCGGCTGGCCGAGCGGCGCGGCCAGTCCGACTTCGGCCTGCTGCACGCGGTGGCCATGGGTGCTGGCCAGGCTCTCGCCCTCCAGCCGGGGGTGTCACGCTCGGGGGTGACCATGACGGTCGCACGGAGTCTCGGCTACAGCCGCGAGGCCGCGGTGCGCTTGGCGTTCCTGATGAGCCTGCCCGTGATCGCCGGCGCCGGCGTCTACGGCCTCGTCGGTCTGAGTGTCCCGGCTTCGCTGTGGGCCGCGCTGGCTGCCGGAGCGGTAGCGTCGATGGTCACCGGCTGGATCGCAGCGTGGGCCACAATGCAGGTCGCGACCCGTGCGAGCCTGCGGCCCTTCGTCGCCTACCGGGTCCTCGCAGGCTGCGCGGTGTTGGCGCTGGTCGCCTCTTCTTGGCGCTGATCGAAGGTCGGCGCCGGCCCGGGGAGGTCGGCGGCCTCGATCCGCAGCAGTCTCGGTCACGGGTAAGCGAGTCCCGACTGGGGCGACCCCCCACAACGTCGTCGCGCTCTGTGCTGGCGGCTTTGGTGGCGGTGGCGTGTATCGGCCAGTGTCCCGCTACGTCGTCGCGCTCTGTGCTGGCGGCTTTGGTGGCGGTGGCGTGTATCGGCCAGTGTCCCGCTACGTCGTCGCGCTCTGTGCTGGCGGCAACGGTGGCGGTGGCGTGTATCGGCCAGTGTCCCGCTACGTCGTCGCGCTCTGTGCTGGCGGCAACGGTGGCGGTGGCGTGTATCGGCCAGTGTCCCGCTACGTCGTCGCGCTCTGTGCTGGCGGCAACGGTGGCGGTGGCGTGTATCGGCCAGTGTCCCGCTACGTCGTCGCGCTCTGTGCTGGCGGCAACGGTGGCGGTGGCGTGTATCGGCCAGTGTCCCGCTACGTCGTCGCGCTCTGTGCTGGCGGCAACGGTGGCGGTGGCGTGTATCGGCCAGTGTCCCGCTACGTCGTCGCGCTCTGTGCTGGCGGCAACGGTGGCGGTGGCGTGTATCGGCCAGTGTCCCGCTACGTCGTCGCGCTCTGTGCTGGCGGCAACGGTGGCGGTGGCGTGTATCGGCCAGTGTCCCGCTACGTCGTCGCGCTCTGTGCTGGCGGCAACGGTGGCGGTGGCGTGTATCGGCCAGTGTCCCGCTACGTCGTCGCGCTCTGTGCTGGCGGCAACGGTGGCGGTGGCGTGTATCGGCCAGTGTCCCGCTACGTCGTCGCGCTCTGTGCTGGCGGCAACGGTGGCGGTGGCGTGTATCGGCCAGTGTCCCGCTACGTCGTCGCGCTCTGTGCTGGCGGCAACGGTGGCGGTGGCGTGTATCGGCCAGTGTCCCGCTACGTCGTCGCGCTCCGTGCCGGCGGCAACGGTTGCGGTCACGGGCAAGCGAGTCACGACTGGGGTGCCGGCACGAGGATCAGCATCACCCCTCCCGTCGCGAGCGCGGTGACGGTGGCGTCCACCTGCTCGACAGGCACCGCCACCACCACCTCGTCCTCTCCGGCGCCGACGATCAACGCGTTGCGCACGACCGCGGTGCCGTCGAGCACCGCGTGGACGTCCACCGAGTCGTGCTCTGCGAACGCTCCGCTGTCGACGGGAACCGGGACGCCCCGCGTGCCTGGCGGTAGCAGACCGGCAGGCGCCGGCGGAAGAGACTCGGCGGGCTCGGGCGGCGGTCCGGTCCGGCCTCCCCCGAGCGAGATCAGCACAATCAGGGCCGCGCCTGCGGCCGCAGCCCAGCGAAGCCATCGATGACGGTACAGGAACGTCTGGATCCGTCCGGCCGCGCTGCGTCCGTCGCGGGCGCTGGGTCTTGCAGGCGACACGGAGCCGCGCTCGTCGCGACTGCGCTCCCGAGGCCCTGGGCCGTCGCGGGCGTCGGGCACGACAGGCGAGATGAAGCTCCCGGCACGGCTCGCACGCGGGATGCCGCCTATCGGTTCGCGGGCGCCGGGTCCTTCGGCACGGCTCGCACGCGGGATGCCGCCTATCGGTTCGCGGGCGCCGGGTCTGTCATGCGACATGGAGCCTCCTATGCGGTGGCGGGCGCGGTCCGCCCGGTCGAGCGGATCGCTTGGAGGAACCCCGCGGGTCTCGTGGCCGGCGGGCGCGGTCCGCCCGGTCGAGCGGATCGCCTGTCCGGGAACGGTCGAACTCGCAGGGATCGGTCGCCTGTGGCGACGAGCCGTCTCTGCGGCGGGGGCGGGTCGCGGGACGCGACGAGTGGGCGGGGGTCCGTCAGCTGGACGAGGACGACGACGCGCCGGCGTCGGCCTTGGACCGTCCCGACTCGGAGCCAGAGCCCGAAGACGAGACAGATGCCGTGCTCGGGGAGGAGTCCTTGGCCGGCGAGCCCTCGGCTGCCGACGAGGAGCCGTTGGACGACGAGTCTGCCGAGGATGAGCGCTTCGCCGAAGCGTCGTCCTTCTCGGTCTTCTCGGTGCGCCTGCCCTTGGCGTTGGCACCGTGGTCGTTCTTGTAGAAGCCGTCCCCCTTGAATGAGATGGCCACTCCGCTGAACACCTTCTTGACGGGGCCCTCGCCCGGCGCGACACACGAGGACGGCCCGCCCTCCGGGGGGCACACCGTCAGTGTGCCGTCGCTGAACGACTGCCGCACCTCGAACTGCGTGGTGCAGCGCTCACACCGGTAGTCGTACATCGGCACGACGGCGAAGGGTAACGGCGTCGTCGTGCCGCGGCACCGCGTCCGACGGCGTCACCGGCACCTGATAGGAGTGGGCGCTGGCCGGTAACGGTGCCGTCCCGCCGCGGCACCGCGTCCGACGGCGCTTCTCGCGCCCGACTGCTCGCGGGCGTCTCCCGTTCCGCGTCTCGTTCGCTGAACATGCTCGCCAACGAGTACCCGCAGTCCGGCGGTTCGCGGGCGTCTCCCGTTCCGCGTCTCGTTCGCTGAACATGCTCGCCAACGAGTACCCGCAGTCCGACTGCTCGCGGGCGTCTCCCGTTCCGCGTCTCGTTCGCTGAACATGCGCGCCAACGAGTACCCGCAGTCCGGCGGTTCTCGCGCCCGACTGCTCGCGGGCGTCTCCCGTTCCGCGTCTCGTTCGCTGAGACGTGAGGGCCGTTCGGGCCATTGTGCGGCTGCCGGTCTCGCGGGCGTGTCCGTTGATCGCTGCCGCACCCGGTCGGCCTCTACTATGCCTGTTGTGACGGTTTGGATGGGGGCGGCGCTCATAGTTGCCTATGCGGCGGGCATGTTCCCCACCGCGGGGCTGGTCGGCAACCGGATCGGTCGCGATCCCACCAGCGAGGGTTCGGGCAACCCGGGCGCAACCAACGTCTACCGCATCGGCGGGCGCCTGGCCGGGGTGTCGGTGGCTTTGGGCGACATGGCCAAGGGCGCGCTCCCCGTTGGCGCGGCCCTGCTCTTGTGGGACCGTCCCGAGGCGATGGCCGCATGGATCGGCGCGGTAGCCGGTCACGTCTGGCCGGCGCTGCGGAAGTTTCGGGGCGGCAAGGGAATGGCTGCCGCGGGAGGGGGCGGCATCGTCCTCGACCCTGTTGTGGGCGTGCTCTGCACGATGCTGTTCTTCGCCGTGGTGCGCGTCACCAGGGTGGCCGCGCTGGGCTCGCTGAGCGTGGGTGCCGCGTATCCGGCGCTGGCGCTGGCGTTCGGGTGGCCCGCTCCCGAGGTGGTCGTGGCCGCGGCGGTGATGGGGGTGATGGCCATGCGCCATCACGGCAATATCGTGCGGCTCGTGCGCGGTACCGAGCGGAGGCTGAGAGGCCGAGCAAGTGGGCGAGCGAATCCATCCCCTGCGGGCGGGGCCGTGGCCGGAGCGGCCCGTGAGCGCAGCGAACAAGAGTGGGAATGACACCGCTGCGACACGACGGGCTCGCTGCCGTCTGTGCTCGTCCCGAAGGCATGATCGGGGGCCTGGTCCGGTCGCCGGTGCGGGCATGATCCCATTGCAGGAGGCTCGGGCCCATGTGCTGGAGCGGGTCGAGGCTCTGCCTGCCCGCCGGTTCGATCTCGCCGAAGCGCTCGGCTTGGTGCTGGCTGAGCCGGTGATCTCCTCTGAGCCGATCCCCGGCTTCGCCAACACCGCCATGGACGGGTACGCCCTGCGGGCCCGTGACACACGGGCCGCTCCCGTCGAACTGGACGTGGTCGGCACGATCGGCGCCGGCTACGACGGCGACCTCCGGGTGGGGTCGGGCCAGGCGGCCCGGATCATGACCGGGGCGCCTGTCCCCGACGGCGCCGACGCGGTGGTGCGGGTGGAGCTGACCCGCCGCATCGACGGCGCCGACGACCGCGTGGTGGTCGAGGCTGCCGTCAAGCCGGGCAACCATGTGCGCGTGCCGGGCGAGGATGTGGCCGCCGGCGAGCAGGTGCTGGCCCCGGGCACGCTTGTGACCCCGGGCCGGTTGGGTCTGCTGGCCGCGGTGGGCGCCTACGAGGTCTCGGCCCACCGTCGCCCCCGGGTGGCGGTGCTCTCCACCGGCGACGAGCTCGCCGACACGGCCGAGCCGCTGCGCCGGGGCCAGATCCGCGACACCAACCGTCGAACGCTTCTGGGCCTGGTGTCCGAGGCCGGTTTCGAGGGGGTGGACCTGGGGATCGCCCGCGACGACCCGGCCGACATAGAGCGGCTGCTCCGAACCGGCACGGCACGCTGCGATGCGGTGCTGTCGTCCGGGGGTGTGTCGATGGGCGACTTCGACTATGTGAAGGCCGTGCTGGACCGCATCGGCGACATGAGGTGGATGCAGATCGCGATCAAGCCGGCCAAGCCGTTCGCTTTCGGGGTTGTCGACGGCGTCCCTGTGTTCGGCCTGCCCGGCAACCCGGTCTCGTCGATGGTGAGCTTCGAGTTGCTGGCCAAGCCCGGGCTCCGGGCGATGGCGGGCCGTCGCCCCGACGACCTCGGTCCGGTGCTGGTGCGGGCCGTCAGCGACGGCGGTCTCGGCCATCGCAGCGACGGCAAGACCCACTACGTGCGGGTGTCCGCGCGGCGCGACGACCGGGGCGTGCTGAGGGTGAGGCGCTCAGGCGGGCAGGGGTCTCACCAGTTGTCCGCCATGACTCGCGCCGACGCACTGGCGGTGGTGCCCGACGGCTTCCCGGCCGCCGAGGGCGACCCGGTGGACGTCATCCTGCTGTGATCGCGCCGCCGCCGGTGTTGCGGCGGCGGGCGTGCCGCAGGCGACGACCGGGGCGTGCTGCGGGTGCGTCGCAGTGACGTGTTGCGGGCATACAGCGCGCGGTCCTTGGCGCCGGGCGTCGCATGCCGTGCAACCGCTAGCCTCGGAACTGATGGCGAAGCAACTCGTCGACGGGTTCGGGAGAGTCCACCGCGACCTGCGCGTCTCGGTCACCGACCGGTGCAACTTCCGATGCACTTACTGCATGCCTGCCGAGGGGCTGGAGTGGGTGCGCCGCGACGACCTGCTGACTTTCGAGGAGATCGCTCGAGTGGCCCGGGTCATGGTCGAGCGCTTCGGTGTCGACAGCATCCGCCTCACCGGCGGCGAGCCCACCGTGCGGGCCAACCTGCCGGTGCTGGTGAGGCTGCTGGCCGAACTCGGCGCCGACCTGGCGATGACCACCAATGGAGTCTCGCTGCCTCTGCTGGCCCGCGAACTGCGCGAGGCGGGCTTGCGCCGCGTCAACGTGTCGTGCGACTCGCTGCGCCCGGACCGGTTCGCCGAGCTCGCCCGGCGCGACGCCTTGGCCGGGGTGCTCGACGGCATCGACGCAGCCCTGCACGAGGGGTTCGATCCCGTGAAGGTCAACTGCGTGGTCATGCGGGGCGTCAACGACGACGAGATAGCCGACTTCGTCGACTTCGGGCGGCGCAAGGGCGTGGAGGTCCGCTTCATCGAGTTCATGCCCCTCGACGCCGACGGGATTTGGACCAACGACTTGGTGGTGCCGGTGGACGAGATCCTGGCTCGCGTCGTCGAGGTCTGTCCGGTCGAGCCGGCCGAGCGGACGTCGGCGCCTGCGACCCGCTACCGGTTCGCCGACGGAGTGGGCTCGGTCGGCATCGTGGCCTCGGTCAGCGACTCGTTCTGCTCGACCTGCGACCGGGTTCGCCTCACCGCCGACGGGCAGTTCCGCAACTGCCTGTTCGCCGTGGCGGAGACCGACGTTCGCGGGCTGCTGCGATCCGGCGCGAGCGACGACGGGATCGCAGCAGCTCTGGAGGAGTCTGTGGCGTCGAAGTGGGCTGGGCACCAGATCAACCGGGTCCATTTCGTCCGGCCCCGCCGGTCGATGTCGCAGATCGGCGGCTAGTGGTGTGTCGTCAAAATGACTAGGGCAGCGCGAAAGGCCCAAGCCAGATCGAAGCCGCTCCAGGGCACCCCGATCAATTCCGAGACGGACCACTAGAGCGGACAGTCGATGTCCTTCACCCATTTCGACCGGCAGGGCCGGGCTCGGATGGTGGACGTCTCCTTGAAGGAGCCGACCTTTCGCCGGGCGGTTGCCAGGGGCCGGGTGACGATGGAGCCCGAGGTGGCCCGGGCTCTGCGTGCGGGGGAGGTCGGCAAGGGCGACGTGCTGGCCGTGGCCCGGGTGGCCGCCATCCAGGCTGCCAAGCGGACCTCGGAGCTCGTCCCGCTGTGCCACGGCTTGGCGGTGAGCTCGGTCGCGGTGGACTTCGAAGTCGGAGACGACGCGGTGGGGATTGAGGCCCTGGTGGAGACCGTCGACCGTACCGGGGTGGAGATGGAGGCACTGACCGCCTGCTGTGTGGCCGCCCTGGCGATCTACGACATGTGCAAGTCGATGGACCGGTCGATGACCATCGGCGACATCGCGCTGTGGGAGAAGTCCGGCGGTCGGTCCGGGACCTATCGCCGCGGGGAGGCCTGAGCCCGGGCCGGTGGGGATCCACCCCACACCAGCAGCGCCGCCGCACCGACCGCGGCCCTGAGCCCGGGCCGGTGGGGATCCACCGGTAAACGGTTCGGGCCTCGGTCGAGGGAGTGGCCTGAGCCCGGGCCGGTGGGGATCCACCACCCGGCCGCCATGGCATGCCATCCTTTTCGGGATTGTCATATGCATGCACGGGCCGTCGCAAGGACGCACTCTGCAGGGACGCACGCTGTTCTCTCGACGCATCGTCGTCGGCGACGGTCCGAAGGTGGCCCGATGCCTGTCGCGAGGAGGGCGATCAACCCGTGACTCCGATCGTGCTGGCGGTGCTCGCCGCGGCATGGCTGGGCTACTTCGCGCTGTGGTGGCGGCACAAGCGCGCGTCTTTGCCGCAGCGCGCCGACGACGGCCTGGCCCGCTTCGGCCGGTCTTTCGGCGACATGGCCCTCGGGGCGGTGTCGGTTGCGAGCGCCGGGGAGGGCTCGAGAATCCTTTCCGTCGGGGCGCCACTGCCCGCGGGCCACGGCGTTTCGATCCCGGTGTCGGTGGATGAGGGTATGCGTGGCGGGTACGGGGTGCCACTGCCCGCGGGCCACGGCGTTTCGATCCCGAGCATCTGGGCGGTGCCGAGAATCCGGGCGGATCTCTGGGCGCCGCCTCGAACCCGGGGCCAGGCTCGTCGCCGCCGCCGGCAGGTGGCCGCGACGCTGGCCGGACTGGTCTTCGCATCGCTCTTGGCCGTTCCGGTGTTCGGGGCGACTGCGCTGGCCGTCCACCTGACGGTCGACGCGATGATGCTGGCGTTCGCCTTCGGGTCGCTCCGCCGCCGGTCGCCGTCGGCTGTGGACCTGGCCGATGTCCGGGCGATATATCCTGACCGGCCCGCTCGGAGCGACGTCGCCGAGCCTCTGAGGCGCGTCGTCGGCGGCTGACGCGTTCACCGGTGATCCATGTACTTGTCGGCACCAAGGCGCAGTACATCAAGATGGCGCCGCTGCTGCGGCGCATGGACGGCCGTCGGGCCGCCTACCGGCTGATCGACACAGGCCAGCACGGCGGCCTGACTGTCGCGCTGCGCGACGAGCTGGGGCTGCGGGCGCCTGATTTCCGCTTGGGCGGGGACCGCGACGTGGTGTCGGTCCCCCAAGCCGTCGGGTGGTCGGCGAGGCTGGCGGGGCGCCTGGCGTCGCGGGCGAGGCTCCGAGACGGCGTGTTCGGCGGCCACGGCGGGGTGGGAGTGGTGCACGGCGACACGCCGAGCACGCTGCTGGGAGCGCTGCTGGCCAAGCGGGCCGGCTTGGCTGTGGCCCATGTCGAGGCCGGTCTGCGGACCTTCCGTTGGTTCCACCCCTTCCCCGAGGAGATCGTACGGGTGCTCGTCGGGCGCATCTCCGACGTGCTGTTCGCTCCGGGGCCGGTGGCCGCGGCCAACCTGCGCAGGTCGGGAGTCAGGGGCCGTGTAGTGGAGCAGCCGGCCAACACCGTGATCGAGTCGGTACGAGTCGCTATGGCATCCGGCAGCGAACCCGCCGATCAGCGGGACGGCCCGTCAGGCGTTTTCGATGTCGGCGTCGGCGTCGGTGACGGTGCCGGTCTGCCCGGCGCCGGCGACGGCGGTGACTGGCCGGGACCCGTCCTGGTGACCATGCACCGTGTGGAGAACCTGCACCACCGGTCGCGGCGGGAGGCGCTCGTCGGCCTGGTGGAGGGTCTGGCCGCCCGTGGGCCGGTCCGTTGGGTGATGCACGGTCCGACCGAGCGGGCGCTGGCCGGCGAGTTCCGGGCGAGGCTGTCGGCTTGCGGAGTGGAGCTCGTGCCGCTGATGGGCCACGGGGCGTTCCTGGCCGGTCTGGCGGCCGCTCCCTTCGTCATCAGCGACGGCGGTTCGATCCAGGAGGAGTGCGCTCTTCTCGGAGTGCCGACGCTGCTGTGGCGCGACCGCACCGACCGGCCCGACGGTCTGGGCGAGAACGTGGTCCTCAGCCACTACGAACCGGCGGTCGTGGCCGACTTCCTGAGCGACCCGCAGCGCTACAGGCGGGGGCCCCGTCCGCTGGAGTTCAGCCCGTCGGCCCAGATCCTCGCCGAGCTCGACGGCTGGCGATGAGCTCGCCCGCGCCGGCAGCCACTGCATCACGGGCGACCAGCACGATCCGGTAGCCGGCGTACACCCCGGCGACGGCGACGCCGCCTTGGTCGCCTGCGGCCAGGATGGCTGCCAGGCCCAGCTCGGCCACTCCGAGGCCCTGGGGAGCGAACACCGTCAGGAAGCCGACGGCCCAGGCGACCATGAAGGCGCCCGCGATCTCGACGGCGGCCAGCCCGTCAGCGAACGGGAAGGCCCGCAGGTACAGCACGAAGGTTCCTGCGGCCCAGACCCAGTAGGCCGTCGCAGCGGCCAGCATCCGCAGGTAGTCGCGCCAGGCGATGGCGAATCCGGCGCCCCGCCGGGCCAGGAGGCGATTGACGGCCCGGCCTCCGGCGACCGGCGAGACGGCCGCCACGGCCGCGACCACGGCAGCCACGGTCCAGGCTGCGCCGCCGGGCAGCGCACCGGCCGTTCCGAGCAGGGCGACGCCGGCCGCCAGGGCCACCGACGCGCTCAGGGCCATCTCGGTCCCGGCGGTGACAGCCAGCGGGACGAGGGGCACGCCGGCGGCTCTCAGCAGGGCCATGCGGGCTGCTGCGTAGGTCACTCCGAGTGGCACGTAACGGGCCGGGAGGGAGCGTGCGGTGGCCAGGACGGCCTGGTGCAGGGCAACAGGGTGTCCCAGCATCCGCAAGCCCGCGTGCCACAGAGCGGAAGTCAGCAGGATCAGCCCGAAGCTGGCGGCCAGCGCGGCGGCGACCCGTCCCGGCCTGGTCCCTTCCAGCAAGTCGACGACCTCCTCATGGCGGGTGGAGGCCAGCCAGGCGACGGCCGCGCCCAGCGCCAGCAGGTAGATGCGGCGGGCGGCGCGCGCCGCACGGGCCCGCCGAGACCGCGCGCCGGGCTCCTGCGACGTGTCCGTCGTCGGGCTGGGGACTGTCAGGTTCGCTGCCTGCCCGTCTGGGACGGCTGACTCGTCGGGCGTGGTCTGGTCGCCGTGCCTGGCCGAGTCATCGGGCATGGTCGAGCAACTCGTCGAGAGCGTCGTCGTTCACTGCCAGGCGGTCCCTGAGGACCTCTCGGGCCTCGGACGCCCGGTTGGGGGTGTCGAGTGCGTCGGAGACCGCGGCAGCCAACTCGGGACCGTCGATACTGCCGGGGTCCAGCAGTGGGGCCCAGCCGCCGGCTTCGCCGGCCAGCGACGCCATCTTCGGCGAGCTGTCGAGCAGCACCGCCGGCCGGCCGTGCAGCAGCGCGGCCACAGCTCCGTGATAGCGCATTGTGACCACCACACGGCTGCGCCCCACCTCGGTGATCACGTCGTCCAACCCGGGCGCCACCACCTCGGCGCGGGCGTCTACGCGTCGGGCGATCTCGGAGTGCAGCGAGTTCGGGGCGGGCCCGCTTGTGTGCGTGTTGGTGCGGTCTGGGTGTGTGCTGGTGCGGCTGGCGGGCCCGCTTGTGTGCGTGTTGGTGCGGTCTGGGTGTGTGCTGGTGCGGTCGGCGGGCCCGCTTGTGTGCGTGTTGGTGCGGTCTGGGTGTGTGCTGGTGCGGTCGGCGGGCCCGCTTGTGTGCGTGTTGGTGCGGTCTGGGTGTGTGCTGGTGCGGTCGGCGGGCCCGCTTGTGTGCGTGTTGGTGCGGTCTGGGTGTGTGCTGGTGCGGTCGGCGGGCCCGCTTGTGTGCGTGTTGGTGCGGTCTGGGTGTGTGCTGGTGCGGTCGGCGACCGCGGTGTGGATCGGGTCGTCGCGGCCGGCCTGGAATGCTACGAAGCGGACCGCGAGGCCGGTGGCGGCTGCGGTTGCGTCGATGGCGCGGGCCATCCGGTCGAGCTCAGCCTCCGGCGGCCTCGCGGTCCGGGCCTTGGCTGCGGCCGTTCCCGCACCGGGCCGGTTGGCGGGCCGGAGGATCACGCACATGGTGTCGGCCGGAGAGGCAGGCTCAGGCTCGAGCGCCACGACCGGGTCGGCGCCCACCGCTACGCCGTCCAGTCCCCAGCTCCGGAGCCGCCGGGCCGAGTCGGCGTCGCGCACCACGATCCTGCCGAACGGCCGCAGCGAGCGGCTGGCCAGGCTGCGACCCAGCCGACCGTGTACATGTCCGACCCCCATGCCCAGAGCGGCTGCGGGGCGTCGGTATGGCGCCGCCCACAGCCGCGATGCGTGGAAGGGGATGTTCCACGGCGAGGTCTCCGACTGGACCAACCCGCCGGCGACCGCCATCGCGTCGCAGTCGACCAGTGCTCGGCGGAGCGCTGCCGAATGGCCCGGATGGCGGTGGAGGACCGCGGCGACGCCGTGGTCTCGGCTGGTTCCGGCCGGGTCGATGCTGATGGCCACGGGCTCGGCCCCGCGGGCCTGTATGGACCGGATCAGCGACCGCAGGATCAGTTCGTCGCCGAGGTTGTCGGAGCCGAACCAGCCGGCGACGGCGATCCGTCGAGTCACAGCAACGTTGCCAGAAACACAGCGAGCAGCCTACGTTCGCCGTGACTGCAATCCGGCAGGGCACTGCAATCCGGCAGGGCACTGCAATCCGGCAGGGCACTGCAATCCGGCAGGGCACTGAGCGCGGTAGACTCGCGATTCCTGCGGGGGTGTAGCTCAGCTGGCTAGAGCGCCTCGGTCGCATCGAGGAGGCCAGGGGTTCGAATCCCCTCACCTCCACCGCCGGGTCGATCCGAACCTGAAGGGTTCATCGATCCGAACCAACACAGAATGCAGCCGTGGTAGGGTGCCGCGACGGCCAGTGGTCCGACGACTCCGATGGCAGTTTCGATGACCTCGGACTGTCACCCGGGATTCCTTCTGGCCTTAGAGCGAGCGCGGATTGATCATGGGTGGGGGTTCCATCGGTCGCGGTGGTCGATGAGTTTGGCTGTGATAATGAGGGTTATGGCGAGGGAGAGTTGGGCTCGTCGGTGCTGGGGGCGGCGGTCTGTGTTGCGGCGCGTCTGTCTGAAGTTCGACAGCTACGAGTTGGTGCGCTCGACGCTCCAGCGCAGCCCGAGGGGAGCCGTGTTGGGTTTGCGGCGCTTGGCGTGGCGGGGGCGCTTCTTCGCGCGCACGTCGTCGTCGATGCCCATCGCGGCGCACACCGCGCGCGCCGGCGCGTTGTCGTATCCGCGGTCGAGGTGCTGGGTCTCCACGTCGGCTAGCAGCCCTTCGGGGGCGGCTCGCAGTGCGGGTTCGAACAAGATGGTGTCGTGTCGGTTGGCGCGGTCGGCGACCGCCGCGACCGGCGCCCCGGCCCGGTCGGCCAATATGGACCATTTCCAGCCCAGTTTGGCCCGCTCAACAGGGCTTTTGGCGGTGCCTTCGCCGCCGCAGGGCGCCTTGTGGATCGACCCGTCCACCGACACCTCGGACAAGTCGAGGCCCACGATGCGGTCATGGGCGCGCAGCGCCTCAGGCTCCGGGCCCTCAAAGACTCCGGCCTCGACCCACTCGTCGCGGCGGGCGCGCATAGTCGTGTCAGACACGCGCCCGTCCAACAGCCTCTCCGCGGTGACCCACGAGCAGCCCGTCACCAACCGGATCAAGATCCCCCAGAACACGATCTTGTCCGGTATCCGGCGCCGGTGCCCGCCGGTGGGATGGTTGTCCACAGGCACCGGCACAAGCGGCTCGATCGCCGCCCACACCGGATCCACCACTTCCGACTCCAACGCGCGCATGATGTGTCTGACCTCCACGGTCGTCTCGTTGACAGGACACCCGACATTCCAGTCGGGACAACCAGACGACCCGTGGATGGTCAATCCGCGCGGCCTCTTAGCCGGTGTCTTCACCGGGGCGGGCGATAGACCGTGTACGCGGCCGTTGCCTGCCCGGGTTGATGCGGCCGCGGTGGGTGTTTTCGCCGGGGCGGGCGGTAGACCGTGTACGCGGCCGTTGCCTGCCCGGGTTGATGCGGCCGCGGTGGGTGTTTTCGCCGGGGCGGGCGGTAGACCGTGTACGCGGCCGTTGCCTGCCCGGGTTGATGCGGCCGCGGTGGGTGTTTTCGCCGGGGCGGGCGGTAGACTGTGTACGCGGCCGTTGCCTGCCCGGGTTGATGCGGCCGCGGTGGGTGTTTTCGCCGGGGCGGGCGATAGACTGTGTACGCGGCTGTTGCCTGCCCGGGTTGATGCGGCCGCGGTGGGTGTTTTCGCCGGGGCGGGCGGTAGACTGCGTGCGGCGGTCCAATCGTCTGTTCCCGTGGGGTCCGTGCGCCGTCCTCTGCCGCTGCTGGGTGTTCGTGGGCGACCTTCGCTGGAGCGGTGTGCCTTGTGTCCTGCTGCCGACGGAGGGCCCCTGGGTGTTCGACGTGCTCGCCGGGGGCACCGCCGTCGCGGGCGTGCGGCTGTAGCCTCAAACGGAGATCTGAGATATTGTAAAGTTTGGTGCGGCGCTGCATTTGTACTGGAGGTGGTCTGTGATGGGCACGAGGGTTAGTCCAGGCACGAGGGTTGGCCCGGGTCTTTCAGTGGGCCGTTGTGGGGGCAGCCTTTGGGGCTGGGTCGGTCGTGTCGGCGGCGGGGCGGCCGGGCGGCGTTCGGTCTTTGCTCGGCGCTGCGGCGGGGGGGGGGCGGCGAGCAACCGGTCCCGACACTGCCACGCCAGAGCCACTCAACAACGTAAAGGGGGCGGCGAGCAACCGGTCCCGACACTGCCACGCCAGAGCCACTCAACAACGTAAAGGGGGCGGCGAGCAACCGGTCCCGACGCTGCTGCGCTGGGACCGGTCAACATGGTGAGGGGTGTTGTCTGTTTGGTGGTGGCGGCGGCGCTGGCGGTGCTGCTGCTTCAGCCGCGGCAGGCGTCGGGTCAGGATGTCAGTGAGTTCTTGTATGACAGTGCTTCGAATTTCACGGGTTTGGCGGCGGCGAATAATGAGAGGCCGCGGGGGGTGTGGTCTGATGGTGTGACGTTGTGGGTGGCCGACAGCGACGACGCCAAGCTGTATGCCTACAGCGTGTCGGACGGTTCTCGGGCCTCTTCGAGTGATTTCGGTACTTTGGCGGGGGCGAGCAACGAGGATCCGAGGGGGGTCTGGTCGGACAGGACGACGATGTGGGTGGTCGACAGCGACGACACGTACGTGTATGCCTATGCGATGTCGGACAAGGCCCATGATGCGTCGAAGGGCTTCGATCTGGATTCGGGCAACGGCGACCCGAGGGGGTTGTGGTCTGACGGGACGACGTTGTGGGTGGCCGACGGCGACGACACGGTGTATGCCTACACGCTGGCTTCGGGGTCCTACGACTCGGGCAAGGACATAGACCTTGATTCCAACAACACCAACCCGACGGGGTTGTGGTCTGACGGGACGACGTTGTGGGTGTCTGACTGGGACGACAACAAGTTGTATGCCTACACGCTGGCTACGGGAGCATACGACTCGTCGAAGAACTTGGATTTGGCGTCGGGCAACACCGAGCCGCAGGGGGTGGCGTCGGACGGGGTCAGGCTGTTCGTCGCGGACAGCGACGACACTGTCTACGTCTACCGGCCGCCGTCGGTGGTGACTTTGGAGCTGTCGTCGGCGTCGGTGCCCGAGAGCGGGGGCAAGGTGACTGTGACGGCGTCGTTGGACTGGGCCTCGCCCAATGAGACCGTCGTGGAGGTGTCGGTGTCGTCGTCGGTGGGCGCGGATTCGGGCACCAACACAGTTCTGACGATCCCGGCGACCATGACTGCGAGCAGCGGGCTGGTGGAGGTGACGGTGCCCGACGTTGCTGACGACGTGTTCAACGGCAACCGGTTCGTGATCGTCACCGGAACCACCCACAACTCCGCCACCGGCAGCGTGACCGGACCGGGCTACGTGCGGCTGGCTGTCGTCGACGACGAGACCGTCGCGGTGCAGCGCTTCGTCCGCGACAGCAGCCAGGACTTGAGCACCGGCACCCTGGATGCCGACAACCAGATACCGGTCGGGCTGTGGTCCGACAGGACCACCGTGTGGGTCGGCGATTTCACAGCGACGGACACGCTGTACGCCTACAGCCTGGCGTCCAAGGCGCGAGAGCCGGCCAAGGACATCGCCCTCGACTCCGCCAACGTCTACTCCGAGGGCGTGTGGTCCGACGGGGTCACGATGTGGGTGGCGGACTCGGACGCTGACAAGCTGTTCGCCTACAGCCTGTCCGGCGGGGTCCGCGACCCGGGCCGCGACATCGTGCTGCACGCCGACAACGGCTTACCCACGGGGCTGTGGTCCGACGGCGCCACGATATGGGTGGCCGACCCGGACGCTGACAAGCTGTTCGCCTACACCCTGGCCGACGGCGCACGCGACTCGTCCGAGGACGTCACCCTCGACTCCGCCAACGGCGACTCCGAGGGCGTGTGGTCCGACGGGACCACGATATGGGTGGCCGACATCATTAAAGACAAGCTGTTCGCCTACAGCCTGGCCGGCGGGGCATATGTTCCGGCCATGGACCTGGACCTGCATGCCGACAACCAGTTACCGGCCGGGCTGTGGTCCGACGGCTCCAGTCTGTGGGTCGCCGACTCAGACGGCAGGGTCTTTGCCTACAGCCTGCCGGTGGTGACTCTGGTGCTGTCGTCGGCGTCTGTGCCTGAGAGCGGGGGCAAGGTGACTGTGACGGCGTCTTCGTCCGCGGCCTCGGCGGTCGCCTTCACCGTGGAGGTGTCGGTGTCGTCGCCGGCGTCGGTGGGGGCGACGCTCAGTTCCAACACGACTCTGACGATCCCGGCGACCACGACCGCCAGTACCGGGCTGGTCGAGGTGACGGTGCCCGACGTCGACGACGACGTGTTCAACGGCAACCGGTTCGTGATCGTCACCGGCGACGTGCCCGGCTCGCGCTATGCCAGGCTGGCTGTCGTCGACGACGAGACCGTCGCGGTGCAGAGCTTCGTCCGCGACAGCAGCCAGGACTTCAGCTTCGCCCCCACCAACAGTTCAACGGGGAGGCTGTGGTCCGACGGGACCACCATGTGGATGTCCGACATCTCCCGTAACAGGTTGTTCGCCTACAGCCTGGCGTCCAAGGCGCACGACTCGGCCAAAGACGTCGCCCTTCACTCCAACAACACCCAACCCGAGGGTGTGTGGTCGGACGGCGCCACGATGTGGGTGGCCGACCGGGACGCTGACAAGTTGTTCGCCTACAGCCTGGCCGGCGGGGCCCGCGATCCGGGCCGCGACATCGTGCTGCACGCTGACAACGACTTCGCCTTCGGGGTGTGGTCCGACGGGGCCACGATGTGGGTGGCGGAGGTGCTCGGCGGCCTGTACGCCTACACCCTGTCGACGGGAGAGCACGACCCGGCCAAGAGGATCGGCTTGACCGCCGCTGCCAATAACACGGCTGGGGGCGTCTGGTCGGACGGGACCACGGTATGGGTGGCCGACTCCTCCCAGGACAAGCTGTTCGCCTACAACCTGGCCGACGGGGCATATGTTCCGGCCAAGGACCTGGAACTGCACTCCGACAACTCCAACCCGGTGGGGTTGTGGTCCGACGGCTCGAGTCTGTGGGTCTCCGACAGCTCCGCAGGTCGCTTCATTGTCTACAGCTCGCCGCCGGTGGTGACTCTGGCGGTGTCGCCGTCGTCGGTCTCTGAGAACGGCGGCGTCGCGGCGGTGACGGCGTCTTTGGACAGGGCTTCTGCGGCGGAGACCATAGTGACTGTGTCGCTGGGCTCGGGTCCGGCGACGCTGAGTGCCAACGCTGTGTTGACCATCGCTGCGGACTCTGTCGCGAGCACGGGCACGGTGCGCGTCACCGGCGTCGACGACAACAGTTACAACGGCGGCGACCGTTCCGTCACCGTCAGCGGCGCCGCGGTCAACAGCATCGGCGTCGCCGGTCCCGACGACGTCGTGTTGACCGTCACCGACGACGACGCCGCTCCGCCCCCGCCTCCGCCGCCCCCGCCGCCGCCTCCGCCTCCGCCTCCGCCTCCGACTCCGCCGCCGCCGAGTCCTCCAAGTTCTCCACGGGAGGAGGTGACGCGGGTCGGCCCGTTCAGCGATGTGGATCCCAACAGCGTGCATGCGGCGGCGATCGACGCGTTGCGCCGTCATGGTGTCACGGAGGGTTGTGGGACTGTTCCGTTGCGTTTCTGTCCTGAGCGGTCTGTGACGAGGGCTCAGATGGCTAGTTTCTTGAGGCGTGCCCTCGATCTCGACGCGGCGGCGCGGTCTGCGGGGTTCAGCGATGTGGATCCCAACAGCGTGCATGCGGCGGCGATCGACGCGTTGCGCCGTCATGGTGTCACGGAGGGTTGCGGGACTGTTCCGTTGCGGTTCTGTCCTGAGCGGTCTGTGACGAGGGCTCAGATGGCTAGTTTCCTGCAACGCGCTCTCGGCCTCGACGCGGCGGCGCGGTCTGCGGGGTTCAGCGATGTGGATCCCCGCAGTGTGCATGCGGCGGCGATCGACGCGTTGCGTGGTCATGGTGTCACGGAGGGTTGTGGGACTGTTCCGTTGCGGTTCTGTCCTGAGCGGTCTGTGACGAGGGCTCAGATGGCTAGTTTCCTGCAACGCGCTCTCGGCCTCGACCCCGCCGCCTGAGGAGCCGAGCGGTCAGACCCCCGAGCCCGCCGCCCGCCCCGCAGCAGCTCGGCCAGCGACACCGCACCTCGTCCGCCAGCAGGTCGGTCAGCGGTGCCGGGCGGTGTCTGCTCTGGCGGCAACCGTGACCACACCGTCGTCATCCACGCCGCCGTCATCCACGCCGCCGACCAGCCAAACACCGCGCACCATGACGCGGCTGGCGGCAACCGTGACCACGCCATCGTCGTTCACGTTGTTTGGGTCGGTCAGCGGTGCTGGGCGGTGTCTGTCTTGGCGGTAACTGTGATCATGCCGTCGTCGTTCACGCCGCTGGCTAGCCAATCACCGCGCACCATGACGCGGTTGGCGGTAACTGTGATCATGCCGTCGTTGTTCACGCCGCTGGCTAGCCAATCACCGCGCACCATGACGCGGTTGGCGGTAACTGTGATCATGCCGTCGTTGTTCACGCCGCTGGCTAGCCAATCACCGCGCACCATGACGCGGTTGGCGGTAACTGTGATCATGCCGTCGTCGTTCACGTTGTTTGGGTCGGTCAGCGGTGCTGGGCGGTGTCTGCCCCGCAGCAGTTCGGCCAGCGACACCGCGGCAGTGGACAGACCGTGTTCTGCGAGCGACATAGTGCGAAGCACGAGCCGTTGGATTCGCAGAGCGCCGGACTTGATCTCACCGGCCCCGGCTAGTGGTCGGCACCGGTGACCTGCCAGGCGGAGCCGGCGAAGCGCCACAGCATCAGTCCGAGGCGGGTCGCCATCCAGGCGTGCAGGGCGGCCCAGAGCCAGCCGATGCCCGCACCGGCAGCCACAACCAGCAGGCCGCCGCTTATGAGCACTGCGCCCGCGCCGACCATGGATACGTCGCTGCGCGGTGATCGAGATCCGCTCCCTGCGCAGGCTTATGAGCACTGCGTCCGCGTCGACCATGGATACGTCGCTGCGCGGTGATCGAGATCCGCTCCCTGCGCAGGCTTATGAGCACTGCGTCCGCGTCGACCATGGGCACGTCGCTGCGCGGTGATCGAGATCCGCTCCCTGCGCAGGCTTATGAGCACTGCGTCCGCGTCGACCATGGATACGTCGCTGCGCGGTGATCGAGATCCGCTCCCTGCGCAGGCTTATGAGCACTGCGTCCGCGTCGACCATGGGCACGTCGCTGCGCGGTGATCGAGATCCGCTCCCTGCGCAGGCTTATGAGCACTGCGTCCGCGTCGACCATGGATACGTCGCTGCGCGGTGATCGAGATCCGCTCCCTGCGCAGGCTTATGAGCACTGCGTCCGCGTCGACCATGGGCACGTCGCTGCGCGGTGATCGAGATCCGCTCCCTGCGCAGGCTTATGAGCACTGCGTCCGCGTCGACCATGGACACCGCTACCGCACGGACCGTATCAGTCGATCCCGTGGCGCTTACGAGCACTGCGCCCGCGCTGACCATGGACACCGCTAGGAAACGGAGATCGCCAGCGCCGATCAGCACGCCGTCGAGGGTGAACACCACTCTTGCGGCCGGTTGGGAGAATCCGACGTGCAGCAGCAGGAAGGCGGCCAGCGTGACCACGGCGGCGTCGGAGGTGAACACTTGGGGCAGAACCGGCGACAGAGACAGCACCGCTGCTCCCGTCATTACGCCCGACAACAGGCCCCAGCCGATCATTCGCCGGCCCAGCGCCCGGGCCCGGGCGGGTTGTCCGGCGCCCAGTGCCAGGCCGATCAGGGCTTGTCCCGCGATGGCCGTTGCGTCGAGCACCAGGGCCAGCACCGTCCATACCTCGAACACGATCTGGTGCGCGGCCAGATCGTAGGTGCCGATCCGGGCTGCCATGGCTACCGTGACGGTCAGGCTGGCCCGCAGTGCCGAGGTCCGGATCAGCAGGTCCCAGCCCGCGACGGCCAGGCGCCGGATGACTGTCGGGTCGGGCCGCAGGCTCACGTCGTGGCGGGCCACGGCCTGTCGGATCCACCACACGAAGGTGGCCGCGGCCGCGGTCTGTGCCACAACCGTCGACAGCGCCGAGGCGCCGATGCCCTGGTCGAGGCCGTACACCAGCACCACCTCGAGCACGAGGTTCCCGACCGCCGTTCCCAGCGCCACAGCGAAGGGCCGTTTCGTGTCTTGGACCCCTCGCAAATAGCCCACCGCAGTACGGGGTGCGTCGGGTGCATCTCGACGCCCAGCCGGTCGGCGGCCCGGGCCTCGCAAATAGCCCACCGCAGTACGGGGTGCGCCGGGTTTCGGGGGGTGAGGACGCCGTTTCGTGTCTTGGACCCCTCGCAAATAGCTCACCGCAGTACGGGGTGCGCTGGCATGATCGTCGCCAGCAGCTGCGTCGACGACCGCGCCCTCGCAAATAGCTCACCGCAGTATCGGGTGCGCCGGGTTTCGGGGGGTGAGGACGCCGTTTCGTGTCTTGGACCCCTCGCAAATAGCTCACCGCAGTACGGGGTGCGCCGGGTTTCGGGGGGTGAGGACGCCGTTTCGTGTCTTGGACCCCTCGCAAATAGCTCACCGCAGTACGGGGTGCGCTGGCATGATCGTCGCCAGCAGCTGCGTCGACGACCGCGCCCTCGCAAATAGCTCACCGCAGTACGGGGTGCGCCGGGTTTCGGGGGGGGGCGAGGACGCCGTTTCGTGTCTTGGACCCCTCGCAAATAGCTCACCGCAGTACGGGTGGGGGCGTCCCGCGGCGGTGGTGGGGAGGGGACCTGCGAGGCCGCACCCCGGGGGCAGCCATTGCTGCTGGAGGGCAGCTGTTAGGAGACTGCTGAGCAACGCCGATTCCGCGTGACGCGCAAGCTTCTGACCTGGGGTTTTGCGAGCGGAGACTGCCTTGTTCGGGGTTTGCTCATCATTCTGCTAGTGTCCTGAGTGGGGAATTCATTGTGGATATGCTGCGATGGTCCCGAGGATCTCGTCGGTGGTCTCGCGCCGCACGGAGGGGTGCGGGTGCTCGTTGCGGTTGGCGATCCAATTGTCGGTCCAGCCGCGGAGGTCGGCGACGCCGGGGGGGGGGTCCGGCCGTTCTTGATGTAGTTGTGCGGCTCACAGACGGTCAACTGCATCAAGAACGGTCAGGGGGTGCGAGAAGGCGACATGCGCATGCTCGGCAGCCGGGCGCTGTTCACCGACCGGCGAGCCGCCCGCGTCGCCGTCCACCGCAAAGGCACAAACACGAGGAACTAGCCACTCGGGACACTAGGCGGGGGTGAACAGCGTTTCGGGCTGTGGGGGTGCCGCCGGGTTGATCGGGTCCGTCTCGGGCTTGTCCGTCGAGGACGGTTCGGGTTGCCTGTTTCGTCGAGGAGGTCCGGGTCCGTGGTCCGGCGCCGGGTCGGGGGCGTGGGCGGGTCCGTGGTGGGTGCGTTCGGGCGGTTTGATGGTGTAGAGGCCGCGTCCGTCGGGAGCTTCCTGCCAGTCGTGGAGGTGCACTTTTTGGTGGCATCCCCAGCACAGCAGCATCATGTTGTCGATGTTCGTCGGCCCGCCTTGCGATACTGCTTGGACGTGGTGGCCCTGGCAGATCCACATGTCGGCTCCGCAGCCCCCGCAGGCCCCGTAGCGGGCCCGCAGCGCGTTGGTCTGGGCTTTGGTGGCGACCCGTTTGGAGTGGCCGTGCCATAACGGCACGCCCTCGCTGCTGAACACCACTCCTTTGATCCTCGCGTTGCAGAAGTGCTCCTCCAGCACGCTTCGGGGGATCACCTCGCCCCCGGCGATCTCCGCGAACGCCTCGGTGCCGTCAGCGCTGAGATGCTGCACGATGGTGATGTCCGCCGACGGCCGACCACCGCACCCGCACCTGTTGCCAGCCGCGCCGGAACGTCTGTCACCGACGCCTGCACCGGACCCGTTCACGTGGCCGCCGCTGCCGGTGTCTGGGCCAGACCCGTCTGCGGCGCCGGCCGCGCCGCTGCGACCCTCGTCTGCGCCTGCACCAGACCCGTTCACGTGGCCGCCGCCGCTGTTGTCATTGTGGGACCCGTCTGGGGTGCCGGCTGCTTTGGTGTCGCTGTTGTCATTGTGGGACCCGTCTGGGGTGCCGGCTGCTTTGGTGTCGCTGTTGTCATTGTGGGACCCGTCTGGGGTGCCGGCTGCTTTGGTGTCGCTGTTGTCATTGTGGGACCCGTCTGGGGTGCCGGCTGCTTTGGTGTCGCTGTTGTCATTGTGGGACCCGTCTGGGGTGCCGGCTGCTTTGGTGTCGCTGTTGTCATTGTGGGACCCGTCTGGGGTGCCGGCTGCTTTGGTGTCGCTGTTGTCATTGTGGGACCCGTCTGGGGTGCCGGCTGCTTTGGTGTCGCTGTTGTCATTGTGGGACCCGTTCGGGGTGCCGGCTGCTTTGGTGTCGCTGTTGTCATTGTGGGACCCGTTCGGGGTGCCGGCTGCTTTGGTGTCGCTGTTGTCATTGTGGGACCCGTTCGGGGTGCCGGCTGCTTTGGTGTCGCTGTTGTCATTGTGGGACCCGTCTGGGGTGCCGGCCGTCTTGGTGTCGCTGTTGTCATTGTGGGACCCGTCTGGGGTGCCGGCCGTCTTGGTGTCGCTGTTGTCATTGTGGGGCTCGTTCGGGGTGGTTGCTGTTTTGGCGTAGATGCTGCCGTGTGAGGTCAGCGTGTCGAGGGCGTCGGCCATGCGTTGGTCGAGGGTGCGTTTGTTGTCGCGGGGGTTGCGCAGGTCCAGCCGGCGCAGCCGCTCGGCCTCCAACAAGAACCGTTTGCGTACCTTGGCGCCAGTCACCGGGTCGAGTTCGCCCCGCAGGTGCATCATCCCGTCGTCTCCGTTCCAGATGCCCAGCCGCCGCCGGGCCCGCTGGCGGCGGTACCGCTCCTCGGCGTCGTCGGGCTGGCGGCGAGCCGCCCAGCGGCCCGCCTCGCGGGCGAACTGCTCAGGCGACAGCACCGCTGCCTGCGCCAACAACTCGGCGTCTTGTTGCACCAACTCGGCGCCGGTCTTGTCGCTCGTGGCGGCGAGCACCCTGGCGTTGGCCACCGAGATGTCGCCGTTCTCGACCGCGTCGCGCACCGAAGGCAGCTCCTGCAGCTGCTTGGCGGTCCTGACATGACCGGCGGCCTCGCGGCGCGGCAACCCCGCAGCCTGCGCCAGCGCGCCCACACCGCCGTCGCCGTGGCGCTCCCGCGTCGCCAGACCCCCGGCCGTGTCCGCCTGCAACACCGCCAACTGCCCACCGAAGGCCTTGCACTCTCCCAGCACCACCCGCAGATCCCCAGTCGGCGTCGCCGGATCGTTCACCAGCCGGATCAACTCGGCCAAGCCTTCCCGCACCCGTCGTGCTGTGCCCACAACCATGCACACACCCTGCCACAGGGGTATGACATCCATAGACCCTCGCCAAAAAAGTCAACTGATTCCACCGATATCAGCCGAGTCCACCAACACCCACCGCAGCGCAGTGCCACGACAGACAGCCAACGGACACCCACAACACCTAAGAGGCCGCGCGGATTGACCATCCGCGGGTCGTCTGGTTGTCCCGACTGGAATGTCGGGTGTCCTGTCAACGAGACGACCGTGGAGGTCAGACACATCATGCGCGCGTTGGGGTCGGAAGTGGTGGATCCGGTGTGGGCGGCGATCGAGCCGCTTGTGCCGGTGCCTGTGGACAACCATCCCACCGGCGGGCACCGGCGCCGGATACCGGACAAGATCGTGTTCTGGGGGATCTTGATCCGGTTGGTGACGGGCTGCTCGTGGGTCACCGCGGAGAGGCTGTTGGGCGGGCGCGTGTCTGACACGACTATGCGCGCCCGCCGCGACGAGTGGGTCGAGGCCGGAGTCTTTTAGGGCCTGGAGTCTGAGGCGCTGCGCGCCTATGACCGCATCGTGGGTCTCGACTTGTCCGAGGTGTCGGTGGACGGGTCGATCCACAAGGCGCCCTGCGGCGGCGAAGGCACCGCCAAAAGCCCTGTTGAGCGGGCCAAACTGGGCTGGAAGTGGTCCATATTGGCCGACCGGGCCGGGGCGCCGGTCGCGGCGGTCGCCGACCGCGCCAACCGACACGACACCATCTTGTTCGAACCCGCACTGCGAGCCGCCCCCGAAGGGCTGCTAGCGGTCCGTCGCTGAAATGATCGGGGCGTCCGGAGCGCTCCCCAAGCAGGGTCTCGGTCCTGCTGCGCTGCCCTAGCCATTTCGACGACACAGCACTAGCCGACGTGGAGACACTGCACCTCGACCGCGGATACGACAACGCGCCGGCGCGCGCGGTGTGCGCCGCGATGGGCATCGACGACGTCGTGTGAGCGAAGAAGCGCCCCCGCCACGCCAAGCGCCGCAAACCCAACACGGCTCCCCTCGGGCTGCGCTGGAGCGTCGAGCGCACCAACTCGTAGCTGTCGAACTTCGGACAGACGCGCCGCAACACAGACCGCCGCCCCCAGCACCGACGAGCCCAACTCTCCCTCGCCATAACCCTCATTATCACAGCCAAACTCATCGACCACCGCGACCGATGGAACCCCCACCCATGATCAATCCGCGCTCGCTCTAAGGCCCCGCGGGCGCCCTTGTCTTCGCTGCGTTGCGGCATCTCTCAGTGCCGTTCAGGCGCTCTGTGCGGTGAGTTCGCCACTGGGTTGCGGCACCGCAGCCTGTGCGGCGGCCCGCTCGCTGTCGGCCATGACCTCCACCAGGCCCGCGACCCGTGAACGGAACAGGCTGCGGCCGCTCTTGGGATTCTCGTTGGCTGCGACCATCTCGAACACCTCCGAGCGAGGCAGCTTCTCTCCGTCCTCTGCTCGCTCGTCCAGGCGGGCCGCAGTGAGGCGCAGGGCCCTGTCCCAGTCGATCTCGCACCATCTGTCGAAACCGATGACCGCTTCGAGGTAGGTGGCTTCCAGGCGGGTCAGCCTGCGCCGGGTCAAGTTCCGTCGAGAACGGATGGTGATCCTGGGGTGCGGATGACGCTGCGCGGGCTCGCCGGGCACCGCGAACTCCAGGTACTGCAACGCGATCTGGTCGCTCCATCCGACGATGTTCGCGCCGTGCCACCCCAACGCAGCCGCGTGGGGGCCTGCCATCTCCCACCCGATCAAGCTCCAGCTCGGAGGGTGGACCTTCCCGGTGAAGCTGCTCGCCCGTGACGGCTTCCAGTACAGGTTCGGAGCGACCTTGATTACCAGCGCAGGCTCCTTGGAGGCTGCACGGCTCAGGAACGAGCGCACAGCACCGCGCGAACAGCCAGGCATATCAGACGTGCGGAAGAAGCTCTCCGGAGCCAACTGCTCCAACCACATGGAAGCCTCCGACGCCATTGGTGCAACTATAGCACAGCACGTTTTCGGGGACAACTTCGCAGTCGAGTGTTGGTGGGCTCCACCCGCCGTGAAAGGCAGGACCGATAAGACACGACACAGTCGCACCTGCCGAACGGGGAACCACTACCCCCACGAACGGGGAATCTCCGGAACGGGCAAGAAAGCGCCTTGGTATTCCAACGGAATCTGAGGTATGGATTGGCCCACCGCCGGGCGCCGCGCTGGATTCCTTTTGGAAGCGGTAGCGGGGGAGGGGGATCAGCCGAAGCCGTGCCAGCCGTCTATGGCCGACGATTGGCGGATCCACGCCTCCATCTGCTCGGTGGCGAACCCGTCCTCGCCCACGTCGATCCAGCGCGCCTGCCGATCCTTGCCCGATCCTGGCGGGACGGGCCTCAGCGACGCGCCGTTCAGGAAGGTCACCCGCACGCAGCGGGTGAGGACGTGGCAGCTAGCGAACCACCCCCGACCCTCGACGCCGTAGAAGGGAGAGTTCCACCGCACCGCCTTGCGGACATCGGCCACGACCCGCACGATGAGGTCGTCGAGACGGCGCCCGATATCGCTCTTCCACCCGGGCATGGCCGCGATGTAGGACTGCACCGGGGCGTCGCCGTCCCCCTTCGGGATCTGGGGGTTGCCTCCCGCGAGCAGGACCGGCTCGGATAGGGCTTGTTCGCCGCTCACTTCGATCAGCGCTCCCTGCCGACTCCGGCGACCCAGTCCGCTGTGCTGCGCAGCAGGCTTGTGCATAGGGTGAACAGCGTTCCGGCCAAACAGCGTTCCGGCCATTGGCGAATCCCTGCTCTGCGGTCACAATAACGCGTCCCTGGGTCATAATGACGAGTCCCGACACCGAAATCCTGGCACGTAACGCTCGACGAGACGGAGGTGACCCATGACGACAGATGTGCAGGGCTACCGGCTCGCTGATCGGTACGAACTGGAAGCGGGCCGGGTGCTGCTGACCGGTGTCCAGGCCCTGGCACGGGTGCCGGTCGACCAGATGCGCATCGACCGTGCCGCCGGCCGCAGCACGGCCGCGCTCGTCACCGGCTACCCCGGTTCACCCCTCGGCGGCTTCGACCTCGAGATGAGCCGGGTCGTGCGCCGGTTCGACGACCTGTCGATCGTGCATCAGCCCGCGGTGAACGAGGAGCTCGCTGCCACCGCGGTGATGGGCTCCCAGCTGGTGGCGGGCAGGCCCGACGCCGGCTACGAGGGCGTGGTGGGCGTCTGGTACGGCAAGGCGCCCGGCCTGGACCGTGCCACCGACGCTCTGCGCCACGGCGCGTTCGCCGGATCGTCGCGCCACGGCGGGGTGGTTGTGATGGTCGGCGACGATCCGATGGCGAAGTCGTCGACGATGCCGTCGTCGTCGGACGCCGCGCTCGTCGACCTGCACATGCCGATCCTGTACCCGGGCACGACCCGGGAGTGCCTCGAACTCGGACTGCATGCGGTGGCGATGAGCCGGGCGTCGGGCCTCTGGTCGGCCATGAAGGTAGTGACCCCGGTCGCGGACGGGTCTGGAACTGTCGACCTGCCCGCGCTGGACGACGAGCCGGTCATGCCCCGGATGGATGTCGACGGCCGCCCGTGGGAGAGCTTTCCCAGCGCGGAGTTCCTCGGACCGCGCATGGTGGAGTTGGAACGCGAGCACCGCGAGGTGCGCTCGGTGCTGGCCCAGCAGTACGGGATCGACAACCGGCTCAACCGTGTGGCCGTCGATCCCGCAGACGGATGGATCGGGCTGGTCGCCACCGGCTTCACCTACCGGCAACTGCTCGAGGCTCTGCGCCGGCTCGGGTTCGACGACGAGCGCAGCCTGCACGATTCCGGGATCCGGCTGCTGCACCTGCGGATGCCGGTGCCGTTCCACCGAGAGCTCGTGCACCGGTTCGCCCGCGGGCTGCGCGAGGTGGTCGTGGTCGAGGAGAAGAACCCGACGCTGGAATGGCTCGTTAGGGACGCCCTGTACTCTGCCGCGGACCGTCCCGTGGTGGTCGGCAAGACCGACGAGCGGGGCGAGGTGCTCATGCCGAGCTACGGCCGCCTCGACGCCGACGCCATCGTGGCCGGGCTCCACACCCGGCTCGGGGCGCGCCTCGCCGACCGGCTCCGGCCGCTCGAGGAGGTCCAGCCCCGGCCGTCGCGGTCGTTGATCCCGCTGCAGGTCAACCGGACGCCTTTCTTCTGCTCGGGCTGCCCGCACAACTGGGGGACCAAGGTGCCCGACGGAACGCTCGTCGGCGCCGGCACCGGCTGCCACGGCATGTCGCTGTTGATGGACCCCCAGCGGGTGGGCGAGACCATCGGCCTCACAGCTATGGGCAACGAGGGGGCGCACTGGATCGGCATGGCGCCCTTCGTGGGTACGCCCCACGCGGTGCAGAACCTCGGCGACGGCACCTACCTGCACTCCGGGCAGCTGGCCGTGCAGGCCGCCATCGGGTCGGGCACGTCCATGACCTTCAAGATCCTTTACAACGAAACGGTCGCTATGACGGGCGGGCAGGATCCGGCCCACCGGATCGGGGTGCCCGAACTGGCCCGGATGCTCGACGCGCAGGGCGTGGCCCGGATCCTGGTCACCACCGACGACCCCGGCGCCTACGACCGTTCTCGCCTGCCGTCGTCGGTCGAGGTGTGGGACCGCACCCGGATCGTGGAGGCGCAGCAGCGTCTGGCCGGGATCGACGGCGTGACCGTGCTGATCCACCACCAGGGATGCGCGGCGGAGCTGCGCCGGGACCGCAAGCGGGGTCGGATCGAGACTCCGGCCACCCGAGTCGTCATCAACCACCGGATCTGCGAGGGCTGCGGCGACTGCGGCGACGTGAGCAACTGCCTGTCGGTCCAGCCGCTGGACACTGCGCTGGGACGCAAGACCCGCATCGATCAGGCGAGCTGCAACCTCGACCTGTCGTGCCTGCAGGGCGACTGCCCGTCGTTCATGACCGTGCCGATCGACGACGAGCCCCGCTCGCGCGCGAGCGCCGACGCTGCAGGGCTGCCTCCGCTGCCGGACCCGCCGCCCGCGGATCCCGATACCGGGCGGGTGGCGCTGCGGCTCGCCGGGATCGGCGGAACCGGCGTGGTCACCGCGGCCCAGATCCTGGCCACGGCGGCCATGCTCGACGGCTGGGAGGTCAGGGGACTCGACCAGACCGGGCTGTCGCAGAAAGCCGGTCCGGTGGTGTCCGATGTGGTCCTCGTCCGTGCGGGCGCCGGCCACACCAACCTGATCGGCGCCTCCGAGGCCGACGCCATCCTGGCTTTCGACCAGCTGGTCGCGGCCAGCGCCGGAGTCCTCGCCGCCGCCGGGACCGGCACCCGTGTCGTCGGGTCGGTCCACCGGACGCCGACCGGGGCGATGGTCGCCGATCCCGCGGTCCCGTATCCCGACGAGCACGAGTTGGCGGCCCGGTTCGGCGGGGAAGGCGTCGGTGCCGTAGGCGACCACGGAGACGACCTGTGGATGGACGCCAACGACCTCGCGCTCCGGCTGGTGGGCGACGCCGCGCCGGCCAACGTCTTTGTGCTGGGCGCTGCTCTGCAGGCTGGGGTGGTTCCCGTCTCGCTCGCCTCCGTCGAGCAGGCGATCGAACTCAACGGGGTGGCGGTGGACAGCAACATCGCTGCCCTCGAGTGGGGCCGGCGGTGGGTGGCCGACCGCGACGCGGTGGAGGCCGAGGCCGTGGCCCGGTCACCGTGGTCGGAGGCCGAGGTTGTCGTCGAGGACCTGCCTCCGCACCTGGAGTCGCGGGTTGATGCCCTCCCGGAGCATGACGGCCTGCGGCCCGAGGTCAGGGTGAGGGCGGCCGATCTCCTCGGATACCAGGACGCCGCCTACGCCGCCCGGTTCCTGGACCGTGTCGAGGCCGTCGCCCGGGCCGAGCAGGCAGTCGACCCCGTCTCGGGGAGGCTCGCAGCGGAGGCCGCCCGCGGACTGCACCGCTTCATGGCCTACAAGGACGAGTACGAGGTCGCCCGGCTGCTGCTGGCGCCCGAGGGGACGCGGGCCGCACGGACGGCCGGCGGGTCGGGCAGCAGCGTCGTCTGGCATCTTCATCCGCCGCTGCTGCGGGCTCTCGGCATGCGGCGGAAGCTGCGCTTCGGCGCCTGGGCGCGGCCCATGCTGCGCTTGCTGGCGGCCGGGCGGCGGCTGCGGGGCACGCCGGCCGACCTGTTCGGGCGGGCCCGGGTCCGTCGGCTGGAGCGAGCCCTGATCGAAGAGTACGACCGGACCATCGACGCCCTCCTCGCGGGGCTCGCCCCGGAGACGCTCGACGAGGCGGTCCGCATAGCCGGCCTCGCCGACCAGGTCCGCGGCTACGAGGACCTCAAGGTAAGGCGGGCCGCCGAGTACCGCGCCGCGACGGCCGAGGCCCTGGTCGCCTATCGCGACACGTCCGACGCAGCAGCAGCCAGCCCCGCGCGGTAGGGACCCAGCCCCGCGCAAGAGGGGCGGCACTGGTGGTTGCCGCACCCGCGCTGGGGCCGCGGGCGACGGCTGCGCCGCTGCGCCCGCGCAAAAGGGGCGGCACCGACGGTTGCCGCGCCTGGCGCTCGCGCGCCGGCTGCCGGCGGCTTCACCGCGCGATGCAGCCGCCTGGATGGTCAGTCTTCGTCGAACTCTTCTGGCATGAGCACGAATTCGGGGTAAGTCTCGATGCCCAGTTCGGCGGTGTCCTGGCCTAGGCGCTCGGCTTCGGCGCCCACCCGCAGGCCCATCGTCAGGTCCATCAACTTCCACACGATCAGCGAGACGATGAACGTGAAGGCGCCGACGGCGCACACGCCGATCATCTGGGTGCCGAAGCTGGCGCCGCCCGCGATGCAGGCAGCGAGCGTCCCCCAGATGCCGCACACCAGGTGGGCGGGGATCGCGCCGACGACGTCGTCGATCTTCAGCTTCTCCAAGGCTTTGATGGCTGTGGTGCAGACCACGCCGCCGACGACGCCGATGATGACCGCCCACCAGTGCTCGGTGATGTCGGGCGCGGCGGTGATCGAGACCAGACCGGCCAGCGCGCCGTTGAGGCCCGCGAAGAGGTCCATGCGGCCGAACACCGGCCGCGAGACCGCCAGGGCGGCCACCACGCCGGCGGCCGCGGCCAGGTTGGTGTTGACCAGGATGTTGCTCATGGCCACCGCGTCGGCCGCGCTGCCGAGCGCCAGCTGCGAGCCGCCGTTGAAGCCGAACCAGCCGAGCCACAGGATCAGCACGCCCAGCGTCACCACCAGCACGTTGGAGGGCGGGGTGGGCTTGACCGTGCCGTTGCTGCGGAACTTGCCGAGGCGCGGTCCGATGACTGTCACCCCGGCCAGAGCGGCCCATCCGCCGGTGCTGTGGACGATGGTCGATCCGGCGAAGTCCACGAAGCCCATCTCGTGGAGCCAGCCGCCGCCCCAGAACCAGGATCCGACTATCGGGTAGATGAAGGCGGTCAGGATCAGGGTGAACAGGAAGAACGCCCACATCTTGATCCGTTCCGCGATGGCGCCCGACACGATCGACGCGGCGGTGGCCACGAACACCATCTGGAAGAACCAGTCCGACATGACCGCGTAGCCGTTGCCGACCACGTCGCCGAGGTTTTCGGCTGCGCCGTCGAGCAGGGCCAGCTCGGCGTCCGACGGCCCGTAGAGGAACCGCAACGAGCCGACCACGTCGCCGACGTCGACGTACATCAGGTTGTAGCCGACGAAATAGTAGGCCAGGCCGGCGATCGAGTAGATGCCGATGTTCTTGAGGCAGATCATCGAGGCGTTCTTGGTGCGCACCGCTCCCGACTCCAGCATCGTGAAGCCGGCGCACATCCACATCACCAGCGCGCCCCAGATCAGGAAGGCGAAGGTGTTCAGTATGAACTGCAGCTCCTCGCGTTGCAGGCCCGGCGCCCTGCCCTCTGCCTCGCTGGCCAGAGCGACGGCCGGAAGACCCAGCAGGAACACCGCTGAGAGCAGCGCTGCGCCTGCTGCTTTCAATCCGCGGCTGTGAATGGGGATCATGCAGGAAGCCTCCTTGTGTCGGCGACAGGCAAGGCCGGACACGACAATAGCATTGGGAACCGGTCCCAGGAACGCTGGCCAGCCCGTTGCATCGGCTTGGTCATAGAGAGACGCCTCCTGTCGCCGATTTGCAGATGTCTTGCGAACCGCCTCTTGGCTCGATCCTCAGATTCCGTCGGTTGCCAGAGCGACCACGGTGTTGAGCAGCACGTTGGCTCCGGCGATCAGGTCGGCGGGCTCGGTGTGCTCGGCGGGGTTGTGGCTGATGCCTTTCGCGCTGGGGACGAACACCATGCCGGCCGGGCACACCCCGGCGAGGATCCCGGCGTCGTGTCCCGCCCCCGACGGCATCCTCCGCACCGGCAGCCCCAGCGCCGACGCGTTGGACTCGACCAGCTCCACCACCCGGGGGTCGAACACCACCGGCTCGAAGCGGGCGACCCATTTGGTGTCGATCTCGACGCTGTTGGACTCGGCCACCCGCTCGACCTCGGTCTGGAGGCGCCGCTCGGCCGACTGGAGGTCGTCGTCGTCGGTGTTGCGCAGGTCGACCATGAGCCTGGCCCGGGCCGCCACCACGTTCACGAGGTCGGGGTGCAGTCTCAGGGCGCCGACGGTCGCGACCTGCGTGCCGCCCATGTCGTCGGCGATGCGCCGCACCGCCACCACCAGCTCGCCGGCGGCGAGCGCCGCGTCGCGCCGCATGCCCATCGGGGTGGTGCCGGCATGGTTCGACTGGCCGGTGATGGTGATCTCGGTCCATGAGATGCCCTGGACGCCGGTGACCGCGCCGATGCTCATGCCGTCGCGTTCGAGCACCGGCCCCTGCTCGATGTGGAGCTCCACGAAGGCGTAGGGCGCCGGACCCGGGCACGGGGTCGGGCCCCGGTAGCCGATGCGGTCCAGTTCGGCGCCTACCGTGATCCCGTCGGCGTCGGTGGTCGACATGGCCTCCTCGACGGTCAGCGCCCCGGTGTGGCAGAGGCTGCCCATCATGTCGGGCGGGAAGCGGGAGCCTTCCTCGTTGGTGAAGAAGGCCGCGGCCAGCGGGCGCTGGAGGCGGACGCCGCTGCCGATCGCGGTCTCTATCACCTCCAGCGCGGCCAGCACACCCAGATTGCCGTCGTATTTGCCGCCGGTGGCGACGGTGTCGATGTGGGAGCCCATCATCACCGGCGGGCCTCGGCCGTTGTCGGGCTGGACAGCCACGACATTGCCGATGGTGTCGATGCTCACTTCGAGGCCGAGGTCATGCATCCATGCGACCACGAGGTCGCGGCCCTCCTTGTCGGCGTCGGTGAGAGCGAGGCGGTTGTTGCCCCCGCCGGGGATCGGGCCTATCTCGGCAAGTTCCCGCAGCCGCCGCAACAGGCGGTCGCCGTCGATCTCCAGCATCTGGCGACCAGCGTTGCTTCGGGCCATGGCCGGCGAGGCTAGCCGAGGCAGTCCGTACGCGGGCGGGTCGGTCGATGCCCGCCATGGCATCGACGATCGCTCAGGCAGGCAGTCCGCACGCGGGCGGGTCGGTCGACCCCTTCGCCGCTGCGGTCCATGCCAGTCCGCACGCGGGCGGGTCGCCGCCGCAGGATCGTCTACGTCGCGGCCGCCGGCCGCGCTGGCTGTGGGCCTGGCCATGTTTGTGAGCCTGCGCGAAAACGTGGGGAAGGGGGATGCTCACCGGCGCCGCCGCACAGCTTGCAGGGCTCGTATGGCGGTCTCGTGGCAGACGGCGTCGGCAGCGCCGGCCGGCCGGTCCGACACTTGGCGACGCGGCACTCGTTGTGGCCGGCACGGCGGACTTCGTTGCCTATATTGGGCCGCTGTGCCGCTCGAAGCGATGGTGGGCGTGCCTGGGGACGGCCCGGCATGACCGGCAGGCGCCGCCGACTCGACGCTGAGATCGTTCGCCGCGGCATGGCCGGAAGCCGCGGCGAGGCCCGCAGACTCATCGAGCAGCGGCGGGTGACGGTGGGCGGAGCTCCGGCCGTCAAGGCGTCGCGCCTGGTCGGCCCGGGCGAGCCGGTGGTGGTGAGGGGCGACCCGCCCCGTTTCGTGTCGCGGGGCGGGCACAAGCTCGATGCCGCGCTGGCCGGCTTCGGCATCTCCGTGGCGGGGTGCCGGGCCATCGACGTGGGCGCGTCGACCGGCGGGTTCACCGACTGCCTGCTCCAGCACGGCGCCGTCGAGGTGGCGGCCGTCGATGTGGGCCGCAACCAACTCCACGAGCGATTGCGAGCCGATTCGCGGGTGGCGTCGCTGGAGCGCACCGACGTGCGCAGCATCGAAGGCGAAGCCGTCGGCGGGCCGGCGGAACTCGTCGTGGCCGACGTCTCGTTCATCTCGCTGCGCCTGGTGATGGCCGACCTGTGCCGGCTGGCGACCGCCGACATCGTGGCGCTGGTGAAGCCGCAGTTCGAGGCGGGCCGGGCCGACGCCGACCGGGGCCGCGGCGTGATCCGCGACCCGGAGGTGTGGCGGCGGGCGCTGCTCGGGGCGTGCCGCGCCGCTGACGGTGCCGGAGCGGCCATCATGGGGGTCATGGTCTCGCCTCTGACCGGCGCCGAGGGAAACGTCGAGTTCCTGCTGCACGCCGACGTGCGCCGCGGCGCCGAGGGACTCGCTGCCCTCGAAACGGCTGTGGAGCGGGCCGTGGTCGACGCGACCCGGCTCTCGGGGGTCTGAGACCGATGGCGGTCGTCGGCCTGATCGTGCATCAGGGCCGCCCGGAGGCCGCCGCCGCGGCCCGCGACCTCTCGGTGTGGCTCTCCTCGCGGGGCCATAGGGCATGCATGCCTGCCGAGGAGGCCGCCGCGGCGTCCTGTCCCGACCTGCGGGTCGATAGGGCGGAGTTCGCGTCGGGACTGGACGCGGTGGTGACTCTCGGCGGGGACGGTTCGATACTGCGCGCCGTCGATCTCGTAGGCGAGTCGGGAGTCCCGATTCTCGGTGTCAACTTCGGACGGATGGCCTACCTCACCGAGGTGGCGCCGGCCGACGCCCACGCGGCGATCGACCGGGTGCTGGCCGGTGATCACCGTATCTCCGAACGGATGCTGCTCACGGTGGAGTTCGATGCCGGCGGCGGGCGGGGCCGCAGGCGAAGAGTCGCCCTGAACGAGGCGGTGGTGGAACGGCCCGCGGCGTCCTATGCGCTGCGCCTGGGCGTGTCGTTCAACGGCGAGCGGTTCACGACCTACGTGGCCGACGGCCTCATCGTGGCTACGCCGACCGGGTCCACCGCGTACTCGATGTCCGCCGGAGGACCAGTCATCGACCCCACCCATCGGGCCCTGCTGCTCACACCGGTCTCGCCCCACATGCTCTTCGACCGCTCCGTGATGGTCGCGTCGCAGACGCGGCTGCAGCTCGAGGTCCTCTCGGACCGGGGTGCGGTGCTGTCGGTGGACGGCTGCCGGCTGGCGGAACTCGACCAGCACGACGAGGTGGTCTGCTCCGCTTCGCCCCACTCGGCCCGGCTGGTGACCTTCGGCACCCGCAAGTTCCATCAGGTGCTCAAGACCAAGTTCGGCCTCAATGACCGCTGACACCGCCCGCGGGCGCGCGGTGCCGCAGCCGCGCCGGCGGGTGCCGGTATATCTGGGGGAGGACGCAGTTGCTGACTGAACTGGTCGTGCGCGACATGGGCGTCATCGACGAGCTGTCCGTCGTCGTGGGCCCCGGCATGACCGCCGTCACCGGTGAGACCGGCGCGGGCAAGACGCTCGTCGTCGGCGCGATCGACCTGCTCACCGGCGGCCGGGCCGACTCGGCGATGGTGCGGCCCGGCGCGTCACGAGCCGAGATCGAGGGACGCTTCGTAATCGACGGCGCAGAGAGGGTGATCCGCCGCGTCGTCCCGTCCGACGGCCGGTCCCGAGCCTACATCGACGGGCATCTCGCCACAGTGGGCGCCCTCGGCGAACTGGGCCGGGAGCTGGTGGACCTGCACGGCCAGCACGCCCACCAGTCGCTGCTGCGGGGCGGTGTCCAGCGGGCCGCCCTCGACCGGTTCGGCGCAGTCGGCACCGCCGGACTCGAGGGTCTCGCCGGCGACTTGCGCGCCATCGACGCCGGTCTCGCCGGAGCGGGCGGAGACGCCCGGGCCCGTTTCCGGGAGATCGACCTGCTGCGCCATCAGGTCGCGGAGATCGACGGCGCGGCCGTCGCCGGCCCCGACGAGGACGAGCGCCTCGACACCGACGAGTCGGTGCTGGCCGACGCGGCCGCGCACCGCGACGCCGCCACGCGGGCGATCGGGCTGCTCGGCGCCGACGGCTCGGTCTCGGAGGGACTGGGCCGGGCCCAGGCCGCTCTCGCCGGCCGGGCGCCGTTCGCGGATCTGGCGGGCCGCATCGCCGACGCTGCCGCGGAGGTCGCCGACATCGCAGCCGAGGCCAGGACTCGCTCCGAGGCGATCGACGACGACCCGGCCGCTCTCGCCGCTCTGCGCGACCGGCGGCAGGCTCTGGCTGTCCTGCGGCGCAAGTACGGCTCGACGTTGGGCGAGGTGCTCGACTTCCGTTCACGGGCCGGGGAACGCCTCGCCGAACTGGAGGCCCACGAGGAGCGGGCCCTCGTCCTGGAGCGGCGCCGAGCAGATGTGTCGGAGCGCCTCGCGGCCGAGAGGTCGCGTGTGCGGGGCGAGCGCGCCGCGGCCGCGCCGCGGCTGGCGGCCGCGGTGGAGGCGCATCTGGCCGGGCTCGCCATGGCCTCTGCCCGCCTGGACGTCGCCGTCGACGGCGACGCGGGGGAGCGGGTCGAGTTCAGGCTTGCGGCCAATCCGGGCCATGCGCCGCTGCCGTTGAGCGGAGTGGCCAGCGGAGGGGAGCTGGCCCGGACCATGCTCGCGCTGAGGCTGGTGCTCACGGCGGGGCCGCCGACGCTGGTCTTCGACGAGGTGGATGCGGGCATCGGCGGATCCGCGGCGCAGGCTGTCGGCCGCAGCCTGGCCCGGCTGGCCGGCGACTACCAGGTGATCGTCGTGACCCACCTCCCGCAGGTCGCGGCCCACGCCGACCACCATGTGGCGCTGGAGAAGTCCGAGGTCGGCGGGACTCCGCTGGTGGGTCTGCGGGCGTTGGAGGGCCAGGATCGGCTGGCCGAGCTCTCGAGGATGCTGTCGGGATCGCCGCAGTCGGTGTCGGCCCGACAGCACGCCGAAGAACTGCTGGCAGCCGCGGCCGCCTGCCGCCGAGCGTGATCGTGCGTCACCCGGGGCGTCGGGCCGCGTGCGGTCGTGCTGGCACGGGGTTGTGCTGGTGCGTCGGGTCTGGGGGTGGTCGTGCTGGTGCGGGGTTGTGCTGGTGCGTCGGGCCGCGTGCGGTCGTGCTGGTGCGGGGTTGTGCTGGTGCGTCGGGTCTGGGGGTGGTCGTGCGGTCGGTGCGAGCCTGGGCGGGTCGCAGTGTCCGCGGGGCCGGGTCGCCGGCGGGATAGAGTGAGATTCCGATGACAAAGCACGTCTTCGTCACCGGCGGCGTAGTCAGCGGTCTCGGCAAGGGACTGACCGGAGCGTCGCTCGGCCGTCTGCTCAAGGCCCGGGGCCTGCGGGTGACGATGCTCAAGCTCGACCCCTACCTGAACGTCGATCCGGGCACCATGAACCCGTTCGAGCACGGCGAGGTGTTCGTCACCGACGACGGCGGCGAGACCGACCTCGATCTCGGTCACTACGAGCGTTTCATCGACGGGAGCCTCACCCGCGACTCCAACGGCACCACCGGGTCGATCTACTCGGACGTGATCGCCGCGGAGCGCCGCGGCGACTATCTCGGCCGCACGGTGCAGGTGATCCCCCATGTGACCGACGAGATCAAGCGCCGCATCGCCCGGCTCGCCGGCGACGACGTCGACGTCGTCATCACCGAGGTCGGCGGCACGGTGGGCGACATCGAGATCCTCCCCTTCCTCGAGGCGATCCGGCAGTTCCGCCTCGACGTCGGCCGGGGCAACGTCTGCTACGTGCATGTCACGCTGGTGCCGTTCATCGGGCCCTCCGGCGAGCAGAAGACCAAACCGACCCAGCACTCCGTTACCGAGCTCCGCTCCCGGGGCGTGCAGCCCGACGCCATCGTTTGCCGGTGCGAGGCGCCGCTCACCAAGGATCTGGAGCTGAAGATATCAAACCTGTGCGACGTGTCGTCGGAGGCGGTGGTGACCTGCCCCGACGCGGCCAGCCTCTACGAGATCCCGCTGGTCCTGCGGGACGAGGGGCTCGACGAGGTGGTGTGCCGGCAGCTCGGGTTCGACGACCGGGCGGTGGACCTGACCGAGTGGGAGGCTCTGGTGGGGCGGGTCCGCGAGGCTTCGGCACCGGTGAGGATCGGCTTGATCGGCAAGTATGTGAGTCTGCCCGACGCCTACTTGTCGGTGATCGAGGCTCTCAACCATGCCGGGATCCAGCATCGTGCCGGGATCGAGATCGAGTGGGTGCAGGCTGAGGATGTGGAGGGGCTGCTCGTCGCGGGGCGGCTGCGCGGCCTGGACGGCATCGTCATTCCGGGAGGCTTCGGCGAGCGGGGTGTTGAGGGCAAGATCGCGGCCGCCGGCTATGCCCGCGAGCATCTGGTCCCGTGTCTCGGCCTGTGCCTGGGCATGCAGGCCATGACCATCGAGTACGCCCGCAACGCGCTGGGACTGACCGGCGCCAACTCCACCGAGTTCGACGCATTGACGCCGAATCCGGTGATCGACCTCATGGACAGCCAGCGCGGCGTCACCGACTACGGCGGCACCATGCGTCTCGGCGCCTACGTGGCCCAGCTTCGAGCCGGCTCGCGTGTCGCCCGTGTCTACGGAGAGGAGGTGGTGTCGGAGCGGCACCGCCATCGCTACGAGTTCAACCCCCGCTACCGGAGCCGCTTCGAGGCGTCGGACATGGTGCTCAGCGGCGAGTCTCCCGACGGGAGGCTGGTGGAGTTCATCGAGTTGGACGGCCACCCATTCTGGGTCGGCACCCAGGCCCATCCGGAGTTCAAGAGCCGGCCGAACCGGCCGGCCCCCCTCTTCAGCGGGCTGGTCGCCGCCGCTATGGCGAGAGCCGCCGGCCGCAATCCCCGGCTGCCCGACATCAGCGACCTGGCGCCGGTGCCCAATGTCTGACGGCCCGGCGCGTCGATCCCGAGAGTCTCCCGCGCGCGTTTGCGGCGGTTTGGGCGGGATCATGCCGTTTGCATTCTCTGGGCCGTTGCTTCCGCTTCTGGATGCGGCGGTTCGGGGTCGGATGACGACGCAGGCGTTGCTTGGTATCTCCACGACCTCCGCCAACGTGGGCGCGGCCCCGTACCGGGGTCGGATGACGACGCAGGCGTTGCTTGGTATCTCCACGACCTCCGCCAACGTGGGCGCGGCCCCGTACCGGGGTCGGATGACGACGCAGGCGTTGCTTGGTATCTCCACGACCTCCGCCAACGTGGGCGCGGCCCCGCATCGGGGTCGGATGACGACGCAGGCGTTGCTTGGTATCTCCACGACCTCCGCCAACGTGGGCGCGGCCCCGTACCGGGGTCGGATGACGACGCAGGCGTTGCTTGGCATGGCTTCCGTGCGCGTTTGCGGCGGTTCGGGCGCGTCGTCACGGCTGCTCTGGGCGCTGCAGCCTTTCGTCGCGGCTCGCGGTGGCGCGGGCCGGGTGGCCGCCCGGCTTCGGGCTGCGGCACCAGGGGCCCGCAAGCAGGGCAGGTAGCCGGTGGCGCCGAACGGCGAGTTCCGCAGGGTCGGCGAGCGAGAGATTCACGGCGGCCGGGTCGTGCGCCTCACCGAGAGCGTCTTCACCACCCCCGGCGGCGGCACGATCACACGCGACATCGTGCGCCACCGCGGCGCGGTGGCTGTCGTGGCGGTCGAAGGCGACGAGATCGTGATGGTGCGGCAGTACCGGACCCCGTTGGAGGGCGAATTGCTCGAGATCCCTGCCGGCACGCGCGACGCGGCCGGGGAGGAGCCCGCGGCCACGGCACGCCGCGAGCTCGCCGAGGAGGCCGGTCTGGCCTGCGACTCCTTGGAGGAGCTGGCGGCGTTCTTCACCTCGCCCGGCTTCTGCGACGAGCTGTCCCAGGTCTTCCTGGCCACCGGGCTCCGTAGTGTGGCCCGCCGGCCGGACGGTGCCGAGGAGGAGTGGATGACCATTGAACGAGTCAGCCTGGGCGATGCCGAGGCCATGATCGACCGGGGTGAGATCTGCGACGCCAAGACCATCATCGGCGTGCTCCTCGCGTTGCGCCGGCTGGGAGGCGGGGCGGCTGGGAGCAGCGAATCCGCTCCACGCGGCCGCGGCCCGAGCAGCCCGAGCAGCCCGTGAGCGCAGCGAATAACTGCCATCCCCATCCCGCGCCGAAACGACGGGCCCGCGCGCGCTGGCGCCGGCGTGGGGGCGGTGAGCGCTGTTGTTTCGTTGTTGGTGCTGGTGTGGGGGGCGGTGAGCGCTGTTGTTTCGTTGTTGGTGCTGGTGTGGGGGGCGGTGAGCGCTGTTGTTTCGTTGTTGGTGCTGGTGTGGGGGGCGGTGAGCGCTGTTGTTTCGCCGTTGGTGCTGGTGTGGGGGGCGGTGAGCGCTGTTGTTTCGCCGTTGGCGCCGGCGTGGGGGCGGTGAGCGCTGTTGTTTCGCCGTTGGCGCCGGCGTGGGGGCAGTGAGCGCTGCCGTTTCGCCGTTGGTGTCGGTGTCGGGGGCGGTCCTCGACGACAGGGCCGGTGAGTTCCTGGCTTGGCTGTCGGTGGAGCGGGGCCGGTCGCCCCGCACTGTCGAGGCCTACCGTCGTGACCTGTTGCGCTATGCCGGTCACCTCGCGGCCGTAGAGCGCAGCCTCGACGACGTCGGGGCCGCCTGCGTGGCCGCCTTCGTGCGTGCCCTGCAGGATGACGGGCTGGCCCCGGCCTCAGTCGCCCGGATGCTCGCCGCAGTGAGGGGACTGCACCGCTTCCTTGCCGTTGAAGGCCATCGAGACGACGATCCGACCGCCGACGTCGAGATCCCGAGCCTGCCCCGGGGTCTCCCCAAGGCCCTGTCGGTCGCCCGGATCGCCTCGCTGATGGATGTTGTCGTGGGCGACGATCCGCCGGCCCGCCGCGACCGGGCCGTGCTCGAATTGCTGTACGGCACGGGCTGCCGGATCTCGGAGGCCGGGTCGCTGTCGCTCGCCGACGTGGACCTCCACGACGGTCTGGCGCGCCTGGCCGGCAAGGGCGGCAGGGAGCGCATCGTGCCGTTGGGCCGATGCGCGGCGGGTGCGCTGGAACGCTGGCTGGCACCGGCCGGGCGGGGGGCGCTGGAGCCGGCTCGCTGGGCCCGCCGCGGCGACGCCGAGGCGGTGTTCCTGAACCAGCGGGGCGGGCGCCTAGGCCGCCAGGGACTGTGGCTTGTCGTGCGCCGCCACGGCGACGCGGCCGGGCTCGGGCCGCTGCTCACGCCCCATGTGCTGCGCCACTCATGCGCGACCCACATGCTCGACGGCGGTGCCGACATCCGCGCCGTGCAGGAGATGCTGGGCCACGCATCCCTCTCAACCACCCAGATCTACACACGGGTGTCCACGGAGCGCCTCAGGGCCGTCTACCGGGCCGCCCACCCCCGTGCTGTTGTGTGAGCCGCGTTCGTCGTGGTGTCGAGTCGTCGGGCCTGTTCGCTCGCCCACTCCTGTGCTGTTGTGTGGGCCGCGTTCGTCGTGGTGTCGAGTCGTCGGGTCTGTTCGCTCGCCCACTCCTGTGCTGTTGTGTGGGCCGCGTTCGTCGTGGTGTCGAGTCGTCGGGTCTGTTCGCTCGCCCACTCCTGTGCTGTTGTGTGGGCCGCGTTCGTCGTGGTGTCGAGTCGTCGGGTCTGTTCGCTCGCCCACTCCTGTGCTGTTGTGTGGGCCGCGTTCGTCGTGGTGTCGAGTCGTCGGGTCTGTTCGCTCGCCCACTCCTGTGCTGTTGTGTGGGCCGCGTTCGTCGTGGTGTCGAGTCGTCGGGTCTGTTCGCCTGCCCACTCCTGTGCTGTTGTGTGGGCCGCGTTCGTCGTGGTGTCGAGTCGTCGGGTCTGTTCGCCTGCCCACTCCTGTGCTGTTGTGTGGGCCGCGTTCGTCGTGGTGTCGGGTCGTCGGGTCTGTTCGCCTGCCCACTCCTGTGCTGTTGTGTGGGCCGCGTTCGTCGTGGTGTCGGGTCGTCGGGTCTGTTCGCCTGCCCACTCCTGTGCTGTTGTGTGGGCCGCGTTCGTCGTGGTGTCGGGTCGTCGGGTCTGTTCGCCTGCCCACTCCTGTGCTGTTGTGTGGGCCGCGTTCGTCGTGGTGTCGGGTCGTCGGGTCTGTTCGCCTGCCCACTCCTGTGCTGTTGTGTGGGCCGCGTTCGTCGTGGTGTCGGGTCGTCGGGTCTGTTCGCCTGCCCACTCCTGTGCTGTTGTGTGGGCCGCGTTCGTCGCGGTGTCGGGTCGTCGGGCCTGTTCGCCTGCCCACTCCTGTGCTGTTGTGTGAGCCGCGTTCGTCGCGGGGCGTTGGTGCTGGATCGGACTCCTGTGCTGATGTGAGCCGCGTTCGTCGCGGCGGGGGTGCCGCGGCCCGGTCATCGCGGTACCCTGTGCTGTTCGCAACGTGGCATGGTCCGCATTTGAAGGCTTTGTGCCGCGGCCCGGTCATCGCGGTACCCTGCGTCGCTGCCTTGTGCCATTGGTTGAAGATGATTGAATATCAATGCAAGATCCAGCCGTCGGCCTGGTAACGTGAGTATGGTTCTCAGATTGCTGCTCATCTCGTCGTTTGAGGGGAGGTACCCGTGACCATCATTGCGTACTCCGAGTTGGAGAGGCTCGCATCTAGCGGCGGATACGAGGCCCGCGGCCGCGACATCAGCCGAGTGACTGTGGCGGGCCTCCATCAGGTGTCCGCCGGACTGGTGAGACACGGAGGCGAGGAGATGCAGCACGCCGTGCGAGCGGCGTCCCAGCTGCGCCGCTGGTTCCTTCAGGGCGACGGCACGCCGCCCCCGGTGCGGGGCGCGGGCTTCGTGCACAGCAACCGGAACGTCTGGATTGCGTACACCACCTGCGAGCATCCTGCGCTGGTCCGCGGCAGCACCAAGACGCTGGACGAGCTGCGGAGCTATATCGCGATGGCCGTCGCTCCCGACTACGACGGGTCGTTGCGAGTCTGGACCGATCCGCCGGTGAGCGTGGAAGCGGTGGACGGGAAGGTGGTCCTGAGGTCGGACCTCGGCCATGTCCTGCTCGATCCGCAGGGCGCGCAGCATGTCGAGCACTGGCTCTCGGTCACCATGCGCCCCCGCGACAGGCGCGGCATCCTCTGCCTGCCGTCCTCTTGGGCCGACGACTAGGGGCGGCCCGGCCGCCCTGCGGTTTAGACGTCGTCGAAGTTCTCGGGTGCCAGCACGAACTCGGGGAGCGACTCGATGCCGAGTTCGCCGGCGTCTTGGCCGACCTGCTCCACCTCGGACGACACCCGCACCCCGACGACGAGGTCGATGGCCTTCCAGACGGCGAACGACGAACCGAAGGCGAAGACCCCGACCGAGAGCACGCCCACGGCTTGGGTGCCGAGGTCGGCGCCGGCCGCGATCCAGGTCGCCATCGTCCCCCAGATGCCGCACACCAGGTGGACGGGAATGGCGCCGACCACGTCGTCGATCTTGACCTTCTCCATGAGCCAGGTCGCGAGCGGGGCGAGCAGGCCGCCGACTCCTCCGATGAGGAGAGCAATCCGGTGGTCGGTGATGTCGGGCCCGGCGGTGATCGACACCAGCCCCGCGAGCCCGCCGTTGAGGGCGGCCGCGAAGTCCATCCGCCGGAAGATCGGACGGGCGACCGCGACCGCGACGATCAGGCCCGCGGCCCCGGCCAGGTTGGTGTTGACGAGGATGCCGCTCATTGCGGTGGCGTCCAGCGCGCTTCCCAGGCTCAGTTGCGAACCGCCGTTGAAGCCGAACCAGCCGAGCCACAGGATCAGCACTCCCAGGGTGACCAGGAGCACGTTGGAGGGAGGTGTGGCTTTGACGGTGCCGTCGGGACGGAACTTTCCGAGCCGGGGGCCGATGACGATCAGGCCGGCCAAGGCGGCCCAGCCTCCGGTGCTGTGGACGACGGTGGAGCCTGCGAAGTCACGGAAGCCCATGTCGGCGAGCCATCCACCGCCCCAGGTCCAAGCTCCGACGACTGGGTAGATCAGCCCGGTCAGCAGCAGCGTGAAGGTGAAGAACATCCAGAGCTTGACCCTCTCCGCGATCGCGCCGGAGACGATCGAGGCGGCGGTGGCCACGAACACCATCTGGTAGAACCAGAACGACGTGCTGGAGTGGCCGTTGCGGATCACGTCGGCGACGGCGCCTTCGGACCCGTCGAGCATCGCCGTCTCGGCGCCTGGCGGGCTGAAGAAGAACCGGAACGATCCGAGCAGCCCGCCGTCGACGTCGAGGTACATCAGGTTGTAGCCGACCACGAAGTAGGCGATCCCGGCGATCGAGTAGAGGCTGATGTTCTTCAAGCAGATCATCGAGGCGTTCTTGGTGCGGACCGAGCCGGACTCGAGCATCGTGAAGCCCGCGCACATCCACATCACCAGCCCTCCCCAAACCAAGAACGCGAAGGTGTTGAGCACGAACTGGGTCTCGTCGCTGATGCCGACGGGCACGACGTCGGTCTGGGCGGCGGCTACCGAGGGGACGGCCGCCAGCAGCCCCAGCGCCCCGAGCGCCGCACCGGCCAATACAGTAATCCTCCTGGCAGATGCAGTCATGGCCGCCTCCTCTCACTGAGTGGCAAAGCTGGGAAGGTGCTCCAACTGATGGGAGGTCGCCAAACGATAGCAACCTGATCCACGGGGGTCCATCCATGGCCTGTGTCGTTTCCCGCCATAGCCTGCATGGGGCCTCGTCCACGGGGTGCCGGGAGTGGGTCGTGGCCGCGGTGGTGTCTTTGAGGCGTGTTGGCCGGATGCCGAATTTGTGGTTGGACGGGCTGGGAGTGGGTCGTGGCCGCGGTGGTGTCTTTGAGGCGTGTTGGCCGGATGCCGAATTTGTGGTTGGACGGGCTGGGAGTGGGTCGTGGCCGCGGTGGTGTCTTTGGCGTGTTGGCCGGATGCCGAATTTGTGGTTGGACGGGCTGGGAGTGGGTCGTGGCCGCGGTGGTGTCTTTGAGGCGTGTTGGCCGGATGCCGAATTTGTGGTTGGACGGGCTGGGAGTGGGTCGTGGCCGCACAGCTATCTCCGAGACGCGCCGGACGTCGGGCTCGGACGTCTGGGAGCTTGGCCCATTAGCGCGGCCGGCGGTCCCGGTCGACCTGTTCCGAACAGCTTTTGGGCTCGCGGCAGATGTTCTTGGAGGAGGACCGCAAGTCCCGCCAGTCCGGTCGACCTGTTCCGAACAGCCTTTGGGTTCGCGGGGCCGGTGGCGGTGGCGGAGCATGCGCCGAGTCTGTGGGGTCGGGTGGGTTCGCGGCCGGGCGCGGGCGCGGGCTGCGGGTCAGGGGGTGAGGCCCAGGAGACTGCTGAGTAATGTTGATTTCGCGTGACGCGCAAGCCTCTGACCTAGGGTTTTGTGAGCGAGGATTGCGCCGTTCGGGATTTGCTCATCACTCTCCCAGGCGGGCCCGGAGTTCGACGAGCTCTGCCTCGGCGATGGATGCTCGTGCTTCGGCGATGGATGCTCGTGCTTCGGCGGTGTCGGCTCGTGTGATTTGGTCGTCGTTGTCGAGTAGCCAGGCGCCGGCTGTGCGGTCCCATAGTCGTAGTTTGGGCGGGTGCCAGCAGAGGTCGAGGCCGAGTGCTTCGCTGTGGCCTCTCAGGCCGTGTCCGTCGGGTGTCACGTCTATGGGGGTCCAGCGGCCGGAGCGGCGTTGCTCGGCTTGCAGCGGGGGGTTGAGCAGTTCGCCGTCGGTGGGGTCGAGGCGCCAGTATTCCTGTACGCCGAGTTCGGCGTACCGGGCCGGTTTGACGCGAAGGTCGGTGAGCACGGTGTTGGGCGAGGCGATCTCCAGCGCGAAGCAAGGCGCCGCGCCGGCTTCCCAGACTTTGTAGGTGGTCTTGTTCTCGACCGCGGCGAGGTCCACTCCGAACGCGACGGCCACGTCGGGCGAGACGACCGTTTTGGGGTCGCCTTTTTTGTAGTAGACGTTGATGTCGCAGCACACCCACGCGCCGTGGGGGTCGCTGCGGCGGGCGTACCAGTGCCGCAGCGCCAGCAGGATCTCGACGCGCCGCCGCAGTTGCAGGTCTCCTTCGGGCACTTGTGGTCCCTCCGGGTAGTCGATGTCTACCTCGGGAGGACCAGCCACGATCGAGTTCGTCAACGCGCACCTCCAATTCGCTGGGTCGACACTACTCCGAACTTCCATGAGCCACAACCTACAGGCATCAGAATGTCTCGCACGACAGAACATGAGCCTGCGCGAGAACGTGGGGAGGTGGCGGGTCTGGGTCGTGTTGGGTGTTGGGCGGCGGCCCGAGGGCGTCTACTCCGAAGGTGCCTGCGCTGAGCGGTGGCGGGTCTGGGTCGTGTTGGGTGTTGGGCGGCGGCCCGAGGGCGTCTACTCCGAAGGTGCCTGCGCTGAGCGGTGGCGGGTCTGGGTCGTGTTGGGTGTTGGGCGGCGGCCCGAGGGCGTCTACTCCGAAGGTGCCTGCGCTGAGCGGTGGCGGGTCTGGGTCGTGTTGGGTGTTGGGCGGCGGTTGTGGTGGCGGGTGTTCGGGGGTGTGGGCGGGTCCGGTTGTCGTCGTGTCGGGTGGGTGCAGGGTGTGGTTGCCGTCGGGTTGTTTGTGGATCTGCCAGCCGTTGTGGTGGATGCGGCGGTGGCAGGTCCAGCAGGCCGGCACCAGGTTGTCGAGTTTGGTGGGGCCGCCTTGTGAGGCGGGTTCGATGTGGTGGCCTTGGCAGATGCCGGGGTTCGCTCCGCAGTGGAAGCAGCCTCCCCATTTGGCGATGAGGAGCTGCCATTGGGCTTCGGTGACGGTGCGGCGGGATTGGGTGCGCCAGATGGGGCCAGATGGGTTTGCCTTTGCGGTCGTAGACGACGCCGGTGAGTTTGGCGTTGCAGGAGAGCTGTTCGAGGACTTCGGGGGGCAGCCGCACCCTGTCGGGGAGTTCGGCGATGAGTTCGCCGGTGGCGTCGTCGGCGTGGACGACGACGCAGATGTCTGCGAGGGGTTTGCCGCCGCCGTTGCCGGTGGCTGCGGCGATGTTGGTGAGGTTGTCGACGGCGTCGGCCATGCACTGGTCGAAGCTGCGCCGGTCGGGCCTGTCCGCGGCGTGCTGTTTGTCGGCGTGGTAGAGCTTTCGGGCTTCGGCCCGCAACCGGTTGGCGACGCGTCTGCCGGTTACTGGGTCGAACTCGCCCCGCAGATGCACCATGCCGTCGTCGCCGTCCCATATCCGCACGCAGCGTCTGGCGCGCAGCCGCCGGTAGTCGGCGGCCCCGCGGTCGTGTTGGTGGTCCGCGGTCCAGCGGCGAGCCTCCCGGGCGAACTGCTCGGGGCGCATCGACTCGGCTTTGGCCAGCAGTTCGCGGTCGGACTCCACGTCGGCGGCGCTGGTCTTCTCCACCGCTTCGGCGAGCCGGCGGGCGTTGGCCTGCGACACCCGCCCCGACTCCACCGCGTCGCGCACTGCGGGCGCCGTGTCGATCACCTTGGCTGTGTCGATCCGGCTTCGGGCGTCGCGGCGCGACATCCCCGCCGCGACGGCGAGTACCTCGGTTCCGCCGTCGCCGTGGCGTTCACGCCCCGCGATGGCGGCCGCGGCCGAGGTCTGGGCGGCCAGGATGACCGCGACGGTGGCCTTGGACTCCTTCAGCATCTCGCGCATCTCCGCGCACGAGGCCGAACCCTCGTTCACCAACGCCAGCATCTCCTCGGCGGCAGCACGGCCCCGGCGGGCGGTGTCGATCAGCATGAAGACAGTATCTCACACCCCTGTGACATCCATCAGACACCCACATGGTCAGCGAGCCTGCCACAGAGTTCTTCGACTGACTCTCCGGCCCGAATCTGGCGGGCGTCTCGCTGGGTCCATGTCCTCGGCGCCGCGCCCTGCAACGTCCCCATGAACCGCCTGGGTTCATCCGCAGAGATCGCCGCGCCTACGACTGCTTGACCTCCGCCGACGGCGCCTGCGCCGACAGCCAGAGCGTCGTCGTGGACGGCGGCCTGACCTACGACGTCTCCATAGCAGCCGACGAACTTCAATGGTGGTCCCGCTGGCTGTCGCCGCGGGAGGTGTCGGGGTTGTTGCTGCTGCCGTTGCTGGTGTCAACTTCAATGGTGGTCCCGCTGGCTGTCGCCGCGGGTGCCGGCCCCGCGTGACCTGGTAGGCGGAGGATGGCGAGCATGTGGGCTTGTGCGTGGAGTTCCCGTCGCTGAGCCAGCTGGATCCGACGTTCGACGGGGCGTTGCCGGGGATCTGCGAGCTCATGCAAGACGTGGTAGCCGATGCGCGAGCCAACGGTGAGCTGTTGCCGACACCTTGAGCCTGCGAGAAAACGTGCGGCGGCGCAGCCGCCGGTGCCGGGTGCTGCTGGTCGATGAGACCTCGATCCGCAAACGGCGTCGGTGCGTCACTGTGATCGTGAACGGCGACACGGGCAAGACCCTGGCGATGGTCCCACACCGCAGCTCGGCTGCGCTGTCGGCGTTCTTCGCGCTGCAAGGACACCGGTGGTGCAGACACGTCAAGGTTGTGGTCACCGACGGATCACGGGCCTGCAAAGCCGCCATCGACGCGCGCCTGGGCCACGCCTGCCATGTGCTGGACCGGTTCCACGTCATCAGATGGTTCGCAGCCGGACTCACACAGGTACGCCGCGACGTGCAGCGCCGAGAGTCCCACGGTGTCAAGCCCGCCTTCGATCCCGAGGTGTTCAGGGCCAGATTCGCGCTGCGGCGGCGAGGCGACACCCTCAGCGACGCGGAGCGCTCCCGGCTGCGGTCACTGTTCGACGCTCACCCATAGATTCTGGCAATGAGAGGACAATCCCTACCGTGGCCGTGCCCGAGGATCTGCCGTTCCCCAAGGATCTCGGTCGCCACGGCCACCAGGGCCGCAACACCGCCAGGTGGCCCGACTGCCGGCACATCTTCGGCTGCGACTCAGACGAACGAGCAGACGCCGACACCGCCTACATGAGATGCTAGTGTCCTGAGTGGTTAGTTCCTCGCGATCTCGACAACGTCTCCACTCACAAGACCCCCGCCATACAGCGCCGGCTGGTGCGCCACCCCCGCTTCAAGCTCCACTTCACCCCCACCTAACATCTCCTGGACGAACCTGGTGGAGCGCTGGTTCTCAGAGCCCACCACCGAACAGCTCCGCCGCGGCGCCCGCACCTGCGTCGCCGACCTCCAAGACTCCATCAACGCCTGGGGCGACGACTGGAACCACAACCCCAGACCCTTCACACAGCGCAAGACCGCCGACGAGATCATCGAGACCATGACAGCACATCTACAATGAATTCCCCACTCAGGACACTAGGAGAGTGTTGATTATGTCCCCAAATCGCGATATCGCTGTCACAAACCGCAGGTCAGAAGGTTGTGTACTGCGCGAAATCGGCATTACTCAGCAGTCTCCTAGTGTTCCGAGTGGCTAGTTCCTCGCGATTGTGTGGTTGTGGGGGTATTGTAGCTGTCGTCGACGACGACAGGAGGCGACGATGGGCACACGGCGTGGACGGCCGACGGTGGCGGTCGTGTTGATCCGCTCTATGTGGTGCCGCGAGTCGCGTTTGGGGCTTCCGGCCGTCTCGGGGGTTGTCGCGTGGGCGGTGTTGATCCGTTCTATGTGGTGCCGCGAGTCGCGTTTGGGGCTTCTGGACGTCTCGGCGGCCCTCGCAGGCAACCAGAACGCCCCATGTGGCCCCGCGAGTCGCGTTTGGGGTTTTCGGCCGTCTCGGGGGTTGTCGCGTGGGCGGTGTTGATCCGTTCTATGTGGTGCCGCGAGTCGCGTTTGGGGTTTTCGGTCGTCTCGGGGGGGCTTCTCGATCTGGCGTTTGGGTCCTTAGGTGTTGTGGGTGTCCGTTGGCTGTCGGTCGTGGCACTGCGCTGCGGTGGGTGTTGGTGGACTCGGCTGATATCGGTGGAATCAGTTGACTTTTTTGGCAAGGGTCTATGGATGATGCTCCTATATGTGTCAAGTCAAGCGGCGGGGGTTTGGGTGTTGAGCCAGTTTCGGTAGGCGGGCACGAGGTGGTGGTTGGGTGTTTTGCCGTGTTCGATTCTGGAGATGGTGCTGGGCCAGGTGTTGAGGCAGTCGGCGGCGTGTTGGAGGGTGGCTCCGGCTTGTTGGCGCTGTGTTCGCATGTTGTTGGTGGTGTTGGTGGTGTTGGTGGCGGGTTGGGGGTTGGTGAGCAGCCGGTAGACCTCGCGGGCGATGTAGCGCTTGAGGCAGCGGATGGTCTCGCGGCGGGTTTTGCCTTCGGTGTGGCGGCGTTGGGCGTAGGCGCGGGTGGCCGGGTCGGTGGAGAGCCGGACCATGGCGATGCGCCACAGGGCGTGGTTGGCTTGGCGGTTGCCGCCTGTGTTGAGGCGGTGGCGGGTGATCTTGCCCGAGGAGGCCTCCACGGGGCTGGCGCCGCACAGCGCGGCGAAGGAGGCTTCGCTTTGGAGCCTCTGGGGGTTGTCGCCGGCGGCGATGAGCAGGATCGCCGCGGTGTCTGGGCCGATGCCTTTGGCGGCGCGCAGCGCCGGGTTGGCGGCCGCGGTGAGCTCGTCGAGGTGGCTGCGCAGCTCGGCGAGGTCGGCGTCGAGCACCCGGTGCTGGCGGGCCAGGGTGCGCAGGGCGGCCTTGGTGGCCTCTGCGGGCTCGGTGAGGTCCCCGGGACGGAACCGGGCGCAGCGCCGCACCCGCACAGCGGCGCTGAGCGGCTCCAGGCCGGCGCGCAACTGCTGGGGGGCGGTGGTGATGAGGTCGCCGATCTGGTTGGAGATGCGGGTGCGGTGGGCCCGTGTCGAGCACAACGCGACCCGCAGCGCCCGGATCGACTCCACTGTTCCGTCGTTGCCTTTGGGCACCGCTGTGGCGTCGCCGCTGAGCGCGGCGCGTGCCGCGGCCTCGGCATCCACGGTGTCGGACTTGCCGCGCCGGCGCCGCACCTGGCGGTTCGGCCGGATCACCTCCACCACCTCGACACCGGCGCCCACCAGATGGCGGGCGAGCCCCACGCCATAGGAGCTGGTGCCCTCCACACCGACCTCGACGATCGGCCCGAAGGACCGCATCCACGCCTCGAGGCTGCGATACCCCGCCAGATCAGCACCAAAGGAGCCGACCTCGACGATCCGGCCCGTGTGGTCAATGACCGCGGCCACGTGCTGGTCCTTGTGCGTGTCGACACCGCCGTAGATGCCGACGAGTTGATCGGTCATGATGAAGCCCTGCCTTCCTTGCTAGCCAGTGGGATCGGCACCACCGGCCGGGACGGCGGACAGGACAGTCAAGGTGGTCTTCCCAAGGCTCCTATGAGGTCACGTCCGCCCGACCGGTCGGTGCGCGCCAGCAGCCGGGACACCGAACCGACAGATCATCGGAAAGGCACAAGGCCCGTCACACCCAGGGTCAGATCCGAGCCCCGACCACTGACCCCCACATCATGACTGTCACACCCCTGTGGCAGGGTGTGTGCATGGTTGTGAGCACAACACGACGGGTGCGGGAAGGCTTGGCCGAGTTGATCCGGCTGGTGAACGATCCGGCGACGCCTGCTGGGGATCTGCGGGTGGTGCTGGGAGAGTGCAAGGCCTTCGGTGGGCAGTTGGCGGTGTTGCAGGCGGACACGGCCGGGGGTCTGGCGACGCGGGAGCGCCACGGCGACGGCGGTGTGGGCGCGCTGGCGCAGGCTGCGGGGTTGCCGCGCCGCGAGGCCGCCGGCCATGTCAGGACCGTCAAGCAGCTGCAGGAGCTGCCTTCGGTGCGCGACGCGGTCGAGAACGGCGACATCTCGGTGGCCAACGCCAGGGTGCTCGCCGCCACGAGCGACAAGACCGACGCCGAGCAGGTGCAACAAGACGCCGAGTTGTTGGCGCAGGCAGCGGTGCTGTCGCCTGAGCAGTTCGCCCGCGAGGCAGGCCGCTGGGCGGCTCGCCGCCAGCCCGACGACGCCGAGGAGCGGTACCGCCGCCAACGGGCCCGGCGGCGGCTGGGCATCTGGAACGGAGACGACGGGATGATGCACCTGCGGGGCGAACTCGACCCGGTGACTGGCGCCAAGGTACGCAAACGGTTCTTGTTGGAGGCCGAGCGGCTGCGCCGGCTGGACCTGCGCAACCCCCGCGACAACAAACGCACCCTCGACCAGCGCATGGCCGACGCCCTCGACACGCTGACCTCGCACGGCAGCATCTACGCCAAAACAGCAACCGCTCCGAACGGGCCCCACGATGGCAGCAGCGGCGCCAAGGCGGCTGGCGCTCTGGACGGGTCCCACGATGGCAGCAGCGGCGCCAAAGTGGCCGGCACCCCGAACGGGTCCCACGATGGCAGCAGCGGTGGCGGCCACGTGAACGGGTCCGGTGCAGGCGTCGGTGACAGTCGTTCCGGCGTGGCTGGCAGCAGGTGCGGGTGCGGTGGTCGGCCGTCGGCGGACATCACCATCGTGCAGCATCTCAGCGCTGACGGCACCGAGGCGTTCGCGGAGATCGCCGGGGGCGAGGTGATCCCCCGAAGCGTGCTGGAGGAGCACTTCTGCAACGCGAGGATCAAAGGAGTGGTGTTCAGCAGCGAGGGTGTGCCGTTATGGCACGGCCACTCCAAACGGGTCGCCACCAAAGCCCAGACCAACGCGCTGCGGGCCCGCTACGGGGCTTGCGGGGGCTGCGGAGCCGATATGTGGATCTGCCAGGGCCACCACGTCCAAGCAGTGTCGCAAGGCGGGCCGACGAACATCGACAACATGATGCTGCTGTGCTGGGGATGCCACCAAAAAGTGCACCTCCACGGCTGGCGGGAAGCTCCCGACGGACGCGGCCTCTACACCATCAAACCGCCCGAGCGCACCCGCCACGGACCCGCCCACGCCCCCGACCCGGCGCCGGACCACGGACCCGGACCGCCTCGACGAAACAGGCAACCCGAACCGTCCTCGACGGACAAGCCCGAGACGGACCCGATCAACCCGGCGGCACCCCCACAGCCCGAAACGCTGTTCACCCCCGCCTAGCAGAATGACGAGCAAACCCCGAACAAGGCAATCTCCGCTCGCAAAACCCCAGGTCAGGGGCTTGCGCGTCACGCGGAATCGGCATTGCTCAACAGCCACCTAGCGTCCCGAGTGGCTAGTTCCTTGTGTTTGTGCCTTTGCGGTGGACGGCGGCGCGGGCGGCTCGCCGGTCGGTGAACAGCGCCCGGCTGCCGAGCATGCGCATGTCGCCTTCTCGCACCCCCTGACCGTTCTTGATGCAGTTGACCGTCTGTGAGCCGCACAACTACATCAAGAACGGCTGGACCCCCCGGCGTCGCCGACCTCCGCGGCTGGACCGACAATTGGATCGCCAACCGCAACGAGCACCCGCACCCCTCCGTGCGGCGCGAGACCACCGACGAGATCCTCGAGACCATCGCAGCATATCCACAATGAATTCCCCACTCAGGACACTAGAGTTCCTGGATCGACGCGATCGCGCTCAGCTACGATGTTGCTGGCACCAGCTACGACGCCATCCACATCGACTACAACTGGCGCGCCCGCATCGCCATCGGTGCCGCGGTGACGTCGGTGCCGCGGTGACGTCGGTGCCGCGGTGACGTCGGTGATCGTGACAAACACCATGCACAACAGGATGCACGACTGCCTCGACGACCACAGCTTCGACCCTGATGTGCGAGACTGGGACGCAGTCTGGCAGCAGCTGCACTGCCACGTCTACCACCAGATAGACGCAGGCGCCACATGGGACCTAGAGGGGCACCGCCAATCGGACTGGGCTGGCTATCTGAACCCGTTGAACAGGTGTGGGCGATGACTCTAGCGGGCTCTATCGATGGCTCCGGAACCCGGGGTTCCATTGTGGAGAAACTGGTGGAGTGGATCGCTGTGACCTTTGGTGTGGCGGTAGTTGTCTTCGTGAGCGCATGCCTTCTCACTGGGCCTGCTATTGGCTATGACGCTCACTACAACCACATGCTTGTGTGGTCGGCGGCGGCCGGCGCTGCCGGGTTGAGCGCCTGGCATGCATGGCTCCTGCACAACCGTGGCACGCGCAGTGGCGGCGTGTGGTCCATCCCCGGCTCTGCGCCGGCCGTTTGGGCCCTGGCAACCGGGGCCGTGCTGTGGCTCGCCGCCATGTTGATCGACAAGTCGAGGCTGAACCCAATCGGTCTTGGGGACGACGAGTTTGTTGTCCGCGCGCCGGTCGAGCAGGGAATGTGGGTGCCGCTGGCGGCAGTGGCGACGCTGTCGCTGCTGTACGCCCGCAGACGAGGCGTCCTGCGCTGGGCGGTGGCGTCGCTGCCGCTTCAGGCCCTGTGGTGGTGGGCAACCCTGTCTGCTGCGACCTAGTGGTATGTCGTCGAAATGGCTAGGGCAGCGCGGAGGGCTCTAGCCCCAGCTTGAAATGGCTACAGACGCCCCGACCAATTCAGCGACGGACCACTAGTGGTCACGCGCGTAAGTTCTGTGGCTGTTGGTTTGGGTGGTAGGTCCATTTGAAGGGTTTGGCCCGGTTGTTGTAGTCGTCGATGTAGTCGAGGATGGCTCCGGCGAGGTCGCTGGTGTGGGCGAACTCGGCTGTGTCGAGGAGTTGTCGGGTGAGGATGGAGAACCACATCTCGATCTGGTTGAGCCAGGATGCGTGGGTGGGGGCGCGGTGCAGGAACACGCGGTGGTGGCCGTCGAGGAACTCCTCGACGGCGGCGGTGCAGTGGGTGGCGAGGTTGTCGACGATGCAGTGCAGCTCGAGGTGGGCGGGCACCATGGAGTCCAGCTCGGCGAGGAACGCCACGAAGTTGTCCGAGCGGACCGAGTCTGTGGGCGCGGCGACGACTTCGCCGGTGGCGCACTCGAACGCGGCGAACAGTGCCTTGGTGCCGTGGCGGCGGTACTCGAACTCCTGTCGGGCGACCCGCCCGGCGGCGGCGCCGTCGGCGGGCCGCGCCGGGCGGGCCGCGCCGACGCGGCTCTTGGCCTGTATGGCGGTCTTCTCGTCGACGCTGAACACCGCCCAGTTGTCCCGCGGGTCGAGGCACAGCCCGCAGACGTCGGCGGCCTCGGCGTCGAAGTCTGCGTCATGGGAGGCCGTCCACGAGCGCGCCTGCTGCGGCTTGAGGCCCATCGAGGCGCAGATCCGCCACACCTGCGAGTCCGAGATCGCGATGGCGAGGTCCTCGCGCATGATCCGGCCGACCTCGGGCATCGACATGCGGGCCTTGAGCCGCCGCCCGCCGAGCTGGCCCGCCTCGGGGGGCCGCGTCGTGATCGTCTTGACCAAAGCCAGCCTCTCCGCGGGCCCATACACACGCGGCCGGCCCGAGCGCGGCCGGTCCGCGAGCCCGCCCAGGCCCGCCTCGCCGTAGCGGCGCCGCCACACGTCCACCTGGTTGCGGTTCAGGCCCACCGCCTTGCCGATCACCGGAGACGACAGCCCCTCAGCGGCCATCAGCACCACCTTGGCACGCTGCCAATCCCGCCGCGGCGTCGTCGACGCAGCCACCCGCGCCTCCAGCACCGCCCGATCAGCCTCGCACACCTTCAAAGTCCTAGGAACAGTCATAACCCGACCCTAACACAGCCATACGACTACCGCGAGCATGCACTAGCGATAATCGAACCCCTCACACAGGCTCCCCTCAGCACCTTCTGCCATGATGTGATGGCCTCAGAGCCGTGCTCGACCCGCCATGACCTCGCCGGCCTCCACTGGTGTCCGGCCCTGGCACCGGGGTCAGGGGGCGAGGAGGCCGATGTTGTTGCGGGCCCGTTCGAGGGTGGCGGAGGCCACGGCCCGGGCCTTGTCTGCGCCGATCTGCAGCAGCCTTGACGTCTCGGCCGGGTCGGCCTCCAGTTCGGCGAAACGGGCCCGGATCGGACGCAGCATCTCGACCACCGCCTCGGCGGTGTCGGCCTTGAGCGGGCCGTACATCGTGTAGCCGGCGGCGGCCTCCTGCGGCGCTCGGCCGGTGGCCGCCCCCAGTATCGACAGCAGGTTCGACACTCCCGGCTTGGCTCCGACGTCGTAACGCACCTCGGCTTCGCTGTCGGTGACGGCCGCCTTGATCTTGCGGGTGACGACCGACGGGTCGTCGAGGACGTCGACGGTGCCGCGGGGAGAGTCCAGAGACTTCGACATCTTGTCGGTCGGTCTCTGCAGGTCCATGACTCTGGCACCCGCCGCGGGCACCACCGCGGCCGGCGGCTTGAACGTCTCGCCGTAGCGCGAGTTGAACCGCTCCGCGATGTCGCGGGTCAGCTCGATGTGCTGGCGCTGGTCGGCGCCGACAGGCACTTCGTCGGCGTCGTACAGCAGGATGTCGGCCGCCTGCAGCGCGGGGTACGTGAACAGCCCGGCCGAGATGAACTCCTGCCGGTCCGCCTTGTCCTTGAACTGCGTCATCCGGCTCAGCTCCCCGAACGACACGGTGCATTCCAGCAGCCAGGCGCATTCGGTGTGCTCCCGCACGTGGCTCTGCACGAAGATCGTGCACACCTGCGGGTCGAGTCCCGCCGCCATCAGCAGTTGCGACATCCGCAGCGTCGCCCTGCCCAGCTCGCCGGGCTTCTGGGGCACCGTCACGGCGTGGAGGTCCACCACGGGATGGAAGGCGTCGGCCGTGTGCTGGATCCTCGCCCAGTTGCGGATCGCCCCCAGATAGTTGCCGAGGTGCAGGTCGCCGCTGGGCTGGATGCCGGACAGGACCCTCGCCATGGCCGGCCAGCGTAGGCGGGTATTCTCGCGTTCGATGTCCTATGCGGTGTCTACGCCCGTCTACAGCGGGCCGTTCGAGATGCTCCTGCAGCTGATCCTCCGCGAGAAGGTGGAGATCTACGACGTTCCCATCGCCCGGATCACCGACGCCTTCCTGGCCGAGATCGAGCGGATGCCCGACTGCGACCTGGAGACGGCCACCGAGTTCCTGCTGATCGCCGCGACCCTGGTCGAGATGAAGGTCAAGCGCCTGCTGCCCGCCGAGGCTGCGGTCGATCTCGACGACGAGCTGGAACCGGTCTCGGAGCGGGACCTGCTGCTGGCCCGCCTCGTGGAGTGCGCCACGTTCCGCGACGCGTCCCGGAGGCTGCGCCGGATGTTCGAGGCCGCGGCTCGCAGCCACCCCCGCGCGGTGGGCGTCACAGAGGACCGCTGGCTGATGCTGGCGCCGGCGGTGCTGGAGGGAGTGTCGCCCGCCGATCTGCGCGCCGCATGCCTGCGGGCCGCGGCCCCCCGTCCCGCTCCGCGGGTCGACACGACCCACATCACGCCGATCTCGCTGACGGTCGGCGACGCCGTGGCCGAACTGGTCGAGCATCTGACCAGCACGGGACGGACGACCTTCCGGCAGCTCACCGCCGGCGCCGACGACCGCCTCGCGCTGGTGGTGCGGTTCCTCGCGCTGCTCGAACTGGTGAAGCAGGGACTGGCCGACGTCCGGCAGGCGACCACCTTCGGCGACATCGTCATCTTGTGGACCGGCGGCGACGACGCCGGGATCATCGGTGCGGTGACCGCCGGAGTGGACGCCTACGACGGATGACAGGCTGGGAGGGCAGAGCGGTGCGGAAGAGCGATGGCAGTCCGGGTGGTGGGGCGGTGGTGCGCGAGGGCGATGGTGGTCTGGGTGGTGGGGCGGTGGTGCGCGAGGGCGATGGTGGTCTGGGTGGTGGGGCGGTGGTGCGCGAGGGCGATGGTGGTCTGGGTGGTGGGGCGGTGGTGCGCGAGGGCGATGACGGGATGCCGGTGATCGGGGCGGCGGACGACGCGACCCCGCCCGAGCCGTCGATCGCGCCCGCGCTCGAAGCGGTGCTGCTGCTAGCGGACGTGCCGCTGTCGCCGCAGGTGCTGGCGGACGTCGCGCAGACTTCGGTGGAGCGGGTCTGCGCCGTGTGCGACGCGCTCGCGGCCGAGTACGAGTCGCAGGGACGCGGCTTCGTGCTGGCCCGGGTGGCGGGCGGCTACCGATATCAGACAGCGCCCGGCCAGGATGCGTGCGTGGAGCGGTTCGTGCGTGAGGGTCACAGCGGGAGGCTCTCGGCCGCCGCGCTCGAGACGCTGGCCGTGGTGGCATACAAGCAGCCGGTGTCGCGCCACCAGGTCGCCGAGATCCGGGGCGTGAACGTGGACGGCGTGATGCGGACCCTGAGACGGCGCGGCTACATCGACGAGATCGCCCGCCTCCCAGGACCGGGCCAGGCGGCACTGTACGGCACCACGCCGCAGTTCTTGGAGCATCTGGGCCTCGACTCGCTCGACGATCTGCCCCCGCTCCGCGAGTTCGTCCCGGACCTCGGAGCGGTCGAGGCGATGGAACAACAGCTCCGGGCGGTGTCCGGCGCCGACAGGCCCGACTTGGTTTCGGGCGCGGATTCGGGCGCGGATACCCGCTTGTCGTCGCCTGCGTCGCCGTCGGGGCCTGATTTGGTTTCGGGCGCGGATTCGGGCGCGGATATCCGCTTGTCGTCGCCTGCGTCGCCGTCGGGGCCTGATTTGGTTTCGGGCGCGGATTCGGGCGCGGATATCCGCTTGTCGTCGCCTGCGTCGCCGTCGGGGCCTGATTTGGTTTCGGGCGCGGATTCGGGCGCGGATATCCGCTTGTCGTCGCCTGTGTCGCCGTCGGGGCCTGGCTTGGTTTCGGGCGCGGATTCGGGCGCGGATACCTGCTTGTCGTCGCCTGCGTTGTCGTCGGGGCCTGATTTGGTTTCGGGCGCGGATATTCGCTTGTCGTCGCCTGCGTCGTCGTCGGGGCCTGATTTGGTTTCGGGCGCGGATACCTGCTTGTCGTCGCCTGTGTCGCCGTCGGGGCCTGGCTTGGTTTCGGGCGCGGTTTCGGGCGCGGATACCTGCTTGTCGTCGCCTGTGTCGCCGTCGGGGCCTGGCTTGGTTTCGGGCGCGGTTTCGGGCGCGGATACCTGCTTGTCGTCGCCTGTGTCGCCGTCGGGGCCTGGCTTGGTTTCGGGCGCGGTTTCGGGCGCGGATACCTGCTTGTCGTCGCCTGTGTCGCCGTCGGGGCCTGGCTTGGTTTCGGGCACGGACACGGCGCCGCATCCCGATCCGGCCGCGGCACAGGGCCTGGACGGCGCGGCCGGCGGCGGCCAGTGACGTCGGCTGGCGGCGAGCGGCTTCAGAAGGTCCTGGCCCGGTGCGGGTTCGGCAGCCGCCGCGCCTGTGAGACACTGATCTCCGACGGACGGGTGCGGGTCGACGGCGCGGCGGTGCGGCTAGGCGCCCGGATCGACGCGGCCTGTGCGGTGGTGGAGGTCGACGGCGCCGTCGTGGGTGTTCGGCCCGACCTGGTCCACTATCTGCTGAACAAGCCGCACGGGGTCGTGACCACGGCCGACGATCCGCAGGGACGGCCTATCGTCACCGCGCTCGTTCCGGCCGAGCCGCGCGTCTTTCCCGTCGGGCGCCTCGACCTGACGACCGAGGGTCTGCTGATCCTCACCAACGACGGGGATCTCGCCCACCGGCTCACCCACCCGTCGTTCGGCGTCGCCAAGGAGTACCTGGCCCGCGTGGCGGGGACGCCGAAGCCGGCTGCGGTCAGGGCGCTGCGTCGAGGCGTCGCTCTCGACGACGGTCCGACCGCGCCTGCCAAGGTGGCGCTGGTGGCGCCCGACGTGCTGCGCATCACCGTTCACGAGGGGCGCAATCGGCTGGTCCGCAGGATGTGCCAGGCGGTGGGCCATCCGGTGCGCCGCCTGGTGCGGACCCGGATCGGCCCCCTCGCCGACCGGCGCTTGGCTCCGGGTGCCTGGCGGTTGCTCACACCTGCGGAGGCGAGACTCCTGGAGCGGGCCGCGGCCGCCGCGACGCCGCACCGGTAGCATCGCCGCCATGGGCGGAACCTGCAGTGCCGTCATTGCGGGCACGGGTCTCATCGGCGGCTCGGTGGGCATGGCTCTCCGCAGGTCCGGGTGGAAGGTCGCCGGTATCGAGCCCGACCCTAGACGAGCCGCCGCGGCGGTGGCCGTGGGCGCGGTGGACCGCATCGGCGGGCCGGGGCCCTGCGACTTGGCCGTCGTCGCCTCCCCGCCCTCGGTGCTGGCCCCGGCGGCCCGGCAGCTGCTCGACGCCGGCGCGTCGGTCGTCACCGACGTCGGCAGCGTCAAGGCCCCCGTTTGCGCAGAGGTGGGCGATCCTCGCTTCGTGGGCGGCCATCCGATGGCGGGCAGCGAGCAGGACGGCTTGGACGGCGCCCATCCCGACTTGTTCCGGGACGCTGTCTGGGTGCTCACTCCCACCGATATCACTGACGACGCGGCCCTGGCCGAGGTGCGGAATTTCGTTGCGATGCTGGGAGCGCAGCCCATTGCGCTGTCGCCGGATCGCCACGACGCGTTGGTGGCGGTCGTCTCCCATGTGCCGCACCTCACCGCGGCGGCGCTGATGCGCATCGCCGCTGGACGATCGAACGAGCACCGTGCCCTGTTGCGGCTCGCGGCCGGCGGCTTTCGCGACATGACTCGAGTGGCTGCGGGTCATCCCGCGATATGGCCCGAGATCTGCGTTGAGAACCGGACGGCCATCACCGACGTCTTGGACGAGCTGCTGGCCGAGCTGACCGAGATGCGCATGATCGTGTCCGGCGGGGAGCGGGCGAAGTTGCTGGACAGGCTGGAAGCGGCCCGCGAGAGCCGGCGGAGCCTGCCGGTCGGGGCCCCGGAGCCCTTCCGTCTGGCCGAGGTGCGGATCGCGATCCGCGACCAGAAGGGGGAGCTGGCCAGGATCACGACCCTCGCCGCCGACCTCGACGTGAACATTTACGATCTCGAGATAGCCCATTCGCCCGAGGGTCCCCGCGGCGTGGTGCTGGCACTGGTCGACAGCGAAGCGGCCGAGCAGTTCGCCGGTCGCCTCTCCGAGGACGGCTACTGCCCGTCGGTCGGCCCGCTCCGGTGATGGTGCGTCCGACGGTGATGGTGCGTCCGACCTCGACTGCGGGCGTAGCGCCGCCGGAGACACCGGCCCCGGCTTTGGCCGTCGCGCCGTTGGAGCGCCCGCCGAACGCGACGGTGCGCCTGCCGGGATCCAAGAGCATCACCAACCGGGCACTGCTCTGCGCCGCGCTGGCCTCCGGCGAGACCACGCTCACCGGCGCCCTGTTCGCTGAGGACACAGAGGCCATGGTCGGGGCGGTCGCCTCGTTGGGCGCCGAGGTCGCCTGCGCTCCCGAGGAGGCGACCATGCGGGTCCGTGGCGTTGCCGGCAGGGTCGCGGCGCCTGGCGGGGCCGTCGTCGACGCCTGCATGTCCGGCACCACGAGCCGTTTCGTGGCGCCGGTGCTGGCGCTGTCGGATCGGCCGGTGGTCCTCGACGGTCATCCGCAGCTGAGGGCCCGGCCCTTCGGCGACCTGGCCGACTCGTTGAGGCGGCTCGGCGTTCGGGTGGATTTCCTGTCCGGCGGCGACGGCCTGCCGATGCGAATCTGCGGTCCTGTCCGCTCCGGCGAGGCCGAGGTGGCCACCGACCGTTCCAGCCAGTTCCTCTCCGGGCTGATGCTGGCCGGGCCGCTGGTGCCCGGCGGGCTGAGCCTCAGGATCGGCCGCTCGGCGGTGAGCCGTCCCTACGTGGAGATGACCGCGGCGGTGATGCGGTCGTTCGGCGCCGTGGTCGAAGTCGGGCCGGAGACGGTGCGCGTGGCGGGGGGCTGCTACACCCCGGTCGACGAGTACGAGGTGGAGCCTGACGCTTCGTCGGCGTCGTACTTCTGGGCCGCCGCCGCGATCACGTCCGGGACGGTGACCGTCGAGGGTCTCGGATCCGACTCCATCCAGGGAGACGTCCGTTTCGTGTCGCTGCTGCGGCGGATGGGAGCGTCGACGCAGGAGGTCCCGGGCGGCGCCCGGATCACAGGCGGACCGCTGAGCGGCGTCGATGTCGATCTCCGCGACATGTCCGACACCGCTCCCACGCTGGCCGTGGCGGCTTCGCTGGCGTCGACGCCGACCACCGTGCGGGGCATCGGGTTCGTGCGGGGCAAGGAGAGCGACCGGATAGCCGCCGTGGTGGCGGAGCTCCGCCGGTGCGGCGTCGAGGCACGGGAGTCGTCCGACGGATTCTCGGTAGTGCCTCCTCCGGCCCTGAACGGCGCCCGGATCCGCACCTACGGCGACCATCGCATCGCTATGGCGTTCTCTGTGCTGGGCCTGGTTGTGCCGGGAATGCGGATCGAGAACCCGGCGTGTGTGGCCAAGACGTTCCCCGGCTTCTACGAGGCGCTCGACGTGCTGAGGAGCGGCGCGTCGGTGGACGGGGCCGCGTCCTCGGACGGGGGAGGTTCAGGGTGACGGTCATAGCTATCGACGGCCCGGCCGGCTCGGGCAAGACCAGCGTCGCCCGGGCCGTGGCCGCCCGGATGGGGTTGGAGTACCTCGACACCGGGGCGATGTACCGCGCGGTCGCGTTCGCGGTGCTGCGGGCCGGCGGAGATCCTGCCGACAACGTCTTCAGCGCTAGCATGGCCCGCGCCATCGACCTGCGGGTCACCTCGGAGCAGGTTCTCGTCGACGGCGTGGACGCCACCGTGGAGATCCGGGGACGGTCGGTGAACCGGGCTGTGAGTCTGGTCGCTGCCAACCCTGACGTGCGGTCCGAGATGGTGGCCCGCCAGCGCGAGTGGGTCCGTCGGCGCGGCGGGGGAGTGCTGGAGGGGCGCGACATCGGCACGGTGGTGTTCCCCGACGCCGTGGTCAAGGTCTACCTGACTGCCGACCCGGCAGTGCGGGCTTTTCGCAGGGCCCGCCAGGACGGGCTCGAAGTCGAGCCGGACGGGCCTCGCTGGTCCGGCGGCGCTGCCGAGGACGCCGGGGTCGCGGCTGTCGCCGCCGATCTGGCGCGGCGTGACATGATCGACTCCACCCGCCGGGACGCTCCGCTGGCGGTGGCCCCCGGCGCAACCGTCATCGACACCACCGACAAGACCTTCGCCGGGACCGTCGAGCAGATAGTCGAGCAGATACTGGGGCTGGTGTGAGCGTCGGTCGCGGCGTCGTTCGAGGTGGTTCGGGCCGGGATAGTCGAGCAGGTGCTGGAGTTGGTGTGAGCGTCGGTCGCGGCGTCGTTCGAGGTGGTTCGGGTCGGGATAGTCGAGCAGGTGCTGGAGTTGGTGTGGGCGTTGGTCGCGGCGTTGTTCGAGGTGGTTCGGGTCGGGATAGTCGAGCAGGTGCTGGAGTTGGTGTGGGCGTTGGTCGCGGCGTTGTTCGAGGTGGTTCGGGTCGGGATCGTCGAGCAGGTGCTGGAGTTGGTGTGGGCGTTGGTCGCGGCGTTGTTCGAGGTGGTTCGGGTCGGGATCGTCGAGCAGGTGCTGGAGTTGGTGTGGGCGTTGGTCGCGGCGTTGTTCGAGGTGGTTCGGGTCGGGATAGTCGAGCAGGTGCTGGAGTTGGTGTGGGCGTTGGTCGCGGCGTTGTTCGAGGTGGTTCGGGTCGGGATAGTCGAGCAGGTGCTGGAGTTGGTGTGGGCGTTGGTCGCGGCGTTGTTCGAGGTGGTTCGGGTCGGGATCGTCGAGCAGATAGTCGAGCAGATACTGGGGCTGGTGTGAGCGTCGGCGCCGCCGATCCGGCGTCCGGCCGGCTGTGAGCCGCAGCGCGTACGGACGCCGTCCCGCCGGCAGCGTCGTTGTCGGCGCCCTGGTTCGGAGCCGCCAGCCTCTCTGGGGGCGTCTCCTCTACCGGGTCCTGCGGTCGATCGTCCTCGCCCTGTGCAAGCTGCTGTTCAGACTGCGGGTGGAGGGCAGGGACAACTTCCCGCCCGGCCCGTTCATCCTGTCGCCTGTCCACCGGTCCTTCATCGACACCCCGATCGCTGGGATGGCCACCGGCAGGCGACTGCGCTTCATGGGGAAGGAGAGCCTTTGGGAGAACCGTCCGCTGGGCGCGTTCCTGACCCTGATGGGCGGCTTCCCGGTGGAGCGGGGAACCGCCGACCGCATCGCGCTGCGGGCCGCTGCCGACGTGCTGGCCCTCGGCGAGCCGCTGGTGATGTTCCCTGAGGGGACGCGGCGCAGCGGGGACCGGGTCCGGCGCGAGGACATGCTGGACGGGCCGGCGTTCGTGGCTGCCCGCGCCGGGGTCCCGATCGTTCCCGTCGGGTTCGGCGGCACTGTCCGGGCCCTTCCGGTGGGCTCGTTCGTGCCTCGCCCCCGCCGGGTGGTCGCCGTTGTCGGCGAACCGATCCCGCCGCCCGCCAAGGTCGGCGGCCGGGTGCCGCGCCGGGCTGTGACCGAGCTCACCGACCGCCTCTTCGTCGAGTTGGGGGACCTTTACGCGGAGGCCCGCGTGCTCGCAGGCCAGGAACCGCCCCGGGAGTGAGTCAGGCGGCCGTCCGAGGGTTGAGCCGGTCGAGCAGGTCGCTGGCGTCGATCGAGCGGTCGTTCAGGGGGTCCCGGCGCCGGATCCGGGATCCGAGGCTGACGATGGCGGCCGCCTCCACCGCGGCCAACAGGTCGCGCAGGTTGCGCGGCGGCGGGAAGTACTCGTCCTCGTCGATGACGGCCACCTCCTCGACGCCACGGGCAGGCGCGAGGCGTTCGATCACTCCCCTCACGAGGTCTTCGGGCGCGGACGCCCCGGCAGTCACGCCGACGGTCCCGGAGAGGTCGGCGGGGATGTCGCCGGCGTCGTTGATCCTCAGCACCCTGCGGCAGCCCGCCTCGGCGGCCAGGTCCACCAGGGACTGGGTGTTGGACGAGTTGGCCGACCCGATCACGAGCACGGCGTCGCACCCGGGCGCGATCTCCATCAGCGCCGTCTGCCGGTTGGTCGTCGCGAAGCAGAGGTCGCTGATGCTCGGCTGCCACAGGTCGGGGAAGCGTCGGCGGGTGTGCTCGAGCACCCCCTCCCACTCGCGGTGCGACAGGGTGGTCTGGGCCAGGACGGCGACCGGCTCGGTGAACTCGGGCAGGGCGGCCACCCCCCGGGCGTTCTCCACACGGTAGATGGCCTCCGGCGCCACGGCCATCGTCCCCACTGCCTCCTCGTGGCCCTCGTGGCCGACGTACACGATCTTGTAGCCCTTGCCGGCCCGGGTCTTGACTTCGTGATGGACTTTGGTGACCAGCGGGCAGACCGCGTCGACGACGTAGCCGCCCCGGTCGCGGGCCGCTTGCACGACTTCCGGGGCGGAGCCGTGGGCGGAGAGCATGATCGGCGCGCCCGGCGGCACCTTCGAAATGTCGTCGACGAATACGGCGCCGACGTCCTCGAAGCGTTTCACCACCTTCTGGTTGTGGATTATCTCGTGGTAGCAGTACACCGGCGGGTCGAAGGCCTGCATCATCCAGGTCAGCGCCTTGATCGCCATGTCCACCCCGGCGCAGAAACCTCGGGGGGAGGCCAGCAGAACTCGATCTATCACAGTTTCCAGGCTAGCCGCCGACGCCCTTGCCTGAAGCCCGTGCGCGCCTCGCGCCGCGGCCGCCGAGGGTCAGCCGGCGGGCTCCGCACCGGCCGGCCGAGCCCGCAGGACGTGCATCCACCCTCTGCCGCTGTCATTGCCATAGACTATGTTCGACCTCGTCGTAGGACATGCTGTTCATGCGGCGAGCCTCTGCAGGCTTCAATAATGACAAAAAGGATCGAAAGGCACTAGAGCCATGATCGACGAAGAACAATCCGAGCAGACTCAGACCGAATGGCTGGGCACGACCGCGGCAGCCAAGCGCCTCGGGATCACGACGCGGACGCTGTACCGCTTCATAGACGAGGGTTACATCGCGGCCTACAGGATGGGGCGTGTGATCCGCGTCAAGGGCGCGGATGTGGACGCCTACATCGACTCTTGCCGGATCGAGCCGGGCACGATCTCCCACCTCTATCCGGAGGTGGCGCCCCGCGCCTCGGGGTCCGACTCCACCGACGGCTAGGCCCGGGTCGGACCTGGGCAAGAGCCGGATCTCGTAGTACAAGCTGGTCGGGTCAAACTCTGCAGCGGTGGCAGTAGGTCCGTTCTCGTGTCGGTGCCGGGTCATCGACTCCGATCCGCCCGACCCGTTGGTGCTGCTGTCCGCGATCAGCATCGTAGGGCCTCGTACGGTCGGCAAGACCCGAACCGTCCAGTTCGCCAACGCCGTGGGCGTGGAGCGGCGGGCTGAGGCGGTTGATGGCCTGAGAGCTGGCTGTGGTCTGTCAGCTGCGAGCGGGCGACCGGAATCGAACCGGCATCATCAGCTTGGAAGGCTGAGGTTCTAGCCGTTGAACTACGCCCGCGGGCCTCTCACGGTAGCGGCGTGTGCATTGGTGCCGTCGTCGCCTTGAGCGGGACCGGCCGAACCACGCCGCGGACTTTGATCCCGACACGCTGCAGAGGGCGCAACGCCATCCAAGCATGCTCGTGGAGGGCGCCGAGCCGATCCTCATCGACGAATGGCAGCGACTTCCCGCGGCCTGGGACGTTGTTCGCCGAAGCGTCGACGAGGGGTTCCGGCCCGGCCGGTTCTCGTCCCTGCCGGGTGTCAGATCGGTGCTCGGTTGATGGTGACGGTGTAGGTGTAGGTGTCGGTGCCGTTGGGGGCGGTGACGGTGACGGTGACGGTGTTGGCACCTTCGGCGAGGCTCACCTGGTAGCCGTCTTTGGCGTCGGCGTCGGCGTCGGCGTCGGCGTCGGCGTCGGTGGTGCTGGTGCCGTCGGTGTCCGCACCTGACCCGATAACCATGGATGCGCTCTCATCATGGCGCCACAGCCACGCCGGCCCGACCGAGAGGGGCCTCGACGCGGCACGGCGCCTCGGCGGCGGGCTCCGTAGTGCCGCGGAGCGGCGCCGGTAGACTCACGGCCGTGCACAGCCGCGTGGAGACGCTCACCGACAACCGCGTCAAACTGACCGTCGAGTTGGACGAGGCAGAGTTCGAAGCCGAGGTGGAGGCGGCCTTCAAGCGCATCGCCCGCGAGGCGAGGATCCCGGGTTTCCGTCCCGGCAAGGCGCCCCGGCGGCTCCTGGAGGCGCAGCTGGGGCCGGAGGCCGGCCGTGCGGCGGCTCTGAGGGCGTCGTTGCCCGACTACTACCTGCGCGCCGTCGCGGAGCACGACATCGACGTCATCGACATGCCCGAGATCGAGGTCACCGAAGGATCCAAGGCGGGTCCGGTGTGCTTCGACGCTGTGGTCGACGTCCGCCCGGCCGTGCTGGTGTCGGGCTACGACAAGCTGCGTGTGCAGATCCCGAGTCCCGCCGTCGATGAAGCGCAGACCCAGGCCGAGATCGACAGGTTCCGCATGCAGTTCGCGGAGTTGGACCCGGTGGGGCGGGCCGCCGCTGACGGCGACCATCTCACCATCGACATCACCGGCACCCTGGGAGGCGAGATCGTCGACGGCCTCACCACCTCCGACTACGACTTCCTGCTCGGCGCCGGGTCGGTGGTGCCCGAGATCGACGAGAACCTGCGCGGGGCCGCCGCTGGCGACATCCTCGAGTTCCTGGCCTCCCATCCCGACCCCGAAGAGGACCAGAAGCTCCGTTTCCGGGTGCTCGTCAAGGAGGTGCAGCAGGCCGTCCTGCCCGACCTGGACGACGAGTTCGTGGAGGCCAACACCGAGTTCGGCACAGTCGAAGAGTTCCGCGCCGCGCTAGAGGCCGAACAGGCCGTAGCCAGGGTGAGGCACGCCGAGTCGGTGCGCATCGAGGCCATCGCCTCCGCCGTCGCCGACCTCGTCGCCGACGAGGTTCCCGAGGCGATGATCGCGTCGGAGGTGGAGGCCCGGCGCGAGAGCCTCAGAAGAAACCTGGACAAGCGGAGCGACGAGCTCGATGTCTTCTTAGACAGCATCGGCCAGGCCCGCGACGAGTTCGAACGCGGCCTGCGGCTCAGCGCCGACCTCAGCGTCAGGCTTGATCTGGCGCTGAGGGCCGTCGCCGCAGCCGAGGGCCTCGATGCGGACGACGCCGCCGTCCACGCCGAACTGGAGCGCCTCGTTGCCGCCGCGGCCTCGGGCTCCGAGCGGGGCGCGCCCGGCGAGGCGGACACGGCGGCCGCGGTCGCCCGGCTGCGCGACATGTTCGCCTCCTCCGGGCAGCTTTCGGACCTGCGCGCCAGGATCTCCAAGCGGGCCGCCTTGGAGTGGATCACCGAGCGTGTCGAGTTGGTCGACCCCGACGGGAAGGTCGTCGACCCGGAACTGTTGAAGCTCCCCGCCGACGCTGGCGTCGGCCGCGGGTACGATCAGGATGCCGACACCGACCGAGTGCAGGACGAGCTATGAGCACCAGCCCCAGCAACTACCTGGTCCCGACCGTGGTGGAGCAGACCAACCGCGGCGAGCGTGCCTTCGACCTTTACAGTCGGCTCCTCAAAGAGAGCATCATCTTCCTCGGCACCCCTATCGACGACGCGGTCGCCAACCTGATCTGCGCCCAGCTTCTGCACCTCGAGTCCGAGGAACCCGACAAGGACATCAACCTCTACATCAACAGCCCCGGCGGCGACATCAACTCGCTGTTCGCGATCTACGACACGATGCAGTACATCAAGCCCGACATAACCACCATCTGCTTCGGCCAGGCCGCATCGGCGGCGGCCGTGCTGCTGGCCGCAGGCGCCACGGGCAAGCGCCTGGCCCTCCCGCACGCCAAGATCCTCATCCACCAGCCCTACGCAGGGGCCCACGGCGACGCCAGCGACATCGAGCGGATCGCCAGCGAGGTGGCCAGGCTCAAGAAGTCCGTGGAGGAAGTCCTCTCCGCGCACACCGGCCAGCCCATCGAGCGGATCGCCGCCGACACCGACCGGGACTTCGTGATGACGGCCGAACAAGCCAAGGAGTACGGGATCATCGACGAGGTGATCGAAGCGCGCAATGTGGTGGACAACAGCAGTGCTATCCGGGCGGTCATCTGACGTGCGACGGGGCATCGGCTCGGGCCCCGGCTTCTTGGACCGTCCGCCCGTCCGGCCGGCGTGCGAGCGTTTGATGGGGAGGCGACCGCGTGGCCAAGCTGGGTGAGGGTGGCGAGCTTCTGAAGTGCTCGTTCTGCGGCAAGTCGCAGAGGCAGGTCAAGAAGCTGATCGCCGGTCCCGGCGTCTACATCTGCGACGAGTGCATCGACCTGTGCAACGAGATCATCGACGAGGAGCTGGCCGGGCCGTCCGACGACCCCATCGAGGATCTTCCTGCCCCCCGTGAGATCTACACCTTCCTCGACGAGTTCATCGTCGGGCAGGACAGCGCCAAACGCATCCTCTCGGTCGCCGTCTACAACCACTACAAGCGGGTGCAACTCGGCGAGAGCCAGGACCCCGAGGTAGAACTCCAGAAGTCTAACATCCTCCTCATCGGGCCCACCGGCTGCGGTAAGACGCTCATGGCCCAGACGCTCGCACGGATGCTCAACGTGCCTTTCGCCATCGCCGACGCCACCGCACTCACCGAGGCCGGCTACGTCGGCGAGGACGTCGAGAACATTCTCCTGAAGCTGATCCAGGCCGCCGACTACGACGTGAAGAGGGCGGAGAAGGGCATCATATACATCGATGAGATCGACAAGATCGCCCGCAAGAGCGAGAACCCGTCGATCACCCGCGACGTGTCCGGCGAGGGCGTACAGCAGGCCCTGCTCAAGATCCTGGAAGGCACCTCGGCGTCGGTGCCCCCGCAGGGAGGGCGCAAGCACCCCCACCAGGAGTTCATCCAGATTGACACGACCAACGTTCTGTTCATCTGCGGGGGAGCGTTCGCAGGCATCGAGAAGATCGTGGAGCACCGCACCGGCACCCGGGGCGTGGGTTTCGGTGCCGACATCCGCCGGCCCGAGGACAAGGATCTTGGGGCCATATTCGCGGAGGTCCTCCCGGAGGATCTCACGAAGTACGGGCTGATCCCCGAGTTCATCGGGCGGCTGCCGGTGATGGGAGCGGTCGGCAGCTTGGAGTGCGACGCCCTGATGCGCATCCTGGTGGAGCCCCGCAACGCCCTCGTCAAGCAGTACCAGAAGATGTTCCGGTTCGAGAACGTCGATCTGGTCTTCGAGCAGGACGCGTTGGAGGCGATAGCCGACGAGGCCATCAAGCGGGCCTCGGGGGCTCGGGGGCTGCGGGCCGTGCTCGAGGAGGTCCTGCTCGACCTCATGTACGACCTTCCGGGGCGTGAGGACGTCTCAACGGTGGTGATCGACCGGGACACGGTGTGCCGCAATGTGAATCCCACGCTCGTGCCCCGCGCTGAGGAGAGCGACGCCCGCTCCCGGCGGGCCAGCTGACGTCCGGAGGCCGAGCGGCGTGGACTACGGCGCGGCCTTGGACCACCTCGAGACGCTGATCAACCACGAGGCTCGGCCGCGGGCGGGCCGCATCGCCGGCCTGAGCCTTGAGACGGCGCAGCGCCTCGCCGCAGCGATGGGCGACCCGCAGCGGTGCTACCGGGTGGTCCACGTCACCGGAACCAACGGCAAGGGATCCACTGTCCGGATCGCGGCCCGGCTCCTCCAAGAGATAGGGCTGCGCGTCGGCGCCTACACGAGCCCCCATCTCTCGGCCCCCACCGAGCGGGTGTCCGTGGACTCCGAGCCCATCGACCGCGAGGCTTTCGGCGCGGCGATCGGGGACGTGGCCCGCTTCACCCATCATCTGCGGATGCGGGCCACATGGTTCGAGACCGTGACCGCGGCCGCGTTCCAGCATTTCGCCGACGTGGCCGTCGACGTGGCCGTGGTCGAGGTGGGGATGCTGGGCCGCTTTGACGCCACCAACGTGGTCGACGCGCAGGTCGCGACCATCACCAACGTCGGAATGGACCACACCGACGGCGTCGGCGACTGGCGCCTCGCCGTGGCCCGCGAGAAGGCGGGCATCATCAAGTCCGACTCCACGGTGGTCTGCGGCGAGATCGACCCCGACACGCGCGCGGTGTTCCAGGCCGAGCCTCATGCCGCCATGTTCGAGCGCGGCCGCGACTTCGGGACGGAGCGCGAGCGTCTGGCCGTGGGCGGATGGACGGCCGATCTTCGCGCGCCCTACGGAAACCATCCCGATGTGCTCGTGTCGCTGCACGGACGGCACCAACTCGACAACGCCTCGCTGGCAGTGGCCACGGTCGAGGCACTCTTCGAGTCGAAGCTCTCCGACGAAGTGGTCGGCCGGGCCCTCGCGAGCGTCAAGGTGCCCGGCCGTTTCGAGATAGCCGGTCGCGAGCCTCTGATCGTGCTTGACGGCGCCCACAACCCTGACGGCGCCCGGGCGGCCGCCAGGACGCTCGACGAGGACTTCGCGCCGTCGGGGCGGCGCTACCTGGTGGTCGGGATGCAGTCGGGCCGCGACGTCGCGGGCGTGCTTCGAGGCCTCGAGGCCGGCCGGTGCGAGCGGGTCCTGTGCTGCACGGCGCCCACGGCTCGCGGCGTCCCGGCCGCCGTGGTGGCGTCGGCGGCCGCCTCGGTCGGAGCGGCCGCTGAGGCGGTCGGCGACGTGGAGGCTGCACTCGGCCGGGCACTCGAGCTCGCCGGCGCCGACGACGTGGTCGCGGTGACCGGTTCACTGACCGTGGTCGGCGCAGCCAGGGTGGCCCTGGGTCGGAGCGGCTCCAGCGACCTCGAACGCCCCGAGCTCCAAGCCGCGGGTCGGCGTGGAGGCGAGTAGCTGTATGCGGTCCCGGCGAGGTTCTGCTCGCTGCCAACCTTGACCACCGCCGCGATTTCCCTGGAGTAGCTGTATGCGGTCCCGGCGAGGTTCTGCTCGCTGCCAACCTTGACCACCGCCGCGATTTCCCTGGAGTAGCTGTATGCGGTCCCGGCGAGGTTCTGCTCGCTGCCAACCTTGACCACCGCCGCGATTTCCCTGGAGTAGCTGTATGCGGTCCCGGCGAGGTTCTGCTCGCTGCCAACCTTGACCACCGCCGCGATTTCCCTGGAGTAGCTGTATGCGGTCCCGGCGAGGTTCTGCTCGCTGCCAACCTTGACCACCGCCGCGATTTCCCTGGAGTAGCTGTATGCGGTCCCGGCGAGGTTCCGCTCGGGTGCAGGCGCGACGGGGATGCGCCGACGGGCGCGGCCGGCAGCGACGGGGTGGTCCCTGGGCCCGTCGGCCCGTAGCATCACGGCGATGGAGAGGACGTTGGTAATATGCAAGCCCGACGCGGTCGAGCGGGGCCTCGTGGGCGAGATTGTCGGCCGGTTCGAGCGCAAGGGCCTGCGGCTCGCTGCGGCCGAGCTTCGCACCCTCGACGCCGATGTGCTTTCCCGCCACTACGCGGAGCATGTGGGCAAGGGCTTCTACGACGACCTCGTCGCCTTCATGGGCAGGGGCCCGGTGCTGGTCGCGGCGGTGGAGGGGCCGGAGGGCACTTGGAGCGTGGTGCGCCGGATGATGGGCGCCACCGATCCCATGGAGGCCTCGGCCGGGACCGTTCGGGGCGACTTCGGCACCGAGGTCACCGAGAATCTGGTCCATGGGAGCGACTCCGCCGAGTCGGCCCGCCGAGAGGTGGCTCTCTTCTTCCCCGCCCTGGACTCCGGCCCGGATCTCGGCCTGCAATAGAAGCAACGTCCCGCTCGGACTATGCGTCGACGCTCACCGGCGTCTACAATCCTGTTGGCGGTCGGCCGGGTCATCCGGCGTTGTGGTAGTATCCCCAACCTGATCGAGGCATCACAATGAGCACATCGAGCATGCTTTCGGGGTTGGGATGGGCCATGGGGCGCGACATGGCCCTCGACCTCGGCACCGCCAACACCGTCGTGTACGTGCGCGGCGAGGGGATCGTGCTCGACGAGCCGTCGGTGGTGGCCGTCAACACCAAGACGGGCAAGGTGCTGGCTGTCGGTTCCGAGGCGAAGAGCATGATCGGCCGCACCCCGGCGCACATCCAGGCCGTCCGTCCGCTCAAGGACGGGGTGATCGCCGACTTCGACATGTGCGAGGAGATGCTGCGCTTCTTCATCGAGCGGGTCCACCAGCGGCGCTGGACCAAGCCGCGGATGGTCATCGCCGTGCCGTCGGGCATCACCGGAGTCGAGCAGAGGGCGGTGCAGGAGGCGGCCGAGTCCGCGGGCGCCCGCAAGCCGACACACATCATCGAGGAGCCGATGGCCGCGGCGATCGGCACCGGGCTCCAGGTGTGGGAGCCGACCGGGAACATGATCGTCGATGTCGGCGGAGGCACGACCGAGGTGGCCGTCATCTCGCTCGGAGGCATCGTCTCCAGCCAGTCGATCCGCGTCGGTGGAGACGAGTTCGACAACGTCATCGCGCAGTTCGTCAAGAAGGAGCATTCGCTGCTGATCGGGGAGCGCACCGCCGAGGAGATCAAGATTCTGCTCGGATCGGCCTATCCGCTGGCACGGGAGGCGAGGGCCGAGATCCGGGGCCGCGACCTCGTGAGCGGCCTGCCGCGCGTGGTGTCGGTCACCACCGAGGACGTCCGCGAGGGCTTGGAGGAGTCGGTCACCGCGATCTGCGACGCCGTGCGGGGCACGCTGGACCACACACCCCCGGAGTTGGCTGCCGACATCATGGAGTCGGGGATCATGCTCGCGGGCGGGGGAGCGATGTTGAGGAATCTCGACCAACGGATGGCCAACGAGACTGGCATGCCGATAACGGTCGCCCAGGATCCGCTGCTCGCTGTTGTGAGGGGCTGCGGCCAGGTGCTCGACAACTTGGACCAACGGTGACCGCATCGGGCGACCTCTAGCCCGGGGCGATGGCGGTCGCCCAGCGCAGCGGGCGGTCCCGCTACCTGCTGCTGCTGCTGATCCTGACAGCGGCGACGCTCCTTACTCTCGACTTCCGCGGCTTCGGCCCGCTCGAATCTGTCCAGAGCCGGGCGCGGGACGCGCTCGAGCCGGTGGTCTCGGCGGTCGATGCGGTTCTCGGACCGGTGGCGGAGGTCTGGACCGTGATGTTCTCCTACAACGATCTCCGCTCCGAGAACGCGAGGCTCAGAGACGAAGTCGACCGGCTCGCGGGGGCCGACGTCCGGGACGCTGCGGAGCGGGATGCGTTCCTTCGGTTGCTGGCGGCCACCGGGGTGACCTACGTCGACGGCGTGGAGCGGCTGACCGCGACTGTGCTTCGCGACGCTGTGGGGAACTTCGACGACGATGCGATGTCGATTGACGTGGGCCGCCGCGACCGCGTGGTCCCGGGCATGGCTGTCGTCACCTCGGCCGGCTTCGTGGGCCGGGTCGAGACGGTGGACACGGCCTCGAGCACGGTCACCGCGGTGAGCGATCCCAGCCTGGTGGTCGGGGTGCGTTTGCTGGACACCGGCGACGTGGGGCTGGGCCACGGGATGGCCGGCGATCCGACCCGGTTCGTGGTGGACGCCGGCCTGCGCTGGCCCGAGACGGGCGACCTGTCGGAGCTCCCGGAGGTGGGGAGCCCGGTGGTGACCGCGGCAGGCAGCCGATATCCCGCTGACATTCCGGTGGGCCGGGTGGCGTCGGTCGAGCCGGCGGAGGCGGGACTGGCCCAGCTGGTGACCGTCGAGCTGGCTGCCGACGTGCAGGATCTCGGATACGTCACCGTGCTGCTGCTGGCGCCCGTCGACGAGACGCCCGTCGGTCCGGACTCCCCGTTCGCGGAGCGGTCGCCGTGACGGCGCCGTCGAGGCGGAGGAGGGCGTCGGGCCGTGTGGACGACGCCGTCCGCGTCGCTGGAGCGGTCGCCGTGACGGCGCTGCCGACGGTCCGGAAGGCGCCGAGTCTGCGCCGCCTGCTGGCCGGGGGCGGTGCGGCCTTGAGTGGGCTGCGGCTCGTCGTTGTGTGTCTGTCGGCTCTGCTGCTGCAGTTGACGTTCTTCTCGCAAGTGAGGGTGGCCGGGGTGGCGCCGGAGCTGCCGGCGCTCGTGGCCGTGCTGGCGGGACTCTTCGCCGGACCTCGGCGGGGTTCGGTGATCGCGTTCTTCGCGGGCCTGATGTGGGACGTCTACCTGGCGACTCCGCTCGGCTTGGCCGCCGCCTCCTTCGTGGTCGTGGCCTATGCGTTGGGCGGCATGACCGAGGACCTGTTCCACGACACCCGCCCCCGGACGTTGGTGCTGGTGGCTGCCGGCACGGCGGCCGCGGTGACGGTCTTCGCCCTGCTTGGCGAGGTGGTAGGCCAGCGCGGCCTAGTGGACGGGCGCCTGCCGCGGGTCGTGCTGATCGCGTCGGGCTGGAACGCGCTGATCTCGCTGGTCGCGGCGCCTGCTATGCGATGGGCCGTCTCCAGCGGGCACGCTCGGCGGCCGCCACGCCGCCGGGAGCCTCCAGAATCACGGTTGAAGGGCCGCTGATGTCCTCCGACGGCGCCGACGGCGACCAGCGTCAAGGGTTTCGGCTCTACGTCGTCGGCATCGTGGCGGTGTGCCTCGTGGCCGCACTGTTCGTACGCCTCTGGTATCTGCAGGTCCTCGAGCGAGAGGAGCTTCAGACTGCGGCGGCCAGCAACATCCTGCGCGTCGTCCACACCGAGGCGCCGAGGGGCCGGATCTTCGACGTCCATGGGAGGATCCTCGTCGACAACCGGATGGTCCAAGTGGTGACCGTCGACCGGCTCGAGTTCCAGGCCGGGCTCGATCAGTCGGAGCAGCAGGAGGTCCTGCTCCAGCTGGCAGAGATCGTCAGCCGCTCGGGGCGGCTCACGAAGGTGCGTCACATCGTGGAGCGGCTCAGCAGCCTGGAGTACGGCCCCTTCGACAAGGTCCCGGTGGCGTTCGACATCGACCCGCGCCTGCTCGTGTATCTGGGCGAGCGACCGGACCTGTTCCCCGGCGTGTCGGTGGAGGAGCGCACCGTGCGCAGCTACCCGTACGGCGAGCTGGCAGCGCACCTGCTGGGCTACGTGGGTCCGCTCACCCAGTCGGAGTACCGGGCACAGAGCGCGCAGATCGATCCTTCCGAGCCCGACGCCAAGACGTATCAGCCTGGAGACGAGATCGGGAAGTCCGGCGTGGAGCGGATCTTCGAGAGCGAGCTGCGGGGCGTCCCCGGTGTGCGCGTCTTCGAGGTGAACCGGCTCGACGAGATCGTGAAGGTGCATGACGACAAGGGCCGGGCGCCGACGCCCGGCAACGACGTCCATCTCACGATCGACCTCGATATCCAGAGCCTCGTCGAACGCGAGCTGCGCCGCGGACTGGACGAGGCACGGCGGCAGGAGCCGTCGCAGGAGTCCGGCGCGCCCGATATTGCGGCTTCCGCCGGCGCGGCCGTGGCGATCGATCCCGGAGACGGCTCGGTGCGGGCCATGGCGTCGTTCCCCACCTATGATCCCCGCGAGTTCGTCAACGGCATCTCGCAGCGCCAGTTCGACGACCTGACCGCCGAGGAGAACTACTCGCCGATCCTCAACCGGGCCATCCAGGGGCTCTACCCGCCGGGCTCGACGTTCAAGGTCGTGACGGCCTACGCAGCCCTCACTCAGGGAGTGATCGGCTCCGGCGCCTCGTCGCTGATCGCCGCGGACGAGTTCTACCGCGACACCGGGACCTACCGCTATCCCTTCTGTGTGGAGGATTCCGACACATGCGTGTTCGACAGCCCGTACTGCTGCGAGCGAGGCGTCGATCTGAGAGACGCCATCACCGTGTCGAGCGACACGTACTTCTACCGGCTGGGCGGTGAGGGCTTCTTCCGTCGGAGGCAGCCGTTCGACGAGGGCATACAGGAGTCGGCGAGGGCGTTCGGGCTGGGCGCCCACACCGGCGTCCCGCTGCCGCACGAGCGGGCCGGGGTGGTGCCCGACAGGGGTTACTACGACTACCAGTTCGACCAGGGCGTGTTCCTGCGGGACGGCGACCAGTGGTTCGCGGGCGACACCATCAACCTCGCGATCGGCCAGGGCAACCTTCTGGTCACGCCGCTGCAGATCGCCAACCTCTACGCGGTCGTGGCCAGCGGCGGCAAGCTCCACCAGCCCAACATCGCGGCCAGGATCACCGGCCGCGACGGTCGAGTCCTGGAGAGGTTCGGCCCCCGGCTGCTGCGTGAGCTGGAATGGAGCGCCGAGACGGCTGCACCGCTGCTCGACGGGCTGAACGGCGTGACCGCCCACAACCTTCCGAGCAGTGCTGACGGGGCGGCTGTGCTGCGGGGAACGGCCTACGCGGCCTTCAATGTCGCCGGATCGGGGGGCGTCGACTTCCCGTTGGCCGCATGGCCGGTGGCAGGCAAGACGGGCACCGCGGAGAAGCAGGGCCAGGCCGACTTCGCCTGGTTCGCGGCGTTCGGTCCGGCTCCGTGGCCCGAACGCGGCTACAGCCACGATCCGGAGGTGGTGGTGGCGATGGTGCTGGAGGAGGCCGGCTTCGGCGGCGAGGTGGCCGCGCCGGCGGTGGCCAGGGTCCTGTTGCCGATCGCCACCCACACCGTCGAACGGGCCCGCACTGCCAGGGAGGTGGGCGCCTGCTACGAGGAGGTCAAGCAGCTGGCGTCGTTCTTGGAGGGCGTCCGCATCGGCGAGATCAAGGTCGATGACGACGGCGTGCCCCTGACCGAGACCAGGCCCGGGCTCTCTGAGGACTGCTCCGAGCTGGTGGGCGGCGAGGAGGCGGTGGAGCGGCGGGGACTGGACGCGCTGCTGTGACCGCGACAGCGGCTGGGCCGGCCCGCCGCAACATTCCGCCGGATCCTTGGTGGCTGCTGGTCGATCCGTTCCTGATCTTGTCGGCTCTAGCTGCAGCGGCCGTGGGATCGGTGCTGGTGTACTCGGCCACCAGGGGTGTCGTCGGCGACTTCGGCGAGCCCGACCGAGGCTTCCTCGATCGCCAGGTGTTGTTCATCGTGCTGGGCGTCGTCGCGGGGGCAGTCGCCGCCTTCGTGTCGCCGGGGCTGATGAGGAAGCTGTATCCGTTGGCCTTCGCGGCGATGATGGGTGCGTTGTGGCTGGTGCTGCAGGTGGGGGTGGAGGTCAACGGCACGAAGGGCTGGTTCTCCTTCGGTGTGTTCAGGATGCAGCCGTCGGAGTTCGGCAAGCTGGTGTTGGTCGTCGGCTTGGCGCTGCTGCTGTCGCCGCGCAAGGGCGAGGTGGGGCCGTGGCGGGCGCTCCTGGGGCTCGCCTTGGCCGCCGCGCCGATCGCTTTGGTGCTGCTTCAGCCCGACTTGGGCACCACGCTGGTGTATCTGGCGATCGTTCTGGTCACGGTGGTGGTGAGCGGGATAGAGGCGCGTTGGATCGTGCTGCTGGCGGTCGTCGCGGTGTCGGTGGCGGTCGGCGTGTACCGCTCCGATGCGTTGGCCGAGTTCCAGGAGGCTCGTCTGCGGGTGTACCTGTTCGAGTCCGATGTCGCCGACGGGGCCGCCAGTTACGCCTTCAACGTCGAGCAGGCCCAGATCGCGATCGGCAACGGGGGGCTGCGGGGGCAGGGGCTGTTCCAGGGGACGCAGACCCGGTCCGATCTGGTGCCGCAGCAGCATACCGACTTCATCTTCACTGTCGCGGGCGAGGAGCTGGGCCTGCGGGGGGCGTCGCTGCTGCTGGTCCTGTTGGCGGTGCTGCTGTTCCGTGTCTGGCGGACGGCCCAGCTCGCGCGGACGCAGTTCGAGCGGATGATGTGTACCGGGATATTCGCCATGCTGCTGTTCCAGACGTTCCAGTCGGTCGGGATGACCATGGGTATGATGCCGGTAACCGGCATCCCGCTTCCGCTGGTCAGCTACGGCGGGTCGTCGATGCTCACCACGATGGCCGCTCTGGGCCTGGTGGCGGGCGTGTACCGCCGCCGCCTCGACATCGAGGGGATGTTGGGCTGAGGGCCGGCCGCTCGGCGGAGGCAACCGACGGCACGGCGGGGCAGCGGTAGTAGGCTGGAGCAGTGAGCAGTCTGTGGCATCGACTCGAGCCGTTGCTGCCCGAGGTGTCCAAACCGGCCCGCTACATCGGCGGCGAGGCCGGAATGCAGACGCCTCGACACAGTCCCGGCGTTGTGTCGTGGCTGCTCACCTACCCGGACACCTATGAGATAGGCCTGCCCAATCAAGGGCTGCAGATCCTCTACGAGATCCTCAACGAGCGCCCCGACGCGGCCGCCGAGCGGGCCTACGCGCCCTGGGGCGACCTCGAGGCGTTGATGAGGGCCGAGGGGCTGCCGCTGTTCTCGCTCGACACTCACCGTCCGGCGCCGCTGTTCGACGTGATCGCCTTCAACCTGTCGGCCGAGCTCACCTACACCAACGTGCTGAACTGCATCGACTTGGCGGGGGTGGCCGTGCGGTCGGCGGAGAGGCACGACTCGGATCCGTTGATCGGCGCCGGGGGGCACTGCACCTACAATCCCGAGCCGCTGGCCGATTTCCTCGACTTCGTGGTGCTCGGTGACGGCGAGGAGGCGGTGGGTGACATCACGGCCGTGCTGGGCGACTGGAAGGCGTCCGGACGGCCCGGAGGCCGCCGCGGGGTCCTGCGAGAGCTCGCCCGGGTTCCGGGGGTCTACGTGCCGTCGATGTACGAGGCCTTCTACGACGGCGCTCGGCTGGCGGCCGTGGAACCGCGGCACCCCGACGTGCCCGCCGTGGTCGAGAAGCGCACGGTGGCCGACCTGGCCGACTGGCCGTATCCCAAGCAGCAGCTCGTGCCGCTCACAGAGGTGGTGCACGACCGGCTCAACGTCGAGGTGTTCCGGGGCTGCACCCGCGGCTGCCGCTTCTGCCAGGCCGGGATGATCACCCGTCCGGTGCGCGAGCGTCCGGCCGAGCAGGTCCGCACCATGGTGAGCGAGGGCCTGAGGCGCACCGGCTACGACGAGGTCGCGCTCACCTCGCTGAGCACTGCCGACTTCAGCGGCATCGAGCAGGTCGTGGCCGAAACCGTCGGCGACGCGGGCTGCGGCCAGGTGTCGGTGTCGTTGCCCAGCCTTCGGGTCGATGCCTTCACCGTGGGCATAGCGGCCCAGATCCAGCGGGCGCGCCGCACCGGGCTGACTTTCGCACCCGAGGCAGGCACTTGGCGGATGCGCCAGGTGATCAACAAGCTCATCACCAACGACGACCTCTACTCGGCGGTCGAGTCGGCCTACTCTCAAGGCTGGCGCCGGATGAAGCTCTACTTCCTCACCGGCCTGCCCACAGAGACCGACCCCGACACGCTCGGCATCGCCGAGCTGGCCCGCAACTGCGTGGCGCTGGGCCGGTCCCATGTGCGCTCGCCGTCGGTCACCGTCTCGGTCGGCGGGTTCGTGCCCAAACCGTTCACTCCGTTCCAGTGGTTCGGCCAGAACACCGTGGCCGAACTGCGCCGCAAGGTGGGCCTGTTGCGCGACGACCTGCGCCGGGCTAGGGGCGTCCAGCTCAAATGGCACGATCCTGCTGCCAGCCTGGCGGAGGGTCTGGCCAGTCGGGGAGACCGCCGCGTCGGCGGTGTGATCGAGCATGTCTGGCGCCGCGGCGGCACGTTCCAGGAGTGGTCCGAGCACTTCGGTCTCGACCGTTGGCAGTCGGCCGCCGACGCGTCCGCCATCGACATCGACGCCTATGTGCATCGGCACCGCACCTTCGACGAGGTGCTGCCGTGGGACCATCTGTCCGCCGGGCTCCACAAGGATTTCCTGTGGCAGGACTGGCGCGACTCCCTCGACGAGGTCGGCCTCGAGGACTGCCGCTGGACGCCGTGCTACGACTGTGGAGCATGCACCGGCTACGGCATCGAGCATGTCGTGGCGTCCGCCGCCCCTCCGGCGGGAGGAAGCCAGGGCACCGGCGTCGACCTCGCACGCGGCGCCGAGATCCCGGTGCGCCTGCTCGAGCGGCCTCTGGCGGGGGTGTCGACATGACCGGGTCGCGTGTCAGGATCCGCTTCTCCAAACACGGCAAGGTCCGATTCACATCGCACCGCGACGTGGCCAGGATCTGGGAGCGGTCGCTGCGCCGCGCCGCGGTTCCCGTCGTCTATTCGGCGGGTTTCAGTCCCCGCCCGAAGATCGCGTTCGGGCTGGCCCTCCCCACCGGATACAGCTCCGACGCCGAGTATCTCGATGCCGGGGTCGAACCTGCGTGGATGGCCGGCATCGACGGTGAGAGGCTCGTCGGCGCGCTCACTGCGTCGCTGCCGGCGGGCATGACAGCGCTGGCCGTGGCCGAGGTCGCCTCCAGCGAGCCGTCGCTCCAGCACGCGGTGACTAGCTGCACCTGGAGGATCGACGCAGCCGGCACCGGCGCCGTCGAGGCGTCCGAAGCGGTGTCGCTGGCCATGGCCGGCAGCGAGCTGCTCGTCCGGCGCGAGCGCAAGGGGCGGATTACCAGCGACGACATCCGGCCTGGCGTGCATAAGGTCGAAGTGGGATCGGGCAGCACCGACGGCGTGCGGCTCGTCGCCGAGCTGGCCACGCAACCGCGGGCTGTGCGTCCCACGGAGCTGCTGGCCAGCCTCCACCCGCCGCTCAGACTTCAGCGGGCATGCCGTCTGCACCAATGGATCGCAACCGACGCAGGGGAGCGCCGTGAGCCGCTGGCGGTCGCCGAGGGGTCGGTCGCAGGAGCGGGAGTCGAGTCATGAGCTTCCCGTTCGCGTACTTGAAGGAACACAATGAGCAACCAACATCAAGCGGCGCGCGCCCCTCGCAGCGCCGACAACAGAGAACAGTCCTCTAAGGAAGCGGGCGGCAAGGAATCCAAGCCATCCGGACCGTCCGCGGACGGGACGTCCCGCCCGCCTGGTTCGGGCCGTCCTCCCGGACGGAAGCCGCAGATCGGTGACACTCGTCCAGCGCCCCCGACCCCGGCACGCGGCTCGGGCGGACGCGGCTCGGATGGACGCGGCTCGGGCGGACGCGGCTCGGATGGACGCGGCTCGGGCGGACGCGGCTCGGATGGACGCGGCTCGGATGGACGCGGCTCGGATGGACGCGGCTCGGATGGACGCGGCTCGGGCGGACGCGGCTCGGATGGACGCGGCTCGGATGGACGCGGCTCGGATGGACGCGGCTCGGATGGACGCGGCTCGGATGGACGCGGCTCGGATGGACGCGGCTCGGGCGGACGCGGCTCGGATGGACGCGGCTCGGGCGGACGCGGCTCGGGCGGACGCGGCTCGGGTGGTGGTGCGGCCGACGGCGGGTCCGGCGGCCGCGACTCCGAGGGCGGGTCCGGTGCCGGAGGCGGCCGGAAACGGCGCCGTCGGCGCGGCGGCCGGGGCGGCGGGCAGAAGTCCCAAGCCGCTGCGGTGGTGGAGGCGGTCACCTACGACGAGCCGGTGCAACTCGACGAGAAGAGCATGCGGGGCCGGCGAGGCCGCACCCGCAAGGGTCAGGCCGTGGGTCGCTACCTCATGTGCGTCCACGTCGATGCCCAGGCCACGCAGATTGCGGTGCTCGAGGGGCGCCGCCTCATCGAGTTCAGGGTGTCCCGCCCGTCCGACGACATCAGCCAGATCCATAGCAACATCTACCTGGGCCGGGTTCAGAACGTCCTGCCGGGGATGGAGACCGCCTTCGTCGACATCGGAACCCCCAAGAACGCGGTGCTTTACCGGGGCGACGTACTGCACGACTCGGACGACATCGAGGCGGGTGACCGCGTTGGGGCGAAACCGCGGATCGAGGACCTGCTCCGGCCCAAGCAGTCGATCCTGTGCCAGGTCACCAAGAACCCCATCGGCGAGAAGGGGGCCCGCCTCACACAGGAGGTTTCGCTGGCGGGACGGTTCGTGGTCCTGGTGCCCGACTCGTCGGGCTTCGGGATATCGAAGCGGTTGCCCGACTCCGAGCGCAAGCGCATGCGGTCGATCCTGGAGCGGATCAAACCCGAGGGCCACGGCCTCATAATGCGAACCGCGGCCGACAAGGTCACCGCGGCCGAGATCGAGCGGGACGTGGCCCGTCTCGTGGGCCAGTGGAACGACATCTCCAAGCTGGCCCGGTCGTCCGCCGCTCCCGCGCTGCTGTACCGGGAGCCGGAGGCCCCCCTGCGTCTCATCCGCGAGGAGCTCAACGCCGACTTCCGGGGCGTGATCATCGACGACCGGCAGCTCTATTCCGAGGTGTCGGGCTACGTCTCGTCCATCGTCGGACCGCTGGCCGACCGGGTGGAGTTCTACGACGCCGCCAACGAGAGGCTGCCGTTGTTCGAGCGCTACTACGTCGCCGAGCAGCTCAAGAAGGCTCTCGAGCCCAAGGTGTGGCTGCCTTCGGGCGGGTCGCTCATCATCGAGCGCACCGAGGCTCTCACCGTGGTGGATGTCAACACGGGCAAGAACGTCGGCAAGTCCAGCCTCGAGGAGACGGTCCTGTCCAACAACCTGGAGGCCGCCGACGAACTGGCCCGCCAGCTGCGGCTGCGCGACATCGGCGGCATCATCGTGGTGGACTTTGTCGACATGGACCTGGCTGCCAACCGGGCCAAGGTAGCCAAGCGCTTCCGCGACGCGTTGGCACGGGACAAGACCCGCACCCAGGTGCTGGACATCAGCGGCCTCGGATTGTTGGAGATGACCCGCAAGCGCAGCGGCGAAGGGCTCCTCGAGTCGCTGTCCGACATCTGCGGGGACTGCTCCGGCCGCGGCTACCGCCTCCTGGCCGACCTGATGGACTGAGAGCGAGCGCGGACAGGAGTGAGTTCGTCGTCTCGCAGGGGTGCCGTTCCCGCTCTTGTTCGCTGCGACCTGAGGGCCGCTCTGGCCGCGGCCTCGCCCGTAGCCGTGCCCGGGTTCACGGTCGGGCCCGACAGCGGCCCGATCACCGTCGAGATGGTGCGGGCCGCGAGCGAGGAGTGGTGACGCCGCTGCTCGACTCACTGGATACCGGCAGGTCACCGACGCCCATCTGCTGGCGCTAGCGGAACGCCGCGACGGATGCGTCGCAACCTTCGACCGGCAGCTGTCCGCCCTGGCCTCCGACACGAGCCGCGTGCATCTCTTGGCGGCACAGCGCCAGCGTCGCTGAAGTTCCGGCCCGCCGCTCGAATCCCGGTGACACCCCCGAGTATGATCCTGCTGCGGGCTTCGGGGTCGCTGAAGTTCCGGCCCGCCGCTCGAATCCCGGTGACACCCCCGAGTATGATCCTGCTGCGGGCTTCGGGGTCGCTGAAGTTCCGGCCCGCCGCTCGAATCCCGGTGACACCCCCGAGTATGATCCTGCTGCGGGCTTCGGGGTCGCTGAAGTTCCGGCCCGCCGCTCGAATCCCGGTGAGTCGCATCTCATGATGACATGCACAGGCGCGGCCGGGAGCGTGCTCGTCAGCCGCGGGCGGCATCCGGAGCGGGCGGGAGCCGCAGAATCACTGGCTCACGCAGTCCCGTCGGGCTGTGTAGCGAAGCTGGTGGGACGATAGCCTCTCATGGCCATGTACGCAGTCGTTGAGACCGGCGGGAAGCAGTACCGCGTCGAGCAGGGCTCCACTATCGAGGTGGAGCGGGTCGGCGCGCCCGGCTCGGAGATCTCGCTGCGCCCGGTGCTGGTAGTGGACGGTGGGAGCGTGCTGGCCACGCCGGAAGACCTCGCCGGCACGAGCGTGACCGCGACAGTCGTCGACGAGCACCGCGGCCCCAAGATCCGCGGCTTCACCTACAAGTCCAAGAGCAACCAGCGGCGGCGCTGGGGTCACCGCCAGACGCTGGCCACCCTCGAGATCACCGCTATCCGGAAGGGTTGATCCGACATGTCCAAGACCAAGGGCGGAGGCTCCACCCGCAACGGCCGAGACTCGAACGCGCAGCGCCTCGGCGTGAAAGTGTACGACGGGGGCAGGGTCTTGGCCGGGGCGATCATCGTGCGCCAGCGCGGCACGAAGTTCCATCCCGGCACCAACGTGGGTCGGGGCGGCGACGACACCCTGTTCGCCAAGGCCGACGGCGTGGTCCGTTTCGGCTCCCGCCACGGCCGCAAGCTCGTCGAGGTCGTGCCGGCCGGAGCCTGACTCCGCCGTCGGGCTCGCGCCAGGCGCCAGTCGATCCAGCATTTCATGCTGGCAGAGGTCTGCGGCATGGCGAGCCGCGCCGACAAGGAGGAGTTGGTGCAGCGCATCGACAGGTTCAAGGAGACCGGTGGCATAGAACTCGATGTCGAGCGGATGCTCGCCGACCTGGATGCTGACCGCCGATGGCAGTGACGGGCCTGGTCGCTGACGCGTCCGCGCAGGTGCTCGCGGTCGTCTCTCTGCCGCCGGCCGCCAGCCTTGCCGACGACGCGTCCGCGCAGGTGCTCGCGGTCACCGCCTGTCCGCGCCGCCCCTTAGCCTTGAGCGGGTGTCCGGGTTCGTCGATGAGTGCAACCTTCATGTCGCCGCCGGTGACGGCGGGGCTGGGTGCGTCGCGTTCCGCAGGGAGGCTCGCGTGGCTCGGGGCGGGCCGTCGGGCGGTGACGGCGGCCGCGGCGGGGACGTATGGCTGGTGGCGGACCGCAATGTCGCCTCGCTGCTGGCCTTCCGCGACCATCCTCACCGTCGGGCCGCCAACGGCAAGCACGGCTCGGGCAACAACCGCCACGGCGCGCGGGGCGACGACCTGTACGTGAAGGTGCCCGTCGGCACCGTGGTGCTGGACCACGGCGACCATTCCCAACTCGCCGACCTGTCGGCTCGCGGCGAGTGCTGGCGGGCGGTTCGAGCCGGCGAGGGCGGCAGGGGGAACGCCCGGTTCCTCTCCAACCGGCGCCGGGCGCCCGCCTTCGCCGAGCAGGGCGAGCGCGGCGAGCGTCGTTGGCTCCGCTTGGAGCTCAAGCTGCTGGCCGACGTGGCCATCGTCGGTTTCCCCAACGTCGGCAAGTCGACGTTCATCAGCCGGGTGTCGGCGGCCAAGCCGAAGATCGCCGACTACCCCTTCACTACTCTGGAGCCCAACCTCGGCGTGTGCCGGCTCGACGACACCTTCGAGATGGTGCTGGCCGACATACCGGGCCTCATCGAGGGCGCCGGCGAGGGCCGCGGCCTCGGCCACCGCTTCTTGCGCCATGTGGAGCGGGCCCGGGTGCTGCTCGTGCTGATCGACCTGTGCGGGCTGGCCGACCGCTCGCCGGCCGACCAGCTGGCCGTGCTGCTGCGGGAGCTCGGCCGGTATCGCCCAGATCTGCTGGAGAGGCCTCGGCTGGTAGTGGGCAGCCGGGCCGACGCCGCGCCGGGCGAATCGTTCTGTGAGGGTTCGGTGGGCGGTCGGGACGGTGCCGCGCTGGGCGAGTCGTTCTGTGAGGGTTCGGTGGGCGGTCGGGACGGTGCCGCGCTGGGCGAGTCGTTCTGTGAGGGTTCGGTGGGCGGTCGGGACGGTGCCGCGCTGGGCGAGTCGTTCTGTGAGGGTTCGGTGGGCGGTCGGGACGGTGCCGCGCTGGGCGAGTCGTTCTGTGAGGGTTCGGTGGGACGTCTGTCGTCGGTCACCGGCGAGGGGGTGCCCGAGGTGCTCGGTGCTCTGAGGCGTCTGGTGGTCGAGGCCCGCGCCGGTGAGCCGGTTGTCGATGTCCCGGTCGTGCATCGGCCTCTGCTGGATGTGCATGAGGTGACGGTGCGGCGGCTCGACGCCCGGGTGTGGACGGTGGAGGGACGGGCCGCGGCTCGGGCGGTGGCCCTGAGCGACCTCACCGATCCGGGCGCGCTGGCGTATGCCCAGGATCGGCTGCGCGGCCTCGGGGTGGAGCGTGTCCTGGCCCGGGCCGGTGCCGCCTACGGCGACGAGGTCCGCATCGGCGACTTCAGTTTCACCTACCAGGACGACGCCGAGGCCGCCGCCGGAGGCCGAGCGGGCAGACGATGAAGGCGCGGGAGTCGGGTTGCGCGGCGGGTGTCGTCGGTGCTGAGTGTCGCGGCTGTGACGGGCAGACGATGAAGGCGCGGGAGTCGGGTTGCGCGGCGGGTGTCGTCGGTGCTGAGTGTCGCGGCTGTGACGGGCAGACGATGAAGGCGCGGGAGTCGGGTTGCGCGGCGGGTGTCGTCGGTGCTGAGTGTCGCGGCTGTGACGGGCAGACGATGAAGGCGCGGGAGTCGGGTTGCGCGGCGGGTGTCGTCGGTGCTGAGTGTCGCGGCTGTGACGGGCAGACGATGAAGGCGCGGGAGTCGGGTTGCGCGGCGGGTGTCGTCGGTGCTGAGTGTCGCGGCTGTGACGGGCAGACGATGAAGGCGCGGGAGTCGGGTTGCGCGGCGGGTGTCGTCGGTGCTGAGTGTCGCGGCTGTGACGGGCAGACGATGAAGGCGCGGGAGTCGGGTTGCGCGGCGTTCGGGGCCAGGCGGTGAAGGTGTGCGATGCGGGCAGCGTGCTGAGCGAGGCCGCGGCCCGAGCGGCCTGTGAGTGCAGCGACCAGCACTGTGAGACTCCGCGCCTCGAGGCGCGGAGTTCCCGGCTGCTGCTCTTCCGGAGCGGCGGTCGAGCCCGCGGGTCCGGCCGTCGATGACCGTCGCGGGCGGCACGACGGGGGAAGCCGGCGCGGCTGCTTCGGGCCGGACGATCGTGGCCAAGATCGGCACTTCGTCCGTCACCGACGCGGCAGGCGCCATCGACCGCGCCTGCGTCGAGAAGTTCTGCTCGGAGGTGGCGGACCTCAGATCGCGCGGCGACCGGGTGGTGGTGGTGACCAGCGGAGCGATCGCGGCCGGTCTTCCCGAACTGGGGTTGGGCGGCGACCGGCGACCGGCGAGCATGGAGACGCTTCAGGCGGCGGCCACCGTCGGCCAGAGCGCGCTGATGGGCATGTACCGCGAGGTGTTCGCCCGTTTGGGCGTGGTGGCCGGCCAGGTGCTGCTGGTCCCGCTCGACTTCGTGATCCGCACCCAGTACGTGCATGCCTCGTCCACCCTGCACAAGCTCCTTGATCTGGGTGTCGTGCCCGTCGTCAACGAGAACGACGCGGTGGCCGACGACGAGATCCGCTGGGGCGACAACGACCGCCTGGCCGCGCTGGTCGCCAATCTGGTTCAGGCCGACCTGCTCGTGCTGCTGACCGACACCGCGGGGGTCCTCACCTCCGATCCGCGCCGCAGCCCGAGTGCTTCGCTGATCTCCGAGATCGTCGAGTTCGATCATCGTCTGGAGAGCCGCGCCGGGGGCGCCGGCACGCCGCGTGGCAGCGGAGGCATGGCGTCCAAGGTCACCGCGGCGCGGGTGGCGTCGCTGTCGGGCGTGCCCACCGTGATCGCCGACGCCAAGCGGCCCGCCGTGCTGGCCGACGCCGCGGCGGGGGTCGCCGGTGTGGGGACGCTGGTGCGGGCTTCAGCGCAGCGGCTGCCGGCCCGCAAGCTGTGGATCGGTTTCGCGGTGGGTTCCCAGGGCGAGATCGCCGTGGATGCGGGCGCCCGGGCCGCGCTCGAGCGGGGGAAGTCGCTGCTGGCTGTCGGGGTCAGGTCCGTCTCCGGCGACTTCGACGCCGGCGCCCCGGTCGAGGTACGCGAGACGGAAGGCGCGGTGTTCGCCAAGGGCCTCGCCCGCCACAGCGGCGACGAGTTGCGCACCGCCGCCGGCCGCCGGCGTGAGGACTTGCCTCCGGGCGCGCCCCACGTCGTGATACACGCCGACGACCTGGTGGTCCTGCCCAGCCCATAGTGTCGCGAGTGCTGAGTGTTGTGTTGGCTGTCGGGGCTCGGGATCGGCTGCGCGTAGCTCTCGAACCAGTCCGGGCGGAGCGCTTCGCCGAGCGCGACTGCCTCGGGATAGCCGCCCCGGCACAGCAGTTCCAGATAGTCGCGCTTGGCGAAGCGCAGGCGACGGAGTGCCCTCGGTCCAGGCTCGCGCCGGCGAAGCGCCTGCTTCGGGATCCTACGACTCGGGCAAGGACATAGACCTCGATTCCAACAACACCAACCCGGTGGGGTTGTGGTCTGACGGGACGACGTTGTGGGTGGCCGACAGCGACGACAACAAGTTGTATGCCTACGGCCTGTCCGGCGGGTCCTACGACTCGTCGAAGAATCTCGACTTGGCGTCGGGCAACACCGAGCCGCAGGGGGTGGCGTCGGACGGGGCCAGGCTGTTCGTCGCGGACAGCGACGACACTGTCTACGTCTACCGGCCGCCGCCGGTGGTGACTTTGGAGCTGTCGTCGGCGTCGGTGCCCGAGAGCGGGGGCACGGTGCAGGTGACGGCGTCGTTGGACTGGGCCGCGACTGATGTGATCACCGTGACGGTGGTGACGTATTTGTTGGTGGGCGAGACGCTGAGCAAAAACATAGTTCTGACTATCCCGACGGGCATGACCGCGAGCAGCGGGCTGGTGGAGGTGACGGTCCGCCATGTTCCCGAGCAGGGCATAGATAGCGCCAACCACCACGACAGCGAGCAGCCCGATACCGAAGATCTGGTCGATGACGCCCACGAAGGCGACAGGGCAACGACCTCAGCGACGCCGGGCCCAGCAGGGTCAGGTGGTGGGTGTCGGCGGCTCTAGTTCACCGACCGCGCCAGCGCCGCGCCCGGCGCGGGAGAGCAGGTCCCCGGCCACGCCCATCGCCTGGATGGCGTGCTCTGTGTCGCGTTCAACAGCCGAGAGTCTGGTTTCGAGGCCTGTGACCTGGCCGCTGAGCTTGGTGACGTTTTCTGCTAGTTCACCGAGACGCTCGTTGGTGGAGTCGATGCGGGTGTTGGCACCGTCGATGCGGGCGTCGATGCGGGCGAAGCCTTCGTTGATTTTGGTGTCGAGGCCGTCGATGCGGGCGTCGATGCGGGCGAAGCCTTCGTTGATTTTGGTGTCGAGGCCGTCGATGCGGGCGTCGATGCGGGCGAAGCCTTCGTCGATGCGGGCGTCGATGCGGGCGAAGCCTTCGTTGGTTTTGGTGTCGAGGCCGTCGATGCGGGCGTCGAGCCGTTTGAGTGCTTCGGTTTGGGCGGTTTGCAGTTCGTTGATGCGGGATTGTGTGGCCTCGCTGACTTCGTTGATGGCTTTGTAGAGTCCGGGGACGTACTTGAAGGCGAGTGCCAAGGCCACCGAGACAACGGCGATGAGCACAATCAACAGCGGCACGACGGCTGTGGTTGCGTCCATGCCCGCAGTATAGGCCCTGGCTGGCCTGGCCGCTAAGCCGGCGATCTGCAGGAGGCCTCGGGTCTATGTCGGCTGCTACAGGCGGATGCCTCGGTCTGGTCTCTGGCCCCGGCCGCGGCGGAGCTGGGCGTCGCGGTCCTCCAGTCGGGCGATGAGCAGTAGGAGGGACTGGTCGTATTTTGGGCCGGTTGGCGGCTTGTTTGGAGCGCACGATGTCGGCCGGGTCGGCGCAGCGCAGCGCACCGGGAACGTCTCATCGCCGAGGTGTATCAGCACGGTGTGGGCCCGCTGGGCCAGTTCGTCGTAGTCGCTGGCGATGAGATGCGGGCGAAGGCCCGCCGGCTCAAGTCCCGCGTCGGGGTCCCATACATCGCGGATGCGGTTGAGGGTCTCCACGACTTGGACTTCGATGGTCGCGTCTAGCACTGTGTTGAGGGTGAACAGGTCCGTGGCCTGCAACCCCTCGATGGCGGTGACCGACGCGAAGTATGCGGGCAGTGCCCGCACTGTATCGCTGACGCGGCGTGCCAGGTCCGCGACCGGTTCACCGGGCGGCGTGTTCTAGTCATTGGCGACCTTCGGGCCTTGATAGTTTTTGGTTGAGAGAATCAGCTCCGTGTTGCGGCTGCACGGCGCTAGGGCGAACAACCCTCTGTCCTTACAGACCCTGAGCCAGATACGAATCTGCTTGCCGGAGCCGGCCAGGTTGTCGTCTGCGGTAATCTGAAAGATTGAGGTCAGTTTAAGACGTTCCACCCAGCTGGCCCCGGGTTGGGATAGATGGTCGTAAAACTTATATCTCAGCCCGTTGTGTAACAAATTGTCCTCGGAGTCGAGAATGTCCACCCTGACTTCATAGAATTCGCCCCGCTCGTACTTCCAGCCGATATTGAGAGCCAGGTCGTTGTCGGGCAGGAGGTTGCCGTCTTCGCCGTAGCGGGTCAGATAGGTAAACTCGGGGCGGATAGTCGGCGCGTTCGGGAATTTCCATTGAAGCTCGAGCGGCCGGCTCCAGGGGCCATTTTCGCAAGTGCTGGCCTCGATCGTGTAAATGGCCCCCGCGGGCTGGCTCACATCGCTGAGGGTGTAAGTCCAGAGGCCGTCTACCCGGGGTTGGGTCGAGGTGGGGACGATGTCGGCCCCCTCACTGACACTGATAGCGACCTCGTTGCCGTCGGGGCCATAGAAACTCTGGAGGTCGTCAACGTCGACAATGATTTGGCTGAAATCCCAGGCCGGGCTGCGGGTTATGCGGTAGTATTCGACTTCCTTCATTCGCCAGATTTCGGTTTCGCCGGCGACCCGGCGGCTGTCTTTGGTGATGAAGGGGGCGTTCCATTTCGGCTTGCCGCTTCCGCCAATTTCTTCGACCCAATCGGGCTGCCAATAACCGGGCGTGTTTTCGGGGATGGCCGGGTCGTGGTTGGGTTCGACCCATTCCCAGTTGCCGATCTTAATCCAATCTTTAGTGGCGATTGGCGCGCCGGTCGCCCGGCAGCCCAGAGGCTCGGGGTTGTAGGGGCCTAGAGAGGTTATCGAAAAGCTGTATTCGGCGGCCTTGGCGTCGGTGTCGGTGACCTTAACAGTAATCGAGATAGAGTCGCCCTCGGCGAATGAGCTGGGGACATGGCCGGACAGGGTTAAAGCGGCCGAATCGAAGACCAGCCAGTCGGCCTCGGGGGGCTTGATGACATTCCAAGTCAGGGTTTGCCCGTCCGGGTCGACAATCGTTCCGGCAAGCGGATAGTAGACTTGAAAGTTTGTATTATGTACCGACTTATCGGTTATCGCCCGGACTACTTTCGGCGTTCCGGCCGCGGTCTGCGATAAGAATTCGTCGTCTTTGGGCGGAATGATAGTTATTGTCGGCGGCGGCGGGTTGTGGTCGCCTCTGGGCGTGTCGCTCCCGACGGGCGGGTTGTGGTTGCCTCTGGGCGTGTCGCTCCCGACGGGCGGGTTGTGGTTGCCTCTGGGCGTGTCGCTCCCGACGGGCGGGTTGTCGTTGCCTCCGGGCGTGTCGCTCCCGACGGGCGGGTTGTGGTTGTCGCTGAGGCTCTCAGAGTTCAGCGACTCCAGCGCGGCCTGCCGTTCTGCCGCGTAATCGTCGGCCCGCACCAGCAACGACGCCATCTGAGCCCGTGTGGTGGCCCGCTGGGGGCAGAAGCGCAGCGGTTCCGTCGCGCACCCCGCGGTGATCCCCGCGGAGAACAGGGCGTCGATGTCGGCGCTGTGAATGCCGCCGACGGCCACATCGGTGAACCCGGCCGGGTCGGCGGCCTCCGGATCGTACGCATGCGCCAGGAACGTGGCCGTCTGGGCGCGGGTGACGTGCCCGTCGGGGCAGTAGCTCAGCGGAACGGTCGAGCAGCCCGCTGTGATTCCTAGAGCTGCGAACCTCTCAATGAACGCCGCCTGGGGATGGTCCCCGTCCACATCGCTGAAACGGGTGGCCTTCACCCCGGACGGGTCTGTCCCGTCGATCTTGGTCCCGGGTCGGGGTCTTGGCCGGGTGCGCCGGTTGGCGGGCGGGAGCGGCGATGGCCGCGGCCGCGGTGCTGGCGGCGTCGTAGCTGTCGGGCAGCGCGACGGCAAGGGTGTGGCGGCCGGCGCGCTCGGTCAGCGTCGCGACCGCTGAGCGGTTGGCCTCGCCGATGATCAGATCGCCCTCGCAGTGGCCGGCTTCGCGGCGGTCCTCGACGGCCGCGGTGCGCGCCGCTACGGGCTTGTAATCGCTCAGCGGGCCGGGCTTTCGCGTCGCGCGGCTGCGGGGCTTGCGTCTTCGCCAGCGGCGCGGCGGAAGCCTCCGGGACCCCTCGGGCAGCCCGCGTCGGCCGGTGTGGTCATAGCAGGCCGCGTAGACCGTCTCCGCGCTGATCCGGCGCCTTTGGGCGCGCAGGTCCGCGCGGATCGCGTGCGGGGACCAGCGCATAGCCAGGCGCTTGCTCACCGCGGCGGCCAGGCCGGCGTCGGCCGCGAGCGCAGGCGTCTTGGGGCGCGCCGCCCGAGCCACGGTGGCCGTCTGCGCCGCCTCGGCGTCGTAGACGCCGCCGCCGCGTTCGAGTTCTCGGTACACCGTCGAGCGGTGCCTGCCAAGACGTCTCGCTGTGTCGTCGACACTCGCGCCCGCGGCGCGTATCGCCTCGATCCGGGCGCGCTCGTCGGAGCTGAGTCGCTGCGCCACACTGTGGACCTCCACCGGTTCGGATGTTGACTGGACAACCGGCCATCACGGCCGATCTGTCGCATCCACCGGTGGAGGGCGCCCCCCTTCCTGTTGGGTCACCGGCACCCGCTGGTGGTGGACGAGGTTCAGCTCGGCGGCGACCGCCTGGTGCGTGCGGTGAAGCAGCTCGTGGACGCCGAGCCGACACCTGGCCGCTTCCTGTTGACCGGTTCCACCAACTTTCTGACGGTTCCGACCATCAGCGAGTCGTTGGCGGGTCGGGTGCAGATCTTCCGTCTGTGGCCGCTCTCGCAGGCCGAGCGGGCCGGTGCTGCGCCCTCGGAGATCGACGGTTGGTTCGACGGCTCGCCGCCATCGGCGGCTCCGGCCGGGACCACCCGCTACGACTATCTGGCCCTTGCCTCTGGGCGCCTCAACGAGGAGGAACTTCCCTGCTACCAGCGCCGCCCTAGCCCTTGGAGAGTGATGAGCAGATCCCGAATGACGCAATGCTCGCTCACAGAACCCCAGGTCACGGGCATACGCGTCACGCGGAATCAGCATTGCTCAGCAGTCTCTTTGGCCTTGGCGTAGCGGGCCTCGATCTTGTCCCGGGTCTCGTTGAAGGTGGGAGGGTGCTGTATAGTGGCTCTGTGCGGTGTCTTGCAGCGGGGGCGGGTCGGTGATGGGTGCAGGGTCTCGACATCCGTCTGGTCCCGTTTGGGGGCGTAGTAAGCGTCGGCGTGGAGGTGGGTCTGTGATGAGCGCAGGGTCTCGCGGCGTCGGTCGTGTCGGCGCTGCTGCGGGGGGGGGGGGGGCGAGCAACCAGCCCCGACACTGCCACGCCAGAGCCACTCAACAACGTAAAGGGGGGTGAGCAACCGGTCCCGCCGCTGCTGCGCTGGGACCGCTCAACATGGTGAAGGGTGTTGTCTGTTTGGTGTTGGCGGCGGTGGTGGCGGTGCTGCTGCTTCAGCCGCGGCCGGCGGCGGGTCAGGATGTGAGCGGGTTCTTGTATGACAGTGCTTCGAATTTCACGGGTTTGGCGGCGGCGAATAATGAGAGTCCGCGGGGGGTGTGGTCTGATGGTGTGACGTTGTGGGTGGCCGACAGCGACGACGCCAAGCTGTATGCCTACAGCGTGTCGGACGGTTCTCGGGCCTCTTCGAGTGATTTCGGTACTTTGGCGGGGGCGAACAACGAGGATCCGCGGGGGGTCTGGTCGGACGGTGCGACGATGTGGGTGGTCGACAGCGACGACACGTACGTGTATGCCTATGCGATGTCGGACAAGGCCCATGATGCGTCGAAGGGCTTCGATCTGGATTCGGGCAACACCAACCCGACGGGGTTGTGGTCTGACGGGACGACGTTGTGGGTGGCCGACGGCGACGACACGGTGTATGCCTACACGCTGGCTTCGGGGTCCTACGACTCGGGCAAGGACATAGACCTCGATTCCAACAACACCAACCCGACGGGGTTGTGGTCTGACGGGACGACGTTGTGGGTGGCCGACAGCGACGACAACAAGTTGTATGCCTACGGCCTGTCCGGCGGGTCCTACGACTCGTCGAAGAACTTGGATTTGGCGTCGGGCAACACCGAGCCGCAGGGGGTGGCGTCGGACGGGGCCAGGCTGTTCGTCGCGGACAGCGACGACACTGTCTACGTCTACCGTCCGCCGCCGGTGGTGACTTTGGAGCTGTCGTCGGCGTCGGTGCCCGAGAGCGGGGGCACGGTGCAGGTGACGGCGTCGTTGGACAGGGCCTCGACGGTTGAGACCACCGTGGAGGTGTCGGTGTCGTCGCCGGCGTCGGTGGGGGCGACGCTGGGCGCCAACACGACTCTGACGATCCCGGCGACCACGATCGCGAGCACCGGGGTGGTGGAGGTGACGGTGCCCGATGTTGCTGACGGCGTGTTCAACGGCAACCGGTTCGTGATCGTCACCGGCACCGCCACCAACACCGCCACCGGCGGCGTGACCGGACCGGGCTACGTGCGGTTGGCTGTCGTCGACGACGAGACCGTCGGGGTGCAGAGCTTCGTCCGAGACAGCAGCCAGGACTTGGGCACCCGCGCCCTGAATGTCGGCAACGGCTTCCCGAACGCGCTGTGGTCCGACGGGACCACCGTGTGGGTCGGCGATTCCAGAGCGGACACGCTGTTCGCCTACAGCCTGGCGTCCAAGGCGCGAGAGCCGGCCAAGGACATCGCCCTCGACTCCGACAACGGCGACTCCGGGGGCGTGTGGTCCGACGGGGTCACGATGTGGGTGGCCGACTGGAGCGCTGACATGCTGTTCGCCTACCGCTTGGCCGGCGGGGCCCGCGACCCGGGCCGCGACATCGTGCTGCACGCCGACAACGGCGACTCCGGGGGCGTGTGGTCCGACGGCGTCACGATGTGGGTGTCCGACTTCGGCGATGACAAGCTGTTCGCCTACGCCCTGTCGGACGGCGCACGCGACTCGTCCGAGGATGTCACCCTCGACGCCGCTAACGGCGACTCCGAGGGCGTGTGGTCCGACGGGACCACGATATGGGTGGCCGACATCATTCAAGACAAGCTGTTCGCCTACAACCTGGCCGACGGGGCATATGTCTCTTCCAAGGATCTGGGCCTGAACGCCTCGAACGGCAAGGCCCGTGAACTGTGGTGCGACGGCTCCAGCCTGTGGGTCGCCGACTTAGACGGCAGGGTCTTTGCCTACAGCCTGCCGCCGGTGGTGACTTTGGAGCTGTCGTCGGCGTCGGTGGCGGAGAGCGGGGGCAAGGTGACTGTGACGGCGTCGTTGGACAGGGCCTCGACGGTTGAGACCACCGTGGAGGTGTCGGTGTCGTCGCCGGCGTCGGTGGGGGCGACGCTCAGTTCCAACACGACTCTGACGATCCCGGCGACCACGACTGCGAGCACCGGGGTGGTGGAGGTGACGGTGCCCGACGTTGCTGACGGCGTGTTCAACGGCAACCGGTTCGTGATCGTCACCGGAACCACCACCAACACCGCCACCGGCGGCGTGACCGGACCGGGCTACGTGCGGCTGGCTGTCGTCGACGACGAGACCGTCGGGGTGCAGAGCTTCGTCCGAGACAGCAGCCAGGACTTGAGCACCGACACCCTGCATGCCGACAACCGGACGCCGAGCGGGTTGTGGTCCGACGGGACCACCGTGTGGGTCGGCGTTTTCAGAGCGTACACGCTGTACGCCTACAGCCTGGCGTCCAAGGCGCGAGAGCCGGCCAAGGACATCGCCCTCGACGCCGACAACCGCGCCTCCAGGGGCGTGTGGTCCGACGGGACCACGATATGGGTGGCCGACATCATTCAAGACAAGCTGTTCGCCTATAGCCTGTCCGGCGCGGCCCGGGACCCGGGCCGCGACATCGTGCTGCACGCCGACAACGACTACCCCAGAGGGCTGTGGTCCGACGGCGTCACCGTCTGGGTGGCCGACTCCATTCAAGACAAGTTGTTCGCCTACGCCCTGTCGGACGGCGCACGCGACTCGTCCGAGGACGTCACCCTCGACGCTGCCAACGGCGACTCCGAGGGCGTGTGGTCCGACGGGACCACGGTATGGGTGGCCGACAGTATTAGCGACAAGTTGTTCGCCTACAGTCTGTCTGACGGGGCACGCGTCTCTTCCAAGGATCTGGGCCTGCACGCCTCGAACGGCAATGCCCGTGGCCTGTGGTGCGACGGCTCCAGCCTGTGGGTCGCCGACTTAGTCCGCAGGGTCTTTGCCTACAGCCTGCCGCCGGTGGTGACTTTGGAGCTGTCGTCGGCGTCGGTGGCGGAGAGCGGGGGCAAGGTGACTGTGACGGCGTCGTTGGGCAGGGCCTCGACGGTTGAGACCACCGTGGAGGTGTCGGTGTCGTCGCCGGCGTCGGTGGGGGCGACGCTGGGCGCCAACACTACTCTGACGATCCCGGCGACCACGACCGCGAGCACCGGGGTGGTGGAGGTGACGGTGCCCGACGTCGACGACGACGTGTTCAACGGCAACCGGTTCGTGATCGTCACCGGCACCGTGGCCGGCGGCGTGACCGGCTCGGACGATGTGAGGTTGGCTGTCGTCGACGACGAGACCGTCGGGGTGCAGAGCTTCGTCCGAGACAGCAGCCAGGACTTGAGCACCGACACCCTGCATGCCGACAACCGGACGCCGAGCGGGTTGTGGTCCGACGGGACCACCGTGTGGGTCGGCGAGTTAAGAGCGGACACGCTGTTCGCCTACAGCCTGGCGTCCAAGGCGCGAGAGCCGGCCAAGGACATCGCCCTCGACCCCGCCACCGCCTACCTCGAGGGCGTGTGGTCCGACGGGGTCACGATGTGGGTGGCCGACTCCGACCGCAGCGTGCTGGTCGCCTACAGCCTGTCCGGCGGGGCCCGCGACCCGGGCCGCGACATCGTGCTGCACTTCTCCTCCGCGGGGCTGTGGTCCGACGGCGTCACCGTCTGGGTGTCCGACTACGACGGTGACAAGCTGTTCGCCTACAGCCTGTCCGACGGGGCCCGCGACCCGGGCCGCGACATCGCCCTCGACTCCGACAACCGCGCCTCCGGGGGCGTGTGGTCCGACGGGACCACGATATGGGTGTCCGACAGTATTAGCGACAAGTTGTTCGCCTACAGTCTGTCTGACGGGGCACGCGTCTCTTCCAAGGATCTGGGCCTGAACGCATCGAACGGCAGTGCCGGAGACCTGTGGTCGGACGGGGTCACGATGTGGGTCGCCGACTTAGACGGCAGGGTCTTTGCCTACAGCCTGCCGCCGGTGGTGACTTTGGAGCTGTCGTCGGCGTCGGTGGCGGAGAGCGGGGGCAAGGTGACTGTGACGGCGTCGTTGGACAGGGCCTCGACGGTTGAGACCACCGTGGAGGTGTCGGTGTCGTCGCCGGCGTCGGTGGGGGCGACGCTCAGTTCCAACACGACTCTGACGATCCCGGCGACCACGACTGCGAGCACCGGGGTGGTGGAGGTGACGGTGCCCGACGTTGCTGACGGCGTGTTCAACGGCAACCGGTTCGTGATCGTCACCGGCACCACCACCAACACCGCCACCGGCGGCGTGACCGGACCGGGCTACGTGCGGCTGGCTGTCGTCGACGACGAGACCGTCGGGGTGCAGAGCTTCGTCCGAGACAGCAGCCAGGACTTCAACCCCTTCCCCTCCAACTCCACACCGAACGGGTTGTGGTCCGACGGGACCACCGTGTGGGTCGGCGGTTTCAGAGCGTACACGCTGTACGCCTACAGCCTGGCGTCCAAGGCGCGAGAGCCGGCCAAGGACATCGCCCTCGACTCCGACAACCGGACGCCGAGCGGGTTGTGGTCCGACGGGACCACGATATGGGTGGCCGACATCATTCAAGACAAGCTGTTCGCCTATAGCCTGTCCGGCGCGGCCCGGGACCCGGGCCGCGACATCGTGCTGCACGCCGACAACGACTACCCCAGAGGGCTGTGGTCCGACGGCGTCACCGTCTGGGTGGCCGACTCCATTCAAGACAAGTTGTTCGCCTACGCCCTGTCGGACGGCGCACGCGACTCGTCCGAGGACGTCACCCTCGACGCTGCCAACGGCGACTCCGAGGGCGTGTGGTCCGACGGGACCACGGTATGGGTGGCCGACAGTATTAGCGACAAGTTGTTCGCCTACAGTCTGTCTGACGGGGCACGCGTCTCTTCCAAGGATCTGGGCCTGCACGCCTCGAACGGCAGTGCCGGAGACCTGTGGTCGGACGGGGTCACGATGTGGGTCGCCGACTTAGACGGCAGGGTCTTTGCCTACAGCCTGCCGGTGGTGACTTTGGAGCTGTCGTCGGCGTCGGTGCCTGAGAGCGGGGGCAAGGTGACTGTGACGGCGTCGTTGGGCAGGGCCTCGACGGTTGAGACCACCGTGGAGGTGTCGGTGTCGTCGCCGGCGTCGGTGGGGGCGACGCTGGGCGCCAACACTACTCTGACGATCCCGGCGACCACGACCGCGAGCACCGGGGTGGTGGAGGTGACGGTGCCCGACGTCGACGACGACGTGTTCAACGGCAACCGGTTCGTGATCGTCACCGGCACCGTGGCCGGCGGCGTGACCGGCTCGGACGATGTGCGGTTGGCTGTCGTCGACGACGAGACCGTCGGGGTGCAGAGCTTCGTCCGAGACAGCAGCCAGGACTTGAGCACCGACACCCTGCATGCCGACAACCGGACGCCGAGCGGGTTGTGGTCCGACGGGACCACCGTGTGGGTCGGCGATTCCGTAGGGGACACGCTGTTCGCCTACAGCCTGGCGTCCAAGGCGCGAGAGCCGGCCAAGGACATCGCCCTCGACTCCGACAACGGCGACTCCGGGGGCGTGTGGTCCGACGGGGTCACGATGTGGGTGGCCGACTCCGACCGCCACGTGCTGTTCGCCTACCGCTTGGCCGGCGGGGCCCGCGACCCGGGCCGCGACATCGTGCTGCACTTCTACCCCAGGGGGCTGTGGTCCGACGGTGTCACCGTCTGGGTGTCCGACTTCGACGACGGTGACAAGCTGTTCGCCTACAGCCTGTCGGACGGCGCACGCGACTCGTCCGAGGACGTCACCCTCGACGCCGCCAACGGCTCCTCCAGAGGGCTGTGGTCCGACGGGACCACGATATGGGTGGCCGACATCATTCAAGGCAAGCTGTTCGCTTACAACCTGGCTGACGGGGCATATGTCTCTTCCAAGGATCTGGGCCTGAACGCATCGAACGGCAGTGCCGGAGACCTGTGGTCGGACGGGGTCACGATGTGGGTCGCCGACGTAGACGGCAGGGTCTTTGCCTACAGCCTGCCGGTGGTGACTTTGGAGCTGTCGTCGGCGTCGGTGGCGGAGAGCGGGGGCAAGGTGACTGTGTCGGCGTCGTTGGACAGGGCCTCGACGGTTGAGATCATCGTGGAGGTGTCGGTGTCGTCGCCGGCGTCGGTGGGGGCGACGCTCAGTTCCAACACGACTCTGACGATCCCGGCGACCACGACTGCGAGCACCGGGGTGGTGGAGGTGACGGTGCCCGACGTTGCTGACGGCGTGTTCAACGGCAACCGGTTCGTGATCGTCACCGGCACCGCGGCCGGCGGCGTGACCGGACCGGGCTACGTGCGGCTGGCTGTCGTCGACGACGAGACCGTCGGGGTGCAGAGCTTCGTCCGAGACAGCAGCCAGGCCTTCAACCCCTTCCCCTCCAACTCCGCACCGAACGGGCTGTGGTCCGACGGGACCACCGTGTGGGTCGGCGATTCCGTAGGGGACACGCTGTTCGCCTACAGCCTGGCGTCCAAGGCGCGAGAGCCGGCCAAGGACATCGCCCTCGACGCCGCCAACGGCGACTCTGGGGGCGTGTGGTCCGACGGGGTCACGATGTGGGTGGCCGACTGGAGCGCTGACATGCTGTTCGCCTACCGCTTGGCCGGCGGGGCCCGCGACCCGGGCCGCGACATCGTGCTGCACGCCGACAACGTCTACCCCAGGGGGCTGTGGTCCGACGGTGTCACCGTCTGGGTGTCCGACACCATTCAAGACAAGTTGTTCGCCTACGCCCTGTCGGACGGCGCACGCGACTCGTCCGAGGACGTCACCCTCGACGCCGCCAACGGCTCCTCCAGAGGGCTGTGGTCCGACGGGACCACGATATGGGTGGCCGACATCATTCAAGGCAAGCTGTTCGCTTACAACCTGGCTGACGGGGCATATGTCTCTTCCAAGGATCTGGGCCTGAACGCATCGAACGGCAGTGCCCGTGGCCTGTGGTCGGACGGGGTCACGATGTGGGTCGCCGACGTAGACGGCAGGGTCTTTGCCTACAGCCTGCCGGTGGTGACTTTGGAGCTGTCGTCGGCGTCGGTGGCGGAGAGCGGGGGCAAGGTGACTGTGTCGGCGTCGTTGGACAGGGCCTCGACGGTTGAGATCATCGTGGAGGTGTCGGTGTCGTCGCCGGCGTCGGTGGGGGCGACGCTCAGTTCCAACACGACTCTGACGATCCCGGCGACCACGACTGCGAGCACCGGGGTGGTGGAGGTGACGGTGCCCGACGTTGCTGACGGCGTGTTCAACGGCAACCGGTTCGTGATCGTCACCGGCACCGCGGCCGGCGGCGTGACCGGACCGGGCTACGTGCGGCTGGCTGTCGTCGACGACGAGACCGTCGGGGTGCAGAGCTTCGTCCGAGACAGCAGCCAGGCCTTCAACCCCTTCCCCTCCAACTCCGCACCGAACGGGCTGTGGTCCGACGGGACCACCGTGTGGGTCGGCGATTCCGTAGGGGACACGCTGTTCGCCTACAGCCTGGCGTCCAAGGCGCGAGAGCCGGCCAAGGACATCGCCCTCGACGCCGCCAACGGCGACTCTGGGGGCGTGTGGTCCGACGGGGTCACGATGTGGGTGGCCGACTGGAGCGCTGACATGCTGTTCGCCTACCGCTTGGCCGGCGGGGCCCGCGACCCGGGCCGCGACATCGTGCTGCACGCCGACAACGTCTACCCCAGGGGGCTGTGGTCCGACGGTGTCACCGTCTGGGTGTCCGACACCATTCAAGACAAGTTGTTCGCCTACGCCCTGTCGGACGGCGCACGCGACTCGTCCGAGGACGTCACCCTCGACGCCGCCAACGGCTCCTCCAGAGGGCTGTGGTCCGACGGGACCACGATATGGGTGGCCGACATCATTCAAGGCAAGCTGTTCGCTTACAACCTGGCTGACGGGGCATATGTCTCTTCCAAGGATCTGGGCCTGAACGCATCGAACGGCAGTGCCCGTGGCCTGTGGTCGGACGGGGTCACGATGTGGGTCGCCGACGTAGACGGCAGGGTCTTTGCCTACAGCCTGCCGGTGGTGACTTTGGAGCTGTCGTCGGCGTCGGTGGCGGAGAGCGGGGGCAAGGTGACTGTGTCGGCGTCGTTGGACAGGGCCTCGACGGTTGAGATCATCGTGGAGGTGTCGGTGTCGTCGCCGGCGTCGGTGGGGGCGACGCTCAGTTCCAACACGACTCTGACGATCCCGGCGACCACGACTGCGAGCACCGGGGTGGTGGAGGTGACGGTGCCCGACGTTGCTGACGACGTGTTCAACGGCAACCGGTTCGTGATCGTCACCGGCACCGCCACCAACACCGCCACCGGCGGCGTGACCGGACCGGGCTACGTGCGGCTGGCTGTCGTCGACGACGAGACCGTCGGGGTGCAGAGCTTCGTCCGAGACAGCAGCCAGGACTTGAGCACCCGCGCCCTGAATGTCGGCAACGTCTTCCCGAACGCGCTGTGGTCCGACGGGACCACCGTGTGGGTCGGCGATTCCGCCTTGGACGCCGGGCTGTACGCGTACAGCCCGGCGTCCAAGGCGCGAGAGCCGGCCAAGGACATCGCCCTCGACGCCGCCAACGGCGAATCCGGGGGCGTGTGGTCCGACGGGGTCACGATGTGGGTGGCCGACCGGAGCGCTGACATGCTGTTCGCCTACCGCTTGGCCGGCGGGGCCCGCGACCCGGGCCGCGACATCGTGCTGCACGCCGACAACGACTACCCCTTCGGGGTGTGGTCCGACGGGGTCACGATGTGGGTGTCCGACACCATTCAAGACAAGTTGTTCGCCTACGCCCTGTCGGACGGCGCACGCGACTCGTCCGAGGATGTCACCCTCGACGCCGCTAACGGCGACTCCGAGGGCGTGTGGTCCGACGGGACCACGATATGGGTGGCCGACAGCATTCAAGGCAAGCTGTTCGCTTACAACCTGGCTGACGGGGCATATGTCTCTTCCAAGGATCTGGGCCTGAACGCCTCGAACGTCCAGGCCCGTGGCCTGTGGTGCGACGGCTCCAGCCTGTGGGTCGCCGACGTATTAGACGGCAGGGTCTTTGCCTATAGCCTGCCGCCGGTGGTGACTTTGGTGTTGTCGCCGGGGTCGGTTTCTGAGAACGGGGGCGTCGCGGCGGTGACGGCGTCTTTGGACAGGGCTTCTGCGGCGGAGACCACAGTGGCTGTGTCGCTGGGTTCGGGTCCGGCGATGTTGAGTTCCAACGCTGTGTTGACTATCGCTGCGGACTCTGTCGTGAGCATGGGCATGGTGCGCGTCACCGGTGTCGACGACAGCAGTCACAACGGCGGTGACCGTTCCGTCACTGTCAGCGGTGCCGCGGTCAACAACAACGGCGTCACCGGTCCCGACGACGTCGTGTTGACCGTCACCGACGACGACGCCCCGCCGGTGGTGACTTTGGTGTTGTCGCCGGGGTCGGTTTCTGAGAACGGGGGCGTCGCGGCGGTGACGGCGTCTTTGGACAGGGCTTCTGCGGCGGAGACCACAGTGGCTGTGTCGCTGGGTTCGGGTCCGGCGATGTTGAGTTCCAACGCTGTGTTGACTATCGCTGCGGACTCTGTCGTGAGCATGGGCATGGTGCGCGTCACCGGTGTCGACGACAGCAGTCACAACGGCGGTGACCGTTCCGTCACTGTCAGCGGTGCCGCGGTCAACAACAACGGCGTCACCGGTCCCGACGACGTCGTGTTGACCGTCACCGACGACGACGCCCCGCCGGTGGTGACTTTGGTGTTGTCGCCGGGGTCGGTTTCTGAGAACGGGGGCGTCGCGGCGGTGACGGCGTCTTTGGACAGGGCTTCTGCGGCGGAGACCACAGTGGCTGTGTCGCTGGGTTCGGGTCCGGCGATGTTGAGTTCCAACGCTGTGTTGACTATCGCTGCGGACTCTGTCGTGAGCATGGGCATGGTGCGCGTCACCGGTGTCGACGACAGCAGTCACAACGGCGGTGACCGTTCCGTCACTGTCAGCGGTGCCGCGGTCAACAACAACGGCGTCACCGGTCCCGACGACGTCGTGTTGACCGTCACCGACGACGACGCCCCGCCGGTGGTGACTTTGGTGTTGTCGCCGGGGTCGGTTTCTGAGAATGGCGGTGTCGCGGCGGTGACGGCGTCTTTGGACAGGGCTTCTGCGGCGGAGACCACAGTGGCTGTGTCGCTGGGTTCGGGTCCGGCGATGTTGAGTTCCAACGCTGTGTTGACTATCGCTGCGGACTCTGTCGTGAGCATGGGCATGGTGCGCGTCACCGGTGTCGACGACAGCAGTCACAACGGCGGTGACCGTTCCGTCACTGTCAGCGGTGCCGCGGTCAACAACAACGGCGTCACCGGTCCCGACGACGTCGTGTTGACCGTCACCGACGACGACGCCGCTCCTCCTCCGCCGTCGCCGCCTCCTCCGCCGCCTCCTCCGCCGAGTCCTCCGTCGCCGAGTCCTCCGTCGCCGAGTCCGTCCCCTCCGAGTCCGTCGCCTCCGAGTCCGAGTCCGCCTCCTCCTCCGCGGGAGGAGCTGACGCGGGTCGGCCCGTTCAGCGATGTGGATCCCCGCAGTGTGCATGCGGCGGCGATCGACGCGTTGCGTGGTCATGGTGTCACGGAGGGTTGTGGGACTGTTCCGTTGCGGTTCTGTCCTGAGCGGTCTGTGACGAGGGCTCAGATGGCTAGTTTCTTGAGGCGTGCTCTCGATCTCGACGCGGCGGCGCGGTCTGCGGGGTTCAGCGATGTGGATCCCCGCAGTGTGCATGCGGCGGCGATCGACGCGTTGCGTGGTCATGGTGTCACGGAGGGTTGTGGGACTGTTCCGTTGCGGTTCTGTCCTGAGCGGTCTGTGACGAGGGCTCAGATGGCTAGTTTCCTGCAACGCGCTCTCGGCCTCGACGCGGCGGCGCGGTCTGCGGGGTTCAGCGATGTGGATCCCCGCAGTGTGCATGCGGCGGCGATCGACGCGTTGCGTGGTCATGGTGTCACGGAGGGTTGTGGGACTGTTCCGTTGCGGTTCTGTCCTGAGCGGTCTGTGACGAGGGCTCAGATGGCTAGTTTCCTGCAACGCGCTCTCGGCCTCGACCCCGCCGCCTGAGGAGCCGAGCGGTCAGACCACCGGGCCCGCCGCCCGCCCCGGCAGCCCACAGCCCCGCCGACACGCTCCCGCGGCACTGCGATCGAGGTGACCGTCCCTTGGAGACTGGTGACTCCGCTGCGGGACGCCCGAGGACAGGCTTCAGTCCTCGGCGGGTGTGGACTGCGGGATCTCTTGCGGTGCCGGCGCCGCGACGCCTAGTTGCTCCCGAATCTGGCTGAGTCGGGCCTTGGCCTCCTGATTGCGGGCTGCGGCCTCGATCTCGAGCATCCTGCCCTCGGCGCTGCCCTCCTCCGCCAGTTCGGCCATGCCCTTGGCCTTGGCGTAGCGGGCCTCGATCTTGTCCCGGATCTCGTTGAAGGTGGGCAGTTCCTCCCCGACGGCTTCCGACAGGGAGGTCATGGCCTCATTCATCTGCTCCTGCATGCGGGCCTGGTCGATCTGGCCGAGCAGCCTCTGCTGCTGTCTCAGCTTCTCTTGGAGGCTCAGCGAGTTCTGGGTCACGGCCGCCTTGGCCTCGTCGGATGCCTGCGACGTCTGCAGGTAGAGGTCCTTGAGGCTCTCGATCTCGTGTTCGAGGGTGATCATGCGGCCGGCCAGCTGCTCGGCTGCGGCGTTGCAGGATTTGGCCTTGGACTGGTCGCCGTCGGAGACCGCGTCCTGGCCCATCATCAGCGCGCTGCGGGCGTTCACGTTGACCCTCTCCAGCTCCGAGATCGCCCGGTTGAGCCGCATCTCGGTCTGCTTCTGGTTGGCGATCACGTTTGCCGCTTGCTCCTTGAGCCGCTTGTGCTGCTCCCGGGCCTCGCGGATTGCCTGCTCCAGCTGGGTCTTGGGGTCGGCGGTCTCCTCCCATCGGCCGGCCAGCCGGGCGGTCAGGTACCTCCAGCGTCGTTTGAGAATTTTCCACATATCCACAACTTTACTTCCTCGGCGGTGCCCAGAAGCACGGCCGCGCTCCGCCCGGCCGGTTGCGGCCGATGGCTGGGATCTGTCGCCTGTAAGCCCCGGGCGTCAGGGAAGCGCTGTGACTCAGCTCCGCCGGTCGCGGTGCCAGATGATCCGGCGGGCCGGTTCGAGCAGCAGGTGGGCCTCGGCGGCGCCGCGGCGGTGGGCGACCACCGCGTACACCCCCACCGCGAACACGGTCGCCGCGGGGGCCGACAGAAGCAGGGGCCAACCGTCGATCAGGAGCTTGAACGCGGCGGTGGCGGCGAAGGCTGCCGCCGCGGCCGTGGTCGGGGTGCCCAGAGCCGAACGGACCGCCTCCTCAGAGCCGAGCCTGCGGGCGAGCATCACGATCTCGGTCCACGCCGCGACGGCCGACCCGAGAGCCAGCCCCACTGCGCCCAATCGCACCGCATCGCCCAGCACTCGGTCGGCTTCCGGCAACGCCCACGCCAGCCCGACGCCCTCGGCAGCGCCGAGCAGCCGGTCAGAGCTCACAACTACGCGGTCGAGGGGGAACATCACGACCACGCCGACCGCGGCGGCCACCGCCACCCGGACCGCGGCGATCCGGGCCGGTCCGGCCGTGTCCCCCCGGGCGTAGCAGGCGTTCTGCAGCACCCGGCTCAGACCGGTGGCCGGCAGTCCCAGCGCGTAGGCCGCCACCACGAACCACACCAGCACGGTGTCCGCCTCGGAGAACACGCCTCCCTGGAACAGCAGGCCCACCACCAAGTCGCCCGTGGCGGTGTACACCGCGGCGGCCAGCAGCATCCAGAAGGCGACCTTGTGCATGGCCGACCGGGAACGGGCGGCCAGCGCGACCGGGTCGTCGGCCTGCCGCGACATCTCCGGCAGCTCCGCGGCGGCCACGCTCATGGCGAACAGGCTCACAGGAAGCATGTAGAGGATCTGTGCTCGGTACAGGGCCGCCATGGCGCCCGTGGCGAGCAGCGACGCCAGCACCAGATCGACGTACGCGGACACCTGCACCACGCCGCGACCCGTCACCGCGGGACCGAACCGGCGACTGATCTCCCGCAGGCCGGGATGGCCCCGCATCCACCTGAGCCGCAGCCCCCGGGCCAGGCGCATCGCCAGTGGCAGCTGCACCAGCAGCTGGACCAGCCCGCCGCCGGCCACGCCCCAGGCCAGAGCCCGGGCCACGCCGTCGAGGTCGAAGGCCAGGATCCATGCCACCGTCAGCGCCCCTACTTGCACTGCGTTCCACACGACCGGGGCCGCGTACGACACGAAGAAGCGCCGGTGGCTGTTGAGCACCCCGAGGCACCACGCCGACAGCACCGCGAACCCTGCGCCCAACGCGGTGACGCGCACCAGCGACACGGCCAGATCGAAACGGTCCTCGGTCAGCCCGGGCGCCAGCACGAAGGTGATGGGACGAGCCAGCGTGACGATCAGGGCGACCGACAGCCCCACTACGGCCATGAGCGCGGCGGCCACCGCTCCGGCCACCTCGCCGGGATCGGTGCGGCGGTCCCCGTCGCGGGCGCCTTCGTCGAGCAGCCGGCTGTACACGGGCACGAAACTGGCCGACAGCACGCCCTCACCGAGCAGGTTCTGGAGCATGTTCGGGATGCGCATCGCCACCGTGAAGGCGTCGCCGGCCGCGGTGTTGCCCAACAGCCGGGAAGCGACCGTCTCGCGTCCCAGACCGGCCAGACGGCTGGCCGCGATGCCCAGCGCCACCATCACCGACCCCGAAGCCCGGCGAGGCCGTCTCGGTTCAGTCACGGCTCGCGGTCCATCCCACGTATGGTTCGCTGCGCTCGCGGGCTGCTCGGGCGCTCGGCTTTGTTGGGCGTTCGGCGAAGATCATCGTGAAGCTGCTCGGGCGCTCGGCTTTGTTGGGCGTTCGGCGAAGATCATCGTGAAGCTGCTCGGGCGCTCGGCTTTGTTGGGCGTTCGGCGAAGATCATCGTGAAGCTGCTCGGGCGCTCGGCTTTGTTGGGCGTTCGGCGAAGATCATCGTGAAGCTGCTCGGGCGCTCGGCTTTGTTGGGCGTTCGGCGAAGATCATCGTGAAGCTGCTCGGGCGCTCGGCTTTGTTGGGCGTTCGGCGAAGATCATCGTGAAGCTGCTCGGGCGCTCGGCTTTGTTGGGCGTTTGGCGAAGATCATCGTGAAGCTGCCCGTCCGCTCGGCCTCTCGGATCGAGGCTAGTCGCCCTGTCCCTATAGCCTGAGGTGATGAGCAGCGCCGCCACCACTGTCATGGCGTCCGCAGCGCCCGTCACCGAGTCCGTGCCCGAGCCCTCGCCGACGCCGGTGGCCGTGCTGGCCGCCCGGGCCAAGGCTGCTTCCAGGGCGATGGCGGCGGCATCCACCGCGGTCAAGGACGCCGCGCTGCACGCGGCGGCCGACCTGTTGACGGCCCGCGCCGAGGCGATCCGCGCGGCCAACGCCGTCGACGTCGAGCGGGCCGTCGCCGCAGGCACCCCGGATCCGCTCGTCGACCGTCTCCGGCTGTCGGGCGCCCGGATCGAAGCCATGGCCGGCGGGCTCAGGCAGATAGCGGCCCGACCCGACCCCATAGGAGAGGTGGCCGACGGCTGGGTGAGGCCCAACGGGCTGCGCATCGAGAGGGTCAGGGTTCCCTTGGGCGTGGTCGCCATCATCTACGAGAGCCGTCCCAACGTCACCTCCGACGCGGCCGGGCTGTGCCTCAAGTCGGGCAACGCAGCCTTCCTGCGGGGCTCGTCGTCGGCCCTACGGTCCAACCTGGCCATCGCGGCCGCGATCCGCGAGGCTGTCTCGTCGGCCGGGCTGCCCGCCGACGCGCTCGTGTTGGTGGAGGACGCCTCGAGGGCCGCAGCGGTGGAGTTCATGCAGCAGAACTGCTGCGTCGACTGCCTGATCCCCCGGGGCGGGCCGTCGCTGCTCGAGACGGTGATCGAGCACGCCACCGTGCCAGTGGTCATCGACGGGGCCGGCAACTGCCACGCCTACGTGGACGCCTCCGCCGACCTCGACGCCGCCGTGGACATCGTCGTCAACGGCAAGACCCAGAGACCGGGGGTGTGCAACGCCCTTGAGTCTCTGGTGGTCCACTCGGCAGTGGCGGCCGAGTTCCTGCCACGGGCCGCGGCCGCGCTGGCCGGCGTCGAACTGCTCGGCGACGAGCGGGCCCGCCGGGCGGTGCCGTCGATGGGGGAGGCGACCGCCGCCGACCACGCCGCCGAGTTCCTCGACCTGAAGATGTCGGTGAGGGTGGTGGACACCCTCGACGAGGCCATCGCCCATGTGAACGACAACGGGTCGGGCCACTCCGAGACCATCATCACTTCCGACCTCGCCGCCGCCGACCGGTTCACCAGGCAGGTCGACGCCGCCGCCGTGCTCGTCAACGCCTCCACCCGCTTCGTGGACGGCGAGGAGTTCGGGTTCGGGGCCGAGATCGGCATCAGCACCCAGAAGCTCCACGCCCGCGGGCCGATGGGGCTCGAGCAGCTAACCACCCTTAAGTTCGTCGTGCGCGGCGAGGGCCACGTCCGCTGACCGCAGCCAGAGGCCGAGCGGGCAGGAGGCGATCGATGCGGATTCCGGCGTGGCGCTCAGCGAGGCAGTGGCCCGAGCGGCCCGCGAGCGCAGCGAACAAGAGCGGGCTTTGAGGTGGATCGCTGTGTCGCATCGCTTCGCTGACGTTGCGCGGCGACGGCGGTGTCAACATGGGGTCGGTTAGGGTGGATCGCTGTGTCGCATCGCTTCGCTGACGTTGCGCGGCGACGGCGGTGTCAACATGGGGTCGGTTAGGGTGGATCGCTGTGTCGCATCGCTTCGCTGACGTCGACGCGGTCCGACAGGACCTCCACAAGGTCGGCTACCTGTGCGACGCCGGCTTGGCCGGGGTCGTCTACCTGGCCGACCGGCTCGACAAGCCGGTGCTGGTCGAGGGTCCGGCCGGGACCGGCAAGACCCAGCTGGCCAAGAGCGTGGCCGAGACGACGGGCAGCCGGCTGATCCGCCTGCAATGCTATGAGGGCCTCGACGAGGCCAGGGCGCTGTACGAGTGGAACTACAAGAAGCAGCTGCTGCGGATCCAGACCGAGCGCGACTCGGGCGCGGGCTGGGACGAGGTCTCGGACGACATCTTCTCCGACGAGTTCCTGCTGACCCGGCCCCTGCTGGAGGCGATCAGAGCCACAGACCCGGTCGTGCTGCTGATCGACGAGGTCGACCGGGTCGAGGTCGAGACCGAGGCCCTGCTGCTGGAGATCCTCAGCGAGTACCAGGTCTCGATCCCGGAGCTGGGCACCATGGAGGCGCTGCAGGTGCCGCTGGTGTTCCTGACCTCCAACAACACCCGCGAGCTGAGCGAGGCCCTCAAGCGGCGCTGCCTGTATCTCCACATCGACTACCCGACGATGGAGCGGGAGAAGGAGATCGTGCTCGCCAAGGTTCCCGACATCGCCGAGAACCTGGCCGACCAGGTGGCCCGGGTGGTCCGCTCCGTCCGCCGGCTGGAGCTCAAGAAGCCGCCGTCGGTGTCGGAGACCCTCGACTGGGCCCGCACGCTGGTCCTGCTGGGCGTGCAGCACATCGACGCCGAGGTGGCCGCCGAGACAGTCAACATCCTGTTGAAACACCAGAGCGACATCGCCAAGGCGACCAAGGAACTGGCGACCGTCGACGGCATAGAGCCCTAGAGGCCGAGCTGGGAGTCGCGGTTGATGAGAGCCCTTGGAGGCACTGAGCGCAGAGGCGCCGGGCCAGACCGTGGCCCGAGCGGCCAGTGAGCGCAGCGAACACGGGCGGGAGACACGGGGTGCGGCCGCCGGTCATGGGGGTGCTCGGCGATGACGGTTTGCGGGACTGACCTTCCCACGCTGCCGGCCGAGGCGGGGGACCCTCTCTTGGACCTTCTCAACGGCTTCGTCGCGGAGCTGCGGTCCGTCGGCATCCCGGCCAGCCTCACCGAGAGCCTCGACGCCATGGAGGCGGTGAAGCATGTCCCGGTCACCGACCGCGAGACCTTCAAGCACGCCCTGGCGGCCACGCTGGTGAAGAACCAGGCCCACTGGAAGGCCTTCGAGACCGTATTCGAGGTGTACTTCTCCCTGCGGGGCGCCCAGTACGAGATCGCCGCGGAGGATTTCGACGAGGCCGACGAGGCCGACGGCGAGATCCGGGCCGAGGGCGACCGGGGCTCCGGCGGCGACGCGCTCAGCCCCGAGGAGCTGGCCGAGATGCTCTACCGGGCGCTGATGCGGGGCGACTCCGAGATGCTGCGGGCCGCGGCCCGCGAGGCGGTGCGCCGCTATGCGGGGATGGAGCCGGGCCGTCCCGTCGGCGGCACCTACTATCTGTACCGCACCCTGCGGAACCTCGACCTCGAGGGCGTGCTGGAGCGTCTCATGGACGCCGCCCAGCACACCGACGGCGACGTCGACGACTTCGACCTGCGATTGCGGCGCGACGAGTTCGAGTTGCGCATCTCGGAGATGAAGCGCCGGATCGAGGCCGAGATCCGGCGTCGGCTGGTGGCCGACCGGGGCGTCGAGGCCATGGCCAAGACCCTGCGCAAGCCGCTGCCGGCCGACATCGACTTCATGCATGCGTCGCGCGAGGAGATGGCCGGCCTGCGCAAGGCCGTCTACCCGCTGACCCGCAAGCTGGCCGCCAGGCTGGTCCGCAAACGCCGCCACGGACGGGCCGGTCCGCTCGACTTCCGTTCGACTGTGCGCCATTCGCTGTCCTACGGCGGTGTGCCCGTGGAGCCGAAGTTCCGCCGCCCGCGCCCGCACAAGCCCGACATCATGGTGGTGGCCGACGTGTCGGGCTCGGTGGCCGCCTTCGCCCGGTTCACGCTGCAGCTGGTGTACGCCGTCTCGAGCCAGTTCTCCAAGGTGCGCTCGTTCGTGTTCATCGACGGGCTCGACGAGGTGACCGGCTTCTTCGAGGGCGCCGACGACATCGCGGAGGCGGTTCACCGGGTCAACACCGAGGCCGACGTGGTGTGGGTGGACGGCCACTCCGACTACGGCCACGCCCTCGGCGTGTTCTGGGACAACTACGCCGACGGTGTCGGGCCCCGCACCACCGTGCTGATCCTCGGCGACGCCCGCAACAACTACCACGCGCCCGAGAGCTGGATCGTCAAGGGCCTGCAGCAGAGGGCCCGCCACGTGTTCTGGCTGAACCCCGAGCCTCGCAGCTACTGGGACACCGGCGACTCGATCGTGGGGGAGTACGCCCCCCACTGCGACGGCGTGTTCGAGGTGCGCAACCTGCGCCAGCTCGAGGCTTTCGTAGACCGCCTCGTCTAGGCTTGCCCGCCGTGGCCGATCAACATGCTCAGACCGCGTCGCCGATGGACCCCTGCTCGGTGGTGGACTTGCTGAACCGGCGCTTCGAGTCTCCCCAGCAGCGGGGCCGTGTGTTCGAGCGGCTGCTCAGGGCTGCGTTCATGGCGCATCCCGGCGAGTTCGGCCCGCAGCGGTTCAGGCGAGTGTGGCGCTGGATGGAGTGGCCCGACCGGGAGTGTGAGGGCTACGGCGTCGACGTCGGCATCGATCTGGTGGCCGAGCAGACCGAGGAATGGGGCGGGGGCCTGTGCGCGGTCCAAGCCAAGCTGTACGACCCGTCCTCGACGATCCCGAAGTCTGGGGTGGACACGTTCCTGTCGGCCTCCGCAGCCGAGTGCTTCACTTCCCGGCTGCTGGTGGTGACCGCCGGGTTGGGTGCCAACGCGCAGACGATGGTCTCGAAGGCGCATCCCCGGTGCCAGGTCCTGCACGCGGCGGATCTCGACGAGTGGCCGGTCGACTGGGCCGCCTTCCTGGACCGTCCCGACGAGTTGCGGTTCGCGCCGGTTCGCCACGATCCGAAGCCGTACCAGGCCGAGGCGGTGGCAGCGGTGGTGTAGAGGCTGGCGACGGCTGACCGCGGCAAGCTCGTGCTGCCGTGCGGCACCGGCAAATCGGTGGTGGCCCTGTGGATCGCCGAGCGGTTGGCCGGCGCGGGCGGCCGGGTCCTCTACCTGGTGCCGTCGATCGCTCTGATGGGCCAGACCATGCGGGAGTGGGCCGCGCAGCGCGACCCGGAGGTTCCGCACCGCTACATCGGGGTGTGCTCGGACACCCGCGCCGGCCGCAACGACGAGGACGCGGACATAGCCGAGCTGGCCCTGCCGGTCACCACCGACCCGGAGCGGGTGGCTGAAGCTCTCGCGGGCGCCGGGCCGAGCACGATGACCGTGGTGTTCTGCACGTACCAGTCGCTCGGAGTCGTCGAGCAGGCCCAGCGTGCTGCGGCTGGCGGCGCCGCTTCGTCGCGCTTCGACGTGGCCGTCTGCGACGAGGCGCATCGCACGACCGGGGTTCATGAGGCCGACGCCGGCAGCCATTTCACCCTGATCCACGACTCGGCCAGGATCGCGGCCGCGAAGCGCCTGTACATGACGGCGACGCCCCGCATCTACACCGACCGGCTGCGCGCCAAGGTCCGCGGCCACAGCCGCGACTTCGACGTGTTCTCGATGGACGATGAGACGGTCTACGGCGAGGAGCTGTACCGGATGAGTTTCGGCGTGGCGGTGGAGCAGGGCCACCTCAGCGACTACGAGGTGCTTGTGATCGCCGTGTCCGAGACGCATATCGCGGGCCTGCTCGGCGGCGAGGTCTTGACCCTGCCGGACGACGATTCCGCCGGGGGCTTTCATCTGCTGGCTAGTTCGTAGTGTTTTTGTCTGGTTTGTTGGTGTTTGTGCGCTATGATTGGTGTGTGAAGTTGTCGGATTATGCGCGCAAGATGGGTGTGAATTATCACACGGCGTATGACTGGTGGCGGAAGGGGTTGTTGCCGGTTCCGGCTGAGCAGTTGCCGTCGGGAACGATCATTGTTCATGCTGAGACGGTGGCGGATGGTGAGACGGTGGTGTATGCGCGGGTGTCGTCGGCGGATCAGTCGAGCGGGCTGGATGCACAGGTGGCGCGGTGTGTGGGGTGGGCGACGTCGAGCGGGTTGCAGGTTGATCGTGTGGTGACTGAGGTGGGGTCTGCGTTGAACGGTGCTCGCCGCAAGTTCGTGAGGTTGTTGTCGGACTCGAATGTGGCTGTGATCGTTTGTGAGCACAGGGATCGTGTGTGCAGGTTCGGGTTCGAGTATGTGCAAGCAGCGTTAGGCGGGTCGGGTCGGCGGATAGAGGTCGTTGACGACGGCGAGCTCGAAGATGATCTGGTGCGTGATCTGACTGAGGTTGTGACTTCGTTGTGTGCTCGCGTGTACGGTCGCCGTGGAGCGAAGCGGCGTGCTGAGGCTGCGTTGGCTTCGGCTCAGAGCGTGGATGTCGGTGGTGCGGGCTGATGCGTAAGGGTCGGGAACCGTTGCCTGAGGGTTGGTCGCATCAAGCGTTCAAGTTCCGGCTTGACCCTGACGAAGCGACGAAGGTGTTGATTCGTCGTCATGCCGGGATGCGCCGTAAGGCGCACAACTGGACTGTGGCGGTTTTCAAAGAGCAGATCGACGAATATCACAAGGCCAAAGCTGCGGGGACCGTGGCGGAGTTGGAGCAGTTGAAGTCGTTTCCTGATTTCCGCAAGCGATGGAACATCGAGAAACGCGAGTTGTGTGTTGATGGCGACACGTTCCAGGAGTGGTGGCCGGAGGTATCCAAAGAAGCTGCAGCGAACGGAATCTCTGACGCTGTTGGCGCTTACTGGGATTGGGTTGCGTCGCGGGCGGGGAGACGCAAAGGCCCGAAGTTGGGGTTCCCACGGTTCCACAAGAAGGGACGGAACAGGGATTCGTACAGGATCAGCACTGGAACTATCAAGCTGACCGACCGTCGCCATGTGCGGCTGCCGCGTCATGGTGTGATCCGTCTCGGGGAGAACGCTCGCAGGCTTGACAGGCTCATCAACAAGGGAATGGCCCGTATCAAGTCCGCCACTGTCTCCATCGGGGCGGGCGACCAGTTCTATGTGTCGTTGAAGGTCGATGTGTTGAGGCCGCAACGCCATCACAAACCGTTGTCGCCTGTATCCCGTGTCGGGATCGACGTTGGTTTGCGGTGGCTCGCGGTGGTCGCCGCACCCGACGGGACAATCATCGAACGCGTGCCGCGCCCGAAACCGTTAGAGCACGCTTTGTCGAAGCTCGCTGTGTTGCAACGCTCCCAGAGCCGAGGGCAGCGAGGATCGAACCGCTGCAAGAAACAGCAGCAACGAATCTCCAAGCTACATGCCGAGGTCGCAGCCAAACGCCGCGACTCTATGCACAAGTTGACGACACGACTCGCCAAAACCCACGGCGAGATCGTGATTGAAGACCTCAACATAGCCGGGATGAAGCGACAGAAAGGCTTGCCCGGCGCACGGGCACGCCGACGAGGGATCAGCGACGCCGCATTAGGAGAACTGCGGCGACAACTCGAATACAAATGCGAGTGGTACGGCTCCAACCTTGTGTTGGCCGACCGCTGGTTCCCGTCGAGCCAAACATGTCACCAATGCGGAACCCGCACCAAAAACGACTGGGAAACCTGTTGGACATGCAAAAACGAGGACTGCGGTGCTCGCCACGACCGTGACGACAACGCAGCGATCAACCTAGCCCGGTACGGACTCACGGTGGTTTACGAGCCTGTACCGGAACGCAGCAGAGTTGCGGCTGCGAGCGTGGCGCTACCAGAAGCACCACGCGAAACGGAAGAGGGACTAGAAGACCCACCCCGGCTCATCCGCTTCGGCGGACCAGCCGATGGCCGTCAGGCCGGGCACGACCCGCTGGGTGAGACACACTCACCGAACCGTGAAGAACAAACCACAAGTTCAACCCCGCGAGGGGTGCCAAAAGTCGCGTGAACAGAACACAACACTTAAAGCAACGGGGGGTCTCGCAGCCAGGCGGTCAGCACCGCCGAGGCAGTCAAGTTCGTGGGGTGCTGGGACGCGCTCGCGGATCCGAGTACTCGCACGCCGCACGGCCGTGTCACGGGGGCGCTCGCGGGCGGCGGCCTGAGCGCCTGCCGCGCCATAGCGTTCACCAACACGATCGGCAGCTCCCAGCGGGTTGAGCGCTACTGGAACCCGATAGTCGAAGCTGTCAGCGGCGAGGACTCGGCCGCGGTCGCGGCGCGCCGACGAGCTGGCCGGCTCGATCCTGTCTCCCGATCGCGTCCCGACGCTGACGACGACGGTCGGCCGGAGCTGCTCGGCTTCGAGGTGCGCCACACCGACGGCAGCCGCAACGCCTTGCAGCGCTCCCGGATCCTCGGATGGCTGCGCGGCGGCGACCCCGGCGGCGGTTGCCGCATCGTCACCAACGCCAAGTGCCTGACTGAGGGCGTGGACGTGCCCGCGCTCGACGCGGTGCTGTTCCTCGAGCCCAAGCGCTCTCAGACAGACGTGGTGCAGGCTGTGGGCCGGGTGATGCGCCGCTCGCCGGGAAAGGCCTGCGGCTACGTGGTGCTGCCGGTGGTGGTGCCCGCCGGGATGAGCCTCGACGACGACGAGGTGCTCTCGGGATCGGACTTCAAGGTCGTGTGGAGCGTCCTCAAGGCGTTGCGCTCCCACGACGAGCGCCTCGACGTGGCCATCAACACCGCGGACCTGACCGGCGAGCCGCCAATGAGGATCCTGACCACCGGGCTCTGCGACCGATGCGGCGCCTTCGGCTGCGACGGCGACTGCGGGGTGCTCGACGAGTCCCGCTACGGCGTGCAGGGCCGGCTGCCGCTGCACGACGCAGTGGCCTCCAGAGTGGTGGAGCAGTGCGGCGACCGCCAGTATTGGCACCGCTGGGGCGCTGAAGTGGCCCGCATCACGGGCACTATCGCCGAACGGGCCCGCACCGCGCTCCGCGCCAACGCCCAGCTCGCGGGGGCCTTCGAGGTGTTCGAGGCCGACATGGCCGCAACCGTCGGCCGAGCGGTGCCGCGCGCCGAGCTCGTCTCGATGCTGGCCCAGCATGTGGTGACTGTCCCGGTGTTCGACGCGCTGTTCTCCGAGAGCGGGTTCGCGGACCGCAACCCGATCTCCAAGGCGCTCAACGAGCTGCTCGACACGTTCAAGGAGGAGGACGTGCTGCTGCGTGACGAGACCCGCGGCCTCGATCGCTTCTATGCCAGCGTCGCCGACCGGCTCTCGGGCGCGGCGGACTCCGACACCCGGATCAAGGTGATGCTCGAGGTGTACGAGCAGTTCTTCGCAGCGGCGATGCCTGACGAGACCAAGCGCCTCGGGATCGTGTACACGCCGGTGGAGCTGGTGGACTTCATGCTGCGCTCCGTCGATGCCGTGGCCCGATCCGAGTTCGGGCGGGGGGTCTCCGATGCGGGCGTGAACATCCTGGACCCCTTCACCGGCACCGGCACCTTCGTCAACCGGCTGCTCACCCAGCGGGACGCGGACGGAGAGTTCTTGGTGCGCGACCGCGATCTGGCCCGCAAGTTCCAGGGCGAGGTGTCGGGGTTCGCCTCGGGCGGCGCGCCGGAGATCCACGCCAACGAGGTGGTGCTGCTGGCCTACTACCTGGCCGCTCTCAAGATCGAGGAGGGCTGCCGCGAGCGCACCGGCGCCTACGAGCCCTTCGAGGGGATCGTGCTCACCGACACCTTCCATCTCGCGGCCGACGGCTGGCTGCCCGGCACGGGCGCCATCGCCGACAACAGCGGAAGGGCCAAAGCCCAGAGCGAGCTCGCGATCCAGGTGATCGTCGCCAACCCGCCCTGGTCGGCGGGCCAGAAGTCCGCCGGTGACGACAACCCCAACATCTCCTACCCCCACATCGAGCAGCGAGTCCGCGAGACCTACGGCAAGCGCCACAAACAGGTCACAGGCCGAGGCGCCGGAAAGTCCGCCGGAAATCTGTATGTGGAGGCGATCCGTTGGGCCTCTGATCGGCTCAGCGGTCCGGACGGCGACGTTTCCCGTCCGGGGATCGTGGCGTTCGTGCATCCCAACTCTCTCGGCAACGCGCCGTCGCTGGCCGGGATGCGGGCTGCGCTGCGCGACGAGTTCACCGGCATCTACGTGGTCAACCTCTTGGGCGACGCCATGAAGTCCGACGACGAGCGTGCCAGAGAGGGCCAGGTCATCTTCGGGATTGACATTCGCGAGGACTCAGAAGTTAGAAAGGGTCACGGGTCGCGAAGCGGGGTTCAGATCACCGTGCTGGTGCGCAACCCGGGCAGGCCGCCCGATCAGCCCGCCGTGCTGCGCTACGCGGAGGTCCCGGAGTACTCGACTCTGAAGCAGAAGTTCGACTGGCTCGCCGAGCTCGGCGACGTGACCAGCGACCGGTTCGAGACGGTGGAGCCCAACGACGCCCACGACTGGGTCAACGTCACCGACGGCAGCTTCGCGGACCTGATGCCGGTGTGCGAACTTGACTCTTCCAGTAGAGGTGCGAGCGTCGTCTCAGACCACGCGCTGGGCATTGCGACCAACTGCGACACCTACGTCTACTCGTTCTCGCGTGAGGCGCTGTGCGCCCGCATGAGCCGTTTGATCGACGCCTACAACGAGGCCCTCGAACTCGTGGAGGCGGGTTGCACCGTCGATGAGTGTACTGAGAACGACGAACTCGACCGGATCAAGTGGACCGGCACCCTCAAGCAGTCGCTGCGCCGGCGTGAGGAGGCCGTCTTCGACGAGTCCCGCATCCGTGAGGTCCTGTACCGGCCGTTCACCAAACTCTGGCTCTACGAGGACGATCGCATCCTGTCGTCGGTCAAGACCATCTCCAAGATGTTCCCACGAGTGGCAGAAGAGGCCGCCCCCCCCCCCAGCTGGTCAGCGGTCCGTCCAACAGAACCCGATTCGCCGCCCTCGCTACGACAGTGCCCCCGGACCTCAACAGCCTGGACGGCGGATGCCGAGCAGTGCCCGGACGGAGGCGATCCTGATGTCGAGCCCGTCGAATCGGACAGTGTTCGCGGCGCTGGCCGCTACGGTGCCGGCAGACCTTCACACAGTGGATCCGGCGTGCAGGGCGGCGTGCCGCCGCAGGCCGTGACCGCCGGGGGGGGGGGGTCTTGGTCGCTTCGCCCAACAATCGGGCGATCTTCACCGCGCTGGCCACAGTCGTTCCGGCCGATCTCAGCGCCTCGGGAACCAACCAGCCCACCAGAGCCGTCCCGCGGCGGAGGCGATCTTGATCTCGGGGACGTCCAACATGGTCTTCCAGGCGCTCGCAGCAGCGACGATCACCGACCTGGCCTTCATCAACGGCTCGCGTCAGACTCGGGCACTGCCCCGGCGGAGGCGGTGATGGTCGCCGGTCCCTCGAACATGGCGATCTTCGGGGCTTTGGCCGCAGTGTCGGTTCCCGACCTGCATCTCATGGGTCCGGGCCAGCAGACTCGGGCACTGCCCCGGGCCGGCTTCGAATCGGGCGAGGCGGGGCCTGCTCCCGAACTGCGGAGGCGCCGCAGGCCATGAGCGAAGCACTGTTCGAGGCCGAGCCGTCCGACAGGGACAACGTCACCGACTGGGCGCTCGCACAGTTTCGGGACGCCTACGGCCCAGCGGTCGCCAAGGACGACGTCTGGGAGTACATGTACGGCGTGATGCACGCGCCCGACTGGCGCGAGCGCTACCGCCATGACCTTCAGCGCAACCTGCCGCGCATCCCGCTCGTCGGCGGCCTAGCCGACTTCGAGGCGTTCCGGGCGGCGGGTCGCGCGCTGATCGATCTGCATGTCGGCTATGAGACAGTCGAGGAGTATCCGCTGGACTGCCTCGTCGACGGCGAGCCCGACGAGGGCGCCGCCGACCCAGGCGCCTACCGCATCGCCACCAAGATGCGCTGGGGCGGCGGGCGCGGCCAAGGCCGAGAGGACCGCAGCATTCTCATGATCAACGAACGCTGCCGTCTCGTCGGGATACCGGCCGAGGCCCACGACTACACCGTGTCGGGCCGCTCGCCGCTGCACTGGGCCATCGAGAGCCTGCGGGTCAAGCACGACAAGGCGTCCGGCATCGTCGACGACCCCAACGGATGGCACGCCTGGGCCGACGAGCCGTTCAACCTGATCCGGCACCTGCGCCGCCTCGTGGCAGTGAGCGTCGAGACCGTCCGGACCGTCGCCTCTCTTCCGCCGTCGCTGCCAGAAGACTGATCCGAACGCGATGCGAGCCCGGCCGGCAGCCGCATCTCGGCGGTCCGGCAGCCGTCGCTGCCGAGAGACTGATCCGAACGCGACGCCGTTCAACGCTGCAACCGAGATCCGCCTCGTCGTTGTGACCGTGCAGCTCTCGCTGATCGAGCACACCGAGCCCCGTCCGTTCGGGGCACCGCCACGACCATCCGTGAACGCTGTCAGAAGAAGTGCGGAGAGCCGCTAATCGTTGGTGGATGCCCCCCAGATTGTCAGCCGAAGTTCGCTGTCATCGATGAGGCTGTACTCCGGTGCGCGTCCCGACAGCTCGCGGCTCTCGTCGAGAATGATCGGCACTCCGTCCCCTCGGCGTTCCATCATGCGAGTCCGGCCGAGCCCGGTCGATCCGGGAACTTCGCAACGGACCAGCAGGGAGACGATCAGCTCATTGCGGCTGTACTGGCGCAGGTGGATGCTGTCGGCGGTGAGCGTGTTGGCCAGGTCGCCGGGCACGTACAACTCGAGTCGATCTCGGAACATGTGCAGTCTGATCTGTGCCCCGGCCATGGAGTAGTCTCGGTGTGCGACGGCATTGACCAGCGCCTCGAACACGGCTCTCTCGCTGAACTGGGGACACTCGGCTCGGGCCACAGCCTTTGTCGCGCTCACTCGCATGTTGCGCTTCACGAAATGCAGTGCCTCCACCACTTGGGAATCCAGCGGTCCGTCTAGGTCCCTGGCGTCGGTCTGGTAGTTCACATCGCTGCGCTCTCCGGCGTAGTGGACCGCTTGGATCTGCGCGTGGGGCAGCCACCTGCGGGGTTCGCTCGCGCACATGAGGACGCCGGCGACTGTCAGGCGGACGGTGCCGTCGTCGTCCGCGGCGACGATCCGAAGCTTGTGCAGGTAGGTGTCATCCGGTGTCGCTGACCGCGATTGGAACCGCGCGACGAGGCGCTCGTCTAGGTCCGTCGGCTCTGTGCCCGGGACGACGGACTCGTCGAACCGGATCAGCCTGCTCTGACTGCGCTCTTGAAACAACCTGGCGAGGAGCTCCGGCGACATCTCTCGACTGGAGCTGCCGATTCTTCTGAAGTATCCGCCGGGACTCCTGTGGACGAACAGGCTCCGCGGGACATCGACGCGGACGACGGCAAGAAGGTCGCCGGACGGTCCTCGGATCTCCAACTTCCTGATAGTCGCGTCCAAAGGTGGGCTGATCGAATCGTTGCAGATGTCGCGCGTCCAAGTCTCGACGACGTCCAGAGATTCAAGCGGGATGCCTAGCACGTCGCGGGTCTTGTCATCCACCCCCAACACGACGGTCCCGCCCAGGCCGTTGGCCATGCTCGCTATCTCGTCTGCGAAGTGACCTCGGTGCGGCCCAGTCACCCGATTTCCGGCCAGAAGTATTCGCTTCAGTTCCAGAGTGGAGTCCTCGCCGAGCCGAATCCGCCTTGATAGCTCATCGCTCGGCGTTGTCATGTGACTCTCCTGAACGGCATAATCCGACGGTAACGGCTCTTGAAGGCTTCCCTGCCGCCTTCCATCACACGACAGATCTCTTCTCGCACAGCTTGTTCCTGAAGCCCGCCCTTACAGCTGACAGATGTTCGCGAGCCCTTGACATCCAATGACAGCACGTATTCCGCGTCGCCATGCACCACGATATTCGGGTTGTGAGTCACGAGGATCAACTGCCTTGCTAGCTTCGTCTCGCGGAAGCGTCTAACCAGCAGCTCGAAAATGAGCGTGCTGTCCAAGTCGTCCTCAGGTTGGTCCAGCATGATGGGTTCAGACCCGAAACCGAGCACAAAAGCCAAGAGAGCCGCAGTCTGCTGCCCTGGCGATCCCTGGGCCATTGGCCGCCATGAAGCAGAATCGTCGCTTCGGAACTCAACCCGAATGGCGTCCCGGGGAAGGTAAAGCGCCAAGCGATCGATCCGTTCCGCGGGCAGTCCCCCCAGTCGACGCGCGAACCGGGCATCTCTAGTTTCCCAGGTATCGGTTTTCCCAGACTGGAATGCCCGCATCGCGCTAACAACAGCGTCCAGTCGTCTCCAGTCCCAGTCGTTGTCTCCCTTCGGCCGTATGTGTTCGGCAATCAGCTTTCGATCCTCGTTGAATGCGTCGACTCCTAGAATGTCCTTAAGTTCCTCAGCAAGATCTGAGTGTTCGGCAAACCCGGTCACCGCGACACGAAGGGTGTCACCGGAGGCGCGGGCCGCGAAGTCTCTGCGTTTGGCGCTGAGTTGGCTCTGTGCTTTTCGGTACTCGGCAAGCACGATGTCCGCCTCGCGCTCCAGACGATGCGCCTTCTGTTCTTCCGATCCGAGATCTTGTATCTCGGTTTCGAACTCCCGTGCTCGCTCAATTAGCTCGCCGTATTCCGATGGGTCTGCGATTCCCTCTGCCTCGAGTTGAGAGACGGTGATCTGGTACGCCTGCTCGCTAGCATCGACCGCGGTGCCCCATTGGCTGGCGTCCTCGCCTTGGAGTACCTCAGCCATCCGTGTGCGCGCATCTTCGATGCTGTCAAGCATCCGGCTTCTGAAATCCATCATCAGCTGATGGAGCGATAGGTGTGCACGTTCTAACGCTGGTGCGGCAGCGTCGTCACCGGACGGCAAGTTCAAGTCAGACACGGCCACCGCTCCAACCGCCTCACCGACGGCGTTCAGACCCTGTTCGGATGCTGCCTGTATCGCTTTCCATGTGCCGTCAGTTCGGCGACGGTTTCGGTAGAGGCGCAGAACCTCTGCATGTCCACCCTGTTGGAGGAGATCCAGTTTCCGTTGGGCATCGACCAGAGACGCCCTCCGATCCGGCAGTTCCCGCGCATGCGTTAGAGCCCGTCGGGCCTCCGCACGCAGAGCGAGATACCGATCCTTCAACCTCTGCAATTCTCGGTTGGCGTCGGCACCGTCGACCTCTCTGGTGTCGTCAAGAACCGCGAGGAGCGCATCCGGGTTCTGGGCTAGGGCGAACAGCTGCTTCTGGCTGTAGATCCGCACGGGGAATCGTTCCGAGACGCTGCCCTCTTCTGTGCTTACGTCGCCATTGCTCAGCCGAGCGATTGGCTGAGCGGTTCCATTCTGGCTCCACGAGACAAGAAACCGGTCACCGTCCTTGCGGTAGACGACCTCCACGCGAGACTCCTCGGTGAGCAAGCCGCCGTCGGAACGAGTTGCCGGTACACACATTCGGTCGTCGAAGAGACCCCGCAGCGATCCTTCCTGACCTATTCCCGCGCCATCAAGCTCCCCCTCCCGTCTCATCGACTTTCGGAGCAGGTCGAGCAGAGTCGATTTCCCTGTGCCGCGTCCGCCGATGATGGCGTTCATCCATGGATTGAGCCGGACTTCGGTCGGTGACGGGCGACCTATGTGCTTGGTGCCTTGTACCGTGATCTTCTCTATTGCCATCTCGGCGTGCGCGTTGGGATTCTCCGTGTCCTCCCTCCGGGCAGGCTTGAGTGAATCGCTGCCGTCGGACAGAGCTAGTCGCAGTCCTTCGAGAGTGGGTTCTGTCATCTTGACCCATGTGTAGCGCGTGCCGAGGCTGTCGTAGGAGTGGCTGTCAGAAGCCCAGATCATGGAGATCTTCCGCCCTATTTGGGTCTTGCTGCCGTCGAGCCACGACTCGTCGAACGGGGTGTCGGGGTGGACCTCCACTGCTGCAAGCCTCGGATCGCGTAATTCTGCAATCCGCTGCTGGCCCGTATGGTGCAACAGTCCCTCAGGCTTGTTGACGTGAGCCGCGATCACGAGCGCATCGCCAGCGCACTTCGCCAAGACCTCTTCGACGCTCTGGGTGGTGCGTGCGGTCTGCTCGCCGCGCTGTTCCACCGGAATCTCCATTCGGGACAGCAGATCGTCGATGCTCTCCTGTCCGGCGTCCGGGTTGGCGATGAGCAGGAGATGGGTTCCGTCACTGGCGGTTAGTTCCACGCCGGGGAAGAGCACCGGAGCATTGTCCACCTCGGAGGCAGCCTGCTGCAGCGCCGTCACGAACTTCGACGAATTGTGGTCCGTCACAGCAACCGCGTCGAGACCGGTGTCGCGGGCGGACTCCATCCACCGGCGAGCCGCATCGGCGCCCGCAGTCCCGTCGTTCTGGAAGTCGTGGGACGCCGGTGAGTGCGCGTGAAGGTCGACGCGCCACCATCTGGAGCCGGGCCACTCCCAAGCGTTCTTCACGGACACCTCCATTGTGGTGGCAGTATCGGATCGTATCCTGTCGGCGCCGATCCGGGGCCGCACCAGCACCGCCCAGGCTGCGCTCGGTGCAGGCGGTGGCCGTCAGGGTGTAGCTGCCCGTCGGCAGCGCCTCGCCGTACAGTTGTGTTGCCTGGCCCTGGCAGGAGTCGCCGTACAGCGAGTACGGGGTGAAGTTCTCGGTCCTAGTGGCCGCCTCCACCGTGGCGGACGGCTCGCTCAACTCGATCGCAGACCTCACCGCCACCATGTAGTAGGCGTAGTCTGTGCCCGCGTCCACCGCCGTGTCGGTGTGGGAATTGGCGGTGGGCGAGGCGACCAGGATGTGCGCCGACTGGCCGGGACCCTGGTGCAGCACGTGGTAGCCGGTGGCGGCGTCCACCGCGTCCCAGGCCAGGCTCACCGTGCCGCCGCTCACCGTGGCCGCCAGCCCCGCGGGCGCCGCCAAGCCGTCGTTCGCCGCGAGGAAGTCCACGTCCACCCGGCAGCGGGAGGAGTGCTGGTTGAGGAGTGCTGGGCCGGAGCGCTGGTTGAGGAGTGCTGGGCCGGAGCGCTGGCCTACAGACCGCCGATCCGCCGGGTCTCCTCCGAGCCCGCCTTGTAGCTGGTGGAGCCGTCGAAGTCGTCGAGTTGGTTGCTCTCGCCGCTCTCGACGATCAGGCCTCCCGACGTGGCGTAAACGTCGTCGGGGCTTATCAGCGGCCCCTCGACGAGCTCGATGCCGTCGGTGTCGGAGTCATCGTCGGTGACGGTGTACTCGAACACCAATGCAGTGGTACCCGATCCGCTGGCGTACTCGGCGTCGCGGTAGGCGTCCTCCCTGCTGCCGACGTCTGTGGTGCCGACCGCCAGGCGGAAGTAGGGCGTCGCCTCCGGGTTCTCAGCGACCGTGACCGGGGTGTTGTAGCTGAGGGTGACCTGAATGACCTCGCCCGGCCTGTAGGTCTCGCCGTCGTCGGGGGTTCCGGTGAGTTGGACGGCGAGCAGTTCAGGCTTGAGGCCGCCGACCAGATGGCGATCCTGGTCGGACATGCCCTCGTGGGCGGCCGCCGCCGGAAGGCCGCTGCTCCCCGACACGATGTTGTCATTGAATCCGGTGCCTTCGGCGGTCGACGCATCGACGCTCACCCCGTCGGCGTCGTAGTCGTCGGCCTGCACTTCGTAGACGAAGTAGACACTCCTGTTGCCCGCCTCCGCCGGGGGATCGGTCTCCGTGCTCCCGGGCGTGGTCACTATGTGGGCGGGCACGCCCACCCCGGGATCCAACACGGGGTCTGGATCCAACACGGGTTCTGGGTCATCCAACACGGGTTCTGGGGCACTGCCCGGGGCACGGTCCGCGTCGCGGTCCAGGTCGATGATCAAGGCCCGCCGGGTCGTGCCGCCGATGTTGACGTCGAGGCCGGGGCGGTTGGGATCGTTGTACTGCAGCGCTTGGAGTCGGACCTTGACGGCCTGGTCGAACGTCGCCTCGAAGACGATGGAGTCGCGAGCGTTGTAGGTGTTGTCGAAGGGGGATTCAGGAGTGCGGTGCTCGGGCGTCGAATCGACCTCGATGCTGACAATCGTCGGTGGATGCGGCGCGTCGACCTTGTGGTCCGGCAGGGAGCTGAACACGTGGCTGGTGGCGTCGGAGTCTCCGAAGACGTACTCCCATCCCCTTTCGACGTCGCCGTTCACGGTGGTTACGCTGCCGGTGAAGCCGTAGACGCTGATGCCGTCGAGGTCGGACTCGCCGCCGGTGAGGGTGTGGGCGAACACGAGCGTGTCGGTGCCGTTGCCTCGGGCGTAGGAGGCGACGACGAAGTCGTCGATGTAGCTCGACGCCGGTGGGGAACCCTCGTCGATGTCGAGGTATACCTCGAACCCGAAGCCGCCGTCGTCGCCGGTGTCGGCCTCGACCTCGGTGTCGAACGTGAGGGCGACCTCGATCGTCTCCCACGTATTGTAGGTGTCGCCCACCGCGGGCGACGAGACGACCTCGACGCCGGTGATCTGTGGCTCGACGTCGCCGACGCGGTGGCCGGACTGAGCGGGCATTCCGTCATGGATGCCCGCGGCCAGGGTGTCGGTGGCCACGCTGACGATGTGGGTGTTGAAGCCGATCCTCCTGTAGAGGGCGAAGTTGTACGGCCAGTCGTACACGTCCTCCTCGCTGACCGGGTCGATGCTTATGCCGTCGTCGTCCACGTCGTCCTCGCGCACCACATAGGTGAAGATCTCGGTGGTGGAGGGTTCGTCGACGTAGTCGTCGGCCCTCTCGGAGAGGTCGTTCAACGCGGCGCGCAGCTTGCCTCCCACATTGATGGGCAGGGCCGCGGACCCGGGCAGGATGCCGTGCTTGGAGATGATGGGCTCGTCGAACGTCACCTTGATCTGGATTTCCTCGCCGACGTCGTAGGTGTTGTTGGTGTCGCTGTGCTCCGTGCGGTGCGTGGGCTCAGAGACGATCTCGAAGCCGGTGGCCTTCGGCGCCTCTGCGGTGGCCATCTGGAACTCGGTCATTTCACGCCATTCCCGGATGTCGTAGTGCACGGCCTCCCGGCCTCCGGAGCGCGCCTTGATCTTGCCGCCGATGTGGCCGCCCAGGATGCTGATTCCGTCGGTGTCGGTGATGCCGCCCTCAACCCAGTACTCGAATCTCAGCTTTGCCTTGTTCTCGAACCATCTGTGGGTGCCCTCGATCGGATCCGAGATGAAGTCGCGGAAACGGGCATCCCTGTTCCAGCGGACTTCCTCGAGGGTTCCGCCGCCCTCGTTGGGGCCGAACTCCAATTGGAACATGGGCTCGCCCTCGACCTCGACCGGAGTGTTGTAGGTGACCCTCAGCTGGATCACGCCGTGCGTCTCGATCGTTTTGGTCTCGCCCCGCAGGGTCACGTACTCCTCGTCGGCGGCGATGACCTCGATGTCGTTGATGTACGGCACGGGGCCGACTTTGTGATCGGGGTCCTTCAACCCCGGGAAGACGGTGCTGGCCGCTGCGCCGGTGGCCACGCTGGTGACCGATCCCGAACCCCAGATGCCGGGATGGGCTGCAGTGCCCGCCTGCAGTATCACGCCGTCGAGATCCAGATCCTCGTCGACGACGGTGTAGTGGAACTTCAACTCTTTGGTGCCCGATCCTGAGACGTAGTAGGCGCCGCGCCATTTCCCGTCTATCCACAGGTTCGAACCGAGGCTGCCGGTGGCCTCCACCGGCTCGTTGAACGTGTGGGTCACCTCGATCACGTCGCCGGTCGCATAAGTGTCGTAGACACCGTCGTCGGACCCGTCGGAGGCGTCGGACCCGTCGGAGGCGTCGGACCCGTCGGAGGCGTCGGACCCGTCGGAGGCGTCGGACCCGTCGGAGGCGTCGGACCCGTCGGACTCGTCGGAGGTGTCGGAGGCGTCGGACCCGTCGGAGGCGTCCGGCTCGGGCGGGCGCACCCACCAGATCCCGTCCACGCTCCAGTCCGACGACCGGTGCGACGGCACGGAGGTGAACTCGCTGCTCACCACGCGGGGAGCGTTCGATGCCTGCGCTGCTGCTCCGCCGGATCCCGCGACCGCCAGCATCGCGGCCAAGACCGCCGCCGCCGCCGCCGACCAGATCCAACGCTGACCGGGAAGAGTCGTCTTGTCCATCGTTTGACCGCCTACGTTCGGGGACCGGGGTTTCCGTCTGCTCGCTGAGTGTAGTGAGAGCCTTCCGGGATTCGCTAATCTCGGGCTCCGGGGCGGTCCGGCGGTCTTTGGCCCGTCTGTGGCGGGGTCTCGTGGTCCACCAGTTCCACCCGGCTGTCGCCGTCTGTTTTGGCCCGTCTGTGGCGGGGTCTCGCCGCAGCCGGGCTCCGGGGCGGCCGTGTCGGCGGCCCGCGACCAGCGGGAGCTCCGGCCCGTGCGCGGCGCGTCGGCCCGCATGTCGAGTCCCTCCAACGCTGGCCCACATACCTCCGGCCCGTGCGCGGCGCGTCGGCCCGCGGTCGAGGAGATGCCACGCCGGCTTGCGACGCCGGAGCCGCCCGCGGTCCGCGCCCGCGCGGCGCGTCGGCTTGTGGGTCGGCTTGTGGTTGTAGGGGTGCGCCTCGCACCAGCCCCGCGACGTTGCCGCGGTCCGCGCCTGCGCGGCGCGTCGGAACCACCACTCCAGGCCGGGGCCCTTGAGCGGACCGCTGACACGACTGGCATGGCAGCAGCGACAGGCAACGACGGACGCCCCACGGGATGCGACAACCGCCCGGACGGACACCCGACCCGCTGCACGCACAGGCGTCCAACACCGTTCGGGACGCCGCCGACAGAACAACCATCTATCGGTATAGGAACGGTGCGCCTGCTGTGATGATGGGTGCTTCGGGGGAGTCCGTCGGCCCGTGGTCGCGGAGATGCCTGCTCGCAGCGTCGACCGGGCGGCGGTGCGGCAGCATCCCGACGGTATGCTTCCGTCGAGAGTCAGTGAGCGGTACTGGCCGGATCGGCCCCTCCGGCCGTCGAGACACCTAGAAAGGCAAGGGCATGATGATGGTGAGAACCGGGTTGGGCGCGGTGCTGGCGGCATCGCTGCTGATGGTTGGTTGCGGCAGCGATGCGGGTCTTTCGGCTGAGGAGGTGGAGGCGATCGTGGAGTCGGCGATCGCGGACATGGATGCGCCCGAGTCCGATGCGGGCCTGTCGGCCGAGGAGGTCGAGGGAATCGTGGAGTCGGTGATGGCGGGCGTGGACGCGTCCGGTGCGGGTGTGTCGGCCGAGGAGGTCGAGGCGATCGTGGAGTCCACTGTTGTCGGCATGGACGCGGACGCTGTGGGCCTGTCGGTTGAGGAGGTCGAGGGGATCGCCCGCGGCGTGGTTGCGGTGATTCCGTCTAGGGACGCGGCGGCGGAGTACACGAAGTACGTGGTGGAGAGCGCGATCAGCCGTTACGACCGTGAGGGCTTGGAGGCCACTCTGGCCCACTACAATAGCACCGAGAGCGTCGACGGCCAGTGGTACGTGTTCATCATCGACGCCGACGACACGGTGATCGGCCATTACGACCCGGGACGTCGGGGACTGGACGTGAACGGTTGGGTCGGCACCGACGCCAACGGCTACGTCTTCGGGGGCGAACTGCTGTCGGCCACCGAAGAGGGCAGGTGGGTGTCGTATGTGTACGGCAATCCCGCGACCGGCGATGTGGCGCTGGGCCAGTTGGGAGAGTCGGAGCTCAAGAACGTGTGGGCTGTGAGGCACGACGGGCTGTTGTTCGCCTCCGGCTGGTACATCGAGGCTGAGGAGTTCCTGCAGGCGCTGGTGGGGAGCTTCGCCAACCGGCTGGACTCGGCCGGGCTGGAGGCGACGCTGGCCGAGTACACGCAGCCCTCCGGTTTCGCCGGCGCGCTGGAGCAGATCCTGTTTTATTACGAGAACACGGACAACGCCGAGGGGAAGTGGATCGGGTTCCTGGCCGACGACAGCGGCCGGATCGTCTCGGCGTTCAACAATACTGAACTGGTGGGAACCGACATCGGCGACCTGTTCGGCGTCGCGGTGTTCGAGGCCCCCGAGACCGGTGCCTGGGTGACCGAAGTCGTAGCAGACACACAGACGGGCATCCTGGCGGAGTCCATGCGTCTGTGGGTGGTGAACCGCGGCGGCTACACCATCGGCGGGGGCTGGTACCAGCCCCCCGTCGGCTAGGCTCTCCCGCCGGCTCGACCGCTCGTCGGGATGTTGCCGGTCAGGAGCGGCCGGAGAGCATCTCGGCTACTCGGAAGGCGAGGTCAACCGACTGGCGGCCGTTGAGGCGGGGGTCGCACAGCGTCTCGAATGCCTGCTCCAAGTCCTCGTGGCTGATGTCGTCGGCGCCGCCCACGCACTCGGTCACCGCGTCGCCGGTCAACTCGACGTGTACGCCCCCGGGCCAGGTCCCGCAGGCTTGGTGAGCGGCGAAGAAGCCGCTGATCTCGGCCAGCACGTCGTCGAAGTGGCGGGTTTTTCGCCCCGCGGCCGAGGTGTACGTGTTGCCGTGCATCGGGTCGCACGCCCAGGCCACCGGATGGCCGGAGTCGCGCACCGCCCGCAGCAGCGGCGGCAGCACCGTCTCGACGTTGCCGGCGCCCATCCTGGTGATGAGGGTGAGCCGGCCGGGCACACGCCGGGGGTTGAGCAGCTCACACAGCGTGACTGCGTCTTCGGCGGTGGCGGTGGGCCCGATCTTGCAGCCTAGGGGGTTCTGCACGCCTCGCAGGAACTCCACGTGGGCGCCGTCGATCTGCCGTGTGCGCTCGCCGATCCACAGCATGTGCGCGGAGCAGTCGTACCAGCCGCCGGTGGTCGAGTCCTCGCGGGTCAGCGCCTCCTCGTAGTCGAGCACCAAGGCCTCGTGGCTGGTGTAGAACTCCACTTCGTGCAGCGGCCGCGTGTTGGTGCTGGTCACGCCGCACGCGGTCATGAATCGCAGCGCCCGGTCGATGTCCTCGGCCATGCGGGTGTAGCGCTGGCCTGCGGGCGAGGTGGACACGAACTCCCGGTTCCAGCTCGACACCTGCGACAGGTCGGCGTAGCCGCCTCGGGTGAAGGCCCGCAGCAGGTTGAGGGTGGACGCGGCCCGGTGGTAGGCGGTGAGCAGGCGGCGCGGATCGGGCAGCCTCTCGGCCTCGCTGAAACCGATGTCGTTGACCATGTGGCCGAGGAACGAGGTGAGTTCGAGTTTGCCCTTGGTCTCGGTGGGGCTGGACCGGGGCTTGGCGAACTGTCCCGCGATGCGGCCGACCTTCACCAGCGGCACGCCTCCCGAGTAGGTCAGCACGATGGCCATCTGCAGGATCACCCGCAGCCTGTCGCGGATCGAGTCGGCGGAAGTGTCGAACGACTCGGCGCAGTCGCCGGCCTGCAGCAGGAAAGCCTTGCCGTCGGCTACCCGCCCGAGTTGGTTCATCAACGAGCGGGACTCCCCGGCGAAGACCAGCGGAGGCAGGTCGTGCAGGGCTTTGGTGGTTTGATCGAGCTCGGCCTGGTCGGGCCAAGCCGGCTGATGGCGTGCCGGTTTGGTCCTCCACGACGAGGGCGACCAGTCCGTTCCGCCGGCCAACAGGGTCGGAGCTCCGGCGGACATGGGCGTTACGCCGCGTCGACCGTTTCAGCCAGGCTCAGCTCCTCGGCGTGGTCGCGCACGGTGTTGATGGCGCGCTTCACCAAGCGGCGGGCTGCCTCGGCGGTGACGCCCAGCTCTTCGCCGACTTCGCGGTAGGAGCGCTTGATGCCGTCGGAGAGACCGAAACGCTGCTCGACCGCGTACTTGGCACGGGGTTCGAGGATGTCGAGCAGGCCGGTCACCATCTCCTCCTCGGCCCTGGCCATCACCTCGAGCTCGGGCCCGGGGTTGGCGTCGGGCAGCAGGTCGATCAGTTCGTTGCTGTCGTCGTCGCCGATGGTGCGGTCGAGGGAGGTGGGGGTGGTCAGCCGGTGCAGCCGGGCATGGTCGTCGTCCAGTTCGTCGCCGTCGCCGGACACCTGGCGCAGCGCGGCCCGCAAAGACGCGGACCGGTCGCCGGGCAGGCGCACCAGGCTCGCCTTCTGGTCGAGTGCCCGCCCGATGGACTGGCGTATCCAGAACGTGGCGTAGGTCGAGAACTTGAAGCCCTTGCGCCAGTCGAACTTGTCGACCGCGTGCTCGAGGCCGAGGTTCCCCTCCTGGATGAGGTCGAGCAGTTCCATGCCGGGGGGGAGGGGATAGCGGCGGGCTACGCTCACCACCAGGCGCAGGTTGGCCCGGATGAAGCGGTCCTTGGCCGCGGCGGCCTCGCGGATCGCCTTCGCGATGTCGCGGCCTCTCTCCCCCTGCTCCTTGCGGAGGCGGGCTTCGACGCCGCGCTCGATCGCCTGCGAGAGCTCGCGCTCCTCTTGGGCGTTGAGCAGCGCGACTGCTCCGATCTCGTTGAGATACTGTCCTACTGAGTCGCTCATGTCTGACCACCTGACTGGCCCCTGCTCGCGTCGGCAGGGACAGCCTTCTCGCTTTCTTGTAGGGGAGGTTCGGTGCCGGGCTCACACCCTCGAAGTGCATCACTCCAGCCCAATGGAATCAACGTAGTTTAAGCGTCGGCTCCCGTCAAGTCAAGTCGTGCGCCCGGACAGGGCGTGACGTGGGGTGTGACATATGTCACCCGCCCCGAGCGGCTTGCGGGTCCAGGTCGGCCCCGGAGAGTTGAGAACCGGGGAGGACGGCTCGCCGCGCTGCGTCGGATCGTCGTCTCGCGTCCGCCAGGGAGCTTGTGAGCGTCCGCCACGCCCAGCGAGTTCTCAACTGTTCGGGTTGATGGTAGTTGGTAGGTTGTCTGGATGGTAGATTAGATGACATGAAGGGTATGAAATTGCCTGACTGGGCTCGGGCCAATGGGATATGCCCGAAGACGGCTTATGCGTGGTATCGGCAGGGGAAGATCGGACTCGGGAGCGTCGGCGAAGGCGCCGAACTCCTCGAAGACGGCTTATGCGTGGTATCGGCAGGGCACGATGCCTTGGCCGACGCGCAAGGTGGGGACTCGGACGATCATCGTGGAGGTGTCCGACGACGACGCCGGCGATGGTGTGGGCCTGTATGCGAGGGTGTCGTCTTCTGGTCAGCGCGGCGACCTGGACAGGCAGTTGTCGAGGTTGTGCGAGTGGGCGGCGCGTGGGGGTCTGCGTGTGGTGCGCACTGAGTCGGAGGTGGCGTCGGGGGTGAACGGCAACCGTGCGAAGCTGCGTCGGATGCTGGAGGATCCGTCGGTGCGGACTGTGGTGGTGGAGCGCCGCGACCGGTTGGGGCGCACGAATGTGGAGAGGACGGGGCCGCGGCCACAAAGCCGCAGCTGCCGCTCAAAGGGCCTCCAAGCAAAGCCGACAGCACCAGGGAGCGACGCCGAGGAAGCACGGCAACCCGCCAAGCGCAGCCACCGAAGCAGACCGCCCACCGCGGCTGTCGACAGCGGCAACACGGCGCACGTCCCACGACACCGCGCCCAGACGCCGAAGCGAGAACCCGCACAGCACCGAGGCCAGGGCACCCCAACCGTTCACGGTGCCCGACCAGCGGACCGCGAAAGCCAACCGCTACCAACTAGATGAACGGTGACTCGTCGGGCGCCGCCGGATCGTAGACTCCCGAGGTGCTGCGACCTGACGCTCCTCGCATAGGTGTGCTGGGAGGGACGTTCGATCCGCCCCATCTCGGCCATCTCGCCGCCGGGCTGGAGGTGCGTCACCGGCTTGGGTTCTGCGAGGTGCTGTTCGTGGTGGCCAACGACCCCTGGCAGAAGTCGGGGCTGCGTCCGGTGACGCCGGCCGGTGTGCGGCTGGAGATGGTGAGGGCCGCTGTTGCCGAGCTTGACGGGCTCGAGGCGAGCGCGTTGGAGATCGACCGCGGCGGCGAGAGCTGCACGGCCGACACCTTGCGCGAGTTGCGCGGCCTGCATCCCAACGCCGAACTGATGCTGGTGGTGGGCTCGGACGCCGCTCGGGGACTCGAGAGCTGGAGGCGCCCGGCGGAGGTGCGAGACTTGGCCTCGACCGTGGTTGTCACCCGGCGGGGACCCTCCGGCGGGGGTCCTCCGGCCGGTTGGCCGGCCGTGGTGGTGGAGGTCCCTGCGCTGGACATCTCGTCGTGCGACATCCGGTCCCGGTTCGCCGACGGCCGACCGGTGGAGGCGCTCGTGCCCGCCGCTGTGGCTGGAATCGTCCGATCGAGAGGCCTGTACGGTTGCGCCGATTGATGCCCGGCCGGCGGCGTAAGCCTGCTCGCCGGCCCCTCCCGTTCCGGAGGTTCGTGCCAGGCGCCCACCATGCACGGCGGCTCGCTCCGCGGTCCCACCCGTTCTGGAGGCTCGCCTATCCGGGGCTTGTGGCCGTAGCAGGGCTCTCCGTCCTGGTGCTGGTCCTGACGGGCGGCCGCGCCGTCCTCACGACCAGGGTGGACCCGATAGAGGAAGGCATAGTCCTGGCGTCCGACGAGCCCGGATACGTGGAGTTGGTGGAGGCAACCCCGACGCTGCTCACGCTGCACACCCACGACGGTGCCCTGACCGGCGTCGCTTTTGTGGCCTTGACGGGCTTCGACGCGGGCGGCGGGGTGCTGCTGCTGCCGGCTGACCTCGTGGTGGCGCCGGCGGGGGGCTCCGCGGACCAGATTGAGCCGTCATCCGACACTCTGGCGGACACTTTCGCGCGGGGAGGCGCCGAAGCCGTCCGGCACGTCGCTGAGGGCATGTTCGGCCTCGGGTTCGGGCGGGTGGTCGAATTGCCCACCGAGAGCCTCGCCCACAGCATCGGCTCCGCGGCGCCGCTGCCGTACCTGCTGGCAGACGATCTGGTCGGGACCGGTGCCGACGGAGCGCGGCGAGTCGTCTACCGGGCCGGACGCCACGACCTGACCGCAGCCGACGCGGCCGCTGTCTACGCCCACCGCAATCCCGACGAGTCCGACGGCAACCGGGTGCAGCGCCAGCGGGCGATATGGGAGTCGTGGTTGGGCGTCGTAGGGCGGGCGCCGCACCGCGAGGCGGCCACACCGGCGGTGGAATCCCCTCTGTGGTCGTTCTTGCGGGTGCTCGGGGCGGGCACCGCGGTGGTTCAGGTCGTTCCCTTCGAGTCCGTCGCATCCGATCCCAGCGCTGCCCCAGTGCTGGTGCTGGACGCGGACGGCAGGGCGTGGCTGAGGTCCGAGGCCCTGGAGCTGGCCCCATGGCCCCGGCAGCCGGAGTCGTTCCTGCGCCCCAGGGTGCGTCTCCTCGACGGTGCCGGAGATCCGGCGATCCGGGACGGCGTGGCCGGAGAGGTGATCGCGGCGGGGGGAGTGATCACCGTGATAGGCAACGCGGCCGCGTTCGGTGTGGAGGCCACCCATTTCGCCTACCATCGTGAGGAACTCGTGCGCGACCCGATCACCAACTCCATCGCCATCGAACTCGGCGTCGACATGGCCCACGTCGAGCTGGTCGAGAGCGGTGCCGATGTGGTCGACATAACCGTGACGGTCGGACTGGACCGGGCGACTCGGTGACGCCAGTGGCCGGTTCGGCCGGAATCGCCGGTGTTGCGGGTTCGGGTGATGTTGCCGGTTCGGCCGGTGCTGTTGGTGCGGCCGGTGCGGTTGGTGCGGCCGGTGCGGCCGGTTCGGTTGGTGCGGTTGGTTCGGACGGTTCGGTTGGTTCGGTTGGTGCGGTTGGTGCGGCCGGTGCGGTTGGTTCGGGTGATGTTGCCGGTGCGGTTGGTGCGGTTGGTGCGGCCGGTGCTGTTGGTGCGGCCGGTGCGGTTGGTGCGGTTGGTGCTGTTGGTGCGGCCGGTGCGGTTGGTTCGGACGGTGCGGTTGGTGCGGCCGGTGCGGTTGGTGCGGTTGGTGCGGCCGGTGCGGTTGGTTCGGACGGTTCGGCCGGTGCGGTTGGTGCGGTCGGTTCGGACGGTTCGGCCGGTTCGGCCGGTGCGGTTGGTTCGGGTGATGTTGCCGGGGCGGCCGGTGCGGTCGGTTCGGTTGGTTCGGTCGGTTCGGTCGGTTCGGCCGGGATTGTCGGTGCTGTAGGTGCGGCTGGTGTGCCGCCTGCGGTCGACGGTGCCTATGCACGGCGGTGGGCTGTGGCCGCGGCGGCCGCTGCCGACGAGCGCAAGGGCGTCGACACTGTGGTCATAGACGTCGGCGACATGATGGTGGTCACCGACCTTTTCGTGATCACCCACGGCAACAACTCCCGGCAGGTGCGCTCCATCGCCGAGGGCATCGAGGAGGCGGTAAAGGCGGAGGGCGGGCCGGTGCCGTTGCGTGTTGAGGGCGCCGACGACCGCCAGTGGGTGCTGCTCGACTACGGACCGTTCGTAGTGCATGTCTTCGATGCCGAGCGGCGCTCCCTCTACCAGCTCGAACGGCTGTGGGGCGACTGCGAGCTGCTCGAATGGCGGTCGGCGGCCGTCTAGCCTGCGGCTCTGCTCCTCGGTTCCGCCGCGCACCTTGAGGCCAAGCTCGAATGGCGGTCGGCGGCCGTCTAGCCTGCGGCTCTGCTCCTCGGTTCCGCCGCGCACCTTGAGGCCAAGCTCGAATGGCGGTCGGCGGCCGTCTAGCCTGCGGCGTGTGAACCTGTCCTCGGGGAGGTCGGAGGTGCGACTGACCCTGCATCCTCCCTCAGAGGCTGAGCGAATAGGCGGGAGCGACGCGGTCGGGGCTTGGCACTATTGTCGGGTCCATGAGCGTTGATGTGACTTCCGTGCGTTCTGGGATCTGCCGGGCAGTGCGGGCTTGGCACTATTGTCGGGTCCATGAGCGTTGATGTGACTCTGGCTGACGCCGCATCGGGAGATCATGCGCCCGACAAACGCAAGAAGATCAAGAACAGGGAGTACGAGCGCGAGCTGAGCCGCCTCCAGGAGGAGCTGGTGCGGCTGCAGCGCTGGATCCGCCACGAAGGCTTGAAGGTGGTGGTCATCTTCGAGGGCCGCGACGCCGCCGGCAAGGGTGGGGTCATCAAGCGGATCACCGAGCGGCTGAACCCGCGGGTGGTGAGGGTGGTCGCCCTGGGCACTCCCAGCGACCGCGAGAAGACCCAGTGGTGGTTCCAGCGCTACGTGGCCGAGCTGCCGGCGGCGGGGGAGATGGTCCTGTTCGACCGCAGCTGGTACAACCGCGGCCTGGTCGAGCCGGTGATGGGTTTCTGCACCGAGGACGAGTACAGGGAGTTCCTCCGGTCGTGCCCCGAGTTCGAGCGGATGCTGGTGCGGTCGGGGATCATCCTGATCAAGTACTGGTTCTCAGTGAGCGACGCCGAGCAGGAACGGCGGTTCCAGAGCCGGATCGCGGATCCGCTCAAGCGTTGGAAGCTGTCGCCCATGGATGTGCAGGGGCGGGCCCGGTGGGTGGACTTCTCCAAGGCCAAGGACACCCTGTTCGCCCACACCGACATCAAGCAAGCGCCGTGGTATGTGGTCGACGCCGACTCCAAGAAGAAGGCCCGGCTCAACTGCATCTCGCACCTGCTTTCGATGATCTCCTACGAATCAGTGGCGTGGGACGAGGTGCAGATGCCTGAGCGCCAGTCCGGGGTTGGCTACGTGAGGCCGCCGATCACCGACCAGACGTTCGTGCCCGAGGAGTATTAGAGGCCGAGCGAATAGGCGGGAGCGACGCGGCCCGTACAGGCGAGGCCGTGGCCCGAGCGGCCCTCAGGTCGCAGCGAACAAGAGCGGGAATGACACCGCAGCGACACGACGGGCTCACTCCTATCCGCGCAGCCCCTCAGGCCAGCAGCGACAACTCACTTCACGTTGGCGCGCAGCAGGGCGAGGGTGCGCGCCCATGCGGTGTTCCATGCCTGTTCGTTGTAGGCGCCGAGGGGATTCTCCCAGTTGCCGAACCCGTGCCCGGTGCCGTCGTACACATGGAAGGCGACGTCTTTGCCCATGTCGCGCAGTTGCTGGGCGAGGGCCTCGCAGGCGTCGGGCGGGAAGAAGTCGTCGCTGGCAGCGAAGTGGCCCTCGACCTTGGCGCTCAGGTTGCTCCAGTCGAGCGAGTCGTCGCCGAGGGGCGCGCCGTAGAAAGGGGCAGCGGCCGACACTCGGTCGCCGGCGATGGCGGCGATGCGCAGGGTGAGCAGCCCGCCCATGCAGAATCCGGTGACTCCGACGGTGGACGACGAGCAGGCGTCGTGGCCCAGCAGGCAGTCGATGGCGGCGGACATGTCCCGGGCGGCCCGTTCCGGCGGCAGGCTGGCCATGAGCTCACCGGCTTTGTCCATCTCGGTGTGGGCAGCTATCTCGCCCTGGTACAGGTCGGGGGCCAGCGCGGTGAAGCCCTCGTCGGCGAGCAGGTCGCACACTGCCTTGATCTGGGGCACCAGCCCCCACCACTCCTGCAGCACGACCACTCCGGGGCCCGAGCCCCCTGCCGCGGCTGCCACATAGCCGCCGGCCGTCGATCCGTTGACAGCGAACTCCACCATCTCACCCATACGTCGCATCTCTTTCGTTCCGGGGGTCTTGCGGGCCGCAATCTTGCCGGAGCCATCGTAGTGTTGCTCAGGATGCGGGTGCCGTATCCGTCCACGATCCTCACCCGCCCAACCGACAGGGACAACGTCGTGGGCATGCACAACTAGGCAACGCTAGGACGATGCCCGGATCGGACGCACCGCTGGTGGCGGGGCTGTTGCTGTTTCCCGGAGCGGGGGGCAACGCCGACCAGCACACGCTCGCGGCGCTCGACTCCGGGCTCGACTTCCCGGTGCGGCGCGAGGAGTTCGCCTACCGGCGAGAGGGCAGGCGATTCCCGGACCGGGCCCCGAAGCTGATCGCCGAGGTGCTCGCCGCTGCCGAGGCCTTCGCTGCCGAACTCGGCACCACCACGGCACGATTGGTGCTTGGCGGGCGGTCGATGGGGGGGCGGATGTGCTCGATGGCTGTGGCCGAGGGGCTGGAAGCGGCCGGGTTGGTGCTGCTCAGTTACCCGCTGCACCCGCCGGGCAAGCCCGACAAACTGCGGGTCGACCACTTCGGCGGCATCGACGTGCCTGCGCTGTTCGTGAACGGCGACCGAGACCCGTTCGGCACGCCCGAGGAGTTCGCAGCCCACCTGGGCGCCGTCGCCGCCGAGGTGACCGTCCACTGGCTCGAGGGCCAGGGCCACGACCCCAAGCCGGCCGCTGACCAGGAGATCGTGGCAGCTGTGACCGGGTTCGTCGCCACCCTCTAGCGTCCAGAGTGCCTAGTTCCTAGTGTCCCGAGTGGGGAATTCGTTGTAGATAGGCTGATCCAGCCGCGGGGGTCGCGACGCCTGTGGGGGCCCTGACCGTTCTTGATGTGGTTGTGCGGCTCATATGGGGTCAGCTACATCAAGAACGGTCAGGGGGCGGGAGACGGTGATATGAGCATGCTCGGCAGCCGGGCGCTGTTCACCGACTGGCGTGCGTACGCGACGCCGTCCACCGCAACGACACAACGTCCGTGGTTGTCGCACCGCACGCTGTTGTCTGAGGTTCAGGCGATTGCGAAGAGCCGGTTCCCGGTGGCGGGTCGGTGGTGTCCGCTTGTCGGGGGCGGCGGCGCTGGCGGCGGGTCGGGTGCGTGTGCTGGTCCGTGGCGGGTCTGTTCGGGTGGGTGCAGGGTGTGGTTGCCGTCGGGGTTTTTGCGGATGCGCCAGTTGTAGTGGTGGATCTTCTGGTGGCAGTCCCAGCAGACGGGGGTCATGTTGTCGAGTTTGGTGGATCCGCCCTGAGCGACGGGTTTGATGTGGTGGATCTGGCACAGCGCGGGGTGTGCTGCGCAGTGGAAGCATCCGCCGTGGCGGGCCAGCAGGATCTGGCGCTGGGACTCGGTGGCGGTGCGGACCGAGTGCGTCCGCCAGATCGGTTTGCCGTCGCGGTCGTACACCAGGCCGGTCAGTCTGGCGTTGCACGAGAGCTCCTCCAGCACAGCCCGCGGCAGCCGGGTGCCGTCGGGCAGCTCCGCGACAAGCCTGCCAGTGGCACCGTCGACATGGGCGACCACACAGATGTCCGCTATAGGCCGGCCACCACCCCCGACACCGCTGCGGGAGCCGCCTGCTCGGCCGCTGGTGGCGCTGTTGCGGGAGCCGGCTGCTCGGCCGCTGGTGGCGCTGTTGCGGGAGCCGGCTGCTCGGCCGCTGGTGGCGCTGTTGCGGGAGCCGGCTGCTCGGCCGCTGGTGGCGCTGTTGCGGGAGCCGGCTGCTCGGCCGCTGGTGGCGCTGTTGCGGGAGCCGGCTGCTCGGCCGCTGGTGGCGCTGTTGCGGGAGCCGGCTGCTCGGCCGCTGGTGTCGCTGTTGCCGGGACCGTCTGCTCGGCTGTTGCCGGGACCGGCTGCTCGGCCGCTGGTGTCGCTGTTGCCGGGACCGGCTGCTCGGCCGCCGCCGTCGCTGCTGGTGTCGTTGCTGCGGGAGCCGGCTGCTCGGCTGCTGGTGGCGGTGAGGGCGTCGAGGGCGTCGGCCATGCACTGGCCGAAGCTGCGGCGGCTGGTTCCGTCGGCGGGGGCTTTCTTGTCGGCGTTGTGCATGCGGGCGGCTTGCGAGCGCAGCCGGTTGGCGACGCGTCTGCCGGTCACGGAGTCGAGCTCGCCGCGGAGATGGACCATCCCGTCGTCGCCGTCCCAGACACGAACACAGCGCCGCGCCCGCGAACGGCGGTGCTGGGACTCTCCGTCGTCGCCGTCGCGGTCGACCATCCACCGGCGAGCCTCTCGGGCGAACTGCTCGGGACGCATCGACACAGCCTTCGCCAACAGATCCCCGTCGCCGTCGACAGCTCTGGCGCCGGCCGTCTCGGAAGCTTCGGCCAGCCGCCGCGCGTTCGCCGCGGACACCCGCCCCGACTCGACCGCCTCACGCGCCGCGGGCGCCTCGCGCAGCGCCTCGGCCGTCTTGAGGTGGCTGCGGGCCTCGCGCCGCGACAACCCGGCCGAACCGGCCAGCACTTCAGCGCCGCCGTCGCCGTGACGCTCACGGCCCGCCACCGCCGCCGCGGCCGACACCTGCGCAGCCGACAGCGCCGCCATCGCCGACCTCGACACCGCCAACATCTCACGCAACTCCGAACACGACGCCGCGCCCGCGCCCACCAGCTCCAGCATCTCGGAGGCGGCGGCCTCGGCCCGACGAGCGGCTTCGATCAACATGGACACAGCATCCCACAGGGCTATGACATCCACCCCCCACAGCCCCCATCCTCACGTATTTCTCGATACTCCTCCACGCGGAACTCCCACCAACCACACGGTCCCGCGGATCCAGCGCCGTCGCCGCTGCCGCGTCCGCCGATCCAGCGCCCCGGAGAAGCAGGCCGACGGAAGACCTGTGGGCTAGCTGCTGCGTCGGCCGGTCCGGGGCCTTGGAGCGCTTGCACGGCGAGGCCGTCAGCGCCGATGGGCTGCGTCCGCCGGGTCTGGAGCCCCGGACTGTTGTGCGAGCGTGGCAGTCGCCGGGCGCGGCCGCTGCTGGGGCTGCTGCGTCGGCCGGTCCGGGGCCCCGGACTGCTGCCGCGCACCGACCGGTCGGATGGACGTGACCCGCTTCGGGCGTCGCGCGGCCGCGCCGAACTGCTCTGCTGTCATCGACCCGGCGCCGCGCGGATGGATCGTCGCGCTGGTGTCGGCCGAGGAGACCGCCACCCAGACCCAGACAGCGTGATCGTCGATCTGGTCCTTGGTCGGCTTGACCAGAGACCGCCACCCAGACCCGGACAGCGTGATCGTTGATCTGGTCCTTGGTCGGCTTGACCAGAGACCGCCACCCAGACCCGGACAGCGTGATCGTTGATCTGGTCCTTGGTCGGCTTGACCAGAGACCGCCACCCAGACCCAGACAGCGTTCTGCGACGCCCTCGAAGCCGAGGACCTCATCGGCGCCGTCGAGGGCCGCCCCGGCGCCGGCGAACTCCCCGGCAGCGACGAGACCCCCGTCTTGTCGGCGGTCTCCGACAACGGCGCGCCCGCGACCGCCGACGCCCCCGAAGCGTTCATGGCGCTGTGCTCGACCGTGCAGCACCCCGACCGACCCAACACCCCCACCGACCAGGCGCAGCGGCAGCGCGTGCAGAGAACGTTAGATGCCCCAACGCCGGGGACGGCCGGTTCCTCGCGTTTGTGTTGCGGCCGGGGTGGTGCCGCTGTCGACGACGACCGCGGGAGACAGCGAAGGGCGCACAACGCGCACCGCCGCCGGTAGCGGCGGTGCGCGTTGAACGGTGAGGAGAGCGAGGCGCTGCAGCATCGCGCACGCTTACCAACGCCCTCCAGCGGCGGTGCGCGTTGAACGGTGAGGAGAGCGAGGCGCTGCAGCATCGCGCACGCTTACCAACGCCCTCCAGCGGCGGTGCGCGTTGAACGGTGAGGAGAGCGAGGCGCTGCAGCATCGCGCACGCTTACCAACGCCCTCCAGCGGCGGTGCGCGTTGAACGGTGAGGAGAGCGAGGCGCTGCAGCATCGCGCACGCTTACCAACGCCCTCCAGCGGCGGTGCGCGTTGAACGGTGAGGAGAGCGAGGCGCTGCAGCAGACGCGCCGGCCGAGACCGGCTCAAGCGTCGGCGCTGCGGTGCCGGATCGTGGCGGCCGCGGCCGAGGGCCGCTGCAACAATGAGATCGCGGCAGCGTTGATCTGCCACGCAGCGACGGCGAGCAAGTGGAGGCGCCGGTCCGATGAACACCGCCGCGACATGCCGGCCGACAACCCGCAGCCGAACCCGCCGCGCGAGATCGCCGACGTCGGCGGCCGTTAGACGGTTCCGTCACCGCGGAACGGTCCTCGAGGCCCGCTGGGCCCTCGCATCGCCAACGGCCGCACCACTTGCGGACGGTCTTGGGATCGACCTGGAACCGCTGCGCTGCCGCGGCGACGCTCCAGCACAACCGGTATCTGCGGGACCCCCTACATGCGTCGCGGACCCCCGCGGTTGGACCGACAATTGCCGTCGGCGCGGAGTTCGGTGCAGGCTCGGGCAGCATCTTGTCGCGGACCCCCGCGGCTGGACCGACAATTGCCGCGACTGGATCGACGACCGCAATGAGTACCCGCACCTCGAACGCCAGGGTGCGCTCGGTGGACGATTCCGACGAGGCGACTGGATCGACGACCGCAATGAGTACCCGCACCCCTCCGTGTGGCGCATGGCCATTGTGGTGTGGTAGGGGGTGGTGTGGCTGTAGTCGGCGACGATTGGAGGCGGCGAGAGGTTCGTGGCGTGGGCGAATGAGCTGTCCACCTCACACATGGGAATCCCATTGAAGTTCGCCGGGAGGACGGCTGCAGCGCTCCGTCGGTGAGTGGAGCCTGGCAGTAGTCTCGGAGCCATGCTGGAGCGGATAGCCGGCCTCGCCGGCGAGCTGAGCGACGTGGAGATCCGTCTCGGCGACCCCGCGGTGCAGTCCGACCCGCGTCGTCTGGCCGAGCTGGGACGCCGGCACAAGCAGCTCAGTGAGATCGTGGCCGCGGGACAGCGGCTCCGCTCGGTGCAGGACGACCTCGACGAGGCCCGCCGGATGCACAGCGCGGCCGACGCAGCCGACAGAGCCGAGCTGCGCGAGATGATCGACGACCTCGAAGAGGCCGTCGCAGCGGCGACTGAGGAGTTGAAGGTGCTGCTGCTCCCGCCCGACCCGAACGAGGGCCGCAACGTGATCGTCGAGATACGCGGCGCGGCCGGCGGCGAGGAGGCCAACCTCTTCGCCCGCGACCTGTTCGGCATGTACCAGGGCTTCGCCCGGCGCCGTCGTTGGAAGCTGGAGCCGCTGGCCGCATCGCCGTCCGACCTCGGCGGCTACACCGAGGTGAGCGGACTCATATCGGGTGATCAGGCCTGGACCCGCATGAAGCACGAGGCGGGCACCCACCGGGTGCAGCGGGTGCCGGTGACCGAGTCGCAGGGGCGGGTACACACGTCGTCGGCCACGGTGTCGGTGCTGCCCGAGGCCGAGGAGGTGGACGTCCGGATCGACGAGTCCGACCTGCAGATTGACGTGTACCGCTCGTCGGGGCCCGGCGGCCAGTCGGTGAACACCACCGACTCGGCCGTGAGGGTGACCCATGTGCCGACCGGCCTGGTGGTCGCCATGCAGGACGAGAAGAGCCAGCTCCAGAACAAGCAGAAGGCGCTGAGGGTTCTGCGGTCGAGGCTGCTGCAGGCCGAGCAGGACCGGGCCGCGGCCGAGCAGTCGGCGCTGCGCCGCGGCCAGGTGGGCGGCGGCGACCGGTCCGAGAAGATCCGCACCTACAACATGAAGGAGAACCGGGTCACCGACCATCGCCTCGGGCTTACCCTCCACAAGCTCGACCGGGTGCTCGCCGGCGAGCTCGACGAGTTGAGCGACGCGCTGGTGCAGGACGAGCAGCGGGCACTTCTGGCCGTCGCCGCCGACGCCCGAGGACGAGCCGGGTGACTCCGACGCGTCCGCGAGCCAGGCCAGGGGGTTCGGCCGGTGCGGCTCGGCAGTCCGCGGCCGGCGCAGCGGGGGTTGTGGGGCAGGTTGGGCGGTCCGCGGCTGGTGGTGTGGGGGTTGTGGGGCAGGTTGGGCGGTCCGCGGCTGGTGGTGTGGGGGTTGTGGGGCAGGTTGGGCGGTCCGCGGCTGGTGGTGTGGGGGTTGTGGGGCAGGTTGGGCGGTCCGCGGCTGGTGGTGTGGGGGTTGTGGGGCAGGTTGGGCGGTCCGCGGCTGGTGGTGTGGGGGTTGTGGGGCAGGTTGGGCGGTCCGCGGCTGGTGGTGTGGGGGTTGTGGGGCAGGTTGGGCGGTCCGCGGCTGGTGGTGTGGGGGTTGTGGGGCAGGTTGGGCGGTCCGCGGCCGGTGGTGCTGTGGGGCGTTACGCGGCGTCTGTTGTGTCTGGGGTTGATGGGGCGGAGGGGTGGTCCGCGGCGGCCGGGGCTGTCGGGCATTCCGCTGGGGACGCGTCGGCCGCGCGGGACGGCCGGGTTGAGGCGCGCCGCGGGACCGCAGCCGTCCGGTGGAGGGATCTGCTGGGCGAGGCACGGCGGCGTCTGGAGCGCAGCGGAACGGTGGAGACGCCCGACGTGGACGCTCGCCGCATTGTCGAGGCTGCCTCGGGGGCGTCGCCCGCCGATTTCGAAAGCCTGCTCGACCGGCCGGCCGCCGCCCTTCCCGCAGCCCGGTTCTGTTCGATGCTGGATCGGCGCTGCGAGGGCGAGCCGCTGCAGTATGTGGTCGGCTCCTGGGGCTTCAGGACGCTGGACCTGATGATCGACAGCCGGGTGCTGATACCCAGGCCCGAGACCGAGGTGGTGGCCGGCTGTGCCGTCGACGAGGCGAGGAGGCTCTCAGAGGGGCGGGCCGCCCGTCGCCGGGTGACGGTAGTGGATCTGGGCACCGGCTCGGGGGCGATCGCGCTGTCGGTGGCGGTCGAGTGCCCGAGGTCCCGAGTGTTCGCCACCGATGTGTCGGAGGATGCCTTGGCCGTCGCCCGGGCCAACCTGGCCGGGCTGGGCCGGGCGGCGGCCAGAGTGAGCCTCCACCAGGGCGACTGGTTCGAGGCTCTGCCCGGCGCTCTGCGGGGGTCGGTGGACCTGGTGGTGTCGAACCCGCCGTACGTCGCCGCGGGCGAGGACTTGCCGTCGGAGGTGGCCGACTGGGAGCCGGCCGTCGCGCTGCTGGCCGGGCCCGACGGCCACGGAGCGGTCGAGAAGGTGGTCGACGGGGCGGCACGGTGGCTGTGTCCAGGAGGCGTGCTAGTGCTGGAGGTTGCGTCGCAGCGGGCCGAGCGGTCGGCCGCCTTCGCCGCGGGGGCGGGATTCGCGGACGTCCGCATCGAGCGTGACCTAGCCGGGCGGGAGCGCGTGGTTGTGGGATGCAGGCTGTGAGGCGGCGTTGATCGCCGGAGTGGTCTGAGAGGCCGAGGGGCGGGAGCGCGTGGTTGTGGGATGCAGGCTGTGAGGCGGCGTTGATCGTCGGAGTGGTCTGAGAGGCCGAGGGGCGGGAGCGCGTGGTTGTGGGATGCCGGCTGTGAGTGCTGGGCGCATCATGCCGGTCGGTTCGGCGGTGGAGCGGGCGGAGGCTATTGCCGCCGCAACGGCCGCGCTCCGGGCGGGCGAGCCGGTCGGAGTGCCCACCGACACCGTCTACGGGTTGGCCGCCGAGGCGGCCGACGTCGAAGCGGTCCGGCGGCTGTTCGTGTTGAAGCAGCGTCCCGTCGACCGCAGCATCGCGGTGCTCGTAGCCGATATGGCCGGGGCCGAGACGCTTGTGAGGCTCACGCCGCAGGCGCGGAGGCTGGCGGAGCGATTCTGGCCTGGACCTCTCACCATTGTCGCTGCTCGCAGTTCCGACGCGCCCATGCATCTCGGCACAGGCGCCACTATCGGCGTGCGGGTGCCCGACGACGACGTCATGCGCGCCGTGGCCGGTCCGGCGCCGCTAGCCGTGACCAGTGCCAACCTCCACGGCGGCCCCACTCCGGCAACCGCGTCCGGCGTGGCCGGGCTGTTCGGAGATCTCTGCCTCGTGATTGACGCCGGCCCCCGCCCGGGATCGTCCTCCACGGTCGTCGACACCACCGGCAACTCTCCGGTCGTGCTGCGTGAGGGTTCTGTGGGGCTGCAGGAGATATTGGAAACATTTCATGATATTTGAAGTTGCATAGTTGTCAACTGCTGTCTAATGTAGGGGCATGGAGACAGTGACGCTTCTGGACTGGGGTCCGGTCATCGCCGCGGTGCTGGGGCCGATGATGGCGTTCGTCGCAGTGTCGATGCGGTATCAGCACAACGACAGCACCAAGACCCGCGAGGCGACCCGCGAGCTGATCGCGGAGTCCAGCAGGGAGAACCGCGAGCTGATCGCGGAGTCCAGCAGGGAGAACCGCGAGCTGATCGAGCGGGTTGCCGGCAAGTTGAGCGCAGAGTTGGCTGAGCACAGGGAGCTCTCCGAGCGGCGGCACCAGGAGGTGCTCAGAAGCTTCGGGGATGCACGGGAGCGGCTGGCCCGCATCGAGGGCCACTTGGGGATCGGCGTGTATCCGCCGCACGAGAACGAGGCAGGCTCCGAGAGCGGCAGGGCAGCCTGAGCGTCCGTCCGGACGGGCCGGCCGACGACCCGCGGTCGGGTCCGCCGCGCGTGGTTGACGACCCGCGGTCGGGTCCGCCGCGCGTGGTTGACGACCCGCGGTCGGGTCCGCCGCGCGTGGTTGACGACCCGCGGTCGGGTCCGCCGCGCGTGGTTGACGACCCGCGGTCGGGTCCGCCGCGCGTGGTTGACGACCCGCGGTCGGGTCCGCCGCGCGTGGTTGACGACCCGGGGTCGGGTCCGCCGCGCGTGGTTGACGACCCGGGGTCGGGTCCGCCGCGCGTGGTTGACGACCCGCGGTCGGGTCCGCCGCGCGTGGTTGACGACCCGCGGTCGGGTCCGCCGCGCGTGGTTGACGACCCGCGGCCGGGCTCGCCGCGCGTGGTCGCCGACGCGTCGGCTGCTGCGCTGCCCCCGCTTCAAGCTCCATTTCACCCTTGCCCGCTCGATCTGGACGAACCACTTGCAGCGCTGCTTCTCGGAGCCTGCCACCGAACAGCTGCGCCGCGGCGCCCACCCCGAACACCATTGTTGATTTGCTGCGCTCGCGGCCGGTTTCGTCTTGACCGGGCGGCGGGATTGGTCGATCGAGCGATGTTGCAATCCCCGGTGCCGCTCTCTATTATGCGGCCAAGTCGGCCAGATCGGCTGTGCTGGGTGCCTCGGTATGTTGCAATCCCCGGTGCCGCTCTCTATTATGCGGCGGTTATGTCTGGTGCAGGGTCGACTGTTGACGGCGTCCGCTGGCATGGCTGGCGTCTACTTGTGAGTCGCGGCGTTCTCGCGCGGGTGTCCTCCTCCCCGGCGCTGTCGGTGCCTGCTGGATGGTTGGCGTCTACTTGTGAGTCGCGGTGTTCTCGCGCGGGTGTCGTGCCGGGGGGTTGCGGCTGTGCTCGCGGCTGTGGTGCTGGTCGCGGTGCTGCCGTCTGCGCCGGTGTCGGCTCGGGCGTTGTCGGATGTTGCCACGCTTGACGGCATCACGGTGGTCGGTGGGGTTCTGTCGCCGGAGTTCTCTTCGGATGTGCGTTTCTATCGTGTGGGCGTCGCCCATGGTGAGGACCGGGCGACGGTAGGGTTCGACAAGGGCCATCCCGGTCAGGCGGTGGCTTTCGAGGACGGTTCCGGCTCAGGCCTCGCTGACACCGACGCTGGCGAGGCTGGCCATCAGGTGGATCTGGCCTACGGCACCAACACGGTGAGGCTGGTCGTCACGCCCGCCGACGCAGGCGCCGACGCCGCGACTTACACTCTGTCCATTGTGCGGGCCGTGCCCGCCGGGGAGGTCGGGGTGTCTGCTGACCAGGCTCCGTCGGGGCTGGACGGCTGGCCCGCCGCCGACAACGCGGTCGGCGTTTTGCAGGTCAGTGAAGTGGAGAGTCTTGTGGCGGAGGGCATACCCCGCGCGTCCAATTACTATTCTGTGGGGTTGTCGGCGATGCCGTCGGGGGATGTGACGGTGTCGGTGTCGCCGTTGGCGGATGGTGATCTGGTACTGTATACGGGGTTGACGACGGTGTCTATGTCGGATACGGGTGCGGTGCTGACGTTGACGTTCGGCTCCAGCAACTGGAACAACCCCCAGTTCTTGACGGTGAGCGCTGTCGACGACCCTGACTCCGTCAACGATTTCGTGACGTTGCGTCACACAGCGTCGGGCGGCGGCTATGACAACGTGTCGGTGGATCTAGAGGTGGAGATCGTCGACACCGACGCCACTTTGTGGCTCGCTGAGGCATTGGTGACGGTGCCCGAGGGCTCACAGCATGAGCCCTTTGTGAGGCTGGGGTCTGCGCCGTCGGGGGATGTGACGGTGTCGGTGTCTGTGCCCGACGGCACCGGCAGCGATCTGGTGCTGGTGGACGACTCGCAGTCGGTGCGTGTGACGGGTTCGGGTCCGGTGTTGGACAGCAAGACGTTCACAAGCGTCAATTGGCTGAGGTCGTACTTCGTGACGGTGTTCGCCCTCGACGACGATGACGACGTCGACGACGTTCAGACGCTGCGCTTCACCGTGTTGGGCGACGGCCATGACTTTTACACGGATGTGCCGGTGACGGTCGTCGACGACGAGAGCGGCATTTTGGTGTTCGATTCGAGGTCGGTGTCGGTGACGGAGGGCATGCACGCAGAGTACGGGGTGAAGCTGGGGGCGCGGCCGTCGGCGCCTGTGACGGTGTCGGTGTCTGTGCCTGACGGCACGGGCAGCGATCTGGTGCTGTCGACGTCGACGTCGACGTCGGTGTCTGTGTCGGGTTCGGGTTCGGTGCTGGTGTTGACGTTCGGCAGCGCCGACTGGAACGTGTCCCAGTCGGTGAGGGTGCATGCCGACGCCGATGCCGACACCGACGACGACTTCGAGACGCTGCGCCACACCGTGTCGGGCGACGGCCATGACTTTTACGCGGACGTGGCGGTGACGGTCGCCGACAATAACAAGGGCACGTTGGTGTTCTCTGATGCACCGGTGTCGGTGGATGAGGGCTCGCACGCAGAGTACGGGGTGAGGTTGTCGGAGCAGCCGTCGAGTGAGGTGTCTGTGACTGTGTCGGCCGACGATGATGGTCTGGCGTTGGTGTCGGGGGCGGTGTCGTCTGTGTTGGGCGCTGGGACGATGCTGACGTTGACGTTCAGCAGGACCGACTGGAACGTGTCCCAGTCGGTGACGGTGCATGCTCTCGAAGACGACGACCTCGAGGACGAAACCAGGACGCTGGCGCATGCGGCGTCGGGCGGCGGCTACGGCGGCGTGTCGGGCAATGTGACAGTCACCGTCACAGACGACGACACCGGCATGCTGGAGTTCGCTGATGTACCAGTGTCGGTGACGGAGGGCTCGCACGCAGAGTACGGGGTGAGGCTGTCGAAGCAGCCGTCGAGTGAGGTGTCTGTGACTGTGACGGGCACCGTCGGCAACGATCTGGTGCTTGTGCGGGGGGTGATGTCTTTGTCGCTTGATGGTTCGACGTTCGCGCTGACGTTCAGCACCACCGACTGGAACACCTACAAGTCGGTTACGGTGCATGCCCTCGACGACATCGACACCAGCGACGACACCGAGACGCTGGCGCATACGGCGTCGGGCGGCGGCTACAACGTGTCCGCGGCTGTGGGGGTGAGGGTCGCTGACGACGAGGTGAGCCAGTTGGTGTTCTCTCATGCACCGGTGTCGGTGGATGAGGGCTCGCACGCAGAGTACGGGGTGAGGTTGTCGAAGCAGCCGTCGAGTGAGGTGTCTGTGACTGTGTCGGCCGACGATGATGGTCTGGCGTTGGTGTCGGGGGCGGTGTCGTCTGTGTTGGGCGCTGGGACGATGCTGACGTTGACGTTCAGCAGCACCGACTGGAACGTGTCCCAGTCGGTGACGGTGCATGCCCTCGAAGACGACGACCTCGATGACGAAACCAGGACGCTGGCGCATGCGGCGTCGGGCGGCGGCTACAGCGGCGTGTCGGGCAATGTGACAGTCACCGTCACAGACGACGACACCGCGCCTCCGCCGCCTCCGCCGCCTCCGCCGCCGCCTCCGCCGCCTCCGCCGCCTCCGCCGCCGCCTCCGCCGCCTCCGCCGCCTCCGCCGCCGCCTCCGCCGCCTCCGCCGCCTCCGCCGCCGCCTCCGCCGCCTCCGCCGTCTCCGTCTCCGCCGTCTCCGTCTCCGTCGGCTCCTCCGCCGGCTCCGCGGTCTGCGATATTCGCCGATGTGGACACCGACAGCGTCCACGCGGCGGCCATCGAAGCGATGTTCCGCAGTGGCATCACTGTCGGCTGCGGCGGCGACCCGCCGCGCTTCTGTCCGGACCTGCCCGTCACCAGGGCTCAGATGGCCAGCCTGTTGGCGCGTGCGCTCGGTTTGGACGATGCGCCGCAGCCTGCGGGATTCGTGGATGTGGACCCGCGGAGCGTCCACGCGGCGGCCATCGACGCGTTGCGCCACGCCGGGGTCACCGCGGGTTGCGGCACTCGTCCGTTGCGCTTCTGTCCGGACATGTCCGTCACCAGGGCTCAGATGGCCGGCTTCCTGTATCGAGCGCTCGGCTTTGCGGACGCTCCGCAGTCTGCGGGATTCGTCGATGTGGATCCGCGGAGTCCCCACGCGGCGGCCATCGACGCTTTGTACCACAGTGATGTCACCAAAGGCTGCGGCAGCGACCCGCTGCGCTTCTGCCCGCACCAGCATCTCACACGGGCTCAGATGGCCAGCCTGCTGCAACGCGCCCTAGGTGGCTGGTGCCAAATTGGTGTTCGGTGGGCTGTTGTGGTGGGTGGTGGCCGGGGTCGGCGGGTTGGGCGAGGGTTGGTCGTGTCGGGGGCGGCTGGTTGGTCGTGTCGGGGGCGGGTTGGGGCTTTGGCGGGGTCAGTCGAGGGTCCATCCTGTTGGTGTGGAGCGCAGTCCGAGCATGCCGAGGCGCGCGATGTTGGCGGCTGCGGCGAGCAGGTTGAAGTCGGCGTCGACTTTGGGCCGGCCGCGCACCCGGGCGTGGCGGCCGCCGTGTTTGCGGCGCACGAGGTGCGCGAGCTTGCGTTCGACTTTGGGGCGCACGGCGCGGTAGTCGCGGCGCCATTGTGGGTCTTGTTGGCGTTCGCGGGCCGCGGCGAGCACGGCCTCGTCGGGTCCGACGCGCACAGTCCTTCCGCCGGCTGCGCTGGTGCAGCGGTCGCGCAGTTCGCAACTCGCGCACGCCGGCCCGAAGCGGGCCGCGCCCGAGCCGTCGCGGCCGAAGCGGACAGCGACGCAGACCCCCGCGGGGCAGGTGACTGTGCCGTTGGGCAGATCGACGTCGAAGCGGTCCTTGGCGAAGCGGCCCCCCGGAGCGCGCGCCGGCTGGGTGCGGCACCTCGAGTTTATGCGGCTGCGCTCGAGCAGCCCTTGGAACTCTCCGCTGCCGTACGCGCTGTCGCCATAGACCGTCGGCCGGCCCTCGAACTCCTCGACCACACCGCCGACGTCGGCGGTGTCGGCGTCAGCGGTGTCGGCGGTGTCGGTGTCGGCGGTGTCGGCGGTGTCGGCGGTGTCGGTGTCGGTGTCGGCGGTGTCGGTGTCGGCGGTGTCGGTGTCGGTGTCGGCGGTGTCGTCGGTGTCGGTGTCGGTGTCGGCGGTGTCGGCGGTGTCGGTGTCGGCGGTGTTGGTGTTGGTGTCGGCGGTGTTGGTGTCGGTGTCGGCGGTGTTGAGGAGGTCGTGTATGAGTTGGGGGGCGGGTTGGGCGTCGGCGGTGTCAGCGGGGGTGACCGCGGTGTCGGTGACGAGTTCGGAGTCGGGGTCCACCGCGGCGTGGCCCTTGTAGCCGTCGAAGCGACGTGCGGTGGATTTGTGGCCGTGGCGGGCGTCGGGGTCCACCGTGGAGATGACCCGGTCCGCGGCGACGCGCCGAGCGATCATGAACCGCCCGTCGGGGTCCTCGCAGAGGTCCTGCCCGCAGACCGCGGCCAACAACTCCGCAGCCTCGCTGAGAGCCCCGCTGAGCTCGCGGCCCTCCAACCCGGCGAGCACCGCCGCGGCGTCCGCGCCCAGCGCGTCCACCAACTCCGAGCGCTCGCCGGGGTCGTCGCAGTCGCACACCGGCCTGCTGCCGCGCCGATAGTCGCCACGCAAGCCCGCGCCGGCGTCGCCCCCGCCGGCTGCGAGCACCGCGCCGATGGCGCGGTGCAGCATCGTGACAGTGTCTTGGGCCGCGACCGCGTCATAGACCGGCACCGAGTCCAGCACCCGCCGCCGAGACAACGCCCCCGCCTCGCGGGCCGCGCCCAGCACCGCCTCGAAGATCCGCCGCGGCCGCTGCGACGCCGCGAGCCGCGCCCGCATCCCCACCAGCACCGTGTGGTCGAACCCGCCGCCGTCCACGTCGAGGCACCCGCACGCATAACGCCAACGCGCGTCGAACTCGAACGCGGCCACCGCCTCACGGTCAGACAACCCGAACCAGCGCTGCAGCACCATCACCACAGCAACCACCCGCGGCGGCACACTGCGCCGCCCCCGCGAACTAAAGAGATCATCGAACATCCCGTCGGGAAACAACCGCCGCCCCTCACGCGCCAACACCGAAAAAATCGAATCCGCCGCCAGCCGCTCCCCCACGAAATGCGAACCCTTGAACAGATCCACCCGACACGGCTCCACACCCACCGTCACGACACGAACCTCCCCACGAGACCGAACAACATCCCTGCAACTCTACCACACACACCCAACCCCACCCGAGAAAAACACCAGCCACCTAGACCTCGGCACAACCGCATAAGCGCCGGTTGCCCGGCTGTGTCGAGGGAGCCGATTCTGGGGCGACCCTCACATGGGCATCCCCCCGAATCGTGGAGACAACGCCCCGGGCTGTCACAGCTAAGTGCCATAATCGCGATTCCGCGGCCACAAAACCCCCGTCCCTTCGTGTGGCGCACGACCGCCGACGAGATCTTCGAGACCCTCGCAACATATCTACAACGAAATCCCCACTCGGGACTCCAGGGCGGGCTGACGATGCCGGTGGCACGCCCGACACCCGGCACGGCCCAGACCCGCCACCGCTCAGCGCGGGCTCATGTTCTGTCTGGCAAGATATTCTGATGTCTATGGTTGTGGAGCATGGAAGTTCAAGCTAGTGTCGGCCCAGCGAATTGGAGGTGCGCGTTGACGAGCTCGATCGTGGCTGGTCCTCCCGAGGTTGACATCGACTACCCGGAGGGACCGCAAGTGCCCGAAGGAGACCTGCAACTGCGGCGGCGCGTCGAGATCCTGCTGGCGCTGCGGCACTGGTACGCCCGCCGCAGCGACCCGCACGGCGCGTGGGTGTGCTGCGACATCAACGTCTACTACAAAAAAGGCGACCCCAAAACGGTCGTCTCGCCCGACGTGGCCGTCGCGTTCGGAGTGGACGTCGCCGCGGTCGAGAACAAGACCACCTACAAAGTCTGGGAAGCCGGCGCGGCGCCTTGCTTCGCGTTGGAGATCGCCTCGCCCAACACCGTGCTCACCGACCTTCGCGTCAAACCGGCCCGGTACGCCGAACTCGGCGTACAGGAATACTGGCGCCTCGACCCCACCGGCGGCGAACTGCTCAACCCCCCGCTGCAAGCCGAGCAGCGCCGCTCCGGCCGCTGGACCCCCATAGACGTGACACCCGACGGACACGGCCTGAGAGGCCACAGCGAAGCGCTCGGCCTCGACCTCTGCTGGAACCCGCCCAAACTGCGACTATGGGACCGCACAGCCGGCGCCTGGCTACTCGACAACGACGACCAAATCACACGAGCCGACACCGCAGAAACACGAGCATCCGCAGCCGAAACACGAGCCGACACAGCCGAAACCCGGGCATCCGCAGCCGAAACCCGAGCCGACACCGCAGAAACACGAGCATCCGCAGCCGAAACCCGAGCCGACACCGCAGAAACCCGGGCATCCGCAGCCGAAACCCGGGCATCCGCAGCCGAAACACGAGCCGACACCGCAGAAACACGAGCATCCGCAGCTGAAGCGGAGCTCGCCGAACTCCGGGCCCGCCTGGGCCCCACCCCCTGACCCGCCGCCCCGCGAACCCACCCGAACCCACAGACTCGGCACATGCGCCCCCGCCGCCGACCGGCGCCGACGAGATCTTCGAGACCCTCGCAACGTATCTACAATGAAATCCCCACTCGGGACTCCGGGGCGGGCTGACGATGCCGGTGGCACGCCCGACACCCGGCACGGCCCAGACCCGCCACCGCTCAGCGCGGGCTCATGTTCTGTCTGGCAAGATATTCTGATGTCTATGGTTGTGGAGCATGGAAGTTCAAGCTAGTGTCGGCCCAGCGAATTGGAGGTGCGCGTTGACGAGCTCGATCGTGGCTGGTCCTCCCGAGGTTGACATCGACTACCCGGAGGGACCACAAGTGCCCGAAGGAGACCTGCAACTGCGGCGGCGCGTCGAGATCCTGCTGGCGCTGCGGCACTGGTACGCCCGCCGCAGCGACCCCCACGGCGCGTGGGTGTGCTGCGACATCAACGTCTACTACAAAAAAGGCGACCCCAAAACGGTCGTCTCGCCCGACGTGGCCGTCGCGTTCGGAGTGGACGCTGCCGCGGTCGAGAACAAGACCACCTACAAAGTCTGGGAAGCCGGCGCGGCGCCGTGCTTCGCGTTGGAGATCGCCTCGCCCAACACCGTGCTCACCGACCTTCGCGTCAAACCGGCCCGGTACGCCGAACTCGGCGTACAGGAATACTGGCGCCTCGACCCCACCGGCGGCGAACTGCTCAACCCCCCGCTGCAAGCCGAGCAGCGCCGCTCCGGCCGCTGGACCCCCATAGACGTGACACCCGACGGACACGGCCTGAGAGGCCACAGCGAAGCGCTCGGCCTCGACCTCTGCTGGCACCCGCCCAAACTGCGACTATGGGACCGCACAGCCGGCGCCTGGCTACTCGACAACGACGACCAAATCACACGAGCCGACACCGCAGAAACACGAGCATCCGCAGCCGAAACCCGAGCCGACACCGCAGAAACCCGGGCATCCGCAGCCGAAACCCGAGCCGACACCGCAGAAACACGAGCATCCGCAGCCGAAACACGAGCCGACACCGCAGAAACCCGGGCATCCGCAGCCGAAACACGGGCATCCGCAGCCGAAGCGGAGCTCGCCGAGCTCCGGGCCCGCCTGGGCCCCACCCCCTGACCCGCAGCCCGCACCCGCGCCCGGCCGCGAACCCACCCGAACCCACAGACTCGGCACATGCGCCCCCGCCGCCGACAGGCACTGCCAGCCGCCGCCCGGCCGCGAACCCACCCGAACCCACAGACTCGGCACATGCGCCCCCACTCCCTGACCCGCAGCCCGCATCCGCGCCCGGCCGCGAACCCACCCGAACCCACAGACTCGGCACGTGCGCCCCTGCCGCCGACCGGTACTGCCAGCCGCCGCCCGGCCGCGAACCCACCCGAACCCACAGACTCGGCACGTGCGCCCCTGCCGCCGACCGGCGCCGACGAGATCTTCGAGACCCTCGCAACGTATCTACAATGAAATCCCCACTCGGGACTCCGGGGCGGGCTGACGATGCCGGTGGCACGCCCGACACCCGGCACGGCCCAGACCCGCCACCGCTCAGCGCGGGCTCATGTTCTGTCTGGCAAGATATTCTGATGTCTATGGTTGTGGAGCATGGAAGTTCAAGCTAGTGTCGGCCCAGCGAATTGGAGGTGCGCGTTGACGAGCTCGATCGTGGCTGGTCCTCCCGAGGTTGACATCGACTACCCGGAGGGACCGCAAGTGCCCGAAGGAGACCTGCAACTGCGGCGGCGCGTCGAGATCCTGCTGGCGCTGCGGCACTGGTACGCCCGCCGCAGCGACCCCCACGGCGCGTGGGTGTGCTGCGACATCAACGTCTACTACAAAAAAGGCGACCCCAAAACGGTCGTCTCGCCCGACGTGGCCGTCGCGTTCGGAGTGGACGCTGCCGCGGTCGAGAACAAGACCACCTACAAAGTCTGGGAAGCCGGCGCGGCGCCTTGCTTCGCGCTGGAGATCGCCTCGCCCAACACCGTGCTCACCGACCTTCGCGTCAAACCGGCCCGGTACGCCGAACTCGGCGTACAGGAATACTGGCGCCTCGACCCCACCGGCGGCGAACTGCTCAACCCCCCGCTGCAAGCCGAGCAGCGCCGCTCCGGCCGCTGGACCCCCATAGACGTGACACCCGACGGACACGGCCTGAGAGGCCACAGCGAAGCGCTCGGCCTCGACCTCTGCTGGCACCCGCCCAAACTACGACTATGGGACCGCACAGCCGGCGCCTGGCTACTCGACAACGACGACCAAATCACACGAGCCGACACCGCAGAAACCCGGGCATCCGCAGCCGAAACCCGAGCATCCGCAGCCGAAACACGAGCCGACATCGCAGAAACACGAGCATCCGCAGCCGAAGCGGAGCTCGCCGAGCTCCGGGCCCGCCTGGGCCCCACCCCCTGACCCGCAGCCCGCACCCGCGCCCGGCCGCGAACCCACCCGAACCCACAGACTCGGCACATGCGTCCCCGCCGCCGACCGGCACTGCCGGCCGCCGCCCGGCCGCGAACCCACCCCCTGACCCGCCGCCGACCGGCACTGCCGGCCGCCGCCCGGCCGCGAACCCACCCGAACCCACAGACTCGGCACATGCGTCCCCGCCGCCGACCGGCACTGCCAGCCGCGCTGACGGGCCAAACCTCCCGACCCCCGAACCCGACACCGTCTAGGCTGAGCAAGTGCCATAATCGCGATTCCGCGGTCACAAAACTCCAGGTCAGGGGCTTGCGTGTCACACGGGATCAGCATTGCTCAGCACTCGCCTAGGATGGCGGGGGTGAGGATCGCGGTGGGGGCCGACCATGCCGGCTACGGGCTCAAGCAGGCGCTGGCCGAGCATTTGCGGGGTGCCGGCCACGAGGTTGCCGACTGCGGCGCCCACTCCTACGACCGGGTGGACTATCCCGACTTCGGGGAGGCGGTGGGCCGGGTCGTGGCCGCAGGCGACGCCGATCTGGGTGTGTGTGTGTGCGGCAGCGGCAACGGGATCGCCATGGCCGCCAACAAGATAGCCGGCGTGCGGGCCGCGGTGGCCCACGACGCGACCTCGGCCCGACTTGCACGGGCCCACAACGACGCCAACGTGCTGTGCATAGGCGAGCGCCTGACAGGTGCCGAGGTCGCCTGCGAGGCGCTGGACGCCTGGTTGGGCGCCACATTCGAAGGCGGCCGCCACCAGGCTCGGGTGGCCAAGCTCGACGCCCTCGGCAAGCATGGCTGACCTTCACTCCGGAAGCGGTGCCGCATGCCGCTCGAGCCTCGCTACGGTGCGGCCAGGCATCGATGCCGCTGAGCCCGGCTGAACGAGAATCGAGAGACCAATGCCCTGGCCCGCCGCTGACGACGCTGTCTTCGACCTGATCCGTCGGGAGATCCGTCGCCAGAACACCACCGTCCAGTTGATCGCCTCTGAGAACTTCGCCAGCCCGGCGGTGATGGCCGCCACCGGCTCCGTGCTCACCAACAAGTACAGCGAGGGGTATCCCGGCCGGCGCTACTACGGCGGCAATATGGTGGCGGACGAGGTCGAGGACCTGGCCCGCCGCCGGGCCTGCGAGCTGTTCGGCGCCGACCACGCCAACGTGCAGCCCCACGCAGGAGCGATCGCCAACATGGGCGCCTACCACGCCCTCATCGAGGCGGGCGACACCGTGCTGGGCATGAGCCTCGACCACGGCGGGCATCTCACCCACGGATCGCCGGTCAACTTCTCGGGCCTCCAGTACCGGTTCGTGTCCTACGGGGTCACCCCGAGCGACGAGCGCATCGACCTCGACCAGCTGCGCGACCTGGCCCTGGCGGAGCGGCCCAAGCTGATAGTGGCCGGCGCCACCGCCTATCCCCGCCTCATCGAGCCCGAGCCGCTGCGCGAGATCGCCGACGAGTCGGGAGCGCTGCTGATGTTCGACGCGGCCCACATCGCGGGGCTGATCGCGGGCGGTGCGCATCCCAACCCGGCCGAGTTCGCCGACGTGGTGACCTTCACCACCCACAAGACCCTGCGCGGTCCCCGGGGCGGCGCCATCGTGTGCCGGTCCGAGCACGCGGCCGCGGTCGACAAGGCCATGTTCCCAGGCATCCAGGGCGGGCCGCTCGACCATGCGGTGGCAGCCAAGGCGGTGGCCTTCGCCGAGGCGGCCACCGACGAGTTCGCCGACTACGCGGCGCGCGTCGTGGAGAACTCGATGGCATTGGCCTGCGCCTTGGCCGGGCACGGCTTCCGGCTCGTCTCCGGCGGCACCGACAACCATCTCTTGCTGGTGGACCTGCGAACGTTCGATCCCGACCTGACCGGCAAGGAGGCCCAGGCCACCCTCGACGCCGCCGGGATCAGCCTCAACAAGAACACCGTGCCCGACGACCCCCGCTCGCCGTTCGTCACCTCCGGTGTGCGCATAGGCACGCCTGCGGTCACCACCCAGGGCATGGACGCCGACGACATGGCGACCATCGCCGACCTGATCTCCCGGGCGCTGCGCTGCCGGGCGGACGACGCGGCGGTGGCCGCGGTCCGGGCCGACGCCGCGGAGCTATGCGCGGCCAAGCCTCCCTACCCGGGGCTCGACACCGGCTGCTAGCGGACCGTCGCTGGATTGATCGGGGCATCTGGAGCGCCTCCAAGCGGGGCTTCGGGCCTTCCGCGCTGCTCTAGCCATTTGGACGACATACCACTAGCCGGCCGGCGGATCGCCTGGATCTTGGGCGTTGGGCCAGGCTGCGGAACAGAACCGCCTCGGCACCGTGTCGTTGTCCGGCCGGGGCATTGCCCGGGTCTCGGGATCCACTCCAGCCGCTGCGGCGGCAGAGCCCCCGGGTGTCGTTGTCCGGCCGGGGCATTGCCCGGGTCTCGGGATCCACTCCAGCCGCTGCGGCGGCAGAGCCCCCGGGTGTCGTTGTCCGGCCGGGGCATTGCCCGGGTCTCGGGATCCACTCCAGCCGCTGCGGCGGCAGAGCCCCCGGGTGTCGTTGTCCGGCCGGGGCATTGCCCGGGTCTCGGGATCCACTCCAGCCGCTGCGGCGGCAGAGCCCCCGGGTGTCGTTGTCCGGCCGGGGCATTGCCCGGGTCTCGGGATCCACTCCAGCCGCTGCGGCGGCAGAGCCCCCGGGTGTCGTTGTCCGGCCGGGGCATTGCCCGGGTCTCGGGATCCACTCCAGCCGCTGCGGCGGCAGAGCCCCCGGGTGTCACTGTCCGGCCGGGGCATCGCCCGGGTCTCGGTCCTCGGGGTTGAGCTCCTCAAGCTCCTGGCCGGCGGTCTCCGGGTATTTCCACACGACTAGGGCGGCCACCGCCAAGGGACCGACCGCCAGCAGGGCCAGGGCAGGCCCCAGGCGCCCGTCGAGCGCGTCGGACAGCCACCCGGCCACGAACAGGCCCAGGGCGCTGCCGGCCACGCCGACGGTGACGATCAGGCCGTTGGCCCGTGCCCGCCGGCAGGTGCCGAACAGCTCCGGCCCGTATACGGCCAACGCTGGAACAGCCACTGCTCCCAGCACCCCTCCGGCCAGGGTCAGTGCCCACAACGCGGCACCGTCGGCGAAGTAGGCCCAGGCGCCGAACACCGCGCCTGTCACCAGGCCGGCCGCGCCGACGGGACGGCGACCCCGCCGATCGGCCAGGTAGCCGCCCGCGAGAACGCCGACGCCGATGGGGGTGCTGGTGACCACGGTGAACAGCGAGATGGCCGCGGCGGAGAACTCCCGCTCGTCCTTGAGGAAGTCGTTGCGCAGCCCCGAAGCGGGGGCGGCGAACATGGCGATCAGGAACGCCGAGGCCGCCAGCAGCGCCATCCGCCTGCGGCGACGTTCGGCGGACTCGGTGTCGGAGGCGATGCCGGCCGAGCGGACGCCGCGGGGCGGGAATCCGGTGCCCGCCGTCTCGAAACGGCGACTCTCGGGCAGGTGCCGCCCCGCCCAGGCCATGACGGCCACACCGGCCAGCGGAACGACGTACACCGCGCGCCAGGCTGCGATGTGCAGGTCGGCCACCGGCAGCACCCACACCACCATCCCGGAGCCGAGTCCGGCGCACAGCACCAGCACCGACACAGCCCAGGCCCTCGACCGGGCCGGCACCTCCTCGACGGCGAGTACAACGATGAGGATCCCGAGGGCGGTCGACAGTCCCCGGCCCAACAGCTGCGTGGCGCCCAGGAACCACAGTCCCGGCGACAGCGCCCCCGCTGCGGTGACGACACAGCTGGCGCCTCCGGTCGCTAGCAGCAGGCGTCTTCGTCCGTGGCGGTCGGCCAGGGCCACGCCGGCCAGCGCGACCAGCACGCCGACCCGAACCACTGCCAGCACGATCCCTTGAGCGGTGTTGCCGTGGCCGAACTCGTCGGCCGCGAAGGTGAGGGTCTGGGAGAGGACGGTGCCGAGGTAGCCGTCCAGCACTTGGACGGTGCACAGCAGGCCCAGCACGGCCGAGGCGCGTGCGTCGATCCGGTCGGGGGGCGCCCACCAGTAGCCGTATACGTCTTTGCGGTGCCGCAGCGCGTGCCTGACCGGGAAATGGAACAGCCACGCCCACACCGGCAACGCCAGCCGGTAGGTGGTTGTCTCGACGAGCTCGTACCGTCCGCCGTCTCGCTCACCGTCGGCGGCGCCGACGCGGCCGGAGTCCAGCTCCGTCAGCTGCAGGCGGCGTTCGTAGTGCCGGAAGGGGCCGCCTACGGCTTCGTAGCGGTCGTCGCCCACCGCCCGTTCGGCTACCAAGTCACGCCGCGGCTCTCGCAGAACGGCCCGTCGGCGTTCCATCTCGGCTCCGCCGCCGCGCCGCACGATCCGCAGCACGGTCATCTAGGCTCCGCGGTCACAGGCTCTGAGGGTGACGGCAGGGTTCGCTGTTGTTCGTTGCGGCTTGCGTGAGCCCACCTTGGACGCGTCCTCGGTGGTGCCGTCGGCGGCAGGGTTCGCTGTTGTTCGTTGCGGCTTGCGTGAGTCCACCTTGGACGCGTCCTCGGTGGTGCCGTCGGCGGCAGGGTTCGCTGTTGTTCGTTGCGGCTTGCGCGGGTCCACCTTGGACGCGTCCTCGGTGGTGCCGTCGGCGGCAGGGTTCGCTGTTGTTCGTTGCGGCTTGCGTGAGCCCACCTTGGACGCGTCCTCGGTGGTGCCGTCGGCGGCAGGGTTCGCTGTTGTTCGTTGCGGCTTGCGCGGGTCCACCTTGGACGCGTCCTCGGTGGTGCCGTCGGCGGCAGGGTTCGCTGTTGTTCGTTGCGGCTTGCGCGGGTCCACCTTGGACGCGTCCTCGGTGGTGCCGTCGGCGGCAGGGTTCGCTGTTGTTCGTTGCGGCTTGCGCGGGTCCACCTTGGACGCGTCCTCGGTGGTGCCGTCGGCGGCAGGGTTCGCTGTTGTTCGTTGCGGCTTGCGCGGGTCCACCTTGGACGCGTCCTCGGTGGTGCCGTCGGCGGCAGGGTTCGCTGTTGTTCGTTGCGGCTTGCGCGGGTCCACCTTGGACGCGTCCTCGGTGGTGCCGTCGGCGGCAGGGTTCGCTGTTGTTCGTTGCGGCTTGCGCGGGTCCACCTTGGACGCGTCCTCGGTGGTGCCGTCGGCGGCAGGGTTCGCTGTTGTTCGTTGCGGCTTGCGCGGGTCCACCTTGGACGCGTCCTCGGTGGTGCCGTCGGCGGCAGGGTTCGCTGTTGTTCGTTGCGGCTTGCGCGGGTCCACCTTGGACGCGTCCTCGGTGGTGCCGTCGGCGGCAGGGTTCGCTGTTGTTCGTTGCGGCTTGCGCGGGTCCACCTTGGACGCGTCCTCGGTGGTGCCGTCGGCGGCAGGGTTCGCTGTTGTTCGTTGCGGCTTGCGCGGGTCCACCTTGGACGCGTCCTCGGTGGTGCCGTCGGCGGCAGGGTTCGCTGTTGTTCGTTGCGGCTCCCGCACGGGCCGAACAGGCCGACGAGACCGGCAGGTCACTCATCAGAGCCTGCATTGGTCTGGGACTGCTTGACCGCTCGCCGCTTGGCGTTCCAGACGATGCCCGCGAACAGCAGCAGCGGTCCGGCCACGAGCAGCGTCTCATCCCATCCGCCCTGATGTGCCAGCACCGCCAGGCCCATCCCGCGAGCCTACGAGCGGTTGTCCGGCGAGCCGGTTGCGGCGCCCAACCTGTAGCGCATGACTCCGGAGGCCTCGGAGTCGTGGTCGGTCATCACGAAGCTGGCGACGCGGATGGCCCGGCCCGCGGTCACCGAGGTCGGGAACTCGGAGTCGTGGTCGGTCATCACGAAGCTGGCGACGATCGGCCGCGGCCGATACGGACCCCTCGACGACACCTCGGAGTCGTGGTCGGTCATCACGAAGCTGGCGACGAGCCGGGGTCGGAGATGGGGCGGGGTGCTGCGAGACTGGGCCTGTGCGTTCGGAAGTGGAGCGGATCATCGAGATCGTCAGGCCGGCCATCCAGGCCGACGAGGGAGACATCGACCTCGTCGGCGTGGACGAGTCCACTGGAGTCGTCACCGTCGAACTCCACGGTGCGTGTGTCACCTGCCCGGCATCCACCCAGACCCTCAAGGCCGGTATCGAGCGGATCATGCGGGACCGCGTGCCCGGCGTGACCGAAGTGGTCGAGGTCAACGCCTTGGGCATGAGCGAAACGTTCGTCTCGCTGTAGACCGGGACAGTTGCAGCGGCCGGACGCTCCGGTCGGGCTCGGAGGCGCAGTCGGTTGGGCTGAGACGGTCGGCGGAGCGGTGGTCTTGGCGGCCTGTGCTGCTATGGGGGTTGGGTCCTGCAGTGCCGCTGTGTCGGCGGAGCGGTGGCCTCGGCGGCCTGTGCCGCTACGGTGCCGCTCCGTGAGCGACACGCCGGAGGTGGTGTCCCGGACCCCCGAGCGCCGCTGCTACCGGCATCCCGGCCGCCGGGGCGGGGTCAGCTGCCAGCGTTGCGATCGTCCTGTCTGCCCGGACTGCATGCTTCAGGCGTCGGTCGGCTTCCACTGCCCGGAATGCGTCGCCGGGGAGGGTGCCCGTCCGGCGATCGTCCGGACGCAGTCCAGCATGGGCGCCCCGCGTCCGGTCGTCACCTATGCGCTGCTCGGACTCAACGGGCTGGCCTTCCTGTACTCGGTCGTCGTGAGCGGCTCGGCCCGTGGCATCACCCGCATCGACGAGGGCGTGCTCGCTGACGGGAGCCTGCTGGCCAGCGCGACCGAGGCGCGCGACGGCGGACTGGTGTGGCTCGGCGTCGACGCCGGCGAGTACTACCGGCTAGCCACCTCGGCGTTCCTGCACGACGGCATCTTCCATCTCGCGTTCAACATGTACGCGCTGTGGCTGCTGGGCCAACTGCTCGAAGCGGGCTTCAAGCGCTCCCGGTTTGTGGCGCTCTACCTGGTGTCGATGCTCGGCGGCGCTTTCGGCGCGTTGCTGTTGTCGGCGCCGAACTCGCCCACGGTAGGGGCCTCGGGGGCTGTGTTCGGCCTCATGGGCGCGATGGTGCTGGTTCAGCGGGCCGTCGGCGGTGACTTCTGGCGGTCTCCGCTGGCGATGCTCCTAGTGATCAACCTCGCTCTTACGCTGCTGGTGCCGCGCATATCGATCGGCGGACACTTCGGCGGGCTTTTCGCGGGCGCGGCGATGGGCGGGCTGATGCTCGCCTGTGAGCGCCGCAACGTTCCCGTCTGGGCGACGGTGGCGATGGCCGGCATGGTCTCGGCGCTGCTCGTTGCGGGGTCGGTGGTTGTTGCTGCCCGATAGGTGTCCGCTGCGTTCCGGTTGCTTGATGGGGTTGTGTCTTGTTGCGGGGTTGGTGGTTGTTGCTGCCCGATAGGTGTCCGCTGCGTTCCGGTTGCTTGATGGGGTTGTGTCTTGTTGCGGGGTTGGTGGTTGTTGCTGCCCGATAGGTGTCCGCTGCGTTCCGATTCGGCGGGCTTTGTGGACGGGCGGTGTGCATTGTGCCGTCGATTCCTGCTCTGGCCCGCTGTGGTCTTCGGTCCGTAGTATGACGGGGTGTCCGGTTCGTCCGAGCCGCCCGGTGTCTACCTCGACCACGCCGCGTCCACTCCTCTGAGACCCGCGGCCCGCGCAGCCTGGCTGGCCGCTGCAGAACGGCATCACGCCAACCCCACCGGATCTCATCGGGCCGCCCGCGAGGCCCGCAAGGCGCTGGACCGGGCCCGGCAGCAGGCAGCAGGCGCTCTCGGCGCCCATCCGGGCGAGATCGTGTTCACCTCCGGCGGCAGCGAGGCCGACAACCTGGCCGTGCGCGGCGCCCTCGGCGCCCGCGGCCCGGCAGCCGTGGCGGTGGCCACCGAGGCCGAGCACCACGCGGTGCACGACCCTGTGGAGCGTTCCGGTGGCGTGATGGTGGGCGTGGACGACCGGGGCATCGTCGATCTGGACGCTTTGGCCGGCGTGCTGCGGGCCCGCGACGGTGACGTCGCGGTGGTGTCGGTGATCGCGGTCAACAACGAGACCGGCTCGATCGCCCCGCTGGGGGACGTCGCCCGGGTCGTGCGCGAACTGGCGCCGGGCGCGTGGCTCCACACCGATGCAGTCCAGGCCGTGAACTGGATCGACGTGGCCTCCGCCACCGCCGGCTACGACCTGGTCTCGGTGACCGGCCACAAGGTGGGCTCGCCGGTGGGAACCGGTGTGCTGGTGGTGCGCGACGGCGTGGAACTCGATCCTCTGATCGTCGGGGGCGGCCAGGAGCGGGGCCGGCGGGCCGGGACTCCCGACGTGGCCGGGGCGGCGTCGTTCGTGGCTGCTCTCACCGAGGCCGTGGACGGGCGGTCCGAGAGCGTCGAGCGTCTCAGGGTGCTGCGCGACGCTCTCATCGACGGGCTCGCGGAGCGGCTCGGCGACCGGCTGCTGGTGTCGGCCGCGCCCGGCGGCGACCGCGGCCACATCGCGGCCGGGATCGCCAACGTGTGCATCGCCGGGGTGCGCAGCGAGGCGCTGCTGTTCCTGATCGACGCAGCCGGGGTGCAGGCCTCGGCCGCGTCGTCCTGCTCTAGCGGCGCGCAGGATCCGTCCCATGTGCTGGCCGCCATGGGGGTGCCCCGGAACATGGCCCTGGGGTCGTTGCGTCTGTCGCTCGGCCACACCACAGTCGACTCCGACGTGGAGCGGGCCGTCGACGCGATCGCGGAGTCGGTGCGGCGCCTGGACCGTTTCGGCGGAGGCTGACGTGGCCGGCTCCCCCACTCCGACGCGGAGGGGCGAGTTGAATTCCGCGCGCCTGGACCGTTTCGGCGGAGGCTGACGTGGCCGGCTCAGCGGGGGGCGTCCGCACGCCGAGGGTCTTGGTGGCCATGTCGGGCGGGGTGGACTCGTCGGTGGCCGCGGCGCGGCTGCTCGAAGCCGGCTACGCCGTGGCCGGCGTGACGATGAAGCTGTGGGGCGGCCCCAGCGACACCGGATGCTGCTCGGTGTCCGATGTCGACGACGCCCGCTGGGTGGCCGACCAACTCGGCATCGAGCACCATGTGTTCAACTTCGGCGACGACTTCGAGCGCCGTGTGGTGGCCCCATACGTGGCCGACCACGCCGCGGGCCGCACCCCCAACCCGTGCGTGGAGTGCAACCGGCACATCAAGTTCGGTCGGCTGCTGCGCCGGGCCGACGCGCTCGGTTTCGGCCTGGTGGCGACCGGCCACCACGCCCGCATCGTCACGACGGCCGGAGGGTCCCGACTGGCTCGGGGCGTCGACGGGGCCAAGGACCAGTCGTACGTGCTGCACATGCTCGACTCCGACGCGCTGGGGCGCCTGCTGCTGCCGGTGGGGGAGACCACCAAGGACGAAGTCCGGCGGGAGGCGCAGGCCCGAGGCCTGGTCACCGCGTCCAAGCCCGACAGCCAGGATGTGTGCTTCATCACTGCGTCGGCCGGCCGCCGGGCGTTCCTCGGCCGGCGGATCCCGATGCGTCCGGGCCGTCTGGTGGACGCCGCGGGCGGGGCTGTCGGCACCGTCGACGCGCTCGAGCTGGTGACTGTCGGCCAGCGGCGAGGACTCGGAGCGGTCGGCGGCGGGTCGCCTCGCTACGTGCTGGACGTGGACGCGGGGTCGGCGACCGTGACAGTGGGGGCGCGGGCCGAGCTCGACTGCACGGTCACGCCGCTGGAGGACTGGAGCTGGACCGACGGCTGCGTGCCGGGCAGGGTGCTGGTGCAGACCTCGGCTCACGGTGCGGCGGAGGCTGCCACGATCGACCCGGACGGCGCAGCCGTGCATTGGGCCGAGCCCCGCCGGAGGGTGGCTCCGGGCCAGAGCGTGGTCGCCTACCGGGACGACATGGTGGCCGGAGGCGGCGTCGCAGCGCGTCCAGTGCGTTCTGCGCCCTCCGACCGCCGATGATGCGGCTGGGAGCGGCGCTGCAGGGAGATGGTCCGCCCGGCGCCGTTGCCCGGCGCCTGCCGACTGTGGGGCGGATGCTCGCGTCGGCGGGTCGGTCAGATGATCTCGAGGCCGTGGTGTTCGGTTGCGGGCTTGCTCGAGCTTCTCCGAGCGTGGGCGGGTCGGTCAGATGATCTCGAGGCCGTGGTGTTCGGTTGCGGGCTTGCTCGAGCTTCTCCGAGCGTCGGCGGGTCGGTCAGATGATCTCGAGGCCGTGGTGTTCGGTTGCGGGCTTGCTCGAGCTTCTCCGAGCGTGGGCGGGTCGGTCAGATGATCTCGAGGCCGTGGTGTTCGGTTGCGGGCTTGCTCGAGCTTCTCCGAGCGTGGGCGGGTCGGTCAGATGATCTCGAGGCCGCGGCGTTCGGCTGCGGAGAGCACGGCCGCCGGACGGCTGGGCGACACCAGCAGCGAGGTGAGCGAGCGCTCCTCGCTGCGGTTGCGGCCCGTCACTACGCCGACTTTGACAGGCTCGCTGAGGCGCAGCTCCAGAGCCATGCCGAAGGCTTGGGCGGTCAGGTCGGCTGCGGCGGTGTCGGCTCGGGCCGGGCCTATCGATGCGACGCCGCGGCGGCCGATCGGCAGGGGCTCGGCGACTGCGAGGTGGTCGTGCACGACCAGCCCGTTGGGCACGAACACCAGCCACCGCCGGGCCAGCCGGTGCAGAGTGTGGGCAGCGAAGGCCGCTATAGGCAGCCCGACCGCGGCAGCCGCGATCCCTGCCGTCCACCCCCGGTCGGCCAACAGCAGCGGCCCGGCAGCCGCGCCGGCCACTGCCAGCGCCCACGTCGGCACGACGAGGGCGACGAGAACCGGGGCGGGCGGACGCAGCAGGAAGCGGCGCTCGTCGCCGTAGCCGGCCGCGTCCACCTGGGCTTCGGCGTAGGCGGGTTGCAGCATGAGACCTGTGCCGCCGGCTGCCGCGACGAGTCCGACGACGACGGCGGCGTCGGTGCTGCCGGCGTCGTGCGAGGCGAGCGTGACCGCCAGCTGCGCAGCGCCCGCCGGGACGCCGACCCGGGCGATGGTCAGGGCCCGCGTCCCGGGCAGCAGCAGGGCGACGAGCACGACGGCGTAGGCGAGCCACAGAGCTGCCAGCACCGTGGTGCGAGCCGAGCCGCCGTCGGGCAGCAGCCCGGAATGGACCGACTCTCCCCACAGCGCCCCGACCCCCACGGCCAGCCAGGCCGCAGCCGCCGAGGCGCGCAGCGTCCACGCGGTCCTGACCCGGGTCCGTTCGGCTGCTCGCGCGTCGCCTCGCACAGTCGCAAGTGTGCCACCGGCGTTCGTCTGCGGCGCGGGAGCGCAGCGAGTCGCGGGGAGCGTCGCCTCGCGCGGTCGCAAGTGTGCTGCTGGGTCGCGGGTGCGCGGGTTCGGGCAGGCCCGCTCGGCCTCGACCACCAACTCCTGCGCTGGGTCGCGGGTGCGCGGGTTCGGGGTGATCGACGCTGTGCCCGCCGGTCTGGCCTTCGCTGGGTCGCGGGTGCGCGGGTTCGGGGCTGGCCGAGGTACCGCGTCGCCTCGCGCGGTCGCAAGTGTGTTGCTGGGTCGCGGGTGCGCGGGTTCGGGCAGGTCCGCTCGGCCTCGACCACCAACTCCTGCGCTGGGTCGCGGGTGCGCGGGTTCGGGGCTGGCCGAGGTACCGCGTCGCCTCGCGCGGTCGCAAGTGTGTTGCTGGGTCGCGGGTGCGCGGGTTCGGGGCTGGCCGAGGTACCGCGTTGCCTCGCGCGGTCGCAAGTGTGTTGCTGGGTCGCGGGTGCCGCCCGGCCCCGGGAGGTCGCAGCCCGGTTGTATTCTCAGGCGATGGTCGACTCTGCGGGTGCCGACACGGGTTCGACCGTGGACTCTGCTGCACGGGTGCGGGAGTTGCAGGCCCAGCTCAACCACCATTCGCAGCTGTACTACAGGGGCAAGTCGGAGATCCCAGATGCCGACTTCGACGACCTGCTCAACGAGTTGAAGTCCCTGGAGGCGCTGCATCCGGAGTTGGTCCACCCCGGCTCGCCCACCCAGCGGGTCGGAGCACCGCCCGACGACACCGTGTTCGCGCCGGTGCGCCACGAGCCCCTGATGATGTCGCTGCACAACGCTGTCGACCTCGAAGAGCTGCGGGCCTGGAACGAGCGGGTGCATCGCGCCCTGGCTGCCAGCACGACCGGCCCCAGCGCCGAGCAGGCCCTGCCGAGCATGGAGGACACCTCCGTCGGTGCATACGCGGTCGAGCTGAAGTTCGACGGGCTCGCCATCTCGGTGCGGTACGAGGACGGCGTGCTGGTGCGGGCCGCCACCCGGGGCGACGGCCGGACCGGCGAGGACGTCACCCACTCGGTGCGCACCATCGCTGACATCCCGATCCGGCTGCACGGTGACCCTCCATCCGTGCTGGAGGTGCGGGGCGAGGTGATCCTGCGTCTCTCCACCTTCGAGAGGCTCAACGCCCGCCAGGCCGAGAAGGGAAAGAAGTCCTATGTCAACCCCCGCAACGCGGCCGCCGGCTCGCTTCGCCAGAAGGACGCCCGGGTGACCGCGGAGCGGGGTCTGTCATTCTGGTGCTACCAGTTCGGCGACGCCGAGGGCGGGCCCGCCTTCAGTTCCCATATGCAGACGCTGGAGTGGCTGTCTTCGCTGGGCCTGCCCGTCAACGAGCATGCGGTCTGCCTGGCCGATCTGGCCGCGGTGGAGGCCCATGTGGCCGACTTCGAGCGACGTCGCCACGAGTTCGACTACGAGTTCGACGGCCTGGTCGTGAAGGTCGACGATCTCGCTCTCCAGGCCCGGCTGGGCGTCGACGCCAAGGCGCCCCGCTGGGCCGTCGCCTACAAGTTCCCGCCCGAGGAGCGTTCCACCAAGCTGCTCGACATCGAGGTGTCGATCGGCCCGTCGGGGCAGGCCACCCCCTTCGCCCGGATCGAGCCGGTGTTCGTGGGCGGGGTTACGGTGGCGACCGCCACGCTCCACAACGAGGACCAGGTGGCGGCCAAGGACGTGCGACCCGGCGACACCGTGATCGTGCGCCGGGCTGGCGAGGTGATCCCCGAGGTGGTGGGACCGGTGCTGTCGGAGCGACCGGAGGGCTCGGAGCCGTGGTCGTTTCCCCGGGACTGCCCGGTGTGCGGTGAGGCCCTGCAGCGGGCCGAGGGAATGTCGGCCACGCAGTGCGTCAACTATTGGTGTGACCGCCAGATCCGGGGTCGCATCGAGCACTTCGTCGGCCGGGCCGCCATGGACATCGAGTTCCTCGGTGAGCGCAATATCGACCGCTTCGTGACCGAGAGACTGCTGAAGGACGTCGTCGGGTTGTACAAGCTCGACTTCGAGCGGATCGAGCAGATGAAGGGCTTCGGCGAGGTCTCGGTCAACAACCTGCGCAACTCGATAGAGGCCAGCAAGAAGCAGCCCCTGGCCAGGCTGCTGTTCGCGCTCAGCATTCCCGAGATCGGCCAGGTCAATGCCCAGGTGCTGGCCGCGTCCTTCGGTGACATAGACAGCATCCTGGAGGCCGACGAAGAGGCCTTAGCCGAGGTCGAGGGGTTCGGCCCGATCATCGCGGCGTCGGTGCGAGCCTGGTTCGACGATGCCCACAACCGCGAGCTCATCGAGGGGCTGCGGGCCGCCGGACTGCGGATGGAGGCCGAGGCACCCGATGGCGCAGCCGAGGTCGAGGCGCTGCCCCAGACCCTGGCCGGCATGTCCGTGGTGGTGAGCGGCACGCTCGAGGGCTTCAGCCGTGACGGTGCCAAGCAAGCCATTTTGGCCAGGGGCGGCTCGTCTCCGGGCTCGGTGTCGGGCCGCACGACCGTGCTTGTGGCGGGCGCCGATCCGGGGGGCTCCAAGCTGCGCAAGGCCGAGGCGGCCGGAGTGCCCGTGATCAACGAGGCTGCCTTGGAGCGACTGCTGGAGACCGGCGAGCTGCCCCAACCCTGATTGCCCGAGCTCTGACCCCGGTCCTGATTGTTCGTGTACGGCCTTGTTTTGACGGCGGCTTTCTCGCCCGTCTTCATGACTGAGCCTTGATCATGGCTCTGATTGTTCGTGTACGGCCTTGTTTTGATGGTGGCTTTCTCGCTCGTCTTCATGGCTGAGCCTTGATCACGGTCCTGATTGTTCGTGTACGGCCTTGTTTTGATGGTGGCTTTCTCGCTCGTCTTCATGGCTGAGCTCTGATCACGGTCCTGATTGTTCGTGTACGGCCTTGTTTTGATGGTGGCTTTCTCGCTCGTCTTCATGGCTGAGCCTTGATCACGGTCCTGATTGTTCGTGTACGGCCTTGTTTTGATGGTGGCTTTCTCGCTCGTCTTCATGGCTGAGCCTTGATCACGGTCCTGATTGTTCGTGTACGGCCTTGTTTTGATGGTGGCTTTCTCGCTCGTCTTCATGGCTGAGCTCTGACCCCGGTCCTGATTGTTCGTGTACGGCCTTGTTTTGACGGTCGGCGCGATCAGGACGTTGCTGCATCAGCGGCTGGTGCGAGCACGGGGCTGGGATGGGCAGGCCTGCTGGCGCGGGTCAGGACACCTCGAAGCACCAGCGGACGGTGTCGGCCTCTTCGGGGCGGGCGATCAGCACGACGGTTGCCACAGCGCAGTTGGTGTCGGGTGACAGGGCCTCGATGACCCGGCCCTCGCCTGGGTCGAACTCGAACCGGTTGAGGCCCTCGATGTGGTTCACCTCGGTTGTCACGTCCGCGCCGTTCCCGACCTGCTCGCCGGAATGCACGACCAGAGAGGACAGCCGGTAGCGGGCGTCGAGGACCACCCCCACCTGTTGCTGCTGCAGGACCTCGTCGCCGGGGCTCGGGATCAGCCGCTTCACGCCGGGGCTGGCGGTGATCGCTCTGTCGTCGTCGCCTGAGCCGACCAGGGCAGCCGCGACGAGACCCGAGATTCCGAGCAGCATGAACGCGGCGACGCTCACGCGGGTCCGCAGCGAACCGCGCGACATCGCTCCGGAGGACGTGGTGGCCGGGCGCCGCGCGGCGACGCTCACGCGGGTCCGCAGCGAACCGCGCGACGGTGGGGGCTGCCCGGGGGCGGGTCTCCGACTCCTGCTCGCTTCGCGCGTGGGCCGCTCCGGCCCGTGCCCGATGGTAGTCATCGCAGATCACACGGTATCGGTCCCTGATGCGACCGCGTGAGCGGCCCGAACCGCAGGGAGCCGTGCGCGGGAGGCTGTGCGGCCGGTTGTTCGGTATTGTTCTGCTGTCTCTGTTCGGCGGGTTGTCTCCCAGTGCGGGACGCGCGAACGCCTGACCGTATGGCGGTTGTGCCTTGCCGCGAGCGTCCTTCCGTGCCGTGCTCCTCCTGGCCGGCGGGCGACGGGCGTCCCGGCTTCGGTTGCCGTGGCCGCCGGGCGACGGCGCCTTGGGCGGTACCGTGGCGACGATGATCGCCGACCAGGACGCGAGCCGGGCATTCGCCGGCCGTTACCGGCTGCTGGAGTCCGTCGGCGAGGGGTCGAACGCTGATGTCTACGTTGCCGAGGATCTCGCGCTGCGTCGCAGGGTGGCGCTGAAGATCTTGCGAGCCGGCGCCGCCGAGGACCCCGGCTTCGTGGAGAGGTTCGCGAGCCAGATGCGCGCCACTTCGGGCCTCAGCCATCCTCGGGTGCTGCCCGTGTACGACTGGGGCGTCGATCCGCAGCCGTACACGGTGACGGAGTATCTCGCCGGCGGCAGTCTGGCTTCGCTCTTGGGCGAGGGCTTTCGGCTCACTCCGTCGCAGGCGCTCGTGGTCGGGCTGGAAGCCGCCCGAGCGCTCGTCAACATCCACAAGGGCGGACGGGCGCATCTCGGCCTGGCGCCGTCCGCTATTCTGTTCGACTCCGGCGCTCGGCCCTACATCTCGGATCTCGGGCTGGCCGCGGCCCAGCAGAAGGCTGCCGGAGGGGCGGCCGAGACTGCCGACGCGGGCGCGACCGGCGCCGCCGATCGGTCTGTGGCCCCGGCGGCTGCCGACGCCGCCGACCCTGACGGCGCGTCGGCGGGCCACTCCCGCGTCGAGCAGGCGCAAGACGTCCGCGATCTGGCTCTGGTCCTGTCCGAGGCGGTCACCGGCGCCCGGGACCTGACCGTCGGCACCGGCGGCCCGGACCAGATCCTCATCACTGCCCTCGGCCCGCTTCAGGCGGTGCTGGCGCGGGCCGTCGCGGCCGATCCCGTCGAAAGGCTGACCGCCGCCGAGCTGTCGTCCGAGCTGCTGAGGGTGGCGCCGCTGCTGCCGCGGCCGGACCCGCTTCCGCTGGCGATCTCGAAAGCGCCGTCCACTGATGCGGGCCCGATCCTCGGCAGCCGCAGCGACGCCTTCGAACAGATCGGCCCGACCGTGTCGGAGCGTCTGGCGATACTCCACGACGATGTCCCCCGCCGCCGCTGGCCGGGCCTGGCGCTGGCCGCGGTCCTGGTGCTGGGCGGCGCGGCTGGGGGAGTCTGGGCGTGGCTCTCGGCCGGGTCCGATCCCACGGTTCCCGACCTCGCGGGACTGCCGCGCGCCGCTGCCGAGTCCGCCGCCACCGAGTCGGGATGGGAGGTCGAGGAGGTGCTGGTGCGGTCGCATGGCGCCGAGCGCGGGGAGGTCGTGCACACCGAGCCCGCCGCCGGGACTCCGCTGGGCGAAGGCGACACGCTGCACGTGTTCGTGTCGCTGGGCGAGCCGCTGGTCTTGGCCGCCGACCTGGACGTGGTCTACGGCATGACAGTGGACGACGCCGCTGAGGTGGTCGAGGCTGCGGGCCTCGTCTTCGTCGGCGAGGCGCCCGCCAACGACGACGTCGTGCCTGCCGGGAACGTTATAGGTCTCGACGTGGCCGACGACGTCCACGAACTCGAGGTCGGCAGCGACGTGGTGCTGATAGTGTCGGAGGGCCCGGCCGATCGGACTGTTCCCGGGGTGCCCGCGAGCCGGGAACTGGGCGCGGCTGCCGAGGCGCTGGATGCGCTCGGTCTGGTGCCGAGGCTCATGCAGGAGTTCTCCGCCGACGTGCCTGAAGGTGCCGTGATCGCTTTCCGCCCCGCCGGCGGCAGCACGCTGCCGATCGGCGCCACCGTGCAGGTGAGGGTCTCGTTGGGCCCCGAGCCGGAGGAGTCTGACGAGCCTCCCGAGCCCGCCGAGGCTGGGAAGGGCCCCGAGGAGTGAGAAGCCGAGCGACGAGCCGAACAAATCCACTGTATGCGGGCGGGGCTGTGGCCCGAGCGACCCTCAGGTCTCGACGCGCGAGTGTGGGAGCGTCATCGCTGCTGCGCCGCGGACTCTCGCCGGTTCGCTGGCGCTTAGCCTGGATCCACCGGTGGGCGGTGTGTGTGCGGTGTGTGTGCGGTGTGTGGGCGGCTGGTTGGGGGTTTGTTGGGTGTGGCGGCCGGTGTGGGGTGGGGCTGCCGGGAGAGTTCGGTGACAGGGTGGACGCCTCCACAAGGGTCGTGCCCGTGCCGCAGAACGGGGTGGGGTTGACGGGAGAGTTCGGTGACAGGGTGGACGCCTCCACAAGGGTCGTGCCCGTGCCGCAGAACGGGGTGGGGCTGCCGGGAGAGTTCGGTGACAGGGCGGACCTTGCAGGTAGATTCGTGTCACCGGGTTGGGAGCCAGGAACGCCACGGAGGAGATCGGGAGCCTCGGCGGCCGCCCGCGCTCATCCGCATGCTTCGGGCCTATCCTTCCCGCGTGTCCGGCCGAATAACCCGCGACGAGGTGGCTCGTGTGGCCCGGCTGGTCCGCCTGCGCTTCAGCGAAGCGGAACTCGACGAGATGGCGGTGCAACTCTCCGCGGTGCTCGACCACACGGCCGACGTCGAGGCTCTCGACGTCGCCGGCCTGCCGCCGACCTCGCATCCTCATCCCCTCGTCAACGTGACCCGAGCCGACGAGGTTCGGCCGTCGCTGGACCGGGACGAAGTGCTGGCACAGGCGCCGTCGGTAGCTGACGGCCAGTTCCGGGTGCCGCCCATCCTGGGCGGGGCGCCGTGACGGCGCTCGCTATCGCTGCTGCGGTTAGAAGCGGTGAACGCACGGCTTCCGACGTGCTGGACGAGTATCTCGTCCGCATCGCCGACCGGGAAGGCGAGATCGGTGCGTTCAACGTGGTGCTGGTCGACGAGGCCCGCGCCGCTGCGGACGCCATCGACGGGGCGGTCGCCCGAGGCGAGACGGTCGGGCCTCTGGCGGGCGTGCCCGTGGCCATCAAGGACAATCTGTGTACCAGGGGAGTGCCCACCACCTGCTCGTCGCGGATGCTCGAGGGGTGGCGCCCTCCGTACGACGCCACCGTGGTGCGGCGGCTGCGTTCCGTCGGGGCGGTCGTCGTCGGCAAAACCAACCTCGACGAGTTCGCCATGGGCTCCTCCACTGAGAACTCCGCCTTCGGCCCCACCCGCAACCCCCACGACACCAGCCGGGTGCCTGGAGGCTCCAGCGGAGGGTCGGCGGCCGCGGTGGCCGCGGGCTTCGCTCCGTTGGCGCTCGGTTCCGACACGGGCGGGTCGATCCGCCAGCCGGCAGCGCTGTGCGGTGTGGTCGGCCTCAAGCCGACCTACGGCGCAGTGTCCCGTTACGGGCTGGTGGCGTTCGCCTCGTCGCTCGACCAGGTCGGTCCTCTCGCTTCAACCGTGGCCGACGCGGCGGCCTGCTACGAGGCGGTCTCGGGGCATGACCCTTCCGACTCCACGTCGCTGGCCGGCGCCCGCGATCCGGTCGTCGCTGGCCTGGGTTTGGGCGTGGACGGTCTGCGGGTCGGTGTGCTGGCCGAGTTGTGCTCCGGGAGCGCCCGCGTGCAGGACGCCGAGTGCTTCGACGGGGGCTCGGCTGTCGAGGGCGTGGCAGCCGATGTCAGCGCCCGGGTGGACGACGCAGCCGACGCGCTGGAGGCGGCCGGCGCGGCGGTCACCGTGGTGTCGGTGCCCTCCGCTGTGCTGGGCCTGTCGGCCTACAACCTGATCGCGACGGCCGAGGCGTCCAGCAACCTGGCTCGTTACGACGGTGTCCGCTACGGACTGCGGGTCGACGCCGCCAGCGCCGCCGAGATGAACGTCGACTCTCGCACGGCCGGCTTCGGCGCCGAGGTGAAGCGCCGGATCATGCTCGGCGCCTATGCGCTCTCGGCGGGCTACCACGACGCCTTCTACGGCAAGGCCCTGCGGGTGCGGACCCTGATGCTGCGCGAGTTCGCCGAGGCCTACGCCGCCGTCGACGTCCTGCTGTGCCCGGCCGCGCCGACGACCGCGTTCGAGTTCGGCGCCAGGACTGTCGACCCGCTGCTGATGTATCTCAATGACGTATGCACGATCCCGGCAAACCTCACGGGCTATCCGGCGGTGTCGGTGCCGTTCGGCTGTGGTGACGACGGCCTCCCGGTGGGCGTGCAGCTGATGGGGCCGGCGCTGTCGGAGCCCGTCTTGATGCGCGCCGCCGCCGTGCTCGAGCAGACTGAGGCCGCCGGCCGGGTCGGGTGCGGGTTGTGAGCGGGGCGACACCTCTGCTTTCTTCGCTGTCGGCCTCTGGTGTCTGCTGGCCGGGTCGGGTGCGGGTTGTGAGCGGGGCGACACCTCTGCTTTCTTCGCTGTCGGCCTCTGGTGTCTGCTGGCCGGGTCGGGTGCGGGTTGTGAGCGGGGCGACACCTCTGCTTTCTTCGCTGTCGGCCTCTGGTGTCTGCTGGCCGGGTCGGGTGCGGGTTGTGAGCGGGGCGACACCTCTGCTTTCTTCGCTGTCGGCCTCTGGTGTCTGCTGGCCGGGTCGGGTGCGGGTTGTGAGCGGGGCGACACCTCTGCTTTCTTCGCTGTCGGCCTCGGGTGTCTGCTGGCCGGGTCGGGTGCGGGTTGTGAGCGGGGCAGAGCGGGCCGGGGGCGGGGCGTGAGCCCGCCTGCGCGGGTCCGGGAGCCGGCGCTGCTCGAGGGCTGGGAGATGGTGGTCGGTTTGGAGGTCCACGTGGAACTGGGCACGGCCACCAAGCTGTTCTGCGGCTGCGCCAACCGTTTCGGCGACGAGCCCAACACCAACGTGTGTCCGGTGTGTCTGGGACTGCCGGGCTCGCTGCCGGTGGCCAACGAGGCGGCCGTGCATTTCGCCATGCGCCTGGGCCGCGCCCTGGGCTGCGAAGTTCGGGGCGCCGTGTTCGCCCGCAAGAACTACTTCTACCCCGACATGCCCAAGGACTACCAGATCTCCCAGCACGATCAACCCACCAGTGCCGACGGCGCCTTGGAGCTTCCCGACGGCCACGCCGTCGGCATCGAGCGGGCCCACATCGAGGAGGACACCGGCAAGACCACCCACATCGGCGGGGGAGGCCGCATCCACGACGCCGACTATGCGCTGGTCGACTACAACCGGGCGGGGGTCCCGCTGGTGGAGATCGTCAGCCGCCCCGACATGCGCAGCGCCGAGCAGGCCCGGGCCTGCGTGCGCGAGCTGCGGGCCGTCCTGTTGGCCGTCGGCGTGTCCGACGCCCGGATGGAGGAGGGTTCGATGAGGGTGGACGCCAACGTGTCGGTCCGCCCGGTCGGCTCCGACGAGCTCCGCACCCGTTGCGAGATCAAGAACCTGAGTTCGCTGCGGGCGCTGGGCCGGGCCATCGTCCACGAGGCGCAGCGCCATGTGGACCTGTGGTCCGGCGGCGATAGGCCCCGCCAGGAGACCCGCCACTGGGACGAGGCGAACGGGCGGACCACGCGGGGCCGTTCCAAGGAGGACGTCCACGACTACCGCTACTTCCAGGACCCCGACCTCGTGCCGCTCGCTCCGTCGGCGGAGACGATCGCGGCCATCGACGCTGCGCTGCCGCCGCTGCCGGCCGCCCGCCGGGCCGCCCTTGCGCTCGACGGAGGGGGAGCGGTCTCGACAGAAGATGGAGCCCTGCTGGTGGAGCGGGGCCAGGACGGCCTGGTGCGGGCCGCCATCGCGGCCGGGGCCGATCCGGGCGTGGCAGCCACCCGGGTAGCGAACGGTTTGGCGGTCGACGACTGGTTGTCGGTCACCCCCGAGGGTCTGACTGCACTGGTCGCCATGGAGACCTCCGGCTGCCTCACAGCGACGCAATCCAAGCAGGTGCTGGCCGAGATGGCCGAAAGCGGCGGCGCCCCCGAGGCGATCGCCCGGCGCCGAGGCTTCCAGGCCATGGCCGGCGACGATCTGGCCGCGGTCGTCGATCAGGTCATTGCCGACAATCCCGACGCTTGGGCCCGCTACCGCGGCGGCGACAACGCCGAACGAAAGAAGTTGGCCGGATTTTTGACCGGCCAGGTCATGCGGGCCACCAGGGGCAAAGCCGACGGGGCCGCCGTCAACCGCCTGCTCCAGGAACGAGCCGGTTCTTGGAGGCCGAGCGAATAGGCGTGCGCGACCGGCCTGCAAGAGCGAGGCCGTGGCCCGAGCGGCCCGTGGGAGCAGCGAACAAGAGCGGGAATGACACCGCAGCGACACCACGGGCTATCACCTATTCGCGTTCGCTTTTAGCCGGTGTTTTCGCCGGGGCGGGCGGTAGACTGTGTACGCGGCTGTTGCCTGCCCGGGTTGATGCGGCCGCGGTGGGTGTTTTCGCCGGGGCGGGCGGTAGACTGCGTGCGGCGGTCCAATCGTCTGTTCCCGTGGGGTCCGTGCGCCGTCCTCTGCCGCTGCTGGGTGTTCGTGGGCGACCTTCGCTGGAGCGGTGTGCCTTGTGTCCTGCTGCCGACGGAGGGCCCCTGGGTGTTCGACGTGCTCGCCGGGGGCACCGCCGTCGCGGGCGTGCGGCTGTAGCCTCAAACGGAGATCTGAGATATTGTAAAGTTTGGTGCGGCGCTGCATTTGTACTGGAGGTGGTCTGTGATGGGCACGAGGGTTAGTCCAGGCACGAGGGTTGGCCCGGGTCTTTCAGTGGGCCGTTGTGGGGGCAGCCTTTGGGGCTGGGTCGGTCGTGTCGGCGGCGGGGCGGCCGGGCGGCGTTCGGTCTTTGCTCGGCGCTGCGGCGGGGGGGGGGGGCGGCGGATGCTCCCGGCGCCTGCGCCTCAACCACTTTACGATCAGCCCCAAGGGCATGTCCCTGTCAGAGGTCGAAGACACCCGACCGCGGCGGGCGGCAACACCCCCCAGGCCATCGGTATGACAGGGGGCTACAGCCCTACCCGCCGCGGCGAGCAACCAGCCACGACACTGCCACGCCAGAGCCACTCAACAACGTAAAGGGGGCGGCGAGCAACCAGCCACGACACTGCCACGCCAGAGCCACTCAACAACGTAAAGGGGGCGGCGAGCAACCGGTCCCGACGCTGCTGCGCTGGGACCGGTCAACATGGTGAGGGGTGTTGTCTGTTTGGTGGTGGCGGCGGCGCTGGCGGCGGGGTTGGCGGGGTTGCCCGGTTCTGGGCAGGCGTCGGGTCAGGATGTGAGCGGGTTCTTGTATGACAGTGGTTCGAATTTCACGGGTTTGGCGGCGGCGAATAATGAGAGTCCGCGGGGGGTGTGGTCTGATGGTGTGACGTTGTGGGTGGCCGACAGTGACGACGACAAGCTGTATGCCTACAGCGTGTCGGACGGTTCTCGGGCCTCTTCGAGTGATTTCGGTACTTTGGCGGGGGCGAGCAACGAGGATCCGCGGGGGGTCTGGTCGGACGGTGCGACGATGTGGGTGGTCGACAGCGACGACACGTACGTGTATGCCTATGCGATGTCGGACAAGGCCCATGATGCGTCGAAGGGCTTCGATCTGGATTCGGGCAACGGCGACCCGACGGGGCTGTGGTCCGACGGGACGATGTTGTGGGTGGCCGACGGCGACGACACGGTGTACGCCTACACGCTGGCTTCGGGGTCCTACGACTCGGGCAAGGACATAGACCTCGATTCCAACAACACCAACCCGGTGGGGCTGTGGTCCGACGGGACGACGTTGTGGGTGGCCGACAGCGACGACAACAAGTTGTATGCCTACACGCTGGCTACGGGAGCATACGACTCGTCGAAGAACTTGGATTTGGCGTCGGGCAACACCGATCCGCAGGGGGTGGCGTCGGACGGGGCCAGGCTGTTCGTCGCGGACAGCGACGACACTGTCTACGTCTACCGTCCGCCGCCGGTGGTGACTTTGGAGCTGTCGTCGGCGTCGGTGCCCGAGAGCGGGGGCACGGTGCAGGTGACGGCGTCGTTGGACTGGGCCTCGCCCAAGGTGACCGTCGTGGAGGTGTCGGTGTCGTCGCCGACGTCGGTGGGCGCGGAGTCGGGCACCAACATAGTTCTGAGGATCCCGGCGACCATGACTGCCAGCAGCGGGCTGGTGGAGGTGACGGTGCCCGACGTGGCTGACGGCGTGTTCAACGGCAACCGGTTCGTGATCGTCACCGGAACCACCCACAACACCGCCACCGGCGGCGTGACCGGACCGGGCTACGTGCGGCTGGCTGTCGTCGACGACGAGACCGTCGCGGTGCAGCGCTTCGTCCGCGACAGCAGCCGGGACTTCGCCACCACCCTGCATGCCGACAACCAGATACCGGTCGGGCTGTGGTCCGACGGGACCACCATGTGGGTGTCCGACAACTCCCAGGACAAGTTGTTCGCCTACAGCCTGGCGTCCAAGGCGCACGACTCGGGCAAGGACATAGACCTCGATTCCAACAACACCAACCCGGTGGGTCTGTGGTCGGACGGGACGACGTTGTGGGTGGCCGACCGGGACGCTGACAAGCTGTTCGCCTACAGCCTGTCCGGCGGGGCCCGTGACCTGGGTCGCGACATCGTGCTGCACGCTGACAACGGCACATCCAGGAGCGTGTGGTCGGACGGGACGACGTTGTGGGTGGCCGACCCGGACGCTGACAAGCTGTTCGCCTACAGCCTGTCCGGCGGGGCCCGCGACCCGGGCCGCGACGTCGTGTTGCACGCCGGCAACGGATCCTCCTCCGGGGTGTGGTCGGACGGGGTCACGATGTGGGTGGCCGACTCGATTGCTGAAAAGCTGTTCGCCTACAGCCTGGCCGGCGGGGCATATGTTCCGGCCATGGACCTGGACCTGCATGCCGACAACCAGTCACCGGCCGGGCTGTGGTCCGACGGCTCCAGTCTGTGGGTCGCCGACGTCGCCGGCAGGGTCTTTGCCTACAGACCGCCGGTGGTGACTCTGGTGCTGTCGTCGGCGTCGGTGGCGGAGAGCGGCGGCACGGTGCGGGTGTCAGCGTCTTTGGACGAGGCTTCGGCGGCTGAGATCACCGTGGAGGTGTCGGTGTCGTCGCCGGCGTCGGTGGGGGCGACGCTCAGTTCCAACACGACTCTGACGATCCCGGCGACCACGACCGCCAGTACCGGGCTGGTCGAGGTGACGGTGCCCGACGTCGACGACGACGTGTTCAACGGCAACCGGTTTGTGATCGTCACCGGCGACGTGCCCGGCTCGCGCTATGCCAGGCTGGCTGTCGTCGACGACGAGACCGTCGCGGTGCAGAGCTTCGTCCGCGACAGCAGCCAGGACTTCAGCTTCGCCCCCACCAACAGTTCAACGGGGATGCTGTGGTCCGACGGGACCACCATGTGGATGTCCGACACCTCCCAGGACAGGTTGTTCGCCTACAGCCTGGCGTCCAAGGCGCACGACTCGGCCAAAGACGTCGCCCTTCACTCCAACGACACCCAACCCGAGGGTGTGTGGTCGGACGGCGCCACGATGTGGGTGGCCGACCGGGACGCTGACAAGCTGTTCGCCTACAGCCTGTCCGGCGGGGCCCGCGATCCGGGCCGCGACATCGTGCTGCACGCTGACAACGACTTCGCCTTCGGGGTGTGGTCCGACGGGGTCACGATGTGGGTGGCGGAGTTGCTCGGCGGCCTGTACGCTTACACCCTGTCGACGGGAGAGCACGACCCGGCCAAGAGGATCGGCTTGACCGCCGCTGCCAATTTCAAGGCTGGGGGCGTCTGGTCGGACGGGACCACGGTATGGGTGGTCGACTCCTCCCAGGACAAGCTGTTCGCCTACAACCTGGCCGACGGGGCATATGTTCCGGCCAAGGACCTGGCACTGCACTCCGACAACTCCAACCCGGTGGGGTTGTGGTCCGACGGCTCGAGTCTGTGGGTCTCCGACAGCTCCGCAGGTCGCTTCATTGTCTACAGCTCGCCGCCGGTGGTGACTCTGGCGGTGTCGCCGTCGTCGGTCTCTGAGAACGGCGGCGTCGCGGCGGTGACGGCGTCTTTGGACAGGGCTTCTGCGGCGGAGACCACAGTGACTGTGTCGCTGGGCTCGGGTCCGGCGACGCTGAGTGCCAACGCTGTGTTGACCATCGCTGCGGACTCTGTCGCGAGCACGGGCACGGTGCGCGTCACCGGCGTCGACGACAACAGTTACAACGGCGGCGACCGTTCCGTCACCGTCAGCGGCGCCGCGGTCAACAGCATCGGCGTCACCGGTCCCGACGACGTCGTGTTGACCGTCACCGACGACGACGCCGCTCCGCCCCCGCCTCCGCCGCCTCCGCCTCCGCCTCCGCCTCCGACTCCGCCGCCGCCGAGTCCTCCAAGTTCTCCACGGGAGGAGGTGACGCGGGTCGGCCCGTTCAGCGATGTGGATCCCAACAGCGTGCATGCGGCGGCGATCGACGCGTTGCGCCGTCATGGTGTCACGGAGGGTTGTGGGACTGCTCCGTTGCGTTTCTGTCCTGAGCGGTCTGTGACGAGGGCTCAGATGGCTAGTTTCTTGAGGCGTGCCCTCGATCTCGACGCGGCGGCGCGGTCTGCGGGGTTCAGCGATGTGGATCCCAACAGCGTGCATGCGGCGGCGATCGACGCGTTGCGCCGTCATGGTGTCACGGAGGGTTGCGGGACTGCTCCGTTGCGTTTCTGTCCTGAGCGGTCTGTGACGAGGGCTCAGATGGCTAGTTTCCTGCAACGCGCTCTCGGCCTCGACGCGGCGGCGCGGTCTGCGGGGTTCAGCGATGTGGATCCCAACAGCGTGCATGCGGCGGCGATCGACGCGTTGCGTGGTCATGGTGTCACGGAGGGTTGTGGGACTGTTCCGTTGCGTTTCTGTCCTGAGCGGTCTGTGACGAGGGCTCAGATGGCTAGTTTCCTGCAACGCGCGCTCGGCCTCGACCCCGCCGCCTGAGGAGCCGAGCGGTCAGACTCCCGAGCCCGCCGCCCGCCCCGCAGCAGCTCGGCCAGCGACACCGCACCTCGTCCGCCAGCAGGTCGGTCAGCGGTGCCGGGCGGTGTCTGCTCTGGCGGCAACCGTGACCACGCCGCCGACCAGCCAAACACCGCGCACCATGACGCGGCTGGCGGCAACCGTGACCACGCCATCGTCGTTCACGTTGTTTGGGTCGGTCAGCGGTGCCGGGCGGTGTCTGTCTTGGCGGTAACCGTGACCATGCCGTCGTCGTTCACGCCGCTGGCCGGCCAATCACCGCGCACCATGACGCGGTTGGCGGTAACTGTGATCATGCCGTCGTCGTTCACGCCGCTGGCCGGCCAATCACCGCGCACCATGACGCGGTTGGCGGTAACTGTGATAATGCCGTCGTCGTTCACGCCGCTGGCCGGCCAATCACCGCGCACCATGACGCGGTTGGCGGTAACTGTGATAATGCCGTCGTCGTTCACGTTGTTTGGGTCGGTCAGCGGTGCTGGGCGGTGTCTGCCCCGCAGCAGTTCGGCCAGCGACACCGCGGCAGTGGACAGACCGTGTTCTGCGAGCGACATGGTGCGAAGCACGAGCCGTTGGATTCGCAGAGCGCCGGACTTGATCTCACCGGCCCCGGCTAGTGGTCGGCACCGGTGACCTGCCAGGCGGAGCCGGCGAAGCGCCACAGCATCAGTCCGAGGCGGGTCGCCATCCAGGCGTGCAGGGCGGCCCAGAGCCAGCCGATGCCCGCACCGGCAGCCACAACCAGCAGGCCGCCGCTTATGAGCACTGCGCCCGCGCCGAGCATGGGCACGTCGCTGCGCGGTGATCGAGATCCGCTCCCTGTGCAGGCTTATGAGCACTGCGCCCGCGTCGAGCATGGGCACGTCGCTGCGCGGTGATCGAGATCCGCTCCCTGTGCAGGCTTATGAGCACTGCGCCCGCGTCGACCATGGGCACGTCGCTGCGCGGTGATCGAGATCCGCTCCCTGTGCAGGCTTATGAGCACTGCGCCCGCGTCGACCATGGACACCGCTACCGCACGGACCGTATCAGTGGATCCCGTGGCGCTTACGAGCACTGCGCCCGCGCTGAGCCGTCCACCGCAAAGGCACAAACACGAGTAACTAGTGGTCACGCGCGTAAGTTCTGTGGCTGTTGGTTTGGGTGGTAGGTCCATTTGAAGGGTTTGGCCCGGTTGTTGTAGTCGTCGATGTGGTCGAGGATGGCTCCGGCGAGGTCGCTGGTGTGGGCGAACTCGGCTGTGTCGAGGAGTTGTCGGGTGAGGATGGAGAACCACATCTCGATCTGGTTGAGCCAGGATGCGTGGGTGGGGGTGCGGTGCAGGAACACGCGGTGGTGGCCGTCGAGGAACTCCTCGACGGCGGCGGTGCAGTGGGTGGCGAGGTTGTCGACGATGCAGCGCAGCTCGAGGTGGGCGGGCACCATGGAGTCCAGCTCGGCGAGGAACGCCACGAAGTTGTCCGAGCGGACCGAGTCTGTGGGCGCGGCGACGACTTCGCCGGTGGCGCACTCGAACGCGGCGAACAGTGCCTTGGTGCCGTGGCGGCGGTACTCGAACTCCTGTCGGGCGAAGCGCCCGGCGGCGGCGCCGTCGGCGGGCCGCGCCGGGCGGGTCGCGCCGACGCGGCTCTTGGCCTGTATGGCGGTCTTCTCGTCGACGCTGAACACCGCCCAGTTGTCCCGCGGGTCGAGGACAGCCCGCAGACGTCGGCGGCCTTGGCGTCGAAGTCGGGGTCATGGGAGGTCATCCACGAGCGCACCTGCTGCGGCTTGAGGCCCATCGAGGTGCAGATCCGCCACACCTGCGAGTCCGAGATCGCGATGGCGAGGTCCTCGCGCATGATCCGGCCGACCTCGGGCATCGACATGCGGGCCTTGAGCCGCCGCCCGCCGAGCTGGCCCGCCTCGGGGGGCCGCGTCGTGATCGTCTTGACCAAAGCCAGCCTCTCCGCGGGCCCATACACACGCGGCCGGCCCGAGCGCGGCCGGTCCGCGAGCCCGCCCAGGCCCACCTCGCCGTAGCGGCGCCGCCACACGTCCACCTGGTTGCGGTTCAGGCCCACCGCCTTGCCGATCACCGGAGACGACAGCCCCTCAGCGGCCATCAGCACCACCTTGGCACGCTGCCAATCCCGCCGCGGCGTCGTCGACGCAGCCACCCGCGCCTCCAGCACCGCCCGATCAGCCTCGCACACCTTCAAAGTCCTAGGAACAGTCATAACCCGACCCTAACACAGCCATATGACTACCGCGAGCACGCACTAGCCACTCGGGACACTAGGCGGGGGTGAACAGCGTTTCGGGCTGTGGGGGTGCCGCCGGGTTGATCGGGTCCGTCTCGGGCTTGTCCGTCGAGGACGGTTCGGGTTGCCTGTTTCGTCGAGGCGGTCCGGGTCCGTGGTCCGGTGGCGGGTCGGGGGCGTGGGCGGGTCCGTGGCGGGTGCGTTCGGGTGGTTCGATGGTGTAGAGGCCGCGTCCGTCGGGAGCTTCCCGCCAGCCGTGGAGGTGCACTTTTTGGTGGCATCCCCAGCACAGCAGCATCATGTTGTCGATGTTCGTCGGCCCGCCTTGCGATACTGCTTGGACGTGGTGGCCCTGGCAGATCCACATGTCGGCTCCGCAGCCCCCGCAGGCCCCGTAGCGGGCCCGCAGCGCGTTGGTCTGGGCTTTGGTGGCGACCCGTTTGGAGTGGCCGTGCCATAACGGCACGCCCTCGCTGCTGAACACCACTCCTTTGATCCTCGCGTTGCAGAAGTGCTCCTCCAGCACGCTTCGGGGGATCACCTCGCCCCCGGCGATCTCCGCGAACGCCTCGGTGCCGTCAGCGCTGAGATGCTGCACGATGGTGATGTCCGCCGACGGCCGACCACCGCACCCGCACCTGTTGCCAGCCACGCCGGAACGACTGTCACCGACGCCTGCACCGGACCCGTTCACGTGGCCGCCGCCGCCGGTGTTTGGGCCAGACCCGTCTGCGGCGCCGGCCGCGCCGCTGCGACCCTCGTCTGCGCCTGCACCGGACCCGTTCACGTGGCCGCCGCCGCTGCCATTGTGGGACCCGTCTGGGGCGCCGGCCACCTTGGTGCCGCTGTTGTCATTGTGGGATCCGTCTGGGGTGCCGGCTGCCTTGGTGTCGCTGTTGTCATTGTGGGATCCGTCTGGGGCGCCGGCTGCCTTGGTGTCGCTGTTGTCATTGTGGGATCCGTCTGGGGTGCCGGCTGCCTTGGTGTCGCTGTTGTCATTGTGGGATCCGTCTGGGGTGCCGGCTGCCTTGGTGTCGCTGTTGTCATTGTGGGATCCGTCTGGGGTGCCGGCTGCCTTGGTGTCGCTGTTGTCATTGTGGGATCCGTCTGGGGTGCCGGCTGCCTTGGTGTCGCTGTTGTCATTGTGGGATCCGTCTGGGGTGCCGGCTGCCTTGGTGTCGCTGTTGTCATTGTGGGATCCGTCTGGGGTGCCGGCTGCCTTGGTGTCGCTGTTGTCATTGTGGGATCCGTCTGGGGTGCCGGCTGCCTTGGTGTCGCTGTTGTCATTGTGGGATCCGTCTGGGGTGCCGGCTGCCTTGGTGTCGCTGTTGTCATTGTGGGATCCGTCTGGGGTGCCGGCTGCCTTGGTGTCGCTGTTGTCATTGTGGGATCCGTCTGGGGTGCCGGCTGCCTTGGTGTCGCTGCTGCCATCGTGGGATCCGTCCGGAGCGCCAGCCGCCTTGGTGCCGCTGCTGCCATCGTGAGACCCGTTCGGGGCGGTTGCTGTCTTGGCGCCGCCGCTGTCATCATGAGACCCGTTCGGGGTGGTTGCTGTTTTGGCGTAGATGCTGCCGTGTGAGGTCAGCGTGTCGAGGGCGTCGGCCATGCGCTGGTCGAGGGTGCGTTTGTTGTCGTGGGGGTTGCGCAGGTCCAGCCGGCGCAGCCGCTCGGCCTCCAACAAGAACCGTTTGCGTACCTTGGCGCCAGTCACCGGGTCGAGTTCGCCCCGCAGGTGCATCATCCCGTCGTCTCCGTTCCAGATGCCCAGCCGCCGCCGGGCCCGTTGGCGGCGGTACCGCTCCTCGGCGTCGTCGGGCTGGCGGCGAGCCGCCCAGCGGCCTGCCTCGCGGGCGAACTGCTCAGGCGACAGCACCGCTGCCTGCGCCAGCAACTCGGCGTCTTGTTGCACCTGCTCGGCGTCGGTCTTGTCGCTCGTGGCGGCGAGCACCCTGGCGTTGGCCACCGAGATGTCGCCGTTCTCGACCGCGTCGCGCACCGAAGGCAGCTCCTGCAGCTGCTTGACGGTCCTGACATGGCCGGCGGCCTCGCGGCGCGGCAACCCCGCAGCCTGCGCCAGCGCGCCCACACCGCCGTCGCCGTGGCGCTCCCGCGTCGCCAGACCCCCGGCCGTGTCCGCCTGCAACACCGCCAACTGCCCACCGAAGGCCTTGCACTCTCCCAGCACCACCCGCAGATCCCCAGTCGGCGTCGCCGGATCGTTCACCAGCCGGATCAACTCGGCCAAGCCTTCCCGCACCCGTCGTGCTGTGCTCACAACCATGCACACACCCTGCCACAGGGGTATGACATCCATAGACCCTCGCCAAAAAAGTCAACTGATTCCACCGATATCAGCCGAGTCCACCAACACCCACCGCAGCGCAGTACCACGACAGACAGCCAACGGACACCCACAACACCTAAGGACCCAAACGCCAGATCGAGAAGCCCCCCGAGACAGCCGAAAACCCCAAACGCGACTCGCGGCACCACATGGGGCGTTCTGGTTGCCTGCGAGGGCCGTCGAGATGGTCGGAAGCCCTGGACGCGACTCGCGGGGCCACATAGAGCGGATCAACACCGCCCACGCGGCAACCGTCGAGATGGTCGGAAGCCCTGGACGCGACTCGCGGGGCCACATAGAGCGGATCAACACCGCCCACGCGGCAACCGTCGAGATGGTCGGAAGCCCTGGACGCGACTCGCGGGGCCACATAGAGCGGATCAACACCGCCCACGCGGCAACCGTCGAGATGGTCGGAAGCCCTGGACGCGACTCGCGGGGCCACATAGAGCGGATCAACACCGCCCACGCGGCAACCGTCGAGATGGTCGGAAGCCCTGGACGCGACTCGCGGGGCCACATAGAGCGGATCAACACCGCCCACGCGGCAACCGTCGAGATGGTCGGAAGCCCTGGACGCGACTCGCGGGGCCACATAGAGCGGATCAACACCGCCCACGCGGCAACCGTCGAGATGGTCGGAAGCCCTGGACGCGACTCGCGGGGCCACATAGAGCGGATCAACACCGCCCACGCGGCAACCGTCGAGATGGTCGGAAGCCCTGGACGCGACTCGCGGGGCCACATAGAGCGGATCAACACCGCCCACGCGGCAACCGTCGAGATGGTCGGAAGCCCTGGACGCGACTCGCGGGGCCACATAGAGCGGATCAACACCGCCCACGCGGCAACCGTCGAGATGGTCGGAAGCCCTGGACGCGACTCGCGGGGCCACATAGAGCGGATCAACACCGCCCACGCGGCAACCGTCGAGATGGTCGGAAGCCCTGGACGCGACTCGCGGGGCCACATAGAGCGGATCAACACCGCCCACGCGGCAACCGTCGAGATGGTCGGAAGCCCTGGACGCGACTCGCGGGGCCACATAGAGCGGATCAACACCGCCCACGCGGCAACCGTCGAGATGGTCGGAAGCCCTGGACGCGACTCGCGGGGCCACATAGAGCGGATCAACACCGCCCACGCGGCAACCGTCGAGATGGTCGGAAGCCCTGGACGCGACTCGCGGGGCCACATAGAGCGGATCAACACCGCCCACGCGGCAACCGTCGAGATGGTCGGAAGCCCTGGACGCGACTCGCGGGGCCACATAGAGCGGATCAACACCGCCCACGCGGCAACCGTCGAGATGGTCGGAAGCCCTGGACGCGACTCGCGGGGCCACATAGAGCGGATCAACACCGCCCACGCGGCAACCGTCGAGATGGTCGGAAGCCCTGGACGCGACTCGCGGGGCCACATAGAGCGGATCAACACCGCCCACGCGGCAACCGTCGAGATGGTCGGAAGCCCTGGACGCGACTCGCGGGGCCACATAGAGCGGATCAACACCGCCCACGCGGCAACCGTCGAGATGGTCGGAAGCCCTGGACGCGACTCGCGGGGCCACATGGAGCGTTCTGGTTGCCTGCGAGGGCACGGGGCTAGTGTCTTGAGTGGTTAGTTCCTCGTGTTTGTGTTGTTGTGGGGGTATTGTGGCTGTCGTCGTCGTCGACAGGAGGCGACGATGGGCACACGGCGTGGACGGCCGACGGTGGCGGTCGTGGGCAGCGTCGCACCGGGTGGCGGAAATTGAGGTAGCTGGGAGGGTCCACCTCTAGCAGGCTGCTGAAAAAGTCGCTGCGGGGTGCTCGCGATCGTTGGTGGGGTGTGGGACGATGTCGTTATGCGTGGAACGGTGGATGCCCAGATGGCGATGTTGTCGTCTGTGTCGGCGGAGGACTTGATCGGCGCTGATCATCCGATTCGGCGGATCAAAGCGGTGGTGGACGCGGTGCTCGGGGGCCTCGACGCCGAGCTGGCGGCGATGTGTCCGCCTCGGGGCCGTCCCAGCGTGCCGCCTGAGATGCTGTTGAAGGCGTCGGTGTTGATGGCGTTGTACTCGGTGCGCTCGGAGCGGGCGTTCTGTGAGCGCTTGAACTATGACATGTTGTTCAAGTGGTTCCTTGGGCTGCGCATCGACGAGCGCGGCTTCGACGCGTCGACGTTGTCGAAGAACCGGCAGCGGTTGTTGGGCCATGAGATCGCGGACCGGTTCTTCGCCGCGGTGGTGGACGCGGCGAAGCTGCGCCGGTACTGCTCGAGCGAGCATTTCAGCGTGGACGGCACTCTGTTGGAGGCGTGGGCGTCGCACAAGAGCTTCAAACCCAGAACCGGCGCCGCAGCCGGGGCCGCGTCGGCGCAGTCCCAGCCCCAGCAGCCCCAGCAGCCGCAGCTCCAGCAGTCGCAGCCCCAGCAGCCCCAGCCCCAGAAGTCCCAGCAACCCCAGCAGCCCCAGAAGTCCCAGCAGCCCCAGCAGCTCCAGCAGTCGCAGCCCCAGCAGCCCCAGCCCCAGAAGTCCCAGCAGTCGCAGCGGCTGCGGCGGGCGGCGGGCGGCGGCCGCAACCCCGGGACGGACTGGCGCGGCGAGCGGCGCCGCAACGACACCCACGCTTCTGTGACCGATCCCGAGGCGAGGCTGTTCCGCAAGTCCGCGGGAACCGCCGCGACGCTGTGCTTCATGGGCCATCTGCTCACCGAGAACCGCAACGGGCTCATCGTTGACGCCGAGCTCACCACAGCCGACGGCCACGCGGAGCGCGGCACCGCCGCCGCGATGCTCAACAGAGCCCCGCCACGCGCCCGGCGCCGCACCGTCGGCGGCGACCGCGACTACGACACCAGAGGCTTCGTCGCCGACGCCCGGGCGGCGGGATTCACGCCCCACGTCGCCCAGAACACCACCAGACGCCGATCCGCGATCGACGAGCGCACCACCCGCCACGCCGGATACGCCGCCTCCCAACAAGCCCGAAAACGTGTCGAGGAGCCCTTCGGACGGATCAAAACCATCGCCGGAGGACGCAAACTCCGCCACAAAGGACAACAACGCAACCGGGCCTGGTTCCTCATCACCGCCGCCAGCTACAACCTGGTGCGCATAGCCCGACTCGACACGCCCACCCCCTGAACCGGCCCCGACCCGCCGCCCAGAACAGCCACCCCGAACCGGCGCCGCCAGCCCCGACCCCCGACAACACACCCGAACCGAGCCCCACAACCCCGCCCCCAACACACAACACCCCAGACCAAAGCACCACAACACCCCCAACCAGACCCCAAACACAGCCCAACCGCCCTGAACTCCCAAATTTCAGCATCCTGCTAGGGGGGCCATCGGCGTGATCTTCGGTGAGAGGACTGACCCGCTCATCGAGGAGGACGCACCGATGTCCCTGTCTGAATATTGCCACTCACCGTCCAACGCGACCACGGCGGCGACCTCACAGGAGGACGCACCGATGTCCCTGTCTGAATATTGCCACAGCGCAGTTGTTGGAGACCTTCTGTGCCTCAGGTGGCGGCGAGTTGATCCGTGAGGCGCTGGAGCTGGTGCTCCGGGAGCTGATCGAGGCCGCGGCGGCGGCGAGCTGGGCGGGCCGCTATGAGCGCGCCCACAGCCGCACGACGGCGCGCAACAGCCACCGCGGCCGCTTATTGGCCACCCAGGCCGGGGATCTGGAGCTGAAGATCCCCAAGCTGCGCAAGGGCAGCTCCATGCCGTCGGTGCTCGAGCCCCGCCGGCGCACCGACCGCGCCCTGCACGCGGCGATCGTGGAGGCCTGTGTGGCCGCGGTGTCGACGCGCTCGGTGGGTGATCCGCTGGCGGCGCCGGCAGCGGCGCCGGGTATCTCCAAGTCTGAGGTGTCGCGCGTCTGCGCGGGCCTCGACGAGGGCGTGGAGGCCTTCAGAAGCCGGGCGCCTGCACCACGTCGAGTTCCCCTACGTCTACTCGGACGCCGCCTACCTCAATGCGCGCAACAGCGTGTGCCGGCCGGCGTCGACGGCCACGGCGGCGGCCACCGCGGTCACCTCAGAGCGCAACCGTGAGATCCTGGGCTGCGACGTCGGCGACAGCGAGAGCGAAACCTTCTCGCAGCCGCGTCCCGCTGAAGAATGCGTGCGGGGCTGTGACAGACGCCGGCGACAGCGAGAGCGAAGCCTTCTCGCAGCCGCTCATGGAGTCCTTGCGCGACCGGGGCCTTCATGGTGCGCGCCTGGTCATCACAGACACGCCCCGCGGGCTCGCCGCAACCGCCGACCGCTGGTTCCAGCGCACCGCCAGACAGCGACGCCGGATGCATTTCATCCCGAACCTGCCGGCGGCGCTGCCCCGCAGCCACCAGCACATAGCCGCCGCGCTGTTCAGAATCATCCTCGCTCAGCCCGACACCGACTCCGACTCCGACTCCGACTCCGACACCGACTCCGACACCGACTCCGACACCGACACCGACTCCGACACCGACACCGACGCCTGGGACCAAGACGGCGCCCAGCCCGCCGCCAGCTTCCCCAAAACGGGCCCGCCCATCGACACAGCCCGAGCCGAGGTCCTCGCCTTCGCCGCGTTCCCCAAAGCCCACCGGCAGAAGATCTGATCCACCAACCCCTCGAACGCATCAACAAAAAGATCAAACGACGATCACGCGTCGTGGGGGTCCTCCCCAACGAAGCCTCCGCCATCCGATCAGCCGGCGCCATCCCGGCCGACCTCCACGACGAACAGCAGGCCAGCGAACGCCGCTACCTCTCAGAAAACTCGGCGTGCTCCTTGCTGTGTGTAGGCGACGGACGCATGGCGCTGGTTTCGTGTGTACGCGGCTCTTGGTCCCTCGCTGCGGAGATCACGGGACGGGCTTCTCGCCGCTGGCAGAGTCGGTGCGGATGCCGGTCGGGGTCGGCGCTCGCTGCGGAGATCACGGGACGGGCTTCTCGCCGCCGCTGGTCAGTATGCCTCGTCTCATCGCGCCGGACGGGCGGGCCCGCAGCGGGCATGCGCTGTGTGTTGCAGGCACCGGGCTCATCGTTGCCGTTATGCGCGATATGTCATACTTGCGATATGTCATACTTGCGATATGTCATACTTGCGATATGTCATACTTGCGATATGTCATACGTGTGTCGTCTGCGTCTATGGTCGCGCAAAGTCGTCATAACTGTTCATAACGGAGTCCCGGGCCGGGGCGTGTCCCCAAGGGGGCGCTAGCGGCGCTTGCGGCGAGCCTTGATTATCTTGCTGCCGGGGCTGCGAGGGTGGTTGGGGCACGGAGCAGAGGCCAGTGTGCGGCGGCACGACTTGTCCACCCCGGTCGGTGCGCCGCAGACTACGGGGCTTGACGCCGGAGCCTGGGGTGTCTCGCCGGCGGCCGGCGGCGAGAGTCTGGCAGTCGGGCTGGGTTGAGCCGACGGCCGTTGTGACGTCGGCTGAGGAATGGTCGACCGGGGAGACGGGGCCTGCTGGCTGTGAGAAGCCCAGGTTGGGGCGCGGAGCTGGTTGAGCACCTCGTCTCGTCGCTGCTGCAGGTCGCTGACCAGAGTGCTGAGCTGTGGCGACTGCCGATCCGCTGAGGCAAGCCCGTCTATCACCTCCCCGAACGCGGCGGGGCACTGATCGAGGAGGTGCGCAGCCCGGTCTGCGAGTTGTCCCGCGTGGAGCTGGTATCTGCTAGCAGCGAGTTCCCAGACCCCTCGGTGATCGGCGTCAGCGAGGGTGTAGCCCGTACCGATGCGCATGGCGGTGTGCAGCCCGGCGACTGCCGCCCCGGCGGTCCGGTACGGGATTTCGGTCATCAGGTCGTACAGCGGAGCGAGCCGCACCTCCTCGCCGCGCAGTAGCACGCTGTAGTTCTTGGCGTGGCCGTCCATGCCGCCCGTTGCCCAGTTGAAGATCAACGCGTCTACGAACCGGGCCAGGTCACCGTCGCTGTCAGACGATTCGCTGCGCAGCTCGTCGATGATCTGCTCGGGACTCGGACCGCCGTGGATCTGGTACTTGAGCCGAGGCGGCACGTTGAGCGCTTGGCAGAAGTCCTCTTGGTGGGTGCGTAGCCACCGGTCGTCGTGTTGGTATCGGTCGTAGCGGCGCACCGCCAGCACGCGTTCGCCTGCGAAGCGTTCGACGGTGGTGTGGGCGGCTTCGAGGCCCAGCCGGCGGGCTGCGGACATCGTGACGTGTTCGACGAGGTCGCTGTCGGGCCATGACACTCCCTGTTCGGGTCGTGGATCGACACCGGGTTTGAGTATCCAGGTGGTCGGCTGGTCCCCGAACGGAGTCCCCCACCGGTCGCCCACGCGGTGCAGCGCCACCTTGGTCTGCCACCCGCCGAGACTATGCCGGATCTGGCTGCCCAACTGCTGACGCTGGCCTCGTCTGGCGGTGCGCGCCCAGGCAGCGATCTCAGTGTCGGTGTGCCACTCCACCCCGGAGTCGCGGTCATGTACGGCTGCTTCCTCGCCGGGCCGGCAGAACTGCACCGCCCCGGCGCAGTCGAGCCCAACCGGGGTGGCCAGCAACGACATCGGTTCAGCAGCCTGCGCCTTCTGCTTGGCGGCCCATCTGTCGCGTTCGGGCTGCTGGTCGGGCAGCAGCCCATCGAGCCAGTGTCCGATCTCGTATTCGCGGTTCTCCACCGGCATCCGTAACGACAACGGCGTGCTGCCAGCCACGGTGATGTAGGTGGTGTCGTACCGGAAGGCGACCTGGCGGCTGTCGGGCCCTGACCGGCGGCGGGCGACGCCCGCGTACCGGCCGCCGATGAACACAAGCAGTTCGTCGATCATCAGGTGACCGTCTCGATGGTGTGGTAGCCGCGAGCCTGATCGCGCAGGGCCTGCTCGTCGGGGTTGCGCGGCAGGAAGGCAATGTTGTAGCCGAACACGTCGAGCACGGCGTTGAGGGTCTCGATCCGCATTGAGCGGTGCCCGTTCTCAAGCAGCGACACCGACTCGCGGGACACCCCGGCCAGTTCGGCGGTTTCAGCTTGGGTGAGCCCGGCCTGGCGACGCGCGGAGCGCAGGCTGCGACCGATACGTTGCCTAGACCGCATCCCTACATACGAGGCCTTGGGCTGAGGCTGCCCACTGTCACCGTCGGGTTCCATACGTTCAGCCTACCACAGAAATGTTAGCGAGCCGTCACATCCCGGGGTGTGTGAGGTAGCCGTCACCTGTCGTGAGATGTGATGGAGGCATCGCATGCGCGGCCTGCACCCGAGCGGTGCCTGCCAAGATATCTCGCTGTGTCGTCGACACTCGCGCCCGCGGCGCGCATCGCCTCGATCCGGGCGCGCTCGTCGGAGCTGGGCCGCTGTGCCATACTGTGGGCCTCCACCGGTTCGGATGTTGACTGGACAACCAGCCATCATGGCCGATCTGTCGCATCCACCGGTGGAGGGTGCCCACCCTACCTGCGGGGCATCCACCCACGTGGGGTGGGGCTCCGGACGCCCTCCACGCACAAGCACCCTGGTGCCATCCACCCATCTGAGCTCTCGTCGCTTCTCACGCAACATCGGGACGGGACCGGCGAGAGGGTTGCGATTCGGTCGCCCGGATCGATACAGTTGAGAAATGACAGAGGCCGCGCGATTCGAAGAACTTCGCTTCACCGGCGGACGCTTCGACTCTTCGGGTTTGCCGTTCGAAGTATTGCCAGAACTCAACAACTACCGTGACTTGGTGTCAGAGGTAGCAAGAGCATTGTATTTCAAAGAAAACCCTGCTCGTCGTCGGCTTCCGAATCGATTCGACGAAGGATTGCGTCTGCGTATATCTGAAATACAGCCTGGTAGTGTCATACCGATTATCAAGCGTGAAGCCCCTGTCTCCGACCCAAACCTGGTGGATTCTCTTGAAGACTGCTACGAACGCGCCCGAGAGTTCATATTCCTGACTATCCAGTCTTCGAATAACGGAACTGCACCCGACAGACTTCCCAATCTTGGCAACTACAACTATAGCGGGTTCTTGCAGTTCGGATCTACTCTCGCGGATGACGAAGCCATACACTTCAAGAATCAGGCTAAGCCAAGACCTCAACAACGGGCTACGTTAGATAAGCGCGCGAGGCAACGCCTCCAAACCGTCGTTGCTCGTTCCGCGCCCACGAACACAAGAATGACTCGTTTGGTTGGTTGCGTGACAGCTATTGACGCCATCCGTGAGCACTTCACCTTGTGGCTTCATGACGAACGTAAGGCATGCAGCGGTCCATACGACAGCCAGATCCACCTAGAGTTTCTTCGCAAGCATCTTACGCCTGACCCGAATTCTGGGCCAGCCGTGGCGATCATCGGCCATATTGACTTCGATAGCAAGCACAACCCAACCGGCTGGGACTGGATGTACTCCATCGCGTCGCTCAACGAAGATAGCGGCTATGAGCGACTCACCAGACAGCTACGCGAAGTCGAGAGAGCATCCGTCAAGTACTTCAACGTGTCACGAGTCGCTATGAACGCCGCAAGGGAACTCCACAAGGTTCTTGAGACTGCTGGCGTCCCTGCCCCCATAGCTTTCCCGACACCAGAGGGCGGCTTGGACTTCGAATGGAGCTACAACAGCGTAGAAGCCTCATTGGAGATCGCTCCTTCAGGTGATCAGATCACACTTTCACATTGGGACAAAGAGCACGATACTGACTCATACCATGAGGATGTTCCCGCAAAGATGACAGAGTTTCTGGCGGACTGGCTCCGCGAGAGTCTGCGCCTTGCAACTTCGTGACCAATGACTCAGGATGGCTGCCGCTGTCCCATGATGAAGTACTACTTGAGGATGACGACGAGGTCCTATTTCGACAGATCCGTTTTGGTTACTTAGACGCCGGCGGCGCCCTCGACAGTCGTGTATTCACTCCGAAACCAGAGGACAAGGGACAACTGTCTGTCCATCGGGCCTCTAAGGTCACCGCGGAGGAAGCCGCCGACCAGTACGCGGGTGATCATGACGAACCCTCAATTGGCTTCGCAAAGGTGACCGTCAGGGATGTCCACTGGGTTGGATTACGAGTGATCGATGATTCCGATGTTGAAAGGGTGCCCAAAGGGCACGCCTACATAGACTTTCGAAGTCTCAACAAGAGCCAAGCAAAGAAGCGAGCGCAACAACTCAGGACCATCGCGAAAGATAGCAACAGCATCGTCGTCTGGGGAAAGAGCATTCGAAGCAGGGTACAAGAGGCAGGGAGCACAAGGTTCCTTTCCATTCTGACAGCACAGTGGTGTGCCTGTGTTTCGCGTAGTCAGGTTGTTTGGTCCCAGGCGGGACTTCAGCTTCGATTCTCCGCTGAGATGCGGGCGCCGGTCAGTTCGCGAACGCTCGCTACAAGACGAGTGCCCAGCCGGAAATCAGACCGACCGACGGCTACCAACGGTTGATGGCCATGGCCACTTCGCGGCTCGGCTGGCGGATCCTGCTGAGTCTTGATCAACCTCCTGGCTGGGACGGAGCGGTCCGGCAGGCGCTGGCATCCGACGTTGAACTCGTTGACCTGATCCCTGCCGACTATCGAGCCGCTCACTTGGTGATCGTCGAGATACTGCAGAGATTGGCGACGGACGGGGTGGTCGCGCCTGATGGACTCAGCACCGCGGTGGACGCGACTGGCATGTGTTCCGTGATGGGCTCACGTCCGGGCTTCCAGCGTCCGTGAGTTCCGTCGATCTCTGCCAGCGCCGCCATGCAATACTCGAAGCGCCTCTCGGGTTCCTCGAGGTTCTCGACACGCCTGCCGCACGCCCGCAGCGCCAGCACGAGGGCTGGGTGGACATGGTCCAGTTGGGTCTCGGTACCGGGTCTTGTACTCAACTTGTTCTCTCCTCCTCCGGGACAGGTGGTGCGGGTACGGGCTGAAGATGGTGGCACACGATCGGGCTTGGTTGTGGCAAATGGAGACTGGTGGGCGCTTGGAGCAATCCGGGTCTCTCGGCGGAGAGTACGACTAGACGAGGTCGAGGGCTCTTGCCAGGAAGGTGGCCATCTCCGCTCGGGTCACCGGTTTCTCGGGACAGTAGCTGGGCGGGTCCGCTGTGCAGCCGAGGGTTATTCTGGCTGCGGCGAGTTTGTCGATCCCGCTCTCGAAGTAGTGACCAGAGGTGTCGGCGTATCCGGCCGAGGGGGCTTCGTCGAGTTCGAAGGCCCGGACCAGGAATGCGGCCATCTGGGCCCGGTTGACCGCCCGCTCGGGACAGAACCGCCACGGTCCGGTGGCGCATCCGTCGGTGACCTCCAACTCGGCCAGCCGGTCGGTGTAGGACGCCCACCACATGCCGGCGTCCACGTCGGCGAACCTGGTTGACGACCGGGCCGCGGGGTTGGCACGGTCCAGGACCCGTACCAGCCAGACAGCCATCTCCCAGCGTTGCAGCGGCTCGCCGGGGCAGAGACCCTGGTCGCAGCCCGTGCCGTTGAAGATGCCGGGCACCTCCCGGACGAGAGCGTCAATCGAGGGCTGGTGAACCCCGGCATCCTCACCAGGATCGGGAACAGTCCCGCCGTTCTGGCCCCCAACGGTTCTATCCCCGCTGTCTGGACCCGCCGCCAGCACCAACGGAGAGCCGCCCCAACACTCCACAGACCCGCCGGTACGCACACCGCATGAATGACCCGCGCTGGTGGACACGTCGGTGAATGTCCCCGAGGGCGCGGTGGCCTGCCCGGAGTCGTTGTCGCCCCAGCAGACGATGGTCCCGTCGGTCCGCAGCCCGCACCCGTACCAATGGCTGGCGGAGACCTGGGTGAATGTCCCCGAGGGCGCGGTGGCCTGCCCGGAGTCGTTGTCGCCCCAGCAGACGATGGTCCCGTCGGTCCGCAGCCCGCACTGGGACGAAAGGCTGGCGGAGACCTGGGTGAACGGGCCTGAAGGCGGGTTCTCCTCCAACCTCTCCAATGTCTCCACCGAATACGGGTTGTCGCCCCAGCAGACGATAGAACTGTCGGACCGTACGCCGCAGGAGTGCTCGTAGCCGGCGGAGACATGGGTGAACGACCCTGGAGGCGCAGTCGCCGGCTGCTTGCCCCAGCAGGTGATTGAACCATCCGTCCGTACTTCGCAGCTGTCATTGAAGCCGGTGGTGTCGTCGTAGCCGGAGCCAGCGACGAAGATCTCGGCGGGCGGAGGCACCTCCGCCCCGATGTCACTGGTGCAGTGGATGTTCCTGTTGGCCTTCAACGCACACGTGTATCCGGGGCCGGCGGACACGGCGGTGAACGGCCCGAACACGTTCGGGATCCGCTCGTTCAGGCCCCAGCAGTCGATGGTCCCGTCTGGTCGCAACCCGCACCCACTCTGGGAGTCGCCCGATACCTGGGTGAACATCCCGGAAGGCGCAGTCACCGTCTCCCCGTCCCAGCAGAAAATGGAACCCTCCGTCCACCGCACGCAGGCTGTGCCGTCTTCGGTGCCGGCCCAGATTTCGGTGAACGGCCCCGGAGGCGCTACCGCAGCGGTCGGATAATACGTGAAGGTGTCGCCCCAGCAGACGATGGTGCCATCCGTCCGCAATCCGCACGCATGCTGCGCGCCGGTGGACACTCCGGTGAAGGATCCCGAGGGCGCGGCGGCCTGCCCGGAGTCGTTCTGGCCCCAGCAGTCGATGGTCCCGTCGGTCCGTAACCCGCAGCCATACCAATGGCCGGCGGAGACCTGGGTGAACGACCCCGGCGGCGCGGTGGCCGCCTCATAGATGCCGCTGTCGGTCGGCGCCGCCTCGCCCCAGCAGTGGATAGTCCCGTCGGTCCGCAGTACGCAGGACTGGCCGTAACCGGCGGAGACCTGGGTGAACGACCCCGAAGGCGCAATCACCTGCCCGCGGGTGTTCTTGCCCCAGCAGTCGATGTTCCCGTCGGAGCGCAACCCGCACGCATGCTGGGGGCCGGCGGACACGGCGGCGAATAGTCCCGAGGGCGCGGTCGCCTGCCCATAGCGGTTCCAGCCCCAGCAGACCAATGACCCGCCGTTGCGCAGCCCACACGAATAAGCGCTGCCGGTGGAGATCTGGGTGAACGACCCTGGGGGCACAGGCTCTCCATTGCCGTGGTTGCCCCAGCAGATGATGGTCCCGTCGGTGCGCAGCCCGCATGACCCAGACACCGCAGTAAACGACCCCGACGGTGTGAAGCGACCCGAGATCGTCCCCTCATCCGGCAGGCCCCAGCAGTTGACGGTACCGTCGGTACGCAACCCGCATGAATAGGCGTTGCCGGCGACGACCTGGCTGAACGATCCCGAAGGCGCGGTCGCCTCGCTGGGATCCTTCGCTCCCCAGCAGACGATGGAACCGCTGGTTCTGACAGCACACGAACGCGAGACGCCGGCAGAGATGTAGGTGAACGATCCCGAAGGCGCGGTCGCCTCGCCGTCCTCGTTCTGGCCCCAGCAGACGATGGAACCATCGGTCCGCAGCCCGCAGGAATGCCACGAGCCGGCGGAGACCTGGGTGAACGTCCCCGAGGGAGCGGTCGCTTGCCCATGCAGGTTGTCCCCCCAGCAGACCACCGACCCGTCGCTGCGCAGCGCGCATGAATGATCGCCGCCCGCGGACACCGCGGTGAACGCTGTCGGCGCTCCGGCCCCGGGCCGGTCGTCACCGGTCTGGACATTCGAGACAGACAGGGCTTCAAGCTGATCCGACTGAACAACCGATCCAGTCGCAAGGGACGCAATGGGCGGCGATGCCGTGAGCAGCGCGGCTGTGGCCACCACAGCGGCGACCAGCACGGCAACACGCCCCAAGACGGGATACACTCGGCCTCCAGTCGTCCATGAGCGAAAGCCGGTACAGCCTAGCTCCCGCTCGCATCAGGGCCCTAATGGTCGGTGCCGGTGACCTGCCAGGCGTATCAGGGGCCGAGCGTGAAGAGGGGCACGACTGAGACGCCGTCGGGGCGGTCGTAGGCGTAGCCATCGGCGGTGGTGACCACGACGAGCTTGGCTGGCGGGCCCATCCTCGACTCGTCGATCTTGCGGCTCATGGTTAGCAGGGAGCGTGCTGCCTTCTCGATTTGATCGGTGCCGCCGAGCTTGACCTCGACCGCGATCCAGCGGCCGTCTCCGGCATCGACGATGGCATCGGCCTCTGCGCCCGCCGCATCGCTGAACGAGTACACCTCCGCGTCGGCCGCCTGCGCATAGATGCGCAGATCTCTGATGACGAGCGATTCGAACAGCAGTGCCCAGCGCCTCGGGGTCGGCAAGGAGGCGCTGAGGGCTGGCTCGCAGCGCCGCCACGGCCAGCGACGGATCGGTGAAGTGGTGCTTGGGGCTGACGAGCAGAGGCGACCGCGAGCGCAGGTGAGTCGGCCAGGCCGTGAGCGGCTCGACGACGTGAAGGCGCTCCAAGGCGTCGAGATAGGCGCGCACCGAGTGCCGGCTGAGCGGGGCGGCCGCGTTCGACTCGGCCGCGAGCTTGTTGAGGCTTGCCGACGTGCCGACGTGCCGACGTTGCGTGCGAGCGAGCGCAGCAGCGCCTTGACTCTCGCCGGGTCGCGAGCCACGCCGTCGACTTGGCGAATGTCGGTGCGTGCGACATCCTCGAGATAACTGGTAAGGGCTCGGATCACGTCTCGCACGAGCGAGTTCTCGTCCAGCCCCGGCCAGCCACCGCGGCACAGTGCGTCCACGGCTTCCGGCACCCCTCGTCCTGTTCGGTCGGCAGCGCAGGCCCCACCCCGCAGCAGCTCGGCCAGCGACCCCGCCGCATTGGATAGGCCGCGTTCGGCAAGCGACATGGTGCGCAGCGCCAGCCGCTGAATTCGCAGGGCGCCGGAATGCCGCGTGAGGTGGTCCGACGGCGTGGCCGACCCGGTGAGGATGAACTGTCCGGCCTCGGCCCGGGCGTCGCACGCCCCTCGGACTGCCGCCCACAGCGGCGGCACCCGCTGCCATTCATCGATGAGCCGGGGAGTGACGCCACCAAGCACCCTGTTCGGCTCCGCTTGAGCGAGCGCGAACGCGGCAGGATCCTGCTCGAGCAGCACCTCGCTACGAGCGAACCGCTTGGCGAGCCAAGTCTTTCCGCAGCCCTTCGGTCCTTCGATCAGCAGTGCGCGAGCTGTGCTCAGCACCCGGGCAGCGCTAGTCTCAGCGATCCGGCTGCGGTAGCCCGAGGGCGTGAGGGTTGGCGTCCGCGCCTCCAGTGCTCCGCTGTCCACCATCTCCGGCAATATACCAAATCAGAGTGATGTGATCTACCAAATCAGAACAGCCGGATCTACCAAGTCTGATTGTCTCGGCTTGCCGATTCGGGGCATCTTGATCTCATCAGCCCCGCTAGCGGTCGGCGCCGGTGACCTGCCAGGCGGGGCCGGCGAAGCGCCACAGCATCAGAACGAGGCGGGTTGCCATCCAGGCGTGCAGGGCGGCCCAGAGCCAGCCGATGCCCGCGCCGGCGGCCACGACCAGCAGCCCGCCGCAGACCAGGACCACGCCGGCCCCGACCATCGACACGGCCAGGAAACGCAGGTCGCCCGCGCCGATCAGCACGCCGTCGAGGGCGAACACCACTCCCGCGGCGGGCTGGGAGAAGCCGACGTGCAGAAGAAGGAAGGCGGCCAAGGCGACTACGGCGGTGTCCGACGTGAACACGTGAGGCAGCGCCGGCGAGAGGGCAAGCACCACCACTCCCGTCATCACACCCGAGACTGCGCCCCAGCCGATCATGCGCCGTCCGAGCGCTCTGGCCCGGTCGGGCCGGCTGGCGCCCAGGGCCAGGCCGATCAGGGCCTGCCCGGCGATGGCCACCGCGTCGAGCACCAGGGCCAGCACCGTCCAAACCTCGAAGACGATCTGGTGGGCGGCCAGATCGTCGGTGCCGATCCGTGCTGCGATCGCCACGGTGACGGTCAGGCTGGCCCGCAGAGCCGAGGTCCGGATCAATAGATCCCAGCCCGCGATCGCCAGTCGGCGAATGGCGGCCGGATCCGGCCGAAGGTTTACCTGGTGGCGGGCTACGGCCTGCTTGATCCACCACACGAACACAGCCGCGGCCGCCGTTTGGGCTATGACCGTCGACAGGGCCGAGGCCCCGATCCCCTGGTCGAAGCCATAGACCAGCACCACCTCGAGCAGGAAGTTCGCTACTGCCGATCCCAGGGCCACCGCGAAGGGACGCTTGGTGTCCTGGACGCCCCGCAGGTAGCCCACGCCGGCCAGCATCACCAGCATGGCCGGCAGGCCGAACAGCGAGATGCGCAAGTAGACGAGGGCGTTGTGGAGCACCTCGGGGTCGTCGCCCCCGAGGGCGTCGATCAGCGTCGGCGCGAGGACGAGCCCGACCACGGCCAGAACCACACCTGCGGTCACCGCCAGCCAGATGCTCTGCACCGCCTGGTGGGCCGCCCGCCGGTGTTCGCCCGCCCCCAGCAGCCGGGCCACCGCGGCGGTGGTGCCGTAGGCGAGGAAGATGAACATGGCGTGGGCGGTCAGCAGGATCGACGACGCCACGGCCAGACCGCCGAGCTGGGGAGTGCCGATCCGTCCCACGATGGCAGTGTCGGCCAGCACGTACAGCGGCTCGGCCACCAGCGCGCCGAGGGCGGGCCACGCCAACCTCCGGATCTCGGTGTCGTCGCTGGTCCAGCGCAGCCGCAGGGACATCGGCGCGAGGCTAAGGGGCTGCGCGGATAGGGGTGAGCCCATCGACCGCCGGCGTTCCGGTCCCGCCGGGCCTAAGGGGCTGCGCGGATAGGGGTGAGCCCGTCGTGTCGCTGCGGTGTCACTCCCGCTCTTGTGTGCTGCGCTCACGGGCCGCTCCGGGCCGGTCTCGGAGCCGGAGCCGCCCGGGTTTCTTGTGCGCTGCGCTCACGGGCCGCTCGGGCCACGGCCTCGCCTGTTGGTGGCGGATTCGCTCGCCTATTCCGCTCATCCCGAGGACGATGCGCTGGACGAACTCGAGCCTCGCCTGTTGGTGGCGGATTCGCTCGCCTATTCGTTCGGCCGCTAAGAGGCGCAGAGGTTCGGTGGCCTGTCGCGGTTGCCTCCTGTCGATTCAGCGGCCATACTTAGCATCATGAACGACGCTGTCCTGCTCGCTGTCCTGCTCGTGGAAGTACCGGCCTGACAGCGCGCGCTCGCAATCCCGTCCGATCGTGCGCAGACCTCCCCTCAGGGAGGTCGTTTCGCGTGCGGCCCGCTTGATCGCCCACAACCCGAGCAGCCCCGGAGGCACCCATGGACATGAACGGCGGACAAGCCCTGGTCAAGGCCCTCGAATGCGAGGGCGTCGAGGTGGTGTTCGGGCTGCCCGGCGGCGCCATCCTGCCCGTGTACGACCCGATCATCGAGTCGCCCATCCGTCACATCCTTGTGCGTCACGAGCAGGGTGCCGGCCACATGGCCGAGGGCTACGCCCACGCCACCGGGCGCCCCGGCGTGGCGATGATCACCTCCGGGCCGGGGGCCACCAACGGGGTCACCCCGCTGTGCGACGCCTACATGGACTCGATCCCGCTGGTGTGCATCACCGGCCAGGTTCCCTACGCCGCCATCGGAACCGACGCCTTCCAGGAGTGCGACACCACCGGCATAACCCTGGCGGTCACCAAGCACAACTTCTTGGTCACCGAGGCCCAGGACATCCCCCGCACCGTCCACGAGGCGTTCCACATCGCCACTACCGGGCGGCCGGGCCCGGTTCTGGTGGACATCCCCAAAGACATCGTCGACCCCCGCAACCCGCGCTCGGCCATGACCTGGTACGAGCCCACCGACGACGTCATGGAACTGCCCGGGTACCGTCCCGCCACCGCAGGCGACCCGGAGCTCATACGGGCCGCGGCCGAGATGATCTGCGCGGCCGAGCGGCCCGTGCTCTACGCCGGCGGCGGGATCCTCAAGGCCCGGGCCGCGGCCGAGTTGCTGGCCCTGGCCGAGCTGATCGACGTTCCGGTGGTCACCACGCTCATGGCCCGCGGGTGCTTCCCCGACAGCCACGAGCTGTGTCTGGGCATGCCCGGAATGCACGGCAACTACACCGCGGTCACCGCCATGCAGCGCTCCGATCTGCTTGTCGCGCTGGGCGCCCGCTTCGACGACCGGGTCACTGGGCGCCTCGACGGCTTCGCGCCCGACGCCAAGGTGATCCACGTCGACATCGACGCAGCCGAACTCGGCAAGGTCCGGACCCCCGACGTGGCCGTCCAGGGCGACTGCAAGCTCGTGATCGCGGGATTGGTCGAGGCTCTGGAGGCCTGCGGCGGCCCCGCCGCCCAGCCCGACCGTCGGGCTTGGCGCTCGCAGATCAGCGGCTGGCAGGAGCGCTACCCGCTCGTCTACGAGCAGTCCGAGCCGGGCGAGCTGCTCAAGCCCCAGTATGTGCTGGAGGTGCTGCGCGACTCGACCCCCGACGACACCATCGTCACCTCGGGCGTTGGCCAGCACCAGATGTGGGCCAGCCAGTACTGGCGCTTCGACCATCCCTACACCTGGATCAACTCAGGCGGGTTGGGAACCATGGGCTTCTCGGTGCCGGCCGCCATCGGGGCCAAGGTCGGGATGCCCGACAGGATGGTGTGGGCCGTCGACGGCGACGGCTGCTTCCAGATGACCGCCCAGGAGCTGGTCACCGCGTCGGTGGAGCGCATCCCCGTCAAGGTCGCCCTGTTCAACAACGCGTACCTGGGGATGGTCCGCCAGTGGCAGGAGATGTTCTACGAGGAGCGCTACAGCGAGGTGTTCCTGTCCTACGACATCCCCGACTACGTGAAGTGGGCCGAGGCGATGGGCTGCGTGGCCCTGAGGGTGGAGGCCCCGGAGGAGGTCGCTCCGGCCATCGCCAAGGCCAACGAGGTCGACGACCGTCCCGTCGTGCTGGAGTTCCGCAGCGTCCCGGAGGAGAACGTCTATCCGATGGTCCCGGCGGGCCAGTCCAACTCCGACATCGTCGTCGACCCGTCGCAGCGATGACCTACCCGGTCGCACACAGGACGTCGCAGCGATGACCGCCGCCGGTTCGGCCCCGCATGCCGACCCCGCGAACCGGTTCCACACCATCGTCACCACGGTGGAGAACAAGCCGGGCGTGCTGGCCCGGGTGTCTGGGCTGTTCGCCCGCCGCGGCTTCAACATCGAGTCGCTGGCCGTGGCCCCCACCGCCGACGAGCGCTTCAGCCGGATCACGTTCACGGTGGATGTGGCCTCCTCGCCGCTCGAGCAGGTGGTGAAGCAGCTCGACAAGCTCATCAACGTGGTGGAGATCAACGAGTTGAGTCCGAACGAGTCGGTGGAGCGCGAGCTGATGCTGGTGACGGTGGACACGGCCGGGCGCCGCCGCGAGCTCTTGGACCTGGTCGACGACTTCCGGGCCTACGTGCTGGACGCGAACCAGTCGCAGGTGATGCTGTCGCTGGCGGCCCGCTCGGACCGGCTCGACGAGTTCGAGGAGCGTCTGAGAGTCTTCGGGATCGTGCAGCTGCAGCGCACCGGCCGTGTGGCCCTGCACTCGCTCGACTCCTGACCCGACTGCAGCAGGCTCCGTCTACGCTCACACTCGCAAACGCGACAGGAGAGGTTCCCGTGGCCAACATCTACTACGAATCCGACGTCGACCGGTCGGCCGTCGCAGGCCGGAAGGTGGCCGTGCTGGGCTACGGCTCGCAGGGCCATTCCCATGCGCTCAACCTGAAAGAGTCGGGCATCGATGTGCGGGTCGGTCTGCGTGAGGGATCTTCGTCGGTCGCCAAGGCTCAGGAGGCGGGGCTGGAGGTTCGCTCCCTCGCCGAGGCCGTCGGTGAAGCCGACGTGACGATGATGCTCATGCCCGACACCGAGATGGGGATGATCTACACCGAGCACGTCGAACCGAACCTGCAGCCGGGTGAGGCGCTGTTCTTCGCTCACGGCTTCAACATCCGTTTCGGGCTGATCTCGCCGCCCGATTCGGTGGACGTGTGCATGGTGGCGCCCAAAGGTCCCGGACATCTGGTGAGGCGCACCTACGTCGAGGGCGGCGGGGTGCCGTGCCTGGTGGCCGTCGAGCAGGACGCGTCGGGCTCGGCGCTTCCGTTGGCCCTCGCCTACGCGGACGCTATCGGCGGCGCCCGTGCCGGGTTGATCGAGACCACTTTCACCGAGGAGACCGAGACCGACCTGTTCGGCGAGCAGGCCGTGCTGTGCGGAGGCGCCACCGCACTGGTGCAGGCCGGCTTCGAGACTCTCGTGGACGCCGGCTACCAGCCCGAGATCGCCTATTTCGAGTGCCTGCACGAACTGAAGCTGATCGTGGACCTCATGTACGAGGAGGGCATCGCCGGCATGCGCTACTCGGTGTCAGACACCGCCGAGTACGGCGATCTGACCCGGGGGCCCCGCATCGTGAACGACGCGGTGCGGGCCGAGATGCGGCGCATCCTGGCCGAGGTCCGGGACGGGTCCTTCGCCGAGGAGTGGGTGGCCGAGAGCCGGGGGGGCCGAGCTGAGTTCCTGCGCCTGGAGGCAGCCGGCCACGATCACCCGGTCGAGGTCGTGGGCAAGGAGCTGAGGGCTATGATGCCGTGGATATCGGCAGGCAAAGCGTCAGTGAAGGAGATCTCAGGTGGACAGGGCTAGCCAGGTGCCCGGCATCGACATCGGCATCGAGGAGGCCGACCGCGCCGCCATCGCCGAAGGGCTGTCGCGGCTGCTGGCCGACAGCTACACGCTGTACTTGAAGACCCACAACTACCACTGGAACGTGGTGGGGCCGATGTTCAACACGCTGCACCTGATGTTCGAGGAGCAGTACACCGAACTGGCTCTGGCAGTGGACCAGATCGCCGAGCGGATCCGGGCGCTGGGCGAGCCCGCGCCGGGCAGCTACGCCGAGTTCGCCGGGCTGTCGTCGGTGTCGGAGGAGACCGACCGCCCCGACGCCGGAGAGATGATCCGCCGCCTGATGGAGGGCCAGGAAGCGGTGGTGCGCACCGCCCGGTCGGTGTTCCCCGCCACAGAGAAGGCCGGCGACGAGGCTTCCGCCGACCTGCTCACCCAGCGGATGCAGGTCCACGAGAAGACGGCCTGGATGCTCCGCAGCCTCTTGGCCTGACTCCGGCCGCTCTGCTGATGCAGAGAGCAGCCCGAACGAGCCGGCGCTCTCGTGACTCCCCGGGGATTTGCACATTTGTTCGGGTATGTGCAAGCGGCGTTGGCGGGTTCGGGTCGGGGGATAGAGGTCGTTGATGACGGTGGACTGGACGACGATCTGGTGTGTGACCTGGTTGAGGTTGTGACTTGGTTGTGTGCTCGTGTATACGGTTGGTGTGGCGCGAAGCGTCGTGCGGAGGCTGCGTTGGCTTCGGCATGGAACGTTGATGTTGGCGGGGTTGGTTGATGTGTGAACGTCGGGAGGTGTTGCCTGATGGCTGGTCGTATTAGAGGCCGAGCGAATAGGCGGGCCAGTCCGGATCATACGGGCGAGGCCGTGGCCCGAGCGGCCCGTGAGCGCAGCGAACAAGAGCGGGAATGACACCGCTGCGACACAATCGGCTCTCACCTATTCGCGGACGCTCTTAGTCGTTCAAGTTCCGGCTTGACCCTGACGAAGCGGCGAAGGTGTTGGTTCGTCGTCATGCCGGGATGCGCCGCAAGGCGTGCAACTGGGCTGTGGCGAGGTTCAGAGAGCAGATCGACGAGTACAACGAAGCGAAGGATGCGGGAACAGAGGCGGGGTTGGAGCAGTTGAAGTCGTTTCCTGAGTTCCGTAGACGGTGGAACATCGAGAAACGCGAGTTGTGTGTTGATGGTGAGACGGGTGAGCCGTGGTGGCCGGAGGTATCCAAAGAAGCGGCTGCGAACGGGTACCGCGCCCGAAACCGTTGGAGCACGCTTTGGAGACTGTTGAGTAATGCCGATTTCGCGCAGTGCACAACCTTCTGACCTGCGGTTTTGTGACAGCGATATCGCGATTTTGGGACATAATCAACACTCTCCTTGGCGAAGCTCGCTGTGCTGCAACGCGCTCAGAGCCGAGGGCAACAGGGACCGAACCGCTGCAAGAAACGACAACAACAAATCTCCAAGCTGCATGCCGAGGTCGCAGCCGGGCACCGAGACGGCGACGACGCGACCCGGGCGCGGGGATGCAGCTGCGCACAGACGCGGCCGGGTGCTCTGCGGAGATCGCGAAGGCCTGCCGGGCGCGCAACATCGAGTTCTTGTTGACGGCGCGCTCGAACAACGAGGTCACCGCGGCTGTCGACCACAGCCGCTTCGACCGCGAGAGTTGGCAGCCGGCGCTGCGCGCCGACGGCGAGCCCGACGACAGCGCCCAGGTCGCAGACCTCAGCGCCCACGTCAAGCTCAAGGACTGGCCCGAGCACACCAGGTTCATCGCCCGCCGCGAGCGGTGCCTGGGCGTCCCCCCGAATCGTGGAGACAACGTCTGTGGTTGCCTCGGTTAACCGCTGTCTGTCGACAGCACTGTCGACCGTCTTGCCCTGAGAGCCGTCCTGTTTGATCACGTCGGGGTACAACGCGGGGGCGTGGTCGAAGCTGTCGACCGTCTTGCCTTGAGAGCCGTCCTGTTTGATCACGTCGGGGTACAACGCGGGGGCGTGGTCGAAGCTGTCGACCGTCTTGCCTTGAGAGCCGTCCTGTTTGCGTCGGAGCGTGCGGCATGTGTCGTTGTCGATGCGGACGCGCTGTGTGTCGGCCTCCATCAGCGCTGCGCCCCGGCTGGCGGTGGGCTACACCCTCGACGAGACCCCGACGCGCTGTGTGTCGGCCTCCATCAGCGCTGCGCCCCAGCGGCTCACCGACACGCTCACCGGAGGGCGAACTGCGTCCCAACTCGTCGGCGACCCCCCAGCGCGCGGCCCGACCCGGCCCGCCGCGCCGCCCCCGACGTCGACTTCCCACGCGGCGACGCGATCCGCGGATCCTGCCCGATGACCGTGCCCGCCCCACGCCCGCGGCTGCCGCCAGCGGCCTGCGGTGGGGATCGCGCCGAAGTTGTGTGCCCGCCCCACGCACGCGGCCGCCGCACCGCCGCCCTGGCCGCGGTGGCGTACATCGGTGCCCGCTCCACGCTCGCGGCGGCCGCGTCGGACCATTCGCTGTTTCGATGGTTTTGTGTGTGCCCGCTCCACGCTCGCGCCTGTCAGCGTCGAGAGTCTGCTGCCCCGCGTCCTCGGCGCAGCGCGCCAGGATCGTGAACGCGCCGCGCTTCCTGTCAGCGTCGAGAGTCTGCTGCCCCGCGTCCTCGGCGCAGCGCGCCAGGATCGTGAACGCGCCGCGCTTCCTGTCAGCGTCGAGAGTCTGCTGCCCCGCGTCCTCGGCGCAGCGCGCCAGGATCGTGAACGCGCCGTGCTTCCTGTCAGGCCTCCCCGGGCGGTGAACCCGAATGGGCCACCGGCAGCGCCAGGATCGTGAACGCGCCGCGCTTCCTGTCAGAGACAGAGGACTGGGGGTGAGAGGCCTTGGATGCTCACTCGACGACGGGTCGTCACAGCCAGCCATCGCAGCGTTGACGGCCACCGGCTGTTGCTGCTGCCAAGGCGATCCGTGAAGCAGGTCGTCACAGCCGGCCATCGCAGCGTTGACGGCCACCTTCTCGACGGTGCATTCGAGAGGTTTGCGAGCGGTTGACGGCTGCCCGTAGCCTTCCGATGCGATGGGGAGAAGCAGCGGCGGGAGCGACTCCATAGATGGCCGCGAGTTTCGCCGGGTGCTGGGCCACTACCCGACCGGCGTCACGGTGGTGACCGCGGCCTGTGCCGGCGGCCCTGAGGGAATGACGATCGGATCGTTCACCAGCGTCTCGCTGGACCCGCCCCTGGTGTCGTTCTGTCCCGGCCGCGACTCCGACTCGTGGATCCGGATACGCAACGTGGGCAGCTTCTGCGTAAACATTCTGGGCGATGACCAGGCCGACGTGTCATTTGCGTTCGCCAGCAAGATCGATGACCGTTTCGACGGCTTGCGCACCAGGGTGGAGGTCACCGGCGCACCGGTGATCGAGGGATGCGTGGCCTGGATCGATTGCCGCGTCGAGGCGGTCCACTCCGCCGGTGACCACGACATCGTGGTAGGTCGGGTCGTCGCCCTTGGCACGGCCGACGGCGATAGCCAATCGACGCCCGGGCCGCTGATCTTCCTGAATGGCGGCTACGGCCGGGTGGCGGGGCTCTAGATGGCGATCTATGCGCTCGGCGACCTGGAGCCTAGGATCGATCCCACCGCCTACGTGCATCCGCTGGCGGTGGTGATCGGGAATGTCGAGCTCGGCCCGGAGGCCTCCGTGTGGCCCAACGCAGTGCTGCGGGGAGACGACGGGCTGATCCGCATAGGCGCCCGCAGCAACGTGCAGGACGGCGCGGTGATCCACTGCATGCCCGATCATCCCACCATCGTCGGAGATGGCGTCACCATCGGCCATCAGGCCCATCTGGAGGGATGCGCCGTGCTGGACGGATCGCTGATAGGGGTGGGGGCGGTGGTGATGCACGACGCCCGCGTTGGCCCCGACGCACTGGTCGGGGCCAACGCCACCGTGACCGGCGGTACGGTGGTGCCGGCCAGGGCCATGGCGCTCGGAACCCCCGCCCGCATCCGCGAGGACGCAATGGAACACGGCCACAACCAGCGCAACGCCGCCGTCTACGCCCAGAGGGGCCACCGTTACCTTGCCGAGCAGCGTCGCCTCGCCTGACCGGCCAGTGTCGTCTCACAAGCCGCATCGCATGATGACCGGCCAGCGCGATAGATTCGGAACTGCAAGCACGCGACGGCACCTACACCGAGACCGTCACCGCCGACACACCGGCCAGCGCGATAGATTAGGAACTGCAAGCACGAGCGGATCGGGGGTTCCCCATGACCACCGCTGACATCGGCGTGGACCTCAGCCGCTACCAGCTGGGCTGGAGCGACGAGGAGGACTACGTCTTCAAGCCCAAGAAGGGCCTCGACCGCGACATCATCACCGAGATGTCGTGGCTCAAGGGCGAGCCCCAGTGGATGCTCGACTTCAGGCTGAAGTCGCACCGCCGTTTCGAGCGCCGGCCCCGCCCGACCTGGGGCGGTGACACCACCGGCATCGACTTCGACGACATCTACTACTACATCAAGCCCACCGACACCCTCGCCAACGACTGGGACATGGTCCCGGAGTCGATCAAGAACACCTACGAGCGCCTAGGGATCCCCGAGGCAGAGCGCAAGTACCTGGCCGGCGTGACCGCCCAGTACGAGAGCGAGGTGGTGTACCACCGCAACCGCGAGGACCTCGAGGCTCAGGGGGTGCTGTTCTGCGACATGGACACCGCCCTGCGGGAGTACCCGCAGCTGGTGAAGCAGCACTTCGGCACGGTGATCCCGCCCAACGACAACAAGTTCTCGGCGCTGAACTCGTCGGTGTGGTCGGGCGGGTCGTTCATCTACGTGCCGCCCGGGGTGGAGGTCGAGGCGCCGCTGCAGGCCTACTTCCGCATCAACGCCGAGAACATGGGCCAGTTCGAGCGCACTTTGATCATCGCCGACGAAGGCTCGAAGGTCCACTACATCGAGGGCTGCTCCGCGCCGACCTACTCCACCGACTCGCTGCACTCCGCGGTGGTGGAGATCGTGGTGGGCCGCTCGGCCAGGGTCACCTACACCACCATCCAGAACTGGTCCGACAACGTCTACAACCTGGTCACCAAACGGGCCCGGGTAGAGGCCGAGGGCCACATGGAATGGATAGACGGCAATATCGGCTGCCTGGCCGAAGGCTCGCGGGTGACCACCCGGGGAGGCACGAAGCCGATCGAGCTGGTGATGCCCGGCGACGAGGTGCTGTCCTACGACGAGGCGGCCGGATCGCTGTGCTGGCACCGGGTCACGGCCAAGCGCTACTCAGGCGAACAGATCGTCCGCGACGTGCGAGTCGGGTCGCGGCGGCTGCGGGTGACCGACAACCACCCGTTCTACTCCTACGCCTGCGACGCCTCGCAGCCCAAGAAGCTGGGTCGGTACAACCTGGCCTACGTGCGGGCCGACCAACTGGAGAAGGCCATCGTGCCCATCTCCAGCCTCGACTACGGCGAGCCCCACAAGCTGGAGCTGCCCGAGGCGGTGCCGGTGTTCGCCAGCAGCGATCAGCACAGCGAGGGATTCGTCGCCGAGCGGCTGCAGCCGAACCGTCTCGCAGTGGGGGAGTCCACCACCGACGAACTCATGTGGCTGTTCGGCCTGTTCACCGGAGACGGCTCCATCGACTCGATCAGCGCAGACTCGGGCGGACGTCGCTGGACCGAGGTCGTGTTCTCGGTGCCCCGCCAGGACAGGGCTCGGGCACGCTTGGTCGACTTGTTGGGCCGGATCATGCCGACCACTGCGCCTACCGAGCGGGCCGACGGCGTGACCCTGGCCTGGGACAGCGTCGATCTGGCCGATCTGCTGGAGAGCAATGGCTTCATGACCGGCGCTCTCCGCAAGCGAGTGCCGGCCTGGGTGCTGGACCTGCCCGAGTCGCAGCGGCTGTCATTTGTGGCCGGCTGTCTGGACTCCGACGGATGTGCCCCCGCAGGCAGGCGCGGCTTCTCCGTCAAGTCCGTCAACCGAGAACTGCTTGAAGGCGTTGGCGACGTTCTCACCAGCCTCGGCATCTCGTCTCGACTCCTCACCGAGTTCGAGGGCGAGCGGCGAGCGCAGATCCTCGGCTGCACCTCCACCGCACGCGGCTCGCACCGGCTGGAGTTCGGGGCCGATGCGAGAATGCTGCCGCTGGTGTCGGCCGAGCTGCGCGACGCTGCAGCCCGCCGGCCTGAGCCGACTCTCCGCCACTTCCGGCGGGTGGGCCGATCGCAGATCGAACTTCCGTCAAGCGTTGAGATCCGCGACGTCGAGGTGGGCGCCGGCACCGAGACCGTGCCCACCTGGGACATCGAGGTCGAGGGGACCGGCAATTTCGTTTCGGAGGGCTTCATAGTCCACAACTCCAAGCTCACCATGAAGTACCCGGCGGTGGTGATGGTAGGGCCGAAAGCGTCGGGCGAGGTGCTGTCGGTGGCCTACGGCGGGCCGGGCCAGCATCAGGACACCGGGGCCAAGATGACCCACGCCGCGCCCGAGACCACCTCCAAGATCGTCTCCAAGTCGATCTCCTCGGGCGGGGGCCGCACGTCGTACCGGGGGCTGGTGCGGGTCGAGGACGACGCCCACGGATGCAAGAGCCACGTGCAGTGCGACGCCCTGATCCTCGACGGTGACTCCGTGTCGGACACCTACCCCTACATGGAGGTCGGCTCCGGCGACGCGGTGATCGGCCACGAGGCCACCGTGTCGAAGGTGGCCGACGACCAGCTCTTCTACCTGAGGAGCCGGGGCCTCACCGAGGAGCAGGCCATGGGCCTGATCGTCAACGGTTTCATCGAGCCGGTCACCCGCACCCTGCCCATGGAGTACGCGGTGGAGTGGAGCCGCCTGATCGAGCTCCAGATGGAGGGCAGCGTCGGCTGACCCGCCGGATCCGGGGCCGGGGCTCGGTCGCGGGCTGCGGACGTCTGGGCCGGGGCGCGACGCGACGGGCCGGCGGCCTGCCACAATGGCAGGCATGCCGATGCGCCAGGACTGCAAGTACTTCGAGTCGCGCGCCTACCCCAACGGCGAGACCGTCCGCAAGTGCGACCTCGACCTGGCGCCCGAGGCGCCGTGGCGCTGTCCCGACGACTGCCCGAAGTACACCCGGCGGCTGGCCGACGTCAACTGGAGCTACGGCTCGCTGGTCACCCCCGAGACTCCGCCCGAGCCCGAGAGCCTGGGCAGCGATGACAGCATCGGTGCGCTGCTCGACGCGGCCGAGGACATCGTCAACGCCGCCGCTCCCGACGTGCTCGCCGAGGTGGAGGCCGAGCGCCGCAAAGTCCGGCGCGCCCGGGGCCCCAAACGCAAGAAGGGCAGGGGCGGCCGCGGATCCTCCGGCGGGGGCGGGCTGGGGGAGCGTTTCCGGCGGCGGTACCGCGACGGCGGCTGACTCCGAGTGCATCCCTTCACGACTGACGCGGCCCGCAGCCTGCCGGGCCCTCCCTGGCTGGTGCGGCGCCGGGCTGAGGCCGCCGAACGCTTCGCGGCGGCGCCCGCGCCCACCGACGCCGCCGAGGAGTGGCGGTACAGCGCGATAGCGGACCTCGACCTGGCCGCCTACCGCCCGGTCGCCGCCGACGCGCCCGTTCCGCAGGAAGGGAAGCGGGCCGTCGTCGGTGCGGCGGGTGGGGTTGTCGACGTTGCCGGCGGTGCGGCGGGTGCGGTGCTCGACGTTGTCGGCGGTGCGGCGGGTGGGGTTGTCGAGGTTGCCGGCGGTGCGGCGGGTGGGGTTCTCGACGTTGCCGGCGGTGCGGTCGCTGCGGTGCTCGACGTTGCCGACGGGCGCATCGTCGCCTCGAGGGGGCTGGGGGAACTGGCCGCGCGCGGCGTTCGGGTCGGGCCGCTGGCCGATGCGGACGGCGGCGCCGAGTTGCTGGGCTCGGTGGCCGACGGCGCCGCCGACTACTTCACCGTGCTCAACGACGCCTTCATGGGCTGCCCCGTCGTGGTGGACGTGCCCGCGGGAGTGGCCGTCGACGGCGTGATCGCGGTGCGGCACCACGCGGGCGAGACCGGCGCGGCCACCTTCCCCCGGCTGGTGGTGAGGGTCGGGCCGGGCGGGTCGGCGGAGGTGCTCGACGTGCAGCTCTCCGCCGGCTCGGCGCTGGTCGTTCCGGTGGTCGAGCTCGACGTCGGGCCCGGTGCCAGGCTCGGCTTCGTGAACCTGCAGCAGCATGACCGCGGGACCACCCAGATCGCGGCCCACGCCGCGAGGGTGGAGCGCGACGCCGCGCTGGCGGCCGCCTCGGTCGTGCTCGGCGGAGGCTACGCCCGCACCCGCACCGACGCCCGACTAGTGGGCCGGGGCGCCGCTGGCGACCTGATGTCGGCGTACTTCGGGTCGGGAGACCAGATCCTCGACTTCCGCACCTACCAGGACCATGCCGCGCCCGACACCACCTCCAACCTGCTCTACAAGGGCGCGGTGGGCGACTCGGCCCGCAGCGTGTACACCGGGCTGATCCGGGTGCGGCCCGACGCCCGCGGCGCCAACGCCTTCCAGACCAACCGCAACCTCAAGCTCAGTTCCGAAGCCTGGGCCGAGTCGGTGCCCAACCTCGAGATCGAGAACAACGACGTGCGCTGCAGCCACGCCTCCGCGGTGGGTCCGGTGGACCCCGACCAGGTCTTCTACCTGGAGAGCCGAGGCGTGCCGACACCGACGGCCGAGCGCCTGATCGTGGCCGGCTTCTTTAACGAGGTGCTCGACGGGCTGCCGGTCCGGGCCGTCGAAGCCGCGGCCCGGCAGGCTCTGTATCTGAAACTCGACCAGATGTTGAGTGTTGCGGCGTGACGCCCGACGCGGCCCGGTCCGACCGTTCCAGATTGGAGACTCCACGATGACGACCCACGAGCTGTTCCCACTCGACGAACTCGAGCCCGGCTCGGCCCGGCGGGTCGAATTGGACGGACGCGCGGTCGCTGTGGTGCGTGTCGGTGACGACGTGTACGCCATCGGCGACACCTGCTCGCACGCCGAGGTCTCGCTGTCGGAAGGCTGGGTGGAGGCCGACGACTGCGTCATCGAGTGCGCGGCCCACGGGGCGATGTTCGACTTGGAGACGGGCGAGCCGCTGTCGCTGCCAGCCACCCGGGCCGTGCCCGTCTACGAGGCGTCGGTGGTGGGCGGCATGGTCGTGCTGAAGCTCGAGGCGGGCCGGGGTGGGGGTGTGTCGTGAGCGTGCTGGTGGGCGGCATGGTCGTGCTGAAGCTCGAGGCGGGCCGGGGTGGGGGTGTGTCGTGAGCGTGCTGGTGGTCGAGGGTCTGCGGGCCTCGGTGGCGGGCCGCGAGATCTTGACCGGCGTCGATCTGGAAGTCGGTGCCGGTGAGGTGCATGCGGTGATGGGGCCCAACGGGTCGGGCAAGTCGACTCTGGCCCATGTGATCGCGGGACGCGGCGGCTACGAGGTGCTCGGCGGCTCGGTGCGGCTCGACGGCGCGGAGCTGCTGGGAATGCCGGCGTGGCGGCGGGCCGAGGCGGGGCTGTTCCTGGCGATGCAGGATCCCACCGAGGTTCCGGGCGTGTCGCTGCTCGACATGCTCACCGAGTCGGTGCGCACCGCCGACGGCGCCGTCGTCGCCGAGTGCATGCGTTCCGAGGCCGGCCGCATCGGCCTCGACGAGCAGTTCTTGCAGCGCCCGGTGAACGTGGACCTCTCAGGGGGGGAGCGCAAACGCAACGAGGCTCTGCAGCTCGGGGTGCTGAAGCCTGCGTTCGCGGTGATCGACGAACTCGACTCCGGCCTCGACGTGGACGCGCTGAGGCAGGTCGCCGGCCGCATCGAGGAAGCCACCGACCACGACGGGCTGGGCGTGCTGGCCATAACCCACTACAGCCGGGTCTTCGCCCATCTCAGGCCGGACGCGGTGCATGTGTTCGCAGGCGGTCGGATACAGCAGTCCGGCGGACCCGGACTGGCCGACGAGCTGGAGGCCGATGGCTACGAGCGCTGGACCGCGGCTGTGCCGCAGCCCGCGCCGGAAGCCGGCGCGACGCCGTTCACGGACCCCTTCGGAGACCCGTTCGCCGACCTTCTGGCCTAGTGTCCCGAGTGCCTAGTTCCTCGCGGTTGTGTCTTTGCGGTGGTCGGCGACGCTGACGGCACGCCGGTCGGTGAACAGCGGCCGGCTGCCGAGCACTCTCATGTCACCGTCTCGCGCCCCCTGACCGTTCTTGATGTAGTTGACCGTCTATGAGCCGCACAACTACATCAAGAACGGCCGGGACCCCCACAGGCACCGCAGACCCCGCGGCTGGACCGACAATTGGATCGACAACCGCAACGAGCATCCGCACCCCTCCGTATGGAGCATGACCGCCGACGAGAACCCGAGACCATCGCAGCATATCTGCAACGCATTCCCCACTCGGGACACTAGCCCGCACGGGCCGTCTCGGCCGGGTCGCCGGGGCGTGGCCTGCCCTAGCAATTTGGACGACACACCACTAGCCCGCACGCGGGCGCGGCTGTTCAGGGTCCGACCTGGGGTGTGGATGGTGGTGAGTGGTGGTGATCGTTCGTTTGCGCGCGGGGGTGGCCGTGACGGCTCTGCGTCGGATTGGACGCAGAACCGATGCTGCCGGTCGGTGGCGTCGAAGGCGGCCGGGTTCGTGGCCCTGTTGCGTCGGACTGGACGCAGAACCGATTGCTGCACGGGCGTCCCGCGAAGCGGTGGCTATAGGATCGGCAATGGGATTCAGGAGCTTCGATGGCGGTAGGTCGATGGTGGCAGGTAGCCGGACGGCGACGAAGGCGGGCGACGTGAACCGGACGGCTGTCGTCTGGGCTGCGGGTGTTTTCTCGTGGACGCTGGCCATGCTGGTGCTGGCCGGGTGCGGCGGTGTCGACGACGGCATTCGGGACGTTGCTGTGGTGTCCGGCACGGACCCGGCCCAACGCGCGGACTCGGCCGGTGGCAGGGACCCGGCCCAACGCGCGGACTCGGCCGGTGGCAGGGACCCGGCCCAACGCGCGGACTCGGCCGGTGGCAGGGACCCGGCCCAACGCGCGGACTCGGCCGGTGGCAGGGACCCGGCCCAACACGCGGACTCGGCGAGCCCCGGCGCGGAGTCGGTCCAGGGGTCCGAGTCGGGTGCGTCGGACGGTTTGGCGCCGGTGGGCGTCGGCCCGGCCCCTCCGCCGGCCGGCGGCGCGGCAGCCCCCTCCGAGCATGTGCGCATGGGCGAGGATCTGAGCGCCGGTCCCCGAGCCGCGGTCGAGGTTCCGGCGTCCGGTCCGCAGGGCTCGGTACTCGGGCCGGTGACAGAGGCTATTGAGATTCTCGACCCCGCTGAGTTGGGCTTCGGTCTGGCGACAGCGCTGCAGAAGGACGTCCCGGTGGAAGAGGTGGAGCGGGCGGGACCGGACGGCGCCGCTGCGGCCGGCGTCGGCGCCGGAGTCCCGCCGGCTTTGGGACGCCTGTACATCTGGCAGGACGGCGACCGGACGCACAGTGCGAGGCTGGTGCTGGATCGGGTCGTGCTCGACGACGGCACGGTGGTGCCGCGAGACAGCGTCGCGGACGGCTCCGGCGCGGACGGGGCCGGCGGGGACGGGGCCGGCGGGGCCCGGCCGGTGTTCCTGTCGGAGTCGGGCGAGCAGATGACGCTCCCGGGCGGGGTGATACTCGTCCTCGACCCCGAATGGGACGCCGACGCGGTGGCTGGGTTCCTCAGCCGCAACGGCATCGAGCCGGACCGTGTCTCGGAGTTGAGCTACCTGCCCAACGGGTTCGTCGTCGCAACCGAGCCGGGCTTCGCGTCGTTGGATCTGGCCAACGCATTGGCGGGGCAGGCCGGCGTCGAGATCGCGAGCCCCAACTGGTCGAGGGAGTACACCGCCCAGTGAGAGCGGCTGCTCGGTGCGGGGACGCAGCGGAGGTTCCGGTCGGTTCTCGGGCGGTGGCGGGCCGGAGCGGCTGCTCGGTGCGGGGACGCGGCGGAGGTTCCGGTCGGTTCTCGGGCGGTGGCGGGCCGGAGCGGCTGCGCGGTGCGGGGACGCGGCGGAGGTTCCGGTCGGTTCTCGGGTGGCGGCGGGCCGGAGCGGCTGTTCGGTGAGGACGCGGCGGAGGTTCCGGTTGGTTCTCGGGTGGCGGCGGGCCGGAGCGGCTGTTCGGTGAGGACGCGGTGGCGGGCCGGAGCGGCTGCTCGGTGCGGGGACGCGGCGGAGGTTCCGGTTGGTTCTCGGGTGGCGGTGGGCCGGAGCGGCTGTTCGGTGAGGACGCGGTGGCGGGGCGGAGCGGCTGCTCGGTGCGGGGACGCGGCGGAGGTTCCGGTTGGTTCTCGGGTGGCGGTGGGCGAGGCGGCTGCTCGGTGCGGGGACGCGGCGGAGGTTCCGGTTGGTTCTCGGGTGGCGGTGGGCGAGGCGGCTGTTCGGTGCGGGGACGCGGCGGAGGTTCCGGTTGGTTCTCGGGTGGCGGTGGGCGAGGCGGCTGTTCGGTGAGGACGCGGCGGAGGTTCCGGTTGGTTCTCGGGTGGCGGTGGGCGAGGCGGCTGTTCGGTGAGGACGCGGCGGAGGTTCCGGTTGGTTCTCGGGTGGCGGTGGGCGAGGCGGCTGTTCGGTGAGGACGCGGCGGAGGTTCCGGTTGGTTCTCGGGCGGCGGTGGGCGAGGCGGCTGTTCGGTGCCGCGTTGACGGCGGCGATGTTGTCGCAGCTGGCTGTGGTCGGCGGCGTGGCCGCGCAGCCTGCAGCTCCGGCGATCTCTTCGGTCGTTGCCGGTGAAGGGTCGCTCACGGTGGAGTGGACCGCGCCGGACGGGGCTGTCGCGTCCTATGACTTGCGCTACATCGAGACCGGCGACGACGAGTCGGTGGACGCCAACTGGACTGTCGAGGCTTCGGTGTGGAGTTCCGGCGCGTTGCAGTACACGCTGGGCGGGCTGCACGGCGAGGTGTCCTACGGCGTGCAGATGCGGGCTGTGAACTCCCAGGGTGCGGGGGTGTGGTCGGGCACGTCGGAGGGGACGCCCCGGATCGGCGCGCCGGAGATCTCTTCGGTCGTCGTCGGCGACGGGGCTCTCACGGTGTCGTGGACCGGGCCCGCGCACGCGGAGAGGGCGACGGTCGCCTCCTATGGTCTGCGCTACATCGAGACTGCCGCCGCCGACAAGACGGTCGACGCGAACTGGACGACTGTCGAGCAGGCTGCCTGGGCGGCCGGCCTGTCGCTGCATGTGCTCCAGGGCCTCGTCAACGGCACCGGCTACGACGTGCAGGTCCGGGCGGTGACGTCGAGCGCGGGGGCCTGGTCGGCGACCGCGACGGGCACCCCCGCCGAGCACGGCGGCACCCGGGCCGACGCCAGCGTATTGGCGGCCGGCTCCTACGTGGGCGGCTCGGTGGACCCCGGCGACGACGTGGACTACTTCAAGCTCGTGCTGGACGCCGCCGTCGGCGTCGTCATTTACACCAGGGGGGATCTCAACACCGTCGGCGAGCTCCAAAGCAGCGACGGCACCCGCCTCGCGGGCAACGACAACGGCATGCTCGTCTGGGGGACAAGGAACTTTCTCATCTGGGACTCGCTGGCGGCCGGGACCTACTACATCAAGGTCACCAGCCACGACGGCGCGACCGGCGACTACATCCTCAGGAACTTGACGATCGCCGACTCCGACTCCAGCGTCGGCAAGCGGCAGACCATCGCGCTCGGCACCGCCCTCACCGGCCTGCGCGAGTCGTCGAGCGACAACGACGGATACACCTTCACCCTCACACAGCAGACCAAGGTCGTAGTCCGCGGCACCAGCAGAATCGAAGGCGAGATCCTCGACTCCGCCAACAACGCCGTGAGCGGCGTCGAGTCGTTCGACAGCCTGCCCTACAGCGGGTTCGTGCATCGCGCCGACCTCGCGGCAGGCACATACAACATAGACGTCTCGCCGGTCTCAGAGTCCTCGGACGGGCTCTACACGCTGTACCTGCTGGAGGCCCCAGATCCGGGCAGCATGCGTGACAGTGCGATCCCGCTGGCCTTCTATCGGGCGGCCGTCGGCACGATCGACCCCACGACCGACGCGGACTACTTCCGCATCGAGACCGAGGAGGACACCCATGTGAGCGTCTTTGCATCCGGAATCGACGTCGACGTCACAGCAGAGCTTCTCGACAGTGACGGCAACACGGTCGACGGGGCCGCCCTGAGAGCGACGACGTCCGGCTCCGAAGAAGGTCCCCTCGGCTTCGTGCTCCTCCACGAGTTGGCCGCGGGGACCCACTACCTGAAAGTGAGCCGCAACCTGGACGGCACCGGCTCGGCGACCGGCCCGTACGCCGTGCTGATGCGCGAGGACTTCCTGTACGCCGAAATGATCGACACCTGCGAGAGCATTCCGGTGTCCAACGACGACATCCACGACGCCTTGTACGGGTGCCAGTGGCACCTCGACAACGAAGGCCAGCGCAAAGGCGAGGCAGGCGAGGACGCCAACATAGGGAACGTCTGGGCGACCAGCATGGGATCGGGTGTCAACGTGGCCCTGGTCGACGACGGGTTCCAGTCCGACCACCCCGACCTGGTGGACAACGTCGACGCTAGCCGGAACTACGACTACACCGGCGACGGGTTCTACGATCCGGCCGATTCGCACGGCACCGGGGTGGCGGGCTTGATCGCGGCCCGCGACAACAGCATCGGAGTGCGAGGCGTGGCCCCCCGAGCCACGATCTACGGCTACAACTTCCTACAGAAGCCGAGCCTCATCAACGCATACGACGCCATGACCCGCAACATGGCCGACACCGCCGTCGTCAACAACAGCTGGGGCCTGGCGGCCCGTCCCCGTCCGCAGGCAGCGGGCTTGCTCTGGAGGCAGGGGGTGGAATCGGGCATTACCAGCGGCTTCGGCGGCAAGGGCGTCTTCTACGTGTTCTCAGCCGGCAACGGCGTCGACGCCGGCGACTACTCGACGCTCAGCGAGCTCAACTCCCATTACGGGGTGACCTCGGCGTGCGCGGTGAACGACCTCGGCCGGCGGTCGGCGTACTCCGAGATGGGCGCCAATCTCTGGGTCTGCGCGCCGTCCAGCGACCTGGACCGGTCCAGGGCCGGGATCGGCACGACCGACAACCTGAACCGCTACAGGGCCGACTCCGGCGGGACCAGCTCGGCCGCTCCGCAGGTGTCTGGCGTGGCTGCGCTGATGCGGGCCGTGAACGACAGCCTCAGCTGGCGCGACGTGAGGCTGATCCTGGCCGAGTCGGCCCGCAAGAACGACCCCGACAACACCGGGTGGGAGACCGGGGCGCTCAAGCTCCGCTCCGATCCCGCCACCCCCGAGAACTACGAGTTCAGCCACGAGTACGGCTTCGGGGTGCTCGACGCTGAAGCGGCCGTCGGCCTGGCCCGGAGCTGGTCGAATCTCCCCGCCATGCGCCAGACGGGGCCGCTCACCTCTAGCAGATCCTTGTCGATCCCCACCACCGGCGGCCTTGTCTCCGGCAGCATCCAGGTCGAGTCGGAGATCGACTTCACCGAGTTCGTGGAGGTCGACGCCACTTTCCATGCGTTCGACTTCAGGAACCTCTTGGTGGAACTGGTGTCACCGTCGGGAGCGGTCTCGAAGCTGTCGGTGCCCGAGACGACACGCTGCCCAAAAGTAAACCCTAGCCCTACAGGCCCCGAACTCCATTGCAAATGGACGTCGAGCATCATCTTCGGGTCGGCCCGGCACCTCGGTGAGGATCCGTCTGGGGCCTGGACCCTGCGGGTGCAGGACCGGGTGCATGGCGGATGGAACAACCGTCTGAACTCCTGGGGCATCACCGTGTACGGGCACAAGGCCACGCCCGGGGAGCCGGCTCTGGACCATGTCGAGCCTGGCGCCGATTCGTTGACTGTGCAGTGGACGGCGCCGGGTTACGGCGGCTCGTCGGATATCGCCGGCTACGATGTGCGCCACATCCGCAGCGACTCCGGCGACAAGGCCGACGACTCGGCTTGGACGGTGGTCGAGGACGCGGCTGCTGCTGCGGTTCGCAGCTACACGGTCTCGGGGCTCACCGACGGTCTGCGGCGCGATGTGCAGGTCAGGGCGGTCAATGTCCGCGGCGGCGGCGACTGGTCGGTCACCGCCCGGGGCACGCCGGGCACCTCCAACGGCGAGCCTTTCTTCGTCGAGGGCGACGCGGCGGCGCGCGCTGTGCCCGAGGACCTCGCCGCCGGCATGGCCGTCGGCGCTGCGGTCGGCGCGCGCGACCACGGCAGCGACACGTTGACCTATTCGCTGGGCGGCAGCGACGCCGCGCTCTTCGGCGTCGACTCGTCCACCGGCCAGCTGAGGGTCAAGGAGCCGCTGAACTTCGAGGACGCCGCCAGCCACGAGGTGACCGTGTCGGTGAGCGACAGCAAAGACGACGACGGCAACGCCGACACCGCTGCCGACGCGTCCATAGCGGTGACGGTGACCGTCGTCGACGTCGACGAGGCGCCGGAGCTGACCGGCGACACCGACATCAGCCACCCGGAGAACGACCGGGGCACGGTGGCGCAGTTCACCGCCGAGGATCCCGAGGGCGGCGCCGTCGTGTGGCAGTTCTCGGGGATCGACCGGAACGCCTTCGTGTTCATCGGCAGCAGGCTCGAGTTCGTATCGGCGCCCGACTACGAATCGCCGGCCGACACCGACGGGCGCAACGACTACGAGGTCGTGGTGACGGCCTCCGACGGCGTCAAGGAGAGGTCGCTGTCCGTCGTTGTGACTGTCACCGACGTGAACGAGCCGTTCACGCTCACAGGCGACGTCGCGTTCGATCATGACGAGAACGATGCCGCGGCGGTTGGGACGTTCACGGTGGACGATCCTGAGGACGGTGCCATCGTGTGGTCGTTGCGAGGTGTGGACGGCGGCGATTTCGCGATCAGCGGCGGGAGGCTGTCGTTCGTCTCGGTGCCCGACCATGAGGATCCGGCGGACTCAGGCAGCGACAACGTCTATCGTGTGACCGTCGCAGCGTTCGACGGCGCCAACGAACAGTCGCGCGACGTCGTCGTGACCGTCGTCGACGTCGACGAGCCTGGAGCGGTGGCGCTGGACCGGGCGCAGCCGCAGGTGGGTGCCGTGTTGACCGCGACGCTGTCGGATCCCGACCGCGGCCGGAGCGGTGTGAGCTGGGTGTGGGAGAGCAGCACCGGCTCGAGCGGGCCGTGGAGCGAGGTCGCCGGCGCGGGGTCGCGGTCCTACACGCCTGTGGGCGCCGACGTGGGCCGGTATTTGAGGGTCACTGCCGGCTATTCGGACGTCCACGGCTCAGGCAAGGCGGTCAGCGCTGTCACCGACAACGCGGTGCGGGCCGCGCCGGTGGTCAACACCGCGCCGGATTTCGATGCTGCTGTCGCGGCTCGCAGCGTCGACGAGAACACCGCCGCCGACACGGCTACGGGCCGTCCGGTGGGGGCGCCGGTCACGGCCTCCGACGCGGAGAACGACATCTTGACGTACACGCTGAGCGGAACCGACGCCGCGTTGTTCGACCTCGACAGCCGCACAGGCCAGTTGAGCACCAAGACCCCGCTCGACCACGAGGCCCGGTCGGGCTACTCGGTGACGGTCACTGCTGCGGACCCGTCGAACGAGACGGACTCCGTCGCGGTCTCCGTCACCGTGAACAATGTGGAGGAGCCCGGCGCGGTGACGTTGTCGTCGCATTTCCCGACGGTGGGCCGGCGGCTCACAGCGACTGTGGCCGACCCCGACGGCGGTGTCTCGGGCCTCAGCTGGCAGTGGCGCCGCTCCAGGAGCCGCAGCGGGGGCTGGACCCTCATCGACGGCGCCGACGCCAACGTGTACCTGCCCGACGACGACGATACGGGCCATTACCTGCAGGCCAGCGCCTCCTACACCGACCGCCACGAGCCGCAGGCCCGTGACCGCGCCGAGGCGGCGACTGCGGGCACCGTGTCCGAAGCGCCCGATCCCGATCCCGATCCCGACCCGCCCGGTCCCGTCAGACCAATCAGAGCCGGTCCGCCGGGGCCGCCACCGGCGCCGGTGGTGGACCGGAACCCGGCCGAGGAGTTCTTTGACCTCGGCGACGCCGGAGTGCATTCCGAGACCGTGCTCGCGCTGGCATCCGAGGGGGTGCTGGCCCGCACCGGCTGCTCGCGGGGACGGCTGTGCCCCAATGAGCCGATCCGTCGCTGGGAGATGGCAGTGTGGCTGGTGCGGGTGCTCGACGGCGACGACCCCGGCCGCCCCCGCCGGGCGCGCTTCGAAGACGTGAGCGCCGGCCTGTGGTGGGCCGGCCACGCCGAACGGCTCGCGCGGCTGCGCATCACTCTGGGATGCTCCACGCAGCCGCGGCTGTTCTGCCCCGACGATCCCGTCACCCGCGCCCAGATGGCCAGCTTCCTAGTGAGGGCCTTCGATCTGGCCGAGGCCGACCCCGCTGGCTTCGAGGACGGTTCCGGCACCGGCCACGACGCCGCCATCGACGCCCTGTCGGCGGCCCGCATCACGCTGGGCTGCTCCACCGAGCCGCGGCTGTTCTGCCCCCAGCGGCCCACGGCCCGCGACCAGGTGGCCAGCTTCCTCATCCGCGCCGCCGAGTTCCGAGACACCGGCCGGCCCTCCGTCGCAGGCTGAACACGGCCCGGGCGCGGTCCTCGCCGGTGGGTTCTTGAGCATAATGGCGGTGGCGACGACCGTCCTGCTGTCCTGAGGGCGTCGAGCCGTACGATGAGACGGGCGCGAGACGATGCCGCGAGATCGCCGCTGCACGGCGCAATGGCTATAGGATCGGCAATGGTATACAGGAGTCTTGATGGTGTTGGGTCGAGGTGTTAGGTAGATGATGGCAGGTGGTTCGACGGCGACGAAGGCGGGCGGCTTGAATCGGATGGCGGTCGGCCGGGCGGCGGGCGTGTTCGCGTGGACGCTGGCCATGCTGATGCTGGCCGGGTGCGGCGACGCCGGGGACGGAACTCGCGACGTTGCTGTGGTCTCCGACGCCGACCCGGCCAGCGGTGCGGACCATGCGGGTGCCGGCGCGGACCCCGGGCGGGCCGCGCCGGACGGTCTGGCGCCGGCGGGTGCCGGGCCCGACTCCTCCGCCGGCCGGGCCGCGCCGCCGACCGGCGACGCCGCAGCCGCCGGTGCGGCCCCCTCCGAGCAGATGCGCCCGGGCGAGGATCTGAGCGCTGGTCCCGGAGCCGTGGTCGAGGTTCTGCCGCCCGGTGTGCAGGACTCGCTGGATCTCGTCGCGGGTGGCGACGATCTCCGCGATGCGGTCGAGGTTCTGCCGCCCGGTGTGCAGGACTCGCTGGATCTCGTCGCGGGTGGCGACGATCTCCGCGATGCGGTCGAGGTTCTGCCGCCCGGTGTGCAGGACTCGGGATCCGGTCCGGCGACAGAGGTGATCGAGATCCTCGACCCCGCCGAGGCAGCCTTCGGTTTGGCGGCAGCGCTGCAGGAGGAAGTCCCTGTGGAAGAAGTGGAGCGGCCGGGACCGGCCGGCGCCGCTGCGGCCGGCGGCGACGCTGGAGTCCCGCCGGTTTTGGGACCCCAGTATACTTGGCAGGACGGCGACCGGACGCACAGCGCCCGGCTGGTGCTGGACCGGGTCGTGCTCGGCGACGGCACGGTCGTGCCGCGAGACGATGTTGCGGAGGGGGCCGGCGGGGCCGGGGCCGGCGGGGTCCAGCCGGTGTTCCAGTCCGAGTCGGGCGAGCAGATGACGCTCCCCGGCGGGGTGATACTCGTCCTCGACCCTGAATGGGATGCCGACGCGGTGGCCGGGTTCCTCAGCCGCAACGGCATCGAGCCGGACCGCGTCTCGGTGTTGGGCTACCTGCCCAACGGGTTCGTCGTCGAGACCGAGCCGGGCTTCGCGTCGTTGGATCTGGCCAACGCTTTGGCGGGACAGGCCGGTGTCGAGATCGCGAGCCCCAACTGGTCGAGGGAGTACACCGCCCAGTGAGAGCGCTCGGCGGAGGGCTGGGTCGGTTTCTGGGCCGTGTCGGGTGGGAGCGGCTGTTCGGCGAGGGGATCCGGTGGAGGGCGGGGTCGGTATCTGGGCCGTGTCGGGGGAGGCGGCTGTTCGGCGGAGGGCTGGGTCGGTTTTTGGGCCGTGTCGGGTGGGAGCGGCTGTTCGGCGAGGGGATCCGGTGGAGGGCGGGGTCGGTATCTGGGCCGTGTCGGGGGAGGCGGCTGTTCGGCGCCGTGCTGGCTGTGGCGATGTTGTCGCAGTTGGCTGTGGTCGGCGGCGCCGCTGCGCAGCAGCCTGGAGCTCCGACGATCTCTTCGGTCGTTGCCGGTGAAGGGTCGCTCACGGTGGAGTGGACCGCGCCGGGCGGGACTGTCACTTCCTACGATCTGCGCTACATCGAGACCGACGACGACGAGTCGGTGGACGCCAACTGGACTGTCGAGGCTTCGGTGTGGAGTTCGGGCACGTTGCAGTACACGCTGGGCGGGCTGCACGGCGAGGTGTCCTACGACGTGCAGATGCGGGCGGTGAACTCCCAGGGCGCGGGGGTGTGGTCGGTCACGTCTGTGGGGACGCCCCGGGTCGGCGCGCCGGTGATCTCTTCGGTCGTCGTCGGCGACGGGGCTCTCACGGTGTCGTGGACCGGGCCCGCGCATGCGGAGAGGGCGACGGTTGCCTCGTATGGTCTGCGCTACATCGAGACCAGCGCCGCAGACAAGACGGTGGACGCCAACTGGACGACCGTCGAGCAGGCTGCCTGGGCGGCCGGCCTGTCGCTGCACGTGCTTCAGGGCCTCGCCAACGGCACCGGCTACGACGTGCAGGTGCGGGCGGTGACGTCGAGCGCGGGGGCCTGGTCGGCGACCGCGACGGGCACCCCCGCCGAGCACGGCGGCACCCGGGCCGACGCCACCGTATTGGCGGCCGGCTCCTACGTGGGCGGCTCGGTGGACCCCGGCAACGACGTGGACTACTTCAAGCTCGTGCTGGACGACGCCGTCGGCATCATCGTACACACTAGGGGGGATCTCGACACCGTCGGCGAGCTCCAAAGCAGCGACGGCACCCGCCTCGCGGGCAACGACGACGCATTCCTCTCCGGGGGAATACGAAACTTTCTCATCTGGGACTCGCTGGCGGCCGGGACCTACTACATCAAGGTCACCAGCGCCGGCGGCGCGACCGGCGACTACATCCTCAGGCTCCTGACGATCGTCGACTCCAGCGCCGACGACCCGCAGCCCATGGCGCTCGGCACCGCCCTCAACGGCCTGATCGACCGCGGGGACACCGACTCGTACACCTTCACCCTCGCACAGCGGACCAAGGTCATCGTGCGCGGCTCGAGCAGGATCCAAGGCGAGATCGTCGACTCCAAGGGCAAAGCCGTCACCCACGAGTCGTTCAGCGGGCTTCCCGCCAGCGGGTTCGTGCATCGCGCCGACCTCGCGGCGGGCGCCTACCGTATCAACGTAGAGATGGCCTCGCTGGGCGAGGGGTTCTACTCGCTGTACCTGCTGGAGGCCCAAGACCCGGGCAGCACGCGTGGCAGCGCGATCCCGTTGGACTTCTACCTGGTGGCCGTCGGCACGATCGACCCCACCGGCGACACGGACTACTTCCGCGTCGAGATGGCGGAGGACACCCATGTGAGAGTCTTCGGATCCGGGCTCAGCGTCGACGTCACAGCGGAGCTCCTCGACAGTGACGGCAACACCGTCGCCGACGCGGTCGTGGTCCCGAGAGGGTACGGCTTCGAGCTCCTCCACGAGGTGGACGCGGGGACACACTTCCTGAAAGTGAGCCGCGACCCGGTCGGCTCCGGCTCCGAGACCGGCTCGTACGCCGTGCTGTTGATCGAGGACGCCAGCTACGCCTACTTGATCGACACCTGCGAGAGCATCCCGGTGTCCAGCGCCGACATCCATGACGCCCTGTACGGGTGCCAGTGGCACTTCGACAACACGGGCCAGTTCGAAGGCGCCGTCGGCGAGGACGCCAACGCTGAGGGCGCCTGGGGAACCACCCTGGGAGCAGGAGTCAATGTGGCGGTGGTCGACGACGGGCTCCAGTCCGACCATCCCGACCTGCGCGACAACGTCGACCAATCCCGGAACCACGACTACACCGAGTCCCAGGCCGGGTTCTACGACCCGGCCTGGTGGCACGGCACCGGGGTGGCCGGTGTGATCGCGGCCCGCGACAACGAGATCGGAGTGCGGGGCATCGCCCCCCGAGCCACGATCTACGGCTACAACTTCCTGCAGAACGGAACCGACGCGAATGAAGCCGACGCGATGGTCCGCAACATGGCCGACACCGCCGTCGTCAACAACAGCTGGAGCCGCATAACTGCTCGTCTCCCGATCCCGGCCTCGGAGTTGGTGCTGCGAGCCGTGGAGGCGGGCATCAGCGAAGGTTTCGGGGGCAAGGGCGTCTTCTACGTGTTCTCGGCCGGCAACGACGCCCCAGGCGGCGACTACGCGACCCACGAGGAGCTCAAATCCCACCGCGCGGCGACCGTGGTGTGCTCGGTGAACGACCTCGGCCAGCGGTCGGGGTATTCCGAGATGGGAGCCAACCTTTGGATCTGCGCGCCGTCCAGCGACTCGAGCTTGGGCAGGGCCAGCATCGCCACCACCGACAATTTGAGCCGCTACAGAGTCAGTTTCGGCGGGACCAGCGCGGCTGCTCCGCAGGTGTCGGGCGCGGCTGCGTTGTTGCGGGCTGTCGACAGCGGCCTCAGCTGGCGCGACCTGAAGCTGATCCTGGCCGGGTCGGCCCGCAAGAACGACCCCGGCAGCACCGGCTGGGAGACCGGCGCGCTCAAGCACGGCGCCGACCCGGCCGACCCCGAGAACTACGAGTTCAGCCATGAGTACGGCTTCGGGGTGCTCGACGCCGGAGCAGCCGTCGAACTGGCGGACGGTTGGCCGAAGCTGCCCGCGATGCGCGAGACGGCGCCGCCGGTGGTTCGTTACTCCGGTCAGGGTGTGGAGATCCCCAACGGGGGAGGTTGGGTGGAGCGCAGCATTGAGGTCGTGTCGGAGATCGACTTCGTCGAGCATGTGGATCTTTATGTCGACTTCGCTGCGCCCGACTTCCGGCAACTCGACGTGGAGCTGGTGTCGCCGTCGGGCTCGGTGTCGAAGCTGTCGGTGCCCGAGACGATGTACTGCTTACCGGCTGCATGCAATGTGCAGTCGCCTGTCCGGCTGGGGTCGGCCCGCCACTTGGGGGAGGACCCGTCGGGCGAATGGACGCTGCGGGTGCGGGACACGGTCGACGATCCGCTCTTCAACTTCGTCAATCTTCTGCAGGCTTGGGGCATCGCCGTGTACGGGCACAAGGCCCTGCCCGGGGAGCCGGCTCTGGAGCATGTCGAGCCTGGTGCGGATTCGTTGACTGTGCGGTGGGCTGCGCCGGGTTACGGCGGCTCGTCGGATGTCGCCGGGTACGAGGTGCGTCACATTCGCAGCGATTCCGGCGACAAGGCCGACGATTCGGCTTGGACGGTGGTCGAGGGCGCGGCTGATGCTGCGGGCCGCAGTTATACGGTCTCGGGGCTCATTGACGGTCTGCGCCGCGATGTGCAGGTGAGGGCGGTCAATGTCCGCGGCGGCGGCGACTGGTCGGTGACGGCGCGGGGCACGCCGGGCGCTTCCAACGGTGAGCCTTTCTTCGTTGAGGGCGACGCGGCGGTCCGTGTTGTGCGTGAGGATCTTGTTGCGGACATGGCTGTGGGTGCTGCGGTCGGCGCGCGCGATCACGGCAGCGACACGTTGGTCTATTCGCTGGGCGGCAGCGACGCCGCGCTTTTCGGCATCGATTCGTCCACCGGCCAGTTGAAGACCAAGGAGCCTTTGGATTTCGAGGACGCCTCCAGTCACGAGGTGACGGTCTCGGTGAGTGACAGCAAAGACGACGACGGCAACGCCGATACCGCTGCCGACGCGTCGATCGAGGTGACCGTGTCGGTAACCGATGTTGACGAGGCGCCGGAGTTGATCGGCGACACCGACATCAGCACCCGGAGAACGACCGGGGCGCGGTGGTCCAGTTCGTTGCCGAGGATCCCGAGGGCGGCGCTGTCACGTGGCAGTTCTCAGGCGCCGATCAGAGCGCTTTCGAGTTCGATGCCGGCAGCCTCGAATTCGTTTCGGCGCCAGACTACGAAGTGCCGGCCGACACCGACGGGCAGAACGACTACGAGGTCGTGGTGACGGTCTCCGACGACAGTCTCAACGAACAGTCGCGCGACGTCGTCGTGACCGTCGTCGACGTGAACGAGCCGTTCATGCTCGCAGGCGATTCCGCGTTCGACCATGACGAGAACGACGCCGCGGCGGTTGGCACGTTCCGAGTGCTCGAAGATCCCGAGGACGGTGTCATCGTGTGGTCGTTGCGAGGTGTGGACGGCGGCGATTTCGCGATCAGCGGTGGGAGGTTGTCGTTCGTTTCGGTGCCTGACTCTGAGGATCCGGCGGACTCCGACCGCGACAACGTTTATCGTGTGACCGTCGTAGCGTCCGACGGCGTCAACGAACAGTCGCGTGATGTCGTCGTGACTGTCGTCGATGTGAACGAGCCGTTCATGCTCGCAGGCGATTCCGTGTTCGATCATGACGAGAACGACGCCGCGGCGGTTGGCACGTTCCGAGTGGTGGACGATCCTGAGGGCGGTGTCATCGTGTGGTCGTTGCGAGGTGTGGACGGCGGCGATTTCGCGATCAGCGGTGGGAGGTTGTCGTTCGTTTCGGTGCCTGACTCTGAGGATCCGGCGGACTCCGACCGCGACAACGTTTATCGTGTGACCGTCGTAGCGTCCGACGGCGTCAACGAACAGTCGCGCGACGTCGTCGTGACCGTGAACAATGTGGAGGAGCCCGGCGCGGTGACGTTGTCGTCGCATTCCCCGACGGTGGGCCGGCGGCTCACAGCGACTGTGACCGACCCCGACGGCGGCGTCTCGGGCCTCAGCTGGCAGTGGCGCCGATCCAGGAGCCGCACCGGGGGCTGGACCGTCATCGACGGCGCCGACGCCAACGTGTACCTGCCCGACGACGACGATGCGGGCCATTACCTGCAGGCCCGCGCCTCCTACACCGACCGCCACGAGCCGCAAGCCCGCGACACCGCAGAAGCAGCGACCGTGGGCACCGTGCCCGAACGCCGCGACCCCGACCCGCCGCCTCCGCCGCCTCCGCCGCCTCCGCCGCCTCCGCCGCCTCCGCCTCCGCCTCCTCCGCCGCCGGGGCCGCCCGCGCCGCCGGGGCCGCCCGCGCCGCCGGGGCCGTCCGAGCGGAACCCGGCTGAGGAGTTCTCCGACCTCGAAGATGCCGGAGTGCATTCCGAGACCGTGCTCGCGCTGGCATCCGAGGGGGTGCTGGCCCGCACCGGCTGCTCGCGGGGACGGCTGTGCCCCAACGAGCCGATCCGCCGCTGGGAGATGGCAGTGTGGCTGGTGCGGGTGCTCGACGGCGACGACCCCGACCGCCCCCGCCGGGCCCGCTTCGAAGACGTGAGCGCCGGCCTGTGGTGGGCCGGCCACGCCGAACGGCTCGCGCAGTTGCGCATCACCCTGGGATGCTCCACGCAGCCGCGGCTGTTCTGCCCCGACGATCCCGTCACCCGCGCCCAGATGGCCAGCTTCCTCGTGAGGGCCTTCGATCTGGCCGAGGCCGACCCCGCTGGCTTCGAGGACGGTTCCGGCACCGGCCACGACGCCGCCATCGACGCCCTGTCAGCGGCCCGCATCACGCTGGGCTGCTCCACCGAACCGCGCCTGTACTGCCCCCAGCGGCCCACGGCCAGAGCCCAGATGGCCAGCTTCCTCACCCGCGCCGCCGAGTTCCGAGACACCGGCCGGCTCTCCGCCGCAGGCTGAACACGGCCCGGACGCCGTCCGTGCCGGAGGGTCGCCCCGAACCTCAATGAGTCGGCGGCCGCCGTGGCGGGCGACCCATTGAAGTTCGGACGCCGACACTAGCATCGGGGCCATGAGCGACGACGACCTGCTGACCGAGGCCGAGATCGCGGAGGTGCTGGCCGTCCACCCCGACTGGCGCCGCGACGGCGACCGGCTGCGCCGCTCGTACGTGTTCGCCGACTTCCGGGCAGCGTTCGCGTTCATGGCCCATGTGGCGCTCATCGCCGAGCGGCTCTTCCACCACCCCGAATGGTCCAACGTCTACAACAAGGTGGAACTGTCCGTCACCAGCCACGACGTGGGCGGCCTCTCGGCACGCGACCGCGACTTCGTCGAACGGGTCGACGCAGTCGGTGCCGGTCGCGGCTAGGTGCGGCCGGCACACATCACTCCCAGAACCCATCGTGACACCTGGTCGACTTCGTCGAACGGGTCGACGCAGCCGGTGCCGGTCGCGGCTAGGTGCGGCCGGCACACATCACTCCCGGAACCCATCGTGACACCTGGTCGACTTCGTCGAACGGGTCGACGCAGTCGGCGCCGGTCGCGGCTAGGTGCGGCCGGCACACATCACTCCCGGAACCCATCGTGACACCGGGTCGACGCAGCCGGCGTCGGTCGCGGCCAGGCGCGGGGAAGCGGGCGTCTCAGTCCGACTCGCCCCCCAAGTCGTGGTAGATGATCGCGGTCGCGACCAAGGCCACGACCCCGGCCGCGGTCGCGGCCACCGTCTGCGCCACCGTCGACACCACCAGGAACCTGTCCGACGCAGATCCGGTGAGCTCGGCCACGAGCCCGAACGCCAAATAGGCGGCCGCCAGCGCCGCGAGCACCAGCAGCATCCGCCCGAACGTCGCCCAGAACCGTCCTCTGATCAGGCGGGCCCCGTAGCCCAGCGACCACGAGGCCGGCCCCACTGACGCCGCCACATAGGCGATCCACACCACGACCGACCCGTAGACGGCGCCGACCATCAAGGCCGGAATCAGCAGAATCAGCAGCAGCGGAGAGATCGCGGCCGCAACGACCAGTACCAACATCGCAAGAACGGCCATGGCAGCCAACTGCAGGTCGAGGCCCAGCAGTCGTGCCACCCGTCGCAGCGCCTGCCTGAGGGCCTCCGACGGCGCCAGATCCCGGTCCCGCAGATCGCTCACGGCGACGCGGGCGACGGTCGCACGCATGATGTTGCCCGCGATCCACAGAGCCACAACACCCAGCAGGATCGCCGCGAGGCTCGTCGGCGAGAGATCGACCTCCAGCGACTCGAAGTAGGTCGTGTGCTCCTCTGAGGCGGGATCGAAGCCGGGGTCGCTGATCCGGCTCCAAGCCTCGTCCAGCTCCTCTCCGAGGATCGCGTTGCCGGCGACGAGCCCCAGCACCAGCATCGCCGCCAGCCCGGCGAAGTAGACCAGCGCCGCGGCCACGCAGCTCCGCCACCGCCGGCCGAGGATCGAGAACGTGTCGGTCAGCACCAGGCCCGGACGGCGCAGCAGGCCTTGGCCTGTCGCCGTCTCGCCGCCGCGGGGCGCCCGGTGCTCGGTCCAAGCCGAACCGTCCCAGTAGCGGAACTGCGACTCGTCGTCGGGGTCGGTGTACCAGTCCGCCGGCGGCAGGTCGCTCACGGAGGCGACTCTAACGCGGCGGTTATGGCGCTGTGCGGGGTGGTTGGGGGTTGTGTGCTGGTTGGTGGTCACTGGTGGGTGCGGCGGTTTTGGCGTTGTGCGGGGTGCCGTGTGGGATGGCGCCGGCTTGGTGCGACACTGGCGAGCGTGGCAGGCAGTACACCAGAGACCAAGTTGCACCCGCGCGAGGCGATCGACGTTTCGGCTCTGGCGGGGATGACGGTGGTCGACCAGGTTGCACCCGCGCGAGGCGATCATCCGCCTCGACGCAGTGACCGGGCCGTGACGCCGGCCGGCCGGTGCCGCGCCCTCGTTGCGGGGAATCGGCAGCGTAGGCCGCCTGTTCAGGCGTTGTGGTCGGCCAGTTCGGAGCGGGGTTGCGGAGCGTGACCTCGCCCACGGGCCGACGCGAGCCTGAGGCTGCCGCAGCCTGCGACGCCGTACGGCTGGCCGGGCCCGACTGCCTCGGGCGCAGCGTGCTCGTGTCGCCCGGTCAGGCTGCTCCGGCACCGTGGGAGGCCTGTCGCCGGGTACGGGTGGAGACCGCGTCGCCGGACGCCGCAACCGGTCGCCGGCTGCGGTCGGCATGGCACGGCCGTGAGCGGCTGGTGATCGAGTTGGACGGCCCGCTGCCGCTGTCAGACCCGGCATCGGCGAGACGGTGGTGGGAGCTCGCAGCGGGCTTCACCCTCACCGAGGAGGTTTGGCATCACCTGCTGACTGCCAACACGGTCGACGCACGCCAACCGGGCCGGCCCAGCTTCGCCCCCCGCGAGCAGGCTCTGGCGCTGGGCGCCCGCCCCTCTGCGTCGCAGGAGCCTGGAGACGTCGTGTCGCCCGAGGGCGGTCCCGCCTGGTGCGACGGCGGGCCACTGGACTCGTTCGAGGCGGCCGCGTTGTGCGGCGCCGCGCTGATCCCTGCCGCCGGCCTCGCCGCCGGAGAACTGTCGCCGCTGCGGCACTGCGAGCCCGACGCCGACCTGGCGGCGGACCAGCGCCGGGCCGTGGGCCATCTCGGCGGCGGGGCATGCATCGTGGCCCCGGCCGGCTCCGGCAAGACCCGCGTACTCACCGAACGTGCCCGGTGGCTGGTGCGGGACATGGGCGTGGCCCCGGGCGCGGTGTGTCTGGTGGCCTACAACGTGCGGGCACGGGCCGAGATGCAGGAGCGCACCGCCGACATTCCCGGCCTGGAGGTGCGGACTTTCAACAGTCTGGCGCTGGCGGTGTGCAACGGTGCCGGTCGCTTCACCCGCCCGGCAGGCCACGGCCGGGTCGAGGTCGTCGCCGAGCGAGAAGTGCGAGACCTGCTGCACGGCCTGGTGGGGGAGCTGGCCCCCCGCAGGCGCAGGCGGGCCATGACCGATCCGCTGGCGGCGTGGGTGGAGGCGCTCAGCGCGTCGCGCCTCGGGTTGCGGGACCCGGCCGAGGTGGAGCGCGACTACGCCCCCGACGTGCCGGGCTTCACCGAGTTGGCGCCGGCCTACGCCGAAGCGCTCGACGAGCGCGGGGCAGTCGACTTCGACCACCAGATCGTCCGGGCCATCGATGTGCTGCTGACCGACCCGGCCGCCCGGGCCGCGGCCCGCCGGGTGTGCGGGGTGCTGCTGGTCGACGAGTTCCAGGATCTCACGCCCGCCCATCTGCTGATGATCCGCCTGCTGGCCGGCCCGAGGGCCGACGTGTTCGGCGTGGGCGACGACGACCAGACCATCTACGGCTACTCGGGAGCGTCGCCCCGCTGGCTCATCGAGTACGAGCGGTACTTTCCCGGCGCGGCCCGTCACCTGCTCGAAGTCAACTACCGCTGCCCGCCCGACGTGGTGGAGGCCGCCGCCAACCTGCTGTCGCACAACCGCCATCGCATCGCCAAACACATCTCGGCCCGCCCGGCCCGCGTCCCCGGCGGGGCGGTGCCGTCCGACGGGGGTGTGGCGGCGGGCGAGCCCGGTGGGGCGGTGTCGGAGGCTGTGCCGTCCGATGGGGCGCCGTCCGGTGGGGCGGTTCCGGAGGCTGTGCCGTCCGATGGGGCGCCGTCCGGTGGGGCGGTGCCGTCCGGCGGGGGTGTGGCGGCGGCCGGCGGGTCCGGTGGGGCGGTGTCGGAGGCTGTGCCGTCCGATGGGGCGCCGTCCGGTGGGGCGGTTCCGGAGGCGGTGCCGTCCGGTGGGGCGGTGCCGTCCGGCGGGGGTGTGCCGTCCGATGGGGCGCCGTCCGGTGGGGCGGTTCCGGTGGGTGGGGGTGGGCCGGCGGCCGGCGGGTCCGGGCGTGTATCGGTCGAGGGCCGGGCCTTGACGGTGGAGGCGGCCGGCGACGGCGGCCTCGCGGTGGTCGAGCAGGTCCGGGCGCTGATGGCGGCAGGCGCCGACGCCAGGGACGTCGCCGTGCTGGCCAGGGTCAACAGCACGCTGCTGGCGCCCCAGATCCTGCTGTCGGAGGCGGGCATCGACTGCATGGCCCCCGTCGGCCCGTGGTTCGCGGAGCGCACAGGCGTGGCCGCCGTGCTGGCATGGCTTCGGCTGGCCACCTCGGGCACAGCCCGGCTGTCCGCCGACGCGCTGGCCACCGCCGCCCGGCGCCCGCCTCGAGGCATCTCGCCGCGGGTGGTGGAGTGGATCGCCGAGCAGCGCAACGTGGGAGCGCTGAGGCGCCTGGCCGGGCGCATCTCCGACCAGCGGACCGCCGAGCGGGTGTCGGACTTCGCCGACGACGTGGAGCGCCTCGGCGACATGGCCCGCGACGGCGCCGACACGCTCCGGCTGCTGGATGCGATCCAGAACGGAACCCAGCTGGGCGCCGGCCTCGACGAACGCTTGGACGCCTCCCGTCGAGCGGTGGACCGGTCGGCCCACGGCGACGACCTTCGGGCCCTGATGTCTGTGGCGCCCCACTGCGAGGATCCGGCCGTGTTCGAGGAATGGCTGCGGGGCCGCCTGAGCGAGGGCCGAGCCGCCGGCGACGACGGCGACCCCGGCGCCGGGCGGCCGGCGTGGGGCCGGGGCGTCCGTCTGGCCACCGTGCATCGGGTCAAGGGCCTGGAGTGGCCCCATGTGATCGTGCTGTCGGCCACCGAGGGCCTGATGCCCCACCGCCTGGCCAGCGACCTCGAAGAGGAGCGCCGTGTCTTCCATGTGGCCGTCACCCGCGGCTCGGAGTCGGTGCTGGTGATCGCCGACGGCCCGAAGTCTCCCTTCCTTGCCGAGATGTCGTGGCGTTCCAAGCTCGAGCCGCAGGATCCGCGGGCACGTCCAGTCCCGGACAGCCGTCCCGAATCGGCCGAACCGGCCCCGTCCGTGCGAAGCGACGCGCCGAAGCGGTCATCGAAGTCCAAGAGCCCGCCCATCGACGTCGCAGCCGAGCCGGCGGCTGCTGCGATGTTCGAAAGCCTGCGCCGTTGGCGTTTGGAACAGGCCAAGGCCGCGGGCGTGCCCGCCTTCGTGGTGTTCTCCGATGCTGTCCTGCGCGAGTTGGCCCGCCGCCGCCCCGTCACCGACGACGGCCTGCTGGCCGTGCCCGGCATCGGTCCCGCCAAGCTGGCCGCCCACGGCTCAGTCCTCAAAGCCCTGCTGGCTGATACTCCGCGGAGCGGCAGCGGCGAGTCCGAGCAGGGTGCGCCCGAAGCGCAGGAAACGTTCGACGCCGAGGATCCATGATGATGCCACCCACTCCGTACCCGGCGCGTCCATGTACGTCTCCAGGAAACGTTCGACACTGAGGATCCGTGACGAAGCGGGCGACGAAGCGGGCGATGGCGCTCTTGGAGAAGCGGAGGAGCAGGAACGTTCGAAAAAGAGGATCCGTGACGGCCAACCGGCCCGAGATCATCTTCGAGGTCAGCGAGGACGAGGCAGACGCTGGCTGTTCCGCCAGCACGTCGGGTTACGGCATCTGTCGGTGTGGTGGGAGCCGTGCGAGCTGCTGTCCAGCTGGCTGTTCCGCCAGCACGTCGGGTTACGGCATCCACACAGAGGGCGAGGCCATGGACGAGGTCCGCCGCAGCGCCCGCGAGGCTGTCGAGTGCTGCTTCGACGAAGGAACACCCCGGCCGGGGCTGATTCGCCTGCGCCTCGGGCTGCGATAGCTCGCCGGCTGTTCAGGCCAAGGGGCCGAGCAAATAGGCGGGCGAATCCGCCACCAACGGGCGAGTCCGTGGCCCGAGCGGCCCATGAACGCAGTGAACAAGAGCGGGAATGACACCGCTGCGACACCACGGACTCTCACCCATTTGCGCTCACTCCAAGGTCTCGTCGAGGGCCTGCACCAGGGTGTTCCACGACAGGGTGGCGCACTTGATGCGCACCGGGAACTTCACCACGCCGCGCAGGGCCTCCAGATCGCCGAGCTTCACGTCGTCGGCCCCGCCGTCGTCGCCGTCGCCGTCGCCGTCGAGATCGTCGCCCGCGCCGCCGATACCGGTGCCGTGGATCGACATCATGTGCTTGAAGGCCCGCACCAGTCGCCGCACCTCGGCCACCTCGCGGCCCTTGACGGCGGTGGACATCATCGACGCCGACGACTGGCTGATCGAGCACCCCTGGCCGCCTGTCGACACTTCGACGACCACGCCGTTGCGGACCTCCACGTAAACGACCACCTCGTCACCGCAGAGCGGGTTGAAGCCCACGGCCTGCACCGCCGGCGGCGCCTCCAGCTCGCCGCGGTTGCGGGGGTTGCGGTAGTGGTCGAGGATGATCTCGCGGTACAGGTCCTCCAGCCGGGCCATGCCCCTGCCCCCTACCTCGAGAAGAAGTCGCCGGCCGCGCCGAGCGCGTCGGCTAGGGCGTCCACGTCGGAGGTGTCGTTGTACACGTAGAGCGACGCCCGGGCTGTGGCCGGCACCCCGAGATGCCGCATCAGCGGCTTGGCGCAGTGGTGGCCGGCCCTCACACACACGCCGCGGTCGTCCAGCACCTGCGACAGGTCGTGGGGGTGGATGTCGCGGAAGCTCATCGACAGCACCCCGCCCCGGCACGCCGGCTCCGACGGCCCATGCACCGCGAGCTCGGCGCCGTAGCGCTCCTCCAGCGTGCGCATCGCGTAGGCGGTGAGGCCGACCTCGTGCTCGCGCACCCGCTCCATCCCCAGGCCGTCGAGATACCGGACCGCGGCGCCGAGCCCGACGATCTCGGCGATGGGCGGGGTCCCGGCCTCGAACTTGTGGGGTATGCGGTTGGGCAGGAAGCCGTCCTTGCGCACGTCGAGGATCATCTCGCCGCCACCGAGGAACGGCGGCATCGCCTCCAGCAGCTCGGCTCGGGCCCACAGCACCCCGATGCCGGTCGGTCCGCACATCTTGTGGCCGGTGAAGCCCAGGAAGTCGGCCCCCATCGCTTGAACGTCGGTCGGCAGGTGGGGCACGAACTGGGCCGCGTCCACCAGCACCAGCGCCCCCGCGCTGTGGGCCGCGTCGGCCAGCCGGCGGATCGGGTTGAGCGTGCCCAGCACGTTGCTCATGGCGGTCACGCCCAGCAGCTTGGCCCCGTCGAGGAGCCGGTCCAGGTTGCTCAGATCGAGCCGGCCGTCCGGCTCGACGCCGATCCAGCGCAGCTCGAAGCCCTTCTCGGCCGCCATGATGTGCCAGGGGACGATGTTGGCGTGGTGCTCCATCTCGGTGACCACCACCGCGTCGCCCGGTCCGAGGTTGGCGCCGCCCCAGGAGCGGGCCACGAGGTTGATGGCCTCGGTGACGTTCTTGGTGAACACGATCTCGTCGGGCGAGGGCGCGTTCACGAACCGGGCGACGTCGGCCCGGGCCGCTTCCATGGCATCGGTGGCCTGGGCTGCGATCTCGTAGGCGCCTCGATGCACGTTGGCGTTGATCGTCTCGTAGTAGCTGTTCATGGCGTCGAGGACGCATCGGGGCTTCTGCGACGAGGCGGCCGAGTCGAGGTAGACGATCGGCCGGCCGCGCACCTCGCGTCCCAGGAGCGGAAAGTCCAGCCGGGCGTCGGAGGCGAGCCGGTCGCGTTTGCCGCTGCTGTTGCCGGCGGTTCTCGGGTCGGTGTCCGGCCGGCTGGTGTCGCTGTGGTTGTTCATGGCTGGTGTCTTTTGCTGCTGCGGTTGTTCATGGCCGGTGCCTTTTGCTGCTGCCCCCGACACCGGCCTGGCGGCACCGTCCACCACCGAGCTGCGGTTGTTCATGGCTGGTGTCTTTTGCTGCTGCGGTTGTTCATGGCCGGTGCCTTTTGCTGCTGCCCCCGACACCGGCCTGGCGGCACCGTCCACCACCGAGCTGCGGTTGTTCATGGCTGGTGCCTTTGCTGCTGCGGTTGTTCATGGCCCGTACCGCTCGTAGCCGTCGCGTTCGAGCCGGTCGGCCAGTTCGGGGCCGCCGCTCTCGACGATGCGGCCGCCGAGCAGGACGTGGACCCGGTCGGGCCGCAGCCCGGAGGTGAGGATGCGCTGGAAGTGGGTGATGGCCAGCACCCCCAGTTCGGGCCGCTCGGCTCGGACCTCTTGCAGTCCGGCGGCCACGATTCGCAGAGCATCGATGTCGAGGCCGGTGTCGGTCTCGTCGAGGACCGCCATGTCGGGCTCGAGCACCGCCATCTGGAGTATCTCGTTGCGCTTCTTCTCCCCGCCGGAGAACTTCTCGTTGAGGTGGCGGTCCATCAGCGCCGAGTCGATCGACAGTCGCTCCATCCACTCGACCATCGTCATGTAGGTCTCGATGGAGCTCACCTCGGTTCCTTTGCGGGACTGGAGGGCCTGCGTGAGGAAGTTGCGCACCGAGACTCCCGGGATCTCCTGGGGGTACTGGAAGGCGAGGAACATCCCGGCCTTGCCCCGCACCTCCGGCGGCCAAGAGGTGATGTCCTCGCCGTTGAAGCGGATCGAGCCGCCGGTCACCTCGTACTCGGGGCTGCCGAGCAGGGCCGCGGCCAGGGTGGACTTGCCCGACCCGTTGGGGCCCATCAGTGCGTGCATCTCGCCGGCGCCGACCACCAGGTCGACGCCGCGCAGGATCGGCTTGCCGCCGTCCGCCGCCGCCACCTGCAGGCCGTCGATCTCGAAGAGCGGTGATGCGGCCACGCCCCGAATCCTACGGTCGCGCCGACACCGGCACTACGGCCGCACTCGCAGCCCCCCTGAGAGCAAGCGCGAATAGGTGTGAGTCCGTGGTGTCGCTGCGGTGTCGTTCCCGCTCTTGTTCGTTGCGGCCTGAGGGCTGCTCGGGTCGCGGCCTCGCCTGCATGGGCTGCGTCGTTCCTGCCTGTTCGCTCGGCTGCGAAGAGCGAGCGCGGCTAGGTGTGAGTCGGTGGTGTCGCTGCGGTGTCGTTCCCGCTCTTGTTCGTTGCGGCCTGAGGGCTGCTCGGGTCGCGGCCTCGCCTGCTGGTGGCGGATTCACCCGCCTGTTCGCTCGGCTGCGAAGAGCGAGCGCGGCTAGGTGTGAGTCGGTGGTGTCGCTGCGGTGTCGTTCCCGCTCTTGTTCGTTGCGGCCTGAGGGCTGCTCGGGTCGCGGCCTCGCCTGCTGGTGGCGGATTCACCCGCCTGTTCGCCCGGCCGCTAAGCCTCGGCTCGATAGCAGGCACGCGGGCGTGGCCGGTCAGGCTGTGCTCCCCGGTTCAGGCTCGGCGGCCGTTCGAGGCAAGGTCCGCTCCGATAGGTTGGCCTCCGCAGCTCAGCCCCACTCAACGCGCAGGAGAGTTCCACGTGAACTTCGCATTCACCGACGAGCAGGAGCAGCTCAGAGAAGCCGTTCGCAGCTTCTTGGAGGAGAAGTCGCCCGAGTCGGCGGTCCGGGAGCAGATGGACACCGAGCGCGGCTTCGACCCCGGCGTCTGGGCCCAGATGTCCGAGCAGATGGGACTTCCCGCGTTGACGATCCCCGAGGCCTACGGCGGCCAGGGCTTCACCGGCGTCGAGCAGGTGGTCGTGCTCGAGGAGATGGGCCGCGCGCTGCTCTGCGCGCCGTACTTCTCTTCCGCGGTGCTCGCCGCCAACACGCTGATGCACTGCGGCGACGAGGACGCCAAGCAGGAGCATCTGCCCGGCATCGCCTCGGGTGATATCAGGGCAGCGCTGGCGTTCACCGAGCAGAACGGCCGCTGGGACGAGCCCGGGATCACCATGGCGGCCTCACCCGACAACGGCTCGTGGCGCCTCGACGGCATCAAGATGTACGTGCTCGACGGCCATACCGCCAACCTGATAATCGTTGCGGCCCGCACCGTCGGCGGCGTCTCGCTGTTCACCGTCGATCCCGACGCGTCCGGTCTCACCCGCACGCCGCTGTCGACCATGGACCAGACCCGCAAGCAGGCCAAGCTCACGTTCGAGGGCACTGAGGCGACGCTCATAGGCACCGAGGGGCAGGGCTGGCCGGTGCTGGAGACCGTGCTGGATCTGGCCGCGGTGGCGCTGGCCGCCGAGCAGGTGGGCGGCGCGCAGCGCTGCCTGGACATGTCGGTGGACTACGCCAAGGTCCGTGTCCAGTTCGGCCGGCCCATAGGCTCGTTCCAGGCCATCAAGCACAAGTGCGCCGACATGCTCTTGGAGGTCGAGTCGGCCAAGTCCGCGGCCTACTACGCGGGCTGGTGCGCGTCCGAGATGAACGACGAACTGCCCCAGGTCGCCTCGCTGGCCAAGAGCTACTGCTCGGAGGCCTATTTCCACGCGGCGGCCGAGAACATCCAGATCCACGGAGGGATCGGCTTCACCTGGGAGCACCCGGCGCACCTCTACTTCAAGCGGGCCAAGAGCTCGGAACTCCTCTTCGGTGACCCCACCTACCACCGGGAGCTCCTCGCCCAGCGCATCGGCCTGTAGAGGCCGAGCGTGCGAGGCCCCTGGGCCCGAGCGGCTCGTGAGTGCAGCGAACAGGAGCGGGGTGCCTGGGCCCGAGCGGCCCGTGAGCGTAGCGAACAGGAGCGGGCGAGCGGAGCCGATGCCAGCACCTGCCCGGAGCGAACTTCTGTCAAGAATCCACCGCTCAGGTGGAAATTTGCAGGTAGTTCAGCCGGGAGCTCGCGGAGGGTGACGTGATCTGGTTGATCGCCGCGGTCGGTGTGGCTGCCGTGGTGGTGATCGCCTTCGTGTCGGTGGGGATCGCGGTCGGGCGCCTCGAGCGGGAGACCGCACCGTCGGTCTACCGGTTGTCGGAGGCGGTCGACTATGTGGCCGACCGCCTGCCTGGCGAGGTGACCGCCAGAGTTAGCTACGCCGACGTCGCCACGGTGCTCGGCTGGCACCTCGACTGGTTCACGGCGGTGGGCCTGGCCACCTCCCACGGCCAGGAGCTCGGCGACCCCGCAGTGGCGGTGGACGACATGGCCGTGGCCGACACAGACGCGGCCACCGACGCGGTGGTGGCCCGATCACTGGAGGAGGGCGGCCCCGATCCCGTCGACGTGGTGTGCATCCTCGAGGCCCAACTCGCCTACCTGGCCGAGATAGGCGCCCTCAGCGCCGACGAGCCCCCGGCTTGATGGTCCGGCGGAATCAGGCGCAAGCGTCGAGACACTCGGGGACAACCCTCGCCGACGCCCATTCTAGGATCTTGCGGTCGGAGGTGACCAGCGGACGCTTGGCGACCATCGCCGAAGCCGTGACGAGCTGATCGGTGGGGTCGGAGTGGAAGCCGTGGTGGGCATGCAGTGAAGCGGCCAGCATGGCCGTCTCCGAGGTGACAGGAATCTCCCGCACCCCGGCCGCGAGAAGGTCGCGGTGCCAAAGCTCGGGAGCCGTCGGCAGTTCGATCCTGCCGCTGTGGTGGAGACGGGCGACCTCCAGCATCGATACGGCCGAGAACCGCAGGGAACCGTCGCGGGCGGCTGTCTCGATGGCCGACCCGGCCCGGGGCCCGAGCCTGGGGCTGCCCTGCGACATCCACAGCAGGGTGTCGGTGTCGAGTATCAGGTCCATCTCAGCCGTGGCCGGCGCCTGGTCGAGTGATTTGGTCTGGGCGGCGTGTCGGTGTCGAGTATCAGGTCCATCTCAGCCGTGGCCGGCGCCGAGTCAGGCGCCGAGGATGCTGGCCGGGTCCGACACGACGTTCCAGTCGTCTGCGGGCATGGCGGGCTCGCTCAAGTCGTCGTGGATGCGGATCTGCTCGCACCACCCGACGATGCCCGGTGAGTGCTGCTCGGACACCGACACGAGCGCGGCGACGGGCCGTCCGTGCTTGGTGACGATCAGCTTCGCGCCGGTGGCGTTCACCTCGTCCATGAGCCTCAGGCACTGCTCCCGGAACTGGCCCGCCGGTATGGTCCTCGTCTCGTCGGTCATCGCCTTCCCCAACCCGCCTGCAGATTTCTGTACAGAATATTATAGCTATAACTCTGTGAGTGCACAGGCCCCTCATGGGCTCCCGGCAAGCGGCAATGGCTGTGAAGCTGCCGGAGCGAACCTCGATCCGTTCGCGATAGGCCGTAGACCCAGCAGGTGATGGTGCCGCCGCCGCGCGAACCGCGGATGGTGACCGGGCTCGGGCACCCCGGGAATCCACCCCGATGCTTGGCTTTGGGGGCAGATTGTGGTTGACTGGTGTCACCAAGGAAAGGAGGTGGTCCAACTGAGTGCTAAACGCTTTGTGACCTTGGAGGTGGCTGGCCGCTAGCTACGGCAAGCTGGACCGACTGGCGAATCCCCGCCAGCTCCACCCCCGGACCGAGTCGCCGGACCTAGTCACATCCGGCCAGGCACCGCAGCCGTCCCGGCTGCGAGTGTGCGAGGCTCGCCCGGGATTTCCGGCAGAAACGACCAGTGGGGCGGGCCTTCGGGTCCGCCCCACTGCGCGCCAGTCCACGCCGATACGGTGAGCCCGATGGACAGCCGGTTCACCGTCGACTCGAACGAACTGACGGCTCATCTCGCCCGGCCCGCCCGGTCGCCGTCGGTGCAACCGGCGGTGGTCATCGTCCACGGCTTCCCGACCGAGGCTGGGGGCGGCATCAACTCCACCATGACCATGCCCGCCCTGGCCGACCTGATCGCGGCCGAGACCGGCTTCACCGCTCTGGCCTACTCGTCGAGGGGAGTGGCCGGCTCCGGCGGCGACTTCTCACTCGACGGCTGGCGGCGCGACCTGGTCGGCGCCATCGACTTCCTGGAGTCGGAGACGCCGTGCGACGGCGTATGGCTCATCGGCTTCGGAACCGGCGGCGCGCTCGCGGTGGTGGTGGCAGGCCGCGACGACCGGGTGCGGGGAGTGGCCGCGGTGGCCGCGCCTGCCGACTTCGAGGACTGGGCCCGCAACCCTCGCAAACTGCTGGTGTGGGCCCGTGAGGTCGGCGTGGTGCGCGACCCGGGGTTCCCCCAGCGGTTCGACCGGTGGGCTGCGGAGATCCGGGCCGTGAGAGCGGTGGAGACAGCCACGTCGCTCGGCGACCGGTCGCTGCTGGTCCTTCACGGCAGCGACGACGAGACGGTCCCAGTGTTCGACGCCCGCGTCCTGGCCGACGCCCATCCCGGTTCCGACCTGCGCATCATCACCGGTGCCGGGCACCACCTGCGCCACGACCCCAGAGCCGTCGCCGTGCTGTTCGGCTGGCTCGAACGCCAGCGCCAGGCGCTGCTGGCTTCGGCGGCCGGCGCCGACAACGGTGACAACGTCACGGGTTGTCACATGCGTGTTTGAATGGGCGGCGGCAGACCCGGCAGGGATGGCTCTTTTGCGACACGACGGGTGCTCTCCTGTCCGTGTTCGTCCTGAGCGACAGCTCGAGACGCTGGCCGGCCATGTCGTCAGCCGGCCACGTCTTCGCCGATCGAGGGCATTGCCGCAGGGTCGGGGGCCAAGTCTCGCATGTTCGGCTCTTCGCGCGGGCGACGGCGGCCCATGCCGGCGCGCCACGGCATCTCCCCCGAGACCATGTACCGGACACGGTCGCTGATGTTCACCGCATGGTCGCCGATGCGCTCGTAGTAGCGGGCGATCAGGGCCAGCTGCACCGAGGGCTGCACGTCGAGATCGTGGGTGCGGGCCGATTCCATCAGGGTCTTGACGAACGTGCGGTGCAGGCTGTCGAGCCGGTCGTCGATGTCGTCGAGGGCGCCGGCGAGGGCCGCGTCCCGTTCTGAGTAGGAGTCCACCGACAATCGGACCAGGCGGATGGCCTCCTCGTTCATCTCCGCGATCAGGCCGCGCAGCCGCGGAGGCAACTCGGTGGGGAACATTCGGCGGGCACCCTTGCAGATATTGCATGCCAGGCCGCCGGTCCGCTCCAGTTCGCCGGTGATCCACATGGCGGCCAAGATCTGGCGCAGGTCGCCGGCCATCGGCTGCTGCAGCGCCAGCAGGCTCTGGCACTTCTCCTCGACCTCGACTGCGGCTGCGTCGATGTCGTCGTCGTCGTCGATGATCTGCTGGGCCTCGACCAGGTCGTATCGCAGCAGGGCGGCGGTCGCCCTCGCCACCGCGTCGCCGGCCTGGGCCGCCAATTGGACGATCAGGTTGCCGATCTCTTCGATCTCGGCGTGGAAGCCTCTGCGGGTCTGCTCGGACACTGTTCCGTCCTCTCTGCTCGCCAGCTAGCCGAACCGGCCGGTGACGTAGTTCTCGGTGCGTTCGTCGGACGGGTTCGAGAACATCTTCTGGGTGGTGTCCACCTCCACCAGGATGCCGGTGCGGGTGTCGCCCTCGGACCGGAGGTCGGCGGTGAAGAAGGCGGTGGTGTCGCTCACCCGAGCCGCCTGCTGCATATTGTGAGTAACGATCATGATCGTGTAGTCCTGCTTGATCTCCTGCATCAGATCCTCGATGCGGGCCGTCGCGATGGGGTCGAGCGCCGAGCACGGCTCGTCCATCAGCAGCACATCGGGGTCTACCGCGATGGCCCTGGCGATGCAGAGCCGCTGCTGCTGGCCTCCCGACAGACTGAGGGCTGAGTCTTTGAGGCGGTCGCTTACCTCGTCCCACAGGGCCGCCTTGCGCAGCGAGCCCTCGACGACGTCGTCGAGGCCCTTCTTCTGGCCGGCGACCCTCGGGCCGTAGGCCACATTGTCGTAGATCGACTTTGGGAAGGGGTTGGGCTTCTGGAACACCATGCCGATGCGTCGCCGCACCTCCACCGGGTCGACACGCTCGTCGTAGAGGTCGGTTCCCCGGTAGGTGACGGCGCCGGTGACCCGGGCGTCCTTGATGAGGTCGTTCATGCGGTTGTAGCAGCGCAGCACTGTGGACTTGCCGCAACCCGAGGGGCCGATCAAAGCCATGATCTCGTTCTTGCGGACTTCGAACGTCACATCGCGCACCGCCCGGAAGGCGCCGTAGTAGACGTTCACGTCCTCGGAGCGGAACACGACGTCTGCGGCGGTCGCGAGCGGGGGCATCACCGGCTCCGCGCTCGGATCGCCGACGGCCGCTGAGCGTTCGATCACGCGGGGGGCCTCGTCTGTCATCGACACTTCAGCCTCTCTTCTTCTCGAAGCGGTTCCGCAGCAGGATGGCGGTGGAGTTCATCATTAGCACGAATGCGAGCAGGACGACGATGGCGGCGGCCGCCGCGGCGGTGAAGCCTACGTCGCGGCCGGACTGCACGGTCCAGCTCGTGATCACGATGGGCAGGGCGGTGAACCTGTCGTCGAGGGCGCCGATGTCGAACAGCCTGGGATTGTCGCCCAGCCGGCCCGTCACGGCGCCCACCAGGATCAGCGGTGCGGCCTCGCCGACGGCTCGGGCCATCGACAGCAGCGTGCCGGTGAGGATGCCTGGCGCGGCGTAGGGGAGCACCTGGGTCCGGACCATCTCCCACCTTGTGGCCCCGACGCCGTAGGCGCCCTCCCTCAGCTCCGTGGGCACCGCCCGGAAGGCTTCGCCGGAGGTGATGATGACGATGGGAAGCACCAGGATGGCCAGCGTGATCCCGCCCGAGAGGGCTGAGCTCCCGCCGGTCAACCGGTCGAGGCCGAAGATCTGCCCGTTGAGCAGAAGGGCCAGCCCCAGCAGGCCGTACACCACCGACGGCACCCCGGCGAGGTTGCGGATGTTGACCTCGATGAAGGCGGTGAAGCGGTTCCGGGGGGCGTACTCCTCGAGGTAGACAGCGGCGCCGATCCCGATGGGGAAGGCCAGCACGGCCACGATGACGGCGATCCACAAGGAGCCGTACATGCCCTGATGGATGCCCAGGCGCTCGTCGGAGGAGCGGGAGCGCAGCGTGCCCTGAAGGAAGTCCCACAGGCGGGCGCCGATCTGGTCGGTGCTGTCCAGCGCCACGGTGACCAGCAGCACGGCCAGCAGGGCCAGCGTGATCAGCAGGCACGACTGGAGCACGACCTTGAACAGCAGGCCCCGGGTGTCCACCCGGCGCCTCTCGATGGAGGCGGCGATGGCAGTCCGTGACGTGTCGTCGACGAGGCGGCTGATCATCTCGACGCCTCAGGGGCCGAGCGAACAGGCGAGCGAGTCCGCCGCCAACGGGCGAGGCCGTGGCCCGAGCGGCCCGTGAGCGCAGGGAACAAGAGCGGGCACGACACCGCTGCGACACCACGGACTATCACCTGTTTGCACTCACTTTTAGTAGGCCTCGCGGACCTTCGACACGAAGCGCGAGGCGATGATGTTGAGGCTCAACGTGATCACGAACAGCATCAAGCCCACAAAGTAGAGGCTCTGGAAGGTGAGTCCCTCGCCCACGACGCTGTCGGTGCCTGACGCCAGCGAGGCCATGGCCGCGGTCATCGTCAGGCCACCCTCGAACGGCGAGTCGGTGAATCGGGCGGCGTCGGCCGCTCCGGCGGCCATGAAGACCACCATCGTCTCGCCTATGGCCCTCGAGACGGCCACGATGAAGGCGGCCACGATGCCCGAGATGGCCGCGGGCAGCACCACCGTGGTGGCGGTGGCCATCTTCCGGGCTCCAAGTCCGGCCGATGCCTCCCGCAGCGAGTCGGGCACCGCGGCCATGGCGTCCTCGGAGATCGAGGCCACCAGCGGGATGACCAGGATCCCCACGCCGATGCCGCCCGCGGCCAGCGATCCGGCGTTGTTGGGGGCGAAGTTCAGCCAGATGTTCAAGATCCAGACCGCGGCCAGGGAGAAGACCACCATCAGCATGGCTATCGACGCCACCGCGCCGATCCGCGCCGAGGGGTCGGTCGCCCCCTCCCGGTACTGCTTGATTTTGGCCCGGACAATGCCTGCGGACGCCGCCGTGTACCCGACGAGGATCGCCGCGCCGATCACCAGGAAGGCCTCCTTGCCTATGCGTCCCACGATGTTGGGTGCGATCCAGGTGAGGGCGAAGAAGCCCAGCACGACCGAGGGGATGCCGGCCAGGATCTCCAGCGCGGGCTTGAGCCAGGACCTGACCCTCGAATTGGCGTACTCCGACAGGTACACCGCAGCGCCCAGGCCCAGAGGCCCCGCCACCACCATGGCGACGCCGGTCACGATCAGCGACGGAACGACGATCGTCGGTATGTCGTAGAGGCCTCGGCGGGGGAACCAGCCCTGCTGTCCCCATGTGTCGGCCCACACCACCTCGGTGATGAAGGTCCAGGCCTCCCGCAGGAGGCTCCACACGATCAGCGTGCTCACTAGGACCGACACGAGCGCCGTCACAACCAGGGAGTACCTGATGATCACTTCGCGGCGCCTGCGGGAAGGCGCGATCTGAAGCTGGTCGACGGTGAGGAGCTCTGGATGCACGACGCTCGTGTCGGTCATGGCTGTGGAGGGGTCTTCTCCGAGTCGGGGCCGGGTATGGCGGTCCGGGTGTTCTAGCTGATGAGGGTGCGGGTGTGCCACCGGTCGGCGGTCTCGGCGTGGGCTGTGTCGGTGAGGGGCACGTAACCGACCTCGCTGACGGCCTGACTGAGGATCTCGGAGACGTAGAAGTCGACGTAGGCGACCAGCGCGGGGTTGTCGGCGGCCGCATCCGCGTTGACGTAGATCCACAGGTCCCGGCTGATGGGGTACTCGTTGGAGGCGATCGTGTCGCCGGTGGGCGCCACGCAGCCGTCTCCGTTGTCGACCTCGATCAGCTTCACGCCCGAGGCTTCGACGGCGAACGCGAACCCGACCCATCCCAGGCTGGTTTCGCTGGACTGGATGCCCTGCAGGATGACGTTGTCGTCGCCCGATGGGCTGTAGTCGGTGCGGGTGGTGGCGGCGGTGCCGGCCTCCTCGGCCGGGTCCTCGAGGACGATCTCGATGAAGGAGTCGAAGGTGCCGGACTCCTCGCCGGGTCCGAAGATGTCCAGCGGGGCGTCGGGCAGGCCGGACGAGGCCTCGGCCCAGGTGCTGGCGCCCTCTCCGTTGGGACCGATGAGGTCGAAGAGCTGATGGAAGCTCAAGCAATCGACCGCGCCGTTGTCGGCGTTGGTCATTACCGCGATGCCGTCCACGGCGACCTTGAGCTCGACGATGTCGGTGATGCCGTTGGCGAAGCAGTCCTCCTTCTCGGCGTCCTTGATCTGGCGGGAAGCGTCGGAGATGTCGGTCTCGCCCGCGCAGAACAGCTTGAAGCCGTCCCCGGTGCCGGGACCGTCCACGGTCACCGACACGTCCGGGGCCACACCCTCGAACATCTCCGCCACCCGGATCGAGATCGGCTCGACCGTCGACGAACCGGAGATGTTCACCTCGCCCGAGATCGAAGGTGTTGAGGTGTCCTCCTCACCGTCTCCGCCGCAGGCTGCGGCCACGAGCGAGAAGCTGACGAGAGTCACCGGCAGCCAGAGGAGCCGGCGCCTTGAGTCGTGCATTTAGTTGTCCCTCCCTTGGGGATGTGGCATGGCGAGCCCGCGCTGCCCGCGGGCCGAACGGCAAGCTATACGGGGCAAGGTTTCGAACAGCCGGGGCGACCGTGAACCGGGAGTGAATGCCGACGAACAGCGGGTGAATAATCCAAGAGTCCTAGAGGCCGAGCGAATAGGCGGGAGCGATGCGGCCCATGCAGGCGAGGCCGTGGCCCGAGCGGCCTGTGAGCGCAGCGAACAAGAGCGGAAGTGGCGCCGCCGCGACACGACGGCCTTTCCCCATGTCACGGCCTTTCCCCTGTCCGCCCGTGCGCTAGGTGATGCCGTCCAGTGCGTCCTGGAGGCGGCTTCGGTTGAAGCCGCTGACCTTCTCGACCACTGACACGCCGGCGCCGTCGAGCAGCATGAGTTGGGGGTTCCCGGCCCGGTAGTGGTTCCATGCGGTGTAGGACTCGCTCCACAGCATGTGGGGCGGGCCGCCGGCCGAGGCCACGAAGCTCTCGGCTTGGCTCAGACTGTCAGCACCGCCCACGCCTATGACGATGACTTTGTTCTCGTTGTCTCGGGCGAACTGCCCGACCGGCGAGGCATCCCGCCGACAGGTCGGTCAATGGGGCGCCCAGAACCACAGCAGCAGGGGTGTCGAGCCGTCAACGAAATCGCGAAGGTCGACGGTCGCTCCGGTGCGCAAGTCGATCATGTCTTGAGACGGCACACCCGTCTCGATGAGCGGCGCGGCTGTGGTGGTGGGCGCGGCTGTGGTGGTGGGCGCGGCTGTGGTGGTGGGCGCGGCTGTGGTGGTGGGCGCGGCTGTGGTGGTGGGCGCGGCTGTGGTGGTGGGCGCGGCTGCTTCGGCTTCGGCGGCGGCTTGCGCGGCTGCTTCTGCTTCTGCTTGGGCGGCGGCTTGCGCGGCTGCTTCGGCTTCGGCGGCGGCTTGCGCGGCTGCTTCTGCTTCTGCTTGGGCGGCGGCTTGCGCGGCTGCTTCGGCTTCGGCGGCGGCTTGCGCGGCTGCTTCGGCTTCGGCGGCGGCTTGCGCGGCTGCTTCTGCTTGCGCGGCTGCTTCTGCTTCGGCTTGCGCGGCTGCTTCGGCTTCGGCGGCGGCTTGCGCGGCTGCTTCTGCTTCTGCTTGGGCGGCGGCTTCTGCTTCGGCGGCGGCTTGCGCGGCTGCTTCTGCTTCGGCTTGCGCGGCTGCTTCTGCTTCTGCTTGGGCGGCGGCTTGCGTGGCTGCTTCTGCTTGCGCGGCTGCTTCTGCTTCTGCTTGGGCGGCTGCTTGCGCGGCTGCTTCGGCTTGGGCGGCGGCCTGGGATGCTTCGGCGGCGGCCTCGGCTTGGGATTCGGCTTCGGCTGCCGCGGCGGCTCTGGCGGCTTCAGCTTCTGCTTGGGCTGCTTCTGCCTCGGCGGCTGCTAGGGCGGCGGCCTCTTGGGCTGCTTCGGCCTCGGCCGCGGTTCTGGCCGCCTCCTCCTCGGCTTGGACTGCTTCGGCTTGGGCTGCTGCCTGCGCGGCTGTCTCGGCCTCGACCGCGGCTTGGGTGGGTGTTTCGGCCTCGGTTCGAGCTCTCAGAGCGGCGTCGTCGGACCCGCAGGCCGCTGCGGCGAGGGCAGCGGCGCACATCAGGAGACGCGTCAGGAGCCGGGTTCTCATTCGTCCTTCCCCTTCTGGTCGGTGCGCATCGTGATCGACGATCCCCGCACGCGTCAGGAGCCGGGTTCTCATTCGTCCTTCCCCTTCTGGTCGGTGCGCATCGTGATCGACGATCCCCGCACGCGTCAGGAGCCGGGTTCTCATTCGTCCTTCCCCTTGCCTCGGGCCTTCTGCTCTTTCTTCCATGCCCGCACCCGTTGCAACGCGTCCAGGCTGTCGATATCGGCCACCGACCGCGGCTCGCCGTCGGCGAAGGCTCCGGCCTGCGCCTCCCAGCCTTTGGGACGGACACCGAAGCGCTTGGCCAGGACCGCTGTCAGGATCCGGGCCTTCTCGTCCCCGTAGCCGGGAAGGTGCCGCAGTCTTCGGAAGAGCTCCTCCCCGGTGGCGGCGCCGGCCCAGACCGCGGCGGCGTCGCCGTCGTAGCGATCGACGACGTGGCGGCACAGGGACTGCATGCGATTGGCCATCGAACTCGGGAATCGGTGCAGCGCCGGCTTGGCCCTCACCAGGGCCGCGAAGTCGTCTGGATCCCGCTCGGCGATGTTGCGGGCGTCCAACCCGGCTTCGAGCCGCTCGGCCAGGCGGTAGGGCCCCATGAACGCCCACTCCAGGGGGATCTGCTGGTCGAGCAGCATCCCCAGCAGCAGAGCCAGGGGGTCGGTGTTGAGCAGACGGTCGGCGGCGGCGTTGCCGGTGACCGCCAGGGTGCCTGTCCCGACCTGTCGCGCTCGTGTCCTGCCCGGCGCCCGCTTCGTGTTGATCGCCCGGTCCGCGTCAGTCACCGAGCGTAGGATAGACGTGCGCCGGCGTCGGGGTGGCCGGGGTGGTCGCGGTCTGCGTCGATGCCGTAGCGGTCGATAGCGGCCGAGACCTCGTCGGGCGACGCCTCCCCCGACTCCATCAGGGCCGACAACGTGGCCACCACGATGTGGGCCGCGTCCACCTCGAAGAAGCGCCGCAGCTCGTCGCGGTTGTCGGAGCGGCCGAAGCCGTCGGTACCGAGCACGTGCAGCGGCCTCGGAGCGAAGCGGGCGATCTGGTCGGGGACCAGGGTCATGAAGTCGGTCACGGCCACGATCGGTCCGTCAGAGTCGGACAGTTTCCGGGTCACCGGCGCTACCGCGGGCTCGCTGCCGGGATGCAGCCGGTTGCGGCGCTCGACGTCGAGGGCGTCGCGTCGAAGCCGCTGGTATGAGGTTGCGCTCCACAGCTCGGCCGAGGTGTCGTGATGTTCGGCCAGCATCGCCTGGGCCGCCAGCGCCGCTCCCACCGACGCGCCCGAGAACAGGACGGTGGCTCGGCGCCTGCTGCTGTCCGGCCCGTCGTCGAACTTGTACAGGCCGCTGATGATGTCGGCCTCAGTCACGTGGTCGGGGCGGGGCGGCTGCTCGTAGTTCTCGTTGTAGACGGTGATGTAGTAGAAGACGTCGTCGCCGTCGGCGGCCTCCGGCGGGTACATCCGGCGAAGACCCTCGTCGATGACGGCTCCCAGTTCGTAGGCGAAGGCCGGGTCGTATGCCTCGCAGGCGGGCACCGTCGAGGCCAGGACGTGGCTGTGGCCGTCCTGGTGCTGGAGTCCCTCGCCCAGCAGCGTTGTGCGCCCCGCTGTCGCGCCGATCAGGAAGCCGCGGGCGCGGGCGTCGGCCGCGGCCCAGATCGAGTCGCCGACCCGCTGGAAGCCGAACATCGAGTACAAGGCCAGGAAGGGCACCATGGGCACGCCGAGGTTGGCGTAGGAGGTGGCCGCGGCCAGCCAGCTGGCCAGCGAACCGCACTCGGTTATTCCCTCCTCGAGGATCTGGCCGTCGGTCGACTCGCTGTAGCTCAGCAGCAGATCGTGGTCCACCGGCTCGTAGAGCTGGCCGTGAGGCGCATAGATGCGGAACTCTCGAAACAGCGAGTCCATGCCGAAGGTGCGGGCCTCGTCCGGCACGATCGGCACGACCCGCCGCCCGAAGCGCTGGTCGCGCATCAGGTCGCGCAGCAGCGCCGTGAAGGCCATCGTCGTCGAGACCTCGCGCCCTCCGGAGCCCTTGCGCATGTCGAGGAACGGACCGTCGGCGGGGAGCGTGACGGGTCGCCGGTCCCGCACCACCCGGCGGGGCACCGCGCCGTCGAGGGCACGGCGGCGGTCCATCATGTAGCGGATCTCCGGAGAGTCGGGAGGCGGCCGGTAGTAGGGCGGGATCCCGTCGGCGAGGTCTGCCTCGTCGATCTCGTTCTCCATGTGCAGCCTCGTCCGCAGCTCCATCAGCTGCGGTGCGGTCATCTTCTTGATCTGGTGTGTGGCATTGCGGCCCTCGAACCCCTCGCCGAGGGTCCATCCCTTGATGGTCTTGGCCAGGATGACGGTGGGCTGGCCCTTCACCTCGGTGGCGGCCTTGAAGGCGGCGTACACCTTCTGGTAGTCGTGGCCTCCCCGTGGCAGGACCCGGAGGTCCTCGTCGCTCAGGTGCTCGACGAGCTTGCGCAGGCGGGGGTCGGGACCGAAGAAGTGCTCCCGGATGTAGGCGCCCGCTTCCACCGCGTAGCGCTGGTATTCGCCGTCGACGGTGGTGGCCATCTTGTTGAGCAGGGCGCCGTCGGTGTCGCGCATCAGCAGTTCGTCCCACCGGGTGCCCCAGATCACCTTGATCACGTTCCAGCCGGCGCCGCGGAACACCCCCTCGAGTTCCTGGATGACCTTGCCGTTGCCGCGCACCGGGCCGTCGAGGCGCTGGAGGTTGCAGTTGACCACCCACTTGAGGTTGTCGAGGTCGTTGCGGCCGGCGAGGGCGATGGCGCCCAGAGTCTCGGGCTCGTCGCACTCGCCGTCTCCCAGGAAGCACCACACCGTGCTGGCCGACGTGTCGTCGATACGGCGGTTGTGCGTGTACCGGTTGAAGCGGGCGTGGTAGATGGAGTTGATCGGCCCGAGCCCCATCGATACTGTCGGATACTCCCAGAAGTCGGGCATCAGCCGGGGATGGGGGTAGCCCGACAGGCCGTTGCCGCCGACCTCCATCCGGAAGTTGTCGAGTTCCTGTTCGCTCAGGCGGCCCTCCAGGTAGGCCCGGGCGTACACGCCGGGAGCGGCGTGGCCCTGGAAGTAGATGTGGTCTCCGACCAGACCGTCGTCCTTGCCCTTGAAGAAGTGGTTGAAGCCCACCTCGTACAGGGATGCCGACGAGGCGAACGTGGACAGGTGGCCGCCGATCCCGTCGGCCGCCTTGTTGGCCCGGATGACCATCGCCGCCGCGTTCCAGCGTATGAAGCGGCGGATGCGTCTCTCGACCTGCTCGTCGCCGGGGAAGAAGGGCTGCTCGGAGGCGGGGATGGTGTTGATGTAGGGCGTGGACGTGGTAGGCGGCACGCCCACCCGCTGCTCGTTGGAGCGTTCGAGGAGTTTGGCCACGATGTAGCGGGCCCGCTCCCGGCCTTCGGCCGCGATGATGGCGTCCAGCGAGTCGATCCATTCCTGGGTCTCGGCTGGGTCGATGTCGGGAAGCTGGCGCAGGAAGTTGTCGGCCACCACTCTCCATGATGGCAGCAAACGGCGCCTCTGCGACCTCGGTGCGCCGATGGCGGTCTTCGCAGTGATTCGGCGGCTGGTCGGGTGCAGCAAAGGATGCCTCCGCGCCCTCGGGGCGCCGACGTGCGATCATTCGGGGCATGGCTGCCGAGCCCCTTCCAGGACTTGTCGCTGACTCCGCCGCTGGGACGTTCGGCGGCCGGTTCGTGCAGGCCGACGTCGAGCCCCTTCCAGGACTTGTCGCTGACTCCGCCGCTGCTGGGTCTGCTGCCGGATCCGCTGACGAGTCCACAGTCGTCTACACCGACGGTGCGTGCCTGGGCAACCCGGGGCCGGGGGGCTGGGCCTGGGCGGTGCCCGGCGGCGATTGGGTCTGCGGCGCCGATCCGCACACCACCAACCAGCGAATGGAGCTGCAGGCGGCACTGGATGCGCTGCGCGAGCTGGACGGTCCGGTCATTGTGGTGTCGGACTCGGCCTACGTCGTCAACTGTTTCCGCGACCGCTGGTACGAGGGCTGGAAGCGGCGGGGCTGGCGCAACGCCAACAAGAAGCCGGTGGCCAACCGGGATCTCTGGGAGCCGCTGATCGAGCTGTACCTGTCCCGGCCCGGCGCGGTCTCGTTCCGTTGGGTGAAGGGTCACTCCGGCGACGAATGGAACGAGATCGTCGACCGGCTCGCGTTCGCGGCCGCCTCCGACCAGATCTCCCGCCGCGGCCGGTAGCTGTCCTCAGCCTGCGGCTGGTCGTCGAAACTCAAAGTCGTTGTGCCGTGAGCTGGGCAGCATCGACAAGAGCGCGCGGGCAGGTGAGATGCAGCACTGATATCGCCAGCATTCTCAACCCGCCCCAACCCCGCCGCCGCGCCTCGGGTGCGCGCGGTGAGATGCAGCACTGATATCGCCAGCATTCTCAACCCGCCCCAACCCCGCCGCCGCGCCTCGGGTGCGCGCGGTGAGATGCAGCACTGATATCGCCAGCATTCTCAACTGTCCGGCTCGCTTGTGTGTGCCTGTCCGCGCAGCCCCTGAGGCGACCTGTGAGTAGTTGGTGGAATGCCGACGCTCAGTCCGCGGGGCCGGACGGAGACGCTGGCGGGTCGGGGGCGTGGGCTGTGACGTTGGTGGAATGCCGACGCTCAGTCCGCGGGTCCGGGGCCGCCGGCCGGCTCCGGGCCGTGTCTTTCTGTCGTGCGGGCGTCCGGAGTGCCGATCCCGAGGAAGCCCTCGATGCGGGCCAGGCGCTGACCGTTCTCGGACACGTCGGCGCGCAGTCCGCCGATCTCGGCGCCCAGCCCGGACTCGACGCGGATGATCTCGGCGCCCAGCCCGGACTCGACGCGGATGATCTCGGCGCGCAGCTCGGTCCGCAGGCCGTCAATGGACTGCTGCTGGTTCCAGATGATCGCGAACACGCCCAAGACGAGCGCGACCAGATGCGCGATGGGAACGAGCTGGGTCCTGAGTTGCGGCGCAGCACTCGACCTCGGCACGGCTGCCGCCGCCGCGTCCTCCATATGGACGGCGGCCGCGGCGCCCTCTTCTTGGATGCTGAACGCTTCGGATGCCGCCACGCAGCCAGTCTACCATGAATCAAAGTGCTGTGCAATGCTAATTCATGATTCTTTCTCAAAGATCATGAAACTCCGCTATCAATCCTTCAGGCTCCAGACGGAAGTCCACAGATGCCTGCATCAGCCCGTGGCCAGCACGGCCGCCAGGCCGGTGGCGATGTCGGGATGGGCGAAGCGGAATCCTCGGCCGGCCAGCAGGGAGGGCTCGACTCGGGTGCTGCTGTAGAGCAGGGCTTCGGCGAGCTCGCGGCCGAGCCGGGCCCGCAGGGCCGGCTTGGGGGTGGGCAGCAGGGTCGGGCGGTGCAGGGCACGCCCCAGAGCCGCGGCGAACTCGCGATTGGTGACCGGCTCCGGCGCGGTCAGGTTCACCGGCCCCTCCACATCGTCGTTCAGCAGCCACGCCAAAGCCTCGACCTCGTCGTGCAGCGTGATCCAACTCATCCACTGGCGGCCGCTCCCGATCCGACCGCCGAGCCCGAGCCGGAAGAAGGGGAGCATCTCGCCCAGCGCGCCCCCCGACCGGCTCAACACCACGCCCGTACGGGGATGGACGACCCGGATGCCGGACTCGCGGGCCGGGTCGGCGGCCGCCTCCCAGTCGCGGCACACCCCGGCCAGGAAGCCGCGCCCGCCGCTGGACGACTCGTCGAGGCGTTCGTCGCCCCGGTCGCCGTAGTAGCCGACGGCCGATGCCGAGACCAGTACGCCGGGCGGCTGGTCGAGGCGGGCCAACGCGTCGGCCAGCAGCGCGGTGCCCCGTGTCCGGCTGTCGGCTATCCGCCGTTTCTGCTCGTGCGACCAGCGCCGGGCAGCGATCGGCTCGCCGGCCAGATGCACCACCGCGTCGAGGCCCTCCAATGCTTCGACCTCGATCCGGCCGCCGGCGGGATCCCAGTTCACGGTCGATCCCTGCCGGTCGGGCGGCCCGGCCGACCTCGCTACCCGCACCGTCTGGTGCCCGTCGGAGGCCAAGCGCTCGACCACGGCCCGTCCGATGAGCCCGGTGGCGCCGGTTACGGCTACGCGCACGCCTGCCCCATGCCCGCGGTCCGTGTCTCGTTGTGTTTGGTGCTGGTTGCCTGCGGGTTTTTCGCTGAGGAGTCGGCTGGCGTGGCCGCGGTCCGTGTCTCGTTGTGTTTGGTGCTGGTTGCCTGCGGGTTTTTCGCTGAGGAGTCGGCTGGCGTGGCTGCGGTCCGTGTCTCGTTGTGTTTGGTGCTGGTCGCGGCTGCATGCACGTGCGAACAGTCGGGAGTTGTGCGGACGGCTCTGCGCCCGTTGTGTTTGGCGTCGGTCACGGCTGCATGCACCGCTGTGCCGCCGACGGGGTCGGGGAGGGCCGGGTCAGGCGCGGTGACGGCTGCGTGCATGGCTGTACCACTGAGGTTGGTCTAGCATCTCAGCGGCCCGGATGTCGGAAGACCCACCCGCCACACGGCGGTGAAAGGATACTGCGGTTGGTCTAGCATCTCAGCGGCCCGGATGGGAAAGCGGCCCGGACAGAGAGGCGCAGGCTGACGTGAACGACGACTCGACACCCCCCGGTCCCGGATCCTTCGATGCCGGATCGGCGAGCGCTGCCGAGTCCGGCCGCCGCGGCGCCGGGCTTGCTGGCAGGAAGCTGTCGATCCGGCCCGGCGTGATCGTTGCCCTGGCCGTGGCGATCGCCCTGATCGTCTTCGTCGTCCAGAACGACCGCGAGGTGCCCGTCACTTGGTGGTTCGTAGAGGTGGACGGTCCGTTGTGGGCGGTGATCGTCGTCGCGGCCGTAGCCGGAGCACTCCTCGCCGAGGTCCTCGGCTGGGCGGCCGGCCGTCGCCGTCGCCGTCGCGGCCGCCGACGCCGACCATGAGTACTCGCGGGTTGATTCTCGCCGCGCTGTTGTGCGGCCTCGCCATCCTGGTGGCCTTCGCCGTGCAGGCGCTGACGGGCAGGTACTGACGCGCGCGGATCCCGGTAGGGTCGCGTCATGACGCGGGAGGTTGCGGGAGCGGCACTGAGAGGCCCAACCCGATCGATCCACGCCATCGGCGACGGCGTGCTGTGATGTGGGAGGCTCTGTGAGCGACGCAGCCCACGACGTGATCGTCATCGGCGGCGGGCCGGGCGGCTACGCGGCGGCCCTGTACGGCGCCAGTGCGGGCCTCGACGTTGCCGTGGTGGAGAAGGGCAAGGTGGGCGGCACCTGCCTGCACGTTGGCTGCATCCCGGCCAAGGAGCTCCTGGAGGCGGCTGCGGTGTACCGCACCGTGGGCCGGGCGGCTGATTTCGGGGTGCGTGTCGGCGAGCCCAGCCTCGACTGGTCCGCTGTGCTGGACCGCAAGCAGCAGGTCATCGACAAAATGGCGGCCGGGCTGTCGTCGGTGATGAGGCAGCGCAAGGTGACCGTATATTCCGGTGTCGGCGCCCTGGGACCGCCCGGAACCGTTCTGGCGGCGGCGGGCGACGGCTCCGACCGTGCCCTCTCCGGAGGCTCTATCATCCTGGCCACGGGTTCGACGCCCCGGACCATCGGGGGCTTCGACGTCGACGGTGAGCTGGTGGTGACCTCCGACGAGTTGTTCTCGATCAACCGGCTGCCCGCCTCGGCCGCCGTCATCGGTGGCGGCGCCATCGGCTGCGAATTCGCGTCGATGATGGGTGATCTGGGAACCGAGGTAACCGTTCTGGAGGCCCTTCCCAACATCCTGACCGGCTGCGACGTCGAGGTGGCCAAGGCAGTGAGGAGGTCGTTCCGCAAGCGGGGGATCGAGATGCACACCGGCGTGACGGTGCATGGCCACGAGCCTCGCCCGGACCGCTCCGGCACCGTCGTCTCCTTCGGAGAGGGCAAGCAGGTCGACGTGGAGATGGTCGTGGTGGCTGTGGGTCGCCGGCCCCGAACGGAGGAGTTGGGGCTCGACGCGGCCGGCGTGGAGTTGGACGGCCGCGGCTTCGTGGCCGTCGACGACCGCTGCCGGACCACCGCCGACGGCGTGTGGGCGGTGGGTGATGTGGTCGACAGCCCGCAACTGGCCCACACCGCCTTCGCCGAGGGCATGCTCGCCGTCCGCGACATCCTCGGCGAAGACCCCGAGCCGCTCGACCACCACGGCACGCCCTGGTGCATCTACTGCCACCCCGAGGTGGCCTTCGCGGGGCACACCGAGCAGAGCGCGGTCGCCGCTGGCTTCGACGTGGTGACCTCGACGCACCGCTTCATGGCCAACGGTCGGGCGCAGATCCTCGGCGAGACGGAGGGCTTGGTGAAGGTGGTCGCCCAGAAGAGGGCCGGCGGCGGCGGCGGCCGCATCCTCGGGGTCCACATGGCCGGTCCTTGGGTCACCGAGCAGCTGGGTCAGGCCTACCTCGCTGTGAACTGGGAGGCAACGGTCGACGATGTCGCCGGCCTGATACAGCCCCATCCGACCATGAGCGAGCTGTTCGGCGAGACGGTCCTGTCGCTGACGGGCCGCTCGCTCCACGGATGAACGGAGGCTGATCGGATGGCTGGCGACACATGGCGACCCTCGCAACGTCCCGAGCGCTGCCGCTGCTCGAGTGGCCCGTCGTCGGCGCAGCGTGCAAGTGCGAGGAGCGACATGCCTCGCAGCGAGGCGTCGGCGTCCATCCACGGGTGCCATAGGCGAGAGGAGTGCTGATGGCCGAAGTCACGATGCCGCAGCTTGGAGAGACGGTCGCCGACGGGACCATCACCCGATGGTTCAAGCAGGTCGGCGACGAGGTCGCGCTCGACGAGGTGCTCTTCGAAGTCTCCACCGACAAGATCGACACCGAGGTGCCGTCCCCGGTGGCGGGCGTGCTGGTCGAGATCCTCGCCGCCGAGGGCGACCTGGTGGAGGTCGGCCAGGTTCTGGCCCGCGTCGGCGAGGCCGGAGATGCCCCGCCGCCAGCGGAGCCGCCGCAGTCCGCGCCGCCCGTTCCCGAAGCACGATCCGGTGTGGTCGGGACGCCGCCGGAGCCGCCGTTGCAGTCCCAGTCTGTGCCGGTGTCGTCGTCCCAGTCCCAGTCTGTGCCGGTGTCGCCGGCGTCGTCCCAGTCTGTGCCGGTGTCGCCGGCGTCGTCCCAGTCTGTGCCGGTGTCGTCGTCCCAGTCCCAGTCTGTGCCGGTGTCGCCGGCGTTGTCCCAGTCTGTGCCGGTGTCGTCGTCCCAGTCTGTGCCGGTGTCGCCGGTCGTGTTGTCGCCGGTCGTGCGCCGCCTGATCAGCGAGAACGACCTCGATCCGTCCACGCTGACCGGCACCGGCCTCGGCGGACGCATCACACGCGCCGACGTCGAGCAGGCGATCCGGGCAGGCGCTTCCGCTACGAGCGGCGCGACCGCCTCGGGCGCCTCGACTGCGTCGCCCTCCGCAGCCGGGTCGGAACCCCGGGAGGATGCTCGTGGCGTGCCGCCGCCGGAGCCCGAGCCACGGCGAGCGACGCTGCCCGCGGTGGTGGTCCGTAGCGGCGACAGCGTGGTGCCGCTCAACAACACCCGCAGGCGCACCGCCGAGCACATGGTGATGTCCAAGCAGACGTCGCCCCACGTTCTCACCGCCATAGAAGTCGACTACGAGGGCGTCGAGAAGGTCCGCCGGGCCGCCAAGCAGGCGTGGCAGGCGGAGGAGGGCTTCAGCCTCACCTACCTGCCGTTCATCGCCAGGGCCGTGATCGACGCCCTGCGCGACTACCCGCATCTCAACGCCAGCTTCGGAGGGGACGAGCTGGTGGTCCACGCCGGCGTCGGCCTGGCCGTCGCGGTGGACATCGACTTCCAGGGGCTGCTCGCGCCGGTGATCCACGGCGCCGACGGCAAGCGTCTCCGACAGATCGCCCGCGACATCGTGGACCTGGCCAACCGGGCACGCAGCCGCAAACTCGGACCAGACGACTTAGCCGGGGGCACGTTCACCCTCACCAACGCCGGCCAGTACGGGACGATGATGCAGTTCCCGATCATCAACCAGCCCCAGGTGGCCATCCTGAGCACCGACGGTGTCTCGCGCAAGCCGGTGGTGGTGACCGACGCCTACGGCAACGAGTCCATCGCCATCCACTCGGTGGGCGTGCTGGCCATGGCCTGGGACCACCGAGCGTTCGACGGCGCCTACGCGGCTGCGTTCCTCCACCGGACCAAGGAGATCGTCGAGACCCGCGACTGGGAGGCTGAGATCCGCTGAGCGCGTCGCCGGCGGCCGCTGACCGGCCCGTGCTGCGGATCCGCTGGCTCGGCCGCGTCGCCTACCACGACGCCCTCGCACTCCAACGCCGTCTCCACGGCCACTCCGCCGACGACCACCTTCTGCTGCTCGAGCATCCCCACGTGGTGACGTTGGGCCGCCGGGGTCGGCGCGAGCACCTTCTGGTCGACGTCGAGGCGCTGGGCGGCTCGGTGGTGGAGACCGACCGGGGCGGCGAGGTCACCTACCACGGACCCGGGCAGCTGGTGGGCTACCCGATCCTCACCGTGCCCGGCCGGCGCGGCGGCGGGATGGCGGACACCGCCGCCTACGTGGGCGGGGTCGAGGGTCTTCTGATCGACGTGCTCGACGACCTGGGGCTCCCCACAGGCCGCCTGGACCGGCACACCGGGGTGTGGGTCGAGCCCGAGGGGTTGCGGCCCCGAAAGGTCGCGGCCATCGGCGTGCGGCTGTCGAGGGCTCGCTCCATGCACGGCTTCGCCCTCAACGTCGATCCCGACCTGAGCTGGTTCGACCGGATCGTGCCCTGCGGGATCACCGGCCTGGGCGTGACGTCGCTGGCAGCCGAGGGCATCGACGCGTCGATGCGACAGGTCGTGGATCTGGTGGCGCAACGGGCTGCTGCGAGATGGGGCGCGCACGGCCGCATCGACCGGGCCGACGTGGCCCACCGTGTGGCCCGGGCCGACATGGCCCCGTTCACGCTAGGAGGCCGAGCGGCGAGGCAGAGCGGCGAGGCCCGTGCGGGAGGGACCGTGGCCCGAGCGGCTAGTGAGCGCAGCGAACACGAGCGGGGGTGGCGCCGCTGCGGCACGACGGGCTCGGTCCTGTCCGCACAGTCCCGAGAAGTGGCCGGGGCCGCTGCGGCGGACCCCGGTGACGGGACGGGCTGTGTCTCGTCGGGCGCCTTGGCCGCGCCGGACGTCACCCCGACCGACGGCGGGACGTACCCCCGGCTGCTGGGCCGGCTGGCGCAAGCCCGGCGGCAGGGCGGCGTCGACTCCGGCGGTGTGCCGTACCGGTCGCGCAAGCCCGAGTGGATGCGGGTCCCGCTCAGCACCGGGCCGATCTTCCACGAGGTCCGTTCCACGCTGCGCGGCCTCGACTTGGTGACCGTGTGCGAAGAGGCCGGCTGCCCCAACATCTCGGAGTGCTGGAACGACGGCACTGCGACTTTCATGATTCTCGGCGAGCGTTGCACCCGGGCCTGCGGTTTCTGCCTGGTCGACACCCGCCGCCCCGGTCCTGTGGACACCGAAGAGCCGGAGCGAGTGGCCGAGGCCGCCGTCCGGATGGGCCTCGAGCATGTCGTCGTGACGATGGTGGCCCGCGACGACCTGGCCGACGGGGGAGCGTCCGCCGTGGCGGAGACGGTGGCCGCGGTCCGGCGCCGCCGGCCGAGCGCCCGGGTCGAGACGCTGATAAGCGACCTCGGCGGCGAGACGGCTGCCCTTCAGACGGTGTTCGACGCGCGTCCCGACGTGCTCAACCACAACATCGAGACAGTGGCCCGGCTGCAGCGGGCCGTGCGTCCGTCAGCCGGCTATGCCCGCAGCCTGGCGGTGCTGGCCAGGGCGAAGGGGGAGGGACTGACCACCAAGTCGTCGATCATCGCGGGCATGGGCGAGACCCACGACGAGGTGGTCCAGACCATGGCCGACCTGCACGCTGCCGGGACCGACATCGTGACCGTCGGCCAGTACCTGCGGCCCAGCGCCCGCCATCTGCCGGTTGATCGCTGGTGGCCGCCCGACGCGTTCGAGCGATGGAAGGAGATCGGCGAGTCGATGGGCATCAGCCATGTCGAGGCCTCGCCGCTGACCCGCTCCAGCTACCACGCCCGTCAGGCCGCCGACGCCGCCGTCTGACACGGGCACCCTTTGCGAGACAATTGACAAAAACAACTGCATTTGAGGTTTTCTCATGTCTTGTGGTCAGGTAATGTTGAGCCATGGAGACGATTGCACTGTCGGGCCTGGCCCCGATCCTCGCTGCGGTGCTGGGGCCGATGCTGGTCTTCGTGGCTGCGTCGATGCGGTACCAGCATCTCGACAGCACCAAGACCCGCGGCATGATCGAGGAGTCCAGCAGAGAGAACCGCCGCCTGATCGAGGAGTCCAGCAGAGAGAACCGCCGCCTGATCGAGGAGTCCAGCAGAGAGAACCGCTGCCTGATCGAGAAGAACCGCGACCTGATTGAGGCGTCCAACAGGCAGCTGCGCGACCTCATCACGGCGAGTCACGCGGAGATCAGCGGCAGCCTCGCGGACGCGCGTGAGCGGCTCGCCCGGATCGAGGGCCGCCTCGGCATCACTCCGCCGCCCCGACACGGAGGGTCGGAGGCTGACGGAGACGCCCGGGCGGCCTGAATGCAGTGAGTGGCCCAGGACTGCCGGCTCGTCGCGTGCTGCGCGGGGTTCTACGCTGACTGCGTGTTCGCAGACCGGCTGCACCGGGCCCGGGCGCTCATGGCCACCCAGGGCGTCGACGTGCTCATGCTCTCGGTCGGAGCGGACCTGCCGTACTTCTGCGGATACGAGGCCATGCCGCTGGAGCGGCTCACCATGCTGGTCGTGCCCCGCGACGACGCGGCCGTCCTGGTCGTGCCCCGCCTGGAGGCGCCCAGGGTGCGCGAGCGGCCCGACGTGTTCGGGGTCAGGCCCTGGGATGAGGGCGAGAACCCGGTAGCCGTCGTGGCCGGCCTGGTCCGATCGGCGGCCGTGGTCGCAGTCGGGGACCACATGTGGTCGCGGTTCCTGGTGGAGTTGATGGTGGCTATGCCGGGTGCCGTGTGGCGCCGGGGCTCGGATGTGACCGCCCCGATCCGCTCGGTCAAGACCGCGGAGGAGATCGAACGCCTGCGGGCAGCGGGCGCCGCGGTCGACCGGATCGCGGGCCGGCTCCAGCGGGGCGAGATCGAGTTGGTGGGGCAGACCGAGGCCGAGGTTTCGACTGAACTGGGCCGCCAGATCGTGGCTGAGGGCCACGACCGGGTGAATTTCGCCATCGTGGCGGCCGGCGCCAACGCGGCCAGTCCCCATCACGAGCCCGGCGGCAGAGTGATCGGCACGGACGAGGTCGTGCTGTGCGACTTCGGCGGCACGATGGTGGGCGACGACGGTGTGGGGTACTGCTCCGACATCACCCGCTGCGTGTACACCGGCGAGCCGCCGGCCGAGTTCGGCGAACTCTACGAGGCCCTGTTCGAGGCTCAGGCTGCCGGTGTGGCCGCAGCCGCGGCGGGCACGCCCGCCCAGGACGTGGACCGGGCGGCACGGTCGACCATCACGGCCGCGGGCTACGGCGAGTACTTCATTCATCGCACCGGCCACGGGATCGGAACCGAGGCCCACGAGGATCCCTACATCGTGGAGGGCAACGACCGGCCGCTGGTGGCCGGCAACGCCTTCTCTGTCGAGCCGGGGATCTATGTGCCCGGTCGTTGGGGGGCACGCCTGGAGGACATCGTGGTCGCGTCGCCGACGTGTCCCGATCCCCTGAACCTTGCCGACCACCGCCTCGCCGTCGTTGCCTGAGAGACAACGCGGTCCAACGTAATGGTCGAGTTCGACGCCGCCACGCTGCTGGTGGGCTGGGCCGCGGGCGGGTGGTTCTTCCTGTGGGTCACCACCCGCCGCCGCGAGGTCGGGCTCGGCTACGGATGGCTGTTGAGGGGAGTGTTCCTGGCGCTGGCCGGAGGCTCTCTGGCGACTGCCCTGCTGGCCGAGCCGACCTGGAGCCGCGAGGCGGCCACCACGGTCTTCGCCTGTGCTGGCCTGGTCGCGGGAGCGGTCTCGGTGGCGCGCCGGTCCGCGGGCGTGGCCGGGCAGCGGGCCGACGGGGCGCGCCGGTCGGCCCGGGTGGCCGAGATGACCGGCATCGACCGGGCCGACACGCGCTTCGATCCCGATGCGCCCGAGTTCCCGCCGGTGCTGGATCTGATCGCGGCGGCGGCCGGCTCAGGTGCTGTTCTGCTGGGGGCGCTGTCAGCCGGCGGGCCGGCGGGGCTGGCCGTGGTCCGGACCCTGGTGGGGGCGCTGTTCATCGGAGCTGTGGTGAACGCCATGCTGCTGGGCCACTGGTACCTGGTGCAGCCCGGCCTGGCCCGTGGGCCGCTGCTGGAGATGCTGCGGGCGGCCGCGGTGCTGTGGCTGCCCGAGACGGTGGCGATGCTGTGGCCCACCGGCATGGTCTCGGTGCTGGACGGCACCATCGACGACGGCTACAACGGCCTGCTCGGCTGGTTCTGGGTCGCCTCGGCGGCCATGACCGTCCTGCTGGTGGCGGCGGCGAGGGCCGCGCTGCGCGAGCGCCAGTACTCCGCGGTGATGGCCGCCACCGGGCTCGTGTACCTGGCCGTCGTCACCGCCTTCGGCCAGGACCTGGTGGCCCGCATCCTGCTCGCCCCCTGAGGCCGAGCGGATGGGCCGCACGGGCTCGAGCGATGGTCCGCGCGGCTGCTCGGTCGACGTCGCTGCAGGTGTCGGCCGGTGAGATGGGCCGCACGGGCTCGAGCGATGGTCCGCGCGGCTGCTCGGTCGACGTCGCTGCAGGTGTCGGCCGGTGAGATGGGCCGCACGGGCTCGAGCGATGGTCCGCGCGGTCCGTGAACGATCGGCACGGGCCGCGCGGGGGAGTTGGCAGCGGCGGAGTCCCGTTCGGGCGTTCTGGGCTGCCAGTTCGCGGCTGCGAGGGGTGGGCGTCGCGCCGTTAGTCTGGCGGGATGCCGATAACAGTCACTGCGGTGCGCTCGGTCTCCAAGGCCGCCACCGCCAGCGTTTCTTTTGTCACCGCCGAGGACGTCGAAGCTGGCGTAGACGGTTTCGAGGCGGCGGTGCTTGACACCGCCGGGTTCGGGGGCAAGGCCGACCAGGTCCATCTGCAGCCGGCCGGCGGCGGCTTCGCCGGGTTGGTCGGCGTAGGCCCGGCCTCCGACGTGACAGCGGCCACCATCCGCCGGGCCGGCGCGGCGCTGGCCCGCTCATGCTCACGCCACGCGCGGGCGGCGGTGCGGCTTCCCGCCGATTCCGGTTTGGACGACGCCGCAGCCCGCCAGTCGCTCGCTGAGGGCGTGGTCCTGGGCGGCTACTGCTACACGGCCTACAAGTCGTCGTCCGGCGGCTCCGACGGCGGCGACCGCGCCTCCAAGCTGGCCCGGGTCGATGTCGTGGGGAGCACCTCGGCCACCGCCAAGGAAGCGCTGGAGCGAGGTTCCACCATCGCCGCGGGTGTGTGCTTGGCCCGCGACCTCTCCAACGAGCCCGGCGGCTCGCTCACAGCCCCGGCCTTCGCACGCAAGACTGCGGCCGCAGCCCGCAAAGCCGGGCTCAAGTCGAGGGTCTGGAACGAGGCGGAGATCAAGAAGGAGCGCCTCGGCGGCCTGCTCGGAGTCAGTCGGGGCAGCACCCACCCTCCCCGATTCGTGGAACTGACCTACGAACCCGACGGCGATCCGAAGGCGACGCTGGCCTACGTGGGCAAGGGGATCACCTTCGACGCGGGCGGCCTGTCCATCAAGACCTCCCAGGGCATGATGGCCATGAAGATGGACATGTGCGGCGCTGCAGCCGTCGTCGGGGCCATGTCGGTGCTCCCGGCGGTCGGCGCGCCGGTCAGGGTCAAGGGGTATCTGCCCATGACCGACAACATGCTCGGCGGCGACGCCACCCGGCCCGGTGACGTCCTCACTATCCGCAACGGCAAGACCATCGAGGTGCTCAACACCGACGCCGAGGGCCGTCTGATCCTGGCCGACGCCTTGTCGCTGGCCTGCGAGGACGAGCCCGACGCGGTCGTCGACCTGGCCACCCTGACCGGTGCCTGCATGGTGGCTCTGGGGCCGTCCATCGCCGGGCTGATGGGCAACGACGAGCCGCTGATCGGCGCGATCCGCGCTGCCGCGGACCGCGCTGGGGAGCGGGTGTGGCCGCTGCCGCTGCCCGCCGACTACGCCAAGCAGTTCGAGTCGAGCGTGGCCGACATGAAGAACATCGGGGGCGCCCACGGCGGCGCGCTCACCGCTGGGTTGATCCTGCAGCAGTTCGTTGCCGACGGCATCCCTTGGGCCCACCTCGACATCGCCGGCCCGGCCCGGGCCGAGTCCGACGACGGCGAGATCACCAAGGGCGGCACCGGCTTCGGCGTGCGCACGCTGGTGGAACTGGCCATGTCGTACGCCTGAGCGCCGCCTACAGCAGATCGGGCCCGCCGCGCCCCACCAGTGGGCGTGCCACGCTCAAGCCGCCTCGGGGGAGGACCGTCCGTGATGGATGCACCAGGCCCAGCGGACCGCGTCGCCGACGATGGCGGGATGGAAGCTCATCCGGGCCAGTTGCACCTCTGCCTGGTCGAAGCTGTCGCCGCACTCGACCAGGCATGCCGCCAGCCGCCGGGCACGCGATCGCTGCCGGCCTACCGCGTCGTGGCTCAGGTTGGCCGCGGTGAACTCTTCGTGGCGCCGCTGCACGGCTTCGGGCATCCGCAGCAGCTGGCGGTAGCTGAGCTGCGGCAGACGCATGCGGACTGCCAGGGTCTCGGGTCCCACGGACCGGGTTGCTCGAAACCGGCAGGCTCGGGCGACGGTCTTGCACATGGCGCTGCGCGTGCCGCCCTCGTGCCCAATGCCCATGGTGATGGCTATCTCACGCAGATCGACGGATGTACTCTCGACATCGTCGAGCAGGCTGACGCAGTGGCGCAGGAACCAGGTGGTGGAAGGCCCCAGCGTTCCGAGCCAGAACTGCTCCACGTAGGACGATCTCGGGTCGTGCCCGAAAGCGTCGGCCCGGTGGTCGAGCCATGGGATCAGCTTGATCACCTCCGCGCTAACGACCGCAGCGGGGAGGCTGATGGAAGAGGTCATGGTGGTCTCCAAGAGGACGGACGCTCGCTCGCGAGCGCGTCGGTGGCATATGTCCGGGGGGAAAGTCGAAGTTTGAACATATGGTGGTGTCCGATAGTTGTCAAACAGAAAATCTCGGGCCATATCGCTGTTGATCCGGCGGTCTGCAGGGCGGTCGCTCGGCGACGCGGACACGGGCGGGACGCACTGGTTGTGTCCGGCGAAATCTCGACAGGACAGGCAGGAGTGAGAGCCATGGCGAGTTTCCGAGAACTGTTGGCGCAGGTCAAGGCCGAGATCCGCGAGGTCGACACCGCCGCCGGCGAGCACCTTCTGGCCGAGGGCTGGACACTGCTCGACGTGCGCGAGCCCGACGAGTACGAGCAGGGCGCCGTCGCCGGCTCGGTGCACGTCCCCCGTGGCCTGCTCGAGTCGAGCATCGAGAACCGCGTGCCCGACCGGTCCACCCCGCTGGTGGCCATGTGCGCGGGCGGCGTGCGCTCTGCCTTCGCTGCGGCGACGCTCGCCCGGATGGGTTACAGCGACGTCGTGTCCATGGACGGCGGGTTCAACAAGTGGAAGGACGAGGGCCGGGCCTGGGCGAGGCCCCGCACTCTGTCTCCCGACCAGCGCAACCGCTACCAGCGGCATCTGCTGGTGCCCGAGGTCGGCGAGGAGGGCCAGCTCAAGCTGCTCGACGCCAAGGTCCTGCTGCTCGGCGCGGGCGGGCTCGGCTCCCCGGCGGCGCTGTACCTGGCGGCCGCGGGGGTGGGCACCATCGGCATCGTCGACATGGACGTCGTGGACGAGTCCAACCTCCAGCGCCAGATACTCCACAACGCCGACCGGGTGGGCGACCGCAAGGTCGACTCGGCCAAGAAGACCCTTGCCGCGCTGAACCCCGACGTCGCTGTGGTCACCTACGACACCCGGCTCGGCGCCGACAACGTGACGGAGATCCTCGACGGCTACGACGTGGTGGTGGACGGGGCCGACAACTTCCCGAGCCGCTACCTGCTCAACGACGCCTCCGTCAAGCTCGGCATACCGGTGGTACACGGGTCGATCTTCCGCTTCGAGGGCCAGGTCACCGTGTTCGATCCCCGCAACGGGCCCACCTACCGCGACATGCTGCCCGAACCCCCGCCGCCGGCGATGGCGCCGAGCTGCGCGGAGGCCGGGGTGCTGGGCGTGCTGCCTGGCATCGTGGGCAGCGTGCAGGCCCTCGAGGCCATCAAGCTGATCTTAGGGGTGGGGGAGCCGCTGCGGGGACGCCTAGTGGCTTTCGATGCGTTGGAGATGAGCTTCCGCGAGTTCCGGCTGCGGCCCGACCCCGCCAACGAGGTCACTTACGCCAACCGGGACCGTATCGAGGTCGGCGAACTCGACGGCCTCTGCATGCCGACCCTGTCGTAGAGGCTGCAACGGACCGAGCCTGGCCTCAACCTAGACTCTTGGCGCTCAGGATCCCGGAAGGACCGCGCCATCGGAAAGTTGCTTAACAGTCTCCGGGGGCGCCTCGGGAGCCTTCTGCCCCTCGGGACCTCTTGGATCCTGTGGGGGCTGGTGTTCAACGGGCTCACCACCTACGGGTACCTGGCGGTGGCCCGGCGCGCCCTGGGCGACGACGGCTACGGCGGGCTGGCCGTGCTGTGGGCCTTGGTGAACATCGGCGGATTCGGGCTGTTCCAGCCCTTGGAGCAGGAGGTGGCCCGGGCCACCGCCGACCGGGCCAGCCGGGGAGTGGGCAGCGCGCCGGTGCTGCGCCGGGCCGGTGTGCTGGGAGCGGCCCAGTTCGTGCTGGTGACCGCGGGCCTGCTGGTTGCCTGGCCGCTGGGACTGGACAGCCTGCTCGACGGCCGGCTCGAACTGCTGCTGGCCCTCGTTGCGGCGCTGGGCGCATTCGCGGGGTCGCAGTTGGTGCGCGGCATTCTCGGCGGCCGCCACCTGTTCGACCGCTACGCCTGGTATTTCGTGGTCGAAGGAGGGGCCCGAATGGCTGTGGCCGTGGCGCTGGCCGTCTTCGGGGTGGTCGCGGTGGGCGCCTACGGCGCGGCTATCGCTTTCGCGCTCGCAGTTGCTGCTGCGGCGGCGGCCGGTCCCCGCCGGCCGTTCGTGCGGCCCGGCCCGCCGGCCACCTACCGGGAGCTCACCCCTGCGTTGGGCTTCCTGCTGGTCGCCGCCGCCGGGGAGGCCTTCGTCCTCAACGTCGGGCCTGTGGCGGTGGACATCGTGGGCGGCGACGAGCTGGGGGCCGAGGCGCCCGGCGTGTTCCTCAACGGCATGCTCGTCGCCCGCATCCCGCTGTTTTTCTTCCAGGCGGTGAAGGCCAGCCTGCTGCCCAGCCTGGCCACCCTGGCCGGCCGCGGCGACCACGTCGGGTTCCGCAACATGCAGCTCAAGATCGTGGTGGCGGTGGCGGCCGTGGCCGTGGCGACGACTGCTGCGGCCGCGTTGGCGGGCCCGCTGGTCGTGCGGGTGGTGTTCGGCGACGAGCTGGGACGCCGCGACATGGCCTTGCTGGCCGCCAGCGGCGGGGGTCTGATGCTGATGCTTTCGCTGGCGCTGGGCCTGGTCGCGCTGGACCACACCCGGCTGGCGGTGGTCGGATGGATCGCCGGGATCGCCGCCTTCGCGGTCGTGGTCAGTTTCGACTTCGAGCCGTTCCTACGAGTCGAGCTGGCTCTGGTGGCCGCGGTGCTGGCGGGCTCGCTGGTGGCCGGCAGCCTGCTGCGCCACCAGTACGCAGCCCGCGCCCGCGTGGCTTGAGCGCAGCTGTCTCGTTCTTCGGGTTGGTGGCCACCAGTGCGCAGCCCGCGCCCGCGTGGCTTGAGCGCAGCTGTCTCGTTCTTCGGGTTGGTGGCCACCAGTATGCAGCCCGCGCCCGCGTGGCTTGAGCGGTCTCGTTAGCGGGATCGCCGGCCCGGGCCGGAGCGGTCCGAAAGCCGGCTGTGGTCGATAGGCGCCACGCCTTTGAGCTTCAGGAGCAGCCATCGGCCGAGCTTCAACCACGGGTAGCCCAGGCGTGCCGCCACCGGCGAGGTGAATGCCAGCCGGTTGAGCCGGTTGAACGCGCCACGGCCCTCGGCTAGGCGCGCCAGCACGTTGAGCGCCTCGTGACCGATGTAGTAGCGCCCGTCCACTACTGCGACCATTCCGTCGTTGAGATCGTGCGGGAGGCTGCGAACCTCCTCAACGACCGGGCCGCCCTGGCGGGCGTCGATTAGGGTGAACTCGTTGACTGACTGCTTCAGCCTCAGGAATTGAGCGTAGTTGCTGCACAACGGACACTCGCCGTCGTAGACCAACCAGACCCGGTCGACTTGCCGATACTGGTCCGCCGATCGAAGGCGCGCCCGGGCACGGAACGGCATGCCTATGATCGGCAGGGACTGAGCGAAGCCGGAGAAGGACAGCCTCATTGGCACCAGCGGAGAGAATACCAAGAACAGTCCCAGCAGGATGATGTGATTCGAAAAGGTTATGTTCATCAGCCAGTCACTCATGACATGGAACAGCATGAGAACGACACCGAACGGTCGATGCAAATGCGGACGGAATACGACCAGCATTGCAAAGAACTGGATATAGATTGTAAGCAACCACAGTGTGTTGGCCAAGAAATCATACTGTGATACCAGCGGCATCAGGGGCGGTATATCGTACACTTCTACCAGCAGGCGATTCATCAGAATACGCGTCAGAGCATCAGGCGACAGTAGTTCCAAGCCGCCATACCAGACCTTCCAGAAAGCTGACAACGTGTAGGGCAACAACAAGATCACCTGTATCAGCCAGAAAACATTGAGGCATGCCAGTACATCGCGCCGAGTCTGTGGCTGGCCGCTCTTGCGGCGAGGCAGAAACAATAGCGCAAAGCTTACGTAGAGAAGCACATGTGTGCCATGATTGATCGATCCGTAGGAGTTGCTCAACGCAACATGCAGCAACACATAGAGAAAGGTGCCCAATCGCGGTACAAGCATCCTCGGAGCGATCGCTGCCGCTACGGCGAAGATCAGACCGACGGCAGTGACTGTGGTCGTATGGGCTAGCCAGTCCGTTCCGATCGACTGCTGGAGCAGTTTCAGTGGCCATAGCGGGGCGGTGGGCGGCCCATCCTCGTAGGCGGCGCTGAACCGCAAGGACGACTTCGTCATCTGGTAGGCGAGCAGCAAGTAGAAGAACTGGCTGAGCAGGACGATCGTGGCCGCTGCCTTGTTCAGGTCGGTCGGCACTTGGTATCCCGCAACGCGGACGCCGAGCAGTGACTTGCGAAGGATCCGTGTTGTTCGGTACATTAGTCTGTTGGGACGGACGCGTTGACTCGGCCGATCTTCGTATTCCATCGTCCGATCACTGTTTCGGACTGGAAGAAATCGAAGATCGGGATTGTGCCGTCAGCAACATCATCAACCGCAGGCTGCATTTCACGCAGGTCGATCTCGGCCTCTATGATGCTGAACTCCACATCATGGTGGCCGGTAGACCGGATAACGATGGGATAGATCACGTCGGCTATCGTGTCGTCACAGTCGCCCTTGTTGACACAAACGGAGGCAGCGAATCGGAGTGCCTTCCAGTCCCGGACATCGGCGTTCGGAATCAGGTATGTACCTTCTTCTGCAGGCTGTGAATCAACGGCTTCTAGCAGTAGGGCATATTGGTGTGTCTGCCAGCCGGGAATGTGGGAGAATAGCTTCCACTTGAAGAAAGGAAAGACTTCGGAGTGCTCCTGCTCGACTGCAGAGTTGAGCGGGATCATCACAACATATAGCACTAGGAAGAGTGGAATAAGGAGTCTGGTCAGCTGGAACCGTCTCCTCGCCGGCGTGACCCTAGTCACGAGACTCGATCCTCTCCCTCGTGCGCTCTCGCCGGCGGGAGCCGCCCTGGCGCGGTGATCCCGGCGAACGCGAAGTCGCAGCCGTCCCTCACATCGCTGGCCCGGCCGAGGAAGTGGCTGTCGTCGACGTTCCAAGTGTGCTCGTCGCCGTGGCGGACCCGCAGGTATCCGGCGCCGTGGGTCCAGTAGATCCTGCCCCCCAGGGCGGCGACGTCCTGGGCGAGCGCGATGTCGACCCGCCTCGGCACCCGGCGCCAGCCCCCGGCCTGCTCGAAGTCGTGGCGGGAGATCATCAGCACCCCGCCAGACACCCCGATGAAGGGGATGTACTGCTCGGAGAACTTGTGCCTCTGGCGGTCCCGGACGGTCTTGTCGATCTGCTCGAGGTACACGTATTCGGCCGACTTGCCCACTAGCTGGGCTCCGGAGTACTCGTGGGCGAGGACGAGATCCCACACATGCTCCGTGCTGTAGAAGTCGTCGTCGTCCATCTTGGTGAGCAGTGAGCCGGAGGCCGCAGCCGCGGCGGCGTTGAGCACCGCTCCGAGCGGCAGGGCGCCGTCCACCCGCACGATCCGCAGAGCGGGAGCGAAGGACGTGGCCAGGGCCGCGATCTCCGGGTCGGCGCCCCACCCGTCGCCGTGCAGGCCCAGCACCAGCTCGAGCCGCGGGTAGGTCTGGGCGCCCACGGTGGCTAGGAGGTCCGCGAGCTTGTCGGGCCGGCGCGTCGCGGCCAGCACCGACACCTCGGGAACGGGCGCCGTTATGCCCGAGGCGTCCAGGAGCTGGCGGGCCCGTCCCCGCAGCGAGTGGTCGCGCAACGCGCAGCGGCGCATGGCGATGCTGATCTGCTCGCGGTCGTGGTCGCCTGCGTCCACGACCGCGTCGCTCGTCATCAGGTCGTGAAGGTCGGTGCCGAGGCACTCGGCCAGCGCGGGGTCGGGCTCCTCTGCGTGGACCAGTACCCCGGCCCCGGCCAGGGCGGCCAGGGCGGCGGCCCTGTGGGTGGGGCTGCGATGGAAGTTGGCCCGGTCGTCGACATGATGCAGCGAGCGCATCTCTGTCAGGAGTTCCCCGCCGATCTGCAAGCTCAGGACCGCGCTCGCCGACAGCGACATCAGCGACTTCAGCGGTGCCGACTCCGGCCGGCAGGCGGCCGACCAGCCGGCGGGGTTGACCGCCTCGGGGTTGAACGCCTGGACGCCGAGGCGGGGATGCATCTCCGACAGCACAGCCACAGCCGGGGCCGTGCTGTCGCCGGAGGAGTCGGACATCGCGGCGCGAGTGCGTGGAGAATCGACCATCAGCAGGTCGACGTGGTCGTCTCCGACGCGCGACGCCACCCGGGTGGAGGCCGCGAACACGGCCGAGGCGTCGCGCCCGGCAGCCGCGATCTCGGCGCCGAGGGGATACCGGGCCAGGCGTTGCACGTACCGCTTGCTCCTCGCCTGGAGGCCCAGCCATACCTTCAGCCGCTTGCGCGCCTGCCTGCGCTGCACTCTCTGTGCCCTGGCCACTGTCCGCCCCAGCTTGCGGGTCCTGAACCACCCCCGCCTGGTCCTGAACCACCCCCGCCTGGTACTGAACCACCCCCGCCTGAACGCCAACCACCCCCGCCTCAGCACCCAGCCCACGTTCCCGAGCCGCCACCCCACAGCCCGGACGACTGTCGTGATGAACCGCCAGAGGTCGCGGGGGCTGCGAATGCTCCGCACCATTCCGAACAGCGTGGCAACGTGCCGCCGGGCCCTGGCCGATGCTCTCATCAGGAACTTGACCGGCCCATGGAGCCGGGCCGCCAACCAGCTCTGGGGCTTGGGCTCGTGGGTGACCTGCAGGCTGTCGACGTCGAGTTCGACGATGGTGCCGACGTCGGAGACCGCCCATCCGCAGCGCCGGGCGCGTTGCAGCGCCCAGGTGCGGGCTATCGACACTCGATGGCCCGAGGCCAGGTCCGACTCGCCCGCTGTGGCCGTCCCGAGCTGGTTGTGCAACCGGTAGAGCGTGCGATCCCTGACGCCGGCGCCGGCGGGGACGCGCGCGTGGAAGGCGGACGCGGGCCAGGCCTCCAACGCCCCGCCCGCAGCTCCCACACGCACTCGGGGGTCGCCGTCGAGCAGCCGCCGCAGCCGGTCGAACGGCTCCGCCGCCCGTTCCTCGACCCACACGACCAGGTCGTGGACACTGCCGGCCAGCACCTTCTCGACCGTCGCCAGCACCTCCTCCTCGTCCATGTGGCCGGGCTCCACCGTCACCACGAACTGCGGAACCGTGTAGGACCGTCCGGGAGGCGACGTCCGCAGCCGGCGGTCCGGTATCAGGTGGGAGAGCTTGTCGCGTTGCTGCTTGAGGCTCACCTCCTCGCTCTCGCTGAGGACGGCGCCCTCGCCCTGATGCCAGCACAGGGCGCTGCGCTCCGGCACCAGCACGGCTCCCCGGGCGTAGGCCCGCCAGCCGAACTCGATGTCCTCGGACCCCCACTGGGTGAACGACTCGTCGAACCCGCCCACCGCCCGGAAGAAGTCGGCCGACACCGCGAAGTTCCCTCCGGTGACCGTCCGGAAGACGTCGTCGGCGTCGGATGCGAGGTCGTCGGTGAGCGACATGCGGCGCTCGATCCATTCGGGCCGCTGGACCGGACGTCCCTCGAAGAGGTCGGCGAGAGAGCCGGGCCGTTCCCGCACGGCGGCCGCGGCGACGCCGGAGACGTCCACATGGCGGCGGAATCCCAGCGACAGCAGGTCGCTCGCCGCGTGGTGCCACCGGGCATGGGAGGCGAGCCAGTCCGCTTCGGGCACCATGTCGCAATCGAGGAAGGCCAGGATGCGGCCGCGGGCGGCTCGGGCCCCGTTGTTGCGGGCCCGAGCCAGCCCGAAGCCCAGATCCTCCTGGTGGACTACCCGCAGATGCAGAGGCGACGGCTCGGCCAAAACCAGCGGGGGGTCCGAGCCGTCGTCGACCACGACGACGTCGAACAGCTCCCGCGGGTAGGACTGGCCCTCAAGGCCGGCCAGTGTCAGGGCCAGGGCCTCGGGCGCCTCGTAGTAGGGGACCACGACCGTTACGGGAATTTCCGGCTCGAAGACCTCGATCGGCGCGACGGGCAGCGAGCACCAGTCGTTGCCCCGCACGCCGGCCGGGGGTGGAACCGTCATGGCGAGAGCGATGCCGCGGTGATCACCCGGAAGTCGCCCACCGCGGCGAGGGGGTCGTCGAAGGCGTCGTCGGGCACGAAGTCGGGCTTCCTGCCGGCTCGGAGGATCACGAGGTCGGACTCCTGCAGTTCAGACAGACGGCTTGCTTCGAGGTTCCACACAGGCACGTCAAGGTAGTACGACGCCCATCGCGGTGTGGGGAGCCCCGGGCCCGTCCAGGCCAGTTCGGCCCGCCGGGCCTCGGGCGCGGCAGCCGCACGCTCGAGGGCCTCCCCCAAGTCTGCGGGATCGGAGATGTAGCGGTCGCGGGTGCCTCCGGCCGTGACCGCCAGCAACGTGGCCGCGAGCGCGACGCCGCCCGCGGCCGCGGCGGCGGTGCGGAGACGCTCCGGCACTGCCCGGCGCGCGGCGTCGAGGAGGGCGGCCAGCCCGATGGTCGTCGGCGCCAGCCACGGGAAGTTCCACAGGCGGTGGATCCATGCTCCCTGCTGGAGGCCGAAGGTCAGCGCGGCCGCCGGCGCGAGGGCGATCGCGACGCACACCCGCGTGCGCTTGTCGACCAGTCCCGCGACGAGGGCGGGCACCAGCAGGACCCGCAGCCACGGAGGCACCAGCAGCTCCTCGGAGGCGAAGCTCCACTGCCGCGAAAGGAACTCGCCGAAGGTGAAGCGGTGCTGCTCGGAGGCCGTCGCCACGTCGTTGCCGAAGCGGAAGGCGAACCGGTCGACGAGCTCCGGGAGGCCGCTCGCGGCGAGCATCCATGCCGCGGTGACCGCCGCACCCGCGGCAGCTCCCACTACGAGAGCGGTCAACGACGGCGACCAGCCGCGGGCCCTCCACCCCCGGGGCGGCGGCAGGCGCGCTGGGAGCGTCCCTGCATCGTCCGGAGCCGAACGTGCCGCATCGGCGCCGCTCCCGCTCTCGTTCGCTGCGCGCGCCGGCCGTTCGGTCCGGAGCCTCTCCGCGTCGGGCTGGATCGGGCTGTCCGCCGGCTCCGCCGCCGCGGGACGGGTCCGACGCAAGAGCGCGCGCGAATAGGTGGGAGTCCTTGGTGTCGCAGCGCTGCCATTATCGCTCTTGCTCGTTGTGCTCACAGGCCGCTCGGGCCACGGCCCCGCCCGTTGGTGGCGGATTCGCTCGTCTGTCTGCCCGGCCTCCGAGCGGCTCACGAAGAGCCAAGCCGCCAGCGGACCGATCGCAGCCAGGCCGATCCAGGACTGCATCGCGGTGAGCCCGGCCAAGGCGCCCGCGCCCGCGAGCGCCCAGCGGGACGGCCGTTCGGTGCGGCGCAGCCACGCCACCGCCGCAGTGCAGGCAACCAGGAGCGAGAAGCCGACTCCGAGGCGCCCGTACACATAGAAGAACCCCGTGCATGCCATGGCGCCCAGCGACAGCAGCACCGGCCCCCAGCGGAGGCCGCAAGCCCGCAGCAGCGACGCCATGAAGAGCACGGTGGACGCTCCCATGATGAACGCCGGCAGGCGCAGCGCTGCCAGGCTCTCGCCCAGCAGACCGGTGGACCCGATCGCGAGCCAGTCCTTGAGCGGGGGATGGTGGGCGTAGGTGACCGCCTCGACCGGCGGATCCGATCGGGGGACTGCATCGAAGGAGTCCCTTACGAACGGATCGACACGCGCCCCCCAATCCGACCCGGTGGGCCCCAAATCCCAGAAGTTGCGTGCCTTCAAGGCTGTGAATGCCAGGATCCGTCCGTCGTCGCTGTTGCCGAGGGGCAGGCTCGCATCGGGCAGCCACAGCGCCAGGACGACCAGCGCCATCAGGACTGCGCCTGTCCATCCCGACCGCAGGCGCCTGACGGCCCGGACGGCGCCCGGACGCGGCGGTCCTCCGGGCAGCTCGGGCTCGGCCGGGTCGTTCCCGATGTTGTCGGCCGGGTCGTTCCCGATGTTGTCGGCCGGGTCGTTCCCGGTTCTGTCGCCGCCTTCCGGCTGGGTCGGCGCGAAGGGGGGCGGCGTCTCCGCGCCGGGTTGACGGGCGGTCCGTCCTGGGAGCGGTCCGGGCAGGGCGGATGCGGAGAGGGGCGTCGTCGCTGCGTCGGGCGCCGGCCTGAGCGCGGCAGCCATGAGCAGCACCCAGCTGTAGGAGAACCACAGCACGAAGCTCTCCGTCACGTTCTCCACCAGAAGCAAGGCTACGAGCGCGGCCTGCATCCAAGTGTCCGCCCCCGGGCGCCGCCACAGCGCCAGACCGGTGTTGCGGGCGGCCAGCACCAGAATCGCGACGAACGGGACCGCGCCGAGCAGGCCCAGTCCGAGGCCAACCTCGACCAGGCTGTTGTGGGCGCTGCCCCGTCGCAGCAGCACATGCTGGGTCAGCTCCTCGATGTCCCAGAACGTGAAGAACCCGTGGCCGACCAGAGGACGATCCAGTATCCGGTCCCACACCAGGCCCCAGATGGTCCGCCTCTGCTGGAGTGTGGGCTCGTTCCAGATCGCGGCGAGGCCGCCCGCGGCAGCGGCCGCGCCGGCGCAGACCGCCGCCCCGCAGGCCCATGCGGCGCGGCGGCGGTCCCATCGTCGCCCCAGCCACCAGCACGCCGGGGGAACGACGGACACGGCGACCGCAGTCCCGAGCGCCACCCACGCGGTGCGACTGCCCGCGCCTGCCAAGCCTGTCGCCGATCCGACGACGAGGAGCGATGCCGCGACGCGCCGGGCACGGCCGGGCGCCACAACGAAGCGCACCCCGGCCAGCACACCGACGGCGGCCAGCGGCGCCAGGGAGTTGCGGTTGGTGTACACCCCCTTCCAGTAGCCGTGCTGATCGAGACCGAGATCAGGTCTGAGCGCGATCAGCAGCAGGCTTGCGCCGACCGCCGATGCCGCCACCAGGGCGATCGTCATCGCCGTGTCGCCGACGTCGAAGCGGGCGACGGCCCACGCCAGCAGGGCCATGCCCGCATAGATGGACGAGCGCCATGCGGTGGCGGTCGGGTCGACGCTCCATAGCGAGGAGGCGACCGCGGCCAGAGCGAACCAGCCTGCCGCGGCCGCGGCGATCCGCTCGGCGGCCCCGAGACGCCGGCGCCGCGCTCCCGGCAGGTCCCATGCGGCCAGCGCCCCGCCGCACGCTGCCGCTGCGAGCAGCCACGGCCACACCGCGGCGTCCTCCCACCGGCCGGTTCGGTCCAGCACGCTCTTCGAGAACAGCAGCACCGGCCCGTTGGTCAGCACGAGCAGCGCCGCGGCAGCGGCGGCAACCCTGGCCGTCCTTGCCGTAAGAGAGCCTTCGCCGGCATTCTGCAGACCGGAGTCGGCGGACTCCGGCGAGGCGAGGGTCGCAGCCATCGTGCTGATCCTAGGATTGTCGCGGTGAGCGACCGGGACCAGCACCTGCACGACCTCACGCAGCCCCCTTCGTCGGCCGCCTACCTGCGGGAGGCGTGGCGCAGGCGGGAGTTCGCCATCCTGGTTCCGGCCCAGGACCTGCGGGCGCAGAACATGGGCACCGCTTTGGGCCAGCTGTGGCACCTCGCCAACCCGGCCCTTCTCGTCGGCGTCTACTTCCTGATCTTCGGAGTGGTCATCGATACCAGTCGCGGGGTGGACAACTTCCTGGGGTTCCTGATCGTGGGGGTGGTCCTGTTCCACCTGACCCAGCGCGTGGTGCAGGACGCGGCCGTGTGCATCACCCGCAACCTGGGCCTGATCAGATCGGTGCAGTTCCCGCGCGTCCTGCTGCCCGTTGCGACCCTGAACGGCCAGACAGCCGCCTTCCTGCCAGCGATCGTGCTGGCGGTTGTCGCGGTCGTCGCCACCGGCGAGCGCCCGTCACTGCGATGGCTGGCGCTGCCGGCGGTGCTCGTCGCTCAGTTCCTGTTCAACCTCGGCACGGCTCTGCTCGTGGCACGCGTCGGGGCGTCGGTCCAGGATCTGCGCCAGCTCCTGCCTCACGTGTTCAGACTGCTGTTCTACGCGTCCGGTGTGATCTTCAGCGTCGAGGCGTTCGTGGACGGAGGCGTCTGGAGGGCGGCCTTCGCGCTCAATCCCCTCTATGACGTGATCACGTGCGCTCGCTGGTGCCTGGTGGGAGAGCCTGCCGCCTTGTCTGTCGTGATCGGGCTGCTGGCGTGGAGCGCGGCCATGCCGATTGCCGGGTTCGCGGCTTTCCGCCGGTCCGAGCAGCGGCTGGGAGGGTGACAGCGGTGGGTCGGGCCGTGACGGTGCGTGTCAGCGACGCCCACGTGTACTACCGCGTGTACGACGATCCGGCTGTCGGGCTGAAGCAGCTGTTCTCCCAGGGACGGTCCCGCCGCCGCCATCGCACGATCCGTGCTCTGAGAGGAGTGAGCCTCGACCTGTACGAGTCCGAGACTCTGGGACTGATCGGCGCCAACGGCTCCGGCAAGACCACGCTCATGTCGGCGATGACCGGACTGCTTCCCTTGGAGTCGGGTGCCATCCTCGGACGCTCCAGGCCGTCGCTTCTCGGAGTGTCCTCCGCGCTGCGACCTGCCTTGTCGGGTCGTCGCAACATCTTGATCGGCGGGCTGGCCCTAGGTTTCACCAGGTCGGAGATCGAGGGCCGCGCCGACGAGATCATCGAGTTCTCGGGACTTCGGGACGCCATCAACCGCCCGATGCGCACCTATTCGTCGGGAATGCGGGCTCGGCTCCACTTCGCTATCGCGACGGCCCGGATCCCTGAGATACTGCTGATCGACGAGGCGCTGTCCGTCGGCGACGAGGACTTCCGCAGGCGCAGCGCCGAACGCATCCGCGAGATCAGGTCCGCGGCGGGATCGGTGGTGCTCGTGACCCACGTCATGTCGGAGATAGACCGCCACTGCGACCGGGTCGCGTGGCTCGACGACGGTGCGGTCCGAGCGGTCGGCGACCCCGGCGAGGTGGTGGCTGCCTATCTCGCGTCTGCAGGCCCGCGCTGAGCGGCGGGGGCGCGGCGGGTCGGCCCCGCGAAGAAGCCCGCGCCCCAGGCGATGTGCATCACCGCGAAGGCTGCGGCCGCCCGGATCCGGTCCCGTAGGGCGGGCAGGGAGTCGCCCAGCCGGAATGCGGCCGCAGCGCACGCAGCCGTGTAGAGCGCCGGCACGGCCGCGCCCCTAGGGCGCCCCCGGGCCAGTTCGGCGGCGGAGGCCGCGAGGCCGGCGACCAGCGCGGGAGCGGCTGCCTGTCGGAGGCGCAGCGACCTCGGATGCCGTATCAGCATGGCGCGTTTCCAGGCGCCGTAGGAGAAGTACTGGCGGGCGAGCCCCGAATAGTCGGCTCGGGGGACGTAGTCGACCACGAGGCTGGAGTCGAGCCACACGGTTCGGCCCTGCCTGCGGAGGCGCCAGTTGAGTTCGTAGTCCTGGTTGCGTCGGAGCGTCTCGTCGAAACCTCCGGCCTCCACGAGCGCGTCGCGGCAGAAGACTCCCAGGTAGACCGTGTCTGCTGGGCCGGAGCGCAGACCTCGGCGGAATGCGGCCGGGCCGCCGCCGAAGGGGGACGCCATCGCTGCCGCTATCGCCCCCTGCGGGTCGGTAGCGCCGATGGGCCGCTGAATGCCGCCGACGTTGGCCGCGCCGGTTCGATCCAGCGTGGACACGGCCCGCTCTATGTAGTCGGGCGGGATCCGCGCCTGGGCGTCCACCCGGGCCACGATCGGGCCCTGGGATGCGGCCACAGCGACGTTGAGGCCTGCGGCTGCGGTGCCCGCCGGGTTGTCGACGACGAGCAGGGGAAGCCCGATCCGGGTTTCGGCCAGCGCCGGCTCGGTGCCGTCGCGGCTGGGCGCCACCGCCACCGTCACGTCGATCGGCCCGGGGTAGGTCTGGGACTCGACGGCCGCCAGGCACTCGCCTATCAGCGAGGCGCAGTCCTTGGCGGGGACCACGACCGAGACGCGGGGCAGGCGGTCGCGGGTGGCTTCGGGGCCGCTCACCGGCCCGATCCGCTGGCCATCACGAGGAGGCTCCTCGCCATGATCGCCCAGTCCAGCAGCGGCGACCAGTTGACGACGTACTGGAGGTCGTGGCCCAGTTTGTAGGCCGCCTCGGTCTGGTAGTGGCCCTGTGTCTGGGCCAGGCCGGTGATGCCCGGAGGTATGTCGTGGCGCCGGCCGTACCCGGCGATCTGCTGCTCGAGCCGGGCCACCGGCTCGGGCCGCTCCGCCCGGGGCCCGACCAGCGACATGTCGCCTTTCAGGACGTTCCAGAGTTGGGGCAGCTCGTCGAGCCGGGCGCGGCGGAGCCAGGCCATGCCCGCCACCACCCGGGGATCGTCGGACAGTGCCAGCGCCGGCCCCGACTGCTCCGCGCCGTGCGACATGGTCCGGAACTTGATCATCACGAAGGTCCGGCCCTCCATGCCCACCCGTTCCTGGCGATACAGCACCCCCCGCCCGGCCTTGACACGCGCGTAGAGAGCGACCGCGAGCGCCAAAGGCACCGCGAACGGTGCCAGTGCCACCAGGTACACGAGGTCGAGCAGGCGCTTGAGCCGCAGCCGGCACGCGGGCAGGGCATGGGCCCGCAGCGCCACGAAGGGCATCCCGCCGATCTGGCGGATTCGCTGGAGCCCCATCAGGGTGTCGGAGGGCGCGATCCGCCGGTACACGCCGACTTGACGGCCCTCGAGAGCGGCCAGCGGCTCGGGGTAGATCGTGTCCAGCGGTTCGCTCGACAGCAGCAGCAGGTCCGTGGCGCCGGTCCGGTCCACTTCCGCGGCGAGGTCGGCGACGGCGACGGCCTCGCCGGCTATCTCCGTCGCGGGCTCCGCCTCGGCCAGATGGCGCCGGGCCGACTCAGTCTCGGCGGCGTCTCCCACCAGCAGCACGCGGGGATGCCCGAAGCGGCGCATCCTCACTCGCCGGGCCAGCCGGCGGTTCGACGCCACGACCAGGCTCGCAGCTGCTGCAAGGATCACGAGGTTGGCGCGGGGCATCAGGTAGCGGCCGCTGAGCAGGCTCACGGTTGCGTCGGCCCCGACCGCCAGCAGCGTGAGCATGGTGGCCCGCGGCAGCCAGGGCGGCCTGCCGAGTCGCTGCTCGTACTCGTAGAGCCCGCCGAAGTAGTAGACGGCTATGTGCAGGCCGGTCGCTGCCGCGAAGCCGGCCGCATAGTGCGACCGCGGGTAGGTCGGCCAGTCGAGCCCGAAGCGTGCCGTGGTGATCGCGGCCATGAGCCCGAGGAGCGTCGCCGCGTCGATCAGGTACAGCCAGCGGAACCCGAGCCGTCGAAGCAGCCGAGCGGGCAGGCGGAAGCTCATGGGGATCTCGCGGCGTGCTCAGCGAGGCCGTGGCCGAGTCGCCCTCAGGTCGCTGCGAACAGGATCGAGCACGACGGGAGCGGGGGCCATCGAGTAGTCTCGGTTCTGGGTTCTGGTCGTCACGGGTCCCGCATCAGCGGCGGCAGCGTCATGTCGACGTCGAAAGCGTCCGCCGCCGCGGCCAGGTTCCATACCAGCGTGGCCATCCGGGCGCGGGTTACGCGTCCGGATGGCTCGAAGTGCTCCGGGTCGCCGGGCGGCTGGAAGTCCTCGCCGACCCAGAGGCGGTGCTCGACCATCCAGCGGGCGGCCTCCAGGTAGTAGTCGTTTATCCCGATGTCGGTGAACGGCACAGGATGACTGCTGTAGGTGCGCCCCGCGAAGCGCCACAGGAACGCGGCCAGCTGGGCGGCGTCGAGTTCCTGGGCTGGGCAGAACAGCACCGGATCCGTGCTGCACCCGAGGGTGACGCCCTGGTCGACCATCCAACCGATCGCATCGGCGTAATGGCTGTCGGGCTCGATGTCGTCGAAGGTCAGCGATCCGTCGACCGACTGCGGTTTGCCCGCGAATCGCCAAAGGAACGAGGCGAACTGGGCTCGGGTCAGCGAGCGGTCCGGAGAGAACGATGTGGGCGTGGTGCCCTGCGTGATCCCGGTCTCGAACATCCACTGCACCGCTTCCGCGTAGGGGGCGTCCCGCCTGACGTCGGTGAAGGGCGGGGCGTAGACCGATGGGTCCTCACCGCTGTGCTCGCCTCGCAGCGCCAGCTTGGTGGACAGCAGCGGCCGGCAGCCGGGCGTGTTGCGGCAGCCCCGCACGAGGGCGTAGTAGAAGCGGTACCCGTAGGGCTCCCCGTCCTCGTTGCGGACCTCCAGGGTGCGTTCCGCTCCCACCAGGGTCACCAGCGCGTCGTCGATCCGGCCCGACGGCCCGGGGTCGGAGATGCGGATCTCGTCGATCTCGCCCACGTCGAGGTCGGCGAAGGGGTAGTCGGCCAGCCATCGGCGGATCTGTCCGGCGGTGTAGGTGCGCTCCCACGAGTGGTTGGGGTTCTGGGGCTCTCCGTCGGCGTCGGGGGCGGCGTCGAAGGGGTCCGGCTGGGCCACCAGGTACGGCACATGGTCGCGCCGCGGCTCCTCGTTGGCGGCGGTGTGCCCGCCGTTCGACGAGGTGTAGTAGGCCACGACCAGCTCGCGCTCGTCCTGGCCGTCCGGCTGGTGTACGAGCACCGTGTCGTCGGTCGCGTCCACCTGGTTCCTCCAGACGCGGTGGCCGCCCTCGCTCTCGAAGTCCCAGGCGCGGTACTCCTGGTCGCGGGTCGACGCGTAGAGGTCGAAGGGGGAGGGCCAGCCTTCCCGGTTCGCGATCACTGCCGCGGCGTAGCTGCGGGCCGCGACGGCCTGGGCTTTCAGAGCCTCCGCCGGCCAGTCGCTGGGCACCTCGGCGAGGCCGTAGAGGTACTGCTGCATGGTCATGTCGCCCACCACGAGGCAGTACTGGTTGGCGCCGGCGCTGCCGCAGTTCGCGACACCGCCGGCGGCCGGTGTCAGCTGGAACTGACCGTGGGCGTAGAGCTGGGCGCCGTTGGTGGTGTTGGAGACCCGGACCGCTTGCCCGTCTGTGAAGCTGACCGTCAGATTGGTCCCGCTGCAGAACCCGCGGCACCAGTCGATGTTGCTGGAATTGATGTGCCAGCCGCCGTTGCCGCGACGCACCGTCAGCGTGTTGAGGGTGGTGTCCAGGAAGCGACCGTCCATGGCTACCGTCAACAGCCCGCTAGGCCTGAAGACGGTGGTGCTGTGAACGGCGATGCGCACATCGATGTCGTCGGGGACCAGGCCGGGGCCGGTCGCCAGTTCTGTCCCCTGGTAGTAGAACTCCAGGATCTGGGCGTAGGTGTGACCCGCATAGGCCCGACCGAGGGCGCCGTACTGGCTCATGCCGGTGCCGTGGCCCCAGCCCCCGCCGTCGAAGGTGAACTCCTTGTCGCTGGTGCCGTGGGGGTGGGCTGCAGCGGGTGCGGCCAAGGCGCCCGCTGCGAGCACTGCTGCCGCGAGCAGGCTCACGAGCAAACGTAAAGGATGGAAGAGCATCAAGAATCACCATTCTTGCACGAACGCTCGCCGGGAGGCCTGGCCAACGGCCGGCTGCGGGAGCCGGACGGCGCGGTCGCGGCGTCCGCTGCGACCTCGGCCGTGTCGGTCGACGGTATCAGCCGCCTCGGCCTCGCCACTCTCACCACCAGGTCGGCCAGGAGCCCGATGGCCAGCGTCTGGATGGCCGCGAAGCCCAGCAGCAGAGTGTTGGTCGCCACCCGAAGATCCTTGCTGGCGAAGTCGTAGCCGAGTTTGGCGGCGAAGATCGCTCCGAGCAGCGCAGCCAGAGGCATGAACACGCGCAGAGGGTCGTGCGAGAGCATCATCCTCACCACCTGAAGCAGATAGCGGCGGGTGTCGGCCCACCATCGGAACTTCGAGCGGCCGGCCCGCGGCCTGTACTCGATGGGCTTGTAGCGCACCGTGTAGCCGTTCATCAGGAACGACATCGTGAGGGTGGTGACGCAGGAGAAGCCGTCGGGGAGCTCGGCCGCGAACTGCTCGGCGACGTCGCGGCGCATTGCCCGGAAGCCCGAGTTCAGGTCGGGGATGCGGGTCCGGGCGAGGTACGACGCCAGCCGGCGTATGGCCCACTTGGCCGGGACGCGCAGCGCCTTGAGCGTGCCCTGCTCGGTGGTGCGGGCCCCGACCACCTGGTCGGCGCCGTCGAGGTCGTCCACCAGTGCCGGTATCTCGTGGTTGGGGTAGGTCATGTCGGCGTCCGTCCAGACCACCGTCCGGCCGGCGGCGGCCAAGGTGCCGATGCGCCGCGCCGCGCCGCAGCCGCGGTTGCGGCCCGACCGGATCAGCCTGACGCCGTCGCGTCCCAGTGCCAGGTCGTCTGAGCCGTCGTCGGACCCGTCGTCGACCACCAGAACCTCCCACGAGTAGCGCGAGGCCCGCAGGGCTGCTGTGATGCGGTCCAGTTCCGCGCCGAGATGGGAAGCCTCGTTGTAGACGGGCAGAACCACGCTGACATCGGTCCCGGTCACAGGACCGAGCTTAACTAAGGGGCTGCGCGGATAGGAGTGAGTCCGTCGTGTCGCTGCGGTGTCATTCCCGCTCTTGTTCGCTGCGCTCACGGGCCGCTCGGGCCACGGCCTCGCCTGTATGGGCCGCTTCGCTCCCGCCTATTCGCTCGGCCTCTAAGAGCAAGCGCAAATAGGTGAGAGTCTGTGGTGTCGCAGCGAGCAAGAGCGGGGATTGCACCGCAGCGACACCACGGACTTGGGCTTCCCTCCGAATCGGCTCCTTCGGGACAGCCGAGCAACCGGCGCTTCGAGCAACCGGCGCTTATGCGGTTGTGTCGAGGTCGAGGGCGCGTCGCAGCAGGCTGGCCATCTGAGCGCTTGTGAGATGCTGGTGCGGGCAGTGGATTCAAGCTAAGGGGCTGCAGGGCCGGGGAGCGGCATCGCGCGGGCTCGGCATGCGCTGGGGGTCCGTTCAGCGGATCACCGCGACGGTGTCGCCGCCTCCGACGGAGTCACCCACTCTCACCAGGATCTCGGTTACCGTGCCCGCTCGGCCGGCGGCGATGTTGTTCTCCATCTTCATGGCTTCGAGCACGGCCACCGTCTGGCCTGCCTCCACCGTGTCGCCCACCTCAACCAGCCATTTGATGATCGTGCCCTGCATCGGGACGGTGACCTCTGCAGCGCCGCTGCCGAGGCCGGCCGGCCCCCGAGCCCTGCGGCGCGACGCGCCGGGGCGCGTCGGGGCGCCGCCGACGGTCGCCGGCGTCCACAGAGCCACGCTGAACCGCTTGCCGTCTACCTCCGCCTCCAGCTCGCGGCGCACCGTCGGTTCGGCGTCGCCGTCGCGGCCGGCCCCGGCCCCGGCGTCGCCGGCCGGCGGAGCGGGCAGCGAGTCGAAGTCGAGCCGCTCCTCCACCCAGCGGGTCGAGTGGGCCACGGCCGCGAAGTCCGGGTGGGCGAGGATGGCCTGAGCGGCTCCGACGGTGGTAGCCACGCCGGCGACCCGCGTCTCGGACAGTGCCCGCAGCGCGCGGCTGATGGCGACTTCGCGGTCGCTGCCCCACACGACGAGCTTGCCGATGAGGTTGTCGTAGTGCGGACTGATCCTGTCGCCCGCCTCGTAGCCGCTGTCCCACCGGGTGCCGTAGCCCCCCGCAGGCCTCAGGTCGGTGACGGGGCCGGGGCAGGGGAGGAACGCGCCCCCGGCCGGGTCCTCGGCGTTGACGCGCACCTCGATGGCGCAGCCGTGGAGCGCGACGCCGGCCTGGGTGAGGCTCAGCCTCTCGCCCGCAGCGATCCTCAGCTGCAGCTCTACCAGGTCCAGCCCGGTCACCATCTCAGTGACGGGATGCTCGACTTGGAGCCTGGTGTTCATCTCGAGGTAGTAGAACGAGTCTTCTGCGTAGAGGAACTCGACGGTGCCTGCGTTCACGTAGCCGCAGCCGCGGGCCACCGCCACCGCCGCCTCGCCCATCGCCTCCAGCACGGTGGGATCGATGCCGGGAGCGGGCGCCTCCTCGACGAGCTTCTGATGACGCCGCTGAGCCGAGCAGTCGCGGGTGCCGAGATGCACGCAGGCACCGTGGGAGTCGGCCAGCACCTGCACCTCCACATGGCGGGCACCGTCGAAGTAGCGCTCCAAGTAGAGCTCGTCGCGTCCGAAGTAGGCGAGAGCCTCCCGTCGGGCCGACTCGACCGCGGCCGCAGCCTCGGCGGCCGCCCTCACGACCTTCATGCCGCGGCCACCACCACCGTAGGCCGCCTTCACGGCCACGGGCCAGCCGTGAGCCGCGCCGAAGGCCTCGACTTGGGCGGCGTCGCCGATCGGCTCGGTGGTGCCCGGAACGGGCTCCACTCCCGCCCGCACCGCAGCGTCCCGTGCCGAGATCTTGTCGCCCATCACGTCGATCGCTTCCGGCGGCGGTCCGATGAAAGCGACGCCCTGAGCGGCGACGGCTCGCGCGAAATCGGCGTTCTCGCTGAAGAACCCGTATCCGGGATGCACCGCGTCGGCGCCGCTGCGCTCGATCGCTGCCACCAGGGCGCCTGTGCACAGGTAGCTGTCCACTGCGGCCGAACCGCCCAGCGCGTAGGCCTCGTCGGCGAGCCGCACATGCATGGCGCCGCGGTCCTCGTCGGAGTACACGGCGGACGCGGCGATGCCCATCTCGCGGCAGGCTCGGATCACACGAACCGCGATCTCGCCCCGGTTGGCCACCAGCACCTTGCTGAACATCATCGCATTGGATAGCCGATCGCGACCCGGATCGCACAGAATGTCCACCATGGGACCGGTCACATCAGAGTCGCGGTCGGCTTCGGAGCCTTCCCCGGCGGCGTCGAGACTGCCGGGGAACAGACCGGTCATATCAGAGTCGCGGTCGGCTTCGGAGCCTTCCCCGGCGGCGTCGAGACTGCCGGGGAACAGACCGGTCATATCAGAGTCGCGGTCGGCTTCGGAGCCTTCCCCGGCGGCGTCGAGACTGCCGGGGAACAGACCGGTCATATCAGAGTCGCGGTCGGCTTCGGAGCCTTCCCCGGCGGCGTCGAGACTGCCGGGGAACAGACCGGTCATATCAGAGTCGCGGTCGGCTTCGGAGCCTTCCCCGGCGGCGTCGAGACTGCCGGGGAACAGACCGGTCATATCAGAGTCGCGGTCGGCTTCGGAGCAGCTCCCGCTGAGCTGCGCCGCGGCCCGCCGGGCAGAACTGGGCCGGCTGTGTCACGTCGCCTCCACCGGCTCCACGAACGACGATCTGGTGCGGGAGGCCCGGCTCGGGGATCGCTCGCTCGCGGTCCTGGTGGCCGATCATCAGACCGCGGGCAGGGGTCGTCTGCGGCGTCGCTGGTCGGATTCCGCCACCGGGCCGCACAAAGGAGAGGCGTCGCTGCTCGTCAGTTTCCGGCTTGCGGCCGACGCGGCGCGAGCCCTCGACCCGGTCGCCGCGGTCTCGGCCGCCGCGTTGGCCTCCGCATCGAAGGCTCTCGGTGGCGGGGGAGCGGTGGTGCGGGTCAAGTGGCCCAACGACCTGGTGATCGAGTCGCCGGACCTTTCGGGGAAGCTGGCGGGCGTGCTCTCGGAGATGGTCGACGGCGATCCGGCGGTGGTGGTGGTGGGTTTGGGGCTGAACGTAGCGGCGGCGCCCCCGGAGCCCGGGGCGGTCTCGTTGGTGGAGGCCGGCGGCGCGGTGAGTCGCGATGAGTTGCTGGCATCCCTGCTCGACCGGTTGCCCGGCTTCCTGGCAGACCCCCGCAGGGCCCGGGCGGACCTGAGGGCCGCGTCGGCCACGCTGGGCTCCGCTGTGAGGGTGGAACGCACTGACGGAACGACGGTGACGGGCGCCGCGGTCGACATCGACGGCACCGGTCGCCTGATCGTGGACGCCGACCGCGGCGAGGTCGCGATCGACGCTGGAGACGTGTGCCACCTCCGTTCCTGAGGCCGGGAGTGCCATCCCCATGGCGGCGCCGGTCCTGGAGACGTGTTCCACCTCCGTTCCTGAGGCCGGGAGTGCCATCCCCATGACGGCGCCGGTCCTGGAGACGTGTTCCACCTCCGTTCCTGAGGCCGGGAGACGGGCGCCATGTCGCGGCGGGCCAGGGCCGACGTTCCACCTCCGGTCCTGAGGCCGGGAGGGTTGTCGTTCGCTGTGCGGTCGAGGGTGAGGCAGTGCCCATCATCGCCGGCGGTACGATGGCCCTCCGTGACCAACGGACGCGGCGAGCGGCTGCGGCGCACCTGGCCGCAGCGCCTTGTGGTGGTCGCGAGCCTCCTGGTGATCGTCTCGGCGGTGGTGTCGGCGAGGACCGTGCGGTATGTCGAGGAAGTCTGGGAGGACGTCGACCGCGTGCAGATCGTGAAGAGCGTCCAGTACGGCCGTGAGCTGCTGCACACCGAGACCGAGCCAGGCGACCCCGTCAACTTTCTGCTTGTCGGCATCGACAGTGGCACCGACGCTGCGGGAGGCGCAGCCGCGTCCCAGGCGAGCGGGGTGGCGGCCGGCGGCAAGAGCCTGGCCGACGTGATCATGCTGCTGCGCCTCGACCCCAAGGCGAAGTCGGCGTGGGTGCTGTCGATCCCCCGGGACCTTTGGGCCGAGATCCCAGGCGCCCAGGACCACAAGATCAACTCCGCCTTCTTCATCGGCGGGGCCCCGCTGCTGGTGGAGACTGTCACCTCGATGTTCGATGTGGAGATCAACCACTACGTCCAGGCCGACTTTGCTGGCTTCCAGCAGCTGGTGGACACGCTCGGGGGAGTGCCGGTGTGGTTCCCCCATCCGGTGCACGATCCCAAGTCGAAGCTGAACATCACCGAGCCGGGCTGCCATGTGCTCGGAGGCGAGCAGGCGCTCCAGTACGTGCGCAGCCGCACCTACACTGAGCTGATCGACGGGCGCTGGACCATCACCGGCGGCGACGATTTCAGTCGCATCGCTCGTCAGCAGGACTTCTTGGTGCTCGCCCTCGATCGGGCCATCAGCCGGGGCGCCCGGAACCCGACCACCATCGGCGGCATGATCGAGACGGGAGCCGCATTCGTGACCATCGATCAGGCGCTGACCCTCGGCGAGCTCGTTTCCGTGGCGCAGACCTTTTCCGACTTCAATCTCGAGGACCTTGAGCGTCAGCGCCTGGAGGTCTACACGCTGTGGTGGCCTGACGGCCGCTACAAGGGCGAGGCTGCGCTCCATCAGGCGAACGAGCCGTTGCTCGACGTCTTCCGGGGGGCGGCTGATGCTGAGAGCGCCCCAGGGGGCCCGCCACCCGGAGTCGAGGCTGCGCCGGCGCCGGCCGCGCAGCGCGTCGTGCTGGCTGGTGGTCCGGTGGGGGAGAGCGCCGGGTCCTTCGACGGCGCCGCCGCCGGAGTGGCCGCGAACTCGGTCGCCGCGCAATCGGCTGAGACGGACGCCGGGCCGGCGACTGTCCTGGGTCGTCCGCCCGAGGGCGAGTCCTGTGGCTGACCGGGACGTGCTGGCTAGGCCCGTGGACGGTGTCGAGCGGTCGGCCGCGCCAGCGGCCGCGGTGGCCGTCGTCGGGGCGGGATATGTAGGCCTCACCACGGCTGCGTGCCTGGCCCGCATGGGGCATGTCGTCGTCTGCACCGACGTGGACGAGCCCCGGATCGCCGGGCTCCAGCGAGGCGAGATGCCGATCCAGGAGCCCGGACTGGCTGAGCTGGTGCGGGCCGGGCTCGACTCGGCCCGCCTCTCCTTCGAGCACGGCTCCGCGGCGGCGGCGGCTCGCGTCGATTTCGTCTTCTTGTGCGTGCCCACGCCCTCCGGGCCCGACGGCGGCACCGACCTCGGCTACCTGGAGGCTGCCGTCTCCGAGATTGGGCCGAGCCTGCGGCCGGACGCTGTGGTGGTGAACAAGTCCACTGCGCCCGCAGGTACGGCAGCGGCGCTGCAAAGGGTGCTGGCACGGGCGGACGTCTCGGTGGCGTCCAACCCCGAGTTCCTGAGGCAGGGCTCCGCCGTCGACGACTTCCTCAATCCTGATCGGGTCGTGGTCGGTGCGGCCGACGCCGCGGTGGCCGAGAGGGTGGCCGGACTCTACGAGAGCATCGACTCGCCCCTGCTCGTCACCGACACGGCCTCCGCGGAGACCGTCAAGTACGCGGCCAACGCCTTCCTGGCGACGAAGCTGTCGTTCTCGAACTCGGTCGCGGCGCTGTGCGAGGCCGTGGGCGCCGACGTCGGCGACGTGCTGGAGGGCATGGGCCACGACAGCCGGATAGGCCGCGACTACCTGCGGCCCGGGCCGGGCTGGGGCGGCTCGTGCCTTCCCAAGGACACGAGTTCGCTGGTCGCGGCGGCCTCCGCCGCGGGCTACGACTTCGCGCTGCTGCGAAGCGTGATGGAAGTCAACGAAGCGCAGTTCGACGGGATTGTCGGCAAGGTCGCGTGCCGCGTCGATCTGCCCGGAGCCCGCGTCGCGCTGCTCGGTCTGGCATTCAAGGCCGGAACCGACGACACGCGGGGCTCGCCCTCGCTGGAGATCGCCGGGCGCCTGTCCCGGGCGGGCGCGGCGGTCCATGCCTACGATCCGGCAGTCTGGGCCTGTGCAGCCACCGAGCAGGCTGGCGTGGCCGTGGAGGACGACGCGTACGCGGCTTGCGACGGCGCTTCGGCGCTGGTGGTGGCTACCGAGTGGGACGAGTTCCGGGAGCTTGACTTCGACCGGGTGGCGACAGCCATGGACGATCTGCACGTGATCGATGCCCGCAACCTGCTCGACCGCGGCGAACTGGAGCGTCGCGGCTTCACGTACATCGGTGTCGGCATGTGAAGGTTGGGCGCGTCGGGCCGATAGCGTGACGGGCTGTGACAAAGTCGAGTTCGTCGAAGAAGGTCCAGCGAGCCGCCAGAGCGGCGGCTTCGTCCAAGGGTGTCCGTGAGCGCCGTGATGTCGCGTTCCCGCTGGCACTGGCGGTGGTGGTGGTGCTCGGAGTGGCTCTGGTGATGTTCGCCCGCTCCTCTCGTGTGCCCGCGGCGGCTCCGAGGGTCGGCAACGATCACTGGCACTCGGCCTACGGGATCTACGACTGCGACCGGTTCCTGCCTGCCTTCACCAGCGCCGCCGACCCCGACGGCATCCACTCCCACCAGGACGGCGTGGTCCACATCCACCCGTGGAACAGCTCCGCTGCCGGCGACCGCGCCGATCTCGGCGTGTTCTTCGAGGCGATGGGGGCGAGGGTCACCGACGACGAGATCAGCGGCCCCGGCATCGGCGTGCTGGAGGCCGGATCCGACTGCAACGGCGAGCCGACCGTGATCAGGGTCGTGCGCTTCGCCCGGATCGATGCAGACGCCGACGGCCCCGGCGCCGACGACCCGGTCACCGGCCTGGCCGACATCTACGAGGTGACCGACACCTATACCGACGACTTCGGCGACGTCCGCCTGCAGGGGGACTTGGAGGCGTTCACCTTCGCCCGTGTCCCCGCCGGGACCGTCATCCCGCCGCCGCCCGAAGACAGGCTCCAGACAGCGCTTTCGGCCTCGGCGGGGAACTTGCTCTCCACCGGGCCGAGCACCGACCTCGATCCGACAGATGCCCCGCCGGAGTCGGAGCTCCCGCCGGAGTCTGAGGCGCCGCCGGAGTCGGATTCCCAGCCGGAGCCGGAGTCGCCTTCTGAGTCGGATTCGTCGCCGGAGTCGGAGTCTGAGTCCGAGGCTCCGCCCGAGACGGCTCCGTCCGAGGAGTAGAGGCCCGTCGGTCGCCTGCAGCTCGTGAGATCCTTTTCGAGGCTCGCAGCGGCACCGGGCTCCCGAACTTCGAGCGGCCGTGCATCTTTGCGGTGGATGACCCGCTGAAGTCCGGGCACCGGCACCGAACCCCGACCACACTCGACACGCATGCGAACAATCGTCGACAGAGCACCGGCCGGCAGCCGCGGCCCGCAGCTGCTCTAGGCCGCGGGCGGTGGCGTGCAGGCGGTCCTGCTGGTCGGAGGTCTCGGGACTCGTCTGCGCCCCCTGACGCTGACCACGCCGAAGCAGATGCTCCCTGTGCTGCATCGGCCCATGCTCGAGCATGTGGTGGCAGGCCTGCGACGCCACGGAGTCTCCCGGGTGGTGCTGGCGCTCGGCTACCACCACGACGTGTTCCGCGACGCCTATCCGGACGGTCGCTGCGCGGGGGTGGAGCTGTGCTGCGTGGTGGAGCCTGAGCCGCTCGACACCGCGGGCGCGATCCGCTTCGCCTTCACCGAGTCAGGCATGGGATCCGCCGACGGGACGTTCTTGGTGGCCAACGGCGACGTGATCACAGACGTCGATGCGGCAGAGATGCTGCGGTTGCACCGCTCGGCCGGCGCCGAGGCCACCATCCACGTGATGGACGTGGACGATCCTTCCCGTTACGGAGTGGTGGCGGTCGGCGCCGACGGTCGGGTGGGCGCCTTCCTGGAGAAGCCGCCGCAGCCGCCGCCGGGCTGCGGGATCAACGCGGGGACCTATCTCATGGAGCCTTCCGTGGTCGGGCGGATTGCCGGCGGGCGCCGCGTCTCGGTGGAGCGCGAGGTGTTCCCCGCCATGGCCGCCGACGGCACGCTGTGGGCGCAGCGGCAGAACGCCTACTGGATCGACGCTGGCACTCCCCGGACCTACTTGCAGGCTCAGCTCGACCTGCTCGACGGCCGGCGCGGCCGGGCGGCGCAAGGCGTGTCGCCGGAGGCCTGCGTGGATCCCGGCGCCGTCGTCGAGCGCAGTGTGGTCATGGCCGGCGCAGTGGTGGCTGCCGGCTCTGTGGTGCGAGGCTCGGCCGTGCATGCCGGGGCGGTGATCGAGGCGGGTTCGGCCGTCCTTGACTCTGTGGTGGGGGCGGGAGCGACCGTCGGCCGGGGCGCCCGCGTGTCGGACGGGACCCTGATAGGCGAGGGCTTCGAGGTTCCGCCCGGGTGGGCGTTGTCGGATGCCAGGGCGCCTGAGACGGACTGAGGCGCAGAGCGGGGGACGGCGACCGTGACGAGCGACAGGAGGCGCCGAGCGAGGCCGCGGCCGCGCCGGCCCGCGGGCGTAGCGAACAGCGGCGTGGCACCGGGAGGCGCAGCTCGCCCGCGTGGTGTCATCGAGCCGGGGCACCAGCCGGTCGTAGTCGATGAGTCGGCACCGGGCGGCGCTGCCCGCCCGCGTGGTGTGTGATGGCGACGCTGGTCACCGGCGGCGCCGGCTACATCGGCAGCCACACCGTGGTGGCGCTGCACCGGGCCGGCCGGGACGTGGTGATCCTCGACGACTTCTCCAACGCCTCGGGCCGAGCGGTCGACGCCGTCCGCGGCCTCACCCGCTCGGACCTGCCGGTCGTGGAGGGCGACGCAGGCGATCGGCAGGCCCTGGATGCGGTCCTCGGCGCGCACCGGATCGACTCGGTGCTCCATTTCGCGGCCCGCAAGAGCGTGCCCGAGTCTGTGCGGGATCCGCTCGGCTACTACCGCAGCAACCTCGGTTCGGTGATCTCGCTGGCCGAGGCGGCCATCGACCGCCGCGTCGGGAGGCTGGTGTTCAGTTCGTCGGCCGCCGTCTACGGGTCGGCGGCCGCGCTGCCGGTCACCGAGGACTCGCCGACCGCGCCCGAGAGCCCCTACGGCGAGACGAAGCTGATGGGCGAGCGCATCCTCGCCGACGCCGCGGCGGCGTCGACGACGAGCGTGGTCTCACTGCGCTACTTCAACCCGGTCGGAGCGCACCCGTCGGGGCTGATGGGGGAGGACCCGGCGGGCGAGCCGGCCGGTCTGGTGCCCCGGATCCTGCAGGTCGCCGCCGGCCGCCGCGACCGGCTGGACGTCTTCGGGGCCGACTATTCCACCGTCGACGGCACCGCGGTCCGCGACTACGTGCATGTCATGGATGTGGCCGAGGGGCATGCCGCTGCCCTGGACGCGGGCTTGGCCCCGGCTCGAAGCCGGGTCTACAACCTGGGCGCCGGCTCGGGCGCCACCGTGCTGCAGGTCCTGGCCGCAGCCTGCGAGGTTGTCGGCGCCCGCATCCCCTACGAGGTCTCCGGGCGCCGCCCCGGCGACGTCGAGGCCTGCTGGGCCGACTGCACCCGAGCCCGCGAGGAGCTGGGCTGGCAGGCCCGCCGAGGCTTGGCGCAGATGCTGGCAGACCACTGGAACTTCGTGCGCGGCGGCGCCGAGCGCGGCAGCCGCTGGGACGCGTCTTGGGAGGCGGCCCCGCAGCAACCGAGATGTCTCGATTCGGATGTCGAGACGGGATGACCGCCGGACAGGCCGACACGGTGTCCTCGAATGCGTCCCCTATTGGCGCCTGATCCCTCAAGCAGGCTCTCTGGCTCTGCCAGATGGACAGCCTGGCAGAAACCGAGGTTGATCCACGGCAAGCTCTACCGTTGGTTGGCAAGGATGAAGGTGCAGTCATCGATCGTCTTGCTTGGTCCCACATCACATAGGTCGCTGGTCTATGCTTCGGCCCGTGAGCGCGTCGGTTCTCGGGATTGGGGGGGGGGGGTGGGGGGTGGGATTGGCCATGTGCATTATCCCCGTCCTCGCTGATCTGTCCGGTGTGCCGCGGAGAGGCTGCGGGCCGGTCGGTACGCGGTGGGGTGTGTGAAGTCGGCGGCCCTCTCGGCGGGCCGGGCGCCGCTGCTGCTGATCGCCGCGGCCGCGGTCGTGGTGGCCGGCCTGGCAGTGTCGCTGACGCTCGGGCTGCCGGACGCCGAAGCCCAGGCCCAGACCGGCCTGAAGGTGTCGCTGCTGCTGGATCCTTTGGCGATCTCCGAGGACGGCGGCACCTCGACGGTGACCGCCAGCCTGGACGGATCCTCCTCCGAGGACGTCACGGTGACCGTCTCGATCCCCGCCGGCGCCGGCGTGCCGGTGACGCTGTCGACGGACGTCACCCTTGTCATCCCTGCGGGCAAGACCGACAGCCGCGCGCAGGACGTGGTGACCCTCACCGGCGTCGACGACGCTCTCCGCACCGGCGTCCGGCCAGTCGTCATCGCCGCTGTCGCTGCCGCGAGCACAGTCACCGTCGATAGCCCCGACGACGTCACGCTGTTCGTCTCCGACGACGAGCCCGTGCCCGTGGGCGACGGCGCGTACGACTCCGACTCGGACTTCGCCCTCGACGCCGCCAACATCGACCCCCGGGGCATGTGGAGCGACGGTTCCACCATCTGGGTGGCCGACGCCGACGACCGCAAGCTGTACGCCTACGCCGCGGACGACAGGTCGTACGCCGGGGCGCGGGACGTCGACTTGCACGCCGACAACGCCGACGACGCGAACGACAACGGCGGCGCTGCGGGCGTGTGGTCGGACCGCACCACCCTCTGGGTGGCCGACCACGAAGACGACAAGCTGTACGCCTACAGCATGTCCGACATGGAGCGCGACAGCGGCCGCGACCTCACGCTGGCCAGCGCCAACACGGAGGCGAGGGGGATCTGGTCCGACGGGTCCACGATGTGGGTGGTCGACGACGGCGGCAACCCCGGCGACGCCCCCGACCGGATCTTCACCTACGTTCTGTCGGGCGGCTCCTGGACGCACACCGCCTCCAGGACGATCCAGCTGCACGCCGACAACCGGGACCCCTCGTACCTCTGGTCCGACGGGCGCACCCTGTGGGTGGCCGACACCGCCGACGACAAGCTGTACGCCTACAAGGCCGACTCCCGCCAGCACGATCCCGGCAAGGAACTCGCCCTGCACGCCGACAACACCGATCCCAGGGGGATGTGGTCCGACGGTAGCACTCTGTGGGTGGCCGACGGCGCCGACCCCGGCGGCGGCGTCTTCGCTGTCTTCGCCTACGACCTGCCCCCCAAGGCGACTCTGGCGCTGTCGCGGCGGTCGGTGCCGGAGAGCGGCGGCGACAGCGCCGCAGTCACCGCCACCATCGATCAGGCCTCCGACGCCGACATCACCCTCACCGTCAGAGCCGCGCCCGCCTCCCCCGGATCGTACTTCCCGCCCGCCGCGCTCGTCGGCTCCACCTTGACGATCGCCGCGGACGCCACCGCCAGCACCGGCACGGTGACCCTCGTCGGCATCGACGACGACCTGCCCACCGGCGTCCGCTTCATGGCCGTCACCGCCACCGTCGCCTCCGGCGCGGCGGCCGCCCCGTCGTCCGTCGTCCTCGCCGTCAGCGACGACGAGGAGGCGCCCGTCGCCGGGTTCGGCCGCTACAGCCTGAGCGATATCGACAGCCTCGGGGGAGCGTCCGGAGCGCAGCCCTGGGGCCTGTGGTCCGACGGCGTCGCCCTGTGGGCGAGCGACGCAGACACCACCGGCTTCGACAACGAGCTGTACGCCTACAACCTCTCGGACGGGACCCGCGACTCCAGCAGGGACTACGACACTCTTGCCGGCAACGGCCAGGTCTTCGCCGCCCCGGGCAACTCCGCCGCGTTCGGTGTCTGGTCCGACGGGGTCACCCTGTGGACGGCCGACAACACCGGCGAGAAGCTGTACGCGTACAGCACGTCGACTATGGAAGCCGTCCCCGACAAGGATCTGATGCTGCACTCCGACAACAGCGATCCGACCGGGATCTGGTCCGACGGCGTCACCATGTGGGTGGCCGACCCCGACGACGACCGGATCTACGCCTACGACATGTCGGACGGGTCCCGTGTCATGGACAAGGAATTCAGCACATCCGGCTCCGGCAACCGGAACTCTGCGGGCCTGTGGTCCGACGGGACCACCATGTGGGTGGCCGACTCCGACGACAGCAAGCTTTACGCCTACAAGATGTCGGACAAGGGTCATGACAGCGGCAGGGAGCTGTCGCTGTCCGGCGCGAACAAGCCCGCCGGCCTGTGGTTCGACGGGACCACTATGTGGGTGGCCGACTCGGGCGGCGAGAAGGTGCTCGCGTACCGGACGCCGCCCGAGCTGGTGTGGTCGGCGACGCCGGTCGTCCTTGCCGAGGACGGCGGCAGCGCCGAGATCACGATCTCTCTGGCGGAGCTTTCGGGCGTGGACACCGTGATCTCGTTCAGCGCGACGGTCGACGCGCCGAAGGGACTGGACTCCCCGCTGACCTTCGCGCCGGCGAGTGCGACGATCACGGCGGGGGGTCTCGGCCCGGTCGCGGTCACGGTCACCGCGACCGACGACGACGTGTTCACGGGGCAGCGTTTCGTGTCGGTGGCGGCTGACGTCGCCAACACGGAGGGGGTGGCGCACCCGGCGCCTCTCAGGCTGGTCGTCACCGACGACGAGACCGCGGCCCTGGACAGCTTCGTGCGTGTCAGCACCATGGACTTCGACCTGTTCACCGACTTCAGGGACGTCTGGTCCGACGGGACCACCGTGTGGGTGGGCCACGTCACCTCCACCGAGCGCATTCTCAGGGCCTACACCCTGTCGACCGGGGCCCGCGACACAGGCAAGGACTTCGACCTGGCCGAGGGCAACATCAGCCCCCGGGGCATCTGGTCCGACGGGACCACTATGTGGGTGGCGAACTACAGAACCAGGGACGGCGTGAAGGTCTACGCCTACCGGATGGACGTCGCCGCCGACGGCACCGTAGGCGACGCCCACAGCGAACGGGTCGAGGACCTGGAGTTCGACATGACCGACCATGGCCTGCTCGAGGGCGTCTGGTCCGACGGCACGACGATCTGGGCGGGCGTCAGCCAAGGCGGGCTCCGCGCCTACAACTTGGTGATCGACTCCAACGGCGCCACCGGCCCGACCTTCGGCGATCCCGTCGCCGGCCGGCATCTCAGTCTGCCCGACGGCGGCACTTCCAGAGGATTCCCCCAGGGCGTCTGGTCCGACGGCACGACGATCTGGGCGGCCGACTCGGGCAGCACCGGACCCCCCGCAACCCCCGCCGGGCTGTTCGCCTACACCCTCGACAGCGGCGCCCGCGACGGCGGCAAGGACCTCGGCCCGCTGGACTCCACGGTAAGCAGGCCCAGGGGCGTGTGGTTCGACGGCGAGACCCTGTGGATAGCCGCCAAAGACGGCACGGACGACAAGTTGCTCGCCTACCAGCGCCCCGTGACGGTGTCTCTGACGCTCACACCGGACACCGTCGCCGAGGCTGGGGGCGCCTCCACGGTGACCGCCTCCACGGACCTGCCCGCCGAGTCGGAGATCACCGTCACCGTGTCGCTGCCGGCGGACGCGCCGGCGTCGTTGGGCTCCAACACGACACTGACCATCGCCAAGGACGCCATGGTCAGCAGCGGCGAGGTCGTCGTCACCGCCACCCCCGACGAGGTCCGCACCGGCGACCGCACCGTTGCTGTGGGCGGAACCTCCGTCGCCTCCACGCTGGTGGCGGGCCCCGAGGACGTCGTCTTGACCATCACCGACGACGAGCTGGACCTCGAATCGGCTGTGGCGAACCGCGACACTCTGACGCTGACCTACGGCGAGGACCTCGACAGTGCTGCGGTGCCGTCGACCACGGCGTTCACGGTGACGGTGACCGACTCGTCGAACAACGGGCGCACAACGACGGTGGACGCGGTGGCGGTGGCGGACACGGAGGTGCGGCTGACCCTGTCGCCGGAGGCGGCCTTGGGCGACACGGTGACGTTGGCCTACGACAAGACCAGGGCGACCGAGAACGGCGGCGCCGTGATCCGCAGCGCCAGGTCGGCCACGGTCCAGGCGCCCAGCTTCACGGCGGTGGTGGTGGACAACGATTCGGGCGCCGACGCGTCGCTCGCTTCGCTGACCTTGACCGCCGTCTCCGGCAGCCCGGTTGATCTGTGGCCGGACTTCGAATCGCCGAGGACGAGCTACGACGCCGGCGCCTTCAACCGCATGTCGCAGGTGACTGTCGAGGCGGAGGCCACCGACTCGGCCGCCGCGGTGGCGATCTCGCCCACCGACGCCGACGGCAACGAGATCGGCCACCAAGTGGACCTGAGCGTGGGCTCCAACACGGTCACGGTCACCGTCACCGCGCAGGACGGCACCACCACCGAGACCTACACGGTGGACGTGAGCCGCGCCGCGCCGGGAGTCCTGGTGCCGGGCGACTGGCCGCTCATTCCCGACGGCTTCGTCGACGGCGACCAGTTCCGGCTGCTGGCCGTCACGACCAGGGTCGGCGATGCCGTACCCACCGCCATCGCCGACTACGACACGCGGGTGCAGACCAACGTCATGGACCACGGCCATGCCGCGGTCCGCCCCTATGCGGGCCTGTTCAAGGTGCTCGGCTGCACCGCGGACACAGACGCCCGCGACCACACCGGGACTGACTCCGGCGCCGGCCTGGGCGTGCCCGTCTACTGGCTCGGCGGCGCCAAGGTGGCCGACAACTACGCGGACCTCTACGACGGCAACTGGGACCCTGCCACGACCATCAGCCCCCGCGTGTTCCGTCCGTTCCGGTTCACGTCGGGGACCTATAACAGGCACCCTTATCAGGGTGCGTGGACTTGGACCGGATGCACCGATGACGGGACGGGCGAGACCGGCAACCAGCTCGGGGCGGCGACAGTCCGCCGGGGTTGGCCCGGCATCTACGACCAAGAATTCATACACGACAATCTGGAACCCGCGCCGAACACGGGCACGAACCGCGAGTTCTATTACGCGATGTCGGACGTGTTCGAGGTCGCCGACAGCCTGTCGTTCGATCTGAAGGTGGCCGGGCCCGGCGACACCGAGGGCAGCACCCGGCTGCACGCCTTCACCGACTCTCAGGACGTGTACCACGCGGGCTTCGGCCCCGGCGACGACGTGGCCACGATCACCTGGGAGGCGGCCACCGGCGCCGCGGCCGTCACGGTGTCGGTGCTCGACGCCGACGGCGGCGCCATCGCCGACGCCGACGGCGACGACGCCAACGGCCACCAGGTTCCCTTGAGCGAGGGCCTCAACACGGTCAGGGTGCAGGTCAGGTCGAGCGACATGCCGCCGGAGTTCCTGGGCTGGGACTTCACGCTGCATCTGGGCCGCAGCTCGGCCGCTCCGGGCGGCTGGCGCGCCGGCGACGACCTGGACTTCTTGTGGAGCACCGACGGGATCAAGCCTCGAGGCGTGTGGGGCGCCGGCGACGTCCTGTGGGTGGCCGACGACGGCAGCGACCCCAAGGCGGTGCTGGCCTTCCGCCGTTCCGACGGCGCCCGCCTCGACGGCGAGGGCGGCCGCCCCGACCTGGACATCGCCCTGTCGGGCGAAAACGACAGGCTGTGGGGCGGGATCTGGTCCGACGCGGTCGCGGCGGACGACTCTTCGGTGGACGGCACCATGTGGGTGGCCGACACCTCCGACGGCGTTCTGTACGCCTACACCGTCGACGTCGAAGCCGACGGCTCCGGAGGCTCGACCCACGGCGACGCCGTCTCCGGCAAGGACATCGACGTGTCGGACCACGGCGACCCGGCAGGCATGTGGTCCGACGGCACCACCATGTGGGTGGGCGATTCCAGTGATCGCACCAGCGGCGACACCACTGGCCACAAGCTCTACGCCTACAGCCTCGAGGCGGGCACCTACGGCCGGCGCGTCTCCGCCAACGACATCGACGTCTCCGGCGCCGGCGTGTTCGACAGCGGCGAGCGGGTGCGCGGCGTCGCCGGCGACGGCACCGCGATCTGGGCGTTCAACGACAACGAAGACACGTTGTACGCCTTCCGGCTGAGCGACAGGACCCGCGAATCGGGCTGGGACTTCGCCCTGGACGCCGGCCACAGCGACCTGGCCGGTGTCATCAGGGGCGCCTGGCACGACGGCGGCGTGGTCTACGTGCCCAGCGGCGACGGCGCCGACCGCTCCAAGGTCTACGCCTACAACACCCCCCGCCCCCTGGTGCTGGACACGGCCGCGGTCGTGGGCGACGAGCTGACGCTGACCTACAACCGGGCGCTGGACGCAGGCTCGGCGCCGGCCGCGGCGGCGTTCGCGGTGACGGTGACCGACGCGGCGACCAGCAGCCCGCGCGCCACGACGGTGACCGCAGTGGCGGTGAGCGGCGCGGCCGTGGTGCTGACGCTCGACCCGCCGGTGCGCAACGCCGACACGGTGACGGTCGGCTACAACAGCGCCAAAGCCGGCTCGGGCTCGGGCGAGGGTCCGATCCAGGACGATGCCGGCATCGAGGCCGCGGACCTCGACGGCCGGACGGTGGAGAACAACACCCTCAACTCCGATGCGACGCTGTCGGCGTTGACGTTGGGGTCGGGGACGTCGGCGTCGGGTTTGACGCTGGACCCGGCGACGTTCCGGGCGGACGTCACCCGCTATGCGGCCAGGGTGGAGAGCTCGGTCAAACAGGTGACGGTCGCCGCTGCCGCGAACTACGCCCCGGGCGCGGGCAACCCGGGCGCCACGACAGTTGTCAGCCCCGCCGACGCCGACACCACCTCCGCAGCTCCGGGCCACCAGGTCGCCCTGCCGGCGGGGCCCACCACCATAGAGGTGACCGTCACCGCCGCGGACGGCCTCACCACCGAGACCTACGTCATCGAGGTGTACCGCGAGGCCGCCGTGTCGTTGGCGTGGCAGCTCACCCCGGCCGGCCTGGGGGTCGGCGACAGGTTCCGGCTGATGGCACGCACCGTCGCATCGACATACAGACCCACCAATGCCGATATCTCCTACTACGACGCAGCGGTGCGACAAGACGTGAGGGAGAGAGCCCACGCCGCGGTCCGGCCCTATCCGAACTTGTTCAAGGTCCTCGGCTGCACCGCGACCGTCGCCGCCCGCGACCACACCGGGACGAACCCCAACGACGGCAACACGGGCGTGCCGATCCACTGGCTCGACGGCGGAAGGGCCGCCGACGACTACGCGGACTTATACAACGGATGGTCCGGAGCGGTTCGGACGTACACGTCGGGTGAGCCCATCCCTGTCCAACCTGGCACCCCCGTTTCACGCAACGCATGGACCGGCTGCCGCAGGAACGGCACGACATCGTCGGGCCAAGGGCTCGGCACTGGAGGTGCAAGGACCTATGCCGACCTGCGCTTCCCCGAAAGAGGCCTGAACGCAGCGAGCACGACGTCGCCCTTTTCAACGGGGCTGTTGGTGTTGTCGGACGTGTTCGAGGTGGTGGACTCGCTGCTGACCGACCTGTCGGTCACCGCCGTCGGCGAGTCCGACGAGAAACTGCACGGCTTCGTGCCCGGGCATCGGTACTACCACGCCGGCTTCGACAGCGGCGAGGATCAGGCCACCATCGAATGGATGGTGACCCCCCCGGCGGATGTGTCGGTGCTCGCCGCCGGTGTCGCCGTCGCCGACGCTGACGGCGACGGCGCCAACGGTCACCAGGTTCCCTTGAGCGAGGGGCTCAACACGTTCACGGTCAGGGTGACGGTGCCCGACGACAGTCTGCTCACCAGCGAGTACACGCTGCATCTGGGCCGCAGCTCGGCCGCTCCGGGCGGTTGGCGCGCCGGCGACGACCTGGACTTCTTGTGGAGCACCGACGGGATCGAGCCTCGAGGCGTGTGGGGCGCCGGCGACGTCCTGTGGGTGGCCGACGACGGCAGCGACCCCAAGGCGGTGCTGGCCTTCCGCCGTTCCGACGGCGCCCGCCTCGACGGCGAGGGCGGCCGCCCCGACCTGGACATCGCCCTGTCGGGCGAAAACGACAGGCTGTGGGGCGGGATCTGGTCCGACGCGGTCGCGGCGGACGACTCTTCGGTGGACGGCACCATGTGGGTGGCCGACACCTCCGACGGCGTTCTGTACGCCTACACCGTCGACGTCGAAGCCGACGGCGCCAGAGGCTCGACCCACGGCGACGCCGTCTCCGGCAAGAACATCGCCCTGGCGGGCGATCACGAGTACCCGGCAGGCATGTGGTCCGACGGCGCCGCCATTTGGGTGGGCGACTCCCAGGACGGCAGGATCTACGCCTACAGCCTCGATGTCGGCGCCAACTACGGCCGACGCCTCGACGGCACCGACGGCTTCGAAGACAACGATATCGACGCCACCGCCCATTTCAGCACCGGTGATCTGAGGGGCGTCGCCAGCGACGGCGAGGTGGTCTGGGTGCTCAACGTCCACGACGGCAAGCTGTACGGCTTCACGCTGGACGGCGGCAGCCGCGACACCGACTCGGACTTCGTGCTGGACGCCGGCCACCGCGGCTCGGGCATCATCAGGGGCGCCTGGTACGACGACGGCGTGGTCTACGTCCCCCGCGGCGACGGCGCCGAGCATTCCAAGATCTACGCCTACAACACCACCAACGTCTCGCTGGTGTTCCAGCCGGCTTCGGGCCTGAGGACGGGCAAGGGCATGTCGCGGAGCTATTCGGTGAGGTTGTCGGCTCGACCGCTGGCTGCGGTCACGGTGACGGTGTCGGGCTACGCCGGCACGGGTGTGTCGCTGTCGACGTCGCGTTCCGAGTCGACGTCGACGCTCCAGTTGACGTTCGACACGACCGACTGGGACACGCCGCAGGCGGTGACGGTGGCCGCCGCGGCCGACGCCGCCGCCGGCTCGGTGACGCTGGCCCACGATGCCTCCGGCGGCGGCTACGACAACGCCGACGACGACTACACGGTGACCGTCGTCGACGTGTCGCTGGTGCTCGACCCGGAGTCGGGGTTCCGCGTGACGGAGGAGGGGTCGAACGCGTTCACGGTCAGGCTGTCGGATCAGCCGGCCGACACGGTGACGGTGACGGTGTCGAGGGCTTCGGGGTCGCCGGACGTGTCGGTGGAGACGACGTCTTTGGTGTTCACGACTGACGACTGGACAACCGCGCAGTCCGTGACGGTCACCGCCGCGGCCGACGACGATCTGCGGGACGACTCGGCAGAGCTGTCGCTGAGCGCCTCAGGCGGAGGCTACGGGTCGGTGACGACCGCCTACGAGGTGGCCGTCGACGACAACGACACGGCGTCTCTGGTGTTCGACCCGGCCGCAGGGTTGCGGGTGGGCGAGAACTCCTCGGCGAGCTATTCGGTGAAGCTGTCGGCTCGACCGCTGGCTGCGGTCACGGTGACGGTGTCGGGCTACGTCGGCACGGATGTGTCGCTGTCGACGTCGCTTGCGGCGTCGGTGCCGGCGTTGACGCTGACGTTCACGCCCGGCGACTGGAACACGGCGCAGACGGTGACGGTGCAGGCGGCGCCGGACGACGACGCCGACAACGAGACGGTGACGCTGACCCACGACGCCTCCGGCGGCGGCTTCGATGACGTGGACCCGGAATACACGGTGACTGTGACCGACACGGTCGATCTGAGCTTGCAGAGGATCAAGGTCAGGTTCAGCTCCGTTTACCCGCTCGACCCGGTCTTCGATCCGGAGCACACCGACTATGTGGTGAAGGTGTATCAGGGCACGGAAACTCTAAGTGTCAAGGCGACACCCAGAGACGGTCAGACGGTGGCGTACAGCGTCGGTGGCGACACTCCCACCCTGAGTCGTGGCTATGCGACGGTGGACTTGTCGGGCCTCGACGCAAACAACGACGTGGTGTTGACGATCACGGTAACCCACGAGGACAGCAGCACGTCCTCCAGGGAATACACGGTGACGGTCAAGGCGAAGTCCACCGACTCGAGTCTGTCGGGGCTGACGGTGGGGCCGGGGACTTCGGCGACGGGGTTGACGCTGGACCCGGCGTTCGCGGCGGACAAGACGGCCTACGGCGCGGGGTCGGTGGCCGACTCGGTGGGCCAGGTCACGGTCGGGTGGACGCTGGGCGACACGACAGGCGCGGAGGCGTTGGTGGTAGACGCCGACGGCTCGGAGCTGGACGACAACGACAACAACCCCAACAACGGCTTCCAGGTCGGCCTCGACGTGGGGTCCAACGTCTTCGGGGTGCTGGTCCGCGCCGAGGCCCGGGACTGGACCACGACCTACACCGTGGAGGTGTACCGAGAGCTGGCGGACAAGCACAGGCTGTCGTCTCTGACGGTGACCGACGAGTCGGGGAATCCGGTGACGCTGAGCCCGGTGTTCGTGGACACGGCGGTGTCGTACCGGGCGACGCTCGACGCGTCGACGGCGTGGGTGACGCTGGCCGCGGCGGCGAAGCATGGGACGGCGTCGGTGGGGATCGGCCCCGACGACGACGAGCCGGCCCTGGAGGGCCACCAGTTCAGGGTGGGCCACGGGGAGCAGGCGACTGCGCTGGTGACGGTGACGGCCTCCGACAACACGTCGCAGGTGCATGAGGTGGAACTGGTGCGGCCATGGCCGTCGTCGGTGCCGGTGTCGTCGTCTTGGGCCTTGAAGCCGTCGGGTCTGACGGCGGGCGACAAGTTCCGGCTGCTGGGGCTGACCACCGACCGGACGCGGAAGCTGCTGGTGTTCTCGCCCGCCGGAGGCGTGGCGGTGGGCGAGAACTCGACGGTGACCTACAGCGTGAGGCTGTCGGCCGAGCCGACGGGCAACGTGAAGGTGGAGGTGTCGGAGTCGTCGACGTCGGTGTCGGTGTCGTCGGCGCATTTGACGTTCTCGCCGCGGCACTGGTTAGTGGCGCAGACCGTGACGGTGTCAGCCGCCGCCGACCCCGGCGACTCCGACGAGACGGTGGCGCTGATCCACGACGCGAGCGGCGGCGGGTTCGACGACGCGGACGCCGACTACACGTTGCTGGTCGCCGACGACGACAGGAACAGCCTGGTGTTCGAGCCGCTGGACGGGTTGACGGTGGGCGAGGGCCTGACCGGAGTCTACCGCGTGAGGCTGTCGGCTGCGCCGACGGCGGATGTGACGGTGACGGTGACGTCCAGCAGCACGGACGTGGCGTTCCTGACGGCGGTGTCGGCGTCGACGCTGACTTTCACGTCGGGCTCGTCCGGGAACTGGAACACGGCGCAGACGGTGCGGGTGTCGGCCGCCGCCGACGACGACTCCTTCGACGGTCCACCGGTGGTTCTGTCCCACGACGCGAGCGGCGGCGGGTTCGACGACGCGGACGCCGACTACGCGGTGACGCTCACCGAGGACGACCCTGCGTCCGATACGGTGGTGCATGTCGACCTGATCAACGCGGAGTCGGGCGACATCTTGGACTACGACCGCCACGCGCGCGCCAACGTGGCCGACGCGGGCCACCCCGCCGCGGCGGAGTACGCGTGGATGTTCCAGGCTCTGGCGTGTACGAGTTCGGTGGGCGCGCTGGAGCACACCGCCACCTCGCACACCTCCGACGAGGCCGGGCTGCCTATCCACTGGCTCGGCGGCGCGGAGGCGGCCGAGAGCTACGCCGACTTCTACCTCACCGCCGGCGACGTCGACTCGCTGGTGAGCCTGTTCTACCTGGAGATGGGGGAGGGCGTGTGGAACTCGTATACGTCGCAGTCGGGGCAGATGGTGCTGAACCCGTGGTTCCGGCCGGACTGGACGGAGTACGCGGGGTCGGTGGCCAGCACGGTGTCGCAGGTGACGGTGGAATGGGACTCGACGGATCGTCGCGCGACGGTGACGGCCCGCAACGCCACCGACACCGCCGACCTCGCCGACGCCGACGGCAACGCCAACAACGGCTTCCAGGTGACGTTGGGCGCCGCCGGCACCGACACGGTGTTCAAGCTGAAGGTGACCCACCAAAACGTCGACGATCCTGCGGTCTACACGGTGACGGTCACCCGCCGCAGAGCGGGCGTCGCCGCCCCCCAGCTGACCCGCTACGTCGCCCGCGACGTGTCGGGCCGGCCGACGTCGAGCCGCGTGATCACCGGCTGCGGCAACGACGGCGCGCCGCTGGAGGGCAACGAGTTAGGCACGACCTCGGGGTCGTGGATCGGCCCTCTGGTCGCCTCCGTGTACACGAACGACGACGGGACACCGTTTCCTCCGCTGCACGAAGGGGTGTGGTCCGGCAGGCTCCCGAATCGGCTGTATGCGCTGTCTCGGGTGTTCGAGGTGTCCGACGCCGCGCCGTCCACCGACGCGACGTTGAGCATCCTGGGCGTCGCCGACGACGCTGCGGGGCCGGTGGCGCTGTCGCCGCAGTTCGCGCCGGGCGCCGACTCCTACACCGCGAGCGGGTTCAGCGGATCGTCGGCGTCGGTCGTGGCCTACACCGCCGACGAGAACGCCGCCGCGGCGCTGTACCTGGCGATGGGAGACGCCGCGGACCCGACCTGGGTCAAGGTGGCCGACTCCGTTGCCCGCCGTGTGGGCTACCAGTACACGACCCTCGCCGCCGGCGCCCACAGGTTCAGGGTCACCGTGACCGCCGAGGACGGCTCCACCACCCGCCACTACGACCTGACCCTCGGCCGCGGCTCAGCGGACGCGACGCTGTCGGGCCTGACGCTCAAAGCCGGCACCACCACGACCGCGGTGGATCTGTTGCCGTCGGGTCCCACCGGCTACACGGCCGAGGTGGCCAACGCCGTGTCGCAGGTGACGGTGGAGCCCGTCACCGCCCATCCGGGCGCATCGACGGTGATCACGCCCGCCGACGCCAACACCGCCACAGGCCACCAGGTCGCCCTGTCGCAGGGCGAGAACACCGTCGCGGTGGCCGTAACCTCCGAGAACGGCCTCGCCACGGAGACCTACACCGTGACCGTCACTCGCAGCCCGCCGAGGTCGACCGACGCGACGCTGTCGGCTCTGTCGCTCACGGAGGGCGCCAACACGGTGCCGCTCGACCCGCTGACGTTCGCGGCCGGTGTCACCGCCTACACCGCCAGGGTGGCCAACTCGGTGACGCAAGTGACGGTGACCGCCACGAAGAACGACTCCGTCGCGTCGATCGTGCCCGCCGCTGCCGAGTCGGGCCACCAGGTCGATCTGTCGGAGGGGTTCAACACGATCACGGTGACCGTCATCGCAGAGGACGGCACCACCACCAGGACCTACACCGTGACCGTGGTGCGCGCCGCGGCGGTGTCGAGGGGCTGGGCGCTCACCCCGCCGGGTCTCGACGTCGGCGACCAGTTCCGGCTGCTGGCCGCCACCGTCGGCCGCGGCGACGCCACATCGAGCGCTGTCGGCGTCTACGACACACGGGTGCAGAACGACGTGTCCAGCAACGGGCACTCCGCGATCCAGTCCAGTTCGGGGCTGTTCCGGGCCCTCGGTTGCACCGCCGACACAGACGCCCGCGACCACACCGCCACCACCTACACCAGCTCACACAGCGGGGTGCCGGTCTACTGGCTCGGCGGCGGCAGGATCGCCGACGGCTACAGCGACTTCTACGACGGCTCCTGGAACACCGAGGCGCCGCCGACGCTCACGTCGGGGACCGCCCGCAGCGACGCAGAAGTCTGGGTGGGCTGCGACGACGACGGCACCAAGATCAGCAACCTGACGCTGGGATCGAGCTTGGCGCGGGTCTCGCAGCCCCACACCGACGACGGCCTGTCCACGACCTTAGCCGAGCCGAAGGCCAACACCTACGCGTCCTACGCGCTGTCCGCCGTGTTCGAGGTCGTCGACGGCCATCTGTCTGATCTGTCGGTGAAAGCGGCCGGCGAGCCGAACGAGAAGCTGCACGGCTTCGTGCCCGTGTACCACTCCTACCACGCCGGCTTCGACAGCGGCGTCGCCCAGGCCACCATCGACTGGATGGTGGCCGGCACGTCGCTGCCGACCGTGTCGGTGCTCGAGACTGACGGCACCGCCATCCCCGACGCTGCCCCCGGAGTGACGGGCCATCAAGTGGACTTGGACGTGGGGCTCAACACGGTCGTAGTCAAAGCGACAGCGTCCGGCAACGACCGGCTCACCGGCGAGTACACGCTGCATCTGGGCCGCAGCTCGATCGAAAAGGGCGGCTGGCGCGCCGGCGCCGACGTCGACTACCTGTGGAACACCGACGGCATCGCGCCCCGCGGCGTGTGGGGCACCGACAGCGTGCTGTGGGTCGCCGACGACGGCAGCGACGAGGTGCTGGCCTTCGACCGTTCCACCGGCGACCGGGCCGCGGGCCTCGACATCGCCCTGTCCGGCGCCAACGCGGACCTCACCGGCGGGATCGTCGCCGTTGTGTCCGAGACGGCCAGCGCCGCGACCGGCACCATGTGGGTCGCCGACGACGCCGACGACAAGCTCTACGCCTACAAGATCGACGTCACCGGCTTATCGCGAGGCACAGACCACGCCAACCGTGACTCCGGCAAGGACATCACCCTCGCGAGCGGCGACGACCACCCGGGGGCCATATGGTCCGACGGCGCCACCATGTGGGTGGGCGACCACGACGAGCGCCGCATCCGCGCCTACCACGTCGGCGGTGCCAACCATGGCGACCGCGACAGCAGCAAGGACATGGATCTCAGGGGTGCGTTGCCCTTCCTGACCAGCAGGGATGCAGGCCACCTGCGCGGCCTCGCCAGCGACGGCGCCAGGCTCTGGGTGCTGCATGCCGGCGACGGGAGACTCTACGGGTACGAGCTCGAGTTAGCCGACCGCGGCCTTGTCGTCCGCGACTCCGACGAGGACATCAGACTGGACTCCGCCCACACCGCATCGGGGGACATCATCCGGGGTGCCTGGTACGACGCCGACGTCGTCTACGTCCCCCGCGGCGACGGCGCCGAGCATTCCAAGATCTTCGCCTACAACACGAGAGCGCTGTCGAACAACGTGAGGCTCGACACGTTGACGGTGACGCCGGTCGGGTTGTCGTTCGAGGCGACCATCATCGAATACACCGTCACCGTTGAGCACGACGTGGAAGAGGTGACTGCAGAGTGGATGCTGGCCGACTCGAAAGCTTCGGCGGAGACGCTGGATTCCATTGACCGCCCCCTGGACGACGCCGACGGCAACGCCGACGGGTTCCAGGTGACGCTGGGCGCGGTAGGCTCCTCGACGACGTTCAAGATCAAAGTCACCGCCGAGGACCGCATCTCCATCAGGACCTACACCGTCGTCGTGGAACGGAAGGAAGTGCCGTCCGACGACGCCACCCTGTCGGGCCTGACGCTCAAAGAGGGCATCACGGCCAGCACAGTGGGTCGATACCCGGATCCGTTCTCGCCCGGCACCTTCAGGTATGGGGCCAAGGTGGGCAACTCGGTGACGCAGGTGACGGTGGAAGCGACGACGAGAGACGCGAACGCGACGACGGAGATCACGCCCGCCGACGCCGACGGCGACAGTTCGAACGGCCACCAGGTCGCCTTGGACGAGGGTTACAACACGATCACGGTGACCGGCATCGCCGAGGACGGCGTCTCCACCACTAAGACCTACACCGTGACCGTCATGCGCGCCGCGGCGGTGTCGGAGGCTTGGGTGCTGCCGCCGTCGGACGCGTTGCGGGGCAGCCAGTTCCGCCTTCTGGGGGTCACCGTCGACAAGGGTGACGCCCGTTCCGTCGACATCGCCGACTACGACAACCGGGTGCAGACCGACGTGTCCAGCAACGGGCACCCCGCGATCCGGTCCAGTTCGGGCCTGTTCAGGGTTCTCGGTTGCACCGCCGACACAGACGCCCGCAACCACGCCGCCACCCGCTACAACAGTCCCCACTACCGCGGCGAGCGCATCTATTACGTCAACGGCGACAGGATCGCCAACAACTACGAGGACTTCCACCACACAAGCAACGCGTGGGCCACGCAATCGCCGAAGCGCACGTCGGGGGAGGACGTGCCCACAAGCGGCGGCTCCTCCGACACGGACGTCTGGGTGGGCTGCAGCGACGTGGGCTTCAAGGCACTCGACGGTCCATCTCCCAACAATGAGTATTATCTGGGAACGTTTGGTCCCAATGTCAGGATCTCGAAGCCCCACGGCTCAAGCGGCCTTGCAACTTCGTCCCAGATAAACAAGAACAACAGCCGGGCGATCTATGCGCTGTCGAGCCTGTTGGAGGTGGTGGCTTCGCCGCTGACAGAGTTGTCGGTGACCGCCCCGGGGGATCCCGTGGACAGCAGCCGGCTGCACGGCTTCGTGCCCGGATACCGGTCATACCACGCCGGTTTCGATCACGACGACGCGCAGGCCACGATCGACTGGACGGTGACCGACCCGTCGATCACGACGGTGTCGGTGCTCGACGACGCCGGCACCGTCCTCAGAGACGCAGGCGCCGCGGCCGGCCACCAGGTGAACCTGACGGCCGATGAGGTGACCACGGTCACAGTCAGGGTCGCGGTGTCCGGCAACGGTCTGCTCACCAGCGAGTACACGCTGCATCTGGGCCGCGGCTCGGACGAGCCGGGCGGCTGGAGCGCCGGTGACGACGTCGATTACGTGTGGGACACCGACCGGATCAGGCCCGAGGACGTGTGGGGAGGCGGCGGCAGGATCAAGCCCCGCGGCGTGTGGGGCGTCGGCAATGTGCTGTGGGTGGCTGACGACTCCAGCAACACGGTGCTGGCCTTCGACCGCTCCACCGGCGCCCGCCTCGACGGCAGCGACAGCCGCCCCAACCTCGACACCGGCCTGAAGGGCGACAACGACAGGCTGTGGGGCGGGATCTGGTCCGACGCGGTCGAGGCGGACGACTCGTCCGTGAGCGGCACCATGTGGGTGGCCGACACTGACGACGACAAGCTGTACGCCTACAAGGTCGACATCGCCGCGGGCGGTGCCGCGGGCTTGACCCACGGCGACGCCGACGCCGACAAGGACATCACCCTGAGCGGCCACGACGCGCCGGCGGGTATGTGGTCCGACGGCGCCACCATGTGGGTGGGCGACTATGAGGACAACAAACTGTACGCCTACGACCTGTCGACCGGGTCCAGCGACACGGACAAGGACATCGACACCGCCTCCGTGTTCGACACCGGCGAAGAATTGCGCGGCGTCGCCAGCGACGGCACCGCGGTCTGGGTGCTCAACGAGGACGACCGCAAGCTCTACGGCTTCGAACTCGAAAGCGACGACTCCGACCACCGCGTCGCCGACTGGGACTTCGGCCTGCACGCCGCCCACGCCGGCGGAGACTTCATCAGAGGCGCCTGGTACGACGACGCCGACGACATCATCTACGTCCCCCGCGGCGACAACGCCGCCCACTCCAAGATCTTCGCCTACAACACAGTGTTCGCCCTGGTGTTAGCTCCGGAGTCGGTGACGGTGCGTGAGGGCGGGTCGAGCGTGTACGGGGTCAAGCTGTCGTCGCTGCCGTCGGACGATGTGACGGTGTCGGTGTCGGCGTTGGCGGACAGCGATTTGGTGTTGTCGTCGGCGGCGACGGGCTCGGTGTCGGTGTCAGTTTCGGGGCCTGTGCTGTCGTTGACGTTCGCAACGAACGACTGGGACACGTTCCAGTCGGTGACGGTGCATGCCGATGAGGACGCCGACATGATCGACGACACGGCGACGTTGCGTCACAGCGCAACTGGAGGCGGCTACGACGCGGCGTCGGGTGATGTGTCGGTCACCGTCGAAGACGACGATATCGCAGAGCTGGTGTTAGCTCCGGAGTCGGTGTCTGTGCGTGAGGGCGGGTCGAGCGTGTACGGGGTCAAGCTGTCGTCGCGGCCGTCGGACGATGTGACGGTGTCGGTGTCGGCGTTGGCGGGTGGTGATCTGGTGTTTGTGGCGGGGTCGGTGTCGGTGTCTGTGACGGACGCGGGCACGGTGCTGGTGTTGACGTTCGGCACAGGCGACTGGGACACGTTCCAGTCGGTGACGGTGTATGCCGATGAGGACGCCGACATCTTCGACGACACGGCGACGTTGCGCCACACAGCGTCGGGCGGCCGCTACAACGCGGCCGGTGATGTCGCGGTGACGGTCGAAGACGACGATGTGGGCGAGGTCGTGTTGGACCCGGAGTCGGTGTCTGTGCGTGAGGGCGGGTCGAGCGTGTACGGGGTCAAGCTGTCGTCGCGGCCGTCGGACGATGTGACGGTGGTGGTGTCGGCGTTGGAGGGCGGTGATCTGGTGTTTGTGGCGGGGTCGGTGTCGGTGTCTGTGACGGACGCGGGCACGGTGCTGGTGTTGACGTTCGGCACAGGCGACTGGAACATGTTCCAGTCGGTGACGGTGCACGCCGGCCACGACGACGACGCTGCTGCCGATTGGGAGTTGTTTACGCACTACGCGTCGGGCGGCAGCTACGACAGGGGGGTCGACATGAGGGTGTCGGTCTCTGATGATGACCACGCAGAGCTGGTGTTCGACCGGACATCGATGTCGGTGCAGGAGGGCTCGAGCGCGAAGTATGGGGTGAGGTTGTCGGCTCGGCCGTTGGGGGAGGTGTCGGTGGCGGTGACCGCGGTTGGTGGTGATGGCAGTGGTGTGATGGTTGTGTCGGGGGCGTCGTCGGTGTCTGTGTCGGATTCGGGGACGGTGTTGTCGTTGACGTTCGGCACTGGTGATTGGGACACGTTCCAGTCGGTGACGGTGCGTGCGGGCCATGACGACGACGACATTGTTGACGAGTCGGTGGTGTTGCGTCACGCGGCGTCGGGTGGTGGTTACAGCGTGTCGGGTGATGTGTCGGTGGCTGTCGTCGACGATGACAGCGGAGAGTTGGTGTTCGACCGGACATCGGTGTCGGTGCAGGAGGGCTCGTCGGGCACCTATGGGGTGAGGTTGTCGGCTCGGCCGGCGGGGGAGGTGTCGGTGGCGGTGACCGCGGTTGGTGGTGATGGCAGTGGTGTGGTGGTTGTGTCGGGGGCGTCGTCGGTGTCTGTGTCGGATTCGGGGACGGTGTTGTCGTTGACGTTCGGCACTGGTGATTGGGACACGTTCCAGTCGGTGACGGTGCGTGCCGGCCAAGACGACGACACTGTTGACGAGTCGATGGAGTTGCGTCACGCGGCGTCGGGTGGTGGTTACAGCGTGTCGGGTGATGTGGCGGTGACTGTCATAGACGACGACAGCAGCCGGTTGGTGTTCGACCGGACGTCGGTGTCGGTGCAGGAGGGCTCGTCGGGCACCTATGGGGTGAGGCTGTCGGTGCAGCCGTTGGGGGAGGTGTCGGTGGCGGTGACCGCGGTTGGTGGTGATGGCAGTGGTGTGGTGTTGATGGCGGGGGCGTCGTCGGTGTCTGTGTCGGATTGGGGACGGTGTTGTCGTTGACGTTCGGCACTGGTGATTGGGACACGTTCCAGTCGGTGACGGTGCATGCGGGCCATGACGACGACGACATTGTTGACGAGTCGGTGGTGTTGCGTCACGCGGCGTCGGGTGGTGGTTACAGCGTGTCGGGTGATGTGTCGGTGGCTGTCGTCGACGATGACAGTGGAGAGTTGGTGTTCGACCGGACATCGGTGTCGGTGCAGGAGGGCTCGAGCGCGAAGTATGGGGTGAGGTTGTCGGCTCGGCCGGCGGGGGAGGTGTCGGTGGCGGTGACCGCGGTTGGTGGTGATGGCAGTGGTGTGGTGGTTGTGTCGGGGGCGTCGTCGGTGTCTGTGTCGGATTCGGGGACGGTGTTGTCGTTGACGTTCGGCACTGGTGATTGGGACACGTTCCAGTCGGTGACGGTGCGTGCGGGCCATGACGACGACGACATTGTTGACGAGTCGGTGGTGTTGCGTCACGCGGCGTCGGGTGGTGGTTACAGCGTGTCGGGTGATGTGTCGGTGGCTGTCGTCGACGATGACAGTGGAGAGTTGGTGTTCGACCGGACATCGGTGTCGGTGCAGGAGGGCTCGAGCGCGAAGTATGGGGTGAGGTTGTCGGTTCGGCCGTTGGGGGAGGTGTCGGTGGCGGTGACCGCGGTTGGTGGTGATGGCAGTGGTGTGGTGGTTGTGTCGGGGGCGTCGTCGGTGTCTGTGTCGGATTCGGGGACGGTGTTGTCGTTGACGTTCGGCACTGGTGATTGGAACACGTTCCAGTCGGTGACGGTGCGTGCGGGCCATGACGACGACGACATTGTTGACGAGTCGGTGGTGTTGCGTCACGCGGCGTCGGGTGGTGGTTACAGCGTGTCGGGTGATGTGTCGGTGGCTGTCGTCGACGATGATAGTGGAGAGTTGGTGTTCGACCGGACGTCGGTGTCGGTGCAGGAGGGATCGTCGGGCACCTATGGGGTGAGGTTGTCGGTTCGGCCGGCGGGGGAGGTGTCGGTGGCGGTGACCGCGGTTGGTGGTGATGGCAGTGGTGTGGTGGTTGTGTCGGGTGCGTCGTCGGTGTCTGTGTCGGATTCGGGGACGGTGTTGTCGTTGACGTTCGGCACTGGTGATTGGGACACGTTCCAGTCGGTGACGGTGCGTGCGGGCCAAGACGACGACATTGTTGACGAGTCGATGGAGTTGCGTCACACGGCGTCGGGCGGCGGCTATGACGCGGCCGGTGATGTGTCGGTGTCGGTCACGGATGATGATTCTGCGGGGTTGGTGTTCGATCCGTCGGCGGTGTCTGTGGGTGAGGGTGCGAGGGTTGTGTACGGGGTCAAGTTGTCGTCGCGGCCGTCGGGTGATGTGTCGGTGGTGGTGTCGGCGTTGGAGGGTGGTGATTTGGTGTTGGGTGGGGCTGCGGACGCGGTGTCGGTGTCGGTGTCGGAGGCTGGGGATGTGTTGGAGTTGACGTTCACGACTGATGATTGGGATGTGTTCCAGTCGGTGGGTGTGCATGCCGATCACGACGACGACGCTGTGGACGACAGCGCGGTGTTGCGTCATGAGGCGTCGGGTGCGGGCTACGTGGCGTCGGGTGATGTGTCGGTGTCGGTGTCGGATGATGATTCTGCGGGGTTGGTGTTCGATCCGTCGGGGTCGGTGTCTGTGGGTGAGGGTGCGAGGGTGGTGTACGGGGTCAAGTTGTTGTCGCGGCCGTCGGGTGATGTGTCGGTGGTGGTGTCGGCGTTGGAGGGTGGTGATTTGGTGTTGGGTGGGGCTGCGGACGCGGTGTCGGTGTCGGTGTCGGAGGCTGGGGATGTGTTGGAGTTGACGTTCACGACTGATGATTGGGATGTGTTCCAGTCGGTGGGTGTGCATGCCGATCACGACGACGACGCTGTGGACGACAGCGCGGTGTTGCGTCACACGGCGTCGGGCGGCGGCTACGAAGTGTCGGGTGATGTGTCGGTGTCGGTGTCGGATGATGATTCTGCGGGGTTGGTGTTCGATCCGTCGGGGTCGGTGTCTGTGGGTGAGGGTGCGAGGGTTGTGTACGGGGTCAAGTTGTTGTCGCGGCCGTCGGGTGATGTGTCGGTGGTGGTGTCGGCGTTGGAGGGTGGTGATTTGGTGTTGGGTGGGGCTGCGGATGCGGTGTCGGTGTCGGTGTCGGTGGCTGGGGATGTGTTGGAGTTGACGTTCACGACTGATGATTGGGATGTGTTCCAGTCGGTGGGTGTGCATGCCGATCACGACGACGACATCGTCGACGACAGCGCGGTGTTGCGTCACACGGCGTCGGGCGGCGGCTACGAAGTGTCGGGTGATGTGGTGGTGTCGGTGTCGGATGATGATTCTGCGGGGTTGGTGTTCGATCCGTCGGGGTCGGTGTCTGTGGGTGAGGGTGCGAGGGTGGTGTACGGGGTCAAGTTGTTGTCGCGGCCGTCGGGTGATGTGTCGGTGGTGGTGTCGGCGTTGGAGGGTGGTGATTTGGTGTTGGGTGGGGCTGCGGACGCGGTGTCGGTGTCGGTGTCGGAGGCTGGGGATGTGTTGGAGTTGACGTTCACGACTGATGATTGGGATGTGTTCCAGTCGGTGGGTGTGCATGCCGATCACGACGACGACGCTGTGGACGACAGCGCGGTGTTGCGTCACACGGCGTCGGGCGGCGGCTACGAAGTGTCGGGTGATGTGTCGGTGTCGGTGTCGGATGATGATTCTGCGGGGTTGGTGTTCGATCCGTCGGGGTCGGTGTCTGTGGGTGAGGGTGCGAGGGTTGTGTACGGGGTCAAGTTGTTGTCGCGGCCGTCGGGTGATGTGTCGGTGGTGGTGTCGGCGTTGGAGGGTGGTGATTTGGTGTTGGGTGGGGCTGCGGATGCGGTGTCGGTGTCGGTGTCGGTGGCTGGGGATGTGTTGGAGTTGACGTTCACGACTGATGATTGGGATGTGTTCCAGTCGGTGGGTGTGCATGCCGATCACGACGACGACGCTGTGGACGACAGCGCGGTGTTGCGCCACACGGCGTCGGGCGGCGATTACGACGCGGCCGGTGATGTGTCGGTGTCGGTCACGGATGATGATTCTGCGGGGTTGGTGTTCGATCCGTCGGCGATGTCTGTGGGTGAGGGTGCGAGGGTTGTGTACGGGGTCAAGTTGTTGTCGCGGCCGTCGGGTGATGTGTCGGTGGTGGTGTCGGCGTTGGAGGGTGGTGATTTGGTGTTGTCGTCGGCGGCGACGGGCTCGGTGTCGGTGTCGGTGGCTGGGGATGTGTTGGAGTTGACGTTCACGACTGATGATTGGGATGTGTTCCAGTCGGTGGGTGTGCATGCCGATCACGACGACGACGCTGTGGACGACAGCGCGGTGTTGCGCCATACGGCGTCGGGTGCGGGCTACGTGGCGTCGGGTGATGTGACCGTGACCGTCACAGACGACGACACCGCGCCTCCGCCGCCGCCTCCTCCTGCTCCCGGGTTGGTGTTCGATCCGTCGGGGTCGGTGTCTGTGGGTGAGGGTGCGAGGGTTGTGTACGGGGTGCGGTTGTTGTCGCGGCCGTCGGGTGATGTGTCGGTGGCGGTGTCGGCGTTGGCGGGTAGTGATCTGGTGGTTGTGTCGGGGCCGGTGCTGGTGTTGACGTTCACGACGGGGGATTGGGACACGTTCCAGTCGGTGACGGTGTATGCCGGCCATGACTCCGATGCCGTGGACGACAGCGCGGTGTTGCGCCATACGGCGTCGGGTGCGGGTTACACGGTGTCGGGTGATGTGACCGTGACCGTCACAGACGACGACACCGCGCCTCCGCCGCCGCCTCCTCCTGCTCCCGGGTTGGTGTTCGATCCGTCGGGGTCGGTGTCTGTGGGTGAGGGTGCGAGGGTTGTGTACGGGGTGCGGTTGTTGTCGCGGCCGTCGGGTGATGTGTCGGTGGCGGTGTCGGCGTTGGCGGGTAGTGATCTGGTGGTTGTGTCGGGGCCGGTGCTGGTGTTGACGTTCACGACGGGGGATTGGGACACGTTCCAGTCGGTGACGGTGTATGCCGGCCATGACTCCGATGCCGTCGACGACAACGCGACGTTGCGCCACGACATGTCGGGCGGCGGCTACAGCGTGTCGGCGGATATGTCGGTGACGGTCACAGACGACGACACCGCGCCGCCGCCGCCTCCACCGTCGCCGGCTCCTCCGCCTCCGCCTCCGCCTCCTCCGGCGCCGCCGCCTCCTCCTCCGTCAAGTTCTCCTTCTCCTTCTCCTGCTCCGTTCATGGGTTTCGTCGATGTGGACCCCAACAGTGTTCACGCACCGGCGATCAATGCTCTGTATCTTCGCGGAGTGACCAAGGGCTGCGGTATCGATCCGTTGCGTTACTGTCCGCAGGGGCCTGTCACTAGGGCTCAGATGGCGAGTTTCTTGCAGCGTGCTCTCGGTCTCGGCGACGCGCCGCGGTCTGCTGGGTTCGCGGATGTGCGTTCCGGCAGTGTCCATGCGGCGGCTATCGACGTGTTGTATTTCCATGGGATCACCAAGGGTTGCGGTATCGATCCGTTGCGTTACTGTCCGCAGGGGCCTGTCACTAGGGCTCAGATGGCGAGTTTCTTGCAGCGTGCTCTCGGTCTCGGCGACGCGCCGCGGTCTGCTGGGTTCGCGGATGTGCGTTCCGGCAGTGTCCATGCGGCGGCTATCGACGTGTTGTATTTCCATGGGATCACCAAGGGTTGCGGTATCGATCCGTTGCGTTACTGTCCAGAGTGGTTTGTCACTAGGGCTCAGATGGCGAGTTTCTTGCAGCGCGCTCTGGCCTACGCTCCAGTCGCTCGAGGGCCGAGCGGACCGACCCCGTCCGTTCGCGAAGCGGCGCGTCCTCAAGCTGGGGCTGTCCCCCGGCGTCGAGCGCGGCTTCGTGCAGCGCCATCGCGCTCGTGGGCAACGGGCGAGAGGTGATCACAGCGCGGCGTTGGAAGCGAAACCGCCGCACGCAGCGTTCGGAGTCATTGACAGGACTTGGAAGGAACCGGAGTCGGCCAGCATGGCACAGAGGCTCAGCTTCGATGAGCGCGTCCGCGTCGGGGCGATGCGCTCGTCGGGCGTTGTAGTTCCCGTGCCGGCGAGATGACCCGATGAGCGCGCTCGGCGATCGCGGCCCGGTCGTGGTGGCGGGCGCCGGACCGGCAGGAGCCCTCATGGCGATCTATCTGGCCCGGCAGGGATGCGACGTGACTGTCTACGAGGCCCGGCCCGACATCCGTCGTTTCGACGTCGGTGCAGGTCGGTCCATCAACCTCGCTCTCGCTGCCCGTGGGATCGTCCCACTGGTCGACGTCGGAGTTATCGACCAAGTAGACGCGATCACGATCCCCATGAGAGGTCGGATGATCCACGCCGAGGACTCCGCGGAGACCGTGCTCCAGCCTTACGGCACCCGCCCCCACGAAGTTATCCATTCCGTGTCGAGGCGCGATCTCAACGCCATCCTCCTCGATGCCGCCGAGGCCACCGGCCGCGTGCGCTTCGAGTTCGGCGGCCTCGTGCGTTCGATCGACCTCGGCGCGGGCACGCTGACAGTGGCCGGAGCCGGCGACAGCGTGCGCACCGTCCCGTTCGGCACAGTCTTCGCCGCGGACGGTGCTGGCTCGAAGCTCCGCGGAGCGGTCGTGGCCGCCAACGGGGGCACGGCCGACGTCAGCCGGCTCGGCCACGGCTACAAGGAGCTGCAGATCCCGCCGGACGCCGACGGAGGCGGGTTCCGGCTCGATCCTCACGCGCTCCACATCTGGCCCCGCCGCGAGTTCATGCTGATAGCGCTGGCCAACCCCGGAGGCGACTTCACCGCCACCCTCTTCGCGCCCAGCGCCGGCGACACCAGCTTCGCCTCGCTGTCGGACCCCGAAGCAGTGTCGCGGTTCTTCGAAGAGGGATTCGGGGACTTCGCGTCCATGGTGCCCGACCTGGTCGAGCAGTTCTTCGAGAATCCCGCCGGCCGGCTCGCCACCATGCGATGCCGCGGCTGGTCGGTACGCGACCAGGCGGTCCTGCTCGGCGACGCCGCCCACGCCATCGTGCCGTTCCACGGGCAGGGCATGAACCTGGCCATGGAATCGGCCCGCGCCCTCGACCGGCATCTTCGTGCCTGTCCCGCCGACGTCGCAGCGGCCTTCGAGGCCTTCGAGTCGGAGCGCAAGCCGAACGCCGACGCCATCGCCGACATGGCTCTCGACAACTACGTCGAGATGCGAGCCGGCGTGGTGGATTCCGGCTACGTGATCCGCCGCGAGCTGGCGCTGGAACTTCAACGCCGACATCCCGACCGTCTCAGCCCGCGCTACAACATGGTCATGTTCTCGACCATGCCCTACGCCGAGGCCGCGGCCCGGTCCGCCCGCCAGGGCGAGATCCTGAGCGATCTCACAGCCGGGCGGTCATCGCTGGCCGACGTCGACATGGACCGGGCGGCCGAACTGGTCGCCGGGCTCCCGCCGTTGCCCGCGGTCGATCCGCTGGCCAGGCCCGATGTCCTGTCGGTGTGAGGGGGAAGCTCCGATGAGCGACGAGCTCACCTACGGGTCCTACTTGCGCATTCCGGAGTTGTTGTCGTTGCAGCATTGCCGCTCGACCGATCCCGGCACGGGCGAGCCCGAGCACGACGAGACGCTGTTCATCATCGTCCACCAGGTGTACGAACTGTGGTTCAAGCAGATCCTCCACGAGCTCGACGAACTCTGCCGCCATCTCAACCACGACACTCCCTTCAAGGGCGCCCACCAGCTCAAGCGAGTGCTCAAGATCCTCAAGACCCTGGTCGCTCAGCTCGACGTCCTCGAGACCATGACTCCGCTGGAGTTCGCATCCTTCCGGCCGTTCCTGGAGAGTGCCAGCGGTTTCCAGTCGGCCCAGTTCCGGGAGCTCGAGCTCCTGCTCGGCCAATTCGACGCCTCCCTTCTCGACCGCCTCGACCACGAGCCCGACAACCGTCGGCGCTTGGAGCGCCGGATGCGGGAGCCGACCGTTTGGGACGCTTTCGTGCGGCACCTCGGCCGCAACGGCTACGACATCCCCGCCTCGTTCCTGAACCGCGACGTGACGTTGCCGCATGAGCCTTCCGAGCCGGTGCAGGCCGTCCTCGTCAAGATCTACCGGTCCGTCCCGGCCCTCATGGAGGTCTGCGAGTTGCTCACCGACTTCGACGAAGGCTTGATGGAGTGGCGGTACCGGCATGTGATGATGGTGCAGCGCACCATCGGCACCAAGCAAGGCACCGGAGGCTCTGACGGGGCCGCTTACCTGCGCTCCACCGTCATGCGACCCGCGTTCCCCGACCTCTGGGCCATCCGCACCTCGTTCTGAGCGCCACTAGCCCCAATCGTTCACGAGAATTCGCGGGTGGGCCGGGCGCGTGTTTTTTTGTGTGTTTTCGGTGTCGGGGTTTGCGGTGTTGGTGTGTATGTGTGTGTGTGTGTGGTGCGCGGGCGGGTGCTGTGGGGTGTCGGCGGCCGGTGGCGGGCGTGTTGGCGGCATGAACCGGCACCCGCTCACCCGCCGGCGGCACCGTCGCCGCCGAAGGGACACCAACGACCCGCCGCCGGGAACCGGCTCTTCGCAGTCGCCTGAACCTCAAACAACAGCGCGCCAGTGTCCCGAGTGGGGAATGCGTTGCAGATATGCTGCGATGGTCTCGAGGATCTCGTCGGCGGTCATGCGCCGCACGGAGGGGTGCGGATGCTCGTTGCGGTTGTCGATCCAATTGGCGGTCCAGCCGCGGGGGTCTGCGACGCCTGGGGGGGGGCGCGAGACGGTGACATGAGAGTGCTCGCCAGCCGGCCGCTGTTCACCGACCGGCGTGCCGCCAGCGTCGCCGTCCACCGCAACGACACAACCGCGAGGAACTAGCCACTCGGGACACTAGCCGCCGCACTCCAGTATGAAGCGGCCGGTGGGGGAGGCCGGGTCGCGCAGCTCGTCGAGGATGTCGAAGTGGTCGCAGCCTGCCACGACCTCTCGTGACATCCGCGACAGGTGCGCGCCCCACGCAGCGTGCAGAGCGTCGGTCTGCGCATGGAACGCGTCCGGTTCCTCCGAACCGATCAGCAGGCGGACCGGCAGGTCCCGCAGCGGTCGCCGAAACAGCGGTGAGAGTCCTGCAACGGCCGCGGCGTCCAGGCCCACCGCGTCATTCACATATGACGCTGCGACGGGGGCGAGGTCGTAAACGCCGCTCACGAGCACCGCCCGCGCCGGCAGCCGTGCGACGTCCTCGCCGGCCATGCCTGAGAGGACCGCGGCGACGAGATGCGCTCCAGCCGAGTGTCCCGCCACGACGATCCGGTCGCGGTCGAGGCCGAACTCGTTTGCCCGTCGTGCGAGCGTCGCCACAGCGAGCGCCGTCTCGTCGACGATCTGGGCGAGGCTCGCCTCCGGCGCCAGGGTGTAGCCGACCCCCGCCAGTGCCCAGCCGTTGGCGGTGAGTCCGCGGGCCGCGAACCCCGACCACATCTTGCTGCCCTGCTGCCAGAAGCCGCCGTGGATGAATGCGACGCAGCCGACGGGGCCGGCTGGGTCGGCCGGCCGGTACAGGTCGAGCTTCTGGCGGCGGCCGTGTCCGTAGGCGATGTCGAGCGTGCAGCGAACACCGGGCGCGGCGACGAGTTGCCCCGTCTCGGACTCGAGGCCCCGGAGAACGCCGACCGCGTCTCTGGCCGACCTGCTGGGAGAGAGCTGCCGGTCCAGCTCCTCCCGCGAGAGACCATCGAACGGAACGCTCACCGGCAAAGCTCCCGACGGTCTGGTCCCATCGGATGATTCTGCCTCATGGCCGGGGCAGGAGGCTGCTCGAAGGCATACCGCTACGGTTAGGGTATGCGGTTGGTGAGCCTCCCGTCACTCGCCTGCGCTCCCGGCCCCCCGGAGCGGGCGCGGCCGCGGTGACCGGCTACCCGGATATTGGTCTCTACATCGGGGGATCCTGGCGGAAGGCCGCCGAGGATCTGCCCGTGGTCAACCCCGCGAACGAGCAGATGATCGGACGTGTGGCATGCGCCGGCCGCGAGGATCTCGACGACGCTCTGGAGGCGGCCGCCGAAGGGTTCGAGATCTGGAGCCGGACCGCTCCCAAGGACCGTGCCGGGATCCTGCGCGCCGCGGCCGCTCTCATGCGGGAACGCCAGGCCGAGATCGCCCGCGACGTCACCCTCGAGCTAGGCAAGCCGTACCCGCAGGCCAAGCTCGAAGTCGTCCGGGGCTGCGAGTTCTTCGAATGGGACGCCGGCGAGGCGGTCCGCACCTACGGCCGGGTCATTCCCAGCGCACCCGGAATCAACTACGTAGTGCATCACCAGCCCGTCGGCCCGGTGGCCGCGTTCTCGCCGTGGAACTTCCCGGTGAGCCAGCCGGCCCGCAAAGTGGCCGGCGCGGTGGCGGCGGGATGTTCGATCATCCTCAAGCCGGCGGAGGAGACGCCTGCGGGGGCGATGCACATCGTGCGGGCCTTCCACGACGCCGGCCTGCCGTCCGGAGTGCTGAACATGGTCTGCGGCGTGCCGTCCGAGATATCCGAGCGCCTCATCGCCGAGGAGTCGATCCGGCTGGTCGCCTTCACCGGCTCGACCGCGGTGGGCCGCCGGCTCACCGGGTTGGCCTCGGACCACATGACGCCGGTGCTGATGGAGCTCGGCGGCCACGCACCGGTGATCGTGTGCGACGACGCCGACGCCGAAGCGGCTGCGGTCGCCTCAGCGGTGCGCAAGACGCGCAACGCCGGACAGGTCTGCACGTCGCCGACGCGGTTCTTCGTCCATGACAGCATCTACCAGGAGTTCTTGGCGACCTTCACCGAACGGGCCGCGGCCACGGTGGTCGGCGACGGCATGGCTCCCGGTGTCGAGATGGGTCCGCTGGCCAACGACCGCCGGCTGGCCGCCATGACCGAGCTCGTGGCGGACGCCCGAGACAAGGGCGCCGAGGTCGCAACAGGCGGCTCCCGGATCGGATCGTCGGGCTACTTCTTCGAGCCGACCGTGCTGGCCGGCGTACCCGACGACGCCAGGGTGATGCAGGTGGAGCCCTTCGGGCCTCTGGCCGTCGTCAACCGGGTGGGCTCGTTGGACGAGGCCATCGAGCGCGCCAACTCGGTGCCGTTCGGACTGGCGGCCTACGGCTTCACCAATCGGGCGGACTACGTCGACCGGATGGTGGAGCGGGTCGAGGCCGGGAACCTGTCGATCAACACGCTGGAGGCCTCCGTGCCCGAGACGCCTTTCGGCGGTGTCAAATTCAGCGGGTACGGCCGTGAGGGCGGAACGGAGGGCCTGCACAACTACATGGTCGTCAAGAACGTCTCCCACAGCATCTCCGTCGTCTAGCCGAAGGGGCAGCCGCCTAGCTATGCACTACGCCAGAGGTGACGCCAAGGCCTACGCCGGCGCGAACATGAAGGGAATCTGGGCCGCCGCGCTCACGCCGTTCACCGACGACGGGCGCCTCGACGAGGACGGGTTCCGTCACAACGTCCGCCACTGGACCGAGGACCTGGGAATCGCGGGGTTGTTCGTGTGCGGCAAGCAGGGCGAGTTCTTCTCCATGAGCCCCGGCGAGCGCAAACGGTGCTTGGAGCTGGCGGTGGACGCCGCCGGAGCGGGGGCCCAGACCATCATGTCGTGCTCGGACCAGAACCTCGACGTGGTGCTCGACCTGGCCCGCCACGCCGAGGAGGCCGGAGCCGACTACATCGTGGTACACACCCCCACGCTGCACTTCGTGCAGGAGCACGACGAGACCGTGTACCGGTACTACGAGACGGTCTCGCGCAGCGTCGACATCGGCATCGCGCTGTGGAGCCATCCCGACAGCGGCTACCTGATGTCGCCGCAGCTGTGCAACCGGCTCGCAGACCTCGACAACGTGGTGGCCATCAAGTACAGCGTCCCTCGTCCGATGTACGTCGAACTCACCGCGCTGGCCTCCGACCGCATCCATGTGAGCACAGCGTCGGAGGACGAGTGGCTCGACAACATCCTCGATCTCGGTTGGGAGCTGTACCTGTGCTCGTCGCCGCCGTTGCTGATGCAGACGGCCGTCGACAGGCGGATGCGCGACTACACCCGGGCCGCTCTCGCGGGCGACGCAGCCGAAGCTCGTCGCATCAGCGAGAGCCTGAACCCGGTGCGCGACGCGTTGAAGCGGACCAGACCGGCCGAGAAGCCCCACGCCCACCAGAAATACTGGCAGGACCTGCTCGGACAGGTAGGCGGCCGGGTCCGCCCGCCGTTGCTGGAGCTGACCGACGACGAGCGGGCAGCCACCCGCGAGGCCTTCGAGCGCAGCGGCCTGCAGCTTTGAGCCGCCAAGGAGAGGCAATGGCCGACGGAACCCGACTCTCGACGTTCAACTTCCGGGACTGGATCGACGAGCACCGCCACCTGCTCGAACCGCCGGTCGGCAACCAGCAGATCTGGGAGGACGCCGACCTCATGGTCACCGTCGTGGGCGGGCCCAACCGGCGCAGCGACTTCCACGACGACCCCGTCGAGGAGTTCTTCTACCAGATAGAGGGCGACATGGTGCTCAAAGTCATCGACGGCGGGGCCCACTACGACGTCCCCATCCGTGAGGGCGAGATCCTCCTGCTGCCGGCCCATGTGCGCCACTCCCCGCAGCGCCCCCAGGCCGGCTCCATCGGGCTCGTCGTCGAGCCGAAACGTCCCGACGGGGCCGAGGACGCATTCGAGTGGTACTGCTTCGAATGCCGTTCGCTGGTGTATCGCGTCGAGGTGGCCCTCACCAGCATCGTGCGCGACCTGCCCCCGCTGTTCGAGCGCTTCTACCAGCACGAGGAGCTGCGAACCTGCGGTCGATGCGGGACACTCCATCCCGGCAAGGAGCCTCCCGATGGCTGGGTCGAGCTCGCTTGACCGCGACCGGGGGCCGGCGACCGGGCACACGACCCTGCCGCCCGTGACCGGCATCGACGTCCCGCTCACCGCCGCCGCCGGCACCGCCGCCGCCCTCGACGAGGCCGACCCCTTGGCCGGGTTCCGCGACGAGTTCCATCTCCCGCTCGGTCCGGACGGCTCCCCGCAGATCTACCTGGTCGGTAACTCCCTGGGGGCCGTTCCCCGGGCTGCTGCCGACAGCGTGAACGCGGAGATGGAGAGATGGGCCCGCCTCGGTGCGGCCGCCCACTTGGAGGGCGAGCGGGCGTGGCTGCCGTATCACGAGCTGCTGACCGGCTCGCTGGCCCGGCTCGTCGGCGGCCGGCCGAGCGAGGTCGTGGCCATGAACTCGCTCACCGTCAATTTGCATCTGCTGATGGTGAGCTTCTACGACCCCACACCGGCGCGGCACAAGGTCCTCATCGAGGACCACGCCTTCCCCAGCGACCATTTCGCGGTGGAGAGCCAGATCCGCCAGCGGGGCCTCGACCCGGCGGGGTCGCTGGTGGTCGCTCGCCCGCGTGCGGGCTCCGAGACGCTCCGCAGCGACGACCTGCTCGCCTTGATCGCCGCGCACGGGTCCGAGTTGGCGCTGGTGATGCTGCCCGGCGTCCAGTACTACACCGGCCAGGTGCTCCCGATGGCGGAGATAGCCGCCGCGGCCCACGAAGTCGGCGCCCGGGTCGGCTTCGACCTAGCCCACGCCGTGGGCAACGTGCCGCTGGCGTTGCACGACTGGGGAGTCGACTTCGCGGTCTGGTGCAGCTACAAGTACCTCAACGGCGGTCCCGGCGGGGTGGCAGGCGCATTCGTGCACGAGCGCCACGTCGATGACGGTTCTCTGCCCAGGCTGCTGGGATGGTGGGGACAGCGCCCCGACATCCGCTTCGAGATGGGCACCGTCTTCGATCCCGTCGGCGCCGCCGAGTCGTGGCAGCTGTCGAACCCGCCCATACTTGCCATGGCGGCGCTGCGGGCGTCGCTCGACATATTCGACCGGGCGGGGGGCATGAGGCCGCTGCGCATGAAGTCGGAGCGGCAGATCGAGTACCTCGACTTCCTGATGGCCGAGGTGATCGGCGACCGGGTCGAGAGCATCACGCCCGTCCCGCCGGCCGAGCGCGGCTGCCAGCACTCGCTGCGGATCCGGATGCCGGGCGTCGACGGTCGAGACGTGCATCGGGGGCTGGAGGCTGCCGGCGTTGCCTGCGACTGGCGCCACCCCGACGTGATCAGGGCAGCGCCGGCGCCCCTCTACACCTCGTTCGCCGACATCCATCGCTTCGTGGCAATCCTGGACCGCCTGCTCGGGGCCGACACCCGATAGAAGACGTCCCCGCGCCGCCGACTCCCAGAGAATTGAACTCGGGACTCGTCATGTGGCGACAACAGCTAGCGGAAGAGGTCGTCGGCGGGGGAGCGGACTATCTCGCCGGCCACCGAGCCGGCGCGGAACCAGGACTTTTCCAGGCCTCTGACGACAGCTGCGGGCACGCCCTTGGCCTTGCCCATCACCAGGTCGGCGGCGGCGGCGATCTCGTCGGCCACCGCCACCTCGGTCGCCTTGAGCTCGCGGCCCAGCGCGTCGGTGCTGCCCCGCAGGTCCACGACCGCGGCGATGCCGGCGCAGCCGACGGCGGTGTCGGTCACTCCCCGGCGCCACGGCCGGCCGAAGGTGTCGGAGATCACCACCGCCGCCTCGACGCCGGCCAAGGCCCTGAGGCGGTCCCGGATGCGCCGGGCCGAGCGGTCCGAGTCGATCGGTAGCATGGCGGCGTACCCCTCCTCGACGTTGCTGAGATCGACTCCGGCGTTGGCGCACACGAAGCCCTGAGCGGTCTCGGAGATCACGAGGTCGCCCCGGCGGCGCAGCACCCGCACCGACTCGGCCTCCACCAGCGGCTTGTGGCTGAGCGGATCGGCAGGATCGACGGCCGCGAGCCGGCCCTCGGCCTTGGACACTGCCTTCTGGGTGACCACCACACAGTCGCGGTCGCGCAGCCGGCAGGCTCCCGCCGCCGCGGCGACGGCCTCCACGACCAGGGCGGCCAGGTCGTCACCGGGGCGCACCTCGCCGATCCCTGCCACACCGAGGATCTCCACGTTCATGTCGCCGCCGGGGGCTCGCGGCGGCGCCGGGCTCGCGGCGGGTCTGCGGCGGAGCTCGGCCTCGATGATGCTGCGCGCCGCGCCGTGGGCTCGCGGCGGGGCCGTGGGCTCGTGGAGTCAGAGCACTCGAAGCGAGGCTCAGGACTCACGGCCACGCCGCTGCGGTCGTGCGGCGGGCGGTGTCTGCGTCCGTCATGGCGTCTCACGGGTCTGCGGAGTCACGCCGCGACCGCGGCGGTCGTGCGACGGGCCAGCTCGGCAGCGGCCTGCGGCGAGGTCATGATCGTCGGGGCGACCACGGCCCGGACCCCGACATCGGCCACCGCTGCGGCCAGTGCTGCGTCGGCCTCATCGATCACCAGGGTGCCGACCACGTCGCGGTAGCGCCGGGCCACGCCCACCACGCTCGACTCCTCGCCCAACTCGCGCAGCATCCGATCGGCCGGTCCCTTGCGGGCCGCTCCGGCCACAATGGGCGACACTGCCACATTGCGCTCCCGGCGGGCGGCCAGCGTCTCGGCCACGCCGCGCACGGCCAGCACCGGGCCGATCGACACAACCGGGTTGGACGGCGCGATCACCACGACGTCAGCAGCCGCGACGGCGTCCAGCACCCCCGGCGCGGGCCGGGCGTCGTCCACGCCGGCGAACCGCACCCCGGAGATGGGCACATCGTGGGCGAGGCGCACGAAGTACTCCTGGAAGCCGATCTCGCTGCCAGAGGCCAACGTCACCCGGGTCTCTATCCGCTGGTCGCTCACCGGCAGCACACGGCAGCGCAGGCCGCGGGCCGAAGCCAGACGGGCGGTCACCTCGCTGAAGCTCAACCCCTCGCGCAGCAGCGCGGTCCGGAACAGATGGGTTCCGATGTCGCGGTCGCCGAGATTGAACCAGGCCCCGAGTCCCAGCTTCCTCAACTCGCCCAGAGCATTCCATGTCTCGTCGGCCAGGCCCCAGCCCCGGTCGCGGTCGATGACCCCCGACAGGGTGTAGACCACGGTGTCGATGTCGGGACTGACGTGCAGCCCGTGCAGTTCGATGTCGTCGGCGACGTTCACCACCGCGGTCACCTCGGGGGCCGGGGTGACCTGAAGCTGGCCGGCCAGGTAGCGGGCCGCGCCCACCCCGCCGGCGAGAACGGTAATCACCGGACCGTGCTGTCCTCGGCCACGCCGGGGCGCGAACGCGACACGGCAACAGGCTGCAGCGTCGCAAAGGCAGCGCGCCTGCTGTTTGCCGCTTCGCTCGCGGGCCGTGCCGGCAACCGCCTCGCTCGGCTATTCGCGGCGGGTGTCATGGATCGACTTCCGTCCGTTCGGTCCCGTCGTCGCCCGTACGGCTCTCCAGCAGTGCCAGGTCCGCGTCGACCATCAGCTTGACCAGATCCGCGAACGCCGTCTTCGGACGCCATCCGAAGGCGGCCGACGCCTTGGACGAGTCGCCCACCAGCAGGTCGACCTCCGCCGGGCGCATGAACTGTTCGTCGGTGACGACATGGTCGCGGTAGTCGAGCCCCACACAGTCGAAGGCGAGCTCGCACAGCGTTCTCACCGAATGGGTCCTGCCGGTGCAGATCACATAGTCGTCGGGCTCGTCCTGCTGCAGCATCCGCCACATCGCCTCTACGTAGTCGGCTGCGTAACCCCAGTCCCGCCGCGCGTCGAGGTTGCCGAGGCGCAGCTCGTCGGCCAGTCCGAGCTTGATCCGGGCGGCGGTGTGGGTGATCTTGCGGGTCACGAACTCCATGCCCCGGCGGGGGCTCTCGTGGTTGAAGAGGATCCCGGAGGTGGCGTGCAGCCCATAGGACTCCCGGTAGTTGACAGTGATCCAATGGCCGTAGACCTTGGCCGCCCCGTAGGGGCTGCGGGGAAAGAACGGCGTCCTCTCGCTCTGGGGAACCTCCCGCACCTTCCCGAACATCTCCGACGAGCTCGCCTGGTAGAAGCGGATGCCGCCGTCCACGAGCCGGATGGCGTCGAGCATCCGGGTGACGCCCAGCGCGGTGGTCTCGCCGGTGAGCACCGGCTGGCTGAAGGAGGTCTGCACGAACGACTGGGCGGCCAGGTTGTACACCTCGTCGGGCCGGTAGGTCCGCAGGATCTCGATCATGGACACCTGGTCGAGCAGGTCTCCGGCCACGACGCGGATCCGGTCCTGGATGTGGGCGATGCGCTCGTAGTTGACGATGCTGGACCGGCGCACCATGCCGATCACATCGTAGCCCTTGTCGAGCAGCAGCTCCGCAAGGTACGAGCCGTCCTGGCCGGTGATGCCGGTGATGAGAGCGCGTCCGGCCATGGCGTTACTGGCTATCGGCCCGGCTCGCCGGTCGTGAAGGCGTCGTCGAGAGCGTCGAGAACGTCGCCCCTGCCTGCGATCACCGGCGGAGACGCCCCGAAACTGGGCGAGAATGGGTTCTCCTCGGTCGTGCGTCCCACCCCCGGAGCCATGTAGAGGAGCCATGTCTAGCGGAGCCATGTCCGGAGCCATGTCGGCGGCTTCTGTTCCAGCATAGCTCGACTTTTGCGGGCTTTGTTGTTTTTGCGGCGGTCGGGGCCGGGAGCGGCCCCCCGCACAGGGGCGGCCGTTAGGTGGTGGGTGCGCCACAGCGCGTCGGGGCCGTCCGGCCCCCCGCACAGGGGCGGCCGTTAGTCTCGGATGATGGCATCGCCCGCCGACACATCGGCGCTTGCACCCGGCGTGGACGGCGCCGCACAGCAGCGGCAGCAGCCGACGGTGCTGGCCGTCGTGGTCGCCCACGATCCCGGCGACTGGTTCACGGAGACGCTCGAATCGCTGTCCATGCAGGACTACCCGGCCCTGGGCGTCGTCGTCGTCGACGCGGCCGCCTCCGGGATCGGCGCCCGGGTCGCGGAGGTCGTGCCCCATGCCGCCGTCATCGACGGCAGCGGAACCAGCGGGTTCTCCCAAGCGGCCAACACCGTCCTCGACGCAGAGACCGACGCCGACTTCCTGCTGGTGTGCCACGACGACGTGGCGTTGGCGCCCGACGCCGTGTCGGTGCTGGTGGCCGAGGCGCTGAGGAGCAACGCGGGAATCGTAGGTCCCAAGATCGTCGACTGGGACCGGCCCGAGATCCTTCAGCACGCCGGCTACGACGTCGACCGTTTCGGCGTGCCGGCGGAGCGGATCGGAGCGGAGGAGCTCGATCAGGAGCAGCAGGACGGCGTCCGCGACGTGTTCGCGCTGCCTTCGGCGGTGCTGCTGATCCGCCGCGACTTGTTCGTCAGCCTCGGCGGCTTCGACGGGGGCATGACCTTCAGGGGCGAGGACGTGGACCTGTGCTGGCGGGCGCAGATGGCCGGTGCGCGGGTGATGTTCGTCGGAGGCGCGGCAGCACGGCACCGCGAGAGGCTGGCGTCCCGCACCGGCGTCGACGACGCCAGGCTCACCGAGACCCGCCACGCGCTGCGGGCCATGCTGGTCAACCACGGCCGCATATCGCTGACCGTGTTCGTTCCGGCAGCCCTGACGATGGCGGTCCTCGAAGTCCTGCTGGGCGTCTTCACCGCCCGGATCGGCCTGGCGCGCGACGTGGTATCGGCCTGGATCTGGAACATCTCCCGGCTCGACGTGATCGCCCAGCGCCGCAAGAACAACGCGCTCGTCCGCCGGGTGCGCCAGGCCGACGTCACCGCGCTGCAGTACTTCGGCAGCGTTCGCCTCCTGTCGTTCATGAGGAGACGTTCCGGCGCCGAGCCGTCCGGTCTGCTGGGCGCCGCCGGCCGGGACGTCCTCGGAGGGCTGCGCACCGGCAGCAGCCGGACGGCGTGGATCGCGTGGACAGCTGTCCTCGCCGTCGTGTTGTTCGGATCTCGCCGGCTGCTGGCCTCGGGCGTGCCCGCGGTCGGCGACTTCGCCGACCTGGGGGAGGATGCCTCCGCCGTGCTCGAGTCGTGGTGGGGCGGGTGGAGCGAGCGCAACGCCGGCGCGCCGTCCTCGAACCTCGGCATCCTCGTGTACGTCGGCCTGCTCGGATGGGTCCTCGGCAGCCTGGCCCTGGTTCGCACCCTGGCCCTCGTCGCGCTCATCGTCGTCGGCCTGGCCGGGGCCTACCGTCTGCTGGCTGCGACCGGCTCCCGCCGGGCGCAGGCAGGCACCCTGGTCGCTTACCTTCTGATTCCCCTCGCCCCAGCGTCGGTCGAGAGCGGGTCGCTGGCCGGCCTCGTCGGTTACGCGGCCGCACCGTGGATGCTGCGGGAGCTGCTGCGGGCCTTGCGGGCCGCGCCGTTCCGTCCGGAGTCCGACGGGCTGCGCGGCCGCGTCGCGGTGTGGGTGTCGCTGGGAACGGCCGCGGGGGCCGCCGCACTGGTCGTCCCGGCCGCTGCCGGACTCGTGGCGCTGTTGGCGGCCGGCCTGGTGGCAGGCAGCCTGCTCGCGGGCCGCCCCGAAGGCGTTCCCCGCCTGCTGGCTGCCACCGTGCTGGCCGTGCCGACGGCCGCGTTCTTGGCGTTCCCGACAGTGGTGGACCTGTTGGCGTCAGGAACGGACTGGGGGTTCTTGGCAGACGGGCGCGACGGCTCGGCCGGGACGGTCTCGTTCGGCGGGATCCTGAGGTTCGCGGTCGGGGCGAGCGATTCGGGATGGATCGTGTGGCTGTTCGCGGTTCCGATGGCGGTGCCGCTGCTGCTCGGGCGAGGGTGGCGCCTGGAGCAGGCAGTGCGCCTGTGGATGGTGGCCATGGCCGCCTGGGCAGCAGCCCTGGCGGCCGAGCGGGGCGTTCTGCCGTTCGGGCTTCCTGACCTTCATCTCCTGCTGGCCCCGGCCGCGGCGGCGGCCGCCGGGCTGTGCGGCATGGCCGTGCTGTCCATCGAGCACGACCTGCGTTTCAGCCATTTCGGTTGGCGGCAGGCGCTCGTGCCCGTCACGGTGGCGGCGTCGCTGCTGCTGGCAGTGGGCAGTGTCGGCTCCTTGGAGGACGGACGGTGGCGCCTGGCCGCCGGCGACCACCGTTCGGCTCTGCGCTTCGAGCCCCCGGTCCTGGCTGGCGCCTACCGCGTCCTGTGGATCGGCGCTCCCGAGTTCCTGGCAGTCGAGGGGCACAGCCTCGCTCCGGGCGTCGCCTGGGCGGCCACCTCCGGTGACTCCGTGACGCTGCTCGACCGATCAGTGCCGCTGGATCAGGGCCGGACCGATCTGTTCACGACGGCGATCGAGGAGATCGGACAGGGACGCACAGCGCGGGGCGGGCGGCTCCTCGCCGGCCTCGGCGTGCGCTATGTGGTTCTGTTGCATCGTCTCGCGCCCGCGCCGTTCGCCGCAGAGGAGGACGCCCGGCCGGTTCCGGCGGATCTGGTCGCCAGGCTGCGCGACCAGCTCGACCTCGAGTTGGTGGAGGGCACCAACAGCGCGGTCGACATGTTCGTGAACACGGCGTGGGTGCCGATGCGGGCTCTCTACCCGACCGGGTTCGACGAGGGTGTCGAGGATTTCACGGACCTCGAGGCCCGCCCGCTGCCCCCCGGCTCGCCGCTGTTCTCCGGGGACGGCCCGCCCTGGTCGGCGAGGATTCCCGGCGACACCGAGATCCTGGTCGGCCACACCCCGCGACCGGGCTGGGAGCTGACTGTGGACGGCGACCCCGCGCCCAGGCGGGAGGCCGTGTCGTGGGCGAGGGCGTACCAGCCGGCGGCGTCGGGGGAGGCACAGATGTCCTACTCGGCGCCCTGGTGGCGCCGCGGCGGCCATGTGGTCGGCGCGTCCGCGCCCGCCGTGCTGCTGCTGGCGTGGCTGCGCCGACGGATGGATCGCTCCTGATGCGCGCGACTCGGCTGCTTGCCGTCTTCGCTATAGGCGGACTGCTGGGCGCGGGTGTGCTGGTCGACATCCCGCAGCGGGCCGTGCCGGACCGGGCTGGCCCCTACGAGTCGGCCTTGGCGGCGCCGGCAGGCGCGGTCAACACCTGGTTCTGTCCTGGCGGCAGCAGCCCGGACGGGGTAGCCGAGCCGACGGTCCAGTTGGCGAACGCGTCCGACGAGCCGCGGACCGTTGTCGTGTCGGTGCTGCCGGGCGGGTCCGGAACGCAGGAGCCGTCGACCTTCGAGGTCGGCATAGAGCCCCTCGGCCGGGTGCTCCTCCAGCCGTCCGAGTCGGCGCCCGGCGCCGAATGGGTGGGAGCGATGGTCGAGACGACGGACGGCGATGTCGTCGTGGAGCAGATCCTCACCGCCGCCCGAGGCGGGGTGGGCCGCTCGCCGTGCCTCACCCGCACGGCCGAGAGCTGGATCGTCTCCAACGGCGCGACCCGCTCGGCGGTGGAGCGGGAGCGCTTCGTCGTGATGCTGCTCAACCCGTTCCCGGACGACGCGGTGGTCGACATCGACCTGGTGGCCGACGTGGGCCGCGACTCGATCGACGGGCTAGTCGTGCCCGCCCGGAGGGTGGCGGCGGTCGACGTGACGACCGAGGTGACGGTGGCCTCCACGGTGGCAGCCTTCATCGACGTCGTGTCCGGCCGGGTGGCGGCGTCGTGGATACAGGTCTCGGACGGCCCTGTGGCCGGCCGCGGCACCCGCACCGCGCCGGCCGTTCCCGGCGCAGCGGAGCTCTGGCACCTTCCGGTCGCAGCGGTGGGCGACGACCGCCGCGACGTCGTCGCTGTCTCCAACCCGTCGTCCACCGACGTCGCTGAGGTCGACGTGGAGGTCGTTCCCGAGAACCCGAACTTCGAGGCCGCGCCCATCGAGGTCACCGTCCGGCCGGGTCGGACCGCTCTCATCGACTTGTCTCAGCAGGGGCGGCTCGACGGCGCCGGCCGCTTCAGTCTGATCGTCCGCTCCCTGACTCCGGTGCCGGTGGCGGCGTCGATCACCAGCGTCGTCTCGACTTCTGACGGCGCCGGCGGCGTCGTGGCCGGGGCGACGGCGACGATCGGTGCCGACGGGGCCGCCCGCCGCTGGCTGGTGCCGGCGGAGGCGCCCGATCAGGACGCCGCCGCCGAGACGGCAGCGGGGATGGGCGTTGGCACGGGCGCGCTGGTGATCGTCAACCCGTCGGCCGGGGGAATCGCGCAGGCCGACATCAGCGTGTACGGCAGCCCGGTGCGCTCGGTGGAGGTCGGGCCTATGAGGAGCCGGAGGCTGCCGCTGTCCGGGTTGGGCTCGGGCCGTTTCGTGGTGGAGGTCGAGTCGTCGGCGCCGGTGGTGGTCGGACGCGAGGTCGTCGGGCTCACGTCCCGGTCGGCTTCGCTGGGGGTGGCCGTGGACCGGCCGGTGCCGATCGCCGGGACCGAATGACCTCGGCGCTCAGGCCGCGGGCGTCGGCACGTCGGCCGGGGCGCCCGACCCGTTGTCGGCCGCGGGTTCGCGGGACACCACGATGAGGCGCTCCACCTCGTCGCCGCTGATGGTCTCATGCTCGAGCAGTGCCCGTGCCACCAGGTCGAGCCCGTGGCGGTACTCGGTGAGGGTGCGGCGGCACCGTTCCTGCTGCTCGCGCAGGATGCGCTCGGTCTCCTCGTCGATGACCCGGGCGGTCTCGTCGCTGTAGTCGCGGGTCTGCACCAGATCCTCGCCCAAGAACACCTGGTTCTGCGTTCCCCAGGCCATCGGGCCGATCTCTCTGGACATGCCCCATTCCCGGACCATGGACCGGGCCAGCGCCGTGGCTCGCATCAGGTCGTCGGCCGCGCCGGTGCTGCTTATCTCGAACACGAGCTCCTCGGCGATGCGGCCGCCGAACATCACCACGAGACGGTCCAGGATGTAGTCGGCGCGGTAGATGTGGCGGTCCTCCTCGGGGAGTTGCATGGTGACTCCCAAAGCCATTCCGCTGGGGATGATCGTCACCTTGTGGAGCGGGTCGGCCGTCGGGAGCACCGCCGCGCACACGGCGTGGCCGGCCTCGTGATAGGCGATGGCCTCCTTCTCGTCGTCGGAGAGCGCCAGAGACTCGCGTCTTTGGCCCATGATCACCCGGTCGCGGGCCAACTCCACATGCCGGGCCGCGATCTCCTCGTCGCCCTCGCGCACCGCATACAGGGCCGCCTCGTTGATCAGGTTGGCGAGGTCGGCGCCGCTCATCCCCGGCGTCCCCCTGGCGACCACGTTCAAGTCGAGGTCCTCCGCGGTGCGTTTGCCCTTGACGTGGACCGCGAGGATGGCGGAGCGGTCCGCCAGTTCCGGCAGCGGCACGACGACCTGGCGGTCGAAGCGTCCCGGCCGCAGCAGCGCGGGATCGAGAATGTCCGGACGGTTGGTCGCGGCCATCATCACGATGCCCTCGGAGCCCTCGAAGCCGTCCATCTCCGACAGCATCTGGTTGAGGGTCTGCTCTCGCTCGTCGTGTCCTCCCCCCAGGCCCGCGCCGCGCTTGCGTCCGATCGAGTCGACCTCGTCGATGAAGATGATCGCCTTGCCCATCTTGCGGGCCGACTGGAACAGGTCGCGGACCCGGCTGGCCCCCACTCCCACGAACATCTCCATGAAGTCCGATCCCGTCACCGACAGGAACGGGACGCCTGCCTCGCCCGCGGCGGCTTTGGCGATCAGGGTCTTGCCCGTGCCGGGGGGGCCCACCAGCAGCACGCCCTTGGGCACCCTGGCGCCGATCTCCGCGAAGCGCTCCGGCGCCTTGAGGAAGTCGACGATCTCTGTGACCTCCTGCTTGACGCCCTCGTAGCCGGCCACGTCGTCGAAGGTCGTGCCGGGCCGCTCGGTGGTGTAGGTCTTGGCTCGGCTCCGTCCTATCGACATGATGCTGCCCACCTGCCCCTGTGCCCGGCGCTGCATCCACCAGAAGAACAGGATGAGCAGGCCGATGGGCAGCAACAGCGGGATGATCGACAGGAAGAAGTTGGTCTGGGGAGTCTCGTAGCGGAACTCCGGGACGTGCTCGTTGATCAGCGCTGTGTCTGCGTCGGGAAGCGGCAGCGGGCCGTTGGACGAGTACTCGGCACCGTCCACGGCGGTCGCCTCGATGCTGCCGTTGGTGTTGTTGTAGGTGCCTTCGACGATGCTGCCCGCGGTGACCCGGTCGAGGAAGTCCGGGTAGGGGATCTCGTTGCCGGAGTCGCCTGGGAGCACGGTGGTGGCGATGAAGACGGCCACCACGGCGCCGATCACCAGCCAGATCGCCAGGCGCGAACGGCGCTGCGATTCCGGTGACAGCCGCAGATGCTGCCGCGGCTTGTCGTCGTCCGGCTTGTCGTCGTCCGGCTTGTCCCCCGGTTGCGGCGGCGGGGGCGTGTTGTCGGGCGCTCCTCCCTGCGGCGGCGGGGGCGGGGGCGTGTTGTCGGGCGCTCCTCCCTGCGGCGGCGGGGGCGGGGGCGTGTTGTCGGGCGCTCCTCCCTGCGGCGGCGGCGGGGGCGGCGGCGGGGTGCTGTCGGCCACGGGACTCAGGCTAGTAGCCTGCAGCCCCGTCCACGCGGCCCGTCCGCGCCGTCCGCGCTGTCGGCACTGCAGCGCCCCGCCGTCGCGGCTCCACAGTCGCGGGCAAGTGGCCGGACATTGCTTCTGCGGTGGCGAAGTCCCAGGTCAGAGGCTTGTGCGCCGGGCCGTCCCGGCCTTGCCGGCAGTCTCGTGGGCAGAGTCCGGCGGATGTAGCCTCGGCGGCGATGCGACTGCGGTTGAGCGTTCTGCGACCGTGAGGCGGGCGGGTGGGCGGCGGCCCGTGGACGGCGTTCGACCGATGATGCAGGCCTCGGCCCGGCTGAAGTGGGCGGTGGTCGGATGGACGGCCGGGTTTTTGGGGAGCCTGGTCGGCGTGATCGCGGTGGTGAACCTTCTGGGGACGGACCTCGGCGACGACGGATCCTCGGAGTTGACGCTGGGCTCGCTGGTCCTGCTCCAGGTTCCCCTGTGGATCGGGCTGCTCGGTACACCGCTGCTGGCCCGGTCCCGCGGCCTGAGCTGGCCCGAGCAGATGGGCTGGCGCATGCGGCCCGTCGATGTGCCGTTGGGCATCGCCGTCGGCCTGCTGCTGCAGTTGGTGGTGCTGCCGCTGCTCTACATCCCGATCCTCGAAGTGTTCGAGGATGTCGATGTGGAGGAGCCGGCCAGAGACCTGGTCGGGTTGGCCGAGGCGCCCCTCGAGTTGGCGGTGCTGGTGCTCATGACCGTGATCGCGGCTCCCCTCACCGAGGAGGTGTTCTTCCGGGGCCTGCTCCAGGGCGCCCTGCGGGACCGGTTCGGGCCGGTCCGGGCCGTAGCGGTCTCCTCGCTCGCGTTCGCGGTGGTCCATTTCCAGGTGGTGCAGTTCCCGGCGCTGCTCGTGATCGGGATCGTGCACGGCCTGCTGGTGCTGGCCACCCGGCGCCTCGGCGCGGCCCTGTGGTCGCACGCCGCCTTCAACGCGGTCACCGTCATCGCACTGTCGGTCTGACCCGGACCGTCTTCCGCTGCACGGACGATTCCCGTGCGGGCCGCGTCGCTCCGCCTGTTCGCACGGCCTCTTATGCTTCTCTTCCGTGCTCTCAGCGATGTCCGCCGGACGGCTGTCGAGGGCGGCTCGCTAGCGTGGCGCCGTCGCATCCCGATGAGGCCGAGCCCGCCGGACGCATCCCGATGAACGGGCGCCGCCGTCGGCGCGTGTCCGAAGCCGCAGCGGTCGCAGCCGTGCTCGCAGCGGTCGTCGGCTTCCTGGTCGCGAACCTGCGGCCCTGGCTCTGGTTCGCCGACACCACGCCCACGGGAGGCGATCTCGGGGCCCATGTCTGGGCGCCCGCATACCTGCGCGACGTCCTGCTCGGCGAGCTGCGGCTCACCGGATGGACCCACGACTGGTACGCCGGCTTCCCCGCTTTCACCTTCTACATGGTGGTCCCGTCGCTGCTGGTGGTGGTCGTCGACGCAGGGCTCGGGCTTCACGAGGCGGTCTTCGCCTGCGCCGCGGCGTCTGCGGCGGCAGGCGGGATCGGGCTGGTGGCAGCCCGTCGGACAGGACAGCCGGCGAGTCAGTGCTGGGCGATCGCATTGGCCGTCGCCGGGGTCGCCGGTGCGGCCAAGCTGCTGGTCGACGATCCGGTGGTCGACCGAGCTCTGGCCGCCCTGCTGCTGCCCGCCGCCGCGGCCTGGTGGGCGTGGTACGGCCTGCGTCGCAGGCTCCGATGGCGGGCTGCGGCGGCGTCTGCGGCGGCGGCGCTGGCAGTGTTCGCGGTTCCCATGCCCTACGGCGTGTCCCTGAAGCTGGTGGCGATTGCCGGGGTGGTGGCGCTGCCGATGGCGGTGTGGGCCATGGCGCGCCTGGGCGGTGTCGGCGCCGAGGGCCAGGCGCTGGCCTGCGTGGCCACCCTGCTGTTCCTGTTCGATAGCTCGTTCAACATCTACGGCGGGAACCTCATGTCCACCATGGCGGGCGAGTTCGCCTACTCGCTGGGCTTGGCCTGCGCGGTGCTCTACATTGGGGTGGCTGCCCGTGGCATGCAGACAGGGAGGCACCGGATCGTGGCCGGCGCCCTGCTGGCGCTGACGGGGCTGATGCACCTGTTCTCCGCCTTCTTCGCGCTGGCGGCGACGGCCAGTCTGCTGCTCGCCCTGCCGTGGCGCAGCGCCGCATGGCGGCGCCGGCTTCGGTGGACCGCGACGAGCGGCGCGCTGGCCGCGGCGCTCAGCGCGTGGTGGGTGCTGCCCTTCTGGTGGAACCGGGGCCTGCTGAACGACATGGGCTGGGGCAAGGAGCGCCGCTACCTGTCGTCACTCTGGTCCCGCAGCTCCTTCGATTACGACTTCTTGACCAACGATCCGCCGCTGCAGCTGTTCGTGGTGCTGGCAGCGGCCGGCGCGGTGCTGTTGTTCTTCCGGCGGGGACGGCTCGGCATGGCCCTGGCGCTGACCGGGGCGATCGTGGCCGCCGGCTTCGTGGTCCTGCCCGAGGGGCGTCTGTGGAATGTCCGGATCCTGCCCTTCTACTACCTGACCGTCTACCTAACGGCGGCGCTCGGCCTGGCCGAAGCGATCCGGCTGGCGCGCTCGGCCATCGACCGTCCGCAAGCCGCCCGTGCTGACCGGCCTGCCGGTGTCGTCGAGGCTGCCGGTGTCGTCGAGGCTGCCGGTGTCGTCGAGGCTGCCGGTGTCGTCGAGGCTGCCGGTGTCGTCGAGGCTGCCGGTGTCGTCGAGGCTGCCGGTGTCGTCGAGGCTGCCGGTGTCGTCGAGGCTGCCGGTGTCGTCGAGGCTGCCGGTGTCGTCGAGGCTGCCGGTGTCGTCGAGGCTGCCGGTGTCGTCGAGGCTGCCGGGCTCGACGAAGCCGGCAGGTCGGGCCGGATCCGGGCGTCGGCGGGAGTGATCGTGGCAGGGGGCTCGGTCGTGGTGGCTGCGGCCGCAGTGCTGGTGATGGTGGGGCTGCCGCTGCGGTCGCTGCCGGGCGGCAGCGTCGGCGACGACGGCGTTTACCGGTGGGGGCCGTTCAACTCTGCCGAGTCGAACCTCGGGCCGTTCTGGGTCCAGTACAACTTCGAGGGCTACGAGGGCAGGGGCCCGACGGCCGACGGTGGGGGCAGTGCGGAATACTGGGATCTCGTCGACACCATGGAGCGGATCGGGGAGAGCCGCGGCTGCGGCCCCGCGCTCTGGGAGTACGGATTCGGCCGTCTCGGGTCGTACGGGACGCCGATGGCGCCGATGCTGCTGCCCTACTGGACCGACCGCTGCATAGGGTCGATGGAGGGCCTCTACTTCGAGGCCTCGGCCACTGTGCCGTACCATTTCTTGATGCAGTCGGAATTGTCGGCCGCCCCCTCCCGCGCTCAGCGTGACCTCCCCTACTCGGGACTCGACGTCACTGCTGGAGCAGAGCACATGAGGATCATGGGGGTCCGCTACTACATGGCGTTCTCGGAGGATGCGGTGAGCCAGGCCCGTGCCGCGGCCGGCCTCGTGGAGGTGGGCTCGACGCCGCTGGGCCCGTGGGTCGTGTTCGAGGTGTCCGACAGCGCGCCGGCGGTCGGGCTGTCGAGGCTGCCGGTGGTGGTCGACGGCCTCGACGACTCGAGCGACGAATGGCTCGAAGCGTCGGTGGGTGCGTTCCTCGCCGCCGGGGACGGGCCCGTGCTCGCTGCCGACGGCCCCGACAGCTGGCCTCGGATGACGCTGCCCGGCGTCGGGGGCGAGCGGCGCGACGACCTGTCGGGCACCGAGGGGGGCAGGCAGCAGGAGATGCGGCGGCTGTCGGAGGCCCTGCCCTCGGCTGCGCCCGTCGCGATCGTCGAGCCGGCGGTGGTCAGCGACGTGTCCCGTGGCGACCATTCGATCTCGTTCACGGTGGACCGGGTGGGGTCTCCGGTGCTGGTGCGGACGTCGTACTTTCCGAACTGGTCGGTGTCGGGCGCCCGCGGGCCGTACCGGGTGACACCCAACTTCATGGTGGTTGTGCCGACCGAAGCCGAGGTGCGCCTCACCTACGGGCGCAGCGGCGTCGAATGGTTCTCGATGGTGGTCACCTTGGCGGGCTTCGCAGCGGCCGCGTGGCTGCTGCTGCGCTCAAGGCGGCCGACGGCGCCCGCGACGGCCGCATCCGGCGACGCGCCCGACGCGCCCGACGCGCCCGGGTCGGCTGCGTCCGGAGCGTCCGATGCGTGCGATGAGTCTGGTTCGGGCGAGTCAGAGGCCGCACCCGAGGCCGGGATGTCCGATTCTGGAGCGTCGGAGGCCGGCGAGGCGGAGGCCGACCTGTCGGGCGCCGCACCCGAGGCCGGGATGTCCGATTCTGGAGCGTCGGAGGCCGGCGAGGCGGAGGCCGACCTGTCGGGCGCCGCACCCGAGGCCGGGATGTCCGATTCTGGCGCGGGCAACGGTGTCCGGTCCGAGGCTCCGGCGCTGGCCGGGCGGTCCGATCCGATTCTGGATCGGGCGGGGGTGTCCGGGACCGGGACGCCCGGAGAGCCGGCGCGGCCGTGAGGTTCTCGGTGATCGTGCCGGCGTATCGCGAGGCCGTCCGCATTGGCGACACGGTCGCCGCGCTGCGGACCGCCTTGGCCGAGGCGGGGGACGGTTGCACGGAGATCGTGGTGGTCGACGACGGCTCCGACGACGGTACCGCCGCCGCTGCCAGAGCCGCAGCCGCCGACGTCGTGGTGGAGGTCGGCGCCAACCGGGGCAAGGGAGCCGCGGTGCGGGCCGGGATGCAGGCCGCTTCGGGGTCGGTGGTGGCGTTCACCGACGCCGACCTCGCCTACGACCCGGAGCAGCTCGTCGGACTGCTCGAGGAAGTGGAGAGAGGCGCCGACCTGGTCGTCGGCGACCGTCGCCACCCCGACTCGGTGGCCTTGGTCGCGCCGTCCAGGCTGCGCTGGACGGGGAGTCTCGGCGTGGGGCTGCTCGCCGGGCTGCTGCGGCTCGGCCGCGGCCGCGACACCCAGTGCGGCTTGAAGGCGTTCTCCCGGAGGGCGGCCGGCGCGGTGCTGGAGGCGTCGGTCATGGACAGGTTCTCGTTCGATGTGGAGGTGCTGTTCCTAGCCGACCGTATAGGCATGGAAGTGCGCCAGGTTCCCGTCGAGGTAGTGAACAGCAGCGAGTCGTCGGTGCGGGTGTTGAGAGATGGCTGGGAGCTGGCGCTCGACATGTGCCGTATCCGGGCCCGGGCGCTGCTGGGCCGCTACCCCAAGCGACCGCTCGGCTGGGGAGCGGATGCCGGTGGCTGATCTCGACTCGATCTTCAAGGCCTACGACATCCGCGGGATCGTGGGATCGGAGATAGACGCCGGTGCGTGCTTCGCCATCGGAGCGGCCTTCGCGGAGCACGGGCGCGACCGGGGCGCGGCCCGTGTGGTGGTCGGCCGCGACATGCGCCCCGACGGCGCCGAACTTGCCGCAGCCTTCTGCCGGGGCGCGGCCGCGGCCGGCGTCGATGTGGTGGACCTCGGCCTGTGTGCCACCGAGATGGTTTACTTCGCGTCCGGGCTCTTCGACGCCCCCGGCGCGATGTTCACCGCATCGCACAATCCGGTGGGCTACAACGGCATCAAACTCTGCGGCCCGGGCGCGTCGCCCATCGGTACCGGCACGGGACTGGAGGCGATCAAGGCCCGTGCCGCCGCGGGGCCGCCGCGTGCGGCCACCGCCGGAACGACCACTCGACACGACGTCCTGGCCCGGTTCGTCGAGCATGTGCTGTCCTTCGTGGACATCGGCGGGCTGCGGCCGCTGCGACTGGCGGTAGACACCGCCAACGGCATGGGCGGCCTAGTGGCCCCGGCCGTCTTCGAGGGTCTGCCGTTCGAGGTCGACTACCTCCACCGGGAGCTCGACGGCACGTTCCCCAACCACCCGGCCGACCCGCTGCGTCCCGAGAACCTGCGCGACGTCCAGCGCCTGGTGAGGGCCGTGTCGGCCGACGCCGGACTGGCTTTCGACGGCGACGCCGACCGGGTGTTCGTGGTCGACGAGCAGTCCCGGCCGCTGTCGGGCTCCCTGACCGCATCGCTCGTCGCGACGAGTGTGCTGGACCGCGAGCCGGGCGCGACGGTGGTGCACAACGTGATCTGCTCGAGGGCGCTGCCGGAGGTCGTCGAGGAGCGGGGGGGCCGGACAGTGCGCTCGCGTGTGGGGCACTCGTTCATGAAGAAGGCCATGATCGACGCCGGCGCGGTGTTCGGAGGCGAGCATTCCGGGCACTACTACTTCCGGGGCAACTACGGCGCCGACAGCGCCATGATCGCGGTCTTGGTGGCGTTGGAGGCGCTCGGCCGCCACGACGGAAGCCTCAGCGACCTGGTCGCGCCGCTGGAGCGTTACGCGTCGTCGGGCGAGATCAACCGCGACGCGGCCGACCAGCACGCGGCGATCGAGCGGGTGGCGGCCGCCTTCGCGGGCTGCGGGCAGGACCGCCTCGACGGTTTGACCGTCGATTGCGGCGACTGGTGGTTCAACCTGAGGCCGTCGAACACCGAGCCCCTGCTGCGGCTGAACCTGGAGGCGGGCGACCCGGCCGGGGTCCGGGCCAGAGTCGCTGGGATCCTCGCGCTGATCTCTCCGTAGCCTCATGGGACCGCGCCGCCGCCGAGGAGGGCCCGCCGTGACACTCGATGCCCGCCTGCTGGAGATTCTTGCCTGCCCCGACGACAAGGGGCCGCTGCTGTACTTCTGCGACGAAGAGAGCCTGTACAACCCCCGGCTGCGTCTCCGTTACCGGGTGGAGGAAGGGATCCCGGTGATGCTGCTGGACGAGGCCGACTCGGTGGACGACGCCGAGCACGCGCGCCTGCTGGCCAAGGCGGAGGCCGGCGGGATCGGCCCCACCTTCGAGGCCGGCGAGGCCGGCGGCGCGGTCTGAACGCAACGGCTCCCGATGCCTGCCGACGACTTGCTCGAAGCACTCCGGCACCTGCCCGACCAGGTGCGCGACGCTGCCGTGTCCGCCGCGGTCGTGGAAGGCCTGCCCGCGCCCGGCGACGTCTCCGAGGTTGTGATCGTGGGCACCGGCGAGGGAGGGGTGGCCGGCGACGTGGTGGAGTCTGTGGCGCACTTGCAGGGCTCGGTGCCGGTGCTGGCCACCGGCGGCATCAGTCCGGCCTGGCTCTCGGAGTCGTCGCTGGTGTTGGCGGTGTCGCAGTCCGGCGACGAACAGCCGACGGTGGCCGCGGCCCGTGTCGCGGCAGCCGCCGGCGCCCGCATGGTGGCTGTCACTTCGGGGGGCGAGTTGATGGCGATGTGCGCGCAATTGGGCGTGCCGACAGCCCGGGTGGACCGATTCGCCGGACCGGCCGCAGGGCTCGGCGTCGTGATCGTGCCGGTGCTGGTGCTGCTCGAGCGTGTCGGCGTGCTGCGCGGCATGAACAGGCTCATCTCCGAGAGCGCCGAGCAGATCGAGGCCCGCCGGAGCCTCATAGATGCTGATCCTGGGACGGTGGCGACGCTGGCGGAGGCCGTGCAGGGCAGGATGGCGGTGGTGTGCGGCGCCGGCGGCGTGGGCAAGCACGCCGCCCGTCGCTGGGTGAATCGTCTCGACCGGGTCGGCGGCGTGCCTTCGGTGCGGCGCAACCTCCCGGCCGACGAGGCCGAGGCCGCGTCTTGGAGCACGCTGGCCGCGCGGATCCCGGCCGGCGTCGCCACGGTAGTGCTGCGCCACGACTTCGAGCCCCGCGGACTCAGGGACCGGATCGACCTGCTCGACGGCGCCGTGACCGCCGTGCACGAGGTCAGAGCGGCAGGTGAGGGCGCCCTGGCGCAGCTGCTGGACCTGGTCCTGGTCGGCGACGCCGTTTCCGAGAAGGTGGAGCGCGGTGGCGGCGGGCGGTAGCGGCGTGCGTGTCGCCGACCTGTCGCTGGCGCCGCTCGGGCGTGCCGAGATCCGGCTGGCAGAGCACGAGATGCCGGGGCTGATGGCGCTGCGGGGCCGCTACCTCGACGACCAGCCCCTGGCCGGCGCAAGGATCGCGGGCTCGCTGCACATGACTGTCCAGACCGCCGTGCTTATCGAGACGCTGGTCGCCCTGGGCGCCGAGGTCCGGTGGGCCAGCTGCAACATCTTCTCCACCCAGGACCATGCCGCCGCGGCGGTCGCGGTCGGCCCCGACGGCACCGTCGACGAGCTCCGGGGGGTGCCGGTGTTCGCCTGGAAGGGCGAGACGCTCGCCGAGTACTGGTGGGCCGCCGAGCAGATCTTCCGCTGGCCCGGCGGCGGCGGGCCGAACCTGATCCTCGACGACGGCGGTGACGCCACGCTGCTGGCCCACAAGGGGCTCGAGTACGAGCGGGCCGGGGCAGTGCCGGAGGCCGCCGCCGACGACTCCGAGGAGTGGACGGCAGTGCTCGACCGGCTGCGGTCGATCGGCGGGAGCGACCCCGGGTTCTTCTCTCGGATCGTGCCGTCCATCCGGGGCGTGTCCGAGGAGACCACCACCGGCGTGATGCGGCTGCACCGGATGCTGGAGCGCGGCGAGCTGCTGTTCCCGGCCGTCAACGTGAACGATTCAGTCACGAAGTCCAAGTTCGACAACTACTACGGCTGCCGCCACTCGCTGATCGACGGCATCAACCGGGCCACCGACCTGATGATCGGCGGCAAGGTGGCTGTGGTGTGCGGCTTCGGCGACGTCGGCAAGGGCTGCGCGGCGGCGCTGCGGGGCCAGGGGGCCAGAGTCATAGTCACCGAGATCGACCCGATCTGCGCGTTGCAGGCGGCCATGGAGGGCTACGAGGTGAACACCCTGGAGGCGGTGGTGGCGGTCGGCGACATCTTCGTGACCGCCACCGGCAACGCGGGCGTCGTCGGCGCCGGCCACATGGCCCGCATGAAGCACCAGGCCGTGGTGGGAAACATCGGCCATTTCGACAACGAGGTGGACGTCGCGGGGCTGGAGCGGATGTCGGACGTGCGGCGGGTCAACATCAAGCCCCAGGTGGACGAGTACGTCTTCGGCGACGGCCATTCGGTGATCCTGCTGTCGGAGGGCCGCCTGCTGAACCTGGGCAACGCCACCGGCCATCCCAGCTTCGTGATGTCGTGCAGCTTCACCAACCAGGTCCTGGCCCAGATGGAGCTGCACGCCAAAGCCGGCTCTATGCCGGTCGCGGTGACCACCCTGCCCCGCCGTCTCGACGAGGAGGTGGCCCGACTGCACCTCGACGCCCTCGGCGCCCGTCTCACCAGGCTCACGGCCCAGCAGGCCGACTACCTCGGCGTCGACGCCGACGGGCCCTACAAGTCCGACCGCTACCGCTACTGACCGGCCCCGCCGGAGTACGTTGGGGCCGTCGGCGGGCGAAGGGAGAGGACATGGCGGTCGAACGGGGGTGCTGGGCGGCCCCTGAAGCGCTCAACGCGGCCGATGTGGCCGACCTCGCCCGCAGGGTCGAGAAGCTCGGCTACTCGCAGCTGTGGGTGGGGGAGACCTTCGGGCGCGACCCGTTCGCCCTGGCCGCCCACCTCGGTGCGGTCACGTCGACGCTCGGGCTGGCAAGCGGGATCGCCAACGTCTACAACCGGCACCCGGGCGTGATGAAGCAGGGCGCGTACACCGTCGCCGAGCAGACCGGCGGCCGGTTCACTCTGGGGCTCGGAGTCTCGAGCCCGGTGATCGTGAACAAGGTCCGCGGCATCCCCTACGACAGGCCGCTGAAGTTCATGCGGTCCTGCCTCGACGCGATGGACGCGGCCCGCTACACGTCGGTGCCGCCTCCCGGGCCGGTGCCGGTGATGCTCGCCGCGCTCGGCCCCCGGATGCTCGAGCTCGCAGCCGAGCGCGCCGACGGCGCCCACCCATACAACACGACACCGGAGCACACCGCCGTCGCCCGCTCGGTGATGGGCCCCGACGCGCGACTCTGCGTGGAGCAGAAGGTGATGCTCACCTCCGACGCCGATCAGGCCCGGGCCACCGGCCGCGACGTGATGAAGTTCTACACCCGGGCCCCCGGCTACCGGAACTGCTGGAAGAGCCTCGGCTTCGACGACGACGACATCGACGGGCTCTCGGACCGTTTCGTGGACGCCATGGTGGCCTGGGGCGACGTCGACGCCATCGAAGGCCGGCTGGCCGAGCACGCCGACGCCGGCGCCACCCAGGTGTGCGTCCAGGTGCTTCACCCGTCCGTCGGCGCCGCCGCCGTCGACCACGGCGCCTTGGAGGCCCTGGCGCCGGGCCGGGCGGCAGCGCCGCGGCAAGAGGAATGATCGATCTCGCCGGCAGGGTGGCGGTGGTGACCGGTGGCGCCAGCGGAATCGGTCGGGCAATGGCCGAGCGTTTCGCGTCCGAGTCGATGAGGGTGGTGGTCGCCGACATCGAGGAGCCGCCCCTGAACGAGGCGGTGCGGTCGATCACAGCCGGCGGTGGAGAGGCGATCGGGGTCCCCTGCGACGTGTCGTCGTGGCCGTCTGTCGAGGCGCTGCGCGACGCCTGCACCGACGCCTACGGCCCCGCCGACGTGCTTTGCAACAACGCCGGCGTGGCCGCCTCCGGCGCCGTGGCGGAACTGTCGCTCAAGTCGTGGGAGTGGTGCCTCGGGGTCAACCTCTGGGGCGTGATCCACGGCTGCCGCGCCTTCCTCGGCGCGATGATCGAGCGGGGTTCGGGCCACGTCGTCAACACCGCGTCGATCCTGGGCCATCTTTCCTCGGCCTGGGTCGGCCCCTACAACGTCTCCAAGCACGGCGTGGTCGCCTTGAGCGAGACCCTGCACGCCGAGATGCGGGCCCAGTCCGCCGGGGTCGGCGTCACTTGTCTGTGCCCCGGTCTGGTGTCCACCAACATCCTGGACTCCGAGCGCAACCGGCCCGAACGCCTGCAGGACCGTCCGGGGGCCGGCATGACGTGGGACTCCGACACCAGGGCCGCGATCGGCGACCTCTACGCTCAGGCGTTGAGTCCTTCCGTGGTGGCCGACATGGTGGTCGAGGCGATCCTGGCCGACCAGCTCTGGCTGTTCACCGACGACGACTTCGACGCCGCCATAGCGGCCCGTCACCGCGGGATAGAGGCCAGGGACACACCGTCGGACGCCGCCTCCCTGGCGTCGGCCCTGCTCGAGGACCGCCGCAGCTGATACTGGCCCTTGGCGGTGGTTCGGTCTGGACCGTCCGGTCGATGTGTGGGCGGCATGCCGTGGTCCCGAAGCGGTGCGGACGATCGGCGGCCGCTGGAGTGTCCACTGGCCGGCGTCGGGATGCTGCGCGTTCCCAGCGAACCTCGAAGACCCGACTGCTGAGATCCGCGCCGGCCGCCCTATTCTTCCGGTCGTGGACGACTCCACGGCTGAAGGCGACCCGACCGGGATCGACGACGTCTCGGCCGCTGCCGGCCCGGGCAGCGACGCCGAGGTGCGCGACCGGCTCCCCGCCGACCTCGACGCGGTCGGGTACGTGGGGCCCTACCTGTTCCCCAACAACAGCAGGCGCCGCATCGCTGGCGTGCTCTACCTGCTGATCGGAGCGGCCTCCATCGTGGTCGTGTCGGCGGCCGGCAGCGACGCGGTGCTCGTCAACGGCGGCTTCGGCGTGGGCGGCGCCGCCCTCATCGGATTCGGCCTGTACTGCCTGCAGGCGGGCTGGGACCTCGCCGTGGACGAGAACGACGCCCTGGTCGCAGCGGCCAGGGAAGTGGGCTTCCCGGTGGGGCACGCCTCGGCGCAGCTCGGGTGGAGGGGCCTCAGGAGCCGTCCGACGTGGCGCATACTCCTGTATTCCAACCAGGCGCCGCCGGACCGCCGCGGCCTCGTGCTGGTCGACGGCGTCGACGGCGGGATCATGGGGTGCTTCGTGGAGGACAACCCCGAGGACTGGACCGGCCTCGACGCGTGAGGGCGCCGGCCGCGGGCGCGCCGCGGCGGGCTGCTAGCGTTGAGCCGGCAGAACGGGAGCAGGAGAGTGCAGGAGAGTGTTCGACGGCAATTGGCGTGAGGCGGTCGACCGGGGCATCACCCCGATCGGCGTCTCGCTGCGCCGCACTGGGGTGACCGCCGACATGGTCACCGCGACCGGCATCGTCATGGCCTCCGGCGCCGCTGTCGCCATAGCCGCCGGCTACCTGCGGTTGGGCTTCCTGCTGCTGATACTCGCCGGGATACCCGACGCACTCGACGGCGCCGTGGCCAAGGCCTCGGGCACGTCCTCGCTGCGGGGCGCCTTCCTCGACTCCGTGTCGGACCGTCTCACCGACGCCCTGCTGTTCGGCGGCGTCGCCTGGTACCTCGCTGACACCGAGCCCGGGCACGTCATGATGCTGCCGGTGGCGGTGATGAGCCTGGCCATGATGGTGTCGTACCAGCGGGCCAAAGCCGAGTCTTTGGGCTACGAGGCCAAGGGCGGGATCATGGAGCGGGCCGAGCGCTTCGTGGTGCTTGCCTTCGGTCTGCTGTTCAGCGAACTGCTCATTTGGACGCTGTGGGTGATGATCGTGCTGACTGCCGTCACCGCGGTGCAGCGGTTCGTGAAGGTCTGGCGGCAGGCGTCCGAGGGTCGGCCGGTCCGTTCCCGCTCCCGTCGCCACCTCCGCCGCGGCCGCACCCGTGCCCGCAGCCGCACTGCCCGGCCCCGAGGCCGCGTCGCCGGCGCCGCCCGGCGGGCGCGGGCGCGCGACCGTCCCTCTGCCGACGCAGGCTGAGCCTGCCGGATGCCGGGCGCCTCGGCCTACAGGGCCGGCGAGTTCTTCGCTCGCCACGCGCCCGCGCCAGCGGCGCGGGCTGCCTCTCTGGCAGGAGCGGCCGCGGTCGCGGCCGCGAGCCGCCGCCGGCGGGTGCTGGTGCGGCGAAACCTCGAGCGGGCGCTGGGCCGGCCGATGGGACGCAGCGAGGCGGCCCGTCGGGTCGCGGCCGCGTTCGACTGGTACGCCCGCTACTACCTCGAGAGCTTTCAGCTGCCGTCGCTGGACGCGGCCACCATCGACGCCGGCTTCGGGCACGAGGGCGTCGACACCATCGAGCGCTCGGTCCGCTCCGGCGTCGGGCCGATCCTGGTCATGCCTCACCTCGGCACGTGGGAATGGGCCGCTTGGTGGCTGGCGCTCGTCCCGCGCATGAAGGTGACGGCCGTGGTGGAGCCCATCGAGCCCCCCGAGGTGTTCGAGTGGTTCGTCTCGTTCCGGCAGCGGCTGGGCATGGACATAGTCCCGCTGGGACCCGACGCCGGAGGGCGTCTGGCCGCAGCCGTCAAGCGGGGCGACGTGGTGTGCCTGCTCGCGGATCGGGACGTGGCCGGGAACGGTGTGGCCGTGGAGTTCTTCGGCGAGCGGACCAGGCTGCCGGCCGGACCCGCCGTGCTGGCGCTGCGGACCGGCGCGCCCCTCATCCCCGCCGCGGTGTACTGGCGGGGCAAAACCCGCCACGCCGTCGCCGGGCCTCCGGTCGACACCCGCCGTCTCGGAGGGATCCGCAACGACGCGTCGCGGGTGGTCCGGCACTACGCCGCCGCGCTGGAGGGTCTGATCAGAGCCGCGCCCGAGCAGTGGCATCTGATGTCGCCCAACTGGCCCAGCGACTACGAGGTGCTCGGGCTGCCCGTCCCGGAGTCGCTGCGAGGGTTGTGAGGCCGGCCTCGGCGCGGGCGCCCGCACCTCGACGGGTCAGCTGCCGCGGCGGCGGTCCGCCGCTCGAAGTGCGGGTCAGCTGCCGCGGCGGCGCCACGCTGCCCTCGCGTGCGTTCGTCGACCGAGCAGTAGCCTCCCTGTGTGCGGATCGGAATCGTCTGCCCGTACAGCCTCACCGTGCCCGGCGGCGTGCAGATGCAGGTGCTCGGGCTGGCACGGGCGCTGAGCCGCAGCGGCCATCCGACTCGGGTGCTCGGACCCTGCGACGGTCCGCCTCCGGACACCAACGTCACGCCGCTCGGCAGCAGCCTCCCGACGATCGCCAACGGTTCCATCGCGCCGGTCGCCCCCGACCCCTCGTGCCAGCTGCGGGCGATCCGAGCCATGCGCGACGAGTCCTTCGACGTGATCCACCTCCACGAGCCTTTGGCGCCCGGCCCGACCATGACCGCGCTGCTGGTGCGGCCCGCTCCCCTCATCGGCACCTTCCACGCCGCGGGAGGCTCTCTGGCCTACGACCTGCTCCGTCGCGCGACCCGCTTCCTGGCCGGCCGTCTCGATTATCGGGCGGCGGTCTCTCCCGACGCGCGCGACATGGCGGCCGACGCTTTGGGCGGAACCTACGATCTGCTCTACAACGGAGTGGAACTGGCGCCCTACCGGATCGCCGAGCCTGCGCCGGCCACCGGTCCGACGATCCTGTTCATCGGACGCCACGAGCCCCGCAAGGGCCTCGGCGTCCTGCTCGGGGCGATGCGCATGCTGCCCGGCGACGTGAGGCTCTGGATCGCGGGGGCCGGCTCGGAGACGGCCGCATTGCAGGCCCGTTCGGCGTCCGATCCCCGGATCGAGTGGCTCGGGACCGTCACCGACAGCGAGAAGATCGCCCGATTGAAGGGCGCCGACGTGTTCTGCGCGCCGTCGTTGCGGGGCGAGTCCTTCGGAATCGTCCTGCTGGAAGCGATGGCCGCCGGCTCTGCGGTCGTGGCCAGCGACCTGCCCGGCTACCGCAACGTCGCGCGGCCGGGCCGTGATGCGCTGCTGGTTCCGCCGGGCGATCCCGTGCAGTTGGCGGCGGCGCTTCGTCGAGTGCTGTCGGATCCCGCAGAATCGGCCCGGCTGGTGGCCGCGGGGCATGATCGGGCCGGAGCCTTCTCGATGTCGGGCCTGGCCGACCAGTATCTCGAGCGCTACGAGCGGGTCGCGGCGCCTACCGGCCGCTCGGGCGGCCGGTAGAGTGGAGCGCCATTGAGAGCGCCAACGATGACTCATGCCGCATGCCTTGTCGCGCCGGTCGGCGTGCGGGCGCTGACGGAGGCCGCGCGCCGGCGATGACTTCTCCTGCGTTCCTCGTGGCGCCTCCGGCGCTGGCCGTTGCCGTCGCGGTGTGGGCCGCGCTCGCGGTGGCGGGCCTGTCGCCGCTGGTCGCCGCCGCGCCGGCCGCGGCCGCGGGCGCGCTGGTCGCTGTGCCGCTTCACTGGGGCGCGCCTCGGGCGGCGCTGCGGTCCCTGCGGGCCCGACCGCTCGCCGAGGCTGAACATCCTCGGCTGGAGAATCTCCTCGAGGGCTCGTGTACCACCCACGGGTTCCAGGCGCCTTCGGTCCACGTCGTCGAGAGCCCGGCGATCAACGCAGCCTCCGTCGGGCTCAGACGGTCCTCGGCCCATCTGGTCGTCACCAGCGGCGCGCTGTCCAGCCTGGACCGCCTGGAGCTGGAGGCTGTGGTGGCTCGTCAACTCTGCGCGATCCGGCGGGGCGTCGCCTTCCCGACCGTGCTGGCCAGCGTCTCCAGGCTGCCCGGCTCGGGGCCTGTCACGGCTGGGCTCGCCGGCCGGGTCGGCGGCTTCGACGCAGTGTCCGAGGTCGATGTCGAGACGGTGCGCCTCACGAGCTTTCCTCCGGCCCTGGCGTCGGCTCTGGCGAAGGTCGTCGCGGCGCCCGGCCTGGACGCGTCCCGCTCGGGCGCGCACCTGTGGATGGTCGCGCCGCGCCAGGACGGATCGGACGCTGGACCACGCCGGCTCACCCACCGGCGGATCGACGTTCTGCGAGAGGTCTGATGGCTTTGCCTTCGGCCGGGGCCTCGGCGGGAACGGTCCGGGCCGGGCGGATATTCGGATGGGTGGCCGTGCTGGCGCTCGCCGCGGCGTGCTCCGACGGGCTGGACGATCCGACCCGGAGATTCGTCCCCGCGACCACCATGTCGAGCCGTCCGTCGAACGACGCTGCCGCCGTGGCGCCCGGCGAGGCGGGACATCGGGTCGGCAGCGACGGCGCGGCCGGGGACGGGCGGGGCGGGGCGGAGGGCTCGGCAAGCGACGCGGTCGCTGCAGACGACGCGGCCGGTGCCGCGGCGCCCGGGTCGGCGCCGGCCCTCGACGCCGGGTCCGAACGGGCCGTCGGCGGAGGCGCCGGGTCCGGGGGCGACGGAGGCACGCCTGGGGGCGATGACGCCGGGTCTGGGCAGTTTGCCGGGTCGGCCGGCGCCGCGTCCGGGCACCCCTCTTGGCTGGAGCCCTTCCTGACCGGCCCGATCGCTCCTCTCACGGGCTCCTTGACCACCGACCTGGGTCTGGCCGATCGACGCGCCCTCGCTGTGAAGGTAGGAAACGGCGATTCCAAGGACCGGCCCCAGGCCGGTCTCGGTGCTGCCGACGTCGTCTTCGACACGCTGGTCGAATCGGGGATCACCAGGCTCATCGCGGTCTTCCATTCCGAGATCCCGAGCCGGATCGGGCCTGTTCGGTCTGTCCGGTCCAGCGACTTCGGCATCCTCGAGGATCTGTCCACCCCGTACCTGGCCTCGTCCGGCGCCAACGCCGTCGTGAGGCGGGAGATGCGCGCATCAGCGCGAGCCGGAACCTTGATCGACGTCGGGGCATGGACTACGACTGTGCCGTACGCCCGCGACCAGTCGCGGCAGGCGCCCCACAACCTGTATTTCCACTACGACAGGCTGGGCGACGGTGATCCGGCCTCGCTGCCTGGCGGCGTCCCCGACGACCCGCCGACGGCGTTGTTCGAGTACGGCTCGTCGAATCCGCCGGCCCTGGCCGACGCAGCCGGGGTGACCGTGGGATACAGGAGTCTCACCGGCAGCGAGGCCTCCCATGTCTGGGACAGCGTGCTGGGCGGCTGGGTGCGGATCCAGGGCGGCGACCTGCACCGCACAGAGACGGGATCGGGCTTGGCCGAGATCGCTCCGGCCAATGTGGTCGTGCTGGAGATGACCTACGGCCGGTCGGAGGCCGACCGCAGGTCGCCGAAGGCCGTCTCCCACGGTGCTGGCCGAGCGCTCGTGCTCACGGCCGGGTCGGTTCATGAGGCTGTCTGGGAGCGCACCGTGGACCGCGCCGGCTACCGGTTCACGGACGCGGCCGGGAGTCCGCTCACCTTGTCGTCGGGCTCTACCTGGCTGCTGCTGGCCAACACCAGCGAGCGCTGGCCGCAGGCGGAGGTGACGGTGCTGCCGGCGTCGGACGCAGCCCGGATGCTGGCCGACGCCCGGGCCGCCGCCGAGCGGGATTAGTTTCGGTTGGGAGTTAGCATGGCGGCCATGTCCGGCACACAGCGACGGAGCCCCCGAGAGGGCGCGGTTGAGGATCGGCTGGGAGTTAGCACGGCGGCCATGTCCGGCACTGCTGGCTCCGATGCTGCCGCCGGCGGCAAAGCCGTCGGCCGGGGCGCCACCGGCACCGCTCTAGTGAAGCGGGGCCTGGCCGAGATGCTCAAGGGCGGCGTGATCATGGACGTCGTCACGCCGGAGCAGGCTCGGATAGCCGAGGACGCGGGCGCCGTGTCGGTCATGGCGCTGGAGCGGGTGCCTTCCGACATCCGGGCCCACGGCGGCGTGTCGCGGATGTCGGATCCCGAGACGATCCAGCGGATCCAGGCCGCGGTGAGTGTTCCGGTGATGGCCAAGGCCCGGATCGGCCATTTCGCGGAGGCTCAGATCCTCCAGGCGCTAGGCGTGGACTATGTGGACGAGTCCGAGGTGCTCACACCAGCCGACGAGGCCCACCACATCGACAAGTGGGCGTTCACGGCGCCGTTCGTGTGCGGCGCCACCAGCCTGGGCGAGGCGCTGCGACGCATCAGCGAGGGCGCTTGCATGATCCGGTCGAAGGGCGAGGCCGGGACGGGCAACATCGTCGAGGCGGTCCGCCATCTGCGCTCGATCGTGGGCGACGTGCGCCGCATCGCGGCCGCGGGAGACCAGGCCGAGCTGTTCGAGTGGGCCAAGCAGCTGCGAGCCCCGCTGCCGCTGGTCCAGGGGATCGCCGACACCGGATGGCTGCCGGTGCCGTTGTTCTGCGCGGGCGGTATCGCCACCCCGGCGGACGCCTCGCTGGTGATGCAGCTCGGCGCGGAGGCGGCGTTCGTGGGCTCGGGCATCTTCAAGAGCTCCGATCCGCCCAAGATGGCCGCAGCGATCGTGGAGGCCGTCACCCACTTCCGGGATCCGGGGATCCTGTCCAAGGTCAGTTCGGGGTTGGGCGACGCCATGGCCGGTCTCGAAACGGCCGGCCTCGCGGTCAAGATGGCTGAACGGGGTTGGTGAGGCCGCGCGTCGGTGTGCTGGCCCTCCAGGGAGGGTTCGCCGCGCACGGTGCCATCCTCGGTCGTCTGGGGGTCCGTGTCGACGAGGTCCGCACCGTGGACCAGCTCGCCGCGGTGGACGCGCTGGTGATGCCGGGAGGCGAGTCGACCACGATGTCGATGCTGCTGGAGCGCTCCGGGCTGCTGGAGCCCCTCGCGGAGCGTCTCGATTCCGGCATGGCTGTGCTGGGGACCTGCGCGGGGATGATCCTGCTGGCCGCCGAGGTGGTCGACGGGCGCGCCGACCAGCACGCTCTGGGGGTGGTGGACGTCACCGTGCGCCGCAACGCCTACGGCACGCAGATCGAGAGCTTCGAGGCCGACATCGAAGTCGATGGCTTGGAGGCGCCGTTCGAGGCGCCGTTCCATGCTGTCTTCATCCGGGCGCCGGTGGTCGAGCGGGTCGGCTCCGGCGTCGAGGTGCTGGCCTGCCACGATGGCCGTCCGGTGCTGTGCCGGTCGGGTCCGGCGACGGTGGCCGCCTTCCATCCCGAGCTGTCCGGCGACGACCGCCTCCACGACCGTTTCCTGGCCGGCTTGTAACCCCGGAAGCCGGCCTCGCGGCTTGGAGCGAGAGCGGATTGTCGGCGAGTGGCCGCGGCAGTGTGGGGTACGCTGGCTCGTGGTGCCTCGGGGTATGCTGGCCCGCAGTGCCAAGCCATGAGCGAAGCGTCGCTGACCATCCCGAAAGTGCAGCAGCCGCGGATATGTGCTCGAAGCGGTCCGGCGACGGCTTGCCGGACGACGAACACGGCGCTGGCGACACCGGGGACGGTCCGCCCTCGGCGGAGGGCCGGCCGGAGGCCTGTGCGCCAGTGAGCGGCGCCGGTGCTGGCGGCGGGCACGGGGAGAGGCCCGAGGACGGCGATGACGGCGCGGGCGACGGCGATGCTGGCGCGGGCGACGGCGATGCTGGCGCGGGCGACGGCGATGCTGGCGCGGGCGACGGCGATGACGGCGATGCTGGCGCGGGCGACGGCGATGACGGCGATGCTGGCGCGGGCGACGGCGATGACGGCGATGACGGCGCGGGCGACGGCGATGCTGGCGCGGGCGACGGCGATGACGGCGATGACGGCGCGGGCGACGGCGATGCCGGGAAGCCCGGGCCGGGCTTGGCCGCAAGGCTGCGGGGCTCCAGAGTCCGCCTCGCTGTCCTCGCGCTCATCGCGGCGTCGGGCCTGGTGGCGGCGGCGCTGGGCTTGGGGGGCTTGCGTCGCGGTCCCCAGCCGGACGCGCCGTCGGCGCCTGCCCGACCGCTGCTGCTCGGGTCTGAGGAGGCGCTCGGCGGAGACTCGGCGACCTCCCTCGGCGGAGACGCTCCGGACGCAGACGCGCTCGGCGGAGACTCGGCGACCTCCCTCGGCGGAGACGCTTCCGGCGGGACGGAGCCTGCCGGCGCCGGTGATCTCGTCCATTCCCACAGCCATGCGCATGACGGAGGCCCGCCCCACACCCACTCCCACACCCACCCCCACATCCACGAACACGAACACGAACACGCTGACGAGGCCGCCGCCGGGAGCGTCGCGGAGGCCTCGCCCGGTACCTGGACGGTCACCTACACGTCACAGGGGGAGTTCGAGCCCGAGCGCCTCGACGTCGCCACCGGCGACACCGTGGAATTCGTCAACGAGTCGCAGGACCCTGTGTGGCCGGCCTCGAACATCCATCCCACCCACGACATCCTGCCCGAGTTCGACCCTCTGGAGGTCGTCTGGCCCGGCGAGAGTTGGTCGCACACTTTCACCAGGAACGGCTTCTGGCGCTACCACAACCACCTCGACGCCTCGCAGTCCGGCCTGATCGTCGCGTTGGGCGGCGCCGAGGAGGAGATGGCCCCCCTGGCCGCGAACATGGAGCCCATCGACTTCCCTCCGGCGCCGTCGAGCGTCGACGGCGCCGAACTGTTCGACGAGGAGGCGCTCGGACGGTTCGTCGAGACGTACGGACCGGCCAACGCGGTGGCCGCTCTGAAGGCTGTCGAGCTCCGGACCGGGCGCGCCTGCCACGACGCCGCACACCTGGCGGGCCGGACGGCCTACGAGCTCTTCGGCCCCATCGCCTTCTCGGTCTCCGGCCACGAATGCCAGGCCGGCGCCATGCACGGCGTGATCGAGGCGCTCTTCGCGGAGCGGGGCACGTCCCGGCTGACCGAGGACCTCGGCCATCTGTGCTCGAACACGCTCAACCCGTTCGTGAGGCACCAGTGCTACCACGGCGTGGGCCACGGGCTGATGGCGTGGACCACATACGAGATCCACGACGCTCTCGACTACTGCGACACGATCGACAACGGAGCGGACGCGGCGTCCTGCTACTCGGGCGTGTTCATGGAGAACGTCGTGGGCGGGCTGTCGGGCGCCATGGGCCATGAGACCCTGTACCTGAGTCAGGACGACCCGCACTTTCCGTGCGACATCGTCGAGGACCGCCACCGTCCGCACTGCTACTTCTTCCAGACGTCGCACATGGTGACGGTGTTCGGCGGCGACATGGCGCGCGTGGCCGCCGCGTGCGCCGAACTGCGCGGCGAGGCCCGCCGCCTTTGCTTCGCGTCGTACGGACGCGACGTCGGCAACCTGACCCGTGGCCGTCCCGCCGAGGGCATAGAACTGTGCGGCCACGCACCCGCGGGCGCCGACCGGGTGGAGTGCGTGGCGGGAGCGGTCCAGGACCGCTTCTGGGAGACCACAGGCGCAGACGAGGCCGTCGAGATGTGCTCGATGCTGGACGAGTCCCGCGAGGCCGACACCTGCTGGTGGACGATCATCGACCGGGCGGGCGACGTGTTCCCCGACGAGGAGGGGCGACGCTCGTTCTGCCACCGGGTCCCGGCCGACAGGCGCGGCCTCTGCGAGCGCGAGATTCTGCCGTGACACAAAGGTGCGCGCGCAGCGGCAACAGAGTTCGGCCATAGCGCGGCCTCTGCGAGCGCGAGATTCTGCCGTGACACAAAGGTGCGCGCGCAGCGGCAACAGAGTTCGGCCATAGCGCGGCCTCTGCGAGCGCGAGATTCTGCCGTGACACAAAGGTGCGCGCGCAGCGGCAACAGAGTTCGGCCATAGCGCGGCCTCTGCGAGCGCGAGATTCTGCCGTGACACAAAGGTGCGCGCGCAGCGGCAACAGAGTTCGGCCATAGCGCGGCCTCTGCGAGCGCGAGATTCTGCCGTGACACAAAGGTGCGCGCGCAGCGGCAACAGAGTTCGGCCATAGCGCGGCCTCTGCGAGCGCGAGATTCTGCCGTGACTCGGCGCCGGCGTGCGGCGTGCGGCGGCCTCGGCAGTCCCGTGTCCTCATCGATCCGGAGCCACCGCGGCACCCGAAGTTTTAGCGGGCTGTCCAGTCGCCGCGGCAGTCCCGCGTCCTCATCGATCCGTCTCCGGTAGCCTTCGGGAGGTGAGCGGGCACAGCAAATGGGCGACGATCAAGCACCGCAAGGGCGCGGCCGACGCCAAGCGGGGCAAGCTGTTCGCCAAGCTGATCAAGCAGGTCGAGGTGGCGGCCCGCCAGGGCGGCGGGGACCCGGACGCCAATCCCACGCTGCGGACCATGTACCAGAAGGCCCGCGACAACTCGGTCCCGCTCGACACCATCGAGCGGGCCGTCAAGCGGGGCACCGGCGAGCTCGAGGGGGTCAGCTACGAGTCGGTCACCTACGAGGGGTACGCGCCGGGCGGGGTGGCGCTCTACATCGAGTGCCTCACCGACAACCGCAACCGCACCGGCAGCGAGGTGCGCAGCATCCTCGCCCGCAACGGCGGGTCGCTGGCCGAGCCGGGCTCGGTGGCCTGGCAGTTCGAGCGCAAGGGCGTCGTGCTCGTTCCGTCCTCGGCGGCTGGCGAGGATGCTCTGATGGCGGTCGTGCTCGACGTCGGGGCCGAGGACATCGAGGACGAAGGCGACGTGTGGCGGGTCACCACCGAGCCCGGCGACCTCGACGCGGTGCGCGACGCACTGACGGACGCGGACATCGCCTTCGACAGCGCCGACCTCACCATGCTGCCCACCGCCACGGTGGACGTGACCGAGGCCTCCGTCGCCCGAACGGTGCTGAAGCTGATGGACTTCATAGACGACCTCGACGACGTGCAGGACGTGTACAGCAACTTCGACATCGGCGACGACCTCATGGAGGAGCTCACGGCCTAGGAGAGTGCTGAGTGGCTAGTTTCTCGCGGTTGTGTCTTTGCGGTGGACGGCACCGCGGGCGGCGCATCGGTCGGTGAACAGCGGCCGGCTGCCGAGCACTCTCATGTAACCGTCTCCCGCCCCCTGGCCGTTCTTGATGTAGTTGACCCTCTGTGAGCGGCACAACTACATACGGCGCGTCAGCTGTTCATGGTCACAACCCGGATCAGCCGGCGGCTCGGTTGCCGCGGCGCCAGCCTGCCTCAGTAACCGCCGAAGCGCCGGCGGCGACCTGCCCTCTGCATCTCTTGACGGCGCGATCCCCGGCGTCCACTGCAGGGCGGCCGGGTTCTGGTTGCGTTCGAGGACACCGCCGACTACTATGGTTCGGCGATGTCTGCCCCTCTCCCGTTGTCGGCGTCTGTTGGCATGGCCGGCGTCCATGCGTGGGCCGCGGCGTTGTTGTGAGGGTATCGCCCCCCCCCCCCCGCTGTCGGCGTCTGTTGGGTCGGCGGCGTCTGTTTGTGAGTTGCGGCGTTGTTGTGAGGGTGTCGCGTCGGGGGGTTGCGGCTGTGCTCGCGGCTGTGGCGGTGGTCGCGGCGTTGTTGTCTGTGCCGGTGTCGGCGCAGGCGTTGTCGGGTGTTGCCACGCTCGACGGCATCACGGTGGCTGGTGGGGATCTGTCGCCGGGGTTCTCCTCGGATGTGCGTTTCTATCGTGTGGATGTCGCCCATGGTGAGGACCGGGCGACGGTAGGGTTCGACAAGGGCCATCCCGCTCAGGCGGTGGCTTTCGAGGACGGCTCCGGTGCGGGCCTCGCCGATGTCGACGCCGGCGAGGCCGGCCATCAGGTGGACTTGGCCTACGGCGCCAACACGGTGAGGCTGGTCGTCACGCCCGCCGACGCCGCCGCCGACGCCGCGGTCTACACGCTGTCCATTGTGCGGGCCGCGCCCGCCGTGGACGGGGTGTCTGCTGACCGGGTTCCGGCGACGGTCGTCCCGGCGGGGTTGGACGACCGGCCCGTCGCCGCCGACGAGAAGCGTTTGGTGTTCGATACGGAGTTCGATACGAGATCGGTGATGGTGACGGAGGGCTCGCGCGACGAGTACGGGGTGAAGCTGTCGGCGCTGCCGACGGCGGATGTGACGGTGGTGGTGTCGGCGGCTGCGGGTGGTGATCTGGTGTTGAGCCGGGCTGCGGATTCGATGTCGGTGTCTGTTTCGGATTCGGGTTCGGTGCTGGCGTTGACGTTCGGCACCACCGACTGGGACACGTTCCAGTCGGTGAGGGTGCATGCCGACGACGACGCCGACTTCGCCATCGATTTCGAGACGTTGCACCACACCGCGTCGGGCGGCGGCTACGACGGCGCGACCGGCGACGTGACAGTCACCGTCGCGGACAACGACAAGGGCGCGTTGGTGCTCAACGTGGCCGATACGGCCGATCAGAGCTTGGTGACGGTAGACGAGTCCAAGCACGGGCATACTGTTCTTGGTGTGGGCTTGTTGGCGCAGCCGTCGGGTGATGTGACGGTGTCGGTGTCTGTGCCCGACGGCTTCGGCAGCGAACTGGTGCTGACGGACGACGATAATTCGATGAAGGTGACGGGTTCGCATCCGGTGCTGGAGAAGACGTTCACCTCCAGCAATTGGAGGGATAGCTTCAATGTTGCGGTGTTCGGCACTCACGACGCTGATGATGTCGACGACTTTCACACGCTGCGCTTCACCGTGTCGGGCGACGGCCACAATTCTTACGTGGATGTGCCGGTGAGGGTCGTCGATGACGAGAGCGGTGTTTTGGTGTTCGATTCGAGGTGGGTGTCGGTGACGGAGGGCTCGCACGCAGGGTACGGGGTGAAGCTGGGGGCGAAGCCGTCGGGGCCTGTGACGGTGGAGGTGTCTGTGCCCGGCGGCGATGACAGTGATCTGGTGCTGTCGACGCCGTCGGCGGGGTCGGTGTCTGTTTCGGATTCGGGTTCGGTGCTGGCGTTGACGTTCGGCAGCGCCGATTGGGCCACCTATCAGTCGGTGAGGGTGCATGCCGACTCCGACGAAGACGTCGGCGACGATTTTGAGACGTTGCGCCACGCCGTGTCGGGCGACGGCCACGACTTTTACGCGGACGTGGCAGTCACCGTCGTAGACGATGACACGGGCGCGCTGGTGTTCTCCGAGACGGCGGTGACTGTGCCTGAGGGTACGCGTGTCGAGTACGGGGTGAGGTTGTCGGCGCGGCCGTCGGGGCCTGTGTCGGTGGTGGTGTCGGCGTCGGCGGGCGGTGATCTGGTGTTGGGCCGCGCTGCAGGTTCGTTGTCGGTGTCTGTGTCGGATTCGGGTTCGGTGCTGGAGTTGACGTTCGGCACCGCCGATTGGGACACGGTCCAGTCGGTGAGGGTGCATGCCGACGAAGACGACGACGTCGGCGACGACACGGCGACGTTGCGCCATGAGGCGTCGGGCGGCGGCTACAGCGGCGCGTCGGGCGATGTGGCGGTGACGGTCTCAGACGATGACACGGGCATGTTTGAGTTTACCGGTACGCCGGTGACTGTGGGTGAGGGAAAGAGTTCTCGCTATGGGGTGAGGTTGTCGGCGCCGCCGTCGGGGGATGTGGCGTTTTCTGTGGCGGTTGTTGACGGCGCGCGCAGTGATCTGGTGTTGGTGACGCCGTCGGAGTCGGTGTCTGTGTCGGATTCGTCTCCGGTGCTGTTGCATACGTTCGGTACTGCCGATTGGAACACCTATAAGTCGGTGACGGTGCATGCCTTGGACGACATCGACATCGGCGACGATTCCGAGACGTTGGTGAATTCGGCGGTCGGCGGCGGCTATTCCGTGGAGGAGAATGTGTCGGTGACCGTCGACGACGACGACACCGGCGCGTTGGTGTTCGACCCGCCGTCGGTGTCGGTGGATGAGGACTCGCGTGGCGGGTACGGGGTGAGGTTGTCGGCGCTGCCGTCGGGGACTGTGTCGGTGGTGGTGTCGGTGTCGGCGGGCGGTGATCTGGTGTTGGGCCGCGCTGGGGATTTGGTGTCGGTGTCTGCGTCGGTGTCGGGTCCGGTGCTGACGTTGACGTTCGGCATCGTCGATTGGGACACGGTCCAGTCGGTGAGGGTGCATGCCGACGAAGACGACGACTTCGTCGACGACATGGTGACGTTGCACCACACAGCGGACGGCGGCGGCTACGCTGGCGTGAACGGCGATGTGGCGGTCACTGTCGTCGACGACGACGTCGCGGAGTTGGTGTTCGACCAGCCGTCGGTGACTGTGCTTGAGGGTATGCGTGGCGGGTACGGGGTGAGGTTGTCGGCGCTGCCGTCGGGGTCTGTGTCGGTGGTGGTGTCGGTGTCGGCGGGCGGTGATCTGGTGTTGGGCCGAGATGCGGATTTGGTGTCGGTGTCTGCGTCGGTGGCGGGTCCGGTGCTGACGTTGACGTTCGGTACCGGCGATTGGGACACGTTCCAGTCGGTGAGGGTGCATGCCGACGACGACACCGACCTCCTCGATGACACGGTGACGTTGCATCACGCAGCGGACGGCGGCGGCTACGCCAGCGTGTCCGGCGATGTGGCGGTGACCGTCACAGATGACGACGTCGCGGCGTTGGTGTTGAACCCGGCGTCGGTGTCGGTGGGTGAGGGTATGCGTGGCGGGTATGGGGTGAGGTTGTCGAGGCGGCCGTCGGGGTCTGTGTCGGTGGTGGTGTCGGTGTCGGTGGGCGGTGATCTGGTGTTGGGCCGCGTTGGGGATTTGGTGTCGGTGTCTGCGTCGGTGGCGGGTCCGGTGCTGACGTTGACGTTCGGCCTCGGCGATTGGGACACGGTCCAGTCGGTGAGGGTGCATGCTGACGAGGACCCCGACACTGTCGACGACATGGCGACGCTGCGCCACACGGCGAACGGCGGCGGCTACGTCGGCGTGACCGGCGACGTGGAGGTGACCGTCGCGGACGACGACACCGCGCCGCCTCCGCCGCCTCCGGCTCCGCCGCCTCCGCCGCCTCCGGCTCCGCCGCCTCCGCCGCCTCCGGCTCCGCCGCCTCCGCCGCCTCCGGCTCCGCCGCCGGCGCCGTCTCCGCCGGCGCCGCCTCCGCCGCCTGCGGCTCCGCGGTCTGGGATATTCGCCGATGTGGACATCGACAGCGTCCACAGGCCGGCCATCGAAACGATGTTCCACAGTGGCATCACCGCGGGTTGCGGCACCCAACCGTTGCGCTTCTGTCCGGAGATGCCCGTCACCAGGGCTCAGATGGCCAGCTTCCTGTATCGGGCGCTCGGCTTGGGTGATGCGCCGCGGCCTGCGGGATTCGTTGATGTGGACCCGCGGAGCACCCACGCGGCGGCCATCGACGCGTTGAGCCACGCCGGGATCACCGCGGGTTGCGGCACCGGTCCGTTGCGCTTCTGTCCCGAGATGCCCGTTACCAGGGCTCAGATGGCCAGCTTCTTGCATCGGGCGCTCGGCTTGGCAGACGCTGCACGGTCCGCGGGATTCGTCGACGTGGACTCGCAAAGTCCCCACGCGGCGGCCATCGACGCCTTGTACCACAACGATGTCACCAAAGGGTGCGGCAGCGACCCGCTGCGCTACTGCCCGTACCAGCATCTCACACGCGCTCAGATGGCCAGCCTGCTGCAACGCGCCCTAGACCTCGGCACAACCGCGTAGACGCCGGTTGCTCGGCTGCACTGGCCGCCCCAACCATTTCAGCGACGAACCACTGGAAAGGCTTGACAACAAGACAGGGACACCCTCCGGTGCCCTGCCAAGCATCCAGAACGAGCTGCATGGCCACGCGGGCCGCGTTCGGACGGTGGGGCTGTGATCGATGTGCTCGTTGTGTCGGGAGGACGAGTTGTATGGCCACGCGGGCTGCGTTCGGGTGGTGGGGCTGTGATCGATGTGCTCGTTGTGTCGGGAGGACGAGTTGTATGGCCACGCGGGCTGCGTTCGGGGCTTCCGGCCATCTCGGGGGGGGGGGTGTCCCTGTCTTGTTGTCAAGTCTTTCTAGGCGGCTTGGGGCAGGGGTTGGGGTGGTTGGTAGGGGGTTTGGGTTTTGAGCATGGCGAGGATGATGTTGCAGCGGCGTCGGGCGACGCAGATCACGGCGGCGTTGTGGCGTTTGCCTTGTGAGCGTTTGCGTTGGTAGTAGGCGTGGGCGTCGGGGTCGTGCTGGGCCGCGACGAAGGCCGCGGTGAACAGGGCGTTCTTGAGTCGGTGGTTGCCGCCTCGGGGCTTGCGGGTGGTGGCGCTGCGGCCTGATTGCCAGTCGGTGGGGGCGAGCCCGGCGTAGGCGGCGAGGCGGCTGCCGTCGGCGAAGCGGTGGGGGTCGCCGATCTCAGCGAGGGTTCTGGCCCCGGTCCGCGGGCCGAACCCGCACATGGTGGAGAGGACTTTTCCCAGCGGGTGCGCCAGGAAGGCCTCCTCGATGTCGCCGGCGAGGCGGTCGCGGCGCTCACAGATCCGGTCCAGGTCCGCGGCGAGCTCTGAGATGGTGTCGCCCCAGGCGGTCTCGGCGGCAACGGTGAGGCTCTGCGCGTTGAGCGCGGCCCAGATCGCTTCGGTGAGCCGTTCAGCTGCGCGGGGCGAGCGTCGGGCTATGCGGGCCCGCACCCGCGCCCGGCCGGCTGAGCGCAGCGCGGTGGGGGTTCCCCAGCGCGCCAGTGCGTCGCGGGCGCCGGGATTGGTGGCCACCTTGTCGCCCACAGCTCGCTCCAGCGCCGGCGACACCGCCAACAGGGCGTCTCTGAGACGGTTGGCGGCGCGGGTGGCGTCGGCTGCGAGGTCGGCGTCTCGGCCGTTGAGGATCCGCAGCCGCGCCAGCAGCTCGTCGCTGGGTGTGGTCCAGGTCAGCCGATCGGCGTTTCTGCGGGCGTAGTCGGCAAGCACGAAGGCGTCTTTGGGGTCGGTCTTGGCCGCCCCGGCGTAGAGGTCCGCGGCACGCCGCATCGCCAGCCCGGTCACATAGGCCACCGGAACCTCCCGGCGGGCGGCCGCCTCCAGCAGCAGCGCCGCCGCCGAACTGGTCGTGTCGATCACCAAAGCGACCGCGCCACAAGCCGCCGCGTCGTCGATCAACTGAACGATCGACGCCTCGTCGTTGCGCACACTTCGGGCTAGCACCTCGGCGCCGTCGGCGGTGGCCGCGCAGGCGTAGTGGTCGCCTTTGGCGACATCGACACCGACGAACACCTCGACGCCGACGGGGGAAGGATCTTGCATGGCTCAGCTCCTGGGGTTCGGGAACACTGTGGTGCGGATGCTCCCGGCGCCTGCGCCTCAACCACTTTACGATCAGCCCCAAGGGCATGTCCCTGTCAGAGGTCGAAGACACCCGACCGCGGCGGGCGGCAACACCCCCCAGGCCATCGGTATGACAGGGGGCTACAGCCCTACCCGCCGCGGCGAGCAACCAGCCCCGACACTGCCACGCCAGAGCCACTCAACAACGTAAAGGGGGCTCCAGATGCAGATGGGTTCTGGCTTCCTTCGCTGACGGGGGCGTCCGGTGGTCCAGTCGCCGTGGAGGTGTCCCGCGTCGGGGGTTCGCGAATCCGGCTCTCAGTGTGGGACAGCTTGAATTATTCCGACGATGGTTTATGGATGTCATACCCCTGTGGCAGGGTGTGTGCATGGTTGTGAGCACAACACGACGGGTGCGGGAAGGCTTGGCCGAGTTGATCCGGCTGGTGAACGATCCGGCGACGCCGACTGGGGATCTGCGGGCGGTGCTGGGAGAGTGCAAGGCCTTCGGTGGGCAGTTGGCGGTGTTGCAGGCGGACACGGCCGGGGGTCTGGCGACGCGGGAGCGCCACGGCGACGGCGGTGTGGGCGCGCTGGCGCAGGCTGCGGGGTTGCCGCGCCGCGAGGCCGCCGGCCATGTCAGGACCGCCAAGCAGCTGCAGGAGTTGCCTTCGGTGCGCGACGCGGTCGAGAACGGCGACATCTCGGTGGCCAACGCCAGGGTGCTCGCCGCCACGAGCGACAAGACCGACGCCGAGCAGGTGCAACAAGACGCCGAGTTGTTGGCGCAGGCGGCGGTGCTGTCGCCTGAGCAGTTCGCCCGCGAGGCAGGCCGCTGGGCGGCTCGCCGCCAGCCCGACGACGCCGAGGAGCGGTACCGCCGCCAACGGGCCCGGCGGCGGCTGGGCATCTGGAACGGAGACGACGGGATGATGCACCTGCGGGGCGAACTCGACCCGGTGACTGGCGCCAAGGTACGCAAGCGGTTCTTGTTGGAGGCCGAGCGGCTGCGCCGGCTGGACCTGCGCAGCCCCCGCGACAACAAACGCACCCTCGACCAGCGCATGGCCGACGCCCTCGACACGCTGACCTCACACGGCAGCATCTACGCCAAAACAGCAACCACCCCGAACGAGCCCCACGAGGGCAGCGGCGGTGCCGAGGTGGCTGGTGCTCTGGACGGGTCTCACGAGGGCAGCGGCGGTGCCGAGGTGGCTGGTGCTCTGGACGGGTCTCACGATGGCAGCGGCGGCGGCGGCCACGTGAACGGGTCCGGTGCAGGCGCAGACGAGGGTCGCGGCGGCGCGGCTGGCGCCGCAGACGGGTCTGGCCCAGACACCGGCGGCGGCGGCCACGTGAACGGGTCCGGTGCAGGCGTCGGTGACAGTCGTTCCGGCGTGGCTGGCAGCAGGTGCGGGTGCGGTGGTCGGCCGTCGGCGGACATCACCATCGTGCAGCATCTCAGCGCTGACGGCACCGAGGCGTTCGCGGAGATCGCCGGGGGCGAGGTGATCCCCCGAAGCGTGCTGGAGGAGCACTTCTGCAACGCGAGGATCAAAGGAGTGGTGTTCAGCAGCGAGGGTGTGCCGTTATGGCACGGCCACTCCAAACGAGTCGCCACCAAAGCCCAGACCAACGCGCTGCGGGCCCGCTACGGGGCTTGCGGGGGCTGCGGAGCCGATATGTGGATCTGTCAGGGCCACCACGTCCAAGCAGTGTCGCAAGGCGGGCCGACGAACATCGACAACATGATGCTGCTGTGCTGGGGGTGCCACCAGAAAGTGCATCTCCACGGCTGGCGGGAAGCTCCCGACGGACGCGGCCTCTACACCATCGAACCGCCCGAACGCACCCACCACGGACCCGCCCACGCCCCGGCCGGGTTCTCCTCCAGCCACTCCGACAGCCAGCCGCCCGAACGCACCCGCCACAGACCCGCCTACGCCCCCGACCCGCCACCGGACCACGGACCCGGACCTCCTCGACGAAACAGGCAGCCCGAGCTGCCCTCGATCCACCGGCTGGCAGCAGATCGGATCGACCCGGCGGCATCCCCTCAGCCCGAGTCGCTGTTCACTCTGCCCTAACAGCGTGCCCTCCGGCGAAGGGCGCAACCTGCGGAGCGGTCTCGCGAGACTGCTCTCTCCGGATCGAACCCACTCCCGGTCTGCTCCAGCGGGTGAAGCGTCGTCGTAGGCGGCGGGGCTTCATCGTCTCTCCGGATCGAACCCGCTCCCGGTCTGCTCCAGCGAAGGGCGCAACCCGCAGAGCGGTCCTGCGGGCCTCCATCACCATCCCGCCAAGGACTGCATGAGCCCCCCACACCGACCATGACCACCATGGCGTCCCTCGAGTCTCCACCACCATCCCGTCAGAGGCTGCAGCTATGACTGCAGCCGGCTGGCGAGTTGTGGCGGGCTACCGAACCCGCCCTCACCGCCGCCGCTGCGGCGGTGGCTATGACTGCAGCCGGCTGGCGAGTTGTGGCGGGCGCCTGATTGCTGGCAGCGTTGCCGAGCAATGGCGCACGAATCTGCAATGGCGCACGAATCTCTGGTGGGCTTCGCTGTGCTGGGCGTATGAGTCCCAGTCGGCGACGTAGGCCCATTCTTCGTTGAGGATGCGATGGAACCTTTCGACTTTGCCGTTGGTCCGGGGCCGGCGCGCGCTGGTCGCTCGGACCACAGCCTTGCAAGCTTGGTCGCCGCCAGGTGCTCAAGTTGCGCCTTCATCGGCGCGTGCTGGTCGCTCGGACCACAGCCTTGCAAGCTGGGGGCGTCCCGCGGCGTGGTGGACTTTGGGGTTGAGCCTCGGTGGTTAGTTGCCGGCTGCGAGCTCGGCTGCTCGGGCCATCCGCGGCGCGTCGGCAAGTTTCCAATAGAGTCGCGCATGTGTTCGTATTGGGCATAGATCCAGGGCTCTCGCGTTGCGGGTACGGCGCGGTCCGGCAAGGGCGCCGGCCCACCGCGGAGGCGGCCGGCGTGCTGACCACTCCAGTGGAGATGGACCGGGCCTCGCGGCTCGCCGAGCTTCAGTCCGACATCCGGGCGCTGCTCGCCGAACTGAAGCCCGACGTGGTGGCCGTGGAGAGGGTGCTGTTCCAGCGGAATGTCGCCACGGCCATGTCCGTGGGGCAGGCCGCCGGCGTCCTTCTGGCCGAGTCGGCCTCGGCCGGCTGCGACGTCGTCGAGTACTCGCCGAACGAGGTGAAGGAGGCGGTGGCCGGCTGGGGAGGCGCCGACAAGCAGGAGATCGCCGAGATGGTCCGAACGCTGCTCGGGCTAGCCGAACTGCTTCGCCCCGCCGACGCGTCCGACGCGGTGGCCGTCGCCCTCTGCCACCTGGCATGGACTGGTCCTGCCACGGCTGTGAGCCGCCGGGCCGCGGCCGCGGGGGGTGTCCGATGATCGGGTTGCTGTGGGCGGGTAGAGGCTTGGGAGGTTCTCTGGGTGTTGGGCTGGTTGTGGGGGGTGTCCGATGATCGGGTTGCTGTGGGCGGGTAGAGGCTTGGGAGGTTCTCTGGGTGTTGGGCTGGTTGTGGGGGGTGTCCGATGATCGGGTCGCTGCGGGGCCGGCTCATGTCGAGGTCGTCCGATGCCGAGATGCTTGTGGAGGTGTCTGGGATCGGTTACCGGGTGCAGGCGACGCCGCGCACGGCCGCGGCCGCCGCCGGGGGCGAGCCCGGCGCCGAGGTCTTCGTCCACATCTGCCACATCGTGCGCGAGGACGCCCATACGCTCTACGGATTCTCGACTCTGGACGAGCGGCGCACCTTCGAGGCGCTCGTCGGCGCACGGGGGGTGGGTCCCGCATTGGCACTGTCGATACTGGCGGTGCATCATCCCGACGCCCTGCGCCGGGCCGTGGCCGACGACGACGTCGACATGCTGTGCCTGGTGCCGGGTGTCGGCACCAAGACCGCGGTGCGGCTGCTGGTCGAACTCAAGTCGCGCCTGCACCTGCCCGAGGCGGAGGCACCCCCGGGCGCCGACGGCGCCCCGGCCGCGCCCGCGGCGCACGACGGCGCCCGCGCCGACGTACGCGCCGCGCTCGACGGGCTGGGCTACGGCACTGAGGAGATCAAGAGCGTGCTGGCCGAGCTGCCCGCAGACGACGACGCCGGCCGGCTGCTGCGCGCGGCGCTGCGGCGCCTGGCAGGCGCGGCTGCTCAGGAGACTGCTGAGTAATGCCGATTCACGCAGGCATGGCGCTCCATCAACGTCCGCAGACCTGCGGCTGTCCAGGAGACTGCTGAGTAATGCCGATTCACGCAGGCATGGCGCTCCATCAATGTCCGCAGACCTGCGGCTGCTCAGGAGATTGCTGAGTGATGCCGATTCTGCTCGACTCGCAATCCTCTGACCTGGGGTTTTGTGACCGCGGTATCGCAATTATGGCACTTGCTCGTCGCTCTCCTGGAGCCCGAGAGTCGAGTATCCGACGATGACCCGCTCTGAGGCGCTGGCCCGGCCCGCCGGCGGCGGCCCCGGGGCCGGTTCTGTGTCGGGGGCTGCCTCGGCGTCCGCCGATCCGTCGGCGTCCGGGGCCGACCCGGCGTCTGAGGCTGCCAGCGTGCCCGGCGTCGTCTCGAGCCCGGCCGATCCGTCGGCGTCCGGGGCCGACCCGGCGTCTGAGGCTGCCAGCGTGCCCGGCGTCGTCTCGAGCCCGGCCGATCCGTCGGCGTCTGAGGCTGCCCCGGCGTCTGAGGCTGCCCCGGCCGGGCTGCTGTCGCCGGATCCGCTGCCGGCCGACCGCCCCGGCGACGCCGCGCTCCGTCCCCGCAGCCTCGACGAGTTCGTCGGCCAGGGCGAGATGAAGGGCCATCTCGACGTGCTCCTGGGCGCGGCCCGAAAGCGCCGCGAGCCCGTCGACCATCTGCTGTTCGCGGGGCCGCCCGGACTGGGCAAGACGACGTTGGCCCATATCGTCGCCAACGAGCTCGGCGCCCATCTCCAGACCACGTCGGGCCCGGCTATCGAGCGGGCCGGAGACCTGGCGGCCATGCTCACCAAGCTCGAGACGGGCGACGTGCTCTTCATCGACGAGATCCACCGTCTTCCCCGGCCTGTCGAAGAAGTCCTGTACCCGGCTATGGAGGACTTCAGGATCGACATAGTGCTCGGCAAGGGCCCCGCGGCACGCTCCATTCCCCTCGACCTGGCCCCGTTCACGCTGGTCGGCGCGACCACCCGCACCGGCCTCATCACCGGCCCGCTGCGCGACCGTTTCGGGCTGGTGGCCCGGCTCGACTTCTACACCGTCGACGACCTCGTGGCGATCGTGGAGCGCACCGCGGGGATCCTCGGGGTGGAGGCCGACACTGGCGGCGCGGCCGAGGTCGCCCGGAGGGCCCGGGGCACGCCCCGCATCGCCAACCGCCTGCTGCGCCAGGTGCGCGACTTCGCCGAAGTGCATCGCGACGGCCGCATCGACTCGACGGTCGCAGCCGACGGCCTGGCCTTCTTCGGGGTCGACGAGCTGGGGCTCGACCGGGCCTCCCGGGCGGTGATCGAGGCCCTGTGCCGGCACTTCGGCGGCGGTCCCGCAGGGTTGTCCACCCTGGCCATCTCGGTCAGCGAGCCGACTGAGACCGTCGAGGACGTCTACGAGCCCTACCTGATCCAGCAGGGCCTGCTGATGCGCACGCCCCGCGGCAGGGTGGCGACGCCCGCGGCATGGACTCATCTCGGCCTGGAGGCCCCCCAGCCAGACCCGGACCCCCAGCCCGGCCTGTTCGCCTGACTCTGAGGGGCTGGTTGTATGCTCCGGCGCCGTCCACGCCGCCGACACGTCCCGCAGCACAGGTTCGTCTGACTCTGAGGGGCCGGTTGTGCGGTCCGGGGTTGTGACGGTGTTGTCCTGGACGGGAGCGTGACGGTGGTTTTCGTGGTGTGGGGCTGGTTGTGCGGTCTGGGGTTGTGATGGTGTTGTTCTGGTTGGGAGCGTGATGGTGGTTTTCGTGGTGTGGGGCTGGTTGTGCGGTCTGGGGTTGTGATGGTGTTGTTCTGGTTGGGAGCGTGGCGGTGGTTTTCGTGGTGTGGGGCTGGTTGTGCGGTCTGGGGTTGTGATGGTGTTGTTCTGGTTGGGAGCGTGACGGTGGTCTTCGTGGTGCAGGGCTGGTTGTACGGTCCGGGGTTGTGACGCTGCCGCCGACCGTTCCGGAGGACCTCGACTACGCCCTGCCGCTCGAGGTTGTCGCCCAGTCGCCGGTCGAGCCGCGGGACGCGGCCCGTCTGCTGGTGGATCGCGGAGACGGGGTGGAGCACAGGCGGGTCAGCGATCTGCCGGAGTTCCTGGGCCCGGGCGACGTCGTCGTCGTGAACGACACCCGGGTGCTGCCCGCCCGCCTGCGGATGCGACGGGCCACCGGTGGCGCGGTGGAGGTGCTGCTGCTGCACGAACGCGGCGACGGCGACTGGGAGGCGCTGGTGCGGCCCTCCCGGCGGCTGCGCCCCGGAGAGGTCGTCGAGCCCGGCGCCGGTGAGACGGGAGCGAGCGTCGAGATCGGCGACGACCTCGGCGAGGGGCGGCGGGTGGTCCGGGTGCATACCGGGGGCCGGCCTTTGCTGGGAGTGCTGGAGGAGATCGGTGTCTTGCCGCTGCCGCCGTACATCAACACCGGTATCGAGGATTCTGAGCGCTACCAGACGGTGTACGGCCATCGGCCGGTCTCGGCCGCGGCCCCGACCGCGGGCCTGCACTTCACCGAGGAGCTGCTGGACCGGGTGCGGGCTGCGGGCGCCGAGCTGGCCGCTGTCGAGCTGGCCGTGGGCCTCGACACCTTCCGGCCCGTCACCGCGGCCTGCCTCGACGATCACGTCATGCACACCGAGCGCTACAGCGTTCCTGCCGCCGTGCAGCAGGCACTGGCCCGCGCCGGGCGGGTGGTAGCGGTGGGCACTACGGTGGTGCGGTGCTTGGAGGCTTGGGCGGCGACCGGACAGGCGTCCGGGCGCACCGGCCTGTTCATCCGCAGGCCCTACGAATGGCGGGTGGTCGACGCCCTGATGACGAACTTCCATCTGCCCCGCTCCACCCTGCTGTGCCTGCTCGACGCATTCATCGGGTCCCGCTGGCGGACGCTGTACAGCGTCGCGCTCGAGCGCGGCTACCGGTTCCTGTCCTTCGGCGACGCCATGTTCGTGTCCCGGTCCGACGGGCCGGAGGCCGAACCGTGACCGGCCGGCGATCACCGGCGTCTGCATAGTCGATGGCGATCTCGGACCTTCGGGGGCCGTTCCGCCACCGGTCTCGTGCCGAGCCGGTCAGGGAGCCGGTTTGACCGCGGCAGTGTTCACGGTGGAGGCGACCGACGGCGCCGCCCGGACCGGCACCGTCGCCACCCCGCGGGGGACGTTCTCCACGCCGTGTTTCATGCCTGTCGGCACCCGGGGGGCGGTCCCGCACCTCGACTCGGGCGACTTGGAGTCCCTCGGCGTGGAGGTCGTGCTGGCCAACACCTACCACCTGATGCTGCGTCCCGGGGCAGAGACGGTGGCCCGGTTCGGCGGGATACACGCCTTCGCCGGTTGGGACGGCCACGTCCTGACCGACTCCGGCGGCTACCAGATCTATTCGCTCGACCCGGAAGTGGACGACGACGGCGCCGGCTTCAGGTCGGTCTACGACGGCTCGATGTGCCGGCTCACGCCGGAGGAGGCGGTGCGCCTGCAGGCTCTGATCGGCGCCGACATCACCATGGTGCTCGACGTGTGCCCCCCCGCGACGGCGGCGCGGCCGGTCCTGGCCGAAGCGGTCCGTCGCACGGCCCTGTGGGCCAGACGCGGCCGCGCCGCTTTCCTGGCCCACCCGGAAGCAGCAGAACGCCAGTGTCAGTTCGGCATCGTGCAGGGCGGCGCCGACGCGGCCCTCCGGATCGAGTCGGCTCAGCGCACCGTCGAGGCCGGGTTCGACGGCTACGCGGTGGGCGGACTGTCGGTGGGCGAGGAACGACCGGCGATGCTCGAAGCGCTCGACGCGTGCATGGCGCCGCTGCCCGCCGACCGGCCCCGCTACTTCATGGGTTTGGGCGACCCTGCGGGCCTGGTGGAGTCGGTGGCGCGGGGCGTGGACATGTTCGACTGCGTGCTGCCGGCCCGGCTCGGCCGCCACGGCACCGTCCTGTCCGACGCGGGCCGCTACAACCTGGCGGCTGCCCGCCACGCGCGCAGCGACGAGCCGCTCGACCCGACATTCCCCGCGAGCCCGGCCGGCCGGTGGTCGCGCGGCTACCTCCGACATCTGCTGGCCGTCCGAGAGCCGACCGCGGCCCGGCTCGTCACCCTGCACAACTTGGCCTGGCTGCTGCGCCTCATGGACCGGGTCCGTGCCGCGGTGCGTTCCGGCGCTTTCGGCGAGATGCGCGCCTCCGTCCGCGAGGTTTGGCAATAGAGGCCGAGCTTGCGGGGTGCGGTGTTTTGGGCGGTCTGTGGGCGTGGTGGCGGGAAGCGCAAGGACGGCGACTCGGAGCGAGGTGGTGTCGTCTCGGCGCGTCGCCGCAATAGGCTCGGGGCATGGACGGTTTCCTGATCATCATCCTCATGTTCGGAGCGCTCTACTGGCTGCTGCTGCGCCCTCAGCAGAAGCGGGAGAAAGCGCGGCGGGAGATGGTCCGCTCCCTCCAGGCCGGCGACCTGGTGGTCACCAGCGCCGGCATTCACGGCGCAGTGGCCCAGGTCGACGAGGACGTGGTGTGGCTGGAGGTGGCCCCAGGCGTCGAGTTGAAGCTCTCCCGGGACGCCATCGCCGGACGTGTCTCGGAGACGTCGGACCCCGACAACACCGAGGACTCCGAGAACGCGGAGCACTCAGAAGCCGACGAGGCCGACGACGCAGACGCTGCCGGCCAGGCCGGCGAGGACTAGGCCCGGCCCGTTCCCGAGAGGCTGTAGGTCCGGACCGCGGGAGGGTTCTTGCGTCGCAAGCTCGTGTATGTGATCGGCATCGTGGGTGCCGCGGCCGTGGCCGCGCTCTACACGCTCGCGGCCGGCAACGAGCCCCTGCTCGGCCTGGACTTGCAGGGCGGCGCCAGCGTCGTGCTGGAGCCGGCCCGCGTCGCGACGCCCGAGGAACTCGACGTGGCGGTGGAGATCATTCGGAACCGGGTCGACGGTCTGGGCGTCGCCGAGCCTGAGATCTCGACTCAGGGCAACAACATCCTCGTTCAGCTCCCCGGCGTCGACGAGCAGCAGCGAGCCCTCGACTTGGTGGGCCAGACCGCCGAGCTGCGTTTCCGTCCGGTGCTCAGCTTCGTGGCGGAGAGCTCGCTGAAGGACGCCGCCGTCGACGAGACCGTGTTGGACATGTTCGCCCTCAGCGAGGGCGACGTCGCCGCCGAATCGGAGGTCGTCCTGCCTCAGTACGGCGACGACCGCGATGTCGCATTCCGCTACCAGCTCGGACCCACCGCTGTCGCCGGCGACGGGCTCGAGGGTGCCGTCGCGCAGTTTTATTCCTACATCGGCTGGCATGTGTCCCCCACCTTCAAGCCCGGTGCCGACGGCATCGACCTGTTCAACCAGGTGAGCAGCGCATGCCACAGCCGGGCCCCTTCGTGCCCGACCGGCCAGGTTGCCATCGAGATCGACAACGAGGTCGTCAGCGCGCCCGAGGTCCAGGCCGACAACGCCTTGTTCGAGCCGTTCGAGCGTTCCGGCATCACTATCTCGGGGGGATTCAGCGAGGAAGAGGCCCGCGACATGGCTCTCGTGCTCGACTACGGCGCCTTGCCGGTGGAGTTGGAGGCGCAGCAGAGCCGGATCGTGTCGGCGTCGCTGGGAACCGACGCGCTGTCCGCCGGCGTGCTCGCGGGGCTGATCGGGCTGGGGCTCGTGTCTGTGTACCTGCTGGCCTACTACCGCCTGCTCGGCCTGGTCGCCATCGCCAGCCTCGGCCTGTCCGGCGCCTTGCTGTGGGCTATCATCGCCTGGCTGGGCGAGACCCGCGGGCTGGCCCTGACCCTGGCCGGCGTCACCGGCCTGATCGTCGCTGTCGGCGTGTCGGTGGACTCCAACATCGTGTACTTCGAGCATCTCAAGGAGGACGTCCGCTCGGGCCGGACGCTGCGCTCCGCGGTGGACCGGGCGTTCCCGGTGGCGTTCTCCACCATCGTGAAGGCGGACCTCGCCTCGCTGATCGCCGCCGCGGTGCTGTACTTCCTCACTGTGGGCCAGGTGCGGGGCTTCGCGCTGTACCTCGGGCTGGCCACGATCCTCGACCTGGTGGCCACCTACTTCTTCATGGGTCCGCTGATCGGCCTCATGTCCCGCGGCTCGAGCTTGTACTCCCATCCGGGCCGGTTCGGGATACCCGCCTCGATGGTGCCGGCGGGAGCGCGGCATCCGGGGGCGGCCGCATGAGGCGGGTCGTCCGGGTGCTTGTCGGCGCGTACCGCGGCCAGCAGCACATCGACTTCCCGCGGCTGTGGCGATGGGCTCTGATCGGCTCGTTGGTGGCGGTGGGGGTGAGCGTGGCCGGCTTCGGGCTGCGGGGCGTCGATCTCGGCATCGAGTTCGAGGGGGGCACCTCATGGGAGATCCCTGCGCCGGGCGTGTCGGTGGCCGATGCCCGGGACGCTCTGCGGGGCACCGGCGCGGCCGACGCCAAGATCCAGACGGTCGGCGGCGACACCATCAGAGTGCGGGCCGACATCGAGGGCCCCGAGGCCGTGGACAGCGTGCGCGACGTGTTGGCAGACCTGGCGGGCGTCACCGGCAACGACGTGAGCGTGACCACGGTCGGGCCGTCGTGGGGCGCCGAGATCACCAGCAAGGCTCGCAACGCGCTGGTCGCCTTCTTCGCGTTGATCGCCGTCTATATCGCGATCCGGCTCGAATGGAAGATGGCTGTCGGGGCGCTTCTGGCTGTGGTCCACGACATCGTGGTGTCGGTGGGCTTCTACTCGGTGTTCCAGTTCGAGATCACCCCGGCCACCGTCATAGCGTTCCTGACGATCATGGGGTACTCGCTCTACGACACCATCGTCGTGTACGACAAGGTGCGCGAGGTGGTGGGCCGGGTGTCGGCCACCGGTCGCTCCACCTACACCGAGATGATGAACCTGTCGCTCAACCAGGTGCTGATGCGGTCGGTCAACACGTCCATCACCTCGATGATCCCCGTCGCGTCGATGCTGGTGATCGGCTCGTTCGTCCTGGGTGCTGTCACGCTCCAGGAGTTCGCCGTCGCTCTGCTGGTGGGCATCGTCGTCGGCACGTACTCGTCGCTGTTCGTCGCAGCCTCAGTGGTGGCCTGGATGAAGGAGCGGGAGCCCGCCTACGTCGAGATCGCCGAGCGGGTCCGTCTGCGCGACGGTGCGGCCGCCGCCGGCACCCGCAAGATCGCGGCCGACGCCGCCGCGCTGGGGGAGGCCGCTGCGGCCAGGAGGTCGACCGCCGTCCGGCGGTCCGGGACTCCGCCCCGGGCCGCGGCAGGATCTGCGTCGGGAGCGATACCGCCCCGGCCGCGCAAGAAGAAGAAGCGGTGATCCCCGCAGGTTCCCGCCGCCGGGGCCGCTAGGTGGCCACCGTCACCCGGGTCCTGCCGTGGCGCCGCGGCGCCAGGCGGCCCGCGGCGGCGGAACTGGCCCCGCTGCTGGAGTGCTACAGCCGAAGCCATCGGGACCGGTCGCCCGACCTGATCGTGCGGGCCTTCGACACTGCCGCCGAGGCCCACGAGGGTCAGATGCGCCTGTCGGGGGAGCCCTACATCCGCCATCCGCTGGCGGTGGCCACCATCGTGGCCCGGCTCGGGCTGGACGACGTGAGCATCGCGGCGTCGCTGCTGCACGACGCGGTGGAGGACACCGACGTGGGGCTGGCCGCCATCGAGGCGGGCTTCGGTCCCGAAGTGACCCGTATCGTGGACGGGGTAACCAAGCTCGACCGGGTCCACTTCGACACCCGCGAGCAGCAGCAGGCCGCCTCGGTGCGAAAGATGATCGTCGCCATCGCCCGCGACCTGCGGGTGCTGATCATCAAACTGGCCGACCGGCTCCACAACCTGTGTACCTTGGCGGCGCTGCCCGCGTTCAAGCAGGACTACATCGCCCGCGAGACCCTCGACGTGTACGCCCCGCTGGCCCATCGCCTGGGGATGCAGGAGATCAAGCAGCAGCTGGAGGATCTGGCCTTCGCCGCGCTGGAGCCGCGCCGCTACGCCGAGATCGACCAGATGGTGCAGCAGCGGTCCCCCGAGCGCGGCATCTACCTCGAGCAGGTGCTCGGCGACGTGGAGTCCAGGCTGGCCGAGTTGGACATCTCCGCCGACGTCACCGGCCGCCCGAAGCACCTGTGGTCGATCTATGAGAAGATGGTGGTCAAGGGCCGGTCCTTCGAGGAGATCTTCGACCTGATCGGCATCCGGGTGCTGGTGGACTCGGTGCGGGACTGCTACGCGGCGCTCGGCTCGATCCACGCCACTTGGCGGCCGGTGCAGGGCCGGTTCAAGGACTACATCGCCATGCCGAAGTTCAACCTCTACCAGTCGCTGCACACGACGGTGGTGGGACCGGCGGGCAAGACCCTGGAGGTGCAGATCCGCACCCGGGCGATGCACGACCGGGCCGAGCACGGCGTGGCCGCCCATTGGGAGTACAAGGACGCGTCGCCGTCGGAGGAGATGGCCTGGCTGTCGCGCATCGTCGACTGGCAGCAGGAGACCTCCGATCCGGCCGAGTTCATGTCCAACCTCAAGATCGATCTCGACACCGACGAGGTGTACGTGTTCACCCCCCAGGGCAAGGTGATCGAGCTGCCGCTGGGCGCCACCCCCGTCGACTTCGCCTACAGCATCCACACCGACGTGGGCCATGCCTGCGTCGGCGCCAAGGTCAACGGCCGGCTGGTGGCGCTGGACAGCCGCCTGCTGTCGGGCGACGCAGTGGAGATCTTCACCACCCGCACCGGGGGCGCCGGTCCGAGCCGGGACTGGCTCAAGTTCGTGGCGAGCCGCCGGGCGGCCAACAAGATCAAGCAGTGGTACTCGCGCGAGCGGCGGGCCGACGCCATCGAGAACGGGCGCGACGACCTGATCCAGGCGCTGCGGCGCGAGGGCCTGCCCGCCCAGCGCCTGCTCAAGGACAAGCTGCTGGAGGCCATCGCCGCGCAGCTCAACTACAGCTCCACCGATCTGCTGTTCCTGGCCGTGGGGGAGGGCCACCAGTCGGCGTCGTCGGTGGCCGGCCGGCTCGCCCGGGTGCTGCAGGGCACCGACTCCGACGGCGAGGCCGAGCGCGACCGTCTGCCCACCACCGCGAGGCGGCGTGCCGGCCATCGGCGCAGCGACTCCGACGTGGGCGTGCATGTGGAGGGGCTCGACGACATCCTCGTCCGGCTGTCGCAGTGCTGCGCGCCGGTGCCGCCCGACGAGATCATGGGCTTCGTCACTCGGGGTCGGGGAGTGTCGGTGCATCTTGCCGACTGCGTGAACGCCATCGGGCTCGCGGAGGGCCAGGCCGACCGGCTGATCGAGGTGGAGTGGGACGCCGACTTCGCGGGCAGGTTCTCCACGACGATCTCCGTCCATGCTCTGGACCGGCCGGGCCTGCTGCGCGACGTGACCGATGTGCTGGCCGAGCACCGGTTGAGCATCATCAGCGCCAAGGCCGAGACCGGCGACGACTTCATCGCCCGCATGGACTTCGAGTTCGAGCTGGCCGACCTGTCCCAGCTCGACTCAGTGCTGTCGAGGGTCCTGTCACTGGAAGCGGTCTTCGATGCCTACCGGGTCGTCCCCGGCCGCAACGGCCGCCCCGCCTGAGTTTCTATAGGGGCTTATATGCCTAGGTTGCGGCCTGGGCATACTGTGTCCTGGGCATACTGTGTGACGCGTCGGCTGCGGGCCAGTGCCTTCTGCGGACGCCCTGTGTGGGGCGCGGGCTTCGGGTTGGCCGTTGGCTTGTGTGGCGTGGCGCTGTTGGGCGTCTCGCCTCCCCCGGGTGTGGCGGGGGGTGTGCTGGCCGCATCGAGGGTTGGGGTCCCCTCCCTTGAGTGCCTCGTTGCCGAAGGCTCTCACCAGCACGTTGGCTGCTTGCCCACCGTTGGACCTACGGGACGGCGGTAGCTTCCACGCCAGGCTTGACTCGGCGGTGTGGTACCGGCTTGGCCCTACGGGACGGCGGTAGCCTCTACGCCAGGCTTGACTCGGCGGTGTGGTACCGGCTTGGCCCTACGGGACGGCGGTAGCTTCCACGCCAGGCTTGACTCGGCGGTGTGGTACCGGCTTGGCCCTACGGGACGGCGGTAGCTTCCACGCCAGGCTTGACTCGGCGGTGTGGTACCGGCTTGGCCCTACGGGACGGCGGTAGCTTCCACGCCAGGCTTGACTCGGCGGTGTGGTACCGGCTTGGCCCTACGGGACGGCGGTAGCTTCCACGCCAGGCTTGACTCGGCGGTGTGGTACCGGCTTGGCCCTACGGGACGGCGGTAGCCTCTACGCCAGGCTTGACTCGGCGGTGTGGTACCGGCTTGGCCCTACGGGACGGCGGTAGCTTCCACGCCAGGCTTGACTCGGCGGTGTGGTACCGGCTTGGCCCTACGGGACGGCGGTAGCCTCGCGAGACCGAGCTGCCGGAGTTGGCCCGCTCCGCTTGGACCTACGGGACTTGGTGCCTCGGCGCGCACTGCGGTGCCGGAACCCGAGCCGGAGTTGGCCCGCTCCGCTTGGACCTACGGGACGGCGGTAGCCTCGCGGGTCGTGGCCCAGCCCTTGTTCCGCGCCCCGGTGGGCGCCCGCGACATCCTGCCCCCGGAGTCGGCGCGCCGTCGTCGGCTGGTGGCCGTGTTCGCCGACCTGGCCGAGCGGGCCGGCTTCGGACTGCTGGAGTCGCCCGTCTACGAGGATTTCGGAGTGTTCCAGCGCCTCGGCGCCGACAACGATGTGGTGACCAAGGAGCTGTTCGAGTTCTTCGACAAGGGCGACCCGCCCCGTCGCCTGGCCCTGCGCCCCGAACTGACTGCCGGCGTGTGCCGGGCATTCGCCGAGCATCGTCCGACGGCGCCGTGGAAGATCTGGTACTCGGGCCCCCAGTTCCGTTACGAGCGCCCCCAGGCCGGCCGCTACCGGCAGTTCGACCAGGTAGGGGTGGAGACCCTGGGCACCGACGACCCTCACGCCGACGTGGAGGTGATCGGGTTGGGCGTGCGCTTCTACGAGGCTCTGGGCATGAGGCGGGTGCGTCTGCTGCTCAACAGCCTCGGCGACTCCGACAGTCGTCCGGCGTACGGGGCTGCGCTTGCCGAGTATCTCCGGGCCCGGCACGGCGAACTGTCGGAGCAGGCCCGCAAGACGCTGGAGCGCAACCCGATGCGGGTGCTGGACTCCAAGCGCGAGCAGGACCAGCCGGTGATCGCTGACGCACCGTTGATGGCCGACTTCCTGTCGGGTGCCTCTGCCGAGCACTTCGCGGCGGTGACGGCCGGGCTCGACAGCCTCGGGGCGTCCTACGAGATCTCTCCCCGGCTGGTGCGCGGCCTGGACTACTACACGCGGACCACCTTCGAGTTCGCGGCCGATGCCCTCGACACCGCTCAGAACGCGGTGGGCGGCGGCGGCCGCTACGACGGGCTGGTGGAGGAGTTGGGCGGCCCCCCGACCCCGGGTATCGGCTTCGCTCTGGGAGTCGATCGCATCCTGCTGGCCTGCGACGCCGAGGACGCTTTCGGCGCCTCGGCCTCTCCGGTGGAGGTGTTCGTGGTGGATGTCGTCGGCGGCCGGAGCGCGGCCGTGCTGTGCGACCGGCTCCGGCAGGCCGGCCTGGGCGTGGACCGGGCCTTCGACAGCCGGTCCATGAAGGCCCAGATGAAGCGGGCCGACCGTTCCGGTGCCGCCGTGGCCGTGATCGTCGGCCCCGACGAGCAGGCCGCCGGCGCTGCGGCAGTGCGGGACATGCGGGCTGGCGGCGGCCAGCAGCGGGTGGCCGCCGCGGATGTCGTGCCGGCCGTGGCGGAGTTGCTCGGGAGGGCGGCCGCACCACCACCAACGAACTCGTCGCCCGCCAACAGCGTGCCGGCCGTGGCGGAGTTGCTCGGGAGGGCGGCACCATGACCGACCGGCCCAGTCGCCGAATCGGCAGCGCTGCGCGCGGTATGCGTGCATTGTGGCGCCGATTCGGGGTGCGGGCAGCTGCTTCCGCCGAATCGGCAGCGTCGCGCGCGGTGTGCGTGCATTGTGGCGCCGGCTCGGGGTGCGGGCAGCTGCTTCCGCGGAATCGGCAGCGTCGCGCGCGGAATCGGCAGCGTCGCGCGCGGTATGCGTGCATTGTGGCGCCGGCTCGGGGTGCGGGCAGCTGCTTCCGCCGAATCGGCAGCGTCGCGCGCGGAATCGGCAGGGTCTTCGTCGGCGTCGCAGAGCCTGTTCCAGTTCGGCAGCGTCGCGCGCGGTGTGCGTGCATTGTGGCGCCGGCTCGGGGTGCGGGCAGCTGCTTCCGCGGAATCGGCAGCGTCGCGCGCGGAATCGGCAGGGTCTTCGTCGGCGTCGCAGAGCCTGTTCCAGTTCGGCAGCGTCGCGCGCGGTGTGCGTGCATTGTGGCGCCGGCTCGGGGTGCGCGGGCGGGCGGCGCCTGTGACCGGGATCGCTGTGAGCGGTAGCGACGCCACCGCCATGCGCACCGACCTGTGCGGGCGTCTCGGGCTCGGCGACGCGGGCCGGGAGGTGACGGTGTGCGGCTGGGTGGACCGTCGCCGCGAGCACAGCGAGCATCTGGCTTTCGTGGACCTGAGAGACCACAGCGGGGTGCTGCAGTGCGTGGTGGACGGCGCCCGCGACCTGCGTGCTGAGTTCGTGGTGCGGATCACCGGCACGGTGCGACTGCGGCCTACCGGAACCGCCAACCCGGCATTGGACACCGGCGAGATCGAGCTGCAGGACTGCGAGGTGGAACTGCTGTCGCGGGCCGAGCCGCCGCCGTTCCCTCTCGACGAGCGCACCGAGGTGGACGAGACGCTGCGGTTGCGGCACCGTTACGTCGACCTGCGCAAGCCCCGGATGCAGCGCAATCTGAGGGCACGGGCCGCGGTCAACCGTGCGATCCGGCGGGCCATGGACGCCCAGGGCTTCGTCGAGGTGGAGACCCCGGTGCTGATTGCTTCCACCCCGGAGGGGGCCCGAGATTTCGTGGTGCCGTCGCGCAAGGAGCCCGGTTCGTTCTATGCCTTGCCTCAGAGCCCCCAGATCTTCAAGCAGCTCACGATGGTGGGAGGCGTCGACCGTTACTATCAGATCGCTCGCTGCCTGCGTGACGAGGATCTGCGGGCCGATCGCCAGTTCGAGTTCTCCCAGCTCGATGTGGAGGCGTCGTTCGCGGCACGCGACGACGTGCTCGGCTTCGTGGCACGGGCCGTGGCCGAGGCAACCGTCGAGGTCGCCGGCCACGATCCCGGCACGTTCGACCGTATGACTTGGCACGACGCCATGGAGCGTTTCGGCTCGGACAAGCCCGACACCCGCTTCGGGATGGAGCTGGCCGAGCTGACCCCGATCTTCTTCGGGACTCGGGCGCGGGTGTTCCAGGCCCCCTGCGTGAAGGGGATCTGTCTCGCAGGCGGAGCGGAGTCGCTGGCGCGCAGCCGGGTCGACGAGCTGGTGGCCGCCTGCCAGCGCTGGGGCGCCAAGGGCTTGGCCTGGATGCGGGTCGTGCCCGCAGAAGGCGACGGGGCCGCATTGGACGGCGGGGTGGCCAAGTTCCTGTCGGCCGCCGAGGCAGCCGCAGTGATCGAAGCCTTGGAGGCCCGGCCCGGCGACATGGTGTTCTTGGTGGCCGACAAGCGTCCGGTGGTGCGCCGCGTGCTGGGCCTGCTGCGCCTCGAGCTGGGCCGCCCGCCGGTCAACGACGGCAGCTTCAACTATCTATGGGTGGTCGACTTCCCGCTGTTCGAGGGGCTCGGCGCCGAAGGCGAGCCGATCCCGTCGCACCACCCGTTCACCATGCCCCATGAAGACGACCTCTCCGCGCTCATGTCGCGAGACGTCGGCGCCGAGGTAGCGGGCGGGGCCGGTGCCGGTCACGAAGACGACCTCTCCGCGCTCATGTCGCGAGACGGTTCGCCTGCCGGCGAGGCTCTGCTCGGCATCCGCAGCCAGGCCTACGACCTGGTCCTCAACGGTTGGGAACTCGGATCGGGAAGCGTGAGGATCCACCGCCGCGAGATCCAGCAGCGCATCTTCGAAGTCTTGGGCATCGCGCCCGGCGAGGCCCGGGAGCGCTTCGGCTTCCTGCTGGACGCCTTCCGTTACGGCGCCCCGCCCCACGCCGGCTTCGCGGTGGGCCTTGACCGCCTCGCCGCCCTGCTGGTGGGGGAGGAGAACATCCGCGAGGTTATCGCCTTCCCCAAGACTCAGTCCGGCGCCGACCCCCTCACCGACGCCCCCAGCCCCATAGCCGACGCGCACCTCCAAGAACTGGGCCTGCGAGTCCTGCCCCCCGCCTGAACCGTTCATGGTGGAAGCTCCGGTCAGGCTGCGGACCTCCTCGAGGAGGTCGTCGTCTATGTCGACTAGCCGCTTGGTCACACCCACCAATATGTCTTTTCATCTCTGAATATGTTTTTTCATCTCTGAATCGTATATACCTCGGCGACCTCCATTGCTGGATTCTGCAGCGCCATCCGTCGTCGATGACGCGTAGGGTCGGGGCGTGGCTGGTGACTTGTTCGATGCGGCTGCGGCCGAGCGTCTGAGAGGGCGGGCGCCGTTGGCGGCACGGCTCAGGCCCCGCGCGCTCGACGAGGTCGTGGGCCAGGACCATCTGGTCGGACCGGGGCGCCCGCTGCGGGAGCTGATCGTATCGGACCGGCTGTCATCGGTGATCCTGTGGGGGCCGCCGGGCACCGGCAAGACCACGCTGGCACGGGTGGTGGCCCTCACCACGGCCAAGGCCTTCGAGGAGCTCTCGGCGGTGACCGCAGGGGTGAAGGACGTGCGGGGCGTTATCGAGCGGGCCCGGGAACGCCTCGGCGTCCACGGCACGGGCACGATCCTGTTCCTCGACGAGGTCCACCGTTTCAACAAGGCCCAGCAGGACGCCCTGCTGCCCGCAGTGGAGGACGGGCTGATCGTGCTGATCGGCGCCACCACCGAGAATCCGCATTTCGAGGTCAACCCGCCGCTGATGTCCCGCTCGACACTGTTCCGGCTGCACCCGCTGGATGCCGACGCGCTGGTCGAACTGGTCCACCGCGGCCTTGCCGCGGAGTCGGCGACCGCCGACGACGACGCTGTCGAGCATCTCGCGGCCCGCAGCGGCGGCGACGGCCGTCATGCCCTCACCGGGACGGAGGTGGCGGTGGCGCTGGCCGGCCGCCGGGCCGGAGCCGATCCCGGCATAGCATCGGTCGGCCGCCGGGCCGGAGCCGATCCGGCCGTCAGATCTGGGGGCCCGGTCCATGTGACGCTGGCCGACGCCGAGGCGGCCGCCGACACCAAGGCGGTGCGCTACGGCCGCGACGGCCACTACGACGTGGCCAGCGCGTTCATCAAGAGCATCCGGGGCTCCGACGCCGATGCGGGTCTCTACTGGCTGGCCCGGATGCTGGAGGCGGGAGAGGATCCCCGCTTCATCGCCCGCCGGCTGGTGATCCTGGCTTCCGAGGACATCGGGCTGGCCGACGACGGTGCCCTGCTGGTGGCCGACGCCGCGGCCCGGGCAGTGGAGTACGTCGGTCTGCCCGAGGCCCAGCTCAACCTGGCCCACGCGGTGGTGCGGCTGGCCACCGCGCCCAAGTCCAACCGGGTCACGATGGCCCTGGGACGGGCCGCGGCCGACGTTCGGACCGCCGGAGCGGGAGAGGTTCCCATGCCTCTGCGCGACGCCCACTACCAGGGCGCCAAGTCCCTCGGTCACGGCGACGGATACCGGTATCCCCACGACGAACCCGACGGCTGGGTCGCTCAGGAGCACCGCCCGGAAGAGGTGGCCGGCAACGTCTACTACGAACCTTCCGACCACGGCGCCGAGGCCGATCTGGCAGATCGCCGGCCCGGTCCGGCGGGCTCCGCGCGATGAGCGGCCTGACCTCGTCCCACATGCATCGGGCACTGATGCGGAGGGTAGCGATGGCGAGGGCCGGCGCGTGAAGGGACACGACAGGTGTGGAGCATTCGGCCTTCCCAGTGATCTGCGTCTTCTGCTGTGGTGCCTGTATCAGTGTCGTGACACGACAGGTGTGGAGCATTCGGCCTTCCCAGTGATCTGCGTCTTCTGCTGTGGTGCCTGTATCAGTGTCGTGACACGACAGGTGTGGAGCATTCGGCCTTCCCAGTGATCTGCGTCTTCTGCTGTGGTGCCTGTATCAGTGTCGTGACACGACAGGCGTGGAGCATTCGGCCTTCCCAGTGATCTGCGTCTTCTGCTGTGGTGCCTGTATCAGTGTCGTGACACGACAGGCGTGGAGCATTCGGCCTTCCCAGTGCTGGAGGCCTGCGCCGGCTAACCGCCAAGAGCCGGGGAGCCGGCGCGGCGACGGTCTCGTACCGGGCTGGCGCGCTGCCGGCGGCGGCGACAGGCAGGGTGGCGGGTGGTGTGTGGGCGCGGCGACGGTCTCGTACCGGGCTGGCGCGCTGCCCGTCTGCGGTATCTTGACTGGGTGAGCGCTGTCGACCTGGCTGCTGTGGCCGTGACCGTCGTCTGTCTGGCGACGGTCGTGGTGCTGACCGTTGCGGTGGTGTCTCTGGTGCGGACCATGCGCGAGCTGCGCGACGTGGTCGACGACCTGCGCGACTCGGCGCTGCCCATGGTCGACGACCTTCGCACCACCGTCACCAAGGCCGACGCCGAACTGCACCGGGTGGACCGGGTGATCGGCCGGGCCGAGCGCGTCGCGGCCACCGCCGACCACGCCAGCCGCCTCACCTACCGGGCCTTCGCGCCGCCGCTGATCAAGGGACTGTCGCTGGTGTCGGGCGCGGGCCAGGCCGGCCGGCGCCTGCGCGAGCGCCGCCGCCATCGTCGGGCGCTCGACCTCGCGGCCGGCGACACCGCGGCCCCCGCCCGAGAGGTCTCGACTAAGGTGGGGCCGGCCGCTGACCGCACTCCGCGTCCTCAAACGGGAACCGATGGACGCATGGAGGTCTCGACTAAGGTGGGGCTGGCCGCTGACCGCACTGTGGCTGCGGATGGACGCCCCCGAGGCAGGAGACAGCGGCGATGAAACGAATGTGGTGGCTGGGAGCGGGCTACGTGGCCGGGCTCGGCACCGCGGTCTGGCTGCGCGGCAAGGCTCGTGAGGCCGCCGAGCGCTACGCGCCCGCCAACGTGCGCAGCGCGGTTGCCGACCGGTCTCGCCGGGCTGCCGGCCGGGCCCAGCAGACCGCGGCCGACAGTGCCAGGAACCTCGGACGCGAGGCCCGGCGCATCGCCGACGATCTGCGCCACGCCGTTGCCGAGGGGCGCGAGGCGATGCACCGCACGGCGTCCGAGCTCGTCGACGACGATGGGACGCTGTCCGGTGGCAGCCGGCCCGGAGAAGACCGGTCAGCCGCAGGCGCCGACGAGCCATGAAGGCGATGACCGCGGCCGAGGCCCGCAAAGCCTTCGTCGATTTCTTCGTCGAGCGCGGCCACACCCGACACCCCTCGGCCAGCTTGATCCCCCACGACCCCACCCTGCTGTTCACGGTGGCGGGGATGGTGCCGTTCAAGGCCTACTTCACCGGCGAGCAGCAGCCCCCGTTCCCGAGGGCCGTCACCGTGCAGAAGTGCGTGCGGGCCGGCGGCAAGCACAACGACCTCGACGAGATCGGGCGCACCTCCCGCCACCTCACCTTCTTCGAGATGCTGGGCAACTTCAGCTTCGGCGACTATTTCAAGTCCGACGCCTGCGTCTGGGCGTGGGAGCTCCTGACCGGGGTGTTCGGACTCGATCCCGACCGGCTGTGGGTGACGGTGCACCTCACCGACGACGAGGCCGAGGCCGTCTGGCGCGACGAGGTCGGAGTGCCGGCCGAGCGGATCCAGCGCCTCGGCGAGGACAACTACTGGCGCATGGCCGACGTGGGCCCCTGCGGGCCGTGCTCGGAGGTCTTCTGGGACAGGGGCCCCGGCTACGGCCCCGGCGGCGGCCCCGCCCACGGCGGCGAGGAGCGCTACATCGAGGTCTGGAACCTCGTGTTCATGCAGTTCGAGAGCACTCCCGACGGTACCGAGATCCCCCTGCCCGAGCCCTCGATCGACACCGGCATGGGCCTCGAGCGCACTGTGGCCGTGCTCCAGGGGGTCGACTCGGTGTGGGAGACCGACGAGTTCGTTGCTCTGCTCGACGCGGCCCAGCGCCTCACCGGGGCCGAACTGGGCGCCTCCGAGGTCCGCGACGTGTCGCTGCGCATCCTCGCCGACCACGCCCGCTCCACGTCGCTGCTGGTCAGCGACGGGGTGTTCCCCTCGAACGAGGACCGCGGCTACGTGCTGCGGCGCATCATCCGGCGCGCTGTGCGCCACGCCTACCTGTTGGGAGTGGAGGAGCCGGTCATGGGAGGAATGGTCGACGCCGTGGTGGAGGTGATGGCCGAGGCCTACCCGGACCTGGCCCGCAACCACGGCTACGTGCGCGACGTGATCGACCGTGAGGAGCAGCGCTTCCGCCAGACGCTGCGCACCGGGCAGACCATCCTCGACGGTCGCCTGGCCGCCCTCGCCCCCGGCCGGCCGATCGACGGCGAGGTCGCCTTCCTGCTGCACGACACCTACGGCTTCCCTCTCGAGGTCACCGTCGAGATCGCTGCCGAGAGGGGCGTGGAGGTGGACACGGACGGCTTCGCGGCGGCGATGTCCCAGCAGCAGGAAAGGGCCCGCAGCGCCCGGTCGGTGGCCGCCGCCGACGACACAGCCCCGTTCGTGGCGCTCTTTTCGGCGGCGGGTCCCACCGATTTCACCGGCAGGGCCGAGCTGACCTCGGTCGGCCGGGTCCTGTACGTCGCCGACGGCCGGGTCGTGCTGGACCGCACGCCGTTCTATGCCGAGAGCGGCGGGCAGATCGGAGACACCGGCGAGATCTCGTGCGAGGCGACCGGCGCCCGGGTGCGGGTCGCCGACACCGTCTACGGAGTGCCCGACTTGCACGTTCACATTGTGGAGCCGATCGACGGGGAGCTGCGAGTCGGGGACGAGGTCGCCGCGGCGGTGGACGCCGCGCGTCGGGCCGGCATCCGGCGCAACCACACCGCAACCCACATCCTGCACTGGGCGCTGCGCGAGGTGCTCGGCGACCACGTCAAGCAGCAGGGATCCTGGGTCGGTCCCGACCGTCTCCGCTTCGACTTCAGCCACTACGAGGCCCTGACGGCCGAACAGATCGCCGACGTCGAGGACCTGGTCAACTCCGAGGTGCTCGACAACGAGTCGTGCCGCCATTACGAGACCACATTCGACCAGGCGCAGCAGGTCGGCGCGATCGCCTTCTTCGGAGAGAAGTACGGCGAGTGGGTGCGGGTGCTCGAAGCCGGCCGCCACTCGGTCGAGCTGTGCGGCGGCACCCATGTGCGGGCCCTCGGCGACATCGGCGCGTTCCACATCACTTCCGAGGCGTCGATCGGCGCCAACCTGCGCAGGCTGGAGGCTGTCACCGGCCACGACACGCTCGCCTTGCTGCGCTGCCAGCAGTCGCTCATCGACGATTTGGCCCGGACGCTCGGAGTGCCGTCGACTGAGTTGGCCGAAGGCGTGGCCAAGCGCCAGAGCGAGACGAAGACCCTCAGGGCCGAGGTGGCGGAACTGAGGCGCCGGGTGGCCCTGGGCCGAGCCCCGGAGCTGGCCGCTTCGGCTGTGGACGGCGTGGTCGTGGCACGTGTCGGCGATGTGGGACGCGACGGCCTGCGCGACCTGGCGCTGTCGGTACGCGACATCGACGGCGTGAAGGCCGTGGTCTTGGGCGCCGCGCTCGACGCCGGAGGAGCGGCGTTGGCCGCGGCGGCGGCAGAGGGCGGCGGATACCACGCTGGCGACCTCATCGGCGAGGCCAAGAGGACCATCGGCGGCGGAGGGAGGTCAGCGGCCGACCTGTCGGTGGCTGGAGGCAGGCACGCCGACCGTCTGGACGAGGCCCTCGAGCTGGCACGCGCCGCGGCCGGCATCGGTTCGGACGCAGCGCGGTCGGCCGGCAGTCGATGAGGACCGGTGCGGGACGGCGGGCGGAAGCCGTGCAGACCGTGCTCGGCGCGCGCCGGGTGGCGCAGTCGATGGGGACCGGTGCGGGACGGCGGGCGGGAGCCGTGCAGATCGTGCTTGGCGCGTGTCGGGTGGCGCAGTTGATGGGGACCGGTGCGGGACGGCGGGCGGGAGCCGTGCAGATCGTGCTTGGCGTGTGTCGGGTGGCGCAGTTGATGGGGACCGGTGCGGGACGGCGGGCGGGAGCCGTGCAGATCGTGCTCGGCGCGCGCCGGGTGGCGCAGTTGATGGGGACCGGTGCGGGACGGCGGGCGGGAGCCGTGCAGATCGTGCTTGGCGCGTACTAGGTGGCGCAGTCGATGAGGGCCGGTGCAGGACGGCGGGCGGAAGCCTCGACTCGAGCGGCCCGTGAGCGCCCGTGAGATTCAAGCGGTCGACCGCCTCCGCGGTGGTTGACTGCTCGAAGCTCGCGGACGTGGCGCGGCTCGGGCGTCGCTGTGTTGCCGTCGCCGAGGCCGCCGATTCGACCGAGCAGGTTGTCGGCTGAAGTGCGGGCTTTGGGGCTCGATCTGGGCGAGCGCCGGGTCGGCGTGGCGGTGTGCGACTCGGCGGGGGCGGTGGCCACCCCTGTCGAGACGCTGGTCCGCACCGGCGATCCCGAACGCGACCTGCGGGCTGTCGCCGACCAGGTGCGGCAGTGGGGGGCCGAGATCGTGGTGGTCGGGCTGCCGGTCTCGCTCGACGGCTCCGAGGGGCCGTCCGCCCGGGCGGCTCGTGCCGAGGCGGAACGTCTCGGTCGTTGCCTGGCCGTGCCGGTCGTTTCCTACGATGAGAGGCTGACCACGGTCATCGCGGAACGGAGCCTCATGGAGCAGCAGATGAAGGGGCCGCAGAGGCGGAGCGTCGTCGACCGGGTGGCGGCTGCGGTGATGCTCCAGTCCTGGCTCGACGCCGGCATGCCCCGTGGCTGACCGCGGCCGGGGCGGCAGGCGCCCGTCGAAGCTGTCGAAGTTCATCACTGGGCGTCCCGATGTCGAAGCCGGCCCGCAGTCCGCCGGCACGGAGTCTGCGCGCCCGCCGTCCGCCGGCACGGAGTCTGCGCGCCCGCCGTCCGCGGACCGGAGAACCTCGGACGCCCCGAGCCCGCGTGCCGCTGGTCCTGTCGGTCCCGTCGTGTGGCCTCCGCCCGCCGTTCGCCCTGTCGAGCCTCCCGGACCGCGCAAGTCCTCCGAGTTGTCGGGATCCTTCGGACACCGAACAAATCCCACAGGACGCCCCGACAGCGGGACTCGGCGCTCCGAGAGCGGGACTCGGCGCTCCGAGAGCGGGACCCGGCGCTCCTATAGGGGGTCGGCCCGCAGAGCAGCCCGTCGCGACGAGCGGCGCGCTGTCGCCCGGGGCGGCTGGTCGACGGTCGACGAGGGCTCGATGACGGTGGTGGAGGAGGAGGTCGCCGACGACTTCATCGTCGATCCCGTCTACGACGCCGACGACCGCAACTGGGTCCGCTACCGCCCCTTCTGGGGCGGGTTCGCCCGTCTGGTGGTGCTGGTCGCCGTGCTGGTGCTGGCGTTGGGATGGGTCCGGGGGCGCATCTACGGCTGGGTCGACGCCCAGGTCTCACCGGAGGGACTTCCCGGCGACGCGGTGGAGCTGACCATCCCGCAGGGCGCGTCGGTGAACGAGATCGCCGGCGAGCTCCAGAGCGCGGGGGTCGTCTCCAACGCCACCGTCTTCCGTTACTGGCTGCGCTGCGACGGCGAGTTGACCATCGTCGGCTTCCTGGGGTGCGACACGGTCGTGGCTGTGGATGCGGGCGACTACATCCTCTGGAAGAACATGGACTTCGCGTCGGTGCGCACCGTGTTCGACGCCGGGCCGCTGCCCGAGGTGTTCGAGATCGTGCGCATACCCGAGGGGTTGCGCTGGACCGAGATGGCGGTGCGCCTGCTCGAGGAGAATCCCGCCTTCGACCGCGGCGACCTGGAGGCGGCCTACGTCTCGCTGGTGAGCGAGGCGTCCTACCTGCCGGACGACGCGCCCGTCAGGAGTCTCGAAGGCATGCTCTTCCCGGCTACCTACGACGTCGGCGCCGGCGACCTCGCCGACGAGCACGGGTTCCTGCTGCGGCTGTCCGACGAGTTCGACCGCCGTTTCGCCCGCTTGCTGCGGGATCCTGGACTCCATCCCGACATCGTCGAACTGGGGCTGACTCCCTATGAGGTGGTGATCGTTGCCAGCCTCGTCGAGGAGGAGGCTCTGGTGTCGGAGGATCGGGCCAAGATCGCGCGGGTGGTCTACAACCGGCTGGCCGAGGGCTGGCGCCTCGACATCGACGCCACCGCCTGCTATGCCGCGGCCAAGTCGTGCGCCGACCTCACCTCCGCCGACATCCGCCGTGCGTCTCCTTGGAACACGAGGGCGGTGGCCGGACTGCCGCCCACGCCGATCTCGGCGCCGGGCGAAGCTTCGCTGGAGGCCGCGCTGTGGCCTGTCGACGGCGACTGGATGTTCTACGTCCGCACCGACGAGGGAGGCGTGCGCGGCGCCCACCACTTCCATCGCACCTTGGAGGAGCACGAGGAGCAGGTCGCTGTCTGCCGAGAGCTCGGTTACTGCTGATGGTTGAGCGGGCCAATCCTTGTTTGGACGGTCTCGGCGTTGGGGTGTTTGTCGAGAGTTCGGTTGTTGTTGATGGTTGAGCGGGCCAATCCTTGTTTGGACGGTCTCGGCGTTGGGGTGTTTGTCGAGAGTTCGGTTGTTGTTGATGGTTGAGCGGGCCAATCCTTGTTTGGACGGTCTCGGCGTTGGGGTGTTTGTCGAGAGTTCGGTTGTTGTTGATGGTTGAGCGGCAGGGGAGGGCGGCGCGGACGACGCGGGTGGCGGCGGTGATCGGCGACCCGGTCCGGCACTCCCGCTCGCCGGCCATCCACAACGCGGCCTTCGCAGCGACGGGCATCGACTGGGTGTTCGGCGCGTTCGAGGCGCCTGCAGGCACCGGCGCGGCAGCCTTGAAGGCGATGCGGGCGCTGCGGCTGGCCGGTCTTTCGGTGACCATGCCTTTGAAGGCCGAGTTGGCCGAGGCCGCGGACGTCCGTGACGAAATGGTGGCGGTGTTGGGCGCAGCGAACTGCATCCTGCCGCTGGGCGACGGTCGGCTGCGAGCCGCCAACACCGACGCCGACGGCTTCGTGTCCGGGCTCAGGGCCGACGCCGGGGTCGAGCCTGAGGGCCTTCGCGTGGCGCTGGTGGGCGCGGGCGGCGCGGCCCGGGCGGTCGCTTGGGGACTCGCCGCGGCCGGCGCGGCCGAGGTCGCCGTGGTCAACCGCACGTTGTCGAAGGCTCGAACCGCTGCGGACGTCGCCAATGCGGCCGCTGGGTCGGGACGGCCGGGCCGGGTCGGCTCGACAGACGACATCGCCGCCGCGGACGTAGTGGTGAACGCCACTGCGGTGGGCATGGGTGCGGGTCGTCCCACAGTTCCGCGCCCGACCGACGCGGCCGGCGGAGAAGCGGTTGCTGATGCCGGCATGGGCGCGGATCCTTGTGCTCTGAATCCGGTGTTGGAGGTCGGGTCCGGGGTCGGGGTTGCTGATGCCGGCATGGGCGCGGATCCTTGTGCTCTGAATCCGGTGTTGGAGGTCGGGTCCGGGGTCGGGGTTGCTGATGCCGGCATGGGCGCGGATCCTCGTGCGGCTCCCGGCAGATCTGCCATGCCGTGCGACCCGGGCCTGATGAGGCCCGGCCAGGTCGCGGTGGACCTGGTGTATGAGCCGCTGGAGACTCCCTGGTTGGCGGCTCTGCGGCACCGGGGTGTCGAGGCTCACAACGGTCTGTCGATGCTGGTGTACCAGGCCGCGGCCGCGTTCGAGCTGTGGACCGGTGTCGAGGCGCCGGTGGAGGTGATGCGCAGCGCCGCGTCCGCAGACCGGCATCGCCGCCCGCTGTGAGTGTGGGTGGGTGGTGGTGCGGTGCGTTGCCGCGGCGTTCGCGGCGAGCGTAGGTTGTGTTGTGTCCATTTCCGCGCGACGGAATCCTGGTTTTTGCAGACCGCTTGACTGACATGGTTGCTGGTCTTGATGATGGAGGCCGTCGACGATGGCGTCGTCGCTGCGAAAGCTGGAGCGGGTGCTGCCGGTCTGGCACATGGTGTCCGGTACGGCAACCGACACCCAAATCCCGACGCGAGAGGAGCCACCCATGTCCAAGACCGTCGCCGCGATTGTCGTCGCCGTAGCGCTAGCCTCAATCGTTCACGAGGGTGCGGTGGTGGCGGTTGCGGGTTCGCGGGAAAGCCCCTCCGGTGTGGGGTGATGCGTGTTGTCGACCACGTATCGGACCCACGGGAGGGGGCGTCTCCGAGATGAGGTCTAACGGCACTCGCGATGTGGGGGTGACAGGCGGCGGCGGGCAGGTGGCGGCGTATGGGGGTTTGTTTGTTCTGGGGCGTTTCGCTGACGGTTTGGGGCTGGGGGCGGCGTTGTCGGCGGCGGTGCCGCAGGCGGGCGAGCGGGCGGCGGTTCATGGTCGTGGCAAGGTGCTGGTGCATGCTTTGTTGATGTTTGCGGGTGGCTGGGAGTGCTGCGCGGGCATCGAGCGTCTGCGGGCGCAGCCGGTGCTGTTCGGGAAGGTGGCGTCTGATTCGGCTCTGTGTCGCATGCTGCGGGCCCGGCACCGGAAGTGAAGGCCGACAAGTACTCGGTCTGGCGTCTGATTCGGCTCTGTATCGCACGATCGGGCTCCTAGCCGCGGTGAACAAGACTGAGAGCACTCGGTCTGGCGTCTGATTCGACTCTGTATCGCACGCTGCGGGGGCTGGGTCCTGATGCGGTGGGGGGCTTGTTGGTCGCGGCGGTTGCGGTGCGCGCCGGTGTGTGCGAGCGCGGCGGCGGGTTGTCGGGGGATGAGCCGGTGGTGTTGGACATCGACTCGGAGAGTGTTGATTATGTCCCAAAATCGCGATATCGCTGTCACAAAACCGCAGGTCAGAAGGTTGTGTGCTGCGCGAAATCGGCATTACTCAACAGTCGACTCGACGCTGGTGGAGGTCCGCTCTGTGAACAAGGAGCGCGTGGCGGCGCGTCACAAGGGCGGGTTCGGGTTCCGTCCGGTGCTGTGCGCCGCCGACGGCGAGCCGCTGTCGGTGATGCTGCGCGCCGGCAACGCGGCGGCGGACAGCGTCTGTGGCCACATAGCGGTGCTCGACGCGGCTGTGGACCAGCTTGCTGCCGCGGTGGCAGCCGGGCGCCGAGACGGCGACGACGCGACCCGGGCGCGGGGATGCAGCTGCGCGCAGACGCGGCCGGGTGCTCTGCGGAGATCGCGAAGGCCTGCCGGGCGCGCAACAAGGGAGTGTAGCACGGGGTGCTACGATGGTGGCATGAGTACCGAGATCAGCCAGCGACAACTCCGGAATGACAGCGGTCGGATCATGCGAGCGCTCAGCGAGGGCGAGACGTTCACGATCACCCGCAACGGCGAGCCTGTGGGTGCGCTGACGCCCCTGCGGCGCCGCTGCTTCGTCCGCGCCGAGGCCGCCGTCGAGCTCTTCGGAGCGGCTGCCCCGGTGGACTACGAGAGCCTCCGCCGCGACCTCGACCTGGTTGCCGACCAGGACCCCACCGTCCGTGCCTAGTGTCAGCCGATTCGAGCGCGGGCTGCTCGACACGTCGGTTGTCATCGACCTGGATCGGATACCGGCTTCGGCTCTGCCGACAGAGGCAGCCATCAGCGCGATCACGCTCGCGGAACTGACCGCAGGTCCTCACGCGGCCAGCGACCCCGAAGAGCGAGGACGACGCCAGGACCGGCTGCAACGCACCGAAGTGACCTTCGACCCCATCCCCTTCAGTGCCGACGCGGCCCGCGCCTATGGTCGAGTCTTCTCAGCGGCGATGACGGCGGGACGCAAGCCACGGGGGGCGCGAGCTGTCGACCTGATGATCGCCGCCACCGCCGTAGCCGAGGGACTCCCGCTCTACACCCGCAATCCCGACGACTTCCGCTCGCTCGAAGACCTCGTGGCCATCGTCGCCGTCTGACCCGCCCGCGAACCCCGAATCCGCGCCCTGGCATCGCGCATCTGTGTCAGAGCCGTGTGGTACTCATGGGGATGCGGGCGAACGATGCGCCGCGGCGAACCTAGTGGTCACGCGCGTGAGTTCTGTGGCTGTTGGTTTGGGCCGGCAGCGGGAGAGAGTCAGAGAGCGGGCTTACCGGGTCACGCGCGTGAGTTCTGTGGCTGTTGGTTTGGGTGGTAGGTCCATTTGAAGGGTTTGGCCCGGTTGTTGTAGTCGTCGATGTGGTCGAGGATGGCTCCGGCGAGGTCGCTGGTGTGGGCGAACTCGGCTGTGTCGGGGAGTTGTCGGGTGAGGATGGAGAACCGCGTCTCGATCTGGTTGGGCCAGGATGCGTGGGTGGGGGTGCGGTGCAGGAACACGCGGTGGTGGCCGTCGAGGAGCTCCTCGACGGCGGCGGTGCAGTGGGTGGCGGGGTTGCAACGGTTGAGCGTCCGCTCACTCCGCTTTGTGTGTATAGTATGCGCATGGCTCGTGTGAACGTGTACCTGCCCGATGAACTGGCGGAACAGGCTCGGGCGGCCGACCTCAACGTTTCAGGCCTGACGCAGGAAGCCATCCGGCGGGCGCTCGATGTGCGGGCTGTTAATGACTGGCTAGACGATCTCGCGTCTCTTGATCCGATTGACGTTGACTATGCCCTAGTGAAGCAGGCGGTGACGGAAGCCAAGGACGAGTTTGGCCTCTGACAGCAGGGTGCGGGGTCCGGGCCGATCAGCGACTGCGGACGGCAACAAGTTGGTGCTCGACGCATCGGCGATGGTCGACCTGCTGTTGGGCGCTCCGCCGGCTCTCGCTATCCGCCTGCGTCTGCTGGGTGGCGAGATCCACACTCCGGCACACTTCGATGCCGAGGTGCTCTCAGCACTCGGTCGCCTCAGCCGCGCCAATCACGTTCCCGCTGCCGCGATGCCGGCGCTGTTGCCGAGAGTGGAGAACGCTCGAATCCAACGCCATCCGGTCGGGCCGCTGCTCGCCGGGGCCTGGGACCGCCGCGGCGACCTTCGGCTAGTCGACGCTCTCTACGTCGAGCTGGCCGAGCGCCTGGATACCCCGATCATCTCCACCGACGACCGCCTCGTGGCGGCTGCCACTAGGGCGGAGAATCCTGCCGATGGTTGAGTTACTCGACAATGGTGGCCGTGCCGTTGCCGGCCTGGCGCACCAAGTACTAGACCGCTACTCAGCGAGCGGCCCGGCCGGCGCATCAGGGGCCGAGCGCGAAGAGGGGCACCACTGAAACGCCGTCGGGACGGTCGTAGGCGTAGCCGTCGGCGGCGGTGACCACGATGAGCTTGGCTGCTGGGCCCATCCTCGACTCGTCCACCTTGCGGCGCACGGTCAGCAGCGAGCGGGCCGCTTGCTCGATCTGACCCGTGCCGCCGAGCTTGACCTCGATCGCGATCCAGCGGCCGTCTCCGGCATCGACGATGGCATCGGCCTCTGCGCCCGCTGCATCGGTGAACGAGTACACCTCCGCGTCGGCCGCCTGCGCATAGATGCGCAGATCTCTGATGACGAGCGATTCGAGCAGCAGTCCCAGCGCTTCGGGGTCGGCAAGGAGGCGCTGAGGGCTGGCTCGCAGCGCCGCCACGGCTAGCGACGGATCGGTGAAGTGGTGCTTGGGGCTGACGAGCAGAGGCGATCGCGAACGCAGATGGGTCGGCCAGGCCGTGAGCGGCTCGACGACGTGAAGGCGCTCCAGGGCGTCGAGATAGGCGCGCACCGAGTGCCGGCTGAGCGGGGCGGCCGCGTTCGACTCGGCCGCGAGCTTGTTGAGGCTTGCCGACGTGCCGACGTTGCGTGCGAGCGAGCGCAGCAGCGCTTTGACCCTCACCGGGTCGCGAGCCACGCCGTCGACTTGGCGAATGTCGGTACGCGCAACATCCTCGAGGTAACTCGTGAGGGCTCGGACCACGTCTCGCACGGGTGAGCTCTCGTCCAAACCCGGCCAGCCGCCTCGGCACAGCGCGTCGACGGCCTCCGGCACCCCCCGTCCGGTTCGGTCGGCAGCGCAGACCCCGCCGCGCAGCAGCCCGGCCAGCGACACCGCTGCGGTGGACAGACCGCGTTCGGTCAGCGACATGGTGCGAAGCGCGAGCCGCTGGATTCGCAGGGCGCCGGAATGCCGGGTGAGATGGTCCGACGGCGTAGCCGATCCGGTGAGGATGAACTGTCCGGCCTCGGCCCGGGCGTCGCACGCCCCTCGGACTGCCGCCCACAGAGACGGCACGCGCTGCCATTCATCGATGAGCCGGGGAGTGGCGCCATCGAGCACCCTGTTCGGCTCCGCTTCAGCGAGCGCGAACGCAGCAGGATCCTGCTCGAGCAGCACTTCGCTGCGGGCGAACCGCTTGGCGAGCCAAGTCTTTCCGCAGCCCTTCGGCCCTTCGATCAGCAGCGCGCGAGCTGTCCTCAGCGCCCGGGCGGTGTTCGTCTCAGCGATCCGGCTCCGATAGCCCGCAGGCGTGAGGGTTGGTGTCGGCGCATCCGGCGCTCCGCTGTCCACCATCTCTGCCAATATACCAAATCAGAGCAATTCAATCTACCAAATCAGACTATCGTGGGGCAGGCGCAGGAAATCCTCGTAGTGCTTGGCCTGTGAGAGAAAGTCCGATCGTCCCGGTCGCCCCGCTGGCCTCGTTTGGAGAACGTTGCGTAGTCGTCTTCGAGGCCGTGGACCGAGCCGTCGTCGGCTACGCCTACCAGCAGGGTGCCGCCGAATTCGGAGTTGGTGAACCCTGCGGTGGCCTTGACGGCGGCGTCTTCGGGAGCGCCGCCCTTGTGCTGCTGGTGGATGTCCCAGCGCAGGGTGGACTTGTGCTCCAGGTACAGCGACTCGCGGTCTGAGCCGAGCAGGTCGCCTATGGGGCAGGTCCGTTGGCGAGCGACGGTGGCACGCTGTTGGACCTCTACCGCGAAGATGTCCATGACCTCGGCTTGGAGTTCGTTGTTGTCGAGGTAGCTGAAGATCAGGTCGCGGTTGCGGTCGCTTCGTGACAGCAGGGCCTTGAGGTAGCGCTCGGGGAACACGTGGTCGCGGAAGGTGGCCTCGTCGTTGTTGACGGCCTGGTTCTGGATCTCAGCGTCGGCGACCAGATCACCGGCGGCCGCATCGAACACCAGGCGATCCTTCTGAGTCCAGTCGGTGCCGAAGCGCTCGTTGATGCGGGCGATGATCTGCGACAGCCGCTCGTGTTCGGGGTCGGCTGCGGGGCCGGTGCCCGAGAAGATGGTGGTGACTTCGCCCTCGCCGCCGGGCAGATCTATCGAGCCCTCGAAGGTCAGCTCGTGGCGCAGGTGGGTCAGTTCGACCTCGGAGCCCAGGTCGATGCTCTGTCCGTGCTCGCGATCCCGGATGAGCCTGGCCAGCGCTCGGCAGTACAGATAGTCGCGCTCGAGTTCGGGATTGCGGAATGTCACGACCAGCGACAGGAACGCGTACACCCGCACGAAGCGGCCGAGCGCGTCGCGGAAGGCGTCCTGGTCGTCGTCTTCCAGCCCGTTGAAGCGGTCGACCGCCGGCTGCTGGGCAGCGTCGATCTGGGCATGGGAGCCCTCATCCAATAGCAGGGCCGCGACCCGCTCCATCTCGCCGGTGTCGAGCACGCCGAAGCTGTCGAGGTCGCGGCGGGTGTCGAACAGCAGGTTGGGGTCGGTGGGCGGGGCGACCGTCTTGCCGTGGTACACCGCGAACGCCTCGCCGATCTCTTCGGCGTCGTTCACGAAGTCCATCACGAACGTGGCGGACTTGTCGGGGTGGATGCGGTTGAGCCTCGACAGGGTCTGGACCGCGGCGAGTCCGGTGAGGGTCTTGTCGACGTACATGGCGGCCAGCTTGGGCTGGTCGAAGCCTGTCTGGAACTTCTCGGCCACCACCATGATCTGCCATTTGTCGGTGTCGAACTGGGCGGCGGTCTGCGACTCCCCGAAGCCGTTGGCCCGCGACTCGGTCAGCCCTTCGACCTCCCCCGAGAACGCCACCAGCACTCCCAGGTCGTAGCCCAGGTCGGCGGCGTAGCTGCGCAGCGCCTGCCACATGCGCACCGCGTGGGGCCGCGACGAGCACACCACCATCGCCTTGGCCTTGCCGGCGACCTGGCGGGCGATCTTGGTGCGGAAGTGCTCGACGATGATCTCGGCCTTCTGGGCCAGGTTGTCGGGATGCAGGGTCACGAAGCGGGCCAGCGCGCTGCGGGCCTTGGCGGTGTCGTAGGCCGGGTCGTCGAGGATCGCCTTCTCCAGGTGGTAGTACCGGCTGTAGGTGACGTAGCCGGCCAGGACGTCGCAGATGAACCGTTGATTGTTCGTGTTGGTTTGTTCACGAAGCCCTCCTTGCGGAGTCACGCTGCCTCTTTCGAGGTTTTGTGTTTGCAGGGCTGTGCGGCTGCCGGTTGAGTGCCCGGTCTTGCATCGCTTCGATCAGCATGGCTGATCCCCCCGCTTCTGACGGCGGGGGCCTGCTCGGGGTCAACTCTCCCGTGGGGTTGTTCTTGTGGGTGGTACCGGGCGAGGTTGATCGCGGCGTTGTTGTCGCGGTCGTGGTCGGTGCCGCAGTGGGCGCAGCGCCATTCTCGTTTCTTGCCGGGTTCGCTTGTTTCACCGCAGGCCGAGCATGTTTTGGAAGACGGGTAGTACCTGTCTGCGAGCACCAAAGACGAGTCGTGCCAGTCGGTCTTGTAGGCCATTTGGCGTTTGAACTCGCCTAGCGGCGCGTCTCTCATGTGCTTGGCTCCGCCTTTTCGCATCCCTGCGACGTTCAAGTCCTCAATCACTGTCTCGCCGTGGGTCTTGGCGAGACGGGTGGTGAGTTTGTGAACAGCGTCGCGTCGGATGTCGGCAGCGCGGCGATGATACCGGGTCAGTTCCTCCTTCGTTCTGAGCCAGCGGTTCGACCCTTTCTGCTGGCGGGCGAGTCGACGGTTCAGCCTTCGTAGCTTCGCCAGCGACTCTGTGAGCGGTTCCGGGTTGGGGACACGTTCGACGATTGTTCCGTCGGGGCGGGCGACCACAGCAAGGACGCGTTCGCCCACGTCGACGCCAACACGAGAGTCCGGTTGGGTGGGTTTGTGGTGGCGTTGCGGGCGCAGCACACACGCTCTCACGCTAGCGACTAGACGTGTCCCGCGTCGCGATACGGTCACTGCCAGAACCTCGCCTTGGTTCTGTTCGACAAGACGAGCCAGTTTGCGGGTCGATTCATGCGTTGCGATCCAGCCGACACGCGGAATGTGAACCACTCCGCGTCTCACAAGAACCTGGTTGGAGCCGTTGCGGGTGACAGTGAACGAGTCTCGGTGCTTACAGCGTTTATGGAACCGAGGAAACCCGACACGTCGGCCTTTGAGCTTCCCCGCACGAGACTTCTGCCACCGCCAGTAAGCATCCACCGCGCCCCGTATCCCGTCGTTGAAAACCTCTTTGGATATCTCCGGCCACCACTCCTCGCCTGTGCCCGCGTCCACAGCGACGACACGCTTCTCGACGTTCCATTTCTTGCGAAGCCCATACAACGACGGAGCCGCCGACGACACGCCCTCAGACCGGAACCGCTCCACACCCGCCGAAATCTGTGCCACCGTCCAGTTGCGAGCGAACCGACGCGCCCCGAAGCACCGCTCCAACGCCGACACCTGATCCCTAGTCGGGTCAAGCGCGAACACGAAACCCTGCATCGTGTACCCAGCAGGAGGCCTGTAGCGCCTAGCCATGCGTCGCTGCCTCCATCGCACGATTCGCAACCGCCCGTCTGCCGCACAAACGAACACACACCGACGTCAGCACCTCGGTCACATCCCGCACCAGATCGTCGTCCAACTCGTCGTCGTCAACAACCAACAACTCGCGACCCGACGCAACGAACGAAGCCTCCACCATCTCGAACCCGAACCGCGCCAACCGATCACGATGCTCCACCACCACCGTCCCCACCGACAGATCAGCCAACAACCACATCAACTTGCGGCGTTTCCCGTTCAGCCCCGAACCCGTCTCAGACACCACCCTCAACACCGCCAACCCCTTCTCCGCCGCCCACGCCGTCAACCGCACCACCTGCCGGTCCAAACCCGCCGACTGACCCGAAGACGAAACCCGCGCATACACCGCCACCCCCACCGGACCCCCCACAGGCATCAACCCACCCACCAGAATCGTCTTACCCACACGATTCGCGAGCACCAGCAAATCACCGTCGTGATACCACTTCAACGCAGTCCGATAATCAACACCATGAGCCTCAGCCCACGCCTTCAACCTCACAAAACAACCCTATCACACACACACCACAGACAACCGTTACAACCCCTCCTCGATGGCCTGGCGCATCGGGTAGAGGTGGAACGGCTCATGGCGGCTGCGGTCGCCCGCTTCGCCGAACAGTTCCAGGGTGCGGCCCTTGGGGGTGGCGGTGAAGGCGAAGAACGACAGGTTGGGCTGGTGGCCCCGGGCGGCCACGGCCTCCGCCAGCAGCGCATCGACTTCGGTGGGCTCCACATCCTCGTTGGCCTCTAGTTCGGGCTCGGCTGAGCCTAGGGCGCGGCGAAGTTCCTTGGCGGCCTCTCCTGTCTGTGACGAGTGGGCCTCGTCGACGATGACTGCGTAGTCGCGTTCGGGCAGCGACTCGATCTTGTCGAAGATGAACGGGAACTTCTGCAGCGTGGTGACGATGATTCGGGCCTGCTCGCCGGCCAGGGCCTTGGCCAGCTGGGCCGAGTCTTCGTCGATGCGCTGGACAACCCCGATGGCGTGCTCGAACTGGCTGATGGTGTCTTGGAGTTGGCGGTCGAGCACGACCCGGTCGGTGATGACCACCACCTTGTGGAACACCCTCGTGTCGTCGTCCGAATGCAGTGATGACAGCCGGTGCGCCAGCCAGGCGATCGAGTTGGACTTGCCCGAACCGGCGGAGTGCTGCACCAGGTAGCTGCGGCCTGGGCCGCGCTCTCTGGCGTCGGCTTCCAGGCGTCGGACCGCGTCCCACTGGTGGAACCTGGGGAAGATCACCTCTGGACGGGCCCGCGACCCTTTCGACGGTCTCACCACATGCACGAAGCGGCCCAGGATGTCCATCCAGTCGTCGCGGCTCCGTACCTGCTCCCACAGGTACGCCGTGCGGTGGCCGTCGGGATTCGGCGGGTTGCCCGCGCCGAGGTTGCAGCCCCGGTTGAACGGCAGGAAGCGGGTGCGGGTGCCGGCCAGGCGGGTGGTCATCATCACCGAGGACGGATCGACCGCGAAGTGCACCATGCCCACCCGGCCCAGGGTCCGGTTGTTGGGCGGCCGGTCGCTCCGGTACTGGGCGACAGCGTTCTCGACGCTCTGGCCCGTCAGCGGGTTCTTCAACTCGGCGGTGGCCACCGGCACCCCGTTGACGAACAGCCCCAGGTCGACGGTGCGGCCACTGGACGGATCAAACGGCAGCTGCCGGGTCACCGACAGAACGTTGGCCTCGTACAGGGCGGCCAGTTCCGGGGTCAGTCCATGCGCGGGCCGGAAGTACGCCAGCCGTATCGTGATGTTGCGGTCGACCACCCCGTGGCGCAGCACGTCCACGGTGCCCCGCTTGTCGAGTTCCTCAGCCAGCCGCCGCACGAACCCGGACTGCGCCCGACTCGGCTCGCCGCCGTAGGCCGTGTCCACGAGTCGCTCCCACTGAGGCCACTGGGTCGCGCCGATGAACTCGAACAGGTCGACGGTGTCGATGCCCGCCTCAGCGTCGAAGTCCCGTGGCCCCTCGCCGACATTGCCGATCTTGGCTTGGTGATACCCGCCGTGCTCGACCAGCCAGTCAGCGATGTGCGCCTCAAACGCCGCCTCGGTGACAGAACTCACGCCGCCACCCTCCTCCAGGACTCCAATCTCCGATTCATCCTAGGGCTGTGCCTCCCTGATAACATTTGTGCATCCCCCGAGGTGAACCGCCTCGGGCCAACAGCCCCGGCTGACGCCGGGGCTGTCTCGTTCTCCAGTCGTTGTGTGCAGGTCAGCGCCACTGACGTGCCATAGCGTTTCTCGTCGTCTCAGTACTGTGCGAAGATGCCGGGGGCAATCTTGCTGGGGGCGGAAGATGCCGAAGGTGCGACCGACACATACAAGGGTGACGGGCAGGTGGATCCTCAGGGTACCCGCACACGACCGTTGCGTCGCGCGGTCCGTGCTCCGCGGCGCAGCGGTTGCGGCCGATTCAGGAGGAGAATGTTCCGATCTGCCCCGCACGCGAGGCCAGAATGGATCATGATGGCTGTCCGCGTTGACGTTGCGGCGTCGCTCTACGCATGGGCTGTGGAGCGGTCGGGCCTCGACTCGGACGAGCTTGCCCACAAGTTCCCCAAGCTCCGGCAGTGGGAGAGCGGTGATCACTCGCCCACGCTGAAGCAACTCGAACGGTTTGCCAAGGCGACCCGAACGCCGGTCGGCTACTTCTTCCTGCCCGCACCGCCGGATGAACAGGTTCCCATTCCCGACCTTCGCACGGTAGGCGACAGAGGCGTCCGTCGTCCGAGCCCCGACCTCCTTGACACGATCTATCAGTGCCAGCAGCGACAGGACTGGTATCGCGACTACGCCCGCGGCATCGGGCTAGATCCCGTTCCCCACGTTGGCTCGCTGTCGACGGCCACGCCCGTCGAGGAGGCGGCCTCGGCAGTGATAGCCGCGATGTCGTTCTCGGTTGAGCGAAGAGGGCCGAGCTGGTCCGAGGCATTCGGCTATCTGCGAGACCGACGTGAGGGCACGGCTACCTCAGCCAACCGTCCGGCCATCGGCTGGAAGGAGATGGACGTCCCGTCCGCACGGGAGAGGCGATTCAGGGTCGACTCTGGAGACGCGCAGGAAGGCTATGACAAGCTCCGAGAGGCTCAGGCCCTCTACGAGAAGTACGTCGAACTCATTCCGACATTCGAGGGCCAGCGCTCACCGTCCGAAATGGCTCACAGACATCTTCAGAGAGCATCCGGTGTCAACCCGGTTGAGCGGCGGCAGGATCTATCGTTGACCGATCCACATAGGTCACGAGAATCTGGCGGATCTCGCGTGCTGAGAGGATTGCCTGAGCACCAGGGGAGCCGTCGATGGGATCGCCATCCGGCCCAAGAAGTGTTAGAGGCTGACCGATGACCAGATCACGATTTGGGGAGTCTTCAAGATCTGTGTTGTACCAGACGAGCGGTCCCGCCACGTAGCTTCCGTCGATCAGATGGCATTCGAGATATACGTAGCTGTCTTTCGGGGCGCCAATGAAGAAGTAGCGGTGCCATACGGACTCGTCGGACAACGCTGGAGCAAACCGCTTCAGGCAAGGCTCTATCGGCCAGAGGCGATAGGCGAACGCCACCGCGAGGGCCGATGCACCCGCGAGGAGCGCCACCGACCATCCACCGACCCATGCGAGCCTGGAGTTGCTCTGGAGAAGATATCCCTCCGCATCGCGCAGGAGATGAACGATGCTCGGAGAGTGGTCGCGTATCCACGGCACCCCTTGAAGAGCGCCATAGAGGGCCAGCATCGAGGCATTGGTGACCATCGCTACGACGAGCAGGTGGGCTCCTTCGATCACGGTGGAGACCGGGCGCGTGGGGACCGTCCGTCGGCGTACCGCGTAGTAGCAGTAGCCGGGGATCAGCACATAGACAGCAACCAGCAGCCCTACTAGCGTGCTAGGCATCGGCTAGGAGTTACTGCTTGGCGGACTGATCGCCGCCTCTGCTCGGCGGCTGCGGCAGAGTGTCCACCGGCGCCGGCGCCGGCGGGGCGTTCCGGGGCGCTCTCCCGCGCTTCGAGAGGCCCGGCTCGGAACTGGGGCGAGTCTGCTTCTCGGCCATGCAATGGAGCCTACATGATGATGCGCCGAAGAGCAGCGGGGACTGCCGCGGCCGAAGCTCTGCGAGAAGACCGCGTCTGAGGTCTCTGGCGCTAGCGTCCTGAGTCAGAAATTCGTTGGAGATATGTTGCCAGGTTGTGGAGTATCTCGTCGGCGCTCTTGTGCCATGTGAACGGGCGAGGGTTGTGGTTCCGGTGGTCGGTCCGGTGCTGGATGGAGCCGGTGGGCTCTTTGGTGCTGGTGTGGGTGCCGCGGCGGATCCGTTTGGTGGTGGGCTCGGCGAACCAGCGCTCGACGTGGTTCGTCCACGAGCTGTGGTTGGGGGTGAGGTGGAAGCTGGAGCGGGGGTGGCGCAGCAGCCGGCGCTGTATGGCGGGGGTCTTGTGGGTGGAGGAGTTGTCCAGCACGACGTGCGCCTTGGGGCCCTCGGGGGCTTCGCTGTCGATGAGGTCCAGGAACTTGCGGGACTCGATGGCGCGGTGGCGCGCGGTCATCGAGGAGGTGGCTTTGCCCGAGGCGGCGTCGAGCGCCGCGTGGAGGTTGGTGGTGCCGAAGCGGCGGTAGTCGTGGGTTCGGCGCTGGGGCACACCCGGCATCAAGGCAAGCACCGGCGCGGTGCGGTCGAGAGCCTGGATCTGGGTCTTGTCGTCCGCGCAGAGCACCACCGCGCCCTGCGGCGGGTTCAAGTACAGCCCGGCGACGTCGCGCGCCTTGTCGATGAACTGGGGGTCCGGCGACACCTTGAACTCCTCCACGCCATGGGGCCTGAGCCCGAAGGCCCGCCACATCCTCGAGATCGTCGACTGCGACAGCCCCACCTGCGCGGCCATCGAGCGCGTCGACCAGTGCGTCGCGCCCTCAGGAGCCGACTCCAGCGTCTTGACGATCACCTCCTGCACCTTGTCGTCGCTCACCGTGCGCGGCGCGCCCGGACGCGGCTCGTCGCAGAGCCCGTCCAACCCGCGCCCCGCGAACCGGCGCCGCCACTTCGACACCGTCGCCTCTCTGCACCCCAGCGACACCGCGATCGACTTGTTCGTCTCCCCCGCGGCCGCGCCCAGCACTATCCGGCACCGCAGCGCCAGAGCCTGCGACGACTTCTGGCGCCGCGCCCACCGCTCCAGCGTCTCGCGCTGCTCATCGGCGAGCACCACCTCCACCGCACGACGGCCTCTAGCCACGACTGCCTCCAATCACCGCATGCATCCACACCAACCATACCACAACCAACCCCAATAACTAAAGACTCAGGACACTAGGGCTGTGCCTCCCTGATAACATTTGTGCACCCCCCCGAGGTGAACCGCCTCGGGCCAACAGCCCCGGCTGACGCCGGGGCTGTCTCGTTCTCCAGTCGTTGTGTGCAGGTCAGCGCCACTGACGTGCCATAGCGTTTCTCGTCGTCTCAGTACTGTGCGAAGATGCCGGGGGCAATCTTGCTGGGGGCGGAAGATGCCGAAGGTGCGGCCGACACATACAGGGGTGACGAGCGGATGGATCCTCACGGTGCCCGTACACGGCCGTTGCGTCGCGCGGTCCGTGCTCGACGGTGCCGCGGCTGCGGCCGACCTGGGACGAGAATGTTCCGATCGGCCCGCACGCGGGGCCAGAATGGATCATGATGGCTGTCCGCGTTGACGTTGTGGCGTCGCTCTATGCATGGGCTGTGGAGCGGTCGGGCCTCGACTCGGACGAGCTTGCCCACAAGTTCCCCAAGCTCCGGCAGTGGGAGAGCGGTGATCACCGGCCGACGCTGAAGCAACTCGAACGGTTTGCCAAGGCGACCCGAACGCCGGTCGGCTACTTCTTCCTGCTCGCACCGCCGGATGAACAGGTTCCCATTCCCGACCTTCGCACGGTAGGCGACAGAGGCGTCCGTCGTCCGAGCCCCGACCTCCTTGACACGATCTATCAGTGCCAGCAGCGACAGGACTGGTATCGCGACTACGCCCGCGGCATCGGGCTAGATCCCGTTCCCCACGTTGGCTCGCTGTCGACGGCCACGCCCGTCGAGGAGGCGGCCTCGGCAGTGATAGCCGCGATGTCGTTCTCGGTTGAGCGAAGAGTGCCGAGCTGGTCCGAGGCATTCGGCTATCTGCGAGACCGAGCCGAGGACAGCGGTGTGCTCGTGATGGTCAGCGGCGTGGTTGGAAGCAACACCCGCCGCAAGCTCGACCCCGCCGAATTCAGGGGGTTCGCGCTCGCCGACCCTCTGGCCCCGCTCGTGTTCGTGAACGGCGCCGACACGAAGGCCGCGCAGATCTTCACGCTGGCGCACGAGCTGGCCCACATCTGGCTCGGGGAGAGCGCCCTGTCCGACGCCGATCTAGGCGTTCAGGCCACTCACGAGGTGGAACGCTGGTGCAACGGTGTCGCCGCTGAGGTACTCGTGCCTCTTGAGCTGCTCCAGTCGGAGTTCGACGACCGTGCAGACCTCACGGACGAACTTGAGCGCCTGGCACGCCGGTTCAAGTCGAGCACCCTCGTCGTGCTACGCCGGGTACACGAGGCTGGATACCTCGGGTGGGACGCCTACCGGCGGGCGTACCGCGACGAGTTCGGGCGCGTCATGGAACTGATCGGCGCCGGAGGCGGTGGCGGCGACTTCTACAACACGCAGCCAGCACGAGTCAGCAAGCGGTTCGCCCGGTCCGTCATCGTTAGCACCATTGAGGGCCAGACGCTCTATACGGATGCATTCCAGATGCTCGGGTTAAAGAAGCTCGCAACCTTCAACGGCATGGGCGAGCGGCTGGGAGTCATGTGACCACCTACCAGCTACCTCGTGGCGGGGTATCCAGCCGAGATCAGCGAGCGTCAGTCAACGCTCGCGCAAGTGCGCAGGCTCACTTTGGTCGCCGCGGACGGAGCATCCGGGCGGCTACGGTGGCCTCGGTGATCTCCGCTCCTCTGCCCCTCGTCGCGGTGGCCCTGCCGTCAGCGGTGATCGGCGCAGCGGCAGCTCGCGAGTCGATTCGCCCCGGGCATCCGCCCGCGTGGAACCTGTGGTGGGCTCCGCGACCGCTGGAGGATGCGCCGGCGATGCCCTCGGCATCGCTGATGGACGATCCCTTCGGAGGCGACTGGCTGACCGCTGAGGATCTGGAGGCCGGGCGGCAGCGGCTGTTGGGCCTCCGAGAACAGCTCGTGACGTTGGGGAGCCATCGGTCGTTCACCCCGTTCGAGCAGATGGCGAGCCTGAACCGGGCGCGGCGATGAAGCGGAGTTACGCGACCACTTCGCACCATCGGAACTTCGTACTGGATCTCCTGTGAACCGGGCGCGGCGATGAAGCGGAGTTACGCGACCGAACTCAAAGAACTGCCCGGTACCTATCGAGCGGTGAGAGAAGCCGCTCTTGCGCAACCTGTGGCAGAGACAATTCGTGCTCATCAGCCACTGCTCCACGTAGGCTCGGGTGGGGCACTGGCTGTAGCGCGACTGGCCGCGGATCTTCACAATCGATCCGAAGGACACTTGGCAGCGGCGATGACACCGTTGGAGGCTTCCACGGCAGGACTCTCCGGACAAACAGGCCTGGTGCTCTTTACAGCCCGCGGCCGCAATCCCGATGCCGCCTTGGCGATCAAGACCGCCCGGCGCCGCGGCGCATCACATCTGGGTGTAGTCACATCGAGAGAGCGTGACGAGCTTCCACCGGCACTTGCTGCAGACGATGTACATGTCGCGGAGGTTCCTTCCCCCCCCGACGGGTTTCTCGCCACAAACAGTCTAATGGCGATGGCGACCGCGGTCTGTCTTGCCCATCGCGTAACGCTGCCTGATACTCTGCCAGCGTTACGCGATGGGCAAGACAGACCGCGGTCGCCGCGTCATGCTTGTGTCGTAGTAACGGGTCCAGGCACGGCCGCGGTTGGGGTGGATCTTGAGGCGCGTCTCGTCGAGACTGGACTGGCCAGCGTTCAGACCATGGACTATAGGAACCTCGCTCATGGTCGCCACGTAGGTCTCTTGCGAAACGCAGACAACTCGACAATCATTGCCGTCGTTGACCCCGCGGCGAAAGAGATCGCCGATCGCACGCTGGCCTTGTTACCACCCGAACTAGACGTCATGATCTTGCGAACTGATCTGATATGGCCAGCAAGTGTGCTTGACCTGTTTGTCAGTTCCATGAAGGTGGCCGCTGCCGCTGGAAAGGCCGCTGGCCTCGACCCTGGTCGGCCTCGCGTAGCTGACTTCGGTCGGCGGCTCTACCACCTCTCTGTTGCGAGTATGGTCGAGCCTCCTAACCCCGATCCGATAGAGAAGAAGCTTCGCAGACGCAATCTGGCCAGTGCGACACGGCTGGCATACGAAGAAGCTTTTGCGTCTTGGATCGAGGGGATACAACAAGTCGATTTAGGTGCGGTCGTGCTTGACTATGATGGGACGGTCTGCCGTACCGAACGCCGGTACGAGCTGCCGGTGAGCGATGTCCAACAGCAGATCGTGCGACTGCTCGATGCAGGGATCCTGATCGGGTTCGCCACCGGTCGAGGGAAGTCGTTGCACAGCGACACGCGAGCCTGGCTGCCTGAGAAGTATTGGCCTCACGTCCATGTGGGACTCTACAATGGAACTCGATTACTGCGGCTCGCCGACGATCCACCCCATTCAGACAGATGTGGCGAACATCTGCTTCAAGCCGTAGAGCGACTCAAAGCGGTCGGGTCGATCAGACTTGACATCGAAGAACGGCCTACCCAGATGTCGGTGAGCACTGCCCAAGCGGACATGTCGGGACCTGAACTGCTCTCGTTCGTGCGATCCGTTCTTTCACGCCAACCGATCCTGAATCTCAAAGTCGTCGCATCGGGCCACTCGGTCGACATCATCTCGTCAGACGCTGGAAAGCTGGCAGTTCTCCGATCTATCTCGGAGGAGATTGGCGGTGCTATCCTGGCAATTGGTGATCAAGGCCAAGTCGATGGCAACGATTTCGAGCTGCTTGCTTCGTCCACGACAACGCTGTCGGTAGACCGCTGCTCAGAGGATCCAACACGGTGCTGGAACCTTGATCGCCGAGGCGAAAGCGGTCCTACATTGCTTGTACGATACCTACGGTCGCTGAGAGTTCGAGACTCTATCGCCCGCTTCGTTTGGTGCGACCCATGAGGGACGAGTTGGCGGGGCGGCTCCTAGATCAACTTCTCACATGGACCTCTGAAGAACAAGCCGTGTGGATGGCAGACCTGCGTCGCCTTGCAACTCACAAGTACGACGACTACGAGGGATTCGTAGCAGGGGAGCGGTTCTTTGAAAGCCTGGTACGGTGGCTTCGCCAGTTCGACACTCCAGAGAAGCGTCGAATACTCATCACGTTCATTCGGAAGGAACTCATTTTTATATCAAGCCAAGAGATGCACCACGCGATCGCATGCGTCTACCCTGATTTCATCAGGCGTGAGCTTATTCTTCGGGTTGCGGACGAACTCGGTGTATCTCGCTACCAGGTGAAACGGATCGTCGCATCTAATGACTTCCACACTCTCCGACGCAAGACCCTGTACCTCGGGCTAAGCGACGGTGCACGGTTGGACCGACTCCGCCGCTCCAGCCCCGAATTGTCTCACGAACAATTCTGGCTTTCACCAGAGTTGGGGACACACGCTGTTGAGACCATGAAGAGAAAGCTGACTGAAGCCATAGCGGAGAAGAAACTTCTAGGCCAAGCCCAATTCCGCCATGTCGTTTTCGTCGATGATTTCTACGGCAGCGGCACGTCCTTGCTCCATCGCAAGAACAATGGCGATTGGGGCGGCAAACTTGCACGAGCTAGAACCCACCTCAACAGCGATCTTCGCAGCGGCCAGAATCCACTTGTCGAAGAAGGTGCTCACATTACCGTGGTGGTCTATATCGCGAGCGAGAAGGCTGAAAAGCATATCAAGGATACGCTCACTGTCTTCGAGCCCGACTGGAAACTAAAGGTTATACAACGGCTACCGACAAGCGTCTCGTGCGATGATCCTCTGTTTGCTGAACTGTGCGAATGGTTCTTCGATGATGTCCTAGTGGACAAGCACAAGAAGAGACGCACGCCGCTGGGTTACGGGGACGCCGCCCTGCCGCTCGTCCTCCATCATAATACGCCTAACAACTCGGTGTCTGTTCTTTGGGCTGACAGTGTGGACCGCGAGGATGGTGAGCGTCGCCACGCATTGTTTCGTCGATATGAGCGCCACCATGTGGATCGACCATGAGCGTATACCTCAATCCATTCTATGCACAGGCCGCCGAGCAACAGCCCGACGGGCATGCGTTCGTCGCAACTTTCGGGGCTGGAGCCCTCGACATGCTCCCAGGAGCAGTATGGGATCGCCTCATCATTCTGCGCAGCTCCCCAGGAGCAGGTAAGACCTCCTTGATGCAATTGTTCAAGCCGGAGAACCTCAAGTGGGCACTCAAGCGCACACCCCAGACCGAACCTGTACGGCAGGCACTGATGGAACTAGAAGCCATCGATGAGAACAACCCCCGCAAACTCGGTGTCCTCATCGACCTCGATCGCGACTACCGCTCGCTCCTCGACCTCCCGCTCGACCCCGACGCTGGCCAGAAACTCTTCCTGAGACTCCTTGACGTCCGGATACTGGTCGGAGCGCTGCGCAGCGCCCTCGCGCTAGTTGACTCAGAGTTCCCCGAAGCGGTCGGAGACGTTAGCTTCGACGCCAGCGGTGACATCCGAGTCGAGGCGCTGCTCAAACGGCTGGGAGGCTCGACAGGTTCTGAACTCCTTGAGTACGCACAGGCTACAGAGGAATCTGTGCTTCGGTTGCTCGATGCACTCCTCGCGTCGGATGTGGACGAGGTTCCAGAGGGCCACAGCGAACTCTATTCTCTCAGCGTCCTCGGTGAAGCCCGAATTCTTGTGAAGGGTGATCCTTTGGACGCGCAACCGATGATTATGTTCGACGACGGCCACAAACTCGACCGGTCACAGCGCGATGTGCTGCTCGACAACCTTAGGCGCCGTCGAGCATCGGTGGCTCGCTGGTACTCCGAGCGCTTCGAGGCGCTCTCCGACCAGGAACTGTTGGCCGGTGCTGGTCTAGAGGGCCGAGACGTCGCACTCGTTGACCTTGATGCCGTAGCGCGTGAGGGCAGTAAGGACGGCAAGCGGTTCACCCGTGGTCGCCATGATCGAGTCCTTGGCGATATCGCCCGGCGTCGAGCCGAGCATCAACTCTCGATCCACGCGCAGGAAGACCAAGAGTTTCTCAGCCTGCTTGACGATGATCGCGATCTAGCCTTTTCCTCTATCGAAGCGGAGGCGATCGACACTCTAGCGTCGCGTGTTCTAGATATCTGTGGTGGCGATGCTCGTTACGATAACTGGCTCGATGAGGCTCGTTCCCTTGAGGGCTTCGAGGCTGCTGTTTGCTGGAGAGAACTTGAGATCCTTGTGCACCGCGATCAGAACCGCCAACAGGATCTCTTTGAGTCTCAACTCTCGGTGAGCGACATCGCGGACCGGTCGAGTCCAGCAGTTCGTGAGGGCTCTTCTGTTCTGGTAGCGGAAGAGTTCAAGGTTCCGTACTACGCTGGCCAATCGATCGCGATCAAGCTCGGATCACATAATGTGCGTCAGTTCCTCAACATCTGTGGAGATCTATTCGCGGAGATGCTAGTCGATGTGAGCCTCGGGCGACCTGCTCAGCTCAGCGTCATTCGTCAGCATCGTGTCCTCCGCAGTGTAAGCGAGCGGTTTTGGGAGTCTATTCCGAGAACAGTGCCCCACGGTCGGGACGTGCAGGCTCTTGTCCGGGAAATCGTGGCCATATCGGAGACCGAGAAGCAGAAGCCCCGCATGCCCTATCCGCCAGGCGTGACCGGCACCGCGGTTCTGATGGTAGAGCGACAACTCCTTCTCGATTCCGACTATCGAACGTCGACACCTGGCGCGGAACGTCTCTTCACGGCCCTCGCGTCGGCGATCGCCTACAACATCCTTCACGCGGATCTAGACTATTCTGTCAAGGGCAACAGATACATGGTTCTTTATCTCAATCGTCTCCTGTGTCCGAGGTTCGGACTGCCCGTCGGCTACGGAGGTTTTCGGGAGCGCCGTCTTCACGTCATGATCGGCTGGATGCGTAAACTGCCTGCGCTCGGGACGCAGCCACAAGTGACGACGACCGATCAAGAACTAGGTCTTGGACTATGAGATGGCATGAATATGTCATCGCCCTAGGAGGACTTGACGATCCCCCCGAACCGCTGTGGGAGGCCGCCATCGCCAGCGCGCTAGGCAAGCAGTCTATGTATGTTCTCGGTGTCGGGTTCGATCCGCGAGCACTCGTGGGCCTTCAACAGTTTCTCGCTCTCAACCACGCTACACCGCCACTCGTCGGCCTCATCGAACTTCCTCCACCATCGGCGGCGTCGGGACCCTCAACTCGGGCTCTCGCGGCTGACAACCAAGCAGCCTTCGCCAAGTTAGTAGCCAATATCGAGGTACGAACCATAGAGCACCGAGAGTCCCACTCGCACAGCAATGCCGGACCAAGAATCGCCCGTCAAGTCACCGACCGAGCGTTCACTGACGGCATCGGCCACCTCATCATTGATATATCATCACTGCCGTCGAATCTCTATTTCCCAATTATCGCAGGGGCACTTGCTTCCGACGAACGTCGAATTGAAGGCTTCCCTACTCAGGTTCAGATCGTAGCGTGCGAAAATCCTGCTGTAGACGCTGCTGTCATCGAACTCGGTGTTACCGATGCCGGATCTGTCGGCGGGTTCCGCGGCCGCTTTGCGAGCGAGAGCGAACCGCGTGGCACCGTGATTTGGGCGCCGGTTGTCCGCGAGAGGTCTCGTGACTCGCTGATTGCGATTCACGATCGTATCGCGCCCGATGATGTGTTTCCCGTATTGCCGTTTCCATCACGTAACCCACGAAGAGCTGATGATCTTCTGATCGAACTCCAAGTTGAATTGCTTGACATTTTTCGAGTGGAACCAGCCAATATCATTTACGCTGATGAGAGGAATCCATTTGACCTTTATCGAACGCTCTCGCGCTTGCAGAAGAACCTCAGCCTTACGTTGACAGACTTTGACTCAACCACCTTGGTTCTCTCAACTCCCGCATCAAAGGTCCTATCGCTCGGTGTCCTGCTGGCCGCCTACGAACACGATTTGCCTATCATCTCCGCACCTCCAGCTGGCTACGAGTTTGACGGAGTTGATCTCTCGGAACTTGCCTCTGGCCACCAAGTAACGTGCGCCTGGCTGACTGGCCTTCCTGAATCTCTAGCGGCCGAGTCTGGGCGAGACGTGTCTACACGCGATGCCGTGTCGTCGTTGCAGACGTCTTCAGAAATCTCGGATCGGTTTAGCTCACCGACCTTAAGCCCGATAGGCAATGATAATGGCTGATGAGGCTCGTTCTATACTAACGGCTGGCTATGTGACGCTTGATATTGTAACTTATCGCGGTAGCATCTGGCGCGCAACCGGCGGCACGGCTGGCAATGTCGCCGCTATCTTGGGCTTCATGGGCTGGAACTCTGCTGTCGTCGCAGATCTTGGTGACGATCAGGCAGGACGGGAGATCTGCAGAGACTTCCAGAAGATGAATGTTTCTGTGGAACTCGTTCGCCTCAGTACGAGAGCGATTACTCCACGCCTTGTCCACGAAATTGATGGTGCCGGTCATCGATATCGATTCAGGTGTCCAATCTGTGACGAGGCATTTCCTAGGAGTAGGCCGCTTCGGAAAGACCGAGCGTTAGAACTAACGAACCTTGATCTCTCGCCTGACATTTTTTTCTTTGACCGCTTGAACGCAGGCACTCTTCTGCTCGCAGAGTACTTCGCGAGTGTCGGTTCGCTCATCATCTTTGAGCCATCGCGGCCATCCCGTGCCGAACTCACAGAGCGGATGCTCGACGTTGCTGACATCATCAAATTCGCTGACAATCGTCCTTCAGGACTGGATAGTTCTCTACCACAGAATCATCAGAGCTGGATCATTACCCGTGCCCAGCAGGGAGCGGACTATAGAATCGGGAACGGAGCTTGGCGCCGCTCACCCGCATTCACATACCCGGTTGTTGACGCCGGAGGTGCAGGTGACTGGACCACTGCGGGGCTAATCCATTCTCTGCCACGTCACGGACGACTCACCTTGAAGACTCTTGGTGACTCGCTCCGTTGGGCTCAAGCTCTAGCGGCGGTCAGTTGCGGAGCACCCGGTGCTCGAGGGCTCGCCCGTCAACAGTCAGCCGAAGCAGTGATGCGGGCAGCGAAGTTCTTGGAGCAGCGAGGCGAGCGAGCTGACACCGGCGACCAAGTGGATGACTCCTATATGCCGTCGATGTCGCTCACGACATGCGCGGTCTGCCTACAACCGAAGGCCGCTGGCGGTGCGAAGACGTCAACCGTCGCATAGAAGACGGCGAAGGTTTCGACACGTCCACTAGGCAGTCGCAGTGGAGCGAATCGTAGTGGGCGTGCTGGGATCCCTACGCTCGACTTGCGCCCGCTTGACGTTGAGCGCGACTCGCCGACGCTGGGCCGCGAGGCACTGGCCATCGAGGCCGCCCACCGCATCGACTCCGACGGTGTTGTCTCCGCCGTGGAGCGTCTCGTCGCCTCACGGGGCGCGCTGGCGCACCTGCGCATGGACAACGGCTCTAGGCTCACCGCGGCCGCGCTGCGGGACTAGTGCCGCATCTGGGGGCACCAGCAACCGCCTGGATCGAGCCCGGATCGTCCTGGCAGATCCCCCTTCGTGGAGTCCTTCAACGGACGGCTGCGAGGCGAGTGCCTCAACATCGAGGACTTCGCCAACATCACCGAAGCCAAGATGTCCTCAAGGACTGGCGGTCCCCCTCAGTCAGCCGTGGTACTGGCGTCACCGGTCACCATTGCCGTGATCAAGGCTTGGCGACGCTCAGCGAGCAGATCTAGCACTCGTCGCTCCTTGTTGATTATCGCCTCGATGCGCCCGATCTCAGTATCGAGATAGTCTGCGATAGTTCGCTGAACAGTCAGTGGAACATGTGTCATTGGTAGTGAGCGGACACGGTCTGCCGATAAGTGAAAGATGTTGGCTCCCGTGGCCACGCCTGCAAAGAGGCCGCTAGCGTAGGCATAGCGACACCACCACGCGAGGAAACGAGGATGTGTCATCCTCCGTGGCCGAAGTCGAAGTAGCGTGTTTTGGAAACAGACGGTTGCATCGAGTTCATCGTTCCACACGGCCGTAGCTCCAATCGAGGCGAGACTACCGGATCCCTCAGTGACCAACACATCGCCTGCCTCTAGCGAGAATCTTGCTTGTTCTGATACATCGAAGTCCATCGACTTGACATCGGAGAGGTCTAGTCTTCCATCCTGAACATTGACGGCGCGTAGATATGCAGTCATGTTGGGTCCGGTGTCGTGAGCGGGAGTCCGCTGTCGCCCAAGTTGGACCTCGGCGTAAGCCCGAAGAGGACGGTGATCTGTTGGATGTTTGGTGACCATGGCGGTAATGATCTCAGCCTGTCGGCGCTCAGCGAGCACATCCAAAAGCCGGTGTTTTCTGGAGATGAGAGCGTCGATTCGAGCGATTTCGGTGTCGAGGTAGTCGGCGATCGCTCGCTGTTCAGGAAGACTGGGAACAGGAAGTGGAAGATCTGCGAGCGTTTCCCAGCGTCGGAAGTCTGCTCCGCCTTCACGCACGCCCTTTGCGAGGGCACGGGGTACACCAGCCCAAGCCTGAGCTCTCATGGCGTATGCAAAGAACCGTGGGTCCGACTTGACACGCGGCACACACACGATGCAAACGGATGACAGAGCACCTGCTGAGTCAGCGACACCGACCGAACCGCGGAGAATGTCGAGACCGTGCACGACGAAGTCGCCCACTTCGACGCCCTGGAATCCTGAGAGATCCGCTGCTTCGTGGTACCCCTCTTTGGAGCGGTTCGATCTCAAAGTCACCTGACCGTCGGTGTATGCGGTAACTATCTCAGGATCAGGTGGAAGCGGTCGCCTAACACGCTCGAACACACGACGGAACGGCTTCTCCTCGAATGGCGAGCCGATTGGCAACCATTGGAATCGGCTCAAGCGGTCGCTCCGTTTAGCAGTTCCTGAATCTCCGCCTCAAGCGCCTTGATCTCGGCGTCGATTTCTTGGAGGGGTCGGGGTGGGGTATAGGTGTAGAAGTGGCGGGTGATGGGGATTTCGTAGCCGATCTTGGTCTTGGCGGGGTCGTGCCAGGCGTCGGGTACGTAGGGGTGGACTTCGGATTCGAGGTAGTCGTCGACCGTCGTGCGGTACTCGATGGTTTCGAGGCGGGCGGTCGAGGCGGGCTCGTAGGCGACGCTCATCTCGGGTAGTGGGACGTTCTCGTTGTCCCGCAGGTCGGGGTCGGGCTTGGGGTTGCCTGCCCGGCCAGTGATGACGGGGGCTTCGGGGTCTCGTATCGCTAGCGCGTCGGTGACCGCCTTGACGAGAGCGGCGGGGGCGGCGGCGCCCGCTGATGCGAGGGCTTCCATCACCGCTGCTTTGGCTGACTTCTCGGAGGCGTATTGGGTGCCGCTGCTGTTCTTGAGTGCTTCAAGCAGGGCGTTGAGGCGCGGATAGTCGAGTTTGGCGACCTTCTTGTCGGCCTCTACGGCGGCGAGGGTGGCATCGGTGATCTCCCAGCGCAGGCGCAGGGGCCGCTCTACGGTGATGCGCAGGAACCCGAATGCCTCGTTGGGGAAGATCTTGACCCGGGGCGCCTCCTCAAAGGCTCCGTAGAGACGGGTGAGTTCGACGATCTGTTCGACGGAGATCTCCTTGCGCTTCTGGCCGAGGCCCTTGCGCATCTTGGTGAAGCTCTCGCGGGCGTCGATGAGATGCACCTTGCCGCGGCGGTGGGGCGCCTTGCGGTTGGTGACCACCCAGAAGTAGGTGGAGATGCCGGTGTTGTAGAACAGTTGGTCGGGCAGCGCGACGACCGCTTCGAGCATGTCGCTCTCTATGATCCAGCGGCGGATCTCCGACTCGCCCGAGCCGGCGGCGCCGGTGAACAGCGGCGACCCGTTGAACACGATCGCCAGCCGGGCACCGCCTTCCTCTGGGCGCTTCATCTTCGAGATCATGTGCTGGAGGAACAGGAAGCTGCCGTCGTTGATGCGGGGCAGTCCAGCCCCGAAGCGACCCGCGAATCCCTGTGCGGCGTGCTCGTCGCGGATCGTGTCGGCCACCATCTTCCACTCGACGTCGAAGGGAGGGTTGGCCAGCAGGTAGTCGAAGCGCTGACCCTCATGCTGGTCGTCGTCGAAGCTGTTGCCGAAGCGGATGTTCTTGGCCTCCTGACCCTTGATCAGCATGTCGGCGCGGCAGGTGGCGTAGGTCTCGGCGTTCACCTCCTGGCCGAACACCCGCAGACGGGCCTCCGGATTGAGATCGCGCAGGTAGTCCTCAGCCACCGACAGCATTCCGCCCGTGCCGCACGCCGGATCCAGCAGCGTCTTCACCACGCCCGGGCGGGTCAGCAGCTCGTCGTCGTCAACGAACAGCAGGTTCACCATCAGCCGGATCACCTCGCGGGGCGTGAAGTGCTCGCCCGCGGTCTCATTGGACAGCTCCGAGAACTTGCGGATCAGTTCCTCGTAGAGATACCCCATCTCCAGGTTCGACATCGCGGCGGGGCTCAAGTCGATCTCCGCGAACTTCGACACCACCAGATACAGCAGGTTGTGTTCTTCGAGGCGGTCGATCTGCACATCGAAGTTGAACTTGTCGACGATGTCCCGGGCCGACTCCGAGAATCCCGCGATGTAGTTGCGCAGGTTCTGAGCCACACGGTCGGAATCGCTCAGCAGCGTGTGGAACGTGTGCTTGGACATGTTCACGAACGGCTGTCCAGCCACCTGCTGCAACAGCGGCTCGCGGTTGCGCAGCGTCTCCGGCAGGTTCTCGATGGTCTCCAGCACCTCGGCCTTGGTCGGCTCCAGCACACAATCCAGCCGGCGCAGCACCGTCAACGGCAGGATCACCCGGCCATACTCGGACTGCTTGTACACGCCCCGCAACAGATCCGCCACCGACCAGATGAAGCCGGCGTAGTTCTTGGTCTCCGCGCCGCTCACAACACCGCTACCCGAGTCGGGGGTGTGTCAGTTGAGGCGTTCGACGATCATGGCCATGCCCTGGCCGCCGCCTACGCACATCGACTCGAGGCCGATCGTGTGGTCCGCGTCCTCGAGGCCGTTCAGCAGGGTGCATATGATGCGCGACCCGGTCATGCCGAAGGGATGGCCCAGTGCGATCGACCCGCCGTTGGGATTGAGCTTGTCGTAGTCGATGCCGAGGTCGTCGGCCGAGGGCAGCACCTGGGCTGCGAAGGCCTCGTTGATCTCGACGTGGTCGATGTCGTCCATGGTCATGCCGGCCCGGCCCAGGGCCTGGCGGCAGGCGTCGACCGGTCCGAGGCCCATGATCTCCGGGTTGAGCGCCGACACGCCGGTGGCCACGATGCGGGCCAGCGGCTTGGCTCCCACCGCGGTCGCCTTGGCATCGGACATCACCACCACCGCGGCCGCGCCGTCGTTCAGCGGGCAGCAGTTGCCGTCGGTGACGGTGCCGTCGGGGCGGAACACCGGCCTGAGCTGGGAGACGCCCTCGATGGTGGTGCCCTCGCGGATGCCGTCGTCCTGGCGCACCTCGGCGCTGCCGTCCAGCGGGAACGGGGTTGTCTCGCGCTCGAAGAAGCCCCGGCTGCGAGCAGCCTCGGCCCGGTTCTGGGACATCACGCCCCACTCGTCCTGGGCCTGGCGGGACACTCCCTTGAGCTGGGCCACGTTCTCGGCCGTCTGGCCCATGGCGATGTAGATGTCGGGCAGCCCCTGCGGGGGAGCCCACGACGCAGCGCCTCCGGTGGGCCCGCGACGGGACGGTCGTGCTGGCCGACGGGGACCTGCGGGGGAGCCCACGACGCAGCGCCTCCGGTGGTGCGCTCGGCAGTGCGCCCCTGAGCCTCGGTGAAGTCGTCGTTGTGGGGTCCGCTGTCGGCGGTGCCGTACTCGTAGCGCGACACCGTCTCGACGCCCCCGGCCACGAAGCAGTCGCCCTCGCCGGCCTTGATGGCGTGGGCGGCCATGCGGATGGTCTGAAGCGACGACGAGCAGTAGCGGTTGACGGTCACGCCGGGGGCGTTCACCCCGGCCAGGATCGAGGCGACCCGGGCGATGTTGTAGCCCCCCTCGCCGCCGGGCTGGCCGATGCCCCAGATCACGTCCTCCGCGTCGGCGGTATCGAGGCCCGGGACCTTCGACAGCACGTCGCCGATGATGCAGGCCGACATGTCGTCGGGCCGGACCTCGGTGAGCGATCCCTTGACGGCCCGGCCGATGGGGGTTCGGGCGGTGGCAACGATTACGGCTTCAGGCATTCTTGGCTCCGCTTCAGGCATTCTTGGCTCCTTGGTGCGGGGTGTGATCGGCTTGGCGTGCGGTCTGATCGGTACCGGCAGCGATGGCGCCGACGGCCGTGCGGCCGCGACAACGCTAGATGGCAATAGAGCGACTTGCAGAACCTGAACTGCTCCACCGTCGAGTTGGCTGCGGTCGGTTATCCGGCCGGCCGGTCGCGCGGCACGCCCAGCAGCCGTGCGGCTGTCTCACGAGCCTGGTCCAAGCTCTCGACGAACTGATCGGCGGGGACGAGCCGCAGCGCTCCGAGGCCCAAGAGGCATCTCTCGGGCTGACCATCGATGCCCATCACCACGGTGTGGGTGTTCTGGGCGGCCGCGGTGTCCACCATGTGCTCCACAACGAGAGCGGCGCTGTCGTCCACATGGTCTGTATCGGAGAAGTCGAGGATGACGACCTCGTGTCCATGAATGTCCGCACCGATGATGTCCATCAGCTTCTGGGAGGATGCCACAGTGAAGTGGCCCCTGAGCGACACCATGCCCACGCGGGCCTTGAAGTGATCGTGGTCGGCCCTCTCTGCACTCCCGGCCTCGAGGAAGGAATGGTCGAGCAGCGGGGTCGAGACGACGCTGTCCAGTTGCAGGCGCTCGAACTGCCGCGCGTTCGACAGCGCGGTGACGATCAGGCCGAGCGCCAGGGCAGTGATCAGGTCGAGGAATACTGTGAGCACCAGAGTGAGCAGCATGACAGCCAGATGCTCCCGCTGGACGGTACGGATCCGGGTTACGAATCGCCAGTCGATGAAGTCCCACCCGACCTTCATCAAGATGCCGGCCAGTACCGCATGGGGGAGAGATTCCGTGTAGTCCCCGATCCCGAAGACCAGCGCCAACAGGATCAGAGCGCAGAGCACTCCCGAGATTTTCGACCGTGCCCCGGCCCGGATGTTGGCGATCGTGCATACCGTGGCCCCGCCGGGCAGCCCGCCCACGATGCCGGTGGACAACGTTCCGATCCCTTGGCCCAACAGATCGCGGTCCGGGTTGTTCGGCTGGCCGGTCATCGATCGGGCGACGACCGCGGTCAGGAGGGTGTCAATCGACCCGACCAAGGCAATGGTCGCGGCCGGCTGCGCGGCACGGACCAGGAAGTCGAAGGACAGTTCCGGATATTGCAGCGTGGGCAGACTCTCGGGTATCTCTCCTATGAGAGGGACATCGTCCAGCCACAAGGTGCCCACCAGGGTGCCGACGATCACTGCGATCAGGACCGAGGGCACGAACACTCGAAGTTGGCTTGGCCAGGCTGCTGCCACCGCCAGCGTGATCGCGGCGACGGCCAATGCTTGGAGGTTGATGCTGGCCAGTGACTCAGGCCACTTGAGGAGCGTATTGAGCGCTCCCCCCTCCGTGAGGACCGGCAGTCCTGCGAAGGGGCGTGACTGAAGGACGATGACGATTACGCCGATTCCGGTCATGAACCCGGAGATCACCGAGTAGGGGGTGTACGACACGTAACGGCCGACCTTGAGCGCCCCCAGCGCGATCTGCATCAGGCCCGCCAGCATGATGATCGTGAACACCTCCTCGATGGTGTTGGCGTGATGGGCAACCACGACCGTGACCGTCACCGCCATTGGGGCGGTGGGGCCCGAGATCATGGTGGGCGTGCCTCCGGCCACGGCGGCCAGCAGGCCCAGCGCAACGGCTCCGTACAGGCCGGCGATCGGCCCCAGGCCCGCAGCCACCCCGTAGGCCATCGCCAGCGGCAGCATCACCACCGCTGATATCAACCCGCCGAACACGTCTCCGGCAATCGCACGGCTGGTGCTTCCGGCATCCCGGCCGGTGTCGGTCCATGCGGTAAGTCTCACAAGCCAGCTAACTATAATTGGAGGCACATACTTGCGCGGGCAACGGGGACGCCGGCCCCTAACCGGTTGCTCTTGCGGAACACGCCGGCGAGAGGAGCGACGAAGCCGGCATTTGGTGCGGCAACACCGACGTTCGGGAGCGGTGCCTCGACGGCAGTAGGATCTGCCGGTACCCCTTGAGGCTCAAGAGAACATCGACGTCGACCGGGCTTGGAGACTGCTGATCGGCGGGGAGTGGATCGACCCGGCTGGGGGGACCTATCCGGTCATCGACCCCAACGACGGCACCGTGGTGGGTCACGCTCCCGAGGCAACCGCGGCCCAGGCCAACGACGCGGCCCGGGCGGCCCGCGAGGCTCTGACCCGGTGGCGGGCACTCAGCCCCGAAGAGCGCGGCAACCGCCTGGCCCGTCTTGCCGACGTGATCGAGCGGATGGCTCCACCGGCTCCGGCCCGGAGGCGTCTGCCGCCCTGGTGGCTTCCACCGACGTGAACATGGTGTCGTTCACGGGCTCGACGCAGGTAGGGGCCCGCATCTACGCCGACGGCGCGGCCACCATGAAGCGGGTGCTGATGGAACTCGGCGGCAAGGGCGCGCTGGTGATGACCGAGGACGCCGACGTGAACGCGGCCTGCATGGGCATCGCCACCACCTGGGGCCTCCACTCGGGCCAGATCTGCACCGCCCTGACCCGGGTGATCTGCCACCGCAGCATCCTCATGTCGGGCATCGGCCGCGACCGGGGCAAGTGGGGGATCGAGGCCTACACCGAGATCCAAGCCGTCAACTGGCTCTCCTGAATATAACGAAAGATATTGAAATATTCCACTACAAAGTCCGTTTGCTGTGCCATAATGCGCAGCAATGAGGCCCGACCCCGTTCTGGACCGGCTTGAAGCAGCCTTCAACAAGCGCCGCACCGAATTGCTGGCCACGGACGAGGGACGCTGGGCGCTGTTCGTCCAGCCCAACGACAAGCGCTACCGGCCCGAGTTCATCGATTGCTTCGATGATGGGCACCAAGCGTGTGATGCTGGCTATCGCAGCACGATCGGCATGCGCTTCCTGGTCAAGGAGATCCTGGAAGAGGATCGCGTGATCAGCGTTCCTTGGGCGGTGCCTCCCAATCGCGTCTGACGAAGCCGGCTGGGCCAGAGTCACCGGCCACATCGGGTCGAGAGGCCCCGTTGCCGAAGTTGAGATCGTCCTGCATCCGAGCGACCGGGAGCGCTATCAGCAGAACTCTCGCATGGTGCCGCTGCCGTACCGCACCCAAGGCATCGTCGACACCGCAGCACAAGACACTTGCATCGCCACGAGCATCGCGGACACGCTGGTGAACGGGTCGAACAACGGCGCCGCCTCGTCCCCGCTGCTGGTGTTCGGTGTGAGTGTGGGTGGGCGAATGCGCGGCGAGCACGCGGGCAGTGCCCAGAGCGTCGTTCGGTGTGAGTGTGGGTGGGCGAATGGCTGGGGCACGCCGTTGAAGATGTCGGGCATCAGGTTGCCGCGGCGCCGGCGGCGAGCGTGGGTGGGCGAGTTCCGGCGGTGGTCTCGGTTCGGGAGCGTCGGCGGGCGTGTCGGTAGGCTCTGCGGGTGCCGTTGTCCGCTTCGCATGCCCGGATCGTGACTGTGGCGCTGGGCGACCGTTCCTACGACGTCCATGTGGGGCCGGGGGTGCGGGACCGGCTCAGTTCGGTGATCCCGGCAGGGGCGCGCCGGGCCGCTGTCGTCACCCAGGCAGGCGTCGGCTGGACCGTCGACAGCGGCCTCGACCAGTCGGTGTTCACCGTCGCCGACAGCGAGGAGGCCAAGTCGCTGGCCGAAGTCGAGCGGCTCTGCGGGATGTTGGCGCGTGCGGGCTTGACGCGCTCCGATGTGATCGTGGCCGTGGGCGGGGGAGTTGTGACCGATCTGGCCGGCTTCGTGGCCGCCGTCTACCACCGCGGCATCCGCTACGTCTCGGTGGCCACAACCCTGCTGGCCCAAGTGGACGCTGCCGTCGGCGGCAAGACCGGTGTCGACCTGCCGGAGGGGAAGAACCTGGTCGGCGCGTTCTGGCAGCCCCACGCGGTGCTGTGCGACACCGAGACGCTCGCGACGCTGCCGCCGCGGGAGCTGCGCAGCGGCCAGGGAGAGCTGGCCAAGTACCATTTCTTGACCGGCCAGGACCTGGACGCTCTCGAACTCGCCGAACGGGTCGCCGCGGCCGTCCGGATCAAAGCCGAGGTGGTGGCGGCCGACGAGCGCGAAGGGGGGCGCCGAGCAGTCCTCAACTACGGTCACACGCTGGCCCACGCCGTCGAGACGGCCGGACGCTACGACCTGCGTCACGGCGAGGCGGTGGCCGTCGGTCTCGTGTACGCGGCCGAGGTGGCCTTCCGGCTGGGCCGCATCGACGAGTCCCGCGTGGACGCTCACCGGCGGGTGGTGTCCGGCTACGGCCTGCCTCACCGGCTGCCGCCCCAGCTCGACGACGACGAGCTTCTGGCGCTCTTCGGCCGCGACAAGAAGGCCATCGACGGCGTCACGCTCATCCTGGACTCCGACCGCGGGCCCGAGCCCGTGATCGGCGTGCCCGAGTCCGTGTTGCGGGACGCTCTGGCGGCGGTCCGCTGAGTGTGGACGGTCGGTAGGTGGTCTGGGCCGGCTCGGTCTTGGTGCTGCGGGGTGCGCTGGTGGCGGTCCGATGAGGTGTCCTGCGGGGCTAGCCCGGTCACTGTCGCGGCCGTCGACGGCGGTGTTGCGGGGTGCGCTGGTGGCGGTTCGATGAGGTGTCCTGCGGGGCTAGCCCGGTCACTGTCGCGGCCGTCGACGGCGGTGTTGCGGGGTGCGCTGGTGGCGGTTCGATGAGGTGTCCTGCGGGGCCAGCTCCGTTACTGTCGCGGCCGTCGACGGCGGTGTTGCGGGGTGCGCTGGTGGCGGTTCGATGAGGTGTCCTGCGGGGCCAGCTCCGTTACTGTCGCGGCCGTCGACGGCGGTGTTGCGGGGTGCGCTGGTGGCGGTTCGATGAGGTGTCCTGCGGGGCCAGCTCCGTTACTGTCGCGGCCGTCGACGGCGGTGTTGCGGGGTGCGCTGGTGGCGGTCCGATGAGGCGTCCCGCGGGCGTTGCAGCGTCCGCGCCGACCGCGGCCGACGCTCTGCGGAGCCTTCCGCCGCTGCGGGTTGACGGGCGCCTCGGCCGGCTTCGTGACCGGCTGGCCGACTCGGGCGTGGACGCCGCGGTGATCGTGGAGCCGGCCAATGTGCGCTGGCTGACCGGCTTCACCGGCTCCAACGGCACTGTCGTGGTGCTCGGGTCCGGCGAGGCCGTGCTCGTCACCGACTCCCGCTACGCCGAGCAGGCGCCCGCGGAGGTCGCCGGGGCCGGCTGCCCGGACGATGTCGAAGTGATCGTGGTCCGTGGAGCGGCCGACGCAGTGGCCGGGCGGCTCGGTGCGGTGACGCGGCTCGGCCTGGAGGACAGCGTCGCCTGGCGCGAGCAGATCCGATGGAGCGAGGCTGTCGATTCTGAGACGGCGCCGCTCTCCGGTTGCGTCGAGGCGCTGCGCGCCGTGAAGGATCCGGCTGAGCTGGCCCGAATCCAGGCCGCGGCAGCAATCGCCGACGAGGCCCTGGCCGCGACCGAGCCGATGTTGCGTCCCGGAGTGACCGAAACGCGGATCCGACGGGCTCTGGACGACGCGTTGCGCGCCGCCGGCGCGTCCGGCCCGGCCTATGACACGATCGTGGCGTCGGGTCCGAACAGCGCCCTTCCTCATGCCCGGCCGACCGACCGGCGGCTGCAAGCCGGCGATCTGGTGGTCGTCGACGTCGGCGCGGAGGTCGACGGCTACCGCAGCGACATGACCCGCACTTTCGTTCTGGGAGATCCCGACGAGAGGGCCGAGACCATGCTGGAGGTGGTGGGTCGCAGCCAGTCGGCCGGCGTCGAGGCTGTGCGTCCGGGGGCGGAGGCCGGCGAGATCGACGAGGCCTGCCGTTCGGTGATCGAAGAGGCGGGCATGGCGGAGGCCTTCGTCCACGCCTCCGGACACGGCGTCGGGCTCGACGTACACGAGCTTCCGCGTGTGGCGTCGGGGTGTGCTGCGGTGCTGGAGCCCGGTAATGTGCTGACCGTCGAGCCCGGCGTGTACTTTCCCGGCGTCGGGGGCGCCCGGGTGGAGGACCTCCTGGTCGTCACCGGCAGCGGCTGCCGGCAGCTCACGCTCTCCCCGAAGGCTCCCGTCGTTCCGTCGGCGCGGTAGAACGGCGCGACGGAACGACCCGCCGGCGGGTTCGGGGGCTCTTGCCGACCGACCGTCACCGACCGACCGACCGTCACCGACCGACCGACCGTCACCGACCGACCGTCACCAGAGAAGAGGGAGAAGCACTTGCCCACTGTCACGACCAACGACCTGAGGAACGGCATGACCCTCGATCTCGACGGGAGCCTGTTCAGCGTGGTGGATTTCCAGCACGTCAAGCCGGGCAAGGGCCACGCTTTCGTGCGCACCACCCTCAAGAACGCTCGAACCGGGGCGGTGGTGGACCGCACCTTCCGCGCCGGCGAGAAGGTGGAGCGGGCCACCATCGACAAGCGAGAGATGCAGCTGCTGTACCGCGACGGCGACAACCTGGTGTTCATGGACAACGAGTCGTACGAGCAGATTGCCGTGCCTCCCGAGGCGCTGGGCGGCGCGGCGCGGTTCCTGGTGGATGGCTCGGCGGCGGTGATGCTGATGCACGGCGCCGAGATAGTCGGCACCGACCTGCCCGCGGCGGTGGAGTTGACTGTGGCCGAGACCGAGCCGGGCATACAGGGCGACCGGGTGTCGGGCGCCACCAAGCCGGCTGCCTTGGAGACGGGCCTGGTGGTGCAGGTGCCGCTGTTCGTGTCGCCGGGGGAGCGGGTCAAGGTCGACACCCGCTCCGGCGCCTACATCGGCCGGGCGTAGGCGGGATCCTTCGATGTCGTGTCCTGGGGCGTCCGTGCCCGGTTTCGGCGCCCGTCGCGAGGCTCGAGAAGACGCGCTCGCAGTGCTGTACGAGGCGGAGATCACGGGCAGCTCCGCCTCCGAGGTGCTGGACCGCCGACCGGTGCCGCCCTCCGACTACGCGATGGAACTGGCCCTGGGAGTGGACGCGGACCGTGTCGAGGTGGACGACCTGCTGCGCCTGCGTCTGGTGGGCTGGCGCCTGGAGCGGCTGGCGGCGGTAGACCGGGCTTTGGCCCGGATCGCGGTCTGGGAGCTGGTGCGCCGCGATGACGTGCCCTCTGGGGTGGTGCTGTCGGAGGCGGTGGCTTTGGCCACGCAGTACTGCAGCGCCGAGTCGCCCCGCTTCCTCAACGGGGTGCTTCGAGCAGTGGCTGACGAGGTGCGCGGGTCGGACTTGCCGGCATGACGGCCGCCGTGGTGTCGGGCGGTTCGGCGGGTTTTGACGGCCGCCGTGGTGTCGGGCGGTTCGGCGGGTTTTGAGGGTTGCCGTGATTGTGTCGGTCGTGAGAGCCATTGCCGGGTTATGGCGCCGCTGCTGCGGCGGGTTCTGCCGCGTCCCATTGGATGAAGTGCTCTGCCGGGTCATGCCACTGGCGTACAAAGGTGTAGTCGACGACATCGAACTCCGGGTGAGCCTTGCCTCCCCAGCGCTGTGTGCGTACACCGAACTTGTACGGCCCCCGCCCCGAGTTGGGTGCCGCCCGTGCGATCGTCTCGGCCGCAGAGCCGCAGCCACCGCGCCACAACACGAACGCGGCCTTCATCCACACCGACCGGGGCCGGCTGGCCAACTCGTCGCGCAGCGCGTCGAGGTCTGCCGCCTCACACAGCGAAGGCAGCCATTCGCCCACATCGTCAACACAGAGCTGGCTACCTGAGGGCTAACTCTGTGCCAAAATCGACCTATCCCTGTGCCATCTAGTTGTTGCGGTGTCGGGGAGCGGCGGGGTTCCGCTGGTTCTGCGGATGCTGCGGCTGGCCGGCGCCACGACCCGGCTGCGGCGGGCCGTGTCGACGCACGAAGCGGGGCCTGGCAGGGCGTTGGGATCCCGTCGGCGGTGAGGGCGATGAGACGGATCGGTCGTTGTCGGCGGTGGCGGTATGGTCGGTCGTCGTGGAGGTGCCGCGGGGAGCTGTCGAGGCGCTTCATGGGGTGGTCTCGGCTATGCCGGGCGGCGGCGAGAGCCGGCGGGGCCAGTTCGAGATGTGTGAGGCAGTCGCGTCCGCTCTGGGTCAGAACCGGCATCTGGTGGTGGCGGCCGGCACCGGCACCGGCAAGTCGATGGCCTACCTGGTGCCGCTGGCGACGGGCGGGAGGAAGGCTGTGGTGGCCACCGCCACGAAGGCTCTCCAGGACCAGCTGGCGGGCAAGGATCTTCCCCTGCTCGTCGAGGCGTTGGGCGTTCCGCTCAAGTTCGGTGTGCTGAAGGGCAGGTCGAACTACGTCTGTCGCAAGAAGCTCGCCGACTGGGCTGCGGCTGCCGACGGCGGGCAGCAGCAGTTGATCGCCGCGGACTCCGCCGCCGAGGCCGGGCGCGTCAGCGAGGAGATCAGCAAGTTGGCCGCCTGGGCCGATGCGACCGTCGACGGCGACCGGGCCGGACTCGGTTTCGAGCCGTCGGTGCGGGCCTGGGAGGCGGTGAGCGTGTCCGGGCGGGAGTGCCCGGGCGCGGCGAACTGCCCGTCGGGGCCGGAGTGCTTCGCCGAGCAGGCCCGCGACAGGGCTGCCGAGGCGGATGTGGTGGTGGTGAACCATCATCTCTACTGCCTGCATGTGTTCACCGGGGCGGAGATCCTGCCGCCCCACGGTGCGGTCGTGTTCGACGAGGCCCACACCCTCGAGGACATCGCAGCCAGCGCCGCCGGAGTGTCGATCACCGGGGGCCGGTTCGGGCACGCGGCCCGGGCGGTGCGGGCCGTGGTGGCGGGCTCGGCGACGGCCGACCGTGTGAGGGAGGCCGGCGACATTCTGCGGGACGCTCTCGACCCCCACCGCGACACGCTGCTGACGTCGCTTCCCGACGACCTGGTCGAGACGGTCGCTGTGTGCCGGGGACGGCTCGGCGCGGCCGGCGCCGAGGTCCGTGAGGCGCAGAGCGACGACACGCGGCGGAGAATGGTCCGACGGCTCCTCGACGCTCTCACCGAGGATCTCGCCCGAGCGTCCGACCCGGACAACGAGGACGCTGTGTGGGTGGAGGGCTCCGGGAGGACTCCGGTGTGGCGGACCGCTCCCGTCGATGTCGGCCCGATGCTGGAGGAGCGGCTGTGGGCGCGCACTCCGGCGGTGCTCACCAGCGCGACCGTCCCCGCCAACCTGGCCGGCAGGCTCGGGCTGCCCGACGACGGCTGCGACAGCCTCGATGTGGGCAGCCCGTTCGACTACCGCAGCTGCGGCCTGCTCTACTGCGCGAAGCATCTGCCCGGCCCCAAGGATCCTGGATGGGCGCAGGCCGTGCAGCAGGAGATCGCCCGGATGGCGGCCGCGGCCGGTGGGCGGACTCTGGCGCTGTTCACCAGCTACGGCGCCATGAGGGGTGCCGTCGAGGCTGTGCGGGAGGCGACGGGGCTGCGGATCTACTGCCAGGGCGACCTGCCCAATCGCGAGTTGATCGGCCGGTTCGCCGCTGAGGAGGAGAGCTGCCTGTTCGCTACGATGACCATGTGGCAGGGCGTGGACGTGCCCGGCCGGTCGCTGTCGCTGGTGGTCGTGGACCGCATCCCGTTCCCGCGGCCCGACGAGCCGTTGATGGTCGCCCGCCGCAAACGGCTCGGGCCGCAAGCGTTCGGTGAGATCGACGTTCCCCGCGCGGCCACGCTGCTGGCCCAGGGCGCGGGCAGACTCATCCGCTCCGCACAGGACCGGGGCGTCGTGGCGGTGCTCGACTCTCGGCTGGCGACCGCCCGGTACCGACAGGACCTCCTGCGGGGCCTCCCGCCGCTGCGCCGCACCATCGACCCCGCCGAAGTCGAGGCGTTCCTCATCGACATCCGCCATTCCGCCGAAGCCTCCCGGTCCGTCACAGTGAATGGACCTCGCGGCATCTCGTGCTTCCAGCCCGATGTCGATGCACCTCAGGACCGCTAACTGAGACAACCGGGGACGTGGTCCGGATCTGCCCGGCCTTGGGGCGTCTCGCCGATTCTAGGTGTTGGGCCTTGACTGAGAGGCCGAGCGAAGAGGCGGGAGCGACGCGGCCCATACAGGCGAGGCCGTGGCCCGAGCGGCCCTCAGGTCGCAGCGAACAAGAGCGGGAATGACACCGCAGCGACACGACGGGCTCACTCCGGCGTCGCGGGTGGCGGATGTGTGGGGTGCGCGGGCGGGAATGACACCGCAGCGACACGACGGGCTCACTCCTATTCGCACAGCCCCTTATTGTGTCCTTGCCGCAGAGGCTCTCAATCCGCGATGTCGGCGAGCTGCAACGCAGTCTGGCATCGCACGGCACCAGCGCCGCAGAGTGGCCGCTCGGCGTCGACCAGCGTGGTGCCGTCGCACCACGGCCTGGCATCGCACGGCACCAGCGCCGCAGAGGCTCTCAATCCGCGATGCCGGCGAGCTGCAACGCAGCCTGCAACAGCACGTCGGCGCCTTGGCCGGCGGTGTCGGGTTCGATGGACTCGGCTTCGTTGTGGGAGAGCCCGTCCTCGCAGGGAACGAAGATCATGCCGGTGGGTGCTTTGAGGGCTGCGTGGCAGGCGTCGTGGCCCGCGCCGGAGTCGATCCGTTCGTGGGTGTAGCCGCATCGTTGCGCGGCTGACTCCACGGCCTGCACGCACTCGTCATCGAAGACGATGGGTGCGCAGTCGTTGATGACCTCCATGCGATGGTTGCAGCTGTGCTCCTCAGCGGCCTCGGACACGAGTTGGCGCAGTGTGGTGCCTATGTCTTCGAGGGTGTCGGCGTCGGGGTGGCGAGTGTCGATCGTGAAGGAGATCTTGGCTGGCACGGTGTTGGGTGAGACGGGCTCGGATGTGAACTGTGCGGGAGTGACCCGCATCTGGGGGGCGTGCTGGGAGGCCACGTCGTACACCCCGCGCAGTATGGCCGCGAGGGCACGGGCCGGGTCGCGGCGGCGGTCCATGGGTGTGGTTCCTGCGTGGGCGGGGAAGCCGTCGAGGGTCACCTTGAACCAGCGGATGCCTTGAACGCCTGTGACGACGCCGATGGACGAGCCGCTGGCTTCCAGGATCGGGCCTTGCTCGATGTGCAGCTCCAGGTAGGCCCGCAGCGGCTTGCCGAACGCAGCGGCGCCCGCCCAGCCCAGCCTGTCGAGTTCGGCGCCCACGCTTATCCCGGAGCGGTCGGTGATGGCTCGGACCTGGTCGAGGGGCATGACACCGGCCCAGGCCGCGGATCCCATCATCGATACGGGGAAGCGGGATCCTTCCTCGTTGGTCCAGACGGCCACCTCGACTGGGGCGCGGGTCTGCAAGGCGTGGTCGTTCAGGGTTTCGACCGCTTCGAGGCCGCCGAGGACACCGTAAACGCCGTCGAAGCGGCCGCCGGTGGGCTGGGTGTCGAGGTGGCTGCCGAGCACGACCGGGGGCGCGTCTGCATCAGTGCCGCCGCGGCGGGCGAAGAGGTTGCCCACCGCGTCGAGCTCGATGGTGCAGCCAGCCCGCTCGGCCCATCCGATGAACAGGTCACGACCTGCCCTGTCGTCATCGGACAACGCCTGACGGTTGGAGCCCCCCGCCGGGGTAGCGCCCACCTCGGCCATGTCCATCAGCCGCGACCACAGCCGCTCGTGATCTGTCCGGACATCGACGGTCATTGCTGTCTCCTGTCTTGTCACGGCCGGCAGCGTGCGGCCGGTGACGACTGTGTGTCGAGCGGGTTCGCCCACGGCGGCGAAGTGCTGGCGGGCGAGCTTCTATGCCGAATCACGGCCTCGCTGCCGCCGCTGGTGAAGAATACGCGGCTCAAGTCGCCGGGAGCAAGTCCGGCCGGCCGGGCCGCGGAGATGGAGGCTGTCCTCGACTCCATCGACGGCGCCCTCGACCAGGGTCGCACGGTGTAGTCGCACGGTGTATATGCACTGCTGGGGAGGGATCGGCCGCACCGGAAGCTCCCAGTCGCTGGAAGCGTTTCGGCGATGACCTGTGACTCGGCTACTGCTGAGCCGCAGTGCCGGCACCTCGAGGGATGCAGTCGCCGACCGGGTTGGTGTCGCTCAGAATCGGCGCCGTCAGGACAGCAGAGCAGAAGGATCCCTGCACAAGACGACCCTGCGCTCAGGTGCGAGTTTATGGCGGGGCTGGGCGACATCGAGGTGCTCGGCGCCGACGGCGAGGCCGGCGAGACGGACGATCTCGACGCCTCCACGACCGCCACCGCGCTGGACCGCGTCCACGCAGTCATGCTGTTGCGATGCTCAGGACGCACACAGGCGCTTATGAGTGTTGGCGCCTTCGATGTGTCCGTTGGAGGCCCGGTCGGCGTGATAGCGTGTCCGCCGTCCGTGCCGCAGCGGAAGGGCTCAACACATGCAAGCTGAGAGAATGTCGGGGCGCGCCAAGCTCGCGTTGGCGGCACCTTTGTCGCTCGGGCTCTGGGCGGTTCTGCCCAGCGCTGCTCACGCGGCCCAGACCGACGATGCCGCTGCCTACTCCTACGCGGACATCGAGTTCATTCTCAGTTCATTCTCGCTCCTGGTGTGGGGAGTGCTGGTGATGTGGATGTGCGCCGGATTCACGATGCTCGAGTCCGGCTCGGTCCGCACCAAGAACGCCTCGATGATCTGCCTCAAGAACGTGGGCATCTTCTCGATCGCCGGGCTCTCGTACTTCTTCGTGGGCTACAACCTCATGTATGTGGACGTCGACGGCATCGTCGGCACGCTCCAGTTCCTCCACGGACCCACCGAGGCGGAGACGACGCTGTTCGACGGGTCGGTGGGCCGCATGGACGAGGTGGTCGGCAGGGGACACGCGTCGATGTCGGAGTGGTTCTTCCAGATGCTCTTCGTGGCCACCACCGCGTCGATCGTGTCCGGCGCCATCCTGGAACGGGTCAAAGTGTGGGTGTTCTGGGTCTTCACGCTCGTCATGACCTCGCTCATCTACCCGATCGTGGGTGCCTGGGTGTGGGGCGGCGGCTGGCTCGACGAGCGCGGCTTCCAGGACTTCGCCGGCTCCACGGTGGTGCATGTCACAGGCGGATGCGCCGCACTGGCTGCACTGCTGGTCGTCGGGCCCCGCCGCGGCAAGTTCGCTCCCGACGGCAGCGTGAAGCCCACCCCACCCTCCAACGTGCTCGTCGTGACCCTCGGAGTCCTGATCCTGTGGCTGGGATGGTTCGGCTTCAACGGCGGTTCGCAACTCTCGCTGTCCACTCCCGCGGACGCGGTCGTGATGAGCAGCGTCCTCACCAACACCAACCTCGCAGCGGCCAGCGGGATGCTTGCCGCGGTGATCGTCGCCCGCCCGATCTTCGGCCGACTGGGCCTTGCATCCAGCCTCAACGGCGCTCTGGCCGGACTGGTCTCAATCACTGCCGGCCCGAATATCGCCGAGAGTTGGTGGGCGGTGATAATCGGCGCCGTCGGCGGCTTGCTCTGCACCCTGGCGACCAAGATCATGGAGCAGATCAAGCTCGATGATGTGGTCGGAGCCATACCGGTGCATCTGGTGGCCGGGATCTGGGGCACACTGGCGTCGAGCATCGCGGCCGGAGCCAACATCGGCGTACAGCTGTTGGGCGTGGCGTCGGTCGCGGCATTCGTGTTCGTCGCCTCTCTTCTCACTTGGATCGTCATAGACCTCACAGCCGGCACGCGTGTGTCTGCCAACGTTGAGTACGCCGGCCAGGATCTGGGCGAACTCGGCATCGAGTCACATCCCGAGTTCGTGATCGTGCCCGAGGATTTTCGCGACTACCAGCAGCCGATCTCCCGACTGTTTCGCAGGCCCCACTCGGGACGCCACACCTCCATGGACCCTCGGTTGGAGTCTGAGCGTTGGGCACCGCCACCTCAGCGTCCGGTTCCGGAGGGTGCGCCGCCGGGTCAGTATCCGGTTCCGGAGGGTGCGTCGCCTGATTGGCGTCCTGTGCCGGGGGTTGCGCCGCCGGGTCAGTATCCGGTTCCGGAGGGTGCGTCGCCTGATTGGCGTCCTGTGCCGGGGGTTGCGTCGCCGGGTCAGTATCCGGTTCCGGAGGGTGCGTCGCCTGATTGGCGTCCTGTGCCGGGGGTTGCGTCGCCGGGTCAGTATCCGGTTCCGGAGGGTGCGTCGCCTGATTGGCGTCCTGTGCCGGGGGTTGCGTCGCCGGGTCAGTATCCGGTTCCAGAGGGTGCGTCGCCGGGTCAGTATCCGGTTCCGGAGGGTGCGTCGCCGGGTCAGCGTCCGGTTCCGGAGGGTGCGTCGCCTGATTGGTGTCCGGTTCCAGAGGCCCCGCCGCCGGGTTGGCGCGACTAGCCCAGCGGCGACTGGGGCGTCACGTCCCCAGTGTCAATACCTGGTCCACTCGCCTGGCAAGCACAGGACTCCGCGGCGATCCTTCCGCCGCATGGTGACGGACAACCATTGCTCGACGACGGACGCTGCCCGCCTATCCAACACCAGACTGCCCAACGGTGTCCGCAATTCGATGCCGGCGGCGCCTGCCACGGTGCCCACCAACTGGATCGGCGGGTCGGTACGCACGCTCAGCGATCCGTCGTAGCCCGGACTGGTGGCCACCGACAGATAGCTCCTCAGATCGGCGAGCGCGGACGCTTTGCCCCGCACCAGCACGGGGGACTCATGGGTTGTGTACGCCAACCACACTTCGCGGTCGCTGCGCACGTAGCCCGCACCCCGCACTGGCGGGGGCACGTTGCCCCCATGCACTAGCCAGTGCCGCAGCTTGGACACGACCACAGCGGCAGAGTGCGCCTCCTCGCTTCCGCTGTGTACCAGGCCGCCGTACACCTGCTGCACATCTGTGGTTGTGATGCGGCTGATCTGGCGCTGACCGACGGTGTATCCGCCCTCGCGGGCGATGTGCTCTATCTGTGAGAATGTATACATGACTCCGACCGGGGCAGGAAGCTTCCTTCACCATGGCTCTTGGGCGAAGTCGCGCTTGCAGAATGGCCGCGACTGAAAGGCGGCGCGCGAAAATTGCGTGCCGCTCGGCCGCTGCCATGGCAAAGTTAGCGTACTGTGGGAGATTCCGCAAGGAGGACGGGCCACATCAGGCTGGGGGCGTTGCATCCGGTGGGAGTTGGTGAGCGGCTGCACGATTCCGCAAGGAGGACGGGCCACATCAGGCTGGGGCCTGCACGGACCGGTCTGTCGTCAATCTCGGGCGCGGCGGTTGACGGAGCGGGCATGGTTGTTGTGCGACACCGGCCGATGCCCCACAGCCCCCCTCGCCGCGCACCGGCGGTTGACGGAGCGGGCATGGTTGTTGTGCGACGCTCAGTCGGGCTGCCACGGGTCGTCAATCTCGGGCGCGGCGGTTGACGGAGCGGGCATGGTTGTTGTGCGACACCGGCCGATGCCCCACAGCCCCCCTCGCCGCGCACCGGCGGTTGACGGAGCGGGCATGGTTGTTGTGCGACGTTCAGTCGGGCTGCCACGGGTCGTCAATCTCGGGCGCGGCGGTTGACGGAGCGGGCATGGTTGTTGTGCGACGTTCAGTCGGGCTGCCACGGGTCGTCAATCTCGGGCGCGGCGGTTGACGGAGCGGGGGCATTGACGTCGACCCGCAACGACATCATGTCTTCGTAGTCGTCGTGGACGGCGTCGTCGTCGGTGTCCATAGAGTGCTTCGGCGGAGCAGAGGCTGCGAGCCTCGTCCATCAGGAGCCCGTCAGGAGACAGAGCAATGGGCAGTGTTGTGCCGATTACCGCAGCATCGTCAGGCGTGGGCCGGTCGTCGTGAGCCTCGACTTCGCCATGCGGCCAGAGTGGGAGGCGCTGCGGGCCCGGGCCCGGGCCGTCGCACGGAGGGGGGTGGCCGACTACGGGAGGTGGAACGACTCGTGGATCAATGGCCACTCCAAGGCGTTCTCCAAGGTGCTGGCAGCCGAGGGCTTCATCGGCATGACGTGGCCCGACGCGTTCGGCGGGGGAGGACGCCCGGGAATCGAGCGCATCGTCATGGCCGAGGAGATGATCAGCGCCGGCGCGCCCATCGCGGCCAGCTGGTTCGCCGACCGGCAGATGGGCCCGGCCATCTACACCTACGGCACAGACGCGCAACGGGCCGAGTTCCTGCCGGGGATGCTGTCGGGAGAGACGTCGTGGTGCATCGGGATGAGCGAGCCCGACGCCGGCTCGGACCTGGCGGCGCTCAAGACGTCGGCGGTGCGCGACGGCGGCCACTACGTGGTCGACGGCCAGAAGATCTGGACGAGCGGCGCGGCCTGCGCCGACTACTGCTACGTGATCTGCCGCACCAGCAGCGAGGGTCCGTCGCACCGGGGCCTCAGCGAGATGGTCGTGCCCATGGACCTCGACGGCATCGACGTGCGGCCGGTGCGCGACATGGCCGGCAACTCCCACTTCTGCGAGATCTTCTTCACCGGCGTTCGGGTGCCGGCCGGCAACCTCGTCGGTACCGAGGGCGGGGCGTTCAAGCAGACCATGGTGCAGCTCGGCTACGAGCGGGGAGGCATCGACCGGCTGGTGTCCAACCGGCCCCTCTACGACCTGGCCCTGGAGCACGCCGATCTCGACGATGCCCGGACCCGCCAGGAGATCGCCGCCATCGAGACCGGCTACCGGCTGGGCCGGCTCATGGTGTACCGGGGCGCGCTGGATCAGGGTCCGGCCGAGTTCAGCGCGGGGACCAAGGCGTTCTGCACCGAGCACGAACAGCGGGTGGCCCAGTTCGCATCCCGAGTCCTGGGTCCGGCCGCCCTGATCGGCGACACAGTGCCCGGCTCCATCTGTTACGCGCCGGGCTACTCCATCCAGGGAGGCACGTCGGACATCATGCGCAACATCCTCGGAGAGCGCCTCCTCGGCCTGCCCCGCGAGCCCCGGTAGCAGCGACGCCAACCAGCCCTGCCGGTTCTCGGGATGGTCATGGGCTGCAAGGGACCCGTCAGCCATCCCGGATCTTGGACGGCCCATGGGGGCCGCGAACCGGCGCGAGAGCGACGCGATGAACTGCGCGGCACCCGCGCAACCCAACGGACAGGCGGTCGCGCTCACTCGTCAGGGCGCGAGAGCGACGCGATGAACTGCGCGGCACCCGCCGGGAGTCGTGTGGCCGATGTCACCTCGTGCCGCACGAACGGCCCGAACCGGTGCCGGTAGTTTCGACGGGTGCAGAGTCCGGTACGTCTCGCCTACCTGCTGCGGCCCTCCGTGAAGGCGGGCATCCTTCTCGCGGTCGGCTTCAGCGTGCTGGCCTTCGTGGCGACGCCGTTCCTGCTGCCTGAGATCGCCGATCACTACGAGGTGAGCCTGAGTGTGGCGTCGCTGATCGGCGTGTCCCAACTCGGGGGCTTCGTGATCGCCACTTGGGGCGCCGGCCGCTGTCTGCAGCCCCGCGAGCCGGTCTTCGTGGGGGCGCTGGCAGCCGCGGCCGCCGCCAACCTCGTCTCGGCCGTGATGCCTCCGTTCGCGCTGCTGGTCGGCTTGCGTCTCGTCAGCGGTGTGGCTTTGGGACTGTTGGGATGGTACGGCTGGGTGCAAGCTTTCGGTGACGACCGCCGGATGGGCGACGTGGCCGCGGCCGGCCCGGTTGTGGGCGTTGTCGCTGCGCCCCTGGTGTCGGCGTTGCTGGACTCGGGTGGACCGCGGCTGGTGTTCGCCGCTCTGGGCGGGGTCTCGCTGATTCCGCTCGCGTTCGGTTATCGCAGCGAGGTGCGCGAACTGCCGAGACCGCGGGTCCGCAACCGGGCGGTGCCCGCGGCCCGGTTGATCCTGGTCTGTGTGGCCTTGTTCACGCTGGGCGGATCGGCGGTGTTCGTCTATGCGGTGGTGCTGGGAACGGGCGGCCCGGGGTTGTCGGTGCCGGCCATCGCCACCGCGTTCAGCCTCAACGCCCTGGTCGGGATCCCTGCGGCCCGCCTGCGGGCATCCCGCAAGATGCCCAGCCACTGGATGGCGGCCACCGCCGTGTGCGCGGTCATTCTCGCCACCGCCAGCCGGCCTTTGCTGTTCTTGGGCGCGCTGGTGGTGTGGGGGTTCTTCTTCTGGATGGCGATCCCGGCCGTGTTCGAATTGCTGGCAAGCCGCTCGCGCTATCCCGAGGAACGCGTCGGCGACGCTCAGGCCCTGATGGCGGCGGGCCGCGCCGCCGGCCCGCTGCTGGGCGGCCTGCTCATCGACGCAGCGGGTACGACCGTGCTCGGCCTAGTCGGCAGCGGCCTGATGGCCGCGGCCGCGATAGGGGTCTTCACCACCCGAACAGCGGCGCAGCCGAAGGGCGGCAAGCGTCCGGACCATCCCTCCAACAGCTGGACCCCCCGACCGCGCCGGGCACCCATCGCCGCTTCACCTGCCCCGGCCTTACCCGCGTCGCGACATTGATCTGTACAGCCGAGCTGTCGGCGCTGCGAGACCATCGACAAGTGCGACATCACACCGAACTCCGGGATCCTCAACCACCCCGCTCCCCATGTTTCCCGGTTGTCTTCGCCGATGATCAAATCGCCCTCCCAGCAGCCGGGCTCTCGGCGGTCCTCCACGGTGGCCCGGCGGAGGCTTGCATAGAATAGCATTCATCCATAGGGTGAAGGTATGAACAGGTGCGGATCAGGTTCGATGACGACGATCTCCGGCGGCTGCATGAGGAGCGCGGCTTCATGCTGCCCAGGCTCGGGCCGGAAGTCACAACAGCGTTCCGCAAGAAGGTCGCGTTCTTGGAGGAAGCCGAGTCCGAGACCGACCTGCGCAACTACAAGGCACTGCACTTCGAGAAGCTGCGCGGGAGCCGCGCCGGGCAGCACTCGATTCGGCTCAACCGTGGATGGCGGCTCATCCTGCGCATTGAGTCCGACGCCGACGGGCGTCTGCTGATCGTCGTCGAGGTTGTCAACCACTACTAGCGAGGAAGACCGGACATGGCCCAGACCCCCGCTCACGCTGTCCTGCTCGGCGAGCACCGCAGCCGCCCCGAGCCGCGCGACGACCCGGCGTCCGGCCCAGCTCATGCCTCCGCTGATGTCGGCGGAGACGACCATCCAGCTGGAGCGCGCGACGATGACCCGGCGTCCGGCCCAGCTCATGCCTCCGCTGATGTCGGCGGAGACGACCATCCAGCTGGAGCGCGCGACGATGACCCGGCGTCCGGCCCAGCTCATGCCTCCGCTGATGTCGGCGGAGACGACCATCCAGCTGGAGCGCGCGACGATGACCCGGCGTCCGGCCCAGCTCATGCCTCCGCTGATGTCGGCGGAGACGACCATCCAGCTGGAGCGCGCGACGATGACCCGGCGTCCGGCCCAGCTCATGCATACCCGCCCGGCGAGTACCTACGCGACGAACTGGAGGAGCGCGGCTGGACCGTGACGGAGTTCTCCGAGATCATCGGCCGGCCCGTCCAGGCCGTGTCGGAGATCCTCAACGCCAAGAAGGAGATCACCGCCGAGACGGCGATGGCCGTCTCCACGGCGCTCGGCACGACGCCGGAGGTGTGGCTGAACCTTCAGACGAGGTATCGTCTGCATTTGCAGCGCACGGCGGCGGACCGGCTCGATCTCACCCCGGTGGCTCGCCGAGCGCGGTTGCGCAATGCGATTCCGTTGGCCGAGGCCCGGTCTCGGGGATGGGTCCCCGACACGGGCGACCTCGACGAGACGGAACTGGCGGTTTGCCGGCTTCTTGAGATTCCCGCCCTGGGCGAGAGCCCGGCCTTCGCCTTGGCTGCCAGACGCTCCAATCGCGAGGAGCCGATCACGTTGAAGCAGTCCGCATGGCTCGGCCACGTCCGGCGAGTGGCCGAGGAACAGGACGTCGAGCGCTTCGATGTCGAGGCTCTCGAGGCGCTTGCGCCGCGCCTTGCGCAGCTGTTGCGGGACGGGCCCGGCGAGCTCAAGCGGCTTCCCGGCCTGCTCGCCGAGTGCGGAGTCTGCCTCGTCTTCTGCGAGGGGCTTCGAGGGGGCAAGCTCGACGGTGCCGTCACCTTCCTCCGCGACGGCCGCCCCGCGATCGGCCTGACGACGCGGAACAACCGGTTCGACAGCCTGCTGTTCACGCTGCTGCACGATTGCGCCCATTTGACGCTCGGTCACATCACGCCGCAGTCGGGCGCAATCGTCGACGACGACGTCATGGATGCCAAGACCGACCCCGAAGAGGTCACTGCCGACGAGCTGGCATCCGCCTGGCTGCTGCCGGGCAAACTGAGGATCAGGTCTACCTCGGTCGCTGAGATCGCGCAGGCCGCGACGGACCACAAGGTGCATCCGAGCGTCGTGATCGGGCAGATCCAGCGCCTCAGCGACAACTGGAGCCTCCACCGTGCTCGCATCCCCAAGGTCCGGCCCACACTCCAAGACGCGGGGTTGATGTCATGACTGCGATCCCTCTCGCAAGCGGCAGGCCGTCGGTTCGATTCCGACACGCGTGCTATGCCCATCCAGTCGGCCATCAGCCGTCTCTCGCAAGCGGCAGGCCGTCGGTTCGATTCCGACCTCCGGCTCCAGCGAGGGGGTACACCGCCCAGTGAGAGCGCTCGGCGAGGGGCGCGGCGGAGGTTCCGGTCGGTCTCTGCTCCGCGGCGGGCGAGAGCGGCTGTTCGGCGAGGGGATCCGGTGGAGGGCGGGGTCGGTATCTGGGCCGTGTCGGGGGAGGCGGCTGTTCGGCGCCGCGGTGGTGGTGGCGATGTTGTCGCAGTTGGCTGTGGTCGGCGGCGCCGCTGCGCAGCAGCCTGGAGCTCCGACGATCTCTTCGGTCGTTGCCGGTGAAGGGTCGCTCACGGTGGAGTGGACCGCGCCGGGCGGGACTGTCACTTCCTACGATCTGCGCTACATCGAGACCGACGACGACGAGTCGGTGGACGCCAACTGGACTGTCGAGGCTTCGGTGTGGAGTTCGGGCACGTTGCAGTACACGCTGGGCGGGCTGCACGGCGAGGTGTCCTACGACGTGCAGATGCGGGCGGTGAACTCCCAGGGCGCGGGGGTGTGGTCGGTCACGTCTGTGGGGACGCCCCGGGTCGGCGCGCCGGTGATCTCTTCGGTCGTCGTCGGCGACGGGGCTCTCACGGTGTCGTGGACCGGGCCCGCGCATGCGGAGAGGGCGACGGTCGCCTCGTATGGTCTGCGCTACATCGAGACCAGCGCCGCAGACAAGACGGTGGACGCCAACTGGACGACCGTCGAGCAGGCTGCCTGGGCGGCCGGCCTGTCGCTGCACGTGCTTCAGGGCCTCGCCAACGGCACCGGCTACGACGTGCAGGTGCGGGCGGTGACGTCGAGCGCGGGGGCCTGGTCGGCGACCGCGACGGGCACCCCCGCCGAGCACGGCGGCACCCGGGCCGACGCCACCGTATTGGCGGCCGGCTCCTACGTGGGCGGCTCGGTGGACCCCGGCAACGACGTGGACTACTTCAAGCTCGTGCTGGACGACGCCGTCGGCATCATCGTACACACTAGGGGGGATCTCGACACCGTCGGCGAGCTCCAAAGCAGCGACGGCACCCGCCTCGCGGGCAACGACGACGCATTCCTCTCCGGGGGAATACGAAACTTTCTCATCTGGGACTCGCTGGCGGCCGGGACCTACTACATCAAGGTCACCAGCGCCGGCGGCGCGACCGGCGACTACATCCTCAGGCTCCTGACGATCGTCGACTCCAGCGCCGACGACCCGCAGCCCATGGCGCTCGGCACCGCCCTCAACGGCCTGATCGACCGCGGGGACACCGACTCGTACACCTTCACCCTCGCACAGCGGACCAAGGTCATCGTGCGCGGCTCGAGCAGGATCCAAGGCGAGATCGTCGACTCCAAGGGCAAAGCCGTCACCCACGAGTCGTTCAGCGGGCTTCCCGCCAGCGGGTTCGTGCATCGCGCCGACCTCGCGGCGGGCGCCTACCGCATCAACGTCGAGGCGGCCCCACAGTACAAGGGAGGGCTGTACTCGCTGTACCTGCTGGAGGCCCAAGACCCGGGCAGCACGCGTGGCAGCGCGATCCCGTTGGACTTCTACCTGGTGGCCGTCGGCACGATCGACCCCACCGGCGACACGGACTACTTCCGCGTCGAGATGGCGGAGGACACCCATGTGAGAGTCTTCGGATCCGGGCTCAGCGTCGACGTCACAGCGGAGCTCCTCGACAGTGACGGCAACACCGTCGCCGACGCGGTCGTGGTCCCGAGAGGGTACGGCTTCGAGCTCCTCCACGAGGTGGACGCGGGGACACACTTCCTGAAAGTGAGCCGCGACCCGGTCGGCTCCGGCTCCGAGACCGGCTCGTACGCCGTGCTGTTGATCGAGGACGCCAGCTACGCCTACTTGATCGACACCTGCGAGAGCATCCCGGTGTCCAGCGCCGACATCCATGACGCCCTGTACGGGTGCCAGTGGCACTTCGACAACACGGGCCAGTTCGAAGGCGCCGTCGGCGAGGACGCCAACGTCGAGGGCGCCTGGGCGACCACCCTGGGAGCAGGAGTCAATGTGGCGGTGGTCGACGACGGGCTCCAGTCCGACCATCCCGACCTGCGCGACAACGTCGACCAATCCCGGAACCACGACTACACCGAGTCCCAGGCCGGGTTCTACGACCCGGCCTGGTGGCACGGCACCGGGGTGGCCGGTGTGATCGCGGCCCGCGACAACGAGATCGGAGTGCGGGGCATCGCCCCCCGAGCCACGATCTACGGCTACAACTTCCTGCAGAACGGAACCGACGCGAATGAAGCCGACGCGATGGTCCGCAACATGGCCGACACCGCCGTCGTCAACAACAGCTGGAGCCGCATAACTGCTCGTCTCCCGATCCCGGCCTCGGAGTTGGTGCTGCGAGCCGTGGAGGCGGGCATCAGCGAAGGTTTCGGGGGCAAGGGCGTCTTCTACGTGTTCTCGGCCGGCAACGACGCCCCAGGCGGCGACTACGCGACCCACGAGGAGCTCAAATCCCACCGCGCGGCGACCGTGGTGTGCTCGGTGAACGACCTCGGCCAGCGGTCGGGGTATTCCGAGATGGGAGCCAACCTTTGGATCTGCGCGCCGTCCAGCGACTCGAGCTTGGGCAGGGCCAGCATCGCCACCACCGACAATTTGAGCCGCTACAGAGTCAGTTTCGGCGGGACCAGCGCGGCTGCTCCGCAGGTGTCGGGCGCGGCCGCGTTGTTGCGGGCTGTCGACAGCGGCCTCAGCTGGCGCGACCTGAAGCTGATCCTGGCCGGGTCGGCCCGCAAGAACGACCCCGGCAGCACCGGCTGGGAGACCGGCGCGCTCAAGCACGGCGCCGACCCGGCCGACCCCGAGAACTACGAGTTCAGCCATGAGTACGGCTTCGGGGTGCTCGACGCCGGAGCAGCCGTCGAACTGGCGGACGGTTGGCCGAAGCTGCCCGCGATGCGCGAGACGGCGCCGCCGGTGGTTCGTTACTCCGGTCAGGGTGTGGAGATCCCCAACGGGGGAGGTTGGGTGGAGCGCAGCATTGAGGTCGTGTCGGAGATCGACTTCGTCGAGCATGTGGATCTTTATGTCGACTTCGCTGCGCCCGACTTCCGGCAACTCGACGTGGAGCTGGTGTCGCCGTCGGGCTCGGTGTCGAAGCTGTCGGTGCCCGAGACGATGTACTGCTTACCGGCTGCATGCAATGTGCAGTCGCCTGTCCGGCTGGGGTCGGCCCGCCACTTGGGGGAGGACCCGTCGGGCGAATGGACGCTGCGGGTGCGGGACACGGCCGACGATCCGCTCTTCAACTTCGTCAATCTTCTGCAGGCTTGGGGCATCGCCGTGTACGGGCACAAGGCCCTGCCCGGGGAGCCGGCTCTGGAGCATGTCGAGCCTGGTGCGGATTCGTTGACTGTGCGGTGGGCTGCGCCGGGTTACGGCGGCTCGTCGGATGTCGCCGGGTACGAGGTGCGTCACATTCGCAGCGATTCCGGCGACAAGGCCGACGATTCGGCTTGGACGGTGGTCGAGGGCGCGGCTGATGCTGCGGGCCGCAGTTATACGGTCTCGGGGCTCATTGACGGTCTGCGCCGCGATGTGCAGGTGAGGGCGGTCAATGTCCGCGGCGGCGGCGACTGGTCGGTGACGGCGCGGGGCACGCCGGGCGCTTCCAACGGTGAGCCTTTCTTCGTCGAGGGCGACGCGGCGGTCCGTGTTGTGCGTGAGGATCTTGTTGCGGACATGGCTGTGGGTGCTGCGGTCGGCGCGCGCGATCACGGCAGCGACACGTTGGTCTATTCGCTGGGCGGCAGCGACGCCGCGCTTTTCGGCATCGATTCGTCCACCGGCCAGTTGAAGACCAAGGAGCCTTTGGATTTCGAGGACGCCTCCAGTCACGAGGTGACGGTCTCGGTGAGTGACAGCAAAGACGACGACGGCAACGCCGATACCGCTGCCGACGCGTCGATCGAGGTGACCGTGTCGGTAACCGATGTTGACGAGGCGCCGGAGTTGATCGGCGACACCGACATCAGCCACCCGGAGAACGACCGGGGCGCGGTGGTCCAGTTCGTTGCCGAGGATCCCGAGGGCGGCGCTGTCACGTGGCAGTTCTCAGGCGCCGATCAGAGCGCTTTCGAGTTCGATGCCGGCAGCCTCGAATTCGTTTCGGCGCCAGACTACGAAGTGCCGGCCGACACCGACGGGCAGAACGACTACGAGGTCGTGGTGACGGTCTCCGACGACAGTCTCAACGAACAGTCGCGCGACGTCGTCGTGACTGTCGTCGATGTGAACGAGCCGTTCATGCTCGCAGGCGATTCCGTGTTCGATCATGACGAGAACGACGCCGCGGCGGTTGGGACGTTCCGAGTGCTCGAAGATCCCGAGGACGGTGTCATCGTGTGGTCGTTGCGAGGTGTGGACGGCGGCGATTTCGCGATCAGCGGTGGGAGGTTGTCGTTCGTCTCGGTGCCCGACTCTGAGGATCCGGCGGACTCCGACCGCGACAACGTTTATCGTGTGACCGTCGTAGCGTCTGACGGCGTCAACGAACAGTCGCGTGACGTCGTCGTGACTGTCGTCGATGTGAACGAGCCGTTCATGCTCGCAGGCGATTCCGTGTTCGATCATGACGAGAACGACGCCGCGGCGGTTGGGACGTTCCGAGTGGTGGATGATCCTGAGGGCGGTGTCATCGTGTGGTCGTTGCGAGGTGTGGACGGCGGCGATTTCGCGATCAGCGGTGGGAGGTTGTCGTTCGTTTCGGTGCCTGACTCTGAGGATCCGGCGGACTCCGACCGCGACAACGTTTATCGTGTGACCGTCGTAGCGTCTGACGGCGTCAACGAACAGTCGCGTGATGTCGTCGTGACTGTCGTCGATGTGAACGAGCCGTTCATGCTCGCAGGCGATTCCGTGTTCGATCATGATGAGAACGATGCCGCGGCGGTTGGGACGTTCCGAGTGGTGGATGATCCTGAGGGCGGTGTCATCGTGTGGTCGTTGCGAGGTGTGGACGGCGGCGATTTCGCGATCAGCGGTGGGAGGTTGTCGTTCGTTTCGGTGCCTGACTCTGAGGATCCGGCGGACTCCGACCGCGACAACGTTTATCGTGTGACCGTCGTAGCGTCTGACGGCGTCAACGAACAGTCGCGTGATGTCGTCGTGACTGTCGTCGATGTGAACGAGCCGTTTATGCTCGCAGGCGATTCCGTGTTCGATCATGATGAGAACGATGCCGCGGCGGTTGGGACGTTCCGAGTGGTGGATGATCCTGAGGGCGGTGTCATCGTGTGGTCGTTGCGAGGTGTGGACGGCGGCGATTTCGCGATCAGCGGTGGGAGGTTGTCGTTCGTTTCGGTGCCTGACTCTGAGGATCCGGCGGACTCCGACCGCGACAACGTTTATCGTGTGACCGTCGTAGCGTCTGACGGCGTCAACGAACAGTCGCGTGATGTCGTCGTGACTGTCGTCGATGTGAACGAGCCGTTTATGCTCGCAGGCGATTCCGTGTTCGATCATGATGAGAACGATGCCGCGGCGGTTGGGACGTTCCGAGTGGTGGATGATCCTGAGGGCGGTGTCATCGTGTGGTCGTTGCGAGGTGTGGACGGCGGCGATTTCGCGATCAGCGGTGGGAGGTTGTCGTTCGTTTCGGTGCCTGACTCTGAGGATCCGGCGGACTCCGACCGCGACAACGTTTATCGTGTGACCGTCGTAGCGTCTGACGGCGTCAACGAACAGTCGCGTGATGTCGTCGTGACTGTCGTCGATGTGAACGAGCCGTTTATGCTCGCAGGCGATTCCGTGTTCGATCATGATGAGAACGATGCCGCGGCGGTTGGGACGTTCCGAGTGGTGGATGATCCTGAGGGCGGTGTCATCGTGTGGTCGTTGCGAGGTGTGGACGGCGGCGATTTCGCGATCAGCGGTGGGAGGTTGTCGTTCGTTTCGGTGCCTGACTCTGAGGATGCGGCGGACTCCGACCGCGACAACGTTTATCGTGTGACCGTCGTAGCGTCTGACGGCGTCAACGAACAGTCGCGTGATGTCGTCGTGACTGTCGTCGATGTGAACGAGCCGTTTATGCTCGCAGGCGATTCCGTGTTCGATCATGACGAGAACGACGCCGCGGCGGTTGGGACGTTCCGAGTGGTGGATGATCCTGAGGGCGGTGTCATCGTGTGGTCGTTGCGAGGTGTGGACGGCGGCGATTTCGCGATCAGCGGTGGGAGGTTGTCGTTCGTTTCGGTGCCTGACTCTGAGGATGCGGCGGACTCCGACCGCGACAACGTTTATCGTGTGACCGTCGTAGCGTTCGACGGCGTCAACGAACAGTCGCGCGATGTCGTCGTGACCGTGAACAATGTGGAGGAGCCCGGCGCGGTGACGTTGTCGTCGCATTCCCCGACGGTGGGCCGGCGGCTCACAGCGACTGTGACCGACCCCGACGGCGGCGTCTCGGGCCTCAGCTGGCAGTGGCGCCGATCCAGGAGCCGCACCGGGGGCTGGACCCTCATCGACGGCGCCGACGCCAACGTGTACCTGCCCGACGACGACGATGCGGGCCATTACCTGCAGGCCCGCGCCTCCTACACCGACCGCCACGAGCCGCAAGCCCGCGACACCGCAGAAGCAGCGACCGTGGGCACCGTGCCCGAACGCCGCGACCCCGACCCGCCGCCTCCGCCGCCTCCGCCGCCTCCGCCTCCGCCTCCTCCGCCGCCGGGGCCGCCGCCGGCGCCGGGGCCGTCCGAGCGGAACCCGGCTGAGGAGTTCTCCGACCTCGAAGATGCCGGAGTGCATTCCGGGACCGTGCTCGCGCTGGCATCCGAGGGGGTGCTGGCCCGCACCGGCTGCTCGCGGGGACGGCTGTGCCCCAACGAGCCGATCCGCCGCTGGGAGATGGCAGTGTGGCTGGTGCGGGTGCTAGACGGCGACGACCCCGGCCGCCCCCGCCGGTCGAGCTTCGAAGACGTGAGCGCCGGCCTGTGGTGGGCCGGCCACGCCGAACGGCTCGCGCAGTTGCGCATCACCCTGGGATGCTCCACCCAGCCGCGGCTGTTCTGCCCCGACGATCCCGTCACCCGCGCCCAGATGGCCAGCTTCCTCGTGAGGGCCTTCGATCTGGCCGAGGCCGACCCCGCTGGCTTCGAGGACGGCGTCGGCACCGGCCACGACGCCGCCATCGACGCCCTGTCAGCGGCCCGCATCACGCTGGGCTGCTCCACCGAACCGCGCCTGTACTGCCCCCAGCGGCCCACGGCCAGAGCCCAGATGGCAAGCTTCCTCACCCGCGCCGCCGAGTTCCGACACAGATGGACTGTTGAGTCCCGCGACAAGTGGGCCTATGTCCCCGAGGACATCACCGCTCCATGGGACCGCCCACTCTAGGTCTGGCAACAGTTCTGCGCCGAGGCGAGGGAGGGAGCGAGGAGACCGGTGCCAATCGGTGTTCTCGCGTTTCGCTTCCTACCAGCCACTCGACGCGCCGTCTCAGGGCTTGCAGGCGCTTCTGCTTGGCAAAACGCTCGGCCTTGGTGGCGTACCCGCCGCTCTCGCCGACGGGCTTCGCGAGGCGCTTGGTGATGGCGTCTACGGCGGCGCGCTTGTCGGCCAGCTCGTCTCGGTAGTTGAGCATCTGGCGCTCCCACATGTCGTCTGAGCGGCGCGTGATCGTGCCCGCCCACCGCGACGACGACTCCGCCGTGAGCGCCCGCTTGCGCTCGGCGCGGCCCTGATGCTTCGGGCCCGCGCCCAGTCAGGCAATTTCATACCCGTCATGTCATCTAATCTACCATCCACACAACCTATCAACTACCATCAACCCGAACAGTTGAGAACCCAGCGGTGTCGTAGTGGGTGCCTACAGTCCCCGTCCTATGCGACACGACCTTGCGAACGAGGCCCTAGGGCTGCTGCGGCGGTTGACGGGCGATCCTTTTGCGGCATTCCGCGGTGGCCAGCACGAGGCCATCGTGGCTTTGGCCGGCGACCGCGGCCGGGTGCTGCTGGTGCAGCGGACCGGTTGGGGCAAGAGCGCGGTGTACTTCATCGCCACGCGGCTGCTGAGAGCCCGCGGGTTCGGGCCGACGCTGCTGGTGTCGCCGCTGCTGGCGCTCATGCGCAACCAGATCGAGGCAGCCGAGCGGCTCGGGGTGCGTGCCGTCACCGTCAACAGCTCGAACCGTGGCGAGTGGGCAGAGGTCGAGGCACAGATCGACGCGGACGACGTGGACGCGCTGCTGATCTCGCCGGAGAGGCTGGCGAACCCGCAGTTCCGCCGCGAGGTGCTGCCGGTGGTCGGCCGGCGCAGCGGCCTGCTGGTGATCGACGAGGCCCATTGCATCTCCGACTGGGGCCACGACTTCCGCCCCGACTACAGGCGGCTGGTGCGCGTGTTGGACCTGCTGCCCGCCGGCGTGCCGGTGCTGTGCTGCACGGCCACCGCCAACGACCGGGTCGTGGACGACGTGACCGCGCAGCTCGGCGCCGACTTCGTTGCGGTGAGGGGCCCGCTCGCCCGCCGCGGCCTGCGGCTCCACGCCATCGACAAGCCGTCGCAGGCCGAGCGGCTGGTGTGGCTCGCCTCCGTGATCGAGCAGCTGCCCGGCACAGGTATCGTGTACTGCCTCACCGTTGCCGACACGGCGAGGGTCGCCGACTGGCTCGGGTCGCGGGGCATCGACGCGCAGGCCTACAGCGGAGCGCACGACGACGAGCACCGGCGCGCCGTTGAGCAGGACCTGCTCGCCAACAGGGTCAAGGTGGTGGTGGCCACGTCGGCGTTGGGCATGGGATTCGACAAGCCCGACCTAGCGTTCGTCATCCACTACCAGTCGCCGGGATCGCCGGTGGCCTACTACCAGCAGGTCGGGCGGGCCGGACGCGCCCTCGCAGAATCGTGGGGCATCCTGCTGCGTGGCGCCGAGGACACCGACATCCAGGACTTCTTCATCGACTCGGCCTTCCCGCCGGTCGAGCTGGCGGAGCGGGTGGTGGACCTGCTGGAGCGCCGGGCCGTGTCGATGACGACGCGGGAGATCTTGGCGGAGGTGAACATGCGGCGGGGTCGGCTCGAGCAGCTGCTGAAGATCCTGGAGGTCGAGGGAGCGGTGGAGCGTGACGGCAGCCGGTGGTTGCGGACGCTCGGGCCTTGGACGTTCGACCGTGAACGGGTCGCGTCGGTCACGGCGCTGCGTCGAGCCGAGCAGGAGCAGATGCGCGACTACATCGGCGCCGACGGCTGCCGGATGCGGCTGCTGCGCGGCTGCCTCGACGATCACGACCCCGAGCCGTGCGGGATCTGCGACAACTGCATCGGCGAGAGCCTGGACCGCGCCTTCGATCCGGCCGTCGTCCAAGAGGCCGTCGACTTCCTGCGCGAGTCCGAGCGCGTCATCGAGCCTCGCAAGCAGGTCCCGGACGGCAAGCGGATCGCGCTCGATGACAGGCTCGGGGAGGGACGCGCCCTGGCGATGTGGGGCGACGGCGGCTGGGGCCGGCTGGTCAGGACGGGCAAGCAGCAGGACGGCCGGTTCGACGACCAACTCGTCGCAGCAGCGCGCGACCTGATCCGGGACCGTTGGCGGCCCGACCCTCCGCCGGAGTGGGTGGCCTGCGTGCCGTCGCTACGTCGGCCCGGACTGGTCGCTGACTTCGCGTGCCGGCTGGCGCAGTCGCTTGGGCTGGCCTGTATGGACGCAGTCGTCAAGGTCCGCGAGACCGAGCCCCAGAAGACGATGCAGAACAGCCCGCAGCAGTACCGCAACGTGGTGGACGCGTTCGAGGTCGCCGACGATGTACCGTCGGGTCCGGTGCTCCTAGTGGACGACATGGTCGACTCGCGCTGGACCCTCACCGTCGTGGGGTTACTGCTGCGCGAGGCAGGATCCGGTCCGGTGATCCCGTTCGCGCTGGCCGACACCGCGGGGAGGTCGCAGCGGTGACCGGCACCCGTTCGACTCGTGGCATCGACGACATCGAGGTGGTGTTCGATCTCCCGGTGCCCGACCTCCGGTTGGGGAACGACGACTCGCTCGCGACGGTGCTGCTCGTCAGCCGGCTTCCCGCGCTGGGCGGGCGGCCGCTCAAGGCGTCGGAGTACTGGAGCCTGCTGGGCTGTATCGAGGCCCGTCCGGCGCCCGGCGCAGACCGCGGCGCGGGCGAGGATCGTGCGGCCCGCGCACCGGACGCGGGCGGCTCTCCGGGTGTCGTCCGGGCGGCGGACGGTTCCGGGATGCCGCCCGGGGCCGGTCCGAGCGTGCTTGTCGGTCTCAGCGAGGAGGAACTGGTGCGAGAGGTGGGCCTGTCCGAGCGTCTCGCCGCCCGCATCGTCGATCTGTCGGCGCGCGCCGTGGCCGTGGCTTTCGAGTTGGAGCGGCTGGAGCAGTCGGGCATCAGGACGGTCACCGCTTTCGATGAGCGGTATCCGCAGCGGTGGCGGGCCCGGCTCGGGTCCAAGGCGCCTCCGCTGCTGCACGCCGCCGGCGCGCTCGAGCTGCTCGACGCGCCCGGGCTGGGAGTGGTCGGCAGCCGCGACGTGTCCCCGGAGGGGGGCGAAGTGGCCCTAGAGGTCGCCCGCCTCGCGGCTCGGCGGGGCCTGCCGCTCGTGTCGGGAGGCGCCCGGGGTGTGGACCAGATCGCCATGGACGCAGCCTTCGAGGCCGGCGGGGGCGTCGTCGGGATCCTGGCAGAGTCGCTGTCGCGCAAGCTCAAGCGACCAGAGGTCCGCAGGGCCGTGTACGACGGCGCCACCGTCATATGCACCCCCTACAGCCCGGACGCTCCCTTCAGCGCGGGCAACGCCATGGGCCGCAACAAGCTCATCTATGCGCAGGCCGAGCTCACAGTGGTCGTCGCCAGCGACGATGGGACCGGCGGCACCTGGTCCGGCGCGATCGAGGCGCTCAAGCACGGCTACGGACGCGTCTCGGTGTGGCGCGGCGACGGGGAGGGTCCCGGCAACGAGCCGCTCCAGCAGCGAGGCGCCGAACCCGTGTCCAGTCTCGAAGACATCGAAGCGCTGCTCGACCGCGGACCTGCGCCGGCTCCCGAGCCCAGGCCGGCGCCGGCGGACCCGACCGGACAGCAGTCCCTGTTCGCCGCAGCGCTTCTCCCCGGAGCCTGCGCGTCTCGGTAGCGGTCAGCAGGCGCGCCGCTGGCACGCACACCCGGACCGGTCAGACCGCCGCCTCCCTGCGCGTCTCGGTAGCGGTCAGCAGGCGCGCCGTAGGCAGCCGAGCGCAGCCGTGGACGGAGCGGGGCGGTGGACCGGCCGAGACCCCGGACCCCGAGCGCCGAATCGCCTCCGGGACGGCCACGCGTCGAGGCTCCGGCCGCTGCGCCTCCCGGCCGAGTCGACCCGTGCCGTACGTTACCAGCTGCAACATCTACGCCCCGGTCATGATGATGGCGGGGAAGGCCGCCGACGCGACACGCGGCGACACCCCGCTGTCCTCCCGAGCCGGTGAACTTCTACCGGGCCGGCTCAACCGGCGTGACGTAAATCACACCCCTCTTCCGTCCTCCGACTCATTACAGTCCGGCCATCCGCTGAACAGTCCCGTCGTCGGCGACGACGGGGACACGAACAGGAGAGCGAACCAACAGGCCAAGGAGGAGCCAGCAAGTGACATCCCAGCAAGTGACATCCATGCCTCTGCACAACGCTAAGACCGACGCCCCCAGAGTGTGGCGAGACGCACTGGGGCCCGGCTACGCCGTGGCGGCGGCCGAGAGCTTGCTGAAGGTCGCAGGAGAGGCGGCTGGTCGCCCCTACCGCTCTCGCAGGTGACCTGTCGCTCGACCATGCGGCCTTGCATTCGCGCCTGATCCAGCCTCCGCAGACCCGGAACCGCCCAGCACTGACCTGTCGCTCGACCACGCGGCCTTGCATTCGCGCCTGATCCAGCCTCCGCAGACCCGGAACCGCCCAGCACTGACCTGTCGCTCGACCACGCGGCCTTGCATTCGCGCCTGATCCAGCCTCCGCAGACCCGGAACCGCCCAGCACTGACCTGCCGCCCGACCACGCGGCCCTGCATTCGCGCCGTTCGCTGAGAGGCCGAGCGGTCAGGCGCAGCGACGCTGCCCGTGCAGGCGAGGCCGTGGCCCGAGCGGCCCTTGGATCGCAGCGCACGAGAGCGGGAGTCGCGCAGCTGCGACCTGCTCGGCATCCACGCGAGCGGCCTCGACGTGTGCGGCGAGGACGGGGTCGGTTTCGAGACCTCACCGCTCAGGCGCCGCGGCACGCCGACGCAGCCGCGGCCGCCTACTCGGCTTCTAGGCTAGCGGCCGTGGCAGAGCCCGACTTCCTGCGATTCGACACTCTCAGCCTCCACGCCGGCCAGCACAGCGATCCCGCCACCGGGGCCAGGGCCGTGCCCATCTACTTCACGACGTCGTACTCCTTCGAGAACACCGACCATGCGGCCGGGCTGTTCAACCTCGAAATACCGGGCCACATCTATTCCCGGATCTCCAACCCGACCGTGGCCGTGCTCGAGGAGCGGGTAGCAGCGCTGGAGGGCGGCGTGGGCTCGGTCGCGACAGCTAGCGGCCAGGCTGCCTTCTTCCTGGCCGTGGCCACCCTGATGGGCGCCGGCGGCCACATCGTGGCCAGCCGCAACATCTACGGCGGCACCCACAACGTGCTCAACCTGACCCTGCCGCGTCTCGGCATCACTACCACGTTCGTCGACCCCCGCCGTCCCGACGAGTTCGCCGCCGCCATCGGCGCCGACACCCGTCTCGTCTTCGCGGAGACGCTCGGCAACCCCGGCATCGAGGTCCTCGACATCGGCGCAGTGGCCGGCATCGCCCACGAGCACCGTCTCCCGCTCATGGTGGACGCCACCTTCTCGACCCCGTACCTGCTCCGACCCGTCGAGCAAGGCGCCGACATCGTGATGCACTCGGCCACCAAGTTCCTGGGCGGCCACGGGGTGGCTCTGGGAGGCATCCTCGTAGACGGGGGCTGCTTCGACTGGGACGCCTCGGGCCTGTTCCCCACGATCACCGAGCCCTACGCCGGCTACCACGGCATCAGCTTCAGCGACGAGTTCGGCCCCGGCGCCTTCATCAGCCGGGCAAGGGCCGAGGGGCTGCGCGACTTCGGGGCCTGCATGAGCCCGGCCAACGCCTTCCAGATCCTCCAAGGCGTCGAGACGCTGCCGCTGAGGATGCAGCGCCATGTGGCCAACACCGAGGCGGTGGCCGAGGCGCTGGCCGCCAACGACGCGGTGACGTGGGTCAAGTACCCGTCGCTGTCCAGCCACCCCGACCACGATTTGGCTCGCCGGCTCTACCCGAGGGGCACAGGGGCCATCCTGAGCTTCGGCATCGCCGGCGGGCGCGACGCCGGCGCCAAGTTCATCGCCGCCGTCCGGCTGGCCTCCCATCTGGCCAACGTGGGCGACGCCAAGACGCTGGTGATCCATCCGGCCAGCACCACCCACCAGCAGATGTCGGTCGAGGACTTGGCGGCGTCCGGGGTGGGTGAGGACCTGGTGCGGATCTCGGTCGGGCTGGAGGACCCCCGCGACATCGTCGACGACTTGGAGCGGGCCCTCAAGGCGTCGCAGCGCTGACGGCTCGCCGGTACGACCGTGTCCAGCATCGTTCCTGCGGACTGTGGAGCCGCTCCGGCCGGCCCGCTCGTCCGCGCCGGCCCGCTCGTCCGCGCCGGCCCGCTCGTCCGCGCCGGCCCGCTCGTCCGCGCCGGCCCGCTCGTCCGCGCCGGCCCGCTCGTCCGCGCCGGCCCGCTCGTCCGCTGTGTGCTGGGATCGCCGGACGATGGGCGTCCTCATGCGCGATGTGGCAGGTGTGGACGCCCGCTCGTTTGCTGTGTGCTGGGATCGCCGGACGATGGGCGTCCTCATGCGCGATGTGGCAGGTGTGGACGCCCGCTCGTTCGCTGTGTGCTGGGATCGCCGGACGGGGCCTGCTGATCGTGGAGACGCTGATCGACGGGCGAGTCGTGCGATGCGCCACCGGGGGCCGCAGCATCGACGGCGACGAGCCCGCGGTGGTGCTGGTGCACGGAGCCGGCGGGGACCGCACCGTGTGGCAGCTCCAGACCCGCTGGATCGCCCACCACGGCTACCGGGCCGCGGCGGTGGACCTTCCCGGCCACGGCGGCAGCGAGGGTCCCGCGCCGGCCGGCATCGAGGCGATGGGGACGTGGCTGGTGAACGTCGTCGAGGCCCTAGGTCTGGCACCCGTCCACCTGGTGGGGCACTCCATGGGATCGTTCGTGGCGCTGGAGGCGGCCGCCCAGTGCCCAGAGGCAGCCCGGTCGCTGGTGCTGATGGGCACGGCCGGTGCGATGCCGGTGCATCCGGCGCTTCAGTCGGCGGCAGAGACAGACGCTCCGCTGGCCGGGAGGCTCATCACCTCGTGGGGCATAGGCAGCCGAGCCCACACCGGGGGCCACGCCTCGCCGGGCATGTGGCTGATCGGGGGCAACACCTCGCTGCTGGCCCGGGCACGGCCGGGCGTGCTGGCCAATGATCTGGCCGCCTGCAACGCATACGACGGCGCAGAGCAAGCCGCGGCCAAAACGCGATGTCCGGTGACGCTGATACTGGGCCGTGAGGACAAGATGACGCCCAGCCGGGCCGCGGCCGGGATGATCGCAGCCTTCGGGAACGGCCGCGCCACCACCGTGCATCTCGACAGGGTGGGCCACTTCCTGCAGGTGGAGAGCCCGATCCCGGTGCGCGAGGCCATCGCCGCAGCCCTGGCCCGAGGCTGACGCGCCGCGGCCCGGCCTGCCCCGCCGGTTGGATTCGCGCGCCGCGGCCGCGGCGGCTGGCCTGAGGTTGACGCGCCGCGGCCCGGCCTGCCCTGCCGGTTGGATTCGCGCGCCGCGGCCGCGGCGGCTGGCCTGAGGTTGACGCGCCGCGGCCCGGCCTGCCCTGCCGGTTGGATTCGCGCGCCGCGGCCGCGGCGGCTGGCCCGAGGTTGACGCGCCGCGGCCCGGCCCGCCTCCGCGGGATCCAACGGCCGTCCTTGAGCGACATGACCGAGCGCACGACTCACGCCGAGCAGCGGTGACGGTGTCTGCGGGATTCGGCGGACGTTCCCGCCCCGGCCGCACTCGGCACGTTCGACATGCAGCGGATGCTGTGATGCAGGACACGGACGGCTTGCGGGTTCGCGGCGGGCGTCACTACGCTTCGGGCGTGGCCCCAGGCGCCGTGGTGCGGCCCGGGCCCGGCGACGACAGGCTGTCGGGCGGACCGCTGATAGAGCCTCGCGGCGACAGCTTCGGAGCGGTCAGGTCGTTGCTCGCAGGCGTGGCCTTGGTCATGTCCTGCAGCGGTCTGCTGAGGGTCGCTGTGGGCGTTCGGGCCGAGCTGGAGGACTTCGGGCTGGCCGTGACCGGAATGGTGATGGCCAGCTACTTCCTGGGATTCCTGTTCGGCACCCGCGCGGCCGAGCATTTCATCGCCTCGGTCGGTCACATCAGAGTGTTCGCTGCCCTGTCGTCGGTGGGCTCGGTCGCGGGCATCCTGCACGTGGTCTGGATCCATCCGGTTTCGTGGACGCTGCTGACGCTCGCCTACGGGCTGTGCCTGGCCGGGATCCTGGTGACGGTCGAGTCGTGGCTCAACGACATGGCCACCAACGCCACACGGGGCCGGATGCTGTCGCGCTACATGATCGTGACCATGGGCGGGACGGGCGCCGGCCAGCTCATGCTGAACATCGCCGACCCGGGCGGCTTCAAGCTGTTCGTGGCGTCCTCGGCGCTGATCTCGTTCGCGCTGGTGCCGGTGGCGCTGTCGGCGTCCACCGCGCCGCCACTGGTGGTGCCCGAGCCGATCTCGCTGCGCGAGCTGGTCAAGATCGTGCCGCTGGGGCTGCTCACCGCGTTCTGGGTCGGTGTCTCGCAGGGCTGCCTGCTGGGGCTCGGCGCGTTCTACGCCGCCTCCGAGGGCCTCTCCAACACCCGGATCTCGCTGTTCGTGGTGTCGTCCATAGTCGGCTCGATGGCGTTCCAGTGGCTCGTCGGCAGCGTCTCGGACCGGGTGCCCCGCCGTTACGTCATTCTGGCAGTTGCCGTCGTCGCGGCCGGATCCGCGGGTCTGCACCTGCTGGTGCCGGTGGGGTCGGCGCAGTCGCTGCTGCTGATGTTCGTCCACGGCGGCTCGACGTTCCCGTTGTACTCGTTGGCTGTGGCCACCACAGCCGACAGCGTTTCTCCCGCGCAGCTGACCGGGGCCAGCGCATCGCTGGTGAGGGTCGGCGGGGTCGGGGCGGTGATCGGGCCGACGCTGGGCGGCTTCCTGATGGCGACCGTCGCTCCGTGGGTCTACTTCGGGATTCTGGTCGTGTGCCATGCAGTCATCGCGCTCTACGTCGTGTACCGCATGCTCACACGACCGGCTCCGCCTGTTTCCGAGCAGGGCAGGTTCGATCCGTGGCCGCTGCGGGCCTCTGCCGTGGCGGCCAACCTCCTGCGCCGTCCCCGTCTCCGCTAGCAGGGCCTCCGATCATCCGGAATGGGTGGGGGTTCGGCTTTTCTCTTCGATGTGTGCGGCCGCAGCGGGGCGGACCATCCGGAATGGGTGGAGGTTCGGCCGGCGCGTCCGGCGTTGATGCCGGTGATGGTCCTGCACGCTCGACTCGGTCCTGATGTTCGGCTTGTGGCGTCTAGGCTGGGACCCATGAGGACTAAGCGGGAGAAGCCGTCCCTCTGCCTTGCTCGCTTGCTGGGCACGGTGCTGGCAGCGGCCGCTCTGGTCGCCGTGGCTGCGTGCGGCGGCTCGACGAACAACGAAGCCCGACCCGCCGCGGAAAGGTCCGGAGGCGAGATCGTGCTGGCGGTGGAGCAGTGGCCCGAGTGCCTCAACCCGTTCACATCCTGCGCCAACGCGACCTGGTTGTACTGGTCGGTGCTCGTCCATCTGCAGCCGCGCCTGATGGAGTACGACGCAGGCAACAACCTGAGAGCCTCGCCCGTCCTCATCGATGCGCCGTCAACTGGCAACGGCGGGGTGGAGACGCACACCGACGGCTCCTTTACTGTGACCTACCGGATCGACCCGGCCGCGCGCTGGAGCGACGGCACTCCCATCACCAGTACCGATGTGTGGTTCACTTGGCGGGCGAGGCTCGACACCGAGGGCTCGCTCAACACCATCGGGTACGACCTCATCACCGCGGTGGGCCACGACGACCCGGGTGTCGCGGTCGTCGAGTTCTCCGAGCCTTACGCGCCCTGGCGCCAGCTCTTCGGCGGGATCGAGGGGATCCTGCCCGCCCACGCCTTCGACGGCGAGACCGAGACCTCGGGCCACTGGAACGACTCGATACCGGTCTCGGGCGGGCCCTGGCGCCAGGAGTCCTGGAGCCAGGACCAGCACATTCTGGTCCCCAACGAGAACTACTGGGTCGCCGACCGGTTGCCGCTGGCCGACCGGGTGGTGATGGTGCCCAGAGAGGACACCGATACTGAGGTCACCGCGCTGCAGACGGGCGAGGTCATGGCCGCGTTCCCCCAGCCCTTCCCCGGCGCCAAGCAGCGCCTCGGGCCGCCTCTGGCCTTCGCGTCCGGCGAGGGCACCTTCATGGAGGGCCTCTGGATGAACCAGGCGGCGCCGGATCGGCGATTCGAGATAACCAAGCGGCTCCGTCAGGCCCTCGCCCACTCGCTCGACCGGCAGCAGGTCGCCGACGTGGCGCTGGGCCCCATCATCGACGACCCCGAGGTGCTGCAGTGCGCAGGCTGGAACCCGGCCTTCGGGGAGTGGTGCGGCGACCACTTCGACCGCTACGTACAGGACATGGACGCCGTCGAGAAGCTGCTGACAGCGGACGGCTGGACGCGCCCCGACCCCGAGGGCCTGTGGGTGAACGCCGAGGGGACCGAACTGGTGCTGCAATGGAACACCGTCGCAGGGAACAAGCGCCGCGAGGACGTGCAGGCCCTCGTGATCGAGATGACCAGGCCGTTCGGGATCGGTTGGGAGATCATCAACTACGACGCTGGCGAGCTGTTCCAGAACCGGCTGCCGGTCATGAACTTCGGTCCGGTGGCGCTGTACGCCAACAGCACCGACCCCGACCCGACCGTGACCGCGATCTACGACATCGACGGCATCCCCACCGAGGCCAACGGCTACAGCGGGCAGAACTTCACCGCCTACGCCAGCGAGCAGGCCAGCGACCTGGCCTTCGCCATCGACGCCGAGCTCGACGAGGCGGAGCGCCTGAAGCTGGTACACGATCTCGGCGCCCTGCTCGCCGACGACGTCCCCTGGATCCCGTTGTACGTTCTGCCGAACCTGCTTACCTGGGACCCGGTGGTGCTGGAAGGACCTGGCCGGTACGTGTCGAGTGTCTACGGCGGCTTCTACGACCTCTACGACTGGGCCGTGATCGGGTGAGCGTCGGGGCTGTCTGCTGAGCGGGTGCGTCGGAGTGGTCTGCCGGGCGGCCGGGTGGTCCGCCGGACGGGACCGGCGGGCAGACTCCTGAGGTGATCCGCTACGCGGCCGGACGGCTCGCCATCACGGTGCCGATCCTGCTGGCGGTCTCGTTCGCGACGTTCTGGGCGGCGGGCGAGATCTCCAGCCCCGCCGCGCAGCTGACCCTCAACCCTCGCATCAGCCCCGAGGCGCGAAGGGCCTACATCGAGTCGCTCGGCCTCGACGAGCCGTTCGGGGCCCGCTACCTGACTTGGCTCGGCGACTTCGTGACCGGCGACCTGGGCACGTCGCTGGTCCGCAACGGCGCGGAGGTCTGGCCGCTGCTGCGCACCGCCATGGCGAACACGCTGCTGCTCGTCGTGGTCGCGGTGGCCGTCTCACTGGGGGTCGGGCTGGCGGCGGGCACCCTGTCGGCGCTGCGCCCGGACTCGGTCGTCGACCGGGCCGTGACCACCGTTTCGTTCGTGGGCATCTCGATCCCCGTGTTCTGGCTGGGGCTCATGCTGCAGCTGCTGTTCGGGCTGTACCTGACCGAGTGGCTGCGGCTCGGAGCGCCGCTGCTGCCCACGGCCGGGATCTATTCGCCCGGCCGGCAGGGCTTCGACCTGCTCGACCGGGCACGCCACTTGGTGCTGCCGGTGGTGGCGCTGTCGTTTCAGCTGGTGGCGGCCTACAGCCGCTACATGAGGTCGTCGATGCTGGAGGTCATGGGCATGGACTACATCTCCGCCGCCCGGGCCAAAGGCTTGTCCGAAGGCAGGGTGGTGGTGCGCCACGGCGTGCGCAACGCGCTGATCCCTGTGACGACGCTGGCGGCGGTGGATCTGGGCCTGCTGGTGGGCGGCCTGATCGTGACCGAGCGGGTGTTCCAGTATCCGGGCATGGGCCTCCTGTTCCTCGACTCGCTCAACGCCGGCGACTATCCCGTGCTGCTGGCCACGGTGATGATCGTGTCGGCCGCTGTGTTCTTGATGAACATGCTGGCCGATCTGCTCTACGCCGTGTTCGACCCGAGGATCCGCTATGGCTGAGTGCCCGGGAGCGGGGCCGGCGGATGCGGGGGTGTGTTGTGGCTGAGTGCTCGGAGGCGCGGCCCGGCTATCGGTACCGGGGCGCCGACCGACTCGGCGACAGCCGGTCGATGGCCGGGCAGCCGCTCGACCGTGCGGGCTGTGAAGCGGCAGCGGATTGGCGGGTCGTGTGGCGACGGTTCCGCGGCCGCCGCCTGGCCGCCGCCTCGCTGGCCGTGCTCGCCCTGATCGCGCTGTGCGCCGTGCTGGCCGACTGGGTGGCACCCTACGGCGCCACCGAGCAGAACCTGGACAGGATCCTCGAACCGCCGAGCGGCGACTTCCTGCTGGGAACCGACACCCTCGGACGCGACACCCTGAGCCGGATCCTCCACGGAGGCCGCATTTCGCTGCTGGTCGGGGTGTCGGTGGCGTCGATAGGCGGGGTGGTGGGAACAGCCGTCGGGTTGGTGGCCGGCTACTGCCGGGGATGGGTGGACTCGGCGCTGATGCGCTTCACCGACACCATGCTGGCGCTCCCGAGCCTGATGGTGGTGATCATGGCGGCTCGGATACTGGGCGACGGGGTGTCGGACGTGGTGATCGTGCTGGCGGCGGTCACCTGGATGGTTCCGGCCCGGATCGTGCGGGCCAAGGTGCTGTCGCTGTGCGAGAACCAGTTCGTGGAGGCAGCCGTCGCGTTGGGTGTGCCCGGCCGCCGCATCATGGTGCGCGACCTGCTGCCCAACCTGGTCGGCGAGATCGTCGTCGCGGTGTCGTTGAGCGTGGCCGGCGCCATCCTCGCGGAGTCGACGCTGAGCTTCCTGGGGCTCGGGGTCAGCCCGGCCCACACCGCCACATGGGGCAACATGCTGGGCGGCAACGAGGGCTTCGTCATCACCGCGCCGTGGCTGGTGTGGGCACCGGGCATGGCCATCGTGGCAACGGTGCTGTGCATCAACTTCATCGGGGACGGCCTGCGGGACGCTCTCGATCCGCGGAGTCGGTGAGTCTTGGGAGGCGGCGGCGTTGCGTTGGAGGGGACGGCCTGCAGGATGCTCTCGATCCGCGGAGGCGGCGGCGTTGCGTTGGAGGGGACGGCCTGCGGGATGCTCTCGATCCGCGGAGGCGGCGGCGTTGCGTTGGAGGGGACGGCCTGCGGGATGCTCTCGATCCGCGGAGGCGGCGGCGTCGCACCGCTGGCGGCCCGGTCTGCTGGAATGGCTGAATGGCCGATGGTGGCGCGACGAAGCCTGCCGACGGCCCATTAGGCTCGGGCCGGATTCCTCCGGAGGCGTGTGAAGGGAGACAACGATGGCAGAGCGAGGCTCATCGGCTTGGCACTCGTGGGTGGTCGCGGTCTTTGACGATCCGGTGAACCGATCCAGGCCGCGGGCGCTCCGAGCGCTGGCGGAGTGGGCGGCGGCGTCGGTCGCCGTCCACAGCGACGTGTACGCGGGCATCTCCGCCGGGTACGCCGCGGTGTCGCGTGCCGCGGAGTCCCCGGAGACGACAGCGCACGCGGCCCGCCTCTCCATCTGGCACGCTGTCACGTCCCTGCGTGAGAGCAGCCCCGAAGATGTCGACGTGTGGCATTTTGAATTGCACGCCGCGGGCGAGCTCATAGGTCTGCGGCTGCCCGACCGCCCCCATCCGGAGAACGACACGGACGTCGCGTGAGAGGCCCCCTGCCCTTGCATGGGCCGGGGTCCCTTCAGGGACATCCGGAGAACGACACGGACGCCGCGTGAGAGGCCAGGCTCGCGACACCGCGGCTTGAGCGGACCTCGGGCTGCGGAACGCCGGCCGCGCGCCCGGAGTCGCAGGGGGACGTCCGGCCACCGGCCGAGACCGGTCAGTCGATCTCGTCGGGCATCTCGGCTTTGCGCCGGGCCACGTAGTCGCGCAGTTCGTCGTCGACCGCGTCGTCGATGGGTGGCGGCTCGTAGTCTGCGAGGAGCCGCTTCCAACGGGCATTGGCTCGCCGCGCGGCGGACAGCGAGCCCTCCTCGGACCATTGTTCGTAGCTGGCCGCGTCGGAGATGTCGGAGCGCCAGAAGGCGGTCTCGAAATTGGCCAGCGTGTGCCGGTTGCCCAGGAAGTGGTGGCCGTGTGCGTTGGTGCGGAACGCCTCCATTGCCTGACCGTTGTCACTCACGTCGACTCCCCGGGCCCACACCTCCATGGCGCCGAGCTGATCGGCGTCCAGGATCAGCTTCTCGTAGCCCAGCGCCAGCCCGCCCTCCTGCCAGCCCGCGGCGTGCAGCACGAAGTTCACGCCGGCTTGCATGGTGGGCAGCAGGGTGTGGGCCGACTCGTAGGCGGCTTGCGCGTCGGGCAGCTTCGAGGACGTGAACTGCCCGCCGGAGCGGAACGGCACCCCCACCCGGCGGGCCAGCGACGCCATCACATAGACGGCTTGGCCCGCCTCGGGCGTGCCGAAGGTCGGCGCCCCGGTGGCCATCGACATCGAGGATGCGAACGTGCCGAACACCACCGGGGCGCCGGGCCGCACCAGCTGCAAGTAGGCCATGCCCGACAGCGCTTCGGCGAGAGCCTGCGCGGCCAGACCGGCCACCGTCACCGGCGACATCGCCCCGGCCAGGATGAACGGGCTGACCATGCATGCCTGGTTGGCCCGGGCGTAGGCGGTGGCCGCGCCCAGCATGGTGGCGTCCCAGCGCATCGGTGACGAGGCGTTGATCAGCGAGGTCATGACCGTGCGGTCGGCGAGATCCCCCCCGAAGGCGATGCGGGCCATCTCGACCGAGTCGACGGCCCGGGAGGCCGCGGTCACCGAGCCCATGAACGGCTTGTCGCTGTAGCGGAGGTGGGCGTACACCATGTCGAGGTGGCGCTTGTTCACCGGCACGTCCACCGGCTCGCACACCGTGCCCCCGCTGTGGTGGAGCTGGGGCAGGGCGTAGGCCAGCTTCACCACGTTGCGGAAGTCCTCCAGTGTGGCGTAGCGGCGGCCCCGGTCGAGGTCCGTCACGAAGGGCGAGCCGTAGTTGGGCGCGAACACGGTGGCGTCGCCGCCGACCGCCACGCTGCGGGCAGGGTTGCGGGCGTGCTGGGTGTACGCTGCGGGGGCGTTGTCCTGCACGATCTGGCGGCACATGCCGGGCGGGAACCTCACCAGTTCGCCGTCGAGATCGGCCCCGGCTTCACGCCAGAGTTCCAGTGCCTCGGGGAAGTCTTGGAAGGCGACGCCGATCTCGGACAGGATGATGTCGGCGTTGCGCTCGATCTGCTCCAGACCCTCCTCGTCGACGATGTCCACCGGCGGCAGCCTGCGGACCAGATAGGGCGCCGTCTCAGCGGTCGCGGCCCGCGCCGCCCGCCGGCCGGCCCGGCCTCCGCCTCTGCGCCCTCGCGGCTCGTTCATGCTGCCTCGTCCATGATTGTCTCTACTCCTTGAATTACAACGAGCGGGTTCATGCTGCCGGGCGGGTTCTGCGTCGACGGCGGCGGAGCTGGTCCGGGTCGGGGGCGGCCTCGTCGGGCAGGTCGATCAGCGCTGCCAGGTGCGGCGTCGGTTCGGTCTCGTGGGGGAAGGCCATGGCGGCCACGAACAGCTCCTGGAAACGCGCCTCGGTGGCCGTCTCTATCTTGACCACCGACCGTGCCAGGCGCTCGACCTCCCGGCGCTGCTCGCCGGACAGCAGCATGCGCACAGCGCCCACCCCGGACGCGTTGCCGGCGGCACGGACGCCGCCAGCGGGCGTGTCGGGGACGAGGCCCAGCACCATGGCCCGCACCGGGTCTATGTGGGCGCCGAAGGCGCCGGCCAGCCGGACGTCCGCCACCTCGTCGATCCCGGCGTGCTCGCGCAGCAGGTCGATGCCGGCCCGCAGGGCGGCCTTGGCCAGCTGGACGGCACGGACGTCGTTCTGGGTGATCGACAGCAGGACCGGCTCGGTTTGAAGCACGTAGCTGAACGTGCGGCCGTCGGCCACGACGCGCCGCGACCGGCCCCGATCCGACGAGATCGCGCCGTGGCGGTCGATCACTCCGGCCATGAACATCTCCGCGATCACTTCGATGATGGCCGAGCCGCACAGTCCCGACACTTGGAGCCCGGCCCGGTCCAGGTCCGCGGCGAAGCCCGGCTCGTCGGACCAGAGATCACTGCCGATCACCTTGAGCCGCGGCTCCCATGTGTCCCGATCGATCCGGACCCGCTCCACCGCTCCCGGTGCGGCCCTCTGGCCGCAGCTGATCTGGGCGCCCTCGAAGGCGGGGCCGGTCGGGCTGGACGCGGCCAGCACCCGGCGCCCGTCGCCCAGCACGATCTCGGCGTTGGTGCCCACGTCCACTACCAGCATCGGGTCCGATGCCCGGTGAGGGCCCTCAGCCAGGGCGGCCGCGGCCGCGTCGGCGCCGACGTGGCCGGCGATGCAGGGACCCACGTACAGCGCGGCGTGCGGCAGTTCGACCCCGATGTCGGCGGCCCGGCCGCGCACGGCGGCGGCGGTGGTGAGCGTGAAAGGCGCCGCGCCCAGCGGCGTGGGGTCGAGACCCAGCACCAAGTGGTGCATGATCGGGTTCCCCACCACCACCAGGTCGTGTACCCTCCCGCGGTCTGCGTCGGCCAGCGCGCACAGCTCGCCCACCAGCTCGTCGACCGCGCCCCTCACGGCCTCGGTGAGAGCGGCCCCGCCGCCGGGGTTCATCATCGCGTAGGACACCCGGCTCATGAGGTCCTCGCCGAAGCGGATCTGGGGGTTCATCCGTCCCGAGGAGGCGGCGACCTCACCTGACGAGAGTTCCAGCAGGTAACCGGCGATGGTCGTCGATCCCACATCGACGGCCACGCCCCAAGCCCTGTCGGAGTAGTCGGGACGCACGCCGAGGACGCTGCGTCGATCATGCACCACCACCGTGACCGCCCCGCCCCCGTCCGTGATGGCAGGAGAGAGCCCGGCCAGGACCGGTGCCGGGAACTCGACCTCGGCCAGTCCCCAGTCGGCGGCCAGGACCTCTGCCACCAGGTCGGTCTCGGCGGCCTCGAACCCGAGGACGACCTCGGGCAGTTCCACGTAGTGCAGCGTGACGACCGGATCGACGACCACCTCTCCGAGGTCGATGGACTTGCGCACCACCGGATGATGGACCTGGCTCTCCGGCGGGACGTCGATGACCGCGTCGGCCAGCACCACCGCCTGGCAGCCCAGCCGGCAGCCGGGCGCCAACGGGCGTCGGCCCCGGTAGCCGCGCTCGGTGGGTCCCGGATCGGAGAGGACTCGGGCGTCGGCGGGCGAGACCTGGCACCGGCCGCACAGGCCGCGGCCGCCGCACACCGAGTCGAGGTCCACTCCGCCGGACCGGGCCGCGTCGAGCACGGTGGCTCCGGCGGCCGCCGAGGCGCGTATCCCCGAAGGGTTGAACACCACGCCGTAGGTGTCGTGCATGTCGTCGCCTGCCGCCGTGTGCGGGCTCAGGAGATGCGGCGGCGACCACTCCGCCGTCTCGATCCGACCGCTTCGGGGTCGCGGTGCTCCGCGATCCAGGCGGCGCAGTCCCGGTCGTGGCCGGCGAGCACGTCGGCGGCCATCACCGCGTTCTTGGCCTCGGGGTGCATGGGATTCATGATCGCGGAGGTCAGTCCGGCCGCTATCGCCATCGAGAGGAAGGTCCCGGTGATCATGTGGCGGGCGGGCAGGCCGAAGCTGACGTTGCTGGCGCCGCAGGTGGTGTTCACCCCGAGTTCGGTCCGCAGACGCTGCACCAGTCGGAACACCTGCCGTCCGGCTGTGCCCATGGCGCCGATCGGCATCACCAGCGGGTCCACGACCACGTCGCAGGCCGGGATTCCGTGGTCGGCGGCCCGGTTCACGATCTTGCGGGCCACCTCGAACCGCACGTCGGGATCCTCGCTGATACCGGTCTCGTCGTTGGAGATGGCCACCACAGCGGCGCCGTGGCGGGCGACCAGCGGCAGAATCCGCTCCAGAACCTCCTCCTCGCCGGTGACGGAGTTGATGAGGGGCTTGCCCTGGTACACCCCGATGCCGGCCTCCAGGGCCTCGACTATCGAGGAGTCGATCGACAGCGGAGCGTCGGTCACGCTCTGCACGAGCTTGACAGCCTGGGCCAGCAGAGCCGGCTCGTCGGCAAGGGGGATCCCGGCGTTCACGTCGAGCATGTGGGCTCCGGCCGTGGTCTGTGCCAGTGCGTCGGCTTCGACCCGGCTGAAGTCGCCGTCGCGCATCTCCTCGGCCAGCAGTCGTCGACCGGTGGGGTTGATGCGCTCGCCGATCATCACGAACGGACGGTCGAATCCGATGACCACCTCCCTGGTGGCCGAGCTGACGACGGTCTCGGTCACTGGGAGTCTCCCTCCGGCCGGTCGCGGTCCGCAGGCGCCGACGGACCGTGGTCGCCGCGCTCGGGGTCCCACCCGCCCGTCTTGACGAATTCGTCGAGCCGCTCCCGGGGGAAGGCCGCCTCCAGCGAGGCCGCGGCCGCGGTGGCCGCGGCCGCGGGATCGTCTGAGCCCGATCCGATCAGCGACCGTCGCCATTCGCCGACGTACTGCGAGGCCTGGGTCTTGCCTGCGACCATGGCGGCTCGGTCTATGGCTCTCTGGAACCGGCGGGGCAGGATGCGCTGGACCCGGTCGGCGCCGGAGCCGCCGTTGACCTGGGCTGGAATGTCGCGCCAGCTGATCAGCACCAGGCGCCCGTCGTCGTTGCGGCGCCTGTGCCCGCGTCGTCCCGCTGGGGAGCTCATGCCGCTTCGGCGCCCGCGGCGGCGGACAGTCGCAGGATGGGGCGCTCGAGCAAGGCGATGCCGGTGAGGGTCCGCTCGCAGCGCAGGCCGAGACGGGCGGCGGCGTCCTGAGCGGCGCGGGCCAGGCCGGCGTCGTCGGCTTGGGCGAGGTGGACGACACGGGTGTAGTTGCCGAAGTACGCCTCGAGCAGTTCGGGATGCCGCGAGATGCCCAAGCCCTGCATGATCAAGCGGTCGAAGTGCCTCACCAGGTAGTCGGTGAGGTAGAAGGTGCCAGGCTCGGAGTCTTGCAGGCCGGCGAAGGCGTCCGCACCGGCGTACAGCTCGTAGCAGTGGGCGCCGGGCAGCCGCTCGACGCCCTCCTCGGCGCACACCCGGTCGAGCAGTCCGCCGGTGCCGCAGTCCATGTAGCCCACGATGATCGTGCTGTAGCTGCCACGGGCCTTGGCGGCCCTGACCCTCCGGCGGACTGCGTCGGGGATCTGTTCGGGGCGGTTGTGCATGATCGCTGGAAGGCACTCCACCTCGAGGCAGCGATGGCCGTTGAGGGCGGCCACAGCGCGCAGCTCGCGGACCAGCGCGCCGCAGCCGAGGACCAGTACTTTGGATCGCCGGGGCGGGGCCGTCATCGGGAGGCCCGGCGTGCCGTGACGAGGGCCTTGGCGGTTTCGGAGGCGATAGCTGCGTCGCGGCAGTATGCGTCGGCGCCGACGGCCGACCCGAACTCCTCGTTGAGTGGCGCCCCGCCGACGAGGATGATGAAGTCGTCGCGTATGCCTTTCGCGATCAGGGTGTCGATCACCACCTTCATGTAGGGCATGGTGGTGGTGAGCAGGGCCGACATGCCGAGGATGTCGGGCTTGTGCTCGTCGAGGGCGGCCAGGAACTCGTCGGCGTCGGTGTTGATGCCGAGGTCGAACACCTCGAAGCCGGCGCCCTCCAGCATCATCGCGACGAGGTTCTTGCCGATGTCGTGGATGTCGCCCTTGACCGTGCCGATCACCACGCTGCCGATGGGCTCGGCGCCCGTCTCGGCCAGCAGAGGCCGCAGGATGGCCATGCCGGCCTTCATGGCGTTGGCGGCCAGCAGGACCTCCGGCACGAACAGGATTCCGTCGCGGAAGTCGATGCCCACGATGCGCATGCCTTCGACGAGGGCGTCATTGAGCACTTTGTCGGCAGGCCAGCCCCGGCCGAGCAGGATGTGGGTTCCCTCGGCGATCTCGTCGGCCAGGCCGTCGTAGAGGTCGTCGTGCATCTGGGCGGTGAGGTCCTCGTCCTCGAGGCTCGCGAGGTCGATGTCGTCGTCGACTGTGTCGGGCCCGGAATCAGGCATGTCGGTCATCCGGCTCAGCCCTCCGCATGTCGGTAGCGGGTCCACTTCCACGGACGACAGGCACTCGCTGGTCAGGCACTCGCTGGTCAGGCACTCGCTGGTTCCGTACTGTGGACCAGTCCCACGATACGGAACGGATCGTAGCACAGTTCGGGTCTGTCGCAAGCAACCCGAGGGACGATCTTCGCCGCCGGCCGCGCGCGGGGCGGGGGCATCGAGTTGCGAAGACTGGGCTGGTCGGCTCTCGCCGCCGGCCGCGCGCGGGGCGGGGGTGGGTGCCGGTGGCTGCGGACTGGGCCGCGGCGGTCCCGGCTGCCGGGCGCAGGCGACCGTTCGGGGGCGCGGAGGTCCGCGCCGCCGAGGTCGGACCGTAGCCTTGGCCACCATGCCCGCCGCGCCCGAGGCCGACATTCCGCCGCACCGCTACGACGCTGCCCTGGCCGCCGAGATCGAGACGCTCTGGCAGGACCGATGGGCGGCGGAAGGCACCTGCGAGACGCCCAACCCGACCGGGGCGCTCTCGTCGGGCGAGGCCCCCGCCGGACCCAAGCTGTTCGTGATGGACATGTTCCCGTACCCGTCGGGGTCGGGGCTGCACGTCGGCCATCCGCTGGGCTACATCGCCACCGACGTGTACGTGCGTTTCAAGCGGATGTGCGGCTTCAACGTGCTGTACACCATGGGCTTCGACGCCTTCGGACTGCCGGCGGAGGAGCACGCCCGCCAGACCGGCCAGCACCCCCGGGCCAACACCGAGGCCAATATCGACAACATGCGCCGCCAGCTCGACCGTCTCGGCCTGGGCCACGACAAGCGGCGGGGCGTCGCCACCACCGACGTCGACTACTACCGCTGGACCCAGTGGATCTTCCTGCAGATATTCAACTCGTGGTTCGATCCCGACGAGCGCCGGGCCCGGCCTGTCGCGGAGCTGGAAACAGAGTTTCGCGCTGGGACTCGGATGCCGCCCGAGGGGCTGCTGCCGCCCGGCATCGACGTCCGTCCCGGCCGGCCCGGCTGGTACGAAGCGCTTTCCGAGGCCGACCGGCGCCGCCTGATCGACGGCTGTCGCCTCGTGTACATGGCCGACGCTCCAGTCAACTGGTGCCCGGCGCTGGGCACGGTGCTGGCCAACGAGGAGGTCACCAACGAGGGCCGCTCCGAGCGGGGCAACCACGAGGTGTTCAAGCGCCCGCTGAAGCAGTGGATGATGCGGATAACCGCCTACGCCGACCGCCTGCTGGAGGATCTCGACCGGCTCGACTGGCCCGAATCGGTCAAGACCATGCAGCGCAACTGGATCGGCCGCTCCGTCGGCGCCGAGGTCTCCTTCGATGCCGAAGTGGCGGCTGCGGGCACCGGCGCCGACCGAAGCAACACCGTCGACGACCCCTCGGAACTGTCCGATGTGTCCGTCCTCGGACGAGATGTCCCGCATGCGGCCCGCACGGCAGGCCGAGCGGCGGCAGCCGGGCCGGCCATAGAGGTCTTCACCACCCGGCCCGACACGCTGTTCGGCGCCACCTACATGGTGCTGGCTCCCGAGCATCCCTTGGTGGACGAGCTGACGGCCGATGCCTGGCCCGAGCGGACGCCCGAGTTGTGGCGCGGCGGCGCGGAGACGCCCCGCGAGGCGGTGGCGGCCTACAGGGTCGAGGCCGCGACTATGAGCGACGCCGCCCGCGGCGACTCCAAGACGGGCGTGTTCCTCGGGGCGTACGCACGCGTGCCTCTCACCGGCGCAGACGAGTCCAGCCCCGGCGCTGCGAGGGCCGCCGGGCCGCGGGTCGGCGGCGAGCATCCGGGCGGCTGCGGCGACGACGGCTGCGGCGACGCCTGCGGCACGAGAAACGGCGACAACGGCGGCGTCGGCGACCCTGCGGGCGGCGGGACTTGGGTGCCGGTTTTCGTCGCCGACTACGTGCTGATGGGGTACGGCACCGGCGCGGTGATGGGCGTGCCGGGCGAGGACCAGCGCGACCGGGAGTTCGCCGAGGTCTTCGGCCTGCCGGTCGTCCGCACCGTTCAACCCCCGCCGGAGCATCCCGACGGGCTGGCCTACACCGGTGACGGCCCCTCTATCAACTCCAGGTTCCTCGACGGCCTGGACGTGGCGGCGTCGAAGGCTCTGGTCCTCGAGCGGCTGCGGGAGTCCGGGTGCGGCCGTGAAGTAGTCAACTACCGGATGCGGGACTGGCTGTTCAGCCGGCAGCGCTACTGGGGCGAGCCCATCCCGATCGTGTTCGACGACATCGGACCGGTGGCCCTGCCCGAGCACATGCTCCCGCTGGAGCTGCCCGAGCTGACCGACTGGGCGCCCCGCGCTCTGGTCCGGGACTCCGAGCCGGAGCCGCCGCTGGGCCGTGTGGCGCAATGGGCCGGCCCCGACCTCGATCTCGGTGCCGGGACGCGTCGCTACCGGCGGGAGCTGAACACCATGCCGCAGTGGGCCGGCTCGTGCTGGTACTACCTGCGCTACCTCGACCCGCGCAACTCCGAGGTGCCCGTCGACCCGGAGATAGAATCGTACTGGATGGCCGACCCCGACCCCGGCGGGGTGGGGGGAGTCGATCTGTACGTCGGCGGTGTTGAGCACGCTGTGCTGCACCTGCTGTACGCCCGGTTCTGGCACAAGGTGCTCTACGACCTCGGCCATGTGAGCAGCCCGGAGCCGTTCAAGCGCCTCGTCAACCAGGGCTACATCCAGGCGTACGCCTTCAAGGACTCCCGAGGGGTGTACGTGCCCGCGTCCGAGGTGGAGGGCTCGCAGCAGGAGGGCTTCTCGCATCGGGGTGAGCCGGTGGTTCGGGAGTTGGGCAAGATGGGCAAGTCGCTCAAGAACGCGGTCACCCCCGACGACATGTACGCCTCCTACGGGGCCGACACCCTGCGCCTCCACGAGATGTTCATGGGGCCCATCGATCAGGACCGGCCGTGGGAGACCCGCTCTGTGGTGGGCTCCCAGCGGGTGCTGCAGCGGGTGTGGCGAAACGTCGTCGACGAGCAGACCGGCGAGCCGCGGGTCAGCGACGAACCTCCCGACGACGACCTGCGCCGGCTCATGCACCGCACCGTCGCCGGGGTGCGCTCCGACATGGAGGGCATGCGCTTCAACACGGCCATCGCCAAACTGACCGAGCTCAACAACGAGCTGACCCGCCGGGGCCCGGGCGCGCCCCGCGAGGTCGCCGAGGTGCTGGTACGGATGCTGGCTCCGCTGGTCCCGCACTTCGCGGAGGAGCTGTGGCGCCGCCTTCAAGGCGCCGGCGCCGGATCGGTGACGGAGACCGAGTTCCCGGCTGCCGACCCGGCCCTGCTGGTGACCGACACCGTGGAGGTCCCCGTCCAGGTGAACGGCAGGCTGCGGGGCCGGGTGAAGATCGCGGCCGACGCCGACTCCGAGACCGCGGTGTCGGCCGCGTTGGCTGAGCCCAACGTGTCCGCCCATGTCGGCGGACGGGAGCTGCGCAGACAGATCTACGTGCCCGGCCGCATGATCACCCTGGTGGTGTGAGTTCGGCGCCGGCTGAGCGCGGTTGGTGCCGGGGGGTGTGTGATTGCCGCGCTGTCAGGACGCCCCCGGCGATAAACCAGCCGCCTGACCACGGCGGTTGGTGCCGGGGGGTGTGTGATTGCCGCGCCGCCGGCTTTGATGCCGGGGCCGGTGCGCGGTTGGTGCGAGGTTCTTTTGGTGGTGTGGGCGTGGCGCCGGCTGGGGTGTGCGGTTGGTGCGGGGCGTGCGTGGTGCGGCGACCGGCCTCGGCGGTGTGAGCGGTCGCGAGCTGTCGGTCTCGCAGGCCCGGCGGGCGGCGCTGGCGGCTCAGGGTTTCACCGACCCGGCGCCCGCGGGGCGGGTGGACCGCCGACATCTGCGCCGGGTGATGGGCCGCGTGAAGCTGCTGCAGCTCGACTCGGTGCCGGCGGTCGTGCGGACGCAGTACCTGCCGCCGTTCTCCCGGCTGGGCTGCTACGAGACCTCCCTGCTCGACCGTGTCGCGTACCGCGACGACGAATGGTTCGAAGCCTGGGCCCATGAGGCCTCGCTGCTGCCGGTGGACGACGAGCCTCTGCTGCGCTGGCAGAAGCGGCGGGCCGAGCAGGGCGAGACCTGGCGCAGCCTGGTGGAGCTGGCCCGGCGAGAGTCGGGTTACGTGGCCGAGGTTCTGGCCCAGGTGCGGGAGCGTCCGCTGACCGTCGGGGAGTTGGCCGATCCCCGCCGCCGCCCGGGCGAATGGTGGGGTGGACGGTCTCTGGGTTCGCTAGCGCTCGACTGGCTGTTCCGTATCGGCGTGCTGGGAGTCCGCCGGCGGGGCAACTTCACCAAGGAGTTCGACCTGCTGGAGCGGATCGTGCCCGCCGACGTGCTGGCGCGGCCCACACCCGCCGCCGAGGAGGCTCAGCGCGAGCTGCTGGTTCGCTCCGGCGCAGCCCTCGGGGTGGGTGCCGCCACCGACCTCATCGACTACTACCGGCTCCCCGTGCGCGAGGGCCGGACCAGGCTGCGCGAGGTTGTCGAGGCGGGCGGGCTCTGCACCGCAGAGGTCGAGGGCTGGTCCGAGCCCGCCTACCTGCACCCGGAGGCGAGGCTCCCGAGGTCGGTGGACGCTTTGACTGTGTTGTCGCCGTTCGATCCGATCGTCTGGAACCGGTCTCGGGCGGCGCGGCTGTGGGGTTTCGACTACCGCATCGAGATCTACGTCCCGGCGTCCGAGCGGGTCTACGGCTACTACGTGCTGCCGGTCCTGCACGGCGAGCGGCTGGTGGGGAGGCTGGACCTGAAGACCGACCGGCCAGCCCGGGCGCTACGCGTGCTGGGCGCCTACGCCGAACCCGGCGTGGACCGGGCCGAGCTGGCTGGACGGCTCCGCCCCCACCTGCACGACCTGGCCCGCTTCGTCGGCGCCGATGACGTCCGCTACGGCTCCCGCGGCGGCCTGATCGCCGCTCTGCGGGCGGTTTCGGGCGCGTCTGGCGGGTAGAGACCCGCGGGCCGGGCAGCCGGCTGTCGCCGCCGAGGCCTCCCGACGGCTCAGTCGGCAAGTTCCAGTTGAGACAACCACAGCCGTTGTCCCTGCTGCGCGGGGCTGGGGGTGGGGGGCGTCGGCGGCGATGGAGGCCGGTTTGGCTGCGTTGTCCCTGCTGCGCGGGGCTGGGACCGCTGTGCTGTACCGCGACCCGGCCCCGCCTGCGTTGTCCCTGCTGCGCGGGGCTGGGAGTGTCCGGGTTGGACGACTTGACAAGGCAGCACCAAACCCTCGGACCGGTCGTGCGCCGTCACCCAGCGGCCTCACGGTCGCCGCTCTGGAGGTGCCGGTCGAACAGCTCGGCGCCTCCGTCTCGTCTCAAGCGGCTACCAGTCGTTGTTCTGGTCGGCCCTGTCTGCCGCCTTGACGCCGTAGCCGATGATGATCGACGGCAACAGCACCACCGAACCGACCACCAGCGTGGCCGTGGCGACCATGGCCGCAGCGGCAGTGAAACCGGCCAGGAGGCCCGCAGCGACCGCGGCCAGCGACACGCCGTACAGCGAGTAGCCCAGCCGTCGTCCCGTCCTGGCCAGGCGGGCCAGGCGCTGCCGCCGATCGAGGACCGGGTCGGAGGCGCCGGTCATCGGGCTGTGCCCTCGGCCGTGCCCGACACCGATTCGCGGTCGGCGTCGTACAGCCAGCAGTGGACGCCGCGGTAGCGGGCCACGTCGTGCTCGAAGTTCGTGCGATTGGGAACGAACACGCCGATGTCGTACACCGACAACTCGTAGACCTCCCCCACGAACGCCTCGAAGTTCTCGTAGCAGACCCTCAGCGCGAAGGCCCGTACCGCATCCTCGCCGGGGTAGGCGGCGGGGTGGGGGGCGTCCAGTTCGAAGGTGTGGTAGACCTCGCCCCAGTGGGCGCCGTCACAGCCGGTCCGGGCTGTGACGGCGAGCCGCCGGCCTGCTTGAAGGCCCTCGAGCCGGTTGAAGCAGTCGCCTTCGACGAGGCTGTGCTCGTTGATGATCTCGCCGGGGATGTCCAGCGGGTCGATGGGGCCCGGTTCATGGGAATCTGCCGATCCGGCGCCGGTGGCCGGCCTCGCCCCGCTGCCCTCGTTGCGCGCGGCCATCACGTCGGCGACCTCGGAGGGACCCGTGGCAGCAGCCGCCGCCGGGTCGGTCGCACTGCCGCCGCCGTCCGCGTCCGGCGGGCCGCCGCTGCATCCGGCCAGCAGCACGGCAGCAGCCGCGGCGCCCGCGAGCAGGCGCCGGAAGAGTCGCGGAGCCGTTCCCATCGAGCCCGCATCGCCTGCGGGTTGCGCCGACAGCCGCACCCGGCGCCGGAAGAGTCGCGGAGCCGTTCCCATCGAGCCGGCTGAGTGCTGGGGCCTGTCGACGATGCCGATGCTGCGCCGGAAGAGTCGCGGAGCCGTTCCCATCGAGCCGGCTGAGTGCTGGGGCCTGTCGACGATGCCGATGCTGCGCCGGAAGAGTCGCGGAGCCGTTCCCATCGAGCCGGAGGCTAGGTTGGTGCGGTGCCGGGGTGTGTGGCGGCAGCGGCGAGGTCGCGGAGCCGTTCCCATCGAGCCGGAGGCTAGGTCCTCGGTCCGCCGGCTACGTCTGCAGGCACGGTGCCATGCGATCGAGGATCTCGTCGAGCACGGCCGCCGATGTGCCGAAGTTGAGGCGCACGTGTCCGTCGCCGCTCGTCCCGAACTCGGTTCCCTCCGACACGGCCACGCCGGCGTCGGCCAGCAGTCGGGCGGCGGGAGCGTCGCCGAGCCCGCAGGCCGACACGTCCAGCCACGCCAGGAACGTGGAGTCGGGCCGGTGGAAGACAACCTCGGGCGCCGCGTCGCGGAGGCGGTCCGCCACTTCGTCGCGCAGGGCGTGCAGGTTGTCCACCAGCCCGTCGGCCCAGGCCGCGCCGTGCGTCCAGGCCGCGATGGCGGCGTCGATGCCTGTGCGGGCTGCGTGGCCGAGCAGCAGCGGCGGGTGGGCTTCCCTCACGCGGCGGCGCAGCGCCCGGTCGCCGTAGGCCATGACCGCGCACCGCAGTCCCGACAGGGCGAACGTCTTGGCCGGGGAGGTGACGGTCACCACCCGTTCGGCCGCTCCGGGGATCGACAGCAACGGCACGAACGGCGCCGGCGAGTCCGGGTAGACGAGGTCGGCGTGGATTTCGTCGGACACGACGTAGAAGTCGTGGGCGTGGGCCAGTTCCACCACCCTTTCGAGTGCTTCGGTGTCGGCCACCCGCCCGGTGGGGTTGTGGGGGTGGCACCACAGCAGCACCCGGGCGCCGGGCTCGCGCCGGACCAGGGCTTCCAGGTCGTCGGGGTCGAGGGTCCAGCCCCGGCTCGGGTCGCAGCGCATCGGCCACTCGAGTTGGCGCCGGCGGGCGGTGGGGCAGATCTGCAGGAAGACGTGGTAGATCGGCGGGGTGAGGATCACCCCCTCGCCGGGCCCGGCCAGCGCGGTGACGGCCGCGGTGACGCCCTGGAGGACGTCCACACAGGTATGCACCAACCCGGGGTCGGGGCTCCAGCCGTAGCGCTCGCCGGCCCACCGAGCGAACGCCGCGCATGCGTCGTCCTCCAGGTCGTGGTAGCCGAAGTCGCCCCGCTCGACAGTTCTCTGCATGGCATCGATCACTTCCGGCGGGGGCCGGAAGTCGTGCTCGGCCACCCACGCCGGGAGCGCGCCGGAGCCGTGCTTGGTCCACTTGGCGTTGCGGTTGCCCCGCTTGTGGGCCGCGTCGACGTTCGGTTCGAACACTTAGGACAGCGAGCCGGTGTTGACTGTCGGCGTGGTCTGCTGCTCGCTGGTCAGGACCACCAGCAGGTTGGCCACCATCGATGCCTTGGCTTGCTCGTCGAGGGCGACCACGGAGCGCTGCACCAGGTACTGGCCCGGGCACGCGGACGCGAATGTGATCCCGCCCACCGGGATGAGGAGTGCCAGCGGCCAGGCCACCGTTGCGACGCCGACGATCCCGGCCGCGGCAACAGCCAGTCCGACCAGCGCGACCAGCACTCCGAGCAGTCCCGGCCCGGTGCGGGCGGGTCGGGCGGTCACCGCAGGGGACTCGACGTCCTCGGAAGTGCTGCCGCTGTCGGAGGAGGCGGTAGTTTCGGCCACAGGCGCCATCCTGTCACCCGGATGCTCCACTGTCTACCTTGGACGGTTGCTTGGACGGTTGGCTTCCAGCACGCAAGGAGCACAGATGAAGTTCGGGATCTCGTTCGCCAATGTGGGCCCTTTCGTGGAGGGCGAGGGCGCGGCCCGGCTGGCCGGTGCCGCCGAGGCGGCCGGGTTCGACTCGCTGTGGACGGTGGAGCACGTCCTCTACCCGGAGGGCTACGAGTCCGCCTACCCGTACGCGCCCGACGGCAGGATGCCCGGGTCGGGCAGCAACCCGATACCCGATCCGCTGGTCTGGCTGGCCTACGCGGCGGCGGTCACCTCCACCATCGGGCTGGCCACCGGCATCTCGCTGCTGCCCGAGCGCCATCCGCTGACCTTCGCCAAGGAGGTGGCCACTCTCGATGTGCTGTCGGGGGGCCGGGTGACGCTCGGTGTGGGCATCGGCTGGCTGCGCGAGGAGTTCGACGCGCTGGGCGTGCCCTGGGAGCGCCGCGGCGCTCGCACCGAGGAGTACATGGAGGTCATGCGCCGGGTGTGGGCGGACGACGACGTGACCTTCGACGGCGACTTCGTGTCGTTCCGTCGGGCCAGCTCCAACCCCAAGCCGGTGGCCGGGAGCGTGCCGATCCACGTCGGCGGCCACAGCGAGGCAGCCGCCCGCCGGGCGGGGCGCGCCGGCGACGGCCTGTTCCTGGCCGGCGGAGACGTCGCGCAGCTGCTCGACCTGGCACGCGACACCGCGGCCGGCTGCGGGCGCGACCCGGCCCGGCTGGAGATGTCGACAGTGCATGCCGGGCTGTTCGGCGACGATCCGGCCGCGGCGGTGCAGGAGGCCGAGTCGTGGGGCGTGGACCGGCTGATGGTTCCGTCGTTCCTCTACTTCCGCGACACGGCCGAGGGCTTGGCCGCTTTCGGGGAGTCGGTGATCGCTGCCCACTCCTGACCCCGGGGACAGGCTGCGTCCGCCGGGCGCCACTAGGAGTTCTGCGTTCTGGTCTGTGCGTTCGGGCTCTGCGGCTGGTTTCCGGTCAGGTCGGCGGCCTGGTGGAGCCTGGTTCTGCGTTCTGGTCTGTGCGTTGCTCTGCGGCTGGTTTCCGGTCAGGTCAGCGGCCTGGTGGAGCCTGGTTCTGCGTTCTGGTCTGTGCGTTCGGGCTCTGCGGCTGGTTTCCGGTCAGGTCGGCGGCCTGGTGGAGACCGTCGTCGCGGGAGCGGTCCCTGCGGTTGAAGCGGTCGAGGAGCAGCCCCTCGCGCAGCGCTCCCGTCGACACGACCAGCGACTCGATCCCGAGGGCTTTGAAGAGCTGCCGCAGCAGGATGGCTCCCGCGACTATCACGTCGCGGCGGGCGGACTCCAGGCCGGGCACGTCGGCGCGGTCAGCGGGTGTGGGTCGGGACGTCAGGTCGGCCACAACCTCGTTGAGCTCGGCCCGCTCGATGGTGGCGTTGGCGACAGTTCGAAGGGTTTCGCCGCGGCGGGCCGCGCAGAGGGCTGCCAACGTGGCGACGGTCCCCGAGCATCCCACTGCGACCTCGAAGCCGATGTCGCGAGCCTCCCGTGCTGCGTGGGCCACGAACGCCTTGATGTGGCTCCGGCAGGCCTTGACGGCGCCGTCGGCTATCACACCGTCGGGAAAGAACCGGTCGGTGAGGCGGATGTGTCCGAGTTTCAGGCTGCGGGCCAGCGCCGCGGGGGTGTGGTCGCCGACGATCAGTTCGGTGGAGCCGCCGCCGATGTCGATCACCAGGTGGGGCCGGCCCGCGATCGGCACCGCGCCCATGGCGCCCAAGTGGATCAGCCGCGCCTCCTCAACGCCTTGGACGACCTCCACCGTGACGCGGGCCTCGTCGTGCGCCCTGCGCAGGAACTCGCCTTTGTTCTCGGCCTCCCGCACGGCGCTGGTGGCGACTGCGACGACGTCTGCGTCGTGAGCGTCGGCGATGTGGCGGAACTCCGCCAGCGCGGCCACGGCCCGCTCCACAGCGTCGGGCATCAGGCGCTTCATGTTGTCGCCGCCGGTTCCGAGGCGCACCGGCACGCGCTCGCGGGCGAGGACCTCGGGGGCTCCGCCGGCCACCGGCCGGGCGATCACCATGTGCACGGAGTTGGTGCCCACGTCGATGGCGGCCAGCGCCCGCGACCGTCGGCGCCCGCTGGAGGCTGGGCGCGTCGGGTTGTCGGTGTCCGCGTGGACGGCGGCCTGTGCCCGCGTGCGCTTCATTGGCGGGCAAGCATCACGCCGGACGGTTCGACTCGCAACCGTTGGGCTTCTTGCGGCCGTGGTGCCGCCTCGTGGCCATCAGCGCATCGTATTGTGGGTCCTCGCGCACGGCCGGCCGGAGATCGATGATGCACCACGACACCTGCCCCCAGATCAGCGATGCCCTACGCTCGCGGCGGGTTGTGCATGTGCGTGCTCGGCATCGTTGACCGCATGACGACGACAGATCTGATGCCACGCCCCGTAGAGGTGCGCGCTCTCGAGCCCTACCGGATCTGGCTCCGGTACGACAACGGCGTAGAGGGCGAAGTCGACCTGTCCCATCTCGCCGGCAAGGGCGTGTTTGCCGCGTGGGAGGACCCTGAGTTCTTCGCCGGCGTCTACATCGGCCCCATCGGCGGCATCACTTGGAGCGAGAGAGTCGACTTGTGCCCGGACGCCGTGTACATGCGCCTCACAGGCGCACTCGACACGAGTATGGTGTGTGTCACTAGGCACGGCTGGGTTCCTGCGGTGGGTGGTTGCATCGATCCTAAGACGTTCATGGAGCCGATGATGCGGCACCTTGGTCACCAGTACTACTTGGCGGGATTGTCGGCCGCGGCACGTCACGGCGCTTCACATCAAGCGCTGATGGCGGACCATTTCGCTACTAATGGCCACCTCCCATGCCGCTCTCTTCGTGGCTTGGCGCGCATCGAGATGTTCCACACCCCTCGCATTGACGAGTTTCCGACGGTCAGGCAACAAGTCATGAGCTGGACAGGTCACTTGCAGCCTGTCACTGTCGCAACGCCAGAGGTGGCCGTATTCGATCTATTCGCCTTGCATCCGTTCCTGCTTGGCTGCACCTCTGCGTGGGAAGGTCGTGTACAAGCCTCTGGAGACCTCTAACTCATGGCTAACGGAAATGGTTCCCCGTCCGCACAGAGAACCAGACCGGTCCTGGGGGCATGGAGCTATCCGAGTCGCCGCCTACGAGCAACTCAACAGTCCACTGGCCCTCTACAGCTTCCTCGTTCACTAGTGGCACCCCGGCCCCAACACACGGAACGGTGGCAGAGCCAGGCTGATTGCGTCGCCTTGCTAAGGCGAAGGCCCTCACAGAGGGTCCGCGGGTTCAAATCCCGCCCGTTCCTCAATAGCCCATGCGCCCACTTAGCAAGCCAAGTGTCCCATACTCTGGCCACGAGTAGCACATGCGGACAGATAAGATGAGTGGTGTGGGCGAGCATGTAGAGGCCTCGGCCTGGATGAGGACCGCCGGAGGCTACGGCAGGCGGTCCTACCGCGCCTACGTCCCTCATCTTCTGAAAGGATGGAATCCCGTCCTGAGCGCCGACGACCTGGAGGCTTTGACTGCCGCGGACCGTGCGCTCGTCTCGATCTTGTCGCTGCCGTGGACGGACATGGGCGCAACTATCGCCGACTGGATGACAGCCCGCGACGAGAGCATCCGGTCCAGCATGATCGAAGGGGTCGTGTCCACAGAGTCGGGGCTAGCGTGGGCGCGCTACTTGGACGCGGCGGGGCGTGCCGTGTCCGATGAGAACGACGCTCTCACGCTGGGAGCCGCGAAGCAGATCACTCATGCGGTGAACCTGGGGGCCCAGATGAAGGCTGGCGGCACCTGTCGGCTGGACGATGTGCTCGACCTCCACAGGGCGCTGTTCGCGGGAACTCGCGACCGCGCCATCGGCGGCGTGCTGCGCGACGAACCGATCTGGGTCGGCCCGCCCGGATGCCTGGTGGACGATGCCACATTTGTGGCGCCGCCCCCGGATCGAGTGCCTGGTCTCATGTCCGACTTGATCGAGTATCTCAACACGAGTCGTCACCCGGCCCCCCTCAAGGCGGCTGTCGCTCACGCGCAGTTCGAGACGATCCACCCTTTCGAGGACGGCAACGGACGAACCGGCCGAGCTCTCATACACACGGTCCTGAACGCAGCGGACACAGCGCGCGGCGCCGTGCCGATCAGCACCACGCTGAGCGACAACAGGCGCACCTACTACGACGCACTCCACGCCGCGCAGTCCGTCGAGTGCGACAGAAGTGACGCACTGGCTCGCTCGGAGGCTCTGCGCTCGTGGCTGAGGGTCTTCAACCGAGCCTGCCAGGACGCGGCCCAAGCGGCGGCCGCCTCGGCGCGTCGAGTCGAGGCGATCTCGACGCGATGGCAGGCAGCGGGCCAGTTCCGCAGGGACTCTGCGGCCGCGCGCCTCCTGCCGTTGCTCCCGTCCATGCCCGTACTGGACGCCGAGATGGTCGCGAAGCGATTGGGCATCAGCCGGAAGGCTGCCCGCCGAGCGCTCAATTCGCTCGAATCGGCCGGCATTGTCGGCGCTACCGGCGGACGGCGGCATCGCAGATACCACACCCCCGATCTGGTCAGCGTTCTGCGGCGGATGGGTCCCGACGGAGGCCCAGCAGGCGTCGGGCGGGGCAGCCGGGTCGACGCGGTGGCCACGGCCCCCGACCGGGCGGTGCCCCTGCGGCAGCAATGCTCGCACATCGGCGTCCGATCCGAGCGTCGATGCCGGCTCCCAGCGGGCCACGAGGGCCAGCACCGCTATCCGCCGGACGAGTAGCGGCGAACAGCTTGGTTCGCATCGGGCTGTAGCGCAGTTTGGTAGCGCGCCTCGTTCGGGACGAGGAGGCCGCCGGTTCAAATCCGGCCAGCCCGACCAATACCAAACCACCCACCATCAGCCATGCCGAGTAGTTCAGTTGGTGGAACGCCTGGTTGTTATCCAGGTGGCGCAGGTTCGAGGCCTGCCTCGGCAGCCAATCAGCACGGGCTCAAGCCCCGCCCCCACTCCAAATCCCCGGAGCCGCGAACACCGTTCCTGTACCGATAGATGGTTGTTCTGTCGGCGGCGCCCCGGACGGTGTCAGGCTGTGGCCAGGGGGCGGTCGGGATCGCCTCCCCATGCCGACCACGATCCCACGAACAGCCGGCCGTCGCCCAGCCCGGCATGACGCAGCGCGAGCAGGTCGTGACAGGCCGACACGCCGCTGCCGCAATATGCGATCACCTGACGGTCGGCGGCGCCGGCCCGCTCGTAGCGGTCGCGCATGTCGTTCGCCGGCAGCAGCCGGCCGTGGCGGAGGTTGTCGCCGGCCTGCATGCTGACCGCGCCCGGGATGTGGCCGAAGCGGGGATCTATGGCGTTGGGCTCGCCCCGGTACCGATCCACCGACCGGGCGTCGACCACCAGCGACTCGGGGTCGGTGCGGGCCGCGTCCACCTCGTTGATGGTGGCGAAGCGGCCGGCGGGCCAGGGCCGGGGGTTGAACGTGGCCGGCTGCCATGATGGGGCCGCGGTCTGGAGGCTGCCGGGCCAGGCGCTGATCCCGCCGTCGAGCACGGCCGCGTCGCCGCCCAGGCAGTCGAGCATCCACCACAGCCGCGAAGCGATGACTCCGCCGGCGTCGTCGTAGGCCACGACGGTGGTCTCGTCACCAATCCCGAGCCGGCCCATGGCGGCCGCGAAGTCCTCCGGTGACGGCAGCGGATGGCGGCCGCCGCCGGCGGTGGGCCGACCCGACAGGTCGGTGTCCAGATCGACGAAGCGGGCTCCCGCTATGTGCCCGCGGTCGTAGGCCGCCCGGCCGGAGCGGCCGTCGAGGTACCACCTCACGTCGGCGATCACCACGGCGTGGACGTGGGCGGCGAGCCATCCGGCGTCGACCAGCGGTCCGGTCCGGTCTGTCATTGTGCGGCGGGGGTCGTTGCGTGGCTTGGCCGGCCGTCGACCAGCGGTCCGGTCCGGTCTGTCATTGTGCGGCGGGGGTCGTTGCGTGGCTTGGCCGGCCGTCGACCAGCGGTCCGGTCCGGTCTGTCATTGTGCGGCGGGGGTCGTTGCGTGGCTTGGCCGGCCGTCGACCAGCGGTCCGGTCCGGTCTGTCATTGTGCGGCGGGGGTCGTCGCGGCGGCTGCTGCCACGTCGCGCACCATGGCGGCCACCTCCTCGGGATGGGTCCTCATCAACCGGTGGCTACCCTCGGCGACCGTGCGGCGGCGCACGTCTGGCAGCTTGCGCTGCATGTAGTCGTTGGCGGCCATGAAGGCGCGGTCGCTGCTGCCCACCAGCAGGCCCACCGGCACAGCCACCTCCGCGAGCCGGTCGATCACCATCGAGTCGGTGTGCAGGGCGGTCGTGGCGGCCACCCTGGGGATCGTGAGGCGCGGCGCGCTCAGACGCACCCGGTCGTTCCAGTCTTGCATGGCGGCCGCGTCGCGGAAGCCGGGTCCGGCGGCCACCAGCACCAGCCCCCGGACGACTCCGGGCCTTGTCAGGCAGTGGACGAGCCCGAGGTAGCCGCCCAGCGAGTGCCCGACGTAGACGGCGGGGCCGGTCCGGGCCAGCACGGCGTCGATCGACGCCAGCACGGCCTCCCGCTCGTACGCGGCGCGCTCGCGTGGGGCGGGGGAGCGTCCGTGGCCGGGCAGGTCGATGCTCGTGCAGGCGAAGTCCGCATCGAGGGCCTCCACGGCGCCGGCCCACACCGCGCCGCTGTCGCCCATGCCGTGTACGAGCACGACGGCAGGCCCGGCGCCGCTGGTGGCGGTGTGCAGTTCGACGGTCACGGACCGGGCGAGATGTCGGGCTCCACGTAGATTACGCGGGCGATGGGCACCGCGGCCCGGGTGTTCTCCTCGACCCGGTCTATGGCGTCGACGAGCTCGGCGGTGGTGTAGGCGGGATCGAACGACACTTTGGCCCCTACCAGCAGCTCCTCGGGGCCGAGGTGCTGGGTGCGCAGATGGAGCAGTCCCGAAACACCCGCGGTCGAGGTTATGGCCCTGCGTATGGCGGCGTCGTCGTCGGCGGTGGCCGACTCGCCGAGCAGCAGGCTGCGCATCTCCACCGCCAGCACTACAGCGATCAACCCCAGCAGCACGCCGATCGACAGGGTGCCGATTCCGTCCCACACCGGCGCGTCGAACACGGCGGCGAGCGTCAACGCTCCGAGGGCGAGAACCAGCCCCAGCAGGGCGCCCAGGTCCTCGAGCAGCACCACCGGCAGTTCCGGGGTGCGCGACCGCCTGATGAAGTGCAGCCATGTCGCCGAGCCCCGCACCCGGTTGGATTCGACGACCGCGGTGCGCATCGAGAAGCTCTCGAGCACGATGCCGACGCTGAGCACGGCGAAGGCCCACACCGGCGAGTCGATGTCGTGGGGGTGGCGGATCTTGTCGATCCCCTCGTATAGGGCGTACAGGGATCCGACTGTGAACAGCACCAGCGCGACCACGAACGACCAGAAGTAGCGTTCGCGCCCGTAGCCGAACGGGTGCCGGGTGGTGGCGTCGCGGCGGGCCAGGCGGCCGCCGAGCAGCAGCAGGGCCTGGTTGCTGGTGTCGGCCACGCTGTGGACGGCTTCGGCCAGCATCGACGACGCCCCGGTGAAGGCGAACGCCGTGAACTTGGCGACGGCGAGTCCGAGGTTGGCGAAAAGGGCGGCGAGGATCGCCTTCGTTCCGCCTCCGGCCGCCATGGAAGGCAAGGCTAGCTGCGATCTTTCGTGCGCATCCGAAGTCTCAGCTAGCGATGCTGCGAAGCCGCAGCTGCCGGCCGGAGCGGCGACACCCGCATCTTCTGAGGGAGAGCGTCTGGGGGGTCGCTGGCGCGGCGCTGGTGCGTTTGTGGCGGCGAACGAGGCCTGCATCTTCTGGGGGAGAGCGTCTGGGGGGTCGCTGGCGCGGCGCTGGTGCGTTTGTGGCGGCGAACGAGGCCTGCATCTTCTGGGGGAGAGCGTCTGGGGGGTCGCTGGCGCGGCGCTGGTGCGTTTGTGGCGGCGAACGAGGCCTGCATCTTCTGGGGGAGAGCGTCTGGGGGGTCGCTGGCGCGGTGCCGGTGCGTTTGTGGCGGCGAACGAGGCCTGCATCTTCTGGGGGAGAGCGTCTGGGGGGTCGCTGGCGCGGCGCTGGGATGCGCTTCGGGCTGAGATGGCGGAAACGGTGCGCCGCCACGGGTTCGCGGATGGGGCGTCGCCGCGTTAGCGTCACGCCTCGTGACCGTGTCGGGCTGGATCGAAGCGGTTCGGCGCCTGGCCGGCTGGCTCCCTGGTCTCGGGTTCGCGGTTGCGGGTCGTGGTCGGGGTCGTGTTGTGTTCGCCGGCCGGCTCCCTGGTAGCGGGTTCGCGGCTGCGGTCCTGGCAGGGCGGACACGGGCAGGATCTCCCCGCACGCCCTATTGCGCTGGCGGCGGGTTCGCGGCTGCGGTCCTGGCAGGGCTCGTGGTGTGGCCGGCCGCTGCCGGCGCTCAGGAGACCGACAGCGGAGCCGAGTCCGTTTCCGGCGGCGCGGCCGTGGCTGTCCGAGTCGGGTGCGACGACGCTCCGGAGGTTTTCGATCTGCTGTGCCGGAGCTTCGAGATACTCAAGGAGGACTACGTCGTCGAGTTGGCCGACGACGACCTGGCCCGTGCGGCCGCGACGGGGGTGCGGGAGGCGGGACTGGCCCCGCGCGGCGCGGAGGCGGCCCCGGCGTGCGCTCTGCCGTCGCCCGAGTTCGAGATCGCATGCACCGAGATCGACGCGGTGGGCGACACCGAGGCCGCTGTCTGGGCTGCCTCCGCAGCGATGTTCGCTTCGCTGGAGGACCCCAACACTTTTCTTATGTCGCCGGCGGTGTACCAGGCGACGCTGGCGCAGCTGGAGGAGGGCACGCCGTTCGTGGGCATCGGCCTGAGGCTGGGCCTGCTGGACGGCGCGGTCGCCTGCAGCGCAGCGTCGGAGAGGTGCCGGCTGGTGGTGTCGGAGGTGTTTCCGGGCAGTCCCGCCGAGCGGGCCGGTTTGATGCCCGACGACGTCGTGGAGAGCATCGCCGGTCTGGTGCCGTCGGGCTCGGGCTGCGGGCTGCAGGATCTGCCGGCTTTCCAGGTGGGCAGCGTCGTGCCGGTCGTCGTGGAGCGGAGCGGACGCACGAGATCGTTTCGGGTGGCGGCCGAGTCGGTGCATGCTCCGACGGTGGCAGGCCGGACCGTGGCCGGCAGCATCGGGTATCTGCGTGTCGACTCGTTCGCGGCGAGAACCGACGAGGATCTCGCCGTCGAGCTCGAGGCTCTGCTCGACTCCGGCGCCGAAACGCTGGTCGTGGATCTGCGGGGCAATCCCGGCGGCTATCTGGAGACGGTGGTCAACAGCGCAGCGTTGTTCTTGGAGGACCGGCAGGTGGTGATCCATGAGGTGTCGAGGCTCGACACGCTCCGACACTTGGTGAGCGGGCACGGAGGTCTGCCGGACCCGGCGCTGCTGCCGATCGCGGTGGCGGTGGACGAGGCTTCGGCTTCGGCGTCGGAGGTCATGGCACTGGCTTTGCGCGACCATGGTCGTGGCGTCGTGGTGGGCGCGAACACCTACGGAAAGAACACCGGCCAGGTCACACGGGCTGTGGAATCCCGCAGCGGCGCCTTGCTGGGGGGCGTCCGGGTGACGGTGTTCAGATGGTTGGGGCCCGACGGCGGAAGCGCCGCAGGGGGCATCGATCCCGATGTGGAGATGGACTTCTCGGACTGCTGGCACCCGATCGGCGTTGCCCGTCTGGCGGCGGCCGCGGCGGGGCTTCCCGGCGCTCTTCCCGGCGACGTGCAGACGGATGGCGAGCCGATCGGCGCGGTGGCTGCGCTGGCCGGTGACGGAGTGCTCGCCGGCACCGGCTGCGGGCCGGGCCGTTTCTGTCCAGGCGATCCGATCCCGAGATGGATGATGGCGGTGTGGCTTGCGCGTGTCGTCGACGGTCGGGAGCCGGCGGCGGTCGGCGCGTCCCGGTTCGCGGACATCGACGCGGGCCGATGGTGGGCCGCCCATGCCGAGCGGCTGGCCGAGTTGGGGATCACCCGCGGATGCGGCACGGAACCCGTCCGGTTCTGTCCGGACGATCCCGTGACCCGCGCGCAGATGGCGAGCTTCCTGGAGAGGGCGTTCCGTCTGGGTCCGGCGCCGCCGGCCGGGTTCGCCGACACGCACGGCAGCCGCCACGCGGCCGCTATCGACGCTTTGCACGATGCGGGTGTCACCAGGGGCTGCTCGGCCGATCCGCTGGAGTTCTGCCCGGATCGGGCCACCACGCGGAGCCAGATGGCCGTCTTCCTCGAGCGGGCCCGCAGCCTTTCGAGTTAGAGGCCGCCGGGCCGGTCTGGGAGGCCCGGTGCCGTGTTCGCTCTGCTGGCGTCTGTCCCGGTGCGGCAGTTGGCGGCCGCCGGGCCGGTCTGGGAGGCCCGGCGGCGTGTTCGCTCTGCTGGCGTCTGTCCCGGTGCGGCAGTTGGCGGCCGCCGGGCCGGTCTGGGAGGCCCGGTGGCGGCTGGGGCGGGCGGGGCCGCCGGCCGCGTCCCTCCAGCCTGTTGGCGATGGTGAAACCCCGGCCGTCGATGCGGTCTGGCCACCAGGCACGGGTCGGCCTGTTGGCTTCGATCCCGCCGTCATCGACTGGACCCACCTGGCCACCAGGCACGGGTCGGCCTGTTGGCGATGGTGAAACCTCGGCCGTCGATGCGGTAGGTGACGGCTTGGGCGATGGCCGCGTCCCTCTAGCCTGTTGGCGATGGCGAAACGGAAGCGGCGGGTCGCCGCCGGCGTGGGGGTGGGCAGCGTCCCGGTGTCGGATCCGCCGGTGAGGCCGGGTCTGGTCAGTTCCCGCCGCGCTGTTCCGCCCGGCATTGCCCGTCCGCCCTATGTGTCGCAGCCCGGAGGGGAGCCTCGTCCTCCGACGTCGTCGCCGGTCCGCACCGTCGACGAGCTGGAAGCCATGCGCCGTACCGGGGCTCTCGCGGCCGAGGTGCTGATCGCAGCCTGCGAGCATGTCCGGGCCGGGATGACTACCGACGCCGTCGACCGGTTCGTGCACGACGCGGCGGTGGCAGCGGGCGCCTATCCGAGCCCGCTCGGCTACAGGGGCTATCCGAAGTCGGTATGCACCTCGGTGAACGAGGTGATCTGCCACGGGATCCCCGACTCGCGGCGGCTGGCCGAAGGCGACATCGTCAACATCGATGTGACCGTTTACCGGGAGGGGGTCCACGGCGACACTTCGGCGACGCTGATGATCGGCGGCGTGGACGAGCACTCCCGGCGCCTGGTGGACGAGACCCGGGCCGCGCTCCGCGAGGGCATCGGGGCGGTGAGGGCCGGCGCGGCGGTGTCCGACATCGGACGGGCCATCCAGAACCACGCCCGCAGGCACAGCCTCGGGGTGGTGCGGGAGTTCATCGGCCACGGCGTCGGCACCGAGTTCCATTCCGGCCTGCAGGTGCCCCACTACTACGACCGGCGGCACTCGACGGCGCTGGCCGCGGGCATGACGTTCACCATCGAGCCGATGCTCACGCTGGGATCGCCGGAGGCGGCGGTGTGGGACGACGGGTGGACCGCGGTCACCGCCGACGGCCGCCGCACCGCCCAGTTCGAGCACACCCTGGCCTGCACCGCCGACGGTGTGGAGATCCTGACCCGCACGCCGTCGGGCGAGTGCGCCCACGACCTTTTCACCGATCCGGTCGGCTAGCTGAGCCGTCTCCCCGGCGAGGCGGGGGCCGGTAGCGAGGGCCAGTCTCGGTGAGCCGCCGGTCGGACATGTCTGCACCAGAATCGCAGATCGACGGGCTGTGGTCGCGCCAACTCCGGCGGCGCGACCGGAGGCCGCGCTCGGAAGCGGTTGTCGGTGCGAGAGTCACGCGTCTCGTTTCAGAAGACTCCGCAGAAACAAAATATTCCGCAAGAAACAACTCGTCCGCAAGACGGTTGCTGCAGTCTCTAACGGCAAGGCTCCGTGCCGTCCGTACGAGGACACTGGAGGAGGCTCACCGCCTTGAGAGCTGCGAATCCGTTCTCCCCGTCCTTTGGGATCAGTCCGCCCGTGCTGGCCGGGAGGCGGGAGGTGCTGAACAGCTTCGACTCGGTGTTCGACAGCGTCCGCAGCCCCAGCTACGCCACGCTTTCGCTGGCGCGGCCTTGCCGGATCTGGAGGACCGGCTGATGACCGGTGACGCCAGTACTTTTCTGCAGCGGTGCCGTCGGCACGAGATCGGCAACCTGCGTCCGTCGGAGGCCGCCGTCGCGCTGCGACAGCCCATCGAGGCAGCCGGCGGCCGCATAGACGACGAGGCGCTCGCCGTCGCGGTGGAGGCCTCCGGTGGTCAGCCGTACCTCGTGCAGTTGATCGGCTGGTACGTCTGGGACGACGCTGACGACCTGGCCCGAGGGGTGACGGTCGGCGAGGTCCGCCGTGCGGTCGCCGACGCGAGCGAGCAGTACGGCCGCCATGTCCACGGCCCGGTGTGGAACCGGTTGTCCGACCTCGACAAGCGGTTCCTGGCATCCATGCTCACCGACGCAGCGACCAACGCCATGGCCGACGTCGGCCGTCGCTGGGGCCACAGCCCGCGCAGCCTCAGCACCTACCGCAAGCGGCTGCTGGCGGCGGGCCTGATCCGCCCCGTGGGTCGCGGCAGGGTCGGGTTCGCCGACCCCACGGTCCGCGGTTACGTGGAAGCCCAAGCAGCCGCGGAGGGCTTCAACGAGCCCGGTCCCGACCAACGGGGTGCTGTGGAACGGGACACAGTACCGAATGATGCCGCGGAGGGCTTCAACGAACCCGGTCCCGACCAAGGCTCGTAGGGGGTAGCTCGCGCCGAGGTCCGCCTATTCGCCCGGCGGTCGTCCAATGAAGAGGGGGGCTAGGCCCCCCTGACTCGGAGTCTTCGCTGCTGCCCACAAGCACACGAGCAAACTTCAATGAAGGAGCGGACCCGCGGGTCCGCAGCATGCTGCTCGTCGATGGGCTCGCGCTGCGGTCCTCCGAAGCGGTGCTGCGCTTGGCCGGCTCTGCCAGCAGGTCTGCATGGCTGCCGCCCTCTCGGCCTTGTTGAAGCCGTGAACAGGCAGACCCCCGGATGTGGATGCATGAGGGTCGTGCATGGCGGCTCGAATTCGGCTCCTCTCTCCTGTCCATCCTCGCTCCCCACTGTAGTTCGCTGGCGTGCCACTCGCTCGAAGCGGCGGCAGCAGCCCGGGATCGTGCGATGGGCGCGTGATACGGTATGCTCCACAACCACACCAGCAAGAGTTTCCAGACACACAACAAGAGGGAGAAGAAAAATGAAGATCATCCATACACACAACAAGAGGGAGAAGAAAAATGAAGATCATCCATGATCGGACATCCCGCCTTCGCAGCCGCTCGACGCGAATCTCGGTCGAGCGAACGCCGGACGGCGCAACTACGGCGGAGGCGTCGCTTGATGAGTTCGAAGCTGTCCATGACTATCGCGAAATCGTCGAGTACCCGGATGCCGAGGCCGAGACTAGACGAGGAGCGCCCGCCGCCCGGGGATTGCCGAGGGGTGGTGCGACGGGTTCGACCTCCGTCCGAGCGGCGCCCGTACCATAGGTGTCGTGCAAGAGTTCGGAGAGTCTGTGCGGGTGTTGTCGTAGCCCCGCGCGATGATCTATGCCGTGGCTCTGGCAGGTTGCCCGAGCCGCTGACGAAAGGAGGCCCCAAGTGGCCGAGCTGACAATCGAGAGGCTGAGCGAGGCCGTGGCGGGAGGGAAGGTGGCCCTCCGGTCGGTCGTGCGGCTTCAGCCCGCGGACGGGCCGGGGGGCAAGGTCTTCCCGCCGACCTACGCGGTGACAGCCGAGAACAAGTACGCCGTCGAGGAGCGGCAGGTGGATGATCGCATCGTCACGACAGTCCTGCTGGACTCGGTTGCGTCGCAGGCGAACCGGGCCGAGCTCGCCCTCCTAGACGGTTGGGAGGCCAAGGAGTTGAGCTTCCCCGTGCCGTACGTGGACTTCACCGGCGAGCCGGGGGTCGAGGACCTCGGCCGGATCACGGTGCTGGAGGCGCCCCACAGGCTGGCGGACGCGATCTTCCGGGACAGCCTGCTCGACGGGACGCTCTTCAGGCTCAGCGACGTCGGCAGGGCGATCACCGACGCGCGTCCGGGCAACGCCACGGACCTGTTCCGCTACGCGCCGACGGCCCTGCTGTTCGGCCAGTGGGACTCCACGGGCCCCAAGGGCGGACTCGGTTCGAAGTTCCAGCGGGCGTACGTCTCGGAGATCGTCGGGCTGGACGCCCAGATCGGCGTGAAGGTGAGCAGTCGCATTGATCCGCTTCAGATTGAAAAACTCCCGCCCGACAAGGTCGCGTACAACCACAAGGATCCCTCGCAGGTCTGGACATTCGATGAGAAAGAAGCAGAGACCGGCAAGGGCGGAAGGCCTGAGCCAGCGTCGCGTGGCAGTGCGAGTGGAACTGCGGGCCAACCCTCGAAGATCAACCATGGCAACATCGCGCCGTCCATCGACTCGCAGGCGGGCGGCGTGACGATCTCCGAGGCGAGGCAGACGGCGGTGCTGTCTCTGGCCGCGCTCCGGCGACTGCGGTTTGCCGGTGTGAGCCGGGAGGCAGAGGTCGCAGCGAGGACTGCGGTCGCCGCGCTTGGTGTGGCTGCGGTTGCCTACGGCTATGAGGCCGACTACGACCTGCGTTCCAGGTGCTTGCTGATCCCCAAGCAGCCTCCCGTCATCGAGGTGGTTGGCCGGGACGGCGGCCCGTCCGAGACGGTCAGCGTCGACCGGGAGTCCGCAGCGCAGCTGCTGTCGGAGGCGTCGGCCCGAGCGGCGCAGTCCGGCATCGCCTGGGAGGAAGCCGAGATCGCGCTGAAGCCGGCGCCCAAACTGGTCGAGTTGTTGCGGCGCAGCCGTGAGGTGTCCGCACGCGAGCCCGTCGGGGAGTGATCGATGACCGCGATCGAGGTCCATTTCCTCACTGGGCGATACAGCGCCACGTCGCATCACGACCGTGCGGAGCCGGAGTGGCCTCCGCACGGCGCCCGGCTCTTCTCTGCCATGGTTGCGACATGGGCTGACGCTGATCGGTTCGACGAGGCCGAGCGGAAGGCGCTGCAATGGCTGGAGGCGCAGCCACCGCCGCGTATCACAGCCCCAGCGGCGGTCCCGCGCAGGGTCGTCAGCCACTTCGTGCCCGTCAACGACGCAAGTGTGATCTCTCACGCGCAGTACCAGCGGCGAGCGAACGCAGTAGGCGAGCTCATCGCCGAGCGCGGGGACCACGTCGATGCGTCGGGGGGCGAGGTCACCAAGACCGTCGAGAGGTTGCAGGACAAGATCACCAAGGCGCGCGACGTCGACTCGCTGGCGGGCAGGGTCGGGAGCACGAACGAGGCCTCTGCGCTTGCGCTGTTGCCCGATGGGCGTCTCAAGAAGGAGCGCCAATTCCCGTCGGTCGCTTTGGTGGAGCCTCAGACCTCAGGATCCACTGCCGAGCAAGTGCCAAGCTCACCGAGAGTCGGGCTAGCGCCTCCGGTCACCTTCGCGTGGGACGACAGCCCATCGCCCGAAACAGCCGAGGCTCTCGACGGACTCTTGGGCCGTGTCACCCGGCTTGGACACTCGTCGTCACTCGTGTCGTGCCGGCTGCGTGAGGAGGAGCCTGCTGCGACACACACGCCCGGCGAAGGCACCCTCGTGCTGCGGTGGGTGCGTCCCGGGCAGCTAGCGGCCCTCGAGGAGGAGCATCAGCGGCACCGGGCCGTCAGACCCCGCAGCCTGCCGTTCCGAGGAGTCCGGTACAGCGAAGCGGTGCCCGGGGAGGTCGGGGACGCTGATCCGGTGCGTCCGTCAACGGCCGGCGACTGGATCGTCTTCGAGCTGGAGCCGCGCCATCGACGAATGCCCATGACGCGGACGGCGGAAGTCACGAGGGTTCTTCGTCAGTCGATCCTTCGCCATGTGCCCGATCCTCTGCCGGAGGGAGTCAGCGGCCATCTTCGCGACGGAACGCCGACCAGCGCCCCGCACATCGCCTTCCTGGCCCTGCCCAATGTGGGCCATGAACACGGCGACGGGCGGATGATGGGCCTGGCCGTCTCGCTACCGCGGGATCTCGATGAAGAAGCCCGCAACGCGACTCTGCGCGGTATCGGACTATGGGAGCGCGAGCGCGGTGGCGGACCGTTGCGGCTGACGATGGGTCGAGGCGGAGAAGTGGAGATACGCAGGCGGCGGTCGGCGGTCGCTCTCGTGAGCCTGCGGCCGAGAGTCTGGGCGCGCCCGTCGAGGTGGTGGGCGTCGGCTACGCCGGTGGCCCTGCCCACCCACCCCGGTGATCTGCGTAGAGGCAGCGCCGCGGCCAGGGCGAAGGCATGGGCGCGAGCCGAGGACGCCATCGCGAGGTCCTGCGAGCATGTCGGCCTGCCGAGGCCGGTGGACATCGACGTGTCTTTCGTCTCTCGCCTGGTCGGGGCGCGTCGAGCGAACGACTATCCCGCGTTCAGACAGGGTCGCGGAGCCGACGGGGGAGTGCTCCGGCGGTTGGTCCACGCGTCGATCGAGTTTGCCGAGCCGGTGAGCGGACCGCTCATGCTGGGCAGCGGGCGTTTCGTGGGTATGGGACTGATGCGGCCGGTGGACGAGGCGGTAGGCGAGGGTGGAATCGCCAGCGAGGAGGCGAGCCATGGGTGAGCTCACCGCAGCGGACTTCGGCTCGTATTTCGAAGCCGTCCATGACCATGAGCCGTACCCGTGGCAGAGCCGCCTCACCCGGCAGGTGCTCGAAGAGGGCCGCTGGCCCGATGTCATCGACTTGCCGACCGGCGCAGGCAAGACCGCCGTGCTCGACACCGCCGTCTTCGCGCTCGCGTTGAAGCCCGATACCTCGCCTCGCAGGATCGTGTTCGTCATCGACCGGCGCATCGTCGTTGACCAAGTGTTCGAGCGCGCCGAAGCCATCCGGGGCAGGATCAGCCGTGCCAGGCAGGGTGTGTTGACCGAGGTGAACCGCCGCCTCAAACAGTTGACCGGCGACGAGAGGCTGCTGGGAGTGGCCGCTCTGAGGGGCGGAGGGGGGATCCCGCTGGATGCCGAGTGGGCGAGCCGGCCCGATCAGCCGTGGGTGATGGTGTCCACGGTGGACCAGTTCGGCTCGCGCCTGCTGTTCCGGGGCTACGGCGTCAGCGACTGGATGCGCCCGGTCCACGCAGGACTCGCCGGAAACGACTGCCTCGTGATCCTCGACGAGGTGCATCTCAGCCGGGCGTTCGCAGCCACGCTGCGCGACATGACGTCCGAGAACGAGATCCCGCAGATCCGCTCCGTCGACTCGGATCTCCTGCCGCGCCGGTTCAAGGTCGTGGAGATGTCGGCCACCCCGGCGAACGAGAGCAGCAGGCGCTTCGAGCTCCAACAAGCCGACCTGGATCGGTCTCCGCGGCTCAAGCAGATCGCTGAGGCACGCAAACGGGCGAAGATGGTCAAGATCCCCGGCAGTCGCCCGGCCCATGAGTCGGTGCCCGAGAAGGTTCTGGAACTGCTCAAGAGGGAACTGCGACAGGACGAGAAGACCGTGGGAGTCATCGTCAATCGGGTCCGGACCGCTCGCGAGACCCACAAGCTGTTGCAGCAGCAAGGGTTTGCGGCTCACTTACTGACGGGCCGCATGCGGCCCATCGACAAGGCGCAGGTCCTAGGCGGGATCAGTGTCAGCGTGGACCCGGAGCGGAAGTCTCCACCGGACGAGCTGACCGTGGTCGTCGCAACCCAGGCGATAGAAGTCGGCGCCGACTTCAGCTTCGACGCACTGATCAGCGAGGCGGCGCCGATCGACAGCCTGTGCCAGCGGCTGGGACGGCTCGACCGGCGCGGCAGCCTGGCTGCTCAGCGTGAGAGCCCGGCGCGCTGCTGGATTCTGGGCGTGGCTTCCGATTTGAAGCCGAACCGACCCGACCCGGTGTACGGCGACGCAGCCCGGCACACATGGGACCAGCTGCAGTCGATGGCACACGAGGGCGCGATCGACGTCGGGCCCGGCACCGGCATCGCGAAACGCCTGAGCCCCGACGCCCAAGCCCCGACGCCCGAGGCGCCGCTGCTGCTCCCCACCCATGTGGACGCATGGTCGCAGACGAGTCCCTCGCCAGTGGCGGATGCGCCAATCACCGAGTTCCTGCACGGCAAGGACAGCGAGCGCGAGCCCGATGTCTCGGTCGCGTGGCGCTGGGACTGCTCCAAGGAGGCGATCGACCTCGTGCCGCTGCGGCCGGCCGAGTTCCTGGCGGTTCCGGTGTCCGCGATCCGAAGCTGGGTCCGAGGCTACGCAGAGGTGCCTGTGGCGGACACGGACGCTGCGCCACCGGGGGAGGAGGCGCGGCGCGCCCGACGGCCCGACCGCGAGCCGGTCCAACCAAGACTGAGCGGTCTGCGCCGATGGACCGGCCGCGAAGACACGCTGACCGAGGAGATCGAGCGAGTCGATGACCTCAAGCCGGGCGACCGGCTCATCGCCACTCCGGACATGGGCGGGCTGCGTGCAGCCACCTGGGATCCCTCAGATCGACCGTCCGGTCGGCCTGCCGCCACCGAAGACGAGGCTCCGCCCGATCCAGTCGAGGACCTCGGCGATCAGGCGCAGCTCGCCTACATGCAGCGGGCGACGCTGCGGCTCGATCCTCGTCTGCTCAAAGTGTTGCGGCTGCCCCAGGAGCTCCGGGCGCCGAGCCCCCAGGACGAGCAGGATGCTTCGGTGACGAGGCGCGATGCGGTCGATCGCTGGCTCGAAGGACTCGCGGACTTGCCACGGGGCGGTCTCCCGGACTGGGTCGGCCGGGTAGTCGAACGCCTTCGGGACAGGAGCTTCGACATCGAGACGGTGGACGCCCCCACAGGGCCCGCCTACTACGTGCTGGTAGAGCGCGCTGTCGATCCTGCGATTCTCGACGAATACGACGACAAGCCGTCGCTGACGGGCGCCGAGACGAATCTGCGAGATCATCTCGGCGGTGTCGGAGCCAAGGCGGAGGCCTACGGCCGCCGACTCGGAGCGCCTGCCGAGGTTGTCGACGATCTGCGCCTAGCGGGGCAGCTTCACGATCTCGGCAAGATCGACACCCGATTCCAAGCCCAGATGCACGGCCATGACCCGGTGCTCGTCGCCGCAGCGAATGAGCCTCTCGCCAAGTCGGTGCCCGGAGCGCGGACCCGTCGGAAAGCGTGGCCGCCGGTGCGTCACGAGATCAGCAGCGTCGCTCTCGCGCAGAGCAACCCCGCGATACTCGACTCGGCCCACGATCCCGACCTGGTGCTGCACCTCGTGGGGACTCACCACGGCTACGGCCGGCCGCTTCCGCCGATCAGGAAGGATGACGACCCGCGTCCGTTGGCGGCAGAGGGCCGCTTGCACGAAGACGGGTTCCGGCTCGTCGCCCGCGGCGACGACGACAGGTCGGATGACTCGGAGGAGTCCGACGGACAAGTGCGAATGAGCATCTGCTCGGATCTTGCCGAGACGCCGCTGGCCCTTGAGATGGCCGACCGGTTCTGGCGGCTGCAGGAACGCTACGGCCATCACGGGCTGGCCTGGCTGGAAGCGATCTTCCGGTTGGCCGACCAACAGCGAAGCGCTGAAGAGGCGCGCCGCACTGCTGAGGAGGAACGATGACTGGTTCCAATGTGACGCATCTGCCCGGCCTGCCGGGCGACAACCCTCTGGGCTTCCTGGCCGCGTTGGGAGTCCAGGTGGCGCTGGCGGATCAGACTGCCGAGCACCGGATGCACTGGACCGACGATCCGATCCCGCATCCGGTGCTCAGCCCCGCCCGCGACTTGAACGAGATCGCTCAGGCGGTCGAGGATGTGGCCAAGGCCTGGCTGGACGGTCCGGCGCTCGACCAGTCGATCGATCCGGGGCTGAAGCTCAAGCCCGACGCCGTTCGGCACTACCTGCACAGGGGCCGCTCCGTCCGCTCGTCTGGATCGCTGTCGGCCTGCCTGCTGGCGGAGAACAGCCTGGACAACAACGGCAAGGCCAAGCCCTCTGACCTGTACTTCACCGCCGGAAAGCAGCAGTTCGTCTCTATGGCGCGCAGCATTCTGGGCGAAGTCACCGAGGAGGAACTCGTCGACGACATGACGAAGCCGTGGAGATACCACAGCAAGCGAGAATCACTCATGTGGGATCGCGTAGACGATCGAGTTCATGCTCTCAGCGCAGCCGACCCCACCGACAACTCCCGCAATCCGAAGCTCACCAATCCCGGAGCGGAGGCCCTGGCGGTCCTCGGCCTCAGCAGATACCCGTGCTTCGCCTCACCTCGGCGGACACTGACCCAGGGCTGTTCGGGAAGCTGGAAACTGGGCTTCTTCTTCTGGCCACTGTGGTCCGCGCCGGCAACAGAGCGAGCCGTCCAGTCGCTGCTCGCGCAGGTTGCCGAGCCTGAGGGCAGCGAGCGGCGTCGCGCCGACTGGTACCGGTCCTGGGGAATCAGTCGAGTCATGAAGTCGCAGATCCGCCGAAGCGCCCAAGGCGGTTACGGAACCTTCGGGCCGCCCCGCGTAGTCTGGCAACGTGACTGATGTGAACCTGTTTGTGACGCTGATCGAGTAGTAGTCGAGCAATCAACACGTTCGGAGAATGAGTGTCCGGGAGTGTGACTGAGGTTCCGGAGCTGGTTCCGGCTCGGATGATCAATGAGTTCGAGTACTGCCGGCGTCTGTTCTACTTGGAGTGGGTGCAGTCGCGCTTCGAGCACAACCAGGACACGATGGAGGGGGTCTATGTCCACCGGGCCGTCGATGCCGGCGGGGGCCGGATGGGTGAGGCCGGCGATCCTCCGTTCAGGAAGGCGAAGTCGGTCGAGTTGAGCTCGCAGCGTCTCGGGCTGATCGCGAAGGCGGACATCATCGAGCAGAAGGACGGCAAGGTCGTGCCCGTCGAGGTGAAGCGGGGGCGGCCACCTGCGCACGGACCCGCCTGGATGCCCGAGAAGGTCCAGCTGTGCACCATCGGCCTGCTGCTGCGCGACAACGGCTACGAGTGCTCAGAGGGGCAGATCTACTTCGCTGAGACCCGCAAGCGCGCCACGATTCCGCTTGACGATGTGCTGGTGGCACACACCCTGCAGCTTGTCGAGCAGCTCCGAGGGGTCGCGGCCTCTCCCAACGCCCCTGCTCCGCTGGTTGACAGCCCCAAGTGCCCGAGATGCTCGCTCGTGGGCATCTGCCTGCCGGACGAGACGAACCTCCACGTCGGCCGCAGCGCGGCTGTCCCTCGGCGCCTAACGCCTCGGGACTCGGCGGCGAGGCCGCTGTATGTCACCGAGCAGGGCGCCCGCATCGGGATCCGCTCCGGGCGGGTCGTGGTCAGCAAGGACCGCGAGGAGCTCCAGCAGCTCCGCCTCATCGACGTCTCGCAGATCTCGCTCTACGGCAACGTTCAGGTGAGCAGCCAGATGATGCGGGCGGCGTTCCGCGAGTCGATACCGGTCTGCTGGTTCTCCTACGGCGGATGGTTCCAAGGCATCGCCGAGGGTCTGCCGTCGAAGCACGTCGACCTGCGCAGGCGCCAGGTCGCCATCGCGGCGCAGGCCGGGCTGCCGATCGCTCAGTCCATGATCGAGGGCAAGCTGAGGAACTCGCGGACGTTCCTGATGCGAAACTCGCGCTCCGATGTCAAGCCGGTGCTGGACCAGCTCAAGTCGCTCGCCGAGGCAGTGAGCGGGAGTGAGTCGATCGAGAGCCTGTTGGGCATGGAGGGAACGGGTGCGCGCCTCTACTTCTCGAAGTTCTCGTCGATGATCCGGGACGAGAGTCTCGGGTCTTTCGACTTCAAAGGCCGCAACCGGAGGCCTCCGAGGGATCCCATCAACTGCCTGCTGTCGTATGTCTACGCGCTCCTCACGAAGGATCTGACCGCGGTCGCGATAGCGGTCGGGTTCGATCCGTACCTGGGAGTGTTCCACCGGCCGCGCTTCGGCCGGCCGGCGCTCGCGTTGGATCTTGCCGAGGAATTCCGCCCGCTCGTGGCCGAGTCGGTGGTGATCAACGTGGTGAACAACGGCGAGATAGGGGAGAGGGACTTTCTGGTCCGTGCCGGAGGGGTTTCGCTCACTCAGGACGGGAGACGGTCGGTGCTGTCCGCGTACGAGCGAAGGCTCGACACCGAAGTGACGCACCCGACCTACGGCTACCGCATCACGTACCGTCGGGTATTCGAGGTGCAGGCCCGCGTATTGGCCGCCCACCTGCTCGGCGAGATACCCGGCTACACGCCGTTCATGACGAGGTAGTTCCATGCACCACCCGGCTTCCGGTGATGATCCCGTCGCAGCGACCGGCTACACGCCGTTCATGACGAGGTAGTTCCATGGCCGCTGGAAGGACGCGTTACTTGGTGAGCTACGACATCAGCGACGCCAAGCGCCTCAGGCGGGTGCACAAGACCGTCAAAGACTTCGGATGGCCTATGCAGTACAGCGTCTTCATCTGCGACCTGGATGCAGTGGAGATGCTCATGCTGAAGCGGGATGTTGGGGAGATCATCCACCATGGCGAAGATTCCGTTGCCTTCGTCAATCTAGGTCCTCCAGCGAACCGTGGCCGCGAGTGCTTCGAATTCATGGGGGCCAGGAGTGCTCTGCCGACATCGGGTCCGACCGTGATCTGATGCGAGCGCTATAGTGACCTTGCAAGTCCCAGGGACCGCTCGACGCCTTGCGTTACAAGGTAAACCGCATCTTGATAACCCAATCAGCATACCTTCGAAGCTCATGCTTCCCACACCGCTCGCCGACGCCCGCGAAGACGCACGTCAACGGCATCAAAGCAAGCGAGCGGTCAGGCCGGGCAATTGCCCGGCCCTCCATTGAAGGCTGCGCGACCTCTACGCGACGCAGTTCCCGGGCATGTCAGGCCGGGCAATTGCCCGGCCCTCCATTGAAGGTTCCCGCCGCCGGGCTCGTCGGCGGTGCCGACACCGGTCAGGCCGGGCAATTGCCCGGCCCTCCATTGAAGGCGGCACGCGGGCCGCAGGTCGCCCTCCCAGCACATCGGGTCAGGCCGGGCAATTGCCCGGCCCTCCATTGAAGGGCGGTGGTCGCCGCGGACGTCGACATCCTCGACGCGTCAGGCCGGGCAATTGCCCGGCCCTCCATTGAAGGAGCGCCCCCGGCGGCCTCGAGCTGCACTGGGGCCACGTCAGGCCGGGCAATTGCCCGGCCCTCCATTGAAGGGATGTCCGCCAGCGCCCCGGCCGCACCCTCGAGATCGTGTCAGGCCGGGCAATTGCCCGGCCCTCCATTGAAGGTTGGTCTCCAAGGTGTCCGGCGACGTGCGGATCACGTCAGGCCGGGCAATTGCCCGGCCCTCCATTGAAGGCGCTCCTACCGCTCCCAGCACTCCACTCCTTCCGCTCGTCAGGCCGGGCAATTGCCCGGCCCTCCATTGAAGGGACCTCGAGGATGATGCGATGTTGGCGGCGGCGTTGTCAGGCCGGGCAATTGCCCGGCCTGACATTGAAGGGGTGGTCTGGTCATGGTGTCCTCCTGTGGTGGTGGTGGTCAGGCCGGGCAATTGCCCGGCCCTCCATTGAAGGAACGTGCCGGTCAGCCTGCCGCGCCGCCAGTACGCGGCGTCAGGCCGGGCAATTGCCCGGCCCTCCATTGAAGGCCTCGCGTCCCCTCCCTGTCTCCTCCCCTTCTCCCGTCAGGCCGGGCAATTGCCCGGCCCTCCATTGAAGGAGCGCCTGGCCCTGCATGTCCAGGATGTAGTCTTCGGCGTCAGGCCGGGCAATTGCCCGGCCCTCCATTGAAGGGCGTGGAGGGGGGCCGGGCAACGGTGCAGTGCTGTCTCGTCAGGCCGGGCAATTGCCCGGCCCTCCATTGAAGGTCCATAACCTGTGGATAAAGGAGGGTTATGGACAGGTCAGGCCGGGCAATTGCCCGGCCCTCCATTGAAGGGGGCAGCTCGTCTCGAGCGAGGCCCGCGCCGCCGGCGTCAGGCCGGGCAATTGCCCGGCCCTCCATTGAAGGGGTCGCGCCGGCACGACCGACACTGTTGTCGCGCGGGGTCAGGCCGGGCAATTGCCCGGCCCTCCATTGAAGGTCAAGTTCAAGACCACTCTGTCGGGGTCTCGACCTAGTCAGGCCGGGCAATTGCCCGGCCCTCCATTGAAGGAGCTACCAGCAACGGCAGCAAGAAATCACGAAGCCGGTCAGGCCGGGCAATTGCCCGGCCCTCCATTGAAGGGGCGTGAGCACATTGCGACTTTTGTCAGTAGCACCATTGTCAGGCCGGGCAATTGCCCGGCCCTCCATTGAAGGAGGGTGGTGCTGCTGCTGTGGCTCTCGGTGATGGTCGTCAGGCCGGGCAATTGCCCGGCCCTCCATTGAAGGTAGGATCCTTGCCTCCCTCCTCTCTCTGCTTGCCTCTCGTCAGGCCGGGCAATTGCCCGGCCCTCCATTGAAGGTCCAGCACGTTCGCTGGACGAAGATATACATAGATCGTCAGGCCGGGCAATTGCCCGGCCCTCCATTGAAGGTGGCACGGCGTCACGTTGATTAAGGGACTAGCTCGAGTCAGGCCGGGCAATTGCCCGGCCCTCCATTGAAGGCGCAGTATTACCGGACATCTGAACCGTTTCCGATCAAGTCAGGCCGGGCAATTGCCCGGCCCTCCATTGAAGGTCAAGGTTCTAGAAGCTTGATACAGTGATAGCGTCAAGTCAGGCCGGGCAATTGCCCGGCCCTCCATTGAAGGTGGGATCTGCCGGGCGGTGGCGGCGAGCACGAATTCGTGTCAGGCCGGGCAATTGCCCGGCCCTCCATTGAAGGCGTGTGCCGTCGTGCCATCCCGCCGGGCGTGGGATGGTCAGGCCGGGCAATTGCCCGGCCCTCCATTGAAGGCCCCGTCATCATAGCCAGATCATCCATCTGCGCGGCGGTCAGGCCGGGCAATTGCCCGGCCCTCCATTGAAGGCTCGCCGGCGGGGCTCTGTCGTGTCTGGGCGCTGCCGTCAGGCCGGGCAATTGCCCGGCCCTCCATTGAAGGATGTGTGTGCTGTCGGTGTGTGTGCTGTCGGTGCGGGTCAGGCCGGGCAATTGCCCGGCCCTCCATTGAAGGGATGATAGCTATCACCGTATCACGCTTCCGGAACTTGTCAGGCCGGGCAATTGCCCGGCCCTCCATTGAAGGGTGTTCCTGACCGAGGACGACGAGGCGACCGCGACGGTCAGGCCGGGCAATTGCCCGGCCCTCCATTGAAGGGTGGTGTCGTCGGTCGCCATCCGGGTCGCTGGTGGGGTCAGGCCGGGCAATTGCCCGGCCCTCCATTGAAGGTCTGTATACGTCGGGTCCGTGTGGCGGGCGATCCACCAGGTCAGGCCGGGCAATTGCCCGGCCCTCCATTGAAGGTGTTGGCTGTTGTCGGTCACAGGCGCTTCACCCACGCGGTCAGGCCGGGCAATTGCCCGGCCCTCCATTGAAGGCAGGTAAGCGTCCACTCGGGTAGGGGTGGCACCGAGGTCAGGCCGGGCAATTGCCCGGCCCTCCATTGAAGGCGAGCAGATCGTCGACCGTTCCGCCGAGGCCGGTACCGGTCAGGCCGGGCAATTGCCCGGCCCTCCATTGAAGGGATGTGCAGATACACGAGGGCGGCAGGCTCTACCAGGTCAGGCCGGGCAATTGCCCGGCCCTCCATTGAAGGCAGCGCGTCGATGCGTTTGGTTTGTGCGATGATGTTGTCAGGCCGGGCAATTGCCCGGCCCTCCATTGAAGGTGGGCAGTAAAGACCTGAACTCCGTGCGGACGCAAGTCGTCAGGCCGGGCAATTGCCCGGCCCTCCATTGAAGGGAGGCCTATGTCGGTGCCGTTGCCACGGACGGGCATGTCAGGCCGGGCAATTGCCCGGCCCTCCATTGAAGGTGAGTGATTAGGCGACCGACTGCCGCCACCAACCGATGTCAGGCCGGGCAATTGCCCGGCCCTCCATTGAAGGGTGCAGGACACCATGGTCGCCGACCAATTCGTGCACAGGTCAGGCCGGGCAATTGCCCGGCCCTCCATTGAAGGCACTCCCAGCACTCCGCTCCCAGCACTCCACTCCCAGTCAGGCCGGGCAATTGCCCGGCCCTCCATTGAAGGTGAGTGATTAGGCGGCCGACACCCGCCCAACCAACCGAGTCAGGCCGGGCAATTGCCCGGCCCTCCATTGAAGGGGAGGCTACCGATAACCACTGGACCCGGCCGCTGTTGTCAGGCCGGGCAATTGCCCGGCCCTCCATTGAAGGGATTTCGCGAAGATCCCGAACCGGGTAGGGGGTGTGCAGTCAGGCCGGGCAATTGCCCGGCCCTCCATTGAAGGGAGCTGTCTGTCGAGGAGGGCAAGAGCACCAGCACGTCGTCAGGCCGGGCAATTGCCCGGCCCTCCATTGAAGGAGATCGCCTCCCAAACATGCTATGTGGCCACCCTCGGCGTCAGGCCGGGCAATTGCCCGGCCCTCCATTGAAGGTCGGCGATGCCGGCGATGTGCGCCTCGGCGTCGGCAGTCAGGCCGGGCAATTGCCCGGCCCTCCATTGAAGGGGGCGTCGCCGGACAGCACCACCGTCATCGTGCGCTGTCAGGCCGGGCAATTGCCCGGCCCTCCATTGAAGGGAGGCCGAGGACGAAATACCGGAGAGTCAACCGGAAGTCAGGCCGGGCAATTGCCCGGCCCTCCATTGAAGGCGCATGACGCCCTCGAGGAGGGCGTCGATCAGCTCGTCAGGCCGGGCAATTGCCCGGCCCTCCATTGAAGGCAGTAGCCGCACCCCTTCGTCACACACAGCCTCACGGTCAGGCCGGGCAATTGCCCGGCCCTCCATTGAAGGAACGTCCCGGCGGTGTCGTCGTATGACACGCCGGGGGTCAGGCCGGGCAATTGCCCGGCCCTCCATTGAAGGCGGCGGCCCGCAGGGGCCGCCATCCACTGCGCCACCGTGTCAGGCCGGGCAATTGCCCGGCCCTCCATTGAAGGACGTACTATCAGCCCCCGCCGGGTAGTTTGGGGCAGGTCAGGCCGGGCAATTGCCCGGCCCTCCATTGAAGGAAAGGACCGGATCGGTTGGTTGGGCCGGCCGGACAGGTCAGGCCGGGCAATTGCCCGGCCCTCCATTGAAGGCTTACACGTCGGTCAGAACGTCGGGCGAAACGTCGGGTCAGGCCGGGCAATTGCCCGGCCCTCCATTGAAGGGTGAAGTCCAGGATGCAGGGGGGGGGATTCAGGGGGTGTCAGGCCGGGCAATTGCCCGGCCCTCCATTGAAGGAAGGGTGCCGAAGTCTGGACTATCGGCTGCGATGCCAGTCAGGCCGGGCAATTGCCCGGCCCTCCATTGAAGGTCCATAACCCCTTGCTGGCACGCTTCCCCCATAAACACGTCAGGCCGGGCAATTGCCCGGCCCTCCATTGAAGGATCAGCCTGTCGACAGTCAGGGTGATCTGTGTGGCCGTCAGGCCGGGCAATTGCCCGGCCCTCCATTGAAGGCTCCGGGTCCGGCCGCTACCAGCGCTTCCGCCACGAGTCAGGCCGGGCAATTGCCCGGCCCTCCATTGAAGGTTGCGGTCGGCGTCGGAGTTGGCGGTCGGCGGCGTGGTCAGGCCGGGCAATTGCCCGGCCCTCCATTGAAGGGAGGCCGACTGCTGGGTCACCCTCGGCGGGCGCGGCGTCAGGCCGGGCAATTGCCCGGCCCTCCATTGAAGGCGCATGACGCCCTCGATGAGGGCGTCGATCAGCGACGAGGTCAGGCCGGGCAATTGCCCGGCCCTCCATTGAAGGCCGGAGCCGTTTCGCGGATTGTCCGCGTAGCTCGTCGTCAGGCCGGGCAATTGCCCGGCCCTCCATTGAAGGTCGAGCGTGGTCGTCGTCGGGTCGTGGCCGGTCATCGGCGGTCAGGCCGGGCAATTGCCCGGCCCTCCATTGAAGGTCCAAAATACGTGGGGCAAGTCGGCGGGGGTGACGGGTCAGGCCGGGCAATTGCCCGGCCCTCCATTGAAGGCGGCGTGGCGGGCCGGTGCTGAACGCCGCCCAGCAGGTCAGGCCGGGCAATTGCCCGGCCCTCCATTGAAGGTTGAGCGGCTTGATCCGCGCGTGGCGCTCTCCCGTGGGTCAGGCCGGGCAATTGCCCGGCCCTCCATTGAAGGGCGGCCGCCGTGGCCGACATCGGCCGCGGCGGCCGCAGTCAGGCCGGGCAATTGCCCGGCCCTCCATTGAAGGGACGAAGGGGTGCTCACCGGCGTAGTAGAGGTGGAAGGTCAGGCCGGGCAATTGCCCGGCCCTCCATTGAAGGTTGATCAGCGCCGGCAGCGTTATGGCCTGCAATGTCGTCAGGCCGGGCAATTGCCCGGCCCTCCATTGAAGGGGGTAAAACCCTCGAGCCGCACGAGCCGCACCCACCCGGTCAGGCCGGGCAATTGCCCGGCCCTCCATTGAAGGACACACTTCCAGTCTTTGTCGGTGTCGACGCGGGCTTGTCAGGCCGGGCAATTGCCCGGCCCTCCATTGAAGGGACAACTCGACAGACTCGGTGAGCGACGTGCTGCTGGTCAGGCCGGGCAATTGCCCGGCCCTCCATTGAAGGCGCAATTCCATCACGTCGACGGGAACGGCTCGCTCCTGTCAGGCCGGGCAATTGCCCGGCCCTCCATTGAAGGTCGTCGCCGTCGAGCGAGTATGTCGGTGCGTCGCCGGTCAGGCCGGGCAATTGCCCGGCCCTCCATTGAAGGTGATCACCCCAACGATGACTGTGGTAAAGGATGCGAGTCAGGCCGGGCAATTGCCCGGCCCTCCATTGAAGGCTGTTCGTGACCGAGATCATCAGCGCGGTACCGCGCGGTCAGGCCGGGCAATTGCCCGGCCCTCCATTGAAGGAGCAACGGCAGCGTCGTGGTGCCCAGTTGGGTGAGAGTCAGGCCGGGCAATTGCCCGGCCCTCCATTGAAGGGGGTTGGTGGGGTCGGCGGCTGCACGGGACCGCTGGGTCAGGCCGGGCAATTGCCCGGCCCTCCATTGAAGGACTTGTATGACGATCAGACACTGTGTCGTATGGCACGTCAGGCCGGGCAATTGCCCGGCCCTCCATTGAAGGGCGTCCGCCGAGGACGGCACTGTGCCGGTGGAGGCGGTCAGGCCGGGCAATTGCCCGGCCCTCCATTGAAGGCGATAGATCCGCCGGCGTGGTGGCTGGAGGGGCGCAGTCAGGCCGGGCAATTGCCCGGCCCTCCATTGAAGGGATCGGCACCGGTGTGCCTAGCTCATGGAAGATCGGAGTCAGGCCGGGCAATTGCCCGGCCCTCCATTGAAGGGAGAAGGCCCGGCTCACAGTGGACGACGAAGAGTCGGTCGTCAGGCCGGGCAATTGCCCGGCCCTCCATTGAAGGTCTCAGCCGAGACGCTCAACCGGATCAGCTCCCCGTGTCAGGCCGGGCAATTGCCCGGCCCTCCATTGAAGGTCTCAGCCGAGACGCTCAACCGGATCAGCTCCCCGTGTCAGGCCGGGCAATTGCCCGGCCCTCCATTGAAGGCTGAATTCGGCGCTCATGCCGCGCAGCAGGCCCTGGGTCAGGCCGGGCAATTGCCCGGCCCTCCATTGAAGGTTGAGACTCCGATAGGCAGCCCACAACTGGAAGATGGTCAGGCCGGGCAATTGCCCGGCCCTCCATTGAAGGCGGGCCCGATAGTCGGCCGCCGCCGCATACGCCACCACGTCAGGCCGGGCAATTGCCCGGCCCTCCATTGAAGGTGGGGCACGACTCTCATAGTAACTCTCGATGTCATCTAGTCAGGCCGGGCAATTGCCCGGCCCTCCATTGAAGGGTAGTCGTCGGCGGCGGCGAGGCGCAGCCGCTCGCGGGTCAGGCCGGGCAATTGCCCGGCCCTCCATTGAAGGTGACACGCCGTCGCGGCGGCCCATGAGGTACGCGCCGGTCAGGCCGGGCAATTGCCCGGCCCTCCATTGAAGGGTCGATGGTCTCCTGGAGGGCGTCACGCTCCCGCTCCACCGCGTCAGGCCGGGCAATTGCCCGGCCCTCCATTGAAGGGTGGCGTCGGTGCACCATGTGACTAACGGACCTGCTGTCAGGCCGGGCAATTGCCCGGCCCTCCATTGAAGGTACCGGATACACGAAGCTACCGAATGGCTGGATGCCGGTCAGGCCGGGCAATTGCCCGGCCCTCCATTGAAGGTGGCCCGCCGGCACCGGTCGCAGCGGCAGCCGCCGCGGTCAGGCCGGGCAATTGCCCGGCCCTCCATTGAAGGGCACCCGGGGGGTGGCTGCTCCCGCCCGGCGCCGCTGTCAGGCCGGGCAATTGCCCGGCCCTCCATTGAAGGTTGTTGAACTGAACTTGAATGAGGATGACGCGCGGGAAGTCAGGCCGGGCAATTGCCCGGCCCTCCATTGAAGGGGGATATTCCCGATTCGTTTATCGTTAGGGCGGCCTGTCAGGCCGGGCAATTGCCCGGCCCTCCATTGAAGGTAGAACCTTGACAACCCGACCGGGGGCCGTTTCCGACGTCAGGCCGGGCAATTGCCCGGCCCTCCATTGAAGGACGACGACACGCGGCGGGTCGCGGGGACGTCCGGCAGGTCAGGCCGGGCAATTGCCCGGCCCTCCATTGAAGGGGGTTGATGGCGTCGGCGGCTGCACGGGACCGCTGGGGTCAGGCCGGGCAATTGCCCGGCCCTCCATTGAAGGCGGGGCTTGGCCTTCAGGCGCAGGTCCCGGGCACCGGTCAGGCCGGGCAATTGCCCGGCCCTCCATTGAAGGACCGAGACGGCGTTGCGGGAGATCATCCTGAGAGCGGAGTCAGGCCGGGCAATTGCCCGGCCCTCCATTGAAGGGGCTCATGACAGCGCTAGCACGTCGTGTACGGTTTCGTCAGGCCGGGCAATTGCCCGGCCCTCCATTGAAGGCGTGTCATCGACGAGTATTCCGTCGTGGTCCACGCTGTCAGGCCGGGCAATTGCCCGGCCCTCCATTGAAGGGGGCGCAGGTCCCGGGCGCCGGCGCTGAGCAGGCGGGGTCAGGCCGGGCAATTGCCCGGCCCTCCATTGAAGGATCTTGTTCATTAGGATTCACCCCCTTTCGATCTCATGTCAGGCCGGGCAATTGCCCGGCCCTCCATTGAAGGCCTCCGCGTCAGCCCCCTGTCTCCCCCCCTTCTCCCTGTCAGGCCGGGCAATTGCCCGGCCCTCCATTGAAGGACCGGCTCGCTGAATCTCGTGGTGGATCATGAGGGCACGTCAGGCCGGGCAATTGCCCGGCCCTCCATTGAAGGGTATTGAACCGACTGATTGTCACGTGTGTATAGTGTCGTCAGGCCGGGCAATTGCCCGGCCCTCCATTGAAGGTGGTCGGGATTTACACCCCGCGTCGTAAAAATTCGGGTCAGGCCGGGCAATTGCCCGGCCCTCCATTGAAGGGTGACTATCATGTCATCATGACAGCACGCAGCAAGGGTCAGGCCGGGCAATTGCCCGGCCCTCCATTGAAGGCAATCGGAGCGGCCCTGCGTCCCGGCGTAGATGACAGTCAGGCCGGGCAATTGCCCGGCCCTCCATTGAAGGGACCGCCCTCCCAGGGTATACATCTGTCCGGTGGCGGGGTCAGGCCGGGCAATTGCCCGGCCCTCCATTGAAGGCGTGGCGGGTTCGCCCACTCACGACGAGTACGTGATGTCAGGCCGGGCAATTGCCCGGCCCTCCATTGAAGGGGGTCAGCTCGTGTCAAGCTGGGTGATGTCCGCCGGGTCAGGCCGGGCAATTGCCCGGCCCTCCATTGAAGGTTGGCGTGCAGCGCGTCGAGGCCGACGCGCTGCACAGCGGTCAGGCCGGGCAATTGCCCGGCCCTCCATTGAAGGACGCCGGCCCAGATCTCGGTGGCGACGTCCGCTGTGAGGTCAGGCCGGGCAATTGCCCGGCCCTCCATTGAAGGAGGACGACCGTGGCGGCCACGGTCGGTGTGGTGGAGTCAGGCCGGGCAATTGCCCGGCCCTCCATTGAAGGACGGTGACGGTTGCTGATCCGTAGCGGACAACGCTGGTCGTCAGGCCGGGCAATTGCCCGGCCCTCCATTGAAGGGCCGGCGGCGGTGGGGCGGTTCCTGCGGGAGCGGTGGTCAGGCCGGGCAATTGCCCGGCCCTCCATTGAAGGGCACGGACCCGCGACGAGTACCACACACGCCTGGAGGGTCAGGCCGGGCAATTGCCCGGCCCTCCATTGAAGGCGCGACGACGCCTTCACCGTACACGCCGACGCTTCCGGTCAGGCCGGGCAATTGCCCGGCCCTCCATTGAAGGACATACCCAGGCATGGTCGCCGTCCGCGGCGGTCATGTCAGGCCGGGCAATTGCCCGGCCCTCCATTGAAGGTTCGCTGCGGTCGGCGACCAACGCACCAGGAAGGCAGTCAGGCCGGGCAATTGCCCGGCCCTCCATTGAAGGGGGTAAAACCCCCGAACCACACTCACCCGAAAACCCCCAGTCAGGCCGGGCAATTGCCCGGCCCTCCATTGAAGGAAGTGGTTCGCGGTGCCGGACGGCTACCGCTCCACGTCAGGCCGGGCAATTGCCCGGCCCTCCATTGAAGGGAAGGAAAGTTGGCCTTCAATCTGTCTGCTCATGAGTAGTCAGGCCGGGCAATTGCCCGGCCCTCCATTGAAGGCCGGATCGGGGCGGGCCAGAGCGACGCCGACCTGGAGGTCAGGCCGGGCAATTGCCCGGCCCTCCATTGAAGGCGCGACCACGGCACGGACCGGCTCCGCGCGACCGCGGTCAGGCCGGGCAATTGCCCGGCCCTCCATTGAAGGTGTTTCGCGGATTTCTCAGAAGTATACAGCCGGATTGTCAGGCCGGGCAATTGCCCGGCCCTCCATTGAAGGTCGGCGATGGTGCTGTCGACGGTGTCGGTGGGTCTGGTCAGGCCGGGCAATTGCCCGGCCCTCCATTGAAGGAGCCCGAGCGAGGCGCAGCGCCTCCAGCACCATCACACGTCAGGCCGGGCAATTGCCCGGCCCTCCATTGAAGGTTCGGTCGGCGGGGAGGGGCCTCGGCGGCCGACCAGTCAGGCCGGGCAATTGCCCGGCCCTCCATTGAAGGGGGCTGTCGAAGGACCAGACCGAGGACCATTCAACGGTCAGGCCGGGCAATTGCCCGGCCCTCCATTGAAGGCGTCCTCCACGAGCGTGGACCACGACGGAATACTCGTGTCAGGCCGGGCAATTGCCCGGCCCTCCATTGAAGGGCGTGCGGCGCGCCGGCGACGGAGGTGGACCACATCGTGTCAGGCCGGGCAATTGCCCGGCCCTCCATTGAAGGACGAGCCGATACGTGCCGGGCGGCTCGGGTTGGGGTCGTCAGGCCGGGCAATTGCCCGGCCCTCCATTGAAGGACCTAGATAGCGGTTCAACGTGAACGGGCCGTCGGTGTTGGCCGCGCCCGGGTGGATGTCGGACCGGCCGGGCCGTTGTCTGATGTATTTGCTTACGATCTTGGACTGTCGATTCGCCTGGTTGCCGCCGACGAGCCTGCTGGGCCGTGGCGTATGGTCGAGCCCGACGTGCTCGATGTGGACGACACTCCGTCGGACTGCCAGCCTCACGTCGCCTCGCCTGATGTCCATGCCGATCGTCGGCGGCAGCGGTTCGTCATGTACTTCCACGGGATGGTCCCGGCGTCGGTGGGAGGCTGTCTGCTGTGCTGGAGCGAGTGCCCGTCGCTGAACCAGAAGACCATGGTGGCCACGTCGGACGGTGGCCGGGACTTCGAGTTGGTTGAGCCGGTGGTGGCCGTGTCCCGCAGCTGTCTGCGGATGTTCCGCGCCGGCGGCGCCTGGTACGGGGTGGCCATGCCCTCCCAGGTGGTGCGCTCGGTCGACGGGCTGCGGGGCTTCGAGTACGGGCCGATGCTGTTCGACGACGACGAGATCCGCCACAGCTGCGTGTCGTACCGGCCGGAGCGCCAAGAGCTGGAGATGCTGTTCACCCGCTGCTTCGAGGCGTCGGAGCGGATCTACCGCACCGTGATCGACACCTCGGGCGGCCGGCACCAGTGGACGCCCGGACCGGCCAGCGACGTGATGCGGCCCATCGAGCCGTGGGAGGGTTCCGACGAGCCGCTCAAGCCGGTGGCGAGAGGCTTGGCCGCGTCGCCCCAGAACGGTCTGCGCGACCCTTGCCTGCTCGACGACGGCGGCCGCCGCTGGCTCTACTACGCCGCATCGGGCGAGCACGCCATCGGCGTCACCGAGCTCTAGGCGCGGCATCGGCTGACACTTCGAGCCGGCCGCGGCTGAGACTCGTCCACAGCGCCTGCACGGCCCGTGCTCCGACCTGTTTCGCGTGGAGCTGCTTGTTGCGCCCGTTACGCTTGGATCGGTTCTTCCTTCTGTCCGTTTGGGCAGTTGGGGTCTTCGAGTTGGGGAGAGAGGCGCGATGGTGTCAGGGCGCGGCGGGCTTGGTTGCACCACGGGTCGGCCGCGGCTGTTGGCGGTCCTGTTGGTTGTGTCGTTGGTGGGGGTGCCGGCGGTGCCCGCCGCGGCCCAGCAGGAGGGTGGCGGTGCGGGGTCGGGGCCGTTGGCGGGGCTCACCCTGGTGGATGCGTCGGATCAGTCGGTGGTTGCGACGCTGGTGGGCGGCTCGAGTGTGGTGGTGGCTGATCCTGGTGGCGGCAGTTATGGGTTTCGGGTTGAGTTGGTGTCGGGCAGCTCGGTGGGCAGTGTGAGTTTGGAGCTGTCGGGTGTGAGGTCGGTTGGGCCCAAGACGGAGAACTGGGCGCCGTATTCGCTGTATGGGGACTACGCCAGCGGCGGGGCGAGGCGGCTGAACGGTGGGGCGTTGCCGCAGGGTGAGTATTTGTTGCGGGCGGTGGCGTATTCGGGGCGGCGGCTGTCTGGGGAAATGTTGGGGGTGTTGGAGGCGGCGTTCTCGGTGTCTTTGGCCGAGGCCGCTGAGCCGGTGGAGGTGTTGGCGCCTTGGGGGTTGTCGGCGACGGCGACTCATCGTTCGGTGCGGCTGGTGTGGGTGGCGCCGCATCAGCCCGATCGCGGGTACGGGGACTTGTCGATCGACGACATGTATGTGGAGCGCCGCGAGCAGGGCGGGGCGTGGTCGACGTTGAGCTGGGTGTCGAGCGGCCGGGTGGACCCAGACACCGGCGAGGCCGAGTTCTACGACACCAGCGGCGTCGTGGCGGGCAAGGTGTATGAGTATCGGGTGAGGTTGGAGGCCAGCCGGGCCGCCACAGACGGCGGCGGTCACAGCCGCATCGCCGACACGTTTTCCGATGCGGTGGCGGTCACCGTCGAGTCCGAGCCGCCGGCGGCTGCTGAGGGCCTGGGGGCGGTGACGCGAAACGGCGGGGTGGCGCTGAGCTGGACGGTGCCCGAACAGCCGTCGTGGGCAGAGGTGTTCTCAGTGCGCGTCTTGCGCACCACCAGCACCCGGCGCACGCCGATATACGAGGTGGGCCGCGTGGAGTGGGAGCGGGGCCGCACCGGCTACCAGTTCTTCGACGACACCGTACAGCCAGGCATGCAGTACCGCTATGTGGTGAGCGTCGTCGCGGGCGCGGTCGCTGCCGACGGGCACGAGGTGGGCACCGGCGGATTGCCCAGCGCAATCATTGCGGTCGCGACGCCGCCGGCAGGCTCCGCCGCAGCCGGGCTCACCCAAGGCGCCGACGCCGTCGCGCAACTGCGCACCACAAACGACGGCGTGCCATTCATCGAGTTCCCCGCCGACCCGGTGTCGCGCGCCGCGGCGACGGGCCCGCCGGGGCCCGTCGGCGGCGATGTGTTCGAGCTGTCGCCAAACGGGCGGGACGCGGCAACGGGGCCGTCGGGCGCCAAGTGGCCGCCGGGCGCGTGGGGGGCGTCGAGCATGCAGTGGTCGGCCGCCAGCTCCGACGACATCGCCTCGGACCTGGCCACCGGGAATCTGGTCGCGCAGGCGTTCTGGTCCGACGGCACGACCATCTGGGTGTCGGCGCGGGGCAGCACCGGCGACTGGGACGGCAAGATCTACGCCTACACGCTGTCGAGCGGTGCCCGCGACACCGCCAAGGACATCGACTTGGCCCTGCCGGCGTCCACCGACAACCCCACGCAGGCCGGCACGTCGCACGGGCTGTGGATGGACGCCGACACCGTGTGGGTCACCAGCAGCGAGACCGCAGCCATCCTGGCCTACCACCGCAACGCGGACTCCGACGCCGATCCCGCGATCGAGGCGGGCGCCCGCAAGTCCGCCGCTGACTTCACGACGCTTGCGGCAGCGGGCAACGCCAACCCGATGGGGATATGGGCCGACACGTCCCACATCTACGTCGCCGACGCCGACGACGCCAAGATCTACGTCTACGACCGCTCCACCAAGGCCCTCGAGCGCACCATCGACACGCCGGGCCGCCCCAACGACGATCCCGTCGGGGTGTGGTCCGACGGCGCGACCCTGTGGGTGTCGGACCGCACCGACGCCCGGGTCTACGCGTACCGCCTCGACAACGGTGACAGGGAATGGAGGCGCGACATCAAACGGCGCCTGTCCGACGCCGACCAGAGGCTCTCCGACGACAACGACCAGCCGCTGGCCATGTGGTCGGACCGGTCCCAGCTCTGGGTCGCCGACGCCGACACCACCAAAGTGTTCGTCTACAACCTGCCCGCCGACGCACGCCTGCGCCGCTTCGCCATCGACGGCAAGGACTGGATAGGGGACAGAAGATCCGAACGGGTCAGGGGCTGGACCTATGTCGCCTTCGGCACCACCCAGGTGACCATCGACGCCAAGCCGCTGCGATCCGACGCAGAGATCACCATCCTCCCCGCCGACGCCGACAACGACACCGACGGGCACCAGGTGAACGTCCCCTCGCGCGGCGAGGTCAACATCACCATCACCGTCGTCCAAGGCCCCACAGGCAACCGCGAGACGTTGGTCAGCAAGGTGGGGATTCGGGTTCCGCCGACGCCGAGCGGCAGGGACAACCGCATAAGGCTTGTACGTCTCAACGGCGCGGATTTGCCGGGCTGGGACCCGGTCGCGACGGAGTTCGCCCACGAGGTGTCCCCCGACCTCACCGAAGTGAGCCTGATGGCGATCTCAAATCGTGGCGATCTCGTAGTGTCCATCGACGGAGGCCCGTACCGCTCCGGCAGCCTAGAGCAACGGGTCAGCCTCGACGCCGACGGTTCCACCACGCTCACCCTGAAATCGAATGTCTCGCTGGTGCCGCCCGAGCATGCGCAGACCTACAAGCTGACGCTGGAGCAGAACGGCCTGCGGCGCCTCGAGGTGAGCGGCGTCAACCTCGACGACTTCACCCCCTCGGTCACCGCCTATGCCCGCAACGTCGCGGCCGACGTCACCGAGGTGACGGTGGAGGCCGAGTCGATCCACGCCGGCGCGACGGTGGCGATCTCGCCCGCGGACGCCGACACCAACGAGTCGGGCCACCAGGTGAGCCTCGACGCCGACGGGGTCACCGACATCACCGTCACGCTCACCAGAGACGGCGAGTCGATGAAATACACGCTGAAGCTCACCAAGCTCGACGGCACTTCGGGGACCCTGTCGAGCGACAACACGCTGTCCGCGCTCAGCCTGTCGGGCGTGACGCTCTCGCCGGCATTCGACCCGGAGATCACCGACTACACCTACCGGCTCACGAACGACCAGTCCGACGACGGATTCACGACCACGGTCACCGCCACCCCAACAGACAGCGACGCGACGGCAACCGTTCTGCCCGCGGACGACGACGGCGGCACCGAAGAGCACCAGATCGACATCGACGGCGGCGGGCCGGCCGCCGTCACCGTCACCGTCACCCCCCAAGACGGCTCCCCCGCGAAGGTCTACACAGTGCACCTCCAGCGGACCAGACGCGACACCAGCAAAGACCTGCTTGTCGGGTTTTACCTCGACTACGGGGAGCTGCTGGTGATCCCCTACGACATTTGGTCCGACGGCGACACCATGTGGGTCCTGTCCTCCGGTCTGTACACGATGCACGCTTTCGATCTCGACTCCGGGGATCGCCAGTCCCAGCAGGACATTCAGCGCAGCCCAGAGCACAGCTGGTACGACACCGGCCTGTGGTCCGACGGCGACACCATGTGGGTCGCCCAGCCCTGGATCAACAGCAACTCATGGCACCCCTATATCGAAGCCATCGACATGGCGTCATCGAAATCGACCGCGGTGCACATCGACACCGAGTCGTTCTTCGACACCCTGGGGCCGCGGGACTTGTGGTCCGACGGCGAGACGATATGGGTGGCCTCAGTCGACGGCCGACGTGCCTTCGACAGCTTGCCCAAGGGAGGCAAACTCCAAGCGTTCGACTTCGCCACCAAGGCCCGAAAGCCCGACCGCGACATCACCGTCACCACTACCGGGGACTCCAGATTTGCAGCCTCGAACAGGCTGTCGTTCGCTCTGTGGTCCGACGGCACGGTCATGTGGGTCGCCTCCAACGAGGGCGACGCCACATCGCGGCTCGAGGCGTACGCGCTCTCCGACGGCGCCCGGGTGCCGGGCATGGACATCCCCGTCGGAGCGGACGGCGTCACCCACCCCCGCGGCCTGTGGTCCGACGGCCGCACCATGTGGGTCCTGGACGTCCCCTACGACAGCGTCGAGACCCGGGACTCGGCGGGCATCAGGGCGTTCAGCCTGCCCGCCAACGCCAAACTGCACTCGCTGACGATGAGCGACGTCGACTTCGGCCACTTCATCCACGGCAAACCCGACTACACAGCCGAGGTCGCCAACAGCGTGTCGACCACCACCGTCGACGCGGTGGCGGCCTTCGACCGCGGCGACTCAGCAGTGGCCATCACCGCGGCCGACAGCGATGACAGCACCGAAGACGTAACCGAAGACGCCGACGACAAAACTGAGGGCTACCAGGTCAACCTCGCCACCGGGGTGAACACCATCACCATCGAGGTGACCGCGCCCAACGGGACCGACACCTACACCTACACCGTCACCATCACCCGCGCCAGCACCTGAGCCGCGCGCCAACCGGCGCACCTCGCGTCCGATACGAGAGCGGAGTGACACCGCTGCCGCAGGCCCGGACCTGACGTCGCCGCCGCGGTCCTTCAATGGAGAGCCGAGCAATGGGCGAACCCGGCCGGGCAACTGTGCGGCCCCACCTTGGACGGTAGACGATACCGCCGCCGGGGTTGCCTCGTCAGTCCGACCGGTCAGCCGGGCCTTCCATGACGCGGTGAGCGGCGTTCAGTGCGCTTCTGGGACGGCGACGACGGCATGACCCACCTGAAGGGCGAGTTCGATCCGGTCACGGGCGAGCGCATCCGGAACCGGTTGGAGGCCGAGGCCCGGCGTTTGTGCAAGGCCGACAAGAAGCTCGCCCGAGCCGGCGGGGTGGAGCGGCGCACCTTCGGTCAGTGCATGGACAGTGCTCATCCGATCAATCGAATTGAAGGTGTAGGCGGGGTGGAGCGGCGCACCTTCGGTCAATGCATGGCCGATGCTCTCGACCGAACCACCGCGGGATCGGGCCGCGACACCGAACGCGGCGGCGGGCGGGGCAACGCGCCCCATCCGCTGGCTGACATAGCGGTGGTCGCCCATCTCGACGGCGCAGCTACGACCCCGACGCGTGCTCTGTCGTTGACATCAGCGTCGAGCCCCGCGACGGCGACGCCGGCCACTCCGGGCGGTCGATCCGGAGCGGACCCCTGCTGGTCCCTGCTGGACGCCTGAGAATGGGACGAGGCTGTGGTGCCCTACTCGCTATGTGACGTGACGGCGACGACGGACATCACGGCGGACTGGCTCACGAGTTCTGCCATCGCCGCATAGTCGCTGGACCCCACCCAGCTGTTCAGGGCGTCAGCGTCCGGGAACTCGACGATCAGCAGATTGGTGGGTTTCCAGGGGCCGTCGATCACCTCCACCCAGTCGCCGCAGACCAGCAATCGGCCGCCATGGTTTGTGGCGGTCTGAGCCGCGGAACCCCACTGCTTGACGGTGGCGACATAGGCGTCGCGATCGACGATTCTCGGGTCGATTATGAGGAACATGGCGTGGTCCTTTCGTGGTTATGGACGGGGGGTTGAGCCGATGAGCCGTGCTGTCGTACGAATTCCATCGTCAAACTAGTGCATGCTCGCGGTAGTTGTATGGCTGTGTTGGGGTCGGGTTGTGACTGTTCCGAGGACTTTGGAGGTGTGCGAGGCTGATCGGGCGGTGCTGGAGGCGCGGGTGGCTGCGTCGACGACGCCGCGGCGGGATTGGCAGCGTGCCAGGGTGGTGCTGATGGCCGCTGAGGGGCTGTCGTCTCCGGTGATCGGTGAGGCGGTGGGCCTGAACCGCGACCAGGTGGACGTGTGGCGGCGCCGCTACGGCGAGGTGGGCCTGGGCGGGCTCGCCGTAGCGGCCGCGCTCGGGCCGGCCGCGTGTGTATGGGCCCGCGGAGAGGCTGGCTTTGGTCAAGACGATCACGACGCGGCCCCCCGAGGCGGGCCAGCTCGGCGGGCGGCGGCTCAAGGCCCGCATGTCGATGCCCGAGGTCGGCCGGATCATGCGCGAGGACCTCGCCATCGCGATCTCGGACTCGCAGGTGTGGCGGATCTGCACCTCGATGGGCCTCAAGCCGCCTACCTCACCCCACCCTCAAACGCGAAGCGTCCATTTTCCGAGGGCGGCCTCCAGGAGGGGGATGAGTGTGTCGCGGAGTCGCCCACCCTCAAACGCGGAGCGTCCATGTACTCGACGAACGCCCCGGCCGCAGTGTCCGGTGCCCACCCTCAAACGCGGAGCGTCCATTTTCCGAGGGGGCTCCTCTCCTGAGCGCTGTCAACCGACGTGAAGGCTCACAGCGTCGGCAGGCAACTGTGTGGTGTCGGTGCGACGCAAGGGTCCGTCGTGGGCCCGACCCGGCACGGATCCGGCGGCGGGACGCCCCCGCGGGTCCCGGCCCAACCTGCAATTTCGTGACACGCTCCGCAGCAATACTGAGCCTGTGCAGCTATCATGATGCAGCTATCGTGCTGGGGAGGGGTCATGCACCGGGTTGAGAGCTACATTGCGGGAGCTTGGCACCGTCCGCCCCTCGAAGGACGGGCAGTGCTTGATGCGGCCACAGGCGAAACCGTCGCGGAAGTCTCACCGTGCGCTGTCGACGTGGCGGCTTCGGTCGCCCACGGGCGCGACGTCGGCGGCCCGGCGCTGCGTGAGTTGACCTTCCATCAGCGGGCCTCCATCCTCCGCAACGTTGGCAAGATGCTGCTGGCCGACGAGGTCAAGGAGCAGCTCTACGATCTGTCGTACTGCACCGGCGCTACACGAGCCGACTCATGGATCGACATCGAAGGCGGCGCCGGAGTGCTCCTGGCCTACGCCAGCAAGGCCCGGCGCGAGCTTCCCAACGCCACCGTCGCGCTCGACGGCGCCACCGAGGCGCTGTCGAGGGACGACTCCTTCTCGGCCGTTCATCTCCTCACGTCCCGCAAAGGCGTCGAGGTGCAGATCAACGCTTTCAACTTCCCTGTCTGGGGGATGCTCGAGAAGCTCGCCCCTGCCTTCATCGCCGGGACGCCCTCCATCGTCAAGCCGGCGTCGCCCACCGCCTATCTGACCGAGGCCGTGGTGCGGATCATCATCGAGTCGGGGATTCTGCCCGAGGGCGCGCTGCAGCTGGTGTGCGCCTCGCCCGATGAGATGGGTGGCCTGCTCGACCGCCTAGGCGGCCAGGACAGCGTCGCGTTCACAGGCTCGGCCGCCACCGCCGCGGTGCTGCGAACCCACCCGGCAGTGACCGAGAGGGCGGCCCGGCTCAATGTCGAGGCCGACTCGCTCAACGCGGCCGTGCTGGCGCCCGCCGCGGAACCGGGCACCGCCGAGTTCGGCCTGTTCACGGACGAGGTCGTCAAGGAGATGACGACCAAGGCAGGCCAGAAGTGCACGGCCATCCGCAGGGCGCTCGTGCCGGCGCAGCACTTGGACGCCGCTGCAGAAGCCCTCGCCGCGGCTCTCAGCGACGTCGTAGTGGGAGATCCCCGGGACCGGGCCTCCCGCATGGGCTCGCTGGTCGGCCTGGCCCAGCGCCGAGAGGTGGCCGCCGCCGTGGCGGCGTTGCGGGAGGTCGCCGTGCCGATCGTGGACTCCTGCGACCTCTCCGGCGTCGACGCTGTGGCTGGGGCGTTCATGGCCCCCACGCTGCTGCAAGCCACAGACCGTCGATCCTCCGCCGTCCACACCGTGGAGGCGTTCGGACCTGTCTCTACCCTCATGCCCTACAGCAGCATCGACGAAGCGGTCGAACTCGTGGCAGCCGGCGGGGGAAGCCTGGTTGCCTCGCTGTACGGACACGACCGCGACGAGATCGCCACACTCGCCGCAGGGATCGCCTCCCACCACGGACGGGTTCTGATCATGGACTCGCCCATGGCCGCAGCGAGCACGGGCCACGGATCGCCCCTGCCGCCGCTGGTGCACGGCGGGCCGGGCCGGGCAGGCGGCGGGCAGGAGATGGGAGGCATGCGCGGCGTGTACGCCCACATGCAGCGCACCGCAGTTCAGGGCTCTCCCGACATGCTCACCGCGGTGGCCGGCGAGTACATCGGAGGTTCGGCGCTGCGGGAGCACAAGGGGCACCCGTTCAAACTCACCTTCGACGACCTGGAGGTGGGCGACTCCATAACCACCGAGTCGCGCACCGTCACCCGAGCCGACATCGCCGCCTTCGCTGAGAGCACCGGGGACCGGTTCTACGCCCACATGGACGACGAGGCCGCTACCCGCAACCCCATCTTCGACGGGCTGGTGGCCCACGGCTATCTGGTCCTGTCGTTCGCGGCCGGCCTGTTCGTGTGGCCCGACGAGGGCCCGGTGCTGGCCAACTACGGCATCGACCGGCTGCGATTCGCCAAGCCCACCTACCCCGGAGACGACATCCACGCCGTGCTCACCTGCAAGCGCAAGACCCAGCTCGACGGGCGCGGCTACGGCGAAGTGGCCTGGGACACCAGGGTCATCAACCAGCACGGCGAGGTCAACGCGGCCTACGACGTGCTGACCATGGTGGCCAACGCCCCCGGCGTCAACGGCGCCCCGGAGGCCAACAGCGATGGCTAGGTCCTGGACCACCATGGACGATTTCGAGGCCTTCCTCGACGACGGTGGCATGGTGGAGGTCGACGACGAAATGCCCGACGCCTACCGTCAGGCGGTGTTCGCCTTCATCGAGATGCACGCGAACAGCGAGTTGATGGGGGGTCTGACCGAGCGTGACTGGATTCCCAAAACCCCCGGGCTTCGCCACAAGATGTCGGTGCTGGCCAAGACCCAGGACGAGATCGGCCACGGGCATCTGCTGTACATGGTGGCCGCAGACCTGGGCGTCAAGACCCGGATCGAGATGCTGGAGGACCTGTTCGCCGGCCGCAGCCGCTTCCACAACGTGTTCCACTACCGGGCCGTCACCTGGGGAGACCAGGTAGCCATCGCCTTCCTCGTGGACGCGGCCGCGCTGCTCAGCCAGCAGGCCGTGTTCAAGAACTGCTCCTACGGCCCCTACAAGCGGATCCTGCGGCGCATCATCGTCGAGGAGGGTTTCCACATGCGTTTGGGCGAGGACCGCATGATGCGCATCGCCGAGGGCACCGACCGCCAGCGCCGGATGTTCCAAGAGTCGCTCGACCGGTGGTTCTGGCCGGCGTTGCAGCTGTTCGGCCCCGACTCGACATCCGGCGACGTGCTGCTGCGTTGGCACATCAAGTCCGAGCGCAACGAGGTGCTGCGCGACCGGTGGGTGCAGAAGTTCGTCCCCATGCTCCAGAGCTACGGGTTCACCATTCCCGCGCCCGATCTGCGCTGGGACGAGGAATCCCACCGCTGGGACGTGGGCCCCATCGACTGGGCGCCGCTCAAGCGCACGCTCGCCCAGGGCGGCCCCGACTCGGCTCGGCGCATCGGCGAGGCCGCCGACAACTGGCAGCGCACCGCCTGGGTGAGGGCCGCCCTCTCCAACGGCAGCGGTTCCAGAATCTGACCATGCATGTCTACGAGGTGTTCATCAAGAAGGACGGGCGCGACGAATTCCGTCACGCCGGAGCACTGGAGGCGGCCACCGACGAGTTGGCGCTGCTGCTGGCACGGGAGGGCTACGTCCGCCGAGCCGAAGGAGACCGCATGTGGGTGGTGCGCCGCGGCCATCTGATAGCCGCCGACAGCGACTTCCTGGGGGTCAACGCCGACAAGCCGCATCGCCACCACGACGGAGCGGCCGTTGCCGCCCGCCGCAAAGCAGCGCGGCAGTCGCACCGATGATCACCCCGAACCGGATTGGCAGCGTTCTGAGCGCTATCGGCGCAATCGGCGGCCAGTCCGCGAAGAGGGTTCGGGCATGAGCGAAGCGGGAGCGATCCGGGAGTACCTGCTGGCCTTCGCCGACGACGAGCACCTGATGGGCCAGCAGCACACCGAATGGATAGGCGTCGCGCCGTTCCTGGAGGAGGATCTGGCCTTCGCCAGCATCGGCCAGGACGAGCTCGGCCACGCCGCGCTGCTTTACGGACTGGTGCTGGAACTCGACGGGATCGAACCCGACGACACCGCCATCGACGAGCTCGCGTTCGGCAGGTCCGGCCGCGACTACCGCTGCTGCCACCTAGTGGAGTACGCCACCAAGGACTGGGCCGAGGCCCTGGCGCGGCACTGGGTGTACGACACCTTCGAGGCGGGCCGCTGGCAGCTGGTCAGCGACTCGTCGCTGCCGCAGCTTGCAGCCGTCGCTCGGAGGGCGCAGCGAGAGGAGGCGTTCCACACCAGGCACGCTGAAGCCCTGCTGGACAAGCTCCTCGCCTCGCCCGAAGCCCGGGAGCGGATTCTCGCTGCTCTCGGAACCATCTCGCCGATGATTCCGGGCCTCTGCGACCCCGTGGCCGGCGAGGCCGAGGCCGTCCGCCGCGGGGTGGCCGCCGCGTCCACAACCGACCTGCTCCCACGTCTGGAGGCGGCCATCGCCGACCGCTTCGGAGCGCGGGTTCCGCAGCGTCCTACCACCGGTGAAGGTCAGCGTGGCCGCGCCGGCCGATCCACAGACTTCGAGCCCTTGATGGCCCGCATGCGCGAAGTCCTCGACTACGACCCGCAAGCAGTGTGGTGAACCTGTCCCGCCGCGACTGCTACGAGAAGATCGAGCAGGCCTCGATGGACGAGCTTCGCAGCCTGCAGCTGGCCCGGCTGCGGGACACGCTGGCCCACGCCTACGCCAACGTCGCCCACTACCGGCAGTCCTTCGACCGCGCCGGCGTGACGCCCGGCGATCTGGGCGACCTGGCCGACCTCGCCCGGTTCCCGTTCCTCACCAAGGACGACCTGCGCGACAACTACCCGTTCGGGATGTTCGCCGTGCCCCGCTCCGACATCGCGCGGGTCCACGCCTCGTCAGGCACCACCGGCAAGCCCACCGTCGTGGGATACACCGAAGACGACATCGAAGTCTGGTCCCGGCTGATGGCCCGTTCCATCCACGCTGCCGGTGGTCGCCCCGGCGACCTCGCCCATGTGGCCTACGGCTACGGACTGTTCACCGGCGGCCTCGGCGCCCACTACGGCGCCGAGCGGCTGGGATGCACGGTGGTGCCGGTGTCGGGCGGCCTGACCGAGCGCCAAGTCACGCTCATCGCCGACTTCGAGCCGCGGATCATTCTGGTGACCCCGACGTACTGTCTGAACCTCATCGACGAGATGCAGCGCCGAGGCATGGACCCGGAGTCGTGCTCACTGGAGGTGGGCATCTTCGGCGCCGAACCGTGGACCGAGGGGCTGCGGTCCGAGATCGAGGCCCGCCTCGGCATCGACGCGACCGACATCTACGGCCTCTCAGAGGTCATGGGACCCGGCGTCGCCCAGGAATGCGTCGAGACCAAGGACGGTCCCACCCTGTGGGAGGACCACTTCTATCCGGAGGTCATCGACCCCGGCACCGGCGAAGTGCTGGAAGAGGGCAGCTTCGGCGAACTGGTGCTGACCGCGCTCACCAAGCGCGGCCAGCCGGTGGTCCGCTACCGGACTCGCGACCTGACCCGGCTGCTGCCGGGCACGGCCCGCACCATGCGCCGCATCCAGCGTGTCACCGGCCGCTCCGACGACATGCTGATCGTGCGGGGCGTGAACGTCTTCCCGTCTCAGGTCGAAGCAGAAATCCTCAAAGTGGACGGCTTGACACCCCACTACCAGATCCATGTCGACCGGTCCGCCAACCTCGCGGCTCTCACCGTCCGGGTGGAGCACGACCCGGACACGAGCCGCTCGGCTGCGGATCTGGCCGCCGCGCTCGCCGGCCACATCAAGAGCAACATCGGAGTCTCCGCGGAAGTGACCGTGACCGAGCCCGGCGGCGTTCCCCGCTCGGCGGGCAAAGCGCAGCGGGTCGTGGCCGCAGGATGAGGCGCCTGCCGAGACGAATACCCGTCCCGCGCGGCACTCTGGAAATGCGGGCAAAGCGCAGCGGGTCGTGGCCGCAGGATGAGGCGCCTGCCGAGACGAATACCCGTCCCGCGCGGCACTCTGGAAATGCGGGCAAAGCGCAGCGGGTCGTGGCCGCAGGATGAGGCGCCTGCCGAGACGAATACCCGTCCCGCGCGGCACTCTGGAAATGCGGGCAAAGCGCAGCGGGTCGTGGCCGCAGGATGAGGCGCCTGCCGACGGATCGTCCAGCGTGATGAGCGACATGGAGGGCGCCGAGCCGCTGTGACGGCCACTCCGCAGGCAGTCCGGTGTCGACCGACGACGGATACCACTGCACCGTCTCGACGGGCAGGCTGTGACGGCCACTCCGCAGGCAGTCCGGCGTCGACCGACGCTGTGGGCCGCGGCTGGTGTTGGACCGTCAGCGCTGCGGCGGGGTGGGCCGGCTCGCCAACTCGCCCTCGATCCGCAGGTTGGGGATCAGGCGGTCCAGCCGGCGGGGCAGCCACCAGTTGCGGGCGCCGAGGAGCTCCATGGTGGAGGGCACGATCAGCATCCGCACCAAAGTGGCGTCTATGGCGATGGCGGTCGCCAGGCCGAGGCCAAAAAGCTTGACCGGCCGGCTGTCCTCGAGCACGAAGCTGCCGAAGACGACGACCATGATGGCCGCGGCCGCGGTGATGACTCTGGCCGTCCGGGCCAGCCCGTCGGCCACGGAATTGACGGGGTCCCCGGTGCGTTCGTACTCCTCCTTCATGCGCGACAGCAAGAAAACCTCGTAGTCCATCGACAGCCCGAACAGGATGGCGAACAGCATCATGGGAATGAACGGCTCGATCGGCGCCGGCTCGACCCCGGTCAAGCCACCCAGCCAGCCCCACTGGAACACCGCCACCACCACCCCGTAGGCCGCCCCGATCGAGAGCATGTTCATGACCACCGCCTTGAGCGGGACCACCAGCGACCGGAACACGGCCGTCAACAGCAGGAACGACGCCCCGAGCACCGCCGCGAAGAAGATCGGGATCCGTCCGGCGAGATAGTCGGAGATGTCGATGTGGAATGCCACCCGGCCCGCGACCAGAGCGTCGATGCCGGTGCCGTCGAGCGCATGAGGGACGACTTCGCCACGGACCCGGTGAATCAGGTCCTCGGTGGCCGCTTCCTGGGGGCCGGTGGTGGGCTGCAGCCTGATGACCGCGGCCTCCCCGTCGGGGCTGGCCACCGCCGGCGACGCGGACGCCACGCCCGCGGTCCGGTTCAACGCGCTCGACAGATCGTTCAAGGCCGCGAGATCCTGCGGGCCCGACACCTCTGCCACCACCAGCAGCGGGCCGTTGGCCCCCGGTCCGAAGCCGTCCGACATCAGGTCGTAGGCCTTGCGAGTGGTGGTCTCCTCCGCGAAGTTGCCCTCGTCTGAGAACCCGAGTCGAAGTCCCAGCACAGGAGCCGCGAGCACCAACAGCACGGCGGTGCCGCCGATCGCGAACTGCCACGGCCGGGACTGGACGGTCCGGCTGAGCCGGTACCAGCCGGTCTCCCGCAGCGGCTTGGCCTTCCGGCGGCGGACCGTTCGTCGCAGCGGGTTGGCCGGGATTCTGACCGCTCCGGCCACCAGCACGATCACCGCCGCGGGTATGCCGGCCAACAGCGGCCTGAAGCCCGTGCCGAAACCGACCAGGGCCAACGCGATCAGCGCCGAGGCCATCATGCCCCGGACCCGGGTGGTGCGGAACCGGTCGCCGAGCAGGCCGATCGCGGCCGGCAGCAGCGTCACAGAACCGGCCATGACGACAGCCACGGTAATGGCTGCGGCCAGCCCCAGCCCCGCCACGAAGGGCAGTCCGATGAGCAGCAGACCCAGCAGCGACAACACCACCGTGGCTCCAGCGAAGACCACTGCCCGGCCGGCCGAGTCGATGGCGGCGGCGGTGGCCTCCTGAGCGTTCATGCCGTGGTCTACCCACTCCCGGTAGCGGGTGATGATGAACAGCGCGTAGTCGATCCCCACCCCGATGCCGATCATGATGCCGATGGTGGGGGCGAACTCGGGGACGGTCGCCACGTTGCTCAGCGCCACGATACCGGCCGCGCCGATCCCGACACCGACGAGGGCTGTCCCGACGGTCATGCCCATGGCCACGACCGAGCCGACCGCCATGATCAGCACGAACACCGCGGAGGCGAGCCCGATGGCCTCGGACTCTGGCGGTTCCCGGTCGGCGAGCCAGGCGCCCCCCACCTCCACCTGGACGCCCTGCATCGAACGCAGCCCCAGCACTTCGATGAGGTCCCTGATCTCGGTTCCGATGTCCTCCGCCTCCAATGCGGAGGTGTCGGCGCCAGTGTCGATGTCGGCGTAGGCGATCCGGCCGGCTTCGGGGCCCGCAGCAGCGACGCGCCGGCGCCCGTCGGGGGCGTAGGGCGAGCCGACGGTGACGCCTTCGAGGGCCTCGACCCTGTCGAACAGCTCGGTCATGGCGGTCCGCACGGCGGGGTCGTCCACGCCCTGAGTGGCCCGGAACACGACGCGGCCGCCGATCACCGCCCCGACGCGGCCGAAATGAGCCTCGAGGACGTCGGCGCCCAAGCTGCTCTCGGCGTCGGGAGCGGCAGGCGTGCCGCCGTATGCCGAGCCCAAGCCGCGGGCCGCGCCCGCCGCGACCACCGCGATCAGCACCCAGGCTGCCACGACCCGCCACGGATGCCGGTGGCACCACCGGCCGAGAAAGGAGTACACAGCGCGTTGCAGGCTAATGGCCCGACATCGCGTTCAGGGCGCTCAGGGGCCGGCGACGGCCGGACATCGCCGCCGGTAGATGGACGGTACTCGCCGGCAGTGTCGCCTCGGGTGCTCAGGGGCCGGCGACGGTCGGACATCGCCGCCGGTAGATGGACGGTACTCGCCGGCAGTGTCGCCTCGGGTGCTCAGGGGCCGGCGACGGCCGGACATCGCCGCCGGCCCCTGTTGTGCTTGTGTCTGGGGTGTCTTCCCAGACGGGAGCTACTCGCCGCCCTCGCGGAGTTCCACAGCGACGCGCTGCCAGCCGTCGCCGACGACGTCGACGCCCGCGTCGCGCAGGTTGGCCACGGCCTCCTCGGCAATGTCGGTGCGGTAGGCGCCCTCGTCGGGGGCAGAGGAGAGGATGCCCTCGCTGGTGGCCACGTCGACGGTCTGGCCCCACAGGGCCGTGTCCATGACGCCCACCCCCAGCGGCGACGGCCAGATCAGGGCGCTGATCTCGTTGAGCTGCCACGTCTGGTGCGACTCGCCCAGGGTGGGAGCGTTGTCGAGCACGACCTGCACGCACTCGTCGGGGTTGTCCCGGCAGTGGATCCAGCCCCGCAGCGAGGCCTCGACGAACTTGACCGCCGTCTCGCGGTAGGCCTCGTCGGTCTCCAGGCGGTCGGCGTCGGCCCACAGGGCGTCCTGGAGCATGGCGGTGCCCTCGTCGTTCCAGTCGATGACGTTCAGGTCCTCAGGCTGGTACAGCTCGCCGGTCGCGGGGTTGACGGACTCGAGCACTTGGGCGTACTCGTTGTAGATCATCGCCTGCGCGGCGTCGATCTCTCCGCTGAGAAGGGCCAGCATGTCGAAGTTCTGCTGGACCATCTGCATGTCGGTGTCCGGGTCGAGCCCGTTGCGGCGCAGGCCTGCCAGCAGCTCGAACTCGTTGCCGAAGCCCCAGTTGCCGACGGTGCGGCCCTCGAGGTCGGCCACGGTGGATATGCCCGAGTCGGCGAAGGCCACCTGGAGGGTGCCGCTGCGTTGGAACACCTGGGCGATGTTGGTGATGTCGGTGCCCTCCTCGCGGGGCACCAGGCCCCTCGGCACCCACGACACTGCGAAGTCGGCGGTGCCGGAGTCGAGCACCGAGGCGGGCACGATATCCACGCCGCCCTCGAGGATCGTCACGTCCAGGCCCGCCTCCTCGTAGAAGCCGAGGTCGCGCGCCGCGTAGTAGCCGGCGAACTGGGCCTGGGTGAACCACTGCAGCTGCAATGACACCGACGTCAGATCCTCGGGCTCGTCGTCGCTGCTCCCGCTGCAGGCCGCGGCCACGAGGCCCAGCGCCAGAAGCGGCGCCAACAGTCGCAGCAAGGTTGCTCTTGTTCTCATGTTTCCCTCCTGGGGTTGGCATTCCATTGAGGTCGGGTCGGGCCGTCACGTTGGATTCCGGGTCACGAAGTACCAGGGCATGACGAGGCGCTCGAGCAGGACCGCGAACGCGTACAGGCCGATGCCCACCGCCGAGCCGGCCAGCACAGCGGCCCAAGCGTCGTCGTAGCGGGTCAGCCCGGCCGAGTTGGTGATCAGGTTGCCCAAGGCGTCCTGGCGACCGCCGAAATACTCGGCCACGATGGCGGCGATCACCGCCAGCGACGTGGACAGCTTCAGCGCGGTGAAGAAGAACGGCATGGCGTTGGGGATGCGCACCTCCCGCATGATCCGCCACTCGCCGGCCCCGTAGGACTCCATCAGCTCGATCTGGCTCGGCTCGACCCGGGTCAGGCCCCGGGCGGTGTTGACAAAGACCGGGAAGAACACCAGCACCACTACCACTGCCTGGTTGGATCGGGGCGACAGCAGCCCGAACCAGGCGTTGAAGATCGGGGCCAGCGCGATGATCGGCACCGCGTTCACGGCCACTGCCAGAGGGGTGAGCGTCTCGTTGGCGACCCGGGAGGCCGTGACCAGCAGGGCGAACACCGCCCCCACCGACACGCCGACGAGCAGGCCGGTGACGATGATGAAGCCGGTCACCGCGGTGGCGGTCACGATGGCGTCGAAGTTCTGCGCCACGGCGCGTCCGATGTCAGACGGCGGCGGCAGCACGAAGCCGTCCGGGCGGAACACGGCGAGCAGGGCCTCCCAGCCACCGAGCATCACCACGGCGGCCACTGCCGGAGGCAGCCATGAACGCAGCAGCGTCCGCGCCGCGGTCATGGCCGCACCGGATCTAGGGTTCGGTGAGGTAACGACTTCGGTCATGCTGCTAACGGTCTCCCCGTAGCGCGTCCCGCACCGCGGTGACGTTGCGGAAGAAGGCGGCATCGTCGCGGGTGGCGTCGGAGCGCGGGCCCAGGTCGTTGTCGATCACCGCCGCGATCCGTCCCGGGCGGGGCGACATGACCACGACCCTGGTCGACAAGAACACCGCCTCGGGTATGGAGTGGGTGACGAACACGACGGTTGTGCCGGTCTCGGACCAGATGCGCAGCAACTCGTTCTGCATGTGCTCGCGAGTCATCTCGTCGAGTGCGCCGAACGGCTCGTCCATCAGCAGCAGCTGTGGATGGAACGACATTGCCCGGGCGATGGCGATGCGCTGCTGCATCCCCCCGGAGAGCTCGGCGGGGTGATGGCGGGCGAACTCGGTGAGCTTGACCAGTTCGAGCATCTCCGCGGACCGCCGGCGCCGGTCGGCCGCCTTCCATCGCATCAGCTCGAGCGGCAGCTCGATGTTGCGCGACACGTTGCGCCAGGCGAACAGCCCCGCCCGCTGGAACACCATCGAGTAGTCCCGGTCGAGGCGGGCCCGGTCCGCGGTCTTGCCGTTGACTGAGACCGTTCCCTCACAGGCGTCGACGAGCGCCGCGATGAGGCGCAGCAGGGTGCTCTTGCCGCAGCCCGAAGGGCCGATGAGAGTGACGAAGTCGCCCACCTCGATGCGGAGGTCGATGTCCTCGATGGCCCGCACCTCGTTGGGGCGTCCGGGATTGAAGACCTTCGACGCTCCCCGTATCTCGACGGCGGGGTGCGGGGTGTTCGGGAGGCTTGCGTCGTTCATGGCGCCTGGCTCATGCGACCGTCTCCCGACCCTTGCGGCCCACCAGGGCGTACTCGACCGCGGAGATGGCAGCGAACACGAAGATCCCCAGAGCGGCCGCGCCCAGCACAGCCACGTACAAGCGCTCCGGGCCGGTGGTGTAGCGCTGGGCTTCCAGCAGCACCCGCCGGCCCAGGCCTCCCTTCACCCCGGCGGAGATCTCGCCCACGATGGCGCCGACCACGCTGGCCGTGGCCGCGATCTTGAACGCAGCGAACAGGTACGGCAGCGAGGCGGGCAGCCGCAGGCGCCACAGGGTCTGGCCCCATCGGGCTGCGTAGGAGTCCATCAGTTCGAGGTTCTCCGGGCGGGGCGACTGCAGGCCCCGCAGACCGTTGATCGTTACAGGGAAGAACGTCAGGTAGGTGGCGATCAGAGACACCGACATCCAGTCCTGCCACTCGAAGGGCAGGAAGTCGAAGCTCTTGCGGCCCCAGATCACGACGATGGGCGCGATGGCGATCAGCGGGATGGTCTGGCTGGCGATCACGTGGGGCACCAGGGCTCGTTCCAAGCGCTCGGACGTGGTCAGCACGACGGCGATGCTGAGGCCGACCACCACCCCTGCGGCGAACCCCACGGCAGCCTCGCGCAACGTGAAGGCGGCCTCCTTGCCGACGATCGACCAGAAGGGCTCGGCGGTGCCTCTCGGCTCCTCGAAGATCCCCGACACGATGTCGAGGACCGGGGGCATTTTGAGGTCGTCGGACTCGGGCAGCATCGAGCCGACGACCGGCCAGCCCGACTGGGCGTCGTTGATGGCCGAGCCTGCGATCTTGTAGGCGCTGTAGGCCAGGCCCAGCACGCAGACGAACACGGCCAGCACGACCGCCTGCCGGCCGGTTCTGCGCAGCCGAGCCCGTCGCTGTTCCCGGCCGGCCCGCAGTCGGAGCAGTTGCTCGAAGACGATCGGGTCGCTGTCAGCAGCCGATGCCCCGTCAGCCGCGCCGGCTGCCGGATCGACAGGCTGCACGGGTTCGGGCGCCGCCGCGTAGGTCGGCCCAGACACTCGGGTATGACCCTCCCGTGCGACCATCACCGCATCGAGCGCCCAGAGTCAATCCTGGAGTGCGGGGATGATCCGCTGGCCGTAGGCGTTGAGCGTCTCGTTCTTCGAGTCGTGCATCAGGTAGACGGCAAACTGGTCGACGCCCAGGCCGCGCAGCTCCCGAATGCGGGCGATGTGGCTGTCGGCGCCGCCGAGGATGCAGAAACGGTCGATCACCTCGTCGGGCACGAAGTCGGTGTGCATGTTGCCGGCCTTGCCGTGCTCGGAGTAGTCGTAGCCCTCCCGGCCTGAGATGTAATCGGTGAGGGCCTGGGGCACACCGGCGCCGGTGTCGCCGTAGCGGTCCACCAAGTCGGCCACATGGTTGCCGACCATGCCGCCGAACCAGCGGACCTGGTCGCGCTGATGGGCCAGGTCGTCTCCCACGAAGGCGGGCGCGGCTACGCAGATGTACAGCTCGTCGGGGTCGCGTCCTGCGTCGGCCGCGGCCTCGCGGACGGCTCCGATGGTCCACTCGGCGATCTGGGGATCGGCGAGTTGCAGGATGAACCCGTCGGCCTGCTCGCCGCACAGCCTCAGCGCCCGCGGTCCGTAGGCGGCCATCCAGATGTCGAGCCGGCCGCCCGCCGACCAGCCGAGCCGCTGGCGGGTGCCGTTGTACTCGACTTCCCGGCCCTCGGCGAGGCCCTTGACAACCTTCATCGCCTCGGCCAGGGTGGCTAGGCTGGTGGGTGTGCGGCCCAGCACCCGCATGGCCGAGTCGCCCCGCCCGATGCCGCACACGGTCCGGTTCCCGAACATGTCGTTGAGGGTGGCGAACAGCGAGGCGGTGACCGTCCAGTCGCGGGTGCCGGGGTTGGTGACCATCGGCCCGACCGTCATGCGGTTCGTGGCCGAGAGCATCTGGCTGTGGACCACGAACGGCTCCTGCCACAGCACATGGCTGTCGAAGGTCCATCCGTGGGAGAACCCGAGCGTCTCCGCCTGCCGGGCCAGCTCCACCACCCGCCATGCCGGCGGGTCGGTCTGCAGGACGACCCCGAAGTCCATGATGCGGCCGCCCAACCGTTCCTATACCGATAGATGGTTGTTCTGTCGGCGGCGTCCCGAACGGTGTTGGACGCCTGTGCGCGCAGCGGGTCGGGTGTCCGGCCGGGCGGTTGTCGCATCCCGTGGGTGCTCGCGTCCGTCGTTGCCTGTCGCTGTGGCCATGCCAGTCGTGTCAGCGGTCCGCTCGGTGGAAGTTCTCCCACAGCGATCCTCTGGTCGCGTCGGGTGCGTCCTGTGTCGTCGCTTCTCGCTGTGTCCCTGGCTTCTCCTGCCGATCACCACGGCGGCGGCGTGGCCGTCGCCGCGCTGTCGGCGGGACTGGTTGAGGGGCTCCAGCCAGTGTCGGCGGCGCTGTTTGTGGTGGCGCTCGGCCTGGTTGGCGTACCCGCAGCGTCTGCGTCCCTTGGGCTTGGCGACGTCGCCGCGCCTGCGTCCCTTGGGCTTGGCGACGTCGCCGCGCCTGCGTCCCTTGGGCTTGGCGACGTCGCCAAGCCGGTCAGCGGTGGGCAGCGCCGAGCGCCTGTCGATCTCCGCGACCTCGCGGGCGTCGCGCTCGGCCAGCGCCTTGAGGTTGCGCACCGCCAGCGCATGCATCTCGTCCGCGGTGCGGGTGATCGCCCCCGCCCACCGAGACGAACACTCAGGCGTCAAGGCACGCTTGCGGTCGGCGCGGCCCGCATGCTTGGGACCCGCCCCGAGACGGCAGCGCTCAGCCACATCGGAGCGCAGCAGCGACCCGAGATGCCGCCCAACCGCCAACAGGACCTCCTCATCCGCGGGCGACGGACCCAGCCGGGTCTTCGCGACCGCCTTGGCCGGCGGAGCCACCACGAAACGATCAGCCAGACGCAGACGGGTCATGACGCCGCAGCCTCCAGCGCCCGCTCGGCACGACGCGCCGCGGAGCGCCGCCCATACAAACGGGCGCACATCGAGGTCAGCACCTCGGTCACGTCGCGCACCAGATCATCGGCGACCTCGCCCTCCTCGACGACCACGATCTCGCCGCCGGCTCCCGCCACCGCCGCCTCGACCATCTCGAACCCGAAACGCGACAGACGATCCCGGTGCTCCACCACCAACCGCACAGGCCCACCGAAGCGAAGCACCCTCAACAACTTGCGGCGCTCGCCGTCGAGGCCCGAGGCCGTCTCCATCACCGTCTCGTCCACGACCCACCCCTGCTTCTTCGCGAAGCGCTGCAACCGCTCGGCCTGACAGACCAGATCAGACGCCTGATCAGAACTCGACACCCTCGCATACAACACAGTGCGGCCACCGCTAGCCGCCAAGACCGCAGACTTGGACCGGACATAGAAGATGCGACCGACCTTCTGAACCTCTAAATCATCAGGCAAACGTCCGTCCTTGAGCATCTGCCAAGACACACGCGGCGACCTCCCGAACTGCCGACCCCAGTCCGACAATCTCATCCAACCGTCAGCCCTATCCATCAATAACACTCTAGCAAATTATCAGCAGTTGCCCAACCCCTAGCAGTTCCGCGGGAAGCCCAAGTCGACGGTGCTGTCGGCCGGGTCGGGCCAGCGGACGGTGATGGCTTTGGCCTTGGTGAAGAAGTGGATGCCCTCGGGCCCGTACATGTGGGTGTCGCCGAACAGCGAACTCTTCCAGCCGCCGAAGGAGTGGTAGCCGACAGGCACCGGGATGGGAACGTTCACGCCGACCATGCCGGCGTCGGCGTCGAGCTGGAACTGGCGGGCCGCGCCGCCGTCACGGGTGAAGATCGCCGCGCCGTTGCCCCACGGGTTCTTCTCGATGAGGCCCACCGCCTCGTGGTAGCTGCCGGAGCGCACCACGCACAGCACCGGGCCGAAGATCTCGTCGCGGTACACCGACATGTCGGGAGTGACATCGTCGAGCAGTGACACACCGAGGAAGAAGCCGTCGCCGTCGAACACCGCCTCGCGTCCGTCGACCACCACGGTGGCGCCCTCTCGTGCTCCGGCGGCGATGTAGTCGGCCACGCGGTCGCGGTGCTCGCGGGTGACTAGCGGGCCCATCTCGGAGTCGGGTTCGTCGCCGGGGCCTACCCGCAGCTTCTCGGCGCGCGCCTTGATGGCGTCCACCAGCGGGTCGGCGGCGTCGCCCACAGCCACCACCACCGACACCGCCATGCAGCGCTCGCCCGCGGAGCCGTAAGCAGCGGACACGGCCGCGTCGGCGGCCAAGTCGATGTCGGCGTCGGGCAGCACCACCATGTGGTTCTTGGCCCCGCCGAGGGCCTGCACCCTCTTGCCCGCCGAGGCGCCTGTCTCGTAGACGTAGCGGGCGATCGGGGTGGATCCCACGAAGCTCACAGCGACCACATCGGAGTGAGTCAGCAGCCGGTCGACGGCCGCCTTGTCGCCGTTGACGACGTTGAGCACACCGCGCGGGAACCCGGCATCGAGAAACAGCTCGGCCAGCAGCCGCGGCGCCGACGGGTCGCGCTCGGACGGCTTGAGAACGAAGGTGTTGCCGCAGGCCACCGCGTTGGGGATCATCCACAGCGGCACCATGGCCGGGAAGTTGAAAGGGGTGATGCCGGCCACCACCCCCAGAGGTCGGCGCACGGTGTACACATCGACGCCGCTGGAGGCCTCGGAGTTGAAGCCGCCCTTCAACAAGTCGGCCAGACCGCACGCGTACTCGATGTTCTCCAGCCCCCGGGCCACCTCGCCCAGGGCGTCGGAGCGGACCTTGCCGTGCTCTGCGGTCAGCCGGGCGGCTATCTCGTCGGCGTTGGCCTCCACCAGGTTGCGGAATGCCAGCATCAGCTTGGTGCGGGCCGCCAGAGACGTGTGGCGCCAGTCCTCGAAGGCGGCCTTGGCCGAGGCCACCGCCGCGTCCACCTCCTCGGCGCCGGCCAGCCCGACCCGTGCTGTCTGCTCGCCGGTGGCCGGGTTGAAGACCGGATGGGAGCGGCCCGACCCGCCCGGCAGGGCCGTCCCGTCGACAAGATGCTGGATCGTCTCCATTCGTGTCTCCAGTCTCGCTCAGGCGGTTTCTCGGGTTGTCGCTCTGTGGGCGCCGCGCCGGGCCCGCCGCTCGCTCCCGGCTAGTGCAGGTACTGGCTGAGCCCTCTCGGAAGGTAGCGCCCGTCGCCGGCTCGGCCGCGGTACCGGCCGTCGTCGATGACTATACGGCCCCGCGAGAACACCGTGTCGACGTGGCCGGTTACCTCGACGCCCTCGTAGGCGGAGTGGTCGATGTTCATGTGGTGGTTGTCGACGCTGATGGTCCACTGCCGCCCGGGGTCGTAGATCACGATGTCCGCGTCCGATCCGGGAGCGATGATCCCCTTGCGGGGGTACAGGCCCATCATGCGGGCCGGGGTGGTGGCGCACAGCTCCACCCAGCGGGGCAGGCCGATCTCGCCGGCGACCACGCCCTGGTAGATCATGTCCATGCGGTGCTCGACGCCGCCGATGCCGTTGGGGATGGCCCGGAAGTCGTTGAGGCCCAGCTCCTTCTGCTCCTTCATGCAGAACGGGCAGTGGTCGGTGGACACGACGGCCAGGTCGTTGGTGCGCAGCCCCTTCCACAGGTCGTCCTGATGTCCTTCGGCCCTCGACCGCAGCGGCGTGGAGCACACGTAGGCGGCGCCCTCGAAGCCGGGCCGGTCGAGGTGCTCCTCCAGGCTGAAGTGCAGGTACTGCGGGCAGGTCTCGGCGAACACGTTCATGCCGGTGTCGCGGGCCGCGGCCACCTCCTCGAGGGCCTCTGAAGCCGACAGGTGGACGATGTACAGCGGCGCCGCCCCCACCTTGGCCAGCTGGACGGCCCGGTGGGTGGCCTCCGCCTCGAGCTCCTTGCGGCGCACGTAGCCGTGGGTCACCGGGCTGGTCTCGCCCCGCTCGAACGCCTGCTCGGCCAGCACGTCGATGGCCAGGCCGTTCTCGGCGTGCATCATGATGAGCCCGCCGTTGCCGGCGGCCTGCTGCATGGCCCGCAGGATCTGGCCGTCGTCGGAGAGGAACACGCCGGGATAGGCCATGAACAGCTTGAAGCTGGTGATGCCCTCGTCGATCAGCAGGTCCATCTCCTTGAGCGAGTCGTTGTCGACGCCGCCGATGATCATGTGGAAGCCGTAGTCGACGGCGCAGTTGCCGTCCGCCTTGGCCATCCAGACGTCTAGGCACTCCCTGACGTTCTCGCCGGTCTTCTGCACCGCGAAGTCCACTATGGTGGTGGTGCCGCCCCAGGCCGCGGCACGGGTGCCCGTCTCGAAAGTGTCGGAGGCGAAGGTCCCGCCGAAGGGCAGCTCCATGTGGGTGTGCACGTCCACGCCGCCGGGAACCACCAGCCGGCCAGTGGCGTCGATCACCTCGGCGCCCTGCTCGGCGGCGGCCGCGATGTCGCTGCCGGGGCGCAGCACCGCCGCGACCTGCTCGCCGTCGATCAGCACCTCGGCCGGGTCCGCGCCGGTCGCGCTGACGACGGTTCCTCCCTTGATGAGCGTTGTCATCTCTTCGTCTCCTTCCGGTCCGGGCGGGCTTGTTGCGTCATCGTCTCCGCTCCCCGCCGCCTGCACCTGCTGCAGCTTCTTGCAGCTTCCGCCTGCAGGGGGCGGTCTCCTGCATCGGGCTCGTCTCGGGTCGGCGCGCGGTCGAGCGGTCAGGGAGCGGTCAGCGGTCCGTAGGCGTCGGGACGGCGATCCCGGTAGAAGGCCCACTGGGACCGGACCTCGTCGATCAGGTCGAGGTCGAGGTCGCGCACCACTAGCTCCTCGGCACGGTCCGAAGCGGTCCCGTCCACGAACTGCCCCCTAGGGTCGGCGAAGTACGAGGTGCCGTAGAAGTCGTTGTCGCCCAGCGGCTCGATCCCCACCCGGTTGATGGCCCCCACGAAGTACATGTTGGCCACCGCCGCCGAAGTCTGCTCAAGCTGCCACAGGTGCGAGGACAGGCCGCGGCTGGTGGCCGACGGGTTGAACACGATCTCGGCGCCGGCCAGCCCCAGCGCCCGCCAGCCCTCGGGGAAGTGGCGGTCGTAGCAGATGTACACCCCGACCGTGCCGACCGCGGTCTCGAACACCGGGTAGCCGAGGTTGCCGGGACGGAAGTAGAACTTCTCCCAGAACCCCTCGACCTGCGGGAGGTGGGTCTTGCGGTACTTGCCCAGGTAGCTGCCGTCGGCGTCGATCACCGCCGCGGTGTTGTACAGGAACCCGGCCTTCTCCTGCTCGTACATGGGCAGCACCAGCACCATCCGATGCTTGGCGGCCAGTTCCTGGAACCGCTTCGTGGTGGGTCCTTCGGGTATCGCCTCTGCATAGGAGTAGAACTCGGCGTCCTGCACCTGGCAGAAGTAGGGGCCGTAGAACAGCTCTTGGAAGCACATGACCCGGGCGCCGGCTGCGGCCGCCTCCGCCACATGCTTCTCGTGGAGCTCGATCATCGACTCCTTGTCGCCGGTCCAGCCGACCTGGACAATTGCCGCCGTTACGGTTCGTGCCATCGATTCTCCTCCTCGCCTGATCGGATTCCCGTCCAGATCGGAGGAGGGAGAGCTTAGAGCGTCCGCGAATAGGTGAGAGCCGATTGTGTCGCAGCGGTGTCATTCCCGCTCTTGTTCGCTGCGCTCACGGGCCGCTCGGGCCACTGCCTCGCCCGTATGATCCGGACTGGCCCGCCTATGCGCTCGGCCTCTTAGCGATCCGGTTCCTGCCGCGTAAAGGGGAGTTGACGCAGTTCTCGCCCGCCTGGCACTCGGACCGGTGGACGGCGGCCGGCCGTGGGGGGTGTCCCTGTCTTGTTGTCGAGATGCTTGGGGCAGGTCGTGCCGTGCTGGGAGAGACTCGTGCGGCGGCTTCTCCGGGACTGGGAGCGAGCACGGGGAATCGACTCCGGCGGGGACGCATCCACGCCGGATCGCGACGGTTGCTCCTCGACGGGCCCACTCCTGCCCGCTCGGCCTCTCGAAGGGCTCATCGGCGTGAGGAGACGACGCCGGTGTCGAACCCTGCCAGGTGCAGACCGCCGTGGAAGCGGGCGTGCTCTATCTTGAGGCACCGGTCCATCACCACTCCGAGTCCAGCCGCCGCGCAGCGTCGGGCGGCCTCGGGGCTCCACAGGCCGAGCTGCGCCCAGAACACCGAAGCACCTGCCGCGACGGCCTCGTCAGCGACCGCGGGAAGGTCCTCGACTCGGCGGAACACGTCCACTATGTCGGGCCTGACCGGCAATTCGGCCAGCGTCGCATGCACCCGGCGGCCAAGGATCTCGCTGCCGGCGGAACGGGGGTTCACCGGGTACACCTCGAAATCGGTGGACGACGACAGCAGGTAGGTGAGGACGAAGTAGCTGGCCCGTGCCGGGCTCGCCGAGGCGCCGACGACGGCCACCGAACGGGACCGGTTGAGGATGCGCCGACGCTCGAGCGCTGTGGGCGGCGTCCAACCCTCCACCGGCGGGTGCTCAGCCATCCGAGCGTTTCTTCGTGGCGACGGTCAGGGCCTGGTCAAGGTCCCAGATGATGTCGTCGACGTCTTCCAGCCCGACCGAGATGCGCACCATGTCGGGCGATACGCCCCCCGCCTCCAACTCCTCGTCGGAGAGCTGCTGATGGGTTGTCGAGGCCGGGTGGATCACCAGCGTCTTGGCGTCGCCCACATTGGCCAGATGCGACACCATCTGCAGCGACTCGATGAAGCGGGCCCCGGCAGCGCGCCCGCCCACCACACCGAAGGTGAAGACGGCGCCCGGGCCCTTCGGCAGGTAGCGGCGGGCCAGGTCGTGCTGCGGATGGTCGGGCAGGCCCGCCCACAGCACCCATGCCACCCGGTTGTCGGCGTCCAGCCATTCGGCCACCGCCCGTGTGTTGGCGACGTGGGCGTCCATGCGCAGCGGCAGCGTCTCGACCCCCTGCAGCAGAAGGAAGGCGTTGAACGGCGACAGGCAGGCCCCCACATCGCGCAACTGCTCCGCCCTCACTTTCGTGCAGAAGGCGTACTCGCCGAAGTTGTCCCACCAGCGCAGCTCGTTGTAGCTCGGGATCCGCTCGGTCATGCGGGGGAACCGGCCCGAGTCCCAGTCGAAGCGGCCCGCCTCCACGATCACACCGCCTATGGATGTCCCGTGGCCGCCCAGGAATTTGGTGGCCGAGTGCAGGGCGATGTCGGCGCCGTGGTCCAGCGGGCGGCACAGGTAGGGCGTGGCGAAGGTGGAGTCGACCGCCAGCGGCAGCCTGTGAGCCTGGGCGACGTCGGCCAGGGCGGCGAGGTCGGCCACCGCGCCGGAGGGGTTGGCGATGATCTCCGTGTACAGCAGCTTGGTGTTGTCGCGCACGGCTGCGGCGAAGGCGCCGGGGTCGGTCCCGTCCACGAACGTGGAGTCGATCCCCAGGCGCCGCAGCGTGACGTCGAGCAGCGTGTAGGTGCCGCCGTAGAGGCCGGCCGCGGCCACGACGTGCTCGCCCGCTGCGGCGAGCGCGGTGACGGTGAGGAACGCGGCGGCCTGGCCGCTGGCGGTGGCCACCGCCCCGATGCCCCCCTCGAGGCTGGCCATGCGCTCCTCGAAGGCCGCGTTGGTCGGGTTGGAGATGCGGGTGTAGATAGTGCCGTACTTCTGGAGGGCGAACAGGTCGGCGGCGTCGGCGGTGTCCTCGAACACGAAGCTGGTGGACTGGTAGATGGGCACCGCCCGAGCGCCCGTGGTCGGGTCGGGTTGGCTGCCGGCGTGCAGCGCCCGGGTGCGGAACCCCCAATTCCGGTCCTCCATGCCTTGACGATACTCATCCCGGACGGCGGGCCACCCACGGCCCGGCGCGCAGCAGACTCTTGTGGACCGGGGGCCGGATGCGCCGAGGTACGGTTCGGGGTGGTGGGCTCGTTCAGGACCGAGACGATCGCCTTCGATTCGGCCGACACCTCGCCGGTCGTGCGCGTGATGGAGAGTCTGGCGGCGCGGGGCGACGGCTCGGGCTGGATCAACGTCGGTCCGGGCCTGCGGGACGATCAGATAGAGAAGCTGCCGGCACCCACGGCGCTGGGCCGCTGGTTCTCGGGCCGGGGGCCGGCGGTGCCGATGGCGACCTGGATCCCGCCGCGGGGAGGCCGGGCCGCCTCGCAGCCGATTGTCGGCGTGGAGCACGGCGCGGGCCCCAAGGCGCTGGAACGGCTCCGCGACGCCGGGGCTCCGCTGCCGGGGGGCTGGCGCAAGGCCCAAGACCACGCCAAGAACGGGATCGTCGTGCACCCCGCCGCGGGGGCGTCTCACCACGAGGTGCTGGGCTGGCTCCTGTCGGCGTGCCGGGCGCTGTGCCCTCTCGACATAGAGGACAACTGGCTGGCCGAGGTCCACCGCCCCGGCTAGCCTCCGGCAAGCCAGTGACGAGCTCCGAGGACGCGGGGACCATTGGCTGGCCGAGGTCCACCGCCCCGGCTAGGCCCCCGCCCGCCAGCCCACTGCCGAAATTGATGGTGATTCGGCCCTTGGGGGCCCATTATCGGCATCAATTTTGGGGCGGGGCCCCGGCTGGGTGTTGATTAGGCGCTGATCACCGCTTCCACGATCAGATCGATGACCGTCTGGGCGTCGGCGTCCCAGACGACGTCGTGGGCGGGCGGGGCCGGCTCTGCGGCGATGGCGGCCGGCGGGCGCACGTCGGTGACGGTCATGCCCCGGGTGTGCTCGCCGTGGAGCTCCACCGCCACCGGGTGGCTCGACCGGCGGAACAGGTGAGGGTGCGTGACCGCGATGATGGCAGTGGCGTCGTGCACCGGGGCTGCCTCCAAGCCGAACTCGCGGCACCGGTCATAGGCGTATTCCAACAGGCCGGCGGCGAAGCCGGCGGCGGGGGTGCCCGCGGAGCGCATGCGGGACGCCTCGGTGCCCCCCAGCAGGACCCTGTGGGTCACGTCCAGACCGACCATCGTCAACGGAGCCGCCTCGCGGAAGACGATGGCGGCGGCCTCGGGGTCGGCCCAGACGTTGAACTCGGCGACGGGCGTGACGTTCCCGGTGTGAGCGCCCCCGCCCATGATCGTGAGGCCGGCCAGGCGGCTGCGCAGGCCGGGGTCGCGCCGCAACGCCAGAGCCACGTTCGTCAAGGGTCCCACCGCCACGAGGTGCAGGTCGTCGACGGCGCGGGCCGTGTCGCACAAGAAGGCGACCGCGTCGTCCGAGGCCGCGGAGCGGGCCAACTCCGGCAGCGCGACGTCGCCGAGGCCGGTGGCTCCGTGGATGCGGGCCGCGTCCATGGTGGGCGCGATCAGCGGACGGGCTGCGCCCCTGTGCACTTCAACGTCCAGGTCGGCCACCTGGGCGGTGATCAGCGCGTTGTGGGTGGTGTGCTCGATCCCGACGTTGCCGTTGACGGTGGTGATCCCCACCAGCTCGCCGTGGTAGGCGGCGGTGAGTATGGCGATGGCGTCGTCGAGGCCCGGGTCGCAGTCCAGCAAGATCCTGGCCCGGGCTTGGGCGGCTCCGGTGGTCATCCCGGGGAGCCTAGATGCGTCCATCCGCCCAGCAGGCGGCCGATGTCGTCACGGGTCGGCAAGGACGGCTGGGCGCCGCGACGCAGGGTGGCTGCCGCTCCCACCTTTACAGCCCACTGCGCGGCTTCCACCAGGTCGGCCCCGTCGACGAGGGCGTCGGCGAGGGCTCCGCAGAATGCGTCTCCGGCAGCCGTCGTGTCGACGGGCACGACCGCCGGCGCGGGCACATGGGTGGCGTCGTCGGGCGTGACGACCATCGCGCCGGCTGCTCCCAGGGTCACTACCGAGGCCTTGACGGGCAGGCCCCGGGCCAAAGCCACGGCAGTCTGCGGGTCGACGGCTCCTATGGCGGAGAGGCTGGCGTGACCGGCCATCGTGGCCAGTTCGGTCTGGTTGGGAACGATCACGTCCACGTCCATGAGCAGATCGGGCGGCAGCATGGAGGTCGGCGCCGGCGCGGGGTTGAGCACGACCGTGCCCCGGGCGCTGCGGGTGGCCGCCGCGACCGCTCCCATGGGAACCTCCAGCTGCAGCAGCACCACCTCGGCCGCGCCGATCACGCCGGCTGCGCTCTCCATGTCGGCGGCGCTGAGCCGGCCGTTGGCGCCGGGACTCACGACGATGGCATTGTCACCGTCGGCACCCACCGAGATGAGCGCGGCGCCGCTTGGAGTGTTCTCAGTAGTCGCCAGGTATGTGGTGTCGACTTCGGCGGACTCCATCGCCGAGCGCAGCATGGCGCCGACGTCGTCGTCGCCGACTCGACCGATTATGGCAACCCGCCGGCCGAGACGGGCCGCGGCGACTGCCTGGTTGGCGCCCTTGCCGCCGGGTATGCGCCGCAGATCTCCGCCCAGCACGGTCTCGCCGGCCACCGGGATCTTCTGAACCTCTGCCACGAGGTCGAGGTTGGCGCTGCCCACGACGGCGATGTCGGGTCCGGCTTCCGGCTCACCGGGCATCGCCTGAGTCTAGGTCCGAGCGGTTTCTCCAGTTGCTTGCGCGAACGGAGGAACTAGCTGACGACGCTGTCCTCGAGAACGGCGAGTCGACGCACTGCGCCGACCAGGATCTTCTTGGCCAGCGCGGGGTTCTCGTCGAGCAGCGCCACGAACTCCCGCCGGTTGAGCGCGTTGACCACCATGTCGGTGTCGGCTGTGACCGTTGCAGTCCGGGGAATGCCGGCCACCAGCGACAGCTCGCCGAAGAAGTCTCCGGGGCCCAGATGGGCGATCTGGTTGCCGCCGCGGCTCACGGCCGCTGTTCCCTCGGAGATGATCATGAATTCCCGTCCTTGATCACCCTCCCTGGTGAGCACGCGTCCCTCCTCGATGTGCACCGGGGTGACGAGCGAGGCCACCCGCTTGCGCTCCTGCTTCGACAGTGCGTCGAAGAGTTCGATCTCTGCCAATATCTGGTTGACGGCCATTTCTGCCTCCTGTGTTGTTTCCCGACTCCGTTGTAGCGCGAGGCGGCTGGGCGCGGGACCTCCAACGATGTGCAATCGGTCACACTGGCACGGCTGATCTGGCGGCTGCAGGACCGCCCCCGGATCGACGGGGAGGCCGCAGCGCCCACGAAGGGCTCCGGGTCGGCCTGCAGCGGGTTGATTCGCTCGTTGGTCCGGCCGACCTGCACGCCGCCGGAGCGTCAGCGGCCGAGCGCGCACGAGACCCTCCGGCCGGTGCGGACCAGCGAGGCGGCATGGGCCACCGCGTCGTCGGTGATCAGGTTGAGCGCGCTGAGCCGGTCGCCGCCCCCTCGCCGAACCCGGCTGCGCACCTCGTGGCGCAAAGCGAGGAAGCATCGGTGAGACTCGCCGGTCACTCCTGTGCGGCAAGTACGGCACCGATACTGGCTTTGGCGGTCAGTCCACGACGCACTGGGCCAAGCTGGAGCAGCTGTGCGGCAAGTACGGCACCGATACTAGTGGTCCGTCGCTGAATTGGTCGGGGCGTCTGTAGCCATTTCAAGCTGGGGCTAGAGCCCTCCGCGCTGCCCTAGCCATTTCGACGACATACCACTAGCTTTGGCACCCTCATCCGCACCGGACACCGCTGGACCACCGACGCTGTGCGGCAAGTACGGCATCGATACTAGCTTTGGCCCATGGTCGGTCCGGAGCTCGGTCCCGTTCCGGTAGGCGCCGGAGCAATTCAATGACCTGGCTGTATGCGTTCATGTTGGCCGCTGGGGGGCCCGTGCTGCTGTGGTTCGTGTTCAACGGAGGGGACGCCGACTTGGAAGCGGGCGCCGAAGCGGAGGGGCTGGGAGAGGTGTTCTCGGTCGTCCCGCTGAGCAGCCTGGCCTTCGTGGCCACGTTCTTCGGAGCCGCCGGGCTGGTCTCGGAGTGGATCGGAACCGGCGCGATCATGGCACTGGTGGTGGCTCTCGTCGTCGGTGTGCTGGCCGGCGCGCTCAACAGTGCCACGTTCGCCTACCTGCGCCGCAGCGAGGCCTCCAGCGACGTCTCCGACCGCGAGCTGGAGGGCAGCATCGCACGGGTCTCGCTGCCCATGTCGAAAGACAGCCGGGGCCGCATCGTTCTCACCGTGGCCGGCGCCCGCAGCCAGATGACGGCCGCTCCCATCGAGGACGGCGAGACCATCGAGGCCGGCGCACGGGTCATCGTCGTGAGCGTCGAAGGAGGCGTGGCCCTCGTCGCCCGTTTGGACCCGGAACTGGAATAGGGATAGCTTTCCCACCTTCTTGTCGACTTCGTTGAGGGCGTGGCCCTCGTCGCCCGTTTGGACCCGGAACTGGAATAGGGATAGCTTTCCCACCTTCTTGTCGACTTCGTTGAGGGCGTGGCCCTCGTCGCCCGTTTGGACCCGGAACTGGAATAGGCGCCGGCGCGCCCTGCGCGGGCTGTCGGAAGGGGCGGGTACGCTCGGAGCGTCCGGCAGTGGGATCTCGGCGGAGCGCGAGCCGCGTGGAAGGGAGGGTGCTATGGCCGAAGCGGTGGTGGCTGGCGCCGCTCTGGCGCTGGCCGTGCTCTTCGTGATCTTGATAGTCCGGTCCCTGATCGTGATCTGTCCGCCGAACCGGGTGGCGGTCATCTCAGGCCGCAAGCGGGCCCTGTCCGACGGGCGGACCGTGGGCTACCGGATCCTCAAGGGTGGCCGCACGCTGCGGATCCCGCTCATCGAGAGGGTCGCCTGGATGGACCTCAACACCATCCCGCTGGAGGTAGCGGTCACCAACGCCTACTCGAAGGGCGCCATACCCCTCAACGTGCAGGGAATCGCCAACGTGAAGGTGTCGAGCGCCGAGGGCCTGCTGGAGAACGCAGCCGAGCGCTTCCTTCTCGTCGACCACTCCCACATCGGCAAGATTGCCAAAGAGACTCTGGAGGCCAACCTGCGGGGTGTGCTGGCCACCATGTCTCCCGAGGAGGTCAACGAGGACCGGCTCAAGTTCAGCCACCAGCTGATCGACGAGGCCGACGACGACATCAAGACGCTGGGCCTGGAGCTCGACGTGCTCAAGATCCAGAACGTCACCGACGACGTGAACTACCTCGAGTCGGTGGGGCGGCGCCTCACCGCCGAGGTGATCCGGGACGCCCGGGTGGCCGAGGCCAACCGCACCGCGGAGTCCGAGCAGGCCGAGGCGGCCGCCCGCCGCACCGCTCAGGTCGCGCAGATCGAGGCCGACAAGAGGATCGTCGAAGAGAAGAACGCCCTGCGGGTGCGCACCGCCGAGCTCGAGGCCATCTCCATGGCACGCGAGGAGGAGGCGCTCGTGGCCGGCGAGACGGCCAAGGCGGTGGCCAGCCAGGATCTGGAGTCCGAGCGCATCGAGCTGGAGAAGCGCCGGGTCGAGGCCGACGTTGTGGTCCCGGCCCGAGCCGAGCTCGAGGCCCGCCAGCTCAAGGCCCAGGCCGAGGCGGCCACGATCGTCGAGGACGGCAAGGCCCGGGTGGAGGTCTTCAAGCGGCTCACCGCCCAGTACCAGGCGGCCGGCGCGGACGGCCACGACGTGCTCGTGCTCAACATGCTGCCGGACCTGGTCGACAAGATCGTCGCCACCGTGCAGAACGTGAGCATCGACCGGGTCGCGGTGGTGGACGCCGGCGGCGGGGGCGCAAACAGTGCCGGCGACAGCGGCTCGCAAGGGGGCATCCCCGGACTGATGAGCCAGCTGCCGGCGTCGCTGCTGGCCATGACCGAGCAGATCGAGGCCGCTACCGGCGTGGACATACTCGCCTCCCTGCGACGGCGCGACCAGGAGCACGGCGCCGAAGGCTGACGGTCCAACCGGTTCCCGCGAGGTGGATCTCCATGATGTGGCGGGAATAGGCCCGGGCACGGCGCCGAAGGCTGACGGTCCAACCGGTTCCCGCGAGGTGGATCTCCATGATGTGGCGGGAATAGGCCCGGTCACGGCGCCGAAGGCTGACGGTCCAACCGGTTCCCGCGAGGCAGTGCCGGTCAGCATCCGGCGCCCGTGATCCCTGATGGATCGCGCTGGCGGAGGGATTGCTCGGCCTGGCATCATGATGCGGCTACCCGCCGGCTCACCGGCCTCGAACGGAAGGACAATCGGATGGCGTCCCGACTGACGAACAGGCGGCCCGTACTCTGGACGGCAGCGCTTCTCTCGTTCTGCGGGATCGCGGCAGCCTGCGGAGGCGGCGGCAGTGGCGGCGGCGCGGCTTCCTCCCAGGCAGTGGAGACCACCGAGCCGGCCGAGGCCGCCGACGAGGGAGAGCCCGGCGAGGATCCGTCGGCAGCTCCAGTAGACACCACGCCCACCACGACGCCGGTCGAGCCCGAGCCCCAGTTCGGCGGCACGCTGAAGGTCGCGGTCGAGGCCGAGACCGACGGCTTGAACCCGGCGGCCAACAACTTCGCGGTGTCGGCCTACGTGATGGCCCACCACGTGTTCGATCCTGTGGCCTACTGGGACACTGAGGGTCAGTGGATCCCGTACCTGGCCGAGTCGTTCACCCCGATCGACGAGGGACGGTCCTGGCAGATGAAACTGCGCGACGGGGTGCGGTTTCACGACGGCACCCCGCTCGGCGCCGACGACGTGATCGCCACCTTCAATGCCCAGCTGGCCGACCCGACCGTCGCGCTGGCGGTGCGCCCCATCTATCCCGCGGACCCGTCCCAGGCTCTCGTCAAGATCGACGATCTGACGGTGCAGTTCAACCCGCTCGACCAGTTCGCCCTCTTCCCGCAGTACATCACCGATCAGCTCGGGATGATCGCCCCGTCGGAGTGGCTGGCCGCCGCCGCGGAGGATCCGCGGATGAACCAGTCCCCGGTCGGCACCGGCCCCTTCAAGATCGAGAGCCGCGTCCCCGACGAGAAGACGGTGCTGGTCCGCAACCCCGACTACTGGGCCGCGGACACGATCGACATCTACCTCGACCGGATCGAGGTCTATCCCATCACCGACTCGGTCATCGCGGCCGAACGGGTGTCGGCCGGCGAGTACGACCTCGTAGTCACAAGCAATTCCGACGCAATATTGACGCTGCGCGACTCCGAGGGCGTCCAGACCATCGAGAACCTCCATTCGAGCGAGGACTTCGCGATGATGAACACACAGAAGGCACCCTTCAATGATATAAGGGCTCGAAAAGCTCTCACTTTCGCCACCGACCGGGACGCCTACGTGGAGCTGATCAGCCAGGGCGTGTCGCCGCCCGCCGACACGATGTTCCACCCCGACCTGGTGTGGCACAACCCCGACGTCGAACAGGAGACGAACATGCCGGAGCGGGCCGGACCGATGGTGGCTGCATACTGCGCCGACTTCGGCGACAACTGCACCGACGGCAAGATCAACATCGAGCTGCAGTACTCGGGCCCGTCGGCGGCCAAGACCCGCATCGCGGACCTGCTCATCGACAGTTGGGACCCGTACTTCAACGTGACCGAGGATGTGCTCCTCCAGGACGTCCACATCGTCCAGGTTGTGCTCGGCCAGTACGACGTCGTGACCTGGAGGCAGTTCGGCGAGGTCGACCCGGACCCCGACATGCTGTGGATGGAGTGCCGGACAGCCAGCAGCATCGCTCTCAACTTCCCGCGTGACTGCGATCCGGAGCGGGACGCCATGTTGAACGAGCAGCGGGCTACCGACGATCCCGACCGGCGAGTCCAGATATGGCACCAGATCCAGGAGAACATCCGCGACTCGTACGTCTACATATTCTTCAACCACGCCAACTGGACCATCGGCGCCGGCGAGCACGTGCAGAACATCTGCGGCCAGACCTCTCCGGACGGGCACGAGCTGTTCTGCAACAACCAGGGCCGGGTTCAGCTCCATCAGGTCTGGCTGAGCTAGCACCCTGACCGGTTCGGGCCCGACGTCTGGCAAGATGACAGGGCTGGACGCGGCGAGCCGCCGCGCAGGAGGACAGAGACAATGTTGAAGCGACTCGGAGTGAGCTGTCCGGCTCGTGTGTCGACGGCCTTTCTGGCGCTCGCGCTGGCAGCCACGGCTTGTGGCGACGGCGGCGACGAACAACTCCCCGCTGCCGGCGAGACTGCTGAGACCGCCGATGCGGCCGCATCCCCGGCGCCGGTCGACTCAGGTGACGCCACCGACGGAACGCCCGCTGCCGCCGGCGAAGAGCCGACAGAAGTCGAAGATCAGGATCTGCTGGTGGCGCCGGTCGACACCACACCGCCTGACGACGGCGGAGCCGCCGCTGAGACGCTCGCCGAACTCGAGCCGCAGTACGGCGGCACGCTCCGGGTGGCGTCCTCGGCCGAAGGCGACGGGCTCAACCCTGCGGCCAACAGCTTCAGCGTGCCAGTCTACCTGACGGCCTACCCGCTGTTCGATCCGCTTGCCTACTTCGACACCGAGGGCAACTGGGTCCCGGTCCTGGCCGAGTCGTTCACCAAGGTCGGGGACGGCACCGCCTGGCAGATGAAGCTGCGCGAGGGTATCCGATTCCACGACGGGACCGAGCTGGACGCCGACGACATGGTCGCAACGTTCAATGCGCAGCTCTCCGATCCGAAACTCTCCGTGGCCTACAGGCCCGGCTTCGACCCCGACGAGCCCATTCGCAAGGTCGACGACTACACCGTCGAGTTCAAGGGCGTGCGGCCCGCGGCCCGGCTGCCGATCTTCTTCACCACCCAGCTGGGGATGGTCCTGCCGTCCGAATACCTTGAGCGGGCTCGCGCGGATCCGACCCTGAACCAGTTCCCGGTCGGCACCGGGCCCTTCAAGATCGAGAGACGCGTCCCCGACGAGAAGACCGTGCTGGTCCGCAACCCCGACTATTGGGCGGCGGACACAGTCGACATCTACCTGGACCGGATCGAGATCGAGCCCATCACCGACTCCACCACAGCCGTCAAGCGGCTCATCTCGGGGGAGCTGGACCTGATGGTGACTTCCGAGACCGAGGCCACACTCACATTGCGCGAGGCCGCCGATCAAGGTGTGAGAACCTTCGAGAACGAGCGCGCCGAGGAGACGCTCGCTCTCATCAACACCAGCAGCGTGGCGTTCGCCGACGTCCGGGCCCGCCAGGCATTGACGTTCGCCACCGACCGGGACGCCTACGTGGAGCTGGTCCGCCAGGGCGTGTCGCCGCCCGCCGACACGATGTTCCACCCCGACCTGGTGTGGCACAACCACGACGTCGAACAGGAGACGAACATGCCGGAGCGGGCCGGGCCGCTCGTGGACGCCTACTGTGCAGATCTCCCGGCCAACTGCACCGACGGCAAGATCGACATGAGGGTGCAAATGCCGGGTCCCTCGAGAGAGGCCGACCGCACCATCGACCTGCTGGTCGACACCTGGGGGGAGTTCTTCAACGTCAAGGCGACGACGAAGTTCTACGACCGGGTCGTCGCCGACGTGGTGATCGGCAACTATGACGTGGCTCTGATCCAGCAGTTCGGAGAGGTGGATCCCGACATCGAGGCGATCTGGATGGAATGCGGCTCGATAGGTTTCATCTCGTTGAACTTCGCTCGTTACTGCGATCCCGAGCGCGACGAGCTGCTGTACGAGCAGCGCCGCATCGACGACCTCGGCCGTCGGGTAGAGATCTGGCGCCAGATCCAGGAGATCAATCGGGACGCCTACACCTTCATCTTCCTCAGCCACTCCAACTGGGTCATAGGGGCGCGGGACAACGTGAACAACATCTGCGGTCAGATCGGACCCAGCGGCGACGAGCTCTTCTGCATCAACCAGGGCCGGGTCTGGCTGAACCAGCTCTGGTTGAGCTAGGGAGGATCCCTGCGCTCGCGTCCGGCGACTCTCTTCTCGGTGGTTTTGCTGGCGACGTGTCTCGTCGCGGGAGCATGCGGGCGGGGCGGCGAGGACCGGTCCGGGCCCGCAGAGGCCGACGATGAGGCTGTGCAGCCCACCGGCGGCGTTTCCGGTGACGCTGGTTCGGGGAACCGTCAGGAACTCGCGAGCGGGGCAGCCGACGATTCCCCGCCGGCTGCCAACGACGCAGTCGAGGAGCCGGACCTGGCAGAGCCCCTGATCGCCCCGGTGGACACCACCACGACCACGGCAGCTTCCCCCGAGCCTGTTCCGCTGGCCGGCGGAACCCTGAGAGTGGCCGTGGAGGCCGAGAGCGACGGACTCAACCCGGCGGCCAACAACTTCTCGGCGTCCGCCTACGCCATGGTCTACCCCATCTTCGACCCGTTGGCGTACTTCGACACCGAGGGGAACTGGGTTCCGTACCTCGCCGAGTCGTTCACCAGGATCGGCGACGGCCGCGTGTGGCACATGAAGCTGCGCGAGGGGGTACGGTTCCACGACGGCACCGAGATGGACGCCGACGACGTGATCGCGACCGTCAACGCGCAGCTCGCCGATCCGGTCATCTCGCTGGTGTACCGCAGCACCATCGACGCCGAGCGGTTCATCCGCAAGCTCGACCGGTACACCGTCGAGATGAGGGTGGCCAACCCGTCGGCGCGTTTCCCGTTGGCGCTCACCGGGCAGCTGGGCATGGTCGCGCCGTCGGAGTGGCTGGACCGGGCTCTGCGAGATCAGACCCTCGACCAGATGCCGGTGGGCCAGGGTCCGTTCGTGATCGAGCGCCGCGTCCCGGACGAGAAGACGGTGCTGGTGCGCAACCCCGACTACTGGGCGGCCGATCGGGTGGACGTCCGCCTGGATCGCATCGAGATAGAGCCCATCACCGACATGGCCATCGCGGCCGAGCGGCTGGCCGCCGGCGACCTCGACCTCGTGATCACCGCCAATGCCGAGGCCACCCTCATCATGCAGGAGACGGCCGGCGTCGCAACCATCGAGAACATGAGAGCCAGCGAGGGCTTCGCTGTCATCAACTCGCAGCGTCCCCCCTTCGACGACATCCGTGCCCGCCAGGCTCTGACGTTCGCCTCGGACCGGAATACCTACGTGGACCTGATCCGCCAAGGCACCTCTCCGCCGGCGGACACGATGTTCCACCCGGATCTGGTCTGGCACAACCCCGACGTGGTGCAGGAGACCAACATGGGTGAGCGGGCCGGGCCGCTGGTCGAGTCCTACTGCGCCGACCGTCCCGGGAACTGCTCCGGCGGCAGGATCAACATGGTCCTGACATTCGGGGGTCCCTCCGTCGAGAACACCCGCATCGCCGAGGTCCAGACAGGCGCCTGGGAGGACTACTTCAATGTCGAGTGGGTCGAAGTGCCCCAGGACAAGCTGATCAACCGCTTGGTGCGGGGCGACTACAACGTGGTCAACTGGCGGCAATTCGGTTCCGTGAGCCCCGACAACGACATCCTGTGGCTGGAGTGCGGCACCGTCGCCTCCATCTCGCTGAACTTCGCCCGGTACTGCGATCCTGAGCGCGACGAGCTCATGTTCGAGTCGCGCCGGATCGACGACCTGGACCGGCGAGTGAAGATCTGGCACCAGGTCGCCGAGATGATCCGGGACGCCTACACCTACATCTTCTACTACCACACCAACTGGGTGATCGGCGCTCGCGACAATGTCCACGACGTCTGCGGGCAGACCTCGCCCGACGGTGTCGAACTCCTGTGCAGCAACTCTGGCAGGGTGCTGCTGCAAGGTGTGTGGCTGAGCTAGTGCTGTGTCGCCGAAATGGCTAGGGCAGCGCAGCAGGACCGAGACCCTGCTTGGGAGCGCTCTGGACGCCCCGATCATTTCAGCGACGGACCACTAGGGCGCGGACTGGATGGATGCGGAGCCGGCGGGGGCGTGACCCCACGCACCCCGGCGGGCAGCAGTAGGCTCCCCAGTCGCAATGACTGCGTCCATGAGCCGGATTGCGCCCTGATGAGCACGCCGCGATCGGGGCGGTAGGGGCCCGTGGCCAGATTCGTGCTGCGCCGAGTGGCCCTGCTGGTGGCAGTGTTGCTCGCGGTGACGTTCCTGGGCTTCGCCGCCATGAACCTGCTGGGCGACCCGCTCGTGAACGTGGTCGGCGTTCTTGCCGAGCTCGACTGCGAGGGCGTCGAGGCCGGTCTCGCCGAGGACACGACGGTGGATGCGGCCAGCCGGGACTGCGACACCGTGGCCGCTGCCAAAGCCGAGTACCACCTCGACCGGCCTGTTCCCGTCCGCTACGTGTTGTGGGTGAGCGACCTGTTCACCGGGGATTTCGGCACGTCGTTCCAGAACGACCAGCCGGTGAGCCAGGTGATCCGTGAGAAGCTGCCCGAGACGCTGATACTGCTCACCATGGCCCAGATCGTCTCGCTCGGGGTGGGCATTCCTTGGGGGGTGCTGGCGGCATACCGGGCCAACCGGACCTTCGACCGCGGCTCCACTGTGGTGTCGTTCGGCCTGCTGTCGGTACCCAACTTCACGCTCGGAGTGCTGCTGCTGTACCTGTTGGCCCTGCGATGGCAGGTCTTCCCCTCGGCCTACGACAGCGACAACCTCGGCGGGTTGGTGTTCTCCATGGTCCTGCCCGCCTTCACGCTCGGGCTGCCCTTGGCGGCCAGCTACCAGCGGCTGTTGCGCACCGACTTGATAACCACCCTCCAGGAGGACTTCGTCCATATGGCCCGGGCCAAGGGCCTGCCGCCCATGCGGATCATGTTCCGTCACGCTCTGCGACCGTCGATGTTCTCGGTTGTGACCGTCTTCGGCGTGAGCACCGGGGCCATGATCGGCGGGTCGCTGGTAGTGGAGCAGATCTTCGGCATTCCCGGCATCGGCCGTGAGATCGTGACCGCCGTGATCCGTGACGACTTCCCGGTGGTGCTCGCGATCGTGATGCTGGTGGCGGTCACGTTCGTGGTGCTCAACTTCATGGTGGACTTGTTCTACAGCTGGCTCGACCCGAGGGTGAGGGCCCGGTGAAAGGCGAGGAGCAGGCAGTCCGCGATCCTGAGGTGTCGCGCGATCCTGAGGTGTCGCAGCAGCGGCTGCTGCAGCGATTCCGGATCGTTCGACTCGTGCGGTCCGCCCGCGGGCCCGACGGCGGCCCCCTCCGCGGCGGGCCGGACGTGCGTCGCCGTCTGGGTGTCGGCTTCTGGCTGGCGGTGGCCTGGCTGTCGATCATGGCCTTCGTGGCGATGTTCGCTCCCGTCCTGCCGATCGCCGATCCCACCGAGATCGCCTACTCCGGCCCCCGCGAGCCTCCCTCGTTCGATGCATGGTTCGGCACAGACGCCCTAGGGCGCGACGTGTTCTCGCGCACCGTGCACGGCGCCCGCATCAGCCTGGCTGTGGGCGGGTTCGCCATCGTTTTCGGGATGGCGGTCGGGGGCGCTCTGGGGATCGTGGCCGGCTACTTCCGGGGCCGCCTCGACCAGGCCGTCGGGTTCGTGTTCTTCGTGCTGCTGTCGTTCCCGGCCCTGGTGCTGGCCATCCTCATAACCGCCACCCTCGAGCGCAGCCTGCTGGTGGTGAGCCTGACCATCGGAATCCTCGCGGTGGCGCCCGTGGGCCTGCTGGCACGGGCCTCCACCCTGGTGTACGCCGAGCGTGAGTTCGTGGCCGCGGCCCGGGTGCTCGGCGCCCGCCACGGCCGGATCATCGTGCGGGAGCTGCTTCCCAATGTGGTCATCCCCATGGGAGCGTTGACCCTGCTCGGCATGGCCATCGCCGTGGTGGCCGAGGGCTCGCTGGCTTTCCTGGGCTTGTCGGTGGTCGGGGAGGACGCCATCTCGTGGGGCAAGATGATCGTCGACGGCGCCGGCCTGCGCGACCTGCAGAACGCCGCCCATGTGGCGATGTTCCCCGTCGCGGTGATGTTCGTTACCGTGCTGTCGTTGAACTTCGCTGGCGACCGCATGCGCCAGTACTTCGACGTCAAGGAGCTGGCGTTCTGATGTCATCGCAGGGACAGGCGGGGCGCGAACCGCGCGCGTGGTCTGTTCTTCGGGCGTGGGTGCGGTGATGGCGCAGCAGGCCGCGGCCGGCGCCCCGCTGCTGTCGGTGCGGGACCTCCGCGTCCGGTTCCCCACCGAGAGGGGCACCGTCAACGCGGTCAACGGCGTGAGCTTCGACCTTCACGAGGGCAAGACCCTGGCCATCGTCGGCGAGTCGGGGTCGGGCAAGTCGGTCACCGCCAAGACCCTGATGAACCTCCTGCCCCGGACCGCCCAGGTGAGCGGCGAGGTGACCTACGACGGCAAGGACATGCGGGCCTTGGCCACAGAGAAGGTCAAGCACTTCTTCGGGGTGCAGATGACCATGGTCTTCCAAGATCCGATGACGTCGCTGAATCCGGTCAAGAAGGTGGGCGAGCAGATCGCCGAGACCCTCCGCTACCACCTCGGCCGCTCCCGCCGCGAGGCCATGGCGGAGGCCGCGGAGCTGCTCGGGACTGTGGGCGTGCCAGAACCGGCCCGCAGGGTGTCGCAGTATCCCCACGAGCTGTCCGGCGGGCTGCGCCAGCGGGTGGTGATCGCCATAGCGCTCGCCTGCCGGCCTCGGCTGCTGATCGCCGACGAGCCCACCACCGCGGTGGACGTCACCGTGCAGAAGCACCTCCTGGACCTGCTCGACGACCTGCGCCGCGATCGGGGAATGTCGATGATCCTCATCACCCACGACCTGGGCGTGGCCCGTGGCCGGGCCGACGACATGGCCGTGATGTACGCGGGCCGGGTCGTGGAGACTGCCGACGCCCGCACCCTCTTCTTCGACATGCGCCACCCCTACACGGAGGCGCTGCTGCGCTCGATCCCCCGCATCGACGACCCGGTCCGCCATCGTCTCGACCCGATCCCGGGACGCCCGCCCGAGTTGATCGACCCGCCCGACGCCTGCGCCTTCGCGCCGCGGTGCATCTACGCGCAAGCCGACTGCCTCAGCGGTGTGCCTGAGCTGAGCGGGCTGGTGGGCCTGCACCGGTTCGCGTGCCTGCACCCGACCGGCACTGAGCGTGGCATGGCCGCCATAGCCGCCAACCGGGACGCGGGCGTCACCGCGGCCGGGCTGGCCGTGACCGAGAGCCACGGAGAGGGCGGCTGATGGCCGGGACGGGCCACGCGCAGCTGCGCGACCGCGACGACGTGCTGCTGCGGGTCAAGGATCTCGTCGTGCAGTTCCCCGCAGGCCGCAGACGCGTGGTCCAGGCAGTCTCAGAGGTGAGCTTCGACGTCGTTACCGGCGAGACCCTCGGCATCGTGGGCGAGTCCGGCTGCGGCAAGTCGACGGTCGCTCGAGCCATCGTCCGCCTCGTCGACATCAGCGCCGGCGAGGTGCTCTATGAGGGCCGGGACCTCGCCGGCCTCGAGGGCGAGGAACTTCGCAGGATCCGGCCCCGCATGCAGATGATCTTCCAGGATCCGATCTCGTCGCTCAACCCGCGCCGCCGGGTACGCGACGTGATCGCCGAGGGTCTCGCCGTATGGGGAGACGACATCGGATCGTGGAGCCGCGACCGCATCGACGAGCTGATGGACGCCGTCGGGGTGGAGTCCGGGTACGGGGACCGGCGCCCGCACGAGTTCTCCGGCGGCCAATGCCAGCGCATCGGCATCGCCAGGGCGTTGGCGCTGGATCCCAAGGTGCTGATCTGCGACGAGCCGGTGTCGGCGCTCGACGTGTCCATCCAGGCCCAAATCCTGAACCTGCTCCAAGACATGAAGCGCCGCTACGGCCTGACCGTGCTGTTCATCTCGCACGACCTGTCGGTGGTGAAAAACGTCAGCGACCGGATCGTGGTCATGTACCTGGGCAAGGTGTGCGAGATCGGCGGCACCGCCGAGATCTACTCGCGGCCCGTCCATCCCTACACCCGGGCGCTGCTGGCATCCATTCCCGAGCCGGCCTCGACGGTGGACGCAGGCGAGGGCGACATCGGCGACGACCTTCCGTCGGCCATCGATCCCCCCGGCGGCTGCCGCTTCCATACCCGGTGCCCGCGGGCGACCGAAGTATGCGCCGAGGTCGAGCCGACCAGCGAACAGGTCGGCGACGCCGATCACTACGCAGCCTGCCACCACCCCGTCGAGGTGGAACTCAGATCGCGTCGATAGCTGGTGGACGCACCTATTGGGTGGGCGCGCTCCGAGGCGCCTGTGGAGACTTTGCAGGGCCCGGTCTCGTCGGAATCGACGCAGCAGGACAAGTCGTCCTCGCGGGCCGGGAACTCGTCGAGGTCCTTCAGCCCCTGGGCCACGGCGCGGCTGTGGCTGCAGGCGTGTCCAACGGTTGGTTCGGGCAGCGGGTCGTTGGTGGGCAGGCTGGTGAGGCTCACGGCGCGGCTGTGGCTGCAGGCGTGTCCAACGGTTGGTTCGGGCAGCGGGTCGTTGGTGGGCAGGCTGGTGAGGCTCACGGCGCGGCTGTGGCTGCAGGCGTGTCCAACGGTTGGTTCGGGCAGCGGGTCGTTGGTGGGCAGGCTGGTGAGGCTCACGGCGTGGCTGTGGCTGCAGGCGTGTCCAACGGTTGGTTCGGGCAGCGGGTCGTTGGTGGGCAGGCTGGTGAGGCTCACGGCGTGGCTGTGGCTGCAGGCGTGTCCAACGGTTGGTTCGGGCAGCGGGTCGTTGGTGGGCAGGCTGGTGAGGCTCACGGCGCGGCTGTGGCTGCAGGCGTGTCCAACGGCCGGCTCAGGGGCTGTCTTCGGGAAGTCGGAGCCGCGCATCGCGGGCGGACCGGACGATGCGCCACATGATGAATGCCACAGCCATTGCCACCGCGCCCAGGGTGGCGAACTGGAGACTCCCGCCCCGGTCGCCGGCGTGCTGGGGATCAGGCCCCGCGTCGGGGGAGCCGATGATGCGGCCGGCGCCGGCCGGTATCTCGTACACCGGCTTCAGACCCTCGCCGGTGTCGACGGGAAGGGGCTCGTCCTCGTCATCGTGGGCCCAGGCGCCGGAGTGGGCGCAGACCAGCATCAGCGCGGCCAGCAAGACAACGCGGACGGCGCGGCTGGCAGGGATGCCTGCCCACTGCCTCGCCGACGGTCGGGTGGGTCGTCGCGAGGCAGCGCGGACGGCGTGGCTGGCAGGGATGCCTGTCCACCGTTTCGCCGACGGTCGGGTGGGTCGTCGCGAGGCAGCGCGGACGGCGTGGCTGGCAGGGATGCCTGTCCACTGTTTCGCCGACGGTCGGGTGGGTCGTCGCGAGGCAGCGCGGACGGCGTGGCTGGCAGGGATGCCTGTCCACTGTTTCGCCGACGGTCGGGTGGGTCGTCGCGAGGCAGCGCGGACGGCGTGGCTGGCAGGGATGCCTGTCCACTGTTTCGCCGACGGTCGGGTGGGTCGTCGCGAGGCAGCGCGGACGGCGTGGCTGGCAGGGATGCCTGTCCACTGTTTCGCCGACGGTCGGGTGGGTCGTTGCGAGGCAGCGCGGACGGCGTGGCTGGCAGGGATGCCTGTCCACTGTTTCGCCGACGGTCGGGTGGGTCGTTGCGAGGCAGCGCGGACGGCGTGGCTGGCAGGGATGCCTGTCCACTGTTTCGCCGACGGTCGGGTGGGTCGTTGCGAGGCAGCGCGGACGGCGTGGCTGGCAGGGATGCCTGTCCACCGTTTCGCCGACGGTCGGGTGGGTCGTTGCGAGGCAGCGCGGACGGCGTGGCTGGCAGGGATGCCTGTCCACCGTTTCGCCGACGGTCGGGTGGGTCGTCGCGAGGCAGCGCGGACGGCGTGGCTGGCAGGGATGCCTGTCCACCGTTTCGCCGACGGTCGGGTGGGTCGTCGCGAGGCAGCGCGGACGGCGTGGCTGGCAGGGATGCCTGTCCACCGTTTCGCCGACGGTCGGGTGGGTCGTCGCGAGGCAGCGCGGACGGCGTGGCTGGCAGGGATGCCTGTCCACCGTTTCGCCGACGGTCGGGTGGGTCGTCGCGAGGCAGCGCGGACGGCGTGGCTGGCAGGGATGCGGCTCGCGGGGGCGCCGTCGGGTCCGCGGCCTCTCACGGGCGGGGGTCCGACAGGTGTTGCGCCACGCGCGTCATCATGCTCTCCGGCTTCGCCATCGCCCTCCCCCCATCCGGGTTTGCTTTAGAGTCTGCCGCCGTGCCGGTGGGAAGCGGGTGACGGCGATGGGGGAGCGGCCGGTGGTGTACCCGGTGGTGTACATGGTGTGTACCGGCAACGCGGCCAGGTCGCCGATGGCGGCGGCCATGCTGAGGGACCTCGACGCCGACGGCCGGATCGACGTGCGCAGCGCGGGCATCCTCGCGCTGGAGGGCCACCCGATCGGGGCTCGTACCCGTTCGGCGCTGGCTCGCCACGGACTCGACGATCACGCGCACCGGTCCAGGCAGTTCAGCAGCGGCGACGCGGCCGACGCCGACCTCATCGTGGTGATGGAGCCGCTGCACCTGCGATGGATCCGACGCAACCTGCCCCAGGCGGCCCCGATCACGGGGTCGCTGCGCAGGCTGGCCCGGTCGCTGGCTCCGCTGGAAGGTGCAGCGGATGGCGGCGACCTCGTGTCCAGGGTCGCGTCGATGGGACTGGCAAGGCTCGAGCCGGAGACGTGGGAGGAGATCGTCGATCCAGGCGCGGGCGACCAGGAGGACTTCGACCGCTGTTCCGACGAGTTGCGAATGCTGGTGAACGATCTGTACCGACGCCTGGCGTGACCGGTGCGGCTGGGCGGGTGCTGGTGCGGCTGGGCGGATGCGGCCGCATTGATGTGACTGCGTGGTGGTCAGCCATGCGGCGATGTGGACCGGTTGGCGTGTCGGGACTTCCATGCTGCATTGATGTGACTGCGTGGTGGTCAGCCATGCGGCGATGTGGACCGGTTGGTGTGTCGGGACTTCCATGCTGCATTGATGTGACTGCGTGGTGGTCAGCCATGCGGCGATGTGGACCGGTTGGTGTGTCGGGACTTCCATGCTGCGCTGACGTGACTGCGTGGTGGTCAGCTATGCGGCGATGTGGACCGGTTGGTGTGTCGGGACTTCCATGCTGCATTGATGTGACTGCGTGGTGGTCAGCTATGCGGCTCGGCGCGGCCAATGGCCACCGACCGGCAACGCGGATGTCGCGCTCGGCTCGCTCAGCGCCAGACTGTGCCCATGCACAAAGACGCAATCGTCGACCAGATCGAGGCCGACGGCCGCCGCCTGATCGAGGTGGCCCTAGTCGAGCCGGCCGCAGCTGTGCCCACTTGCGGCGACTGGACGTTGCGCGACCTGGTCGGGCACATGGGACAGGTCCACAGGCTCGTCGGCAGCTACATCGCGGTCCGGGCCACCGAGCCCCTGCCACGGCACGAGGCGCCCCAGGCGCCTGCCGACGACTCCGCCGTGGACTTCGCTGCGGACGCTCTGAGCCGGCTCGTGGACGCGCTGGCGGGCATCGACCCCGACACGCCGGTGTGGAACTGGTCGCCCCGTCCCGACGCCGGCTTCTACTTCCGCCGGATGCTGCACGAGACCAGCGTCCACCGCTGGGACGCCGAGAACGCGGTGGGCGGCGCCGGGCCGGTCGACGGCGAGCAGGGCCGCGACGGAGTGGACGAGTTCTTCGAATTCGTGCTGCCCGACGCGCAGCAGCGCAAACGTCGGCCCCTCCCCGCCGGGAGCCTGCACCTGCACCGAACTGACGGCGACGGTGAGTGGATCGTGCGCGCCGACGGCCACGAGGTGGTCACACAGCGCGTCCACGCCAAAGGCGACGCCGCGGTTCGAGGGCCGGGCGGGGCGTTGTTCTTGGCCATGTGGAACCGGCTGCCGCTGGACGATGCCTCACTGTCGGTGGTGGGTGACGAACAGGTCGCCCGAGCCTGGGCGGCTCTCGCTCCGTGAACGAGCCGTCGGGCAGGTACCGAGCCACCCCGGACGCGGGCGTGGCAGCCGCCGACGCGCCGGACCCCGGCTCAGAGCCCCGTGCGGTCCCTGGAGACGCCGGCGATGCGGCGACACCGTCTCGCCGCATCGCTGCGAGCAAGGGCAGCCAGATCGACCAGCTGATGCCGGTGGTGCTGTTCCTGGTCTTCTACAATCTGGACGCAGTCCGAGTGGCGGGCCTCAACAACATCGAAGTGGCCGTCATCGCGGCGACAGCATGGTCCGTCAAAGCAGCGTTCAGCCGGATGCGGCGGGGCCTGCCCATCGGCAAGTGGCTGCCGATCATCACTGCGTACCTAATGGTTCGGGCAGCGGTTGCCATAGCGGTCGAGCGCGATTGGGTGGACTTCGGGGTCAGCGCGGAGGCGGTCTACTTCGGAGTGGGCATCGGCACCAAGATTCTGGTCGGGCTGGCCGCGGTGGGCACCATCGTCGCCGGCAGGCCGCTCGCGCTGTGGGCTGTGCGATTCTTCCCCGAAATCCCCGAGTCTCCGAGGACCGACCGCCGCTTCATAGCCACTATGCGCGACGTCACCTGGGTGTTCGCCCTGTACGAGATCGGCTCGTCGGTGTGGGACATCTGGCTCTACAACAACTCCGGCGTGACTTGGTTCGTGGTCGTCCGCTTCGTGGCGAACTATGTGGTGTCTTTCGTGCTGATACTCGCGACGCTGGTGTACGTGGACCGCCGGTTCTCCAAGATCGAGGGATGCCCGGGCCTGGTCGAGCTGGCGAGCCGGGGCGCCCGCCGGGTCCAGACACCGGGATCGTGACCGACCGCACGCCAGGGCCGGCCCGGCCGGCGGGCAGGTCGGTTCTCGTGACAGGGGCAGACAGCGGCATCGGCCGACCCTGCGAAGCGGCCGTGCTGGTGGCGTTCCTGATGTCCTGCGAGTCTCGCTGGATCGCCGGCGCCGCCATCAACGCCGACGGCCGGCGAAGCCTGCGGCGAGGCTCCGAATTCGTGTCGTTCCTGCCCTGCGACGACTGCGTGAAGTCCGACAGAGCCTGGCCGTGGAGGCCGGGAGCAGGCAGGCCTCAGCAGGCACGCAGGCGCTCCCATTCGTCCAGCAGGCTGCTGTCGACCTCTCGCACCAGCCCGCCCAACCATTCGGTCAACTCCGCCAGGCGGTCGTCGACGGCAGCCGCGGGCACGGTCTGCACCAGCGCCTTGTAGCAGTCGGTCAGGTAGCGCAGCACCAGCCCCTCGGAGCGCTTGAGCCCGTAGCGGCTCACGTACTGGTTGAAGGTGTCGGCGTGCTCGACCATGTCGCGCACCACCGACTTGGGGCTGGGCCGCAGATGCCCGACCCACGGATGATGGCGGGCGAAGACCTCGAAGGCGGGCCCGATGAACTCCGCTTCGGGCTTCGGCCAGGTGACCTCGGCCAGACGGGCCATCCGTTCGGCGTACTCCACCCCCTCCTCCTTCATTCGGGCCATCAACTCGTCGCGGGCCGCGTCCCGCTGGGCCAGCAGCACCGCCAGCGGATCCTCCAGCACCGACTCGGCCACGCTGAGCAGCTGAAGGTGGTAGTCGTCTGCTGTGCGGTCCAGAACCGAAACGGCCTCCACAGCGAACAGTCCCAGCGGCTGGTTGATTCGGAACTCGTCCTGCATGTCGGGGTTCACCCGCACCGGCCGGCCCCGCTGATCGGGGCCGTCCAGCAGTTCCACGATCCCGGCGTCGATCAAAGATCGGAACACCCCGACCGCCTTGCGGACGTGCTGACGCTGCCGGGTGCGCGGCTCGTGGTTGTCGACCAGCAGGCGTTTCATGGCCGCGCAGCCGTCGCCGGGACGGTCCAGGACGTTGAGCATCATGGAGTGGGTCACGTCGAAGCTGGACTCCAGCGTCTCGGGGTCGCCCTCCCACAGCCGGGTGAGCGTCTTTTCGTCGTAGTGGGCGTAGCCCCGCTCGGGCGGCTTCTTGCGGACCAGCTTGCGGAGCTTCTTGGGGTCGCCCGCGGCCCGCATCTCGGCCCGCTTGTTCTCCACCGCATGCTCGGGGGCCTGCACCCACACGCTGCCCGCAGTGTCGAAGCCGCGTCGGCCGGCCCGACCCGCGATCTGCTGGAAGTCCCGCACAGACAGCACCCGGGTGCGGCGGCCGTCGTACTTGTAGAGCCGGGTGAACAGCACGGTGCGGATGGGGACGTTGACGCCCACTCCGAGCGTGTCGGTGCCGCAGATCAGCTTCAGGTGGCCCTGCTGGGCCAGCCTCTCCACCAGCAGCCGGTACTTCGGCAGCATCCCGGCGTGGTGGATGCCGATTCCGGCCAGCAAGAAGCGGCGCAGGTCCTTGCCGATCGGCGTGTCGAAGCGGAACCCGCCCACCGCCTCCTTCACAGCGGCCTTCTCGTCGGCGTCGAGCACCTTCAGGCTGGTGAGGCTCTGTGCCCGGGCCGTGGCCTCCCGCTGGGTGAAATGCACGATGTAGACGGGCGCCCGGCCCGTGGACAGCAGTTCCTCGACGGAGACGTGCAGCGGGGTCTCCCGGTACTCCACGTCGAGCGGGACCGGCCGCTCGGCCGACGCCACCACGGCGGTGTCGCGCCCGGTGCGGACGGCGAGGTCGCGGCGTAGGCCGGCGGTGTCGCCGAGGGTGGCCGACATGAGCAGGAACCGCGACCTCGGCAACTCCAGCAGGGGAACCTGCCACGCCCAGCCCCGGTCGCGGTCGCCGTAGTAGTGGAACTCGTCCATCACGACCAAGTCGGCAGGCGTGCCGGCGCCGGCCCGCAGCGCCCTCTGGGCCAGGATCTCGGCGGTGCATGCAATCACGGGGGCGTCGCCGTTGACGGAGGCGTCGCCGGTGACCATGCCGACCTCGGACGGCCCGAAGGCGGCGGTCAGCTCGAAGAACTTCTCGCTCACCAGGGCCTTGACCGGAGCGGTGTAGACGGTCCGGCGGCCCTGGGCCAGCATGGCGAACGCCCCGGCGAGGGCCACCAGCGACTTGCCCGAGCCGGTCGGCGTAGCCAGCACCACGTTCTCGCCCGCCAGCAGCCGCAGCACCGCCTCCTCCTGGTGGGGGTACAGCTCCAGCTCGGACTGGGCCGACCACGCGATGACGGCGTCCAGCAGATCGTCGGCGCCGGGCGTGTCCGGCATGAAGTCGCCGAGAGCGGGCAGGGCCATGCGGTCCGCAGGCTACGACAGCGTTAGCGTTCAGCCGATGCCTGGCCGAGAGCGGAGCGGAGCCCGCAACGGTGGACGGGCCGGCCGGCCGGGACGGATCGAGCCGCGCGATGGTGTTGGAGGCTCCGCGGAAGGCTCCGCGGAAGGCTCCGCCGAAGAGCCGGGACGGATCGAGCCGCGCGATGGTGTTGGAGGAGCTGCGGCTCGTCAGACAAGTGGACGGGCTGGCCGGTCGGGACGGATCGAGCCGCGCGATGGTGTTGGAGGAGCTGCGGCTCGTCAGACAAGTGGACGGGCTGGCCGGTCGGGACGGATCGAGCCGCGCGATGGTGTTGGAGGAGCTGCGGCTCGTCAGACAAGTGGACGGGCCGGTCGGTCGGGACGGATCGAGCCGCGCGATGGTGTTGGAGGAGCTGCGGCTCGTCAGACAAGTGGACGGGCCGGTCGGTCGGGACGGATCGAGCCGCGCGATGGTGTTGGAGGAGCTGCGGCTCGTCAGACAAGTGGACGGGCCGGTCGGTCGGGACGGATCGAGCCGCGCGATGGTGTTGGAGGAGCTGCGGCTCGTCAGACAAGTGGACGGGCCGGTCGGCCGGGACGGATCGAGCCGCGGCTCTGGGCGCTGTTCGGCGCGACGTTCTTCTCGATGGCGTTGACCATGGGCCAGATCACGTTCCTGGGCAAGCAGGTCTTCGACATGACCGGCGACCCGATCTTCCTGGGGCTGCTGGGACTGGCCGAGTTCGTGCCCGCCTTCCTGCTGGCGCCTGTCAGCGGAATGGTCGCGGACCGCTTCGAGCGGCGCATGGTGTTCGCTTGGGGCCTCGTCGGCGAGGCCGTCGCCTCAATAGGCCTGTTCCTGTACGTGGCGTCGGATCCCGTGTCGGTGCTCCCGATCTACGGGCTGGTCGTCGCGTTCGGCGCCGCCAGGGCCTTCCTCATGGCGGTGAGTCGGGCCATGCCGGTGGACCTGGCGCCGGAAGGCGCCCGCGAGCGGATGGTGGCGCTGAACGTCGTCGGCTGGCAGGGGGGCTTCATCGCCGGCCCTGTGACGTTCGGGATCGCATTCGACGTCGATCCGGCCCTGCCGTACCTGCTGGCCGCCGGTTGCGCTCTGGTCGGGGTCGCGCTGTTGAAGATCGTGCCGCCGGGCGACGCGCGACGGGCCGCGCGCTCGCCCGGAGCGGGAGCGCGTGTCGTGATAGCCCAAGCACTCGAAGGTCTGCGGTACGTCCGGCGCAACCGGGTGGTGCTCGGGGCGATATCCCTCGACCTGTTCGCTGTCTTCCTGGGCGGTGTGAATCTGCTGCTGCCGGCCGTCGCCGAGGAGCGCCTCGGCGTGGGCGCCGTGCGTCTCGGCTGGCTGGCGGCCGCGGGCGGTATCGGGGCTGCCGTGGTGACGCTGACCCTGGCCGTGCGGCCGCTCCAGCGGCGGGTGGGCCTGTCGCTGCTGGGATCGGTGGCCCTGTTCGGCGCGGGGACGGTGGCTCTCGGCGCGACCCGCTCCTACGTTGTCGCCTTCGTGGCGCTGCTGGTGCTGGGCGGGGCGGACGCTGTGAGCATCTTCGTCCGCGGCACTCTCGTCCCGCTGGCCACGCCGGAGGAGATGCGGGGACGGGTGCTGGCGGTGGAGTACGTGTTCATCGGCGGCTCGAACGAGCTGGGCGGATTCCGATCGGGAGTGACTGCGACGCTGCTCGGCGTGGCCGGCGCAGTGTTGTTCGGCGGGGCGGGCACCCTCGCGGTCGTCGCCTTATGGTGGCTGGGGTTCCCGGAACTGCGCCGGGTCGACCGCTTCATCGAAGTCCGCCCCGACGCCAGGATGTGACGGCCGGGGACGTTGTCCCTGGGTGCGTTCGGGGTGCGCGGCCGGAGCGTCACTCCGCCCCGGCACCAGGATGTGACGGTCGGGGATGTTGTTCCTGCTGTGCCGGGCTGGGGGTGATCGGGTCTGGGTCGGTCAGATCGGCGGCCATGTAGGCGGTGGCCGAGTCGATGGGTTCGTTGCGGTCGAGCGCGGTCAGGTCCGGGTATCCCGCCTCGGTGCCAGGATGTGACGGTCGGGGATGTTGTTCTTGCTGTGCCGGGCTGGGGGTGATCGGGTCTGGGTCGGTCAGATCGGCGGCCATGTAGGAGGTGGCCGAGTCGATGGGTTCGTTGCGGTCGAGCGCGGTCAGGTCCGGGTATCCCGCCTCGACCAGCAATTCGACCGCGGCGGTGCCCGCGCCGCCGGCGCCGACGACGAGCACCGCCTTCTTGCCTGCGCAGCTGAGCAGGTCGCGTGGCGGGTCCGGGCCGCTCATGGGAAAATGCTGCGCAACACGATCCACAGCAGCAGCAGGCATGAGACGGCGATCGGCACGGGAACGGCGATGATCAACGCCCAGGTCGAGTACCGCACCCATGCGGGCCGGTCGGCGAAGCGTCGCTGGTGGAAGACGCTGTCGAGGTGCTCGGCCTCGGTGTCGGGCCGATCCAACCCGAGCACCTCGACAGCGGGGTCGGCGACCTCGGCCCGCACCACCAAGGTGGCCAGACGGTGGGTGATGTGGTGAGGGGCGACGTCGGTGGCCGGGTCCACTAGCACGGTGGCCTCATAGCCTGCCTCCCGCAGCCGGGCCGCGGCCACCTCCGCCTCCCAGCGATTGCCGTACTCGGCGATGGGGACCATGCCCGGAAGCGGCCTCATCCCCATATCGTGCCCGATGGCGGGTTCGAGCGCCGAACTCATGGCGTTCGTTCTCGGACTTCTAGTGTCCTGAGTGCCTAGTTCCTCGCGGTTGTGTCTTTGCGGTGGTCGGCGTCGCTGACGGTACGCCGGTCGGTGAACAGCGGCCGGCTGGCGAGCATGCTCATGTCACCGTCTCGTGCCCCCTGACCGTTCTTGATGTAGTTGACCGTCTGTGAGACGCACAACTACATCAAGAACGGCCGGACCCCCCAGGCGTCGCAGACCTCCGCGGCTGGACCGACAATTGGATCGACAACCGCAACGAGCATCCGCACCCCTTCGTGTGGCGCATGACCGTCGACGAGATCTTCGAGACCATCGCAGCATATCTGCAACGCATTCCCCACTCGGGACACTAGTTCCTCGCGGTTGTGTCTTTGCGGTGGTCGGCGTCGCTGACGGTACGCCGGTCGGTGAACAGCGGCCGGCTGGCGAGCATGCTCATGTCACCGTCTCGCGCCCCCTGACCGTCTGTGAGACGCACAACTACATCAAGAACGGCCGGACCCCCCCCCACAGGCGTCGCAGACCTCCGCGGCTGGACCGACAATTGGATCGGCAACCGCAACGAGCATCCGCACCCCTTCGTGTGGCGCATGACCGTCGACGAGATCTTCGGGACCATCGCAGCATATCTGCAACGTATTCTCCACTCGGGGCGCTGGGTGGCTGTTGAGCAATGCTGATTCCGTGTGACGCGCAAGGCTCTGACTTGGGGTTTTGCGAGCGGAGATTGCCTTGTTCTGGGTTTGCTTGTCATTCTGCTAGGCGGGGGTGAACAGCGTTTCGGGCTGTGGGGGTGCCGCCGGGTTGATCGGGTCCGTCTCGGGCTTGTCCGTCGAGGACGGTTCGGGTTGCCTGTTTCGTCGAGGCGGTCCGGGTCCGTGGTCCGGCGCCGGGTCGGGGGCGTGGGCGGGTCCGTGGTGGGTGCGTTCGGGCGGTTTGATGGTGTAGAGGCCGCGTCCGTCGGGAGCTTCCCGCCAGCCGTGGAGGTGCACTTTTTGGTGGCATCCCCAGCACAGCAGCATCATGTTGTCGATGTTCGTCGGCCCGCCTTGCGACACTGCTTGGACGTGGTGGCCCTGGCAGATCCACATGTCGGCTCCGCAGCCCCCGCAGGCCCCGTAGCGGGCCCGCAGCGCGTTGGTCTGGGCTTTGGTGGCGACTCGTTTGGAGTGGCCGTGCCATAACGGCACGCCCTCGCTGCTGAACACCACTCCTTTGATCCTCGCGTTGCAGAAGTGCTCCTCCAGCACGCTTCGGGGGATCACCTCGCCCCCGGCGATCTCCGCGAACGCCTCGGTGCCGTCAGCGCTGAGATGCTGCACGATGGTGATGTCCGCCGACGGCCGACCACCGCACCCGCACCTGCTGCCAGCCACGCCGGAACGACTGTCACCGACGCCTGCACCGGACCCGTTCACGTGGCCGCCGCGCTCGCCGGTGTCTGGGCCAGACCCGTCTGCGGCGCCGGCCGCGCCGCTGCGACCCTCGTCTGCGCATGCACCGGAACCGTTCACGTGGCCACCGCCGCCGCTGCTGCCTTCGTGGGGCCCGTTCGGGGTGGTTGCCGTCTTGGTGTCGCTGCTGCCTTCGTGGGGCCCGTTCGGGGTGGTTGCCGTCTTGGTGTCGCTGCTGCCTTCGTGGGGCCCGTTCGGGGTGGTTGCCGTCTTGGTGTCGCTGCTGCCTTCGTGGGGCCCGTTCGGGGTGGTTGCCGTCTTGGTGTCGCTGCTGCCTTCGTGGGGCCCGTTCGGGGTGGTTGCCGTCTTGGTGTCGCTGCTGCCTTCGTGGGGCCCGTTCGGGGTGGTTGCCGTCTTGGTGTCGCTGCTGCCTTCGTGGGGCCCGTTCGGGGTGGTTGCCGTCTTGGTGTCGCTGCTGCCTTCGTGGGGCCCGTTCGGGGTGGTTGCTGTTTTGGCGTAGATGCTGCCGTGTGAGGTCAGCGTGTCGAGGGCGTCGGCCATGCGTTGGTCGAGGGTGCGTTTGTTGTCGCGGGGGCTGCGCAGGTCCAGCCGGCGCAGCCGCTCGGCCTCCAACAAGAACCGTTTGCGTACCTTGGCGCCAGTCACCGGGTCGAGTTCGCCCCGCAGGTGCATCATCCCGTCGTCTCCGTTCCAGATGCCCAGCCGCCGCCGGGCCCGTTGGCGGCGGTACCGCTCCTCGGCGTCGTCGGGCTGGCGTCGAGCCGCCCAGCGGCCTGCCTCGCGGGCGAACTGCTCAGGCGACAGCACCGCTGCCTGCGCCAACAACTCGGCGTCTTGTTGCACCAACTCGGCGTCGGTCTTGTCGCTCGTGGCGGCGAGCACCCTGGCGTTGGCCACCGAGATGTCGCCGTTCTCGACCGCGTCGCGCACCGAAGGCAGCCCCTGCAGCTGCTTGACGGTCCTGACATGGCCGGCGGCCTCGCGGCGCGGCAACCCCGCAGCCTGCGCCAGCGCGCCCACACCGCCGTCGCCGTGGCGCTCCCGCGTCGCCAGACCCCCGGCCGTGTCCGCCTGCAACACCGCCAACTGCCCACCGAAGGCCTTGCACTCTCCCAGCACCGCCCGCAGATCCCCAGCAGGCGTCGCCGGATCGTTCACCAGCCGGATCAACTCGGCCAAGCCTTCCCGCACCCGTCGTGCTGTGCTCACAACCATGCACACACCCTGCCACAGGGGTATGACATCCATAGACCCTTGCCAAAAAAGTCAACTGATTCCACCGATATCAGCCGAGTCCACCAACACCCACCGCAGCGCAGTGCCACGACAGACAGCCAACGGACACCCACAACACCTAAGGACCCAAACGCCAGATCGAGAAGCCCCCCCGAGACGGCCGAAAACCACGCGACTCGCGGCACCACATGGGGCGTTCTGGTTGCCTGCGAGGTGCCGGTCGCAGTCGGTCGCGGTGTTGTCGGTTGGGCTTCCCCCCGAATCTTGGAGTGTTGGTTAGGCGGCTTGGGCTTGTTTGTGGTCGAGGGGTGAGACGACGCTAGAGCAGGGGTGTGCCACCGTGGTGGAGGCGAGCCAGTCCGGGAAACTGGGAGATCTCGGTGCGCCACTGGACCTCGTAGCCCGCGTCGGGCTGCGTCGGCGCGGGTTCCTGCGGGGCGAGGGAGACCTCGGTGCGCCACTGGACTTCGTAGACCGAGATGTCGTGGTGGACGCGAGCCGGTCCGGAAAGCTGGGAGACCGCTTGAACTAGAGCGGTTCGCGGTGGGGTTGCACGTCCAACCGCGATGGAGCCGCTGATAGCGTGCGCGGCTGTGAGTCCGGCCTTAGCCGTCAGCGAGCTCGTCAAGGACTACGGCGCGGTTCGGGCCGTCGACGGCGTGTCGTTCGAAGTGGAGCGGGGCGAGGTGTTCGCGCTGCTCGGACCCAACGGCGCGGGCAAGTCCACCATCGTGGAGATCCTGGAGGGGCACCGTACCCGCACGTCGGGGATGGTGCGGGTTCTCAATACTGATCCGGCGTCGGCCGGAGTCTCCTTCCGCGATCGGATCGGCATCGTGCTGCAGTCCTCGGGCATCGACCCCGAACTGACGGTGCGCGAGGCGATCGACTCTTACGGCGCCGCCTACTCGCGCCCCGTCCCTACTGACGAGCTGATCGAGTTGGTGGAACTGGACGAGAAGTCCGACGCCCGCATCTCCACCCTGTCGGGAGGGCAGCGGCGCCGCATCGACATGTCCCTCGGGCTGGTGGGAGACCCCGACGTGGTGTTTCTCGATGAGCCGACCACCGGTTTCGACCCCGCGGCCCGCCGGCGCGGCTGGGAGCTGGTCGAGCGGCTCGCCTCGCAGCAGCGGGCCGTGCTGCTCACGACGCACTACCTCGACGAGGCTGAGACTCTGGCCGATCGTGTGGCCGTACTGGCGAGGGGCCGCATAGTTGCCGAGGGCACGCCAGCGGAGCTGAGAGCCCGAGCGGGCTCGGCCCTGATCCGATTCGCCGTGCCCGACCGCGCCGAGCCCGTGGCCGATCTTCTGGCTCCGATCTCGGGCGACATAGTCGGACGGGGCCGCCAGGTGGAGATCACGACCGACTCTCCCACGGCCGACCTGGCCCACCTGACCGGGTGGGCCGCCGAGCGCGGGTTCGAGCTCGAAGGACTGACCGTCTCGACGCCGAGCCTCGAGGATGTCTACCTGAGCCTCGTCGACGGTGACGAGGAGCGCGATGAAGGGGCCAGTCGGCCATGAGAGCCATGGTGGTGTGGGCGAGGTCCTCGTGCTTGTCGGCGCCGCGGCGCGATGAAGGGGCCAGCCGGTCATGAGAGCCATGGTGGTGTGGGCGAGGTCCTCGTGCTTGTCGGCGCCGCGGCGCGATGAAGGGGCCAGCCGGTCATGAGAGCCATGGTGGTGTGGGCGAGGTCCTCGTGCTTGTCGGCGCCGCGGCGCGATGAAGGGGCCAGTCGGCCATGAGAGCCATGGTGGTGTGGGCGAGGTCCTCGTGCTTGTCGGCGCCGCGGCGCGATGAAGGGGCCAGTCGGCCATGAGAGCCATGGTGGTGTGGGCGAGGTCCTCGTGCTTGTCGGCGCCGCGGCGCGATGAAGGGGCCAGCCGGCCATGAGAGCCATGAGGCTGCTCTGGCGCCGCACGCGCACCCAGAACCGGATCTTCTGGCGGACACCGGTCGCGGCCTTCTTCACGCTGGTGTTCCCGATCCTGATGATGGTGCTGTTCATCGCCATCTTCGGCAACGACCCCTTCGGCACCGTCTACGGCCGGGTCAGCAGCAGCCAGTTCTACACGCCCGGCCTGGCCGTGTTCGCGGCCGCGTCGTCCACCTACACCAATATCGGCATCAACCTGGCCGGCCGGCGCGAGCTGGGCATCCTCAAGCGGGTGCGTGGCACGCCCCTGCCGCCCTGGATCTATCTCGGCGGAGTGGTGCTGTCGGCGGTCTGGATCGCGGCGCTGGGAGTGGCCGCCATGGTCGTTCTGGGGGTAGCGGTCTACGGCGTCAACGTCGAGGCGGCCAAAGTGCCGGCCATGCTGGTCACATTCGCCGTGGGTTCGGCGTCGTTCGCCGCGCTCGGCCTGGCGCTCGCCTCGGTGGCCCGGTCTGTGTCCATGGCGGTGCCCATCGCCAACGCAACCCTCCTGCCCATCGCCTTCGTCTCCAACATCTTCGTTCCTTTCGGCGCCGAGGTCCCCCGCTGGCTGGAGTTGATCGGAGACATCTTCCCCCTGAAGCACTTCGGCCTGGCCTTGGGCGAGGCCATGAACCCGTTCTCGGATGCACCCGCTTTCGAATGGCACCGGCTCGGGGTGCTGCTGATCTGGCTGGCGGCCGGCGCGGCGGTGGCCGCGTGGCGGTTCAGCTGGGAGCCGCCCGTGATATCGGGTCGGGCCTCCCGTCGTCGCCGTCGTACCCAGCCCGCGCCGGCCTAGCATCGCCGGATGGCCGCCTACGACGAGTTCGGGCTGTTCGCCGAGAACGCGGCCGAGTACGGCCTTGGATGGTCCGGCCCGCCCATCGTCCGCCGGGAGTCAGTGGCGCTGCCGTCGGGGCTGCGATTGTCGGCCCTGGTGTGGGGCACCGCCGAGCCGGAGTTGGTGCTGATCCACGGCGGCGCCCAGAACGCCCACACCTGGGACACGGTGGCGCTGGCTCTCGGTCGGCCGCTGCTGGCGGTGGACCTGCCCGGCCACGGGCACTCCGACCACCGGCCGGCCCACGACTACGGGCCGGCGTCGATGGCTGACGACGTCGCGGTGGCGGTCGAGGCGCTGGCGCCCCGGGCCGAGGCGGTGGTGGGCATGTCGCTCGGCGGTCTCACCGCCGTCTGCCTCGCCGCCGACCACCCCGATCTGGTGCGGCGCCTGGGGATCGTGGACGTGACGCCGGGCACCGACCATTCCAAGGCCGAGCCGATCATGGCGTTCATCGACGGCCCCGAGCACTTCGACAGCTTCGAGACGATCCTGGAGCGCACCGTCGAGCACAACCCCAGTCGCAGCGAGTCGTCGCTGCGCCGGGGCGTGCTGCACAACGCCCACGAAACAGTCGACGGGCGCTGGACTTGGAACTACGACCGGGTGCGGGACTGGAAGACCGGCGACGGGTCCGAGCTGGACTTCGAGGGCCTGTGGGAGAAGGTCTCTGCCATCACCGCCCCGGTCGCGTTGTGGCAGGGCGGCGCCTGGAGCGTGGTCGACGACGCCGACGTGGCCGAGTGGATGCGGCGTCTGCCGAACACAGTCCATGCGGTGGTCGACGGAGCGGGTCATTCGATCCAGGGCGACCGCCCCCTGGATCTGGCCGCGTTGATCGAGGCGCTCATGGTCCGCCCGACCGGATGAAGGGCATCGGGCAGCCCGTCGGAGCATCGGGCAGCCCGTCGGAACGGACTGCTAGTGGTGTGTCGTCCAAATTGCTAGGGCAGCGCGGAAGGCCCGAAGCCTCGCTCGGAGGCGCTCCAGGTGCCCCGATCAATTCAGCGACGGACTGCTAGTCGGGATCCGTGTAGCCGGACTCGTCGAACAGGTAGCCGTCCGGAGTCGCCTCGAGGCGGTGACGGGGACCGGGCACGGAGGCGTCGCCGGTCGCGTAGCCGGCGTCGCCGTGCCACATCGACACCGGTCCGTGCTCGCCGGCGCCGAGCCGAGGCTCGTAGCGGCGGGGGCGGCGACGGCTCAGGCCGTCCAGCGCGTCGGCCACCGTCGAGTAGCCGCTGAGGGTGTGCAGCGTCACCCACGTCGGGGCGATCATCTCGATCTCTCCGCCGTCTCGGCGCTGCATGGCGTCGGCCGGGGTCATCCACTCGTGCTGGATTATCTCGCCGTCGTCGACGGCCACCTCTGACGCCGGGGCCCGGGCCGCGAAGAACCAGGTGGCGAAACGCTTGGGGGCGATCGGCGGCGGGATCCAGAACGAGAAGTGCACCAGGTCGGCCGCGTCGAGCGAGATCGAAGCCTCCTCCTTGGCCTCCCGGGCCGCGGCGTTGCGGGCCGCTGCGATCAGGTCGCGGGATCTGCCGTAGTCGCCGTCGTCGATCCTGCCTCCGGGGAACACCCACATCCCGCCGAAGGCGATGCGGGAGTTCTTGCGCAGCATCAGCGACTCCACGCCCTCGGGGCCGTCCCGCAGCACGACCACGGTGGCTGCCGGGACGGCGGGCGACTCGCCGTCCCGCTCGAACTGCTCGCGCCACGCCTCGAAGAGGAGCACCTCTCTATCGAACGCCTTCCTGGCGAGGTCGCTGGTCGAACTCGTCCGGAGGCCGCTCACTTGATCACACCGTCGGCTCGAAGCCGGTCGATGCTGTTCGTGAGCCCCACCTCCCGCAGCACCTCGTCGGTGTGCTGGCCATGCACAGGAGCTGACGGCTGGCGCAACTCGGCCGGCGTTTTCGAGAAGCGAGCCGCTGGCCGCGGCTGGCGCACCCGGCCCATCGCGGGGTGGTCGTGCTCGGTGAACAGCTTGTTGTGGACGGCCTGGGCGTCGTCGGCCACGTCTTCCACGTCGAGCACGACCCCGAACGGCACCTGGTGGCGATCCAGCGCTTCCACCGCATCCGCCAGGGGCATGGCGGCGGCCGCGGCATGCACGGCTCTGAACACCACGCTGGTCTGCTCCTTGTGGCGCTGGCGGTCGCTCATGCCGGCCACTTGGGGATCGTTCGAGTCCACGCCGAACGCTCTGGCCATGCCGTGGAACTCGTCGTCGGTCACCGCGGCCACCACCACATGACCGTCTGCGAGGGCGATGGCCCGCTGGTGGGCCGAGAACGACTGGGCAAGATGACGCTGGTCGTTGTCCAGGGCCACCTCGTGAGCAGCCGAGTCCGCGAACAGGAACGCCACCGAGGCGTCCAGCATTGCCAGATGGAGGTGCTGACCGCCGGCGCCGCGCTCGCGGGCGAGAAGCGCCGCGGTGATGGCCTGCGCCGCGGTGTAGGCGGTGATCTTGTCGGCCGCTGCCTGGCGCAGGAACCGGGGGGACGTGTCGTTTATGCCCGTCTGGTTGCCGACGAGTCCCGATTGGGCCTGTATCACCGAGTCGTACACCCTGCGATGGGCGTAGGGGCCGTCGGGGCCGAATCCCGAGAGCGAGGCGTAGACGATGTCAGGGTTGCGAGCCGAGACGTCGTCGTGGCCGAGACCGAGTCGCTCGACCACCCCCGGCCTCATGTTCTGCACGAACACGTCGGCGTCGGCGGCGAGGCCGAGCACGATGTCGCGACCCTGCGGACGTGTGCAGTCCACTGCGATGGAACGCTTGCCTCGGTTGCACATCTGGAACAAGGCCGAGATCCCGCCGGACGCCGCTCCCACATAGCGGCCCTGGTCCCCGAAGCCGGGATTCTCCACCTTGATGGCCTCGGCGCCCTGGTCGACTAGGAGGGTCACCGCCAAGGGGCCGGTGACGGCCACGCACATCTCCACTATTCGTATGCCGTCGAGAGGTCCGGGCATGGTGTCTCGTGCTCGTCTCGGAGGTGATGGTTCTTCGACTCAGTCCGGGTCGGCGGCTCGATCGTCGCGGCTCGGCATATCGGTGATTCCGGCCCGGTCGATGGGGAGCTGCAGGTCCACTGTCCCACGATAGCGCTGGCCGTCTACTGCCGGACGTTGGTCTAGGGGCACCCTGAATCCGGCTGCTTCGAGAACCACCTGATCGCCGCACGTCGACGGACTGGAGGCGCCCGTCGCCGCCTACACCCTGTCAGACGGGTCCCGCGACTCGTCATCGCCGCACGTCGACGGACTGGAGGCGCCCGTCGCCGCTTGAGTCGGCTGCGCCGCAGCTCGCCTCGGAGGATGGACTGCCGAGGGTCGCTGAAGCACCGACCCTCAGCCGCTACCTTCGATCCCGCAGGCGAGCCGCGACGGAATCTCCGCCGGACGAGGTCCTCGGCGGCACGCGGAGCACGAGAAGCCTCAAGAAGTAGAACTTGGAGACGACTGTGGCACCACAACAGCAACTGACGACCGCGACCTTCGCCTCCGTCCCGGCCCGCCAGGTGGACGATGTGCCGGTGGCCGAGGAGATGAGCGAATCGTTCCTCGCTTACGCCCTGTCCGTGATCACCTCGCGTGCCATCCCCGACGTGCGGGACGGCCTCAAGCCGGTGCAGCGCCGAGTCCTTTGGTCGATGCTGCAGATGGGCCTGCGCCCGGGCACCCCGTACCGCAAGTCGGCTCGCGTCGTGGGCGACACCATGGGCCGCTACCACCCGCACGGCGACGCTGCCATCTACGACACCCTCGTACGGATGGGCCAGGACTTCAGTCGCATGGTCGCCCTGGTCGACCCGCAGGGCAACTTCGGCAGCCTCGACGACCCGCCCGCGGCGGCCCGCTACACCGAGTGCCGGCTGAGCAACGCGGCGATGGACATGGTCGGCGAGCTCGACGAGGACACCGTCGACTTCCGCCCCACCTACGACGGCGAGGACACCGAGCCGGTCGTCCTGCCCGCGGCCTTGCCCAACCTGCTGGTCAACGGCACCGCGGGGATCGCGGTGGGCATGGCCACCAACATGCTGCCCCACAATCTTGCCGAGGTCGGCGAGGCCATCGAGCTGGTCATGAGCCAGCAGCCCGGCGAGGCTCCAGCCGAATCCAATCCGAGCCGTCGGCGTCGGCCGCGGCCGGCGACCGACGAACTCATGGAAGTGCTTCCCGGACCCGACTTCCCCGGCGGCGGGATCGTGGTCGCTGACGAAGGCCTGCGGGCCGCCTACGACAGCGGACGGGGGTCGGTCAGGGTGCGGGCCCGGGCCGGCGTCGAACCGGTCACACGCCGTCGCCAGGCGGTCGTCGTCACCGAGTTGCCCCATCTGGTGGGGCCCGAACGGGTCGTGGCGCGCATCACCGAACTGGTGGGGTCCGGTCGGCTCCTGAGCGTCTCCGGCATTGCCGACCTGAGCGACATGGACGGGCTGCGCCTACAGATCGACCTGAAGCCGGGCGCCGACCCTGCGACTGTGCTGGCGGACCTCTACCGGCTCACTCCCCTGGAGGAGAGCCTGAACGTCAACAATGTGGTGCTCGTCGACGGCGTCCCCACCACCGTCGGGCTGCGCGAGCTGTGCGAGCACTACGTCGCCCACCGCCTCGAGGTCGTGGTGCGCCGCACCCGTCACCGCCTCCAGCGAGCGGGCGAGCGACTGCACATCGTGGAGGGCCTGATCGCGGCGCTCGACAACATTGACGAGGTGGTGGCCCTGATCCGCGGCTCGAGGGACGCGGCGCATGCGAGGGCGGGCCTCATGGCCCGGTTCGGTCTCAGCGACGTCCAAGCGACCCACATACTCGACATGGCGCTGCGGCGGCTCACCGCGCTGGAGCGCGAGCGGCTCGACGCAGAGGCCGAGAGTCTCAGGGCTGACATCGGCGAATTCAAGGAGATCCTCGCCAGCAGGCGCAGGCAGCGAGCCATCGTGCGCAAGGAGTTGCGAAGGATTGTCGAGGATCACGGCCGTCCCCGACGCAGCCGGATGGTCACGGCCGAGACCGCCGACAACGAACTGGCCAGAACATCCCGAATCGAGGCAGGGACGCCTGCCGGGGCTGAGGTCGACGATGCAGGGCCGGACCTGCCCTGCGTGGTGACCGTGTCGACGAGCGGGAACATCGGACGGGCCTCGCTGAAGGGCGACCGGCGCGCCTCTCCCGGACGCCACGACCTGATCGCAGCCAGGGTGGTGGCCTCCACAGGTGCTGCGGTGGCCGCGGTCACCACCGCGGGGCGGACGTTCACCGTGCGTGGCGCCGAGATCGAGGATGCGAGCAATCGGGTCCGCGGCGCCGACGCCGCGTCCGTCTTCGACATGGACCGCGGCGAGAGGATCCTGGCTCTGGTCGCGGAGGGAGGCCAGAGGCTGGTTATGGTGACCGCGGGCGGTGTCATCAAGCGGATCGACGCCGGCGAGGTGCTCGCCGCACCGCCGGGATCACCGTTGATCACGTTGGCGGAGGGCGATCGGCTGGCATGCGCCTTCACCGCGCCCGACGAGGCGGATCTCGTGGTGGCGGCGCACGACGGCCGGGCGCTGCGGATAGAAGCGTCGTCGGTGCGGGTCCAGCGCAGCGGCGCGGCCGGAATGGCCGGCATCAAGCTGCGCGACGGTTCCGTGCCGGTGGGCGCGGGAGCCGTGGTCGGGGACCCGGTGCTTACGGTCGCCACCGGCGCGCCTGGCGCGGGCGGCGGCATCAAGGTCACGTCCTGCTCGGAGTTGCCCACCCAGGGCAGGGGAGCCCAGGGCGTGCTCGTCGTCAAGCTCCAGCGCGGAGAGTCGGTGGTCGCCGCGGCGGTGGGCGCCGCCGACGGCATGCTGGCGCTGATGGGCCAGGACGACAATCCCCGCAAGATCGATCCCCGCCCGGTGCCGGTCCGGGTGGCGCCCACGGCGCGCTATCGCTCGCCTCAGCGCTTCGAGCGGCCCATCCATGTGCTGGCGCCGGGAAGGTGGTGAGGAGCGTGGCGCCGTCGGGCCGGTCGGCGCGGACCTCGGAGGCGATCGCTCTGCCGCTGCTGTCGGGCACCGACGCGGACCCTGCCGCGGCGTCCGAGGTTCCGTCCCGTGCCGACAACAGTTCCGACGGGGCGTCGTCCAGCGCCGCCGACTCCTACGACGCGGACTCCATAGAGACGCTCGAAGGATTGGAGGCCGTTCGCAAGCGCCCGGCCATGTATATCGGCGGCAACGGGTCCGAGGGCCTGATGCATCTCGTCTGGGAGATCGTCGACAACGCCGTGGACGAGGCCGCCGCCGGCTTCGGCAACAAGGTGGCTGTCACGCTGCGCCGCGACGGGTCGATCGAGGTGTCGGACAAGGGTCGGGGAATCCCCGTCGCCAGGCACCCCGATCGCGACGTGTCGGCCTTGGAGGTGGTGTTCACCGAGCTCCACGCGGGCGGCAAGTTCAGCGAGGGCGCCTACAAGGCCTCCGGCGGGCTGCACGGTGTGGGGGCTTCGGTTGTGAACGCCCTGTCCACCCGACTCGATGTGGAGGTCCGCCGCGACGGGTATGTCCACCAGTTGAGCTTCAAGGACCGGGCGCCGGGTCATTTCGACGGGAGCAGGTTCAAACCCAGCAGCGACGTCCGTCCCTCCGTCCGGCGAACCAAAGCGACCGGCACGAAGGTGAAGTTCTGGCCGGACACAGCCCTGTTCCATCCCGACGCACGCATCGACGCCGACGAGGTGCGCAGTCGGGTCAAACAGATGTGCTACCTGGTGCCGGGCCTGAGGATGACGGTCGCCGACAACCGGTCCGGCGAGAGCGCCGAGCCGTTCGAGTTCGTGAGCCGGGGCGGCCTCGCCGACCTGGTGAAGGAACGCTCCGAGCTCTCCGGTGACGGCACCGTCAGCGGCGTGATCACCGTCAACGGCATCGAGCGCTTCACCGAGAAAGTCCCCGTCGACGGCAAGATCACCGAAGTCGAGCGGGAGTGCATCGTTGACATCGCTCTGCGCTGGGTGTCGGGGTACGACAGCGACGTCCAGTCGTTCGTGAACACCATTCCCACCAATTCCGGCGGCACCCATCTGGCCGGGTTCGACAAGGCGCTTACACGGGTGGTCAACGGGGTGCTGCTCAAGGACAACCGCAAGCTGGCCCGCCTGGCCCGCGACGCCGGCGGGTCGGGTGCCAGGAATGGGCGGGGCAGCGGCGCCAAGACCAGCGCCACCAAGGACGATGTGCGTGAGGGCTTGGTGGCCGCGGTCAAGGTGACCGTCCCGGAGCCGCAGTTCAGAGGCCAGACCAAACAGGAGCTGGGCACGCCCGCCGTCGAGGGCATCGTGGCACGGATCACCTATGAGCAGCTCAAGGAGTGGTTCGAGCCTGGAGGCGGACCCCGTTCGCAGGTGAAAGCGATCGGCGACAAGCTGGCGGCGGCGGTGGTGACCCGGGTTGCCTCCAAGCAGATGCTCGACACCAAGCGCAAGGCGGCCAGCATTGGCTCCACGGGCATGCCCGACAAGCTGGCCGACTGCCGCGTCCACGGTGACGATGCCGAACTGGTGCTGGTGGAGGGCGACTCGGCCGCAGGCCCGGCCAAGCGGGGCCGCGACTCGGAGTTCATGGCCATCCTGCCGTTGCGGGGCAAGATAGTGAATGCGGCCAAGGCAAACGCCAAGCAGGTCCTTGACAATGCCGAGGCCCAGGCGATCTTCGCCGCCATGGGCGCCGGCGCGGGCGATGCCTTCGACATCGATGCGGCTCGCTACGGGCGGATCGTCATCCTGTGCGACGCCGACGTCGACGGCAGCCACATCCGCTGCCTGCTGCTGACCCTCTTCCACGGCTACATGAGGGAGATGCTCGTGCAGGGCCGCGTCTTCTCGGCCCAGCCGCCGCTATATACCGCCAAGGTGGGGGACCGGACGTACCGGGTCTTCTCGGACGATGAGCGCGACCGGGTCACGGGCGAGCTCTGCCGGGGCGGGCGCCGGCCTGAGAACGTGAAGTGGCAGCGCTTCAAAGGCTTGGGGGAGATGAACACCGACGAGCTCCGGCACTGTGCGCTGGATCCCGCGACCCGCACCCTGCGCCGCCTCACCATGGCCGATGCCGAGCAGGCCGACGCCGCGGCGGAGATGTTCGACGTGCTGATGGGAAGCGACGTGGCGGTGCGCCGCGACTACCTGGTCGAGAACTCCTCGGTTGTGGACGAAACGACCCTCGACATCTAGTACTGGCACCGGGCTCGCGGCCGCGGCACGATCGTGCCGTCGGGGTACGGTTGCCCGACTGCTGGCCGGTTTGCGGCGCGCCCGCCCGGTCCGGCGGCCCCGCATCCCTGTCGATGTCCCATACGTCGGCTAGAATTGCTGCATGCATCTTGAGCTGGATCCGATCGACATGCTTGATCCGGCAGGCACCGGAGCGGTCGGCGACGACGGTCACCCAAGCCCGCCCGCGAGGCTCTCGCCGTCAGGGGCGGCGACGTTCGAGCAGTGTCCCCGCCGCTGGCGTTTCCGCTATGTGGACCGGTTGCCCGATCCCCCGGGGGTGGACGCCCTAGTCGGCACCTTCGTCCATCGGGTGCTCGAGCATCTCATGCAGCAGCCCCAGCACCGGCGGACCACCGACGACGCCCGCCGGATCGCTCGCGAGTGCTGGCCCGAGACGTCCGGCAGCGACGACTACCGCGACCTGGAACTCGACGACGCGCAGGCACGGGAGTTCCGCTGGAGGGCCTGGCGGGCGGTCGAGGGGCTGTGGGACCTCGAGGAACCGTCCGACGTGGATGTGCAGGCCACCGAGCAGCAGCTGTCCGTGACGTTGGCCGGGGTGCCCTTCCGGGGCGTCGTCGACCGAGTCGAGTCCGAGTCGGCCGGTCTCGTGGTCAGCGACTACAAGTCTGGTCGGGCGCCAATGCAACGACACGCGGCCGGCCGGCTGCAGCAGGTGCTGCTCTACGCGGCCGCGGTGGAGGCGGAGACGGGCGAGCAGCCAGTGAGGGCGCAGCTGCTGTATCTGGGCCAGAAGGTCGTAGCCACGGCCGTGACATCCGTCGAGATCGAGGGTGCCGTGGAGCAGCTGGCCTCGACATGGGACGAGATCGGGGACGCATGCCGCGCCGACGACTTCTCGCCCCGGGTCGGGCCACTGTGCGGCTACTGCCCGTACGCCGAGCGCTGCCCCGAGGGCTGGGCTGAGGTTCGTCGACGATCAGAGATGCGTGCCGCCGAGGACGAGCGTCTGCTGAGACAGGCCAGTTAGCGGGACTGGCGCCGACGAGCCTTGCAGAGAAGCCGGAGCGCCGCAAGGCCCGCCGCTGCGCCCAGCACCGCAGAGACTCCCACCACCGAGTACAGCAGCCTCTCGCTCCAAGCGTCGGTCGGTGCAGGGACGATTCCGGGGCCCCGAAGCGTGGAGGGCTCGTCGCGGACGGGCGGTGGCGGGTCCATCACAGGGTCGAGGAGGGTGTCGACCGCCGACGACCCGTTTCCGTGGGGCCGGTAGCGCGGCTGGTCGCTCAGAGGGTCATAGACCATTGCGGTCCTCCGCTCCTGGTGTGCTGACCAGTAGATCGTAGAGCAGGTCAAACTCGGCGCAGGCCTCGGCTGCGCCTCGGCGGGGCGGGAGGGCATGGATGGGGCGCGAGCGGGCGGCGGCTTCGGCTACGGCAGCCCGCAAGCGGACCGGAGGCCGCACCTTCTGCCCGTGGTCGGCGATGAGACGCTCGTGCCAGTAGCGGGAATCTCGGGTGCGGGCGAGACGATTGACGGCCACTCCCGAGACTCGCAGGCCCGAGGGCTTCCTCGCCGCGACGCGCTCGATGGTCCGCATGATCTCGGCGACCCCGTCGGAAGCCCACGCGCTCGGCTCGGTAACCACCAGGGCTGCGTCCGCGGCGAACATGGCGTTGATGGTCAGGAGTCCCAGCGACGGGGGACAGTCGATTAGCACCAGGCCTTGGTATCCCGACAGAGCCACCCGGAGGCGGTCCTGGGCACCGACCGGGTCGGAGAGCAGCTGCCGTTCCCGGCCAGACAGCGCCGGAGTGGATGCCACCACCTTCGGCGGCAAGCCCTTGTCGTCGGGCCATCCCGACAGGGCGGCGAGGCTCGCGACCGCTCCCGGCCGGTCCGACGCCAAAACCTCGTCCACATTCGTCTCGGCCGCCCACAATCCGAGTCCGGTGGTTGCGTTGCCCTGAGGGTCGAGGTCGATCACAAGGCTCGGGGTCCGCCGCGTCCAAGCAGCTGACGCCAGTCCGAGCGCCATGGTCGTCTTGCCGACTCCGCCCTTCTGGTTGACCAAGGCGATTGCAGTCACGCCTGCACGGTAGCCAAGCGACACGACGACACGCGCATGATCGCGCCCGAAGCCGCTCTCTTGCGGCCACACTCTGACCCATGGCTGCACGCGGTTGCATCCCTCAGTCGTTGACGCGGGCTGCGGCTCGCTGGGCGCGCGACCTTAAGGCAGTTCGCAGCGCCTTCGGTGCGCTGGTTATGGCTGCCGTCGCAAGCCTGGTCGCTGGTCTGGTCCTGGCGTCCATCACGGACACTCTCGAGGAGTTGCCGGGCCTCTTGCTGCTGGTGCCGGCGGCGATAGCGGTCAAGGGCAACATCTTCGGCGCGCTGGGCAGCCGGCTCGGCACCGCCATCCACGCCGGCACGTTCAGGCTGTCGCGTCGGCGGGACTCGGTGATGGCACAGAACGCGGTCGCGTCGGTGGTGCTGAGCCTGGCGCTGGGCGTGGTGCTGGCGGTCATGGCGAAGGGGACTGCGCTGGCCTTCAATATCTCTCCGACGATGGGCGTCGCAGACTTCGTGGTGATCTCGGCTTTGGGATGCATGATCGCCGCGTTCGTGGTGCTGGCGATCACTCTGGCGACCACGGCCGGCGCAGTGCGGTTCGGTTGGGATCTCGACAATGTGGTCGCTCCGATGGTGACGGTCGCGGGCGACATGGTGACACTGCCCTCGCTCGTGGTGGCGGCCGAGCTCGCCGGGCTAGAGGTCGTCACGCCGTCTATCGCCGCGGTGCTGGCGGTCCTGGCAGCGCTGTGGGTGGGGTTGGGGCTGCGCAGCAGGCTGACAGAGTTGCGCACGATCGTGCGCGAGTCGCTGCCGGTGCTGATCGCGGCGGGCATGCTCGACCTGGTGGCCGGGCTCACGGTGGAGAAGCGCATAGAGGACTTCGTCGACCTCCCAGCGCTTCTCGTTCTGCTGCCTGGCTACCTGGCTACAGCAGGAGCGCTTGGAGGCGTGCTGTCGAGCCGTCTGTCCACCAAGCTGCATCTCGGGCTGGCTAAGTCCTCGGCTGTTCCTTCGGGGGCGGCGCGCGTCGATCTCGCCACCACGTTCGCACTGTCGCTCCCGGTGTTCGGCCTGCTCGGCCTGGTGTCGTCGGCGGCCGGCGGTTTGAGCGGCCATTCAGGCCCGGCGCCGGCTGACCTGTTCGCGGTTGCTGTGCTCGGCGGTCTGCTGGCCACCGTGTTGATCGTGGTGGTCGCCTATTACGGGACGTTGGCGGCTGTGCGGTTCGGGGTGGATCCCGACACCTACGGCATTCCCCTGGTCACTTCTTCGCTGGATCTGGCCGGGGCGTTCACCTTGATCGTCTCGATGGTCCTGGTCGGGGTGGTCTAGTGGCTGAGGAGGGGCGCCTCCTGAGGGCCTTGCACGAGGATCCGAGCGAGGCCGTGCCCGAGCGGTACGCAGGCGGAGAGAGCGGGAGCGGGCCGTCTGCGGGCACGGTGCCGTCCACTAGACCTACGATGATTCTGGGAGGCACCTGATGGACGACCGACCCCGAAACCTGCGGGAGATGCTGGCCGAAGCCAAGGACACCTCCGAGCTGATGGTGGACCTCGCCTATGCAGCGCTCTATTTCGGGGATCCCGACATGGCCGACGAGGTGGGCGCCCTCGAGGAGAGGATGAGCCGTCTGGTGCAGGACATGAGGGCGGTCTGCGTCCTAGCGGTGCGCCACCCCCGCGACGCCGACGGCATGTCGTCGGTGCTCCAGGTGGTCTCCGCCATTGAGCGCATCGCCAACGACGCAGTCGACATTGCCCGAATCGTCACCCACCGGGTGGGCATACCGGCGGAGCTTGTGGCCGATCTGAGCGCGGCTGAGGAGGTGTCGCACCGGGTGCTGGTCTCCGAAGGCTCGCTTCTCGCCCACCGCCGCTTGGCCGACCACGAGATGCCGGCCAAGATGGGTATGCGGGTGATGGCGGTGCGTCGTGAGCGCGAATGGATCACCGACGTCAAGGGTGACACGGTCTTGGTCCCGGACGATGTGCTGTTCCTGCGGGGCTCCCCTGACGGCATCGACGAACTGCGCAGCCTGGCCGGTTCTCCGGGCCGGGTGCCGCCGGAGGAGCCCAACGGACCGATCTCAACCGACCTCCATCGGGCAGTGGACGTGCTGGTGGAGATGAAGGACCTCTCAGAGGTGGCCGTGGGCTTGGCCTACTCCTCGCTGGTGCTGCGCGACGAGAGCCTCGCTGCCGAGGTGCGCCACCTCGAAGACCGCCTCGATGAGATGAAGGACCGCTTGGAGGAGTGGGTTCTGCGGGCTGCCCGGGAGCATGGGGACCACTCCGGCCTGCGGGGACTGCTGCACCTGTCGCAAGCCGCGGAAGATCTAGGCGATCAGGCTCAGCAGATGGTGTGGATCATCGAGCGGCAAGAGCAGATCCATCCCATTCTGGCTGTGGCGCTCGGCGCCAGCGACGAGGTGGTGGTGCATTTTCCGGTGGCGGAGGGCTGCGAGGTCGACGGCCGGTCCTTGGCCGAGTTGAGGCTGAACATCGAGCCCGGCTTCACGGTGCTTGCAATTCGCCGCCGTGGCCAGTACCGCTACCGGCCGCACGGCGGGGTGAGGCTCGAGCCCGGGGATGCCCTCATCGCCAGCGGCCCCGACGAGGGGCGGGATCGCCTGGCCGAGATGTGCGGCTGGCGGCTCGTGAACAGCGAGGACGACCCAGCGACGGTCTTCGAGCCGCTGGCCTCGAGCCCGCTGACCGCTTAGAGCAAGCGCAAACAGGTGAGAGTCCGTGGTGTCGCAGCGGTGTCATTCCCGCTCTTGTTCGCTGCGACCTGAGGGCCGCTCGGCCTCCGGCGGCCCGACGGATGCCGAGCGGGTGTGGCGCGCTGCGCGGCGGCGCTAGCTTCACCGGCGGCGGCGCGCACGGCGCTGCTGGATGTGCTGCGGGGTGTGGCGTGCTGCGCGGCGGCGCTAGCTTCACCGGCGGCGGCGCGCACGGCGCTGCTGGATGTGCTGCGGGGTGTGGCGCGCTGCGCGGCGGCGCTAGCTTCACCGGCGGCGGCGCGCACGGCGCTGCTGGATGTGCTGCGGGGTGTGGCGTGCTGCGCGGCGGCGCTAGCTTCACCGGCCATGGCGACTTCCGCCGGCCGGCTCTGTCTGCTTACCGTGCATGCCCACCCCGACGACGAGGCGTCGAAGGGCGCGTCGACGGTGGCCCGCTACCACGCCGAGGGGGTGCGCACCGTGCTGGTGTGCTGCACGGGAGGGGAGGAGGGCGAGATCCTCAACCCGGCGCTGGACAAACCCTCGATGGCCGAGAAGCTGGTCGAGATTCGCGCCGAGGAACTGGCCCGGGCCGCGTCCGTGATCGGCTACGACGAGGTGGTAATGCTCGGATATCGCGACTCCGGCATGGAAGGGTCGAAGGCCAACACCCATCCCGACTGCTTCGCCAACGCTGAACTGGACGAGGCGGTGGGCCGGCTCGTGGCGGTGATTCGCCGACACCGGCCGCAGGTGATCGTGACATATCCCGAAGACCAGGGCGGCTATCTGCACCCGGACCATGTGCGGGTCCACGACATCTCGGTCCCGGCCTTCGAGCACGCTGGCGACGCGCTGTACCGCCCAGACCTGGGGGAGCCGTGGTCGCCGGCCAAGCTCTACTACACTCTTTGGTCCCGCAAGCGCATCGAGGAGCGACACCGGGCGTTCCAGGATCTCGGCCTGGAGTCTCCGTACGGCGATTGGTGGTTCGAGCGCCCCTCGGCCGACGACCAGATCACGACCCAGGTTTCGGTGGGCGGGTTCCTCGACGCGCGCACCGAAGGGCTGCTGGCCCATGCCACCCAGATCGATCCTGAATCGAATTTCTGGTTCGGGCTGCCGCCGGAAGTTGAACGCTCCATCCACCCCTACGACGACTATGTACTCGCCCGCGGCCCGCGCCCCGCGGCGCTGCCGGAACGGGACCTGTTCGAGGGTTTGCGGGCCGGCGCGACGGGTTGACGTGTCGCCCGAGCCTCTCGGCGAGGCGTGGCTGGAGTCCGTGGCGGCCGGATTGGAGGCCGTCGATGCGGCGGCGTCCTCCGACGGCGTGGCGCAGGTCGTGGTGGGCGGCTCCCCGTCGGGCGCCGCCCAGTTCCATGTCGTGGTGGACGGCGGCCGCGTTGGCGTGGTGGCGGGGCGCCACCCGGAGCCCGACATGCTGTTGTCGTGCTCATATCTTGACTTTGTGCGAGCCTGGCAGGGAGAGCTGTCTCTGGAAGCGGCCTACATGTCGGGCCGGATGAAGCTGGAGGGCGACCGGGTGCTGCTGTTCGACGGCTGGCGGCCGCTGCTGCGGTCGCCGCAGCTCCGGGCAGCTCTCGCCTCTCTGCGCTGAGCCGTGCTGCCGCAGCGTCGGCGGTGGCTTGCTTCGTGCCGGTCGGTCCTGTCCACCGGCGGTGCGGATCAGATGCGGCGCCGGGCCTTCCGCTGGGCGCCGCGCAGCGCACGGTAGCCCGTTGCCACCGCTTCGGCTTGTTGGAGCAACTCGATCATCTCGTCTGACAGCGCGAGAGCGAGGTCATCGACTCGTCCCGCCGCGGCCGGGTCGATGGCACGGATCTCGGGTTCGTCGAGGGCCGGACAGAGCGACAGTTCCGTGATCCCGGGCCGCAGTTTCGCGAGCTGGTCGATCACATGGCAGCGGGCGTCGCCCCTGACGAGCCGGAATCGGTCCGGGAAGACGACGCCTGCCTCCTCGGCCAGTGACCGGAACGGGAATCCGGCGTTGGCTTCCTCGTCGGCGCCCTCGAGGCGGACGGGCAGGTCGAAGGAGACTGCCAGGTCCAGCAGCACGTCGAAGAACTCTGGGCGCTGCTGCATGGCGGCCATGTGCGTCGTGAGGTGGGTGACGTCGAATCCCCACAGCACGGCCCGCTCCACCTGGGCTCGGCACTCGCGGCGCACCTCGTCGAGGTCCGCGTGGTCCCACAGGTCCTGCACCGTGCGGGGAAAGCCGCCGTCGCCGTCGAGAAGGCTCGGAGCGTTGGTGATCGGACCCCAGCGGAAGCAGTCGAGCTCTGCGTTGAGGGTGAGATGTACGCCCAGGTCTTCGCCCCGGTACAACTCGGCCGCGTGTCGGGCCCACGCTCCGGGCATCACGATCGTCCCGGTCGTTGCTGCGCCGTCGCGCAACGCCCGGTAGCCGCCGGCAGTGGAGGAGTGGGTGGTGCCGATCCGGTCCGCGCTGACGATCACGAGCCTCGCGTCGGGCGCGTGCCCGAGTCGCTCCACGAGTGATTCCACGGGGCTGACCGTAGCTCGCGCCGACACCGGTTCCGTGTCCGCGGCCACGCGGCCCTGGTCATTCCAATGGCACGTCGGGGCCTCCGCAGAGGCTCCACAGTCCCCGGCCGGCGGCTTGCGCCTCCGTCTCGGCCCGGCTCAGAGAATCGGCGTAATGGTCGTTGGGCGGATAGTTCAGCACCGCGGCGTAACCGTCCGCCACAAGCGCCAAGTTGACGAAGAGGCCGTCGCTGGATCGCACCACGTAGCCCAGCAGCCGGTCGTAGACGTCGCGGGCCTCCACGTCTCGAACTAGCGAGATCTCGGTTCCTGCGGGGAGCGTCGCCGCCAGGAAGAGCGATGCCTCCCGTCCGAAGCACTGCACCGGCCGAGTGGGTGCCACTGATTCGGGAGCGTCGACGCCGATGAGACGGACTGTCTCAGAGCGGTTCCCGACCCGTGCGATGAGCGTGTCTCCGTCGACGACGCGCTCGACGACGGCGTTGGGAACCCAGGTGTTGCCGAGTGCGACGGAGGCGCCGCCGCGTCCGCGGACTTGGGCCGCGGGAGCCGGACGCCCGCTCGCGTCGGACTGGGCGTCCGGCTCCGTGCCTCCGCCTGGCGCACTAGCCGTCGGAGAGCCCGCGAGCGGAGAGTCTGCTGCCACACGGGAGTCTGCTGCCACACGGGAGTCTGCTGCGACTGCCGCACCGCCGGCGGGGCGGTGGCCGTGGGTACCGCAACCGCTGGACAGCATCGTCACCGCCGGCAGCAGCATGACGGCTGCAAGCGTCAGGATCCTTCCACGCAACATTGCACCTGCCTCTCGTCTCGTCGTTCCAGCAGACGGACGGTGTCGCCATCCGCGGCTCCGGGGCCATCTGGCCGTGGGGGGCGATAGAGCGGCCCGCGCTCAGGCCGCGGCGGGCAGGTCGGGACGGGGAACGGTACCGGTCCTGGCCTGCTTGCGAGCCGCATGCAGGGCTTGACGGGCCCGGGCCACGCCGCGCTGGCCGATGTCGCATGTGGCGGGGTCGAGTTGCCAGCTGTTTCCCGTGTCGGCTTTCTTGTTGGCAGCAATGTCGATGAGTACCAGTTGATCGGTCATGTGAACATATTGGCGAAGGGGTGTGACAGTCATGATGTGGGGGTCAGTGGTCGGGGCTCGGATCTGACCCTGGGTGTGACGGGCCTTGTGCCTTTCCGATGATCTGTCGGTTCGGTGTCCCGGCTGCTGGCGCGCACCGACCGGTCGGGTGGACGTGACCTATGAATGGGTCGTGTCCCGGCCGGCCGACGCTCCTAGTCGCCGGTCCGGCGCCGCAGGTTCAGCGCCACAGACGCCGGGCTATCGCGCCGAGCGCCGCGCCGGTCCCGATTCCAGCGGCAACGTCGCTGGCGTGGTGGATCCTGACGTGTATGCGGCTGAGTGCCACGATCAGCGCCAGCGCCCAGTACGCGGGCGCCCATCGGCTGCGGCGTGACAGCAGCGTCGCCGCGACCATGGCTGCACTGGCGTGGCCGCTGGGAAAGCTGCTGGTGATGGGCTGGCGCAGGAGGTGGGGCCGATCCCCCGTGAAGTCCGGGCGCCGCCTCCCGAATGCTGTCTTGATGAGGCCGTTAACCAGCACCGCTTCAGCGAGGAGCGATACGCTGAGTTCGACAGCCGGGCGATGGCTTCGCTGCGCCACGGCCTGGGCAGCCCCGAGCGCGTGCCACAGCCGCGAGTGGTTGGCTGTCTCCGATACCGAGTACATGACCCGGTCCATGACCGGCTTTCCCCGAAAGGCGCTCTCCCACCAAGAGTCGATCGCTGTGTCGATGTTGTGGAGGGTCTCCTCGGCCGCGTTCATCGAGACTCGTCCGGGATGGTCGAGGACGGCGTGGCACCGTTTTCCGGCTCGTCCGGGTCCGTGCCTTTTTCCCCAGTGTGGTCGTCGGTGTCTTGTTCGTCGGAGCTTTGCTCTTCTGTCTGGTCGTCGGTCCGACCTGTGTCGTCGCCCGTCCGTGCGTCCTGTTCGTCGGCATTGCCAGCGGCGAGATCTGTTTCGGTCTCGCCCTGCTTCCATTCGGCCTCCTCGTGCTGCTGTTCGGTCTCCTCCGTCGGCGCGACCGTGGTGGTCGTGGTGGTCGTTGTGGTCGTTGTGGTCGTTGTGGTCGTTGTGGTCGTGGCCGAGGGGGACCCGTCGCATTTGAGGCCTTCGGGGCGATACTGTGCCCACACCGTGTCGGTCTCGGTGCGCTCGTCTTCGAGGTACGTGCGTGTCCGTTCCGTGGTCACCCGGGTGCAGGACGTTCCCACGGTCCGGCTCCACTGGCCTGTCTGCTCGGCCAGCACCCAGGGCGTGGAGTAGAGCCTGACCGTGATCGAGTCGTCGGTGGTGGTGGGCCATAGCATGACGCCGTAGGGGGTGTTGTTCGCCAGCACCAGGTCAGGCGCAGGATGCGACACCGTGGCTTCGCGCCCGTAGGGGTAGCGGCTCAGGTAGATGGTGTGGCTCTGGTATTCGATGAAGTCGAGCCCCGCGAAGAAGGCAGCGTTGAACAGCGTGGTGGCGTACTGCGAGATGCCACCCCCCACGGAGTCCACAAAGACGCCGTCGAGGATCATCTTGGCCGGGACGAACCCTTTCGCGGCCGTGCGCCGCCCGACGTGGCCGTTGACGGAGAACCGCCGGCCGGACTCGACGATCGCTCCGCGGGTCAGTTCCGAGATGCGGGCGATGTTGATTGTCCGGTCTTGGCTCGGCTTGAAGTGTGTGGTGAACTCGCCGACCACTTGGAGGATGCCGAGCGATTCCGCCCATTCCCGGCCACGGGGATGCGGTGCGGGAGCGGTCGGTAGCGTCACCACCGGGCGGCCTTCGAGCATCCCGTTCAGCAGAACGCCGGCAGCGGAGGCGTCGCAGCAGCGGAATCCGGGTTCGCCCGCCGTGATTGTCACTGCTCCGGCGTCGTCGATGCCGATGGTCGCGGCCTCTCCTTCTCTGCCGATCCCCACGAAGAGGCTGGCGAGAGTGGAGGCGATCCCCGGGTCGAGGCCGAGACGGGTGTCGTGCTGTTCTCCTTCCAGGACGATGAACTGCCGGAGGGCCGTCTCGCCGATGGTGAGCGTCTCGGCGGTGCCCGCTAGCCGGACATGGACGCCGTCTTCTGTGATCATGTTCGCCTCGGTGGCGAGCGCGGATGCCAACTTCACCGCGGCCGGATCGACGGGCGCCATGTGTGCTATAGGCACCTCGACGGTGGCGTGGCCGCCCATGTTGTCGAGCACGGCGCGCTCGAGCCTCTCAGCGAGCAGCTCCATGTCGGGAACGGCCACGTTGGTGTGGAGCATCGGTCGGAACGACCCGTCGACGAGTTCGATTCGGGGCATCTCGGGATCGGTGTAGGGATCGACCAGGTCGGTGAGGATCCCGAAGTCGGTGGTCACCGACAGGCTCACGTCACGGCGGGCGAACAGATCGAGGAGCCATGTGACGGGCCGTACTGCTGGCGCGGGCGGCGCGTCGGCCTCGGCGAGCACCCGCTCGGAGTCCAGCGAGATTCCGAGTTCCGCGGCGGTGAAAGTGATGGTGTGGTCGAGGAACTGCAGGTCGATGTCCGGCGGCTGGATGTCGTTGTCCGGGTGTTGGGGGTCGTTGTCCGGGAACTGGAGGTCGACGGTGGTTTTGGCTACATCTTGGACGACGGAGTCGAGCGCGACGACCGCATCTTCTGGCTCCAGCCCGCCGATCTCGATGCCCGACACTGTCGCACCCGGACGGATGCGAGACTCCATGCGCGCCTCGTGGACTTGCCAGCCTGTGATCAGACCACCGATCAGGACGGCCGCTCCGACGAGGAACAGCCACAGGCGCCGGTGTCGATCCTGCCGTCCTCGCAGCCGTCTGAGCACGGTCTGAGGGTAACCGCATCGACTGACAGAGCCGGATCGACAGCGTCGACGAGCGGCCGTTCGGAGACGGTCATGGCGGCGGGCCGCTCAGAACAGTCTGAGTTCCGGCGACTCGATGCCGCGCAGCTCGTCGTAGTCCACCTCGACGCAGTCGATGGAGCGGCCGGCCGCGAGTGTCTTGGCTTGCGGCTTGATGGTCCGGGCCACGAACACCCCTCTGACCGGCGCCAGTATCGGATCGGAGTTCAAGTAGTGCAAGTAGCGGGTGAGTTGCTCGACGCCGTCGATCTCTCCGTTTCGCTTCACTTCCACTGCCACAGCGTTGCCTGACGAGTCGCGGCACAGCAGGTCCACCGGTCCGACGGCTGTGGGGAACTCCCGCCGCACGAGAGTGAAGCCGTTTTCGATGGCGTCAGGGTTGTGGGCGAGCAGTTCCTGCATCTGCGCCTCGACGCCGTCTTTCTGCAGGCCGGGATCGGTGCCCATCTCATGGGTGCTGTCGTGGAGGATCTCCTCGATCCGGATGACGAGCGAGTCGCTGCGGCCGGGCGCGGTGACCTTCCAGACCCTGGCATCGGCGTCGATCAGCAGCCGGTTGGGGGAGTTCATCCAGTTGAGCGGCTTGTAGGCGCCGCCGTCGGCGTGAACGGCTACGCAGCCGTCGGCTTTGAGCATGATGAGGCGGACTGCCGAGGGGAGATGGGCCTGCAGGCGACCGTCGTAGTCGACGGTGCAGCGGGCGATCACGAGCCGCACTGCCGCGAAGCTAGCACACCGCTCTCGCCAACCGCGTCGCGATCGCTGGAGGTTTCGAGCATGGGGCACGGCGCGGCCGGCGCGTCGTTGGTGCTCGGACGCGATGGGCTCTCGGGCGACTCGGGTTCTGAGCATGGGATCCTCAGCCCCGAGTTGCGATGGAGCGTCGTAGCGCAGGATCCCGCGTGCGCGGTCCGCTATTGGTGGTGGCGACGGTCCCGGTCCACAGCTGGATCAGGATCCCGCGTGCGCGGTCCGCTATTGGTGGTGGCGACGGTCCCGGTCCACAGCTGGATCAGGATCCCGCGTGCGCGGCCCGCTATTGGTGGTGGCGACGGTCCCGGTCCACAGCTGGATCAGGATCCCGCGTGCGCGGCCCGCTATGTCACCGCCCCGGGCCTGGACCCGGTGTTGTCCGCGTCGGGCCGGCACGGCCAGGCGCTGCTGTTCCTGGATAGCCGGCCCGGCGGGATGCCACTTCAGCGCTGTCAGGTGAGGACGGGGCCGCCGTCTACCTCGATGGTCTGGCCGGTGACGTAGCGGGCGTCCTCGCTGGCCAGGAAGGTGACAACTCCGGCGATCTCCTCCGGCCTGGCCAGCCGCTTGACTGCAGTGTTGCCGGCTCTCATGTCGAGCCACTCCTTGGCGGTCATGCCGACGGCGGGCCCGACTTCGCCGGCCACCTGGCACAACGTGCCGGTGAGGGTGTTGCCGGTGCATATTGCGTTGACGGTGATGCCGTGGGGTCCCAGTTCCGTGGCGCCGGAGCGGGTGATTCCGGCCACCCCGCCCTTGGTGCTCGACCACTCGACGGAGGAGGGCCAGCTAGTTTTGGCGGCCGTCGATGCTATGTTGATGATGGAGCCTCGCCTCTGAGTGGTCATGACCGGCGCGGCGAGGCTGTTGGAGATGAGGATGCCGGTCAGGTTGACGGCCATGGTGTCCTGCCAGCGGTCGAGAGAGATCTCCGACAGCGGCTTGTCCACATGCACCTCCGCGCAGGCCACCAGCACGTCGATGCGGCCCCAGGCTGCCTTGACGATCTCGAAGGCCCCGTGCTGGTCGTCTTGGGAGCGCACGTCGCAGGGGAGCGCCAGCGCCTCGACTCCGTCGGCACGGGCCGCGGCGGCGGTGGCTCTGTTGTCGGATTCGTTGGCGTCGAGGCATGCGACCCAGGCACCTTCGGCGGCGAAGCGGCGAGCTGTGGCTGCTCCGATGTCGGTCGTCGAGCCCGTGATGACAACAGCATGGCTCTCGAAGCGCCGCACCGCGCCATTCTATCAGCGCGATCGGGATCCGCCGGGTCCGCCAACGGCCATTCAGACACGCTTGTGACAACCACAGACGTTGTCCCTGCTGCGACGGGTTGGGAGCGGATGGGTCGCGGGTGGGTGTCCGCGCGCAGCGAGCGAGGCGCCGTCGACAGTGGTGGTGTCGGGTGTGGCGTCCCATGCCGGCGCGTCGTCCGCACGGCCGGCTGCACTACAGGCGCCGTCGACAGTGGTGGTGTCGGGTGTGGCGTCCCATGGGCTAGAGTCGCCGGATCAGTGCCGGGTCGGCCCAGGGCTCCGTAGGTTTCGTGTGGTGATGCTGCCGCGTCGCCGGAACGCCCTCGGTGCGGCGTGTATCGCCGGTGCAGCCGTTGCCTACTCGCTGATCCCGCTGCCGATCCGGTTCGCGGGGGAGGGCTTCTCCGTGCTTGTGTTGGGCACGCTGATGGAGTCTGCTTGCGCGGCGATGCTGCTGGTCGCGCTGGCCGCGTCGGCCAGACCTGTGCTGGGAGAGGGTCCTCTGCAGGCGATGCGTCCGGCGCGGCTTGTGGCGCTGCCTCCGGGCGCGCTCGCAGGCCCGCGTCCGGGGGTGCTGTTGACGCTGCTGCTGGTCACGGCGCCCAATGTCCTGCTGTATGCCGGCACGGCGGCCCTGTTGCCGCTCGTGGTGCTGTCCTGTTTCTCGGACGGCCTCGATGTCGTGCCGCAGTCCCTTTTGATCGCGCGTTGGAGCGGCAGCAGCAGGAGCATCTCGACCCGCAGCGCCTCCATGATGTGCGGACTGCCGCTAGCGGTGGCCGCCGTCGTGTGGAGTCAGGCGGCCCCCGGCCAGATCGAGGGAGGCTCATGGCGCAACACGGCAGTCGGGCTGGTGCTGGGAGTGCTGACCACGGCGACGTACGCCGTGCGACCGTCGGCGGGGATCATCTACGGCGACCGCTGCGCTCTGGCTCGGCGCGCCGGACGCAGCGCCACATCGGTCAAGGAGTACGGCGTCGCCCTGTGGTGGTCGACTTTCGCCGCCGCGGCGGTCAGCGTTCCGATCGCTGCAGCGGTCGGGCTGGCGTTCGTCTTCGGCGGGTTGGGCGCCACCCGCTCGGCGGCCTTCGGGGCCGCGTCCGGGCTGATCATGGGCTGCGCCCGCCTGCTGCACCGCGCGGGCAACATCGTCACCGCCGACACGCGCGTCAACAGCCTGCTCTACGCGTCACCGGCGCTGGCCGCCATATGGCTGACCATCGCAGGCGACCCCATCTACCAGCCAGTGCTGTTCGCTGGCGGCATGGTGGTCATCTTCGGACTCAACGCGGCCATCGCAGCAGACCGCAGCGGACACCGATCAGCCCAGCCGCAGTGACGGCTCCGTCCTGCGTCGGGGTGCTCACCGCTTGATCCGAATTCGGCGGGTGTTTTGCGTTTCGGCAGGTCAGCAACACAGGTGCCGTACTCGTTGCACGGGGATTATGCGGGCCTCGGGGTGAGGTGGCTGCACGGTGGGGCTCTGCTTGAGGGGGTGTCCCTGTCTTGTTGTCAAGCCTTTCTAGGCGGCTTGGGGCGGTGACCGGTTGGGTGTGTTGGAGGTTTCGTCGGTCGGGGGCGTCGTCGTCTCCTAGTGTCCTGAGTCAGAAATTCGTTGGAGATATGTTGCCGGGTTGTGGAGTGTCTCGTCGGCGCTCTTGTGCCATGTGAACGGGCGAGGGTTGTGGTTCCGGTGGTCGATCCGGTGCTGGATGGAGCCGGTGGGCTCTTTGGTGCTGGTGTGGGTGCCGCGGCGGATCCGTTTGGTGGTGGGCTCGGCGAACCAGCGCTCGACGAGGTTCGTCCACGAGCTGTGGGTGGGGGTGAGGTGGAAGCTGAAGCGGGGGTGGCGCAGCAGCCGGCGCTGTATGGCGGGGGTCTTGTGGGTGGAGGAGTTGTCCAGCACGACGTGCGCCTTGGGGCCCTCGGGGACTTCGCTGTCGATGAGGTCCAGGAACTTGCGGAACTCGATGGCGCGGCGGCGCGCGGTCATCGAGGAGATGACTTTGCCCGAGGCGGCGTCGAGCGCCGCGTGGAGGTTGGTGGTGCCGAAGCGGCGGTAGTCGTGGGTTCGGCGCTGGGGCACACCCGGCATCAAGGCAAGCACCGGCGCGGCGCGGTCGAGAGCCTGGATCCGGGTCTTGTCGTCCGCGCAGAGCACCACCGCTGCCTCCGGCGGGTTCAAGTACAGCCCGGCGACGTCGCGCGCCTTGTCGATGAACTGGGGGTCCGGCGACACCTTGAACTCCTCCACGCCATGGGGCCTGAGCCCGAAGGCCCGCCACATCCTCGAGATCGTCGACTGCGACAGCGCCACCTGCGCGGCCATCGAGCGCGTCGACCAGTGCGTCGCGCCCTCAGGAGCCGACTCCAGCGTCTTGACGATCACCTCCTGCACCTTGTCGTCGCTCACCGTGCGCGGCGCGCCCGGACGCGGCTCGTCGCAGAGCCCGTCCAACCCGCGCCCCGCGAACCGGCGCCGCCACTTCGACACCGTCGCCTCGCTGCACCCCAGCGACACCGCGATCGACTTGTTCGTCTCCCCCGCGGCCGGCGCGTGGAGCCCGCTTGCTGTGGCTGGACCTGCTCGATGCCTGCCGACTGTACAACCCGCAGGCCTTGAGGTACGTCAAGTCGCGGCGAGTTCGTAGCCGTCGTCGAGCCAGCCGACCTTGCCGCCGATCATCTTCTTGACCGGCCGCCCCAGCCGCGAGATCCGTCACAATCGATATCGAACGCCCGCCCGCGCCCCTAGCAGGACTACATCATGCTCGGGGATTCGAGAAACCTCCCGTGGCGGGATGTTCTGGGCCGGCTCAGTTTAGGGAGTCGACGATCAGGTCGGTGTTGGTGAGCAGGTATCCGGTGTAGGTCTCCGCGCCGCTGCCGGGAGGCCCGAGGCTGCCCGTGTACAGGGTGACCACGTCGACGTCGCCGATCTGGGCTGCCAGGGCCTTGATGTCGTCGCCGGAGTGCTGGACCTCGGCGAAGATGGCCTTGATCCCCTCGTGCTCGATGGTCTCGGCCAGTCTCTCGAGCCCGGCGGGATTGGGTTCCGCCATGCTCGATGGTGACGGGATGACCGTGCCGATGATCTCGAACCCGTACCGGGCGGCGTAGTACCCGAGCGCCTCGTGGTTGGTGATCAGCTTGCGGCTCTCGGCGGGTAGCTGCTCGACCTTCGCGGCGATCTCGGCGTCCACCGCCTCCAGCTCAGCCACGTAGCTGTTCAGGCACGCTTCGACCGCGGCCGGGTCGAGGCCGGCGTCGGCCGTCAGTGCTTGGGCGAGGACTGGCAGCGCCTCCGCCACGCGGTGGGGGTCGAACCAGACGTGCGGGTCTTCCGCTCCGTGGTCGTGGCCGTGTTCGTCGTGGCCGTGTTCGTCGTCGTGTTCGTCGTCGTGTTCGTCGTGGTCGTCGTGGCCTTCGTCGTCGTGGCCGTGTTCGTCGTGGTCGTCGTGGCCTTCGTCGTCGTGGCCGTGGTCGTCGTGGCCGTGTTCGTTGTGTTCGTTGTGGTCGTCGTGGCCTTCGTCGTCGTGGCCGTGGTCGTCGTGGCCGGTATCGAATTCGTACGGGATGGGGTCCACCTCTGCGGCGAACTCAAGTACCGGAGTGCCGGACATTGCCATCGCTTCTAGCGTGTCCTCCAGGCGCCCCTCCAGCGTCAGGCCGTTGGCCACTATCAGCGAGGCGTCGGTCATGCGCTCGGTGTCCTGCAGCGAGGGCTCGTAGCCGTGCGGATCGCTGCCGATTGGGATGATGGCTTCCACTTCGGCCAGCCCGTCGCAGGCCACGTTGGAGACTACGTCGGCCCAGATGCTGGTGGTGGCCAGGATCGTCGGCGTCACAGCGCCTGCGCCCGGCGGCTCCGGCGCGGGGTCTCCCGAGCAAGCCGCTGCTCCCAGGGCCGCCGCGGCCGTCACGACGGCCAGCTTCAGTCTGCGGTGCCGCGATGATCTTGCTGAGACCTGGCAAGGATGGCCCTGAACTGTCGTCCTTTGTTGCACGGCTGTGCTCCTTCGATGTTGAGAACGGTGCCCAGCACTATAATGCGAATAAGTCTCATTCTCACAACTCAGGTGACAACGATCTCGAAGCCTGTGGGGTTTCGGGCGTCTCCGTGGCCGCTCGGCCGATCAGGAGCAGTCGGGGCAGGTGCCGAACACCTCAAGTCGATGGGAGCTCGGTCACAACCCGGACACAAGCCAGCGAGCCCCAACTCTCGGCCGCACCGAGGGTTAGCGGTGGTGTCGGAGGGGGGACTTGAACGCCCACGCCCAATAAGGGCACTAGCCCCTCAAGCTAGCGCGTCTGCCAATTCCGCCACTCCGACGTGGAGGCTCGATGCTATCCGGGGGCGCTGCCTGCCCCCACGGGCCGGCGTCAGCCGCAACAGGTGTGGTCGAGGGACTCGGCCCGCCACACCTTCACCGTCTCGTAGGTGGCCAGCGAGGCGATGAACAGGCCGGCCAGCGGGTCGGCCCACCACCAGCCCAGGGCGGCGTTGGCAGCAAGCCCGAGGAGCAGTCCGCCTGACATGAGCGCGCACAGCACGGTCTGGGTGGCCTCGGCTTCGACTGCTCGCGACCCGATGACCGGAGCGAGGCGCCGCTTGGCGAGGGCCAGCACCGGCATGACCACCAGGGACAGTGCCGCGATGGCGATCCCGATCGGCGACTCCTCGGGACGGTGGGCCAGCACCAAGTCGCGTATCGACTCCACGCCCACGTAGACGGCCAGCGCGGCGAAGCTCATCGCGATCAGTCGCTGGGCCCGCTTGTCGGCGTCCTGCTTGCAGCCGGTTCGGCGCTCCTGGGCCAGCCGCCACGCCAGGATCACCGCGGCAGACACCTCGACGCCGGAGTCGAGGCCGAAGCCGATCAGGCTGACCGAGCCGGCGGCGAGCCCGGCGGCGATGGCGATCACGCCCTCGACGACGTTCCAGCTGATGGTGGTGCCCGTCAGCCACTTCTGGCGGGTGACGGCCTGGTCCCTGGTCGTGGGCGTCGTCAGTGCCATCCAGCCGTCACCTCCCTGGAGTCTCGATTTCGCGAACCGAAACCTGGCGCTCGCTATTCCAATGTCTGGGAGCACACGGGATCTTTCGGGATACTTCATTCTTGTCTGGTTGCATTCGATTGGCAGCGTGATACACTAAAATATATGACATCAGATGACACTGTCATGAATGTCACGTTCAATGAGTCCGTGCCTCCCGGCGGCACGTACGCCAACGGCGCGCTCGTATGGAACACGCCCCACGAGTTCACGATCGACTTTACCTCGCACCGTTCCCCCACCCACGACGGCGACGCCCAGGATGTGTTGGTGGTGGCCCGGATGAAGATCCCGACCAGCGCCATGTTCCGGATCGTCCAGGCCATGTCGGCCAACATCGACCGCTACGAGCGGCAGCACGGCCGCATCACGCCCAGACCACCGAAGGAGACACCATGAGCGACAACAACGGCCAGGCCTTCGCCAACGCTGGACGCTTCGACTTCATTGTCAGGGCCGACGACGATCACGTCTCGATCTCCCGGCCCGTCAGCGGCGAGGACGTCGACCGCGTCCGGCGCCAGCTAGCCGAGTGGGCGACCCGCCACCCCGCGCAGCCTGCCTAGCGGCTTGGCCGTCCCGACGGTCGACCCACCGAGGAGGAGACTTAGTGCTACCATGTAGCACATGGAGCGGATCGGAGTGCGCGAGCTGCGGCAGCACGCCAGCCGGTGGCTGCGTCGGGTCGCGGAGGGCGAGACCTATGAGATTACCGTCCGGGGTGTTCCCGTGGCGCGGCTGAGTCCAGTGGCACCGCCGGGAGGCGTTCTGGAGCGACTGGCCGCCGAGGGGCTGGTCACGCTCGCGACCGAGGATCTGGACGAGGTGATGGAGAGGCTCGAACCGATAGAGATCCCGCCCGGCGAGCAGTCGCCCAGTGAGCGCTTGGCCGAACTACGTCGCCATGAGCGGTGATCTATGGTTCTTGGACGCTTCGGCGTTCCTCAAGCTGGTAGTCGTAGAGCCGGAGTCTGCGGAGTTGAGGCGATGGGCGCACGGGCGCCGACTGGCTTCGTCGGACTTGCTGCGCACAGAGGCCCGGCGCGGGGTCGCTCATTCGGCACCATCCGTGATGCGGAGCTGCGACGAGCACTTGGCCGCAGTCCACAAGGTCCGGCTCAGCCCCGCTCTGCTGGACCGGGCCGGCCGGATTCCTGGCCCCGGACTGCGCTCGCTCGATGCGGTCTACGTGGCCTGCGCCGAACAACTCGGTGACGATGTGGCCGGCTTCGTCAGCTACGACAGTCGCCAGCTAGCCGCCGCGCGGGAGTTGGGTATTCCCACAGCCTCCCCCGGCGTGCCGTAGACCGCGCCGCCAACTTCTCAGAGTCGAGCTTGCGCCTTGGTGGCCGAGCTGTGCGGTCGGCTAAGCGTCCTGGAAGCCCGATAGGTCGGCCTCGTCCCCCTGGCGACGCCTGCGCGATTTGACCTCGTGGTCCTAGCGGCCATCGCAGTAGTTCATCTCGCGGCCCAGGCGGCTCACGTCTACGGCCACTGGGTGGCCGATGTGCCCACCACAGCCTCTCAGCTGGTGTTCAGCTTGGTTGTCGTCACGCTGGGCCCGCTGGCTGCGTGGCCCGTCGCCTGGCGCTGGAGCCCTAGTGTCCTGAGTCTTTAGTTATTGGGGTTGGTTGTGGTGTGGTTGGTGTGGATGCGGGCGGTGATTGGAGGCAGTGGTGGCTAGGGGCCGTCGTGGGGTGGAGGTGGTGCTCGCCGATGAGCAGCGCGAGACGCTGGAGCGGTGGGCGCGGCGCCCGAAGTCGTCGCGGGCTCTGGCGTTGCGGTGCCGGATAGTGCTGGGCGCGGCCGCGGGGGAGACGAACGAGTCGATCGCGGTGTCGCTGGGGTGCAGCGAGGCGACGGTGTCGAAGTGGCGGCGCCGGTTCGCGGGGCGCGGGTTGGGCGGGCTCTGCGACGAGCCGCGTCCGGGCGCGCCGCGCACGGTGAGCGACGACAAGGTGCAGGAGGTGATCGTCAAGACGCTGGAGTCGGCTCCTGAGGGCGCGACGCACTGGTCGACGCGCTCGATGGCCGCGCAGGTGGCGCTGTCGCAGTCGACGGTCTCGAGGATGTGGCGGGCCTTCGGGCTCAGGCCCCATGGCGTGGAGGAGTTCAAGGTGTCGCCGGACCCCCAGTTCATCGACAAGGCGCGCGACGTCGCCGGGCTGTGCTTGAACCCGCCGGAGGCAGCGGTGGTGCTCTGCGCGGACGACAAGACCCGGATCCAGGCTCTCGACCGCGCCGCGCCGGTGCTTGCCTTGATGCCGGGTGTGCCCCAGCGCCGAACCCACGACTACCGCCGCTTCGGCACCACCAACCTCTACGCGGCGCTCGACGCCGCCTCGGGCAAAGCCATCTCCTCGATGACCGCGCGCCGCCGCGCCATCGAGTTCCGCAAGTTCCTGGACCTCATCGACAGCGAAGCCCCCGAGGGCCTCAAGGCGCATGTCGTGCTGGACAACTCCTCCACCCACAAGACCCCCGCCATACAGCGCTGGCTGCTGCGCCACCCCCGCTTCAGCTTCCACTTCACCCCCACCCACAGCTCGTGGACGAACCTCGTCGAGCGCTGGTTCGCCGAGCTCACCACCAAATGGATCCGCCGCGGCACCCACACCAGCACCAAAGAGCTCACCGGCTCCATCCAGCACTGGATCGACCACTGGAACCACAACCCTCGCCCGTTCACATGGCACAAGAGCGCCGACGAGATACTCCACAACCCGGCAACATATCTCCAACGAATTCCTGACTCAGGACACTAGCCGGTGACGGCCTGTACCACCAAGGTCGCGCCCGACACTGCCAGCAGCCCCAGCACGGCCCGGTCGAACTGAGGGCCCGACAATCTGGCTCGGAGGTGTTCCCCGGCGGGCAGCACGGCCAGCACCGGCCCCAGTCCCACAGCGGCCGCTGCCAGCCGGTCACCGCTGTAGGCGCCGATCGACGCCAAGGTGGCGATCTGGGCGGCTCCGGACAGCAGGAACAGCACAGCCAGCGAGAAGATGTAGGCGTCGCGGGGCAGCCGGTAGGCGTACAGCCACGACCCGATGATGGGACCAGACACACCGACGGCGCCCTGCATCAATCCTGCTGCCCCGCCCACGAGAGGCGAGGCTCGCCGTCCCGCTGATGGCGATACGGTCGCCTCCTCGAACCACAGGGACCGGACCACGAACAGCAGCACCGTGGCCGCCAGCACCAGCAGTAGCGGTCTCTCGGGAGCGGAGACCAGAATCAACGCACCCAGGATCGCGCCCCCCGCCGACGACGCGGTCAGCATAAGCAAGTCGCGCGACTCCGAGCGAGCGTGGCGGGTGCGCCAGCCGATGAGGAGGTTGGCCGCCGCATTGGGCAGGGTCACAACCACCACAGCGGTCTCCACCCCGACCACGGACGCCACGACCGGGATGGCCACCAGCGGGTAGCCGAGCCCTGTGGCGCTCTTGGCAAGCATCGCCAGTCCGGAGGCCACGCCGACGACTATCAGCTCGGTCGTGCTCATCTGGTGCCACCGGCCGGGAATGTGGGTGTGGCGGCTTGCCGACGTCCGGCGACTATCAGCTCGGTCGTGCTCATCTGGTGCCACCGGCCGGGAATGTGGGTGTGGCGGCTTGCCGACGTCCGGCGACTATCAGCTCGGTCGTGCTCATCTGGTGCCACCGGCCGGGAATGTGGGTGTGGCGGCTTGCCGACGTCCGGCGACTATCAGCTCGGTCGTGCTCATCTGGTGCCACCGGCCGGGAATGTGGGTGTGGCGGCTTGCCGACGTCCGGCGACTATCAGCTCGGTCGTGCTCATCTGGTGCCACCCGGGGTGTTCCACGGCACGGTCGCGGCCGGCCGTTCGAGACGGGACAGGCCGGTGCCGGGCGGTCTGATCCGTAGGCTGGCCCCATGAGGGCGCTGGTGCAGCGGGTCGCCGAAGCCAGAGTGCGGGTGGACGGCCGGGTGGTGGGCGAGATCGGTCCGGGGCTGTGCTGCCTGGTCGGGGTGACCCACGATGACAGCCAGGCGGTGGCAGTGAAGCTGGCCTCCAAGCTGTGGCATCTCCGCATCTTCGCCGACGACGACGGCCACATGGACCTGTCGGTGGCCGACGCCGGCGGCGAACTGCTGGTCGTCAGCCAGTTCACCCTGTACGGCGACACCCGCAAGGGCCGCCGCCCATCGTTCATCGCGGCGGCCGCCCCCGGCGAGGCGGCCCGGCTGATCGACGAACTGGTGGACGAACTGCGGCGTCTGGGCGCAGCCGTGGCCACCGGCTCCTTCGGGGCGAACATGGCGGTGGAACTCACCAACGACGGCCCGGTCACCCTGATGCTCGAAGTCTGATCCCATTTCGAGTTCTCCGCTGCCGCCATCGAGATCCTGGTTGGCGTCGGAGATCCGACGGCGCACCCCTCGCGGCGCGGTGTTGTCTTCGTCGCCGCGCATTGGGAACAAGAAGAAACTCTCGGAGAGCATAGCACACCCCTCGCGGCGCGGTGTTGTCTTCGTCGCCGCGCATTGGGAACAAGAAGAAACTCTCGGAGAGCATGGCGCACCCCTCGCGGCGCGGTGTTGTCTTCGTCGCTCGTGTCCCGACGGTGCGCCTGCGTGGCCGCAGCGCCGGGCCGCCGGCCGCTCGTGGACGGTCGAGGCTAGCCTCGCAGGGTTCGGGAGGTGGACGATGAGAGCTCCAGACATCCTCGTGGTGCAGGGCCACCACCGGACAGCCTCGCAGGGTTCTTCGGGAGGTGGACGATGAGAGTGCTGGTAACCGGTGCCACGGGCTTCGTGGGATCCCACGCGTCCAAGGCCCTCCAGGACGCGGGCCACGTCGTGCGGGCTCTGGTGCGCACGCCGGCCAAGCTCGAGACGGTCACCGCCCGGGTGGGGGTCGATCTCGCGTCGTTGGAGACTGTCGAGGGCGACATCGCCGACTCGGCGGCGGTGGCGGCCGCGGTGGACGGCTGCGACGCGGCGGTGCATGCGGCAGCGGTTGTGGGCATCGACCCGAGTTCGGTGGCCGCCGTCGAGGCGAGCAACTTCGTGGGCGCCCTCAACGTGCTGGTGGCGGCAGCGGACGCGGGCTGCGACCCGATCGTGCATGTGTCGAGCATCGCGGCGTTGTTCCCGTTCCGCGCCGACCCGGTGACCGCCGACCATCCGGTCGGGAATTCCCGGATGCCGTACGCCCGGTCCAAGGCCGACAGCGAGCGCCTGGCCCGGCGGCTCCAGGACTCCGGCCACGGCGTTGTAATCGTCTACCCCGGCGGCGTGATCGGTCCCGGCGACTACGGCGAGTCGGCCCAGTTCAAGCCGCTGAGGCTGTGTTTGACCAAGCCCTTCCTGCGCTCGCCCGGCTATTCGGTGAACCTGGTCGATGTGCGCGACGTCGCGGCGGTCGTCGCGGCGTCGATGCAGGCCGGCCGCGGCCCCAGACGCTACGTGATGTTCGGCCACCATCTCGAGTCTGACAGGCTGTACTCGCTGCTTTGCGAGGTGACCGGCCGGAACCTGAAGTCGGTGCCGGCGCCCCGGGCGATGTTGTGGGCGTGGGGCCGGGTGGGCGACCTGGCCCGCCGCTTCGGCCTCGATCTGATCCTCACCTCCGAGGGGGTGGAGTACATGTGCAACACCTGCGCCGGCGACAACTCCTTCACCGAGCAGGACACCGGCGTGGTCCTTCGCTCCGTGAGGGACTCGCTGGCCGATTCGGTCGCCTGGATGCGCGACGAGGGACATGTCACCGTCGCCGCCGCCGGCGACGTGCCGTAAGAGGCCGAGCGAACAGGCGAGCGAATCCGCCACCATCGGGCGGGGCCGTGGCGCGAGCGGCCCTCAGGTCGCAGCGAACAAGAGCGGGACCGGCCCCACTGGAGCAAGCTTACCTCATAGCTCTAGATATATTTCTAGCATTTATAGGATTTTTCGTGCAGCGGACGTAGGCTGCTCGGATGCAGGATGTGCGGATCGACGGAGATGTGCGGATCGACGGAGTGGACGCACTCTGGGCCGGATGGCACCACGAGGGGGCCGCGGCCAGGCTGGTACGCGCCCTCAAGTACGGCCGCGTGACCGCCGCGGTCACCGAGATCGCCGACCGGATGGCGTCGGTCGCGTCCGAGGGACGGGACGCGGACCTGGTCACCTGGGTTCCATGCAGCCCGACGCGCCGCTCCGAGCGCGGCTTCGATCCCGCCGAACTGCTGGCCCGGGCCCTCGCCAGGCGGCTGGGGCTGCGGGCTCGCGCCTGTCTGCGCCGGCTGGACGACGAGCCCCAGACGTCGCGGACCCTGCCGGGGCGCCTCGACGGTCCCCGGATGACCGTGCGGCGCGGCCGGCCGAGCGGCCGGGTTCTGGTCGTCGACGACGTATGCACCACCGGCTCGACGCTGCGGGCGGCGGCTGCAGCGTTGAGGGCCGGCGGCGCGTCGGCGGTGGTGGCCGCGGTGGCTACGGTGGCGCCCGCTGCGTCGCGGCAGCCAGTCGCAGCACCTCTACGATGAGGGCGCGTCGAACGAGTCGCCGAACCAATTCAGGGAGGTTGGACGTGGAGATCTCGATCAGCAGCCGTCACACTGCCCTCACCCCCGGCCTAGAGGAGGCTGTGCGAACCAAGATCGGGCAACTCGACCGGTACTTGGACGATCTCGACACAGCGGAGGTCCACTTCGACGAGGCTCGCAATCCCCGCATCGTCGACCGCGAGACCTGCGAAGTGACCCTGGCCGGGCACGGCCACCAGCTTCGATGCAAGGTGGTCGCCCCCGACGCCTTCACCGCCGTCGACCTCGCCGAGGCCAAGTTGGAGCGCCAGATCCGCAAGCTGCGGACCAAGCTCCAAAAGCGTCACCACGGCCGCGGCGCCACCATCCGGACCACGGCCGCGGCGGGCTCCCCGCCGGTCGCCGACTCCCGTCCTGGCGGCCAGGATCCCGACGGATGGGCGGCAGAGGACTCCGAGGAGGCCGAGCCCGAGCCCGAGCTCAGGATCGTCAAGACCAAGCGCTTCCACCTCGGCCCGCTCAGTCCCGCCGACGCGGCGCTCAAGATGGACCTGATGGGCCACGGCTTCTTCTTCTTCATCAACTCGGTCACGGGGCGCTCCGCGGTTGTGTACCGGCGCGACGACGGCGCGGTGGGCCTCATCGACGAGGCCGGCTGAGGCGGGGAGGGGTCCGGGCCGATGTCGCTGTTGAGGAGGGTCCTGCGCTCAGGCGAGGGACGCAAGCTCAGGGACCTGCAGGCCCTCGTCCCCGACATCAACGCGCTCGAGGGGGAGATGCAGCGCCTCGACGACGACGGCCTGCGGGCCCGCACCGGCGAGTTCCGCGGCCGGCTGGAGCGGGGCGAGTCCACCGACGATCTGCTTCTGGAGGCGTTCGCGGTGGTGCGGGAGGCATCGGTGAGGGTGCTCGGCCAGCGCCATTTCGACGTGCAGCTCGTGGGCGGCGCGGCGCTGCACTGGGGCGCGGTGGCGGAGATGCGCACCGGAGAGGGCAAGACACTCACTTCCACTCTTCCGGTCTACCTCACCGGACTCACCGGCCGGGGCGTCCACGTGGTGACGGTCAACGACTATCTGGCCGGCCGCGACGCAGAGTGGATGGGCCGGCTCTACAAGTGGCTCGGACTCACCGTGGGGCTGATCGTGCCCGGCAGCCACCGGTGGGAGCACAAGCGGCGCCAGTACGGCTGCGACATCACCTACGGCACAAACAACGAGCTGGGCTTCGACTACCTGCGCGACAACATGGCCATGTCGCGTGCCGAGCAGGTGCAGCGCGGCCACCACTACTGCATCGTGGACGAGATCGACTCGATCCTCATCGACGAGGCCCGCACCCCGTTGATCATCAGCGGCCAAGTTGCCGACTCCGCCAGCCTGTACACCCGCTTCGCGGGGATCGCCCGCGGCCTCCGGCGCGACGTCCACTACGAGGTGGACGAGGAGAAGCGCACGGTCGCGCCCCTCGAGGAGGGCGTGCATGCGGTCGAGCGGATGCTGGGCGTGGAGAACCTCTACGACATGGTGGCCCAGAACCTGGTGCATCAGCTGCAGGCCGCGTTGAGGGCCAAGGAGCTGTACCGGCGCGACCACGAGTACATCGTGCATCACAACCAGGTGAAGATCGTCGACGAGTTCACCGGCCGGGTGCTGGAGGGAAGGCGCTGGTCCGACGGGCTGCACCAGGCGGTCGAGGCCAAGGAGGGGGTGGCCGTCAAGGAGGAGAACCAGACGCTGGCCACCATCACCCTGCAGAACTACTACCGGATGTACGAGCGGCTGGCCGGCATGACCGGCACGGCCGAGACCGAGGCCAGCGAGTTCGCCTCCACCTACGGACTGCATGTCGTGAGCGTGCCCACCCACCGGCCGATGATCCGCGCCGACCGGGCCGACTTGATCTACAAGACCGAGGACGCCAAGTTCGCGGCCTGCTCGGAGGACATCATCGAACGCAACGAGCGGGGCCAGCCGGTGCTGGTGGGCACCGTCTCGGTGGAGAAGTCCGAGAAGCTGTCGCGCCTGCTCGACAAGCAGGGCATCGCCCACGAGGTGCTCAACGCCAAGCAGCACCACCGCGAGGCCGAGATCGTCACCCAGGCGGGCCGGCTGGGAGCGGTAACCGTGGCCACCAACATGGCCGGACGCGGCGTAGACATCCTGCTGGGGGGCAACCCCGAGGGTCTGGCCCGGCGCGACCTCCGTGCCGAGTCCCTCGAGGAGACCACGCCCGAGGGCGCCCGGCGCCTGGCCGAGCTCACCGACAAGCACCGGGCCGCCACCGATGCCGAGCGCTCCGAGGTGCTCGAGCTCGGAGGGCTGTATGTGCTCGGCACCGAACGCCACGAGAGCCGTCGCATCGACAACCAGCTCAGGGGTCGCTCAGGGCGCCAGGGCGATCCCGGCGAGAGCCGATTCTACCTGTCGCTGGAGGACGACCTCATGAGTCGGTTCGCCTCCGGCGCCATGAACTGGGTGATGGACAAGGCCTTGCCCGAAGACGTGCCGATCGAGGCGGGCATGGTCACCAAGGCCATCGAGAGGGCCCAGAACACCGTCGAGCAGCGCAATGCCGAGACCCGCAAGAACGTCCTCAAGTACGACGAGGTGATGAACGAGCAGCGCAAGGTCATCTACCGGCGGCGCTCCCAGATTCTCGACGGGACCGACCTGCGGTCCGAGGCCTTGGAGCACATGGAGGCGGTGGTCGCGTCCGCTATCGGCACCCACTGCGCCTCCGAGCACCACGAGGAGTGGGACCGCGAGGGGTTGGGCACGGAGTTCGCCGGGCTCTGGCCGGGCGGCGTGGAGATGTCGCGGCTCGAGGCGGTCTCCTCGCACGAGGAGCTGTCCGAGGTGGTCGGCCGGGCTGCGGCTGACCACTACCACGAGCGGGAGGACCGGCTCGGCGCCGACGTGATGCGCCAGGTGGAACGCCAGGTGATGCTCCGCCTGATCGACCAGAAGTGGCGGTCCCATCTGCGCGAGATGGACCTGCTGCGCGAGGGCATCCATCTGCGGGCCATGGGCCAGAAGGACCCGGCCACCGAATGGCAGCGCGAGGGCTTCGAGATGTTCGGGCAGATGATGGACGGCATCGCCTTGGACTTCGTGCGCTACGTGATGCACGTCGAGCTCGTCGAGCGCGTCCCCGACGATGCCCCCCGCCTGGTGGGGGTGACCGCCGGCAAGAGCGAGTCAGCGTCGCCAGCGCGGGGGGGCGAGGCCGTCTCGGCGTCGCGGCCGGCAGTGGCTGCGGCGCCGACTTCGTCGGGCGCGGCCCGGCCCGTGGCGCCGAGCCGTGTGCCGATGGTGAAGAGCGAGATGGAGAAGGTCGGGCGCAACCAGCCGTGCCCCTGCGGGAGCGGCAGGAAGCACAAGATGTGCCACGGCCGTCCCGGCGCGGGCTGGTCAGAGACCGAGCGGATGGGCAGCAGTCAATGAGCATCGTGGCTATGCGTCGAGCGAGGCCGTGGCCCGAGCGGCCCGTGAGCGCAGCGAACACGAGCAGGTGACACGGCGTGCAGGACTTCAGCGACGGTCTGCGCGGTCTGCGCGGCCGTCTCGCGGAGGCCGAGTCCTATCTCCGCATCGACGCGCTGCGGGTCCGGCTCCCGCAGCTCGAGGCCGAGTCGTCGCGCCCCGATCTGTGGGATCAGCCTGAACGGGCCCGGGCGGTGACCTCCGAGCTGGCCTCGATCAGCGACGACCTGGCGCTGTTCGAGCGCCTCGCAGAAGGGATCTCCGACGCGGAGACCCTCAACCAGCTCGCGGTGGAGGAGGGCGACTCCTGCGAGGAGGCCGAGATCGCGCGGCTGGTGGCCGATGTCGCCGCCCGCTTCGACGAGCTCGAGCTGCGATCGTTGTTCACCGGCGAGTTCGACGAGCGCGACGCCGTCTGCCAGATCAAGTCCGGCGAGGGCGGCACCGACTCGCAGGACTGGGCCGAGATGCTGCTTCGGATGTACCGACGCTGGGCCGAGCGCCGCGGCTTCGGTCTGGAGGTGACCGCCGTGTCGGAGGGCGCCGAGGCCGGGTACTCCAGCGTGGACTTCCTGTTGAAGGGTCGCTGCGCCTACGGCTGGATGCGCTCCGAGCACGGGGTGCACCGCCTGGTGCGGATCTCTCCGTTCAACAACGAAGGCAAGCGACAGACCGCGTTCACCGCGGTCGACGTCGCTCCCTTCTTCGAGGAGGTCTCCGACGAGGTGACCATCGACGAGAAGGACCTGCGGGTCGACACCTACCGCTCGTCGGGCGCCGGCGGCCAGCATGTGAACGTCACCGATTCGGCTGTGCGGGTCACCCATCTGCCCACTGGGATCGTCACGAGCTGCCAGAACGAGCGCAGCCAGCACCAGAACAAGGAGCGGGCCATGCAGATGCTGGCAGCGAAGCTGCTCAACCTGGAGCGCAAGCGGCTCGCCGACGAGATCGCCGGCATAAAGGGCGAGCAGCGCAAGGTGGGTTTCGGCAGCCAGATACGCAGCTACGTGATGCAGCCTTACCAGATGGTGAGGGATCAGCGCACCCGCCACGAGACCTCCAACGTCGACGCCGTGCTCGGCGGGGATATCGACCAGTTCATGGAGGCCTGGCTGCGGTGGAGTCGTGCCGCGGGCGCCGCGGTCCCGACCGGGGAGGTTGGTACCGTCGCCGTGTCATCGCGGACCGCGGTCCGCGAAGCCTGATGGTGGAGTGAGGGTCGAGGGCGTCCGATGATCAAGATGCAGAAAGTCACGAAGGTCTACAGGGGCGACGTGGTGGCCCTGCGCGACGTGACCATCGACATCGGCAAGGGGGAGTTCGTCTTCCTGGTGGGTCCCTCCGGTTCCGGCAAGTCGACGTTCATCCGCCTGCTCAACCGCGAGGACGTGCCCGAGCACGGCCGGATATTCGTGGCCGGCCGCGACATCGGCGGACTCAGCGGCTGGAGGGTTCCCTACCTGCGGCGCAACATCGGCTACGTGTTCCAGGACTTCAAGCTCCTCCAGAAGAAGACGGTGTCGGAGAACGTCGCCTTCGCGCTCGAGGTGATCGGCAGGAGCCCCCGGGTCATCGACCGCCAAGTGCCCGCCATCCTGGAGCTGGTCGGGTTGTCCCGCAAGATGGACCGGTTCCCCCACGAGCTCTCCGGGGGCGAGCAGCAGCGGGTGTCGGTCGCCCGCGCCTTCGTCAACCGGCCGCTGATCCTGCTGGCCGACGAGCCGACCGGCAACCTCGACCCTGCGACCTCGGTGGGAATCATGCGCCTGTTGGAGCGGATCAATGAGACCGGCACGACCGTGGTGATGGCCACCCACGACAGTGGCGTCGTGGACAGCATGCGCCAGCGGGTGGTCGAGCTCGACCGGGGGATGGTCGTGCGCGACCAGGCCCGGGGCGTCTACGAGTAGCAGGAAGCGGTGTCCAGCTTCGTGCCCGGCCGCGGGTAGGCCCCGTTGTTCAGCTTCCGCTACGTGCTGCGCGAGACGGGTCAGAACCTGTGGCGCAACATCCTGCTGGCGGTGGCCACCGTGGTCACGGTGGGGGTGTCTCTGGCCATGTTCGGCGGCTTCATGCTGTTCCAGGCGGCGGTGGACAGCGCCACCGCCCGATGGCAGGACGGCGTCGAGCTGATCGTGTGGATGAACGCCGGCGCCGGCACCGACGAGGATTCCAGCGTCCGCAACCAGCTCGAGGAGAGCCCCGGCGTGGAGAGGTGGGAGTACACCGACCGCGAGCAGTCCTACGAGGAGTTCAAGGAGTTCTTCGAGGACACGCCCGAGGTGCTGGAGATCTTCACCGCCGAGGGCGTGCCCCCGTACTACCGGGTGGTGCCCACCGACCCCGACCCCGACGTGGTGGAGGAGCTCGGCAGCCAGTTCGAGGGCAAGCCCGGCGTCCGCACGGTCACCTTCGCCGGGGATGTGATCCGCGACGTGCAGAACCTGTCGAACCGGGCCGGGCGTGTGCTGTTCATCGGCTCGATCGTCCTGCTCGGCGCCTCGACCCTGCTGATCCTCAACACGCTGGCGGTGGCCATCGGCAACCGGCGCGACGAGATCGAGATCATGCGTCTGGTGGGGGCCACAAAGTGGTTCATCCGCGTCCCGTTCATGCTGGAGGGACTGGTGCAGGGACTGCTCGGGGCGGTGGTCGCCATGATCAGCAACGCGCTGTTGCGCAACTACGTGATCGACCAGTTCAGCGACGTGGACGGTCTGCAGCTGCTGGCCGGGTTCAAGGTCGACGACGCCGCCATGCTGCAGGTCAACCTGCTGGTGGTGGCGATCGCTGCGGCGGTCGCGGTGGTCGGCGCGAATCTGGCCGTGGCGATGCACCTGAACGAGTAGCGGCCGCCCGGCCCGCCGGGCAGGCGCCTCGCCTCGCGGCGAGCGCAAACAGGCGCAAGTCCGTGATGCCGCAGCAGTGCCACTCCCGCTCTTGTTCGCTGCGACCTGAGGGCCGCTCGGGCCACGGCCTCGCCCGTATTCAGTCGATTCGTCCGCCTGCTCGCCCGGCCTCTCGAGTCAGGGCAGGGCGTCCAGGGGTTCGGTGTAGTCGAAGCCGAGGGCGGCGGCCACTGCCGGCTCGGTGATCCGGCCGCTGCGGACGCTGAGACCGTCCTGCAGGCTCCGGTCCGACGCGACGGCCGCGACGGTGCCCTGCTCGGCAAGTTTGTGTACGTAGGGAAGCGTGACGTTGTTGAGGGCCTGCGTAGCTGTGCGGGGCACCGCGCCGGGCATGTTGGCCACGCAGTAGTGGACCACCTCGTCGACCACGTAGGTGGGGTCGGCGTGCGTGGTGGGCCTGGAAGTCTCGGCGCAGCCGCCCTGGTCGATGGCCACGTCCACGATCACCGTGCCGGGCCGCATCACCTTCACCATCTGTCTGGTTATCAGCCTCGGCGCCCGGGCGCCGGGCAGCAGCACGGCCCCTATCACCAGATCTGCGGTGAACACCGCCTGGGCCAGCCGGCTGGGGGTGGAGTAGAGGGTGCGCAGCGTCGGACCGAAGCGGGCGGACAGAGATTCCAGCACGGCCGCGTCGCGGTCCAGCACGGTCACGTCGGCACCGAGCCCCAGGGCCATCTGCACCGCGTTGGTGCCGACCACGCCGCCGCCGACGACTGTGACCGGGGCGGCGGCCACGCCGGGAACCCCGCCCAGCAGCACTCCGCGCCCGCCGGCGGATGCCTCCAGGCAGCGGGCACCGGCCTGGATGGCCATCCGGCCGGCCACCTGCGACATGGGGGCGAGCAGCGGGAGTCGGCCCCTGTGGTCGGTGACCGACTCGTAGGCGATGGCGGTGGCCCCGCTGGCGAGCAGGTCGTCGGCCTGCTCGGGGTCGGGCGCGAGGTGAAGGTAGGCGAACAACGTGTGGTCGGCCCTCAGCAGGGACCGCTCCTCCGCTTGGGGCTCCTTGACCTTCACTATCAGCTCGGCGGCGTCGAACAGCTCTGCGGCGGTGGGCGCCATGACCGCTCCGCGGTCCTTGTACTCGTCGTCGTCGAACCCGGCAGCGGTGCCTGCGCCTTGCTCTACGTACACCTCGTGGCCGCGGTCGGCGACTTCCCGCACGCTGTCGGGGGTGAGCCCGACGCGGCGCTCTTCGCTCTTGATCTCCTTGGGCACTCCGATGCGCATACGGGACCTTCCACTTGCGGCTCGCAGCAGGCTACACGCGTCATCGCGACACAAGTCGAGCGACATTGCCCTGATTGCAGGCCACAGAGCTCGCTGCTTGTGCTTGCAGGTGACTCTGCGCACAATATTCCCAAGCACGCAATCGACTCGACGGATCGTCTCGCACCGCCGCGGCCCGGGGGTGATCTACGATGGACAGATGGCCGAACAGGAGCGTGAGACGCGGAGCGGGCTGCTCGACCAGTACGACGCGAGCGGATGGTACGACGAGGCGTTCGGCGCCGACGGGTCGGTGCGCGGCACCTACCGGCGGATCGTCGAACGGTTCCGCGAGCTGGACGCCGGCGAGTTGGAGCGCCTCGAGAAGCTCGTCGCTGACGAGTTCCGACGCCAGGGGATCACCTTCACCGTCTACAGCGAGGAGGAGGGCACCGAGCGCATCTGGCCCATGGACCTGTTCCCTCGGCTCATCGCCGCCGCCGAGTGGGACGGGCTGGCGCGGGGCCTGACCCAGCGGGTGGCGGCCCTCAACTGCTTCCTGGCCGACCTGTACAGCGGCGAGGGCGCCGCCGTGGCCGACGGGGTGGTGCCTCGATGGCTGGTGATGTCGTCGCGGGGCTTCGAACGCAACGCCGTGGGCATCGCCGTGCCCCACGGCGCGCACTGCAACGTCGCCGGGATCGACGTCGTGCGCGGCGCCGACGGCCGCTACCGGGTGCTGGAAGACAACCTGCGGAGCCCCAGCGGGATCTCCTATGTGGTCGAGAACCGGGCGGCCATGGCCAAGGCCTGCAGCTGGCTGTTCTACGACCATGCCGTGCAGCCCACCGAGCAGTACGGCCGGATGCTGCGCTCCACATTGGAGTCGATGGCGCCTGGAGGCGAGGACGACCCCCACATCGTTGTGCTGACCCCGGGAATCTTCAACTCCGCCTACTTCGAGCACGCCTTCCTGGCCCGCTCGATGGGAGTGGAGCTGGTCGAGGGAAGGGACCTGGTCGTGGACGGCCACCGCGTCTACACCCGGACTATCGAGGGCCTGGTGAAGGTGGACGTCATCTACCGGCGCATAGACGACGACTTCCTTGACCCGGTGGCCTTCCGGCCCGACTCGACGCTGGGCGTGCCCGGCCTCCTCGGCGCGTTGCGGGCCGGCGCTGTCACTGTGTGCAACGCCCTCGGCAACGGCGTTGTCGACGACAAGGGCGTCTACCCGTACGTGCCGGAGCTGATCCGCTATTACTTGGGAGCCGAGCCGATAATCGACAACGTCGCCACCTACGTGATGTGGGACCCCGACCAGCGACGTGAGGCTCTGGCCCGGCTCGACGAGCTGGTGGCCAAGCCGGTCGGCGAGTCGGGCGGCTACGGCGTGCTGATCGGTCCCCAAGCCTCCGAGCAGCAGCTGGAGCAGGCCCGGGCCACGATCGGGGCCGAGCCCCGCGGCTGGATCGTGCAGGAGCTGGTGCAGCTCTCCACACTGCCGTCGGTCGCCGGGGACCGTCTCGAGCCCCGGCACCTGGACCTCCGTCCCTTCGTGCTGACCGGCGAACGGACCGAGGTCTTCCCGGGCGGGCTCACCCGGGTGGCCATGCGCCGGGGGTCGCTCATCGTCAACTCCTCCCAGGGGGGCGGCTCCAAAGACACCTGGGTCCTGGCCCCTGAGGCTGTGACGGCCGATTGCCGGCCGGCCGGAGAGGCCGGGGACTGCGAGGGCTCGTCGGGGGACGGAACGTGATCCTGGCCCGTCACGCCGAGGCGCTGCTGTGGACTGGCCGCTATCTGGAGAGGGCCGAGTCCACGTCGAGGTGCCTCAACTACGCGATCAACTCGATCACCCACCTGCGGGCCGACGAGGCACGCGCCGAGGGCGAGCTGATGATCAGGACCCTCGGGCTGCGAGAGGAGCTGGAGGCCGCCGGTCCGCTTGAGAGCCGTCCGCAGCTGGTCGCGTTCCTGCTGTCGGACAGCGACAATCCCGGGTCGGTGGTGTCGACCATCGTCGCGGTCCGGGAGAACCTGCGCTCGGTCCGCGACCGCATACCGATCGAGCTGTGGGAGGAGGCCAACGGGTTGTACCTCCGGTTCCCGTTCCTCGGCCATGCCGACGACCCGCCGGCCGGGCTCCACGAGGTTCTGCTGATGGTGCGGCGGGCCTGTCTGGCCATCTCCGGGATCCTCAACGAGGGCATGCGACGCGACGAGGGCCACGCCTTCGTGGTCGTCGGCAGGATGCTGGAGCGGTCGATTTTCACGGTCGACCTGCTCGAGGCCAGCCACGCCGACGCCCGCGGGGTGATGGACGCCACCCGGATGCTGCGGCTCACCAGCTCGCTGCAGGCGTACCACCGCCAGCACGGCAACGCTCCCGACCCCGACGGAGTCGTGCGCTACCTGCTTCACGCCCCGGACCTGCCCCGTTCGGTGCTGTCATGCCTGAGCCGGGCTGAGGAGGGTCTCACCGGCCTGGCGGCGAACTCCTCGGCGCTGGACCGCGCCCGGCGGAAGGCAGCCCTGCTGCGGGCCCGTCTGGAGCTCGGCGAGGTCGAGGAGGCGATGGCTGCCGCCGCGGCGCCGACGCTGGCACGGTTCGGCGCCGACTTGGCGGATCTGGCCGGCGACGTGCAGACGGGCATCGTCCCGCCCCTGGCCATGGCCACCGTTCAAGCCCAGTTCGTCCGCCCCGGCCGTGCCTTCAGCCCTCGCTCCGCGGACCGCGCCGAGCATTCGGGCGATCCCGCCCCTGCCCGCGGGGAGGCGGGATGAGGCTCGGCATCTCATACCGGATGAGCTTCCGCTACTCGGAGCCGGTGACCGAATGCCAGAACGAGGTACGGGTGCGGCCCCGCCACGACGACCACCAGCGAGTGCTGGCGTACCGGCTCGCATCGCAGCCGCAGCTCCAGGTGCTGTCGGTCGTCGATTACTGGGGAACGGTCGTCGAGCATCTGGGCATCCGCACACCCCACACCGAACTGGACCTGCGGGCCGACGCCACCGTGGAGACGGCGCGCCGGGCCGGGCCGGCCGACGCTCCGGCTGTCGCGGCGCTGCACGACCCCGGCTTCAGGCTGGAGCACCTCGAGTTCCTGGAACCGTCCCAGCACGTCGACTGGCACCGCGGCGACGACATCCGGGAGCGGGCCGCAGCCGCAGCCGCAGCAGCCGCGTCCGTGCCGGAGATGGTGGCCGCTGTGGTGGCCGACGCGCGAGGGGCGTTGAGCTACCAGCAGGGCGCCACCGACATCGGGATCTCGCTGGCGGAGCTGCTCGAGACGGGCGCGGGCGTCTGCCAGGACTTCGCCCATCTGGCCCTCGGCATGCTGCGCAGCGTCGGCGTCCCCGCCCGCTACGCCTCGGGGTACCTGTTCGCTGCGGACGAGACGTCGGAGATCGCCGAGACAGCCGACATCGTGACGGTGCAGACCCATGCCTGGATCGAGGCCGCCGTGCCCGGCTGGGGCTGGTGGGCGCTCGATCCGACCAACGGCGGCCCCGTCGATGAGCACCACGTCGTCATCGGCTGCGGGCGCGACTACGGTGACGTGCCGCCGGTTCGTGGCGCATTCATGGGCTCGGGCACCGTCGAGGTCGACGCCGCGGTGGTCATCGGCAGGCATGTCGAGGATCCGTCCGCCGAGGTGTCCGCACCGCAGCAGACCCGGCCCGCCCTCAGAACGTCCGCAGCCCCGACCTGGACCAGCCAGCAGAGCCTCCAGCAGCAGCAGTAGGCCCGGGGCGGGCGGCGGATCCCGCGACGCCCACCGCGGCCGGCGCTGCGTCGCGGCGTGCCATGCCCGAGGTGTGCGCCGCCTCGGTCCGCGACCTCGTCGCCTTCGCCCACTGCCTCTGAGCCGCCGGCCCCTCGGCGCCCGGAGTGGGTCCGCGGCGGCGCGCGCGTGCCTGGCGTCGTGGGGCCAGTTCGCGCGCCGACGCACCGCCGGGGACCGTGAGCCGCTCCGAGATACCGTGAGCATGTGCGCCAGCTGATCGCGGACGCCTTGATCGTCACTGTAAGTGGTCGCCTTCGTCCTCACCGGCCGTGGTTGTGCGCCAGCTGATCGCGGACGCCTTGATCGTCACTGTAAGTGGTCGCCTTCGTCCTCACCGGCCGTGGTTGTGCGCCAGCTGATCGCGGACGCCTTGATCGTCACTGTAAGTGGTCGCCTTCGTCCTCACCGGCCGTGGTTGTGCGCCAGCTGATCGCGGACGCCTTGATCGTCACTGGCGACGGGTCGAGCGAGCCGTGCCTGGGCGATGCGCTGATCGACGGCGACGTCATCGTCTGTCTGGGGGACGTCCCGCCGAGCGGTCGGGCCGGGGCCGAGCGCATCGTCGACGCTGCCGGCCGAGTGCTTGCCCCCGGCTTCGTGGACACGCACAACCACGGTGCCTTGGCCGGTGCCAGGATCGGCGAGCACGGCATCCCGCTGAGCTGCGAGATGGCCGTGCGCGGCGGCGTGACCAAGCGCATCTGCGGCGTGGACGGCCTGTCGCCGGCGCCGGTGGCACCCGACCAGCGGGTCGAGTACGCAGCGCAGCTCGCGCCGCTCGACGGCACGGTCGGCCAGGCGGGCGGTCCCTGCAGCGAAGATCCCGCCGGAGGCGGCTGGTGGCCCTGGACGACGATGGAGGAGTTCCTGAGCTGGCACGCCGGCCGGTCGGTCACCGACCTCGGGATGCATCTCGGGCACAGCGCGGTGCGGCGCACGGTGATGGGCAACCTCGACCGCACGGCCGACGACGCCCAGATCCGGGCCATGGCCGAGGTGGTGCGCCGGGAGGCGCCGTGGTGCCTGGGCCTTTCCACCGGGCTCGTCTACAACCCGGCGGTTTACTCGGATCAGCGGGAGATCACCGCCTTGGTGCGGGCCTTCAACGAGGTCAAGCCCGGAGCGCTGTACCCGCATCTGCGCTCCGAGAGCGACGACGTCCTCGACGCCCTCGACGAGGTGATCACCGCCGCGGTGGACGGCGGAGGAGGCTACTGCAGTGAGCACTCCAAGATCGCCGGACGCCGCAACTGGGACCGCTTCGGCGAGGTGGCGGCCAAGCTCGACGAAGCGGCCGCGTCGGTGCCCGCCATGGCCAACATGTACCCCTACACCGCGGGAAGCACCACCGCCGACGCGCTGTTCCCGCCCGAGGTTCGCTCCGGCACGCGGGCCGAGTTCATGGCCCGCCTCTCGGACGAAAGGGTACGGGAGTTCGCCTTCGAGAAGATCTACGGCGACAGCTCCGGCTGGGACAACTTCGTGGCGTTCTGCGGTGGGCTGGAGGGCGTCCAGATCGCCGGTGTGCTCGAAGGGGTGGGCGACGACTTCTTGGGCAAGCGCTTCTCTGACGTGGTGCTGGCCGCGGGGGTGACCGACATGCAGTCGATCGAGGCCCACGACGCGGTGTGCGACTTCTTCCTGCACAACCGGGGCGAGGTGTCGATCATCAGCCACTACGGCGACGAGGCCACCGTCGAGAGGTTCTTCCGTCGTCGGGACATGGCCGTTTGCACCGACGGGCTGATGCCCGGCCCGGGCCAGAAGCCCCATCCCCGCTCGCTGGGATCGTTCCCCAAGGCGCTGCGCATGGCCCGCGAGCTCGGCATCGACCTGATCGAGATCGTCCATCGGCTGGCGGTGATGCCGTGCGAGTTCATGGGCCTGCCGAGCCCTGTGCTGCGCGAGGGCGCCGACGCCTCGCTGGTGCTGTTCGACTGGGACCGCGTCTGCGAGCGCAACAGCTTCGACGATCCGCTGGTCCCGCCCGACGGCATCGACGCAGTGTGGGTACACGGAGAGCTGGTGCAGCACGAGGGCTGCATCCTCCCGCCTCGTGCGTTCCCCGGCCGCCATCTCCTGACGCCGCCGACGGTCTCACCGGCCGACGGTCGAGGCTAGCGCCGCCTCGGCGCCGTCCCCGGCGCGCCGAGCGGACGCCGCGTCATCGGCAATATGCTTCGTGAGCCACTGCGGCCGCGAACTGATCCGTGCCGATGCTCTCAAGCTGCCAGGCGACATCCGCAAACCGGAACTCTCCGCCTCGGGAGCCGTCGCTCAGGTTGCGGGGGATCTCGAAGGCTGACACGTCCATCGAGAGCCCCATGCCGTGAGCCTTGCTCAGCGCCTCCTTCATCGTCCATAGATCCAGGAACAGACGGAGTTTCTCGCGCCCGCTGGCCGCGCTCACCTCGGCCTGCTCGTTCGGACCGAGAACCGCTCCGATCAGTATCTCAAGGTTGCGGTTCGTGACCAGTTCCTCAATATCGACGCCCACCCGACCCCGGTGGGCCAGTGCGATCAGGCCGTGCTGGCCGCTGTGGCTGACGTTGAAGCTGATAGGTGCCCGTCGTCCGTTGACCGTGGCGAACGGTTTGTCGTGCTCGGAGAACCCGAAGCCCAGGTCATCGTTGCGGCAGGCCAGCTCGTCGCCGAGGACCGATCGCAGCGCGGCCCGGCAGAGCGTGAAGCGCCGCCTCGGACTGTCGGCCAGGAAGCGTGCCCGCCGCCGCTGTTCGGTGGCGTCGAGCAGCGGCAGGGCGGCCTCCTCGCGGCGTCCGGCTGCCGACAAGTCCACATGCAGGACTCGAACGTCACCGACCTGGCGGTAGGGACGCCACCAAGACTCGGCTTCGGTCGCGGCCATCAGGACCGACTAGTCATGAGCCTCCCTGTCCGGCCGACGGTCCGCCGGCCGGGACGCTCAGGTGCGGGCTTCGAGATACGAGATCGGGTCATTCGGCGTCAGGAGCTCGGAGAACTCGTCGGCGGGGATGTCGATGCCGAACTCCTCGCAAACCAGCTTCCAGAAGGCCACCACGTCCGACGAGGTCACGTCGCCATCGGTGATGCTGACATCCAGGCGCAGAGCGTGGCCCCGAGTCCGGCCCCCGATCTCGAGATTCTCATCGAGAGGGGTCTGGATGCGTTCTGCGATTGATGACATGGAGATCTGCCTTTCTTAAAGATATTCCACGACCACAGTATGTTATCGGATCATGAGATGTTATCGGATCATGAGAGGCGTCACCCCGCCCGCGTCGACCGTTCCGAACAGTCCCTGGGGACAGGAGCCCATAGCCGTCATCGGCATGGCGTGCCGGTTCCCGGGCAGCAAGGGCATCTCCGACTTCTGGAGACAGCTGGTCGCCGGCGAGAACGCGGTGATCGAGGGCCCGCCGGGGTCTGTCATCGGCCGCTACGGGCGGCTCTTCCCCGAATCCGGTGATCGGCATGAAGCTCTCCGCTTCGGCGCGTTCATCGAGGACTTGGACCAGTTCGACGCCGAGTTCTTCCGCATCTCGCCGATCGAGGCCCAGATGCTCGATCCCCAGCAGCGCATGATGCTGGAGACCACTTGGCACGCCCTCGAGGACGCCGCCATCGGTGGGCGTCGCACAAGAGCTTCAAACCCAGAACCGGCGCCGCAGCCGGGGCCGCGTCGGCGCAGCTCCAGCCCCAGAAGTCCCAGCAGTCGCAGCGGCCGCGGCGGGCGGCGGGCGGCGGCCGCAACCCCGGGACGGACTGGCGCGGCGGGCGGCGCCGCAACGACACCCACGCTTCTGTGACCGATCCCGAGGCGAGGCTGTTCCGCAAGTCCGCGGGAACCGCCGCGACGCTGTGCTTCATGGGCCATCTGCTCACCGAGAACCGCAACGGGCTCATCGTCGACGCCGAGCTCACCACAGCCGACGGCCACGCGGAGCGCGGCACCGCCGCCGCGATGCTCAACAGAGCCCCGCCACGCGCCCGGCGCCGCACCGTCGGCGGCTCGGTTGCCGCGGCGCCAGCCTGCCTCAGTAACCGTCGAAGCGACGGCGGCGACCTGCCCTCTGTATCGCTTGACGGCGCGATCCCCGGCGTCCACTGCAGGGCGGCCGGGTTCTGGTTGCGTTCGAGGACATCGTCGACTACTATGGTTCGGCGATGTCTGCCCCCTCCCGTTGTCGGCGTCTGTTGGCATGGCCGGCGTCCGCGCGTGGGCCGCGGCGTTGTTGTGAGGGTATCGCCCCCCCCCCCCGGCTGTCGGCGTCTGTTGGGTCGTCGGCGTCTGTTTGTGAGTTGCGGTGTTGTTGTGAGGGTGTCGCGTCGGGGGGTTGCGGCTGTGCTAGCGGCTGTGGCGGTGGTCGCGGCGTTGTTGTCTGTGCCGGTGTCGGCGCAGGCGTTGTCGGGTGTTGCCACGCTCGACGGCATCACGGTGGCTGGTGGGGATCTGTCGCCGGGGTTCTCCTCGGATGTGCGTTTCTATCGTGTGGATGTCGTCCATGGTGAGGACCGGGCGACGGTAGGGTTCGACAAGGGCCATCCCGCTCAGGCGGTGGCTTTCGAGGACGGCTCCGGTGCGGGCCTCGCCGATGTCGACGCCGGCGAGGCCGGCCATCAGGTGGACCTGGCCTACGGCGCCAACACGGTGAGGCTGGTCGTCACGCCCGCCGACGCCGCCGCCGACGCCGCGGTCTACACGTTGTCTATTGTGCGGGCCGAGCCCGCCGTGGACGGGGTGTCTGCTGACCGGGTTCCGGCGACGGTCGTCCCGGCGGGGCTGGACGACCGGCCCGTCGCCGCCAACGAGAAGCGTTTGGTGTTCGATACGCAGTTCGATACGAGATCGGTGGTGGTGACGGAGGGCTCGCGCGTCGAGTACGGGGTGAAGCTGGGGGCGAAGCCGTCGGGGGAGGTGACGGTGGTGGTGTCGGCGTCGGCGGGCGGTGATCTGGTGTTGGGCCGGGCTGCGGATTCGATGTCGGTGTCGGTGTCTGTTTCGGATTCGGGGTCGGTGCTGGCGTTGACGTTCGGCACCACCGACTGGGACACGTTCCAGTCGGTGAGGGTGCATGCCGACGACGACGCCGACTTCGCCATCGATTTCGAGACGTTGCACCACACCGCGTCGGGCGGCGGCTACGACGGCGCGACCGGCGACGTGACAGTCACCGTCGCGGACGACGACACGGGCGCGTTGGTGCTCGATAGGGACGATTTGGTGCTCGGTAAGAGCTTGATGACGATACCCGAGTCCAAGCACGGGCGTCGTGATCTTGGGGTGAAGCTGGGGGCGAAGCCGACGGGGAATGTGACGGTGTCGGTGTCTGTGCCCGACGGCTTCGGCAGCGATCTGGTGCTGACGGACGGAGATAATTCGATGAAGGTGACGGGTTCGCATCCGGTGCTGGAGAAGACGTTCACCACCAGCAATTGGAATACTTACTACTATGTGGATGTGTTCGGCACCCACGACGCTGACGATGTCGACGACTTTCACACGCTGCGCTTCGCCGTGTCGGGCCCCGGCCACGATTTTTACGTGGATGTGCCGGTGAGGGTCGCCGACGACGAGAGCGGTGTTTTGGTGTTCGATTCGAGGTCGGTGTCGGTGACGGAGGGCTCGCACTCAGAGTACGGGGTGAAGCTGGGGGCGAAGCCGTCGGGGCTTGTGACGGTGGAGGTGGCTGTGCCCGGCGGCGATGACAGTGATCTGGTGCTGTCGACACCGTCGGCGATGTCGGTGTCTGTGTCGGATTCGGGTTCGGTGCTGGCGTTGACGTTCGGCACCGCCGATTGGGACACCTATCAGTCGGTGAGGGTGCATGCCGACGAAGATGCCGACACTGTCGACGACTCCGCGACGTTGCGCCACGCCGTGACGGGCGGCGGCCACGACTTTTACGCGGACGTGGCAGTGACCGTCGAAGACACCGACACGGACACGCTGGTGTTCTCCGATACGGCGGTGACTGTGTTCGAGGGATCGAGCGGTTCTAGCTACGGGGTGAAGTTGTCGGCGAAGCCGTCGGGGCCTGTGACGTTTTCTGTGGCGGTTGTTGACGGCGCGCGCAGTGATCTGGTGTTGGTGACGCCGTCGGAGTCGGTGTCTGTGTCGGATTCGTCTCCGACACCGTTGTTGACGTTCGGTACCGCCGATTGGGACACCTATAAGTCGGTGACGGTGTATGCCTTGGACGACGCCGACGTCGGCGACGATTCCGAGACGTTGGTGAATTCGGCGACCGGCGGCGGCTATTCCGCGGCGGCCAATGTGGAGGTGACCGTCGTCGACGACGACAACGGCAGGTTGGTGTTCGACCCGCCGTCGGTGTCGGTGGATGAGGGTATGCGTGGCGGGTACGGGGTGAAGCTGTCGGCGCTGCCGTCGGGGCCTGTGACGGTTGCGGTGTCGGTGTCGGCGCGCAGTGATCTGGTGTTGGGCCGCGCTGCGGGTTCGTTGTCGGTGTCTGCGTCGGTGTCGGGTCCGGTGCTGGAGTTGACGTTCGGCACCGCCGATTGGGACACCTACCAGACGGTGAGGGTGCATGCCGACGAAGACGACGACGTCGGCGACGACACGGCGACGTTGCACCACACGGCGACGGGCGGCGGCTACGTCAGCATAACCGGCGATGTGGCGGTGACGGTCACAGACGATGACACGGGCATGTTTGAGTTCACCGGTACGCCGGTGACTGTGGGTGAGGGAAAGAGTTCTCGCTATGGGGTGAGGTTGTCGGCGCCGCCGTCGGGGGATGTGGCGTTTTCTGTGGCGGTTGTTGACGGCGCGCGCAGTGATCTGGTGTTGATGACGCCGTCGGAGTCGGTGTCTGTGTCGGATTCGTCTCCGGTGCTGTTGCATACGTTCGGTACCGCCGATTGGAACACCTATAAGTCGGTGACGGTGCATGCCTTAGAGGACATCGACATCGGCGACGATTCCGAGACGTTGGTGAATTCGGCGGTCGGCGGCGGCTATTCCGTGGAGGAGAATGTGTCGGTGACCGTCGACGACGACGACACCGGCAGGTTGGTGTTCGACCCGCCGTCGGTGTCGGTGGATGAGGGTGCGCGTGTCGGGTACGCGGTGAGGCTGTCGAGGCCGCCGTCGGGGACTGTGTCGGTTGTGGTGTCGGTGTCGGCGGCCGGTGATCTGGTGTTGGGCCGCGCTGGGGATTTGGTGTCGGTGTCTGCGTCGGTGTCGGGTCCGGTGCTGACGTTGACGTTCGCCCCCGGCGACTGGAACACGTACCAGACGGTGAGGGTGCACGCCGACGAAGACGCCGACCTCGTCAACGACACGGCGACACTGCACCATGAGGCGTCGGGCGGTGGCTACGTCAGCGTGACCGGCGATGTGGCGGTGACCGTCGTCGACGACGACGTCGCGGAGTTGGTGTTCGACCCGCCGTCGGTGACTGTGCTTGAGGGTACGAGTGTCGGGTACGGGGTGAAGCTGTCGGCGCTGCCGTCGGGGACTGTGTCGGTGGTGGTGTCGGTGTCGGCGGCCGGTGATCTGGTGTTGGGCCGAGCTGCGGATTCGGTGTCGGTGTCTGCGTCGGTGTCGGGTCCGGTGCTGACGTTGACGTTCGGTACCGGCGACTGGGACACGTTCCAGTCGGTGAGGGTGCATGCCGACGACGACGCCGACCTCCTCGATGACACGGCGACGTTGCACCACGCAGCGGACGGCGGCGGCTACGCCAGCGTGACCGGCGATGTGGCGGTGACCGTCACAGACGACGACGTCGCGGCGTTGGTGTTGAACCCGTCGTCGGTGTCGGTGGATGAGGGTATGCGTGTCGGGTACGGGGTGAGGCTGTCGAGGCCGCCGTCGGGGTCTGTGTCGGTGGTGGTGTCGGTGTCGGCGGCCGGTGATCTGGTGTTGGGCCGCGCTGGGGATTCGGTGTCGGTGTCTGCGTCGGTGTCGGGTCCGGTGCTGACGTTGACGTTCGGCACCGCCGATTGGGACACGGTCCAGTCGGTGAGGGTGCACGCCGACGAGGACCCCGACCTCGTCGATGACACGGCGACGTTGCATCACACAGCGTCGGGCGGCGGCTACGTCAGCGTGACTGGCGATGTGGCGGTGACTGTCACAGACGACGACGTCGCGGCGTTGGTGTTGGACCCGGTGTCGGTGTCGGTGGTTGAGGGTATGCGTGTCGGGTACGGGGTGAGGTTGTCGGCGCTGCCGTCGGGGTCTGTGTCGGTGGTGGTGTCGGTGTCGGCGGCCGGTGATCTGGTGTTGGGCCGAGCTGGGGATTTGGTGTCGGTGTCTGCGTCGGTGTCGGGTCCGGTGCTGACGTTGACGTTCGGCACCGCCGATTGGGACACGGTCCAGTCGGTGGAGGTGCATGCCGACGAAGACCCCGACCTCGTCGACGACACGGCGACGTTGCATCACACAGCGGACGGCGGCGGCTTCGTCGGTGTGACTGGTGATGTGGCGGTGACTGTCACAGACGACGACGTCGCGGCGTTGGTGTTGGACCCGGTGTCGGTGTCGGTGGGTGAGGGTATGGGTGTCGGGTACGGGGTGAGGTTGTCGGCGCTGCCGTCGGGGTCTGTGTCGGTGGTGGTGTCGGTGTCGGCGGGCGGTGATCTGGTGTTGGGCCGCGCTGGGGATTTGGTGTCGGTGTCTGCGTCGGTGTCGGGTCCGGTGCTGACGTTGACGTTCGGCACCGCCGATTGGGACACGGTCCAGTCGGTGGAGGTGCACGCCGACGAAGACCCCGACCTCGTCGACGACATGGCGACGTTGCATCACACAGCGGACGGCGGCGGCTACGTCGGCGTGACCGGCGATGTGGCGGTCACCGTCACAGACGACGACAGGGTGTCGCCGCCTCCTCCGCCTCCGCCGCCTCCTCCTCCGCCTCCGCCGCCGCCGTCTCCGTCTCCGGCTCCGCCGCCTGCGGCTCGGCAGTCTGGGATATTCGCTGATGTGGACCCCGGCAGCGTCCACATGTCGGCTGTCGAGACGATGTTCGGCAGCGGCATCATCGCCGGCTGCGGCGACGACCCGTTGCGCTTCTGTCCCGAGCTGCCCGTCACCCGGGCTCAGATGGCCGGACTGCTGGCGAGTTCGCTCGGTTTGGATGATGCGCCGCAACCCGCAGGATTCGTCGATGTCGACCCGCGGAGCACCCACGCGGCAGCCATCGACGCCCTGCACCACGCCGGGATCACCGCGGGCTGCGGTACCGGTCCGTTGCGCTTCTGTCCCGAGCTGCCCGTTACCAGGGCTCAGATGGCCAGCTTCTTGCACCGCGCGCTCGGCTTGGCAGACGCTGCGCGGTCCGCGGGATTCGTCGACGTGGACTCGCAGAGTCCCCACGCGGCGGCCATCGACGCCTTGTACCACAGCGGTGTCACCAAAGGCTGCGGCAGCGACCCGCTGCGCTTCTGCCCGCACCAGCATCTCACACGCGCTCAAACAGCGAGCCTGCTGCAACGCGCCCTAGACCTCGGCACAACCGCGTAGACGCCGGTTGCTCGGCTGCACTGGCCGCCTCAACCATTTCAGCGACGAACCACTGGAAAGGCTTGACAACAAGACAGGGACACCCTCCGGTGCCCTGCCAAGCATCCAGAACGAGTTGCATGGCCACGCGGGCCGCGTGCGGGTGGTGGGGCTGTGATTGATGTGCTCGTTGTGTCGGGAGAAGGAGTTGTATGGCCACGCGGGCCGCGTGCGGGTGGTGGGGCTGTGATTGATGTGCTCGTTGTGTCGGGAGGACGAGTTGTATGGCCACGCGGGCTGCGTGCGGGTGGTGGGGCTGTGATTGATGTGCTCGTTGTGTCGGGAGGACGAGTTGTATGGCCACGCGGGCCGTGTTCGGGCGGTGGGGCTGTGATCGGTGTGCCCGTTGTGTCGGGAGGACGAGTTGTATGGCCACGCGGGCCGTGTTCGGGCGGTGGGGCTGTGATCGGTGTGCCCGTTGTGTCGGGAGAAGGAGTTGTATGGCCACGCGGGCCGTGTTCGGGCGGTGGGGCTGTGATCGATGTGCCTGCCGTGTCGGGAGAACGAGTTGTATGGCCACGCGGGCCGCGTTCGGGGCTTCCGGCCATCTCGGGGGGTGCTCCAGATGCAGATGGGCTCTGGCTTCTTTCGCTGACGGGGGCGTCCGGTGGCCCACTCGCCGTGGAGGTGTCCCGCGTCGGGGGTTCGCGAATCCGGCTCTCAGTGTGGGACAGCTTGAATTATTCCGACGATGGTTTATGGATGTCATACCCCTGTGGCAGGGTGTGTGCATGGTTGTGGGCACAGCACGACGGGTGCGGGAAGGCTTGGCCGAGTTGATCCGGCTGGTGAACGATCCGGCGACGCCGACTGGGGATCTGCGGGTGGTGCTGGGAGAGTGCAAGGCCTTCGGTGGGCAGTTGGCGGTGTTGCAGGCGGACACGGCCGGGGGTCTGGCGACGCGGGAGCGCCACGGCGACGGCGGTGTGGGCGCGCTGGCGCAGGCTGCGGGGTTGCCGCGCCGCGAGGCCGCCGGCCATGTCAGGACCGTCAAGCAGCTGCAGGGGCTGCCTTCGGTGCGCGACGCGGTCGAGAACGGCGACATCTCGGTGGCCAACGCCAGGGTGCTCGCCGCCACGAGCGACAAGACCGACGCCGAGCAGGTGCAACAAGACGCCGAGTTGTTGGCGCAGGCAGCGGTGCTGTCGCCTGAGCAGTTCGCCCGCGAGGCAGGCCGCTGGGCGGCTCGCCGCCAGCCCGACGACGCCGAGGAGCGGTACCGCCGCCAACGGGCCCGGCGGCGGCTGGGCATCTGGAACGGAGACGACGGGATGATGCACCTGCGGGGCGAACTCGACCCGGTAACTGGCGCCAAGGTACGCAAACGGTTCTTGTTGGAGGCCGAGCGGCTGCGCCGGCTGGACCTGCGCAACCCCCGCGACAACAAACGCACCCTCGACCAACGAATGGCCGACGCCCTCGACACGCTGACCTCACACGGCAGCATCTACGCCAAAACAGCAACCGCCCCGGACGGGTCTCACGAGGGCAGCGGCGGTGCCAAGGCGGCTGGCGCTCTGGACGGGTCTCACGATGGCAGCGGCGGTGCCAAGACAGCAACCGCCCCGGACGGGTCTCACGATGGCAGCGGCGGTGCCAAGGCGGCTGGCGTTCTGGACGGGTCTCACGATGGCAGCGGCGGTGCCAAGGTGGCTGGCGTTCTGGACGGGTCTCACGATGGCAGCGGCGGTGCCAAGGTGGCTGGCGTTCTGGACGGGTCTCACGATGGCAGCGGCGGTGCCAAGGCGGCTGGCGTTCTGGACGGGTCTCACGATGGCAGCGGCGGTGCCAAGGTGGCTGGCGTTCTGGACGGGTCTCACGATGGCAGCGGCGGTGCCAAGGTGGCTGGCGTTCTGGACGGGTCTCACGATGGCAGCGGCGGTGCCAAGGTGGCTGGTGCTCTGGACGGGTCTCACGAGGGCAGCGGCGGTGCCAAGGCGGCTGGTGCTCTGGACGGGTCTCACGATGGCAGCGGCGGTGCCAAGGCGGCTGGCGTTCTGGACGGGTCTCACGATGGCAGCGGCGGTGCCAAGGCGGCCGGCGTGGCTGGCAACAGGTGCGGGTGCGGTGGTCGGCCGTCGGCGGACATCACCATCGTGCAGCATCTCAGCGCTGACGGCACCGAGGCGTTCGCGGAGGTCGCCGGGGGCGAGGTGATCCCCCAGAGCGTGCTGGAGGAGCACTTCTGCAACGCGAGGATCAAAGGAGTGGTGTTCAGCAGCGAGGGTGTGCCGTTATGGCACGGCCACTCCAAACGGGTCGCCACCAAAGCCCAGACCAACGCGCTGCGGGCCCGCTACGGGGCTTGCGGGGGCTGCGGAGCCGATATGTGGATCTGCCAGGGCCACCACGTCCAAGCAGTGTCGCAAGGCGGGCCGACGAACATCGACAACATGATGCTGCTGTGCTGGGGATGCCACCAAAAAGTGCACCTCCACAGCTGGCGGGAAGCTCCCGACGGACGCGGCCTCTACACCATCAAACCGCCCGAACGCACCCGCCACGGACCCGCCCACGCCCCCGACCCGCCACCGGACCACGGACCCGGACCGCCTCGACCATCGAGCCCGCAACGTGTTGGCCAAGGTCCCCGCTGAGCGCCGCGACGAGCTCAAGGCCGCCTTCTGGGAGATCTTCAACCTTCCCGAGGACATCGAAGCCGGCGAGGCAGCCGTCCGCGCCGCACAGGCCGGCATCGACGCCTTCGCCCGCCGCTATGAACGCGAGTTCCCCGCCGCGGTCAAGTGCCTGCCGGCGGACCGCCAAGCCCTCACCGTCTACCTGAGGTTCCCCCCACAGCACTGGAAGAGGATCCGCCACACCAACCTCATCGAGCGCACCTTCGGCGAAACCCGACGCAGGGTCAAAGTCATCGGCCGGCTCCCCGGCGAGCCTCCTGCCTCACACTCGTATGGGCCGTGCTCGACCGGGCATCACAAGGCTGGCGCGGCCTCACCTACACACCCGCCATCGCCCGACACCTCGCCGAGCTGCGACACCGCCTCCAGCGACCCAACCACACCGAACAACCACCAGCCCCTCACAGCAGTCACACAAGCCGCCCAACATGACCACCCGAACCAGCGCCCCACACCGCTATTACACCGAACCTGAGACGCGACCCTGACGGGACCAGACCAGACGCCTGATCAGAACTCGACACCCGCGCATACAACACAGTGCGGCCACCGCTAGCCGCCAAGACCGCAGACTTGGACCGGACATAGAAGATGCGACCGACCTTCTGAACCTCTAAATCATCAGGCAAACGTCCGTCCTTGAGCATCTGCCAAGACACACGCGGCGACCTCCCAAACTGCCGACCCCAGTCCGACAATCTCATCCAACCGTCAGCCCTGTCCATCAACAACACTCTATCAAACTATCAGCAGTTGCTCAACCCCTTCCAACGCCGCCGTCATTGGGTGGATGCGCCCAAGACTGCCTGAGAGCCCGAATCAGACGAGGCCGGCCGACTCCAAGAAGTTCCGCATGATGGCCACGCACTCGTCGGGCTTCTCCAGCTGGAGGAAGTGCGTGGCATCGGGAAGGAAGTCGTAGTCGACGGTCAGCATCTCGCTTAGGTCGACAGTCGGGAGAAACGAGTAGGGCAGCGTCGGGTCGGCTCCGATGACCTTGACCGGGCATCGCAGCGCGTCGAAGTCGACCAGCACCGCGAAGAGCCGGGCGTGAGCGATGATCTGCGCCTCGCTCTGGCGAGGGAAGCGGAGCTCGTAGCCGGAGCCGTCCGCGGTCTCGCGCAGCGTGGTCCTGGCCATCAAGTCATGGACACCGGTGACCGTGCGCTTGAACGCCGGCAGGAAGGCGAGCAGGTCGGTGAAGGCCTCCAGCGTCTTGAACTGGTAGGTGCGCCGCTCGGCCGTCTCGACCGCACGCTTGACCGCCTCGTCGAACTCGTTGCGAGCCTCGCCCGGCTTGCGCAGGGGAGGATCGAACAGGACCAAGGAGGAGAACCGGCTTCCTTCCGTGGGGGACAGCAGCGGCGCGAAGGACGAGAACGAGTGGAATACGCCTGCCTGCGGCTTGGTGCCGTAATGCTCGTCGATGGCGTCGAGGACCCCGTCATGGTCGGTGACGTAGGTCGGGACGGTGTGGTCCGAAAGGGGACTGACGGTATTCCAGCCGTGGCTTCTCATGTCATAGACGACGAGGTCGAAGTCGTCGGCCAGCAGCGACCAGAACGGGTAGTAGAGGTCTATTGAGAGGCCGAGCCCGTGTGACAGGACCAGCCTGGCGCCGTCCGGGTTCCCATGTCGCCGCAGAGCGATGGCCGCGCCGTCGTTAAACCGGACCTCATGCACGGACAGAGGCTCCGGCAGGGTCCAGACTCTCTCCTGCATACCGAAGCGATGGTAACAGACGGCCGCCCGGCTCCTGAATGCCGGACTAGCTCGCCGCTTTGACCTGCACCGTCACGACGTCCAGACCGTGGAACCTCTGGTGGTGCACCGACGAGGCGTAGTGCCGCAGCAGCCGGAGCGAGATCTCGCCCTCCTCCATGCCGGCGGTGCTCTGCGACTCCTCGCTCAAGTGGGCCAGTCGGTCCTCGAGGTTCTCGTCGTCGAAGACGGCCAGGAACTCCATCTCGACCGCCGCGCCGGTGTGGCGGGCTGCGACTATCAGAGCGGGTGCGTCGGCGGCCGGGAGGTCGTCACCGTGCTGTTGCAGCAGGCTCATCAGCGTCTCCTCGCCCGCGGAGCGCAATCGCTGCGCGGCGCTGTCGTCCCAGTCGATGTCGGCCGCGAAGCCGCGTAGGAACTCGTCGATCTCGCCGACCGCCGTCGGGTGCAGGTCGAGTTTCAGGCGCGCCCGGCGGCCCCGACCGGTCAGCTCCACGAACCGGTTCATCACAACGGCGGCCAGCGCGCCGGCCAGCATGCCGTTGTCGATCAGCGGTCCCCATGTCTCGCCCAGCAACTCCGTGCCGATGGTCTGGCTGTCCAGGCCCACGCCCAACGAGAAGGCGATTCCCACCGTGAGGGCTTTGCCCCGGTCGAGGCCGTCGGCCACCACCGTCTGGATGCCGCTCACGAAGAGCACTCCGATGGCGGTGAGCAGGTAGGCGCCCATGACCGGGCTGGGGATGGCCAGCAACACGGCCGCCGCCTTGGGCAGCAGCGCCAGCACGACCATGACCAGCCCGACGGCGTAGCCGACGCGGCGGGCGGCCACGCCGGTGAGGGCAATCAGCAGCGGGCTCGACGACGAGTAGACGGTCGTCGGCGGCGTGCCGGCCACGCCCGAGAGCAGGATGCCGAGGCCGTTGGTGTTGAGCGAGCCCTGCACCAGGCGGAAGTCGGTCACCCGCGGCCTCCGCCAGGAGACCTGCTGGATGGCGATGCAGTCTCCGACGTTCTTGACGCTGCCCACGAGGGCGACCACCACGAAAGCCGGCAGCAGGGCCCAGAAGTCGGCGCCCGGAGTCAATTCGAGGCCAGGGAACCCACCCTCGGGGAGTCCGAACCACCTGGCGTCGCCAATGTGCTGGATGTCGTAGGCCCCGAACAGCACCGCCACCGCGCATCCGGCCGCGATGGCGATGAGCGGGGAACAGAGTCGCCATGGCCCCGAGGCCCGCAAGGACAGAGCCACAACCGCGACCAGCGTCGCCAGCGCCGCCACCGGTCCGGCCGCCGCGGGGGCGGTCCCGGGCACATCGTTCACCCGGCCGAGCACGACAGGCAGCACCGTGGCCGCGATCAGCATGAGCACCGTTCCCGACACGACTGGTGTGATGATCCGGCGCAGCAGCGGGAGCCATACAGACAGCACGATGTAGAAGATCGAGGCCGCCACGGTAAGGCTGGCGAGCAGGGCCGGCCCGCCTGCCGCCAGAGCGAGCACCGAGACGGCGACGTAGTTGGGGGTGGGCCCCATGATCAGGATGTGACCGGCGCCGAGCTGCCGGAAGCGGCCGGCTTGCATCGCGGTGAGCCCTCCAGCGATTACCAGGGACGCGAACACAGCCCATGTCACGTAGCTGTCGTCCTGGTTGCCTGCACGAGCAGTGATGGCCACGATCAGCACGATCGTCGCCAGCACCAGCATGACTCCCTGCACTCCTACGCCCAAGGCGACCAGCGGAGGGCAGGGCTCGTCCGGCTCGTAGCGGATGGTCTCGCCGGTTCCTGGTGCTGTCACCGCATCCCGTCGCGGTCCGGCTGCTGAGTGTCGCCCACGACCGGACCCTAGCCGTCGGGCTGCACGCCTCACGACGAGGTGTACGGCGCGGACCCGACGAGTGCGTCGCCTTCTTCGCGTTGGAGAACGTTGCACTGCCACGGTCGCCGTCACGCCCGGCGCTAGCTCCGAGTGCGTCGCCTTCTTCGCGTTGGAGAACGTTGCACTAGCTGTCGGGCCGGTTGACCAGATGGGTGGCCGCGTTGTCGAAGTGGTCGAGCATCGCGGCCCGGATCTCGGCCGGCAGGGGGCGCCCGGCGCCGCCGGCTACCGTGGCCGCGTCGAGCGAGGCGGTCATGTGGGCCATCCAGGCGTCCCGCTCGGCCCGGCCGATGGCGAAGGGGAGGTGCCGCATGCGAAGGCGGGGATGGCCGCGCTCCTCGCTGTAGTCCGGGGGTCCTCCCCAGTACTGGGCCAGGAACCCGGCAAGCCGCCTCCTGGACGGTCCCATGTCGCGCGGGTACATCGGCCGCAGCAGGCTGTCGTTCTCGACGGCGTCGTAGAACCGGTCGGCCAGCTCGTCGAAGAACCGCCGGCCTCCCACCGCCTCGTACACCGTCTGGGGCGCCTTCATGGCCTCGCGCAGCGCTCCCTTCAGGTTGACGCCTGCCGAGAAGCCCTCGTTCCCGCCCTCGCCGCTGTCTGAGGCATCGCCGGGCGCCGCGCGCCCGGGCGGAGGCTCGGAACTCGCGGCCGGGGCGTCTCCCGGAACGCGGTGACCTGCGGGACGGTCGCCGGGGGCGGAGCGGTTCTCGGCGGTCATGGCCGGGGCGTCTCCCGGAACTCGGACGGGTCGTAGGGGGCGCCGCAGCGGTCGAGGGCGGCCCGCCACGAGGGGCTGTTGCGGAGCCCCCAGCGCAGGAAGGCCAGCAGTGTGGTCGTGGCCGGACGGGCGCCGGGGCGGGCCTTCAGGCCGAGCACGCTGGTCAGTTCGGGGGGCAGAGTGCTGATCGCTCCCTGCATGAGGACCGTGTAGCCGACCCGCTGGCGGGCAGGCAGGGGCGGGCGCCGCAGGAAGTCCACTGCGGACCGCATGCCGGGACTCGGCGCCAGCGCCGGGTGGCGGCGGACCCAGTCGTGCAGTTCGGAGGCGGTCCGGGGCAGGGGAGCGGCTCCGAGCATGGCCCCGACCTGGGACTGCTCGACCACGAACCGGTCGGCCTCGGCCTCGGTGAGCTCCGGGCCGAAGTCCCGGCAGGCCACCAGGAACGACTCGGTGAGGGTGTTGTGCACCCAGGCGGCCAACTCCGGCATCGTCGCGTCGTAGTCCTGTCCGCGGTGCGATGTGCCGCGCACGCCGCGGTGGGCGGCCTGCACACGCGCGACCGCCTCCTCCACCTCGGGCATGGCCCCGAAAGTAGCCGACGTCACGTAGAAAGCGGTCCGATTCAGGCGGCCCATGGGGTCGTCGCGGTAGCGGCTGTGGTCGTCTACACCGGCGGCGGCCTCGGGATGGGCGGCCTGCACCAGCAGGGCCCGGATGGCGCCCACGAACACGCTCACGTCGCCGATCGCCCTCCAGCTCACCGAGCCCGGCCCGCACAGCCCCGCGTCGCCGGGATGGTCGGCTGTGCGCTGCAGCGGCATCTCGCCGTGGGAGAAGAGCCCGCCGACCGAGGCTCCCAGGCGGGCCCGGTAGCGTTGCAGCACGTCCATTGTCCGCACGCTACCGCGACGGACGTCCGCCGACCGGGGCATCGGACTGTCGACGCCGGCCGCGGTCCTGGTTTGGTGTGTCGAGCATTCGCATGCGTGTCCCAGCGCCTAGCTAAGCTCGTTTCATGGGTTCTCGAATGTCTGAGAGCGCTTTCAATGCGGTGCTCGCGGGCGCGCTGCGCGACCGGCATCCGCGGTGGGGGGGATCCGCGGTGCTGGCCGAAGCGACCGGCGTGTTCCGTGGCGCGCCGGCGCGCCGGCCCGACATCCTGCTGACCGGCGAGATCGGGGCGCCGGTCGTGATCGAGACCGAGTACGAGCCGGCGCCCAGTGTGGAATCAGACTCGGTCGGCCGGCTCGGCGCCGTGGTCGACGGCACCGGCCAGGCCGTTGCCGCCGTCGTGGCTGTGAGGGTGCCGTCGGAGCTCCGTGGCTCGCCTGCCGGGGATCTGCCCGGCCTGCTGCCGTCGGCGCGATTCTGTTTCTGCTGCTACACGCCCGGCGCCGCGGCGGGTGCGGGCGACCGACCGCCGCAGCCGGCCCGCTTCCCCGCGTCGGGCTGGCTGACGGGAGGAGTGGACGACATCGCCGGGCTCGTCGAGCGGGTCATGCTGCCGGAGTCGGCCATAGCGCAGGGAGCGCTCCTGCTCGAGCGCGGTGTCGACGACGCTGCCGCCATCCTCGACGGGCTTGGCGCTCGCCACGCTTCAGTCCTCACTCGCGTGGCCCGCTCTTTGCGCCAAGACGACGGCGAGCAGACGCGGCGCATGGCGATGGCGATCTGTGCCAACGCCCTGGTGTTCCAGACTGCGATTGCCGGCACGCACCCCGAGATAGTCGGACCGTCGGATCCCTCATTGCGCAGCAGCCGGGGCAGCCTTTCCAAGCGGCGGGTGCTCCTGGCGTGGTCTTGTATCCTGAAGGTGAACTATTGGCCGATCTTCGCGGTCGCGTCCGACATCGTCTCGGCCTTGCCGGGAGCCGCAGCATCCGACGTGCTCGACCGTCTCGACGATGTCGTTGAGGGCATGACCGGCCTCGGAGCAGTCACGACCGGCGACTTGGCCGGCCAGATGTTCGGCCGGTTGATCTCTGACCGCAAGTTCCTGGCGACCTTCTACACGCGGCCGGCCTCCGCAGCGCTGTTGGCGGAACTTGCGGTCGGTCGTCTCTCTTGCGACTTCGGCAGCCGGGCGGATGTCGCCGGTCTGCGGATGGCGGATCTGGCCTGTGGGACCGGTGCTCTGCTGTCGGCCGCTTACCGAGCTGTTGCCGCTCGCTACCGGCGCAAGGGGGGAGACGACGAAGCGATGCACGCGCGGATGATGGAGTCCTGCCTGATCGGCGCCGACATCATGCCGGCCGCCACCCACTTGACGGCGTCGATGCTTTCGGGGGTGCATCCGTCAGTGCCGTTCGGCAATACGCGGGTGTACACGATGCCGTACGGCCGTCAGAGTTCCCTGCGCCCAGCGGCCATCGGTTCCTTGGAGCTGCTGGGCAACGAGCATGTGCTCTCGCTGTTCGGGACGGGCCGCTCGGTCGCTGCCGGCGGCGGCGAGCGGTCCTCCGAGGATCTGGGCAGCGAGGCGGACGTGCCCGACGCCGGCCTCGATGTGGTGATCATGAACCCGCCGTTCACTCGATCCACCAACCACGAGGGGGCCGCCGCGGGAGTTCCGCGTCCGGCGTTCGCGGGGTTCGACACCAGCGAGTCCGAGCAGCGCCAGATGGCGGCGCGCCTGGACGACCTCTATCGGGGCGCGAAGTGCCGCGCAGGGCACGGCAACGCCGGGCTGGCGTCCAACTTCGTGGACCTGGCCCACGCCAAGGTCAAGCCGGGCGGCACGGTCGCGTTCGTCCTCCCGGCCGCGGTGGCGGCCGGCGGCGCCTGGCAGTCCACCCGCGACGTTCTGCGGAGCGGATACACCCGTGCGATCGTGGTGAGCATCGCCTCGGCCGGCTCGACGGACCGCGCCTTCTCGGCCGACACTGCAATGGCCGAAGCTCTTGTCGTCGCCACCCGGCGGACCGATCCCGAGTTCGTTCCCGGCGACGACGCCGTCGCCTGGGTCAGCCTCAAGTCGAGGCCGCGCGACGCGGTGGCGGCCGCCGAGGCGGCCAGAGCGATCGCCGAGGCTGCGGGAGCCGCTGCGGAGATCGCGTCGGCGACCACGGCCACCGAGTCGGGAATCTCCGGCCGGACCTCCGGCAAGCTGCAACTCGGAGAAGAGGTCATCGGCTGCTATGTGCTTGGCGGGTGGGACGACGGAGGCTGCGCGGGCGTGGCCAATCCGGATGTGATCGAGGCTGCCGCCGCCCTGGCTCAGGGAGCGCTGCGACTGCCCGGCCTCAACGACCAGCGCCTGCCGCTGGCGCGTCTGGACGAGCTGGGCGAACGCGGCCTCTACCATCTCGACATCGCCGGACCGTCCCTGTCGAAGGCGGGCGTGCCGCGGGGGCCGTTCGACATCGATCCGCTGCCTTGGAACGAGGCGCCGCCGTCGTACCCGGTGCTGTGGCGCCATGACGCCGGCCGTGAGCGGCGCTTGACGGTGCAGCCCGACAGCCAGGGGACCGTCCGCCACGGCCGGCGCGACCATGCCCTGGCGGTCTGGGACACCGCTACCCGGCTTCACATCAACTTGGACTTCCGGCTCAACTCGCAGTCGCTGGCCTGCTGCCTGACGCCCGGCAAGTCGGTCGGCGGGCGGGCCTGGCCCAACTACCGGCTCGACGGGGACGACGACGGCGAGACAGCGATGCGAGAGAAGCTGACTGCGCTGTGGATGAACACCACGCTCGGCCTGATCGGCTTCTGGTGGATGGGCACTCGCCAGCAGCAGGGCCGTGCCGTGCTGACCGTCACCAGGCTGGGGGACCTGATCGTCGCCGACCCTCGTCGGCTGTCGTCGGACCGGATGGACACGGCGGCGGCAGTCTTCGAGGAGCTCGCCGACCGCGACCTCCGGCCCGCGCACGAGGCGGTCGACGACCCGGTCCGCCATCGCCTCGACGAGGCCGTCCTCGGGGAGGTGCTCGGCCTGTCCGCAAAGACGCTCGACCGTCTGGCAGTGTTGCGGGCCCAGTGGTGCGCCGAGCCCTCAGTCCACGGCGGCAAGGGTCGCCGCGGCTCGGAGGCCGGCTGACCGTACTGGCCTCACCCTATGCTCGCGGCCATGAGATACGCCTCCCCTGCGACGGTGGCCGAGGCTGTGGATCTGCTGGGCGCCGATCCGGGCGCCCGCGTGTACGCGGGCGCCACCGACTTGATCCCCCAGTTCCGCGCCGGTCGCCCCGAACCGACCGTGATGGTCGACCTCAAGCGCATCGAGCGCTTGTGTGCGATCCGCAGCAACGGATCCGTCCACACGGTCGGTGCGGCCGCGTCGACCGCCGACATCTGCGCCCACGACGGCCTGGCCGCGGCCTTCCCCGGCCTGGTCGAGGCCAGCGGGCTGATCGGCTCCGACCAGATCCGGAGCCGCTCCACCTGGGGCGGCAACCTGGCCAACGCCTCGCCAGCGGCCGACACCCCGCCGAGCCTCATCGTCAACGCCGCCAGAGCCGTGATCGCCGGACCGGACGGGGAGCGCACCGTGGCCGTAGCGGAGGTGGCCACCAGCCCCGGGGCCACCTCGCTCCGGCCGGCCGAGATCATCGTGGAGTTCGAGCTGGACGAACCGCCGGACCGCACCGCCGACGCCTACCTGCGGCTGATCCCGCGCACCGAGATGGACATAGCGGTGGTGGGCGCCGCCGCCCGGGTCGCTCTCGCCGACGACGGCAAGGTCACCGCGGCGGCTGTCGCCCTCGGCGCGGTGGCCCCCACCGTGGTGCGGGTGCCCGAAGCCGAGGCCGCCCTGGTCGGCAGCGAGCCGGCCGGCGATGCGCTGGCCGCGGTGGAGGCTGCCGCGGCGGCCGCCGCCAGCCCCATCGACGACAAGCGGGGCACCGTCGCCTACCGTCGGCGGGTGGCCGGCGTGCTGGCCCGCCGGACGGTGTTGATCGCGGCCGGGCGGGCCCGCGAGCGAGGAGGCCAGTCATGAGCCGCGTCCACGTCACCTGCACCGTCAACGGCGACCCGGCCGAGTTCCTCTGCGACGGCGGCCAGACGCTGCTCGACGCCCTGCGCGACGAGGTGGGCCTCACCGGGGCCAAGGAGGGCTGCGGCACCGGCGACTGCGGGGCTTGCTCCATCGTCATGGACGGGCGGCTGCTGTGCTCGTGCCTGGTGCTCGCCCCCGAGGCCGAGGGCAGGAGCATCTCCACCGTGGAGGGAATGGCCAGTGGCGACGACCTGCACCCCCTGCAGCAGTGCTTCCTGGAGGGTGCCGCCCTGCAGTGCGGGGTATGCACCCCCGGGTTCCTGGTTGCGGCCAAGGCGCTGCTCGACCGCAACCCCGACCCCACCGAGACCGAGATCCGCTACGGGCTGGCCGGCAACCTCTGCCGATGCACCGGCTACGACAAGATCGTGCGGGCTGTGCAGGCCGCGGCCGCGGCCGTCGGTGGGACGACCGAGAGCTAGGAGCCGCAAGTGACCGTCACCGAGCCCAAGCCCCGCTACAAGTACGTCGGCACCCGGCCCGTCCGCCACGACGGGCTCGAGAAGGTGACCGGCCGGGCCCGCTTCGCGGCCGACCTCAACCTCCCCGGCCAGCTCCACGGCGTGGTGGTGCGCTCGATCCACGCCCATGCCCGGATCGTGTCGGTCGACACGTCGCAGGCCGCGGCCATGCCCGGCGTCAAGGCGGTGGTCACCGGCGCCGACTTCCCGGCCGTCGCCCCCGGCGACCGCCGGTACGACAACTGCACCAACGTCATCGCCCGCGACAAGGTCTTCTACGAGGGCCACGCCCTGGCCGCGGTGGCCGCTGTCACCAGGGACCAGGCCCGGGCCGCCGCGGCCAAGGTGCGGGTCGAGTACGAGGTGCTGCCAGCAGTGCTCACCATCGAGGAGGCCCTCGCTCCCGGAGCCCCGGTGCTGCACGGCCACATGATGACTGCGGGCGCCGACCCGCCCGCGCGGGAGCCCTCCAACGTCAGTGACATAACCCGTTTCTCAAGCGGCACGGACATCGACGCCGGGTTCGCCAAGGCCGATCTGGTGATCGAGCGGGAGTTCACCACCAAGCCGGTCCATCAGGGCTACATAGAGCCCCACGCCTGCGTGGCCGACACCGGCCAGGACGGCCACACCACGATCTGGTGCTCCTCGCAGGGACATTTCAACGTGCGCTCGTCCACCGCGACCGTGCTCGGCTGGGAGAACGCCCGCATCCGGGTGGTCCCCGCGGAGATCGGAGGCGGGTTCGGCGGCAAGACCACCATCTACTTGGAGCCCTTGGCGGTGGCGCTGTCGGCCAAGGCGGGTCGGCCGGTGAAGATGGTGATGACCCGCGCCGAGGTGTTCCGGGCGACCGGCCCGGCGCCGGGCACCAGGATCAGGATCAGGCTGGGCGCCGACCGCGACGGCAGCCTCGTGGCCGGCGACGCCCGCCTGGTCTACTCCGGCGGGGCCTACGCCGGTCCCGGCGGGTTGCTCGGGGCCATGACCGTGTTCGAGTCCTACAAGATCCCCGACTTCAGCATCGAGTCGCTCAACGTGGTGGTCAACACGGCCCGCTCGGCTGCCTACCGGGCGCCGTCCGCGCCCCTGACCGCCTTCGCGGTGGAGACGATGCTCGACGAGATCGCCGTCGAGCTCGGGATCGACGCCATGGATCTGCGGCTCCGCAACGCGGTCGCCGAGGGCGACCCGTCGACGATGGGCTTCCCGTTCGCCCGTGTCGGTTTCGTGGAGTGCCTCGAGGCGGTGCGCGACCATCCTCATTTCACTGCTCCTTTGGGTCCCAACCAGGGCCGGGGCCTGGCCGCGGGCTACTGGTTCAACATCGGCGAGTCGTCGAGCGCCAACGTCAACCTCAACGAGGACGGCACCGCCACGGTGGTCACCGGCAGCCCCGACATCGGCGGCAGCCGGGCCTCGATGGCGCTGATGGCCGCCGAGGAGCTGGGCATCGACCCCTGCGACATCCGGCCCGTGGTGGGCGACACCGAGGCGGTCGGCTTCACCGACATCACCGAGGGCAGCCGGGCCACTTTCGCCACCGGCATGGCGGTGGTGGAGGCCTGCCGCAAGATGGTGGCCGAGCTGCGGCGACGGGCGGCCAAGATGATGGGCGCCGACGCGGACGACGTCGACTGGGTGGACGGACAGGCCGTCTACACGGGTTCCGACGGCGCCAAGGATCCGCTGCCGCTGGCCGCCATCTGCGCGAAGGCCAAGCGCACCGGCGGCCCGCTGACCGCCTCCGGTTCGCTGGAGGCCCACGGGGCCGGCCCCGGCTTCGCGGTGCATCTCTGCGACGTCGAGGTCGATCCCGACACCGGCGTGGTGCGGGTCGTGCGCTACACCGCCGCCCAGGACGCGGGCACCGCCATCCATCCCAGCTACGTGGAGGGTCAGATCCAGGGCGGCGCCGCCCAGGGCATCGGCTGGGCCCTCAACGAGGAGTACATATACGACTCCGACGGCGTGATGGAGAACCCCAGCTTCCTCGACTACCGGGTTCCGGTGGCCTCGGACCTGCCCATGATCGACGCCATCATCGTGGAGGTCCCCAACCCGGCCCACCCCTACGGCGTGCGCGGCGTGGGCGAGACCGGCATCGTGCCGCCGATACCGGCGGTGGCCAACGCCATCTACAACGCCACCGGGTGCCGCATCCGCGACCTGCCGATGTCGCCTGTCAGGGTGCTGGAGGCCATCACCGCCAACGGCGGCCCCAACGGCGCATAGGGCGTTCCGGCGGAGGGGTCGGTGGCGGTCAGCGTCCATCTGAGCTCCAACCTGCGAGGCCCTACCGGCGGGCTCGCCGAGGTTGAGGCGCTGGGCGCGACGGTCGGCGCCCTCATCGACGATCTCGACCGTCGCTACCCCGGCCTGGGCGACGCCCTGCGGGCCGGCGTCTCGGTCGTGATCGACGGTCTGCTGATCGCCCACCCCGAGTACGAGGCTCTCGCCGACGGCGCGCGGGTCTACTTCGTCCCCCAGACCGCCGGCGGCTGACAGGCCTCCCGAATCGGCAGCGGTCGATGCCGTGCAGCCGCGACCGCATCATCGGGAGCCTCCTGCGCCACTTCGACAACCTCGATTTGAGCGACGCCAACCTCACCTCCGACGGCGAGCACGGCGCGGTCAACGTTCTCGGCGACGCTTACGAGTACCTGATCCGCCAGTTCGCCGACGACGCCGGCAAGAAGGGCGGCGAGTTCTACACGCCCCGCTCGGTGGTCCGGCACCAGCCACCTAGTGTCCTGAGTCAGGAATCCGTTGTGGATGTCGCAGCGAGTGAACGACCTAAGGCCCATCCGCGGGCTCCAATCCATCGGTGCTTTCGCCGAGGCTGTCATTCCGGGCCGGACGGCGCTGCTGATCGCGGAGTGCCTGGACAACTCCAAGCTGGACGTAATCGATCTGGCCGAGGTCGGGATTCCGTCAGTCCCTTTCGATCCTCGGTTGCTCGTGCATACGCCGCAGCGCCGCGGCGATGTCGTCAACGCTCAGGACACCCGCCGCGATGGCCATGACGAGTTCATACACGTCGTCGTTGGTGGCCGCGCGCACGCTGGCGTCGTTGAGCTCTAGGAAGACGGACGCCGCAAGCCAGCCGAGCCGCTTGTTCCCGTCGATGAGGGCGTGGTTGTTGACGATCGAGTGCAGCAGCGCGCTGGCTTTGGTCCAGACGTCCGGGTACGCGTCCTGGCCGAACGCCGAGGCCTGGGGTCGCGCCGCGGCCGCCCCGAGAAGTCCGACATCGCGCACCGGCGGGGGCTCGCCGAGCAACCGGCGAGCGAGTTCCAGTAGATCCTCAGTGTCGAGGTACTCGAAGCCGAGGCTCACTCGCCCAGGCGCCGGAGCGCGTCGGCGTGGCTCTGCATGATCACGTCGGCCGCGGCCGCGACCCGATCAAGATGCTCAGCCCTTGCGACGTACTCGCGCACCGCTCGCTGGACCGCCTCCTGCATGGAAGTGCCGTCGAGCGCGGCCCGCGTCCGCAGAGCGTCCTGCTCTTCCTCTGTCAACCTGAGTGTCATCGCCACAGCGATATGGTATCAGATCGATATCAGCCTCGCGGGGCGTTGGTGGTGTTCGGACGCTCGTCGTGGGCCGCCAGGAGCGACATCTTCGCGAGACGTTCTCGTTTCGCGGCTTGTGGGAGTCACGCCAAGAATCGCTGACGCATCCTCCTCCATGGTCAACCAGTCCTGGAGGAGAGCGACGGCCAGATCTTGGTCCGGGGAGTCGCTCAGGTTGCACTCATCGTGGGCGCCCCACAGGTCGAACACCCGCGCAGCGCCGCGCGGAGCGCTGGGCCGAGCGAACAGGTAACCGGTGCGAGACATTGTGCTCCCTGCCATGGACGCACACCCTACCCTCTTGGACTTGCCCCCTGTCCTCACGGGCAGATGCAGTGCTAGTCGAGGGATCCGGCAGGCTCAGCTGCTTGCCGTCCTCGATGGGTTCACTGCGGGATCGGAGTTCGTGCAGAAGCCGCTTTGGTGCCGGCGGTCGTGATCGACGGCCTTGTCGCTCATCTCGAGCACGGGTTGTGGCCGACGGCACCGGCGTCCCCGTTCCGTCCTGGATTCCACATTAGCAAGTGTTGACTTTTGTATAGGGCATATCTACAGTTGTGCATTGTGCAGGTCCTGAAGGAACTCGTCGATATCCGCCCAGGCCTGGCGATGGCCGGGCGAGGCGCCGGAGCCCGGCCGGGCGACTGGACGGTCCGCGTCGTCGAGAGTGCGGACATCGTCGATGATCGTCTGCATTTGGAGGGGTTGGGTGAGATCGGCCTTCGGCGGGGCGTTCGGACTGCGGCTCACCTTCTCGAGCCGTTCGACATCCTGGTCACGGCACGGTCGCAGTCGGTGAAGGTCGCGCTGGTGCCTCCCGGTGCCAGCCGCACGGTTGCTTCCACCACGCTGCTCGTCGTGCGCGCCCCCGACCCTGGCGCCGGGTTGGCCCACTTTCTCTGGTATTGCCTCACGTCCAGCCGTGGACGGTCCGAGGTTGCCGCCCGATTCACGGCAACCGCCGTCCCGACGCTGTCGGCGAGGGCGCTGGGCGAGGTTCCGGTCGTTGTGCCGCCGCCGGGCGAGCTGCCCCGTCTCGCGGATCTGGTCGAGGCCGCAACCGCATCCCGTGAAGCTGCCCTTGAGGCCGTGCATGCCAGGCACGATGTTCTGCGGGACTCCGTGATTTCCGACATCGCGATAGGTCGCGGAAGGAGTTAGCCATGCCGCTCACGACCGCCGGGTTGGAGTCGAAGCTGTGGGGTGCCGCCGACATCCTGCGCGGCCAGATCGACTCCAGCGACTACAAGAACTTCATCTTCTCGGTGCTGTTCCTGAAGCGCCTCTCCGACCGCTTCGCCGAGGAGGTGGACAGCGCCGTCGGTGCCGGCCTGGACCGTGGGGTGGCGGAGAGCGACCACGACGAGCACGAGTTCTTCGTCCCGCCGGAGGCCCGCTGGAGCGAGATCGTCCGTCACTCGATGAACCTCGGCGAAGTTTTGAACCGTGCCGGCGCCGAGATCGAGGAGGCGAACGCGCCGCGGCTCGACGGCGTGCTGCGCAACACGAACTGGAACGACGAGTCGAAGCTCGGCGGTCCCAGCAGCCGCGACCGCATCATCGGGAGCCTCCTGCGCCACTTCGACACCCTCGATTTGAGCGACGCCAACCTCACCTCCGACGGCGAGCACGGCGCGGTCAACGTTCTCGGCGACGCTTACGAGTACCTGATCCGCCAGTTCGCCGACGACGCCGGCAAGAAGGGCGGCGAGTTCTACACGCCCCGCTCGGTGGTCCGGCTCATCGTCGAGCTGCTCGAACCGGCCGAGGGCATGCGGATCTGCGACCCGACGGCGGGCTCGGCCGGCATGCTCATCTACACCGCCCAGTACGTGGCCGAGCAGGGCGGCGATCCCCGCAACCTCGTGCTGCACGGACAGGAGCGCAACCTCGGCACCCTCGCCATCGGCAAGCTGAACCTGCTGCTGCACGGCCTGCGCGCGGCCCGCTACGAGGCCGGCGACGTGATCAGCGACCCGCAGCTGCGCGACGAGCGGGGCCGCCTGCTCGCCTACGACCGTGTGATCGCCAATCCGCCGTTCAGTCTGAAGTCCTGGGGACGCGACTTCGCCCCCAGCGACCCGCATCACCGCTTCGACCGCTACGGCGCGATCCCGCCCAAGACGAAGGGCGACCTCGCCTTCGTGCAGCACATGCTGGCGGTCACGAACCCCGACGGGATGGTCGGCGTGGTGATGCCTCACGGCATCCTGTTCCGAGGCGGGGCGGAGGGGACGATCCGCAAGGGCATGCTCGAGGCCGACCTGTTCGAGGCCGTGATCGGACTCGCTTCCAACCTCTTCTACGGGGCCAGCATCCCGGTGGCGATCTGCGTCCTGAACAAGGCCAAGCCGGCCGAACGCCGCGGCAAGGTGCTGTTCATCGACGCCGCCCAGCCCGACTACTTCCGCGCTGGCAAGGCCCAGAACTTCCTCGACCCCGCCCACGTGACGGGCATCGTCGGGGCCTTCCGCTCATACGAGGAGGTCGAGCGCTTCACGCATGTGGCCGACCTCGACGAGATCGCGGCCAACGACCACAACCTGAACATCAGCCGCTACGTCGACACCAGCGAGCCGGTCGAGGTCCCCAGCGTCGAGGACGCCCTCGCCCAGCTCCGCGAGGCCGAGCGAAGGCGCGACGAGGCCGCAGCCCGGATGGACGAACAGCTAGCAGGGCTGGGCTATGCCCGAGACCGCTAGGGACGCGATCCGAATCGTCGAGCGCGACGGCTGGTATTACGTGGGAACCAAGGGCAGCCACCGTCATTTCCGCCACCCCGTGAAGCCGGGCAAGGTGACGATCGCTGGGCCACTGGGCAAAGAACTTCCACGCGGCACGCTCGCTAGCATTCTGAAGCAGGCAGGCTTGGGCAGGAGGAGCAAGTGAGACTCAAGTATGTGGTCGTCTTCGAGAGGACGGCGAACAACTGGGGCGCCTATGTGCCCGATGTGCCCGGCTGCGTCGGCGTAGGCGACACCTGGAAGGAGACTCTGGAGACGATCGAGGAAGCACTGGCTGGTCACGTCGAGTTGATGTTGGAGGATGGCGATCCGGTGCCGGAGCCGACGATCTCCATCGACGATGTCATCAGGTCCCATCTGGAATTCGTGTCGGAGGATTTTGGGGACCTTCTGCAGGATCTTGATGAGCCCTCGCCCACGGTCGCGGTGAGGTTTGAGCCTGTCGAGATCCATGTCCGGGTGCCCGAAACCGTCCGCGGGATCCCCAAGCCCGCCCAGGTGGGATGAGTTCGGACTCGGATCTCGCACTGGTCTGGTCCCACAGCCCCGCCCTGCGCCCGATTCACCTTCAATTCACCTGTGGTGATCGGACTGGAGCGCCGTGCGCGTAGCAGTCGAGAGGGGAGCACCAAACGCCATCGAAACGCCCGACGGCTGGCATCTCGTCAGGCTTGGCGAGGTATCGGCGATCCGGCGCAAGCAGGTCAAGCCTCACGAAGACGATGCTCGCCCTTTCGTTGGCCTTGAGAACATGAGCTCCGGCGGAGCGCTGAATGGCCACAGTACAGCAGATGAGTCGATAAGCAACAAGACCGTCTTCTTTGATGGAGACATCCTCTATGGTAAGCTTCGCCCGAACCTTCGAAAGGTAGTTCGTGCTGACTTCGACGGCGTTTGCTCAACCGATATTCTCGCGATCTATGCAAATGAGACACTGACAGGCAGCTTTCTCAATCACTTGATCCGTAGTGACATTCTGTACCGCCATGCTATGCGCGGTGTAACAGGCACCAGAATGCCGCGCACATCGTGGACACATCTGCGGAGCTTCCGTTTTCTTCTTCCGCCACTGTCGGAGCAACGAGCGATTGCTGCGGTGTTGGACTCTATTGACGAGGCAATCGAGCACGCGGACGAAGTCATAGCAGCGACCGAGCGCCTCCGTGACGCCCTCCTCCACGAATTTCTGACCCGAGGTCTCCCCGGCCAACATTCAGAATGGAAGGAAGTGCCCGGCTTCGGCACCATCCCCGTCTCCTGGAAGGCCGTACGGCTAGGAGACGTCGCGGAAGTGATTGGGGGTAGCACGCCTTCAAGGGTGCGACCCGAGTTCTGGGGCGGTGGAATTCCCTGGGTGGTTCCGTCAGAAGTGACCGAACTGATGGGCCGGGAGTTCCGCAGCTCACGGGAATCGATCACAGTCGAGGGTCTGAGAGCTGCGGGCTTGCGTGTCCTGCCAGCACAATCGGTCTTGCTCACGACTAGGGCGACCATAGGTGCCGCTGCCATCGCAGCGCTTCCGGTCACCACCAATCAGGGGTTCCAGAGTCTCGTTGGGAAGAAGAGCATCGACAGTCTCTGGTTGTACTATTGCGTCACGTCAAGGAGCCGCGAGCTCATGCGGCGAGGCGCTGGAAGCACTTTTCGCGAGGTGTCCCGGGATGCTGTGCGTAGCTTTCCCGTTCTCCTTCCGCCCCTGCCCGAGCAGCGGGCTATCGCCGCTGTGCTCGACAGTGTGGATGCCAGCATTGAGCGAGCGCGCGACTACCGGATCGTTCTCTCATCCGCCGTAACATCCATAGCGGAAGCGCTCTTGACAGGTCGTGTGCGGGTGGATCAACGAAAGAAGGAAAGCCATGGACCAACTCGGAAGGGATGAAGTCCTAGAGACGCTGCGGGAGCACAGGGCAACGCTTGCTGAGCGGTTCGGCGTGACGAGTATCTCACTGTTCGGCTCGGTCGCGCGCGATCAGGCTAAGGACAGTAGCGACATTGACGTTCTCGTGGAGTTCGAGTCTCCCCCCAGCTGGCGAAACTACTTCGGTGCCCAAATGTTCCTAGAGGATGTCTTGGAACGTCCTGTTGACATGATGACCCTTGCAGAGGTCCGGCAGGAGGTAAGGCCGTACGTTGAGGGCGAGGCCATCAATGTCTGAAGTATCATCTGAGGGTAGGCTTTGGATATTCTACATCCGGGATATGGTTGAATTTGCTGAGAAGGTGCTCAAATACACGAGCGGATTCGATCAGGAAACACTGCTGGCCGATGGCCTCGTCTATGACGCTGCGTTACACAACATCCAGCTCATCGGTGAAGCAGCCAGACACGTTCCGATCGATGCTCGGGAAGCCCATCCAGAGATTCCATGGCACGCGATCATCGGGACGCGCAATCGCCTTGCACATGCATACCTTGACATCAGTATCAGCGTCATCTGGTCGATCATCGAGGATGCCATACCGGCGCTGCTGCCACATCTGAGAAGTCTCATTGTGGCCCACGAGGCCGAACGCGACAGCGACTCCCGCGAATGATCGATCATGCACGCTATCATGCACGCTCGTGCTCAAGACTTCTCCCTTGAGCGCATCGTCTCCAGCTTCGAATAGAGGCACCCAATGGCCTCGTCCGTGAAGCTCAACGAGCTTGAACTCGCCGAGAACCCGGCCCGGGAGCTGCTGGAGCGGCTCGGCTGGGCCTACGTCCCGCGCGAGGTGTTGGCCAAGGAGCGTGACGACGAGCGGGATGTGCTGCTGGCCGGTCGGCTCACAGCGGCACTCGAGCGTCTCAATCCTTGGATGACCGACGACCATGCGCAGCGGGTCGTCTTCAACCTGCAGCACATCGACGCCACTGGTCTGGCCCGCAACCAGGCTGTCCACGAGTACCTGTCGCACGGCATGCCCCTCACCGTCGACCGCGGCGGCCGCCAGGAGACGCCCACCGTGCGCTTCTTCGACTTCGAGCATCCCGAACCGGGCATGGGATTGAACGAGTACGTCGTCACCACGCAGTTCCGGGTGCGCCGCGGCAGCGAGCGCGGCGCACAGCGCGCCGGCGAGAACGATGAGCGGGTCGTCAAGCCCGACCTGGTGCTGTTCGTGAACGGCATCCCGCTCGTCGTCATGGAGGCGAAGTCGCCCACACTGCTGGAGATCTGGAAGCAGCAGGCCGTCAAGCAGCTGCACCGCTACCAGGAGGCCGGTCACCAGTGGCACGGCGCCGGCGCCCCCGAGCTCTTCGACACCAATCTGCTGTGCGTCGCCCACTGCGGCGCCGACGCCTGCTTCGGAGCTGTCGGCGCGCCCCAGAGCGCCTACACCGGCTGGCAGTCGATCGAGCCGTTCACCGACAGCAGCTTCGAACACCGCCTCGGCACCCCTCCCGAGGGTCAGGCGCGGCTCGTCGCCGGCCTGCTCAATCCCACGGTCCTGCTCGACATCCTGCGCGACTTCGTGGTCTACGAGCACGAGCAGGGACGGCTCACCAAGAAGCTGCCTCGCTACCAGCAGCACCGCGCCGTGACCCGCGCCCTCGAGCGCATCGTGGGGGGCCGCTCGCCGGCCGAGCGCGGCGGGATCGTCTGGCACACGCAAGGCTCCGGCAAGTCGCTGACGATGCTGTGGCTCGCCACGAAGCTGCGGCGCACGCCCGCCCTGCGCAACCCCACCATCGTCGCCGTCACCGACCGCACCCAACTCGACCGACAGATCACCAGGACCTTCCAGCAGTCCGCCGTCGACGAGCCCGAGCGGGCCAAGACCACCCGGCGCCTCCGCGAGCTGCTGCAGACCAGCAACGGCCGCACGATCATGACCACCATCCAGAAGTTCGAGGACGTGCTGGACGCTCCCGCGGGGCCGCAGGCCGGGCTCAACGACGCCGACAACGTCATCGTGATGGTCGACGAGGCCCACCGCACGCAGTACGGGCGCCTCGCCGCGAAGATGCGGGCGGCCATGCCGCAGGCTGCATTCGTCGGCTTCACCGGCACCCCCATCGACAAGGGCTTCCGGCGGACGACGCTGGGAGTGTTCGGCGACCTGATCGACTCCTACACCATCCCGCAGTCCGTCGAGGACCGCACCACCGTCCCCATCCACTACGAGGCCCGGCTCCCCGACCTGCACATCGAAGGCCCGCAGACGCTCGACCGGCTGTTCGAGGCGCTCTTCGGCGACGAGCCCGAAGCGACGCGCACCGAGATCCGGCGACGCTACGCCAGCAAGGAGCGCATCGCGGAGGCAGCCAAGCGCATCGAGCAGATCGCGCTCGACATCTCCGAGCACTTCGCCAAGAAAGTCCAGCCCAACGGCTTCAAGGCCCAGGTCGTGGCCGCGAGCCGCGCCGCCGCATTGAGCTACGCGCAGCATCTCAGCGACTTCGGCCTATCCGCCTACCCGATCATCACCACCTCCCACAACGACGGCCCCGAGTTCGCCCCAGCCGCCGAACTCGACCAGGACAAGATCGTCGAGGACTTCATCGACCCCGACGGCGAGCCGCAGATGCTGGTGGTGGTCGACAAGCTCATCACAGGCTTCGACGCGCCCGTCGAACAGGTCCTCTACCTCGACCGGTCCATCCGGGAGCACACGCTGCTGCAAGCCATCGCCCGTGTGAACCGCCGCTTCTCGCACAACAGGAACGGCGTCGCGACGGAGAAGCACCACGGGCTCGTGGTCGACTACCACGGCGTGTCACACGAGCTCGAGGACGCCCTCGCCGTCTTCGACGAAGGCGACGTACATCAGGCGCTCACCGAGATGGAGGACCCGGGTCCCGTGATCCAGGCTGCCGCCGACAGCGCCGAAGCCCACTTCCGCGGCCTCGACCTCGACGACCCGTGGACATGCATGCACCGGTTCGCCGCCGACGCGGCCACCGACGGCGACTACAAGGCCGACGCCTACGAACGGTTCGACCGCGACTACAGCGACTTCTCGAAGCTGATGGACCGCTACCTGCCCGACCCCGCGGCGCTCGCCTATCTCGACCGTCTGCGCCGGCTTACCGTCATCCGGTCCTATGCGCGAGCCCAGTTCCTGCGGGAGCGGGCCGACATCGACTGGACCGCCGTCGGAGCGAAGGTCAAGCATCTGATCGACACGCGCATCGACGCCAGCGTCCGGCGGCTGATGGCGCCCGTCTCGATCCTCGACCGCGACTTCGAACAGAAGATCGAGAGCCTGCCCCACGACGAGGCGCGGGCCTCGCTGATGGAGCACGCGCTGCGGGCCCAGATCAACGAGCGGGTCGCAGAGAATCCCGCCCTCTACGAGAGGCTCTCGGAGGCGCTCGCCCGCATCATCGGCGAGCTGCGGGGCAAGGTGATCGACGCGGCCGAGGGCTGCAAACGCATGGCCGCGCTGCGCGAGCAGGTCACTCAGGAGGAAATGTTCGCCGCAGACCAGGGCCTCACGCCGATGGCGTACGCGGTGTACGGCCTGCTGGGCCGCAAACGCACCGAGGCAGGCGACCCCGGCGGCTCCTCACCCGCAGCATCGGAGCACCTGGAGCTCCAACCCGCCGACCTTGACGCCAGGGTCAAAGAGACGGCCCTCGACATCGAGGAGATCGTTCGGAACCTCCAGTCCTTGCTCGACTGGCACGAGAACCTCGAGAGCCAGCGCGAGGTGCGGCGCGACATTAAGCGCCGCCTGCGTGCCGGCCCTTACGACGAGGGCGAGGTCGAGGAGCTGGCCCGCCAAGTCATGGAGATGGCCCGCAAGAGGCTCGTGTGACGCGGGCCTGTACGGCGTCGTCGTCGCGGTGCTCGAAGGTCATGGAGATGGCCCGCAAGAGGCTCGTGTGACGCGGGCCTGTACGGCGTCGTCGTCGCGGTGCTCGAAGGTCATGGAGATGGCCCGCAAGAGGCTCGTGTGACAGAGCGCGGGGAGGTCGTCTTCGGCGAAGCCCGGATCGAGTACCAGGTCGTCCGCAGCCCGAGACGGCGCAAGACGATCGAGGTCACCGTCGATGCGCCCGGTGTCGTCAGGGTGGCGGCGCCTGTCGACACGCCTGCGGAGCAAGTCGAGGAGACTGTGCGTCGCCGTGCCGGCTGGATCGTCCGGCACGACGGCGCGGCCACGGCGTGCGCACCGCCCCGCCGGTTCGTCAGCGGCGAGTCCCTGCCCTATCTCGGCCGGTCGGTGCGCCTCACCGTGCATCCCATCGACGGCGCCAGGGTCGAGGTCGGGTTCCACCACTGGGAGTTCGACGTCGGCGTCCCCCGCTTTCTGCGAGGCGAGGAACGGCTCGAGAAGGTGCGGGCCGCATTCGAGGCGTGGTACCGCGACCGCGCCGCGCTGAAGCTCCCGCCGCGCGTGGAGCGCATCGCGAGCCTCCTCGGCGCGCAGCCGAAAGCGGTCCTCGTCCGCGGTCAGCGCCGCCGCTGGGCGAGCTGCGCCCCGGACGGCACGCTGCGCTTCAACTGGCGTGCCGTCATGGCCCCGCCCGCCCTCCTCGACTACGTGATCGCCCACGAGCTCGCACACCTGCGCGTCCGCGGCCACACGCCCGAATACTGGGCTGTGGTCGCCCAGGCCGTGCCCGACTACCGCATACGACGCGCCCGCCTCCGGGAGCTCGGCCCCCTCCTCGACATCCAACCCGGAGCGGCTGAGGGTCAGGCTGGGTGAGCGGCCTCGGCGAGGGTGGAACATCATACGAAATCTCTCCAGTTCAGCCGGTCTCAAGACACTGTGACGAATGAACGCGGTAGCACCAACTCCAACTATTGACTGGACGTCGAGGCCGTGACCCCGGCGATGCTGCGACGAATGAACGCGGTAACACCAACTCCAACCGCGCCCCGTCACGAACAGCGCCGTGTTCGAGCCGCGATAGACCTGCTGGCTGACGAGCCGAGGCCTCCGAACTGTGTCGCTCTCGCGGGTGAGGAGTCCGTGTATCGGGTGAGCGTCGGCGACTATCGGATCTTGTATGAGGTCATCGGCGAGCGCCTGGTGATCCATGTGATCCGCGTCGGCCATCGCCGCGACGTCTGCAGGTCTCGATGAAGCCTGCTGCCGAGCGCGGCCGACTTCTGATGGAGCCTGAATCCACCGGCATCACGGGCCGCTCGCCATGCACGGCGCGCCGATCGGCCTGTCAGTCGAAGCGAAGGGCGGTGTCGGGATCGGTGCGGGTGTGGTGCTCGCGGCGGGCGTGGCGTTCCAGGGCAAGCTCCACGAGACGGTCGATGAGCCGGGGGTAGGTGAGCCCGGTCGCGGCCCAGAGCTTCGGGTACATCGATATGGGAGTGAAGCCCGGCATCGTGTTCAGTTCGCTCACCATCCAGCCCCGGTCGCCGCGCCCGCCGCGCCCGTCCTCGTACAGGAAGTCCACCCGGGCCAGGCCCTCCGCCCGCAGCGCCCGGTAGGCGGCGACGGCGAGGCTCCGGCAAGCGTCGGTCTCGTCGTCGTCGAGGGGCGCCGGGACCAGCAGATCGGCGCCGTCGTCGTACTTGTCTGCGTAGTCGTAGAAGTCCGCGCCGGGGACTATCTCACCGGGCAGGCTCGCTGCGGGCTCGTCGTTGCCGAGCACGGCCACCTCGATCTCGCGGGCACGGGCCTCCTCCTCCACGATGACGGATCGGTCGTAGCGGCATGCCAGGCGCAGTCCGTCGGCTATGCCGCGGCGGGTGGCCGCCCTGGAGATGCCGACCGACGATCCCATGCCGGCCGGCTTCACGAACACCGGCAGGCCGAGATCATCGACGATGGCCTCGACCTGCGGTGCCAGCGCGGCGTCGCTAGCGTCCGGGTCGTCGAGCGTCATGCTGCGCCAGCGGGTGTGGGCGATGCCGGCCGCTGTCAGCATCGTCGCGGCCGCGGTCTTGTCCATGCACAGCGCTGAGGCCAGCACCCCGGCCCCGGCGTAGGGGACCCGGGCCAGCTCCAGCAAGCCCTGCACCGTTCCGTCCTCGCCCATCGGACCGTGCAGGATCGGAAGCACCACCGTCGGTCGGGACGGGTCGTCTCCGCGGTCTGCGGCCAGCGTCAGAGGCTCGATCTCCTGACCGGCGGCGCTGAGTCGCTCGGGCAGAGCGTCGGAGCCGGCGCCGAGGGCTTCCGTCGCCCGCACCCAGCGGCCCTCCCGGGTTATGCCCACCGGCTCGACGATGTACTTCGCGGGATCGGCGGCGGCCACCACATGACGGGCCGAGACGCACGACACGTCGTGTTCGGCGGAGCGTCCTCCGAACAGCACGACCAGCCTCACCCTGCGGTCCTCCACGCCGACGACGCTAGCGCCGGCGCCGAAATGGCAGCGTCGTGCATGGCGTGCGCGCGCGTGCTTTGTTCTGCGCGGCTGCGGGCCGTCCACCGGGGCCGGGCCACCGGGGTCGTGCATGGCGTGCGCGCGCTTTGTTCTGCCACCGGTGCGCGTGTTCGGTCCAAACACGCGCACCGGTCGTGCATGGCGTGCGCGCGCGTGCTTTGTTCTGCCAGCCGTGGCTGGGCGTGCAACACTCGCGGCATGCGCTGGACGCTCGATGAGGTCGCGGCGGCCACCGGGGGCTGCCTGCGCGGCGACGGTGCCGCCACGATCGACGGCGCCATCCAGGACAGCCGAGACGTGCAGCCGGGCATGCTGTTCGTCCCGCTGGTGGCCGAGCGCGACGGTCACGACTTCATCGCCGATGCGGTCGCAGCAGGCGCGTCCGCCTATCTGACCGCCCGCGGGCCCGTCGGTGTCGACGCCGCCGCGGTGGAGGTGGACGACACCCTGGCAGCGTTGACCGCCCTGGCCTGCGCTGCACGGCGCCGGCTCGGGTCGGCGCCGGTGGTGGGCGTGACCGGGTCGGTGGGCAAGACCATCACCAAGGACCTGCTGGCAGCGGTGCTCGGGCGGGACAGACGGGTGTGGGCCAGCACCCGGTCGTTCAACAACGAGATCGGAGTGCCGATCACTCTGCTGTCGGCCCCGGACGACGTCGAAGCGCTGGTGGTCGAGATGGGTTCGAGGGGCGCCGGGCACATCGCCGAAATGTGTCGTGTGGCCCGTCCGACCATGGGCGTGGTCACCACGGTGGGGCTGTCGCACACCAGCGAGCTGGGGTCGCTCGCCGCGGTGGTGGCGGCCAAGCGGGAGCTGGTCGAGTGCCTCCCCGCTGCCGGCGTCGGGGGAGTGGCCTTCCTCAACTCGGGCGTGCCCGAGGTGGCCGCCATGGCGAAGGCCGCGGACGTCCGGGTGGTCACATTCGGCGCCGGCGGCGAGGTGCGGGCACGGAACCTCACCCTCGATGACGAACTCACCCCCCGCTTCGTGCTTCAGAGCCCGGCCGGGGAGATCGAGGTCGAGCTGGGAGCCCGCGGCCTGCATTCGGTCGACAATGCCCTGGCCGCAGCCGCGGTCGGCATCGAACTCGGGGTGGCGCTGGACGATGTGGCGGCGGGGCTGGCGGAGCCGACGCTGTCGCCGTTGCGTATGGAGGTCGTGCGGACTGCAGGGGGCGCCAGACTCCTGAACGACACCTACAACGCCAATCCGCTGTCGATGCGGGCGGCCCTGCGCGCCTTGGCAGCGCTGCCAGCCTCGCGCCGTATCGCCGTGCTGGGCACTATGGCGGAACTCGGGGAGTTCGAAGCCGCGGAGCATGCCGCCGTCGGCTCGTTGGCAGGACAGCTCGGAATCAAGGTGATCGCAGTCGACGCGCCGCTCTATTCGTCGGGCGGAGCCGCAGCCGTGGAGGCAGAGGGCATCGCCGGAGCCCTGGCCGCACTGGCAGGCATCGGTCCCTTGGACGATTCATCGGCCGTGCTGGTGAAGGGATCGCGGGTCGCCGGGCTGGAACGGCTAGTGGAGCATCTCTCTGGCGGCAGCGCACACCGGTGATGGCCATTACAATGGCAATATGGCCAGGCAAGTGACGGCAACTCAGGCGAAGGCCGGCATCCTCGCTCTGCTGGACGATGTCGCAGCCGGAGACGAGATCGAGATAACCAAGCACGGCCGCACCGTCGCCCGGCTCGTACCGGCCTCCGGACCCGCCTCTCTGCGGGGCCGGTTCATCGGCGTGGCTCGAAGCGTCACCGATGGCGAGCCCCTCTTCACTACCGGCGCGGAGTGGGACTTCGATTGAGCGCGCTCCTTGTCGACACTCATGTTCTTCATTGGTGGTCTGCCGAGCCCGAACGGGTCAGTGCCGCAGCGCGGACCGCACTGGAGGAAGCCGACGAGCTAGCGGTGGCCGCCATCACCTGGTATGAGCTCGGCTGGCTGGCCCGACGGGGCCGGATCAGTGTGAGCCTGCCCATTGGCAGATGGCTCGGACAGCTCGCCGAGTCCGTTCGTGCAGCGGTGTCGAGCCCGTCCGTCGCGTCCATCGCGGCGTCTCTGCCCGACACGTTCCCCGGCGACCCCGCGGACCGTCTGATCTACGCCACTGCCGTCGAGCACGGCTGGAGCCTCGTCGCCAAGGACGACCGCATGAGACGGCACCGCGGGTCCCCCTCGGCGCCGACGGTGTGGTGAAATGCCCACCCACCCGGCCGGCAGGTTGTGGGTGAGCCCCTTCGGACTGGCTGCTCGGGCCGGCGGCGGGAGACATACACGGGAGGGCTGAGTCAATGGAAGTACCCGACTTCCGGACGGTGACCGTGGAGGCCCTCGCGACCATGGTGCGGGACGGCGCCCTCACCGCCGCCGCGGTTGTCGAGCATGCGCTCGAGCGCATAGAGGCGCTCAACCCGGTGCTGAACGCCTTCGTGTCCGTGGATGTCGACGGCGCACGATCCCAGGCAGAGGCGATCGATGCCCGGATCGAAGCCGGCGAGGACGTCGGTCCGCTGGCGGGGATCCCCATCGGCGTGAAGGACCTGGCGGACGCGGCCGGGTTCTGCACCTCCAAGGGAGCGATGCACACCCGCGACGACCCGCAGGCCGCTTTCGACAGCACAGAGGTCGCCCGGATGCGGGCTGCGGGCTGCGTGATCGTGGGCAAGACCAACACTCCCGAGCACGGCTGCATGGGCGACACCTGGAACCCCCGGTTCGGGCCCACGCTCAACCCCTGGAACCTGGAGCGCTCGCCGGGCGGGTCCTCGGGGGGCACGGGCGCGGCCATCGCGTCGGGGATGGTCCCGGCAGGCACCGGGTCAGACGGGGGCGGCTCGATCCGCATACCGTCGGCTCTGTGCGGCTTGTCGGGCATCAAGACAAGCCAGGGCCGGGTGCCGAGCGGCCCGCCGCCGTCGGGCCTGATCGACCTGTCGTGCGTGGGTCCGATGGCCCGCCTCATCCGCGACGTGGCCCTGTGCCTGGACGCCGTGGTCGGCCCCCATCCGGCTGACCTGCGCAGCCTGCCCAAGCCGGACACGTCCTGGCGGGCCGCGCTCGACAGCCCGCGGGCGCCGGCCCGGGTGCTGTGGGCGCCGGCGATCGACGGAGAGCCGGTAGACGCCGAGATCGCGGCGGCCTGCACAGCAGCGGTCGAACGTCTGGCCGCCGAGGGTGTGGCGGTGGTCGAGGCCGGCGCGGTGATCACCGCAGTGCCCGGAGCGTTCCTCCAGCTGTTCCTGGGGGGTTTGATCGGGCCCGCGCTCCGCCCGCTGTACGGCACCGACGAGTGGGACGACGTCACCGACGTGCTGGCAGTCATGCTGGAGGACGCCTACCAGCGCGCCACGCCGGAGTCGCTCTACGGCGCCCGTCGGCAGGCCGGTGAGCTGTCCATCCGCCTGGCCGAACTAATGGACGGCTACGATGTCTTGCTGACGCCCACCCTGGCGGGTCAGGCCCCGGCCCCGGCCGGGCACGGCACCATCAACGGCGTCGAGACCCCCAACTGGTTCCGTTTCACGCCTCTGGCCAACCTCGCCCGGCGCCCGGCCGGCACGGTGTGCTGCGGCTTCAGCACCGAGGGCGTGCCCATCGGCTTGCAGGTTGTGGGCCACCAGCTCGACGATCTGTCCGTCCTTGAGACCGTCGCCGTGATTGAGGACCTTCTGGCCCTCGATCCCATCGCCCCCGACGCGGTCTGACCGGACGGCGCCGGCGGCGGCAACGGCGATGCGGTCGGACCATCGCCCCCGACGCGGTCTGACCGGACTCTCGGTTTGGGGCTGAAGCCGGCGGCGCGGTCCCCTTGCCGTCAACCCGGCGTTCTCAACTCCCATGCCGCTGGTAGCCTCGACCGTTACCAGGGCGATTAGCTCAGATGGCTAGAGTGCTGCTTTCACACGGCAGAGGTCACTGGTTCGAGTCCAGTATCGCCCACCGGTTCAGATCCGTCGCCACCTCTTGCGGGACCGCCATAGACCAGGAGCCGTTGCTGCCGTGAGCCCCACCGTCTGCCGAACCCTGGCCGCAGGGGCGCTGGCCGCCGCTGTGCTGTGGGTGTCGGCCGGCGACGCGGCCGCGCACGGCGTGGGCGGACGGCTCGACCTGCCCGTCCCCGTCTGGCAACTGGCATGGGCCGCGTCGTTCGCGGTGGCTGCCTCGTTCGTGGCGCTGGGCATGTTCTGGGACACGCCGAAGTTCCGGGCGGCCGCAGCCGGACGGATCCTCCCAGAGCTGTTCCAGCAGGCCTGCCGGTTCCTGGCGGCGCTGCTCAGAGCGCTCGGCCTGTTCATGCTGGCCGTGCTGCTCTACGCAGGGCTGGCCGGCAACACCAACCCGTCGGTGAACATCGCCCCGGTCGCGGTCTACGTCATCTTCTGGGTGGGCCTCCAGGTGGTGTCGGTGCTGGTGGGGGATGTGTGGCTGCACCTCAGCCCGTTCACCACCATCGCCGACGGATCGGCCCGACTGCGGGCCCGCCTCCGCGGTCAGGCGGCAACCGACGCCGACCGCGGCGCCGGAAACCACTGGTGGGCCACCGCCGCAGTGTTCGGCTTCGTCTGGTTCGAGCTCGCCTTCCACGACAACACCGACATCCGGGTGCTCGGTATGTGCCTGGTTGCCTACACGGTCGCGTTGCTAGCGGGCGCGGCAGCGTTCGGTCGGGGCTGGCTGCACGACGCCGAGGGGTTCGGCGTGCTGTTCACCAAGCTGTCTGCCATGGCGCCGCTGCACCGTGAGGGCGGCGCCCTGAGACTGAGGGCGCCGCTGGCCGGTCTGGCCGTGCTGCCGGTCAAGCGAGGCTCGGTGGCGTTCATCCTCGTGGTGCTCGGCTCCACCACCTACGACGGCTTCACCCGCAGTTCGGTGTGGCTCGACGTCGCCGCCCAACGCACCGGCTGGGAGTTGACCGCGGTCAACACCGTAGGGCTCGTGTTCGCGATCTTCGTCGTGTTCGTGCTGTACCGGGCGGCCATTGCCGGGATGGCCGCCGTCACCGGCGACAGCGAGAGGGAACTGGCCGACGCCTTCGCGCCCTCGCTTCTGCCCATCGCGGCGGCCTACACAGTCGCCCACTATTTCAGCTACCTGATGCTGGAGGGCCAGCAGATCATCGCGCACGTCTCCGACCCCTTCGGTCGGGGATGGGACCTCTTCGGCACTGCCTCCTATCTGGTGAACTTCACCGCCGTCTCCACCGACACAATCGCCTGGACGCAGACCGCGGCCATCGCAGTGGGCCATGTCCTGGCCGTCGCGGTGTCCCACGACCGGGCGGTGGAGCGCTGGCCTCACAGGTTGGCGATGCGCTCGCAGTACCCGATGCTGGCCGTGATGGTCTGCTACACCGTCATCGGCCTGCTCCTGCTGCTCGGCGCCTAGGTGCGACAACCACAGGCGTTGTCTATGTTGCGCGGGCTCCGTGCGGCGCATGACCGCCGACGAGATCTTCAAGGTGCGACAACCACAGGCGTTGTCTCTGTTGCGCGGGCCGGGAGGGACCGGGTCGGGCCGCCATGGGCGCACCGCCAGAAATATTGCACTAAAATTGCGGAAATATTGCGGTTCCGTCACGCTGATCTTCGTGCGTAGGCTGCGACGCCTCTGCGGAGCGCTACTTCTGATCGTTTCCGCGGCAGCGCTGATGGCGGCAGCCGCGCCGGCACAGGACGACGAGCGCCTCGACGGCCTCCGTCGGCAGCGGGTGCAGCTGGCCCGCGATGCCGCTGACGTCGCTGTCCAGGTCGATGCGCTCGTCGCGGACGACGCGGCCCTCGTCGATGCGCTCCAGCAGCTGGACGACTACATCGACCTCCAACACACCCGGGTCGAAGCGGCGGAGGCAGCCATCGCGGCTGCGGAGGCCGAGGCTGACGCGGCCCGGGCCGAGGCCGAATGGTTCGTGGACGAGATCGAGGCCCTCCGAGAACGGCTGCGCCGACGGGCTGTGGAGGCTTACGTCCAGCCGCCGGCCAATCTCGTCGAGCAGTTCTCGACGGGCCTCAACCAGAGCGCTGTGAAGCTGTTCCTGCTCGACCTCGCCCTCGGCAACGAGTTGGAGATCACCGACGAGCTGCGGACCGCGGAGGCGCAGATCGAAGTGGTGCGTCGGCGGGCCCTCGACCGGGCCGCCGACGCCGACGAGGAGCGCTTAGCCCAGCAGCAGCGGCTCGCAGACCTCGAGGACGCCCGGTCGGCTGCGCTGGAGCTGCGCCGGGAGATCCAGGCCCGCATCCGCGAATGGGACCTCGTCTCGGCCGAGATCGAGCAGGCGGACGAGGAGATGGAGCGGGAGATCTTCCGCATCGAGGACGAGATCCGCCGCAGGGAGGAGGAGCGCCGCCGCCAGGAGGAGGAGGAGCGCCGCCGCGCGATCGAGGAGGAGCGCCGTCGCCACGAGGCGGAGAACGGCCCGTTCGAGCTGGTGGCCTGGCCCGCGGACGGCGAGACGACGTCGGGCTTCGGGCCGAGGGTCCACCCCATCTTCGGGTCGGTGCGCCAGCACAACGGGATCGACCTCGACGGCGACACCGGCGACCGGGTCAGAGCGGCCCGCTCCGGTGAAGTGATCCTGGCCGGGCAGCGGGGCGGTTTCGGCAACGTGGTCGTCATCTACCACGGTTTCGGATACAGCACCCTCTACGGCCATCTCAGCCGTATCGAGGTGTCCGAGGGCCAGGACGTGCAGAGCGGGGACCGCATCGGTGCGATCGGCTCCACCGGATGGTCCACCGGCCCCCACCTGCACTTCGAGATGCGCATCGACGGCAGGGCCGTGGACCCCACGCCGTACCTCCCGTGAGGTTCGACTGCACAGCGCCGGCAGGATCGTGAGACGTCGATCGTGAGACGTCGATCGTGGGCGTTGCTGGTGGCGGGCGACCAGCACGGCGAGGCGCCCGCGACGGGATCTCCCGACCTCGTGATCGCAGCTGACGGCGGGCTTGACGCGGCCCGCCGCTGGCGGTTGCGCGTCGATGCCGTGGTGGGCGACCTGGACTCCGCCGGCGAGGCCGCGCTGGATTGGGCCGAGCGCTGCGGCAGCACCGTCGACGCGCATCCTGTCGACAAGGACGCCACCGACCTCGAGCTGGCCATGGCGCTGGCGCTGCGGCAGGTCTCGGCGGTGCATGTGCTGCTCCCCACCGGAGGGCGGCTCGACCAGGCGATGGCCAGCCTGGCGGTTCTGGCCTCGCCTCGCTGGTCCTCGCTGGAGGTGTCGGCCACGGTGGGGGAGGCCCATGTGACTGTGGTGCGGGGACTGCGTCGTCTCCGCGGCGAGGTGGGGGAGGTCGTGTCGCTGCTGGCTGTCGGCGGGCCCGCGCTGGTCGCGTCCACCTCTGGTCTGCTGTTCCCGCTGGTCGAGGAGGCGCTCAGCCCGACTTCCGGACGGGGCACCTCCAACGTGATCGTTGCCGCGCCGCCGACGGTGGAGGTGGCCGAGGGCGTGCTGCTGGCCATCCGCCCCTGCGGCGCGGTCGGCGGTCCCGGCCTGGCCGCGGTCTAGCACGGCGGGCCTGCAGAGCCCGCACCGGCACGGTCACGTCGGCACCGGCGCGGCGCTGTCAGGTCGCGGTCCTCCAGAACGACTTGCCTCATGAGGCTGCGGGCTTGTCCGGAGCCCGGGGGTGCGGTGCCGTCAGGTCACGGTCTGCGAGGAACATGCCGGTGAGGTTCCGGAGCCCGGGGGTGCGGTGCCGTCAGGTCGCGGTCCTCCGGAACGACCGTCGGCGCGCCCGCGTCGGGTTCTCGAGTGGGTGGCTCAGGCTGCCTCGGTGCCGCTGTCGTCCACGTTGTGAGCAGTCGCCGACAGAATACCCAGGGTGCCCTCTATGCGGCTCAGTCGCGCATCGGCGCGTCCGAGGCCGCTGACCATCTCCCGATAGTTCTTGTCGATGAGGTCGCGGGTTTCTTTGTGGGCTTGTTCGCTGGCTTCGCGGTTGCGGTCGATGAGGTCGCGGGTTTCTTTGTGGGCTTGTTCGCTGGCTTCGCGGTTGCGGTCGATGAGGTCGCGGGTCTTGGTGCTGTCGACGTGCTGGTAGCGCATGATCGTGACCGCTAACAGCAGTATCGGTCCGAGGACGGCGGCGAGCACGGGCGCCAGGTCTGCGAATGAGAGCGTCTGCACATCCTCCACCTTAGCACTGAGAATAGCGAGATGCAATCACAGTATGTGTCAAGCCGAGTCTGGGGTCCGCGAGTCGGCGGCCGGGCGTCCTGGCCTTTGCGTCTCGGGGCCGGTCGCTCGGACGGTCCAGCGGCCGCGTCGGCGTTCCAGCATCAGGTCGAGCCCGAAGCACTCCGAGAGGCCGGTGCTCGTCAGCGTCTCGTCGATCGGTCCCGCCGCCAGCACTGCTCCGTCGCGGAGCAGCAGCGCGTGGGTGAAACCGTCCGGTATCTCCTCGGTGTGGTGGGTCACCAGCACCAACGGCGGGGTCAGCGGATCGTGAGCCAGGCCGCTCAACGTGACCATCAACTGCTCGCGTCCCGCCAGGTCGAGCCCGGCGTTGGGCTCGTCGAGAACGATCACTGCTGGCTCCAGTGACAGCACTCGAGCCAGCAGCACCCGCTGCTGCTCACCCGAGGAAAGCGTCCCGAAGCGCCGGTCGGCCCGGTCCTCGCAACCGACTCGAGCCAGGGCGGCCCGAGCCCGGCCGGCATCGTCGGCTTCGTAGGCATGCCACCACGGGGCCAGCGCAGCGTGCCTGGCCGTCATCACCACCTCGGCCACGGTCAACGACGGCTGCAGCATGGCGGCCAGCGCCGCGCTCGTGAACCCGACCCTGGCTCGCAGCTTTCGCACATCGGTGCTCCCCAGCCGCTCGCCGAGCAGCTCGACGGCGCCTGCGGAGGGGTGGTCCCACATCGTGGCGATACGCATGAGCGTGGTCTTGCCCGAGCCGTTCGGACCGAGCACCACCCACCTCTGGCCTGGTCGCACCTCCCAGTCGACGTCCCGCAGCAGGCAGGCTCCGTCGATCGTGCGCTGAACACCCCGCAGAGCCAGAACGGGCAGGTGGAGCCGCTTGGCTGTGCAGCGTTGCGCGTCTCGCTCCTGCTTGCTGCGCCCAAGGGCCGCTCGGGCCTCGGCCTCGCTCACGGTCTCTCGGGGCTCTCGTGAGATTGTCGTGCATCCGCTCGGCCTCCGGGCACCGGCACGGCAGCCCCGGGCGGCCCCTGTGCGTCCGGCGCGGTCACCGGGTCGCACCGTCGCGGTCGAGGCTCTGCGCGGACGGGGATCTTTTCGTCGTGGCTCTCCCACATCTCGCACATCGTCGCATAGCGCCCGCCCAGATCCACCAGCTCGCGGTGGGTCCCGATCTCGACGATACGACCAGCATCGACCACCGCGATGCGATCCGCCCGCCGGGCGGTGGTGAGGCGATGGGCGATGGTCACCGCGGCGGCGGCGCGTGTCGCGGGCCGTGATGCCGTCGTCAACCCCGATCTGGGTGAACAGCGGTCCGAGCTGCAGCTCGACGGTCTCGCCGCCCACCAGCAGGAATGCCACCACGAGCCGTATCGGTGGGGCCACAGGAACCGTCCCAGCTCGACACGGCCCTCAGGTCGCATCGAACAGGAGCGGGCATGAGAGGGCCGGCCGGATAGATTCGGGTCCCGAAGGGCCCGGAGATTCTTGGGAGGACCGATAGAGACCGCGCTGTGGCTCTTGGCCGCTCTCGCGCTGATGGCAGCCAACGCCTTCTTCGTCGCCATGGAGTTCGCGCTGGTGGCGGTGGACCGCACCCGAGTGGACGAACGGGCAGGGGCCGGAGACCGCCGGGCCCGGATGGTCCAGCGCTTGGTGGCCCGGCTGTCGTTTCACCTGTCGGGCGCGCAGATCGGCATCACGGTCTCGTCGTTGCTTCTCGGCTTCATGGTCGAACCGGCCCTGGCGCCGATGATTGCGCCCGGAGTCGAGGCGCTGTTCGGGGGCAACACGCCCTCGGGCGTGTCCGTCGCGGTCGCGCTGATGCTGGCCACGATCGTGCAGATGATGATGGGCGAGCTCGTCCCCAAGGCGGTGGCCACCACGAAGCCCTTCGGGACAGCGGTGGCGGTGGCCGTTCCGACCACCGTGTACGGCGTGCTGGCCCGGCCTGTGGTGGCTTTCCTCAACGGCGCGGCCAACTGGATGGTGCGCCGACTCGGCATGGAGCCGCGCGAGGAGATAGACACGGTGCCTGATCGCGACGAACTCGAACACCTCTTCGTTTCATCGGGGCAGGGGGGGATGCTCGACGAGGACGAGGTGTGGCTGCTCACCCGGTCGATCCGCCTGGCCGACAAGCAGGCCGACGACGCCATGGTGCCCAGGGTGGAGGTGGTCGCCATCGAGGCCGACGCCTCGGTGGCTTACCTCGCCGAACTGGCCGTCGGCACCGGCCATTCCCGGTTTCCGGTCACGGCGGGCCATCTCGACAACGTGGCCGGCGTGGTCCATGTGAAATCGCTGTTCGCCGTGCCCGGGCCGCAACGGCATTCCACGCCGGTGTCGCAGTTGATGCAGCCGGTGCTTGCCGTGCCCGAGTCCCGCGATCTCAACGACATCCTGCACGACCTGCGCGCCGGCGCGGGTCTGCTGGCCGTGGTGGTCGACGAGCACGGCGGCACGGCGGGGATCATCACCCTCGAGGACGTGCTTGAGGAGATCGTCGGTGAGATCGACGACGAGCACGACTCGTCCACCCCTGAGCGCACCCGGTCCGAGTCCCGGGGCTCGACGGTGCTGTCCGCGTCGCTGCACACCGACGAGGTGTTCGACGCTACCGGCTTCGCCATGCCCGAAGGCGGCTACGAGACGCTGGCCGGGCTGGTGCTGGACAGGCTGGGCCACATACCGGTGCCCGGCGAGGTCGTCACCGTGGACGGCTGGCGCCTCGAGGTGGTGGCTGTCGACCGTTTGAGGATCGCCGCTGTCCGGGTGGCGGCGCCTGTCGTATCCGTAGCCGCGCCCGCGCTGGGGCGAAGGGACGGGTGCGGCCCGGCAGCACCGGGGGTGTCGCGGTGAGCACGGCGACGGTTGCGGGCTGTTTTTTCGGCGGGGTCGGTGCTTGGTCGGTTCGGGGGTGTCGCGGTGAGCACGGCGACGGTCGTGGGCTGTTTTTTCGGCGGGGTCGGTGCTTGGTCGGTTCGGGGGTGTCGCGGTGAGCGCGGCGACGGTTGTGGGCTGTTTTTTTCGGCGGGGTCGGTGCTTGGTCGGTTCGGGGGTGTCGCGGTGAGCACGGCGACGGTCGTAGCCTTGGTTGTGGCGGTGGTGATGCTCGGGGCCAACGCCTTTTTCGTGGCGGCCGAGTTCGCGCTGGTCGCGGCCCGTGCTGTTCGCTTGGAGGCGGCCGCGTCCGACGGCGACAGGCGCAGCGGCATCGCCCTGGCAGCGGTGCGCGACCTGCAGACCCAGCTCGCTGGAGCCCAGTTCGGCATCACCATGGCCTCGCTGGTGCTGGGCTATGTGGCCGAGCCGGCCATCGCCCACCTCATCGAGCCGGTCATCGAGAGGGTCGTGGAGGTTCCGTCCGGCGTCCTGCACACGATCTCCTTCGCGGTGGCGCTGTTCGTGGTGACGACGCTGCATGTGGTGGTGGGCGAGATGGTCCCCAAGAACATGGCCATTGCCGAGCCGGAGGCGTCGGCACGGCTGCTGGCGCCGGCCATGCGCATCTACGGTGCAGTGTTCAGACCGGTCATCGCGTCCCTCAACTTCGTGGGGAACCGCATCGTGCGCCTGATGGGCATCAATCCGGTGGACGAGATCAACACCGCGCTCACCATCAACGAGTTCCGGACGCTGCTCGCGGGCGCCCGCGAGGAGGGCGTGATCGAGCCCACCGAGCACGAGTTGCTGTCGGGCGCGCTGGAGTTCCGTGCCCAGTCGGTCGGATCGGTGATGGTGCCCGCCGACCGGCTGGTGTCCGTGCCCCGGGGGGCGTCCGCGGCCCGACTCGAGGATGTGGTGGCCGCCACCGGACACACCCGGATCCCGATGTGGGGGTCGGAACCCGACGACGTGCTGGGGTTCGTCCACGCCAAGGACCTGATCCGCATGCCGGAGGAGGCCTGCGACGATCCGCTGCCGTTGGAGTTGGTGCGCCGCATGCGGGTGGTGGGCCCTGATATGGCCGGTCGCGACCTCCTGCTCGACATGCGGCGGTCGCGAGTTCACATGGCTCTGGTGCGAAGCGACACCGGGCGCATGCTGGGCGTGGTCACCCTGGAGGACATCCTCGAGGGCCTGGTGGGCGACATCTTCGACGAGACCGACGACAGCGGCCCGTGAGGGTTGCAACGGTTTCTCAGCCGGTCTCCGGCCCGGCGACACGGTGCGGCCTGGAGCCCGCTCCGTTGCCGAGTTCGCACCATGGGGCGAGCCGGAGGCGGCAAGCCGAGATTGTCCGACGCGCGGCGGATCCGGTGCTCGGGACGCTCTGGAGCCCGCTCCGTTGCCGAGTTCGCACCATGGGGCGAGCCGGAGGCGGCAAGCCGAGATTGTCCGACGCTCGGCGGATCCGGTGCTCGGGATGCTCAGGCGCCGACGGCGTGGTAGCCGCCGTCCGCATGCACGACCGATCCGGTGGTGGCCGGCAGCCAGTCGCTCAGCATGGCCACGATCGTGCGCGACACGCCGGTCGGGTCGGTGACGCTCCAACCGAGCGGCGCCCGCATCGCCCAGGCGTCCTCGAAGTCGGAGAAGCCGGGGATGGAGCGTGCGGCCATGGTCCTCATCGGACCGGCGGAGACCAGGTTCACCCGGATCCCCTTCGGTCCGAGGTAGCGGGCCAGGTACCGGCAGGTGGACTCGAGGCCGGCCTTGGCCACGCCCATCCAGTCGTAGCCCGGCCAGGCACGGGTGGCGTCGAAGTCCAGGCCCAGGATCGAGCCGCCGGCCGGCATCAGAGGAGCGACCGCGTCGGCGAGCATCTTCAGCGAGTAGGTGGAGATCTCCAGCGCCACCTTGACGTCTTCCCAGCTGGCTTCCATGAACGTGCCGCCCAGGCACACCTCGGGAGCGAACCCGATGGCGTGGAGCGCGCCGTCCACCTGCCCCCAGCTGCCGGCGAGGTGCTCGCGCAGGGCGTCGGCGTGGGACGGCTCGGTAGCGTCGAACTCCACCACGTCGATGCCGTCGCCGAGCTTGCGGGCGGTGCGCTGGGTGAGGCGCATGGCCCGGCCGGCTCCGGTCAAAACGATCTCGGCGCCCTCGGCCAGTGCCAGCGCGGCCGCGCCGTAGGCGAGCGAGGCATCGGTCAGGACTCCGGTGACGACGATGCGCTTGCCGTCGAGGATGCCCACAGCCGCCAACGGTACCTTGAGAACGTGCCGTTCCACGACGCGGCCCGGGGCGCGGGGGTCTTCTCGGGCGTCGCGACGATCAGGGAGCACGCCGGCCACGGATCAGCCCCGGACAGCACTGCAGGGAGTCGTCCGCACGAGACCTCCTTGGGGCACCAGCGCCGCCGCTGCCAGCTCTCGGCGTCGGCGGCTGCAGGGAGTCGTCCGCACGGGACCTCCTTGGGGCACCAGCGCCGCCGCTGCCAGATCTCGGCGTCGGCGGCTGCAGGGAGTCGTCCGCACGAGACCTCTCCGGTTGCGGGCGATGCGCACGGTGAGGCTCCGGCGTCGGCGGCTGCAGGGAGTCGTCCGCACGAGACCTCCTTGGGGCGGCTCGGCCCCCTTGGAGCGGCTCGGACGCCGTGGACCGCCGTTCGAGCGGAGCCGCGCCCTCAGGGGCAGCGGTAGCCTCGCAGGCGATGTCCGTGGTCTCGGTCTCGCTGCCTGACGGCTCCGCTCGTGAGCTGCCCGAGGGGTCCAGCGCGGCCGATCTGGCTGCCGCCATCGGCCCCCGACTGGCTGCCGATGCGGTGGTCGCGGTGGTCGATGGCCACGAGAGGGACCTGGTTGCGCCACTGCCCGACGGCGCGTCGGTGGAGATCGTCGCCGCATCGTCGGACCGGGGATTGCACACTCTGCGCCACTCCACCGCGCATGTGCTGGCCCAAGCGGTGCTGGACCTCTTTCCGGGGGCCACTTTCGCCATCGGGCCGCCCATAGAGCACGGCTTCTACTACGACTTCGAGCTTCCCGAAGGCGGCACATTCTCCGACGCCGACCTGGATCGCATCGAGGCCCGCATGCGGGAGATCATCGAGGCCGACCAGCCGTTCCGGCGGGTCGAGATGGCCGCCGCGGACGCTCTGGAGCTGTTCGCTGAGCATCCCTACAAGCGGGCCATCATCGAGGCGGTGGCCATGGGCGCGGACGCCGGCCGCGACCTGGTCTCGGAGGCGTCCGAGGGCGGCAACGTCAGCTGCTACCGCAACGATGACGGCAACGGCGACTCCGACGGGTTCGTGGACCTGTGCCTCGGCCCCCATGTGCCGTCCACCGGGCGGCTGGGGCATTTCGCGCTGCAGCGGGTCAGCGGGGCCTACTGGCGGGGCAGTGAGAGCAACCCGATGCTGCAGCGCATCTACGGCACGGCCTGGGCTGCCCGCAAGGAGCTCAAGGCCCACCTGTACCGCCTTGCCGAGGCCGAGCGGCGCGACCACCGGCGCCTGGCAGCGGAGCTCGACCTGGTGTCGTGGCCGACCGAGCTGGGTCCCGGCCTGGCGGTATGGCATCCCAAGGGAGCGCTGGTGCGCACGCTGATGGAGGACTACTCGCGCAGGCGCCACGCAGACGGCGGGTACGAGCTCGTGTTCTCGCCCCACATCGCCAAGTCGGTGCTGTGGGAGACCTCCGGACATCTCGACTTCTACGCCGAGAGCATGTACCCGCCCATGGAGATGGACGGCGCCGACTACTACCCGAAGCCGATGAACTGTCCGTTCCATGTGATGGTCTACCGGTCGTCGCAGCGCAGCTACCGGGAACTGCCCATGCGGTTGTTCGAGCTCGGCGCGGTGTACCGCTACGAGCTGTCGGGCGCGGTGCACGGTCTGCTTCGCAGCCGGGGCTTCACCCAGGACGACGCCCATATCTTCTGCGTCCGCGAGCATGTCGGAGCCGAGTTGGCCTCGCTGCTGGAGTTCGTGCTGAGCGTGCTCGAGGCTTTCGGCTTCACCGAGTTCCAAGCCAAGCTGTCCACCCGGCCCGCAGAGAAGTACGTGGGCGAGGAGGCGCTGTGGGACGACGCCACCGCCGGTCTGCGGGCTGCGCTGGAGTCGGCCGGGCTCGACTACGAGACCGACGAGGGCGGCGGCGCCTTCTACGGCCCCAAGATCGACGTCGACGTGCGCGACGCCATCGGACGGTCGTGGCAGCTCTCCACCATCCAGGTGGACTTCAACCTGCCCGAGCGCTTCGGGCTGGAATATGTGGCGTCGGACGGTTCCCGTCCTCGCCCGGTGATGATCCACCGCGCTCTGTTCGGGTCGGTCGAGCGCTTCTTCGGGGTGTTGATCGAGCATTACGCAGGCGCCTTCCCGGCCTGGCTGGCGCCAGTGCAGGCCGAGGTTCTGCCGGTGGCGGCGGCCCACGCCGACTACGCCGCCGAGGTGGCCGCCGTGCTGCGGCGCCGAGGCTTCCGCACTGAGGTGAGTCTGGCGGAAGATCCCCTGGGGAAGCGGGTCCGCAACGCCAAGGTGGCCAAGGTCCCGTACGTGCTGGTGGTGGGCGACGACGATATGGCCGGCGGCACGGTCGGGGTCAACGCCCGGGGCGCCAAGAGCCCCGAGCGCGACGTCCCGCTGGAGTCCTTCGCGGCCCGTTTGGCGGCCGAGGTGGAGGCTCGGGGCTGACATGGTGGAGCGCCTCTGGGCCGGGTGGCGGATCCCTGCCATGATGGAGGGCCGGGAGGCGGCCGCCGCCGGGATCGTGAACTCTTCCGGCACCATCCCGGGCACGGTCCCCGGCGCCGGGACCGGCCCGGGCGTCGGGGAGGGCAAGAGCCTGTTCGAGGCCATCCTCAGCTCGGGCCTGCCCGACGACAAGACCCACATCGTGCATCGGGGCGAACTGGTCTTCGCCATCCTGAACCGCTACCCGTACTCCACGGGCCACCTGCTGATCCTGCCCTATCGGGCTGTTGGAGACCTGGAGGGCCTGGACTCCGGCGAGCGCCGCGAGCTCTGGGACACCGTCCACGACGCTGTGGCCGCGGTGAAGGCCGCGTTCTCGCCCGACGGGGTGAACATCGGCGCCAATCTCGGAGAGGGCGCCGGCCCCAGCGTCTTCGACCATGTCCATATTCACGTGCTGCCCCGTTGGCGTTCCGACACCAACTTCATGACCGCCATCGCCGACGTGAGGGTCCTGCCCCGGAGCCTCCAGGACTGCTGGGAGCGCCTGACCGCCGCATGGCCGAGCCAGGCGGCGGCTGGCCAGCTGCGACGGATCCGGGGGTGAAGGGCCGCCCACGCGGGTACGGACCGCTTTGCCGATGAACGCGACAGAGGCGCTGCGACGGATCCGGGAGTGAGGCGCCGCCCACGCGGGTGCGGACCGCTTTGCCGATGAACGCGACAGAGGCGCTGCGACGGATCCGGGGGTGAAGGGCCGCCCACGCGGGTGCGGACCGCTTTGCCGATGAACGCGACAGAGGCGCTGCGACGGATCCGGGGGTGAAGGGCCGCCCACGCGGGTGCGGACCGCTTTGCCGATGAACGCGACAGAGGCGCTGCGACGGATCCGGGGGTGAAGGGCCGCCCACGCGGGTGCGGACCGCTTTGCCGATGAACGCGACAGAGGCGCTGCGACGGATCCGGGGGTGAAGGGCCGCCCACGCGGGTGCGGACCGCTTTGCCGATGAACGCGACAGAGGCGCTGCGACGGATCCGGGGGTGAGGCGCCGCCCACGCGGGGGTCTTCCCCAAGCGCCGGGTCTGCGAGGAGGTGGACCGTCTGAGGCGCCGCCCACGCGGGGGTCTTCCGAGCATCGAGGGCCTGCTGCGATCGAGGCGGAGCGTCAAGGCATCATTCAAAGAAGGTGCTACGATGTCTTGATGCGTACAACGTTGACTCTCGACGACGACTTGGCCGCGGCTCTGAAGGAGCAGGCCCAACTGGCGGGGGAGCCGTTCAAGAAGGTCGTCAACGACACTCTGCGGCGGGGTCTGTCCCCTGTGCCGGCAGAGCCGAGGCCCGACTATGTGGTCAGGTGCCACGACAGCGGTTTCAGGCCCGGCGTCGATCCGTTGCGGCTGAACCAGGTCAACGACTCGCTCGAGGCTGCCGGCTTCACGGGCTCGCCGCCACATTGATCGTCCCAGACCTGAACTTGCTCGTCTACGCACACAGCACCGGTGCGCGGTTGCACGGACCGGCGCGCCGGTGGTGGGAGGACGCGGTGAACGGAACTGAGCGAGTGGGGGTTCCGTGGCTCGTGGCTGCCGGGTTCGTGCGGCTGCTCACCCATCCCAGTGTCATGGACGCGCCGGCGGCTCCGGAGCACGCCGTCGACCTCGTGGCCGAATGGTTCCGGTCGCCCGGCGTCACACCGCTGAACCCGGGCACGCAGCACATCGCTGTCTTCCGAAGCATGCTGACTGCCGCCGGCGTGGGGGGCAACCTCGTCACGGACACTCACATCGCCGCGCTGGCCGTCGAGCACCAAGCCGAAGTCCACTCCAACGACAGCGACTTCGCTCGCTTCCCGGGGCTGCGCTGGCGCAACCCGCTCTGATCGGCCGAGCGCACAGGCGAGCGGTTCCGGTTCAGGCGGGCGGCTCCGTCGCCTGCGCGGCCCGCGATCAATGGTGTCCTGCGGCGCCGGCCGCGCACGGCGGGCCCGCTCGCCTCCTGCGCGGTCTCCGTTCCGCAAGAGACAATTCCAGCCGGGCCGTCCTTCTCGAGCAGAATCTCACGGGCGAGCATTCATGCATTGCGGCATTTGATATTAGTGCATTGTACAGCTCAAATTTGATACATTGATTTTGTGGACAGCGCGATGGGCGAGCATCCTCTCTTGATGACGATCCGCGGGCGGTACCGGCCCCGGATCGCGGACGCACTTCTCGCTCAGGCCCTCGGGGCTGCCCCGGCGGTGCTCGTCGAGGGCCCGCGGGCCTGCGGCAAGACCTGGACGGGAGGCAACGCGGCCCGCAGCGCCGTGCTGATCGACGCCGAGGAGTCGGCAGCTCTCACCTCGGCAATGGCCAGGAGGCTGCTGCTAGAGGGCGAGCGGCCCCGGCTCATCGACGAGTACCACCTGTCGCCGGGCATCTGGAACCCGATGCGGCGGGCCTGCGACGAGATCGGACGGCCGGGGCAGTTCATCCTCACCGGCTCGGCGGTGCCGCCCGACAGCCACACCCGCCACACCGGGGCGGGGCGGGTGCGCAGGGTGCGGATGCGGCCCATGACGCTGTTCGAGTCCGGCGAGTCGTCCGGGGCCGTGTCGCTGGGCGCCCTGTTCGGCTCCGGGGAGGTGTCGGCGCCCGCGATCGGCGACGAGCCCGACGTCTACGAGCTGGTGTGCCGGGGCGGCTGGCCCGCGCTGGTGACTGCCGACGGCGCCGGGGCCCAGCAGGTGCTGCGCGACTATCTGGCCGACCTGTGCAAGGCCGACATCGAGTACGTCGACCGGGCCCGCCGCGACCCTGCGGGCGTGGCTCGGCTGCTGGAGTCGCTGGCCCGCAACATCGCCACCAGCGCCTCACGAAGGGTCCTCGCGGCCGACATGGACACGGTCCGCCCCGCGGACCCGAGGACGGTGGCCGCCTACCTGTCGGCCCTGGAGCAGCTGTTCGTCCTGGAGCATCTCACCCCGTGGCCCGCCGATCTGCGGTCCCGGGCTCACATCGCGGCCACACCGAAGCGCTACCTGGTGGACCCGTCGCTGGCGGTGGCGGCCCTGCGGTCCAACCGGGCCCGGCTCATGGCCGACCCGAGGGGGTTCGGCGCACTGTTCGAAGCCTTGGCGGTGCGCGACCTGCGGGTGTACGCCGAGGCCAACGACGCGAGCATCCACTACTACCGCGACAACACCGGACTGGAGGTGGACGCCGTCCTCGAACGCTCCGACGGGCGGTGGATCGCCGCGGAGATCAAGCTCGGCGGCGGCCGCGGCCCCGATGACGCCGCGGCCGCGCTTCTGCGGCTGCGCAACAAGGTGAACCTCGACAAGGCGGGCGAGCCGGCCAAACTGCTCGTCGTCACCGCCGGCGGATACGCCTACGAGCGCCCCGACGGCGTGGCAGTGGCCCCCATCACCGCCCTGGCACCCTGAGACGACTGTCGTCACGGGGCAGCGGCGCGCTGCCTCAAGCCGGCGATCGAATGCAATTCGCTACAAGTCAACACGTCCCATCCGAAGCATCCGCTCTGCTGCCGGACCGCACCATGGCAGAAACTTCTCCTCTTGAAAAGGACAATTCACTGATATTTTCTCCTTTTAGAAAGGAAAAATGTGGCAGAGTCTTCTGGAGCCGTGGCGTCGCTGTGAGCGCTTGGTCGGCGTGGAGGCTCGGTCACTGGGCGAGTTCATCGACGATTACAGGCTTTCCGCGTTCAGGTCGGGGTGAGGGTGTCGAGCAGCTTCCAGCTGGGCCGGAGTAGCGCGTGTTCGGCGTCGGGGGGCGGTGTTTTTGTGTTGCGGGGTTTGTGAGTTCGGAACGGTGCTGGCTCGCGGTGCTCGTTGTCGGCGCCCGGCGAGTCGTCATCGAACGGCGGGCCGCGGCGAACTCAGACACTTCGCGCTCCGGCCGGCTGCCGGGCCGGATGTCAGAGTTCCAGATGCAGTCGCATGGCGTCTTCGATTTGCGCCATGAGATCGAGCGGCACCAGGCCGACCGTGTCGCCGATCCGCTTCACGTCTACAGATCTGATCTGCTCGACCTGGGCCTTCGAGTCGAGCCTGAGGCCGGTGCTGGACGCGGCCAGCATCACTTGGAAGGGGTGGATCACCTCGGTGTTGGAAGTCACCGGGACGACCGTCACGACGCCCTGCCCCAGCAGAGCCGCGATCGTGTTGGCGCCGTCGTTGCTGACGACCACCGCGGGACGGGTCCGGGCCGACTCGGTGCCCACCACCGGGTCCAGCCCGACGATGCGGATCTCGCCCCGTCGCATCAGTCTCCACTCAGCCCGTCGGCGACGGCGTCATCCCACACGCGGCTGTCGGCGTCGTCAGCCCATTCGGCGAAGGCTGCCGCGTAGTGCCGCGACAGTTCGTTGGCCCGTAGCAGCCGTATCGCCCGTTGCAGTGCTGCCGACCGGGACGCCATGCCATGGGTCGCGGCGTAGTCGTCCAGGAACTCGACATCGCCCTCAGGAATGCTCACACTGATTTTCATAATTATAATACTACTATAGTAGCAGTAGAATTGCTACCAGCTAGGGGTCCGTCGCTGAAATAATCGGGGTGTCCGGAGCGCTCCCAAGCAGGGTCTCGGTCCTGCTGCGCTGCCCTAGCCATTTCGACGACACAGCACTAGGGTGCATGGAGTTGCTTTGTTGGGCTACAAATATGGCGCTTTCTGAGACTACTGCGTTGCGGGTCCCCGTCGAGTTGAGGGACGAGATTTCTCGCTTGGCTCAGCAGCGGGGCACGACCATGCTCGATGTCGTGGCCGAAGCCGTGCATCGGCTCAGCCGTGAAGAGTGGTGGTCGGAGGCCGCTTGGGCGAGGTTGAGCCGGTGATGAGGAACCGCCCCGGGGAGCGGTCGTCGTCCACGGCCCGTCTCACGGCGTCGAACACCGCGGGGAGGCGCTGCCATTATGACCACCGGCGGCGGGTAGGTGCCCACCAGGTGCGGGTCGGCTCGGAGCACCTCCAGCGCGGGCGCGTCGTCGAGCTCGAGGAGTTTCAGGGTCCGGGCACGGTGCAGGAAGCTCGCCATCTGGGCACGGGTGACGGTGTCGTCGGGGCAGTAGCGGGTGCCGTCGCGGCAGCCTTCGGTGACTTCGAGTTGAGCGAAGCGTTCTATGAACGCGGCGTGGGGATGGTCGGCGGACACGTCCGCGAAGCGTGTGGCGGCGACCGGGTCGGGGTCGGCGCCGTCGCGGACGCGCACGAGCCAGACGGCGAGGGAACTCCTGAGGTGCTGCTCGTCGACGCTGTCAGATGACGTCGCAGGCTCCGGTGTGAGCCTCTGGCGGTGCGTTGTCAAGGCCGCATAGTCGGTCCCGGACGGCTCGCCGACGTCGCAGGCTCCGGTGTCGAGCCTCTGGCGGTGCAGTTCGCCGCCGCGGCTCATTCTGCCTGTCGGTCGGGGCTGGGCTGAGGCGCCGCGCGTAGGACCACGTACTGCTTCTCGATCTCGTCGCGGAAGCTCTGCGGCAGCCTTGCCCAGTCGAGGGTCTGCACCACGATGGGAATGTTGGACTGTTCGAGAGCGGTATCGAGCCGGGCCATGCGCCCGCGGGGGATCGGGCCGAGGTTAGGGCCGCGCAGCACGAGGTCCAAGTCGCTTGCCTCGTGGCCTCCGCCGTTGACACGGCTGCCGTAGGCCCACACTTCGGTGTCGGGCACATGGGCCGCGAGCAGCGCCTCGACCCGTCGGCGGTGGCGGCAGCGAAGATCCAGCCGGTCAGTCATCGAAGGGTTCCCCGACGACGGCGGCGATCCGGCGGGCGTCGGCCACGAACGCCGGAAGCACCGCCAGCGTGGCCTCCGCGAACGCCTCGCCGTGCTTGTGGGACGTGTCGTTGCGGCAGTCGCGGTACTCCAGCCACCGCTCGCACGCCTCCACTGCGATCAGGCCGTGCCGGGCGGCCTCGCGGAACGTGGCCTTGAAGGCGAGCGAGTCGGCCTCGCGGTTCGATGAGAAGTAGGGCCGGAGGCGTTTCCTGAGAAGGCTGCCGCACTGTTCCAGGATGATCTCGAACTCCTTGACGCAGGCCGCCCTGAAGATGTCGTAGTCGTCGTCGCCGGTCTCGACGTCATCGAGGCGGTCGAGAGCCGCGGCCAGCGTCCGCACGCAGCGGTTCAAGAAATCGGTGTTGAGTCTCACTTGCCGTCTCGAATCTACTTCACGGCTCGAATTCTCAGGCGCCGTGCCGCCGGTAGACGGCCCTGGAACCGGCCATGGCCTGGTCGGGGGTGAGCGGGAATGATCACTGCACCCTCGACGCCCGACAGTTCTCATCGACGGTCAGAACCTCGGCTGACTGCCGGGTCGGCGGGGGATCGCCCAGTTGTGTGTCGGCCGCGGCTTGAGGAGGATTCCGAGGGTGGTCGGTGCCTCGACGCTGGGTCGGCGGGGGATCGCCCAGTTGTGTGTCGGCCGCGGCTTGAGGAGGATTCCGAGGGTGGTCGGTGCCTCGACGCTGGGTCGGCGGGGGATCGCCCAGTTGTGTGTCGGCCGCGGCTTGAGGAGGATTCCGAGGGTGGTCGGTGCCTCGACGCTGGGTCGGCGGGGGATCGCCCAGTTGTGTGTCGGCCGCGGCTTGAGGAGGATTCCGAGGGTGGTCGGTGCCTCGACGCTGGGTCGGCGGGGGATCGCCCAGTTGTGCGTCGGCCGCGGCTAGAAGAGACGGATCCGGTCGGTGCGCGACGATGCCCAGATCGGTTCCGTGCCGGAGAGAACAAGGGGGCCGCACATGCCACGACCGAAGCGCCGCTGCGGGGGCGGTCGCGTCACGCCGAAAGGGACCAGGCCCGGCGATCGCCTCAGGGCGGCTGCGGGCCCGGAACCGCAGCTGGAACAGGTGCTGTTGACGGACGCCGCCGACGCCGCAGTCCTCACCGACCTCGACGTGGCGGAGTATTGGGCGTCGTCGATACAGGCGCTGTTCCGTCCCTTCGTCTACGCGTGCGATCCCGCGATGGCTGCGCCGAGGGTGCTGGCCGCGGCGGAGGTCTGCGACGACCGTGCCGCGGCCGGGGCGGTGGCCGCGGCGATGGGGGTGTACGGGCCGCCCGGATGCCGGGCCCAGGCGCATGACCTGTTGGAGCAGTTGGCCGGTGACGGTGAGCCGCCGCCTGGCTGGGCTGCGGCGCTCGGCGATGTCGTGCCGCGCCGCTCGGTGCTGCTCACCGACCCATGGGGAGACGAGCGAGCGGTGTGGATCGACTTCCAGCGCCCCGACGGCGCGGTGCGGGGGATGGGCGTCGCAGTCCACGCGACGGCAGGCAAGGGCGCGAGCAGTCTCGCCTACGGCCCGGCGGTTGAGACGGTGGCCGCAGAATTCAAGCAGTGGCCCGACGCGGTAGTGGAGGAGATCAGCCTGGGTGACGCTCGGGTGATCGTCGAGGCCGCTCTGGAGGTGCAGGACGTCGCAGCGGCGCTCCGCCATGGCGGCGACAACGGCGGCGACAACGGCGGTGACGACGAAATGATGGACGAGAAGCTGAGGGCGCTGTTGGAGCATCGGATCGGGCTGCTGCCGGCATGTGGTGAGGAGCACGGGCCCCGATGGCTGACCGACGAGGAGATCGACGACCTCCGCGGGGAGTTCCGCGCCGTGGTCGACGAGCGGGACGCCTCCGACGCCGACACGGTGCTCGCGGCGGCCTGCCGGTTCTCTGAAGCATGGTGGGACGGTGATGTGCTGTGCTGGAGCCCGCGAAGGGTTGTGGAGTTCGTGAGTGTGTGGATACCGGCCAAGTCGGTGTGCGACGAGGGGTGGCACGACGTCGTCGAGTCGGTGTTCCCGCAATGGCTGCGCTTCGCGGCGCAGCAACGGGGCCTCGCGCAGGACCGGTTGCAGGAGAACCTCGAGGCGGCCCGAGGGGCGTTCGGCGATATGAGGGCCAACGCGGCGGACCCGGCCAAGAGGTCGGCCACCACCAACATCGTCACCGACATGATCGCCGACGGCGTCGACTTCGACAACGACGCCGACGTGCAGGAATGGATGGAGAACTACAACGCCCGTCCCCGCAGCGAACGCTACCAGCCGGGTGCCGCCCGCCAATTGACCGCCCGGCGGGTGCCCCACGGGCCGAGCGGGTCGGCCAGCTCCAGCACGACGCTGTCGACGGAGGTCCCCTGACCAGCTTCGGCCGGTGCCTCGAACTCGGCACCGTATGGGAACACCACGACGCTGTCGACGGAGGTCCTCTGACCAGCTTCGGCCGGTGCCTCGAACTCGGCACCGTATGGGAACACCACGACGCTGTCGACGGAGGTCCTCTGACCAGCTTCGGCCGGTGCCTCGAACTCGGCACCGTATGGGAACACCACGACGCTGTCGACGGAGGTCCCCTGACTAGCCTCGGCCGGTACTGTTCGTGAACTGCGGCAGTGGTGGTCCGCCGACGGCGACTCTCGCCCGCTGTTGGAGCTTCTACGACTGTTCGGGCGATGTGCTGGCCCGGAGGTGAGCGAAGCGCCGTTCGGCCTCGCCGACTGACACCCCGAGGATCTCGGCGACTCGCTTCCATGATGTGCCGTTCGAGAGGGCGGCCGCGACGCGCTCGGCGATGTGCTGTTCGCTCTCGCCGTCCTCGACAGCGCACTGCAGGAAGTAGTCGGCTACCGGTATCTCGTTCTCTGGCGGTGGTCCGTCGGCCTCGCAGCAGGCGCCCTTGGACATCGAGACGGTCTATCGGTGCGGATCAGGGGCCAGGTCCGGCGGCTGCGACGCCGCCGCGCCATCGACGAGGTACTGCGCAAAGCGCTCGGTCTCTAATGTCCTGAGTTTGGCTGCTCGGTCGCCGCCGCGGTTGAGGCGGTGGCGCACGGTGCGCCCCGAGGACGCCTCGATGGGGCGACTGGCTGTCGCGGCCCACGAGGACAGCCATTGTGCGCCCCGAGGACGCCTCGATGGGGCCGGCTCCGCAGAGCGCCGCGAGGGACGCCTCGCTGTGCAGGCGCCGCGGGTTGTCGCCAGCGGCGACGAGCAGCGCGGCGGCAGTCTGCGCGCCGACGCCGGGCGCGGCCATCAAAGCGGGATTCGCCTGCATGCACAGGCGGGCGATCTCAGCGTCGAGCTCGTCTATCTCGCCGCTGAGCGCCCGGTGCCGTCGCGCCAGGCCGCGCATGGTCCTCTTCGCCGCGCCGGCAGCCTCGCCGCCGGCGGTATCGGGCCGCAGTCGAGCACAGGCACCGACCAAAGCGGCGGTGCGAAGGCCCCGCAGCGGGGCGGCGATCTGCTCGGGGGCGGTCACCAACAGCGCTTTGATCTGGTTGACGGCGGCGGTGCGGGCCTTGACCGCGGAGCGCCGCGCGGCGCGCGTGAGCCGTGAGCGAGGCAGGCAGCAGCGATTCGGGTGCGGGCCTTGACCGCGGAGCGCCGCGCGGCGCGCAGCACCCGGATCGCCTCCACCGGGCCGTCAGCGGACTTCGGGCGGGCTGTGGCCTCTCCTGACAGCACAGCCCGCGCGGCCGCCTCGGTATCCGCGGGATCCGACTTGTCCCCGCGGCGCGCCCCGCGCTTGGGGCGCAGCACCTCGACCACGCTCACGCCCTCCGCTGCGAGACGACGCGCCAGGCCCGCGCCGTAGCTGCTGGTGCCCTCTGCTCCGACACACTCCACCCCGCCGAGACTGCGCAACCACCCCAGTAGCTGCCCATAGCCTTCCCGTGTCACCGCGAACGAGGCCGTGCCCAGCAGCCGCCCCGCCAAATCGATGGACACCTACCGTGCGCTCGTCACGGTGGGTGTCCACCCCACCCATGACGATTCGTTGTACATCTGGCACAATCGGTCTGCCCTTCCTTTGGACCACTTCCAGCTGGCTGGGCACCACCGGCCGGAACAACCGACAATACACTCAAGGCGCTCGAACCGAGGCTCCTATCAGGTCACATTCCCTCCGACCGGCTGGCGCGCGTCCCCGACGGGCACCAGCCGACAGATCGTTTGCAAGACACGAAGCCAGCGAAGCACCGAGTCAGACCCGCACCCATCGAAGACACCACCAACACTATGAGTGCGAAGCACCGGCCATTCCCGGCGTTGGGGCGTCCAACGTTCTCTGCACGCGCCGCTGCGGCACCTGGTCGGTGGGAGTGTCGGGCCGGTCGGGGTGCTGCACGGTCGAGCACAGCGCCATGAACGCCTCGGCGGCGTCGACGGTCGCGGGCGCGCCGTTGTCGGAGACCGCCGACAAGACGGGGATCTCGTCGCTGCCGGGAAGTTCGCCGGCGCCGGGGCGGCCCTCGACGGCGCCGACGAGGTCCTCGGCTTCGAAGGCGTCGCAGAACGCTGTCTGGGCGGCGGTCTCCTCGGCCGACACCAGCGCGACGATCCATCCGCGCGGCGCCGGGTCGATGACAGCAGAGCAGTTCGGCGCAGCCGCGCAGCGCCCGAAGCGGGTCACGTCCATCCAACCGGTCGGCGCGCGGCAACAGCCCGGGGCCCCGAACCGACGGACACGGCAACGGCGGCGGCGCTAGATCCGCGGAACCGCATGGATGGCCTCGACGAGGTCGTCGAAGATGACCACGACAACCGACGGCGGCGCTAGATCCGCGGGATCGCGTGGTTGGTGGGAGTTCCGCGTGGAGGAGTATCGAGAAATGCGTGAGGATGGGGGCTGTGGGGGGTGGATGTCATACCCCTGTGGGATGCTGTGTGCATGTTGATCGAAGCCGCTCGTCGGGCCGAGGCCGCTGCCTCCGAGATGCTGGAGCTGGTGGGCGCGGGCGCGGCGTCGTGTTCGGAGTTGCGTGAGATGTTGGTGGTGTCGAGGTCGGCGATGGCGGCGCTGTCGGCTGCGCAGGTGTCGGCTGCGGCGGCGGTGGCGGGCCGTGAGCGTCACGGCGACGGCGGCGCTGGATCCGCGGGATCGTGTGGTTGGTGGGAGTTTTCGCGTGGAGGAGTATCGAGAAATGCGTGAGGATGGGGGCTGTGGGGGGTGGATGTCATAGCCCTGTGGGATGCTGTGTGCATGTTGATCGAAGCTGCTCGTCGGGCCGAGGCCGCTGCCTCCGAGATGCTGGAGCTGGTGGGCGCGGGCGCGGCGTCGTGTTCGGAGTTGCGTGAGATGCTGGCGGTGTCGAGGTCGGCGATGGCGGCGCTGTCGGCTGCGCAGGTGTCGGCTGCGGCGGCGGTGGCGGGCCGTGAGCGTCACGGCGACGGCGGCGCTGAGGTGCTGGCGGGTTCGGCCGGGTTGTCGCGGCGCGAGGCCCGCAGCCACCTAAAGACGGCCGAGGCGTTGCGGGAGGCGCCCGCGGCGCGTGATGCGGTCGAGTCGGGGCGGGTGTCCGCGGCGAACGCGCGGCGGCTGGCCGAAGCTTCCGAGACGGCCGGCGCCAGCGCTGTCGACGGCGACGGGGAGCTGTTGGCGAAGGCTGTGTCGATGCGTCCCGAGCAGTTCGCCCGAGAGGCTCGCCGGTGGGTGGTCGACCGCGACGGCGACGACGGGGAGTCCCAGCATCGCCGTTCGCGGGCGCGGCGCTGTGTTCGTGTCTGGGACGGCGACGACGGGATGGTCCATCTCCGCGGCGAGCTCGACCCGGTGACCGGCAGACGCGTCGCCAACCGGCTGCGCTCGCAAGCCGCTCGCATGCACAGCGCCGACAAGAAAGCCCCCGCCGACGGAACCGGCCGCCGCAATTTCGGTCAATGCATGGCCGACGCCCTCGACGCCCTCACCACCACCAACACCCCAACAGACAAACCCCACAACAACGGCTCCCGCAACAACGACAGCGGCTCCCGCAACAACGACACCAGCGGCCGAGCAGGCGGCTCCCGCAACAACGACACCAGCGGCCGAGCAGGCGGCTCCCGCAACAACGACAGCGGCTCCCGCAACAACGACACCAGCGGCCGAGCAGGCGGCTCCCGCAACAACGACAGCGGCTCCCGCAACAACGACAGCGGCCGAGCAGGCGGCTCCCGCAACAACGACACCAGCGGCCGAGCAGGCGGCTCCCGCAACAACGACAGCGGCTCCCGCAACAACGACAGCGGCCGAGCAGGCGGCTCCCGCAACAACGACACCAGCGGCCGAGCAGGCGGCTCCCGCAACAACGACAGCGGCTCCCGCAACAACGACAGCGGCCGAGCAGGCGGCTCCCGCAACAACGACAGCGGCTCCCGCAACAACGACACCAGCGGCCGAGCAGGCGGCTCCCGCAACAACGACAGCGGCTCCCGCAACAACGACAGCGGCCGAGCAGGCGGCTCCCGCAACAACGACACCAGCGGCCGAGCAGGCGGCTCCCGCAACAACGACAGCGGCTCCCGCAACAACGACAGCGGCCGAGCAGGCGGCTCCCGCAACAACGACAGCGGCTCCCGCAACAACGACAGCGGCCGAGCAGGCGGCTCCCGCAACAACGACACCAGCGGCCGAGCAGACGGTCCCGGCAACAGCCGAGCAGACGGCTCCGGCCGCAGTGTCGGGGGTGGTGGCCGGCCGATAGCGGACATCTGTGTGGTCGCCCATGTCGACGGTGCCACTGGCAGGCTCGTCGCGGAGTTGCCCGACGGCACCCGGCTGCCGCGGGCTGTGCTGGAGGAGCTCTCGTGCAACGCCAGACTGACCGGCCTGGTGTACGACCGCGACGGCAAGCCGATCTGGCGGACGCACTCGGTCCGCACCGCCACCGAGTCCCAGCGCCAGATCTTGCTGGCCCGCCACGGCGGATGCTTCCACTGCGCGGCGCACCCCGCGCTGTGCCAGATCCACCACATCAAACCCGTCGCTCAGGGCGGATCCACCAAACTCGACAACATGACCCCCGTCTGCTGGGACTGCCACCAGAAGATCCACCACCACAACTGGCGCATCCGCAAAAACCCCGACGGCAACCACACCCTGCACCCACCCGAACAGACCCGCCACGGACCAGCACACGCACCCGACCCGCCGCCGGCGCCGCCGCCGACAAGCGGACACCACCGACCCGCCGCCGGGAACCGGCTCTTCGCAGTCGCCTGAACCTCAGCCAACAGCGCGCTAGTGTCCCGAGTGGGGAATGCGTTGCAGATATGCTGCGATGGTCTCGGGTTCTCGTCGGCGGTCATGCGCCACACGGAGGGGTGCGGATGCTCGTTGCGGTTGTCGATCCAATTGTCGGTCCAGCCGCGGGGTCTGCGGCGCCTGTGGGGTGCCCGGCCGTTCTTGATGCAGTTGTGCGTCTCATGGACGGTCAACTGCATCAAGAACGGTCAGGGGGCGCGAGACGGTGACATGAGAGTGCTCGCCAGTCGGCCGCTGTTCACCGACCGGCGTGCCGCCAGAAACGCCGACCACCGCAAAGACACAACCGCGAGGAACTAGCCACTCGGGACACTAGCCGAGCGCCCGCCGGAGGTCGGTCAGGACCCGGTCGGGGGTGAGGGGGAAGCTGTCGAACCAGACGCCGGTGGCGTCGTGGAGGGCGGCTGTCACCGCGGGGGCGTAGGGGATCATGCCCATCTCGGCCATGCCGCGGGCGCCCCACGGGCCGAGCGGGTCGGCCAGCTCCAGCACCACGCTGTCGACGGTGGTGGGTATGTCGCCGACGCCGGGCATCAGGTAGGTGCTGAGCCGCATGTTCTGCAGGCGGCCGCCGTCCGATCGGAGGTTCTCGCTCAGCGCGTAGCCGTGGGCCTGGACGACCGCGCCCTCGATCTGGCCCACCACCAGGTCCGGGTTGATGGCCCGCCCCACGTCGTGGGCGCTGACTACCCGGTCGACACGTATGTGGCCGGTGCCGGTGTCCACCGTGAGCTCGACGTACTGGGCCACGTAGCCGTAGCTGAAGTTGGGCATACCGCGTCCGTCGACGGGGTCGAGCGTCTCGGTGGGCGGAGGCACGAAGCGGAAACGGCCCGCGGCCGGGCGCCGGCCGTCGCGCCAGGCCTTCTCGGCCTCCTCGGCAGCGCCCAGGATGGCGTTGCCCGACATCCATGTGAGCCTCGACGCCGACGCCGAGCCCGCGTCGCCTGAGGTGGCCGTGTCGGAGAAGCGGTGCTCGATGCGGTCCGCGGGCAGCCCGGTGGCTTCGGCGGCCATCTGCACCAGCGCGGTGTGGGCGCCCTGGCCCACCTCGGCGCCGGCGTGGTACAGCTCGGCCCGCTCGGGCACGTCGGAGTCCTGGCCTCCGTGGAGCACTATCTCGGCCTCGCAGCGCTCCGGGAAGCCGAAGGAGAACCCGACGTTCTTGAATGAGCAGGCGAAACCCCGGCCCCGGCGCAGCGCCGACGGCTCCGGCGGCAGCGACAGGAACGGGCTGAAGGCCGCGCCGTCGCCGTTGGAGGCGGGCTCCGCCGCGGCCTCGGCGCAGCGGTCGATCACCTCACCCATCGTCACGCCTTCGGGCATGGCTGTCTGGGTGACGCCGATGCTGCCCTCGCGCAGCGCGTTGATGCGGCGGATCTCCACCGGGTCCATGCCCAGCGCGGCGGCCAGCTTGTTGATCTGGCTCTCGGCCGCGAAGGCAGCCTGAGGGGCGCCGAAGCCCCGGAACGCTCCCGCCGGAGTGGCGTTGGTGTACACCGCGAAGCTGTCGATCTCGGCGTTGGGAACCTCGTAGGGGCCGGCCTGGTGCAGGTGGCAGTTGCCCAGCACCTTGTTGGAGGTGAAGTTGTAGGCCCCCGCATCGAGCCAGGCCGTGCTGCTCACCGCAGTGATGCGGCCGTCGCGGCGGGCGCCCCAGCGGGCGGTGATCCGGCCCCGGTGCCGCTTGCCGTGCCCGACGATCGACTCCTCGCGCGACCACACGGTGGCCACTGGACGGTCGATGCCCCGCTCGCGGAGCCTCATCGCGGCCAGGGCCAGCACGATCTGGACCGATATGTCCTCACGGCCGCCGAACGCGCCGCCTATGGCCGGATAGACCACCCGCACCCGCTCGACGGGAAGGTCGAGGGCATGGGCGATCTGCTCCCGGTCCTCGTGGGTCCACTGGCCCGCCACCTTCACCGTCACCCGGCCCTCTCGGTCGAAGTAGGCCATGCCCGCCTCGGGCTGCAGGTAGGCGTGCTCCTGGTAGGGGAACTCGTAGGTCGACTCGACCACCACGTCGGCGTCGGCCCAGCCCTGATCCATGTTCCCCTTGCGGATGCGCAGCGAGTAGTAGGCGTTGGAGGGCTCGCCGTTCTCGGGATGGACCAGCGTCTCGGAGGCCAGCGCCTGGTCGATGTCGGCCAGCACCGGCAGCGGCGCCCACCGAGCCTCGATGGCGGCTGCCCCCGCCCGGGCCGCCTCGGGGGTCTCGGCCACCACCAGCGCCAGACGGTCCGCCTCCCAGCGGGACACGTCGCAGGGCAGCGGACTGCGGCCGGTGTGCTCCAGGCCGACGAACACGGGATGGTCTGCCATCGTGAGACCGAACTCGTTCACGGGCACGTTGACCGAGCCGAACACCGCCACCACTCCGTCGACGGCCTCCGCGGCGGAGAAGTCGAGTCCGGTCAGGCGGGCGTGGGGCTGGTCGGTGAACACCGCCATGGCCCACAGCGCGTCGGGCGGGATCCTGTCGCTCGGGTACTCGGCCGCGCCGGTCAGCTTGGCCGACGCATCGATGCGGACCGGGGAGGCGCCGATGCTCACAGCCCGGCCGCTCCGGACGCGTCGGTGGGAGTCGGCGGCGGGGGAGTCCCGTTCGAGGGCTTGTGGCTGCCGGTTCGCGGTGTGGTGTCGGCGGCGGGGGACGCGTCGCTGTCGGTGAGGGAGTTGATGATCGAGTAGTACCCCGTGCAGCGGCACAGGTTCCCGGCCAGACCGTGCTCCACCTGTGCCCGGCTCGGGTGGGGCTCCTCCTCGGCCAGCATGGCGGCGCTCATCACGAACCCGGGGGTGCAGAAGCCGCACTGGACGCCCCCGCAGTCCGCCAGGGCCTGCTGGACCGGATGCAGCGCTCCGTCCGGCGAGGCCAGACCCTCGACCGTGGTGACGCTGGCGGCGGCGGCCCGGGCGGCCGGCACCAGACACGCCAGCACGGCTCGGCCGTCGAGATGGACGGTGCAGGCGCCGCACTCGCCCTCGGCGCAGCCCTCCTTGGTGCCGGTCAGTCCGAGGTCGAGTCGCAGCCAGTCGAGCAGCGTGCGCCCCGCGGCGTTGGCAGCGCGGCGCTCGACGCCGTTGACCGTCGCCGTGATGGTGTTGCCGTCGGTGATCTCCCGAACGTCTGGCCGGTGGAGCTGCCAGCCGGGGGTGTGGGTCGCCGTGATGGTGTTGCCGTCGGTGATCTCCCGCTGCGAGCCCGTGGCGACGGCGCTGCCCGTGAGCACGTCGCGGGTGGCGGCGCTGTCGTCGGCGTCCTCCCGCCGCGAGGCGCCGTCGGTCGCTGGCGCGGGCGCTGCTGCGGGGCGGGCGGCCGCCGCGAGGCGCGGAGGCCGATACGGCCAGGTGGCGGCCTCGGTGCCGGCCGCCAGCGAGCGCAGCGCTCGTTCCACCACTGCCTCGACCGTGCGGCTGCGGTACTCGGCTGTGGCGCGCAGGTCGTCGATGGGTGTGACCGCAGCCCGTGACGCGGCCGCTACGTCGGCGGCGGCGGCGGCGAGGCGCCGGCCCCTGGCTATGCCGACGGCTGCGTCCACCAGTTCGATGGTCGGGCCGACGCTTCCGAGAGCCACCACCAGGTCGGCCACGGCGCCGTCGCTGTCTTCGGTGACGACCGCGGCGGCGTGGACCACCGAGATGGCCTGCGCCCTCCTCAGCCCGAGCTTCACGAAGATCCCCCGCCGGGGGCCTCCCAAGACGTCGAAGGCGATCCTGGTCACCAGTTCGCCCGGTTGCAGCGCGGTGGTGCGGAAACCGGTGAGGAAGTCCGAGATCGGCATGGTCCGGTTGCCGCCTCCGGCTGATGAGACGGTCACGTCGGCGCCGAGCGCGTACAGAGCGGAGACAGTGTCGTTGGCGGGACTGGCTGTGACGATGTTGCCGGCGACCGTGGCCCGGTTGCGGAGCTGCGGTCCTCCGACTTCCAGGCAGGCCTGCGCGAGCGGCAGTCCCACCGACGGCATCCTCTCGTACCCGACGACATCGGCGTGGGTGACGAGGGGCCCCAGCTCGACCCGCTCACGGTGCTCGGTTATGGTGTCGAGCCCGTCGAGCACGCTCAGATCGACGAGGGTGTCGATGCCGGTCCGCGCGCCGCGGCTGAGTTCCAACAGCAGGTCGGTGCCGCCGGCGATGGCCCGTGCCGAGGGGCCGCGCGTCGCGAGCACGTCCAGAGCGTCTTCCAACGACTCGGGCGCTAGATATCGCTTGATCGCGTCGGCCCTGCGCTGGGCTTCGTGAAGTGGGCTCATGACAAGGGTCGGGACGGCCGGATTCGAACCGGCGACCCCCTGCTCCCAAAGCAGGTGCGCTACCTGGCTGCGCCACGTCCCGAGCGACTCGTCAGGCTACCGATGCACGATCATGCCCCCAAGCGCGATGAGTCTCGGTCTGCGTGGCCCGCTGCCGAGTCTGCCGGGACTCGGTGTGAGACGAACTCGAATCAGTCCGCCGAAGACCCCGGCGACTCGAGGGGCTGGACGATTTTCGGCGCGCCGCGCGCACGAACTCGAATCAGTCCGCCGAAGACCCCGGCGACGGCTTGCTGGTCGTCGGGATGCAGGGTCCGCTTCGCCTGTCTCGACCACCGCGTGGTATCCGCTTGCCGGTCTGTGCTCGGCCTGTAGGTTCTAACGGATGCCAGGGCAGCCCACTGCGATCAGCCTCGACGGCAGCCCCTACACGATCGCCGCCACCGGCCGGCACGTGCTCGAAGATGCAGCGAAGCTCCAGGAGCGCGCCGACCTTCTCAGGGCGCGGGGAAGCCTGACCGACGCGACGTTGCGGGCGTACTTCGGCGACAAGCGCTACGAGCAGATCGCAGAGTCGAACGCCATCGAGGGCAGCACGCTGAGCGTCGGGGAGACAGAACTGGCGGTCGAGAAGGGTGTGACGATCACAGGCCACGACCCCGCATACTCGGCTGACGCCGTCAACTTGTCGCGAGCGCTCGCGCACATGGTCGAGCTGGCGAAGGATCCGTCGCCGTCGGACTGTCGTCAGGCGAAGGAGCTCCACAGCCTGATTCTCGGTGGGGGGCCGGCCGCCGGCCTGTTCCGCTCGAATCCCGTGCGCATCTCCGGAGCGCCTCACACCCCTCCCGCAACCTGGGGCCAGGTCATGTCGAGCATGGAGGACTGGGAGCGCTGGTCCGCCGATCAGGCCGGCACCCTTCCGCTGCTGCGTGCGATCGTCCTGCACGCGTGGCTCACGCACATCCACCCTTTCGCCGACGGCAACGGCCGCACGGCGAGAGCAGTCATGAACCTGGAGCTGATCAGGGCCGGTCTTCCGAGCGTCATCATTCGCCGCAAGGACCGGCTGAGGTACTACGACGCGCTCGCCGAGTCGGACATGGGCGGAGATCTCGAGCCCATATCGGAACTGATCCTGGCCAGAGCCGAGGACGCACTCCGCGACTTGGAGCGCGCAGCCAAGCGGCACGAGGGCTACGACGCGGCTCAGGAGATGCTCCGCAAGGCGCAGGCCCGGCGCGTCGCCATCTGGAACGACGCGGCGAGCCTGCTGTTCTCTCTCGTGACGGACGCCATCGAGTCCGCGGTCGGCGACACGGGCCGTGTCACCACGCGGTGGTATGAGTCAGAGATGTCGGCAGGCGACTATGCGGCCTTGTGCGAGGGCGACTCGGCGGGCAACGCGTGGCTGTTCCGCATCGACGTGGACGTTCCGGGGCTGGATCACAATCGCTACCTGGCGTGGTGTGGATTTCGCAGCAACGATATGAAGGACTGGCTCAAGGCGGGTGACGGACCGGCTGTCTTCTGGTCGGTCCCTGATCTCGCGGGCGCCCGAAGGTGGAGGCGCGCCTGCTCGCATTCCCCAGGGGTTGAGGAGTTGACACTGGAGCTGCCGAATGCCGACAAGTGGACAGTGCGTCTGCCCGACGGGCGCGTGGCCAGGTTGAAGCCGAGCGAGGTAGCACGGAGAGTAGCGGAATCCATCGTGGTCTCGTTGACTGCCGATTGAGGCAGCAAGGGAAGCACCAGCGGCGATGGACGCTCGCATCGTTCGCGGCCGGCGGCGTCGGCCGGCCCCGCGGGAGTCAGTTCAGGGCGTTGTCGACGCGGCGCGACGCATCGTCCTCGCTCACTTCGAGCGCGAACGACAGCTCCGAGACCAGCACGCTGCGAGCGGTGTTGTAGAGCGTCTTCTCGCCTGCTGAGAGTCCTTTGGCCCGCTCCCGCAGGGCCAGGTTGCGCACCACCTCGGCCACCTGGTACACGTCGCCCGACTTGAGCTTCTCCTGATGGTTCTTGTAGCGTCGCGACCAGTTGGCGGGCTCGCGCACGTCGCGGCGCGCCAGCACCTCGAAGAGGTCGTCCACGTCCTCGGTGCTGATGGGCCAGCGCATCCCGACGTCCTCTGCCTTCTCGGCGGGCACGGCCACGATCATGTCGCCGTGGGTCATGCGCAGCACGAGATAGTCCTGCTCCTTGCCGAAGTCTGTGCGTTTCTCCAGCCTCACTATCTCAGCGGCACCGTGATGCGGGTACACCACCCGATCTCCGACCTTGAAGCTCACTCAACCGATTATACCCCCGCCGGGGCCGGTTCCCGCGCCGCTCGAATCGCGGCAACCGCCGCCGTCCGGGGTTCGTCCGCACCACGGGCGGGGTCGATGCGATGCACGGAGCGGGTGCCTGCTGTCCTGAGGCCGCTGGCTCGCCGACATCATCGGACTGGGATCAGGAGGCGTGGGCTGCTATGAGATCGTCGACCGATTCCCAGCCGTCGAACAGCACATGCACGCCTGGATGCTGCACTACTGAGCGGTTCCACGGCTGCGGCAGCACCCACACCGGCTTCTCGGCCTCGACCAGGCGCTTCACTCGCCGAGGCGCGTCGTCCACCCACAAATCGGCGTCCACAGCGACCGGGTCGTCGGTGAACACGATGTCATTGTCGCCTATGCACAGATGCGGCTGACCGGCGAACCACTGGCGGGCGATGCCGCGGGTCTTGTCCTGGTCGTCGGGATCGTCGCCGACTAGGTGGTCGCGTCGGGTCACAGCCACGACCCTGAAGCCGGCCGACTGAAGCCTGGATATCCCAGCCTGCGCTCCTTCGACGAGCTTGAGCCGCCCAGACATCGGTGACAGCAGGAAGTCGCGGATCATGCCCGCCGGGTCGTCCACGCCCCATTCGGAGAGGTCCCAGGAGACGTTCAGCGCCAGTTGCCTGTCCGCGATCGCGTGCCGGGCGGCGACATGCGCCCTCAGACCCTTCACCCAGTTCGCGATGACGCCGTCCATGGTCAGGGCCACGGTCAGGGCACCGGAACTCGAGCAGGAAGGTGGGACGGTTGAGGAGATCATGCGGCGGAAGTGTAGCGATCCCGAGCCTTGGATCCATGCCTGCCGGGCCGTGTTCCACGATTCGGATCAGCCTCCGAGCCCGGCGTCCGCGCCTCGGCGCCCCGTTCTGAGCGTCGGTTCCGGATCGGTGGGAGGGCATCAGCGCCCGCGCCGCGGCTCGCCCGGCTGCTCGGGGCGTGGCGCTGGCGAGCGCTTCGTACTAGAGTTCACTTCCGGCACGGGCCGGTTCTGGGCGTGCCAACGGAGAATCCGCGTTTCTTGGAGGGATCAAGATGCTTAAATTCAATCGATGCCGTAGATCACGGTCCAGCGGTGGCCGGACGATCTGGACGCTCGTAGCCGCGCTGGCCGCGCTCGCTCTGTTCGCCGCGGCCTGCGGCGGCGACGACGACGCCGTTGATCCTGCCACAGACGAGGAGTCGACGGTCGACGAGCAGACGGCCGACGCCGACGACGGTTCCATGGACGACGGGTCTGACGACGGTTCCATGGACGACGGTTCCATGGACGACGGTTCCATGGACGACGGTTCCATGGACGACGGTTCCATGGACGACGGGTCTATGGACGACGGTTCTATGGACGACGGGTCTATGGACGACGGGTCTATGGACGACGGTTCTATGGACGACGGTTCCATGGACGACGGTTCCATGGACGACGGTTCTATGGACGACGCCTCGGACATCACGGCGGCCTTCGTGCTCGTCGGGCCGGTCGGAGACGCAGGCTGGAACTGGGCTCACGACCAGGGCCGGCAGTACGCCGAGGAGCACACCGGCGCCGCCACCCTGTTCGTGGAGAGCGTCCCGGAGAACGCCGAGGACTTCAAGGCGTTCGCCATCGACTTCATCGACAACGACGGCGCCGACGTGATCTTCGGCACGTCGTTCGGCTACATGGACGCGATGGAGGAACTGGCCGGCGAGTACCCCGGAGTCGTGTTCGAGCACGCCAGCGGGTACAAGATGAACGACACCAACTTCGGCAACTACTTCGGACGCATGTACCAGCCCCGCTACCTCTCGGGTCTGGCGGCCGGCGCCATGACCCAGACGGGCAACATCGGCTACGTGGCCGCGTTCCCGATCCCTGAGGTGATCAGGGGCATCAACGCGTTCACGCTGGGCGTTCGCGACACCAACCCGGACGCTCAGGTCCATGTCAACTGGACTTTCACCTGGTTCGATCCCACGATCGAGGGCGACACAGCCAAGGCGCTCCTCGAGGCGGGTGCCGACGTGATCGCTATGCACCAGGACTCCACCGCGGCAGGGACGGCAGCGCAGGACGCGGGCGCCCGCTGGGTGGCCTACAACTCCGACATGAGCCTGTTCGCCCCCGAAGCATGGATCACCGCCCCCGTCTGGAACTGGGGTCCCCGCTATGCGGCCACTATCGAAGCTGTGGCCGACGGCAGCTACAAGTCCGGCGCATACTGGGGCGGCATGGACGACGGCATAGTCGGCCTGGCGCCTTTGGCGGACGATGTTCCCAGCGCCACGGCCGACCTCATCGCGTCGAGAACGGAGGAGATCGTCAGCGGATCGTGGGACGTGTTCACCGGCCCGATCAACGACCAGGACGGCAAAGAGATGGTCGCCGCCGGCGAGACGATGGACGACGGCTCGATGCTGGGCATGAGCTGGTTCGTCGAGGGCGTCGTGGGGAACGCCGCACCCTGATCGAACCGTCGGCAACACCCGCCGTACGTGTCGCGGCGCGCCCGGCGCGGTCGCTCTGAGCGGTGACCGCGCCGGGTTTGCCCGCGCCCGCGGGCGGTGAGCGTCCAGACCCTCACGGCCGGGCCGGCTCCGGCTGTGAGGGCGGCTCCGGCGCGCCGTCGGACGCGGTGCGGCTCAACGGGATACGCAAGCAGTTCCCGGGGGTGGTGGCCTGCGACGGCGCCAACCTGACAGTCAGGCCCGGCACGGTGCATGCACTGATCGGCGAGAACGGCGCTGGGAAGACGTCGCTGGTGAGCGTCCTGGCGGGCGTGTACCTGCCCGACCACGGCGAGGTGTTCGTCTCCGGCCGGCGCCGTCGGTTCCGCTCGCCCGCAGACGCGATCGCCGCTGGCGTCGGGATGGTCCATCAGGAGTTCCGTCTGGTGCCGACGCTCACCGTGGCCGAGAACATCGTGCTCGGATTGGCGCCGCGCCTGATGGACACCCACGACATTGAGCAGCGAGTGGCGCAGCTGGCCGACACCTATTCGCTGGCGGTCGACCCATCCCGTCCGGTTTGGCAGCTCTCCATGGGGGAGCGTCAGCGGGTGGAGATCTTGAAGGCCTTGTGGCGGGACGCGGACATCCTGATCTTGGACGAACCTACCGCGGTGCTCACCCCCGCGGAGGCTGAGGAACTCGCCAGAACCATCCGAGCCATGGCCGACTCCGGCCGCTCGGTGATCTACATCAGCCACAAGCTTGACGAGGTGATCGCCTGCTGCGACGAGGCCACGGTGCTGCGCAGGGGCCGCACCACCGCCGTCGTCGACGATCTCGCGTCGGTCGATCCCGCGACGCTCGCCGAGTTGATGGTCGGATCCTCCGAGGGCGGGCACATCCCGCGTCCGCCGCCGGCCATGACCGGTGATCCGGTCTTGGTGCTGGAGGGACTGGGCGCTCTCAGCGACCGTGGGTTGCCGGCGCTCAGGAACGTGTCGCTCGAAGTGCGTTCCGGCGAGATCGTCGGCATCGCCGGGGTGTCAGGCAACGGTCAGAAGGAACTGGCCGAGGCCATCAGCGGGCTGCGTGCCGCGTCCGCAGGACGGGTAGTGCTCGCCGGTGCGGACGTCACTTCGGCCTCGCCGCGGAACCGGTTCCAGCGGGGCCTCGCCTATGTCCCGGAGGACCGGATGGGTGTGGGTCTGGCCCGCAACATGTCGGTGGTCGACAACGCCGTGATCCGCTCGTACAAGTCGCACCGTGACGGTCCGGTGCTGAGCCTGCGCCGGTGCCTGGACTTCTGCATGCGGCTGGTGGAGCGGTTCGGCGTGAGCGTGGGCCGGGTCCAGGATCCGGCTGCGACCCTGTCGGGCGGGAACCTGCAGCGGCTCCTGCTGGGCCGCGAGCTGAGCGGAGAGCCCAGCGTGCTGCTGGCAGCGCAGCCGACCCGCGGCTTGGACGTGCAGGGGATCGCTGCGGTCCAGGATCAGATCGTCTCCCAGCGAGGCCGCGGGGTGGGCGTTCTCCTCATCTCGGAGGACCTCGACGAGCTGATGGCGCTGTCGGACCGGCTCGCGGTGATGTTCGACGGCGAGGTGGTGGCCGTCCTCGACCCGACGAGGACCAGCCGCGCCGAGGTCGGCGCGGCCATGGCCGGCCGGGTGTCGGAGGCGGTGTGACCGGCCCGGCCGGGGTCGCCGAGCGGCTGGGGACGGGCTGCCGGCGCAGGGCATGCGGCCGCGGGGCCGCCGTGCGGGTGCGTCTCATGATCCCATTGGCAGTTGCGGGACCATTCCGCGGCCGCGGGGCCGCCGTGCGGGTGCGTCTCATGATCCCATTGGCAGTTGCGGGACCATTCCGCGGCCGCGGGGCCGCCGTGCGGGTGGGGCCATGATCCTTCCGGTGCTCCAGCGGCGCGAGCGCGTGGTGCCGGCTGCGCAGGGCGTCGCCTTCCTGGTCGGGATCGGAGCGGCCCTCGTGGTGGGCGCGGTCCTGCTGGCGGCTTCGGGCCATTCCCCGATCACCGTGTACGAGCGGATGCTGGACTCCTCTCTCGGCGGGACCGACTCGCTGTCGCGCACCCTGGTGAGGGCCACCCCGCTGGCGTTGACCGGGCTGGCGGTGGCGGTGGCGGGGTCGATGGGGCTCTGGAACATCGGAGCGGAGGGTCAGATGATGGCCGGCGCCACGCTGGCCACCGCCGTCGCCCTAGTGGCTGAGGACCTCGCCGGGCCGCCGCTGATCGTGGTGATGGTCGCCGCCGGCGCGCTGGGGGGACTGGTTCTCGCCGTCGGGCCGGCGCTGGCCCGTGCGTACCTGAACGTGAACGAGATCATCACCACCCTGATGCTGGTGGAGGTGTCGATCCGGATCGTCGAATGGCTCGAGGTGGGGCCTTGGAAGGATCCCGACTCGTTCGGGTTCGCGGTCATCGCCGAACTGCCCGACCAGTCGTCCTTGCCGGTGCTGTTCGGTCGGGCGCATGTCGGTGTGCTGATGGCGGCGGGGCTGCTGATCGTGTTCTGGCTGGCGGTGGCGCGCACCGCCTGGGGGTACGAGCTCCGGGTCGCTGGATCGTCGGCGGCGACGGCGCGCTATGCGGGGATCTCCTTGGAGCGCAAGATCTTGGTCTCTCTGCTGCTGTCCGGAGCCATCGCCGGACTGGCCGGGGCGGTGGAGTTGACCGGGACGGCCAGCCGTCTGTCTCCCGGCCTGTCGAACGGCTACGGATACGCGGGAATCATCGTGGCCGCGCTCGCGCTGATGCGGCCCTCCGGCGTGGCCGTGGTGGCCTGCGTGTTCGGCGCTGTGCAGGTCGGCGGCCAGTCGATCCAGACGCTCGGTGTGGAGTCGTCGATCTCGGTGATCCTGCAGGCGTTGATCCTTCTCGCAGCGCTGGCGGTGGCCGTGCTCCTCAACTATCGGATCCGGTGGGAGATCGGCGAGCGCCGCACCGTAGCCGGCGCCGGCGACCGCGGGACGGCCGAGCGTGTCTGAAGACGCCGTCGTCGGCCTGCTGGTGGCGAGCGTGCAGTTCGGGACCCTCATATACCTGGCCGCTCTCGGCGAGCTCATCGCAGAGCGGGCCGGGGTGCTGAACCTCGGCGTCGAGGGGATGATGTCGATGGGGGCGGTGTCGGGATTCATCGTGGCGCTGGGCACCCGAAGCCCGTGGGCCGGCTTCGTCGCGGCGGCGGTGGTGGGCATGCTCGTGGCCGCGGTGCATGCTGTGGTCAGCGTGGCCGCCGGCGCCGGGCAGGTCGTGTCGGGCCTGGCGATCACCATCGGCGGAGTGGGGCTGTCGGCCTATGTGGGCCGCGACTGGGTGATCCGCCGGCCGGAGTCGGTGTTCACCGACTTGGGGATCGTCGGGTTGGCGGACATACCGTGGATCGGCCCCGTCCTGTTCGACCATCCGCCGGTGGTGTACCTGGCCGGTCTGCTCGGAGCGGCGACGTGGTTCGTGCTGAACCGCACCCGGCTGGGCCTGGCCCTGCGGGCGGTGGGTGAGTCCGCCGCGACGACGGACGGCGCTGGGCACTCGGTGGTGGGCCTCCGTGCGGGGGCTGTGCTTGTGGGGGGCGCCTTCGCGGGTGCCGCGGGCGCCTTCCTGTCGCTCTACATGGCGGCCGGATGGACCGAGGGAATGGTCGCCGGGCGCGGCTGGATAGCGGTCGCTCTGGTGATTTTCGGGGCGTGGCGGCCCGGCCGGCTGGCCGCGGGCGCGCTGTTGTTCGGCTTCACGCTGGCGTTGCAGCCTCGCCTGCAGACCTTCGACGTGTCGGTGCTGGGGGTCCATCTCAACTCGATCTCGCCCGCGCTGCTCGGGATCCTGCCATTCGTCCTCACGGTCCTTGTGTTGGTGCTGGTGAGTTGGCGGGCCCGCAACCGGCCGTCTCCCGCACCGGCCGAACTCTGCCTGCCCTACCACCGCGAGGAACGCTGAGACAACGCCAGAGGCGGAGCTGAACCGTAGCTGCGGCTCTGCGGACCAGCGTCGCAACCAGCTCGCGCCGTGGCCGTAGAGTGGCGGGGTGAATGTCAATGTCCGGTGCTGAGGTCTCGGCTGGAGGGCCGCTGGACGGTGTCGTGGTTGTCGACTTCTCGCGCATCCTGGCCGGCCCCTTGGCCGCCATGATGCTGGGCGATCTCGGTGCCGATGTGATCAAGATCGAGCGGCCAGGCCTCGGTGACGACACCCGCTCGTGGGGCCCGCCATTCGCCGATGACGGCTCGGCCACCTATTACCTGTCGGCGAACCGCAACAAGCGCAGCGCGACCCTCGACCTCGCCGACCCCGAGCAGCTCGCCCAGGCCCGGGCCCTGGCCCGCTCCGCCGACGTGGTGGTGGAGAACTTTCGCGCCGGCACCGCGGAGCGCTTCGGTCTCGACTACGAGTCGCTGCAGGCCGGCAACCCGGGCCTGGTCTACTGCCGGGTGAGCGCCTACGGGCCCGCCGGCGGGCGTGACTTGACGGGCTACGACTTCATCGTGCAGGCGGCCAGCGGCCTGATGAGCATCACCGGAGAGGCCGAAGGGACGCCCGCCAGAACCGGAGTGGCCATAGTCGATGTGGTGACCGGGCTGTATGCAACGATCGGCGTCGTCGCCGCGCTGGTCGAGCGACAGTCCAGTGGTCTGGGCCAGTTCATCGAGGTCAACCTGCTGTCGTCGGCGCTGGCGGCGCTGGTCAATCAGGCGTCGTCATTCGTCAGCGGCGGGGTGGTGCCGGGCCGGATCGGGAACCTCCATCCGAGCATCACCCCGTACCAGACGTTCTCGACGGCCACGGAACCCATTGCCGTCGCCGCCACCAACGATCGCCAGTTCTCGGCTCTGTGCGAGGCGCTGGACGCGCCCCACCTGGCTTCCGACCGTCGCTTGTCGTCCAATCCCGCTCGTGTTGAGCACCGGGAGGCCGTGAGGGCCGAACTGGAGTCCATCCTGCGGCACCGGCCCTGTGGTCAGTGGGTGGAGCGCTTGACTGCTCATGGGGTGCCCTGCAGTCCGGTCAACACGATCGAGGACGCGTTCCGGTTGGCTGCTGAGCTCGGACTCGACCCGGTGCGCCGTTTGTCGAGCGGCGACGGCCAGTCGGCTGCCACCGTCGCCAACCCCATCAGCTTCTCGCGCACGCCGGCCTCGCACCGCCTGGCACCCCCTGCGCTGGGCGCCGACACCGCCGAGGTGCTTGAAGGGCTCAGATCCCGTTCAGAGTCGCCATGACCGGAGTGGACGTCTCGTTGCGAGGTCCAGGCTTCTGAGCAGCGCAGTCGAGAGGACCGACCGCGACGACCGGAGCGCCTTCGCGTATGGGTTGCCTTTCGCTGCGATAGCGCAGGCTGTGGCAGCTGATTGCCCGGCCGTAGCCAGTTGCTCAGCCGGTGTTGCGCATGCCGGCGGCCACACCGTTGACAGTGAGCAGCAGCGTGCGGAGCAGAAACTCGTCCTCGGCTGAGACTCCGGCCCGTCCGGCCCTGTGCCGGGCCAGGAGGTCGGCCTGCAGCACGTTGATCGGGTCGAGGTAGGCGTCGCGCACCGCCAGGGTGCGGCGCAGGATCGGCAAGTCCTCGAGCAGGCCCCTGCCGGTGAGCTCGGTCACTTGGGTGACGGTGCGGTCGTACTCGGCACACACCGCGTCGAAGTGGCAGTGCAGAGCCGGATCTACCAGCGTCGACACGTAGTGGTGGGCGATGGCCAGGTCGGTCTTGAACAGGGTCATCTCCACGTTGGAGACGAACGTGCGGAAGAACTGCCACCCCTCGTGCATCTCGCCCAGGTCCGAACCCATGCCGGCCGCTCGAGCCGCCGCCAGTCCCGTGCCGACCCCGAACCATCCCGGCACGATTTGGCGGGACTGGGTCCAGCCGAACACCCAGGGGATGGCCCGCAGACCCTCGATTCCCTCGTCGGCGCGGCTGCGCCGTGACGGACGGGAGCCGATGTTCATCTTGGTCAGCTCCTCCACCGGAGTGGACGATTGGAAGTACTCGACCAGGCCGGGGGCCTGCAGGAAGGCCCGGTAGGCGCCGTAGGCCGCGCCGGAGGCCGTCTCCATCACCTGGTTCCACCTCCGGGTCACGGCGGGGTCGTGGCGGGGCGACCGGTGGGCCATCGACGCCTCGACCACGGCTGCGAAAGCCAGGTCAAGGTTGCGATGAGCCAGCCGTGGCAGTCCGTACTTGTCGGCTATCACCTCTCCCTGCTCGGTGATTTTGACCGAGCCGCGCACCGCGCCGGGCGGCTGGCCCAGGATGGAGGCGTGGGTGGGTCCTCCGCCCCGCCCGACGGTGCCTCCCCGGCCGTGGAACACCGTCGTCTGAACCCCGGTGGCGTCCGAGACCTCCGCGATAGCTCTCAGCGCCTTGTGGATCTCCCATTGCGACGTCGTGATCCCGCCGTCCTTGTTGGAGTCGGAGTAGCCGACCATCACCTCCTGGACGCCGCCCCGCAACTCGACGAGGCGCCGGTAGGGCTCCACTGCGAGCAGATCCCTCAGCACCGGCCCGACCGAGCGCAGGTCGTCGATGGTCTCGAACAGGGGCACGAACCCCAGCCGGGCCACTCCCGCGGTCAGGTCTACGAGCCCGGCCTCCCGCGCCAGGACTGCCGGCGCCAGCACGTCGTCGACACCGCGGGTCATGGACACGATGTAGCTGCGCACGATCTGGTCGCCGCGCGCGTCCATCTGACGGCGCAGCACCCGGAACAGCTCCAGCACGTCCTCGGCGCCGTCCGGCAGGGGCCGCCCGCGCGGCGCCAGCGGCCGGGGGCCGGCCAGCTCACCGGCGAGCAGCGCCGCCCGTTCCTCTGCCGGCAGCCGGGGGTAGTCGATTCCAAGCGGCGCGAACAGGCGGGCCAGCGCCAAGTGGTGGCGCTCGGAGTGCTCGCGGATGTCGAGAGTGGCGAGGTCGAACCCGATCATTGCCACGATGCGCCGCACCCGGGCCAGCCGCCCGCGGGCCAGCAGGCGGCCCTGGTTGGCCTCCAGCGACCGAGCGATCACGGCCAGGTCGCGGGCCAACTCGTCCGCCGAGCGGTAGGCGCGAGCTCCGGGCGCCGGCTGGTCCGTCTCGAGCAGGCGCCGGTGCACGACCGCCAGCCTCTGGCGGTAGGGCTCGCCCGCGCTGAGCGTGTCGAACCGGGCCGTGACTTCTCGGAACTGCTCGCGGTCGGCCTCCAGCCGCTCGGCCAGCTCCTCGGAGACCCCGCGAACCGCCAGACCCACGCTCAACTCCGACGACAGCCCCTCGATCTCCTCGATCAGCAAGCGCAGAGCCCTGTGACGCTGAAACTCGAGCACCTCCACAGTGGTGGCCGGGGTGACGTTGGGGTTGCCGTCCCGGTCGCCGCCCACCCACGACCCGAAGCGGACGGGCGACCGGTCGGGATCGAGTTCCCCTCCCACAGACTCGAGTACGGAGTCGATGTCGTCGAACAGTTCGGGCGTACCCTCCACCGCGATCTCGGTGAGGAAGTAGAGGATCGACCGGGCCTCGTCCACCGGGTCGGGACGCTGTCGGCGCAACTCGTCCGTCTGCCAGATGGCGTCGATCAACTCGTCCACTCTGCGGTCCACTCGGCGGCGGGCCGTCTCGTCGGCGCCCGCGTGGGCCCGCTGCTCGATCAGGCTGGAGATCTCGGCCAGCTTGTCCAGGATCGACCGGCGCGACGCCTCAGTGGGATGGGCGGTGAACACGGGCCGCAGTTCGGCCGAGTTGACGGTGGCGACTATCTCGTCGTCGGCGTAGCCCATCTCGCGCAGCCGGCCGACCATCTCGCCGAAGCGGTTGGAGCCGGCCGCCCGTTTCTCGGTGAGGTCGTCGATGCGGTGTACCTGCTCGGCGGTGTTGGCGAGATGGAAGTACACGGTGAAGGCCCGGGCGAGCAGGCCGGCCTCGGCCACGCCCACATCGGCCAGGAACTCGGCCAGCTCTGTGCTGTCCTCGTAGCTGCGACGCAGACCCCGGGCCAAGCGGCGCACCTGCTCCACCCGTTCGAGCAGCCCGGGTCCGTGCTGGCGGACCAGCGTGTCGCCGAGCTGGGCGCCGATACGCCGGATGTCGCCGCGCAACGCGGAGTCGAGCTCTCCCAGCGGCCCGTCGAGCCGGGTTTCCCGCTGTTCTGCGGTGCGTTCGCGGGCCGCTCGGGGTTGGGTTTCCCGCTGTTCTTCGGTGCGTTCGCGGGCCGCTCGGGCCCGGGGCCCCGTTTCCACGGTGCTGCCTACCCGCTCGGCCTCTAGGCGGCCGCTCGGGTGCGGCGCAGCAGCGGATCGGCGAGCTTCAGGCCCCGGTCGACTACGTCCAGGACGCGCGGCGCGAGCCCCGGCGTGTCGCCGTCGACGAGGTTGCCCATCACCTGCAGGGTGATGTCGGCTACCGCCTGCGTTCCGACGGCCAAGCGCAGGCCGTTGCGCAGGATCCAAGGGTGGCCGATGAGGAAGCTGAAGCGCCGCCCGGTGCGCAGGAACCCGTCGAAGCGCTCGCCGATGATGCGGTCGTAGGCGTCGGGAGCAGCCGCCGGGCCGGCCAGGAACAGATCGGCCAGAAGCATCCCCGACTCCAACCCGTAGTCGATGCCCTCGCCGTTCATCGGATTGATCAGTCCGGCCGCGTCGCCCACTGCGGCCCATCCGGGGCCGTGGCGACGGCCGACGCTCATGGGCAGCCTCCAGGCCCGGGGCCGTTCCAGGAAGTCGCCGAGCTCCCACTCTTCTGCCACCAGATCCCGGTAGTCGCTCAACAAGCGGTTGAGGTTGAGCTTTCGGAAGCCCTTCATGGTGGACATGGAGCCCGCGCCGATGTTCACCGTGCCGTCGCCGGCCGGGAACATCCAGCCGTAGCCGGGAACCCATCCGCCCCCGGCTCCTCGCAGAGTGAGGCATGCCTCGAGGTGGCGGTCGGAGTGGCGGGGGCTGGGGGCATAGGTGCGGATGGCAAGACCGAAGGGCTCCGACTCGACACGTTCGGCCCCGAGAGCGCGGGCGGCTGCGCCGGGGGCGCCGGCGGCCAGCACGACCAGGTCGGCCGGCCAGCGCCCCCCGTCGTCGGCGCTCTCCACGCCGACGACCGTGCCGTCGTCCGCCAGGGTGGGCATGACCTCGGTGTTCCATAGGATCTCGGCACCGGCCTCCCCGGCCGCCTCGACGAGGTGCTTGTCCAGCGCTCGGCGGGGCCACACAGCTCCGTGGGGGCCGAACCGGTTGTTCGAGGGCCACAGCAGCTCACGCCGCGTGCTGCCCGCGATCATCCGCAGTCCGTCGATGCGGTGCGCTCCGTCGAGGGTGACGCCGAGCTCATCGAGGGCCGCCACCGCCCTGGGAGTGAGGCCGTCTCCGCACACCTTGTCCCGACCGGGAGACCCTTTCTCGAAGACCGTCACCCGGGCGCCGCCCCGAGCGGCCCGGATGGCGGCCGCCGCCCCGGCCGGACCGGCACCGATGACGGCCACATCCCGCCGAACCGCTCTCATCGCGCCGCGCTGTCTCTCAGAGGCCGAGCGGAGAGGTGAGCGATCAGGCGCATACGGGTGAGGCCGTGGCCCGAACGGCCCGTGAGCGAAGCGAACAAGAGCGGGATCGGCACCGCTGCGGCACGATGGTTCCTCGCCTATTCGCGCTCGCTCTAATGGGCGTGGGGTCCGTGGTCCTGATGGCCGTGCTCCCGGTGTCTGTGGTCGTGGTCGTGGCTGTGTCCGTGACTGTGACCGGTTCCGTGATGGTCATGGCCATCACGGACGTGCCCGTGGACGTGCCCGTGGCCGTGGTCGTCGAGCACGATGAGCTCATGGTCGTGATCGTGGCCTGCGTGGCCCCCGAGCAGCCGATCCGCGAACGCTTCCCTCAACCGCTCCTCGGTGAGGATCTCCGCGGGCGTGCCCGCGGCGATCAGCCGGTTGGCCATCAACATCACCGAGTCGCAATGCCGGGCCTCGTCGAGATGGTGGGTGGTGATGATCACGACGGCACCCCGGCTCGAGCAGTCGTCGATCACTTCGAGGATCCGTTCCTGGCTGGGAATGTCCAAGCCGGTGACGGGCTCGTCGAGCATGAGGACGTCCGGCTCGCCTGCCAGCACCTGCGCGATCCGCACCCTCTGCTGCTGGCCTCCGCTGAGGTCGCCGAAACTCCTCTTCGCGAGCTGGTTCACATCGAGCTTGGTTCCCGCGTCCCGCATGGCGGCCCGGTCCTCGTCCCCCAGCCGCCCGAGCAGTCCCCGCTTGCCGTAGCGGCCCATGGCCAAAACCTCGCCGGCTGTGATGGGCATCCAGCAGGCGGGCAGGTGCTGGCACACGTAGGCGAGGTTCGACGTCACCCCCCGGACGCTGCCCGCGGTGGGCTTCTGCAGCCCGGCCAGGCATTCCAGCATGGTGGTCTTGCCCGAACCGTTGACCCCCATCACCGCGGTGGACGTGCCCGGCTCGAAGATGTGGGTCACCCCGTCGAGAGCGGTGACGTGGTCGAACTTGACGGTGAGGTCTGAGACCTCTACGGCGTTGACCATGCTGCAACCGTATATTCGCACCATGCCGTCCGCCACCACCCCGACAACCGTGGCCGGCGACTGATGCCCGGACGCCCGGATATATCGCGCGGGCCGGCATCGTGGACGTCCGTCCCGCTCGATCTGATCTACTGTGGTGCCGATGGCGCCCAAGACTGACTGGAACCCGCTGCTGCGGAGTGAGTTCGACCGGCCCTACTGGCGTGAACTGCAGGACTTCGTGCGGAGCGAGCGGGCCCGGTACGAGGTGTTCCCGCCCCACGACGAGGTGTTCGCCGCGCTGCGCTTGACGCCCCACGCGTCGGTCAAGGTCCTGGTCATGGGCCAGGACCCCTACCACGCACCCCGGCAGGCCCACGGGCTCTGCTTCTCGGTGCGTCCCGGGGTGGCCAAGCCGCCTTCGCTGGTGAACATCCTCAACGAACTGCACGAAGACATCGGAGCACCCGTTCCCGGCCACGGCTCGCTGGAGCACTGGGCTCGCCAGGGGGTGCTGCTGCTCAACGCCACCCTCACGGTTCGGGCCCGGCAGGCGGCCAGCCACCGGGGCAGGGGCTGGGAGACCTTCACCGACGAGGTGATCCGGGTCGTCGACGCCAAGGATGAGCGGGTGGTGTTCATCTTGTGGGGCGGCTCGGCCCGCCGCAAGAGGACGCTGGTGGACACCGGCCGCCACACCGTGATCGAGTCGGCCCACCCGTCGCCGTTGTCGGCGTCGGGCGGTTTCTTCGGCAGCCGGCCCTTCAGCCGGGCCAACGAGGCCCTCGCCGCTGCCGGGCGTGAGCCCGTGGACTGGGCGATCCCGGAGTTGGGCTAGCGGCAGGCACTTGCACAGTGCGGGTGCCGGGGTTACCGTCCGGGTCGAATCTTGACCGATGTCGTTCGAGTATTCGAGAACGGAGACTCGACCCATGATCGCAACCCACGACAGCCCGACAATCGAGGGCGACTGCACACCCGACGCCAGCACCGAGCGGGCAGCCCGGGCCGACCGGTGGTTCATTGCCGATAGTCCCGCGGGGCCGGTGCTGGTGGCCCACTCGAACGGGTGGGTGTCCGGTCTCATGCTCACGTGTGACGGCCGCGAGCCCGATCCCGGACGGTTCGTCGACTATATGCGTGACGAGGTGGGCAAAGACGTGGAGCCCGACCCCGACCCCGACCCCGGGCTCGTGGCCGGTGTCAGTGAGGCCCTCGCCACCGGGCGCACGGACGTGCCGGTCGACTTGTCGTCTCGCTCGCCGTTCCATCAAGAGGTCCTGAGGGCTACCGCCCGCATCCCCCGCGGGGAGGTTCGCACCTACAGGGAACTGGCCGTCAGCGTGGGCCGGCCCAAGGCGGCCAGGGCGGTCGGCACGGCTGTAGCCCGCAACCCGGTGCCGCTGCTGGTTCCCTGCCACCGGGTGGTGCCCAGCAGCGGGGGAGTGGGCAACTACGGCTACGGCCCCGGCCTCAAGGCCGAGCTCTTGGCCAACGAGGGCGCAGCCCTCTAGCCGCTCCTCGCACTCTGCAACCGCTCGGGGCGCCTCGGCGCCACCGCTGGGTGTCGCCCACGGTGAGGACCGTGGGCGACGCGCCGCAGCCTGCAGGATTCGTCGATATATCCTTGGGCTGGCTGGGGTTGTCGGTCTGAGAGCCTCATCCGAGAGCCTCGCTTGATCACTGAGCCAGGCTGGCGGCTCCGGTTCGCCAATGTCGACTGCAGCTCGGCTCAGGCGCCGAGTCTGGCCCTGGCGTCGGCCGAGCGTTGCAGCAAGTAGGCGGGCACGGTGACGCCGTTGACGACGGCGTCACCCGAGCCGCCGTCCGCGCCGGCGCCGCCGGCCGGAGCGTCCTGCGGGTCTGCCTCCGCGGCCTCAGCGGCCGCCAGAGCGGCCAACTCGGCCTCGCGGTCGCGGGCGACCAGGTACCGATCGTAGTCCTTGGCGCGCACCAGGTCGCCGTGATCGACATGGCCCACCACCCGGCCGTCGACCAGCCTCACCCAGTAGCGGTTCCAGGTGAACCCGTTGGCCATGGCCACCTTGCCTTCGGTTCCAGCGGGAACTCCGGGCAACTCCGAGACGAGTCGGATCCGTTGGCCGCGTTTGAGGGTCCGGGCCTGCATCTGGGCCGTGGTGAGGACTTTGGGCGGCATAGGTCCACACGTTAGCGTGGCGCCGCGACCTCCGAGGGCCTGGCTCGGGCTGTTCGTCGATGACGGCGCGCGGCCAGATGGGCTGAGAGGCCGAGCAAATAGGCGAGCGAATCCGCCACCAACAGGCGAGGCCGTGGCCCGAGCGGCCCTCAGGTCGCAGCTAACAAGAGCGGGAATGACACCGCTGCGACACCACGGACTCTCGCCTGTCTGCGTTTGCTCTGAGGTCCGTTCCAGCGGGCAGGGTGCGCGTGACCGGCGAATGGGGCTGGGACTCTCGCCTGTCTGCGTTTGCTCTGAGGTCCGTTCCAGCGGGCAGGGTGCGCGTGACCGGCGAATGGGGCTGGGACTCTCGCCTGTCTGCGTTTGCTCTGAGGTCCGTTCCAGCGGGCAGGGTGCGCGTGACCGGCGAATGGGGCTGGGACTCTCGCCTGTCTGCGTTTGCTCTGAGGTCCGTTCCAGCGGGCAGGGTGCGCGTGACCGGCGAATGGGGCTGGGACTCTCGCCTGTCTGCGTTTGCTCTGAGGTCCGTTCCAGGTCTGGCGCTAGGTTCTCTGCCGCCGATCTAGGCGCTCACGCATGGATCAGCCGATGCCGCGCCGTTGGGATCGGCCACCAAGGGAGGTCTGTATGAATAGGGGAACTGGGGACGGCTCTCGAGTGCGGCGGCTGGCGCGTGCTTGTGTCGCCGTTGCGATGTTGGCCGGCGTGCTGCCCGTCGGCGGGTCGAGCATCGCGCTGGGCCAAGAAGCCGCTGACTGCGAAATCACGGACCTGGGGACGCTGGGTGCTGAGGCCGGCAGCGTGCTGGAGGCGGAGGGCCGCTGGACGACCGAGGACTGCGACTCGCGTTTCGGGGAGGCCAGCGACGCCCACACCTACCGGTTCCGCGTCGCCGAGGCGGGCAGGGTCAGGATCGGCCTGACATCCGCTGAGGCCGACTCCTACCTCTACCTGCTCACCGAGCACGGCGAACGCATCGCTGACAACGACGACAGCGGGGCGGGCCTCGACGCCCGCGTCGAGCGCGACCTCGTACCCGGAACTTACTTGGCAGAGGCCACCACCGTCGGCGGCCGCGGACGGGGACCGGCCGACTTCACGCTTACCGTGAGCCGGGTCGAAGGCTGCGACTTCGCTCATCTCGGCACGTTGGAAGCGGGCGCCGACCTGACCGCATCGGGAACCTGGTCGCTGGAGACGTGCGGCTCCCGATTCGTTTCGGCGCACCCCGCCCATTCCTACTCCTTCATCATGACCGAGGCCGCCCGAGTGCGCATCGACCTGCAGTCCGAGAACGGCGACCCAGTGCTGTCGCTGGCGTCGCTCGAGCACGGCATCATCGGCGCCAACGACGACGGCGGCGAGTTCGGCAACGCTCGTATCGAGCAATACCTGCTGCCTGGCGTCTACCTCATCGAGGCGACGACCTACCTGGAGCGCGACTTGCAGCCGCTGCAGGCCGACTTCACCCTCACCGTCCACCGCGTGGATGAGGCGGCCCGCCGGCAGGCGCCCCGGCTGAAGATCGAGGAAGTCCGGACTCCGGAGGAGGTCGTCGCGGGCGACCCGTTCTCCGTCCACTTCCGGGTCGGCAACATCGGCGGCGGCGAACTTCCCGACGACGGCAGCCACGCCCTCATCTACTTGGCGCCGCGGCGGATATTCGACCTGCTGGGCCCCGTCTCGGGCATCTGGGACGCCGGTGTCGCCTACCACACCGGCGATGCGACCGCCAGTGCGTCGAGTTCCGCGAACGACGAAGTGACGCCGTTCGAGGCGACCATCGGCGGTCACGGCCCGTCGTGGCTGTTCGTCGGCGTGGTCACGGAGGACGCCTACGGCAACGAGATCGGATTCCACGGGCTCTGGCACAATCTGATGGTGTTGAGCGGCCCTGTCTTCGGGCCCGTTGATGTCACCGTCGGCTTCAACGACTACACGGTGGCTGCGGAGGCCGACGACGAGGGACGGGTGACTGTCGAGGTGACCCGTGTCTCCGACCCGGACGCGGCGGTCGACCCGCAGGTTCGAATCCAGGCCGTCTACACGGCGGGCGTGCTGACCCAGCTTCTGGACGGCTTCTTCGAGCGGCCCGCGCTCGCGGACCTGTCCGAGGAGTCGGACCCTCAACGGATCGATGTGGCGAACCCTTCCTCGGGCACTCTTCTCAGGACTTTCGGGCAGCAGTACGCTGCTTCGTTGAGCGCATCGGGACTGATCGGCGGGTGGCTCGCCCGAGAAGTCATCGATCCGGTCGCCGTAGAGGACCTGTGGCTCGCCGCGGCCGGCGCCGCATCCTCCCACTACGCGTCGATGGCCGCCGGCTGGCGATCGCTTCTGGACCAGACCGAAGGTGAACCGGAACTCACGTACTGGGATGCACGCGCCGTCCATTCCCAGATCGCCTATGCCGAGAGCATCGTGGCGTCCGCAGTCGTCGCCGGCGACATCGTCGCGGCGGCCCGCAGCGCCGACGATGGATGGGACGATCCCGAGGTCCGTAGGATGATGGCCGAGCAGTCGGGCTGCCGTCCGGGAGGGAACGCGCTGCGTCGAGCGCTCGAGTCTGCCGGCATCGACAACGTCGACGAGCTGCTCGCGTTGGACGCCGGGATGCGGCTGGAACGGCCAGTCCACGGCTTGGCTGTCGACCGGACGCTGTGCGCGGCCGAGGCCGCAGACGCGGCGCTCTCGCGGTTCCTCCGGGGCCTCTCGCTCGACGGCAGCGCCGAGATGCTCAGGCTGACGCCGCCGGTCACCACACCGGCACCCGAACCTCACCGGCTGCGCGTCGTCGTCCGGCTGGGGGACGACGGTCGGCTGGAGCACGGCGTCAGACTGGCCGGCGGTGAGCGGGTCCTGCCACCGGCCCGATTCTTGCCCGCCGACGCCACTGTCGGCATCTGGCGGGTGAGCGGCGACGTCGAGGTGGACGGGAACGCCATCGGGAAGATCCGGGCGAGACGCGTCGCCGGCGGCCGTTCCCAGGTGGGCTTCATCGGCACCGACGGCGAAGCGATCACGCCTGACATCGCCTTCCTGCCGGCCGACGCCCGTGTGGGCGTCTGGTACCGCAGCAGCGAGATCGAGGTGCCCGTCGCAGCGGCCACCTTGATGGACGAAGGCGGCTAGCGGGCCGGACCCGCTGCCGGCCTAGTCGAGGAGGGCTGACAACTTCCGGCGCCTGCTCCCGGCATGCGTTCCCGATTCGGGGTTGCAGGCGGGGATGCGCTCAGTGATGGTGGCCGAAGAAAGCGAGCTTCTTCTTCTTGCGGGCCATCTGGCGCTCCAGCAGATGGTCCACATGGTGGTCATCGGAGGTGCATCCTCTGACCGAGGTCTCCAACTGGATGGTGCTGTGAGCGATGCCGTGCTCTTCGTTGGCGATGCGCCGCAACTCCCTAAGCATGTCGTCCAAGTCGCCCGCATGCTCAGGGTCGGCCAGCACGTGGGCGGTGAGCGACACGTACCCGGAGGTCACCGTCCAGGCATGCACGTCGTGGATGACGGTCACGCCGGGGACTTCCTCATATTAGTAGCGCCATCTCCCGATGCCAAGTCTTCGACGAAATGAACGCAGCGCGAGCAATGGCCGTGCAGGTCGAGCATGTGACGAAGGGGCGTGAAATTGACCCGACAAGCCGCCTCGGCGAGACGGTGGTCGATCATCTCCTCCAACTCGTCGTCCAAGTGTACGTCGGTGATCGCGCCGCAGACAACGCACACGAGATGGTGGTGATGCGACAGCAGTGGTTCAGCCAGCTCGAAATAGGCACGATCGCTTCGGATCGAGATCCGGTTGACCACGCCCGAGCGTTCAAGCACGCTGAGGTTGCGGTAAGTCGAGCTGACGGGCAGATCGGGGGCGGACGAGGCGATCTCGGTCAGCGTCACCGGGCGTCCCGCGCCCACCAGCGCCTCGACCAACCGCCGCCGACCGGGGGTGTAGCGGGAATCGTGCCGGGCCAGGAGGGCACGCACCATGGCGTGCAGATCTCGAAGGGCGGGCGACAGGTCAGGATCTGGTCGATTGCTTGGCACAGGCATCCAGGTCGTTGTTGAGAACTATTCCCATTATAGGATGGTCGGTTGACATCCGCCCCACCTGCCACAAGGAGTCTATGCGTGATCCGTTCAGCAAGCCCCGGCACCGCCATTGCAGCCGCCCGCGCCCGACCATCGATACTGACGGCCATGTCCGCGGCTGTTGCCGTCATGGCCCTGACAGCCGCAGCGTGCAGCGGGGACGGCACTGACTCAGAGGCCGAGCCCGAGGCTGCCGCTGAGACTCCGGCAATCCTGGTAACCACGGGCATCTGGGCCGACATCGTCTCGAACGTGGCCTGCGGCGGGCTGGCCGACATCGAGACGATCATCCCAGTCGGCGGCGATCCCCACAGCTACGAGCCCTCCCTTCAGGACCGGGCCCTCATGGAGAACGCCGCGCTGGTGGTGGCCAACGGCCTGGAGCTGGAGGAGGCCCTCGAAGACACGCTCGAAGCAGTCGCAGAGTCGGGCACGCCGGTGTTCGAGTTCGCAGACGGGATGGAGACCATCCCGTTCTCGTTCGAGGGCGCTCACCACCACGGCGAGGGTGGAGAAGACGAAGGACACGAGGAAGAAGAGGGTCACGAGGAAGAAGAGGGTCACGAGGAAGAAGAGGGCCACGAGGAAGAAGAGGGCCACGAGGAAGAAGAGGGCCACGAGGAAGAAGAAGAGGGCCACGAGGAAGAGGGCCACGGCAGCGGAGGCGATCCCCACGTGTGGTTCGATCCTCAGCGGGTGTCGGGTGCGCTGTCGAGCCTCGCCCGGGTGCTGACGAGCGAGGTCGGTCTCGACTCCGCCGCGATCGAAGCCTGCCTGGACAGCTACCTGGCCGAGCTGGAGGCGGTGGACGCCGAGGTCGCCGCCAAGGTCGAGCGACTCCCCGCCGAGAGCCGCAAGCTGGTCACCAACCACGAGGCGCTCGGGTACTTCGCCGACCGCTACGGGTTCGAGCTCATCGGCACGGTCATCCCGACGCCGGCGAGCATGGCGCAGGCCAGCCCCGCCGGGCTCGAGGAGCTGGCCGAGATCATCGAGCACGAGGGGATCAAGGCCATCTTCGCCGAGACCCTGCACTCCGTCGACGACGTCGAGGCGCTGGCCGACCGGGTCGGCGACGTCGACGTGGTCACGCTCTACACCGGCAGCCTCGGTCCCGCCGGCAGCGGCGCCGAGACCTACGTCGACTTCGTGCGTACCAACGCCGACCTCATTGTCGACGCTCTCGGCTGAGCCGGCGCCGCCAGCGGGTCGTGCGTCTTCGGCTGAACCGGACTAGAACATCCGGCTGTGGAGTTCCTGACCGACCCCATGTCGTGGTGGGTCGACCCGTTCACATCCAACATCTTCATGCGCCGGGCTCTCTATGCGGGCCTGCTCGCGGTCCTCACCACGTCGGTCGTGGGCACATGGGTAGTGCTGCGGGGCATGAGCTTCCTAGGGGACGCGCTGGCCCACGGCGTGCTTCCCGGGATCGCGCTGGCGTTCATCATCGGGGTCGACACCACCATCGGCGCCTTCGTGGCGGCCATCGCCATGGTGTGCGGCATCAACATGATCCGCAGCTGCTCACCGCTGCCGGAGGACACGTCCATCGGGGTGCTGTTCGTCGGTTTCCTGGCCCTAGCCGTGGCCATCATGTCCAGTTCGTCGGGAGCTTACGTCGGGGACCTGAACCGCTTCCTGTTCGGGTCCGTCACCGGAGTGGACGCGGGCGACCTCCGCCGCCAGGCTGTCGCGGCGGTCCTCTCGGTGGGCGGGGTCGTCGTTTTCTATCGGGCGTTCCTGGTCATGACGTTCGACCACGCCCAGGCCCAGGTCCTCGGCCTCCGTCCCCGTCTCGCCCACGGTGTGCTGCTGGTGCTGCTGGCCGTCTCGATCATCGCATCGTTCGAGGCCGTGGGGAACCTGCTGGTGTTCGCCTTCCTCATCGCTCCTCCGGCCACTGCCGTGCTGCTCGTGCGGCGGGTGCCGCGCATCATGGTCGTCGCAGCCGCGGTCGGGATCGGCTCCGTGGTGGTCGGCCTGCTGGCCAGCTATCACTACGACACCGCAGCCGGAGCCACCATGGCCCTCGCCACCGTCGTCGTGTTCTTGGCCGTGCTCACGGTGCAGACGTTGCTGCGTGCTCTCGGAGCGCGGCGCGGGCCCGGTCAGGCGGCGGAGATGCCGCCACTTGGGCGGAGGGCGTTGCTGCGTGCTCTCGGAGCGCGGCGCGGGCCGGCACCTGCTCCGGCGGCCGACGGCTGAGCGGACGGCGGCGGGCGTTCAGAACCGAGGCCGCTACCGCGGTCCCGCGGACTGATTCATCCGTGTGCGGTTCGGCGGTCCCGCCTCCCGTGCCGCAGACCGCACCGGTTCAGGGGCCAGTCCTTCGATCTCCTGTTCGATCCTGTTCCAGAAGGCCTGGCGCACAGCGATCCTGAGGCGGTCCTGGCCTCGCAGGCTTCCACCGATCACGTTCTCGACAGCGTAGAGCAGGTCGCCGTCCAGCGATTCGGGTATGCGGGGGCGATGGCCGAGCATGGCGTAGAACTCGTCGTCGCTGGCCTGGCAGAGCCAGTTCTCGGCGAAGGCTGCCGCTGCTGCGGCGACCGAGTCGACCGGGTCGTAGGTGTCGGCAGAAGCGTCGTCGGGAGTGCGTCGGCGTCTGATGAACCTCGACAGATCGTCCTTGGTCAATTTGATGACCTCGTCCGATTCGTTGGCCAGTCTGGCCGGCCCCTCCCCGCTCTCCCCATGCGACGCGATGTCGATCAGGGTCACCCGCAGTCCCTGGTCCTGGACCTCGAGGACGCAGTCGAGCAGATCCTCGTCGTCCGTCAGCAGGAAGGCGTCGCAGATGGCCCGCTCGCGGGCCAGCGTGGACAGGTCGCGCCGGATCGCCGCGCCCAGCGACGATTGCGAGTCCTGGCCGGCGCCGGTCTGGAGTCGCAGCTTCATGTCGGGAAGCGTCGCCACCATCTGCTGGGCCGGGGTCGGCGCCCCGTCGCTCGAGGTGTCGTACCAATAGGTGCGAAGCGGCCGGAGATCGCAGACCTCAGTCGCGAGACCGACGAGGAAGTCGTTGGCGCCTAGGGCGTAGAGGAGGATCTCTTGCCGGTCCGGGCTGTTGCAGCACAGCACGCCGCCCTCTCGGTAGAGGAACTCGGCGTCTACGAATATCGCGTAGCGGTCCATGTCGGCGTCACCCTTCGCGCCTGCACGAGGTCCATCCAGACCTGCACCACCGGGCGGAGCCCGACCGGCGCTTACAGCCTAGCCTGGTGCCGACGGCTTCCCCTGCCTGCGATGGTCCCTGCATTTGCGTAAGTACGCCCCCTGGGACTCGAACCCAGAACCTGCGGATTAAGAGTCCGTTGCTCTGCCTGATTGAGCTAGAGGCGCTTGCAAGCTTCCAGGCTAGCCCGGATACTCCAGTCGCGTGGCTCGGTAGGTGCGGTGTTGTCGGCCCATGCGCTGCCGATGGTTGCAGCGTCGCCCGGCCGCAGCCGCGACGCTTCCCAAGGCCCATCTCCCGACCACGGCGGGACCCGTCGACTTCGACCGCGGCGGCACCGACGACTCCGCACAGGGGAGGGGGCGGGTGACCGAGGGGAGTCGAACCCCCGACCTCCGGGACCACAACCCGGCGCTCTAACCGACTGAGCTACGGCCACCACGACCGCCGAAGCGGGCGATGCACAGTGTACCGCAGCCGCCGGAAGCCGGGCGTGGGCCGATCGTCGATACTCGGGCGGTGTTCGCGGTCATTGCCGGGTTCGGGGCAGCGGTCGCTGCCGGGTGCGGGCCGATCGTCGATACTCGGACGGCGTCCGCTAGCCTCGGGGCGCCCCCGTAGCTCAACTGGATAGAGCGGAGGGTTTCTACCCCTCAGGTTGCGGGTTCGAGTCCTGTCGGGGGTGCGGGCGGGTTCGCTAACACCTAGCGGCCCAGACACCTAACACCAATCTGCTGTAGGAGCCTTGGAGGGTGTTCCCGGGCCGTCTTGGAGGCATCCAGCGGCAGATTGCGGGGTCTCGGGATGCGGGGCTGTCTGTGAGCCTGCCGATGGGCGCGGCGAGGCTGACGGTGCGGGACCGCCAGCCTCAAACCTCGTTGCCGAGGATCGTTACGGGGGCGCTCGGAGCGGGGTGAGCGTGCCGGAGCCGGCGCTGGTGGCGCCGGCGGGCTCCTGGTCGGATGCCTCAGGGGTTTGGGGGGAGGCGTGCCCGGTGGGTGAAGGGCGGCCGTCGTGGGGGGCTTGGTGACGGTGCCGGGTCTTGCGTCGAGCGCTTCTCGTCGTCTTGCGTCGTTGGTGCTCTCGCCTCCGCTTGAATTCGGCGTTGAGCGTCAACTGCAGGTTGCGTACCGCGGCGCTGATGGCCGCGGCGAGGGCGTGGGGGATGAGGCCGGGGGCGAGGCATGTGTCGTGCCGGAGGCCGTGACGGCGCTTGGCGTCGGCGTTGGTGCCCTCGACTGGGTTGCGGTAGCCCATCAACTGCTGGTGGGCGACGGTGCCGAAGGTGGGCTTCTGGAACTCGAACCGGGTGAGCTGCTCGGGGGTGGCGACCACGTTGCCGTTGCAGCATCGCGTGGCGCCTTTCGGGATGTCCTCGTCGGGGACGAACAGCGCGGACTTGCGTCTGTTGGGGATCCCGAAGCGGGGGTTGTAGAGCTTGCCCGCGTGGAACGGACATGTTTGCTCGAGGGATCCGTCGCTGAGTGTTCGCTTGATGTCGTATCGCCAGCGGAGCCGCTTGGCGGCTAGCCCATGACCGAACCCCTTAGAGGCCGAGCGAATAGGCGGGCCAGTCCGGATCATACGGGCGAGGCCGTGGCCCGAGCGGCCCGTGAGCGCAGCGAACAAGAGCGGGAATGACACCGCTGCGACACAATCGGCTCTCACCTATTCGCGGACGCTCTTACTGAAAAAATCTGGGTTAACCCTGTTGGCCACCGCTGGGCAGAACCGATGGCCGCCAGTAGGCAGGATCTCATGGCCGCCGACACTCGGCGCGGCGACTCCCGCTGGGCCGCGATCAGATGTACCGGCAAGCTCCGCGCAACGGTCTTGACACGATACGACACCGGCCCGTAGGATGCGCGGCCTGCATCCTGACACAGGGAGGTCGAACCGTGTTCAAGAAGCTGTCGCCCGCGCGGTCTTTGTTGGTTGTAGCCGCCGCCGGACTGCTGATCGCCGCGCTGGCGGCGCCCGCCGAAGCCAGCTCACCGAAGCCAGCTCACCGAAGCCCGGCACCTCCGACCAGACAGAATTCGACACCCCTGACGCACAAGACAGCGACGAGGCAAGCCAGGCTCGATGGCCCGGACGCAGATGCAAGTTTCGTGCCGCGGCCCACTGGCCACACCGCTCCGGCAACGACGCGTCGGGGCACGGCAACTGGGTGAACACGTCGAACCCCGCAAGCCGGTGCCCGGACCGGGCCTATGTGACGGTGCACCTGCAGGCGTACGGATGCCTGCAGGTGTTCCCGTACACCTGCCACTGGCACACGCAGTCTTCGAGGACACGCCATGTGCGCTCCAGAGACCAAGTGCCGCTGCACGTCCCGTGCGACCTCACAGAACCGGGAAAGTGGTGGACATACACGGTCGTCCGGGTCCCGATCAGTTGGTGGTTCGACAAGCATGCCAACAAGACTTCTGACGAGAAGTGGCTCAACTGCCGACCCCACAACCTGGGCTGACACCGTTCATGGTGACCGCAGCCGCTCTTGGCGTGACGTGCGAATTGCACAACCGCCCCGACGGAACCGGAAGGTCCCTCAGACGCCGACGGCCCCGGTGGCGCCGCAACGATGTCAGTATCGGCTTCGTAGAGTTCCTCGAACTCAGCGACGGCAGCCGCTACGTCGTGCGCAGCGACCGCGGGCTCAACACCAGTCTGCACAACCACACGTGCAAGAACTTCGCCCACGCCGTGCGCGAGTGCTTCAGACAGTACGAACAGGATCGCCCGACAGCGCCCGAATGGGTGAGCGAGCGTCTGCGCCGCATGCACGGCATCGACGTCGACGAGGTCTCCATCGGGACAGCGCTGTCGAACCCGTACCGGGTCGAGCTCGGTCCTCGACTCGAGCAGGCGCTGGCGACCGGCCGCTGACAGCGCGCGTCAGCGATCTGTGGCTTCCCGTGCGCTGTCCGCCGGCCGGTATCGCCGCCACGCCAAGAATCATCGAACCAATGCCCGCACGTCAGACTTCGCTGGCACCGGGTCACGAACCGCAACCTCTACCGGTACCTGCTCGACTGCGCCGACCGAGCCGCACAAGCCGTCGCCTAGCGGTCCATCGGACCGTCGAAGCGCATCTGCACCGGCAGATCTCTACCGGCTAGACAGGTCAGTAGTTGCTCAAGCAACACCACGCCGGACGCCACCGCAACTAGCACCGCCAACGCCGCCGCTGCCATCCCGAGAACCGCCGCGGGGACGCCCCAGAACGGCATCCACGCGACTGAGAGCGTTCTTGGCGCGTGCGGACATACCGCCTCCTGGTTGCTTCCCCCTCGGCCTGCTCCTTGCGACGACGCTAGCCGTCTGATCGGACGCGCCCACGCGCACTCACTGAGGCGACCGTCACGCGACTCTGTTGGAACTGATCGAGCCGAGGCGGCAGCGAACAACGAGGCTATCCATGTCTCGACGACAGATATCTGCCGGGCTGCGAGCGCGGGTACGGTCGGGCCACACGAGCAGGAAGGCAGCTTCCCGCGCTTCGTCAGGGCTGTGGTAGCCGACGCTGTCGGACCCTGAAGGCACCACTTGATGCCTAGCGTCCTGAGAGGGCATGGGAAGTCCCCACCCTTAGAGGCCGAGCGAATAGGCGGGCCAGTCCGGATCATACGGGCGAGGCCGTGGCCCGAGCGGCCCGTGAGCGCAGCGAACAAGAGCGGGAATGACACCGCTGCGACACAATCGGCTCTCACCTATTCGCGGACGCTCTTAGGAATGGGAAGTCCCGCTGGAGGCGCCTCAGCATGCCTTGCAGTTGAAGGGCAAACTCTTGGTGTTAGACATCCCGCGGGCGGGTTGTCACAGTTAGACATCCCGCGGGTGTCGAGTTCTGGGAGCTGGTCGCGGAGCGGCCCGCCGAGTTGCAGGGCAGACTCTTGGCGCCAGACATCCGGAGGCCGCTGGTAGAGCCCCCTGGACGCGGGAACAGGAGAGAGGAAGCAGAACGCGCCGTGGCCCACATCGACAGAGCCAGAAGCCTGGGCTTGGAGATCCTCGGCCGGGCGGGGATCGAGGTCGGCGGAGACCGGCCTCGCGACATCGCCGTACACGACGACCGTTTCTGGGCGCGGGTGCTGACCCACCGCGAACTCGGGTTGGGCGAGTCGTACCAGGACGGCTGGTGGGACGCCAACCAGCTCGACGAGTTCATCGCCCACGTGCAGACGCTCGACCTGCGCTCGCTGATTCGGCCCGGCCCCGGGCTGCTGCTGCGCAGCGCCAGGGCACGCGCGTCGAACCGCCAGACCGTGCGGCGGGCTCGCAGCAACGCCGGCACCCACTACGACATCGGCAACGACCTCTACGAGCGGATGCTCGACAAGCGCATGATCTACTCGTGCGGCTACTGGCGGCGCGCCGAGGACCTCGACCAGGCCCAGGAGGACAAGCTCGAGCTCGTCTGCCGCAAACTGGAGTTGGAGCCGGGCATGCGGCTTCTCGACATCGGCTGCGGCTGGGGCGGATTCGCCCGGTACGCGGCCACCGAGCACGGTGTGGCTGTCACAGGCGTCACTCCGGCACGCGAGCAGGCATGTCGGGCCCGGGAGGCGTGCGCAGGCCTGCCCGTCGAGATCCGCGAATGCGATTACCGCGACCTCGGGGGCTCCTTCGACCGGATCGTGTCGATAGGGATGATGGAGCATGTCGGCCCGCGCAACCTCAAAACCTTCTTCCGGTGCTGCGACCGCCTGCTGTCCGGGGACGGCATGATGCTGCACCACACCATCGGGTCTCTGGAGTCGAAGCACCACACCGACCCGTGGTTCGACAAGCACATCTTCCCGGGTGGCGTGGTTCCGTCGCTGGCCCAGATCACGTCGGCCTGCGAGCGGGACTGGGTGATCGAGGACGTGCAGAACTTCGGGCCCTACTACGACCGGACGCTGATGGCCTGGTACCACAACGTGACCGGGGCGTGGACGGACCTAGCCGGCTACGGCGAGCGCTTCCGCCGCACCTGGGACTACTACCTGCTGAGCTCCGCCGGATCGTTCCGGGCCCGGGCCCTGCAGCTGTGGCAGATCGTGTTCACCCGCAGCCGGCGCCGCTCCGAGGTGTACCACCGGCCGGACTGACCCGGACGCCGCAGTCGCGCCGGGACTGCGGAATCGCCCGCCATGCCGGGTGGGGGACTGCTGAGCAAGCCGATTTTGCTCGACGCGCAACCTTTTGACCTGGGAGACTGCTGAGTAATGTTGATTTCGCGTGACGCGCAAGCCTCTGACCTAGGGTTTTGTGAGCGAGGATTGCGCCGTTCGGGATTTGCTCACCACTCTCCTAGAACTGCGCCTTCTCGGTGCTGCCCTCGAGGGCGAGAGTCGACGCTGCGCCTCCGGAGATCACAGTGGCCACCTGATCGAAGTATCCGGCACCGACCTCGCGCTGGTGGCGGGTGGCGGTGTAGCCGAGTTTCTCCATCGCCATCTCGCCCTGCTGCAGCGCCACGTAGGCCTCCATGTCGCCGGTCCCGTAGGCGTGCGCCAATTCGAATGCCGACGCGTTGAGCGCGTGCCATCCGGCGAGCGTGATGAACTGGAAAACGTAGCCCATGGCCCCCAACTCCTTCTGGAACACGGCGATCTGAGCGTCGTCGAGATGCGCCCGCCAGTTGAACGAGGGCGAGCAGTTGTAGGCCAGCATCTTTTGCGGGTACTCGGCGCGGACGGCCTCAGCGAACTCTCGGGCCTCGTCGAGGTCGGGGGTGGACGTCTCGCACCAGAGAAGGTCGCAGTAGGGAGCGTAGGCGAGGGCGCGCCGGATCGGGGCCCGCAGTCCCGGCGTTGTCACGAAGAACCCCTCCGCTGTGCGCTCTCCGGTCAGTCCTTCCCGGTCGGTGACGTCCACGTCGCTGGTGATCAGGCCTGCGCTGAGCGCGTCGGTGCGGGCGATCAGGAGGGTCTCGACCCCCATGACGTCGGCAGCCAGCCTGGCCGCTCGCAGCGTGGCGAGATGCTGCGAAGTGGGCACCAGCACCTTCCCGCCCATGTGTCCGCACTTCTTGGCCGAGCTGAGCTGATCCTCGAAGTGGACCCCGGCCGCGCCGGACTCAATCATCGCCTTCATCAGTTCGAAGGCATTGAGCGGACCTCCGAAACCTGCCTCGGCGTCCGCCACGATCGGCAGCATGTAGTCGCGGCTCGGACTGCCGTCGGTCTCGCTCCACTCGATCTGGTCGGCCCGCCTCAGGGCGTTGTTGAGACGAGCGACGAGCGACGGCGCCGAGTCTGCCGGATAGAGGGACTGGTCGGGATAGACCTGCCCGGCGAGGTTGGCGTCGCCGGCGACCTGCCAGCCCGACAGGTACAGGGCGGGGAGCCCCGCCTTGGCGAACTGGATCGCCTGCCCGCCGGTCATGGCGCCTAGGGCATGAACATAGTCCATGCTGTGGAGGCGTTGCCAGAGCTTGGCCGCGCCCGAACGGGCCACGGTGCATTCGGGGACCACCGAGCCGCGCAGCCGCACCACCTCGGTCGCGGAGTAGTCGCGGCGGGCGCCGTGCCAACGTGGGTTGTTCTCCCAGTCAGCCTCCAGAGCCTCTACCTGTTGCGCGAAACTCGGACCTGCGTTTGTGACGTTCGCCATTGATTGCCCTCCTTCGGCGCGGCGCGGCTGCGGCCATGACAGTCCGGCATGACAGTCCGGCAAGCGCTGCTGACATGCTCGCCTATGTTCGCCACAGAAATCTGAATCTGCACCGCAGAGAAGCCTCAAAAGTTGCTTATCGACGAAAGTTCTGCAAATCTTTTGCGAATGGGTGCCGATCCTGACCTTCTCGTGCTCGGCCGACGCCTGCGCCACGCACGCCGTATACGGGGCTTCACTCTCGCGGACCTAGCCGAGCGCACCGGGCGGCCGCCGGCCTACCTGTCGCGGCTCGAGAACGGGAGGGTCGAGCCCCGCTTGGGCGTGCTCGGCGACCTCGCCGAGGCGCTCGACACCACCACGGCCGACCTTCTCGAAGACGCTGCCCCGGACCGTCGAGCCGAACTCGAGCTGGAGCTGCTCCGGGCACAGGAGCATCCAGCGTATGCGGAGCTCGGGCTGCCGCCGTTGAAGCCCTCCAGACGGCTCAGCGACGAAGTCCTCGAGCATCTGGCGGGCTTGAGCCGCGCCCTCTGCGAGCGAGCCGTCCCGGCCGACACCACCGAAGGCGCCAGGAGGGCCAACTCGGATCTGCGTGCGGAGATGCGCGAGCGGAACAACTACTTCACCGACATCGAGCAGGTCGCGGCTGCGGGGCTCGCCCGCTCCGGATACCCCGGCTCCGGTCCGGTCAGCGAGCGAGTGCTCACCGAGCTGGTGAACAGCTACGGCTTCCGCATAGAGCGCGTCGCCGGCCTGCCCCGCACGGCCCGCTCCATAACCGACACACGCGACCGGGTGATCTTCATCGGCGACCAGGACGACCTGAAGGTACGCCAGGCCCGTTCCGTGGTGCTGCAGACGCTCGGGCACTTCGCGCTGGAGCACTCCGACACGTCGGACTTCGGCGGCTATCTCCGTCAGCGCGTCGAGTCCAACTACTTCGCGGCCGCCGTCCTTGCCCCCGAAGCGCCCGCGGCGGAATTGCTGGGCGAGGCGCGACGTCAGGGCGACATCAGCGTCGAGGATCTCAAGGAGACGTTCTACATCTCTTACGAGATGGCCGCCCACCGCTTCACGAACCTGGCCACCGTCCACCTGGGGATTCCCGTCCACTTCCTGCGCACCGACGCCGAAGGCGTGATCACCAAGGCGTACGAGAACGACGGGCTCTCGTTCCCGGTGACCTCCGACGGGGGACTGGAGGGAGAGCGGGTTCCCCGCCAATGGGGGGCTCGACAGGCGTGGAGCGCCGAAGGGCACTTCCTGCTGCACGAGCAGTACACGGTGCTCGACGCGGGCGAGTACTTCTGCATCACCTATATCGAGACCGAGCATGACCGCTACCCCTGTGCGATCACGCTTGGCACGACCCTCGAGCATGCCCGGCACTTCCGCGGCTCCGAGACGTTGCGGCGCGAGCACGCCCGGTCCAGGGACGTGGAGCCCGACCCCCGACTCGTGCGCGACTGGGAGAGCGTGGCCTGGCCGTCGGCGGCCGAGCGCAGCCACGTGCTGTCGGCCCTGCCGCGGTCGCAGCGCTCGTTCGTGCCGTTCCCCGGCATCGATCTGCTGGACGTCTACCGGTTCCTCGACCGCCAGAGACGTCGCCGCCAGGCCCGGAGGCCGAGCGGGTAAGCGCCTGGGCGGCCCGTGCGAGCGAGGCTGCGGGGAGTGTCTTGGCGGAGCAGAGGCTGCGAGCTTCGTCTGGCCTGTGCGTGCGAGGCTGCGGGGAGTGTCTTGGCGGAGCAGAGGCTGCGAGCTTCGTCTGGCCTGTGCGTGCGAGGCCGCGTGCCCTCGCGGCCTGTGAGCGCGGAGAGCGACAGCGGCCGGCGACGAGACGCGTCGGCGCGCCGGCGCGTCGTGTAGCCTCGACGCTGACACCGTGCATGCCTGAGACCGCCGCCACCGTCCGCGTCCCCGCCAACCACCTGCTCGGACCTCTGGTGGGCGAGCACGACGCCAACCTCCGTCGGCTCGAGGGCGCCTTCCCCGGCAGCCGCATCCACTTGAGAGGCAACGAGGTGAGCGTCCTCGGAGACGAGGCCGAGACCGTCGCCCGTGCCTTCGAGGAGCTGATCCTGCTGATAGAGCACGGGCAGCGCCTCGACGTCGGCACCATCGACCGCACGATCGACATGGTGCGAAGCAACGTCCGAGCCTCGGAGATCCTGACCCACGACGTGCTGCGAACTGCCGGTGGCCGGATCGTGCGCCCGAAGTCGGCCGGGCAGAAGCGCTACACCGACATGATGGGCCAGAGCGTCATCACCTTCGGGATCGGGCCCGCCGGAACAGGCAAGAGCTGGCTGGCGGTCGCCATGGCCGTGCGGGCGCTCAACGCCGGCGACGTGACCCGCATCATCCTCACCCGCCCCGCGGTGGAGGCCGGCGAGAGGCTCGGCTTCCTTCCCGGCGACCTGATGGCCAAGGTCGATCCCTACCTGCGCCCCCTCTACGATGCGCTGTACGAGATGGTGGGCAGCGAGGGGATGGAGCGGCTTCTGGAACGGGGCGCGGTCGAGGTGGCGCCGCTTGCGTTCATGCGCGGCCGTACGCTCAATTCGAGCTTCATCATCCTCGACGAGGCCCAGAACACCACTCCCGAGCAGATGAAGATGTTCCTGACCCGCATCGGCTTCGGTTCACGGGCCGTGGTCACCGGAGACGTCACCCAGGTGGACGTGGACGGCGGGCGCAGCGGCCTGGCCGGCGTCGAGGAGCTGCTGGGAGGCATCGATGGAATCGGGTTCGTCCATCTGGGCCGCGGCGACGTCGTCCGCCACCGCATCGTCGCCGACATCGTCTCCGCCTACGACCGGGTCGGATCCACGCGTACGCGCTCCCTGCCCGGCGTCGGCGGTCCTGCCCCGGGCGGGGGCGGTCCCGCTCGCGGTGAATCCGTCTAGATGGCGTCGGCGGCACTCTTCGGCGAGGCCGGGCGCGGGGCGGTGGTCCGCGCCTTCGACGAGATCTCCGGGCCGGTCGCAGGACACGCCCCCGTCGACGTTGAACGTTGGGCCGGGCTGGCCCGGGCGGTGCTGCGCGACGAGGGGATCTCCTCCGGCGAGCTGGGGCTGCGGTTCGTGGACGTGGGCGCCATGGCCGAGCTCAACTCGGCCCACATGGGCTCAGCCGGTCCCACCGACGTCCTCGCCTTCCCGATAGACGGCGCCCGCCGCGGCCTGCCCGCATCCGGACCGACCGTGCTGCTGGGCGACGTCGTCGTCTGTCCCGCATACGCGGCACGCGCCGACGGGGGGCTCGCCGCGTCCGCTCGCCTCCGACCGGTCGGGCGCCCGGATGCGTCCGGCGGGTCAAGCCCCCCGTGCTGCCCCGATGACCATCTGGCCCTGCTGGTAGTGCACGGCGTGCTGCATGTGCTGGGATACGACCACGCCCGAGAAGCGGAGGCGGCCGCCATGCAGGCCCGCGAGCAGCAGCTCCTGGCTGCCCACCATTGGCGAGCGTGACCGGCCCGAACGAGACCGGCGCCGGCCAGAGACCCCGTCGCGTGCGGAGACGGGCCCCGCGAGCGAGGAACGGCGCGCCGCCGGTCAGCGAGGACGACCTGATCGCCCTCACCGACGCCGCGGCCGAGGCGGACGCCATCGAGGACGCCGAGCGCGACCTGATCGCTTCCGCCCTCGCCTTGGACCGCACCCTGCTCCGCGAGGTCATGGCGCCGCGCGCCGACATGGTCACCGTCGACGCGGCGATGACCGTGACCGCCGCGCTCGAGGTCGCCATCGGACACGGGCTCAGCCGGCTGCCGGTGTGCCGCAACGACATCGACGACATCGTCGGGATCGTGCTGCTCAAGGACCTGGCCCGCGTCGAACGGTCGGGCGGCGGCGGCGACGCCGTCCGAAACTCGATGCGCGGCGCGATGTTCGTGCCCGAGACCAAGCGGGTGGACGCTCTGCTGTCGGAGATGCGCACCGCCGGAGGGCACCTGGCCATTGTCGTCGACGAGTACGGGGGCACGGCCGGGCTTGTCACCCTCGAAGACCTCGTCGAGGAGCTCGTGGGCGAGATCGTCGACGAGTACGACCGGCCCGAGCCGCTCATGGAGCCCCTCGCCGGCGGCGAGGCACTGCTGCACGGCCGTATGCCGGTCGACCAGCTGAACGCCCTCGTGGAGGCGGCTCTGCCCGACGACGACTGGGACACCGTCGGCGGCCTGATCTTCGGCACGCTCGGCCATGTCCCCGCCGTGGGCGAGACTGTGGAGGTCGACGGCCTCAGACTGCAGGTCGAGCACATGGAGGGCCGGCGCATCACCCGGGTCAGGCTCACCAGGACATGAGTGGTCGCGGGGCCGAGCGCAGCGAGCGCGAGCGGGAGCGGGAGACTCAGCCCGAGCCGGGCTTGCACCGGTGCGGGAGCGTCGGGTTGGCGGGCCGCCCAAATGCGGGCAAGTCGACGCTGGTCAACCGGATCGTCGGCCAGAAGGTGTCGATCGTCTCGGACAAGCCTCAGACGACCCGCACCGAGTTGCGGGGAGTCCTCACCCGTCGTGACGCCCAGATGATCCTGATCGACGCGCCGGGCTTGCACAAGCCTCGCACCGCGCTCGGGCGCCGGATGAACGCCGCCGCGAAGGAGGCGCTGCACGAGGTCGATGTGACGTGCCTGGTGATCGACGCCTCGGCGCCCTGCGGACGCGGCGACGCCTTCATCGCCCGGTCGCTGCCGTCGGACTCGGTTGTGGTCGTGACCAAAGCCGACCTGGTGGGACCGCAGGCGATGCTGGAGCAGCTCGCAGCCTTGGGAGAGTGGGACTTCGAGGCCTACTTTCCGTTGAGCGGCCGGACCGGACAGGGCGTCGAGACGTTGGTGGAGCACCTCGTGGGCCGCCTGCCGGAGGGTCCGGCCCTCTACCCGGGAGGCACCGTCTCGGACGCCTCGGATGCCTTCCGGGTAGCCGAACTGGTGCGGGAACAGCTCTTGGCCGCCACCCGGGACGAGTTGCCGCATTCGATCGCCACGCGGGTGACGGAATGGGACTGGCCTCTGATCCGCTGCGAGATCATCGTTGAGCGCCCCTCACAGAAGGCGATCGTGATCGGCAAGGGCGGATCGAAGCTCAAGGCGGTCGGGACGGCGGTGCGCTCGAAGCTCCCTGAGGGCGCCTACCTGCGGCTCTCAGTCAGAGTCGACAAGAACTGGCAGCACCGCGGCCTGGGCGAGCCCCGGCTGGGGTACCGCCTCGGCCGGCCATGAGGTAGCTTCACAGTGGTGATCACCGCCGAACTGGATCTCGACCGCGTCCCTTCGCACGTCGCGTGCGTGATGGACGGCAACGGGCGCTGGGCCCAGTCCCGGGGCCTGCCCCGCACCGAGGGCCACCGCGCCGGCGAGGAGGCCCTGTTCGACGTGGTGGAGGGGGCGCTCGACATAGGCGTCGAGTGGCTCACGGTGTACGCGTTCAGCACCGAGAACTGGCGGCGTCCGGCCGCCGAGGTCCGTTTCCTGCTCGAGTTCAACGAGGAGATCCTGCTGCGGCGGCGCGACGAGCTCCACGAGCGGGGAGTGCGGGTCAGGTTCGTGGGCCGGCGGGACCGGCGGGTGCCCCGCAGGCTCGTCCAACTCATGGACGACACCATCGAGATGACCAAGCACAACGCCCGCATGACGTTCACGATCGCGTTCAACTACGGGGGACGGGCCGAGATCGTGGACGCTGTCCGGGCCGTGGTGAGCGCCGGCATCTCGGCCGACCGCATCACCGAGCGGACCATCGCTCGACGGCTGTACGACCCCGAGATGCCCGAGCCCGACCTGATGATCCGCACGTCGGGGGAGTGCCGCACCTCCAACTTCCTGCTGTGGGCGCTGGCCTACAGCGAGCTCTACTTCACTGACACTGCCTGGCCCGACTTCCGACGAAGCGACCTCTATGAGGCCATCCGGGAGTACCAGGAGCGCGACCGGCGGTTCGGGCGGGTGTCGCCCAACGGCGTGCCGGGCGGCGCCAACGGCGAGGGTCCGGTCCAGCCGGGCGGCGCCAACGGCGAGGGTCCGGTCCAGCCGGGCGGCACCAACGGCGAGGGCTAGCCGCGGTGGCGCTCTACCGCGACGAGGCGGTGGTGCTGCGCACCTGGAAGTTGGGAGAGGCCGACCGCATCGTGAGCCTGCACACCCTGGCCCACGGCAAGGTGCGCGCCGTGGCGAAAGGCGTGCGGCGGACCCGCTCGAAGTTCGGCGCCCGCCTCGAGCCGGCCTGCCATGTGGCGGTGCAGCTGTACCGGGGCCGCGGCGAGCTCGACACCCTCACGCAGGCCGAGACCATCGACCGGTTCACGAGCCTCAGATCCGATCCCGTCAGCTTCGCCCAGGCCTCGGCCATGCTGGAGGCTGTCGATCAGCTCGCCCCGGAGAGCGTCGGCGACCCCGACCGCCACGTGATGCTCGTGCGGGCCCTGGCCACGTTGGAGCGCATCGACAGCGATCTGGTGGTCGCGGGGTTCTTTTTGAAGCTGCTGGCGATGGAGGGGGTGCAGCCCGAACTGGACGCCTGTGTGGCATGCGGCGCGGGCGAGCCCTTCGAGGCTCTCGACGTCGATGCCGGCGGGGTGCTGTGCCGCCAGTGCCGCCATGGTCGGCCGATCAGCCGGGAGGCGCTGGAGATGCTCCGCCAGATCCTCGGCGGCCGGCTGGGGGCGGCATTGCGCCGGCAGGCCGATGACGTCGCCAGGGAGGTGACCGCCGTCGCCACCGCGGCGATCGAGGCCCACCTGGAGCGGCGGCTGCGATCAGTGACCGTGCTGGACCGCTCCTAGCGGCCGAGCTTGCGAGGCCGTGGCCCGAGCGGCCCGTGAGCGAAGCGAACAAGAGCGGGAAACACAGCTGCGCCGCGAGGCGGTGACTACCTGTTCACGTTGCCGCCTAACCTTGCCGTCTGTGGCAGAGTCCCGCCCAAGCCCGGAGTTGTTCGACGCGATCGTCAACCTGTGCGTGCGGCGCGGCTTCGTGTTCCGCTCCGCAGAGATCTACGGCGGTTTCCGCTCGGCCTACGACTACGGGCCGCTGGGGGTGCTGCTGCTGCGCAACGTCAAGGAGCAGTGGTGGCGGTCGATGGTGCAGTTGCGACACGACGTGGTCGGCCTGGACGCGTCGATCCTGTCGCCGCCCGCGGTGTGGGAGGCCTCAGGCCATCTCCAGAACTTCACCGACCCTCTGGCGGACTGCCGCTCATGCGGGACCCGCCACCGCTCCGACAAGCTGGAGGATCCCGAGACCTGTCCCGAGTGCGGCGAGCGGGGCCAGCTCACCGAGCCGCGGCAGTTCAACCTCATGTTCGCCACCCACGCCGGCCCGGTGGCCGACTCCGCGGCGCAGGTCTACCTGCGGCCCGAGACAGCCCAGGGCATGTTCATCAACTTCGCCAACGTGCTGCGAACCAGCCGCAAGCGGCCGCCCTTCGGGATCGCCCAGATCGGGAAGTCGTTCCGCAACGAGATCACCCCGGGCAACTTCGTGTTCCGCACCCGCGAGTTCGAGCAGATGGAGATGGAGTACTTCGTCCCGCCCGGCGAGGCCCCAGCCTGGTTCGAGCACTGGTGCGAGGCCCGGCACCAGTGGTACCTGGACCTGGGCATCGGGGGTGAGCGACTGCGGCTGCGGGCCCACGACGACGACGAACTGAGCCACTACTCGTCGGCCACCTCCGACGTCGAGTTCCTGTTCCCGTGGGGCTGGGACGAGCTGGAAGGCGTCGCCAACCGGGGCGACTACGACCTGCGCTGCCACTCCGAGCGCTCCGGGGAGCGTCTCGAGTTCTTCGACCCGGCCACCGGCGAGCACTACACGCCCCATGTGATCGAGCCGGCCGCGGGCGCGACCCGGGCCGCCATGGCGTTCCTGATGGACGCCTACCACACCGAGGTCGTCAACGACGCCGAGCGGGTGGTGCTCCGGCTCGACCGCCGGCTGGCGCCGTATGCGGTGGCGGTGCTGCCGCTGTCTCGCAAGGACGTGCTGGTGCCGGTGGCGCAGCAGGTGTTCGACCTGCTCAAGGGCGGCTGGAGCTGCGACTACGACGAGACCCAGGCCATCGGGCGCCGCTACCGCCGCCAGGACGAGATCGGCACCCCGCTGTGCGTGACCGTCGACTTCGACACCCTCGAAGACGACGCGGTCACAGTTCGCGACCGCGACTCCATGGCCCAGGACCGCGTCAGCATCGACAGGCTCGTCGACTACCTCACAGACCGGCTTCACTAGCCGATCGCTCAGCGAGAGTGCGCCAGCACAATCTTCTCCTGTTTCAATACATGTTGTGCATACCAGCGCAGGCTGGGTAGCATAGAGAAGCCGGAGCATCCCCGCGGGTTGTCCGCTCGGGCGGGGGTGCTCCGGCACTTGGTCCGCTCGGTTGAGCCCGATACTAACACGCCGCGAGACCCGGCGGCAACCAGCAGGCGTGGGCCGGCGGGACTGGTATGTTCGGCGGCGATGGGCATTGTTTCCGACGACATTGCCAGGGTTCGGGCAGCCACCGACATCGTCGCGATCATCGGGGAGCACACCGAGATCAAGCGCTCGGGAAGGCAGTGGGTGGCCCGCTGCCCGCTGCACGGCGAGCGCACACCGTCGCTGTCGGTGTCGCCAAGCAAGGGCGTGTACTACTGCTTCGGCTGCCAGCGCAGCGGCGACGCCATCACCTTCGTCCAGGAGATCGAGGGGCTCGACTTCGCGGGCGCGGTCGAGATGCTGGCCGGACGGGCCGGGATACGGGTTCAGTACACCAGCCGGGATGAGACCGCGGCCCGGAGTCGGCGGCGGCGGCTGCTGGAGGAGGTGGCCAGGGCCAGGGACTTCTACCACCAGCGGCTGCTCGGCGGGCGCGACGCGGGACCGGCCCGGAACTATCTCCGGTCCCGCGGCTACGACGGCGACCTGGTGCGCCGCTGGCAGATCGGATGGGCGCCCGACGGATGGGACGCTTTGGCCACCCATCTGAGGCTCTCCGATGACGACCTGCGCGACTCGGGCCTCGGGTTCGTGAACCGCGGTGAGCGCCAGCAGGACTTCTTCCGCGGCCGGATCCTGTTCCCCATCAGCGACGAGCGGGGCGACACCGTCGGCTTCGGCGGCAGGGTCATGCCGGGGGTGGACGGCCCCAAGTACATGAACACATCGACCGAAGCCAAGACCTACGACAAGAGCAGGGTGCTCTACGGGCTGCACGAGCATCGCAAGCAGATCGTCAAGGCGGGCCAAGCGGTGGTGTGCGAGGGCTACACCGACGTGATCGGCTGCTCGGAGGCCGGCATCGATCTGGCCGTGGCCACCTGCGGCACCGCCCTCACCGCCGAGCATGTGCGGCTGCTCAAGCGGTTCTCGGCCGACCGGCTGGTGCTGGCCTTCGACGCCGACGCCGCCGGCGCGGCCGCCGCGAGCCGGCTCGCCGCCGACGCGCGGCAGCTCTATGAATGGGAGCAAGAGTTCGAGATGGAGATCTGGGTGGCGAAGCTCCCGTCGGGACAGGACCCCGGCGAACTGGCCCGTACAGAGCCCGACGCCCTCCGGGCTGCGGTCGAGAATCCAGAGCGATTCCTGCAGTTCCGTGTCGACCGTGTCCTCGCAGACGGCGACCTGTCGACGTACGAGAGCCGGGCCAAGTCCGCGGAGCGAGCCGTGGACGTGGTCAGCGAGCACCCCAATCCGTTGGTGCGCGACCCGCGGATCATGAAGATCGCTGAGCGCTGCCAGGTCGACATCGATCTACTGCGCGTCTACGCCAACAGCATCCGCAGCCGCGCCACGGATCGCTCCGCGCCCACCGGCGAGGACACACGGGACGAAGACACCCGCCTCACTCCCGAGGACGAGGCGCTGCAGTTGGCCATCCACCGCCCCGGGGAGGCCGCGGGCCGCCTGCATGCGACCCTGTTCGGCGACCCGGTGCGCCGGGAGGCCTTCCAGGCTCTCCAGGACGAGGGCGAGGTGGTGGCCGCGTCCGACCGCGTCTCGCCGCAGGCGGCCCAGACGCTGCACCGGCTCGCCGTGGACGACGGCACCGCGGCTGTGGACGACGTGCTCGCACGGATCGCTGGCATCGCCGCTCGCCGAGCCATGAACGAGCTTCGCCGCCAGGCCGCCTCCTCGCACGATCCCGCCATGCGCCAGCAGTGCAGCGTCAGCCTCGCCTGGCTCAAGTCGCAGACGGAGCGACTGGAGGAGCGGCCCACCCGCACGCAGGCACTGGCTGATCTGCTCCCCTGGCTCATCGAGCACGGCCGCCGGTCCGAGGGGGCCGTGTCGGGGTCGTTGGTAGCCTCACAGGCTGATCCGGGGTAGCTCAACTGGCAGAGCAAGCGGCTGTTAACCGCTAGGTTGTGGGTTCGAGCCCCACCCCCGGAGCCACCGGAAGCCCACGTGAGTAGTCGAACGCTGGGCAGAGGATGCCGTCTCGCACGCAATCGTCCGAACCATCGATGACCCCGCCGGCCTTGTCGCAACGGTCGCTGGCATCGACGGAGCCTGGGGCTTCGGCCAGTCGGAGGATGAAGCCCTGGATGACCTGAGATCGGTGCTCGTGGACTGGGCGAGCCTCACACTTCAGGACGGCGACGACATCCCCAGCGAGGCCAGAGACGGCAACGGGCAGCGCGGTCTGCTCGCCCAGGCAATCGAGGATGCGGGCGGATACGCGGCACTCACCGCCGCCGTCGCTGCCGAAGATTCTGACCTGGCATGACATCGAGAACGCTGCGGCCGATCCGGGCGGATCATCACACCGACCGCACGCAGGCCATGACAACAGATCCCCGCCGACGCAGCCAGAGGATGAGGCACTGGATGACTTGAGGTCCGCGCTCGCCGGACTGGGCGAGCCTCAAACTCTGAGGACGGAGAACGACGACGCCCTGATCGGAATGCGTGGAAGCCGCTGCTGAGCCCTCAGTCCTCGGCAGAGCGAACGACGAGGGCACTGCGCCGGTCGATCATGAACTCGGCGTCGCGTAATCGCTCAGTGACCTGACGCAAGTCGATTCTGCTGAGGTCCCATCGGTTGGCCATCCCGTGGCGCAACAAGGCCACGTACAGTCCGCTGGGGCTGATCGCCGAGTCGTCCGACAACAAGCTGTCGACAAGACATCCGACAGCCCCGGCCGGAGGCGGCTGTAGCGCCCCAAGGCAGGAGGCAGGTCGCAGCGTGAGCATCAGGTCCAGCGTTGCGACATTCTCGAAGCCTGAGGCGAGTCCCTTGACAGAACGCTGTCCTTTGTCAAGGACGGCGATCAACTCGGGAACAACCTCAAGTCCGGCTGCGGCGATGGAGCGTTGCAGGAGCTGCCACATGGCGCCCGAGCTGTTTCCGAACAGGACGGTCATGCGTCCACCCGGTTTCAGCACGCGCTTGCACTCTTTGAACGCTTCCGTCAGGATCGTCTCATAGCGCTCTGCCGTGCGGCGCGGCCCACCGGTGTCGGCCCGATCAACAACGGCCTCCGCGGCCGGGTCGGTGGTGTCTTCCAGCCACGCCTCTTGGAACAAGTTCATGTCGGAGTAGAAGATGTTGGAACCGAACGGTGGATCCGTGAACACATAGTCCACCGAGTCGTCCGCCAGCGGCAGTCGGTCGGCGCTGGCGATCTCATAACGCACGTCGGGGCCGCGGGCGCTGTCGTAGACGGCTGCCGCTCCTCGGGTCTGCGTGATCCACTGGTCGGAGCGGACGGCCGCCTGAACCTTTCGAGCGAACAGGTCGAACACGTTCCACTCGTAGAACACGGGAGCCACGTAGTAGTTGGCGTTGGCCGCGTTGAGGGGACGCTGCCGCGACCACTGGTAGCGCTTGCTGGCCCTCGTGAGGATCGCGGTGAACGCGAACAGCAGCTTGGAGCGCAGCTGCGGCTCGCCGAGGTCATCGATGGCAGCTCGCAACGCGGCCAGCACACAGACGTTGCGATGAGAGTAGAAGGCTGCCGTTGAGGTCAGCCCATGACGGCCAAGCGCTGACGCGGCGTACATCTGACGGGTCTCATCGATGGCAGAGTCGGGCCAGCGGAGCCCCTCCGCGTTCGGTAGGTGAAGCGGGGCGCTCCAGCGCTGCTCGATCAGGGTGGGAGAGCATTCGCAACGGATCGAGTCGAGCATCGGCTCTTCGCCCAACCGCTTGTCGCGGCTGCGAACGGCAGTGCCGCAATGCGGACAGGTCATGCGTTCTCGGTGCCACGCGGCATCCTCCAGCGCCCCGTAATAGTTGACCGGCCCGCGGCAGCCGCCGCACTCGATCACCGACGACCACACAGTCTTGGCTAGCTGAGCCTGCGCGCCGCACGCGGTGCAGGCCACCGCGTACACGTCGCCGACGCGCTCCCGAGCTCGCCGCGCTACGGCCTCGCCGCGCTCGCGAAGTTCCCCAGCGTCAACGAGGCTGACATAGTTGGCACCGATGTGCCGGCCCAGCACCGACACGTCGAAAAGCCTGGCCTTACGGCCCGTGACCAGCGAAGCCACGCCTGTCATGCCTGAGCCCGCAAAGGGGTCGAGGACCACATGGCCTGGCTCGGTAAACGCCTCGATGAACGGGATGATCGCAGCCACGGGCACCTTTGTGAGATAGGCGTGCGCCATGTAGACGGGGTCGCTGCGCGTAACCCGCAGCATTGACGGCAGGGCGACCTCGTCCGCCGACACCTCCATGGGCACGGCCAGCGTCTCAGTCGTCATCGGTAGCCTCTCATCCGTGGGTACCTTACGCGGCAGGATGATGGCCGAGGGTGATGACAACGGCTGCGACCGGCGTCGTTCGGCCTACCGGCGCTCGCCTGGCCGCCGTCTGTCCTCGCAAGGCGCCGCGTGATGGGCTTCAAGGAGGACGCCGACTTCGCCCGATTCGTATCGATGGGAGCCGTTGGGGCGGCGGCGGTCGCACACCACCTAAGCACCGAGCACGACCACAGGATGATCGAACTCGAACGCTACGCGATGGCCAACAAGGTGTGGCAGACGAAGGTCAAGCGTCTCCGCCTGCCCGACCTGCTGTGCGTCCGATGCGGCTTGCGAGTCGAAGCACGCGCCAAGTCGAAGCTGGGAATTGTGCTGTCGCACTCCAACACGCCGGGTCGCGAATGGGACGCCGGGGGGATGCGAGATCACGACCTCTACGCGTTTCTTCGCGCTGACCTTGACACGTTCCCTCCCCAGACCGGACTGCCGACCTACTTCGAGACACACGCATTGCGCTCGACCGAGCAATACGCCCGCCGATCTGCCCCGAAGGCGGCCTCAGAAGGCTCAGAGGTCACGTTGACGTGGTCGTGCTGGGTTCCCTCGGCATCCGGAAGGCTTCTCGGAATCGATGAGGACGATCGCATCGTCTACACGGACACCGGCGGCCGCAGGCGCGTCTACTGGCAGTGGCGCGGCTGGAAAGGCCAGCGCATGGTCTATACGGAGGCTGATGGACCGTTCACTAGCCGGGACACGATCGTCGCTGGGATCGTTCCGGCGCCGGAGTCGTTGGACTGCCCGGGGAACGTATGGAATCCGGGCAACGCCATCGAATCGAACACCGACGTAGACCGTTACGCGGGAATTAAGGCATCGGGTGCCGCGCTACGGACTGACCTGCAGGACGAGCTTCTGGCGATAGCGGAAGATCACAGTATCGACTGGCGGGTCCGACTCGAGGCTGCGGTGAGTCTGGCACGTCTCGACGGCGACCGGTGGAGGCACATGATCGTCGACTTCATCGACGATGCGGCTGCTACGCCCGAGCAGCGAATGGAGGCTGTCCTCGCGGCTTCGGAACTACCTGTGGGCGCAGCCTCAGACGCTCTGTTCGGGGTCGCATCCGATGTCAGCAATCACCCGGAGCTGCGTGCCGCGGCCGCTTGGGGGCTGGGCCAAGGCGAGGCGACCCAACCGGGGCTGTTGCTCGACCTAGCACTCGACAGCGAGGAGATTGTTGCTCTTCACGCCATAGCCGCGATTGACGAGTTGCCAGACGCCGCGCAGGCGGTGCTCTTCGAATGGCTGCACGGCCAGGACGAGCGGAAGGGCGACGTCGCCTCGCATCTCCTCTCGCACCATCAACGAATCGACCTGCTTCTGGACGCTCACGAACGCGGCGGACGGGCGCGCCTGAGAGCATTGAACGCGCTGGGGCGGCTTCCCCGGGAGAGGGTCCGACTGGCTGCTGGGAGTCGCCTCACCACGGAAGTGGCAGCTCTGCTGGAACCCATGTGGTACGGCCATGAAAGTTGGGTGCAGGCCGCGGGTCGCGACGGCCTGGAGGCGTTGCAGGTGCAGAAGGTCCGCTTCAGCCCGACGAGTCCGGGCACGCCATGGCACCCAGGCGTCAGGTAGGTGTTCGGTAGGCGGAACTGGGCCGATGTCGCGTTGGTCCGAAGTCGGGGCTGTGGACCGGTAGGGTCGGAGCGGGCTCGTAGCTCAGTGGTCAGAGCAGGGGACTCATAATCCCTTGGTCGTGGGTTCGATCCCCACCGAGCCCACGGGGCGCAGGCACCCGGCTTGCGCGCTCGGCGACAAGACATACTGCGATGCCGAGGAGGACGGCAGTAGCTTCTCGACCTCCTCCGCTCAGAGAGTTGCGTGGCCCCAGGTCTTGGTCACTCTCGGAGGAGGTGCCTAGAGCGATCAAGAATCTGTTCTGTTGTAGGCTGTGAGAGACCTTCCACCCCCCTCGCATGCACAGGCCCGAAGAGAGATGGCTTCTTACCCGTACGAACAACTCAACGATGAGAGCTTCCAGCAGCTGTGTCAAAGCCTGCTCCTAAGGGCATTTCCAAGCCTCCAGTGCCTCGCAGTAGGTCAGCCCGACGGAGGCCGCGACGCGATTGTCCGAACCTTCGGAACTTCGCCAGATCCGACTGGCTTCATCCTCTTTCAGGTGAAGTTCGCTAGACGCGAGTTGAATCCGACAGAGGCTCGTGACTGGTTGCTAAAGACACTCCAAGGTGAATTGCGCAAGATTGAGCAGCAAGTCTACAAAGGCGCACAGCGCTTCATGCTGGTGAGGACGAGGCGCTGCAGCTGGCTGTCCACCGGCCGGGTGAGGTGGCCGGCCGCTTGCACGCCACCCTGTTCGGCGATCCGGTGCGCCGCGAGGCCTTTGAGGCCCTTGAGCGCACCGGGGGAGTGGTCGAGGCGTGCGATCGTGTGTCGGAGCCGGCGGCGCAGCTGCTGCACCGGCTCGCCGTCGACGCGGGCGACGCGTCCGTCGAGGATGTGCTGGCCCGTGTGGCCCGGCTCACGGCAGGCCGCGCCATGAACAACATACGCCGCACGGCGGCCTCTGTCGACGATCACGCCATGCGCCTGCAGTGCAGCACCAGCGTCGCCTGGCTGAAGTCTCAGTCCGAGCGGCTCGATGAGCGGAACACCCGTGGCGACACCTTGGAGGTCCTTCTTCCCTGGCTGATCGAGCACGGACGCCGATCTGAGGGGTCTGTATCGGGGTCGCTGGTAGCCTCACAGGCTGATCCGGGGTAGCTCAACTGGCAGAGCAAGCGGCTGTTAACCGCTAGGTTGTGGGTTCGAGCCCCACCCCCGGAGCCAGAGCATTGTCGGCATGTGTGCAGGTCAGAGGCCAGTTGCTCGTGAGAGGCTGGTCGAACGCTGGGCAGAGGCAGCCCTCTTCCACGCAACCGTCCGAACCATCCATTGACGCCGCCGGCCTTGTCGCAACGGTCGCTCGTCGGCGAGGGCGGCTCGAACGGCGTCAAGGAACGGCGTGCGGTATCGTACAGACGCGCGGGCTGAGACTACCGCTCACCCCCGTCGGCGCTCACCACCGCCGGCTCTGACCGTGGCGGGGCGGCGGCAGGCCTGGCGGCATCCGAATCCTGCGGGGCCTCGGGATGTGGATTATAATCAACATAGAATGTGGATTAAATCGGTATTATCGCGCATGTGATTTACGAGGCACCGAAGCTGACGGAACATGACGAGCGGGTCTTGGGAGAGATCCAATCGCTCCGCGACGACCTGCAATTCTATCTGGGCGCGCCCCGCCGGTGGTACGGCACGCTGAGTCGGGTGATGATGGCGCGCGCCGTGCAAGCCTCCACGTCCATCGAGGGCTACCACTCCACCGTGGAAGAGACTGCGGCCATCATCGAAGGCGAGGAGCCCATGGACGTGGACGAGGACACCCGCATGGCCGTCGCCGGCTATCGCGACGCCATGACCTACGTCATGCAGCTCACCGGACCGTCGAGGAGCGAGGACGCGAGGATGGATGCCTCGCTGTTGAAGTCGCTGCACTTCATGATGCTGGGCCACGACCTGTCCACGAGTCCGGGCCAATGGCGTTCTGGGGCGGTCTGGGTGCGTGACGGTGCGGGCAGCCTCGTGTACGAGGCGCCCGACCGCGACGACGTCGATGCCTTGGTCGACGAACTCATTTCCCAGGTGAACGACCGCGCCGACCCCGCTTTGATCGTTGCGGCCATGGCCCATCTGAACCTCACGCTGATCCATCCGTTCAGCGACGGCAACGGTCGCATGGCGCGCTGTCTCCAGTCCTTCGTGCTGGGAATCGCGTTCGGCGCCCTGTCGCCGGTGTTCACAAGCATCGAGGAGTACCTGGGTCGGAACACGTCCTCCTACTACGACGCGCTCACCGAGACCGCGGCAGGGTCGTGGTCGCCGGGACGCAGCGCCCGTCCTTGGATCGAGTTCTGCCTGACGGCCCACTACCGCCAGGCTGCGACCGTTCGCCGGAGAATCGACCTGTTCGAGGCGCGGTGGGACCGCTGTGAACAGATCGCGGCGCGTGCGCGCCTGCCCGACCGCGTGATCGACGCTCTGGTGCACTCGGCGCAGGGCTGGCCGCTGAAGCGCTCCCTGTATATACGTATCGTGAAGTCCGCCTCCGGTGAGGAGATCAGCGACGCCATGGCCACGCGCGACCTCGCCGCCATGGCCGCATCCGGCCTGTTGGAGCCGGTGGGCGAGAAGCGGGGGCGACACTACCGGCCGTCGGAGTCGCTGAGAGCATTGGAGCGTGAGATCCGGGCCATGCTGCCGGAACGGTCCCTGTCGCCCGACCTGTCGACGTAGCGGGCCGTCGGGGGCACCACTCAGCCGCCAACTTCAACCTGACAGCACTAACAGCCTGCAGAGGTCCACTACGTCGCCAAGTTCAACGCCACAAGACCGGCGCGCCGCCGACAGCGACGTCAGAGGATGGCGAGACCGGCCGCACCGTCGGCGCCGGCCGGTCAAAGGGGCTCTCCGCGTTTGATGGGGCAGGGGGTCCATGTCGTCTGACGGGGCATAGTGTGTCATGGCGGCCCAGCCACAGCCGCCGCGACATGGCGGGTCCATGTTGTCTGGCGGGACATAGTGCGTCATGGGCGTCGGTAGACGACGTGCAGCCGGTAGTTGTCGTTGGCGCTAGCCGCAAGTCGCGTCGCGGCTAGGTGTCTGACATGCGGGACTGGTCTGAATTCGCGTTGGTCCGTAGTCGAGGCTATGGACCGGTAGGGTCGGGCCGGGCTCGTAGCTCAGTGGTCAGAGCAGGGGACTCATAATCCCTTGGTCGTGGGTTCGATCCCCACCGAGCCCACTGGCGGCGCGGACTGACACCCGGACCCGGGACTGAGGTGGACCTGAACTGGAGCGAAGCACAGGCCGCGTTCGAGCGGGGGATGCTCGGCACCGCGGCCGAACTCCTCGGCCTCTTGGCGGCTGAGCGAATAGGCGAGAGCGACGCGGCCCATACAGGCGAGGCCGTGGCCCGAGCGGCCCGCGAGCGCAGCGAACAAGAGCGGGAGTAACACCGCAGCGGCACGACGGGCTCACTCCTATCCGCGCTCGCTCTTAGCCACAGGATGTTGGAACTCGCCGTGGACTGCGCGGCTCAGCGCCACCAGTCCGACAAGCCGATCGGGAGCTTCCAGGCTGTGAAGCTCCACCTGCCAACACCCGGATCCAGATCGAGTTCGCGGGTCCGGCGGTGCTCTACGCCGCCTGTGCCATGGCCCGGGGTCTTGCCGACTCCGGCCGCTCTGTGTCGCAGGCCGAGCGGCTGGCACAGAATGCGGCTGCGGTCACCGGCCGGGCCGCTATGCAGTGCCACGGCACCATCGGCTGCAGCACCGGGCACCACCTGCACCTCTACTTGGAGCGCTCGTGGGCACCGGCCCGCTCCTGGGGAGGTGCCGACTTCCGCACCGACCGCGTCGCTGCTTCGATCGACTGCAGAAACGCGCCATACTGTGCCCCGTCCCCTCAGAGCGGCGCGTCTTGCACAGAGAGGAGAACGTTTGTGAGGATCGGTGACAGGGTCCCCGACTTCGAGGCATCCGACCAGCACGGCAACACCGTGGTGCTTCGCGACCTGCTCAAGGTCGGCCCGGTCGTGATGTACTTCTATCCCAAGGCTATGACGGCTGGTTGAACGCGCCAGAGCTGTCGTTTCCGCGACTTGTCGGCCGAGTTCGCCGAACTCGGCGCCCGTGTCGTGGGAATCAGCGCCGATCAGGTCGATCGGCAACTCGAATTCGACGACGCCAACGCCTTGGGCTTCCCGTTGCTGTCCGACCCGGGCCGCGACATCGCGCGCCGTTTCGGCGTGGTTCGCAAGGGCCTGCTTCCGAACAAGCGGCGAACGTTCGTGATCGGACGCGGCGGTTCTGTGCTGACCACGGTGCGCTCCGAGTTGAATATGCGGATCCACGCCGACCGCGCTCTGGAGACGCTGCGCAAGACGATCGGTGCCTGACTGCGGGCGACGGACTCGACGACGTCCGAAGGGGACGTCCCGCAAGACGGTCGGCCGCTGACAGCGGGCCTCGGACCGTCCCGCGGGGCGGCTAGAGATCGGAGAGCCAGGCCGGCGCCCGGTCGAGCAGGAACTCGCAGACGCTGCGGGCCCGGTCGAGCATCTGGCACAGCACCTCGAGATCCTGTCCCAGATAGATCCGGCTGAGGGCCAACTCGATGCGGCCTTCGATGTTCACCGTCCGTTCTGCGGCGTCGGTCACCGCTGCCACCCGGTCGACCGACGAGACCTGCAGAGGCAGATCGGTGCTGCCGACCGCGGCGAGGTCGGTGGCGAGGACCAGCAGGTCGGGGCCCAGATCCAGCGGCGGCAGCACGAAGCTGAGCGTCATCGGCACGGTGATGGCGTCGTCGGGGTCCTCGTCGTCCGGACGGCTGTTCACGTCGTCCTCGAACGTCAACAGGGTGCGCGACTCGGCCTCGACGCATAGGACCATGTCCAGCGGACCGCCGCAGGCGTCGTCGGGATGGAGGTCGACCTCCCACGTCTGGCGGTTGGAGTAGGTCTCCACGAAATGGCGGTCGCCGTGGACATGGAAGCCGTGCTCCGACACATGGTCCTTGAGATTGGCGACGAACCCGTGCAGATCGATCAGCGACACGCGGATCCCCCTTGTAGCGGACTTTGGCTCCGGCTGCAGCGTGACACGGCCATGGCACATGACATTAGCTGCTCCGTTCCGGTCGTATATACACGGTCAGCACGAAAGTGCGGCGCGTTGTGCGGCCGTTGTTCGCAGGGGGGTGCCGCCATGGTTCACTGGCGAGAATGTTTAGCGACTTTCTCGATGTGTGCCACGCCGCCGCCGACGCCGCGGTGGAGGCTTTGGCCGGATGTACCGACTGGGGGCCCACAGGGCTCAAGCCGGGCCAGTTCGGCTTCGATCTGGCTGCCGACGAGGCCGCTGCCGCGGTGCTGCGGGACGGCGGCTTGCGGGTGCTCAGCGAGGAGAGCGGCCTCGAAGCCGGCGAAGGTCCCGTGGCCGTCCTCGATCCGGTGGACGGCTCCACGAACGCGTCGCGGGGGATTCGCTATTTCGCTACGAGCGTCTGCGCTGTCGACGGGGGCGTCCCACTGGCTGCCGTCGTGCACGACCACGGCAACGGCGAGCGTTTCGACGCGGCGCACGGAGGCGGCGCCCGTCGCGACGGGACTCGGCTGGCCCTCAGAAAGGAGCGGCCGCTGCGCTCCGCGGTGGTCGCAGTCAACGGGCATGCGCCCGGGCGGGGCGGCTGGGCGCAGGTACGGACGATGGGCGCGGCCTCGCTGGAGTTGTGCGGAGTGGCCGACGGTCGCTTCGACGCCTACATCGACTTCTCGTTGTCCGGCTTGGGCCCTTGGGACTATCTGGGCGGTCTGCTGGTTTGCCGGGAGGCCGGTGTCGACATGGTGGACGGCATGGGGCGCGACCTGGTCGTGACCGACCATTCGGCTCGCAGGGCACCACTGGCCGCCACGCCGCAGCTGCTGGCAGATGTGCTCGATTCTTGCCGCCGGCTGACCCGTGCGGGCTCGGCGACCGACGCGCCGTCGCCGGACAGCTCTGAGGCGCAGGGTTTTCGGGCCGGTCAGGCTCGGGATGTGCCGTCGCCGGACAGCTCTGAGGCGTAGGGTTTTCGGGCCGGTCAGGCTCGGGACGTGCCGTCGCCGGACAGCCCGACCGGTTGGCTCAGTCGATCGAGAACGGCGGGTACTCGTCGGTGAGCAGCATCGAGTAGGCCCACAACCGGGCATCGACGCGCACCCAGCCCGCCGACAGCCGAAACAGCACCTCCGGCCAGCGGCCCGTGAGGGTCACCACTACGAGGCCGACGATCGAGGCGATCGAGCTGACCACCCAGGCCACCATGGAGAAGAGGGCGCCGGGGATCAGAACTGCTCCCAGCACGAGTTCCACGATCCACACCCACGCGGGGAGATCGAACCCGGACAGGAGGCCGATCATGCCGATGAGAGTAAGCCAAGCGAAGGGCACGATGAACCGGAACAGCGTGTTCAGCCGGTTCTTGCCCTCCAGCTGGGGGGAGACGTCGACCGAGATGCCCGACCCGCCCGGATCGTCCGTCGAGGGCGCGAAATCGAACGGAGGGTACTTGTCGGTGAGGAACTGCATGTAGGAGAACGTGCGGGCCCGGTAGCGCACGTAGGTCGCGTGGAACGCGGCGATGCCCGGCGGCAGCTTGCCGGTGAACAGGACGGTGAACCATGCGACGACGGCCGTGATGCTCGCCGCGACGTTCATCACGGTGTGCAGAACGACGTAGTGGGGCATCACGAGGATCATCTGTCCGATGGGACGCCAGTTGGCCATCCGCTCGGGTCGGTCGATGGTGACGGTTACTGGATAGTTCATGGCCGCTCATCTTACACCAGCGGCGAGGGCGTGTCAGAAGCCTGCGTCCGTTCGCGGAAAAAGGAGTCGAAGCTAGGCTTGTAGGACACGGGCGCGTAGCTCAGGCGGTGCAGAGCGCTTCCCTTACAAGGAAGAGGCCGGGGGTTCGAGTCCCTCCGCGCCCACCGGCCAGCTGATCCACGGTCGGCAGAGCTCTCCTCCATAGTCGAACGCGCCGCGATCGGGTTCGCCTTGCCGACCGTCCGGCTGAAGACATCGGGTGTGGGCCTCCTCCATAGTCGAACGCGCCGCGATCGGGTTCGCCGGCTTCGCGGTCGGCCGGATCTGCGCTCTGCTGTGACAACCACAGACGTTGTCCCTGCTGTGAGGCGCTGGGGGCGGCCGGGTCGGACGCTGGAGGTCGTGCTGCGGGTCAAAGCGACGTCTCGGACTCCTGCACCAGGTGCGGCTTGAGCCCGAACGCCCGCCAGATCTGCGACACCGCCGTCTGCGACACGCCCGTCGCAGCGGCCATCGACCGCGTCGACCAGCGCGTCGCGCCCGCAGGCGCGCTCTCCAGGGTGCGCTCCAGCACCTCGGCGACCACCGCATCGGTGATCTTGCGCGGCGGGCCCGGCCGCGGGTCGTCGGCCAGCCCGTCGAGGCGGCGCTGCGCGAAGCGCCGGCGCCACTTGCTCACCGTCGCCGCGTGGCATCCCAGCGCCGCCGCGATCTCATTGTTGTGGCGGCCCTCGGCCGCGGCCAGCACGATCCGGCACCGCAACGCCAAAGACTGAGCCGACTTCGGCCGTTGCGCCCACCGCTGCAGGGTCTCGCGCTCCTCGCCACTCAACACGACCTGCACCGTCGGCCGTCCACGCCGTGCATCCATCGTCGCCTCCTGTAGTCGCCGACAGCCACATTACCCCCGCCACAACACAAACGCGAGGAACTGGCCACGCGGGACGCTAGACCTCGACCGTCGGCTGTCCCGGAGTTCGGGCTGGCCCGCGACTGATCTGTCAGTGGGTTCGGTCGGGGGATCGCAGCCAGGCGCGGGTGGCTTTATGGGCGAAGTCGACGCGGCCGTGGCCGGTGCTGCGGATGAAGCCGGTTCGGATGAGCCGCGACCGGTAGGTGCTTATGTAGCTGGAACTGCGACCGAGTCGTCTTGAGATGTCCGAGGTTGAGGACTCGGCGTCGTCCTGGGCCATGGCCAGGGCGAACTGGCGGTCGACGCCCGACATCGACCGCCACATGGGCGCCAGCACGAGGTGGGGGAGCCGGCGCTCGGCCTCGGCTACGCCCGACGACACCTCTGCGATCGTCAGGTGCGGCGGGTCGGGGGATGCGGCCTGCCAGGAGTGGAAGCCAATGAGTTGCACCATGAAGGGGTAGCCACTGCTGGCCTCGACGGCGCGGCGCAGAGCGTCGGCGCTGATGCGTCCTCCGTGCGCGGCTACTGGCTCAGCGAAGGCCGTCGCAGTGGCTGCGTCGGACAACTCGGCGATCTCATGGCGGGAGCAGCGCTGCAGGAACGTGATGGCCGAATCCTGGAGCACGGTGTCGTCGATGCTGGGAAGGCCCGCGCCCACGAACGCGATCGGCAGCGCCTCACGCCGCGTGACGTGCTGCAGTGTTGTGGCAAACTCGCGCAACTCCGCCGGTTCGCCGCCCTGTAGTTCGTCGAGCGTGATGAGCAGCCCTCCACGCTCGGACGTGAGGCGGGAGCCAAGGTCCGTCAGGACGGAACGCAGCCGGACTTCGGTCGTCCCGGCGCCGACCGGGCCGGCTCGGGTGAACTCGACGCCCACGCCGAGTGCGCTGATCCCCGCCAGCCGCGGCCGCCCGCCCTGATCGTGGTCACCACCCGACAGCTGCAATACCGCTGCGACCAGTCTGTTGCACAGATCCCCGTGGGCGGTCTCCGCGATCACCAGCCAACCGCGGTCTCGCGCATACTCCTGTACAGCGTTGAGCGTCGCCGTCTTGCCCGCGCCGCGCACCCCGACGAGCAGTGAAGTGAAGTCGGGGTGGCCCGTACCGCTGTCCAAGCCCTCCCCGAGCGCATCCAGGACCCCCGTGCGCCCTGCCAGCACGGGTGGCGAGGCCCCGAACGACGGCCTGAACGGGTTGCCGTTCGCCATGCGCTACGCCCACTCCTGCCGGGCCGCCTCCAAGAAGCGGCACTTGGGGCCCGAGTGGGTTGCTGGCCGTAGCATCATCCGTATCCGTCACCGTTGTTCGCCGGGGTGGCCAGCCTACCTCCTTTGCGAGCTTTGGATCTTTTGCGAGCTTTGGATTTAGCGGACCGCTGGCCCAACTCGGTCGCAGGCATGCTGAACGACTTGTGTCCCGGCGAGGCGTGCCGCTGCGACGTTGAGGTCGGTGCTCTTGGACAGCCGGCGTCGCAGCAGGCCGTTGGTGTGCTCGTTGGTTCCGCGCTGCCACGGCGAGCGCGGGTCACAGAATTAGACCTCGACTCCGAGCGCTTGCTCGATGTCGGCCCAGCGGGCCGTCTCTCGGCCTTGGTCCCAGGTCAGGGTCTTGACCAAGTGCGCCGGCTGGCGGGCGAGAGCGGCGGTGACCGTGGACGCTTCGACCCCTCGCGTACAAGGAGGACATGTCGTTCCTGTGGGGGCGGGCGAGAGCGGCGGTGACCGTGGACGCTTCGACGGCCAGGGTGGAAGCCACAGCGTCGAGTGCTGCATCGACCGTCAAGATCGGCAACCACGCGCCCGAATCATCGACGTCAGAGCACGGCAGGCTCGCAGCCCGGTCCGGAGCCGCGACGGCACAAAGACGTTCAGGGCGCCACGAAGGAGACGGCAGTATCGCCGTTGACAGTGACGACGTGCTCGCGTCCGGCCTCGAAGTCGGAACCGAGCGGCACCAGGGTCTCGTCGGTGATCCAGTCCATGGTGCATATGGCGCCCGGGCCGGGGTAGACGTAGTGGAAGATCTCCACCGCGATCGCGTACGGCCCGGTTCGTTGAACTTCGTAGCCGCCGTAGCGGGAGCAGCTGCTGCTGGAGCGTCCTGAGACCACAAGCAGCCAATAGGTGTCCGATCCGGCGCGCGGTTCCCGCAGATGGACGGCTGTGATGGCCGACGGCCTCGCGGCGAGCGGTGCGGGAGAGGGGACCAAGGCGTCGATCCCGGAAGTCGGGGCGTCAGACCCGCCCGGATCTGGCTGGCTGGTGACCGGGGTCGGTGCGGGTGCTTGTGCGGGTTGGCTGGTTGTTGGTGTGGGTGCTTGTGTGGGTTGGCTTGTTGTTGGTGTGGGTGCTTGTGTGGGTTGGCTTGTTGTTGGTGTGGGTGCTTGTGTGGGTTGGCTGGTTGTTGGTGTGGGTGCTTGTGTGGGTTGGCTTGTTGTTGGTGTGGGTGCTTGTGTGGGTTGGCTTGTTGTTGGTGTGGGTGCTTGTGTGGGTTGGCTTGTTGTTGGTGTGGGTGCTTGTGTGGGTTGGCTGGTTGTCGGTGCGGGCGCTTGTGCGGGTTGGCTGGTTGTCGGTGCCGGCTCGGGGGCCGCGTCCGCAGCGGGGGTCCCCGGAGGATCGCCCGTCTCGCCGACGGCGCCGGTCGTCTCTATGACTGATCCGCCGTCGCTGCCGCACGCTGCTCCGACGGCTAGGACCAGAGACGCGAGAAAGACTGCTGCCGCGGCGTGGGTCGGGCCCGTCGTCACTGGCGCACGAACCCGTGGAGAGCCATCACCAGATCATATTCCATCAACGGGTTCTGTGCCGGCCTCGACATCAAGGAGATGGCGGCCGCCTCCGGCGCGTCCATCGCCCGCGTTGTCCGGCACCCGCGTTCTCTGACCGGCGAAGCCGCCCCAACCGGCAATTCTGCCAAGAGGCCGAGCAAACAGGCGAGCGAATCCGCCTCCAACGGGCGGGGCCGTGGCCCGAGCGGTCCTCAGGCCGCAGTGAGCAACAGCGGTAATGACACCGCTGCGACACCACGGACTCTCACCTGTTTGCGCTCGCTCCGACGGAACGGCGGTATCAGATCTGCTGCAGGGCCTTGGTGACGTCGACCACGGCCTCGCGGCCGTCGCCGAAGAGCATCATCGAGTTGTCTGCCGCGAACAGCGGGTTGGGGATCCCCGCGAAGCCGGGACTCAGGCTGCGCTTGATGACCACCACCACGGCGCTCTTGTCGACGTCGAGGATCGGCATCCCCGCGATGGGGCTCGACGGGTCGGTGCGGGCGACCGGGTTCACCACGTCGTTGGCGCCGAGCACGATGGTCACGTCGGTCTGTTCGAAGGTGGGGTTGATGTCGTCCATCTCCACCAGCTGCTCGTAGCCGATCTCGGCCTCGGCCAGCAGCACGTTCATGTGGCCGGGCATCCGGCCCGCCACCGGATGGATGCCGAACACCACCCGCGTTCCTCGCTCCTCCAGGCGCCGGGCCAGGTCGCGCACCGCGTGCTGGGCCTGGGCCACGGCCAGCCCGTAGCCGGGCACGATGGCCACCCGCTCGGCCGCCTCCAGCAGCATGGCCACGTCGTCGGGCGACGTCGAGCGGACCTTGCCGGCGTACACGTCGTCGGCGCTGGGGCCTCCGGCGCCCGACGGCGCTGGGCTGAACATCACCGCCGGCAGCGACCGGTTCATGGCGACGCACATGATCTGGGTCAGGATCAGGCCGCTCGCCCCGACCAGCGAGCCCGCGATGATCAGCAGCGAATTGTCGAGGACGAACCCGGCGGCCACCGCGGCCATCCCCGACAGCGAGTTCAGCAGCGCGATCACCACCGGCATGTCGGCGCCGCCGATGGGCGACACCACCAGCACGCCGAGCACGGCCCCGACCGCCACCAGCAGCCACATCCACAGCGGATTGCCGGCATCGGCCGTCATCAGCACCCCGAAGACGGCGCACGCGCCGACACTCGCCACGCTCACGACCCGCATCCCCTTGAAGCCGGACCACTTCAGCGCCTCCCGCAGCTTCCCGAAGGCTATGAGGCTGCCTGTGAACGTGACCGCGCCGATCAGCGCAGCCAGCGCGGCCGCGGCCGACAGCCGGGGGGAGTCGGCAGCCACATCGCTTGCCTCGATGTACGACGCCGTCGCGACCAGCACCGAGGCACCGCCGCCGAAGCCGTTGAAAAGCGCCACAAGTTCGGGCATCGCCGTCATCTGCACTCGCACGGCCAGCAGTGCCCCCACCAGCGCCCCCAGAGCCAAGCCGGCGACGATCCACTCGAAGCTCACGATGGCGTTGTCGGTGAGGGTGACGACGACCGCGACGAGCATCCCGGTCGCGCCGAGCTGGTTGCCTCGCATAGCTGTCCGGGGCCGGCTGAGACGCTTCAGTCCCAGGATGAACAGGACCGCGGCCGCCAGATAGCCGAGGGTTGTCCAATCGTTCATCACGAGCCGCCGTCGCCGCTCGCCGAGCCCCCGGCGCCCGACGGTCGGCCCGACGCAGGACCGGCGCCGTCGCCGGGCCGCCGCGGCGAGCCGCGCCTGGGGCCGAACATGTTGAGCATCCGGTGGGTCACCAGGAAGCCGCCCACCACGTTGATCATCGCCAGCGTCACCGCGGCGAACCCCAGAACGGTGGTGAAGACGCGGTGGTCGGCGCCGGCTGCCACAAGTGCGCCGACGACCGTGATGCCCGAGACGGCGTTGGAGCCCGACATCAGCGGGGTGTGGAGAGTGGGCGGAACCTTCGTGATCAGCTCCACGCCGAGGAACACGGCCAGCACGAAGAGCGTGACCGCCACCAGCAGATCCATTGCCTAACCCTCCCCGCTGAAGTCCGAGCGCTCGGGCGCCCGCCGTGCATCAGAGATGTCGCTCCCGCTCCCGCCGGCGGAGCCCGCCGACCGATCGTGTCGCCCTCGGGCTCGACGCCACGCCGATCTCCTCATCAGCCGCTCCCTATCCGCTCGAACGCTCGGTTGACTCGGGCGGACCCGCGTGCCCGTCGAGGGCGCCGGCCACGCCCGGATGCGCCACTGCACCGCCGCGTGACACCAGCATGGCCGAAAGGATCTCGTCGTCGCGGAGATCGATCTCGCCGTCGGGGGCGAGATGGCGCAGGAATGCGACCAGGTTGCGGGAGAACATCTGGCTGGCGTGGCGGGCGCACCGCGACACCAGGTCGGTGGGCGCCAGGACGGTCACCCCGTTGCGCTCGACCTCCACATCGGCCTGGGAGACCTCGCAGTTGCCGCCCCGCTCGGCGGCCAGATCGACGACGATCGATCCCGGGGCCATGGCGTCGACCATCCCGGCGGTGAGCAGCAGCGGCGACGCCCGCCCGGGGATGGCCGCGGTGGTGACGACCACGTCGGCGGCTGCCACATGGGGGGCCAGCAGCTCCTGCTGGCGGTCGGCCACGTCGTCGCTCTGCGCTCGTGCGTATCCGCCGGCGTCCTCGGCGCCGGCCGCGTCGGCGCCGGCTTCGGTCAGGTCCAGCTCGACCGCCCGTGCGCCCATCGAGCGGATCTGCTCGAGAGCGGCCGGCCGGACGTCGTACCCTTCGACCACCGCGCCCAGGCGCCGGGAGGTGGCGATGGTCTGGAGGCCGGCCACCCCCGCACCCAGGACCAGCACCCGCGCCGGGGCCAGCGTCCCGGCGGCGGTCATCATCAGCGGGAACATCTGGGGCAGCCGGCTCGCTGCGAGCAGCGCCGCCTCGTAGCCGGCGATCGTGCCCATCGACGACAGCACGTCCATGGTCTGGGCACGGGTGATGCGGGGAACGAGGTCCAGGGAGAATGCGCAGGTTCCATCGGCGGCGTGGCGCTGCGCCCTCTGCGGCGCCCACAGCGGGTCGAACATGCCGACGAAGACGGCCTCGCCGGCAGGTCCGGCGTCCGGCAGGCCCGGCGGGAGGTCGCGCACCGACACCACCACGTCAGCCGAGCGGACCTCGTCGGAGTCGACCACCGAGGCGCCGGCTTGGCGGTAGGCGTCGTCGTCGATCCCTGCGGCCGATCCGGCGCACTGCTGGACCACGACGTCGCATCCGTGCTCGGTCAGCGTCGCGACGCCGTCGGGCACGAGAGCCGCTCGCCTCTCGGGAGGCGCTGATTCGCGAAGCAGTCCCAGGCGCACGAATCGTGGAGTCTAGCGCCGCCCCGCAGCCCCAGCGCGAGCCGTTCGGCGTCGCTCACGTCCCAGGCGCACGAATCGTGGAGTCTAGCGCCGCCGGAACCCCGAACTCCTGCCCACCAGCGCGGCGGTCCTCCGGCCGTAGCGAACTGGCAGCACTGAAGTCCCGGAGCGGCACTCTCCGATGGACGCTCCACACCTCGCCGACAGCCAGGACCTCGCCTCGATCCTGCCGCCGGAGCGGCACTCTCCGATGGGCTCCACACCGCGTCGCGTCAGGCGTCGTCACGTCCCGCTCGCCTGAACCGGGGCTTTCACGGCTGCACGGCCGCATCCGCGCTCCAGTGCCTAGAATGCAGGGGACCGTTGGACGCCGGTCGGCTCAGCCGCCGGACTCAGTCTGCCGACAGGCAGCTCCCGACAGAAAGAAGGGCCCATCGATGGCAACACCGCAGGCGGCGATCCTCACTGACTTGCAGAAGTACCAGTGGTACACCCACATGAGCCGGGTCGACGGAGCCGACCTCGACGTCATCCGCCGGGCACTCAGCGACTGCCGAGCCGACGCCGACGCGCAGGGCGTGAACCTCTGCATTCTGCTGGGCCCGACCCTGGCCGACGACTTGGGCATCGAGACCGGCGGCGACTTCCAGCCCTACCCCGGCTATGAGTCTCCCGACGGCTCCCGGGTGGCCAAGGGCACCCAGGAGGAACTGCTGATCTGGGTCCACCACGCCGAGAAGGACCTGTGCTGGGAGGTCCAGCACACGTTCCGGCGCGCTGTCGCCGGCCATATGGCGGTGGCCCGCGAGACCCCGACGTTCATCTACAAGAACAGCCTCGACCTGACCGGCCACATCGACGGCACCGGCAATCCGGCCCCTGCGGACGAGCCCGACCGGGCCATCGTCGACGACGGCGACCCGGGCGAGGGCGGCGCGTTCTGCATCGCGCAGCGGTGGGTCCACGACCTCGACTACTGGGCGACGCTGTCGTTGGCGCAGGAGGAGAACACCTTCGGCCGTACCAAGGCCGACTCGGTCAAGCTCGCAGTGCAGGCCCCCCGGTCGCACCTGTCGCATGTGGAGTTGCGCGAGGGTGCAAGCGCCGACGAGTCCACCCCCAAGCGGGGCGAGATGGTGCGGCGCTCCACTCCCTACGCCTTCCACGACGGCACTGTCGGCCTGTACTTCATGGGCTTCTGCAAGACCCAGGCTCCGCTGCGGGAGCGCATGGAGTCGATGTACGGCGCCAACGGCCGGGAGCCCGACTTCATCACAGACTATTCGACGCCGGCGTCGGGATCGTTCTACTTCGCGCCGTCGGTGGAGGCGCTCGACGCCGCTCTGCCGTAGAGGCCGGGCGGGAGGCGGCAAACCGTCGAGCGCACCGTGTCGAGCGGGCCACGCTGAGCGAGACGTCGCAATTCGTCTTCGGTGTCGACCTCGACGGGGTCGTCGCCGACTACACCGCGGGGTTCGCTGAGTTCGTCGGCGCCCTGAGGGGCGTGGATCCGGCGTCGCTCCCAGAGGAGCGTTCCTACGACTTCAGCGAGTGGGGCCTCAGCCGCAGCGACTTCGAGCAGTACCACAGCTCGGCTGTCACCGAGCATCGGATGCTGGCCAAGCTGCCCGCCATCGATGGCGCGGCCGAGGCTCTGTGGCGGTTGTCGGACGCCGGAGTGTGGATCCGGGTGATCACCCACCGCCTCTACGTCAACTGGGGCCACGCCGAGGCGGTGGCCGACACGGTGCTGTGGCTCGACGCTGAGCGGATCCCGTACCGCGACATCTGCTTCTTGGGGAACAAGCCGGAGGTGGAGGCCGACTGCTACGTGGACGACGCCCCCCACAACATCGTCGCGCTCCGTGCCGGCGGCAACGACGTGATCGTGTTCGACCAGCCCTACAACCGCGGTGAGGCCGAACCCAGGGCACGCACCTGGCTGCAGGTGGAGCAGTTGGTGATGGAGCGATTCACCGTTTGGAGGGGAGCGAGGGGGGTTCAGCCCCAGATTCCCGGGATCGACGCAGGCACCGACCGCCTGGACCTGCGGCGCTCAGCGGGCGCGCCGGGCTCCCCGGACCGGGCGCCGCCCGAGGCGGGGTGAGCCTCGCCGAGCGCGGCTGTCGTCGAGAATGATGCAACAGAACACGACAAGGCTGCGGGTGAGCCTCGCCGAGCGCGGCTGTCGTCGAGAATGATGCAACAGAACACGACAAGGCTGCGGGTGAGCCTCGCCGAGCGCGGCTGTCTCACGGGGTGCTGAGGATCTCGAACGGTGAGCGGTCGCGGGGCGCCTCGGAGACATCGACGACGGCGCCGTTGCGCCTGGCCGACAGCGCTGCCGCAGCCGCGACCGTCAACGCCGACGAGGCGGCGGCAAGGTCGGGCCAGGGCTGCGCCTCGTCGTTGCCTGCGCGGACTAGCCGCTCGACCTGGGCTGCGAAGCCGAGAGCAGCGAGCGGGTGCGACGAGCCGGCGGCTGTGCTGATGCGCTCTCCATCGATCTCCGTGACGGGCTCGGGCCAGAAGTCGACGCGAGCCACATGGGCCGAGTCGGCTGCCTCGAGGGCTGCCTCGGCGATCCGAGCGCCCCAGCGCAGCGATGCTCGAGCCGTGCGTCCGTTCACGGCTCGAAGCACGACCTCCGCGGCGCGGTCGAGGCCGTCCATCGTGTCGAGCCGCGACGCGGCAACGGACTCGACCGCCGATCCCAGAGCTGCGATCAGTACCGGCCAGAAGCCGGCCGCTGGGTCCATCGTCACTCCACCTCCGAAACCAGCGCCGGAGTCGGGGCCCCGGGCCGGGTCGGGCACGGCCAGCCTCAACTCCAGATGGTGCGGCTCCATGGCTGTCGCCGCCGCCAGCATCCGGCGCACCGCCGGCGCGTGGAGCAGGTTCACGGCGGCCATGGCAGGCCGGTCTCCGAGGGCCGTGCCGATGTCGGCGACGCCGGCGAGGGTGGTCGCCGCGGGCGATTCGACCAGCACGGCTCGCACCCGGCCGGACGGGGCCAGCTCGACGAGAGCCTCGGACCGGTCCGCCGGGGGAGTGGCGATCACGGCGACGTCGCAGGAATCGGCCAGCTCGCGCACCGTCAACACGGGACAGCCGAGCGCACCGCCGAGAGCCGCCGCCCTCGGCGACAGCGGCGAGGAGGCAGCCACCCCTGCCAGATGCGCGCCCCTGACGGTCCGGACCGCCTCGGCGTGGAGGATGGCGGCCCGGCCTGCGCCGACTATCCCGACCGGAGTCACCCGGCAATAGTCGCACACAGGCGCTCGGCGGGCGGGACGCGGACGCTGGCCGCACGAACTCTGACCGCCCTGAACTCTCGCCCGTCTCGCCCGTCTCGCCCGTCTCGCCGGTCTTGCCGGCCTGAACTCTCGCCTGTCTCGCCGGTCTTGCCGGTCTGAACTCTCGCCTGTCTCGCCGGTCTCGCCGGTCTGAACTCTCGCCTGTCTCGCCGGTCTCGCCGGTCTGAACTCTCGCCTGTCTCGCCTGTCTCGCCGGTCTCGCCGGTCTCGCCGGTCTCGCCGGTCTGAACTCTCGCCTGTCTCGCCTGTCTCGCCGGTCTCGCCGGTCTTGCCGGCCTGAACTCTCGCCTGTCTCGCCGGTCTTGCCGGCCTGAACTCTCGCCTGTCTCGCCTGTCTTGCCGGTCTGGCCGGCCTGAGCAGTCTGGGCAGTCTGGGCAGTCGAACCGTGAGCGGCTATTGTCTCGCCGTGCCCGAAGCCCCCTTGCTCGACGAGGAGACCGCTGAGAGCGTTCATCCGCTGCTGGAGATCCAGGAGATCGACACGGAGACGGAGCAGCTCCTGCACAGGCGGGCCACCCTCGCGGTGCGCCGAGACCTGGATGTAGCCCGGTTGCAGCGACGCGAGTTGCAGCAAGGACTCGACACACTGGGCGCGCAGCGCATCGAGGTTCTCACCCGTCAGAAGCGCTTGGAGGACGAGGCTGCGATCATCGGGGCCAAAGCCGACGTGGACGACAACCGCCTGTACTCCGGCGAGATCACCGCGATCAGGGACCTCAAGGCACTGCAGGACGAGATTGCAGGGCTGCGCTCCCGTCAGGGCGTCTTGGAGGAACGCGCCATCGAGGCGTTGATGGAGGCCGAGGAGTTGGCCGGCCAGGCGGAGGCGCTGGAGGAGCAGCGGGCCGCCGCCGACGAGCGGGTGACCGTGCTTGAAGCCGAGGTGGCCGCGGCGGAAGCAGCCCTGCACGAGCAGCTCGCGGCGCTCTCGACGAAGAGGATCGAGGTCGCGGCCCGGATCGAGTCGCCGACGGTGGTGGCGGGCTACGAGCGGCTGCGCGAGACGTTCGGGCCGAGCGCGGCGGTGCCTTTCGATCCGTCCTCGGGCTGCGGCTGCCCTGAGCAGATGCCGGCGGTCGAGGTGGCCCGCATCAAGCGCTGCGCAGAGGGGGAGGTGCTGAACTGCGCCGAGTGCGGCCGGATCGTGTTGCGCTGAGGTGAGCGGCTGGTGCTGTCGAGTGCGGCTGGCTGGTGTTGCGCTGAGGTGAGCGGCTGGTGCTGTCGAGTGCGGCTGGCTGGTGTTGCGCTGAGGTGAGCGGCTGGTGCTGTCGAGTGCGGCTGGCTGGTGTTGCGCTGAGGTGAGCGGCTGGTGCTGTCGAGTGCGGCTGGCTGGTGTTGCGCTGAGGTGAGCGGCTGGTGCTGTCGAGTGCGGCTGGCTGGTGTTGCGCTGAGGTGAGCGGCTGGTGCTGTCGAGTGCGGCTGGCTGGTGTTGCGCTGAGGTGAGCGGCTGGTGCTGTCGAGTGCGGCTGGCTGGTGTTGCGCTGAGGTGAGCGGCTGGTGCTGTCGAGTGCGGCTGGCTGGTGTTGCGCTGAGGTGAGCGGCTGGTGCTGTCGAGTGCGGCTGGCTGGTGTTGCGCTGAGGTGAGCGGCTGGTGCTGTCGAGTGCGGCTGGCTGGTGTTGCGCTGAGGTGAGCGGCTGGTGCTGTCGAGTGCGGCTGGCTGGTGTTGCGCTGAGGTGAGCGGCTGGTGCTGTCGAGTGCGGCTGGCTGGTGTTGCGCTGAGGTGAGCGGCTGGTGCTGTCGAGTGCGGCTGGCTGGTGTTGCGCTGAGGTGAGCGGCTGGTGCTGTCGAGTGCGGCTGGCTGGTGTTGCGCTGAGGTGAGCGGCTGGTGCTGTCGAGTGCGGCCAGCTGGTGCTGTCGAAACGGCTGGCTGGTGTTGCGCTGAGGTGAGCGGCTGGTGCTGTCGAGTGCGGCTGGCACCGGACCTGGCTGGCATGTGTTCCGGTGAGCCAGACCGGCGCTGACTGTGGATCGAGCGGTCTGTCGGCGGGTGAATTGTCACATGGTGCTGTGACTCTCAGGGGAGCAGGTGGTTCAGTTCGACGGGTTCGCCGGGAATCATCGGGACTGAGCCGTATCCGGCCCATACCGCATCCTTGCCCGCATGGGGATGCGCGGCCAGCACGCACCGCACGACAGGCTCTCCTTGCAGTCGGATTCGCGAGTATCGGGCATGGATCTTCGCCGCCTCATAGTCCACCCAGGTCCGACCTGCATACTTGGCGTCGAACACGACCGCTGCCGGGCGCAGACCTCGTCGCAGCACGACCACGTCGGGTGTGATCAGGTTCTGCGCCAGGCTTTTGTTCGGGTGGGGAACGTTCTCGAGACTCTGCCATCCTCGCCCGTTCGACATGATCCGTGGCTCGAATGCCACATGAACGTCTCCAGGAAAGGACACGGTGGCGTCTGCTGGAATCTCAAGCCGGACGGTCCCGGTGCGACTTCGGCTGCCGAGAACGGCGAAGCCGGGATCGACGGGCGTCCCGTACCGCTCGCGGCAAGCCTCGAGCACCTGCAGGAAGACCCAGTATTCGTACAGGCGAGGCATCGCCTTCACGCCGAGCCGGGCCTCGCCGGGGCCCTCGGTGGCGTGAGCCTCGGGCCGGTCCAGGATTCGCCGCACCTGATCGACCCGCCGGTATCGCTGATCGTGAAGCGTCCGCAGCCGGGACGCCTCCATTTCCCGGCGCGGCGCGGCGCACGAAGCGAACGGCTCGGACCGCAGCAGCCGGCTCGCGCGGGTGGCGACCTCGGAGCCGTCCACCCTGCGACGAGCGTAGAAGGCCAGGCGCCGCAGGGTCTCAGCTACGAGAGCATTCTCGGGGGTGTCCACGTCACGGGACAGGACGCGGCTGCGGCCGGCTCGGTCCAGCCTGGAGGCCCGAACGACGCCGGCCGTCAATTCGCAGGGCCGGCGCACAGATTCCAGCCTTCGCGCACCCTCGAAGCTGGCTATCGCCGACCGCGGCTCGGCCGCGATGTCACGCAGCGGCTTCTCGAGCGCTCTCCACAGATCGACGGGAGACGGCAGCACTCCGCGGAGTTTGCCGACGCCGTCGGTATCGAACAGCAGTCCCACCCAGGCCCGCTCCAGATCGGCGCGCAGCAGCTCATAGGCCGTTGCAGAGAGCTTGTCCGGCACTACCTCGATCTCGCCGATGACGGCCCCGGACGCCCGCCTCACTTCGATCAGCCCGAGGTGCCCGCGCGCGCCCTTCTCGGCGCTCAGTCGCAGGCTCAAGCAGCCGTCGGCGCCGGCGCGGCGCGGCAATGGTCCCAGCATGACCGCCTCGCCTCCGTCGAAGCCTCGCAGTCGGAGCGCGCCGGACTCCGGCACCTCCGACGGTTCGCTGCCGGACGACAGCGGCTGCCAGGCCCGCCCCGCCCAAACTTCGACGCTCGCCATCGTCAGATGCGCGCCAGCGCGAGCCGCGGGTCAGTGCCGTCTACGAACTCGTCGTCGGACACCCGCTCGTCGAGCCAGCGGCGGATGATCGAGGCCGACTGCTCAGCCCCGACAGCGTCGAATTCCTCCAGCAACTCTCCGAGCGTGCTGACCAGATGGCCCTTGAAGCCTCGGATCTTGGGGATGATGCGTTGCACGATCCCCCAGTCGAGCGCCGTGACGGGGTCGAGTATCTGCTCGGCGTTGGCCACGAAGCGCTCCAGTTCCAGATGGGCGCGCAGTCCCACCCCGATGTTGGACTCGCGCAGTATGTCGGCGACCTCGACCAGGAACCCGTGGTGTACGTCGCTCGGCTCCGTGGCGCAGACGTCGGTCCATTCCGTCATGCCGACATGCCACGGCGGGGGCGGCGAGCCGTTGGACTCGTGGTGGCTGTTGGAGATCTTGACATTGAGGAGCAGCACGTTGGCGCGGTCGAGGACGCGCTCGGACAGCGGACGAGTGGTCTCGTCCACGTTGACCGTCCCGACGATCACGAGATTGGCGGGCAGGACCATCTGCGGCGACCAGTCGTCTCGGTTCTTCGGTTTCAGGTCAGGCGAGTAGAGTCGCAGGCGCACCTCCTCGCTGCCCGAGCGGGCCTCTTCGAGCGCCGACAGCCACTCCGCGAGGTACTGCTCGACAGGGGCGAGGTTCATCTCGTCGAGCAGAACGAAGTGCAGTCGGTCGGGGGCGTGCTCGCAGTCGCGCACCGTCTCCGACAGCCAGCCGGGAACGAAGTGGTCCGAGACCGGACTCACGTACCCGAGGACCTCGCTCTGGTCGATCCAGTCGGGGCGCACCGCCACGCGTCGGAAACGCCGGTTGGCCGCCGTCGCGCCGAGGGCAGCAGCGAACGTGCGCGTCAGCGAACTCTTGCCCGAGCCGGTGAGCCCGGCCAGGATCGCGAACGGCCTGGTCTTGAGCGACACGTAGAGTCGCTTCACGTCCAGGGGATCGAAGTCCAGCGCGCCCCGGCACGACTCCAGAATGTGCTCCAGCAGCGCGTCCTCGCCCTCCTCGGCTCGCCACCGGTAGATCCGATGGTCCTCGACCTCGCGCAGCAGGTCGTCGGCGATCTCTTTCGCCTCGGCGAGATCGCGGTCGCCACCGCCTTCGGCCTGCGACAGCGCCTCGATCTCGGAGCGGCGGTTCAAGAAGAGGCCGAGGTGGTCGTCGTTGAAGTCCTCCCGCTCGGCGGTGAGGATCCGGTCGATCTCCGCGAGGCCGCCCTGAATGTCTGAACGACGCTGAGAGCGGAGTTCCGCCAGCGCGTTCTCGAGCTCGTGCTTGAGTCCGGCGGCGCCGCGCCCGCCGCGCTGCTCCAACTCGTTGATCCGGCGTTCGAAGTCGCGCGCCTGCGAGTCGGGAGCCCCGAGAAGCTTGAGCGGCGCGGTCAACTCCCGAAGATCCTCCTGCTGGTCCTCGACCATTTTGTCGAGCGCCTCGCTCAGGCTTCTTTGGGCCGCGCCTATCTCGGCCGCGAGCCCGCGAGGGTCGCTGGTTCCCATCCGAGCCCCGATCTCGCCCAGCCGTTCCTTCCATGCGTCGTCGTCGCTGAGAACCGAATCGTCCAGTTTGCGGCGCAGCCCCTCGAGCTGCGCCCGCGCCTGCTTGGCGCGCTCGGCGTGCTCGACCGCCTCGCGCAGTCTCCCCACTGCTGCCTCCGCGGCTTCGATGTCATCGTCGAGAACACGGAGTCTGACATCGTCGATGCCCGCGCCGGAGACTTCAGACTTCGTGCCTAGAAGCTTGAGGGTCTCGGTCAAGGAGCGATGCCTCCGCAGATCCCCTTCGAGTGCGGCGATGCTCCTGCCCGTCTCATCGCACCAAGCGTCCACCACGCGGGCCAGCCGGTAGCGGCCCCGTCCGTCGCCACCCCTGGCCGCTGCTTCAAGGCGCGCGGCGACCGCGGCCTCGTCGACTTCGGGAGCGGCCGAAGCGCTGAGGATGGGTCGCAGCAGCGCCTCGACCAGGGATCCGACGGCGTGTCTGACGTCACTGGGGACCTCGCTGATCAGCGCCGGGATGTTCCGTCTCGTCCAAGGCGCGACGTCGTGTTGGATCTGCACGACGGCGCGAAGCTTCTCGTCCGCCTCGCGGCAACGCTTCTGCATCTCGCGGAACCGCTTACTGCCACCGTCGACGCCATTGTCCCGAAGTTCCGTGTCGAGCCGCTTCCAGTCGATCTCGGCGATCTCCGCCCTGCGCCCCTCGCGGAGGCCGTCGGTGGCGGGTCGCCACTGGTCGGTGAACCACTTCCAGGCCGCCCTCTCCCCGTACAGTTTCACCGCACCGTACTTGTCGAGCGCCAAGTCGTCGTCGAGCCTCTTGAGCCCCGAGTCGAGTTGAAGCCGCTTGCCCAGCCACTCCGCAGCAGGCACGGGGACCGAGAGCTGGGCCACGGCCGCCATCGGACTCCTGACTCGCTCGTCGAGCGACTCCGGAAGCATGTGCGCGCCGCCGTTGGCGGACGGCCTGCCGGTAGTGGCCACGAACCACCAGTCGAGCACATGAGCGAGGGGCCGATCGTCACTGGGCGGGTAGCGGCCGATCACGTCTGCGGCTGCGTCCACCGAGTCGTTGGCGCCAGGCGATCTCTCGACTATCGGGACCAGCAGCTCGAAGACCTGGTTCGCCTCGGTCTCGGTCACCTGGTCAGCGCCTCGCAGAATCCTCGTCAGCTTGGCCATGCGCTCCTCCTAGATCTCTGGCCGGTCCCTTGTCGGCGACCTGCCGCGGCCACTCCAGCAACATTACGCGCGGACTGTGACAAGCACGGCAGCCGCGCTGCGGCGGCGAGGGTCCGCGTCCGCGCCGTGTGACAAGCGCGGCAGCCGCGCTGCGGCGGCGAGGGTCCGCGTCCGCGCCGTGAGGCCGGCGCGGCAGCCGCGCTGCGGCGGCGAGGGTCCGCGTCCGCGCCGTGAGGCCGGCGCGGCAGCCGCGCTGCGGCGGCGAGGGTCCGCGTCCGCGCCGTGAGGCCGGCGCGGCAGCCGCGCTGCGGCGGCGAGGGTCCGCGTCCGCGCCGTGAGGCCGGCGCGGCAGCCGCGCTGCGGCGGCGAGGGTCCGCGTCCGCGCCGTGAGGCCGGCGCGGCAGCCGCGCTGCGGCGGCGAGGGTCCGCGTCCGCGCCGTGAGGCCGGCGCGGCAGCCGCGCTGCGGCGGCGAGGGTCCGCGTCCGCGCCGTGAGGCCGGCGCGGCAGCCGCGCTGCGGCGGCGAGGGTCCGCGTCCGCGCCGTGAGGCCGGCGCGGCTGAGCCGTCGGCGACGGCGTTGAGACGGAGAGGACAGCGTGACGGCGACCGCCCCCAACCTACTGTCACAGTCGAGGTGTCGGCAGCGGCGTTGCGGCGACGGACCAGCGGGGAGGAGGACGGGGCCCGCCGGGATGCCGGACCCGGTGGCGGTGGCGGGGAGTCGGCCTGTAGGCGGGATTCTGTCCGGGAGCCCGTTGCCGGGGTCTCCCTGGATGGCCATCCATCTTTGCGATCTACCCGGGAGTGTCTGCGGACGGGCCGTCCTCTCCCTGCTCGATCTTGCTCCGGGTGGGGTTTGCCTAGCCGCTCCGGTCGCCCGGAGCGCTGGTGCGCTCTTACCGCACCGTTTCACCCTTGCCGACACGGGGCCGGCGGTCTGTTCTCTGTGGCACTCTCCTGCGAGTCGCCTCGACTGGCCGTTAGCCAGCACCCTGCCCTGCGGAGTCCCGACCTTCCTCGATCCGCCTGAGCGGACCGCGGCCATCCGGCCGGCTCCCCGCCACCGCCGGAAGGCTAGTTAGCCTGAGGAGTGGACGCGACGGCGCAGCCCCAACCCACCGGAGCCGGGCTCGGAGGAGGCCATGACCACGCTCGAAGATTACGGCGGCTGGCCCGGAATACTCGGCACGCTCGCCGCCGGCCGGGACCTCGGCACCGGCGAGGCCCGGGCCGCGCTGGGGTCGATCCTGGAGGGCGGGGCGACCGACGCCCAGACAGCCGCGTTCATTGTGGCGCTGCGGATCAAGGGCGCCGCCGTCGGCGAGCTCCGGGGCATGGTGGGCGCCATGCGCGACGCGGCGACGTCCCTGGACATCCCCGACCACGCCATCGACATCGTGGGCACCGGCGGCACTGCCGGCCGCAAGGCCCACGCGTTGAACGTGTCGACCATGGCCTGCTTCGTGGCCGCCGGCGCGGGCGCCACCGTCTGCAAGCACGGCAACGTCAAGGCCTCGTCCACATCGGGCAGCTTCGACCTGCTGGAGGCCGTCGGCGTGCCGATGGACCAGTCGCCCGGGCAGGTGGCCGAGGCGGTGCGCGCCGCGGGGCTCGGATTCGCCTTCGCCAAGGCCTTTCATCCGGCCATGCGCCACGTCGCCGGCGTGCGGTCGCAAATCGGCATACCGACGGTCTTCAACCTGCTGGGACCGCTGTCGCATCCGGGCCGTGCGAAGCGACAGGTGATCGGCGCTCCCGAGGCGTCGCTGGCCCCTATTCTGGCCGCCGTGCTGCAGGCCACCGGTTCGGTGCGGTCGCTGGTGGTGCACGGCGACGGCCGGTTCGACGAACTCACCACCACCGGACCGAACCTGGTGGTCGAACTGAACGACGGCGAGCTGACCGAGCACCGTGTCGAGGCGTCCGGAGTAGGGCTGGCGCCGGCGACGCCCGACGAGCTGCGCGGCGGCGACCCGGCCGACAACGCCCGGATCCTCTCGGGCATCCTGGCCGGCGAGCCCGGACCCAGGCGCGACATGGTGGTGCTCAACGCAGCCGCTGGACTGGTGGTGGCGGGAGTGGCCGACGACTTGGCGGCCGGCGTGGAAGCGGCCGCCGCAGCCATCGACGACGGCAGGGCCGCCCGGAAGCTCGACGAGGTGACCCGCAGGACGAGCGGATAGGTGTTCTTCTGGTTCTTGGCGTGGGGTGTCGTGGCCGTCGCGCTGGTGTTCGACAGCAGCGGCGTCGACTACCGGGTGGTGGCGCTGGGCTCGGTGCTGCCTCTGACTGAGAACCTGAGCGGGGCGCCGTGGGTGCTGCACACTCTGGCTGGCAGCGTGGCGCTTCTCGTGGCGGTGACGGCCCTCACTTCGGGTCGCGGCCACCGGCTGCTACGCCGACGCTGGATCGGCCTGCCCATCGGAACTCTGATCTTTCTGGTGGCCGGCGGATCCTGGTCGCGCGCCGGCCTGTTCTGGTGGCCGGCCGGCGGAAGCGGGGGAGTGGGCCAGGGAGCGCCCCCCGAATACGAGCGGCCCGTGATCGTCCTGATCGCCCTCGAGGTCGTCGGGATCGTCGCGCTGATCTGGACTGCCCGCCGGTTCGGCCTCTCTGACCCCGAGCGCCGGCGCGCGTTCCTCACGACCGGTCGTCTGACCCGCCGGACGGTCACTTGACTCGGGCTTCTGCGCACGCCGGGTGCGGTGTTGTCGCAGGTGCAGCCGATGCAGTGCCGGAGAGGCCGCGGCGCGGTGAGAGTCGGACACAGCGAATGCTGATCAGCACGGCCCGAGCCGGTCACCCCCCCGTCACAGCAGGGACAACGTCCCGGGTTGTCACATCTAGGGTCGGCCTCAGCCTCACAGCCTCACCGATCAGCGCCTCCAACCCGAGGCGGTCCATCACCGTGCCCGCTGACACCAGCCCCGCGGCGGCCACCAGCGAAGGATCGTCGAAACGAACCTCCAACCCGTCAATACCGCCAGCCATGCTGCTCACAGGAAGTGCCTCCGCAGCTGACGCGCTTGCGAGCAGTCCTGGCTTAGTCTGAAGCTTTGGCGCGCCGGGATCCCAAGGGCGGAGCCGGGCTCGGAGGAGACCATGACCACGTTCGACGTCTGCGGCGGCCGGCCCGGAATCCTCGGCACCCTCGCCGCAGGCTGCGACATCGGCGCCGACGAGCCCGACGCCGGACGCGACGCGTCGCCGTGCGCGCAGCCGAGGGTCGGGTGGGAGCGCAAGCGTCCGGCGGCCTCGCGTCCGGCGTGGAAGCCGCCGTCGACGACGGGCGGGCCGCTCCGACGCTCGGCGAGGTGACCGCACCCGCGGCAGCATGAGCCTCACCACCTCCAGGCTGGCCGCGATCGGCCGTCAGGCCGGACTGGGCGCGGTCGGCTTCTGCCGGGCCGTGCCGTTCGCCGACACCGCCCAGGCCCTGCAGGAGCGCAAGCAGGCCGGTCTGCACGGCGGGATGCAGTTCACTTACCGCAACCCGCAGCGCTCCACCGACCCGGCCCGACTGGTGCCCGGTGCTGCCGCGCTCGTTGTCGGCGCCCTCGGATTCGACGTTGGGAATTCCGACCGGCCCGACGACGGCAGCCCCTACGCCCGGGTGGGCGCCTACGCCCGGGCTGACTACTACACCCCGCTGCGGGCCGCTCTGGAAGCCATCGCCGGAGCATTGAGGACGGAGGGTCACCGGGCCGCGGTGTCGGTCGACGACAACGGCCTCGTGGACCGGGCCGCGGCATACCGGGCCGGCATCGGCTGGTGGGGCAAGAACTCCAACATCCTGCTGCCCGGCGCAGGCAGCCTGGCCGTGCTCGGGGCGGTGGTGACAGACGCCCCCCTCGTGTCGTCCGACCCCGAACCGGCAGCCGACGGCTGCGGATCCTGCCGCCAGTGCCTGGACGGATGCCCGACCGGCGCCATCGTCGCCCCCGGCATCCTGGACGCCCGTCGTTGCCTGGCCTGGCTGGTGCAGGCCGACGGCGTCTTCGACCCCGGCTACCGAGTGGCGCTGGGAGACCGCATCTACGGTTGCGACGACTGCTCCGAGGTGTGTCCGCCCAACCGGGTGAGCGTCCGTCGCCGAGCCCGGCCCGGCGAGCCCTGTCGAGACGCACGGATCGGGCCGGACGCCAGCACTGGTGGACAGGTAGTAGACGTTGCCGTAGCCGCTGGCTGTCGAGACGCACGGATCGGGCCGGACGCCAGCACTGGTGGACAGGTAGTAGACGTTGCCGTAGCCGCTGGCTGTCGAGACGCACGGATCGGGCCGGACGCCAGCACTGGTGGACAGGTAGTAGACGTTGCCGTAGCCGCTGGCTGTCGAGACGCACGGATCGGGCCGGACGCCAGCACTGGTGGACAGGTAGTAGACGTTGCCGTAGCCGCTGGCTGTCGAGACGCACGGATCGGGCCGGACGCCAGCACTGGTGGACAGGTAGTAGACGTTGCCGTAGCCGCTGGCTGTCGAGACGCACGGATCGGGCCGGACGCCAGCACTGGTGGACAGGTAGTAGACGTTGCCGTAGCCGCTGGCTGTCGAGACGCACGGATCGGGCCGGACGCCAGCACTGGTGGACAGGTAGTAGACGTTGCCGTAGCCGCTGGCTGTCGAGACGCACGGATCGGGCCGGACGCCAGCACTGGTGGACAGGTAGTAGACGTTGCCGTAGCCGCTGGCTGTCGAGACGCACGGATCGGGCCGGACGCCAGCACTCTCCCGGAGCCCGGGGTCGGAGCCCGGGTGTCGGTGCTGGACATGCTCGAGGCCTCCGACGACGATCTGATGGCCGACTACGGCCGTTGGTACATTCCTCGCCGCCAGCCTCGCTACCTGCGCCGCAATGCGCTGGTGGTGCTGGCCAACGTGGGCGATCCCGCGCAGCCCCGGGTGCGGGCCGCGGTGGACCGGGCGCTGGCCGATCCCGATCCCCTCGTCCGGGCACACGCGGTGTGGTGCGCCCGCCGTCTGGGCCTCGGCCTTGGGGCACTGCGCGACCCCGACGACCCGCTTGTACGGACAGAGCTGCAGAGGACGGTGCTCCGGCGACGCCCGGCAGCATCCGGCAACGCCGCTGCGCGCGGGCGTGTCGCGGGCGACGCTGGAGTGGACGGCCGGCGACGCCCGGCAGCATCCGGCAACGCCGCCGCGACACCAGCATGACCGCGGTCGGGAGCCGGACCGGACGGCGGACCGGATCGTGACCCGTCACCTGCTGGTCACCAACGACTTTCCGCCCAAGGTGGGAGGCATCCAGAGCTACCTGTGGGAGTTGTGGCGGCGGCTGCCCGCAGACGACGTCGTGGTGCACACCACCCCGTACGAGGGCGCGGCCGCGTTCGACGCGGCCCAGCCCTTCACCGTGACCCGGTCCCGCGAGCCGTGGCTGCTGCCGGGCCCGCACCTGGTTCGGAGGGTGCGACGGCTGGCCCGCCGCCACGATGTCGATCTGGTGGTGATCGACCCCGCTCTCCCGGCAGGTCTGATCGGACCGCACCTGGACTGTCCCTACGCAGTGATCGTGCATGGCGCCGAGGCCGCCGTCCCCGGCCGGCTGCCCGGCGTTCGGCGTCTCCTGCGACGTGTGCTCGGCAGCGCGGCGGGGGTGATCGCCGCCGGCAACTACGTCGCCCGCGAGTGCGAGCGAGCCCTCGGCGGGCCCCTGCCGACGCACGTCGTCCCTCCCGGCGTCGACGTAGGCCGGTTCACGCCCCTGACCAGCGCAGAGATTGCGGAGGCCCGCAACCGGTTGGGGCTCCGGACCGAGGCCCCGACGGTGGTGAGCGTGTCGAGACTGGTGCCCCGCAAGGGAATGGACACGCTCATACGGGCGGCTGCCATCCTGGCGGGGGACCGCTCGGACCTGCAGGTCGCAATCGCCGGGAGGGGCCGGGACCGGCGTCGCCTCCGCGCTCTGGCGGCCAGGGTCGGTGCTCCGGTCCTGTTGCTGGGACGTCTCAGCGACGACGATCTGGCCGCCCTCTACGGATCCGCGGACGTCTTCGCCATGCTGTGCCGCACCCGCTGGCGGGGCTTGGAGCAGGAGGGATTCGGGATCGTCTTCTTGGAGGCGGCCGCGGCCGGCGTGCCACAAGTGGCCGGCCGCAGCGGCGGCGCCCACGAGGCGGTGGCCGACACCGAGACGGGGATCGTCCTCGACCCGGCCACGTCGCACAGCGCGGCAGCGGCAATCGGCGCACTCCTCGACGACCGCGAGAACCGCAGGGAGATGGGCGCAGCGGCGCGCCAGCGGGCGGTGTCCTGCTTCTCCTACGATGTGCTGGCCGGCCGGCTGAGCGCCGCGCTCGACGGCATGGCCGCTCGGCCGCCCGGATGAGCGGCAGTCGGGTGCCGTGCCGCAAGCGTGGGCAACGTTGTTAGTGTCAGTCGCGGCGCGGCGCCCGGTGGCCGCGTCCCTTACTGGCAGATCCAGGCGGCGGTTCCCAACGTGGTCGATCAGGCAATCCAGCGGACCACGATAATGGCCTCCCCGCAGTGCTGTTTCGACGCGGCGACCGACTTTGAGCAGTACCCCCGGTGGGCGCGGGACGTCAAGGCTGCCAGGATCGTCGCCCGGGACCGTGGTGGACGCGCCGTGGACGTGGAGTACCGGATCACCGCCATGGGCCGCTCCGCCACTTACACGCTCAGGTACTTCTACGGATCCGACCCCCTTCGCATGGCGTGGAGGCTCGAGCGGGGCGATGCCACCACCCGGCTCGACGGCGACTACACGTTCGTCGCCGTTCCCGGCGAGCCCGACACGACCGAGGTGTCGTACCGGCTGGCCGTCGAGCTGGCCGTGCCGCTGCCGGGCTTCGTGAAGCGGAGGGCCGAGTCGCGCATCATGCAGACCGCGCTCGACGAGTTGAAGGCCCACGTGGAAGCCGGCGGCGGATCCTGAGACTCGGTCGCTGGAGCAAGCTTGTTCTGCGGCTTGGACATCGGCGGGAGCAAGGTCTTGGGGGTGGCGGTCCTCCCTGACGACCCCGCCACGCCGGTAGCGGTGCGACGCGACGCGACCACGGCCGACAGCGAGGCGCTGGTGGAGACGATCGTCCGGATGGTCTCCGGCCTCGAATCCGACTGCGGCACCCGGTTCTCGGCGGTCGGGGTGGGTATCGCCGGGCTGGTCGACGGCGACGGGGTGCTCAGGTACTCGCCCAACATCGACGGCGTGCTCGACTTCGACCTGCGCCGCCGGCTCCGCTCGCGATGGCGGCGCCCTGTGGTGGTCGAGAACGATGCCACGGCCGCAGCCTGGGCGGAGTCGCTCCACGGGGCCGGCCGCGGATCCCGCCATGTTGTCCTGGTGGCTCTGGGCACTGGTCTGGGCACCGGGTTCGTGCTCGACGGGAGGCTGTACCGGGGCTGGAACGGCTTCGCGGGCGAGTCGGGGCACATGACGGTCGAGATGTCGGGCCCTGAGCACGTCACCGGAGCGCGCGGCCCGTGGGAGTACTACGCGTCCGGCGCCGGCCTGGGCCGTCTGGCCCGCGAGGCCGCGGCCAGGGGCGATTTCGAGCGCGCCTGCGCTGAGGCCGGCTCGGTGGGCGCCGTCACGGGCGAGCACGTCCACGCCCTGGTCGCCGACGGCGATCCCGACGCCCGCGCCGTGCTGGACGAATTCTGTCGCCGTGTGGCGGTCGGCGTGGCCGATCTCGTGCATGTGCTCGACCCGGAGGTGGTGGTCATAGCGGGCGGCCTGATCGACATCGGCGAATCGCTGGTGACGGGCATCGAGGCATGGACGCAGCGTTTGGTGCTGGGCGGAGACCGCCGGCGGAGCGTGCGGGTCGTCCCGGCGGGGCTCGGCAGCCAGGCCGGCGCGGTCGGGGCCGCCCTGCTCGCGTCGGAGGCCGCGTGATTCGCGTCGGGATGCTCACCGGGGGCGGCGATTGCCCGTTCGACCGCGTGCTGGCTACCCGGTTCGGGATGGTGGCCATCGACGCTGTCCGCGACGGCTGCTTCCTTCATCGTGTCCAACCTGGTTCGGATCGCTCAGCAGGTGGTGGCCATCGACGCTGTCCACTGTCGGTGAGGATCCTCTCGCAGGCGACGCCCGCCATTGTCTGCAGCGCGTGGGGCGCCCCGACACGGGCGGCGTCGGTGAGGATCCTCTCGCAGGCGACGCCCGCCATTGCGTAGCGGGCGGTGGCGCGTCGCCGGAACCCGGCCGCGGTGGCGCCGGTGTCGCCGGTGTGGATCTCCGAGCAGCCCAAGCGGGCGCGGTGCCCGTGCCCCGCTTCGAGCCCGGCCTGCTCAACCGGCTGGCCGGGCTGCTGGCCCCCATCGCCGTGGTGTTCGTCTTCTGGTACGCGTTCCTGTGGGTGTCGGTGGCGCTGCGCAACGGCCACATGGTGGTGGACCAGCGCACGCAGGAGCGCGACACCGGTCTCGAATGCAACGTTGCCATAGTGTTCGGTGGACCAGCGCACGCAGGAGCGCGACGGCCGCCAGGAGCACGACGTACTCCTGCGCAACGGCCACATGGCGGTGGACCAGCGCCCGGGCATCCCCCAGTGGACGTGGGCCACCATGCGCGACGTGCCGTTTCGGGAGCCGTTGAAGTCGACGCTGGCCGAAGCAGGCGCCACCGAGCTGCTCGACCTGGCCACCGACAGCTCACCCGGGCCGTGGCTGCTCCCGCCCGGCCCGTGGGGGCGCCACCGAGCTGCTCGACCTGGCCACCGGCAGCTCACCCGGGCCGTGGCTGCTCCCGCCCGGCCCGTGGGGGCGCCACCGAGCTGCTCGACCTGGCCACCGGCAGCTTGCTCAACCTCTCGCTGTTCCCGAACCCGATCTTCGTGGGCAACCAGTTGCTGGTGGTCGAGCCGGTGGCCGTGGACCGGACCAGGCTTCAGCCAGGCGGCTGTCGACCCGCTACGCACACCCCGACACCCGCTGCCTGGACCTCGGCGAGCAGGCCGCAGTGTTCTGGAAGATGCTCCCCCACGGCCTGAGCACCGGCGACCTGGTGGCCGGAGAGGTTTTCCCCCTGATCAGACCCTGATCCGCCGCGCTCGACCCCCCACACACCGGCACCACCGCCGGAGAGGTTTTCCCCCTGATCAGACCCTGATCCGCCGCGCTCGACCCCCCACACACCGGCACCACCGCCGCCGGAGAGGTTTCCCCCCTGATCTGACCCTGATCCTGCTGTCGGCGTGTCTGCCTCCGGCTGTCACAAAATGGAGTGCAAGGCTTCCGATATTTGGAGTGTAGAATCTCCGAATAGTGGAGTCTCACAGTTGGGGGAGGGCGATGGTTGAGAGCCTCGGAGGCCGGTATCTGGACCGGGTAGCAGACCGGGAGGTGGTCGGAGCGCTGGCCTCGTCGCCAGCAGTGCTGATCGAAGGCCCGCGCGGCTGTGGGAAGACCTGGACGGGGCGCCGGTTCGCCCGAAGCGAGGTCGTGCTGGACGGGTCCGAAGCCATGCGCCTGGCCGCCGAGGTGGACCCGGGCTCGATCCTGGAGGGTCCCGAACCACGGCTGCTCGACGAGTGGCAACTGGTACGAGGCATCTGGAACCCGATGCGCCACGCCTGCGACCGCCGCGGCGGGTTCGGGCACTTCCTGCTCACCGGGTCCCAGAACCCGCCCGACGACATCACCGAGCACTCGGGCGCGGGCCGGGTGGCTCGGGTGCGGATGCGGCCGATGTCACTGTGGGAGTCCGGCGACTCCACCGGGGAGGCGTCGCTCGCCTCCTTGATGGCGGGCGACTCGTGCCGCGCTGCAGACCCGGAGCTCACCCTCTCCGCCGTCGCGGACCTGATCTGCCGCGGAGGCTGGCCCCGGATGATCACGACGGCCCCCGAGACGGCCCAGGCCCGGCTGCGTGACTACCTCGACGACATCGCTCGCACCGACATCTCGCGGGTCGCGGGAGTGAGACGCAGCCCGCGGCTGGCCGCAAGCCTGTTGGCCTCGCTGGCCCGCAACGAGGCGGCCGCCTCCTCCCAGGCCACGCTGCGCGCCGACCTGACCGAGCGCGGCGCCGGTCAGCCAGCCCGGTCGACGCTCCGGGCCTACCTCGACGAGTTGGCCCGTCTGTTCGTGATCGAGCCCCTGCCGGCATTCTCCGCGCACCTGCGGTCCTCGGCGCGGCTGCGCAGGACCCCCAAGCGGTACTTCGCCGACCCGGCGCTGGCCGTGGCTGCACTCGGGGCGTCCCCGGCAGCGCTGGGGCGCGACCTTCGGACCATGGGCCTGCTCTTCGAGTCGATGGTGGTGAGAGACCTGCGGGTGTACGCGCAGTCGCTCGAAGCACGGGTCTGCTACTACGGCGACGACACCAACCTGGAAGCCGACGCGGTCGTCGAGGGTCTCGACGGCCGGTGGGCCGCGGTGGAAGTCAAGCTGGGCGGGGGATCGGCTGTCTCCCATGCAATGGAGTCACTGCGCGCCGTGCGCTCGCGGATCGACACGGCGCGGCGGGGCGAACCGGCCCGCTTGATCGTCATCACCGCGTTCGGGCCCGGCTACCAGACCGACGACGGGATCGCCGTCGTGCCGCTGACCGCCCTCAAGCCCTGACCGCGAACAGCCGTCTCGAACCTCTCAAGCCCGGTGTTGGAGGCGCCCGGAGCCGGCAGCGTTGACTAATTCGCTAGTGGTGTGTCGTCCAAATTGCTAGGGCAGCGCGGAAGGCCCGAAGCCTCGCTCGGAGGCGCTCCAGGTGCCCCGATCAATTCAGCGACGGACCGCTAGCTGTGACAATCCCAGACGTTGTCTCCACAATTCGGGGAAACGCCCACGCGAGGGTTGCCCTAGTGTCCCGAGTGGCTAGTTCCTCGCGGTTGTGTCTTTGCGGTGGTCGGCGACGCTGACGGCACACCGGTCGGTGAACAGCGGCCGGCTGGCGAGCACTCTCATGTCACCGTCTCCCGCCCCCTGACCGTTCTTGATGCAGTTGACCGTCCATGAGACGCACAACTACATCAAGAACGGCCGGGCCCCCCACAGGCGCCGCAGACCCCGCGGCTGGACCGACAATTGGATCGACAACCGCAACGAGCACCCGCACCCCTCCGTGTGGCGCATGACCGCCGACGAGAACCCGAGACCATCGCAGCATATCTGCAACGCATTCCCCACTCGGGACACTAGCGCGCTGTTGTTTGAGGTTCAGGCGACCGCGAAGAGCCGGTTCCCGGCGGGTGGTCGGTGGTGTCCGCTTGTCGGCGGCGGCGGCGACCATCTTGGACGTGTTCTGTTTGGGGGCCCTGATCCCGATCCCAGCCATGTCCTGCATTGCAGCACGCTGTTGTTTGAGGTTCAGGCGATTGCGAAGAGCCGGTTCCCGGCGGGTGGTCGGTGGTGTCCGCTTGTCGGCGGCGGCGGCGACCATCTCGGTCGTGTTCTGTTTGGGGGCGCTGATCCTGATCCCAGCCATGTCCTGCATTGCAGCGCGCTGTTGTTTGAGGTTCAGGCGACCGTGAAGAGCCGGTTCCCGGCGGGTGGTCGGTGGTGTCCGCTTGTCGGCGGCGGCGGCGACCATCTCGGTCGTGTTCTGTTTGGGGGCGCTGATCCTGATCCCAGCCATGTCCTGCATTGCAGCGCGCTGTTGTTTGAGGTTCAGGCGACCGTGAAGAGCCGGTTTTCGGTGGCGGGTCGGTGGTGTCCGCTTGTCGGCGGCGGCGCCGGCGCGTGCGGCGGGTCGGGTGCGTGTGCTGGTCCGTGGCGGGTCTGTTCGGGTGGGTGCAGGGTGTGGTTGCCGTCGGGGTTTTTGCGGATGCGCCAGTTGTGGTGGTGGATCTTCTGGTGGCAGTCCCAGCAGACGGGGGTCATGTTGTCGAGTTTGGTGGATCCGCCCTGAGCGACGGGTTTGATGTGGTGGATCTGGCACAGCGCGGGGTGTGCTGCGCAGTGGAAGCATCCGCCGTGGCGGGCCAGCAGGATCTGGCGCTGGGACTCGGTGGCGGTGCGGACCGAGTGCGTCCGCCAGATCGGCTTGCCGTCGCGGTCGTACACCAGGCCGGTCAGTCTGGCGTTGCACGAGAGCTCCTCCAGCACAGCCCGCGGCAGCCGGGTGCCGTCGGGCAGCTCCGCGACGAGCCTGCCGGTAGCGCCGTCGACATGGGCGACCACACAGATGTCCGCTATCGGCCGGCCACCACCCCCGACACTGCGGCCGGAACCGCCTGCTCGAGCGCCGCCGTCGCTGTGGGAGTCGTTTGTTTGGTTGCCGCCGTCGCTGTGGGAGTCGTTTGTTTGGTTGCCGCCGTCGCTGTGGGAGTCGTTTGTTTGGTTGCCGCCGTCGCTGTGGGAGTCGTTTGTTTGGTTGCCGCCGTCGCTGTGGGAGTCGTTTGTTTGGTTGCCGCGGTCGCCGCTCCCGTCGCTGCTGCCGGAACTGTCTGTTCGGGCGCTGCTGGTGTCGTTGTTGTGGGGGTTGTCTGTTGGGGTGTTGGTGGCGGTGAGGGCGTCGAGGGCGTCGGCCATGCACTGGCCGAAGCTGCGGCGGCCGGTTCCGTCGGCGGAGGTCTTCTTGTCGGCGCTGTGCATGCGGGCGGCCTGCGAGCGCAGCCGGTTGGCGACGCGTCTGCCGGTCACCGGATCGAGCTCGCCGCGGAGATGGACCATCCCGTCGTCGCCGTCCCAGACACGAACACAGCGCCGCGCCCGCGAACGGCGATGCTGGGACTCCCCGTCGTCGCCGTCGCGGTCGACCACCCACCGGCGAGCCTCTCGGGCGAACTGCTCGGGACGCATCGACACAGCCTTCGCCAACAGCTCCCCGTCGCCGTCGACAGCGCTGGCGCCGGCCGTCTCGGAGGCCTCGGCCAGCCGCCGCGCGTTCGCCGCGGACACCCGCCCCGACTCGACCGCATCACGCGCCGCGGGCGCCTCCCGCAACGCCTCGGCCGTCTTTAGGTGGCTGCGGGCCTCGCGCCGCGACAACCCGGCCGAACCCGCCAGCACCTCAGCGCCGCCGTCGCCGTGACGCTCACGGCCCGCCACCGCCGCCGCAGCCGACACCTGCGCAGCCGACAGCGCCGCCATCGCCGACCTCGACACCGCCAACATCTCACGCAACTCCGAACACGACGCCGCGCCCGCGCCCACCAGCTCCAGCATCTCGGAGGCAGCGGCCTCGGCCCGACGAGCGGCTTCGATCAACATGGACACAGCATCCCACAGGGGTATGACATCCACCCCCCACAGCCCCCATCCTCACGCATTTCTCGATATTCCTCCACGCGAAAACTCCCACCAACCACACGGTCCCGCGGATCCAGCGCCGCCGTCCGTTGTCGTGGTCATCTTCGACGACCTCGTCGAGACCAACCATGCGATCCCGCGGATCCAGCGCCGCCGCTGCCGCGTCCGTCGGTTCGGGGCCCCGGGCTGTTGCCGCGCGCCGACCGGTCGGATGGACGTGACCCGCTTCGGGCGCTGCGCGGCCGCGCCGAACTGCTCTGCTGTCATCGACCCGGCGCCGCGCGGATGGATCGTCGCGCTGGTGTCGGCCGAGGAGACCGCCGCCCAGACAGCGTTCTGTGACGCCTTCGAAGTCGAGGACCTCGTCGGCGCCGTCGAGGGCCGCCCCGGCGCTGGCGAACTTCCCGGCAGCGACGAGATTTCCGTCTTGTCGGGGGTCTCCGACAACGGCGCGCGCGCTGGCGAATTGCCCGGCAGTGACGAGATTTCCGTCTTGTCGGGGGTCTCCGACAACGGCGCGCGCGCTGGCGAATTGCCCGGCAGTGACGAGATTTCCGTCTTGTCGGGGGTCTCCGACAACGGCGCGCGCTGGCGAATTGCCCGGCAGTGACGAGATTTCCGTCTTGTCGGGGGTCTCCGACAACGGCGCGCGCTGGCGAATTGCCCGGCAGTGACGAGATTTCCGTCTTGTCGGGGGTCTCCGACAACGGCGCGCGCTGGCGAATTGCCCGGCAGTGACGAGATTTCCGTCTTGTCGGGGGTCTCCGACAACGGCGCGCGCGCTGGCGAATTGCCCGGCAGTGACGAGATTTCCGTCTTGTCGGGGGTCTCCGACAACGGCGCGCCCGCGACCGTCGACGCCGCCGAGGCGTTCATGGCGCTGTGCTCGACCGTGCAGCACCCCGACCGGCCCAACACCCCCACCGACCAGGCACCGCAGCGGATTGCGTCGTCAAGCGATAGGAGGTCGCGTCCGTGTACGGCCACGCCAACGTCCTCCTCGGCGGTGCCGGGGATTGCGTCGTCAAGCGATAAGAGGGGGAAAAGTCGCCGTCGGCGTCTCACTCGGCTGGGGTGGTGCTGCCCTTTGAGGTGTCGGCGCCTTCGGCTCTGGGAACGTGGCTGCGGTCCTTCACGTGGGGCCGCGTCCGCTGACTCGACCGCGGCCAGAAGCTGGCCCTTGATCGGGCGTGGCGTGCGGGCGCGGCGCCCGCCGCCGCCGAGATGACGGCGGATCCGGGTTAGCTTGCATCCACCGGTGGAGGTCGCCATGGGGGGTGGATGTCATAGCCCTGTGGGATGCTGTGTGCATGTTGATCGAAGCTGCTCGTCGGGCCGAGGCCGCTGCCTCCGAGATGCTGGAGTTGGTGGGCGCGGGCGCGGCGTCGTGTTCGGAGTTGCGTGAGATGTTGGCGGTGTCGAGGTCGGCGATGGCGGCGCTGTCGGCTGCGCAGGTGTCGGCTGCGGCGGCGGTGGCGGGCCGTGAGCGTCACGGCGACGGCGGCGCTGAAGTGCTGGCCGGTTCGGCCGGGTTGTCGCGACGCGAGGCCCGCAGCCACCTAAAGACGGCCGAGGCGTTGCGGGAGGCGCCCGCGGCGCGTGATGCGGTCGAGTCGGGGCGGGTGTCCGCGGCGAACGCGCGGCGGCTGGCCGAAGCTTCCGAGACGGCCGGCGCCAGCGCTGTCGACGGCGACGGGGAGCTGTTGGCGAAGGCTGTGTCGATGCGTCCCGAGCAGTTCGCCCGAGAGGCTCGCCGGTGGGTGGTCGACCGCGACGGCGACGACGGGGAGTCCCAGCATCGCCGTTCGCGGGCGCGGCGCTGTGTTCGTGTCTGGGACGGCGACGACGGGATGGTCCATCTCCGCGGCGAGCTCGATCCGGTGACCGGCAGACGCGTCGCCAACCGGCTGCGCTCGCAGGCCGCCCGCATGCACAGCGCCGACAAGAAAGCCCCCGCCGACGGAACCGGCCGCCGCAATTTCGGTCAATGCATGGCCGACGCCCTCGACGCCCTCACCGCCACCAACACCCCAACAGACAACCCCCACAACAACAGCGACGGCAACGCCCGAGCAGGCGGCTCCCGCAGCAGCGACGGCGGAGCTGGAACGGGCGACTCCCGCAGCAGCAGCAGCGACGGCGGCGCCCGAACAGACAGATCCCGCAGCAGCAGCAGCAGCGACGGCGGCGCCCGAACAGGCAGCTCCCGCAACAACGACGGCGGCGACGACAGTACCCGACTAGTGGTCCGTCGCTGAAATAATCGGGGTGTCCGGAGCGCTCCCAAGCAGGGTCTCGGTCCTGCTGCGCTGCCCTAGCCATTTCGACGACACGGCACTAGCGGCTCGAACGCGATGTGCTCCAGGTGATTCCTTGCGACTGACAGCAGGACCAGGTTCGGTCGCAGCGCTAACGGTCGTCATGGTGGGTGCCAATCGTACTGCTCGACACCGCCAGCCAAGACTCGCAACCCGCGCTCCTCGAACGCCTCCATAGCCGCATCGAGACTCAAGTGAAGGTTGGCTGGACGTCGCCGCTAGGAGGGTTGACGTTTTCAATCTATGTTGTATTATCTCATGTGTGACAGCAGTTGACGAGACTCGAAGCGGCCGGAGCGCTCGCGGCGCCGACTCGGAACGCCGCCGTGAGCTTCTGCGCGAGACGGACCGCTACCTGGCCGAGCTGATCGAGGAGATCGGCGAGCCGCCACCGGAGGTGGTGGCTGAGGCCGAGGCCTGGGCCGACCGCATCGTGCGCCACCTCAAGAAGGCACCCGACGCCTGATGACAACAGTCGTTCTCGACTCGGGAGCCGTAACCCGGCTCGCCCGCAAAGATCACCTTTCTGCGGCTCGCATCGGATCGTTGAAGCGCCATGGCATCTGGCCACCGGTTGTGCCTTCGGTCGTCTTGGTCGAGTGCCTGACGGGCTGCCAGAGGATGGATGCTGTCACGAACCGTTTCCTCAAGAGCTGCGATGTCGAGGAGCAACTGCCCGAGAAGATAGCGAGGAAAGCGGGAAGGCTTCGGGACCGCACTGGCCGAGCCTCAGAGATCACGGCAGTGGACGCGGTACTCGTTGCCATAGCTGAGCCTGACGGAATAGTGCTGAGCACCGATCCCGAGGATCTCGGCGCGCTCGCGGCCCACGCACAAGGCGTCGCAGTGGAGGCGCCCTGAGATATCGATCCGGTCGTCGGCAAGAAGTTCTCCCGACGGGCGCGGCCTAGGCTGCGGTGCATCTGGGACTGGCGCCGCTACGACGGATGGGGCTTCTCCAGCGTCAACGTGAGGAGGGACGGTTCGATCGGTGACCCGCCGGACGTGCATGACGAGATCCGGAGGTGGATGCTCGATCTCTTGAAGAAGTTCCAGGAAGCGTTCGATCCGCGGGTAGCAGCAATCCTCGGCGAGGAGGCCTAGCCCATGAGCGCAGCCGTCCGCCTCGATCGTCCCCTTCCGAACTAGCCGGTTATCGCAGGATCGGAGCGATGTCGGTGGGCGGGGTGAGTACCGGGGACCGGTTCCGGGGGTGTCTGCTGGGCCTGGCGGCGGGGGACGCGCTGGGCACGACGCTGGAGTTCAGCGCGCCGGGTTCGTTCGACCCGATTGACGACATGGTGGGCGGGGGGCCGTTCGGGTTGCGGGCGGGCCAGTGGACCGACGACACGTCGATGGCGCTGTGTTTGGCCACCAGCCTGCTGGAGTCGGGCGGGTTCGACCCTGTGGACCAGATGGGGCGCTACCTGCGGTGGTTCAGGCAGGGGTACCTGTCGTCGACGGGGCGCTGCTTCGACATCGGCGGCACCACCCGCGGGGCCCTGGTGCGCTACGAGCGGACCGGCGAGCCGTACTCGGGGCCGACCGATGCGATGTCGGCGGGCAACGGCTCGCTGATGCGGCTGGCGCCGGTGCCCATGTTCTTCGCCGGCGACGCCCGGGAGGCGATCGACCGCAGCGCCGACAGCTCCCGCACCACCCACGGCGCCGTCGAGGCGGTCGACGCCTGCCGCTACTTCGCGGGCCTGCTGGTGGGCGCGCTGCGAGGCGTCGACAAGGAGACGCTGCTGTCCGAGCACTACAGCCCGGTCGAGGGCCTGTGGGACGTGGCCCCGCTCGCCCCGAGGATCGCCGCCATCGCGGAGGGGTCGTTCAAGCACAAGCAGCCCCCCGAGATCCGCGGGACCGGCTACGTGGTGGACACCCTGGAGGCGGTCCTGTGGGCCTTCTTCCACACCGAGGACTTCAGGGAGGGCGCCCTCAAGGTGGTCAACCTCGGCCAGGACGCCGACACCACAGGCGCAATCTTCGGCCAGATCGCCGGCGCTTACTACGGCGCCGAGTCCATCCCCGCTCAGTGGCGTCAACGCCTGACAATGAGCAGTGAGGTCACCTCCATAGCTGAATGCCTGCACGAGCGTGTCGATTTCCCGAAACCATGAACGCCGCCTTTGTCGTCACCATGCGGTCATCGTTGGCGCTCTGCTCAGTCGGTGTTCGTACGCCACGCCTGGGCTCGGTTCACCGGTCAGTAGCTCACATCTCACTCGACCATGAACGACAACCACGGCACGACGGAAGACCAAGCTGGCGGCGGTGAAGCGGCCTCCAGCGAGGGCTACGTCTACGTGGCAACGAATCCAGCGATGCCAGACATGGTCAAGATTGGTAGCACGACGCAGAGTGATCCCAAAAGTCGCATCACATCGCTGTTCACGACAAGCGTGCCGGTGCCGTTCGAACTCGAGTATGCAGCGGCGATCGCGGATGATCCGCATCACGAGCCAACAACCTCACGCGAACTGACAAGGTGGCCGGCCTGTAGCGGACATCTGTGTGGTCGCCCACGTCGACGGCGCCACTGGCAGGCTCGTCGCGGAGCTGCCCGACGGCACCCGGCTGCCGCGGGCTGTGCTGGAGGAGCTCTCGTGCAACGCCAGACTGACCGGCCTGGTGTACGACCGCGACGGCAAACCGATCTGGCGGACGCACTCGGTCCGCACCGCCACCGAGTCCCAGCGCCGGATCCTGCTGGCCCGCCACGGCGGATGCTTCCACTGCGCGGCGCACCCCGCGCTGTGCCAGATCCACCACATCAAACCCGTCGCTCAGGGTGGATCCACCAAACTCGACAACATGATCCCCGTCTGCTGGGACTGCCACCAGAAGATCCACCACCACAACTGGCGCATCCGCAAAAACCCCGACGGCAACCACACCCTGCACCCTCCCGAACAGACCCGCCACGGACCAGCACACGCACCCGATCCGCCGCCGGTGCCGCCGCCGAAGGGACACCAACGACCCGCCGCCGGAAGCCGGCTCTTCGCGGTCGCCTGAACCTCAGACAACAGCGCGCGGGAATGCACAGTTAGCCCTTGTCGCCGACGGGCGCGGTGGTCGTGGCTGCCGGCGCGAAGTCGGGCTGGAACTGCTCGTAGGCGCTGGGTCCGAGCACCGAGCCGGGCTCGGCGTCTGCGTCGCTGGTGGGGACCGACACCTCCCGGCCGTCGAGCAGGATCCTGATCCCTTCGACGCCCTCGGTAGCGGAGGCGGTGAATACCAGCTGCGCCGCAGCGAACTCGAGCTCGTCGGCCGAGGGCGGCTGGTCCTCGCCTTCCGGCGACAGATGGACGATGTCGACGGTGGCCACGCCGTCGTCCACTGTGGCGCTCAGGATCTCGAACAGCTCCAGAGTGTTGAAGTAGCCGGCGTCCGACTCCTCGGGCGAGGTGGCTTCCCCGAACAGGGTGGCCAGCACGTCGGCGAGCGTGGCACTGCGGTCCATCTGCCGCTCGACCGCCACCACGACGGTGCGTTCGATGTCCTGGGGGTTCGTGAGAAGGTAAACGGTTCGGGCCTCGGTCGAGGGAGTGGGAACGGAGGTGGTGGTGGACGCGGTGAACCCCGGCCTGAGGCTCTCGGGCAGATCCTCGGGATCGATTGCCTGCGCCCGTTGATCGGTCGGCAGCCCGCAGCCTGAGGAAGCGGCCAGCGACAGGGCCGCCAACAGCGCGAGAAGGGACATGCCGGTCAGGGCATGCTGTGTCGTCGAGGCGCTTCTTTCAGTCCTGGCAGCCTCGGTCGCGGGCCGTGCGGGCCGCGACCGGGCACCTAGCAGGCGGACGCTGCGGAGCGGCCGCCTCACGGGGCCGGCAGGACCACGCTCGTGCCGACGGCGTCGTCGGGCAGGGCGGGCGCTGAGGAGCGGCCGCCTCACGGGGTCAGAGCCTCCCCGGACTGGTCGTCCATGGTGGCTACGGGCAGCTCGACCACGAAACGGGCGCCGCGGGCGGCGTCCTTGCGGTCCTGCACCCACACCCGGCCGCGGTGCAGCCCGACATGCTCGGCGACGAGGGCCAGACCCAGGCCAGACCCCGAGTCCCGGCCGCGCCGGCCCCCCGCCCGGCCTCGATGGAACCGGTCGAATATCAGGTTGCGCTCGGCGGGGACCACTCCGGGGCCGTTGTCCTCCACGCCGAGCCGCACCAGTCCGTCCTGGCGGTCGAGGCTGACGCGCACCTCGCCGTCTCCGTATTTGGAGGCGTTGTCGACGAGGTTGGACACCACCCGGCCGAGACGTCGCTTGTCGGCGGGGAGCACGGTGTTCTCCATGCCGGGGGCCACCTCGAAGTCGATCACCGCGGTCGAGTCGAGCCCGAACTCGAAGATGGCGTGCTGCACGAACTCGACGATGCGGACCTCCTCGGCCTCGAGGTCGGCGGTGCCGACGTCGTAGCGGTTGATCTCCAGGAGGTCCTCCACAAGCCTCCGGAACCGCGAGATGTCGTCGCTGAGAAGGTCCAGGGCAGTGCGGCCTCGCTCGCCCAACTCGTTGGCCATGTTGTAGAGCACCTCCACCGAGGCCGTCAGCGTCATCAATGGGGATCGCAGCTCGTGGCTGACCTCCGACGCGAAGCGGGCGTCGCGGGCGATCCTCTCTTCCAGCGCCCTGGCCATCCGGTTGAACGAGTCGGTCAGTGAGGCCAGGTCGGCGTCGTCGGGCGGCGTCAGGCGAGTGTCCAGCGCGCCGGCGGCCAGGGCCTCAGCCGCGGTCCGGACCTTCACCAGTGGGTTGAGCAGCCGGCCCGCGGCCCACCAGCCGAAGGCGGCAGCGAACAATGTGGTCACCGCAGCGACGCCGAACAGGATGAAGGCCAACGCGTCGAGTGTCTCCTGGATGTCGTCGAGGGGAGCGGCCTCGAAGTAGATCGCGTCGGTGGGGGGGGCCGGTATGGGCACGGCCGAGACGATCACGGTGCTGCTGCCGATCGCGGTGCGCATCCTCGCCGGGATGCCCGACTCGACGAGCAGCAGCAGCGGGCCTGGGACGGCCTGCTGGTTGAACACCAGCGGGTCGGCCGAGGTCCACGCGTCGCCGACACGCAGCAGTGGAAACGTTCCCGACGTCTGCCGCAGCCGTTCCACTATGGCTCTCCGGCCCTCGTCGTCGGTCTCGGAGGTGAGCTCGTTGCGCACCCGTCGGCCGTTGTTGGCGAAGACCGAGAAGGCGGTCTCGTCACGCTCCTCCAGTAGGTTCTGGCGGGCCAGGGCGAGGGTGGCGAAGGAGATGGTGGAGGCCAGCATCAGCCCGCCGAAGGCGAAGGCGAAGGTGATGCGGGTGCGCAGCCCGCGCCGGTACGGGAACGACAGCCACGACGGCAGCAGTTTCACGGCTGGAGCTTGTAGCCGATCCCGCGCACCGTCACGACGTGGCGGGGGTTGGCCGGGTCGGGCTCGATCTTGGTTCGCAGCCTGCGCACGTGGACGTCTACCAGCCTGCCGTCACCGAAGTAGCCGAGGCCCCACACACGCTCCAGCAGAACCTCCCGGCTGAAGATCCGGCCCGGGCTCGACGCCAGCTCCACCAGCAGCCGGAACTCGGTCTTGGTGAGGTGCGCCTCGACGCCCGCGATCCGCACCACCCCCTCGTCGGGGATGATGCGCACGTCGCCGAAGACGATCTCGCTGCCGCTCTCGTCGGAGGCCCGCACCCTTCGCAGCAGGGCCCGGATGCGGGCCGAGAGCTCCTTGGGCGCGAACGGCTTGGTGAGGTAGTCGTCGGCGCCGGCCTCGAGTCCCGCCACCACGTCGTGGGTGTCTGAGCGGGCCGTGATCATCACGATGGGAACGTCGCTCGATTTGCGGATGGCCCGGCAGATGTCGAACCCGTCGATGCCCGGCAGCATGATGTCGACCAGGACCACGTCGGCGGGCACGCGGTCGAACGCGGCGAGAGCCTCTTCGCCGGAGGGAACCTCGTCCACTTCCCAGCCTTCGTCCTCGAGCGCCAGCCGGAGTGCTGTGCGGATGCGTTCGTCGTCCTCCACGGTGAGGATCCGGGTGGTCATGGGCCCGGTCGGCTCCCGGAGCGGCCCGTCGGCGGGCCGGCCTCGTCCCGAGACTGCTGGGCCCGCCACTCGGCGGACGCCATTAGCGCCAGCACGGCCACGACTCCGGTGCCGGCTGCCGCGCCTGCGGCGGTCCCCAGCCCGACCAGGCCGGCTGCGATGGTACAGCCGCCGTCGCAGCCCAAGTCCATCACCGCGAAGCCGATCAGGCCGCCGCACACGCCGGCCACGACGATGGCCGCGAAGGCCAGCACCCGGGCCGGCAGTGAGGGCGAAGAGTCGGGCGGCTCGCAGCGCTGGTCCAGCACCACGACAAGCTTAACCGGGCCCTGCCGCCGCAGGCCGCGGTCGGGGCGGAAGGGTCCCTGTCGCCGGACCCGGAGGGATCCCGACGCGGCGCGCCGGAATCCGGCTATCGTCATGGCCAGGTATGCACGACGGTTGTACACGACGGTTGTACACGGCGGTTGTACACGGCGGTTGTACAAGCCAACGACGCCGGAGGTGACAGCGTGCCGTTGTCGGAGGACGAGAAGCGCATCCTCAGCGAGATCGAGTCGCACCTCTACGAGAGCGACCCCGAACTGGCAGAGACCACCGTCTACACGCACGCGTTCCGCAGCATCAAGTGGGCCTCGCTCGGCCTGCTGGCCGGAGTGGTGATCATGGTGTGGATGCTGTCCACGTCGTACCTGCTCTCGTTCGGCGGCTTCCTCGTGATGCTCCTGTCGCTGCTGTTCCTCGAGCGCAACGCCCGCCGGGTCGGAAAGGCCGGGCTCGGCCAGGTGACGGAGTCCATGCGGGGAGGGAGGCTGCGCCACCTGGTGGGAGGTTCCGGCTCCCGGATCAGGGACCGCGACGACCGCAACGGCGACTGACCGGCCTCGGCCGGGGGCGCCGGTCGTTCGACTTCCGGGATCTGGACCTGAGAGCGCGCTCGAACAGCTGCGCGGCCTTCCCGCAGCGGCGACTGACCGGCCTCGGCCGGGGGCGCCGGTCGTTCGACTTCCGGGATCTGGACCTGAGAGCGCGCTCGAACAGCTGCGCGGCCTTCCCGCAGCGGCCGTGTCACAGTCGTTGCTGATCGCTGCGCCCACGCTCCGCTCGGGCAGCGGCTGCGTCCGTGCGGGCTGCGTCGCCTCCCATGTTCGCTCGGCCCCTGAAGAGAGTCGACGGGTCGATCGCTGCGGCCAACCGGCTCGACCGGCTCGCACCGGAGCGGCACTCGGCGACCACCAGCGACCCCAGTGCCTCGGCTCGGGCCGCCATCGACGCCGAGGTGTCGGCGGCGTAGCGCCCGTGTGTGGCCAGGGCTGCAAGCTCTGGGACGGGGCCTACGCCGCCGCGGGCGAGTGCACGCCGGGCGAGTTCGTGAGGCGTCTCGAACGCGTTCGGGTTGATGCCTGCCAGGGCCAGGGCATCGACCGCGTCGCTCCAGCACTCCTCGATCAGGCCGGGCGGGTCGTCGGCCAGTCGAACCCTGACCCGTCGGCGGTTCAGGCGGCGCAGCAGGGGAACCGCCCCTAGCAGCGAGGCCGCCGCGGCCAGTGCTATGGCCCCTGCCGCGAGCGGATGCGGCATCCCCAGCACCGAGCCGCCGGTCCCGTCCGTCCTTTGCGCCGTGCCCGACCGGTGGGTCGAGTCCTGCTCGGGCGGATTCCTAAGCCCAGCGAAGCCGGATCCGGTCGAGTCGTCGGACGCTCCCGAGGACGGCGCGGCGTTCTGCTGTGCTGCGGCCTGCACCGTCGGCGGCAGCGGGCCGGACTGCTCGGGGAAGTGGCCGGTGATCGCGAAGTCTCCCGGGGCGCCCCGGCCCGGGGTCGGCTCGAAGCGGATCCAGCCGGCGTCAGCGAAGTAGACCTCGGGCCAGGCGTGGGCGTGCTCGCCCCGCACGACGTAGGCTCCCCGCTCGCCGCGGGCTGGATCCCATTCCCCCCAAGTGAAGCCGACCGCCACACGTGCGGGCAGCCCGATGCTGCGGGCCATCGCCGCGTAGGCCGACGCGAACTGCTGGCAGTATCCGGCCCGCACGTCGAAGAGGAACTCCTCGAGACTGTCGATGCCGCCTCTGGAGTGCGTGTGCAGGTCGTACCGGAAGGCGCCGTCCAAGCGGAAGTAGTCCTGCAGCAGCAGCGCCCGGTGGTAGTCCGAGCGGCCGTCTGCCGTGACCCGCTGCGCCTCCGCGAGCACGACCGCGCGCGCCTCGTCGGGAAGCTCGGTGTTGGAGGCCAGCAACTCGGGGTCCACCGTCGACGTCGCGGCATTGCGGAGCCGGTCGGGATCGCCGACTGAGGGAACGACCGACTCCACCGAGTAGGTGAAGCTGCCGGATCCGTCCCGCGCGGTCGGCCGTGCCTTGATCAGCGAACCGGATGCGGCCTCGTGCTCCATGGCCGTACCGCCGTCGTCGAGGATCCTCCGCGGCTCGAAGGCTGCCGGCAGGTAGGAGTTGCCCAGCCCCGTCAGCGTCACTGTCTGCACGATGGCGGATCCGGCCGTCTCCGGATCGATCGTGCCCGCAAGGGGCCCGGACGCCAAAGAATAGTCCGAGCGGGCCTCCCACCCGTTCCCGTCGAACTCGTCGAGCGAAGTCAGCCTCCAGTACTGGCGCTCCTCCTCGAGCACTTCTACTATGAACAGTTCACGGTCGGACAGGTCGACCAGGCGGCTGCGAACCTGGACCAGCGGGCTGACGAGAACCCTCGGACCGTCGGGATCGGGTGCGTCGGATGCTGGTCCGGAGGCAGCCGACCGCAGCTCGAAGTCGCTCCACGGCTCGGGTTGCGGGTTCGGGGGGACGGCCCACGGCGCGGCGTCGGTCACTTCGAGTTCGGTCAGGTCGACCCACGGCGCCGCGTCCGCTCCGGGAAGCCACGGACCGGCGACGGCGCCCGACACCACTGCCAGCATCAGTGCCGCGCCGGCGGTCCGGGCCATGGCCAGCGTGCCCCGTCCCGGCCTGGCATCGATCCATGCGTCGGTCTGCCGGCTGCGCAGCCACAGGGCGACCATGGCTGCTCCGACCGCTCCGCTGAAGAGAGCTCCATGCATCACCGCCCCGTCGCCCGTCCCGGCCGCGACGGTGAACCCGTATACCGTCGACGCCGGAACGACGGCGCTGGCCGCGGCGCGTATGCGGAAGGCGGCCGTGTCGGCCAGGAAGGCGCAGGCCGCCAGGGCTGCGCCCGCGACCAGGACGAGGCCGGGCGTCGGCGCGACCGGCGCGGACGAGGCGTTGACGACGCTCCACGAATCGGCCAGGTCGCCGCGCATCGCCACGACGGTGTCGACGGTGGGCAGAACAAGCCAGGCCGTGTCGCTGTAGAGCATCAGGGTGGCAGCGATCGCCACGCTTCCGCAGCAGGCCACTGCGGCCGTGTGCACGGGCAGCCGGGCTCGCCGGGCCGCGGCCGCGGCCGCGTGAGCCACGACCGCCGGCGTCAGGACGTCGGAGAGGAACGATCGGTCGGTGAACAGCCGCGACATCCCGGCCCCCACCACCACGGTCACCGAGATGAGAGCGGCCGTCGACAACCAGTCGTAGGCCTCGCCGTGGCGGCGTTCCGGCGACGTGATCGCGGGGCTCATGGCCTCGTCGGGAGGATGCGGCCCGCCGCGGCGGCCATCTGCCACAGGCCCGGAAGCTGGCCGGGGCCGGTCAGGTGTATCCAGCGGCCTTCGAGGTCGGCGGCCGGCGAGCCGGCGTTGCGTTGGGCGGCGCCGTGGGTCACGACCAGCGAGGCGCCGAGGCGCCGGGCCAGGCTGTGGCGGGCGGACGGGTTGTCGATGGCGTCGCCGGACGCGGTGACCACCACCACGACGGACGCTCCTTTCGTGGCAGTGCCTTCGATGGAGGGAAGTCCGCCCTCCAGCATGGCCAGGAAGTCGAGTGCTGCCGCGATGTCGTGCCGGCGGCCGAGCATCGAAGTCCCGCGGCCGTCGGTGGTGACGATTCGAGCCCCGTCTCCGGCGCGGAGCACCGCGTCCACGATGGACGCGGCCACCGAGGTGGTGTGATCCTGCACGGCGGCGGCGTCGCCGGGCGGACGGGTGTCGATGACCACCGTCATGCTGCCCGGGCGGGAGGGCTGGAACCGGCGCACGTAGAATTCGTCGAGTCGGGCCGTCGCCCGCCAGTGTATGTGACGGAGGTCGTCGCCCTCGGCGTAGGGTCGCAGGACGTCGAACTCCTCGCTGGTGAGTCCGAGCGACCGGTGCCGGAACTCGACGGGCGGGGACAGGTCGCCGCCGACTGGCAGGCGCATCCACGCCAGATGCTCGATCGGCGGATGCACGATCACGCTGGTGCGGTTGTCGAGCATGCGGCGTCGTCGGACCAGCCCCAGAGCGTCGCTGACCTCGATGAGCGTGGGACCGATCTCCAGGACGCCGCGGCGGGCGGGATGCAGGCGGTAGCTCCTCGCCGCAGCCGATCCGCCGGGCAGCGGCGCCATGTGGAAACGAGCCTCGTCTGCACCGGTGGCCGGCTCGATGATGCGAACGGTCGGGGACGGCAGGCGGGCCCGGTTCTCCACGTCCAGCCGTACGTCCAACGGCTCGGAGACGGCCACCATCTGTGATGACACCAGCCGCAGGACCGACAGCCGCGACGGACGCACGAGACGCACGGCCAGCGCCGTCGCCACGGCGGCGACGGCCGTTGTCCCGATCACGTAGAACTCCAGGATCCCGAAGATCCTCCCGCCCGCGACCACTGCCGCCCCTGTCCCCAGCAGCCTCCAGCCGACCGGGGTCGGCATATCAGGTCACCCGGCGGGGCACGGGCACGGAATCGATGATCTCGGTGACGATGTCGTTGGACCGCACGCCCCGCAAGCGGCTGTCCGGCTTGGGCATGAGGCGGTGCGGCAGTATCGACGGCGCCAGGGCTTTGATGTCGTCGGGCGTGACGAAGTCGCGGCTCATCGAGGCTGCCCTGGCACGCGCCACCCGGAGCACGGCCAGCACCCCTCTGGGCGACAAACCCAACGACAGGGCGGGATGGCGCCGGGTGGCGCCTGCCACGTCGAGCAGGTATGAACGCAGCGCGTCGGAGGCGTGAACCTCTTCCAGCTGGTCGGACATCCACCGTACGACGGCCCCGTCGGCGACCGGGCCGATAGCGTCGACGGGCTCCTGGACGCCTCTGTCCGCCAGGATCGCGTCCTCGGACGCGCGGTCCGGGTAGCCCACCTCGAGGCGCATCAGGAAGCGGTCCAGCTGACTCTCCGGAAGCGGGTAGGTGCCCTCGTAGTCCAGCGGGTTCTGTGTGGCTATGACCGTGAAGGGCGCCTCGAGGTGACGGGTCGCTCCGTCTACGGTCACTTGCTGCTCGCCCATCGCTTCGAGCAGCGCCGACTGGGCCTTGGGGGAGGCGCGGTTGATCTCGTCGGCCAGCACGATGTTCGAGAACACCGGCCCGGGCCGGAACTCGAACGTGCCGGTGGCCCGGTTGAACACCGATGTTCCTGTGATGTCGACGGGCAGGAGGTCGGGGGTGAACTGGATCCGTCCGAAGCTCACATCCACGCTGCGGGCCAGCGCCTTGCCCAGCGCGGTCTTGCCCACGCCGGGCGCGTCCTCGATAAGCACGTGGCCTCCGCACACCAGGGCCAGCACCAGCATCTCGATTACCTCGGGCTTGCCTTTGACGGCGAGCCCGATGTTCTGGCAGATCAGATCGAACTGTTCATCGAAGTGTCCCATCGCCGACCAAGCGTATAGCCGCTGGGGCACTACTCTCGGCGGGCGGGGCGCCGTCCCGTCCGCCGGTGCCGTCGTGCCTCGAAGACTCCCTAGTCTTGGCGGGCGTGGGCGTTGTTCTCGCTGCCAGGTTGGTTCTCCGGTCGGCCCGGACGGTGGCGTGTCGGCCGCGGTTGTGGCCGACCGCTGCCGCTCAGCTGGCCCGCTTCGCCCCCGACCGTTGGTGGCGGCGGCCCCCGTTCCTCCCGTTGCCGACGGCCCCGTTGACCAGGTTCAGGACCGAGACGATGTACGGCGATCCCGGTGTCGTTCCCAAGCCGGACGACGTGGTGGTGTGGCTGGAATGGTGCCGGGTCCAGAACCGCCGACGGGCGAGCCGGTGCCGGTGATGCCCGCCGACGCTCGCAGCGCACGGGGGCCGCTCGGACCGCGGCTTCGCGTCGCTCCTGCGGGCAGGTGCGGCCGGCTGCTCGCCCCTCCGGGCTCTGGGACGGGACCTCGGTGCGGCTAGTCTGCCCGCGATGTCCGGGGTGCTGGTTCTCAACGCCACGCTCGAGCCGCTGGCGGTTGTGAGCGCGCGACGGGCCGTTTGCCTGGTCCTGGCAGAGAAGGTGGAGACTCTGCATGCCGCGGGCCGTGCCTTCCGGTCGGAGCGGCGGTCGGTGGAGGTTCCGTCGGTGGTTCGGCTGAGCCACTATGTGAGCGTGCCCCGTTCCCGGCGCCGGTCCCCGAACCGGAGGTCGGTGTTCGTCCGTGACCGGGAGTGCTGCCAATACTGCGGCGACCGGGCCGAGACGATGGACCACGTGGTTCCCCGCAGCCGCGGCGGGAAGCACACCTGGGAGAACGTGGTTGCCGCCTGCCGGCGCTGCAACGCGAAGAAGCGGGACCGCCTGCCCAGCGAGAGCGGTATGGGGCTTCGGCGGCGTCCCGAGCCGCCGTCGCCGTCGGCCTGGGTCGAGGCCGCGGCCGGAAGCGTGCCCGAGGCTTGGTCGGCCTACCTGCAGCCGCGGAGCGGTCTCCGCACTGCGTGACCAGGCCTGTCGGGGGCGCCTGCCGCTGGACGGTGGAGCGTCTGCACGGCCCGGTGTCGGAGTTGCTCGGGTCGGTCGAGCCTTCGGCCGGCGTGACGAGGCTGGCCAGGATCCACACCGTCACCAGCGCGGGGCTCGTGCTGGGCAGTACGCAGAGCCCCGGGGCTGCGGATCGGGGCCGGGCCGAGGCTGCGGCGGTGGAGATCCTCCAGCGACGCAGCGGCGGGGGAGCGGTGCTGCTGCGTCCCGGCGACCAGGTGTGGGCGGATTTTTTCGTTGCGGCAGCGGACCCGCTGTGGAGCCCCGATGTGGCCGCCGCCGCCAGGTGGGCCGGCGAAGTCTGGTCCGCGGCGATCGCACCTTTCGTGGTTGAGCCGGTCTCGGTCCATGCGGGCCGCCTTGTGGCCGACCGGTGGGGGAGGCTGGTGTGCTTCGCCGGGTCCGGTCCCGGGGAGGTCTTCGCCGGCGGGCGGAAGGTCGTGGGAGTCAGCCAGCGCCGCGCCCGTTCCCGGGTCCGCATCCAGACAGCGGCCCGGCTCGGGCGCCGGGAGACTTCTGCGGGCGTCGAGGCAGCCGGAAGCCGTCTCGACGAGTTGGAGCTGCTGTGCCTCACACCCGCCGAGCGCGTCGCGGGACGGGCGGTGGTGGCGGACCGCTGCGGCGCCGTCCCGGCCGCCGAGGCCGACTTGATCGAGTCCCTGCTCGGAGTGTTGGAGGCCCGAGCGGGATGCAGCCGGTAGCCGTCGGGCCGTAAGAGGCCGAGCAAACAGGCGCGCGAATCCGCCGCCAACGGGCGAGGCCGTGGCCCGAGCGGCCCTCGGGTCGCAGCGAACGAGAGCGGAGTGACATCCCGGCGGCTCGACGGGTTGACGCCGGTCCGCGCGTCCTCTTGGGAACGGCTGATTTGTGGGGTGGTGCGAAAGGGTGTACAGTGGTGCTTTGTGGAGCATTTGAGAGTCGCTGTGGGAGTCGCCATAGCAGGCATGGATGCAGTGACAGAAGTTCGGCCTGGCCGGGTCAGAGCGGCGGTCGCTGTGGGAGTCGCCACAGCAGGCATGGACGCAGTCGCTTCGGATCGACGGGACAGCGTTCTGGCAGGAGGTGGCCGGATGCTCGAGCCCGCGTCGTTCCGGCCCGGGACATGTCTCGGGCCGAGAGGGTGAGCGCCGGCGATGACTTCCCGTCCAACGCCGTTCGTCGGCGTCCACGAGCACACCCTCGACAAGAAGGGCCGGCTCATCCTTCCCTCCGGGTTCCGCAGCCAACTCGGCGACGGTGCCTACGTCACCGCGCTCGATTCCTGTGTAGGCATCCTGCCGGTCGACGAGTTCGCCGATACCGCCGAGCAGCTCCGCTCCCAGGTCGGCGCGGAGCAGGTCGACATCAACGCGCTGCGAAGCTTCGCGGCCCAGGCCGACTTCGTGGTGCCCGACAGTCAGGGCCGCATGAGGATCCTTCCCCATCTGCGCGCCGCGGCCGGGCTCGACCGCAAGGTGGTGGTCACCGGCATGATCCGCCGCATCGAGATCTGGGATCCGAAGCGGTGGGCGGAGATCCAGTCGGTGGGTCCCGAGCGCCTCGCAGACGCGATCACTCACGGAAGGGGGATCGCCGGTGCCTGACCGCATCCCTCCCACGATCCAGCCGACCCGCGTCCGCACCAGGGACCGCGCCGATGTTCGCGACCGGGACCGAGGCAGGTCCCGCCGCCCGTACCGCGACGGTCGCCGCAAGGCTGTCCGGCCGTGTGCAGTTCCCCGATTGGCAGATGGAGGACCCGTGCTCCGCCCGCCTGCCATCAGCTCGATCGGGGGAGAAATCCCGACGTGCGCCGTCGGTCGGGGAACTGCAGACGGCCGGACGCCGGTCCGTCCGTCCGCCCTCGGACCCGCTTCCGGTCACGGCGAAGCCCGCCTCGCCGGACCGTCCGACATGACGGCCGGTGCCGCCGCGGGGGCGAACCGCTACCACCTGCCGGTCATGTGCCGCGAGGTGGCGGATCTGCTGGTCGAGGCGCCCGAAGGAATCTTCGTCGACGCCACCGTGGGAGGAGGCGGCCACGCCGCCGCCGTCCTCGGCCGCGCCCCGCACCTGCGGCTGCTCGGACTCGACCGCGACCCCGACGCGTTGAGAGCCTCAGCTGAGCGCCTCGCTGTCCACAGCGACCGGGTCGTGCTTCGCCACGCCTGTTTCGACGCACTCGACGGCGTGCTCGACGAGATCGGCGTGAGCGGGATCTCGGCCTGCCTGTTCGACCTCGGCGTCAGCTCGGCTCAGCTCGACCGGCCCGAACGCGGCTTCAGTTACCGGCTCGACGGCCCTCTCGACATGCGCATGGACCCGTCGTCCGGCGTGACTGCCGCCGACGTCGTCAACCACGCCGATGAGCGCTCGCTCGCTTCGATGCTCCGCCGCAACGCCGACGAGCGGCACTGCCGGCGCATCGCTGCCGCCATCGTCGCCGGGAGGCCCTTCACCACCACCGCCCACCTGGCCCGCGTCGTGGCCGAGGCAGTGCCCGCCCCTACTCGCCGCCGCGCCCATCCCGCCCGGCGTGCCTTCCAGGCTATTCGCATCGAGGTGAACCGAGAGCTTGAGATCCTCGATGCGGCCCTGACGGGCGCAGTAGAGCGCCTCTCCGCTGCCGGGCGCTGCGCGGTGCTCTCGTACCATTCAGGAGAGGACCGGATCGTGAAGTCCGTCTTCCGGCGATCGGCAGGGGAGGTGCCGCCGCCGCGGCCCGGCCTGCCTCCGCCCCCCGGTGCCGAGGCTGCCGTGCGGCTGCTGGGACGGCGGGCCCGCACCCCTGCAGAGTCTGAGAAGGCGCGCAACTCGAGAGCGAGAGCGGCACGGCTGCGCGCCGTGGAGCGCTTGCCTGCCCGTCGGGACGAGTAGTCGATGGCTCCCAACTCGGTGACGGTGCTTCCGGCGTGCTTGCCCGCAGCGCCCGCGGGCGGTTCGGGCCGTGGCCGTGCCGGCCGCCGTTCGAGTTGGGAGAGCGGGCTGCATGCTCGTCCGGATCGCGAGGATGAGTGATGGCGTCGCAGCCTCAGAGACGCGCCACGAAGCGAACGGTCGAGGCGCCCGTTAGGAGTACCGAGCGGCCGCCGCCGGATCTGAGGGTCGCCCGATCTCCGGGCCGGGTCCGGCGGTCGATCGGCGGCATCGGCACCGCGGTGGCGTTGGGCCTGTTCGGGCTGTGTCTGGCTCTCGCCTCCCTGCACGCGGTCCTCGTCGAGGAGCAGGCCTCCCTCGACGACCTGCTCGATCTGAACCGGCAGCGCTATGAGCGGATAGACAAGCTGCAGGCCGAGATCGCCTATCTCGACTCTCCTGAGGGACTCGCCGACCAGGCCCGCTCCGCGGGACTGGTCCCGTCGGCCGACCTGGTGATCCTGACCCCGATTGGGCCGGGCGGGCTTCCGCCGCCCGACCACGATCCCTTCGGTCTCGGGTTCTCAGGCTGGGCGTCTGCCCCGCCCTCGGGCGGGAAGCCGACCGGATGACACCTCCACGGCAGCGTTCCGATGCCTCGGCGCGGCATCCGAGCTGCTCCCGTCGGACCGGCTCGGCTCGGTCGGCGGTGCCGCTGCCGCTCGTGTCCCGTCGCAGGGTAGTGACCGCGCTGGCAGTGCTGGCACTCGTGCTGGGAGGCCTCGTCTACCGCATAGTCGACGTGCAGGCCACTCCCGACCACCGTGTCCTGAACGAAGTCTCGAACCCTCTCGACATCATCGTCGTGCCTGCTCCCCGCGGCACGGTCTTCGACCGCAACGGACGGACGATCGCCCTGTCGCTGCCTGCCGCCACCGTGGTGTCGGATCCCCGTCTCGTCGAAGATCCCCGGCAGGCCGCCGCCGACCTCTCCGAGGCGATGGGCGCCGAGGCCGAGGCGCTGCTCGACAAGCTGCAGGGAGACGGGGCCTTCCGCTATGTGGAGCGCCAAGTCGACGCCGACGTCGGTGCACGGGTCAGCGAACTCGGGATCAAGGGGATCCGGGTCATCTCCGAGCCGCGGCGCGAGCATCCCAATGGCGCCTGCTCCGGGCTGGCCGCCGTCGGACGGGTCAACATCGACCATGTGGGCATGAGCGGTCTCGAAGAGACCTACGACGAGCATCTGGCGGGCGTCCCGGGCCGGGTGATGAAAGAGGTCGGCGCAGACGGCGCCACCATCCCCGGGGGCCTCTCGGAGGTGACCGCCCCGGCCGAGGGGCGAGACCTCGCCGTCACCCTCGACCGCAACGTCCAGTACCAGGCCGAGGCGATGATGATCGAGGCCGTCGCCGGCGCCGGCGCCTCGTCGGGAGTGGCGCTGGTCTCGCTGCCGGCCACTGGCGAGATCATCGCCATGGCCAATGTGGCCAGGGGCGCCGACGGCATCGTCGACTGCACGCGGCACAACCTCGCCGCCACTTGGAGCTACGAGCCCGGATCGGTCTTCAAGCCGGTGACTGCGGCCGCCGGGCTGTCGAGCGGAGCGGTAGCCGAGCAGACGACTATCGAGGTGCCGTCGTATCTGACCGTGTGGAAGCACCGCTTCGAGGACACTCCCACCCACCCCGACGTCGAGTGGACGCCGACGCAGATAGTTGCCCGTTCGTCCAACATCGGCACCATCAAGATGGCCCAGCTGACCGGCGAGGAGCAGATGTACCGGACGATGCGGGCCTTCGGATTCGGGTCTCGCACCGCCCTCGACCTGAAGGGCGAATCGAAGGGGATCCTGCTGCCGCCCGACGAGTGGAGCGGCCTCAGCCTTCCCAACATGGCTATTGGTCAAGGACTGGCCGTCACGCCGCTCCAGATCCTCCAAGCCTACAACACCATCGCGAACGGCGGCTTGCTGGTGCCGCTCCGCCTGGTCGTCGACGATGCCGGCCCGGCCCGGACGCCGGCGCCCGAGCCGGTGCGGGTTCTCAGTGAACCGGTGGCGGCGGCCCTGATGCGGATGCTGACCTCGGTTGTCGAGGTGGGCACCGGCCGAGAGGCCCGTGTCGAGGGCTTCTCCGTGGCGGGCAAGACCGGCACGGCCTGGCAGCCGTGCGACATCGGGTACGAGTGCGTCAACGAGAGGAACGAGCTGGTCGGTCGCCACCACACCGCCACATTCGCGGGGATCGTCAGCAACGACGACGGGCCCGCGCTGATCGTGCTGGTCACGATCGACCAGCCCAAAGGCGAACGCATCTCCGGCGGCAGGCTGGCTGCGCCGACTGTCAGCAAGATCGCAGAGTACGCCTTGCGCCAGCTGCGGGTCCCCGCCGAGTCGAGCACCCTCGACGGCGGCCGCCGCCGAGCCGATCCCGCAGTCGCGCCCCCGCCCCCCGAGGATCGAACCGGCCGGCCGCTCGGCGATGGAGAGTCGCAGACATGACCAGCCTCGGCGACTTGGCCGGATCGCTGCGCGCCGGCCTGCTCGCGTCCGATGGCGCCCGTGGCCCGATCAGCGTCGCCGACGCCGCGAAGGTTCGCGTCCGCGACGTGGAGCACGACAGCAGGCGCGTCGCCGCCGGCACCCTGTTCGCTTGCATGCAGGGCACCACCTGCGACGGGCATCGCTTCGCCGCCGACGCCGTCGCCGCCGGCGCGGCCGCTCTGCTGGTGGAGCGCCCGGTGCCGGCGATGGCGCCGAGCCTGCTCGTCGAGTCGGTGCGCCGGGCGGTGGGCCCAGCCGCGGCCGAGGTGCACGGGCACCCCGGGCGGCGCCTCGACCTGGTCGGCGTCACCGGCACCAACGGCAAGACTACGACGGTCCGGCTGCTAGCGGGCCTGCTGAGGGCCGCAGGCCGGGAACCGGTCGAGATCGGCACGCTGACCGGCGCGTTGACCACGCCCGAGGCCACCGACCTTCAGCGCTCCCTGGCTGAGGCGGTGCGCCGGGGCGCTGGTGTTGCAGCCGTCGAGGTCTCCTCCCACGGTCTGGCCCAGCACCGGGTGGACGGATGCCGATTCGACGTGGCCGCGTTCACGAACCTCGGACGGGACCACCTCGACTACCACGCCTCGATGGACGGCTACTTCGCCGCCAAGGCCCGCCTGTTCACCCGCGGGCTGGCCGATCACGCCGTTGTGGACGTCACCGGGCCGTGGGGTCGCCGCATGGCGGGAGCGGTGCCGCCGGGGATGCCGTTGGTGGAGGTGGACCAGCGCGACGTCGACGTACTCAAGGCCGACATGCGCTCCAGCGTGTTCCGCTGGCGCGGCCAGGTGGTGACCCTGCCCTTGGCGGGCGCCTTCTACCGGGCCAATGCCGTGCTCGCTGCCGAGATCGCGCTGGTGTTGGGCCTCGGCCCGGACACGGTGGCGGCGGGCCTCGCGGAAGCCGAGCCGGTCGCAGGGCGGTTCGAGCCAGTGCAGGCCGGACAGGACTTCGAGGTGATAGTGGACTACGCCCACACTCCCGACGGCCTGGCTGCGCTGCTGCGGGCCGCGAGAAGCCTCACCGGCGGGCGCCTCACCGTGGTGTTCGGCGCAGGCGGTGACAGGGACCGCTCCAAACGTCCCGAGATGGGAGCGGCCGCCGAGACGCTGGCAGACAGGGTGATCGTCACGAGCGACAACCCGCGCTCCGAAGACCCCCGGCGGATCATCGACGAAATCGTCGAGGGCATGGTCGGCGCCCCCGAACTGAGCGACCCGGACCGCCGTCAGGCCCTGCGCCATGCCTTGGCCACGGCCCGCAGCGGCGACGTAGTTGTTGTTGCCGGCAAGGGCCACGAGCGAATCCAGGTCGTCGGGGGCCGCAAGCTCGACTTCGACGACCGCGACGTGGTGCGGGCGGAGCTCGAACGCCTCGCCGGCAGCACGGCGACCCTGCGGGCCGAACGGTGACCGGGAACGGATCGGAGATGCGGCGCCCGGGCCCGGCACGGGCGCGGGGAGGCCGCCCGATGATCCATGCTGGCCCACGCCGGCGCGGCGATGACGCCCCGGCGCGGCGCGGGCGCGGGGAGGCCGCCCGATGATCCGGCTGCTGATCGCGGGCTGCATCGCGATGTTCGCCTCCCTGCTGGGCTGCTGGATGCTGATCAGGGTCCTGGTCCGTTACGGGATAGGCCAGCCCATCCGTGACGATGGCCCCTCCGAGCACCGGCTCAAGGCAGGAACGCCGACTATGGGCGGGATCGCCGTGGTGTTCGCGGCCACCCTCGGCTATGTCGTCAGCGACGTGTTCGGCGGCGTCTACACCCGAACCGGCATCATCGTGATGCTCACCATCGTCGCCGGGAGCATCGTCGGCCTGCTCGACGACTGGATCAAGGTCGTCGCCGCCCGCAACCTCGGCCTCAACAAGAAGACCAAGATCGTCGGCCTGCTCATCGTCGGCACCGGCTTCGCGTGGGCCATGACCGAGTTCACCTCGGCGCACACCACTGTGTCGTTCACCCGCTTCGACAGTCCCGGCATCGAGTTGGGAAGACTGGGCTGGTCGGCTTGGGCCATACTGCTCATCATCGCCGCCACCAACGCGGTGAATCTCACCGACGGCCTGGACGGCCTGGCCGCGGGCGCCGGCGGCGTCGGCTACGGGGCGTTCATGTTCATCGGCTTCTGGCAGTTCGACCACTACGACTCGTACAAGGTGGCCCACGCCCTCGACCTCGCGGTGGTGAGCGCGGCCATGGTGGGCGCCATCGTCGGATTCCTCTGGTGGAATGCCGCGCCGGCCCGCATCTTCATGGGCGACACCGGCTCGCTGGCGCTGGGCAGCGGCCTCGCCGCGTTGGCCTTGGCCACCAACACCCAGTTGCTGCTGCCCATAGTCGGCGGGCTGTTCGTGATCGAGACTCTGTCGGTGATACTGCAGATCGTCTCCTTCAGGTGGTTCGGCAGGCGCCTGTTCCGCATGGCGCCGCTGCACCACCACTTCGAGCTGGGGGGCTGGCCTGAGACCACGGTGATCGTGCGTCTCTGGATCCTGTCGGGCCTGTGTACCGGCGTCGGGCTAGGCCTGTTCTACGGTGACGCCGTCAGCACGGGCATCGTCGATTCCATATCGAGGCTCACGCCATGAGGCAGCCTGCGGACCGAGCGGACAGGCCTTCGGCCCGCGAGCCGTTCGAGGCGCCGCCGTCGCTGCTGCTGGCCGGCTTCGGCGCGGCCAACCGGGCGGTGGCTCGGGCGCTGACGGCGCGCGGCCACGAAGTGGTGGTCTTCGACGACCGCGGAGGCGCGGAGGCGGTCGCTGCAGCCGCCTCCGACGGGCTGGACTTGGAGGTCGCCCCCGATCCTCGCCGGATGATCGAGATGGTCCGCGCGGTGGGGGCGGTGATCCCCACGCCGGGCATGCCCGAGCACCACCCGGTCCTGGCCGCGGCGGCTAGCCTCGGCGTGCCGACCGCCAGCGAGCTCGACCTGGCCGCCGCATGGGACTCCCGACCCATTGCGGCCGTCACCGGAACCAGCGGCAAGACCACGGTCACCCGGATGATCGTCGCAGCGCTGGAATGCTCGGGAGTAGGCGCGGCGGCCGCCGGCAACAACGACCTGCCGTTGGTGAGCGCGATCGAGCGGACCGACGTGGACGTGTTCGTGGTGGAGGCGTCGTCGTTCCGCCTCGCCCACAGCCGCCGTTTCGGGGCTGATGCCGCCTGCTGGCTCAACTTCGCGCCCGACCATCTCGACGTGCATTCCGACGTGGCCTCCTACGAGGCGGCCAAGGCCCGTCTGTGGGAGCTCATTCCTGCAGGGGGCGCCGCGGTCGCCAACCGGCGGGACCCTGCCGTCATGGGCCGCCTGCGCGAGGACCGGGCTGCATACACGTTCGCGGCCGAGGGGCCGGCCGACTGGTGGCTCGACGGCGACACGCTGACCGGGCCGGACGGCCCGATCCTGCCCGTCGGCGAGCTGCGCCGCGCCATGCCCCACGACATCGCCAACGCGCTCGCCGCTGCGGCCACCGCCACGCTGGTAGGCGCCGACTCCGGGGGAGTGGCCGAGGCGCTGCGCGTCTGCGGGCCCGGAGCCCACCGTGTGCAGCGGGTCGCCACCATCGACGGGGTGACCTTCTACGACGACTCCAAAGCGACCACTCCCCACGCCACCGTCGCGGCCCTGCGCTCCTTCGAGAGGGCCGTGCTCATCGCCGGCGGCCGCAGCAAGGGCCTGGACTTGGCCGAGCTGCGCGGCGCGGCGGACCGGGTGTGCAGCGTGGTGGCCTTCGGCGAGGCCGCCGACGAGGTGGCCGAAGTGTTCGCTGCCGACAGGCCGGTGTCGGTGGCCGGGGACATGGCCGAGGCCGTGGACATTGCGGCGGCCGCGGCCGGGCCGGGCATGGCCGTGCTCCTGTCTCCCGCATGCGCCTCCTTCGACGCATACTCCGGCTACGCGGAGCGCGGTGAGGACTTCGTCCGCGCGGTGAACGCAAGGGCCCGCAGGACCGGCGGGAGGACGTCAGAGTGGTCGTGACGGAGCGCGCCAGCGTCCGCCGGCAGGCGCTCGCCGACGCCAGGGCCCGCCACGCCGTCGGGCGGATCCCGCCCGACGGCCGCGGCCCGAAGACGCCCATCGGACGCCGTACCGGACTGTTCCTGGTGCTCTTCCTGGCGTCGCTGTCGCTGGTGATGCTGGGCCTCGTGATGGCACTGTCGGCCACCGCCGCTGCCAGCCTGTCGGGCACCGACTCGGCCTGGTCCCTGTTCAAGAGCCAGGCCATGTGGCTGGGTGTGGGCGTGCTGGCCCTGCTGGTGCTGCTTCGCATCGACTACCGCATCTGGAAGCGGTTCGCACTGTTGGGCCTCTGCCTGTCGGTAGTGCTGCTTGCGCTCACCGCCGTGCCCGGCGTGGGTCTGAGCGCCAACGGCGCCCGGCGCTGGCTCGGCGCCGGCCCCATTGTGTTCCAGCCATCGGAGGTGGCCAAGATCGCTTTCGTGGTCTTCGTGGCCGACTTGCTGTCCCGGCCCGACAGGCCCATGGAGGACGCCTGGTCGACGCTGCAGCCGGTCCTGCTGCTGACCGGTGGGACAGCCACGCTGCTGATGCTGCAGCCCCATTTGGGCACGACCGTCCTGATCGTCGGAGTGGCCCTCACGATGCTGTACTTCGCAGGGGCCAGGATCAGCCATCTGCTTGCCGCGGCCTTGGTCGGGGCGGGTCTGACAGCCGCGCTGATCGTTCAGTCGCCCTGGCGCCGCGCCCGCATGCTCGGGTTCCTGGATCCCTGGGCCGACCCTCACGACAACGGATACCAGACGTTGAAGTCGCTGCACGCCATGGCCTCCGGCGGCATCGACGGGATGGGGCTCGGGGAGGGTCGAGCCAAGTGGGGCTTCCTGCCCTACGCCCACACCGACTTCATATTCGCGGTCATCGGCGAGGAACTCGGAATGATCGGCACCCTGTTCGTGGTGGTGCTCTTCGCGGCGATCGCAGCCGCCGGCCTCGGCGTGGCGCTACGGGCCCCGGACCGCTTCGGAATGCTCCTAGCGGTGGGAGTCACGGCTTGGATCGTGATGCAGGCCGCGCTCAACATGGGTGCGGTGCTGGCCGTCCTCCCCATAGTCGGAATCACTCTGCCCCTGCTCTCCTTCGGGGGGACGTCGCTGGTGGCGACACTGGCCGCCGTGGGCGTGCTGCTCAACGTGGCGAGGCAGATCCGATGAGCGGGCGCCGGTTCGGCGCGGCCTCCCGCGGCCGGCGGCCGTCCGAGCCTGATCCGCACCCTCCGGCATGGGCCCTCATAGCCGGCGGCGGCACCGCGGGCCACATCATGCCGGGCGTCTGCATCGCCCGCGAAATCACCGGCCGAGGCGCCCCTCGGCATGCCGTGCACTTCGTCGTCAGCACCGGCGGCGTCGGGACGGGGCTGGTCGCCGAGGAGGGATTCGCTCTCACCGCGCTGCCCGGCCGGGGGCTGCGACGCGGGTTCTCCCTCTCCGCTATGGCCGCCAACGCGGCTGCGTCCGTCGATCTCGCCCGGGCCTTCGTCCAGGCGCTGCTGTTGCTGAGGCGGTACAGGCCTGCCGTTGTGGTGGGGCTGGGGGGCTACGCCTCGGTCGCGGTCGGCGCGGCAGCCGCCGCGTTGCGCGTGCCGCTGGTGATTGCCGAGCAGAATGCGGTGCCCGGCCTGGCCAACCGGATGTTGAGCCGGCTGGCGGCTGCGGCGGCCACAGCCTTCGAGGACACCGACCTGCGCCGAGCTGCCTGGACCGGCAACCCCGTGCGAGACGAAGTGATGGACGCCGACCGTTCGGCGGGACGGGCGGCGGCCCGTGCCGCCCTGGGCGTCGACGAGGGGCGCCGGATGGTGGCAGTCGTCGGCGGCTCGCTCGGCGCCCGCACCATCAACGAGGCGACCGGCGCAGCGGCGGACCTCTGGCAGGACCGGGACGACCTGCACATTCGCCACATCACGGGCCACCGCGACCACAACGGACTCTCGGCGCGTGTGACGGCGGCGCCGACAATGGCGCTCCATTACGACTTGGTCGCATACGAGAACGACATGGCGACGGTGTACGCCGCCGCCGACCTGGTCGTGAGCCGGGCGGGGGCCACGACCGTCGCCGAACTGGCCGCGGTGGGAATGCCGGCCGTGCTGGTGCCTCTGCCGGGCGCGCCCGACGACCATCAGACTGCCAACGCGCGGAGGCTCGAGACGGCTGGCGGTGCTGTGCTGGTCAGAGACGGCGAACTCGACCCGGCTCGGCTGGTGGCCGAGGTCGACGCTCTGCTCGCGGATCCGGGCCGCCTCGACTTGATGGCCGAAGCGGCGCGGTCGTTGGCCAGGCCCGGGGCCGCGGGAGCGGTGGTCGACCTGCTCGAGAGCTTCGCCCGGGTCGGGCGGCCCGAACGCCCGGAGGCCGCCGGATGAGCAGGCGCCGTGGCTGCGCGGGCCGCCGGGAGGCCTGGGGATGACTTCCGTCGACGTGGTCGACCTGTCGGCTCCGACCTCCGTCCACGTGGTTGGCGCGGGCGGTGCCGGGATGGGCGCCATAGCGTCGGTGCTGCACGCCATGGGACACAGGGTCACGGGATCGGACCTGTGCGACGGGCCGGTGCCGGCCAGGCTCCGCGCCGAGGGCGTTCCCGTCTCTGTCGGCCACGACCCGGCCAATCTCGGCGGCGCCGCCCTGGTGGCAGTCTCGTCGGCGGTCCCCGACAGCAACCCGGAGGTCCGCGCCGCGCTGGAACGCGGCGTGCCGGTGGTGGGGCGTGGCGAGATCCTCCCCGCGATCGTCTCGGGACGCCGGACCGTCGCGGTGGCCGGCACGCACGGCAAGACCACGACCAGTTCGATGCTGGCCCTGGCGCTGGCGGAGGCCGGTCTCCGCCCGTCGTTCATCATCGGCGGCGACGTCGAGGGGATCGGCGCCGGAGCGATGTGGGACATCGGCGAGTGGTTCGTGGTGGAGGCCGACGAGAGCGACCGCACCTTCCTTGCGCTCGATCCCGAGGTGGCGGTGGTGACCAGCGTCGAGCCCGACCACCTCGAGAACTACCGGGACTCACCGGTCGCGCTGGCCGAGGCTTTCGAGCAGTTTCTGGCCCCGTGCAGGCATCGGATAGCCTGCGCGGACGATCCGGGCGCTGCCCGGCTGGCAGACGCTGTCGGCGCCACGACGTACGGCACGCATCCCGACGCAGATTTCCGGATGGTGGACGTCTCGCTCGGGATGCCCTCGTGCGAGTTCGAGTTGTGGTCCGCCGGGACGAGGCTCGGAACGGTGACTCTGCCGATTCCCGGCCTGCACAACGCCCTCAACGCGACCGCGGCGACCGTGGCCGCGCTGGCGGTGGGAGCGTCCTTCGCCGACGCGGCCCGCGCCCTGGCAGGGTTCGGCGGAGTGGCTCGGCGCTTCGAGTTCCGCGGCGACATGGCCGGCGTCACGTTCGTGGACGACTACGCCCACCTCCCCGGAGAGGCCGCGGCCGCTCTCGCCGCGGCCCGCACCGGCGACTGGCGCAGGGTTGTGTGCGTGTTCCAGCCCCACCGTCACAGCCGTGTCGCCTCCGTCGGATCGGGCTTCGCGGACTCCTTCGTCGGGGCCGACCATCTCGTGCTCACTGCCACCTACCCGTCGGGCGAGGCGCCCCGGCCGGGCGTCACCTCGAAGATCGTGCTGGACGCAGTGCTCGACGCTCATCCTTCGGCGTCGGTGACCTGGCTTCCGGGGCTTGACGAGGTCGCCGACTGGCTGGAGGCCCGGCTGCGTCCCGGCGACCTCTGTCTGACGCTGGGCGCCGGCGACCTGACCGCGACACCCGATGTTGTGATGGAGCGCTTGGCGGTACGCGGCCGGACGCCGGCGGGGTCCGGCCGATGAGCGCTGCGCAGCAGGACGCGCTTGCCGGCCTCGAGCGGCGCCTGGCCTGCTCGGATCTTGGGCCGTCGCTGCGGAGGGACTACGGCCTGGCGCCCCACACCACCTACCGGGTCGGCGGGCCGGCCCGTCTCTTCGTCACGGTGAACGATTCCGCCGAGTTGGAGTTTCTGGCTGCTGCCGTCTCGGGTCTGGCGCGGTCCTTCCCGCCCGTGCCGGTGCTGGTGGTGGGGCGAGGCTCCAACCTGCTGGTGGCCGACCGGGGCTTCGCCGGCTTGGCCGTCGCCCTCGGCGGCCGACTGACACGGTTCGATATCGACGGTCCGGTGGTCGGCGCGTCAGGCGGCGCGCAGCTCCCGGTCGTCGCCCGCGCCTCGGTCGCGGCCGGACTGGCCGGCTTCGAGTGGGCGGTGGGGGTGCCCGGCACTGTCGGCGGGGCGGTGAGAATGAACGCGGGCGGGCACGGTTCGGACATGTCCGGATGTTTGGCCGAAGCGGTCGTCGTCGATCTCCACCGGGGCGACACCACCGTCCGCGCCGCCGCCGACCTGCGCCTCGGATACCGTACCAGCGCTGTCGAGGCGCACCTGGTCGTCGCCTCGGCGAGGCTCGAGCTGCGACCCGGGGACGGGCGGGCCTCCAGAGCCGAACTTGCGGAGATCGTGCGCTGGCGCCGGGCCAACCAGCCTGGCGGGCGCAACGCCGGGTCGGTGTTCGCCAATTCCGATGATGCGGCCGCTGGCGAGCTCATCGAGTCCGTCGGAGCTAAGGGACTGCGTATCGGCACGGCCGCTGTGTCGGCGAAGCACGCCAACTTCATTCAGGTCGACGAGGGGGGGCGTGCCTGCGACGTGGTCGAGGTCATGCGCGAGGTGCGCCGCCGCGTGAGGGACGCCCACGGCGTTGAGCTGTCTGCGGAGACCTGTCTCGTCGGCTTCGAGCCTTGGGAGCTGCCGTGGCCGCTGTGACCGTCGACCCGCGCATGAAGGCTCGTCGTGTCGCTGTCCTGCGCGCCGAGGGGCGCCGCCGCCTGCGGGTCCTGCTGGCGGCGCTGGTTGCGGCTGCCGCGGCTGCCGCCGCCTGGGGTGTCAGCCTCACACCGCTGCTGGACGTGGACCGGATCGCGGTCTCGGGCGTCGATCCGGCCGACCGGGCCGAGATCCTTGAGAGCTCCCGGGTGGCGGTCGGGATGCCCATGGCGTTCCTGGATGTCGGCCTGGCGCAGGACGCCGTCGCCGGTTTGCCCTGGGTGAGGTCGGTGCGCGTGTGGAGGGATTGGCCGTCCACGGTACGGATTTCGGTGGATCCTCGCGTGCCGGTGGCGGTGGTCCCCGCATCGGGAGGTCGCACCGCCATGATCGACGCCCACGGGCACGCGATCGGCTGGGGACCGGCGTCCGGCGGGCCGACCGACGGGTCCGGTCGGGCCGACGGGGCACGGACGGACGCTCTCCCCCGAGTGTCGGTGCCCTTCTTTGGGGAGCTCGGCGACGTCCACACCGCGGCGTACGGGCCGCTCGCCGTCGTCGCGGCGATGCCCGACGACCTGCGTGCCTGGGTGCGGACCGTCACGGTCGAGGCGGGCAGGGAGAGGACAGGCCTGGAACTCGTCGGCGGCACCGCCGCGGTGCTCGGCCATCCGGTCCTGATCGACGACAAGATCAGCGCGCTGCGAGCCGTGCTCGCCACCACCGACCTCGAGTGCATCACGACGATCGACGTGACCATGCCCGACGTCGCCACCGTCAAGCGCCACGATCCCTGCCCGCTCTGACCGCGCCCGCCCGCGGCCTCGCTGTCTGCGCCGCGGGACGGTCCATTCGCTCGGCCTCTAAGATGGGGCGAACGTTCAATCAAGGGAGGTTGACGCGGCGATGGGTGATTCTCACAACTACCTCGCCGTCATCAGAGTGATTGGAGTCGGCGGCGGCGGAGTGAACGCAGTCAACCGCATGATCGACTCCGGCCTCCGGGGCGTCGAGTTCATAGCGGCCAACACCGACGCTCAGGCCCTTGCCATGAGCGACGCCGACGTCAGGATCGATCTCGGCAAGAACCTCACGAGGGGTCTGGGCGCGGGCAGCAATCCCGAGGTGGGCAAGCAGGCGGCCGAGGAGCACATCGACGACATCCGCGAGTCCCTCAACGGATCGGACATGGTGTTCATCACGGTGGGCAAGGGGGGCGGAACCGGCACCGGCGCCGCGCCGGTGGTGGCTGAGGTGGCCAAGAGCTCCGGTGCGCTCACCATCGGGGTGGTGACACGGCCGTTCAGTTTCGAGGGGTCCAGGCGGTCGGTGCAGGCCGACGAGGGCATCCAGCGTCTCAAGGAGAAGGTCGACACGCTTATCGTCATCCCCAACGACCGCCTCATAGCGATCGCCGACGAGAAGACCTCGATGCTCAACGCCTTCCGGATGGCCGACGAGGTCTTGATGCAGGGTGTGGGTGGGATCACAGGCCTCATCACCACCCCCGGGCTGATCAATACGGACTTCGCCGACGTGCGGGCCGTGCTGACCGACGCCGGCAGCGCTTTGATGGGAATGGGCTCCGCCACCGGCGAGGGGCGCGCGGTCGCCGCCGCGCGGGCCGCCATCTCGAGCCCGCTGCTGGAGTCCTCCATCGACCGGTCGCAGGGGCTGCTGCTGAACATCTCGGGCCCTTCGAGCCTCGGGCTGATGGAGGTGAACGAAGCGGCCGAGGTCGTGCAGTCGGTGGCTCACCAGGATGCCAACATCATCTTCGGAACGGTGATCGACGACGCTCTCGGCGACGAGGTCAAGGTCACTGTGATCGCCGCGGGCTTCGAGAGCGACCGGCAGAGCTACGGAGACCGCGTCCAGCGTCGTTCCCGGCGGGAGGATCATCCGGGAGCGAGGGCTGCACCGAGGGAGAGGATGCAGATCGCCGACGTGTTCGCGACGGGCGACTCGCACACCCCGGTCGGTGCTGACCTCAACGACGAGTTCGATGTGCCCGACTTCCTTAGATGAGCACGACCCCGGCACGGACTCCCGGGAGACAGCGGGGCGGTGATCGAGCGCCTGGTCCCGGCAGGCGAGGGCCTGGTCGCCAGGATCCGCTGCTCCGAGAGGTCTGACGGCGACTTTCGCTGCGACCTCGACGCAGGGCCGGGTCCGGAGCGCCGCTTGGAGCGCAGGCGCCAGGCGTTGGCGGGCGGGCCGTGGACCTGGCTCAGGCAGGTCCACGGCGCCGAGGTGGTGGCCGTGGCCGAGCCGGGCGACGGGGCGGGGTCGGTGGCCGACGGGGCGGTGACCGGGGCGCCTGCGGCCGTGCTGGCGCTGCACACGGCCGATTGCGCGCCGGTCGTGGTGGTGGGCGGCGGCGCGGCGGGTGTGGCGCACGCAGGCTGGCGGGGCATAGTGGCCGGCATAGTGCCGGAGATGGTCCGGGCCATGCGCGGTCTGTCGGCCTGCTCGGGCGTTGCGCGGCTTCGAGCGGTGGTGGGTCCGGTGATCAGGCCCGCAGCGTACGAGTTCGGCCTGGCGGAGATGGCCTCGGTCGCGGACGTGGCAGGCCGCGACGTCGCCGGCGCCACGGCGTGGGGCACGCCCGCCCTCGATCTCGTAGCGGCGGTTCGGGGCGCGTTGGACGCAGCCGGGGTGAGCGAGGTGGAGGATCTCGGACTCGACACCGCCCACGACTCGTTCTTCTCGCACCGGGTCCGCGGCGAGCGCGCCCGGCAGGCGACAACTGTCCGGCTCGAGCACGCATGAGCGCTCCGCCGCACGCCGCCGCGGCCGCGGTCGCCGAGCGCTACGAGGCTCTCAGGGCGCGCATCGCGGCCGCCGGCGGGCGCGACGTCGTCGTCGTCGCGGTCACCAAGGCGCTCGGTCCGTGGGCGATCGAGGCCGCGTCGGCATGCGGGATCGACGACATCGGCGAGAACTACGCCCAGGAGTGCGTCGCCAAGCTCGCCGACGCGGTCGTTGCGTCCAGGCCCCGTGTCCATTTCGTCGGACGGGTGCAACGCAACAAGGTCAGGATGCTGGCCCGCCGCGTCGACGTGTGGCAGACGGTCGACCGACCCGAACTGGCGCGCGAGATCGGCCGTCGGGCCCCGGGCGCGTCCGTCATGCTCCAAGTGAACATCTCGGGCGAGGAGACCAAGGGGGGCTGCCGTCGCGCTGAGACCGAGCGGCTGGCCTCGCAGGTCGCCGGCGCCGGGCTCAACCTGGTGGGTTTGATGGGCGTGGGCCCGCACGGGCCTCCCGAGGAGGCTCGGAGCGGTTTCAGGACGCTGCGGGGTATGGTCGACTCCTTGGGCCTGGCCCATTGCTCGATGGGAATGACCGACGATCTCGAAGTCGCAGTGGCCGAGGGAGCGACCATGGTGCGAGTCGGCAGGAGCCTGTTCGGCGAACGTCCCCGCCACGGCCTCCGAGACGTGCCACAATGACACCTGTCCCACAACGGCACCCGCCGCACAGACACCCGCCCCACAATGACACCCGCCGACGAGGATTCGACGACGGTCGAGACACGCTAAAGTCTGGTCGAGGAGCGACGATGCCGATGATGAAGAAGGTGATGATCTACCTCGGGCTCGGGCCCGACGAGCACTACGAGAACTACGAGGACCCAATTCGCTCCCCCCAGGCGTCCGCGGCGCCGCCTGGCCGCTACCCGGCCGGGATCGAAGCAGCAGCGGGGCCGGGAGTGTCGGTGGCTTCGGGACTGGCCCCGGACAGCGCCGTGATGGGCCGGACCGTCCGACCCGTCAGCCTCGCACCGGCCAGCGACGTGGGGCGGCCGGACGATGCCGGTGACGACACCTCGGTTCGAGTCGTGCATTCGGTGCCTGCCCATGCGATGAAGCCGCACGCCGTCTCTCCCGACGTGTTCAACGACGCCCAGGAGATCGGCGATCGGTTCAAGTCGGGCCAGCCGGTGATTGTGAACCTCCAAGCGGCCGACCGGGACCTGTGCCGCCGCTTGGTGGACTTTTCCAGCGGCCTCTGCTACGCCATGGGCGGCAAGATGGACCGTGTCGCCGACCAAGTGTATCTGCTGACCCCTGCCGACGTGGAGGCATCGCGGGGCGCGGCCCGTCGCAGGCGCAGCTAGCCGAGCCTTCCAGTGCTCTGGTTACTGTGCTGGATGCTGCAGCTCTATGTGCTGGCGGTCTTCGGGCGCGTCCTGCTGAGCTGGTTCCCGCTGAACCCTCACGGGGCGATGGCCTCCGTGGCCGGGTTCCTGTTCACGGTGACCGACCCGGTGATGAGGCCGGCGCGCCGCTTGCTGCCGGCGGCGCGGTTCGGGGGCGTGGCGCTCGACTTCTCGCCGGTCATCGTGATCTTCGGGATCTTTCTTCTCCAGCGGATGCTCCGGGTGCTCGGCATCTGCTAGCGGCCGGCCGCAGCCTCGGCCCGCCTCCGGTATCGGGCGCCTGCCGGAGCATCCACCAGTTGCGGTGCCGTCCGTGCCATCATCGTCGGCATGAACGCACTCAGCGACCTTGTTGTCGCGGCCAAGTTTCGTGAGCGGATGCGCGGCTACGACTACGAAGAAGTGGACAGCTATGTCAAGTCGGTAGGCCAGGCGGCCGCCCAGGCCAAGGACCGGATAGCAGAACTTGAGCATCGCCTGGTTCAGGCCTCGTCCCGCAACGGTGACGACGAGGGCGCCACGGAGGTCCGTGAGACGCTGGTGCGCACGCTCGTCCTAGCGCAGCGCACCGCCGACGCAGCAGTCTCGGAGGCGAGGTCTGAGGCGCGGTCGATCACCGAGGCGGCCAAGGCGCGCGCTGCCAAGACCGTGTCCGAAGCCGAAGCGGCGGCCAGCGAGCGTCTGCGTTCAGCGGAGGAACGCGCCGCCCGGATGCTGTCGGAGTCCGAGCAGAGCGGCCAGGTCATCGTCGCCGAGGCGAAGCGGACCGTGGCGGTCGAGCTGGCCTCCGAGCGGGCACGGGCACAGAGGGAGTTGAGCGACCTGGAAGAGACTAGGGACGGCCTGCAGGCCGTTGTGGCCGAGATGCAGGCCCGTCTCGACAGTGAGCGGGACACGCTGCGCGGCCTCGTTGTGTCGTTGCAGTCCTTCGTCGCGAAGTTCGGGCAGGTCGCCAGGATCGAAACGCCCGCCGAGATGTCAGTAGACGAGCCCGTGCCGGAGCCGGCCGCGGCCGGCGGTCGCGACGACGGCGGTGGGGAGCCCGGCGGTGGGGCGACCGGCGATACAGCCGAGAGGCTCGTTGCGCAGGCGTCCGACATGCGCCCCGACGCTGCCGGGCCGGAGCGCCGCGAGGATCCGCCGGACGCCGGCGGCGACCGTACCGGGGAGCCAGCCGTCGGTCCCGGCGACCTGGCTGGTTCCGAGCCCTCGGAAGCGCCCGCCCCGGAACCGCCCGCAGAGCTTCGGGCGGCAAGGGAGGGTGCTGCCGCTCAGGAGCCTGTGATCGTAGACAGGTCTGCCGCCGCCCCGGATCCCGACGTGCCGGAGGCGCCGCCGGCCGGATCCGACGAAACGTCCGGAGACAGTCCGGGGCAGGCTCCGGGGCAGGCTCCGGGGCAGGCTCCGGGGCAGGCTCCGGGGCAGGCTCCGGGGCAGGCTCCGGGGCAAGCTCCGGGACACGCCCCGCCGGACGGCCGCCAGGCGCATGCGCAGGGCAGCGCCTCGCTGGACCCGGCCCGCTTGCAGCCCTCCGCCGCCGGTCGCGGCGGAGCCGCCCGGCGTGGGAGCGGCGGTGCCCGCAACGGCGGCCGTGCCGCTTCGGCCGCTTCAGCGACGACGCCCTTCGGAGTTGACAGCCCGGAGCTCTTCGACCTGGACGCAGACGAGGGCGACGAGTTCGTCGAGCAGCTCAGGCAGGTGGTCAGCAGCGAAGCCCCGCCACCCGGCCGGGACGCCGCCATGGCTGCGTTCTTCGACCACGACGAAGAGCGGGGCCCGGCCGCCGCCCGTGGGCCGGCACGGCCGCGACGCTAAGCTCGAGGCACGGAAGTCGGACCATTGCAGCCAGACGATCGCGGGACGTGCTGACCAACGTCGGGCCGAGGGAACGCCCGGCCGGCGGGACTGGAGCTTGATACACATGGTCAAGGCCGAGAGCGCCCGGACCTCTGGAGCCGGCGTCGAGCAGTCTCCTGGCACCAACGCACAGCCGCCGTCGGGACCGCGTGCCGAAGCAGCCGCGACGGCCAAGTCGGTGTCCTCGAAGGCGGCGAAGTCGGTGTCCTCGAAGGCGGCGAAGTCGGTGTCCTCGAAGGCGGCGAAGTCGGTGTCCTCGAAGGCGGCGAAGTCGGTGTCCTCGAAGGCGGCGAAGTCGGTGTCCTCGAAGGCGGCGAAGTCGGTGTCCTCGAAGGCGGCGAAGTCGGTGTCCTCGAAGGCGGCGAAGTCGGTGTCCTCGAAGGCGGCGAAGTCGGTGTCCTCGAAGGCGGCGAAGTCGGTGTCCTCGAAGGCGGCGAAGTCGGCTGCGGCGCGCTCCAACCAGAAGTTCTTGGACGAGATGCGACGCAAGTTGTTGAAGGAGCGGGCCAAATACCTGCATTCGGCTGAGGAGTACCAGGCGGAGGCAGAGTCCCTGCTGTCAGCGCGCGAGCCAGGCGACGTGCAGTTCGACGAAGAAGGGGGCGAGGGCACCACCGTCGCCGTCGAACGCGAGCGCGACCTCGCTCTGTCGAGCCAGGCCCGCCACACTGTCAGTCAGATCGACGCCGCCCTCGCTCGCATCGACGACGGCACCTACGGCTACTGCGTCACGTCGGGCGCGCCGATTCCGATCGCCCGCCTCCGGGCGATCCCCTGGGCCGCCGAGCGCGTCGAGGTCAAGGCGGGCGGCCTCGGCCGCCGCTAGCGCGCACCCTTGCCGGTTCCCGCCGGGGCTGAGCCCGCCGCTAGGCCTGCGTCGGTCCACACCCTTTGTGCCTTGGCCGTGGCAGCGTCGGTGCTCGGGGCCGATCAACTCACCAAGTGGTGGGCACTGCAGGCCTTGGACGACGGCCGTGTCGTCGATCTGGTGTGGACGCTGCGGTTGCGCCTCGTCTTCAACACCGGGGCGGCCTTCAGCAGCTTCCAGGGACTCGGGCCGCTGCTCGGAGTCGCCGCGCTGGCGGTCGCGGCGGCGTTGCTGCTCAACCGCAGGCTGACAGGCCACCGGTTGTCGGCTGTCGCGGCCGGCTGCATCGCAGGTGGTGCGCTCGGCAACCTCGCCGACCGGCTCTTCCGCTCCAGTGGCGGATTCATGCACGGCGCGGTGGTCGACTTCATCGACGTCCAATGGTGGCCGGTGTGGAACGTGGCCGACATGGGGGTCGTTCTCGGTGGTGCGGCACTGGTATGGCATGCCAGCCGGCGGTCGGCATGACTGCTAGGGGAGAGGTTGCCGGGATCCGCGATGCGCCACGGCCGGGCTGCTCTCGCTGTGGACCGCGAGATGTTCCTGGGGGAGAGGTTGCCGGGATCCGCGATGCGCCACGGCCGGGCTGCTCTCGCTGTGGACCGCGAGATGTTCCTGGGGGAGAGGTTGCCGGGATCCGCGATGCGGCACGGCCCGTCTCGGGGTCTGTGGGATGACCGCCGTGACTGTCGCGGAGGAGCTCGCCGGCGCTGCTCTCGACGGCCTCAGGCTCGACCGGGCGGTGGCGCTGGTGGCCGACGTCAGTCGCTCGGAGGCTGCCCGGCTGGTTGCTGAGGGCGGCGTGCGCCTCGACGGGGCGGTCGTCACCGTCGGCGCCCGGCGCGTCGCGGCCGGCGAGTCGCTGGCGGTGGAGGTCCCGGCGCGGGACGATCCTCTCCCGCAGCCCGACGACGGGGTGGACTTCACACCGGTCTACGAGGACGCCGACTTGGTCGTGGTGGACAAGCCCGCCGGCCTGGTGGTTCATCCCGGTCCTGGCCATGAGCGGGGCACGCTCGTGGACGGACTGCTGGCTCGCTATCCGGAGGTGGCGGCGGTCGGCGATCCCCGTCGGCCTGGGATCGTGCATCGTCTCGACCGGGGCACGTCGGGGCTGCTGGTGGTGGCGCGCACCGACCGGGCCCACCGCGCATTGGTCGAGCAGATGCGGCGCCGCTGCCCCGAGCGTCTTTACTCAGCGCTGGTCTGGGGCCACCCTGAAGCCTCCGCGGGGGTGATTGATGCTCCTGTGGGCCGGTCGAGCCGCAACCCGTTGCGCATGAGCGTCACCGACCGGGGACGTCCCGCCCGGACCCATTACGAGGTGGAGCGGCGCTACGTCGAGCCGGCGCAGGTCTCGCTTCTGACGTGCCGGCTGGAGACCGGTCGCACCCACCAGGTCCGAGTCCATCTGGGAGCTGTCGGCCACCATGTGGTCGGCGATGCTGCCTACGGCGCGGGGCGCGGCGGCATTTTCGGCCTGCGGAGGCCCTTCCTGCACGCCCGTTCGCTGTCGTTCGTCCATCCTGTCGGCGGGCAGACGGTGCGGGCCGTGTCGCCCCTCCCGCCCGACCTGGCCGGGCTGCTCGAATCCCTCACTCCGCTCGACCGCCCGAGGCTGGGCGGGTAGGCGGGCGCAGCGCGCGGACGCCGCTCTCCGCCCGGCTCGCGGCGCCGGGGCCGAGGTCGCAGGCGATCTCAGAGATCGGTCTGCGAGTCTCCCGGACGATCCGCACAGCGCCGGCCCTGAACTCCGGGTCGTGCCTGCGTCGTGGTTGTGACATAGCGTCTCCTCTTGTTCGTCATCCGCCGCGACAGCCAGCCTCCGCAAGCCGCCCGCGTCGTGTCGCTGCGGTGTCATTCCCGCTCTTGTTCGCTGCGACCTGAGGGCCGCTCGGGCCACGGCCTCGCCTGTATGGGCCGCGTCGCTCCCGCCTATTCGCTCGGCCTCTTAGCCGTAGCTGCCGAACCAGGCGTCGTGCAGGCGGCCGTAGACGCCGCTCTCGATCAGGTCGAGCAGCGCGATGTCGACCCGCTCGCGCAGCTCGGGGTCGTCCTCGCTGAGCATCAGTCCGTACTGCACCCGCTGGAAGTCCGAGCCGACCGTCGCCACCTTGCCGCCGCCTTCGCGGGCGGCGTGGAACTGCAGCACGGGCGCGTCGTACACGATCGCCTCGACCTCCCCCTCCGCCAGCAGCCCGTACGCCTCGTCGACCCGGTCCACCGTGACCGGTCCCACCCCGACCGACGGCAGGTACGCCTCCCCGGCCGAGTGGGACACGGTGGCCACCCGGCGGCCCGGAAGGTCCGCGGGCCCTGATATCTCCGACCGGAGCTCGCTGACCGCCAGCGATGAGGCGATGGCCGCGGTGAAGCTGGCGAAGACCAGGGTGCCCAGCGCGATCCATACGAGGGCGAGCACCCGCCCCCGTGTGCCGCGGGCCACCTTGTCGCCGTAGCCGACGGTGCTCATGGTCACTACCGACCAGTAGAACGAGTCCCAGATCCCCTTGCGGTAGGGGACCGCGAAGTCGGGATTGTGGCGGCGCTCCAGCCACCAGATCATGTGCGCGGCGATCAGCACCGCCATCCCGAACACCGCCAGCAGCCAGGGCAGGTCCGACGACGCGACCGCATCCAGGAAGGACAGGATCCTGTCGCCGACGCCGCGGGAGTCGTCGGTGGCCGCGAGGATGGTCAGCCCCGAGTCGAGCACCGGGAGCGAGAAGTCGACGACCTCCTCGCGCGACTCCGTGATCGCCACGCCTCCAAGCCCCACCTGGGCGACGCCGCGGGCGATGTCGTCGATCTGCTTGGCCACCGTGTCGACCGCATGGATCTGCACGTCCATGCCCAGCTTGGTCCCCAGCAGACGGACCAGCTCCACCTCGAAGCCGCTGTAGGCGCGGTTCTCGTAGATCACGAAGGGCGGCAGCGGGCGGGCCGCCACCGCCAGCGTGCCCCCCGCGCCGGGGTCGGCCGGCGCTGCGGCCACCGCGACCGCGCCGGGGTCGGCCGTCTCGATCCAGCGGGTGACGTCGGCCAGGTTGCTCTCGAACCACTCCTCGGCGTGCCTGCGGATGTCCTCTGGATCCCCTCCGCGCTGGACCATCCGGATGTTCTGCGCGGAGATGTCCTCCAAAGGTATGACGACCTGCTCGAGCAGGGCGCGCACCGAGGGGTTGGCGTCCAGGAAGTCGGAGTTGGCCACCACCCTTATGTCGTTGGGAGGCCATCCGGTCTCGCAGGGGTCGTGGGCGCATCCGGGTATCCCGGCGATCGTCGTCTGCTCGAGCGCGGAGGCCTGTTCCGCCGGCAGCGACGGGAACGGCGTCTCCAGCCACACCACGTCCTTGCCGGGAACAAGCTCGCCCACCGTCCAGTTGGGCGTCCACGTGTAGTAGAGCACCGGCTTCCCGGCGCGGTGACGAGCGACGGTGTCGGCGAACAGGGGGGAGTAGTCCCCCTGCACCTGCTCCACCGTGGCGGACAGCCCGTAGGCCCGCAGGTGGTGCTCGATGGTGATGGCGCACGACCAGCCTACGTCGCATCCCACAAGGTCGGCCCGGCCGTCGCCGTCCTGGTCGAAGAGCGCGGCCGCGCCGGGGTCGGCCAGGTCCCCGAGGTCGTCTATGCCGTGCGCCTCGGCGGTCGCCGCGTCCACGAAGTAGCCTTGCAGCGCTCCGTCGTCCACAGCGGTGCCGACCCTCTCCACCGGCGTGCCGTCCGCGATGAAGCGGTCATGGGCGGGGAACCATCCGTTGGCCCACAGGTCCACGTCGCCGGCCGCCACCGACTCGTAGAACTCGGCGTTGCCCATGGTCGCCGGACCCTCGACCCGGTAGCCGAGGCCCTCGAGCAGCAGCCGGTACACCTCGGCATGGAACCAGCCCGTGTCCCACGTGGCCCGCGCCATGCGCACGACCGGCGCGTCGTAGGCTTCGGAGGCCGTCGCCGCTGGCAGCGACAGGGCCGGCACGGCGGCCAGGGCGACCAGGACGGCTATGGAGGCTCGGCGCATCGACGGCTTCCGGGACGGGGGCGTGCGACAACGTTAGTGCCGGATGCTCCGACCTTCCCGGGTGACGGCTGGCACGCCGGCCGGCTCTGGGCTATTGTAAAAGATCGACTCGGAGTCGAGCAGGCCTCGCTCAGGTGTGTTCGACGTCTCCGAGCATCGAGCAAGCGACCGCAAGGGGACGATTATGGCCGCCGAGGACAAGGGCGCGGGGGCAGACCCTCGGATCCGCCGCAGCCCTGACGACACCGACATCAACCTGACCGAGGCGACCCTCGCCCTGCACGACTGGGAGGAGGAGGAGGAGCGTCGCCGCGAGGACGCGATCCACAATCGCAAGGTGTTCGAAGGTCTGCAGATCGATCCCGACATCGACTTCTACCCTGAGGTGGCCGACCGGGAGCCCGGGGACCGCAACATCGTGCGCATGGGCTTCGACATCCATCCGCAGGTGACGTTCTGGTCGTCGGGATTCCTGCTGGTCTTCATCTTCCTGTCGCTGGTATTCACGGATGCCACAGCCGGCGTCTTCGAAACGATTCTCGACTTCATCAACGGAACACTCGGCTGGGTGTACATCCTCGATTTCAACATCTTCATCGCTGCGGCGCTGTTCTTCGCGCTCAGCCGCTACGGCAAGATCCGGCTCGGGGGACCCTACGCCCGCCCGGAGTTCTCCACGCCGTCGTGGTACGCGATGCTGGTCTCCGCCGGCCTCGGCATCGGCCTGCTCTTCTGGGGCGTGGCCGAGCCGATCTTCCATATGAGCGCGCCTCCGCCGTTCTTCGACGTGGACCCGAACTCCGCCGAAGCCGCCAAGGCGGGGCTGGCCACGACCTACCTCCACTGGGGGATCCACGGCTGGTCCCTCTACGGGCTGGTAGCCGTGGCGCTGGGCTTCTTCGCCTACAACCGGGGCCTGCCGCTGACGTTCCGGTCGATCTTCTATCCGATCCTCGGACCGAGGATCTACGGCAACTGGGGCCACGCTATCGACACGCTCACTGTCGTCGCCACCCTCTTCGGGCTGGCCACCTCGCTGGGCTTCGGCGCCGGCCAGGCCGCCGCAGGGCTTCACAAGCTCTTCGGTCTGCCCTCGGACACCTGGTTCCAGATCCTGCTGATCGTGGCCATAACCTGCTTGGCCACGATCTCGGTGGTGGCGGGCCTCGACGCCGGCGTGAAGCGCCTCAGCGAGATCAACATCTGGCTGGCCGTCGCGTTCTTGGCCTTCATGCTGGCGGTGGGCCCGACGCTCTTCGTGCTCTCGCTGTTCACCGAGAGCCTGGGCCAGTACATCCAGATACTCCCGGAGTTCTCGTTCTGGAACGAGGCTTTCGGCGGCACCAGCTGGCAGGCGGGCTGGACCATCTTCTACTGGGGGTGGTGGATCTCCTGGTCTCCCTTCGTGGGCATGTTCGTGGCCCGGATCTCGAAGGGCCGATCCGTGCGGGAGCTGCTGCTGGGAGTGATCTTCATCCCGTCGGTGCTGTGCTTCTTCTGGTTCTCGGTCTTCGGCGGCTCGGCCATGGACCTGCAGCTCAGCGGCGCACGCGACGTGGCCACGGCGGTGAACGACAACCTGGCCACCGCGCTGTTCGAGATGCTGGAGGAGTTCCCGTTGACCGACCTCGTGTCGTTCGTCGGGGTGCTGCTGCTGATCTCGTTCTTCGTGACGTCGTCGGACTCGGGCTCGCTGGTGGTGGACCATCTCACCTCCGGCGGCAAGCTCGACTCGCCGAAACCCCAGCGGGTGTTCTGGGCGTTGATGGAGGGCCTGGTCGCGATCGTGCTGATCATCGGAGGCGGGCTCGGCGCCCTCCAGACGGCGGCAGTGGCCAGCGGGCTGCCGTTCGCGTTCATTCTCTTGGTGATGGTGTGGAGCCTCAAGAAGGCGTTCAGCGAGGAACTCGACCTGCTCGAAGGCCACTACGACGAGCAGATATTCCGCGCGCAGCACAGCGGCCTGATCGCCCAGGTGAAGCAGCGGCTCTCCGAAGGGGTCAAACAATGACGGGCAGACTTGAGAAGCGAGGAGGCTCGAAATGAGACTGCGCAAGAACAGAGGCCTGCTGTTGGTGGGGGTGGTGGGCATCTTGGCGGTTGTGGCCCTCGTCGCGGCCCTTTCGGGGGACGATGACGACGGCACGGTGACGATGGCCCGTGCCGACTGGAGCAGCGGCTACATGCAGGCCGAGATATACGCCCAGCTCATCGGCGAACTCGGCTACACGGTGACCGAGCCCGCCGACCACACCCTCAGCCCCAACGCGTTCTACCCGGCGCTGGCCACGGGCCAGTACGACCTGTGGGCGAACGGCTGGTTCCCCAACCACGACATCTACTTGGAGGGGGAGAGGGTCAGCGGGCTGTCCGACAAGCTCGACATCGAGCCGGTCGGGCAGCAGGTGCCGTCCGGCGCCGTCCAGGGGTACATGATCGACAAGGCCACCGCCGACGCCATGGGCATCACCTCGATGAGCCAGCTGGCCGACGCCTCGGTCGCCTCTGTGTTCGACCGGGACGGCGACGGCCTCGCCGACCTGATCGGCTGCAACGAGGGCTGGGGCTGCGCGACCATCATCGACGACCACATCGCCGAACTCGATTGGGGCGGCCACGTGGAGCAGGTGTCGGGCACCTACCGCGACCTGATGCAGGGAGTCCAAGACAGCGTAGCCGCCGGCGAGCCGGCGCTGTTCTACGCTTGGACGCCCAACTGGACCTACGAGGCGCTCGCACCGGGCGTCGACGCGGTGTGGCTGGAGTCGACTGCCCTTGAGGACCACGAGGGCTCCACCGAGGTCCGCGGCCTAGCGGGCTGCGCTGGCAGCCCATGCAACCTCGGATGGCCGGTCAACAGCATCCGCGCAGTGGCCAACAGCGAGTTCCTCGCCGACAACGCGGACATCCGGCGACTGCTCGAGGAGGTGGCCATACCGTTGAGCGACATCGCCGCCCAGAACGCCAAGGCGAATCCTGACGCCAAAGCCGACGCGGCCGCTTGGATCGCCGACAATCGGGCCTTGGTCAACATCTGGCTGGAGAACGCCAGAGACTGATCGACCGACCCTTCCAGCCGCTGGGCCCGTCCGGCGCGCCGGCTGTCACGGCGCGCTAGACGGGTTCGCCGTCGGTCGGCCAGGGCGGCGCGGAGGGCCCGAAGCCCTGTTTGGAGGCCTTCCGGGCGTTCCGGTCAATTCAGCGACGGACCATCTAGACGGGTTCGCCGTCGGTCGGCCAGGGCGCGTCGCCTCGGGCCATGGCAGTGATCTGGGCCAGGCTGAACGAGTCTAGGAACCGGCGCATTTGCGAGCCCGAGGCCGACCAGATCGCCAGCAGCACGCACTGTCCCTCGTGGTCGCAGGCGCCGTCGGTGTGGGGCTCTCCGAAGTCGCCCGCGGCTATGGGGCCGTCCACTGCCCGCACGATCTCCGACAGCTTGATGTCGGCGGGGTCGCGGGCCAGCACGTAGCCGCCGCCCACGCCCCGCTTGGAGCGGACGAGGCCGGCGCCTTTCAACGCGAGGAGTATCTGTTCGAGGTACGGCTGGGGCATGGCGGTTCGCTCGGCGATCTCACGCACCGAGGTGGGGACGCTGTCGGCGTGGAGCGACAGGGACAGCAGTGCCCGCGACGCGTAGTCCCCGCGTGTCGACACCCGCATGGTGGCATCCTAGATGCCGTGGACCACATGGAGCCTCCCGCCGAGAGCCGAGAGCCGGTGCTGCCCGCGCGTGGGGGCGTCCGATGCTCGTCGGCGGCTGTGGACGATGGTCAGCCGGTGCTGCCCGCGCGTGGGGGCGTCCGATGCTCGTCGGCGGCTGTGGACGATGGTCAGCCGGTGCTGCCCGCGTACGGGGGCGTCCGATGCTCGTCGGCGGCTGTGGACGATGGTCAGCCGGTGCTGCCCGCGTACGGGGGCGTCCGATGCTCGTCGGCGGCTGTGGACGATGGTCAGCCGGTGCTGCCCGCGTACGGGGGCGTCCGATGCTCGTCGGCGGCTGTGGACGATGGTCAGCCGGTGCTGCCCGCGTATGGGGGTGGCTGCGTGGCCGACATCGTGCCCGCGATCTTGAAGACCGGCCCCGACGGACGGACCGGCCCGCTGCCCCCGGAAATCGTTGAGGCCCGGGCCGTGGTGCTGCTGGTCCTCGACGGGCTGGGTGCCGAGCAGCTCGCGGCACGGCCCTGGGTCGCTCCGACGCTGTCCGAGATGCACGCGTCCACGATCACGACGGTGGCGCCGAGCACCACCGCGTCCGCCCTCACTTCCATAGCCACCGGTGCCGGGGTCGGCGAGCACGGCATCGTGGGATACCGCATCCGCACAGACGACGGCAACCTCAACGTCCTGAAGTGGCGGACGCCCCAGGGCGACTGCGCCGACCGCCATCCGCCCGAGCGGTTCCAGCCGGTCGCCTCCTTCGGCGGTCAGCGTCCGCCGGCGCTCCAGAGGGACGCCTACCGCAAGTCGGGCTTCAGCCGGGCCTACCTGCGCGACGCCCGCCGTTTCGGCTACAAGATGCTGTCGAGCCTGGCGGTGGAGGTTCGCCGCCTGCTGGCAGCGGGGGAGTCGTTCGTATACGCCTACTATGAGGGCGTCGACGTCGTGGCTCACGAGCATGCCTTCGGCGAGCATTACGAGGCCGAGCTGCGGGCCTGCGACCGGCTGGTGGCCGACCTGCTCGCCGTCCTTCCCCGAGGCGCCGCGCTGGTGGCCACCTCCGACCACGGCCTCGTCGACTGCTCCGGTGGCCTGGTCAAGATCGACCGCGCCGTCCTCGACTGCGCTCGGGCGGAGTCGGGCGAGGCCAGGTTCCGGTGGCTGCACGCCCGGCCGGGTCGGAGCGCCGACCTGTTCGCGGCTGCCGCCGACGCCCACGCCGGGCAGGCCTGGGTCCGCACCGCGGCCGAGGTGATCGACGCCGGCTGGCTGGGACCGGTCGTCACCGACGCAGCCCGCGCCCGACTGGGCGACGTGGCGCTGGTGGCCCGCGACTCCTGGGCGTTCAGCCATCCCGACGACGGCGCCCCCCGCATCGTCGGTCGCCACGGCTCGCTCACGTCCGCCGAGATGCTCGTGCCGCTTCTCGCGTACATGGCGTAGGTCTCGCCGTCGCCCGCTTTCCCGGCGGGCTGCACTCACGGGCCGCTCGGGCCACGGCTTCGCCTGTATGGGCCGCGTCGCTCCCGCCTATTCGCTCGGCCTCTTAGCCTGGATCCACCGGTGGGGCAAGCAGAACGGAGCCACTATCGCAGCCGTCGAGCGCCTCGACTTCGCCGACGCGGCATCGCAGGCCAGCCTCAACGACGACCTGGCCGCGGCCCTGGCTATCTCGGTCGCGATACCTGCTAGGCGGCGGCCGGCCCGACTCAGACGGGCGCACCGCCTCATCGATCAACGCCTCCAACCCCAGCCGCTCCATCGCCGTGCCCGCCAGCAACAACCCCGCATCGGCCACCAAAGACCCCTCGTCGAGACGAGTCTCCAGCTTGTCGGTCCCTCCGGGTTGTCCGGTGCTGGTGGGGCGGTTTGTCTGGCTGTTGGTCGAGACGAGTCTCCAGCTTGTCGGTCCCACCAGATACGCTGCTCACGGGCAGTGCCTCCCCACATGGCCGGAACGACCGTCACAGCAGACAGCATTCTCCCACGTCAGGAGGCCCTCCCGGTGGACGCGCCAAACCCACAGCCCCCACCGCACCGGTGGATCCAGGCTGAGAGAGCGAGGGCGGGCCGCTCCCGTCCGATCGGCCTCTAGGGTGGAACCGTGGACGACGACAGCGAAGACGGCGGTCCCGGACCGGACGAGGTCTTGGCGCCTGAGGTCGTCGAGGCCGGTTCGGGCGAGGCCGGTTCGGGCGAGGCCGGCGAAGAGATCAACGAGACCATCGACCACCCGGCGAAGGTCATGCGCATCGGCACGATGCTCAAGCTGCTGCTGGACGAGGTGCGCTCCACCGAACTGGACGAGGCCAGCCGGCACCGCCTGCGCGAGATCTACACGACGTCGGTGGACGAGGTCGGCTCGGCCCTGTCGCCCGATCTGCGCGAGGAGCTCACCAAGCTCGCCTCGCCGTTCAACCGTGACGAGCCCCCGTCCGCGGTGGAGTTGCAGATCGCCAAGGCCCAGCTGGTCGGATGGCTCGAAGGCCTCATCCAGGGCATGCAGGCCATGCTGCTCGCTCAGCAGATGACGGCCCGCCAGCAGCTCCAGTCCATGCGGGGCGAACTGCCGCCGGGAGCGGACCCGTACCGCAGGCGCGACCACGAGGGCGACACCGACAACCGCCCCGGAACCTACCTGTAGCCTTCGCCGGGCGGCGTCCGCAACCGAGCGCCCGTGCGGGGGCGAGAACGCGGACTATGTTGCCAACGACAGCTCCGAACCGGCGCCCCTTGGTCGCGAGAGACCGATGGGGGCCAGAACGCGGACTATGTTGCCAACGACAGCTCCGAACCGGCGCCCCTTGGTCGCGAGAGACCGATGGGGGCCAGAACGCGGACTATGTTGCCAACGACAGCTTTGTGATCCGTCCACAGCTCCCTCAGCATCCGTCCACAGCTCCCTCAACAACCGTCCACAGGAGGCACGATGGCTGGCTCGTTCGTCCACCTGCACACCCACACCGAGTACTCGATCCTCGACGGTGCCTCCCGACTCGACGACCTGATCGCAGCGGCCGCCGCCGACGGCCAGCCCGCCCTCGGCATCACCGACCACGGCAACATGTACGGGGTCCTGGACTTCTACCGCAAGTGCTCTGAGCACGGCATCAAGCCCGTCATCGGCATGGAGGCCTACATGGCCCACGAGTCCCGGCACGAGCGGCCGCCGCGGCGGGGGCGGGTCGACGACTCAGGCGGCGACACCGATGCCGGGGGCAAGCTCTACTATCATCTGACGCTGCTGGCCACCGACGACACCGGCTACAAGAACCTCATCAAGGTCTCCAGCCGGGCGTTCATGGAGGGCTACTACTACAAGCCTCGCTGCGACTGGGAGACGCTCGGCGACCACAGCGCCGGCCTGGTGGCCACCACCGGCTGCCTCGGCGGCCAGGTGCCGCAGGCGCTGCTGCGGGACAACCCGGCCGAGGCGCTGGAGAAGGCGGCCCGCTTCCAGGACATCTTCGGCCGCGGGAACTACTACGTGGAGATGCAGGACCACGGCATCCCCGAACAGCACCGGATCAACCCGCAGCTGCTGGAGATCGCCCGCCGGCTGGGAGCCCCGCTGCTGGCCACCAACGACAGCCACTACACCAGCCGCAGCGACGCGGCCGCCCACGACGCCCTGCTGTGCGTGCAGACCGGGTCGCTGCTCTCCGACACCGACCGGCTCAAATTCCACGGAGACGACCACTACTTGAAGTCCGCGGCGGAGATGCGGCGCCTTTTCGCCGACATCGGCGAGGCCTGCGACAACACGCTCGAGATCGCGGAGCGGTCCGAGGTGAACATCGAGTTCGGCACGCCTCGCCTGCCCCACTTCGAGGTGCCCGAGGGCTTCAGCGACGACCGCGAGTACTTGGAGCACCTGACGATGGAGGGCGCGCGACAGCGTTGGGGCGATCCCCTGCCCGCCGAGGTGTCGGAGCGGCTGGCCTACGAACTCGAAGTCATCAACAACATGGGGTTCGCTTCCTACTTCCTGATCACCTGGGATCTGATCGCCTACGCCCGCCGCCGCGGCATCCGCGTGGGTCCCGGACGGGGCTCGGCCGCGGGGTGCGCGGTGGCCTACAGCCTGCGCATCACCGACCTCGACCCGATCCGCTACGACCTGCTGTTCGAGCGCTTCCTGAACCCGTCGCGGGTGTCGATGCCCGACATCGATATGGACTTCGACTCGCGCTACCGCGACGAGGTGATCAACTACGCGGCCGAGCGCTACGGACGCGACCACGTCGCCCAGATCGTCACCTTCGGGCGGATCAAGGCCCGGGCCGCGGTGCGGGACGCCGCCCGCGTGCTCGGCTACCCCCACTCGCTGGGCGATCGCATCGCCAAGGCCATGCCGCCGCTGATTCTGGGCCGCGACACTCCGCTGCGGTACTGTTTCGAGGACTCCGAGGCCTACCACGACGGGTACCTGGCCGCGGCCGAGTTGCGCCAGATGTGCGACACCGACAGCGACGCGGCGGAGGTGGTGGAGGTGGCCCGGGGCCTGGAGGGCATGCGGCGCCAGGACGGCATCCACGCCGCGGCGGTTGTCATCACCCCCGAGCCGCTCACCGAGTACATGCCCGTCCAGCGCAAGCCCGAGCAGGGCCGAGACCCCGCCGAGGCGCCCATCGTGACCCAGTACGAGATGCACGGCGTGGAGGATCTCGGCCTGCTCAAGATGGACTTCCTGGGCTTGCGCAACCTCGACGTGATCACCGACACGCTCGAGCTGGTCGAACGCACCCGGGGCGCGGCCGTCGACATCGACGCGGTGCCTCTCGATGACGGCCCCACTTTCGGGATGCTCCGGGAGGGCGACACCGTCGGCGTCTTCCAGTTGGAGAACCCCCAGGTGCGCTCGCTGGTGCGCTCGCTCGCCCCGACCTCCCTCGACGACATCTGCGCGCTGGTCGCGTTGTACCGGCCGGGGCCGATGGCGGCCAACATGCACCACGACTACGCCGACCGCAAGAACGGCCGGCACCCCGTCGAGTACTTCCACGACGACGCGGCCGACATCCTGGCCGACACCTACGGGCTGATGATCTACCAGGAGAGCGTGATGCGGGTGGCACAGCGTTTCGCCGGCTATTCGCTGGCGGAGGCCGACTCGCTCCGCAAGGCCATGGGCAAGAAGATCCGCTCTGCCATGGCGGCCGAGGAGGAGAAGTTCGTGGCGGGCGTGGTCGCCCAAGGCTACGAGCGTGGCCTCGGCGTCCATCTGTTCGAGATCATTGAGCAGTTCGCCGACTACGCATTCAACAAGAGCCACAGCTACGGGTACGGCCTCGTCGCCTACCAGACCGCCTACCTGAAGGCGAACTACCCGGTGGAGTACCTAGCGGCGCTGCTGACCAGCGTCAAGAGCAAGCTGGAGAACGCCTCGGTCTATCTCAACGAGTCCCGTCGGCGCGGCATCGAGGTGCGGGTGCCTGACGTCAACCGGTCTGCGTCCGACTTCACGCCCGAGCCCGGTGACGACGGGGGGGCCGCATCGTGCCCGGGCCGCATCGTGTTCGGCCTCTCAGCGGTACGCAACGTGGGGGAGGGGGCGGCTGAACGCGTGATCGCGGAACGCGACTCGAACGGTCCGTACGCCTCGTTCGTCGATTTCGTGGAGCGGGTGGACACCGAGGTGCTGAACAAGCGGACGATCGAGTCGCTGATCAAGGCGGGGGCCTTCGACTCGCTCGGCCAGCCACGCAAGGGCCTGCTGCAGGCGCACGAGACGATCATCGACATGACGGTGCGTCGGCGCCGCGAGCATGACGCCGGCGTCATGTCGCTGTTCGGCGAGCGGAGCGACGGCCCCTCTTTCGACGACCGGCCCGAGGTGGCTGCCGTCGAGTTCGACCGCATGCAGAAGCTGGCCCACGAGAAGGAGATGCTCGGCCTGTACGTCTCGGACCATCCGCTCCAGGGGGTGGAGGGCCGCATCCGCGGGCTGGCCGACTGCACTATCGGCGACCTCGCGTCGGGCGCTGTCCGCAGCGACGGCGCCGGCTTCCTGTCGGTCGGGGGGGTGGTCACCGGCCTGCATCGGCGCTGGACGCGCAAGGGCGAGCTGATGGCGACCTTCACGCTCGAGGACCTCGAGGACAAGGTGGAGGTGCTCGTGTTCCCGAGAGCCATGGACGAGCATGGCCCCAAGCTGGCCGACGACGCCGTGGTGATGGTGCGGGGCCGTCTCGACGCCAGGGAGGACGGCGTCAGGTTCTTCGCCAACGAGGTCGACCTGGTGGCGAGCGACCGGCAGGATGCGCCGCTGCGGGTCAACCTGGCGCCGGAGCACCAGAACGACCGGCGGCTCAGCGATCTCAAGTCGGTGCTGCTGGCACATCCCGGCGGTTCGCCGGTGGAGCTGCTGCTGGGCGGCCGGCGGGTGGCGCGGCTGCCTGCGGACTTCGCTGTGGATACCGCCAACGGCCTGCCGGCCGAGCTTCGGGAGCTGCTCGGCGCCGACGCCATCGCTGCAGTCTGAGGGCGCGTGCCGTCGGCCGGAGGAGGCCGAGCAGGCTGCGCATGGTGCCGAGCGCCACTTCCGTGGTCATCGGCTGGGGCGCGAGGTCGACCACGCCAATTTTCGATTGCGGGTGTCTGTCGGGGTGGGCACGGCCCGTGGTCATCGGCTGGGACGCGAGGTCGACCGCGCCCGCGCAGTCGCCAGCTTCACCAGCTACCGCATCCGAGCCCTGTTCTATGCCGGCAGACCCAACTGGGCACTGCTCGACATTCTCACTCCGACCTGAAACGCGGAGAGCCCGTTTACGCTCAGCGCCGACTACCATGAACTCAATGCTGGCTGCTTCATGTCGCCGCGGCAGCGCGACCGTCATGCTTCTTATCGCTGTCGCCGCCGGCGCGACAGCCCGTGCTGGTGCCGCCGCCGAGGATGGCGGAGGGTACTCGATGTCATCTGCGGTGGCCCAGACCGCCGAAGCGCGGCCTGCGTTGGCGTTCATGGACGCGGAGCCGCAGATGCCGCGGGTGGCCAGGATCCTGACTGAGCAGTCGAAGCACCACAACGAGGACAGGGGGGTCGGCAACAACTACTTCGCCCGGATGGCGGTGGCGGGCGACGACGACCTAGTGGACCGAGTGGTGTATTCCGTGGAGGATGTCGACGGCGACCCGGGGCAGTGGTGCAGGGTCTTGGTGGACACGCCGTCCGGATGCAGAGATGTGAAGATCGGGATCCGGCAGAACTCCGGCCTCATGTACCTCTACCTGGATCCCGCCAAGCATTCTTGGCTGCACCCCACCGGGGACTTCCCGGCTCGGCAGGTGGAGTTGTCGGTCGATGACCCGGAATCGGATCTCAAAGTGTATCGCAGCTTCTTGGTGGACCGTTCCGATAGCGTGCCCGACTGCGGCGATTATCCAGAACGGAACCGCGACCGGTTCGCGTGCCTGTTCCTCGGGGAGAAGCTGCCGGACGAGGCCGATCTGCCTGAGACGACCGAGGCGATCCGGCAAGCGCTTCCAAACTTGACCCAGCCCAAATCTCAGTATTCATTGATTTTCGAGGAGCTTTTCGACGACGGGGCCGCGGCGGACTCCATACCTTGCGAGAACGGCCTCTTGAGCCTGGATGCTAGCATCTGGCAGCTGGACAGATACTACTGCGATGCAGTTGACCCTGCTGGCCTGCCGTGCCTCAACGTGGTCGCTGGCCACATGTCGTACGGCTGGTACAGAGGCTGCAGTAAACCTAGTTTGGATACAGCTGGCAGGTTCGACTACAAGTACGGCTATTTGGAAGTAAAGTACACTATCGAGTTGATGCCTAACAACGGCTACCGTAACTATTCCTTCTTCTTGTATGGAAACTGGGAGGGAGAACTTGATAGCTACAATATCGATGTCAACAATGCTCGAGACTATCTGTCCAACACAGGACCTGAGATCGACATCTATGAAGCAGTCTCCAACTCGTCAATCGACATATTTCATCAGTACATGGATCCTAATGGCCAATACATGCAAGCCAGGACGCTTCGTACGGTCAAGTACATCGGCTTCTGCAAGTCGGTATCTGGAATCAAGGCGGAGATCAAGGAGGTATGCGACCGTAGTGTCGGCGATCGCGAGTTCACGGTCACCAAGGGAGTCGAATGGACTCCCCGCGGGTACCTGACTTATGTCAAGGTGGACGGCCTGCACGATAACTTCATCCCATACCCCTCGAATCAAGTAAGGGTCCAATACAGAGCGGTTGAATATAGTTCCGAGGCACCCGAGAACAGGTACGTTGACAAAGACTTTATCACCGAAATCTCGCCGTGGAGGACGACCGACGAGTCAGGATTCTCGGAAGCGTTCTCGGCTCCTGGCGGCAGTGTCACCTTAGAACAGGTAGGCATCGGCCATGTTCCCGCCTGGCTGAGATTGAGTACACTTGGGTGGAGCGGCCCCACCACGGAGATCACGTCAAGGATGCATGTGGACTATATCCGAGTATTCCAGCCGGAGAATCTCTACGCCGACATGGAGCCCGTATACAAGTAGGAGCGCTGGGCCCCGCCAGCGGTTAATCCTGCGGCCGAGCGCACTGCCTGACTAGTGTCCCGAGTGGGGAATGCGTTGCAGATATGCTGCGATGGTCTCGGGTTCTCGTCGGCGGTCATGCGCCACACGGAGGGGTGCGGGTGCTCGTTGCGGTCGTCGATCCAATTGTCGGTCCAGCCGCGGGGCTCTGCGACGCCTGTGGGGGGCGCGAGACGGTGACATGAGAGTGCTCGCCAGCCGGCCGCTGTTCATCGACCGGTGTGCCGTCAGCGTCGCCGACCACCGCAACGACACAACCGCGAGGAACTAGCCACTCGGGACACTAGGCCCCGACACGCCCGCAGCTGATCCTGCGAGGTCGAGGCGAACTCCGCCGCTGCGGGCGGGCACTCTCGCCGGACCGTGTCACTGCGGGCGGGCACTCTCGCCGGACCGTGTCACTGCGGGCTGGCAGACTGAAGCCGTGCGCCGCGGGGTCCAGGACGACTGGTGACCACCGAGATCAGGGGGCGTCCGCCCGACGGGACAGTCGGGTTCCTCCATGTGGACATGGACGCCTTCTATGCCGCGCTCGAAGTGCGGCGCCGCCCCGAACTGCAAGGCAAGCCGGTCGTCGTGGGCGGCACCGGCGACCGGGGCGTGGTGGCCGCGGCCAGCTACGAGGCGCGGGTCTACGGCATCGGTTCAGCCATGCCCTCGACCCGGGCTCGCCGGCTTTGCCCTCACGCCGTGTTCCTGCCCGGCGACCATGCCCACTACGGCGAGGTGTCGAAGCGGGTGATGGCCATCCTCACCGACATCACCCCGCTGGTGGAGCCCTTGTCGCTGGACGAGGCCTTTCTCGATGTGCGGGGTGCGACCAGGCTCCTCGGGCCCGCATCTGAGTTGGCCACCCGGATCCGCGACCGGATCCTGGAGCAGGAGGAGCTCACTTGCTCGGTTGGCGTGGCCTCCAGCAAGTTCATGGCCAAGTTGGCCACCGAGCGGGCCAAGCCTCGTGTCGGGCCCTCGGGTCCCGTGTGGGGTCCAGGCGTTCACGTCGTGGCGGCAGGCACCGAACTCGTCTTCCTGCGTACGCTGCCGGTCACAGCACTCTTCGGAGTTGGGCCGGCCACCTCGCGGCGCTTGACGCGGCTCGGCGTCGAGACGGTGGGAGACCTGGCCTCGCTACCCGCATCGTCGCTGGTTGCCGCACTGGGATCGGCTGTGGGTCAACAGCTTCACCAACTGGCCAACGGCATCGACGACCGGCCGGTGGTGGTGAACCGTCTGCCCAAGTCGATCAGCCACGAGAAGACCTTCGCCCGCGACCTGCACACCGCCTCGGTGCTCGAAGCCGAGGCGATCCGGCTGGGCGACGCCGTGGCCCGACGGCTGCGTGCGTCCGGCCTGGTGGCCCGCACGATCGTGTTGAAGGTGCGCTTCGGCGACTTCAAGACCATCACCCGTTCGGTGACCCTGCCCGATCCAACCGACAGCACCCGCGACGTAGTAGCTGCAGCTCGCGACCTGCTCGCACAGGTCGACTCCACGCCGGGTGTGCGCCTCCTGGGGGTAGGAGCGTCGGGGCTGGACACCGCCTCCGCCCAGCAACTGTCCTTCGAGGACAGCCATGAGACCGACGACGCAGCCGAGCAGGTGGCCGACCAGATCAGGGACCGCTTCGGTGCGTCTGCGATAGGACCCGCCGCGGCCATCCGTCCCGGCGCAGGCCTGCGGTCGCCCCTGGATGCCGGCCGGCCCTGGGGACCCGACACTCCCCGTCCGCGATCCGCCTAGTGTCCCGAGTGGAGACGCCGCCGCGTGATCCACGGTAGCGTCCCGGCGAGAGACGGGCGCAGGCGGCGAAACAGCGTCCGGAAGGTTGCGAAATCGGCGCGCGCCCACAAGACTGAGAGGCGCACGGTACGGGCGACGACAGGGGTGGCAGCCGTCATGGCAATCGCGATCGAGACCAGGGACTGCACCGCGTTGGGAGATTCCGACCTGGCCGAGATGGCCGACCTCTGCGCCGTGTCCTCCAACGCATACGAAGTGGGGTCCCTGTCGAAGCAGGCCGAGGCCTGGGTGCTGGCGACAGAAGCCCGCGAGAATGGCCGGCTCCGAGGCTTCTCGTTCTGCACCTTGGAGCGCATCGGCGGCACCCCGTGCGTGCTCATCGGCGCCGGCCACACCTGCCGCACCACTCGCCGCGACACCGTCCTGAGGGGCATCGTCGCCGACCAGCTCCGCCGGGCCGCGCTGTCGTTCCCCGACGAGGACGTCCTAGTCGGCGTGCAGATCAGCGACCCGGGGGCCTTCGACGCCGTCAAGAACCTCCACGACGTGGTGCCCCGGGCCGGCCACAAGGCGACCGGCGAGGAGCGGGCCTGGGGCCGCCGCCTCGCCAAGCGGTTCGGCATCGGAAGCCTCAGCTACGAGGACCGCATCTTCACCACCCGCGGCAAGGGTCGCCCCCCGGTGGTGCTCGACCACGCCAGCCTCAAGCCCAAGCAGGTCCGAGCCGATACCGCCGCGCTGCTCGACAACTTGGTCCGCGACGACGGCGACACGCTGATCGTGCATGGCTGGGTGATGGCCGAGGAGCTCGAGAAGCTGCTGTAGCGAGTCGGCCGGCCTCTAGGCTGCCGGATGGATTCCGGGCAGGCGTAGGGCCGCGCCGGGTGGAGTTCGAGCAAGCGGTGCGGGGGCGCCGGATGGTGCGCTCTTTCAAGCCCGAGCCGGTGGCGCCGTCGGCGGTCGACGAACTCTGCGACCTGGCCCGGCGGGCGCCGTCCGCGGGCAACACCGCCGGCGTGGAGTTCTTGGTGCTCGAGGGCGAGGGCACTGCCGTCTACTGGGACGTCACGCTGCCGTCCGGGCGGCGGGCCAGCTTTGCCTGGCCCGGTCTGCTGAGCGCGCCGGTCCTCGTGCTGGTGTGGGCAGCCCCGGCCGCATACCTGCGCCGCTACCGGGAGCCGGACAAGAGCCACACCGGCCTGGGCGCCGACGAGGAGGCCTGGCCGGTGCCCTACTGGTTCGTCGACGGCGGGGCTGCGGTCATGACCATGCTGCTGGCGGCGCGGGACCGGGGGCTGAGCGCTGCCTTCTTCGGCATGTTCCACCACGAGGAGGCGGTGCGACGGCGCTTCGGGGTGCCCCCCGACCGGCGGGGCGTGGGCACCGTCGCTATCGGACATCCCGCCCCCGACGACCGCCCTGGCCATTCGGCTCGCCGCGGCCGGCCCGACCTTGACGAAGTGGTCCACCGGGGCCGGTGGTAGGGCAGGTAATGACGGCGGACTCGCCAACAGCGTTGATCTAGCTGAAGAGCAGCGTCAGAAGCTTGAAGCAAGCGAACACCTGCTTGATGCTGTCGTCTGCGTCGTTGCGGGAGCCGACTTCGCGGCTGGCGATGTCATCTCACCGTGCGTTGAGAATCTGGATCTGGTTAGGCGAGAGGGTTGGATCTGGTTCAAGCCGCGCGAGTAGTTCCCTGAGAGCTTTTCCATGAAAATCTATCTTCCAATAGTAGATTTTCAAGGATAAACTGCCAGTATGGCTGAGTTGGGATCCTCAGCGGAAGAGAAGTACGTCGAACGGCCATCGGACGCACAGGCACTGCGGGCGGCGATGGCGCGATCACCGGTGACTCTGCTGACGGGACCCCGGCAGGCGGGCAAGTCGACGCTTGTGAGTCGGGTGGTCGGCCCGTCGGCATCGTCGGTGTTCGATCTGGAGGACTATCGGGACCTGGCACGGCTCGCCGAGCCGATGCTGGCGCTGCGTGACACGGGCGAGGTGATCGTCATCGACGAGGCCCAGCGGATGCCCGAGCTGTTCGAGTCTCTGCGGGTGCTGGTGGACGAGAATCGCCGTCCGGGACGCTTCGTTGTGCTCGGCAGCGCCTCGCCGGACCTGACCGGCCTCAGTTCGGAGTCGCTGGCGGGGCGGGTGACGATGTTGGAGCTGTCGGGGTTCCGGCTCGGCGACATCGGACCTGACCGCCTCGACGACCTATGGCTGCGCGGCGGGCTGCCGTAGTCGTTCCTCGCTGCGGACGATCAGGCATCGAGCGCGTGGCGAGACGATTACATCGCGACCTTCCTGGAGCGGGACCTGGCCGGCTTCGGTTTCCGCTTTCCGGCGACCACCATGCGCCGGTTCTGGACGATGCTGGCCCACTACCACGGCCAGACGTGGAACGGCGCGGCGATCGCCCGATCGATCGACGTTTCCGAGACGATGGTTCGCCGGCTGGTTGACGCCCTGACCGACGCCCTCGTCGTGCGCCAGCTGCCGGCCTGGTTCGCGAACATCTCGAAACGGCAGGTGAAGGCGCCGCGGATCTACGTCCGCGACTGCGGCCTGCTGCACCGCCTGCTCGGGATCGGCAGCCGGCTCGACCTAGACCGCCACCCGAAGCAGGGCGCGAGCTGGGAGGGAATGGTGCTCGAACAGCTCCTGGCCCGCTTCGGCAACACCGCTGCCGCGTTCTGGTCAACCCACGGCGGCGCGGAACTCGACCTGAGACTCGAGATCGACGGCCAAGTGATCGGGTTCGAGATCAAGCGCACCGACCGTCCTTCGACCTCAAGGTCCATGCACAGCGCTCTGGCCGACCTGGAACTCGACCACCTCATCGTCGTTCACGCAGGTGCGCATCGCTTCGCGCTCGCCGACCGGATCACCGCCATCGGCGCCACCGAGTTGCTCGTCGCCGACGATCCTCTCTCCAGGTTCTGACGAATCGACGGCGCGAGCCTGTCACAGGCGGGCTGAGAGGCAGAGCGAACAGGTGAGCGACGAATCGGCTGAACACGGGCGAGGCCGTGGCCCGAGCGGCTCTCAGGTCGCAGCGAACAAGAGCGGGAGTGGCACCGCTGCGACATCACGGACTCTCACCTGCTTGCGCTCGCTCCAAGACGCACGGCCGCGCTGTACCCTTCGCGACGATGGCATCGGCCCGGGTCCCGCCCTGGTGAACTGCGACCCGACGCCCGAGGCGGTCACCCTCGGCATGAGGGTGCGGCTCGTAACATGTCCGATCGGCGTCGACGACGACGGCACCGAGGCCGACGCCGAGACGCTGGACCGCAGGATCGCCGCGCAGGAACGGACGTTGCGGCTGTCCCGCTGCCTCTCGGTGGACTTGGAAGTCGCCAAGAAGACGAAACGCATCCGTGCCTTCGCAGGGATACGGCCCGACACCGGTGAGAGCGTCGTCTTCCCCGGACCGCGCCGCAATCTCGATCATGCGCTCGCTGATCTGGACAGATTGGCCGAAGGGGCGGACTTCCTTCTCGGCCACAATCTGATCGACTTCGACCATCCTCATCTGCAAGCCGCGAGCCCCAACCTGCGCCTGCTGCACCTGCCGAAGGTGGACACACTCCGGCTCAATCCCCTCGCCTTTCCGCGCAACCCGTACCACCGTCTGGTGAAGCACTACCAGGACGCACAACTCAAGCACGAGCGCCTGAACGATCCCGAGCAGGACGCGCGGCTCGCCCTGCGGGCGTTCGCCGACCAGCAAACGGAACTGCTCAAGGCTGACTCGGCCCTGCTGGCCGCATGGCACTGGCTCACCGGAGGGCCGGACGGACCGGGATTCGACCTCTTCTTCGAGAGTCTGCGCGATTCGGCGAGGCCGTCCGACAGCGAGGCGCGCGAAGCGATCCGCGAGCGTGTCGACGGCGTCGCCTGCCGCACGAGCGCTCATGCGGCCATGAACACGGCAGCACGGCACGGCTGGGCCCTCGCGTACGCCCTGGCCTGGATTTCCGTCTCGGGGGGCAACTCGGTGATGCCGCCGTGGGTACGGCACCAGTTCCCGAAGGCTGGACTGCTGGTCAGGCAACTGCGCGACCGCGCCTGCACGGATCCGAGTTGCGACTGGTGCCGGGAGCGACACGACGCCGGCCGGGAGCTGAAGCGCTTCTTCGGCTTCGACAGCTTCAGGCCGACGCCGGCAGACCAAGACGGGCGCCCCTATCAACAGTCCATCGTCGAGTCGTCGATGGAGGGCAGACACGTTCTCGGCATCCTCCCGACCGGCACCGGGAAATCGCTGTGCTACCAGGTGCCCGCTCTGTCCCGATACGACAAGACGGGGGCGGTGACCGTGGTCATCTCGCCGCTGGTGGCCCTGATGGCCGACCAGGTCGCAGGGCTCGAGGCACACGGGATCATTTCCTGCTTCACGATCAACGGCATGCTGTCGATGCCCGAGCGGGCTGACGCGCTCGAGAAGCTGAGACTGGGAGACGCTGCCATCGTGCTGGTCTCTCCTGAGCAGTTGCGCAGCGTTTCGTTCCGCCGCGCCCTGGCGCAGCGAGAGATCGGCGCCTGGGTGCTGGACGAGGCCCACTGCCTGTCGAAATGGGGGCACGACTTCCGTCCCGACTACCGCTACGTGGGCCGCTTCATCCGCGAGCGGGCCGAGGACGGGACGATTCCGCCTGTGCTGTGCCTGACCGCGACGGCCAAGCCGGAGGTCAAGGAGGAGATCGTCGACCATTTCTGGCAACAGCTCGGCATCGAGATGCGGATCTTCGACGGTGGCAGTCGCCGCACAAACCTCGAGTTCGTCGTGGTTGAGACGAGCGAAGCGAAGAAACTCCATGACATCCACGAGATCCTGACCGAGCACCTCCCGCCGGAGAGGGACGGCGGCGCGATCGTGTATTGCGCCACTCGGCGACGGACCGAGGAGGTGGCCGCGTTCCTCGTCGAGATGGAGATCGCCGCGGACCGCTTCCACGCGAGACTGCCGCCCGAGGAGAAGAAGACCGTCCAACAGTCCTTCATCGGCGGCGAGCTTCGAGCGATAGCCGCCACGAACGCTTTCGGCATGGGCATCGACAAGCCCGACGTGCGGCTGGTGATCCACGCGGACATTCCGTCCTCGCTGGAGAACTACCTCCAAGAGGCGGGCCGCGCCGGCCGGGATCAGCACCAGGCTCACTGCGTCCTGCTCTACACGAGGGACGACGTGGAACGGCAGTTCGGCATGTCGGCTCGCTCCAGGCTCACACGGCGCGAGATCCACGGGGTTCTGCGTGCGCTGCGCAGGATCGGCCGGCGGAACCGGAGCGACGAGGTGATCGCCAGCACGGGAGAGATCCTCGCCGAGGACGAGGACGAGGACAAGGACTTCAGACGGGACTCCGCCACGGACGACACCCGGGCGCGCACCGCGCTCGCCTGGCTGGAGGAGTCGGAACTGCTGACCCGCGAGGAGAACCGGGTGCAGGTCTTCCCTTCGTCACTGCGCGTGCATTCCGTCGAGGAGGCCGAGAAGAGGCTCGCTGGCAACGGCATTGCAGACAGCCGCCACGGGCACTTGCTCGCCATCGTGGAAGCGCTGATTGACGCCGACCCCGACGAGGGCGTCTCGACCGACATGCTGATGGCGACATCCGGCCTCAGCGCCGAGCAGGTGCGAGGCGCGCTCCACGACCTGGAGCGGTACGGAGTCGCCAGCAATGACACCGCACTGACCGCCTTCGTCCATGTCGGCGTGCGGCGACCGTCGCGGCAACGGTTCACTGAGGCGGCCGCTGTGGAGGAGAAACTGCTGGGCCTCATGCGGGAGGCCTCGCCCGACATGGGCGTCGGTGACACTACGTCGCTGAACCTGCGCGTCGCCGCGCAGCGCCTCAAGGACGCGGGTTGCGGCCATGCCCGGCCCGAGCACGTGGCCCGCACCATTCGCGGCATCGCGGGCGACGGACGGAGTGAAGGCTCCGGCGGCAGCCTCACCGTGCGCAAGCAGGATGCCGAGAGCGTTCGGGTGACACTGAAGCGTGAATGGCCGTCTCTGGTGTCGGTCGCCCAACGTCGGCGCAACGGTGCGGAGCGGCTGCTGAAACACTTCCTGTCGTGCGTGCCGCGGGGCAAGCGCGGCAACGACCTCCTGGTCGAGACCACGCTCGGGAAGCTGGTACAGGCGATCGAGGGCGATCCCGTCCTGCAGGAGAGCAGGGATCCCCGCAAGCTCGTGGACCGCGCTCTGATGTGGCTGCACGAGCAGGAGGTCGTCCGGCTCAACAAGGGCCTCACGGTGTTCCGGCCGGCCATGACCATCCATCTGGCGCAGGAACGGCGCGGCTTCGCGCAGACCGACTATCAGTCGCTTCAGCTCCACTACGACGGGACGGTCCGGCAGATCCACATCATGGCCGAGTTCGCCCAGCAGGGCCTCGCGTCCATGGCCGATGCGGTGCGTTTGTCCCTCGACTACTTCGCTCTGGGGGAGACCGAGTTCTTGCGCCGCTGGCTCCCCGACCGCGAGCGAGCACTCGAGCGCCAGACGACGCCGGAGTCATGGCGCGACATCGTCGAGAGTCTGAGAAACCCCTCTCAGCGGCGGCTCGTCGCCGATGGCCGCGAGAACACGAACGTGCTGGTACTGGCCGGGCCGGGATCGGGGAAGACCCGTGTGCTGGTGCATCGGATCGCATACCTGATTCGCGCCAAACGCCAGGATCCCCGAGGCATCCTTGCCCTCGCCTACAACCGGCACGCCGCAGTCGAGATCCGCCGCAGGCTCGCCGAACTGATCGGGGACGACGCCCGAGGCGTCATGGTCCTCACCTGTCATGCGCTCGCGATGCGGCTCGTGGGCGCCAGCTTCTCGGAGCGGGCGGACAGGCCCGACAGCGAACACTTCCGGGAGGTGCTCAAGGAGGCTGCCGCGTTGCTGCGCGGCGAGGGACTGGAACCCGAGGAGGCAGAGGAGTCGCGGTCTCGTCTGCTGGCAGGATTCCGGTGGATTCTCGTGGACGAGTATCAGGATGTCGGTCAAGAGGAGTACGCCCTCGTCTCCGCCCTCGCGGGCCGTGCTCTGTCGGACGCGGATGCCAGGCTCACCCTGTTCGCGGTGGGGGACGACGACCAGAACATCTATGCGTTCAAGGGGTCGTCAGCGCGGTTCATCCGCAGCTTCGAGCAGGACTACCGAGCCAAGCCCTCGTTCCTGATCGACAACTACCGTTCAACCCGCCACATCATCGAGGCCGCGAACGCGGTCATCGCGCCGGCCCGGGATCGAATGAAGACAGACAATGAGATCCGTATCGACAGGGCTCGTGCCAAGGATCCATCAGGCGGCCTGTGGAGCGAGTGCGACCCGGCAGGCCGGGGGATGGTTCAGATCCTTCCCACCGGACGCGACTCCATCTCTCAAGCACAGGCCGCGATAGCCGAGCTGCATCGACTCAAAGGGCTCGCGTCGGGCTGGGACTGGTCGAACTGCGCTGTCATCGCCAAGGAATGGGCCTACCTCGAACCGGTGCGCAGCCTCTGCGAGCTCGAGCGCATCCCTGTACAGATGGCGAACGAGGACCTTCCCAGCGTCTGGCGCTTTCGCGAGACGCAAGCCCTGTTGGCTTGGCTCCGCACGCGTGGCTCGGGCTTGGTTCGAGACAGAGAGGTGCGCGGTTGGCTGGATGCGCAGCCCGACGGCCCGTGGATCGGACTGCTGTCGGAGGCTGTGGCGGAACACGAGGCAGAGACCGGCGACAGGGAGGCGCCCGTGGACTCTCTCGTCGAATGGCTCGCGGAGTGGGGACGGGAGGTGCGCCGCCGCCAACGAGGGCTGCTGCTGTTGACCGCCCACCGCGCCAAGGGCCTCGAGTTCGACCATGTGGTAGTGCTCGACGGAGGCTGGGATCGCCTGGGGCGCAACGAGGATGCCGACGCTCCTCGCCGCCTCTATTACGTAGCCATGACGCGCGCTCGTCAGACTCTGGGGCTTGGGCGCCTTGTCGGATCGCATCCCTTCCAGGACACGCTGCGGAACAGTACATCTGCCCTCTGGCGGGAGCCCGTCGCACTTCCTCCGCCGGCGCCAGAGCTTGCTCGCCGTTATCTTCAACTCTCCTTGCGGGATGTGTACTTGAGCTTCGCCGGCCGCAAGCCTCCCAGCGACCGTGCGCATCGGGCCATCGCCGCTCTGTCATCGGGCGACCGGCTGAGGGTCGAGAAACGGTCCGGCAGGTGGCAGTTGCTGGACGGCACGGGCGTCGCAGTAGGAACCTTGGCTAGCGCTTTCGAGCCTCCTGAGAACATGCGCTGCATAGGCGCGACCGTTGCAGCGGTTGTCTCCTGGCGCCGCAAGGACTCAGAACCGCAGTACCAGGAGCAACTCGAGTGCGACCAGTGGGAGGTCGTGGTGCCCGAACTGATCTTCGAGCCCACCTCGTCCGGGATGCTGGCGGAGTCGAACCGGCAACCAACCACCGAGGCTCAACCCCGAAGTCCATCACGCCACGGGGAGACGCCCCCAGCCGCCGGCCTCGGAGGCCGAGCAAACAGGTGAGCGAATCCGCCATCAACGGACGAGGCCGTGTCCCGAGCGGCCCGTCGGTCGCAGCGAGCAAAAGGGGGAATGACATCGCTGCGACACCGCGGACTCTCACCTATTTGCGCTTGCTCTCAGTCCGCGGCGGGGGCGTCTATGGGCCGCCGGGGCCGCAGGCGTGCAGTTGTTGTGGTGTGGCGGGCCACCAGTGTTGCTGGCGGATTGATCCGGGCAGCGGCGATGCCGATGGTGGTGCGGATCCCCGGGGTCAGACCGGGATGACGTCGATACGCTGGCTGGTGGCGGCGGCCAGCGCGGCGATGTCGTCGGGATCCGTCGTGAAAATCTGATCGCCGTGGCCGGCCAGACAGACCAGCGCCGCGTCGATGGCGTCGGTGAGGCCGCAACGAGCCAGCAGGACCCCGGCGCGCCGTCCCAGCCCCTCGTCCAGAGGAACTACCTCGACGGCCCCCAACGCCGCGGCGAGGCGCGCCTGGCGGCCGGTGCCGCCCCGCCACACCTGCGCGACGACACCGCCGTGGGTTCTCGGAGGGCTCTCAGCTTGCAGGACGGCCTTGAGGCGGCGCCACATGCGGCGATCGTCGGCTTCGAGCGCAATGAGAGCGCCCGAGTCCAAGATGCCTGTCATCCTGCCCGCCGGGCGGCGGTCCTCAGCGAGGCGGCCGCGTCCCGGTCCCGTTGGGCCTGCTCCTCGATCTCGTTGTCGGAGATCACGCCGCGCTCGGCCTCGTGCTCGGACACCAGGCGGCGCAGCACGGCCAGTCGCTGGTCTCGGTCGCGACGCTGGGCCATCGCCTCGCCGATCCACTCGCTGACCGAGCGTGAGCGCCCCTCGCTCACAGCAGTGCTCACCTCCTGCAGCAGTTCCTCGTCCACCGTGACCGTCACCCTCTGCTTGTGCATATCTTCATCATACACTCCGATGCACAACTGCATACGGACCCGGCCGCTCGACGGCTCAAGGCCCGCATGTCGATGCCCGAGGTCGGCCGGATCATGCGCGAGGACCTCGCCATCGCGATCTCGGACTCGCAGGTGTGGCGGATCTGCGCCTCGATGGGCCTCAAGCCGCAGCAGGCGCGCTCGTGGATGACCTCCCATGACGCAGACTTCGACGCCGAGGCCGCCGACGTCTGCGGGCTGTGCCTCGACCCGCGGGACAACTGGGCGGTGTTCAGCGTCGACGAGAAGACCGCCATACAGGCCAAGAGCCGCGTCGGCGCGGCCCGCCCGGCGCGGCCCGCCGACGGCGCCGCCGCCGGGCGGGTCGCCCGACAGGAGTTCGAGTACCGCCGCCACGGCACCAAGGCACTGTTCGCCGCGTTCGAGTGCGCCACCGGCGAAGTCGTCGCCGCGCCCACAGACTCGGTCCGCTCGGACAACTTCGTGGCGTTCCTCGCCGAGCTGGACTCCATGGTGCCCGCCCACCTCGAGCTGCGCTGCATCGTCGACAACCCCGCCACCCACTGCACCGCCGCCGTCGAGGAGTTCCTCGACGGCCACCACCGCGTGTTCCTGCACCGCACCCCCACCCACGCATCCTGGCTCAACCAGATCGAGATGTGGTTCTCCATCCTCACCCGACAACTCCTCGACACAGCCGAGTTCGCCCACACCAGCGACCTCGCCGGAGCCATCCTCGACTACATCGACGACTACAACAACCGGGCCAAACCCTTCAAATGGACCTACCACCCAAACCAACAGCCACAGAACTCACGCTCGGGACACTAGCGCGCTGTTGGCTGAGGTTCAGGCGACTGCGAAGAGCCGGTTTTCGGTGGCGGGTCGGTGGTGTCCGCTTGTCGGCGGCGCTGGCTCTGGCGGCGGGTCGGGTGCGTGTGCTGGTCCGTGGCGGGTCTGTTCGGGTGGGTGCAGGGTGTGGTTGCCGTCGGGGTTTTTGCGGATGCGCCAGTTGTGGTGGTGGATCTTCTGGTGGCAGTCCCAGCAGACGGGGGTCATGTTGTCGAGTTTGGTGGATCCGCCCTGAGCGACGGGTTTGATGTGGTGGATCTGGCACAGCGCGGGGTGTGCTGCGCAGTGGAAGCATCCGCCGTGGCGGGCCAGCAGGATCTGGCGCTGGGACTCGGTGGCGGTGCGGACCGAGTGCGTCCGCCAGATCGGTTTGCCGTCGCGGTCGTACACTAGGCCGGTCAGTCTGGCGTTGCACGAGAGCTCCTCCAGCACGGCCCGCGGCAGCCGGGTGCCGTCGGGCAGCTCCGCGACGAGCCTGCCGGTGGCGCCGTCGACATGGGCGACCACACAGATGTCCGCTATCGGCCGGCCACCACCCCCGACACCGTTGTTGCGGGAGCCGCCTGCTCGGCCGCTGTCGTTGTTGTGGGAGTCGCCTGTTCGGCTGCTGGTGTCGTTGTTGCGGGAGCTGCTGTCGTTGTTGTGGGAGTCGCCTGTTCGGCTGCTGGTGTCGTTGTTGCGGGAGCTGGTGTCGTTGTTGTGGGAGTCGCCTGTTCGGCTGCTGGTGTCGTTGTTGCGGGAGCTGGTGTCGTTGTTGTGGGAGTCGCCTGTTCGGCTGCTGGTGTCGTTGTTGCGGGAGCTGGTGTCGTTGTTGTGGGAGTCGCCTGTTCGGCTGCTGGTGTCGTTGTTGCGGGAGCTGGTGTCGTTGTTGTGGGAGTCGCCTGTTCGGCTGCTGGTGTCGTTGTTGCGGGAGCTGCCTGTACGGGTGTTGGTGTCGTTGTTGTGGGGGTTGTCTGTTGGGGTGTTGGTGGCGGTGAGGGCGTCGAGGGCGTCGGCCATGCATTGACCGAAGCTGCGGCGGCCGGTTCCGTCGGCGGGGGCTTTCTTGTCGGCGTTGTGCATGCGGGCGGCTTGCGAGCGCAGCCGGTTGGCGACGCGGCGGCCTGTCACGGGGTCGAGCTCGCCGCGGAGATGGACCATCCCGTCGTCGCCGTCCCAGACACGAACACAGCGCCGCGCCCGCGAACGGCGATGCTGGGACTCCCCGTCGTCGCCGTCGCGGTCGACCATCCACCGGCGAGCCTCTCGGGCGAACTGCTCGGGACGCATCGACACAGCCTTCGCCAACAGCTCCCCGTCGCCGTCGACAGCTCTGGCGCCGGCCGTCTCGGAGGCCTCGGCCAGCCGCCGGGCGTTCGCCGCGGACACCCGCCCCGACTCGACCGCCTCACGCGCCGCGGGCGCCTCGCGTAGCGCCTCGGCCGTCTTTAGGTGGCTGCGGGCCTCGCGTCGCGACAACCCGGCCGAACCGGCCAGCACTTCAGCGCCGCCGTCGCCGTGACGCTCACGGCCCGCCACCGCCGCCGCGGCCGACACCTGTGCAGCCGACAGCGCCGCCATCGCCGACCTCGACACCGCCAGCATCTCGCGCAACTCCGAACACGACGCCGCGCCCGCGCCCACCAGCTCCAGCATCTCGGAGGCGGCGGCCTCGGCCCGACGAGCGGCTTCGATCAACATGGACACAGCATCCCACAGGGCTATGACATCCACCCCCCACAGCCCCCGCCCTCACGCATTTCTCGATATTCCTCCACGCGAAAACTCCCACCAACCACGCGGTCCCGCGGATCCAGCGCCGCTGCCGTTGTCGTGGTCATCTTCGACGACCTCGCCGAGACCAACCACACAATCCCGCTGGGCAGCCCCCCGAATCTTGGAGTGTTGGTTTAGGCGGCTTGGGCTCTCTCGTGGTCGTTGGGGCTGGTCATGTTGTTGGCGGAGTGTGGGCGCAGGGGGTTGTAGCAGGTGTCGATCCAGGTGGTGATGTCTCGGCGGGCCTGGGCGCGTGTGTGCCAGCGCTGCGGTGAGATGAGTTCGTGCTGGAGGGTGGAGAAGAACGACTCGGCTGCGGCGTTGTCGAGTGCGCTGCGGGTGCGTCCCGTGGACTGGGTGACCCCCAGGCGGCGGCACGCCTCGGCGAAGTCTCTGGATGTGTATTGGGATCCGTGGTCGGTGTGGAAGATCACGCTGGCGATGTCGCCGCCTCGGGTGGCGGCGGCCATGTGCAGCGCGGCCTCGGCGAGGGGGCTGTGGGGTGGCGGTCAGAGGTCGCGAAGCCGAGCGTGCGCGGGCTGTAGAGGTCCTCGACGGACGCGAGGAACACCGGGCCCTCGCCGGTGTCGGCCTGTTTGAAGTCGCCGACCCATTTCTGGTCCGGCGCATCAGCGGCGAAGTCGCGTCCCAGCAGGTCAGGCGCCGGCGCTGCCGCCTTGTCGGGCCGGGTCAGGCTGCGCCCGCGCACGCGGATGGATGCCCGTCGGCACGATGAATCCGAGGCCGCCTTGTCGGGCCGGGTCAGGCTGCGCCCGCGCCGCTTGGGGCGGGCGTTGAGGCCCTGGCGGGCCATGGAGGCCTCCACCGTCTTCTTGGACACCGTGTGGCCGTCACGGCGCAGCCGGGCGTGTATCCGCGGCGAGCCGTAGGTGCCCCCGGAGGCCTCAAAGCACTCCTTCACCGCGGCGTCGAGGCGCTCGCGGCGCACCCGGGCAGCCGACGGCGGCCGGCTGCGCTGCCCATAGAACGTCGAGGGAGCCACCCCCAGCGCACGCCACGACAGCGCCCGAGCCACACCGTGTTCGGTCCTTTGGGCCGCGATGTGCTCGACCAGGCTCACCGCGTCGCCTCCTTGACCCAAAGGACCAATGATCGTTTGAGGACATCACGCTCCATCTCCAACTCGGCGCAGCGGCGGCGCAGCCGAACGAGCTCGGCGCGCTCGTCGCCGTCGAGGCGCTCACCGGAGCGCTCGGCGCGGTCGCTTCGCACCCAGTTGCCCAACGTGCCCGCACCGATCCCCACCTCTCGGGCCACCTCAGCGACCGGTCTTCGAGTCTCTTGGACGATCCGCACAGCACCGGCCTTGAACTCCGGGTCGTACTGTCTTCGTGTCTCAGACATGGCGTCTCCTCTTAGAGCGTCCGCGAATAGGTGAGAGCCGATTGTGTCGCAGCGGTGTCATTCCCGCTCTTGTTCGCTGCGCTCACGGGCCGCTCGGGCCACGGCCTCGCCCGTATGATCCGGACTGGCCCGCCTATTCGCTCGGCCTCTTAGCAGGCTGCTGAAAAAGTCGCTGCGGGGTGCTCGCGATCGTTGGTGGGGTGTGGGACGATGTCGTTATGCGTGGAACGGTAGATGCCCAGATGGCGATGTTGTCGTCTGTGTCGGCGGAGGACTTGATCGGCGCTGATCATCCGATTCGGCGGATCAAAGCGGTGGTGGACGCGGTGCTCGGGGGCCTCGACGCCGAGCTGGCGGCGATGTGTCCGCCTCGGGGCCGTCCCAGCGTGCCGCCTGAGATGCTGTTGAAGGCGTCGGTGCTGATGGCGTTGTACTCGGTGCGCTCGGAGCGGGCGTTCTGTGAGCGCTTGAACTATGACATGTTGTTCAAGTGGTTCCTTGGGCTGCGCATCGACGAGCGCGGCTTCGACGCGTCGACGTTGTCGAAGAACCGGCAGCGGTTGTTGGACCATGAGATCGCGGACCGGTTCTTCGCCGCGGTGGTGGACGCGGCGAAGCTGCGCCGGTACTGCTCGAGCGAGCATTTCAGCGTGGACGGCACCCTGTTGGAGGCGTGGGCGTCGCACAAGAGCTTCAAACCCAGAACCGGCGCCGCAGCCGGGGCCGCGTCGGCGCAGCCCCAGCCCCAGCAGCCGCAGCTCCAGCAGTCGCAGCCCCAGAAGTCCCAGCAGCCCCAGCAGCCCCAGCAGTCGCAGCCCCAGCAGCCCCAGCCCCAGAAGTCCCAGCCCCAGAAGTCCCAGCAGTCGCAGCGGCCGCGGCGGGCGGCGGGCGGCGGCCGCAACCCCGGGACGGACTGGCGCGGCGAGCGGCGCCGCAACGACACCCACGCTTCTGTGACCGATCCCGAGGCGAGGCTGTTCCGCAAGTCCGCGGGAACCGCCGCGACGCTGTGCTTCATGGGCCGTCTGCTCACCGAGAACCGCAACGGGCTCATCGTCGGCGCCGAGCTCGCCACAGCCGACGGCCACGCGGAGCGCGGCACCGCCGCCGCGATGCTCAACAGAGCCCCGCCACGCGCCCGGCGCCGCACCGTCGGCGGCGACCGCGACTACGACACCAGAGGCTTCGTCGCCGACGCCCGGGCGGCGGGATTCACGCCCCACGTCGCCCAGAACACCACCAGACGCCGATCCGCGATCGACGAGCGCACCACCCGCCACGCCGGATACGCCGCCTCCCAACAAGCCCGAGAACGCGTCGAGTGTCCCGTGTCAAGTTCCTTGCTCAGTTTCGGGCGGGTTGGGTTTGAGGGTCGGGTCGGACAGGTGGACGTCGAGGGGCCGCTGCCAGTGGAGGGCCTCGTGGGGGCGGATCGTGTTGTATTCGTCGATGAAGTCGGCGACGCAGCCAGCGAGGTCGACGCCGCTGGGTATCTCCTCGCGGTAGAGGCGCTCGTACTTGAGCGATTCGAACCAGCGCTCGACGACGCCGTTGGTGTGGGGTGAGCGGTGCCGGGTGCGCACATGGGCCAGGTGCGCCCGGGCGGTGAACCAGCGCTCCGCCGCGGCGGATTTCATGGCGGGGCCGTTGTCGGTGACGATCACCAGCGGGGTGATCTCGCCGGTGGCGGGATCGGCGCAGTCCTCGATGAGCGGCCGGCCCAGCAGCGCCTCGGCGGCGGCGATGGCGGCCTCGAGGGCGGCGAGGAGGTCTGTGGCGGTCTGGGTGGCCGTGACGGGGCACGCCAGGGCCGCCTTGGTGGCGTAGTCGACGACTCCGCAGAGCTGCCATGTGCCCTGCTCGGTGGTCTCAAAGGCCGAGAAGTCCGCTTGCCAGATGCGGTTGCGCCGTGTCGGCGGCTCCAAGAATGCCTCCCGGCGCGCCGCGGCGAGCTGGCGGCGCTCGGCCTGGTAGCGCAGCGGCTGCAGCAGGCCGCGGCGGGCCATCGCCCGATGCACGCTGGAGGCAGAGCCCAGGTCCCAGCCCCCGTAGCGGCCCATCGCCCAGATCTTGCGGTGACCCCACGCCGGGTGCTCGCCGGCCAGCTTGTCCACCAGCGGCTCGATGCGGTCCACCACCGGCGCCGGCCACGGCCCCTTGGCGGGATCTCCCTGACGGTGGCGGGCCAGCCGCGCGCAGTAGGTGCGTCGGGGCACCCCAACCAGCTCGGCGAAGCGCGACACGCTCATGTCCGCGTCTGCGCGAATCACCTCTAGGACCTCAAAGGGGGGAGGTTGCCAGCACCCTTCTTCCACACCCGCAGTTGCACGTGGGCCTCACCCAGAGCCGCCTTGAGTTCTTCGTTCTCGGCCTCCAGTTCGGCCTCGCGCGCCGAGCGCCGGCGCCGGCCCTGGGCCAGGCCCTCGCGCCCGGCCTCCAAGAACAGCTTCTTCCAGTTGTGCACCGTCTGCTCAGACACCCCCGCCCGGCGGCCCGCAGCCGCCGCGGACACCTCGCCGCGCAACACGCTCAACACCACGCGCAGCTTCTCCTCGGGGCTCTTGTTCGACGTCTTGGCCATCGCTCATCTCCATGATCAGGCTCAAACCCACACCTGTGCAACAAACGATGACACGGGACATCGAGGAGCCCTTCGGATGGATCAAAACCATCGCCGGAGGACGCAAACTCCGCCACAAAGGACAACAACGCAACCGGGCCTGGCTCCTCATCACCGCCGCCAGCTACAACCTGGTGCGCATAGCCCGACTCGACACGCCCACCCCCTGAACCGGCCCCGACCCGCCGCCCAGAACGGCCACCCCGAACCGGCGCCGCCAGCCCCGACCCCCGACAACACACCCGAGCCGAGCCCCACAACCCCGCCCCCAACACACAACACCCCAGACCAAAGCACCACAACACCCCCAACCAGACCCCAAACACAGCCCAACCGCCCTGAACTCCCAAATTTCAGCATCCTGTTAGAGGCCGAGCGAATAGGCGGGAGCGACGCGGCCCATTTCCTGGCGGTGACCACCGTGGCGGTCAAGTCGGAGTGGGGCCTTGCAGTCGACCAGGCCGAGGCGGACGCCCTCAGGACGACGCTGCGGTGCGGCGATCAAGCGCCCGAGGTCTCAACCGTGTCTCAGGACACCACGACAACGGCTGCACGACCGACGACCACGGCCGCCGCGGCAGCCGATTGTGCAATCGCGGGCAAGATAGCAGCTCAGTACGACGCCGTGCCCGGCATCGGAGAAGTGCTCTCAGCCAGGCTCGTCGACGCCCAGCCGTTCACCAGCCGTTCGAGCCTCGAAGCGGTCCGGGGCATCGGCCCGGTCAAGTCCGAAGCCGTCTGGTCTCACTTCTGCGGGCCGTAGCCCCGCCACATCGGCTGCGGTGCCCACGGCGTGAGCGACTCGTGCGTCTGGTCTCACTTCTGCGGGCTGTAGCCCCGCCACATCGGCTGCGGTGCCCACGGCGTGAGCGACTCGTGCGTCTGGTCTCACTTCTGCGGGCTGTAGCCCCGCCACTCCCAGGGTTGGGGAACCGGATGCGCCAAATCAGCATCCGAATGTGCGCTAAACCGACATAGATTCAGCGCACCCGGTGGTGTGTGCATGCGATACCGATCGGTGCCCTCTGGGGCTAAGAGCGAGCGCAGATAGGAGTAAGCCTGTCGTGTTGCTGCGGTGTCATTCCCGCTCTTGTTCGCTGCGACCTGAGGGCCGCTCGGGTCACGGCCTCGCCTGTATGGGCCGCGTCGCTCCCGCCTGTTCGCTCAGCCTCTGGTGATGAGTGCTCAGGTCAGGCTGGGGCGACCCCGCTGAGACGAGTTCGCAGTACCAGATCTGCTATAGGATGCTCCACATACTGTTACACAGTATGTCCTCAAACCGTAGAATCAATAGTCTCTAAATTGTTAGGTAGAGTGTCTTGGCGCCGATGGGTGCCGGCCTCGGACACTTGGCCCCAGTCATCGGCGCCGCAAGCGAGAAAGGGGGGTGGCCCCGTCGATGGATGCCAAGCTGGAACACCCGTTTCCCGGCTACCGGCCTCGAGTGTCCGAAAAGGACGTCGAGGATGCGCTCAGCCGGCGAGGTGCCGTGCTGATCGAAGGGGTTCGCTGGTGCGGCAAGACCTGGACGGCCCTGCGCTTCGCACGCAGCACGCTTCGCCTTGACGACGACGATGCGTTGAGGCTGGCTGATATCGATCCTGGCGAGGCGCTGCGCGGTGACGCTCCCCGCCTCGTCGATGAGTGGCAGAACGCGTCACACCTGTGGAACCGGATCCGCCGCGCATGCGACGAGCGGCCTGATCCGGGCCAGTTCATCCTCACCGGCTCAGCGTCGCCGAGCGACGACGTGACGCGGCACACCGGGACGGGGCGGATCGGGCGTGTGACTCTGCGACCGATGTCGCTGTTCGAGACGGGCGCCTCCGACGGCTCGGTATCGCTGCGGGGTCTCTTCGCCGACGAGGCCACCTCGGGCATGGCCCGTGACGACATCGGGCTGCGCGACATCGCGTCGCACATCTGCATCGGCGGGTGGCCCGCGAACATCGGCGTGGAGGAGGGGAAGGCGCGGCGATCGGTGCGCGACCACCTCCACGAATCGGTCCTCGTCGATGTCCGAGCGGCCGGCGGGGTCCGCCACGACCGGGAGAGCGTTCTGAACCTGGTCCGATCAGTCGCCCGCAACGTGGCCACCGAGGCTCGCACCGCCAAGTTGGTTGCCGACATGGTCGGTGAGGACGGCGAGGGCGGGATCTGGCGTCAGACGGCCACCGAGTACCTGACCGCGCTCCGGCGCATCTTCCTGCTGGAGGACCAGCCCTCCTGGCCAGTGCATCTCAGGTCGCGCGCCGTGCTGCGCAAGGCGCCCAAGCGTCACCTGGTCGATCCGTCCCTGGCCGCGGCCGCTCTGCGAGCCTCGCCTGAGCAGCTCATCGCGGACGTCAGGACGCTCGGATTCCTGTTCGAGTCGCTCGTGGTTAGAGACCTGCGCGTCTACAGCCAGCCCGACCAGGCATCGGTGTACCACTACCGGGACAGCGACAACCTGGAGGTGGACGCCATCGTGGCGCGCGACGACGGCGCATGGATGGCCGTCGAGATCAAGCTCGGCCATCGGCCCGGCACCGTGGACGCGGCCGCCGCGAGCCTGCTGCGCCTGCGTGACAAGGTGGCCACGCCCCGCCGGTCCGACCTCGCCGCACTGGTCGTGGTGACCGCGCTGGGCCCCGCCTACCGCCGCCCCGACGGCATACATGTGGTCCCCATCACAGCCCTAGGCCCCTAGTGTTCCGAGTGGGGAATTCGTTGCAGATATGCTGCGATGGTCTCGAACGCTCGGCACCACGCCGCGAGCGTTGTGGCACTCGACAACGAGCGCGAAGCCTTCCCGTTCGAGGCCGACCCCGACGCCGCGCTGCGGGATCGGCCCGAGCCCGTGCTGCTCGACGAGTGGCAGGCGTGCCCTGAGGTGCTCGGCGCCGTCAAGCGGACTGTGGACACCGAATGCCGGGCGGGGCGGTTCATTCTGACGGGCTCGGTCCGCTCCGACGCCGATCCGGCCCTGTGGCCCGGGACGGGCCGTCTCATCCGCATCGCGATGCACCCCCTGACGGTGCGCGAGCAGCTCTCGGCGCCTCCGCGGCCGTTCCTGAGCGCCTTGCTGGCCGCCGGGCCGCTGACCCTGCCGAGCGATCCTCCCGACTTGCGCGGCTATGCGGAGATAGCGCTGCGGGGCGGCTTCCCCGAGCCGGCCGTTCAGTTGGTCGGCAGCGTCCGGGCCGGCTGGCTCGACAGCTGCCTGGACCAACTGCTCACCCACGAGCGCGCCGCCGGGCGCCACGGCCGCGATCCCGCTGGCCGAGTTCTTCCAGGCCTATGCGCTGAACTCCGCCGGGATCGTCAACGACACGACCCTCTACCAAGCCGCCGGCTTGGACAGGCGCACCTCGCTCGCATACACGAGACTGCTCGGCGATCTCGGTGTCGTCGCCGAGCTTCCGGCATGGAGCAGCAACCGCCTCAAGCGTCTGGCCCGCGGGCCGAAACGGTTCGTCGCCGACACCGGCCTGTGGGGCTCGGCCGTCGGCGCCGACCTGAGCGTGGTCATGAGTGACGGCGATCTCCTCGGTCGGCTGATCGACACGTTTGTGACGAACCAGCTGCGCGCTGAAGCAGGAGTGGATCCGATGCGGCCCAGGCTGTACCACCTGCGCGCTCACGCCGAGCGTTGCGCCGACATCCTCGTCGATAACCAACCACCACATCCAGAGACTCAGGACACTAGACGAGTTCGTCGTTCCAGAGGCGTTGGGCGAAGCCGGTCGCGCCGATGATGTCGATGCCGTCGCCGGTTCGCCGTGGCCGGGACTCGAGGCTGACCACGACCCTGCGGCCGGCGTAGGGATGCTCCTCGGCGAGGGTGCGGAGGCCTTTTAGGTGGCTGCTCGTGACTCTGGCGGTCGCCTTGGCCTCGATCGCGAGCCGCATGTCGCCGACCACGAAGTCGACCTCGATGCCGCTGGGAAGCCGCCAGTAGGTCAGCTGTTCGTCGCGCTCCCGGTATGCGAGGAACGCGGAGAGCTCGTGGAACACCCAGTTCTCGAACGCCTTGCCGTAGGGGTCGGAGCCGCGGTGCATCTCGCCGCGCCGCGCCAGGCGGTTCACGAGGCCCACGTCCTCGAAGTAGAGCTTCGGCGCGCCGGCCAGGCGGCGCTTGGCCCGCCGCCGCCAGCGGGGCAGCCAGCGAGCCAGCAGCGTGTCTTCCAGGATGCCGAAGTACGCCTTGGCGGTGGGCCCCGACACGCCGCACTCGCGAGCGACGTTCGAATAGTTGATTGAACTGGTGTCGCTCAGCGCGGCTGCGTCGAGGAAGTCCGAGAAGGCGGGCAGGTTCCGCACCAGCCCCTCGGCGGCGACCTCCTCGCGCAGATAGTCGGCGATGTAGGCGTCGAGCCGGCGCCGGTGCCCGCCGGACTCGTAGATCGAGGGCAGGTAGCCGCGGTCGAGCATCCGGTCGAGGTCGAAGGATTCCCCGAGTTCTCCGGCGGTCAGGCCGCGCAGTTCGTAGCGCAGGGCCCGCCCGCCGAGCAGGTTCGCCGCGCCCCGCCGCACCTTGCGCGCGCTCGATCCGCACAGAGCGAACCGCAGCCCGCGGTTCTCGATCATCCAGTGGACCTCGTCGAGCAGGGTGGGAACCTTCTGGATCTCATCGATGACCACCTGCCGCGACGGGTCCGGTCCCGCCGCCTCCAGTTCCTCGCGCAACTGCTCGGGCCGGCTGACGTAGCGGCGGAACTCGTCCGCCTTGAGCAGATCGACCCACACGGCGTCGGGGTACCGTTGTCTGAGCAGGGTGCTCTTGCCCGCCTGCCGCGACCCCCAAAGAAAGAACGTCTCAGTCCCCGGCTCCGGCAGCGCCAGCAATCGTTGAAACATGTCCTTTAGATTATCATGATAATCTAAAGGAGTGCCTCGGCCGTCCGATACGCGATCATCATCCAGGACGACGGACTCTCTCACTCTGGTTGAAGAACTAGTGTATGCTCGCGGTAGTCGTATGGCTGTGTTAGGGTCGGGTTATGACTGTTCCTAGGACTTTGAAGGTGCGCGAGGCTGATCGGGCGGTGCTGGAGGCGCGGGTGGCTGCGTCGACGACGCCGCGGCGGGATTGGCAGCGTGCCAAGGTGGTGCTGATGGCCGCTGAGGGGCTGTCGTCTCCGGTGATCGGCAAGGCGGTGGGCCTGAACCGCAACCAGGTGGACGTGTGGCGGCGCCGCTACGGCGAGGTGGGCCTGGGCGGGCTCGCGGACCGGCCGCGCTCGGGCCGGCCGCGTGTGTATGGGCCCGCGGAGAGGCTGGCTTTGGTCAAGACGATCACGACGCGGCCCCCCGAGGCGGGCCAGCTCGGCGGGCGGCGGCTCAAGGCCCGCATGTCGATGCCCGAGGTCGGCCGGATCATGCGCGAGGACCTCGCCATCGCGATCTCGGACTCGCAGGTGTGGCGGATCTGCACCTCGATGGGCCTCAAGCCGCAGCAGGTGCGCTCGTGGATGACCTCCCATGACGCAGACTTCGACGCCGAGGCCGCCGACGTCTGCGGGCTGTACCTCGACGCGCCGGACAACTGGGCGGTGTTCAGCGTCGACGAGAAGACCGCCATACAGGCCAAGAGCCGCGTCGGCGCGACCCGCCCGGCGCGGCCCGCCGACGGCGCCGCCGCCGGGCGGGTCGCCCGACAGGAGTTCGAGTACCGCCGCCACGGCACCAAGGCACTGTTCGCCGCGTTCGAGTGCGCCACCGGCGAAGTCGTCGCCGCGCCCACAGACTCGGTCCGCTCGGACAACTTCGTGGCGTTCCTCGCCGAGCTGGACTCCATGGTGCCCGCCCACCTCGAGCTGCGCTGCATCGTCGACAACCTCGCCACCCACTGCACCGCCGCCGTCGAGGAGTTCCTCGACGGCCACCACCGCGTGTTCCTGCACCGCACCCCCACCCACGCATCCTGGCTCAACCAGATCGAGATGTGGTTCTCCATCCTCACCCGACAACTCCTCGACACAGCCGAGTTCGCCCACACCAGCGACCTCGCCGGAGCCATCCTCGACTACATCGACGACTACAACAACCGGGCCAAACCCTTCAAATGGACCTACCACCCAAACCAACAGCCACAGAACTCACGCGCGTGACCACTAGTGTCCCGAGTGGCTAGTTCCTCGCGGTTGTGTCTTTGCGGTGGTCGGCGTTTCTGGCGGCACGCCGGTCGGTGAACAGCGGCCGGCTGGCGAGCACTCTCATGTCACCGTCTCGCGCCCTCCACAGGCGTCGCAGACCCCCGCGGCTGGACCGACAATTGGGTCGGCAACCGCAGCGAGCATCCGCACCCCTCCGTGTGGCGCATGACCGCCGACGAGATCCTCGAGACCATCGCAGCATATCTGCAACGCATTCCCCACTCGGGACACTGGCGCGCTGTTGGCTGAGGTTCAGGCGATTGTGAAGAGCCGGTGCCCGGCGGGGGGTCGGTGGTGTCCGCTTGTCGGCGGCGGCGGCGACCATCTCGGACGTGTTCTGTTTGAGGGCCCTGATCCCGATCCCAGCCATGTCCTGCATTTGCAGCACGTTGTTGTTTGAGGTTCAGGCGATTGTGAAGAGCCGGTGCCCGGCGGGGGGTCGGGTGCGTGTGCTGGTCCGTGGCGGGTCTGTTCGGGTGGGTGCAGGGTGTGGTTGCCGTCGGGGTTTTTGCGGATGCGCCAGTTGTGGTGGTGGATCTTCTGGTGGCAGTCCCAGCGACGGACGCGAGGAACACCGGGCCCTCGCCGGTGTCGGCCTGTTTGAAGTCGCCGACCCATTTCTGGTTCGGCGCATCAGCGGCGAAGTCGCGTCCCAGCAGGTCAGGCGCCGGCGTTGCCGTCTTGTCGGGCCGGGTCAGGCTGCGTCCGCGCACGCGGATGGATGCCCGTCGGCACGATGAATCCGAGGCCGCCTTGTCGGGCCGGGTCAGGCTGCGTCCGCGCCGCTTGGGGCGGGCGTTGAGGCCCTGGCGGGCCATGGAGGCCTCCACCGTCTTCTTGGGCACCGTGTGGCCGTCACGGCGCAGCCGGGCGTGCATCCGCGGCGAGCCGTAGGTGCCCCCGGAGGCTTCAAAGCACTCCTTCACCGCGGCGTCGAGGCGCTCGCGGCGCACCCGGGCAGCCGACGGCGGCCGGCTGCGCTGCCCATAGAACGTCGAGGGAGCCACCCCTAGCGCACGCCACGACAGCGCCCGAGCCACACCGTGTTCGGTCCTTTGGGCCGCGATGTGCTCGACCAGGCTCACCGCGTCGCCTCCTTGACCCAAAGGAGCAATGATCGTTTGAGGACATCACGCTCCATCTCCAACTCGGCGCAGCGGCGGCGCAGCCGAACGAGCTCGGCGCGCTCGTCGCCGTCGAGGCGCTCACCGGAGCGCTCGGCGCGGTCGCTTCGCACCCAGTTGCCCAACGTGCCCGCACCGATCCCCACCTCTCGGGCCACCTCAGCGACCGGTCTTCGAGTCTCTTGGACGATCCGCACAGCACCGGCCTTGAACTCCGGGTCGTGCTGTCCACGTGTCTCAGACATGGCGTCTCCTGTTAGAGCGTCCGCGAATAGGTGAGAGCCGATTGTGTCGCAGCGGTGTCATTCCCGCTCTTGTTCGCTGCGCTCACGGGCCGCTCGGGCCACGGCCTCGCCCGTATGATCGGGACTGGCCCGCCTATTCGCTCGGCCTCTTAGCAGGATGCCTCCAAGATCAGGGGGGATGCTCACGGGAGCGTCAGCTGTGCATGGTCACAACCCGGATCAGCCGGCGGCTCGGTTGCCGCGGCGCTAGCCTGCCTCAGTAACCGTCGAAGCGTCGGCGGCGACCTGCCCTCTGCATCGCTTGACGGCGCGATCCCCGGCGTCCACTGCAGGGCGGCCGGGTTCTGGTTGCGTTCGAGGACATCGTCGACTACTATGGTTCGGCGATGTCTGCCCCCTCCCGTTGTCGGCGTCTGTTGGCATGGCCGGCGTCCGCGCGTGGGCCGCGGCGTTGTTGTGAGGGTATCGCCCCCCCCCCCCCCCGGCTGTCGGCGTCTGTTGGGTCGTCGGCGTCTGTTTGTGAGTTGCGGTGTTGTTGTGAGGGTGTCGCGTCGGGGGGTTGCGGCTGTGCTAGCGGCTGTGGCGGTGGTCGCGGCGTTGTTGTCTGTGCCGGTGTCGGCGCAGGCGTTGTCGGGTGTTGCCACGCTCGACGGCATCACGGTGGCTGGTGGGGATCTGTCGCCGGGGTTCTCCTCGGATGTGCGTTTCTATCGTGTGGATGTCGTCCATGGTGAGGACCGGGCGACGGTAGGGTTCGACAAGGGCCATCCCGCTCAGGCGGTGGCTTTCGAGGACGGCTCCGGTGCGGGCCTCGCCGATGTCGACGCCGGCGAGGCCGGCCATCAGGTGGACCTGGCCTACGGCGCCAACACGGTGAGGCTGGTCGTCACGCCCGCCGACGCCGCCGCCGACGCCGCGGTCTACACGTTGTCTATTGTGCGGGCCGAGCCCGCCGTGGACGGGGTGTCTGCTGACCGGGTTCCGGCGACGGTCGTCCCGGCGGGGCTGGACGACCGGCCCGTCGCCGCCAACGAGAAGCGTTTGGTGTTCGATACGCAGTTCGATACGAGATCGGTGGTGGTGACGGAGGGCTCGCGCGTCGAGTACGGGGTGAAGCTGGGGGCGAAGCCGTCGGGGGAGGTGACGGTGGTGGTGTCGGCGTCGGCGGGCGGTGATCTGGTGTTGGGCCGGGCTGCGGATTCGATGTCGGTGTCGGTGTCTGTTTCGGATTCGGGGTCGGTGCTGGCGTTGACGTTCGGCACCACCGACTGGGACACGTTCCAGTCGGTGAGGGTGCATGCCGACGACGACGCCGACTTCGCCATCGATTTCGAGACGTTGCACCACACCGCGTCGGGCGGCGGCTACGACGGCGCGACCGGCGACGTGACAGTCACCGTCGCGGACGACGACACGGGCGCGTTGGTGCTCGATAGGGACGATTTGGTGCTCGGTAAGAGCTTGATGACGATACCCGAGTCCAAGCACGGGCGTCGTGATCTTGGGGTGAAGCTGGGGGCGAAGCCGACGGGGAATGTGACGGTGTCGGTGTCTGTGCCCGACGGCTTCGGCAGCGATCTGGTGCTGACGGACGGAGATAATTCGATGAAGGTGACGGGTTCGCATCCGGTGCTGGAGAAGACGTTCACCACCAGCAATTGGAATACTTACTACTATGTGGATGTGTTCGGCACCCACGACGCTGACGATGTCGACGACTTTCACACGCTGCGCTTCGCCGTGTCGGGCCCCGGCCACGATTTTTACGTGGATGTGCCGGTGAGGGTCGCCGACGACGAGAGCGGTGTTTTGGTGTTCGATTCGAGGTCGGTGTCGGTGACGGAGGGCTCGCACTCAGAGTACGGGGTGAAGCTGGGGGCGAAGCCGTCGGGGCTTGTGACGGTGGAGGTGGCTGTGCCCGGCGGCGATGACAGTGATCTGGTGCTGTCGACACCGTCGGCGATGTCGGTGTCTGTGTCGGATTCGGGTTCGGTGCTGGCGTTGACGTTCGGCACCGCCGATTGGGACACCTATCAGTCGGTGAGGGTGCATGCCGACGAAGATGCCGACACTGTCGACGACTCCGCGACGTTGCGCCACGCCGTGACGGGCGGCGGCCACGACTTTTACGCGGACGTGGCAGTGACCGTCGAAGACACCGACACGGACACGCTGGTGTTCTCCGATACGGCGGTGACTGTGTTCGAGGGATCGAGCGGTTCTAGCTACGGGGTGAAGTTGTCGGCGAAGCCGTCGGGGCCTGTGACGTTTTCTGTGGCGGTTGTTGACGGCGCGCGCAGTGATCTGGTGTTGGTGACGCCGTCGGAGTCGGTGTCTGTGTCGGATTCGTCTCCGACACCGTTGTTGACGTTCGGTACCGCCGATTGGGACACCTATAAGTCGGTGACGGTGTATGCCTTGGACGACGCCGACGTCGGCGACGATTCCGAGACGTTGGTGAATTCGGCGACCGGCGGCGGCTATTCCGCGGCGGCCAATGTGGAGGTGACCGTCGTCGACGACGACAACGGCAGGTTGGTGTTCGACCCGCCGTCGGTGTCGGTGGATGAGGGTATGCGTGGCGGGTACGGGGTGAAGCTGTCGGCGCTGCCGTCGGGGCCTGTGACGGTTGCGGTGTCGGTGTCGGCGCGCAGTGATCTGGTGTTGGGCCGCGCTGCGGGTTCGTTGTCGGTGTCTGCGTCGGTGTCGGGTCCGGTGCTGGAGTTGACGTTCGGCACCGCCGATTGGGACACCTACCAGACGGTGAGGGTGCATGCCGACGAAGACGACGACGTCGGCGACGACACGGCGACGTTGCACCACACGGCGACGGGCGGCGGCTACGTCAGCATAACCGGCGATGTGGCGGTGACGGTCACAGACGATGACACGGGCATGTTTGAGTTCACCGGTACGCCGGTGACTGTGGGTGAGGGAAAGAGTTCTCGCTATGGGGTGAGGTTGTCGGCGCCGCCGTCGGGGGATGTGGCGTTTTCTGTGGCGGTTGTTGACGGCGCGCGCAGTGATCTGGTGTTGATGACGCCGTCGGAGTCGGTGTCTGTGTCGGATTCGTCTCCGGTGCTGTTGCATACGTTCGGTACCGCCGATTGGAACACCTATAAGTCGGTGACGGTGCATGCCTTAGAGGACATCGACATCGGCGACGATTCCGAGACGTTGGTGAATTCGGCGGTCGGCGGCGGCTATTCCGTGGAGGAGAATGTGTCGGTGACCGTCGACGACGACGACACCGGCAGGTTGGTGTTCGACCCGCCGTCGGTGTCGGTGGATGAGGGTGCGCGTGTCGGGTACGCGGTGAGGCTGTCGAGGCCGCCGTCGGGGACTGTGTCGGTTGTGGTGTCGGTGTCGGCGGCCGGTGATCTGGTGTTGGGCCGCGCTGGGGATTTGGTGTCGGTGTCTGCGTCGGTGTCGGGTCCGGTGCTGACGTTGACGTTCGCCCCCGGCGACTGGAACACGTACCAGACGGTGAGGGTGCACGCCGACGAAGACGCCGACCTCGTCAACGACACGGCGACACTGCACCATGAGGCGTCGGGCGGTGGCTACGTCAGCGTGACCGGCGATGTGGCGGTGACCGTCGTCGACGACGACGTCGCGGAGTTGGTGTTCGACCCGCCGTCGGTGACTGTGCTTGAGGGTACGAGTGTCGGGTACGGGGTGAAGCTGTCGGCGCTGCCGTCGGGGACTGTGTCGGTGGTGGTGTCGGTGTCGGCGGCCGGTGATCTGGTGTTGGGCCGAGCTGCGGATTCGGTGTCGGTGTCTGCGTCGGTGTCGGGTCCGGTGCTGACGTTGACGTTCGGTACCGGCGACTGGGACACGTTCCAGTCGGTGAGGGTGCATGCCGACGACGACGCCGACCTCCTCGATGACACGGCGACGTTGCACCACGCAGCGGACGGCGGCGGCTACGCCAGCGTGACCGGCGATGTGGCGGTGACCGTCACAGACGACGACGTCGCGGCGTTGGTGTTGAACCCGTCGTCGGTGTCGGTGGATGAGGGTATGCGTGTCGGGTACGGGGTGAGGCTGTCGAGGCCGCCGTCGGGGTCTGTGTCGGTGGTGGTGTCGGTGTCGGCGGCCGGTGATCTGGTGTTGGGCCGCGCTGGGGATTCGGTGTCGGTGTCTGCGTCGGTGTCGGGTCCGGTGCTGACGTTGACGTTCGGCACCGCCGATTGGGACACGGTCCAGTCGGTGAGGGTGCACGCCGACGAGGACCCCGACCTCGTCGATGACACGGCGACGTTGCATCACACAGCGTCGGGCGGCGGCTACGTCAGCGTGACTGGCGATGTGGCGGTGACTGTCACAGACGACGACGTCGCGGCGTTGGTGTTGGACCCGGTGTCGGTGTCGGTGGTTGAGGGTATGCGTGTCGGGTACGGGGTGAGGTTGTCGGCGCTGCCGTCGGGGTCTGTGTCGGTGGTGGTGTCGGTGTCGGCGGCCGGTGATCTGGTGTTGGGCCGAGCTGGGGATTTGGTGTCGGTGTCTGCGTCGGTGTCGGGTCCGGTGCTGACGTTGACGTTCGGCACCGCCGATTGGGACACGGTCCAGTCGGTGGAGGTGCATGCCGACGAAGACCCCGACCTCGTCGACGACACGGCGACGTTGCATCACACAGCGGACGGCGGCGGCTTCGTCGGTGTGACTGGTGATGTGGCGGTGACTGTCACAGACGACGACGTCGCGGCGTTGGTGTTGGACCCGGTGTCGGTGTCGGTGGGTGAGGGTATGGGTGTCGGGTACGGGGTGAGGTTGTCGGCGCTGCCGTCGGGGTCTGTGTCGGTGGTGGTGTCGGTGTCGGCGGGCGGTGATCTGGTGTTGGGCCGCGCTGGGGATTCGGTGTCGGTGTCTGCGTCGGTGTCGGGTCCGGTGCTGACGTTGACGTTCGGCACCGCCGATTGGGACACGGTCCAGTCGGTGGAGGTGCACGCCGACGAAGACCCCGACCTCGTCGACGACATGGCGACGTTGCATCACACAGCGGACGGCGGCGGCTACGTCGGCGTGACCGGCGATGTGGCGGTCACCGTCACAGACGACGACAGGGTGTCGCCGCCTCCTCCGCCTCCGCCGCCTCCTCCTCCGCCTCCGCCGCCGCCGTCTCCGTCTCCGGCTCCGCCGCCTGCGGCTCGGCAGTCTGGGATATTCGCTGATGTGGACCCCGGCAGCGTCCACATGTCGGCTGTCGAGACGATGTTCGGCAGCGGCATCATCGCCGGCTGCGGCGACGACCCGTTGCGCTTCTGTCCCGAGCTGCCCGTCACCCGGGCTCAGATGGCCGGACTGCTGGCGAGTTCGCTCGGTTTGGATGATGCGCCGCAACCCGCAGGATTCGTCGATGTCGACCCGCGGAGCACCCACGCGGCAGCCATCGACGCCCTGCACCACGCCGGGATCACCGCGGGCTGCGGTACCGGTCCGTTGCGCTTCTGTCCCGAGCTGCCCGTTACCAGGGCTCAGATGGCCAGCTTCTTGCACCGCGCGCTCGGCTTGGCAGACGCTGCGCGGTCCGCGGGATTCGTCGACGTGGACTCGCAGAGTCCCCACGCGGCGGCCATCGACGCCTTGTACCACAGCGGTGTCACCAAAGGCTGCGGCAGCGACCCGCTGCGCTTCTGCCCGCACCAGCATCTCACACGCGCTCAAACAGCGAGCCTGCTGCAACGCGCCCTAGACCTCGGCACAACCGCGTAGACGCCGGTTGCTCGGCTGCACTGGCCGCCTCAACCATTTCAGCGACGAACCACTGGAAAGGCAATGCACGGGCAGGCGGTTCTGGCAGCGGTGTCGGCAATGCACGGGCAGGCGGCTCTGGCAGCGGCGGCGGCAATGCACGGGCAGGCGGCTCCCGCAGCGGTGTCGGGGGTGGTGGCCGGCCGATAGCGGACATCTGTGTGGTCGCCCACGTCGACGGCGCCACTGGCAGGCTCGTCGCGGAGCTGCCCGACGGCACCCGGCTGCCGCGGGCTGTGCTGGAGGAGCTCTCGTGCAACGCCAGACTGACCGGCCTGCTGTACGACCGCGACGGCAAGCCGATCTGGCGGACGCACTCGGTCCGCACCGCCACCGAGGCCCGCGGTCAGGCCTCGAGTCGGGCCGTCAGTTCATCGGCTGTAGACGCGGGGGACCGGCAGGCGAAGTTGCGGCAGACGTAGGCGAATCCATCGGCCCGTTCGGCCCACAGGGGAGAGTCGTAGGGCTCGCCCCAGGCCAGGACCGCGTCGGGCAGGTAGAGGGTCTGCGCCACGGCCACCAAGTCGTCCCGGTCGCCCACGACGGCGATCTCGTCGAGGCCGTGGGCGGCCATGTCGAGCGCCTCCAGCGCCCGGCCGAAGGCGGTGGCGTGCTGAGCCGCCACCGGAGCGAACAGTCTGATGATCCGGTGGGCGCACACGTCGTAGCGGGACTCGCCGGTCAGCGCCGCCAGCCGCAGCAGGCCGCACGCCGCCAGCGACTGGGCCGACGGGGTGGCGTTGTCCATCAGGTCTTTGGGGCGGGTCACCAGTCTCTCGGCGTCGTTGCCGGTCGTGAACACCCCTCCTGCGTCGTCGTCCCAGAAGAGCTCCAGCAGGCCGTCGGCCGCCGATCGGGCCTCGTCGATCCAGCGAGCCTCGCCCGAGAGCTCTCCCAGCCGGGTGAAGGCGTCGATCAGCGCCGCGTAGTCGTGGGCGTATGCCAGATGGCGGGCCTGGGCCGGGCGTCCGGCGTTGCCGGCCTGCCAGGAGCGCAGCCATCGGCGGTCGTCGCGCCGCAGGTTGGCTGTCAGGAACTCGCCGTTGGCCAGCGCCGCCGCCCGCCACCGCGGGTCGCCGGTAGCTGCCGCGGCCTCGGCCAGCGCAGAAAGCATCAGGCCGTTCCATTCGGTGAGGACCTTGTCGTCGAGACCGGGGCGCACCCGGTTCTCCCGGCACGCGAACAACGCCTCGCGGGCGGCTTCCACCTCGGTGGGCCGGATCAGGTCGCCCCGCATCGGCCGGTTCAAGATGTTGGACCCCTCGAAGTTTCCGGCCGCAGTCACACCCCACCAGGCTGCCGCTGCCTCGGCGGCCTCGGCGCCCGCCGCGTTATGCACAACGGCACGCAACTCGGGCTCGGACCACACGTAGAACTTGCCCTCGACGCCCTCGGAGTCGGCGTCCTCAGCCGAGTAGAAGCCTCCGTCGCAGTGGCGGAGGTCGCGCAGCACGTAGCCGATCGTCTCGTCCACGACCTGCCGGTAGACATGCTCGCCCGTCAGCATCCAGGCGTGCAGGTACGCCCTGGTCAGCAGGGCGTTGTCGTAGAGCATCTTCTCGAAGTGGGGCACGAGCCACCGGCGGTCCACCGAATAGCGGGCGAAACCGCCGCCGAGATGGTCGTAGATGCCTCCGGAGGCCATGGCGTCGAGGCTGGTCCGCACCGCTCGCAGCAGCTCGGGGCGGTCGCTGCGCCGGTGGATGCGCAGCGCCGAGGTCAGGGTCATGGCCGCCGGGAACTTGGGCGCACCGCCGAAGCCGCCCCACTGGGGATCGAACGCGGCCAGGATGGCGTCCCCGGCCCGCTCAAGTGGCTGCCCGCCGGTTCCGTCGCCGGCCTCCGCGCCCAGCGAAGCGGCCGCCCGCGACGTCCGATCGATCAGCGCGACGAGCTGGTCGGCCTGGGCATGCACGTCGGTCCGGCGGTTGGTCCAGGCGTCGTCGATGGCCGCCATCACCTGGCGGAAGGAGGCCATTCCGCCCCGGGGCCGGTCCGGGTAGTAGGTGCCGCCGAAGAAGGGCCGGCCGTCGGGGGCCAGGAACACGGTCATGGGCCAGCCGCCCCGACCTGTCATGGCCTGCACCGAGTCCATGTAGACGGCGTCCACGTCGGGACGCTCCTCCCGGTCGACCTTGACGTTGACGAACAGGCGGTTCATCACTGCCGCGGTGTCGGGATCCTCGAACGACTCGTGGGCCATCACATGGCACCAGTGGCAGCTCGAGTAGCCCACCGACAGCAGGACCGGCCGGTCCCGCTCGGCGGCCGCTGCGAACGCCTCCGGCCCCCACGGGTACCAGTCCACCGGGTTGTCGCGATGCTGGCGCAGGTACGGGCTGGTCTCGCTGCCGAGCCGGTTCACGCTGCGAGCCTAGGGGCCGAGCGAGCCGGCCCGAATCGCGACGGGGACCGCGAGGTCCGCAGCGGTGCCGTGGCTGATCGGCCGGCGAGCGGAGCGAGAAGGAGCGGGAAGGGGGTGGGCTGGGTTGCGGTTGGCGGTGAGCGTCGTTCGGCAACGTTTGGTGGGAAGGGGGTGGGCTGGGTTGCGGTTGGCGGTGAGTGTCTGGTCCGACGGTCGGGCAGACTGTCGCGGGTGACTGCCGGAGTCCGGGTACTGGTTGTCGACGATGAGCCCTCGTGTCGGGAGGGGCTGCAGGTCGTGCTGGCGGCCGAGGGGTTCGTCGTCGATGTCGCCGGCGACGTCGAGGAGGCCCTGGCCATGTTCGCGTCCCTCGAGCCTGAGATAGTGCGAGGGTCCTGGGCAGCCGCTCGCCGGGTCGTGGACCGCTGGCCATGTTCGCGTCCCTTGAGCCTGAGATCGTGCTGCTCGAGGTGATGCTTCCCACGATGTCGGGCCTCGACGTGTACCGCCGCATCCGCTCCTTCGGCGACACGCCCGTCATCATGCTCTCGGCCCGGCGCGACGAGATCGACACCGTGGTCGGCTTGGAGGTCGACGCCGACGACTACGAGGCCAAGCCCTACCATGTGCGGGAGCTGGTGGCCTGCATGCGCGCCGTCATGCGCCGCAGCGAGGGCCGGCCCGCTGGTTACAGGTACGCGGCGGCTTGACGTCCACGGCCGCGGCAATGAACAGCGGATGACCGCGCTGAGGACTTGGGCGGCCGGAGCCCGTCCCCGCACCCTGGGCGCGGCTGTGGTCCCGGTGGCGGTGGGAACGGCGGCGGCTGTAGGGGAGGGCTCGCAGACCCAGTGGTGGCGGGCAGCGGCCGCGTTGGCGGTGGCTGTGGCGCTGCAGGTGGGCGTCAACTTCGCCAACGACTACTCCGACGGCGTCCGGGGCGTCGACGACTCCAGTCGGATCGGCCCCCGCCGGCTGGTGGGCTCCGGACTGGTTGAGGCCCGCCGAGTGAAGCGCGCCTCGCTGTGGGCTTTCGCCGTTGCCGGCGTGGTCGGCGCGGTGCTGGCAGCGGCCGCCGGTTGGGGGCTGCTGATAGCCGGCGCGGTGTGCCTGGCCTCGGGATGGGCCTACACGGGAGGCCCCAGACCGTACGGCTATCTGGGGCTGGGCGAGGTGTTCGTGTTCGTGTTCTTCGGTTTGGTGGCCACCGCCGGCACGGCCTATGTGCTGCTGGAACGGTTGGACTGGTTCACGGTGCTGTTCGGCGTGCCGGTGGGTCTGTGGGCGGTGGCGCTGCTGATGGCCAACAACCTGCGCGACATCCACGGCGACGCCGCCGCGGGCAAGCGGACCTTGGCTGTCCGACTGGGCGGGCGCCGCACCCGTCTCGCCTACATGGCCGTATTGGAGGCTTCTTACGCGGCGGCGCTGGCCGCGTCGCTCACAGGTCGTGCCGCAGCAGCCGCCGTGCTGGGCGCTCCTTTCGCGGTGGACGCGGCGCGCCGTGTCCTGCGGGAGGCGGACAGCCTCAACCTGATGCCGGTACTGGACTCCACCGCCCGGACCCAGCTCGTGTCGGGCCTGGCCATGGCGGCAGGCATCGCTGTGACATAGCCTCCCGCTCCCAGACGTCTGCTCGTGGCGGTCTGTTCGGGTTTCAGTGGTTGCGTTTGTGCGCTGTGCTCGCGGCGGTCCGTTCGGGTTTCAGTGGTTGCGTTTGTGCGCTGTGCTCGTGGCGGTCTGTTCGGGTTTCAGTGGTTGCGTTTGTGCGCTGTGCTCGTGGCGGTTTGTTCGGGTTTCAGTGGTTGCGTTTGTGCGCTGTGCTCGTGGCGGTCCGTTCGGACCCAAGGGGGGTGGGCTTCAGTCGTCTGCTCGCGGAGTTTCTCGACGAGAATCGGTGTTTGCGCTCGGTGCCGGGCCGAGCAGACTGACGCCCATGAGCCGTGAAGCGGTGATCGGCCATCTGGAAGCGCTGGGCGTGTCGTACGAGGTGCTGGGGTGCAGCCCCGACTTCGCCGACACCGCCCGGTTCTGCGAGCGCTACGGGTATCCGATGGATGATTCGGCCAACGCCATCTGCGTGGTCGGGAAGTCGCCGGCCCGGCCGATGGTGTGCTGCGTGGTGCTGGCATCGACCAGGCTGGACGTCAACGGGGTGGTGCGCCGCCGGCTCGGCGTCCGCAAGGCCTCTTTCGCCGACGCGGGCACCACCGTCGAGCGAACCGGCATGATGATCGGCGGGGTCACCCCGTTCGGTCTGCCGGACGGCCTGTCGGTGTGGGTCGACGCCCGGGTCATGGAGCGCGACCAGGTGATCGTGGGCGGAGGCTCGCGGGACTGCAAGATTCTGTGCCCGCCCGTGTCGCTCCTGGCCGTCGACGGCGCCGAGATTGTCGACGATCTCGCCAAGCAGCAGAGCGTCTGAGCCTGGATGCGTCGGCGGTGTCGGCCGGTTCCGGGGGTTCAGCGTCTGTCGTTCTGGCTGTCTGGTCCGCGGATGGCGAGTCCGGTGACGTTGTCGAGGGGTGTGAGGTCGGTGATGTTGTTGCCGCAGACGCAGAGACATGCCACGCCCGGGCGCCCGCGGTGCGCGTTTTGCGCCGTGAGGTCGGTGATGTTGTTGCCGCCGACGCAGAGACGGCTGAGGCTCACGGGCCCGGTGGACAGAGCACGGTTCAGCCGCGGGCGGCGGTGATCAGCTGGGCAACGCCTGCGCTGAGCCGGAAGTGGCGAACGTCGATGAAGCCGACGGACCGCAGACCGTCCATGATCTCCGCCGAGACCGGCAGGTAGGCGACCGATTCGGGCAGGTACCGGTAGGCATCCCGGTCGGACAGCAGCGCGCCGATCAACGGCACGACCCGGCCGAAATACAGTCCATGGCCCCAGCGCAAGACGGGACTGGTGGGGGAGTCCACCTCCAGCAGGCCGATGCGACCGCCGGGTCGCAGCACCCGGGCCAGCTCGGATAACAACGGCGGGACAGCGGTCAGGTTGCGCAGGGCGAACCCGCAGGTCGCGCCGTCCAGCGCGCCGTCCGGCAGCGGCAGCTCCAGCACGTCGGCGGCAACCAGGGGAGCGCCGCCGCGGTTCGCCGGACCGGCGGCCCGCAGCATTCCCGTCGAGAAGTCGAAGCCGAAGGCGCTGTGGCCGGCCCGGGCGAGATCGCGGCAGAAGTCGCCGGTGCCGCAGGCCAGGTCGGCCACCCGCGACCCGGCGGGCAGAGCCAGATCTCTAACCGTCCGGCGCCGCCAGGCCACGTCGAGCCGCAAGGTCATGACGCGGTTCACCAGGTCGTAGCGTGGTGCGATCGCGTCGAACATCTCCCGCACGGCTCGGCGCTTGGCCGCGCCGGTCAGGAGTTCGCTCACCCCGGCTAGCCGCGCGGCCCGCGCTGCGGCTTGGGCCAGTTCCGCTGGTAGCCGCGGCTCGTGGGGTGCAGCAGCAGAGCGATCAACGCTATGTCGAACAGCAGGCCGGTCACGTCGCTGAACAGCCAGCGCGGAGTGTCGATCACGGCCAAGAGCAACAACAGCACCAGCGGGATCGCGGCCACGACCACCCCGAGCTTGTAGCCCCACCGCCTCTCGTTGGCGATGCCGAAGGCGGCCATCAGCTTGCCCGCCGAGATCGTCAGCGTGTAGATGCTGAAGGACCGGGTGCCGAGCAGTGCGAACACGAGCGAGAATCCCCCTTGGAAATACATCAGCAGCTGTGCGATGTAAAGCGTCTGAGGTTGCCGGGGATTGACCCAGACCCGCGTGTCCACCCCCACAGTATGCAGGACTAGTGCTCTGTCCACAAACGTTTGCGCGCGTGTTGAATGTGGTTGAGTTTCATGCTGCTTGTGTGGTTGGGATGCCCCAGCGGCGTCCTCGTTGGGAGCGGACTCGGGCGCGTTCGCGACGTTGCGCGGCCTTGGTCCGTCAAACGACGAACCCGCAATGGTTTGGACATACCGTTGATTCCACCACCCACAAACCCCCAAACGGTGGACGCGACCCCGACGCAGGTGTGTGGACAGAGCACTAGCCTGGAGGGCGGCGATAGGCGCGGTCGGTGTGGTGGTGCTCGAAGCCGATGCGCTCATAGACGGCGTTGGCCGGGTGGTTGTCGGACTCCACGTAGAGCATCCCGACGGTCAGTCCTCGGTCCGACAGCCACTCGAGCCCGGCCAGGGTCGTCGGCCGTCCCAGACCCCGCCCGGCGAAGTCGGGGTCCACCGCGATCACGTATATCTCTCCCAGCGGCGGGTCGTGATCGGCGTGGATCTTGGTCCAGCAGAAGCTGGCCAGGCGGCCGTCACGGTGGTGCAGGCGGAACCCGTCGGCGTCGAACCACGGCTCCGCCATCCGGGCCCGCACGTCGGCAGCGGACATTCCGCCCTGTTCGGGGTGCCAGTGGAAGGCCCGGTTGTTCACCGCCACGAACTCGTCGACGTCGTCGATCCCGAAGGCCCTGGTGGGAAGCCCCGACGGCTGGGCCGGCAGTCGGCAGCGCATCTGCCACAGGTCGCGGCACGGCTCGAATCCGTGGCGGCCGGCCGCGGCGTCGTCGCCCGGCGCGACCTCCCTGATCCACAGTTGGACCCCGGCGCCGTCGTCGAGTCCCGCCAGAGCCTCGGACAGCAGTTGCTGCGTCTCTCCGGCGGCTCGACCCTCGAGCAGCACAATGCGCGTCTCCCCGTCGGCTACGGCCGACATGTCCACTTCGTAGCCCACGATCCGAGGGTACCGCTGCGGGCGGTGTGGGTCGTTGCTGGGTTTCGGTGGTCAGGCTGGCTTGTCGTGTTGCGTGTTGGGAGTGGGCGGTGTGGGTCGTTGCTGGGTTTCGGTGGTCAGGTGAGGCCCGGCCCGTCGGCCGGGTGGGCGAGCGAGCCGTGTCGACGCCGGGCCACTAGCTTCGGATCCGATGGCCCGTCCCCGTACGCCCAAAGGCCGTGCCCGCCGCACTCACGAGCGCCTGGCCACAGAGTACCCAGACGCGGTGTGCGAACTCGACCACGGCAACGCCTTCGAGCTGCTGGTGGCCACCATCCTGTCGGCGCAGGCCACCGACGTGGGCGTCAACAAGGCCACGCCCGCCCTGTTCGCCCGGTTCCCGGACGCCGAGACGCTGGCCGAGGCCGAGCCGGAGGACGTCCAGCCCTGCATCAACACCATCGGACTGTTCCGCAACAAGTCCAAGAGCCTGGTGGGAATGGCCCGGATGCTGGTGGACGACTACGGAGGCGAGGTGCCCGGCGCCATGCGCGAACTCGTGCGCCTGCCCGGTGTGGGCCGCAAGACGGCCAACGTGATCCGCAGCGTGGCTCTGGGCCTGCCGGGCCTGCCCGTCGACACTCACGTCACCCGGTTGTCGAACCTTCTCGATCTGACCTCCGAGACAGATCCGGTGAAGATCGAGCTCGAGCTCAACCCGATGATCCCGGCAGCCGAGCGGGGCGACTTCAGCCTGCGTGTGATCCTCCACGGTCGTCGGGTGTGCGTGGCTCGCCGACCACGCTGCGAGGACTGCGTCCTCAACGACTTCTGCCCCTCCAGCACGGTCTGAGTTCCACGCGGGAGAACGCGACGCCGCACACGTTACGACGTTATATGAGCACCCGCACCCCTCCGTGTGGCGCATGACCGCCGACGAGATCCTCGAGACCACGGCAGCATATCTGCAACGTATTCCTCACTCGGGACACTGGGCGACTGCTGAGCAATATCGATCTCACGCGTCGCACAAGTCGTTGACCTGGGGTTTCGTGAGCGGAGGTTGCGCCATTCGGGATTTGTTCGTCACTCTTCCAGAGGGTTCCGCCCGGTAGCGTTGAGGGGTGCTGACCCGCCTCGACCTGCGGGGCGACGACGGACCCGTCGCTGACCGCCTGCCCCGGCCCCGGCCCGCGCCCGAGGGCCCCTTGAAGGCCGTTCGAGCCATCATCGCGGCGGTGAGGGAGCGCGGCGACGCCGCTCTACGAGAGTTGACCGCCCGCTTCGACGGCGCCGAACCCGCCGGCCTCACCGTGGAGCCGGCCGAGATCGCGGAAGCCGCGGCCCGCACACCCCCCGAGGTGCGCGAAGCTCTGGACGTCGCGGTGGCCAATGTCGAGTCCTACCACCGCCACCAGCTGCCCGACGACATCCTCCACGAACACGACGGGGTCGCGGTGGCGGAGAGGCATCTTGCCGTGCATCGGGCCGGATGCTACGTGCCCGGAGGGCGGGCGGCCTACCCGTCGACGCTGATCATGACCACGGTGCCGGCCAAGGTGGCCGGCGTGGACGAGATCGCGGTGTGCGTGCCGCCCGGACCCGACGGCCGCATAGCCGACGTGACCCTGGCCGCGGCTGCCGCGGCAGGGGTTGACGAGGTCCATCCCGTGGGCGGGGCTCAGGCCATTGCCGCGCTGGCCTACGGAACGGAGTCGATTCCCGCCGTCGCTGTGATCGTCGGGCCGGGCAACCCGTATGTGGCGCTGGCCCAGCGGGAGGTGGCCGGCGTCGTCGGGGTTCCGGCCGCGTTCGCGGGCCCTTCGGAGGTGGTTGTGATGGCCGACACCGGCGCTGACCCCACGTTCGCTGCGGCCGATGTGATCCTGCAGGCCGAGCACGGCCCCGACGGGCTGGCCTGGCTGGTCACATGGGACGAGGCTGCCGCGGAGGCGGTGGAGGCCGAAGTCTCCAGGCTCGTAGCCTGCGCCGACCGTCGCGACGAGATTGAGGCGACCCTCGGCCACTCCGGCTACAGCGTGCTGTGCTCGAGTGTCGTGCAAGCCCTCGAGGTCGTCAACGAGATCGCTCCCGAGCACGTGGAGCTGATGGTTGCCGATGCCGATGCGCTGGCGCTGTCGGTCCGCAATGCCGGGGCGGTGCTCTGCGGGCCGTGGACGCCCGCTTCGCTGGGCGACTACGCCGCGGGGCCCAACCATGTGCTGCCCACCGACGGCACGGCCCGCTTCGCTGGCGCGCTCGGGGTGCGTGACTTCCTCAAGAGCATGCACATCTTGACCGTCGACCGGTCCGGGCTCCGGCGGCTGGCGCCCCATGTGATCGCGCTGGCCGAAGCCGAGGGGCTCACCGCCCACGCCGATGCTGTGCGCCTGCGACTCGCGTCTCTCGACTCCGAGTCGAAGGCGTCGCCGACGGAGCGCTCGCCGTGAGTCCGCAGGACATGACGCCCAGCCTGGTGCGGCCCCGAGGCGACATCGCCCTGATGTCGGGCTACCACTCGCCCCAGCTCGACGTGGACGTGCGCCTCAACACCAACGAGAGCCCGTTGCCGCCGCCGCCCGAGTTCGCCGAGGCGGTGGCGGCCGCGGCCCGGTCGGCGGCCTGGAACCGGTACCCCGACCGGCGGGCCGCAGAGCTCAGGTCCCGGATCGGGGACCGGCACGGCGTGTCGAGAGATCGCGTCTTCGTGGCCAACGGCTCCAACGAGGTGCTCCAGTGCCTGCTCCTCGCCTACGGCGGGCCGGGCCGCAGCGCGGCGGTGTTCGAGCCCACCTACGCGCTGCACTCCCACCTGGCACGCATCACCGGCACCGCGGTAGTCGAGGGGGTGCGGGGGGACGACTTCATCCTCGAAAGCGGCGAGGCCACGGAACTGATCGGCTCGTCGCGGCCCGCTGTGACGTTCCTGTGCTCGCCCAACAACCCGTCGGGCACTGTCGAGCCCCGCCCGGTGGTCTCATCGCTGCTCGAAGCGGCAGGCGCCGCCTCCGGACTGCTGTGCGTCGACGAGGCCTACGCCGAGTTCGCTCCCCACAGCGCCTTGGAGTTCCTCGACGACGAGGCCCCTCTGGCGGTGACCCGCACCTACTCCAAGGCCTGGGCCATGGCCGGAGCCCGCCTGGGGTACCTGATCGGACCGCCATGGCTGGTGGCCGAGATGGACAAGGTGGTCCTGCCCTACCACCTCGACGCCCTCAAGCAGGCGGTGGGCATCGCCGCGCTGGGCTGCGTCGACGAGATGCAGGCCCGGGTGGAGGCCATCGTGGCCGAGCGCGACCGGCTGTCGGACCGGCTGGGCGGGCTGCCGGTGGACGTGTGGCCCTCGGGCGCCAACTTCGTGCTGTTCCGGCCCCGCAGACGCGACGGCGCCGAGGTGTGGCAGCAGCTCGTGGACCGCTCGGTGCTGGTGCGGGACTGCTCGTCGTGGCCGCGCCTGGAAGGCTGCCTGAGGGTGACGGTCGGCACCCGGCAGGAGGACGACCGCTTCCTGGCCGCCCTCGCGGGGATCCTGGCGTGAGCGTTTCGGCCACGGCTGTCTCAGGATGCTCTCTCCCGACATGGGAGAGCGTTTCGCGGGGGTCCTGGTGTGAGCGTTTCGGCCATCTCCGAAGGACACGACCGCAGCCGCAGCGGCCGCGGCGCCTTCGCGGGGGTCCTGGTGTGAGCGTTTCGGCCACGGCTGTCTCAGGATGCTCTCTCCCGACATGGGAGAGCGTTTCGCGGGGGTCCTGGTGTGAGCGTTTCGGCCACGGCGGCGTCGCCTGTCCGCTCGGCCTCGTAGGGGCTGCGCGGATAGGAGTGAGCCCGTCGTGTCGCGGCGGTGTCATTGCCGCTCTTGTTCGCTGCGCTCACGGGCCGCTCGGGCCACGGTCTCGCCTGTACGGGCCGCGTCGCTCCCGCCCATTCGCTCGGCCTCGTAGCCTCGAGAGGCGCGCCTCACACAAGGAGACCTCACCATGAGCCGCACGTCCACACGTTCCCGATCCACTGAGGAGACCAGCATCGAAGTCGGCCTCGACCTCGACGGCGACGGCTCGACCGAGGTCTCCACCGGCCTGCCGTTCTTCGACCACATGCTGGACCAGCTCGGCCGCCACGGCGGGCTCGGGCTGACCGTGCGGGCTCGCGGCGACCTCGCGGTGGACGCCCATCACACCGTCGAGGACACCGGCATCGTGCTGGGCGAGGCCTTCCGCGAGGCGTTGGGCGACAAGGCCGGGATACGACGCTTCGCCAGCGTCACGGTGCCGCTGGACGAGGCCGCTGTCGAGGTGGTGCTTGACCTGTCGGGACGGCCGTTCCTGCACTACGACGTGGAGTTCCCCGGCGAGAGGATCCTGGGCGACCCGCCTTTCGACCCCCAGCTGGCCGAGGAGTTCTGGCGGGCTTTCGCCACCGCGGCCGCGATCACGCTGCACGTCGTGCTGCGGCGGGGCCGCAACACCCACCACATCGTGGAGGCGTCGTTCAAGGGCGTGGCCCGGGCGGTCCGCGACGCGGTGCGGGTGGAGGGCGCCGCCCTGCCATCCACAAAGGGTGCGCTATGACTTGGTGGGCCGGGTCGCGGAGACGAAGACCCTGGAGTGGCGCCGCCCTGCCGTCCACAAGGGGCGCGCTGTGACGGCCATCGGCCGAGCCGACCGTGAGCGACTCCCGCGGATGGCGGCTAGGCACCGGTCGGGGCCGTGACCCGAACGGTCCGTCAGTCCAGGCGAGCGGGTACGGGAGTGACAACGCTGCGACGCAACAGACTCGCACCGCTCGACGGACACAGGAAGCCTCTGATCGCTGTCCTCGACTACGGGATCGGCAACCTGCACTCAGCGCAGAAGGGCTTCGAGCAGGCCGGCGCCGACGCCCGGCTCACTTCGGACTGCGGGCTCATCGAGGCAGCCGACGCTGTGGTGCTCCCCGGGGTGGGCGCCTTCGCGTCGTGCATGGCCGCGCTGGGCCGTTCTGGACTGGACGAGGCCGCGCTCCGGGCGGCGTTGTCGGGCCGGCCGTTCATGGGCATCTGCGTCGGGATGCAGGTGCTGTTCGCCGGCTCGGACGAGGCGTCCGGCGTTTCCGGCCTGGGCGTGTTCGACCGCATGGTGCGCTGGATCCCCGGTCCTGTCAAGCGTCCGCAGATGCAGTGGAACGTGCTGGAACGGAGATGCGACCACCCGATGCTGTCGGGTCTCGACGATCCGGTCTGGGTCTACTTCGTCCACTCGCTGGCACCCGAGGCGGGGGAGTGGTCCGACGTTGTCGCCACCTGCGACTACGGCGGCCCGGTGGTGGCAGCGGTGGCCCGTGACAACGTTTGGGCCGTCCAGTGCCACCCCGAGAAGTCGTCGCATGCCGGCCTTCGCATCCTGGCCAACTTCGTGGCGGCGGCCGGCGCGTCCGTCGTGATCGGCCGAGCACCGTGAACCGGCTCCAGTGTGCGGACCAGGGCCGTGCTCTTCTTGGCGCGTCCGTCGTGATCGGCCGAGCACCGTGAACCGGCTCCAGTGTGCGGACCAGGGCCGTGCTCTTCTTGGCGCGTCCGTCGTGATCGGCCGAGCACCGTGAACCGGCTCCAGTGTGCGGACCAGGGCCGTGCTCTTCTTGGCGCGTCCGTCGTGATCGGCCGAGCACCGTGAACCTGTACTGTGCGGTCGACGTCCGCGGAGGACGTTGCGTGCGCCTGCGCCGCGGCGACTACGGCGCTGAGACCGTCTACGACGACGATCCCGAGGCCCGAGCGGTCGAGATGGCCGATCAGGGAGCGGACTGGATCCATGTGGTCGACCTCGACGGCGCCCGTTCCGGCCGACCGGACAACGCCTCCGTCGTCGCCGGGATAGCGGCCGCTGTGGATGTGCCGGTCCAGGCCGGTGGCGGCGTGCGGACCGCTGCGGCAGCCGAGGCGTGGTTCGCGGCCGGCGTCGAGCGGGTGGTGCTGGGCACCGCCGCGCTGCGCGACCCGGACCTGGTGCGGGGTCTGGCCCGGTCGCACCGCATAGCAGTCGGTCTCGACGCCCGGGCAGGCGATGTCGCCACCGACGGCTGGCTCGAGAGCTCGGGGCGGCGGGTGCTGGACGTGGCCCGCAGCTTCGCCGCCGACGGCGTGGACGCCTTCGTGGTCACCGACATCGGCCGCGACGGGACTCTCGACGGGCCCGACCTCGACGGTCTCGCTTCGGTGCTGGACGCGGTGTCCACCGACGTGGTCGCCTCGGGCGGCGTGGGACGGCTCGCGGACCTGGCTGCCCTGGCCGGCCTCGAGGGCCCCGAAGGCCGTCGGCTGAGCGGCGCCATCGTGGGGACCGCGCTCTACGAACGGCGCTTCACGGTGGCCGAGGCGGCCGCCGTGCTGGCATCCAGCGGCGGGGATCGTTGAGATGCGGGTGGCCCGGGTCGTTTCGTGTCGGGTTTGTGGCGCCGGTGGCGGGCATGGTGGCGGGGATCGTTGAGATGCGGGTGGCCCGGGTCATCCCGTGCTTGGACGTCGATGCCGGGCGTGTGGTCAAGGGCGTCAACTTCGTGGACATCCGCGACGCGGGCGACCCGGTGGAACTCGCAGCCCGGTACGACGCCGGGGGCGCCGACGAGCTGGTGTTCCTGGACATCACCGCCTCGTCGGACCGCCGCGACACTACGGTGGCCATGGCCCGGGCCGTGGCCGACGAGGTGTTCATCCCGTTCACCATCGGGGGCGGCATCCGCACCCTCGACGACGCCCGGCGCCTGCTGCGGGCAGGGGCCGACAAGGTGAGCGTCAACACGGCGGCGGTGCGCCGGCCCGAGCTGGTGCGCGAGATCAGCCGGGAGTTCGGCGCCCAGTGCTGCGTGGTCGCCGTCGACGCCCGCAGATCGAGCGAGGCACCCAGCGGCTACGAGGTGTTCACCCACGGTGGCCGCACCCGCACCGGCATCGACTGCCTCGATTGGGTGGTCGAAGCCGAGCGTCTGGGGGCGGGCGAGATCCTGCTCACCTCCATGGACCGCGACGGCACCAAGGAAGGCTTCGAGCTGAACTTGACATCGAAGGTTGTGGACGTGACAGGGATCCCCGTGATCGCCAGCGGGGGAGTGGGCAGTCTCGACCACCTGGTCGAGGGAATCATCGAAGGCAGGGCTGACGCGGTGCTGGCGGCGAGCATCTTCCACTACAGAGAGCACACCGTCGCCGAGGCCAAGGCCCGTATGGCCCAAGCCGGCATCCCCGTACGCCCCGCCTGAGCCCCCGGATCGGCAGCCATCAGTCGTTTGTGCGCCTCTGTCGCCCCGCGGCAGCCACCAGCAGTCTGTGGGCACCGTCCGGCCCGTGGCCGAAGAACGGCAAACTCTACCGGAGGTTGCAAGTCAGCTCAGCGTAGACGCTGTGGGCTGAGTCCCAGTCGTGGAGCTTGCGGGGCATGGTGTTGAGGTTGTCCTCGATGCCGGCGAGACGCACCGCGCCGATGTTGCGGTCGGTGACTTTGGGCAGCCAGCGTCGCAGCAGGCTGTTGGAGTGCAAACGGCTTTGGTATCATGTGGGTGACAGCCATCAACGCCCCCAACCGTCCGTCGCCATGTTTGTTCCCACCATCACCGCCGATCAGATTCCTCGTTGGATGGCCGACAACGATCATCGTGGTCGCGTGGTTGAACTCCGTGAACTGTGCAAGCAGTGGGCGCACACTGATCACCGCCACCGTGCAGCAATGGTTGCCCAGGCCCCTAGGCGGCACCGTTGGTGGCATCGCTTCTCACGCCGTCGCCATGACCTGACGCGTATTGCTGCCGTGGTTCACGCCCTGTGTGACCGTGACGGCGTTTCTGTGCCCGCTTGGGTCTGGCAGCATCGCAGCCGCCGCCCCATAGGGGTGCTCGCTTCGCTTGACCCGAACTCCAAATGGGGCCGCGCCGCTCTTGCTGACGCCCCGGATGCTTGCGCCTACCATGATGTCTGGTTCGATCAAAGCATGATCGAGAACATCACGGCGCACGGCTTCGGAGACTGACCGGTCGTCTTCGGTGACTGCCGAGGGTTTTGAGCGCGACAGCTTCAGTGGGAAGCAGTTGTAGCGCCTGTTCGTCGAACTGGACACTGAACTCGCCGCGGAGAATCTCAGCAGCCCTTGCCGTATCGTGATCGTAGGTGGTGCTGCGGTTGCTCTTCGGATGCCCAACCGGGTGACGGGCGATGTTGATGTGGTGTCGGAGGGACTGCCGCCAGCCCTTCGCCGCGCCGCGGAAAGAGTCGCCTCACGTCATAATCTGCGACCGGACTGGCTCAACGATGCGGCCAAGCTGAAGACGGTCGCAATCTCAGCAGACTCCGAGCCAGTGTTCGAGGGGGCCAGGCTTATCGTGGAGTCAGCCAGCCCCCGATACATCCTGGCGATGAAGTTGGTCTCGGCCCGCCCTGTGGACAAGCCAGATTGTGTGGCGCTGGTTAGAGAACTCGGAATCGACACCATTGACGCTCTGCTTGACCTGATCGAAGCGGCAGTTCCATGGGGGTCGCATCGGACTGTGACCACGCGATTCGGTCCCAACCAGGGAGCGCCCGCCCCGGTCACCCTGTGTCGTGGCGACTAGACTGGGAGTGTGGAAACTTCGTCTGACCTCGCCATAAAGCAGGCTTCGCAGCCGTCGCTGCCCCCACCTCTGCCGGAGCCTCAGATCACGGCTGCTGAGCTTCCCTACTGGATGAGCCGCAACGACCACCGTGGCCGCATCACAGAGTTAGAGCGAGCGCGGATTGATCATGGGTGGGGGTTCCATCGGTCGCGGTGGTCGATGAGTTTGGCTGTGATAATGAGGGTTATGGCGAGGGAGAGTTGGGCTCGTCGGTGCTGGGGGCGGCGGTCTGTGTTGCGGCGCGTCTGTCCGAAGTTCGACAGCCACGAGTTGGTGCGCTCGACGCTCCAGCGCAGCCCGAGGGGAGCCGTGTTGGGTTTGCGGCGTGAGCCTCGACCCACTCGTCGCGGCGGGCGCGCATAGTCGTGTCAGACACGCGCCCGTCCAACAGCCTCTCCGCGGTGACCCACGAGCAGCCCGTCACCAACCGGATCAAGATCCCCCAGAACACGATCTTGTCCGGTATCCGGCGCCGGTGCCCGCCGGTGGGATGGTTGTCCACAGGCACCGGCACAAGCGGCTCGATCGCCGCCCACACCGGATCCACCACTTCCGACTCCAACGCGCGCATGATGTGTCTGACCTCCACGGTCGTCTCGTTGACAGGACACCCGACATTCCAGTCGGGACAACCAGACGACCCGTGGATGGTCAATCCGCGCGGCCTCTAAGGCGGAAACGGGCTCGTCGCTGACGGGACGGGCCGCGGACGTGCTGTTCACGACCGTCCAGCTCGGGATCCAGGCTAAGGCGGAAACGGGCTCGTTGCCGACGGGACGGGAACGGGAGCGGGGTCGATGAGCCGGCCCTCGAGCGCGGCCTCGACCTCCTCGGTGCGGTTGAGGGCAGCGATGAGAGCGGTCAGCTTGAGGTTGATCTCAGACACACCCTCCTCGACGCGGGCGATCCTTGCCTCGACGCGGTCGATCCTTGCATCGACGCGGTCGATCCTGGCGTTGGTGTCGCCGATCCTGGCGTTGGTGTCGTCGATCCTGGCGTTGAAGGTCGTGAAGTTGAACACCAGCAGCGCTACTACGGCCGTGCCGAAAATAGCCTGCAGGGGATTTTCGGCGAACTGCTCCCAGGCCCGCCGCCCGATCCCGGCCGCAGCACGCGCCGCCGACCTCGCGGACGCATCGACGGCGCCTGCGGCGGGGTTCTGGGAATCGGCTGCGCCGGTCATCGCGGGAGCGACCTCCGCTGCTGTGCTGTGGACTGGTGCTATCACGGGAACCTCGCTGGCGACCGCAACCACGACGGCCGCGGTCATAGACAGACATCGGAACGGCTGCCGCGACGCCCGGCAGCGAGGCTCCACCGAAACTACCGAACAACACATGCTGTGTCAATCCCTGAGACACAATTCTCTAGCAACACTGCCTACATTGTCTCAGCCTGACCCCTCCGACAGAACCGCAGGACCGCCGGGATCGGGCCCAAGCACCACGGGCGACAGCCCAGAACCTTGGTGCGGCCATAGGCGGCGCCCTGCTCGGCCTTGCCGAAGACCTCGCTCACCGTGGAGTCCGACTCGATCGCCGCCCACACCGGATCCACCACTTCCGACTCCAACGCGCGCATGATGTGTCTGACCTCCACGGTCGTCTCGTTGACAGGACACCCGACATTCCAGTGGGACAACCAGACGACCCGTGGATGGTCAATCCGCGCGGCCTCTTAACCCAACTAGTGTTGTGTCGTCGAAATGGCTAGGGCAGCGCAGCAGGACCGAGACCCTGCTCGGGAGCGCTCCGGACGCCCCGATCATTTCAGCGACGGACCACTAGGCGCGGTCAGGCTCATGCGCTCAAACCCGATTCTGCCCCGCCAAGAGGGCATTTCCGCGGACGCGGCAGCCCCCAACCAAGCCCCCTGCTGAAATGCCTGGCTAGTCTCATGGCCGCGCCCATGCCCCAGCCGCTGACGCCCGGAGGCCGTCTTTGACCGTCGCTGACACGTACCGCCTGCACTCGAGGTACGCCGACGACTCCGGCACGGTGTTCATGACCGGCCTCCAGGCCCTCGCCCGGCTCCCCGTCGAACAGCTTCGGGCCGACCGGCTCGCGGGGCTGAACACCGCAGCGTTCGTCACCGGCTACCCGGGCTCGCCCGTCGGCGGCTACGACGGCGACCTGCGCCGGGCCGTCGAGCAGGCCCCCGACCTGCCGATTGTGCTGGCGCCCGCCCTCAACGAGGAGCAGGCAGCCACCGCGGTGATGGGATCCCAACTGGCCTCGCTGCGCCCCGACTCGCGTCACGACGGAGTCCTCGGCGTGTTCTACGGCAAGGCGCCCGGCGTGGACCGCGCCGGCGACGCGCTCCGCCACGCCGTGTTCGCCGGCGCCGACCCCCGCGGCGGCGCGGTGGTGATCGCAGGCGACGATCCCGCGGCCAAGAGCTCGACCATCCCGTCGTCCTCCGCGGGGACTCTCGCCGACAAGCACATTCCCGTGCTCTACCCGGGAACGCCCGGCGAGGCGCTGGACCTCGGCCGTCACGCCGTGTACCTGTCGAGAGCCACCGGCCTGTGGTCCGGCCTCAAGGTCGTGACCGACGTTGCCGACGGCTCCGGGACGGTACACCTCGATCCCCGCCGGGTCGAGCCCGTCATCCCCACCATCGACGGCGAGCCCTACGTCCACACCCCCGACGGCAGGCTGCTGACCCCCGGGACGGTCGACGCCGAGCGGGAGATATACGAGGTCCGGCGCCCGCTGGCCATCGAGTACGCGGCCCTCAACGACCTCAACCGCGCCACCGTCGACCCGTCCGCCGCCTGGATCGGGATCGTCGCTTCCGGGATCACCTACGGCGAGCTTCGGGAGGCGCTCCGCCGGTTGGGACTGGCCGGCGACGACGAGATCGCAGCGGCCGGCATCCGGCTCATGCGCATGCAGATGCCCAGCCCGTTCAGCAGCCGGCGGGCCCGCCACTTCGCCCGAGGACTCGTGGAGATCCTCGTGGTCGAGGAGAAGCAGCCCGACATCGAGTCGCTCATGAAGGACGCCCTCTACAACGAGCCCCGCCGGCCCCGGGTGACCGGCAAGTTCGACGAGCACGACACCATGCTGCTGCCGGGCCACGGGGGCCTGACCGCGGACGACCTGCTGGCCCCGCTGCGCCGCCGCCTCTCCGAGCGGATCGGCCACCGGCTCGCGCCCGAGCAGCCGCCCCGCGAGCTGATCCCGCTGAACTCGAGCGTGGCCCGCACGCCCTACTTCTGCTCGGGATGCCCGCACAACCGCTCGACCAAGGTCCCCGACGGCGCCGCGGTGGGCGCCGGGATCGGCTGCCACACCATGACGCTGCTGATGGACTCCGACGGCTTCGGCGACATCGTGGGACTCACCTGCATGGGCCAGGAGGGCGCCCAGTGGATCGGCATGGCCCCCTTCGTCGAGACGCCGCACATATTCCAGAACATCGGCGACGGCACCTATTTCCACAGCGGCCAGCTCGCCGTCCAAGGCGCGATCGCGGCCGGTGTCGACGTCACCTACAAGCTCCTGTGGAATCGCACAGTGGCCATGACCGGCGGCCAAGACCCCCAGGGCATGCTGGGCATGGCCGAGGTTTGCCGGATGCTGCTGGCGCAGGGAGCGGCCCGGGTGCTGGTGACCACCGACGACGTGGCCCGCTACCACGGAGCGGGGCTGCCGCAGGGCGTGGAGGTCTGGTCGCGCGGCCGGTTGACGGAAGCCCAGGAGCTGCTCGCCGGGATCCGGGGCGTCACCGTGCTGATCCACGACCAGCAGTGCGCGGCCGAGGCCCGGCGGGGACGCAAGCGCGGCACGGTGGCCGTGCCCAGACGGCGGGTGTTCATCAACGAGAGGATCTGCGAAGGCTGCGGCGACTGCGCCCGGATCAGCAACTGCCTGTCGGTGCAGCCGGTGGAGACCGCCTTCGGCAGGAAGTCCCGCATCGACCAGACGACGTGCAACCTCGACTTCTCATGCATGGAGGGCGACTGCCCGTCGTTCATGACCGTGACCCGGCCCGGGCGCATGCGATCGTGGCTGCACCGCGTCACCGGACGGGGCCGTCGCCGCCGGGCGAGCGCGACGGGCGGTCCGGCGCGGCCCGCGCCCACCGATCTCGACGACCCGGCGCCGGTCGTCGCAACCGAGGACCTGTCGGTCCGCCTCGTCGGCGTAGGCGGCACCGGTGTGGTCACCGTGAGCCAGGTGATCGGGACCGCGGCCATGTTCGACGGCTACGAGGTGAGGGGCCTCGACCAGATCGGGCTCTCCCAGAAGGCTGGGCCGGTGGTCAGCGACCTGCGTCTGCTCCGGGGCGACGAGGCGGCCAGCAACCGTCTCGGCGCGGGCCAGGCCGACGTCCTGCTGGCCTTCGACCAGCTGGAGGCCGCGTCGTCGTCGGGCCTGAGCACCGCCGACCCCGAGCGCACCGTGGTGGTCGGCTCGACCTCTCCCACCCCCACGGGCGCGATCGTGGCCCACCCCGAGCGGACCATGCCGGAGCCCGCCGAGCTCGAGGCCGTGATCGCGTCGGCCACCCGTTCCGACTGTCGCCACTGGGCGGACGCCCAAGCGATCACGGATGCCCTGATGGGCGACTCGGTGACAGCCAACGTGTTCGTGGTGGGGATGGCGGTGCAGGCCGGGGCGCTGCCGCTGTCGCCTCCGTCGGTGGAGCGGGCCGTCGAGCTCAACGGCGTCGCGACGGCGGCGAACATCGAGGCGTTCCGATGGGGCAGGGCCATGGTGGCCCGTCCCGAGGCTGTGGAGCAGGAGGCGGCCGCCGCAGCCCCGGACCGGCCCGACGGACCGGCCGAGCTCGAGCCGCGGCTCGCTGCACGGGTGACCGAAGTGGCCGCCGCCGCCGGCTTCGACGGGACCGCTTCCGGCACAGCCCGCTCCGAGGACGGCTACCGGGGGCCCGTCGACCTGGAGTTGATGGCGAGGGAGCTGTGCGCCTACCAGTCGCAGAAGCTGGCACGCAGGCATCTCGACTTCGTGGAGGCCGTGGCCGCCGCCGACGCCGAGCGGGGTGACGGGTCGGGTCGGCTGGCCCGAGCCGCGGCCCGCGGCTACTTCAAGCTGCTGACCTACAAGGACGAATACGAGGTGGCCCGGCTGATGCTCGACCCTGCCGCCACCTCCGAGGCCCGCCGGGGCGCCTCATCCGTCTCCGGGAGGCTGGCCTGGCGGCTGCATCCGCCGATCCTGCGGGCCCTGGGCATGAGGTCGAAGATCTCTGTCCCGGTGTCGTGGACGCCGGCAATACAGCTGCTCGCGTCGATGCGGGTTCTGCGGGGCACCCCCTTCGACTTGTTCGGGCACACCGCGGTACGGCGGGCGGAGCGGTCCCTGCCGAAGCAGTACCGCGCCGCGGTGACATCCGACCTCGAGACGCTGGACCCCGGATGCTACGAGGCCGTGCTGCGGCGAGCCGCCCTGCCCGAGACCGTGCGGGGATACGAGCACATCAAGATGGCCGGGATCGCAGAGATGAGAGAGGAACTGGACCGGAGCTGAACCGGGACTGAACCGACGACCCGCCGACCCGGCGGCAACGGTTCCGCTCGCAGCAGCGAGTCCGCGAGCGGAACGGCCGGCAGCGTGTCGGGTATCGCGTCGACGGGCAGGCTGGTAGGCTGGTGCCCGACCCCGATGGTGACGAAGACTGCTACCGCCGCCTCGGACCCGCACCTGGCGTTGTCGACGGACTTCGCTGAAGTTGTGCGCCGCCACGTCGACGGCTTGGCCAGCGACGCGGACTTGGCGCTGCTGGAGGCCAACGCCAGGCTGTGGGTTCGGGCCTTGTACCGACTGCTCGACGACGTCGCCGAGTCCATCGACTCGGTCCGGGCCGCGGTGAAGGGACACCAGCGCGCCCTCATCGTGGCCGACCTCGAGGAGGACTACCGGTCCGTCGACGCGGTGCTGACGACACTGGTCGGCCCGCCGGAGGCGCCGCTCGAGAACGGTGCCGCCGACGACCGCAGCGACATCGGGCAGGTGGAGCTGCAGCTGTCGTGGGTGCCGGGACGGGTCATCGCATGGGCCGCGGGGCCCGGTCCTTGCTGCGACAGCGCTCCCGAGGTGCTGCGACGGCTGCGCGACTGCGGGGCAGGCGCCGTCGACTGGAGCCAGCACCGCCCGGTGAAGCTCCCCGGCGGGGCCCGCGCTGACGCAGTGTCGGCGCCGGTCGACAGCTGCCTGGGATGGCTGGTCGCGCTGGGCGAGGCGGCAGGGTCCGACGGCATCGGCGCCAGCGTCTCGTGGCTCGGCCTAGTGGCCGCTCAGGCGGTGCGGCTCGCAGCGCAGGGGCGCATGGTCCCCCAGCTCAAGAAGGTCCGCCGCCGCTTCCGCTTGGACGAGACCAACGGTGACGGCGCCGACGGCGCGGCCGCGAAACGCTCCGACAACGCAACCTGTGCGGTGCGCTGGACGCCCGCGCTGGTGGAGTCCGACACGGTGGCCGCCTTGGCCGGATCGCTGCCCGGAGCGGCGGCCGCGTTCGAGAACCAGCGGGACGCGACCGCGTTCACACAGGCCGTTCTGACCGACATCGTCGACGCCATAGCAACCGAGGCGGCCGAGAGGCTCGAGGCCCCGGCGCCGCCCCCGGAGCCGCGCACCAAGGCCGACGTGGCCGAGACCGTCCTGGCCAGGCTCGACGGGGCGCCCTTCGAAGCGCCGAGCCGCCACGTCACGGACCTGACCCGCCGGCTGGACCTGTGGGCCCGACCGGCGACGGAGCCCTACGACCGCCGCCTGCGCCTGATCGTGCAGCTCGATCCGCCCGACGACATCGGCGCCTGGCGCCTGTCGGTGCTGTCGAAGTCGAGCGGCGGCGAGTTCCAGCCGGTCGAGCGGGCGCTCGTGAGCGCGTCGCGGGTGAGGCGTCAGGCCGTCAAACACCAGATGACCCGCCTGGAGCGGCTCTTCCCCGAATTGCTGCGGCTCGGAGGCCGCCGGCGGGGAGAGGTGATCCTCGACGCGGACGAGGCCTGGCAGCTGATGACCGAGACCGGCAAGGTCCTGCAGGCCGTCGGATACGATGTGCGGGTCCCGGACATGTCGCGCCGCCGCCCCACGCCGTCGCTGCGACTCACGTCGATGGAGGCCCAGGAGGCTGTCGTGGGGGCCCGCCAACTCGCCGACGTTCGCTGGTCGGTCGCGTTCGACGACGTCGAACTGACCGCCGCCGAGGTCCGCGATCTGGCCAAGCAGGCCAGGCCCCTGGTGAAGAGCCGGGGAAGGTGGGTGGAGCTGGACCGGGTCGACCTGAACGAGGCCGAAGCCGCTTTGGCCGAACGGGCAGACACGACCCGGCTGACCGGCGCCGACATGCTGCGCCTCGCCCTCGGCTTGGAGGGATCGCCGCTGGCCGGAGGCACGATGATCGCGGGGGAGGGCTGGGCCGCGGAACTGATCCGCAGCGCCCGCCGCCTGCCCGCCGACCTCCCCACCATGCCGGAAGGCTTCAACGGGACGCTGCGCACCTACCAGGCCGACGCGCTGGTCTGGCTCGGCTTCCTGGAGCAGGCCGGCCTCGGCGGCTGCCTGGCCCTCGACATGGGCCTGGGCAAGACCCCCACCATGCTGGCCCACGTCCACCTCACCCGCCACGAGGGCCCGTCGCTGGTGGCCGCACCGCCCGCGGTGGTGGGCAATTGGGCCAGCGAGGCCCGCCGGTTCGTGCCAGGCCTGCGCGTCGTGGTCCACCACGGCCCCGACCGCGCGCCCGCCGACCGGGTGGCTGCCATGGTCGCGGGCGCGGACCTGGTGGTGTCCACCTACGGCACGACCATGCGCGACCTGGACGCGCTCGAGAAGGTCGAATGGTCGACGGTGGTCCTCGACGAGGCTCAGGCCATCAAGAACCCGGCCAGCGAGACCGCCCAGCAGCTACGCCGCCTCGAGGCCCGCTGCCGGGTCGCGCTGACCGGCACCCCGATCGAGAACGGCCTGGGCGACCTGTGGGCCATCATGGACTTCTGCAATCCTGGACTGCTCGGCGCCCGCAACCGGTTCATCGCCGAGATGTCGAAAGTCTCCAAGGAGCACGGAGCCGGTCCCGACGCCGCCGCGGGGTCCGACCACTCAGCGCCGTCGAACGGGTCGCACGCCGCCGGAGCGTCCTCTCCCGTCGCCGCGCCCCGGACGGCCGCAGCCGGGGAGGGCGCGCTGGCCGCGCTCAACGGCATCCTCGTGTTCCGCCGGACCAAGGTAGAGCCGGCGATCGCCGCCGAGCTGCCCGACCGCATCGACGAGCTCGACCACTGCACGATGACAGCCGAGCAGATCGGGCTGTACCAGGCGGTGCTCGACGAGCTGGTGGCCCGCACCGACACGCAGGAGAACGGATCGGAGCGCAAAGGGGCGGTCCTGGCTGCCATCACCGCCCTGAAACAGATCTGCAACCACCCGGTCAACTACGAGGACGACGGCGGCGCCCTCGACGGGCGCTCCGGTAAGCTGGCCCGCCTCGAGCAGATCATGGGCCAAGTGTTCGCAGCCTCCGAGCGGATGCTGATCTTCACCCACTTCGCTTCCTGGGGCGAGCGGCTGGCGGCCCATCTCAGCGAGCGGACCGGTCGCGGCATCAGTTGCTACCACGGCGGTCTGGCCCGAGGCGCCCGAGACCGGCTGGTCCAGTCGTTCCAGAAGGGCAGAGGGCCGGGCGCGCTGGTTCTTTCGTTGAAGGCCGGCGGCACCGGCCTGAACCTCACCGCGGCCAACCACGTCGTGCTCTACGACCGCTGGTGGAACCCGGCGGTGGAGGACCAGGCCCGCGACCGCGCCTGGCGCATCGGCCAGCGCAACACGGTGGTCTGCCACCGGCTGGTGTGTCCCGGAACTGTGGACGAGCGGGTCGAGGAGGTCGTCGCGGGCAAACGACGCATCGCGGAGATGGTGCTGCCGAAATCCTCTTCGGTGGGCGACCTCGACAGCGACCAGCTGCGGGCGGCGCTGGGCATCGACCCGGACCTGCTGCTCGTCGACGACAACGGCCACGGCGGCTTGCCCGGACCGGGAGGAGGCTCATGAGCCGGGCCAACGGCGCCGACGGCGTCCGCAGGCGAGCCCGGCGGAGCAAGGGAAAGGGCACGGCCCAGGAGTCGGCCAAGATCTCCGGCGACTTCTGGGGCTCGGCCGCCGAGCTTCCATCGGTCGAGGAGGTGACGGTGTCGGCGGATCCGTCGGCGGTGGCGAGGTCGCTGGGAAGGCCGCCGTTCGCGGGCCACGAGGCTGTCAGCGAGTACTACCTGCGGGCCGTCTACGAGAACACCGCCAAACTGGCCGAGGTCCTGGCCACGGCGGGCCGTCTCCTGCCGGACCACGCCGAGGACGAGCGTCAGCTGTGACAACGCCGGAGGCGAGGCACGGCACGACTGGCCCAGGTGTCCGTTCCAGGCACAGGAGCAGCGCTGACTGCGCCCGCCCCGCGCGGGTAGCGTTGGGGTCCGTTCCAGGCACAGGAGCAGCGCTGAGGGTCGGGTGACGACGCCGGAGGCGGGGCACGACTGCCCAACTTCTTGCCGGTCCGGTACCGTTGTGCTCCGTGACCGCGACCGAGGCCCAGACTCGCACAGTGTCCCGCAACGACTCCGCGCCCGGCCCCCACGACGACGACCGCCTGCCGGTCAAGATGCTGAACGACCGGATCCTGGTGGCCGTGGGCGAGGCTGAGGGCGAGCGCCGCTCGACCGGCGGCATCCTCATCCCGGCCACCGCCCAGGTCGGCAAGCGCCTCACCTGGGCGGAGGTGGTGGCGGTCGGCCCCAACGTCCGCAACATGGAGAAGGGCGACCGGGTGCTGTTCAATCCGGAGGACCGCTACGAGGTCGAGGTCCGCGGCCGCGACTACATCATCCTGCGGGAGCGCGACGTCCACGCGGTGGCCGCCGAGCGCCTCGACAAGGGCAGCACCGGCCTGTACCTGTAGAACGCCGCGGCCGGGGTCCGAGCGGCCTGCGAGCGCGGCGCCCAGGAGCGGGAGTCACGCCGCTGCGACACGATGGGCGTGTTGGTGTCCGCATTGCAAAGCGGTCCCGGCCGCGGCCGACCCGCTGGGGGCGGGCTGCGACACGGCGGGCTGCGACACGGTGGGCTGCGACACGGTGGGCTGCGACACGGTGGGCTGCGACACGGTGGGCGTACTGCTGTCCGCACTGCCCCTTAGGCTGGCCGGTATGGGCGGAACACCGATCGAGGCCGGCCGCGAGGCGCTCGCTGCCGTCAAGTACAACGAGGACGGGCTGGTGGCCGCCATCGTGCAGGAAGCCTCCACCAAGGCCGTGCTCATGATGGCGTGGATGAGTGCTGAGACTCTGGCCCTCACCCTGGAGGAGGGCCGGACCGTGTTCTGGAGCCGGTCCCGCCGGGAGGTTTGGCGCAAGGGCGAGACCTCCGGGGAGCGGCAGCGGGTGCGAGAGGCCTACTACGACTGCGACGGTGACACTCTGCTGTTCGTGGTCGACCAGGAGGGCGGCGGTGCCTGCCACACCGGCAGGCACTCCTGTTTCTTCCGGTCCTTCGACGGCTCCGCTCCCGCCGGCGGCTGACGGCCGGGCCGCGCCATGCACCGGCCCAGCATCGAGGAGTTCCGGGCGCTTGCCCGCGAGTTCCGGGTGGTCCCGGTGTGGCGGGAGGTGTTGGCGGACCTGACCACGCCGGTTGCCGCCTTCGCCCGGGTGGTGGGGTCCGGCGACGGCTTCCTGCTGGAGTCGGTGGAGAACGGTGAGCGCTGGAGTCGTTGGTCGTTCATCGGTAGAAACCCGATCGCCACCTTGGTGGCCCGCGGCCGGAGCGTGGAGGTGGCTGGCAGCCTCGGCGTCGACGTCCCCCGCCACGAGGGCATCCTCGCCGCGCTGGAGGTGCTGCTGGACTACTACCGCGCGCCGCCCGTCGAGGGTCTTCCGCCGTTGCATGGGGGCCTGGTCGGGTATCTCGGCTACGACGTCGTGCGGGAGGTGGAGTGTCTGCCCGACGCGCCGGCCGACGACTCGGGCCATCCCGACGCCGTTATGTCGCTTATCGGAGAGCTGGCGGTGTACGACCACTGGCGTCAGCGGGTCACCCTGATCTCCAACGTTCTCGTTCCCTGCGGCGCCGACGACCGGACCGTCGACCGGCTCTACTACGAGGCTGCTCTGCGGGTGGAGGCTGTCGCAGCCGACGGGGCGAAGCCCCTCGACGAGCCCCTGGTGGCGCCGCCCGAACCTTTCGGCGCCAGCGACGCGGAACCGGTCGCGCCAACTTCGACTATGGGCTTGGAGCTCTATTCGACAGCGGTCGAGGCCGCACGGGAGCACATCCTCGCCGGCGACGTGTTCCAGGTGGTGCTGTCCCAGCGCTTCGACTTCGAGCTGGGCGCCGACGCCTTCGACGCCTACCGGGTTCTGCGCCAGGTCAACCCCAGCCCCTACATGTACTTCCTGCGCCACGACGGGCTCGAGGTGGTCGGCGGATCGCCCGAGCCCATGGTCAAGCTCATCGACGGCAAAGTGGTCAGCCGGCCCATCGCCGGCACCAGGCGCCGCGGTCGCACCGACGCCGAGGATCGCCGCCTGGCCGTCGAGCTGGCCGAGCATCCCAAGGAAGTCGCCGAGCACACGATGCTCGTCGACTTGGCCCGCAACGACGTCGGCCGGGTGGCCGAGTACGGAACCCTCAACCTCGACGAGATGATGATTCTTGAGCGTTACAGCCATGTCATGCACCTGACCTCACAGGTGTCGGGCAGGCTGGCTCCGTCAGCCACGCCCATCGACGTGCTGAGGGCGACGCTGCCGGCGGGAACGGTGTCGGGAGCGCCGAAGGTCAGGGCCATGGAGCTCATCGACGAACTCGAGCCGGTCAAGCGCGGCCCGTACGCCGGGGTAGTCGGCTACATCGACTTCTCGGGCAACATAGACACGGCCATCACCATCCGCACGATGCTGGTGAGCGACGGTCGGGCCTCTGTGCAGGCCGGTGCCGGGATCGTTGCCGACTCCGTGCCCGCCGACGAGCACGCCGAGTGCAAGAACAAGGCACGGGCTCTGCTGGCAGTGGTCCCCGCTGCTCGTCGCATGACCGCAGAGCGCGAGCGCAGACAGCAGCGAGCCTCTCGCGGATGTTCGCTCGGCCATTTATCCTGATCGGCGTGTCTCCGGTCCCTTGTTCGTTCGTCCTAGCCCGAGGTCCGGCGTCTTCGGGCTCGCCGCGGTGCCTGGCATTGTCGCCGTAGCCTCCCGGGACGTGGTGCGGGTCGGCGGCGGGGACGCCGCGGCCTTTCTGCAGGGCCAGATCTCGCAGGATGTCGAGGCGGTCGAGGCAGGAGCCTCGGCGTGGTCGCTGGTGCTGGCCCCGCATGGGAAGGTGGACGCATGGTTCCGGCTCTCACGGCTCGGCGAGACCGAGTTCCTGATCGATCTGGACGCCGGTTTCGCCGGGGCGCTGGTAGCGCGTCTCGAGAGGTTCCGGCTGCGGGTGGACGCCGCGTTCGAGATCGTGGAGGGCTGGCGGATGCTGAGCGTCAGGGGCTCCGACGGCGCCCCGGACGGTTTGGAGGCGATCCCGGCCGAGGTGCGAGCCGTGGTGGCGTGGCCCGGCTTCGACGGAGTGGACCTGCTGGGTCCGGAGGTCTCGCTCCCATCGGGCGCCGAGGACTCGTCGGCCGCTATGGAGGCGGCCCGCATCCGGGCCTGCTGGCCGGCCATGGGCCGCGAGCTGACTGAGCGCACCATCCCGGCTGAGGTCTCCGGCCTGGTGGAGGCTTCGGTCAGCTTCACCAAGGGGTGCTACACAGGGCAGGAACTGGTGGCCCGCATCGACAGCCGGGGCGGGAACGTGCCCCGTCCGGTGCGACTGCTGGAGATCCGCGGCGGCGAGGTGGGGGCTGGCGCCTTGATCACCGTCGATGGCCGGCCGGCAGGGGAGGTCACCTCAGCAGCGGCGGACCCTGCCGCCGGCGTCACCGTGGCCCTGGGGACCGTTCATCGCCGGGTCGAGCCTCCGGCCGACGCGGAAGTCGGCGGCATGCCGGCCACCGTGCTGGCAGCGCCGACTTCGTCGCAATCGATGTGAGGAGCCGAAGCGGCGGTACCGGCTTCCGTAGAGTCGCGCCGCCTCGTGGCGGTCGCTGTAGGAGGCGCGTGGTCGATGATCGCGGTGACGGGCAGGGTGGCGCCGAGTCGCGCCGCCTCGTGGCGGTCGCTGTAGGAGGCGCGGGCCTGCAGGCCGAAGCGGCGGTGCCGGCTTCCGTAGAGTCGCGCCGACGCTAGCGCCCGTGCCTCGCACCTACGATGTCGGGGTGGACCCGTACCTGGTTCTCGGCGTGCCCCGCGACGCCCCCGTCGCAGAGATCAGGAGGGCCTATGCGGCCCTCGCCCGAAGCACCCATCCCGATGTGCGGGGCGACGACCCCGACGCGGCAGAGCGGATGCGCCGCATCAACCTGGCCTGGGAGATGCTGTCCGACGCCGGCTCGCGGGCGGTCATCGACCGCAGCCTGCGGCAGCAGCCCTCCGGCTCGCTCCGGCCGCGAGCGGCACCGGAGTCCGAGCCCGCCGTCCGACCCGGTCAGGACGACCTCGACATCAGCCGCGACGGCTTCGACGGCGACGACCTCGACATCAGCCGCGACGGCTTCGACGGCGACGACCTCGACATCAGCCGCGACGGCTTCGACGGCGACGACCGGCCCCTCACTGGGGGCAGCCTCCCCGCCTGGATGCGCGGGGGCGCGCCCCTGGCCTTCGTGGCGGGCATCCTCGCGGTGGTCTTCGGTGTGCTGGCCAGCGGGTTCGCGCTGGTGCGACTAGGCTTGCTGGCGCTGGGCTTCTCGGCTCTGCTGTTCCTGCTGGCGCCTTTCGTGGTGTTGATTCGCAGCCGGGGCGGACCGATGCGATGAGGACCGGCTGCCGACGGCTGCACAGCACGACGGCATGACGCAGGGCACCTACCTCGACTGCATCGTGGCCGAGCACCGAAAGGCGTCCCGAGCCGACCCGCGCAGTCCGGACGAGTTGCTGGGGCCGGCCCGTGCCTCCTGCATCGCGCCGGCGATCAGGGCCGTATCAGGCTTCAACCCACTAGCGTCAGAGCGTGTTCGTCAAGATCTGCGGGACCACCACCGAGGACGACGCGCTGCTGGCCGTGGCCATGGGCGCCGACGCGGTGGGGTTCGTGTTCGCGCCGTCGCCCCGCCAGGTGTCCATGGACAGGGTCCGGGACATCGTGCGCCGTCTTCCCGGCGATGTGCTGAGTGTGGGCGTGTTCCGCAACGAGTTGCCGTCACGGGTGGTGGAGATCACCTCCAAGGCCCGCCTGGGGGCGGTCCAGCTCCACGGCCACGAGCCGCCCGAGGACACTGCCTGGGTGGCCGAGAGGGTGCCGGTGACCATCAAGGCCTTCCCGGCCGGCCATGAGGGCTTGCGGCGCCTGGCCGACTATCGAGCCGACGTGGTGATGCTCGACGGCAAGCAGCCGGGCTGCGGTGAGGTGTTCGACTGGTCGCTGGCAGAGGGCGCGCCGCTGGCCGGTCACCGGCTGATCCTGGCGGGCGGCCTCGACGTCGAGAATGTGGCTGCGGCCATTCGACGGGTCCGGCCTTGGGGGGTGGACGTGGCCAGCGGCGTGGAGGGCCGGCCGGGCCGCAAGGACCCGGCCAGGCTGAAAGCCTTCCTGAACGCGGCCAAGGCAGCCGGTGCCGCGATGGCTGGAGAGCGGGCCGAGTCGGCGGACGAAGCACCCGACCGGCCGGCCGGGCCCGCTCCCTACGACTGGGAGCAGGACCCGTGACCGGGACCGTCAGCTCAGCAGCGGCCGAGTTCATGGGCGAGTCCGGTGTGGCGGCTGCTGGGAGTCTTGTGGGCGAGTCCGGTGTGGCGGCTGCTGGGAGTCTTGTGGGCGAGTCCGGTGTGGCGGCTGCTGGGAGTCTTGTGGGCGAGTCCGGTGTGGCGGCTGCTGGGAGTCTTGTGGGCGAGTCCGGTGTGGCGGCTGCTGGGAGTCTTGTGGGCGAGTCCGCAGCGATGTCCGAGAAGGGGTTCATGGGCGAGCCTGACACCGACGGGCGCTTCGGCGAGTTCGGGGGCATGTTCGTGCCCGAGACGCTGGTGCCGGCCTGCCAGGAGCTCGACCGGGCTTTCCGCTCCGCTTGGAGGGATCCGGCTTTCCGCAGCGAGCTCGACCGGCTGCTGCGGGTCTACGCCGGCCGGCCGTCGCCGGTGACCGAATGCGCCAACCTGTCCGAGGAGTTGGGGGTGCGCCTCCTGCTTAAGCGCGAGGACCTCAACCACACCGGCAGCCACAAGATCAACAACGTGCTCGGCCAGGCCCTGCTGGCCCGGAGCATGGGCAAGACCAGCCTGGTGGCCGAGACGGGCGCGGGCCAGCACGGTGTGGCAGCCGCCACCGCGGCAGCCCTGTTCGGCATGGACTGCATCGTGTACATGGGCACAGTCGACATCGCCCGCCAGGAGCTCAACGTGTTCCGCATGCGACTGCTGGGCGCCGAGGTCCGGGCTGCCGAGACCGGGTCGCGCACTCTGAAGGACGCCGTCAACGAGGCCATGCGCCACTGGGTGGCGGTGGTCGACACCACCCACTACTGCCTGGGCTCGGTGATGGGTCCGCATCCCTACCCGTGGATGGTCCGCGAGTTCCAGAGGGTCGTCGGTGAGGAGGCTCGCCGGCAGTGTTCGGAGATCCTCGACGGTGGAGTGCCCGACGTGGTCGCCGCTGCGGTGGGGGGCGGCTCCAACGCGGCCGGGATCTTCGCCGGTTTCGCCGACACGTCGGCCGAGCTGGTGGGTGTGGAGCCGGCCTGCGGGGCTGCCATCGGCAGGGCCGTTCCCGGCATCGTCCACGGTTCGCGGTCGTATCTGATGCAGGACGAGTGGGGTCAGGTGCTGGAGGCCCAGTCGATATCGGCCGGGCTCGACTATCCCGGCGTCGGGCCGGAGCATTCGCATCTGGCCGCCATCGGCCGGGCGACCTACGTGCAGGTCACCGACACCGAGGTGGTCGAGGCGTTCAGTCTGCTGTCCCGCACCGAGGGCATCATCCCCGCCCTGGAATGCGCCCACGCCCTGGCCTGGGTGTCGCGTGCCCGCTTCGAACTGGCCGGCCGCACCGTGCTGCTGAACCTCAGCGGACGGGGCGACAAGGATGTGGACCAGATGATGCGCATCCTCGGGCGACGGCAGCCCGCCACGCCGGCGGCCACAGCAGGTCCGACGCCCCACGACCCACCGGACGACGGTAGTGCGGGAGAGCCCAGACCGACGCCGGCGGCCGCGGCAGGTCCGACGCCCCACGACCCACCGGACGACGGTAGTGCGGGAGAGCCCAGACCGACGCCGGCGGCCGCGGCAGGTCCGACGCCCCACGACCCACCGGACGACGGTAGTGCGGGAGAGCCCAGACCGACGCCGGCGGCCGCGGCAGGTCCGACGTCCCACGACGGATCGAGGCAGCGTACGGTGACAGCGGAGATGACAGGCGCCCTCGAATGAGCGGCGCCGGCTGTTCGGCGTCCGGCGCACCCGGCGGCCACGGCCGGCTCGAGACCGTGCTCCGGGCGCGTCGCCACGCCGGCGGCAAGTGCTTCGTGCCGTATCTCACCGGCGGCCTGGGCGAAGACTGGCTGGAGACGATCTGCGCGGCAGCGGCCGCCGGAGCCGACGCCATCGAGATCGGCGTGCCGTTCTCGGATCCGGTGATGGACGGCACGACCATCCAGCAGGCCAACGACCGGGCCCTGTCGGAGGGCGCCACCCCGCAGTCGGTCCTGGCCGCTGTGCGGAGTGCGGCGGCCGACATCTGCGTGCCCACCGCAGTGATGACGTACGCGAACATCGCCCACCACATGGGCTACGAGCGGTTCGCTTCGTCTCTGGCGGAGTCCGGCGTGAGCGGCTGCATCCTGCCCGACCTGCCGCTGGAGGAAGCGGGGGAGTGGTCGCAGTGCGCGGACGCTGCCGGAGTGGAGACGGTGTTGCTGGCCGCGCCCACCGCGCCCGACGAGCGCCTGCCGAGGATCTGCGCCCGCTCCCGCGGCTTCGTGTACAGCGTCGGCCTGATGGGTGTCACCGGGGTCCGCGAGGACCTGGCCGTCGGCGCGACGGCCACCGCGGCCCGTCTGAAGGGGGTCACCGACCGGCCCGTGCTGGTTGGAGTGGGGGTGGGCACGCCGGCGCAAGCGGCGGAGGTGTGCGAGGTGGCCGACGGGGCGGTGGTCGGCTCGGCCGTCGTCACCCGGATGCTGGAGGGCGCCGGACCGGAGGGCGTCGCCGCGCTTGTGGCCGAGTTCCGCGCCGCCCTCGACGCGGCCCACGGCTGAGCACTGCCCGCTCTGCGAGCGCTTCGACCTCACCGTCCCGGCCGCCTGTCCCGCGACCGCCGACACGGCTGAGCACTGCCCGCTTTGCGAGCGCTCCGACCGTTCTGTGGCATCCTTCCGCGCCGGGACCGCTCAACAATGTATGGGGGGGGGGGGAGGGAGGGTCAGTTGTCGGCGGGGTTGCGCGGGTAGAGGCGCAGCCGCCTCAGGTCGCCCGGCTGGCGGGCGAACACCTGCCACCACAGCTCCAGCGGGTCCTCAGTGAACGGGTCGGACCCGTCGAAATCGAGCACGATCCAGGCGTCCTCGGCCAGTTCGGCCTCGAGCTGCCCCGGCGCCCACGCGGCGTATCCGGCGAAGATGCGCACCTCGTCCAGCCCGCCGATCTCGTCGGGGTCGCGTTCCAGGTCGACGGTACCTGTCCGCCCGACGATCTGAGACCAGTTCTCGTCGGCGTCGTCGAGCACCACGGACGCCAGCGCGATCACCGAGGACTGGCTGACCGGACCTCCTACGAAGACCACCCGCGGCTTGCTCACCCTGATCGCCCAGTCCCCGATGACGCTGCTGACGGTCAGCTCGCTGGGCCGGTTGAGCGCCACGCCCAGCGCACCCTCGCCGCTGTGCTCGAGCATCAGCAGCACGGTCTGGCGGAAGTTGGGATCGGACAGGCTCGGCGCGGCCACGAGAAGCTTCCCGCGGGTCGATTCCATTCGTGCGTCTTCCAGCTAGCGGACGGGTTGGGAGCGGCACGGCGGCGATCCGGCGACCCCGAGCGAAGGCGACGCTGTGAGGCGGTTGTGTGGCACGATCGAGGGTCGTGATGCCGACCATGCCGCCCGTGCTCCTCACGATAGCCGCTTCGGACCCTCTGGGAGGCGCGGGCGTGCAAGCCGACATGGCCACGTTCGCCGCCCTGGGGGTCCACGGAGCGAGCTCGCTGACTGCGGTCACAGCGCAGTCGCTGACTGCGGTCACCGCGGTCGACCCGGTCGCCCCCGGCCTGGTGGCCCGTCAGATCGACTCGGTGGCGTCCGAACTGGCGCTCTCCGGGGCCAAGACTGGGCTGCTCCTCGGGCGCGAGGTCGTGGAGTTGGTGGCGGACCGGGTCGAGAGCGGCGTCCTGCCGGCGCCGGTGGTCGACCCGGTGATGGTGGACGGAAAGGGAGTGCCGTTCGTGGCCGCCGAGGTGGAGGAGGCCTATCGCCGGCGACTGTTCCGGCTCGCCCGGGCGATCACACCGAACCGTCGCGAGGCCGAGTTGCTGGTCGGTGCGCCGCTGCCCGGCCCGGAAGCCGTGCTGGAGCGCGCCGGGACCTTCCGCCGCCTGGGGTCCGGTGCCGTGGTGGTGACCGGCGGCGGTTTCGACGGCCGGCCCGACGACGTGGTGATCACCGCGTCCGGCGACGCCTGGGTCGAGCCCGGCAGACGCGTCGACACCGGCAACGTCCGAGGCAGCGGATGCACCTTCTCGGCGGCGCTGGCGGCCGGTCTCGCCCTCGGCGCCGACCTCGAGCGCGCCGTGGCCGCCGCAGGCCGTTTCGTGCGCTCGGCCATCGAAGCCTCCGCAGGGTGGCCGCTCGTCGGCCCCGGCCCGGTGTCCCACGCCCGCCGCTCCCGCTGACCGCAGGAGCTTTGCATAAGAGGCAGTGCGGACAAGTCCGCTGCGACACCGCGAGCTTGAGCTTCCTCTCGAATTGTGGAGAGGTGGCTAGGCTGCGTTGGCTGGTTCGTGACACACCATAACACAACCAACCACCACAACCAACCACTCAGGACACTAGCCGTCGAGGCCCTCCTGGATGGGTTGATCTGGAGATCACCGATCCCATCAGGGCCTCGACGGCTCGACGGGGACCCTCAACCACTCCGCATCCCGCGTTGTCGCGCAGGCCCAACTGGAACTATCAGTCGCTCGCTGTCGGGCTGCGGCCGTTCGCCGCGCTCTGCGCGACCTGGCCGCGGCGTCGGTGTCCGCGGCGGCGTGCCCGCCTCGTCTCGGAGTTGGGGATTGGTTGTGGTCAGCCTGCGGCGGAGGGCTGTGCGGTGTCTTGGTGCTCGGAGGCGCGGGTGAGGAAGCTGGCCATCTGGGCTCTGGCCGTGGGCCGCTGGGGGCAGTACAGCCGCGGCTGGGTGGAGCATCCCAGCGTGATGCGGGCCGCCGACAGGGCGTCGATGGCGGCGTCGTGGCCGGTGCCGGAGCCGTCCTCGAAGCCTGCCGGGCCGGCCTCGGCCAGATCGAAGGCCCTCACGAGGAAGCTGGCCATCTGGGCGCGGGTGACGGGATCGTCGGGGCAGTACAGCCGCGGCTGGGTGGAGCATCCCAGCGTGATGCGCAGCTGCGCGAGCCGTTCGGCGTGGCCGGCCCACCACAGGCCGGCGCTCACGTCGTCGAAGCTCGACCGGCGGGGGCGGCCGGGGTCGTCGCCGTCTAGCACCCGCACCAGCCACACCGCCATCTCCCAGCGGCGGATCGGCTCGTTGGGGCACAACCGTCCCCGCCGGCAGCCAGTGCGGGCCAGCACCCCCTCAGATGCCAGCGCGAGCACAGTCTCAGAATGCACTCCGGCGTCGCCGAGGTCAGAGAACTCCTCAGCCGGGTTCCGTGGCGCGGGCGGCCCCGGCGGCGGAGACGGCGAAGGCGGCGAAGGCGGCGGAGGAGGCGGAGGAGGCGGCGGAGGAGGCGGAGGAGGCGGCGGAGGAGGCGCGATGCCGTCGTCTATGACGGTGACTGTCACGTCGCCCGACCCGCTGTAGCCGCCGCCGGTCACGCTGTGGCGTATCGTCTCAGAATCGTCGACGGTGTCGGCGTCGCGGCCGGCGCGCACCGTCACCGACTGGTAGGTGTTCCAGTCGCTGGTGCTGAACGTCAACGTCAGCACCGTCCCAGAGTCCGACACCGTCACAGACACCGCGCCCGTCACCAGCACCAGATCACTGCGCGCGCCGCCGGGCACAGACACCGCCACCGACACATTCCCCGTCGGCTTCTCCGCCAGTCTCACCCCGTACTCGGCGTGCGAGCCCTCATCGATCACCAATGACACTTCCGAGAACACCAGTCTCGACGAGTCGACTACGGCCACACATAGCGTCGGGCCCCGTCTACAGACGGCCACGTCCACATTACGCGACACTCTGTAGATGGGGCCCGACGCTATGTGTTGCAGCACCTCGTTGCGGACGGTGCCGCCGGCATGCACCGTCACCGACTGGAACGTGTCCCAGTCTGCGGTGCTGAACGTCAACACCAAATCATCAAAAACAATCGGCGAAGACACCGACACCGAGCCCGCCGCCAACACCAGACCATTGTTGCTTCTGCCGTGCACCGACACCGCCACCTTCCCCAACGGCGGCACCGACAGCTTCACCCCGTACACAGCCGACTCGCCCTCGACCACAGCCACCGGCACCCCATCGAACTCCAGGTCGCCGGTGTCGTCGTCGTAGACATTCACGACCACGTTGGCCGACACGGCGTAGCCGCCGCCCGACGCGGTATGCGCCAGCGTCCTGATTTCGTTCGCGAGGTCGTCGTCGTGGGAGGCATGCACCGTCACCGACTGGAACGTGTCCCAGTCTGCGGTGCTGAACGTCAACGCCAGCACCGACCCCGAGCCCGACACCGTCACAGACACCGCGCCCGCCACCAGCACCAAGTCGCTGTCGGCGCCGTCAACCACCGACAGCGTCACAGACACCTCCCCCGTCGGCTTCGCCGACAGTCTCACCCCGTAAGAGTCCTGGGAAGGGTCGTGCGAGCCCTCATTCACATACAGCACCTGCTCTTTGAGCTCCAGTTCGCCGGTGTCGTCGTCTGTGACGGTGACCGTCACGTCGCCCGTCGCGCTGTAGCCGCCGCCCGACGCGGTATGCGCCAGCGTCCTGATTTCGTTCGTGAGGTCGTCGTCGTGGGAGGCATGCACCGTCACCGACTGGAACGTGTCCCAGTCTCCGGTGGTGAACGTCAACACCGTCACCGACCCCGCATCCGACACAGACACCGACAGCCCCGGCGCCACCAGCACCAAGTCGCTGTGCCCGCCGCCGGGCACCGCCACCGTCACCGACACAGGCCCCGACGGCTGCGCCGACAACCGCACCCCGTACCGCTTGCTCGAGCCCTCATCCACTGTCAGCGAATTCGGACTGAACGCCAACTCGCCGGTGTCGTCGTCTGTGACGGTGACCGTCACGTCGCCCGTCGTGCTGTAGCCGCCGCCCGACGCCTTGTGCGCCAGCGTCTCGGAGTCGTCGCCGACGTCGTCGTCGTGGCCGGCATGCACCGTCACCGACTTGTAGGTGTTCCAGTCGCTGCTGCTGAACGTCAACGTCAGCACCGTCCCAGAGTCCGACACCGTCACAGACACCGAGTCCGCCACCAGCACCAGATCACTGCGCGCGCCGCCGGGCACAGACACCGCCACATTCCCCGTCGGCTTCTCCGACAGTTTCACCCCGTACTTGGCGTGCGAGCCCTCATCGACCGACAATGCCACGTCCGAGAACACCAGTCTCGACGAGTCGACTACGGCCACGTCCACATTACGCGACACTCTGTAGACGGGGCCCGACGCTGTGTGTTGCAGCACCTCGTTGCGGACGGTGCCGCCAGCATGCACCGTCACCGACTGGAACGTGTCCCAGTCTGCGGTGCTGAACGTCAACACCAACTCCGTATCTCTATTCGACGAAGACACCGACACCGAGCCCGCCGCCAACACCAGACCATTGTTGCTTATGCTGAACACCGACACCGTCACCTTCCCAAACGGCGGCACCGACAGCTTCACCCCGTACACAGCCGACTCGCCCTCGACCACAGCCACCGGCACCCCATCGAACTCCAGGTCGCCGGTGTCGTCGTCGTAGACATTCACGACCACGTTGGCCGACACGGCGTAGCCGCCGCCCGACGCGGTATGCGCCAGCGTCCTGATTTCGTTCGCGAGGTCGTCGTCGTGGGAGGCATGCACCGTCACCGACTGGAACGTGTCCCAGTCTGCGGTGCTGAACGTCAACGCCAGCACCGACCCCGAGCCCGACACCGTCACAGACACCGCGCCCGCCACCAGCACCAAGTCGCTGTCGGCGCCGTCAACCACCGACAGCGTCACAGACACCTCCCCCGTCGGCTTCGCCGACAGTCTCACCCCGTAAGAGTCCTGGGAAGGGTCGTGCGAGCCCTCATTCACATACAGCACCTGCTCTTTGAGCTCCAGTTCGCCGGTGCTGTCGCCGCTGACGGCGTCGCTCTTCGCATCAGTGTCGTAGCCGGCCACGGAGGCCGGGGGAGCAGTTCCCTCGTTGAGTCCACCCTCCTCCAAGTCGACCTGATGGCCGTCCTCGCCGCCGCCGGCGTCTTCGAGCACATCACCGTCCGCGTCCAGCACCGACACCGCCGCGACGGCCCCATCCGCGGCCGTCCACGCGAGCCGCGCCTGCGACACACCCGCGCCGAACCCCGCGTGGTAGACGCTGTGATCAGCAGCGAAACCGTGCAGCCTGTCGACCGAGTCGCCCGCCGCGGTCACCGAGATGCCGCCGAGCACGGCAACGTCGGCGCCCTGAGCCGGCGCCGACGCGGACAGCAGCACCGCGGCCAGCGCCGCAGCCGCGAGCACAGCCCCAGCCCACCGGCGCGACACCCTCGCGAGAACCCCGCGGCTCACACGAGAACGCCGGCCATGCCAGCGGGCGCCGTCAGCCGGGGGGGGGGGGGACACCTTAGCGAGAACCCCGCGGCTCACACGAGAACGCCGGCCATGCCAGCGGGCGCCGTCACCCCGCGGCTCACACGAGAACGCCGGCCATGCCAGCGGGCGCCGTCAGTGGCTAACTCTGTACCAGACATCAACTGCCCACAGTAGTCAGCGGCGCCGGGGGCCGTCAAACGATGTGTGTGTGGCGCCGTCGGCGTTTCGGCGGTTGCTGCGGTAGGGCGGCGCCGCGGTGTCCGAGCCGCTGGCTGATTCAGGTTGTGACCATACACAACTGACGCGCCGTCTGAGCGACCTCGAGAACCCGCGGTGACCGACGCGGATGCACCTTCCCGTCTTCGAGCCCGAGGTGTTCAGAGCCCGGTTCGCGCTGTTGCGACGCGGTGACACCCTCACAGACGAGATCCTCGCCTGGCACCACAGGCACACAGTTCGGCGGCGTGCCCGTCTGCCCGTCCGGACAGGTGGGCGGCGGAGCGGAATCGTTGTCGAGGATCGTCACCGTCACGGACCCAGTCCCGATACTGACCCCGGAGGCGCCACCGACCTGTTCGCCGCGCTCGACGCCGCCATTCGAGACCATGGCCACGTATCTTCAACGAATTCCTGACTCGGGACACTAGGGCAGAGGTCCGGAGGCTTGAGACATGGAGCCTCTTACCGCCTTGGGTGGCATGTTGTATCTTCGCTGGTGGAAGCGATCGCATCGATCAGCGCTGCCGGGTGCTTTTGGTCGATGAGACCTCGATCCGCTGGTTGATCTCGTTGTGACGACCGGGGACGATGTCTCCACGATTCGGGGGGGGGAGGGGATGCCCACGCGAGGGTCGCCCCAGAATCGGCTCCCTCGAGACAGCCGAGCAACCGGCGTTTATGCGGTTGTGCCGAGGTCGAGGGCGCGTCGCAGGAGGCTGGCCATCTGAGCCCGTGTGAGATACTGGTGCGGGCAGTAGCGCAGAGGGTCGCTGCCGCAGCCCTTGGTGACGCCGCTGTGGTACAAAGCGTCGATGGCCGCCGCGTGGGGACTCTGCGGATCCACATCGACGAATCCCGCAGACTGCGGAGCGTCTGCAAAGTCGAGCGCTCGATACAGGAAGCCGGCCATCTGAGCCCTGGTGACGGGCAGGTCCGGACAGAAGCGCAAAGGATGAGTGCCGCAACCCGCGGTGATCCCGGCGTAATGCAGCGCGTCGATGGCCGCCGCGTGGGTGCTCCGCGGGTCCACATCAACGAATCCTGCAGGCTGCGGAGCATCGCCCAAGTCGAGCGAACGCGCCAACAGGCTGGCCATTTGAGCCCTGGTGACGGGCATTTCGGGACAGAAGCGCGGCGGGTCACCGCCGCAGCCGACAGTGATGCCGCTGTCGAACATTGTTTCGATGGCCGACATGTGGACATTGTCGGTGTCCGTGTCGGCGAATATCCCAAACTGCGGCGAAGGAGGCGGCGCGGTGTCGTCGTCTGTGACGATGACAGCCACCTCGACTGTCGAGCTGTCGTCGTCTGTGACGATGACAGCCACCTCGACTGTCGAGCTGTCGTCGTCTGTGACGGTGACCGCCACGTCGCCGGTCGCGCTGTAGCCGCCGCCCGTCGCCGAATGCGCCAGCGTCTCGGTGTCGTCGAGGACGTCGTCGTCTTGGTGGGCATGCACCGTCACCGACTGGTAGGTGTCCCAGTCGCCGGTGTCGAACGTCAACGCCAGCACCGCCCCTGTCACCGACACCGAACCTATCGCCGCCGACGACACCACCAGATCACCGCCCGCCAGCGCCGACACCGTCACCGTCACAGGCCCCGACGGCTGCTTCGACAATTTGACCCCGTACTCGGCGCGCGAGCCCTCACCGACCGTCACCGACCCCGACGTGAGCACCAGCCTGCCGATGTCGTTGCTGACGGTGTCGCTCTTCACAGCAGTGTTGCGGTAGACGCTGTGATCAGCAGTGAAACCGTGCAGCCTGTCGACCGAGTCGCCCGCCGCGGTCACCGTGTTGCCGCCGAGCGCGGCGACGTCGGCACCCTGAGCCGACACCGGCACAGACAGCAGCGCCGCCACGAGCGCCGCAGCCGCGAGCACAGTCGCAGCCCCCCGACACGACACCCGCGCGAGAACGCCGCAGCTCATGCGTAAACGCTCACGATCCAACGGACGCTGACAGCCGGGGGGGGGGGGAGGGATCCCTTTACGAGAACGCCGCGGCTCACAAGTGGACGCTGGACATGCCGACGGATGCTGTCAGCGTCCGATTCGATATTGGACATTGCCCACCTCCAATAATCGGTTGGTAGCAGCACGGCCGGCTCCCCGACGCCAGCCACCCACTGTATTCAGAAGTTGCCCACCCCTAGTAGCTGGTGGTGCTTTCGAACCGCAACTGCACTCACCCTACGTGTAGTTTACATAACGGATATTTCCGGCGGGATCTGGCAAATGTGGGCTGGCGGAGCGTTGCGGCTGCTGAGGCGTGTAGCTTTGTGGGCCGTGTCCCGTCGACTGGAGATCGAACTGACCAGCAGGCGTCCCGACGGCTCTTGGACTTGGCGGGCCGCTGGTGCGCGCCGACCCAAGGGGGTGGTGAGCGGTGACATAGTGCCGGACACGGCCGTCGCAGGCACCGTGCTCAAGGCCGAGGCCGACGCCGGGCTCGACGGACTCGAGATCCTCGCGGTGACGGCCCCCCGGGTCCGCGCCGAACCCACGGGACGCCTGGACCTGATCGGCGGGCGGGACGGCCCTGCGGTGACGACGACGCTGGTCCGGCAGCCTCGAGACCGTGGCCGCGACCGCAACCGGAGCCGCGGCGGAGACGGCGATCGAGGGCACGCCGACTCCACCCGACGCACCAGCGGACGGCGGGACGAGCGAGGCGACGACGGCAGCCGTGACAGGAAGAAGCGCAAGCCTCGACGTTCCGACGGCTCGAAGCGGGATCCCCGGTCGCATGATTCCGCTACCGACAGCAACCAGAAGCGCAGGACGCGACGTTCCGACCGCAGCGACCACCGATCGGCGGACCGGCGCCCGAGGGATGGCAGGAGGTCCGAGGGCGCGCGGTCCAGATCCCCCGGCCTGAAGGCTAAGCGGGTCCATCGACAGGCCGTGTTGGCGTCCCTCCCGGAGGACCAGCAGCCCTTGGCCCGCGAGGTGCTGAAGGCCGGTGTGCCGGGCGTGCGCAAGTCAATCGACCGGATGAACGCCAAGGCAGCAGCGGAGAAACTTCCGCAGATCAAGTCGGCGCCGATCCTGGCGCTAGCTGAGCAGCTCGCTCCCGTCCTGAAGGCAGCCGAATGGCACGACCGGGCCGACGCGGCACTGGCTGGGATCGCCACGATCGACCTGCGAGACATCCGCTCCGTGATCGCCGCCGCCGACCGAGCGACCCGCACCGACGAGACCCGTGCACTCGCCGAGAGCCTGCGAGCAGCCCTGACTCAGCGCCTGGAAGCGGATCAACGCCGGTGGCTGGACGAGTTGGCCGTCACCATCGGCGAGGGCCGCACCATCAGGGCGCTGCGGCTGAGTTCCCGCCCTCCCAAGGCAGGTACGCCGCTGCCCGTCGATATGGCCGAGCGACTCGCTTCTATTGCGGCCCAGGACCTGACCCCTGCCAACAACCAGCAACGATGGTCGACGGTGGTCGACGCGGTGGCCCTCTCCCCTGTCCGCACTCAGGTAGTACCGGTGGGCGTCCCTGAGAAGCCCTCCGAGGATCTGCTAGCTGTCGTGCGGAAGTTGGCCGACCGGGTCCCGCAGATCGCGGCGCTGTTCGGCATCGAGCCGTCGGCGCCGAGCCGGAGGGGGCGCCGGACTCCTCCACCACCACCTCCCGCTGCCGCGGCCGGAAAACCGGTGGGCCACTCCGGCGAGACGCCTGCCGCCACCGTGGAGGCGCCGACCGGCGACACACACCCCGGCGAGACGCCTGCCGCCACCGTGGAGGCGCCGACCGGCGACACACACTCCGGCGAGACGCCTGCCGAGACGCCGACCGGTACGCAGCCGGCCGCATGATCGACTCCGACATCGAGGACAGCACAGCCGTCATCACCACGAACCGGCCACAGGCGCGCAACGCGGTCGGCGCCGTCTCCAAAGCCTTGCGGAAGCGAGGACTTCCGCGGCGGCGCTACGCTGTGAAGCTCCATCAAGTGCCTGCACCTCCGCTCGATTATTCGGGCCGGTCCGGGTTGGCAGAGCGCGGCAGCTTCCTATGCACGGTTATCGCACGGGCCACCAGACCGTGTGTCTCGAAGAAGTTCTTGGTGTGGCGATCTCCGGGAAGGGCGAGGCTGTCCACGCCGACGCAGCCGCGCCGGCCGGCCCACGCCATCAGCGTCTCGATCATGGCCTCGCCGACGCCCACGCCGCGGGCATCGGGCAGCACATAGATGTCGCTGACGCGGCCCACCTTGGCGCCGTCGTTCAGCCCGACCAGACGGATCGTCCCGTAGCCCACAACCGCTTCGTCGATGGTGCCCACCACCACCAACGCGTCGTCCGCCCCGAGGTCTCGAGCCAGGCTCCGGAGCTGCGGCTCGGGCCGAGCCTCCATCCGAGCCCACATCCGGCCGCCGCGCAACTCCGACATCTCCGCTGCTGCCTGGGCCGCCAGCCAGGCCAAGCAGGCGATGTCGGCCGCGACCGCACGTCTGGAGCCTTCATCGATCGAGGTCATAGGCCGGGCTGGATGGCGGGCATGGCACTCGGGACGTTCTCAGCCTCTGAGAATCCTCTCGATCGACTCGCAGGGCTCCTCGCCCGAGGGACACACCGGGTGGGAACGTGAGCCGAACTGGGTGACGCTCACGATCAGGAAGCACTGGTTGCAAGTCCATTCGTCGGGACGGGGAGGCGCCACCACCGAAGTGGGCTTCGCGTCGTCCTCCCCCTCGTCGTCGTCGTCGTTGTCGTCACTGGCCGCGATGCGGTCCCGGAGGATCTCCTCGAGGTCCGCCTCGACGTCGCTGGGATGGACGTCGTCGTCGTCGTCGGAGGCCGGAAGAGGCACATCGTCCTCATCGTCTTCTTCGTCCTCCTCCTCCTCCTCGTTGTCGAGGCTTTCGTCGTCGTCGTCGAAGTCGTCGTCGTCGAGGCTTTCGTCGTCGTTGTCGAAGTCGTCGTCGTCGAGGCTTTCGTCGTCGTCGTCGTCGAAGTCGTCGCTCGCATCGCCATTGAGATCGTCCGAGTCGTTGAAGTCCTCGTCGAAAACGCCGCTGTCGCCGTCAAAATGGTGTTTCTGGTTCATCGCTCCAACTGAGGGTTCGGTCGACACCGGATCCGGGCGGAGCATAGGCACTGGACGGCGGGGCACAACTGCATTCCAGTCAACTTCGGGCGAAGCCTCCGTCGCCCTCGCGGCCAGCGGACCGGTCCGAAGAAGGATGGGGCGGCACGGTCCGAAGCCTCTCCACTCGGTTCTCGGCCTCAAGGCGGCCGAGCCCCGGATCGGCTGAGTGGTTCACGAACGACATCAACTCGGCGACGGCGGCATGCCCTGCTTCGGTCGCGATCAGCGTGTGCATCCGCTGGCACACGCTGCGATAGTTGGGATGGCCCTGGGGGGTGGTCCGCAACTCCACCATGTGCATCGCCTCGCGGGCGTTCATCTGCATCGAGTACCGGATCCGGTACGCGAGCGCCACGGCGTAGGAAGCCTGGTCTCCGAACTCGGCGCTCAACGCCTCGTAGAGCCGGGCCGAGCGGGCCATGACCGCGTCGAACGTCTCGTCCTCGCCAGCCGCATCCACAGCGGGGGGCCGCACGTAGCCGTGGCGAGTGGACAGCGGCTGCCATTCGATGGTCAGCATCCGATGGCGCTGAAGGTCTCGGAACGCCCCGTAGTCGGACAGCACGTCGAAGCGGTAGAAGACGCGTTCGAGCGCCCGGCCGGGCCGGTGGCGACGGTTCTGGCGGTCTCCGCAGTAGGCCCGGACCACCGCGACGCGCTCGGCTGCCGTCATGGCTCTCACTCTGGAGTCGAGGGTGCGGTCCGCCAGCGACGTGTGCGGGTAGAGCATCGCGGAGATCATCTTGGTCTCGCCGTCCGGGTCGAAGTCCACCAGATCGACCGCGTCGTCGCGGACCGGGCCCCCCACCGCGTCGCCGAAGAAGCGGCCCGCCATCTCCTCCATGGCGCACCGGTTGTCGGCCAGGTAGCGCGAGGTGGCCTCGCCGCGGTCGGGCAGATCCACCCGCCTGAGGAACGACGGGATCACCTTGCGCAGCTCGTTGAGCATCATGTCGGCGTAGATGCGCGACTCAGGCAGAGGATGTGCCCGCATCCGCAGGAGCAGCGCCTCGTAGGACTGGCCGCTGCCGTAGATGCCGACGTTGCTCAGCGACGCTGCGGGCAGCAGCCCGCGGACCGAGTCCAGCGCCCTGGCCTTGATCGCTTGCCGGTAGGCGAAGTCGGAGTCTCCGGGCGACTTGGGCACGTTGGCCCGGAAGAAGTCCTGCATGACCGGCACGAGCTCCGAATAGGCCGCGAACATTCGGTCGATGTCGCCCACGTAGCGGGTTCCCATCGAGGAGTTCAGCACCTGCGAGTCGCGGTAGTAGCGGTAGCGGCCGCCGAGACGCTGGTCGTATGCGATGTAGCGGGTGCTCTGCTCCAGGTAGGACATCAGCCGGCCCCGCTCCAGCACCTTGGTCAGCAGGTTGGAAGCCTGCTCGCAGGCCAGATGCACGCCGCCGAGTTGGGCGACGGAGTCGTCTCCGTACTCGAAGAACACCCGGTCGTAGAGCTGCTCGGCCCTGCGCAGGCCGACGGTGGCGTCGATCGTGGCGTCCCCGGCGATGTCGAGATCGTCGACGAACTCGTCGAGGAACAGTCGGCGGAGACTCGAAACCGACCGGGAATAGCGGGCGAACAGGGCACCCTTGACGACCTCGGGCAGATTAACCAGGGCGAACACCGGCTCGTCCAGGTTGGTGAAGTACCGGCGCAGGATGTCGGATTCCTCAGGCGAGAAGCTCTCCGCCGCATAAAGGCTCACGGGGCGCGACATTAGGGCCACAGCCCTCGCATGGCGCGGATCGCGTCAGGTTCGGGCCCGTGTGTGCCCGCTGACGCTTGTTGCGCTCACAGCCCGGCGAACTCGGCCCGCGCCGCGGGCAGCACCGCGTCGTCGAGCCAGCAGTCCAGCGCAGTCATGGCGAGCGCCTTGGCGCCGTCGATCACCGCGGCGTCGCCGGAGGGGCCGCGGGCGTGCTCGGCGAATGCCGGGGTGTGGATGGCCACGTCGTCGGGCGCGGCCTTGATCATGGGATGTATGGAGGGAACGGAGTAGCTCACGTTGCCCATGTCGGTGCTGCCCACAACCCTGCATCGGGGATCGGAGGCCACCGAGCGGCCCAGAGCGCCGAGATTGGAGAGGTAGCGGTCCAGCAGGGTCGAATTGTCGTTCATGTCGGCGTAGGCCGGGTCGACCCACTCGATATCGACCTCGCAGCCGGCCGCGGCCGCGCCTGCACGCAGACAGGCCGCCACCCGCTCCTTGAGCGGTTCCAGAGTCGCGAGGTCGGTGGAGCGCACGTACCACTCGGCCGCGGCCGCAGCCGGGACGATGTTGGCTTTGGTGCCCCCGTCGGTGAATATGCCGTGGATCCGCTCGTCGTCGCCGATGTGCTGGCGCAGCGCGGCGACGGCGTTGTAGCCGAGAACTGCAGCGTCGAGAGCGTTGCGGCCTTTCTCGGGCGCGGCGGCGGCGTGGGCGGCCGCGCCGGCGTAGCGGGCTTTGAGCCGGTGGACCGCCACAGCGTGGAAGACGCTCAGGTCGTGGTTGGCGGGATGCACCATCATGGCCGCCTCGGCACCGGAGAAGGCGCCCTGGCGCAGCATCAGCTCCTTGCCGCCTCCGCCCTCCTCGGCGGGGGTTCCCACTACAGCCACGCGTCCGTCCGTCTCGCCGACCACCGCAGCCAGCGCCAGGCCCGCTCCCAGCCCGGAGGCGGCGATGATGTTGTGGCCGCAGGCATGCCCGATGCCCGGCAGGGCGTCGTACTCGCACACCACCGCCACCAAGGGGCCGTCGCCGTCGCCGGCGCGGGCCTCGAAGGCGGTGTCGACCCCGTAGGCCCGGCGCCGGACAGCGAGACCGTGGTCGGCCAGAACCCCGGTGAGCAGATCGTGTGCGTAGTGCTCCTCGAAGCCCAGTTCGGGGCGGGCGTGGATGCGGTGCGAGACGTCCAGCAGCTCGGGGGCCAGACGGTCCACCTCCTCGCAGACCCGGCGCTTGGCTGCAGCTATGTCCATGGCCGCGATCCTACGGCCGCAGGCGCGGGTGTCGCTGGCCGAGGTCGCGGCGTTGGTGCTGCAGCTATGTCCATGGTCGCGATCCTGCGGCCGCAGGCGCGGGTGTCGCTGGCCGAGGTCGTGGCGTTGGTGTTGCAGCTATGTCCATGGTCGCGATCCTGCGGCCGCAGGCGCGGGCCTGCCCTTGAGGCTTCGGTGCTCCATCGCTGCGGCGCCGGCACGAACGCGCCGCTCCGCCCGGCGCGGTGCTACCGGCCCTGCGGGATCCAGACCTCCAGCGCGCCCTCCCCAGCGCCAGTGTCCCGAATCCGGCTACCGGCCCTGCGGGATCCAGACCTCCAGCGCGCCCTCCCCAGCGCCAGTGTCCCGAATCCGGCTACCGGCCCTGCGGGATCCAGACCTCCAGCGCGCCGGCTTCGACGCGCACGGTGAGCGTGCCGGCCCGGTCGAGGAGCACGCCGTCGAGGTAGACGTCGAGGGCGGGATCCATGTCGTACTGGGCTGCGGCGGTCCGGTGCTGGGTTATCTGCGGATGGGGGACGTGGGTGCCCGAGGGCAGACGCCGCCGGGCCGCGAGCCTCACCGTCAGCGGGGGGTCGGCATCAAAGACGTCCAGACGGCCGTCGCCGGGATGGGACCTGGGCGCAGCGTTCCAGCGACCGACGAACGACGCGTTGGCTGCCACCAGAAGCCGGCCCCGCCACCAGGATCGGCGGGCGACGAGATGGGCCACGAACCAGTGGAGCCGGCCGTCCACCAGCGCCGCGCCCACGTCGGCGTCCACCCGGACGCCCGCCGCGCCCGGTGCCGGCGCAGCGCCCGTGGTCGCCACCCCAAGAGTCCGAGCCAGGTCGCCTCCGGTCAGCACCACAGGAGGGACGGCGCGGCCGGCCCTGCGGGACTCGGCCACGATCTCGGCCGCGGCGGCGTCGCTGCCCGCTACGACGGCCTCGGCCGGGACCTCGCCCGGGACGCCCCAGTCGACACCCCAGCCGGGACCCCGCCCGCCGATCACGGACGCACGCCCGCAGATCTCGCCCGCCGGGGCGGATCCGTCAGGCACTCCCGCCAGAGGACCGCGCCCGGAGGGGCGGATCCGTGATGCGGGGAGCCCCGCGCTCCGCTGGTATGTGGAGCACCGTCCGGCCCCGGAGCCGGCCTCATCGCTCGACGCGCCCGACGGCGCTGCCGCTCCCCCGGTTGCCGGCTCCGCCGGCGGGGTGCGCCTCGTCGCGCTCATCGCACAGCGCACCCGACAGTGCCACCCGACGCAGGTCACCGAAGGCGGCAGGGCCACTGCCGTCGCGCTCATCGCACAACGCACCCGACAGTGCCACGCCCGTCTGTCCAGCACAAGTTGTGCCGTGATCTCTAGTCGCGCTCATCGCACAGCGCACCCGACAGTGCCACCACTCCCCTGTCGAGGGCCTCGACCGCCTGGCGGGCCGTCGCCGAGGTGCCCGGGTCGGGCGCCACCGCGGCTATGCGGCGGGCCAGATCGACGATCTGCTTCACGTTGCGCACGAAGTCGCCGGCCGAGAACCCCTCGTCCTGCACCGTCTCGAACGTCTCCCCGGCGGCCCAGCGATGGGCCGCGGACATGAAGCCCGGTTCCAGGGACCGGATCTCATCGAGGCCGAAACGCCGCTCGACGCGGTGAAGCCCGTCGATCGACGTGCCGATGCGACGCAGGCGGCAGCGGGCGGCCGCGGAGGGGATCCGCGCCTCGGGTCTCGGGCGCGGCGAGCGGTGCTCGTGGGTGAACGCCGACAGCACGGACGCCAGTTCGGGCGGCGACAGGCCGTCGAGCAGCCCCGCCGACAACGTCTCGACCACAGCCAGGTCGGCCTCGTGGAAGACCCGCGACACGATCCGACCCGAGGCGGTGAGGGTCCAGCCGTCCAGGTGGCCCCGCTCGCGCAGCACCCCGGCAACAGCGTCGAAGCGACCGGGCAGATCCACGCGCACCGACTCCGAGTCGGCCTGGTACTGGGCGAAGGAGCGGCCCATCAGGCCGCGGGCCGCTCCGGGAGGCATGCGGCCCAACAGCCCCGCCACCATGTTGTAGGTGGGCCGGAAGGCCGAGCGCAGTTCGAAGGCCCGACTCGAGGCCAGTCGGGCCACCTGCTCGAAGGCGCAGTCCGGCGACCACAGAGCCACCGCCCACCCAGCTTCGTCGATGCCCCGCCGCCCGGCCCGCCCGGTGAACTGCGTGTACTGGGCGGCGGTGAGCGGCACGGTGCTGCGGCCGTCGTACTTGACGGGCTTGTCGATCACCACGCTGCGGGCGGGCATGTTCACACCCAGCGCCAGGGTCTCGGTAGCGAACACCACCTTCACCAGGCCCTCGGCGAAGCACTGCTCCACCGTCTCCTTGAATACCGGCACCATGCCGGCATGGTGCGACGCGATGCCCAGTCGCAGCCGGTCGCCGAAACGCCGGGCGTCGAGCGCAGCGAGGTCGGCCGGGTCGACGAGGCCGAGGCGAGCGTCGACCAGATCGTCTATGCGGGCAGCCTCGGCCTCGTCAGCGAAGCAAGCCCCGTCACTGGCGAGGCGAGCGGCGGCCTGGTCGCATCCCTTGCGGCTGAACACGAACCAGATCACCGGCAGCAGGCCTCGGTCCTCCAGTTCCTCCAGCAGATCGACGCGTCGGGGCGGTCGCCACACCGAGCGCGGGCGGCGCTCCCCGCGCTGCGAGCCTCTTGGACCGCCTCGACCGTCGCGGCGCTGACCGTCGCGGCCGCCTCGACCGTCGCGGCGCTGACCGTCGCGGCCGCCTCGACCGTCGCGGCGCTGACCGTCGCGGCCGCCTCGACCGTCGCGCTCGGAGCTCCCCGAACCGGCTGACCGTCGGGACGGCGCCGGTGCGTCGAAGCGGCCTCCCTGCGGATTGGGCCGACCGCCGACGAGGGTGGGCACGATCTGCACGTCGTAGGAGCGGCGGCGACCCACCGCGTAGAGGTTCGTCAGCGGGACCGGCCGCCGCGACTCGACCACCACAGCGGTCGGGCCGCGCTCCCGCTCGAGCCAGCCGCCCAACTGCACGTGGTTCGAGACCGTGGCCGACAGGCACACCAGCACGACGCTGGAGGGCAGGTGCAGGATCACCTCCTCCCACACCGGGCCCCGGTAGGGGTCTTCGAGGAAATGCACCTCGTCGAGCACGACCGCGCCGAGCCGGTCGGGCACCGCCTCGGCGTACAGCATGTTGCGCAGCACCTCGGTGGTCATCACCACAGCGTCGGCGTCGCCGGCGACGACGTTGTCGCCAGTCAGCAGGCCCACGCGGTCCGGGCCTAGCCTCCGTCGCAGATCGCGGTACTTCTGGTTGGACAGCGCCTTTACGGGCGTTGTGTAGAAGGCCCGCCGGCCCGCCGCCAGAGCCCGGTCGACGGCGTGGTCGGCCACCACCGTCTTGCCTGCACCGGTGGGCGCGCTCACCAGCACCGAGCGGCCGGCGTCGAGGTGCTCGACGGCGCGGCGTTGGAACTCGTCGAGGATGAAGCCGGCCTCCGCCGAGCCCCTCACGGTCCGGCCGCCTCGCGCTTGCGGCGCCGGCGTCGGACCAGCACGCCCCAGAGGATGGCGATCTCGTAGAAGGCGTACATGGGGACGGACAGCGCCATCAGCGTGAAGGGATCCCCGCTGGGGGTGATCACCGCCACGAGCACCACGATCCCGACGACCATGTAGGAGCGGATCCGCCGCAAGGTGCGGTTCTCGACGATGCCCATGGCCTGAAGCCCGATAAGGAATATCGGGAACTGGAAGGCGACGCCGAAGGCCACCATCATCTTGACCACGAAGTTCAGGTAGGGCTTCGGGCTGAACAGCGACACCAGGTCGGGGCCGCCGATGGAGACCAGGAAGCCGAGTGCTCGGGGCAGGCTCCAGTAGGCCAGCCCCGCTCCGCCGAAGAACAGCAGTACGCCCGCTGCCACGAACGGCACCGCGTAGCGCTTCTCGTGGCGGTACAGGCCAGGCGCGATGAAGCGCCACGCCTGCCACAGCAGAACCGGCATGGCGACGGCCAGGCCCCCGTAGCCGGCGACGGTGAGGCGAACGCTGAAGGGCTCCAGCGGGTCGGTCACGAAGAGGTTGCAGCCGCCGTCGGGACCGAACAGGCGGGAGTCGATGCGGGCGCTCACCGGGAAGGTGCGGCAGTAGGGCTCCAGCAGGAACTCGAGGATGAACGGGTAGAAGATCCAGCAGGCCACGCCGCCCGCCGCGACGGCCACCGCCGACTTGATCAGCCGGCCGCGCAGCTCGGCCAGATGCTCGATGAGCGTCATGTGGCCGTCGTCGTCGAAGCGCTCCGGCCCGGCTTCGTCTACTGCGTCGGTCATCGCGGCCCGTCGTCGGCGCGTTCCTCGGACCGGGTGGCATGGTCCGGCCCGGCGTGGTCGACTGCGTCGGTCATCGCGGCGGCGAGTCCTAGCCGGGCGTGCCGCCGGTCTCGGGCTCGGCGGCGCCGGACTCGACGTCGTCCCGCCCAGAGGCGGCGGGTCCTAACGCGGCCTCTCCGGCGTTGTCGCTGCCGGACACGTGCGGGGGCCCCGCCGTCGCCTCCGCATCGTCCCGGGAGACCGGACCGGGCGCGTCCGTCGACGAGGTTTCGCCGCCGCTGCACGGTGCGGAGTCCGCGTCCTTCTCGACGTCGTCCCCCGCGGGCGCGGGCTCGTTCAACTTGTTCGGATCGGCCGCCTTCAGCGTGGCCGCCATCTCCTCGATCGGCTTCCGGGCGGTCTCGAGCAGGTTTTTTTCGGCTGCTCTCAGATCGGCGGTCGCGTCTTGCAGAGGCCTGGAAGCCTCCTGCAGTTCCTGCTGGAAGCCCTCTCCGATGCGACGGATCTCTCCCACGATCTTGCCGACCTGGCGCACGGCCGGCGGCAGCTTGGCGGGACCCAGCACGATGAGGGCGACCAGCAGGATGACCAGGATCTCTCCCCCGCCAAGGTTTCCCACTCTGGCAGCCTAATGCACTGCAGACGGACGCCAGTCGATGCCGCGTCCTGTCGCCGACGGCGGACCTCATCGAACTTCAAGCGGCCGACCACCTCGGCGGTGGCTGACTTAGAGGCCGAGCGAATAGGCGGGCCAGTCCGGATCATACGGGCGAGGCCGTGGCCCGAGCGGCCCGTGAGCGCAGCGAACAAGAGCGGGAATGACACCGCTGCGACACAATCGGCTCTCACCTATTCGCGGACGCTCTTATTGAAGTTCGGGCGCCGGTGCCGAGACCCGACCGCACGCGACAGGCCTGCAAGCCCTCGCCGACCGAGCACCCGGCCAGGGGGCTGCCAGCGGCTGCGACCGCGCCCTGAGGCTGCGCCTGCGGCTGGGGCGGGAAGCACACCCCGGCCAGGGGGCTGCCAGCGGCTGCGACCGCGCCCTGAGGCTGCGCCTGCGGCTGGGGCGGGAAGCACACCCCGGCCAGGGGGCGGTCAGCGGCTGCGACCGCGCCCCGATGCACGCAGTCGGTCGGCGCGGGCCCGGGTCGCCTCGGCGTGATCGCCCAGCCGGGCCGCGAGACGCGACATTTCGTCTCCGGCCACGGCCGACGACGACGACTTCCGCAGCGCTCCGGCCAGTTCGGCCGCGGCACGGGCCACGGCCCGCAGACCGCCCGCAAGCACCCCGAGGGCGACGACCGAGGCCGCGGCCGCCGCCAGCATCCACATGGGAGCCACGATACCCACGAGCGACCGCCGACCGCCCGCTGCGGACCGACCCGAGAATCGGGCTCAGGCGCCGTCGCCGGTGAAGGCGGCCAGGGTCTCCACCATCCGATCGACATGGTCGCTGTACACACCGTCGATGCCGGCATCGACCAGTTCGGCGATCTGGCGGGTCTGCTGCGCGTCCCATCCCAGGGCGAACCGGCCGAAGCGGTGATAGAGCGTGGTGAGGCCTCCGTTCCAGTCGTCGTGGCGGAAGTTCACCGCGTCGATGTCGGCTTCGGCAAGGTCGGCAGCATGGCGCTCGGGTCCTCCTGGGAGCCGGTCCAGGCGGGTGGAGTGGACCAGCCGGACGTCGGGAGCGACGGCCCGCCAGGCATGCAGCACGCCGACGTCGTGGTGGCAGACCCACAGCAGGCCGGCCGCGCCGTGGTCGGCGGCCACCGCGACGAGCCCCGCGAACGCGGCCGGGTCCTTCACGTCGACGCTCAGGGGGAGCTCGGCGCCGCAGTGCTCGTAGTACTCGCCGAGAGTCGGGACGTGGGCGGGGAGCCGGGAGCGGGGCAGGCTCGCGATGGGCCGCCCCAGGATGCGGCGGGCCGACCTGGCGGGCAGTCCTCCGACCGCGCGATCGTGGTGCAGCACGATCTCGCCGTCGGCCGTGACCCAGACGTCGGTCTCGATGCCGGTGGCGCCCATCTCGCGGGCCAGTGCGAACGCTTCGAGCGTGTTCTCCGGGGCATGGGCCCGAGCCCCGCGGTGAGCGAAAGCGATCGGCGGCACCAGCAGAGCCGGTATGCGGGCGGCCATCAGGCAAGTGCCGGCGCGGCCTGCACGCGGGACGCCGCTACCGGCCGGGGCCGGCGTCTACCGCGCCGGCCGCGCTCGAGTCTGCTGGCCGGCGATCGCATCGAGCACCGCTACGACGTCGGGATGGACCTCGTCGACCTCCAAGCATCGGACAAGTTCGTAGAATTTGGCCTTCGGCATGTCGTTGTACAGCGACAAGCTGTGGAAGAAGGCGCGCAGCACCGGCTCGAGGAGATCGTCGCTGACCTTCGCGGTGTCCCAGTAGGCGTCCTTCGGGTCGCGATAGGCTGCAGGCGGCACACGGTCCTCGATGGCATCCGTCATCGCGTTGCTCCAGCGCTGCGATTCCGACTCGCTGAGCAGCGGGCCGTCGAATGAGCGGGCGCCGCGCCGGCCGGCGTACCGGACGAGAGTGCTGATCGGGAGCAGATAGTTCTCGATTTCTCGACGGGCCCACATCTGCTGTCTCAGGTCGCCTTCGATCGGTAAATCGTCTCGGTCCAGCCGGTCGAACAGCGCGAATCCGACCAGGTCGGGCTTGGCCTCCCGGAGTCCGTCGAAATGGCGCCTCGCTTTCGCCGGTTGATTCTCCACATAGCAGACGAACGGGTTCTCCAAGGCGTCCCGGGCGTCGTGCTCGAGCAATCGGGCGAACTCTTGGAGGATGTCCAGGTCGGTCGACCCTTCGAGATACAGCACGAACCCGGTCGTCTCGGCTAGGTAGTAGTCCTCGAAGCCGATCTCGCGCAGCGACTTGACTACCTCGCTGCTCTTGTTGAGTCGGTGGGGAGACCCCACGAAGGCCACGACGGTGCCCCGTTCCGCGGCCTCTCTGAGCACAATCTCCGAGTGCGAGGCCACAATGACCTGGGTTCCGTTGCCGGAGGCGGCGTCGTTCAGGAGTCGGAAGATCTCACGCTGGCGCAGGATCTCCAGGTGGGCGTCGGGCTCGTCGAGCAGGATCACGCTGCCGGGGTGCAGGGCGATGAAGGTAAGCAGCAACAGCGTCTGCTGCATGCCTCGCCCCGACGCCGAGAGATCCAGTCGCGAACCCGTGCGGGTCTGGTAGGTCAACTCGACCTCCCCCCGGTCGACGACCATCTCGGGCCGGTCGAGTCGAGCACCGAAGAGACTCTCTATTCGGTCCGCCAGGTTCTGCCACATGCTCTCGCCTCCGGGCTTCTCCAAGATTTGGAAGCAGAGGTTGCGCAGGACTTCTGCCGTCCGCCCCTCACCCAAGCGCACACTGATGGCGCCCGGCTCCAACTTGGTCTCCTGCGCCGTCAAGCCCGACATCGGGCCGAGGAGCACGACCGGGGGCGACAGGTCTGCGTCCGGCACCGGCATCCGCTGCGAACCGTCCGGCCGGATACGCAACGGGCGACAGTGGAACGATTCTGCGTTCGCGAAATCGAATTCCAGGCCGCAGACCCACTCTTCCACCCCGGTGACGCCTTCGACGATCACGTCCACCAGGATGTTCTCGGTGCGCTGGCCACGATCGCCGCGATAGGTGCGCCGCACTCGAAGATCCCACCACAGCGCACGGGCCGAGGGCGCTGGCACAGCCGTGAGATCACGACGATTTATGGCCACGCCGGAGCGCTCCGCAGGCGCCGAGCCGCCGCGCTTCTCGATCCACCGTCGGCGGCCGAGATCCCACAGCGCAAGCGCCTGAAGAGCCGACGTCTTGCCGGAGTCATTCGGTCCCATGAAGACGACGGGATTGCCCAATTCGATCTCAGCTGACTCCAAGCTCTTGAAGTTGCGGACGGTCAGCTTTGTGAGCACCCTCCAACTGTAAGTCCTCGGAGCATCGAGCCACCGCGGGGGCGCTCTTCGGACCGCAGGCCGTTCCTGCCCGACGGCCTGCCGGATGTCGGCTACACGCTGCCTATGTCGCTCGGGGGCCAGATCTTAATGAAGGCCCGGCCCACTATGTCGTCGGTGTCCACCGGCCCGAAGAAGCGGCTGTCTCGGCTGTTCTCGCGGCTGTCGCCCAGCACGATGAGCTTGCCCTCGGGCACTTCGCAGCGCTGTGAATCGGCGTCGTTGACGCAGCCCGGGATGGGGGACTTGGGAAACGTCGACTCCTCGTCGGCGAGGTAGGGCTCGTCGATACGGGCGCCGTCGATGTACACCGAGCCGTCCCGAAGCTCGAAGGTCTCGCCCTCCAAGGCGACGACCCTCTTGATCAGGTTGTCGCCGTCGGGGCTTCGGCCCGGACTGTCGAACACGATCACGTCGCCGCGGTTCACGCCGTGCAGGCGGTATCCGAGCTTGTACACGACCACGCGGTTGTCGATCATCAGGGTCGGCTCCATCGAGCCCGACGGGATCTCGAACACCTCCACGAGCAAGGACTTGAGAAGCAGGGCCAGACCCAGGGAGCAGACCAGCACGACCAGCCACTCGACAGCCGTCGACAGCGCACGCCGGCCCAGCGACTGCCCGCCGCCTTCGACAGGGTCGGCGCAGTCGCATTCGGCGGCCTCCGACCCGCCGCGCGCGACGCCGTCGATCAGCATCTCGATGATGTCGTCGGTGCCGTCGCATTCGGCGGCCTCCGACCCGCTGGCCGCCGCGCCGTCGCATTCGGCGGCCTCCGACCCGCTGGCCGCCGCGCCGTCGCATTCGGCGATCTCCGACCCGCTGGCCGCCGCGCCGTCGCATTCGGCGGCCTCCGACCCGCTGGCCGCCGCGCCGTCGCATTCGGCGATCTCCGACCCGCTGGCCGCCGCGCCGTCGCATTCGGCGGCCTCCGGCGGTTGCGTCCCGGCCTCTGAATCCTCCGCGGTCCGCCGCGACGACTTCGCCGGAGCGCGTGTGGCGGACTCGCCCGGCCAGGCCGAGGCTGGCCCGGTCACCGGCGGTATCGCCTCAGCATCCGGGTCGCGGTGGCCGATCGCAGGTCGGAGTCGATGCCCTGGTGGCTGTCGATCATCTCCGCCAGCGGTCCGAGCTGCACCAGCAGCCGGGCGAGCCATGACTCGCCCGCCACCGCGAACTCCGCGTCGACGGCGCCGTCGGGCTGCTGCGTCCGCTTTCGAGCCGAGTAGTAGTCGGCGGCCCAAGCGGCCTCCGGTGCTAGCCGCACCACAGCGGTGCGGTCCACGCTGCCGATAGACAGCGGCGGCGGCGGCCCCGCGGGCGGGCAGATCTCCGCCTCCGAGTCCAGCACGGCCAGTGCGCGGATCCGCTCGACGCGGAAGACCCGCTCCGCGCGGGCCCGATGGCACCATCCGAACAGGTACCACACGCCGTCGTGGCTCATCAGCCGAGCCGGGTCGACGACTCGGACCGTCATGTCGTCACGCCCCAAGGAGTAGTACTCGATCTCGATCTGCCGCCGCCCGCTGATGGCGCGTCTCAGCTCGTGGAGGGTGTGGGACGGGGCGTTGCCCAGACTCACCTCGATGCAGCAGGCGCCGTCCGCTCCCTCCGAGCTCAGCGACAGCCTCAGCTTCGCCAGGGCCCGCACCAGCGGGGCGGCCGCGTCCTGGTCGCCTGACGGCCCCGGCCCGTTCCCCTTCGTCATGTCGAGCACGCTTCGGCCGGCAGCCAGCAGCCGGGTCGCCTCCTCCGGTGAGAGCCGCATCGGAAGCGAGAACCAGTCGGCGTACTGGATGTCGACGATCCCCTCGGAGATGCGGACCTCGATCAGCGTGTCGGGAGTGAAGGGATGCACGCCCACGAAGAACAAGCGCTGCTCGAGGTCCTCCAGCAGCTGCTCGCGGGGATAGTCGAATCGGGCCGATATGTCGTCGATGTGGGCACCCTGCTGTTCGACCACCCACGGAACGACTCCCAGCAGGCGGGCCATCCGCTCGGCGACAGGCAGACCGTTCGAGTTCGCTGCGGGCGCCGGGTTCACTCCCCCACCCTAGTGGCCGGCGGCGAGCACCCTTGCCGTTCCCTGCGTCACATGGCAGAGGGCCGGCGGCGCCCGAGCCGCTCGACGCCTCGGCCTCTTCCGGGCCGGCGTTCCATGGCGCGGGGCCGGTCCTGGTCGGCAAGGTCAGGCCATTGCCTCCAGCCAGAGCACGAACTCGGCGCGCAGCCAGTCGGGGCCGAGTATCTCGGCGTGATCCAGGAACTCCACCACGAACGACCTCAACGCGGCAGTGTCGCGCACTTCGAGGGTGAGCACGACCGAGCCGTCGGGCCGGCGCTCACCGTCGGTTCCGGCCCGATGGCAGGCCCAGCTCGCGTAGTCAGCGTCCACCAGCACTTCCGCCTCGACCGGATCGCCCTCACCGAACTCCCACGGCTTGACGATGCGGGGGTCGGGCCCCTCCCCCACCGGGTTGGCCGCCGGGCCCTGATCGTCGACCTTGCCGCCGATGCGGTCCACTCGGAACATGCGCTCCTCGCGCCGGCCGACGTCCCATCCCACCAGGTACCAGCGGCCCCGGTGGAACGACAGGCGCCACGGCTCGACGCGCCGCTCGGCCCCGCGATAAGGGAACGAGACCTGTCGGTGCCCGATCGCGGCCGCCACCAACTTCGCTAGCGAGTCGTGGAAGGGCAGCTCGCCCACCTCTTCGACCGTCCCGGCGGCGCCGGCCGCCGCCGCGCCTCCCAGCCGGGCCAGCCCCGAGCCGGCGCCGCCCTCCAACCGGACCAGGTTGGTGGCAAGATGCAACGCGGCGAGTTCGTCGGGTTCGAAGCGCACGTCGCGTCCGACGTAGGCCCGTGCCTGGATGCGGTAGCCCTCCACCGGCGGGTCGAGACGGTACAGGGTCGACACCTCTACAGGCACGCCGATCGCTCTCAGGTCGGCCTTGTCGCGCTCGAACGTCCGCCTGAACGCGATCAGATTCTCCGAGTAGGCGCCGGCCATGCGCCCGCGCAACTCGTCGGCGCTGAGCGGATGCGAGGCGTGGAGCAGCGCTGCCGTGAGGTTCAGGAGCCGTTCAAGCTTGTCCATCGGCCCAACCTAACCCGTCTTCTGCGAGCAGATATGCTGCCCAATGCGGCTTTAACGCCCACAGAACGCTGAGTCAGAGGGAGGCGATCAGCTTCTCGACCCGGTCGTCGTGGGACTTGAACGGGTCCTTGCACAGCACGGTCCGCTGGGACTGGTCGTTGAGCTTCAAGTGGACCCAGTCGACGGTGTAGTCCCTGCGCCGCTCCTTGGCCCGGCGGATGAACTCGCCCCGCAGGCGGGCACGGGTGGTGGACGGCGGGTTCTCCACGGCGTGGTGGATCTCGGCCTCGCTGACCAGCGTCTCCACCATGCCCCGGTGCTGCATGGTGTAGTAGAGGCCGCGGCTCTGGCTGACGTCGTGGTACTGCAGGTCCACGAGGGCGACGCGGGGGTCGGCAAGGCCCAGACCGTGCCGCTCGCGGAATGCCTCCACCAGACGGTGCTTGACGACCCAGTCGATCTCCCGGTCGAGCTGGAGAGGGTCCTCCTCGATGGCTGTCAGGCAGTGCTCCCACATGGTGAGCGCCTTCTTCTCCTCATCGGACAGGTCGTGGTGCTCGGCGTAGCGCAGGGCCCGGTCCAGGTATTCGGACTGGATCTCCAGCGCGCTGACCTCGCGTCCGGTGGCGAGCCGCACCCGGCGCCGGCAGCTGATGTCGTGGCTGATCTCGCGGATGGCGCGGATCGGGTTCTCCAGGGTCATGTCACGCAGCACGACGCGAGGGTCCTCCAGCATCCGCAGCATCAGCGCGCACGCCCCGACCTTCAGGAAGGTGGTGTACTCGCTCATGTTGGAGTCGCCCACGATCACGTGCAGCCGCCGGAAGCGCTCGGCGTCGGCGTGGGGCTCGTCGCGGGTGTTGATGATCGGGCGCGACCTGGTGGTGGCCGACGACATGCCCTCCCAGATGTGCTCGGCCCGCTGGCTGATGCAGTACATGGCACCCCGGGCGGTCTGCAGCACCTTGCCCGCTCCCGCGTAGATCTGGCGGCTGACCAGGAACGGGATCAGCACCTCGGCGTAGTCGCTGAGGTCGTCGCGGCGGCTGGTGAGGTAGTTCTCGTGGCAGCCGTAGCTGTTGCCGGCCGAGTCGGTGTTGTTCTTGAACAGGAAGACGTCGCCGCGGATGCCTTCCGCAGCCAGACACTCCTCGGCGTCTCCGAGCAGGCGCTCGACGATGCGCTCGCCGGCCTTGTCGTGCACCACCAGGTCGTGGGCCGAGTCGCACTCGGGGGTGGCGTACTCGGGATGGCTGCCGACGTCGAGGTACAGCCGGGAGCCGTTGCCCAGGAACACGTTGCTGCTGCGCCCCCACGACACCACTTTGCGGAACAGGTAGCGGGCCACCTCGTCGGGGCTCAGGCGGCGCTGGCCCCGCAGCGTGCATGTGACGCCGTACTCGTTCTCGATGCCGAAGATGCGCCGCTGCACCCGGCCACGGTACCCCCAGCGGCGGTGGCGTCCCATCGCCGGTGTAATAGCGGCACGGGCGTAGGTTCCTTCAACAAGCTGTCCACCCGGCGACTGCGGGTCCCGCTGCTGGTCATCTCAGACGGCGCGGCAGGCCTGATCGGCGCCACCGAGACCACCATGGCCCCAAGAACGTCCAAACGGCGCGTCCCAGCCAATAAACCGAACATGGCGGCCTCAGAAAACCGATGCGATTCTGGAATTGACTTCGGGAAACTCGCTGACCTCGGTCGATGAGGCACCCTAGGTGGCTGGTGTTTTTCTCGGGTGGGGTTGGGTGTGTGTGGTAGAGTTGCAGGGATGTTGTTCGGTCTCGTGGGGAGGTTCGTGTCGTGACGGTGGGTGTGGAGCCGTGTCGGGTGGATCTGTTCAAGGGTTCGCATTTCGTGGGGGAGCGGCTGGCGGCGGATTCGATTTTTTCGGTGTTGGCGCGTGAGGGGCGGCGGTTGTTTCCCGACGGGATGTTCGATGATCTCTTTAGTTCGCGGGGGCGGCGCAGTGTGCCGCCGCGGGTGGTTGCTGTGGTGATGGTGCTGCAGCGCTGGTTCGGGTTGTCTGAGTGTGAGGCGGTGGCCGCGTTCGAGTTCGACGCGCGTTGGCGTTATGGGTGCGGGTGCCTCGACGTGGACGGCGGCGGGTTCGACCACACGGTGCTGGTGGGGATGCGGGCGCGGCTCGCGGCGTCGCAGCGGCCGCGGCGGATCTTCGAAGCGGTGCTGGGCGCGGCCCGCGAGGCGGGGGCGTTGTCTCGGCGGCGGGTGCTGGACTCGGTGCCGGTCTATGACGCGGTCGCGACCCAAGACACTGTCACGATGCTGCACCGCGCCATCGGCGCGGTGCTCGCAGCCGGCGGGGGCGACGCCGGCGCGGGCTTGCGTGGCGACTATCGGCGCGGCAGCAGGCCGGTGTGCGACTGGGACGACCCCGGCGAGCGCTCGGAGTTGGTGGACGCGCTGGGCGCGGACGCCGCGGCGGTGCTCGCCGGGTTGGAGGGCCGCGAGCTCAGCGGGGCTCTCAGCGAGGCTGCGGAGTTGTTGGCCGCGGTCTGCGGGCAGGACCTGTGCGAGGACCCCGACGGGCGGTTCATGATCGCGCGGCGCGTCGCCGCGGACCGGGTCATCTCCACGGTGGACCCCGACGCCCGCCACGGCCACAAATCCACCGCACGGCGCTTCGACGGCTACAAGGGCCACGCCGCGGTGGACCCCGACTCCGAACTCGTCACCGACACCGCGGTCACCCCCGCTGACACCGCCGACGCCCAACCCGCCCCCCAACTCATACACGACCTCCTCAACACCGCCGACACCAACACCAACACCGCCGACACCAACACCAACACCGCCGACACCGACACCGCCGACACCGACACCGCCGACACCGCCGACACCGACACCGCCGACACCGACACCGACACCGCCGACACCGACACCGCCGACACCGCCGACACCGCCGACACCGACACCGCCGACACCGCTGACGCCGACACCGCCGACACCGCTGACGCCGACACCGCCGACACCGCTGACGCCGACACCGCCGACGTCGGCGGTGTGGTCGAGGAGTTCGAGGGCCGGCCGACGGTCTATGGCGACAGCGCGTACGGCAGCGGAGAGTTCCAAGGGCTGCTCGAGCGCAGCCGCATAAACTCGAGGTGCCGCACCCAGCCGGCGCGCGCTCCGGGGGGCCGCTTCGCCAAGGACCGCTTCGACGTCGATCTGCCCAACGGCACAGTCACCTGCCCCGCGGGGGTCTGCGTCGCTGTCCGCTTCGGCCGCGACGGCTCGGGCGCGGCCCGCTTCGGGCCGGCGTGCGCGAGCTGCGAACTGCGCGACCGCTGCACCAGCGCAGCCGGCGGAAGGACTGTGCGCGTCGGACCCGACGAGGCCGTGCTCGCCGCGGCCCGCGAACGCCAACAAGACCCACAATGGCGCCGCGACTACCGCGCCGTGCGCCCCAAAGTCGAACGCAAGCTCGCGCACCTCGTGCGCCGCAAACACGGCGGCCGCCACGCCCGGGTGCGCGGCCGGCCCAAAGTCGACGCCGACTTCAACCTGCTCGCCGCAGCCGCCAACATCGCGCGCCTCGGCATGCTCGGACTGCGCTCCACACCAACAGGATGGACCCTCGACTGACCCCGCCAAAGCCCCAACCCGCCCCCGACACGACCAACCAGCCGCCCCCGACACGACCAACCCTCGCCCAACCCGCCGACCCCGGCCACCACCCACCACAACAGCCCACCGAACACCAATTTGGCACCAGCCACCTAGGCAGTCGGTGTCGCTGCGAGCTGGGTCGAACCCTTCCCAGTACAGTGGTTTGTGAACCGCGGTGCCGGTCCGGCCGCGGCAGCGACAACTGGGGCTGCAATGACACAGGCGGCGAGTAGAGCCTTGGAGGTGGCGAGGCGGCACCTGGAGAAGGTCGAGGCCGCGTGGGATGCCCCTACGGATTGGGCGGACCTAGCGTTGTATGGGTTCTACTGCTTGGAGTCATGCGTGGTGGCGGCCGCATTGCACCTGGGGATGCCGCGGCCCAGGAGCACACACCCCGCGAAGGTGCAGCAGGCCCGCCAGCTCGCGGCATCCCATGGGCTGCCAGCAGTGGACGGCCTGCTGGTCGAGTTGAACGCCAGACGGAAGTTTGAGGCGTATGGGGACTCCGAGTTGGCTGAGGACGACCTCGACGCAGAGGACGTGGCCAACGAGGTCCGTGACTACTTTGAGGCCGTCGAGGCGATGCTGGGGCCATGAGCCGCCCGACGATCACAGAGCGTCCCCCTGTCGCAACAGGCGGCTGGGAGTCGGCGGTGAGCGCTTGGCCCGACGACGAGGCACGGGACTGGTCACGCCGGCTCATCGACGCGGCGCTCAAGGATCCGGCGGTCGAAGCCGTCGTAGCTACGGGATCGGCTGTGCGCGACGTGGACCACAGCGACGACCTAGACCTTGTTCTGGTCTACCGCACGCAGCGGCCCGGACTGCCCAGACCCCCGATCTCGGTCGATCTGCGCTGCTATGACCACGCCGACGCGGCCGCCAGGGTGGCGACCGGCCACAGTCACTTGTCGTGGGCCGTTCGCTTCGGGCGGGTGTTGTTCGAGCGGGACGGCTGGTGGATCCAGTTCAGGGCCCGGTGGAACGACAGGCTGCTGTTGCCGTCCGCCGAGGAGTTCGACGAGCATGCTCGGCGCGCCGAGCAGCAAAGGGACGATCTAGCCGTCGCGGGTGATGACGACGCGGCTGCAGAGTTGCATCTGGCGGCTCTCACGCACCGCGCACGCGCAGCGCTGACCCGCGCTGGGGTCTTCCCTCAGTCGCGTCCCGAACTTCCGGTCCAACTGAGCGCGGTCGGCGAGCACGGCTTGTCTGAGCGTCTGCAGGAGGCGCTCATCTGCAGGCGGCGTATGTCGGAATCGCCCGTCGCGGCAAACAGCAGCACGGCAGGCGCCGAGCAGCGGATGTGACGGCTCAGGCGACCTTGATGCTCGGTGGCTTGAGCATGAGCGAATGCGCTGAGTGACACCCGAGTCTTCTAACGAATCTTCTAACGGACGATCCGTTACGGGGGGTTATCCGCAGGTACGGCTTGTGACGCCGAACTTGGAAAACCGCACGTCAGATGGACATTTTGATACTCGTTGGTACCAGCTGAAACAGCCTTTGCGCAACTGGGGGACCGAAGGTCGGGAGTTCAAGTCTTCCCAGCCCGACAGACAGGAGCTCAGTTCAAAGCACATTTCTGATCTAGCGTTCTGAGTCAGGAATCCGTTGCAGACGTCGCCGCCAGTTTTCTTGGGCGGTTTGTGTGGACTGAGTGCGCAGAACCAACCCGAGATTTCAGAGCCTTCGCGGATTCGTGGGGAGCGGGGTGGTTGAGGGTCCCTGAGTAGGGGTCGGGGCCCTGCTGGGATCGGTGATTGTCACAACACGTCACGACACCGACCGCAGCGTGGCCGACGAGACCGCGTCGAGGCCCTGCTGGGATCGGTGATTGTCACAACACTGATCCAGGAGGGCCCCGATGGCTTCCGATGTTATGCGGGTGCGGCTGCACCTGCGTGAGACACGCGTGCTGAGAGTGCAGGTCGACACGCCGAGCGAGCTGGTTGTGGAGGTCGAGTCGACGGTGAGGCGGCCGCGGTGCCCGGCGTGCGGGTTCCGTTGCGCACGGGTGCATGGCACCCGCCGACGCGACATTCGCGGCCTTGGGGTGTCGGGGCGCCGCATGACGCTGGTGTGGCGCCGGCGACGGTTCTGCTGCGGGGGCTGTGAGCACCGCTGGCTCGAGGACCGCCCCGAGTTCGGCGGTCGTCTGGCACGGCGTCTGGCCCGGCGGCTGGTCAGCGACGCCGAGGTGATGACGGTGGCGGCGGTGGCGCGCCGCCACGCGCTGGGGTGGCATCTGGTGATGGCGCTGGTGAGGGCCTGGTCGGGGCTCGTCGCGCAGCATCGCCGCACCCGGCGCTGGCGGGTGTTGTAATCCGAGGCCAGCGGCAGCGAGACACCACCCCGAGCGCCGCCCTAACCCCACCGAGACACCGGTCACACGCTGACGGTCAGTGACCGTCAGCGTGCCCGCGGACACCACACACCAGCGCGGCAGCACCAAACAGCCCACGCGGAACCGTCCACTCGGATCAGAACCCGCCGGCAATGGCCCCAAGAACGTCCAAACGGCGCGTCCCAGCCAATAAACCGAACACCCCACCCTCAGAAAACTGAAGCGATTCTGGAGCGCCGGGCGGGATTTGAACCCGCGGCTTTACGGCTTTGCAGGCCGTTCCCTTGGTCCGCTCGGGCACCGGCGCAGGGATTCGCAGCGTACCGGCGGCGGGCTCAGGGGCGGTGTCAGCGGAGCCTGGTGCGGGCCGCCACGGCCGCGGTGACCGAAGCCGCGCCCGCGTCGCGCAGGCAGGCCGCCACCGCTTGCAGCGTGGTGCCGGTGAGCACCACGTCGTCGACCACCACGATGTGTTGTCCGGCCACCGAATCACAAGCCCGGTAGCCCGCTGAGGCTGCCACCTCCGCCCGGCGCTCGGGATCGACGTGACGCAGGCGCGGTGTGGGGTTGCTCCTCACCACAAGACTCGACCGGTACTCCCCCGCCCCAGCCGCGGCCAGAGACACAGCCAACAGCTCGGCAAGATGCCGCCAGGCGATGCCGGTGGCCCATTCGGGTTCGCCGGCGGCCAGAGACACAGCCAACAGCTCGGCGAGATGCGGGCGGTCATCGTCGCCGTCCGCGGCCGGCCCGGACGGGACCGGCGTCACCAAGCGCAAAAGGCCGCCGTCCGCCGTCGGCAGAATCCCGGCCAGGCCCGCGAACCGCTCAGCCAGTTCGGCCGCGGCCCCACGGTCGCCCTGGTCCTTGGCCCGGTGCACCAGCTCGCCGATCGCAGTGCGCTCGTCACGTTCCGGCCGCCAATACTGGCCGAGCGTGCGGACCTCCACACCACCCAATTCGCCCAGTCCCGCTCCAAGGTCCCCACGGAGGGCTCCGGCGCTATCCATCCGAGCGGACGACCGGCCTCGAACCGGCGACCTCAACCTTGGCAAGGTTGCGCTCTACCAACTGAGCTACGTCCGCGGGATTGCCGATCCTACCGCCACATCCCGAACTTCAATGAGTTGACCACCTCTGGGGTGGTCAACTCATTGAAGTTCCCACCCGCTCGGCTTCTAGCGCGCCTCCGGCGGACGAAGATCGATGCTGAGGCGCAGGATGCCGTCCTCGAACACAGCCTCGGCGTCGCCGATCATGGCGAAGTCCTGGAAGTCCATCCGGGCCTGCTCCAGGAAGTTCCGGCGCTCCTCGCCCGCCACCGGCGGGAGGTTCCGCCGCTTCACCCCGGCGGCGCGCTCGCTGAAGCGCTCGATCATCGCGTCGACGTCGAAGCTCTCGGTCATGCCCGCCAATCTAGGTGGCTGGTGCCAAATTGGTGTTCGGTGGTGTACGACATCGCCGCGCAGATCGAGGGGCTGGACGCGCGGATAGGAGTGAGCCCGTCGTGTCGCTGCGTTGTCACTCCCGCTCTTGTTCGCTGCGCTCACGGGCCGCTCGAGCCACGGCCTCGTCCGGGCGGGCCATGTCGCTCCCGCCTGTTCGCTCGGCCTCCAAGTTCCGCATGGCCGACTCTTCCGGCGGCTTGCTGTCAGACTCCTGCCGGGCGCCGTCGCCCGGTTTTGGCTGAGTTGGCGGAACCAGGCTGGAGCGCAGCCAGACGAGCGCCGCCCGGATCCTCGGTCGGAGGCCGCCGTCCGGCAAGCCGGCAGACTCGACCCGCACGCGTCCGCCCTCGGACAGGTCGCCTGCCAGTCTCAGGCGCCGGCGGGGGCTGGTGTGCCACAGGAAGAGTCCCAACATCACCGTCATCACCCCGGCGATCGTCCACAGGGCGATCACCACCGCGTCGATCCGCTCGCTGCTCTCACGGCCGACCAAGCGCCGGTCGGTGCCAAGATCAGCGTCGGCCTCCACCTCGGACTGGGCCGAGCCCGGCGACCGCTGCACGAGCGCACCCTCGGCGCCCGCCGACGCTGCGTCTCCACTGTCGGCAGCCGCGACCGGCGAGGCCCCCGACAGGCACAGCCCGACCACGAGCAGGCACAGCCCGACCACCGGCAACGACACTCCCGACCGACTCCGCCCGGCCGTCCTGGCCGACATTCTCGCCACTGCCCGACCACCGAACCCGGCACGAACTCCGCCGCCGTCCGGCCGTCCTGGCCGACGTTCTCGCGCGGGAAGCCCTGCCGGCAGCGAGCGCGATCTGGCGCCGCCGTCCGGCCGTCCTGGCCGACGTTCTCGCGCGGGAAGCCCTGCCGGCAGCGAGCGCGATCTGGCGCCGCCGTCCGGCCGTCCTGGCCGACGTTCTCGCGCGGGAAGCCCTGCCGGCAGCGAGCGCGATCTGGCGCCGCCGTCCGGCCGTCCTGGCCGACGTTCTCGCGCGGGAAGCCCTGCCGGCAGCGAGCGCGATCTGGCGCCGCCGTCCGGCCGTCCTGGCCGACGTTCTCGCCACTGCCCGACCGCCGACCCCGGTAGCGCTGTGAGACATCCTCTCGAACGCACGGCACGCGACCCTACAGACTCGCCGGCGCAAGGATCTCCTCCACCTGGTCCAGCGCGCCGACAATGCAGGCGACCACACGGCCGGTGTGCTCCAGCCCTGCCGAGAAACGGACCGCGCCGGGGCTGACGCCGACCGCCTCCAGCTCGGCGATCAGCAGGCCCAGGCGGGAGGCCGGCTCCCCGGACGTCAGCCATTGTGGATTTCCTCCAGGAAGCCGCTCACCGGACCGTGCAGAAGCTCGTGCTCGAGCAGGAACCCGTCGTGGCCCTCGTCGCTGTCGATGAGCACACGGCGGCAGTCGCCCCCGCCGGCGAGGATCCCGTCGGCCAGCTCCTGCTGCTCGTGGGGCGGGTACAGACGGTCGCTGGTGACCGACGCGGTGAGCACCGGCACGTCGATGCGGCCCAGCGCCGTCGCGACGCCGCCCCGGCCCCGCCCGACGTCGTGCAGGTCCATAGACCGGTTGAGCACCAGGTAGCTGTTGGCGTCGAAGCGCCGCACCAGCTTCTGGCCGTGATGGTCCAGATACGACTCCATCTGGAAGCGGCCCCACAGGCCGAAGTCCTCCTCCGGGTCGTGCAGCCGCCGCCCGAATCGGCGCTCGAACGACTCGCCGGACCGGTAGGTCGCCTGGGCGATCTGGCGCGCCACCGCCAGACCCATCCAGGGCCCATCGGGTTTGTCGTAGTAGTCGCCGCCGTGCCAGGCGGCGTCGGTGGCGATGGCCAGCCGCCCCACCGCGCTCCAGGCGAGCTGCAGGGCGCCGGCCGCGGCGCAGGTGGCCAGCGGCACGATCGACCGCACCCTGCCGGGGTACATGGCCGCCCATTCCAGAACCTGCATGCCCCCCATCGAGCCGCCGACCACTCCCAGCCAGCAGACGATTCCCAGATGGTCGGCCAGCAGCGCCTGGGCACGGACCATGTCGCGGATCGTCACCACCGGGAAGCGGGGCCCGTAGCGCCGGCCGTCGGCCGGGTCGGCGTCGGCGGGGCCTGTCGTGCCCTGGCAGCCGCCCAACACGTTGCTGCACACCACGAAGTAGCGGTCGGTGTCGATCGCCCTGCCGGGACCGATCATCTCGGACCACCATCCCGCGGTGGGATGCGACGGGCCGCCGTCTCCCGCCGCGTGGGAGTCCCCGGTGAGCGCGTGGCACACCAGCACCGCATTGGAGGCCCGCTCGTCGAGGCGGCCCCAGGTCTCGTAGGCCAGCCGCACCTCGGTCAGCCGGCCGCCCCACTCCAGCGCGAAGGGCCTGCCGTCGGTGACGGTCGCGAACCGGCGGTCGCCGGGGGGGTCGCCGGGCTGCCAGGCGCCGGTGACGGGCAGCCCGGCCGGGAAGCGCCCCCCGGGACCGGCCCGCCCGCCCGCCCGGACCGGAGCGTCGGCACCGCTGCCCGCCGCAGGCACTACTCGCCCGGCCGGCCCGGCCACCGGGTCCGGAGGCTCGATGTGGGAACCTGCGCTCAACCTTGCTCCTCGTCTCCGGTGATGGGCGCCGTCGCCCGCGGGGACCGCCGACCGTCGGCCGGGCCGGACACTCAAGGACCAGTGACTTCCAGGGTGCTCCCCTGAGGACACTTGGTTGCGCCGGCCGGCGCCGCATCCCCGCCCGGAGACGGGATGGCACCTTGGGTGTCCGTACCAGGTTGCCGGGCCCGACCACGACGGCCGGACCGCTCTCGATGACGTGACCCGCGAGGGTCGCCCGTCCAGTCTAGAAGCCCAACAGACGAATGCTCGCACCGCTCCTCGCCGACCATGAACCTGCAGGATCGGAGGGCGACCTCCGCCGATGCCAGCAACCCCATCCCACAAAATCGCGCAGCGCCGGTCTATTTGCTCGGCCTCTCAAGTGTCGGCACTATGATGCATGGTCTGGGGATCGTGGTCGCAGCAGGTCACAGCAGGTCACAGCATGGCATTCGGAGCAACTTTTGCCTCACGACAAAGACTCGGGACGAGAATGTGCCGAGGCACGCGTAGAGGTGCCCGTGATCGGATCCAGGCAGGACACGCTACGCGCCGGACGGTAATTCGTGTAGCACGACTCGTGCGACGCAGCCCTCCCTCCCCCAGCGGCGGCACGCTGGACGCGGCCCGGACATCACGTTGGTGTCTGCGTCTGGTAGCAGTCTCTGCCGGCTCGGCGGTGCTTCTGACCGCGGGGGCTGCCGGAGCCTGGGCCCAGGCGCCGGCAGCCCCGACGATCGAGGGCGTCCATGCCGGCGACGGGGCGCTCACCGTCGTGTGGAGCGCGCCGAGCGGAGTCACCGGCATCGTCTCCTACGACCTGCGCCACATCGAGACCGGCGACGACGAGACCGTCGACGCGAACTGGACCGTCGTCGAGGGCGTCGGAAGCGCCGAAGGGCTGGTCCACGTCCTCACCGGCCTCGCCAACGGCACCGGCTACGGCGTCCAGGTCCGCGCGGTCACCACGACGGACGGGACGTGGTCGGCTACCACCTCGGCCACGCCCGCGGAGCCCGGCGACGCGGCCGCGTCGGCGCTGACCGTGACGGCGGGCGTTCCGGTCGGGGCCCGCTTCGATCCCGCCGGCGACGTCGACTACTTCAAACTGGTGCTGGCCGAGGCGTCGGAGGTCCTGATATACACGTCCGGCGACCTCGACACCGTCGGAGAACTCGTCGACGCGAACGGCAGCACCGTCAAAGAGAGCGACGACGACGAGCACTCCCCCCACGGCGTTCCGCACTTCTTCATCTGGGGCCATCGCACCGCGGGGACCTACTATGTGAAGGTCACGGGCTACGCCGACGCCGTCGGCGACTACACCCTGCACACCACAGTCGCTGCCGACGCCCCCACGTCCGGCGGGGTCGAAGTGGAGCTCAACAGCGTCACGGAGGCCATCATCGGACCACTGCCCTCCGGGAGCAACGACGTCCTCGACGTCTACAAACTCGTCATCGCTGAGAAAAAGAACAGTCAGAACGAGGCTATCAAAACGAACGTACTCATCCACAGCACCGGCAAGCTCAACAGTTCGGTGTGGCTCCGCTACGCGGACGGAGGTTTTATCGCGGTCTCGCACAACTATGCCGGGCAGGACCACTTCATGCTCCTGGAGAGCCTCAGCGCCGGGACCTACACCATCAATGTCCAAGCGGTACGTCGGCGGAATCCGTGCTGCTACACGTCAGGCCCGTACAGGCTGCACGTACACGAAGCGGTCACCAGCCCGGGCTCCACCATCGCCGAGGCTCCATTGATGCCGTACGGACACGGAATCAGCGGCAGCATCAACGCCGACACCCGCACTGTCGGCTACTTGAAGATCGACCCGGGCGAGGACACCGACACCTTCATCGGAATCCACAGTCCGGACTTCGAGGTCGAAGCCGAACTGGTGGACGGGAACGGGGACGCGCTCGACAAGCGCGCCTACACCTACACAGAAGTCGACGCCACGGGCTGGGTCCTGCGAGACACCCTCGACGCCGGGGCCCAATACCTCAAGGTCTCGGCCGCCGCGAGAACGGGCAGCTACTGGGTTCTGATGCTGCCGCGGAAACGTTACGAAACGCTTGTACAGCACTGCGAGAAGCTGAACGCCCGCGACGACCCGATCAAGGACCCCCTGTACGGGTGCCAGTGGCATCTCAACAACTCCGGCCAGTTGGGAGGCACCGCAGGCGAGGACATCAACGTCGAGGAGGCGTGGAGCGCTGGCGCGCTGGGCGACGGCGCGACCGTGGCCGTGCACGACGACGGGATCCACGACACCCACCCGGACCTCGACGGCAACTTGAACGACTCCCTGAGCCACGACTACGGCTCCTCGAATATCGGCGACTCCCACGGCATCCAGATGGCGGGACTCATCGCAGGCCGCGACAACGACGTTGGCATCAGGGGCGTCGCGCCGCGAGCCACGGTCTACGGCTACGACCTCGACGACCTGTCGGACGCCAACCTGGCAGACGCCCTGACGCGGAACATGGCCACGACGGCCGTGGCCGCCCTCGGCTACAGCCCCTTAGCCGGCGCAGTGCCCGTGCGCGCCCCCCCAGCATGGGAGAAGGGCGTGGTCACAGGCGTCTCGGACGGCTACGGCGGCAAGGGAGTGCTGTATGTGACCGGCGCGGGCAACGACGCCGACGAGGGCGGCAACTCCAACCTGAGCGAGTACGACAACCACTACGGCGTGACCACAGTGTGCGCGGTCAACGACCGCGGCGGCCAGCCCGGGTACTCGGAAAGCGGGGCCAATCTGTGGGTGTGCGCCCCGTCGCACGACGGCGACAAGGCCGACCTCCTCACCACGGGCGCCCTCGGCGAATACAACGAGGAGTTCGGAGGCACCAGTGCGGCCACGGCGATAGTGTCGGGCGTGGCCGCACTGGTGCGCGGCGCCTACTCCGGCCTGAGCTGGCGCGACGTCAAACTGATCCTGGCCGGCTCGGCCCGCAAGAACGATGCAGCCGACAGCGGCTGGCAGACCGGAGCGCTCGAGCACGGCACCGCCGGCGAGCGCTACGAGTTCAACCACGCCTACGGTTTCGGGGTGGTGGACGCCAAAGCCGCCGTGGATCTGGCCGCCGACTGGCAGACCCTCCCGGCGATGCAGAAGTTCGACTCGACGCCGGTGCTCGAGCCGATGCCCATACCCGTCGATGGGACGCAGGTCTCGAGCAGCTTCGTCTTCCCGGCAGGCACCGATGTCGACTTCATCGAGTTCGTCGAGGTGCAGATCATCCTGACCGCGCCGACGTTCCGGCGCCTGCAGCTCGAGCTGGTGTCGCCGTCCGGCGCGGTATCGGAGCTGTCGCCGCCGTCGGACTGCACCACATCCAGCGGTAGCCGCACCGACTGCTCCGTCACCGGCGCGTTCCGGTTCGGCACGGCACGGCATCTGGGCGAGGATCCCGCTGGCACGTGGACCCTGCGGGCCGCGCACCGGCGCTCCGGCGGAGACGCCAACCAGGTGACGGCATGGAACATCACCGCGTACGGGCACAGGTCGAAGCCCGACGCGCCGGCCATCGAGCCCCTGGTGCCCGCAGTGGACTCGCTGACCGTGATGTGGACCGCGCCCGCCGAGACCGGCACTTCGGACGTGTCTTCCTACGATGTGCGCTTCATCCGCAGCGACTCGGCCGACAAGGACTCCGATTCGGCTTGGACCGTGGTCGAGGACGCATGGACCACCGGACCGCTCCGGCACGCGATCACCTCGCTGACCGCGGGCGTGCAGTACGACGTGCAGGTCTGTGCGGCGAACAGCCGCGGCTGCGGCGCCTGGTCCGACACTGCTGAAGGTTCGCTCCTCAACGCCCCGCCGGCCTTCGAGGACGGGTCCAGCACGACGCGCGCCCTGCCCGAGAACACAGCCGCGGACCGACCGGTGGGCCTTCCGCTGACAGCCCTCGACCCCGAGAACGACGATCTGGCCTACGCGCTCGGAGGCACAGACGCCGACAGCTTCAGCATCGACAGCGCCTCGGGCCAGCTGCGCACCGTGGTGCCCCTCGACCACGAGGGCGACCCGCAGCTGTCGGTGACCGTGACCGTGAGCGACGGGCTCAACACCGTCGGCAACGCCGACACATCCGTCGACGCGTCCATCGACGTGACCGTCACCGTCACCGACGTCGACGAGGCGCCAGAGATCTCAGGCGACGCCGCACCATCGTTCGCTGAGGGCGCCGCCGGGCCGGTGACGGAACTCACCGCCACCGACCCCGAGAACCGGCAGGTGGCCTGGACGCTGGCCGGCGCCGACCGCCTCCTCTTCAACATCTCGGCCGGCCGGCTCGAATTCAAAGCCCCTCCCGACTTCGAAGACCCCGGCGACGACGGCAGCAACAACGTCTACGAAGTCACAGTCCAAGCCATCGACGGCGCCCACACCGTCGAGCAAGCCGTGACCGTCACCGTCACCAACGTCGACGAGGCGCCAGAGATCTCAGGCGACGCCGCACCATCGTTCGCTGAGGGCGCCGCCGGGCCGGTGACGGAACTCACCGCCACCGACCCCGAGAACCGGCAGGTGGCCTGGACGCTGGCCGGCGCCGACCGCCTCCTCTTCAACATCTCGGCCGGCCGGCTCGAATTCAAAGCCCCTCCCGACTTCGAAGACCCCGGCGACGACGGCAGCAACAACGTCTACGAAGTCACAGTCCAAGCCATCGACGGCGCCCACACCGTCGAGCAAGCCGTGACCGTCACCGTCACCGACGTCGACGAGGCGCCAGAGATCTCAGGCGACGCCGCACCATCGTTCGCTGAGGGCGCCGCCGGGCCGGTGACGGAACTCACCGCCACCGACCCCGAGAACCGGCAGGTGGCCTGGACGCTGGCCGGCGCCGACCGCCTCCTCTTCAACATCTCGGCCGGCCGGCTCGAATTCAAAGCCCCTCCCGACTTCGAAGACCCCGGCGACGACGGCAGCAACAACGTCTACGAAGTCACAGTCCAAGCCATCGACGGCGCCCACACCGTCGAGCAAGCCGTGACCGTCACCGTCACCGACGTCGACGAGGCGCCAGAGATCTCAGGCGACGCCGCACCATCGTTCGCTGAGGGCGCCGCCGGGCCGGTGACGGAACTCACCGCCACCGACCCCGAGAACCGGCAGGTGGCCTGGACGCTGGCCGGCGCCGACCGCCTCCTCTTCAACATCTCGGCCGGCCGGCTCGAATTCAAAGCCCCTCCCGACTTCGAAGACCCCGGCGACGACGGCAGCAACAACGTCTACGAAGTCACAGTCCAAGCCATCGACGGCGCCCACACCGTCGAGCAAGCCGTGACCGTCACCGTCACCGACGTCGACGAGGCGCCAGAGATCTCAGGCGACGCCGCACCATCGTTCGCTGAGGGCGCCGCCGGGTCGGTGACGGAACTCACCGCCACCGACCCCGAGAACCGGCAGGTGGCCTGGACGCTGGCCGGCGCCGACCGCCTCCTCTTCAACATCTCGGCCGGCCGGCTCGAATTCAAAGCCCCTCCCGACTTCGAAGACCCCGGCGACGACGGCAGCAACAACGTCTACGAAGTCACAGTCCAAGCCATCGACGGCGCCCACACCGTCGAGCAAGCCGTGACCGTCACCGTCACCAACGTCGACGAGGCGGGAACGCTGTCGCTCACGTCGCTGCATCCCCAAGAGGACATCGAGCTCACTGCCAGCTTGGAGGACCCAGACGGTTCGGTGAGCGGCCGGGTGTGGAAGTGGGAGGTCTCCAGCGGCGGCGCCTGGACCACGGTGCCCGCAGCCGCGTCGGCGTCGTACACGCCCACGAACGCCGACGTGGGCAAGTCGCTGCGCGTGTCCGTCGAATACCGCGACGGACACGGCGCCGGCAAGTCCACCGCCCTGGCGACGCAGAGCACGGTGCAGCCGAAACGCCAGACCAACACGGTGCCGCGGTTCCCGCCGGAGGAGACCGGCGAGCGGACCGTGCCCGAGAACACCAGGCCCGGCTCGCCGATCGGCGCGCCCGTCACAGCCGTCGACGACGATGACACCGATCTCACCTACTCGCTCAGTGGCACCCAGCACTTCGAGATCGACTCAGCAAGCGGCCAGCTGCAGACCCGTGAGGCTCTCGATTTCGAGAGGAAGGCCAGTTACACGCTGACCGTGACCGCCACGGACTCGTCGCAGGCGCAAGCCTCGCTGGAGGTCACCGTCACCGTCGAGGACGTCGACGAGGAGGGCGCCGTCACGCTGTCGCCGCCGGTGCCGCAGGTGGGCTCGCCTGTCATCGCGACGCTGACCGACCCCGACGTGGCGACGGACACGACCTGGCAATGGCACAACTCCGCGAGCGGCCGGAACGGCTGGACGGAGATCGTCGGATCCGTCTCCCGGCGGTACACCCCCGCCGAAGCCGACGAAGGACTCTATGTGCGAGCCACCGCAACGTACCGCGACCGGCACAGATCCGGCATCCAGCTGTCGGCCGTCACCGACCTCGCGGTCCAGGCACCTCCGCCACCGCCTCCACCTCCGCCGCCGCCTCCGCCGCCTCCGCCGCTCGAAGAGACCGAAGAGCCGGACCCGCTTGACGAGCCCGTCGCGTTCGCCGACGTCGACCCCCGCGGCGTACACGCCCCCAACATCGCCGCGCTGAACGCGGCCGGCATCACCACCGGCTGCGGCGCGCATCAACCACCGCGCTACTGCCCCGACCGGCCCGTCACCAGAGCCCAGATGGCCAGCTTCCTCGCCCGGGCACTGAACCTCGAAACCCCCGACGAGCCCGTCGCGTTCGCCGACGTCGACCCCCGCGGCGTACACGCCCCCAACATCGCCGCGCTGAACGCGGCCGGCATCACCACCGGCTGCGGCGCGCATCAACCACCGCGCTACTGCCCCGACCGGCCCGTCACCAGAGCCCAGATGGCCAGCTTCCTCGCCCGGGCACTGAACCTCGAAACCCCCGACGAGCCCGTCGCGTTCGCCGACGTCGACCCCCGCGGCGTACACGCCCCCAACATCGCCGCGCTGAACGCGGCCGGCATCACCACCGGCTGCGGCGCGCATCAACCACCGCGCTACTGCCCCGACCGGCCCGTCACCAGAGCCCAGATGGCCAGCTTCCTCGCCCGGGCACTGAACCTCGAAACCCTCGACGCGACTTCGTGACAGAACGTCCGGGGCCCGGCGCCTGTCGACTCCGGCTCAGGACCCCTTGACAGCGATCCGCCAGCGCCCGCATACCTCGTCGGGCGGCTTGACCATCGACTCCGACGCGTCGGGAACCGCGATGCTGCGCCAGCGCGCACACGGCTTGAACCGCGGATAGCCGGCCTTGATGCGCCCCCCGGCCTTGCGCTTCGCGCAGCGGCCATAGAACGCCGAGCGGGTCTTGTCGAAACGGTCGATCACGCCCCGGCCGATCTTCACCGACAGATCCGACCACAACAGATCGTCAGCCTCAGAGCGCTGCTCCAGTCGAAATCCAGGCCTATGACAATCAGGTGCCTCGGATCCTCCAGGTGCGCGGGCTCCTTGACGAACACGACCCTGGCTGGGGGGAACATGCCATGGTGAGGCTGGATCGGGAGGGCGAACACCTCTGGAAGGTCGTCGCCGACGCACACCGCGCTGCGCCACGAGGTCGAGAGGGCGGACAGCAAGGAGGGCCAACAGGAGTTCTCGAAGTCGGAGCGCGAAGGCCGAGTCCCGTCGGCTGACCGCTCGGCGCTGAAGTCGAAGTGGATGCGTATGCCCAGCCCCATGGCCACCGGGGTGCCGCCGTCGAGCACCACCACGCCGCCCTCCGGGAACTCGCCGGCCAGGGCCCGCAACTCGTCGGCCCAGTAGAGGTCATCGGTGTCCGCGGTGGGGAACGCGGTGTGCTCGATGTGCTGGAGCGCTTCAGCCCACTCCGGCCGGATGTTGGTGTAGGTCAGTTCGCCCATGGCGGGTGCGTACGCGCTCGGGCGGGCCTGCCGGCGGGAATTGGCAGCGTCTTGACCCCTATAGGGCGCGTTCTGCTGCCAGTTTGGGGAGGGTCGGCAGTGGCCTCAGACATGGCCGATCGCGGCGGGTGTCAGCGAGAAGTGCTTGTAGTCGTTCTCGGCGGGCTGGCCCCAGCAGGCCCAGAAGTCGCCGGTTCGGGGCCGCATGATCACCGCGCCGCTGGACTCCACGCGGTACTTGGCGTCGGGCCAGCGGCAGATGGCAGTGGGCTCCCGGGTTATCTCCATGAGCCGGTCGGGATCGACCGGCCCGCCGGTGTCGGACAGCAGGCTCTCGGCCAGTTCCAGGCGGCGGCGCGAGTTGGCCATCAGCCCGCCGTCCCTCTCGCCTTCGAGCGCCAAGGCCTCGGCGTCGGTCACGTGGTTGGTGTGCACCAGCGGCTCGGTCTCGAGGGGCTGGACCGGCCGGGCCGACGGCATGGCTTCGACGCAGTAGCCCCTGCCCTCGGCGTCAAGGATCAGGTAGCTGTGGGCGCCGGCGAGATCGGCACGCAGCAGCACGCCGAGCGCCCCGGCCGCGGTGTCCTGAGCGAGCATCTCGCGCACCACCGACGGCCATGTCACGCCGAAACGGCCGTCGTTGCCGGTGAGGTTGTTGATGCCCACGCACACGCCTGCCGAGTTCATGCCGATCTGGCCTAGGCACCCCACGGTGGTGAACACCAGCGCGTCGGGACCGGCATCGGGGCGCAGGCGGGCCAGCACCACATGGTCGGTGGCGGTGTCATGCATGTCCCAGGTCTGCCCGATCATCCCGGCGCCTTCAGTCCGCTGATCGGGAACAATGAACGCGGTGCAGTCGTCCTCGGTCACTGACACCGGATGAGGTCCGGCTGTGACCGCTCGAACCGTGTCCACGAAGTCGGTGAAGCCGCCCACCACCACTGCTTCGGCCGGGGTGATGCCGGCCGCGCCAGCCATGGCCAGCATCTCCGCGTGCAGCCGGGGCGAGAACGCCTCGTGGGCCGGAAGGCAGGCCCCGGCCAACTCCAGCACCGCGCCCCGCTCCAGCGGTCCACCGCTCCAAAGCCCCTCGGCGACCAGCTCCACCCGGTCGTGGGCGTATTGCCGGATCTCGGCTGCGTGGGCCTGTCCGTGGGCGTCGCCCATGGCCTCGGGTGATCCGGCAAGGTCGAGTCGCCTGATCGACGGCCGTCGCATACCCGCAGGCTAGCGCTGGCACCATGCTGCCGAAGTTCCTGATCGGTCGCGTCAAGCGGCTATCAGAGACATGCGACTCTTCCCAGGTGGGTAGGTTGGGTGGTATTGTAGATATATGAGTGGGACACATATAGTTGCGATGGGAGATCGGGGCCGGATCGTGGTGCCGGCCGCAGTCCGGGAGCGCGCCGGGCTGGTTGCCGGGTCGCCGATGGTGCTTCTGGAGTCGCCGGACGGCCTGGTCCTGTTGACTCGCGAGCAGCTTCGGGATCGGGTCCGCAAGGATCTGGCGGGGTTGGACCTGGTGAACGAACTCCTGGCTGACCGGCGCAGAGAGGCCGCGATCGAGGACGCAGAGAGCGGGTATGCCGGGTGACCTCGGTGCTCGACGCTTCTGCGGTCCTGGCGTTCCTGCTGGGTGAGGACGGTGCCGACATCGTCGAGGGCGCGTTGGTCAGCGATTCCAGGTGCGGCGCGGCCAACTGGTCGGAAGTGGCTCGGCGGGTGTTGAGCACCGGCCGCGACTGGGATCAGGCCCGGGCCCTGCTGGAGAGCTACGAAATGCGCGTTGAGCCGGTGACCCGAGACGACGCCGAGTGGGCCGCTCGTCGCTGGCGTCGAGGCGAGGGCCTCTCGCTAGCCGACCGGCTGTGCCTGGCCCTAGGCGAGCGCCTCGATGCAGAGATCTTCACCGCCGACAGGTCCTGGGGCCGTTCGGGCCGGATAGTCCAGATCCGCTGATCCCCGGCCTCGGCCGCCGCGAGGGCCGGTGCGGCGGCGAATTGGCAGCGGTGGAGGCCGTTTTGGGCGTTGCTGGCTGCCAGTTCGCGGCGCGGCGTCGCCCGAGGGCGAATTGGCAGCGCGAGTACCGGGAGTCGAAGACCGAAGACGGACTCGTCCAGCACTTTGTTATCCCTTCCGGCTGACCGCCCGGTGTGCCCCAGCGGCAAGTAGCCACACCATCGGGGGACTACGCATCAGTTCAGAGACGGCGAGGCAGTATCCTCGAAGTCCGAACAAAGATGTCCTCGGATTACGAAGTTTGTGATCCTCGAAGCCCGAACGGCAATTCCCTCTAATTACGAATCTAGCTGCTAGGATCAGCCTGTGCCCGAACAGTTCGCTCGTCGTGCCCTGGGTCAGGTGCTCGCCCGGCTCTTCGATGAGCCCGTCGTCGCCATACAGGGGCCGCGCACCGTGGGCAAATCCACGCTGCTGGCGGAAGTGGCTGACCGCCACGGGGTGGAGGTCATCGATCTAGACCAGCCGGCGATGCGGGACGCGGTCGCTGCCGACCCGGCGACCTTCGTGTCGGGCTCGTCGCCGGTCTGTCTCGACGAGTTTCAGAAGGCACCCGTGGTGCTTGACGCCATAAAGGCCGAACTCAACCGCCACCTGTCTCCGGGCCGGTTCATAATCACCGGATCCACCCGCTTCGACGCTCTTCCCAAGGCCGCGCAGGCGTTGACCGGGCGCATCCATATCATCGACCTGCTGCCGGTCTCTCAGGGAGAGATCGCTGGCCGGCACGAGGACTTCGTGGAGGTGGCGATAGCCGCTCCCAGCTCGCTCGTGACGCCCCACCGCTCGACGACGACGCGAGCCGACTACATCGAGCGGGTCTGCCGGGGTGGGATGCCGCTAGCCGTGACCCGCAGAGGCTCAGCCAGCGCCCGCTGGTTCGATGACTACGTGCGAGTTTCGTTGGCCCGCGATGTCACCGAACTGTCGAAGATCCGTCAGGGAGCCCTGCTGCCGGCGCTGCTGAAGCGCCTTGCCGGACAGACCGGACAGGTGCTGAACATGGCTGCGGCGGGCCGCGCCGTCGGCTTGGAGCCACGGACGGCAGAGGCGTATACGAAGCTCCTAGAGGATCTCTTCCTCATCCGCCGTCTCGATGCGTGGGGGCGCACCCTGCGAGCCCGAGCCACCGCGTCCCCGAAGATACATGTTGTCGACAGTGGCCTCGCGGCCCGCCTCATGGGCGTCACGGCGCAGAGGATCTCTCGTCTCGACCCGGCCGCGCTGGCTGAGTTCGGCCACCTGCTTGAGACTTTCGTCGTGAGTGAGCTCCTCAAGCAGGCCTCATGGAGCAGCGATGTCTCGGGCGTCGGTCACTGGCGTACCCACGACGGCCAGGAGGTCGATCTCGTCATCGAACACAGCGACGGCTCAGTCACCGCATTCGAGGTGAAGGCCGGTGCCCGGATCGGCCGCGGCGACGCCCGCGGCCTCCGGGCGCTGCGGAATGCTCTGGGCGACGCCTTCAGCGCAGGCTTCGTTCTGCACACCGGCGGGCTCGCCTTCCATCTCGAAGACCGCATCGTCGCCGCACCCATCGATGCGCTGTGGTCCGGGCCGACGGTGTCTTGACAACCGTTACAACCCCCCGTGCAAGCCAACCTCAACCACTGTCGTCACTATCCGTAGCGCGGCGCACGGCACTCAGCCCGGGCGCCTGAGTCGCCTATTCTCGCTGGCATCACACCCCCTTCGCCGGAGGACCCAGTCCTTGCTCACCGTCACGCTGCTAGGAACCGGTGGTCCCATACCCGACCCGCAGCGAGCGGGTCCCGCCACGCTCGTCTCAGGAGGGTCCGAGCAGTACCTGGTGGACGCGGGGCGGGGTGTGCTGATGCGTCTGGCCGCGGCGCCGCGCAGCTGCGAGCGGTGCTGCTGACCCATCTGCACAGCGACCACATCACCGACCTCAACGACGTGATCACCAACCCGCTGGATCACGACGTTCGAGCCCAGCCCGCTGACCATCGTCGGCCCGGCCGGGACACGGCGGGTGGTGGCCGGCATCGGGGAGTCGCTCGGCCCCGACATCGGCTATCGCATCGCTCACCACGACGACCTCGGCTACCCGCCGCCGGTTGAGGTGGTCGAGGCCACCGAGGGCGAGGTCTACCTGGGTGGGGACGTGCGCATCTCCTGCGCTCCCACCGACCACAGACCGGTGGAGCCCACGGTGGCTTTCCGTTTCGACTACGGGGGCTCATCGGTCGTGGCGGCGGGCGACACCGTGCCCTGCACCGGCCTGGACCTGCTGTGCGAGGGAGCGCAAGCGCTGGTTCACACCGTCATCCGCAAGGAAGTCGTCTCGGCGATACCCATCCCGCGCTCGCTCTAAGTCCCCCTCAATGGCAGCGATCTGGAACTGGTCCAGGATCATCGCCCGCTCGCTCACGCTGGTGCCTCGCCGGCCGCAAGAGCGTCGAAGCCTCCGCACGACGCTTCGCGCCACACCGACCGTATACACGAGCACACAACGAAGTCACAACCTCAGTCAGGCCACACACCAGATCGTCGTCCAGTTCGCCGTCATCAACGACCTCTATCCCCCGACCCGAACCCGCCAACGCCGCTTGCACATACCCGAACCCGAACCTGCACACACGGTCCCTGTGCTCACACACGATCACAGCCACTCAGGGTTCGACAACAACCTCACGAACTTGCGTCGAGCACCGCTCAACGCAGACCCAACCTCAGTCACCACACGATCAACCCGCAACCCCGTCAGACCTGTCGACGGACCGGGCGACCAGACCTCGCAGCCGGGCGTCGTTGGAGAACATCTCCACGATCGGCTCGTCGAGCTCCAGGCGCCGCTGGAGCCTCTTCACGTCGAGCTCCTCGTCCCACAGCGACAATGTCACCACCACGCCTGACTCACCTGCCCGGGCCGTTCGCCCGGCCCGGTGCAGATAGGTCTTGTGATCCGACGGCGGATCGTACTGCACCACGACGTCCACATCGTCTACATGGATGCCCCGGGCGGCCACGTCGGTGGCCACCAGCACCGGCAGGGCGCCCGCGATGAACTGGCCCAGCGACTTCTCGCGGGCTGACTGGCGCAGGTCGCCGTGGATCGGTGCCGCCTTCACGCCCTCGCTCCGCAGCTCTCGGGCCAGCCGGTCGGCGACCGCCCTGGTGCGGGTGAACACCAGCGTGCGCCGGGCCGTGCCGGCGATGGCCGCGGCCACCTTCACCTTGTCGAGCCGGTGGACGGCCACGAAGCGATGGACCATCTCGGCCACGGTGATCTCTCGCGGCGCCACCGAGTGCATCGACGGGTTGCTCTGATAGCGCCGGACGAGCGAGTCTACGGCACCGTCGAGCGTGGCCGAGAACAGCAGGGTCTGATGGCCGCTCTCGACGTTGCGCAGTATCCACTCCACCTGGGGCAGAAAGCCCATGTCGGCCATCCGGTCGGCCTCGTCCACCACCACGTGACGCACCGCCCGCAGGCTCACCGCGCCCCGCTCGATCAGGTCGATCATCCGGCCCGGCGTGGCCACCGCCAGATCGACGCCGGAACGCAGCCGGGCGATCTGCTTGTCGATGGGCGCTCCGCCGTAGACGGCGAGAACCCGCCGCCGGACAGCGGCCGCGGCCTCGGCCAGCTCGTCGCAGATCTGGCTCGCCAGCTCGCGGGTCGGTGCCAGCACCAGGCCGGTCGGCGAGCCGGGCTTCGAACGGGGAAGCCGTTGAAGCACGGGCAGGCCGAACGCGAGCGTCTTGCCCGAGCCGGTCTTGGCCTTGCCGCACACGTCGCGGCCGGCCAGCGCGTCGGGGATCGTCAGCGCCTGGATGGGGAACGGGACGGTGATGCCCCGCGCCGCCAGCGAGACCACGATCTCGTCGCACAGCCCGAGATCGGCGAAGCATCCGGCGCCGTCGGGAATCGGCTCGGCCACGCCGGCACCCGTAGGGTGCAGGCTGACGAGTGGATCGGGGAGGGTCATGCGTATGCAAGGCTACCGTGGTGTGATCTCGAATCCGTTGGACGCTGTCGAGGCCGGCCCTCCCACCCGTGAGCGCATCCGGCGCGCGCCCAAGGTGGTGCTCCACGACCATCTCGACGGCGGGCTGCAGCCCGAGACCATCATCGAGTTGGCCGACGAGGCCGGCTACGGAGACCTGCCGGCCTCCGAGCCCGGCGCGCTGGCCGCATGGATGCAGCAGGGCGCCGACCGCAAGGACCTGACCCTCTACCTGGAGACGTTCGCCCACACCGTCGGGGTGATGCAGACTCCTGAGGCCGTCGCCCGGGTGGCTCGTGAGTGCGCCGAGGACCTCGCAGCCGACGGGGTCGTGTACGCCGAGGTCAGGTTCGCGCCAGAACTGCACGGCGAGCGGGGCCTCTCCCTGGACGGCGCCATCGAGGCGGTGCTCGAGGGACTCGCCCAAGGCAGCTCAGGCACCGACCTGACCGTCCGGACGATCTGCACCGCCATGCGCCATCTGCACCGGTCCGTCGAGGTGGCCGAGGCCGCGGTCCGCTGGAGGGACCGCGGCGTGGTGGCCTTCGACATCGCCGGACCCGAGGACGGCCATCCCCCCGACGACCACCTCGCAGCGTTCCAGTTCTGCCACCGCGAGAACTTCCACATCACCGTCCACGCCGGCGAGGCCTACGGACCCCGCTCCATCTGGAAGGCCCTCCAGTTCTGCGGCGCCGAGCGCCTCGGGCATGGCATCCGCATCATCGAGGACATCTCCGTCGACGGCAGCGACCGCACGCTCGGCCGCCTCGCCCACTACATACGGGACCGCCGCATCCCCTTGGAGGTGTGCCCCACCTCCAACGTCAACACCGGAGTGTTCGCCTCGGTGGCCGACCACCCGATAGACACCCTGGTCGACCTGCGGTTCCGGGTGACGGTCAACACCGACAACCGGCTGATGTCGAACGTGTCGATGACCTCGGAGATGGCCGCCCTCGTCGATGCTTTCGGCTACGACTGGGCCCGCCTGCGATGGCTGACAGTCAACGCCATGAAGTCGAGCTTCCTGCCGTTCCGGGAGCGGCTGCAGATCATCGAAGATGTCATCAAGCCCCGGTACGCTCAGTTGGAGGCCGCCCACAGCGAGCCGTCCGCCTAGTGCCCGTCGCCGGACGGCCGAGGCGGCGGAACGGCTCCGGATCAGGGGTCCCGCTGTGTGCGCCACCCCCAGCCACCTTGACTACACACCGACGACGCCAGGCCGTGCCTGCCGCTCCGGAGCAACCAGGAGAACGCCATGACCCCAGCCCGCCGCAGTGCCGCCCTGCTCGCAGCAGCAGCCGTCACGGCCTCGCTCCTCACCCACCCGGCGGCGGCCGCCCCGTCGCATACCGTGCAAGCCGCCGAGCAGGCGTCGGCAGCCGCCGTGGGCGTTCACGGGCCCGCTGTCGACGCCCTCGCCGGCCTCGACGACGTGGACGTCTTCGCGGGGACCGGCTGCGCCGACGGCGACGGACTCTGCGAGGACGAGCCGCTGCCGCGCTGGGAGATGGCCGTCTGGCTGGTGAGGGTGATCGACCGCTCCGACCCGCCCGCCGCGCCGTCGCGCTACACCGACATCGACGCCGGCCTCTGGTGGGCGCCGCACGCCGAGCGTCTGGCCCAGCTGGGCATCGACCCGGGCTGCGGCACGCAGCCGGCGCGGTTCTGCGGGGACAGCCCCGTCGGCCGGGCGGAGGCGGCGGGGCTGCTGGCCAGAGCCTTCGAACTGCCCGCCGCCGAGTCCGCCGGGTTCGCCGACGTGCCCGCCGACCACGCCGCCGCCGCCGACATCGACCGGCTCGCCGCCGCCGGAGTCACCGCCGGGTGCGCTGCCCGCCCGGCCCGCTACTGCCCTCAGCAGGCCGCGACGCGGGGCCAGGCGGCCACCTTCCTGGCACGGGCGTCCGGCCTGGTGGCGCCGGCCGCGCCGGTGGAGCCCGCCTACGAGCCCGCCGTCGACGACGCCTTGCTGCCGGTCGACCCGGCCGTGACCATCGGTACGCTCGACAACGGCCTCACCTACTATCTGCGCCGCAACGACAGTCCGGGCAGCAACCTCGCGGTGCGGCTGCTCGTCAATGTCGGGTCGGTGGACGAAACCGACGAGCAGGTCGGCATCGGGCACTTCGTCGAGCACATGCTGTTCAACGGCACCGCCGAGTTCCCCGGCAACTCGCTGGACGTGGCGCTGCGGGAGATAGGCGTCGAGCTGGGCCCCGACGTCAACGCCAGCGTGGGCCACGACCGGACCGTCTACGAGATCGAGGTGCGCCTCGACGCGCCCCGCAAGGCGCCGCTGGTGTTCCGCGCCCTGTCGCAGATGGCGAGCGAGGCCTCCTTCGAGCCGGAGGCGGTCGAGTCCGAGCGAGGCGTCGTCCTCGACGAGATGCGCCTCGGGCGCGAGAGCGTGCGCGGCTACATCCACTCCGAGTTCGACCGGGTGTACACCCAGGGCACCCCCTACGAGGGACGCGACCCCATCGGCACCGTCGCCACCGTCGAGGCGATGACCTCGCAGGATCTGCGAGCCTTCTACGAGAAGTGGTACGTGCCGGCCAACATGGCGGTGATCGTGGTGGGCGACATGGCGGTGGAGGACCAGCTGGCACTGGTCGAGGAGCATTTCGGGCAGCTGCCCGCCGGCGAGGGGCGCCGGCCTCCCGGCGTGGACATCGCTCCCGCCCCGTCCTCGAGCCATGTGGTCACCGACCCGCGGCAGGGCGTGACCTACATCTCGCTCGACATTCCGATCGTGCCCCACGACCTGAGCACCGTCGGCGGCGACCGGCTCACGACGATGGAGGCAGTCATCGAGACGATGGTCGACAACCGCGTCAACGACGCCTACCACCGGGGCGAGCTGAGCCAGGTCGACCCGCCGAAGTTCATCACCTTCACCTACAACCGCGGGCTCAGGTACTACGGCACGAACTGGCAGGGCGACAACCTCGACACCGCCTCGACCGACTATCTCGCGGTGGTCCGGACCGCGCAGGAGCACGGCTTCACCGCCGGCGACCTGCAGCGGGCCGCCAGCCAGATAGCGGCCTCGCTGGAGTTCCGGCTCGACAACGCGCCGACGACCCAGGACAACGAGTGGGCGAGCCTCTACCAGCGCCACTTCATATACGGCGCCGACATCGACTCGGTTGAGCGGTCGGTGGCTCGGACCGCGGCCCTGCTGGCGGAACTCACGCCCGAGGAGCTGACCGACCACTTCCGCTGGCAGATGAACCGGGGCGGTCTGCTGGCCATCGCGGTCGGCCCCGACTCGTCCAGCGTGCCGACGGTGGCCGAGCTCGACGTCGCTCTGGCCGCGGCCGCAGCCGGGCCGCCCCCGCCGGAGGTGGCCGTCGTGGAACGGCTGATGGATCCGCCGACGCCGGCGGACCCGGTGTCGGACGGGCCCTTCGACCTGTTCGACAACGCATACGAATGGGAGTTCGCCAACGGGGCCCGGGTCATGTTCGCCCCCTCCGACATCGCCGAGGGCGTCGTCAACCTGCAGGCCCGATCCCTCGGAGGCTGGTCGCGGCTCGAGCCCGGCGACCGGGCCCTGTCGGCGATCGCGGTCGACGCGGTCCAAGGCAGCGGCCTCGGAGACCTGTCGCGGGCCGAGCTGAACCGCTTCGTCGAGGACCGCACCGTGTCGCTCAGCGCCTTCATCGGCGAGACCGTCGAGGGCTTCGTCGGATCGGCCGGAGCCGAGGACGTCGAGACGATGTTCCAGCTCATGCACCTGCTGGTGACCGCGCCCCGTATCGACGACCAGGCGTACCAGGACGCGATCCACACCGCCGACACGAGGCTGGCACTGTCGGAGCGCGACCCTCGCTGGCAGGCGGCCATCGCCTACCTCGAGGCCCGCTACGGCGACACCTGGCACCGGGCCGTCGCCGGCCGCTCCGAGATCGACTCGCTCACCCCGCAGCGACTGCTCGACATGTACCGGCGCCGACTCGGGTCCGTCGACGACATGGTGGTGGCCGTCGCCGGCGACGTCGACGCGGCGATCGTGGAGTCCCTGGCCCGCCGCTACATCGGCACGCTCCCCGCAGGCGAGTCCGACACCTACACCGACCGCCGGCCGCCGATGCCCGCCGGCCTGGTGCAGCGGGAGGTGCAGGTCGGCCAGGGCGAGAGCGCGATCCTGCAGATCTACCATGAGGCCGAGATGGCGGTGACCCCCTCGACGGCGGTGGCGGCCGACGTGCTCGGCAACGCGCTCAGCGCGCGCATGTTCCTCGTGATACGCGAACATCTCGGGTCCACCTACACGGCAGGGGCCGCAGTCGACTCCAACACCGTCCCCGGCCAGTTCTTCGACTCGGTGGTGTTCGCCACGCTCGACCCGGACCGCTACGACGAGATCCGCTCCAAGATGCTCGAGATCCTCGCCGACGTGGCCGCCGACGGGCTCACCTCCGCGGAGTTCGACCAGGCGGTCGCCGTCCTGACCACCGACTACGCGCGGTCGACCAACGCCGACCTGCTCAGCGCGCTGCTGTCGCGACGCCACGTCGGCGACGACAACGTGCTCACCAAGCAGCGGCTCAGCCGGGAGCTCGCCGGCGTGACGCCCGAGGACGTGCAGGCGCTGGCCGCGGCGATCTACGGCGAGGGCGGGCGCATCGAGATAGCGAGAAGGCCGTGACCGAGATCTCGGCCGGGCTCTCCGCGGCGGCGGTCGCGCCGAGGCGCATCGAGATAGCGAGAAGGCCGTGACCGAGGTCCGTGTGATCGACAATGCCCTGGTAGCCGACCGTGTGACCCGTCTGCGAGACGCCGTCACCCCCAACCATGTGTTCCGGCGGCTGCTGCACGACCTTGGCTCGATCCTGGTGTACGAGGCCATGAGGCGGGCGCCGCTCGAACCCGTCGATGTCGTCACACCCATGGGCCCGACGGTGGGCGCCCGCCTGGCGCGCCTTCCGGTGGTGGTGCCGGTGCTGCGGGCCGGGCTGGGCATGCTCGACGCCGCCCTCGAGCTGCTCGGCGACGCGGAGGTGGCGTTCGTGGGCCTCAGACGCGACGACCGCACCCTGGAGGCCCGCCAGTACGCGAGCACGCTCCCCGAGAGCCTGGAAGGCCGCGACGCGCTGATCCTCGATCCGATGCTCGCCACCGGCGGATCATGCGTCCATGTCTTGGAGACGCTTCGCCGCAGCGGCGCGGGGCGGGTGACCGCGGTCTGCGTCCTGGCCGCGCCCGAGGGGATCGAGCGGGTACGCGACTGCGGCTTGGCCGACGCCGTCTGCGTGGCCGCCGTCGACGAGTCGCTCGACCGCAACGGGTTCATCCTTCCCGGCCTCGGCGACGCCGGAGACCGGCAGTTCAATCCGGCGTGACGCGGGTACGGCCACGAGGCGGCGGTCTCTGCGAGTTCTGTGAGCAGGGCTGATCGCGTGGACCGGCTCGTGGCGGTCGCGCCCGACACCCGGCCCGTGATGCACGACGCGCTCACGGATGCCGTACGCGACGCCGGCGGCGAGGTGGCCGACCTGGCCGACGCTCGGGCCCTGGTCTGGGCCGACCCGCACGCAGCCGCCGTGTACCCCGAGGTGATCGCGTCGGCCCCGTCAGTGGAGTGGGTGCAGCTCCCCTACGCGGGCATCGAACCGTTCGTCGACCACCTGGACGACCGTCTCACATGGACCTGCGCCAAAGGCGTGTACGCCGACCCGGTGGCCGAATGGGCGATGGCCGCCCTGCTGATGGGCCTGCGGGACTTCCATCTGTTCGCGGCGGCCGACTCCTGGTGCGCGGAGTCGGGCCGCAACCTGCTGGGCGCGAGGATCACCGTGCTGGGAGGGGGCGGCATCACCCGGTCGCTGATGCGGCTGCTGGAGCCGTGGGGCTGCCGGGTGACGGTGGTGCGGCGCTCTGCGGAGGCTTTCGAGGGCGCAGAGCGGACGATGACGCTGGCCTCTGCGCATGAGGCGGTTGCGGGCGCCGACGCGGTGGTGATGGCATTGGCGTTGACCGACGAGACCCGCGGCGTGGTGGATGAAGCACTGCTGGATTCGATGGGGCCGCAGTGCTGGCTGGTGAACGTGGCCCGGGGCGGGCATGTGGACCACGCCGCGCTGGAGGCCGCGCTGAGGTCGGGAACCATCGCGGGGGCGGTCCTGGACGTGACCGAGCCCGAGCCGCTGCCCGACGATTCAGGGTTGTGGACCCTGCCGAACTGCGTGATCACGCCCCACATCGGCAACACCCGCGCGATGGGCCTGCCGCTGATCGCCGACCGGGTGCGCGAGAACGTGCGCCGCTGGCTGGCCGGCGAGGAGCTGCTCGGCCTGGTCGACGTAGCCCTCGGCTACTGATTCTCCTGTAGGACGTGGTCGTCTCGGCGGCCTACTTCTCCGAGTGCGCAATCAACACGCCGGCATCAGATTTCGTCGGGCAGCGGCCGCGCATCAGAATCGGGCGGTGAAAGCGTCCAGGCTCCGCCTCCAGACAGCCCGAAGCAGCGGCCGGGCCGCGACGGCGCCGACCGCGCCGCCCATCCACCACGGGAAGCGCAGCGACTCGCTCCACTCGAACTCCGTGTGGACCTCGCCGTCGGCGGCCGGGCACGGCGTGAGGCGAAACTCTCCGGCGCCCGCCACCGCGCCGCTATGGCGGATCGCCAGCGTCCGGGCGTCGCACCAATCGACGACCTCCATCCGGTCGGTCAGCCGGAACGGGCCGAACCGGGTGACGCACTCGAACAGCACGCCCGAGCCCTCGGTGGTGTCGGTGAGGAAGCGGATCGAGTCGGCGTCTCTCATCCATTCGACGTGGCGGTCGATGTGGCGCAGGTCCTCCCACACCGCGTCCGGCGCGGCCGGCACCACCGTCGAGACCCGGATGGCGATCACGGACCGAGCCTAGGTCCCACGGAGGAACCTGTCCCTGGACCCCGACGCGGACGGATGCGAGAGCCGCCGTTTCGATGCCGCGCCGCTCCCGCCCCCGTTCGCTTAGCCCGCGAGCCGCGACAGCGCCACCTTGGGCCGGGCGCCGACATGGCTGATGACCTCGGCCGCGGCCAGGCTTCCCAACTCCGCGCAGCGCGACAGGGCCGCGCCCCGGCTGAGGCCCCACAGGAACCCCGCGGCGTACAGGTCGCCGGCCCCGGTGGCGTCCACGACCTCCCCGATGCAGGCCGCTGGTGCCGTCGCCCACTCCGATCCCCGGACCGCCACCGAGCCCCCGGCGCCTCGGGTGACCACCACCGTCCGGGCCATCCCGGCCGTGCGGTCGAGGGCCGCGCCGAGGTCGTCAGTCGAGTGCAGGGCGCACACCTCCGCCTCGTTGGCGAACACCACGTCGACGTGGTCCTCGATCAGGTCGAGCCACTCGTCGCGGTGGCGATCCACACAGTAGGAGTCGCTGAGCGCCAGGGCCACCGTACGGCAGGCGGAGGCCGCGGCCGCCATGGCCACCCGGATGGCGTCCTTGGCCGCCTGCACGTCCCAGAGGTAGCCCTCGCAATAGGTGATGCCGGCCGAGGCGACGAGGTCAGTGTCCACATCGTGAGGCCCCAGCAGCGCGGCGGCGCCCAGACAGGTGCTCATCGTGCGCTCCGCGTCCGGGGTCACCTGCACCAGGCAGCGGGCCGTCGCAGGCCCGTACGGCGCCGGCGGCACGTCGAAGGAGACTCCGGTCGCCCGAATGTCGTGGACGAACACCTCGCCGAGCTGGTCGTCTCGCACCTTGCCGATGAAGGCAGCCCGGCCGTCGAAGGAGGCCACCCCGGCCATGGTGTTGGCAGCCGATCCGCCCGACGCCGCGACCCCCGGCGGCATGGCGTCGTACAGATCGGCCGACCTCTCCGCGCCGACCAGGGACATGGAGCCCTTCACCAGGCCGTGGTCGCTGATGAACGAGTCGTCCACCGAGGCGATCACGTCCACGACGGCGTTGCCGACGCCCACCACATCGAACTCTGTTTCCAAGGAATCTCCCTGTCCACCCGAGACAGCCCGACACAGTAGGCCCGGACGACGCTGCCGGGTCGCCCGGCCAGACCTGCCCCCGCCGTGACAGCACCGACCCGCAAGCCCGACACAGTGGGCGCGGACGGCGCGGACGGGTCGCCGTCTAACCGGTGGCCACGCGGCGGGCCAGCGAGCGGAAGGCCATCACGAAAGTCACCAGGGCGAGCCCGCCGATCGCCGCCAAAGCCCTGCCGATGGCGGCCGGCGCCCAGCCGTCGGAGAGCAGCGACCGCATGCCCTCGAGGAGGTAGGTGACGGGGTTCCAGACGGCCACGGCTTGCATCCATCCGGTCATCAGCTCGCGGGGCAGGTACGCGGGCGTGAGGAATGCGAACGGGAAGAAGATCAGGAACGACGAGTTGACCGCGGCAGGATTCCCGGTGCGCAGGGCCACCGTGTACGGGAACCCGGTGAACGCGAGGCTCCACGCCACCGCCAGTCCCAGGAAGACCAGTATCCCGAGCAGCCCGGTCTCGAAGCGCACGCCGGCGGCGAAGCCCATTGCCACCACGATGAGCGACAACGACAGCGCCAGGACGACGTCGGCGACCATCATGCCGAGCAGCAGGGTCGTGCGCCTCACCGGCGTGACCAGCATCCGGTCGAGGTAGCCGGTCTGGATGTCGATGACCAGAACCGACGCCCGTGAGATGCCCGTGACCGCGAAGATGATGGCGACCGGTATCTGGAAAGCCCGGTAGTCGATGCCCGGCGAGCGCTCCACGAACGACTCCAGCGCGCCGACGTTGACGATGAAGAAGAACGTCGGGATGATCAACGCGGGGACCATGGCCTCGGGCTCTCGCAGCAGGCTGCGCACAGACCGGCGGGCCACCGTGGCGACGTCGGTGACGATCCCCACCGAACGGACCAGGCCGCCGCCTGCCGCGACGGACGCTCCGGCAGCGCCCGCCGAGCCTGCCGCCACGGCCGAGCCTGACGAGCCGGTCCCGGCGCTCACGGCCCACCTCTTTCCGAGGCCGCCGCACGGGCGCCCGGTCCCGGCGCCGCGCCGCCGCCGTCGACGGCCAGGGCGTGGGCGTCGGCTGCCGACATGCGGTATCCGGTGGCCAGCAGGAAAACGTCGTCGAGCGACGGGGTGCGCACGGTGAGCGACTGGGGCTCGATCCCTGCCTCCGCGAGCGCCACCGCAACGCTGGACACGGCGGCCGCGCCGTCGGCGGTGGCGATAGTGACGCCGCGGCGGCCCCGAGTGACGGCATCGACGTCCGGGACCTTCTCGGCGACGGCCGCCGCTGCGGCGATGGCGTCGGGTGCAAGGCCCACCACGATCACGTCGGCGCCCACAGCCCGCTTCAAATCCGACGGCGGCCCCTCCTCCACGATCTGGCCGCCGTCGATGATCGCCACCCGGTCCGCCAACGCGTCGGCCTCCTCGAGGTACTGGGTGGTGAGGAACACCGTCACCCCGAGCTCGCGGTTCAGCCGACGCACCTCGTCCCACACCTGCGCCCGGCTCACCGGATCGAGCCCGGTGGTGGGCTCGTCCAAGAACAGAACCTCGGGGCCGTGGATGAGTGACGCGGCCAGGTCGAGACGGCGCTTCATGCCGCCGCTGTAGGTCTTGGCGCGGGCATCCATGGCGTCGCCGATGCCGGTCAGGTCGACGGCCCGCGCGATGGCGGCTGCCCGGTCCGGCGCGGTCAGCCCGTACAGGCGAGCCTGCAGGTCGAGGATCTCCCGTCCGGTCTGGCGCTCGTCCAGCGCGGCCTCCTGCATGGCGACCCCGATGCGGATGCGAACCTCGCCGGGGTTCTCGACCACGTCGTAGCCGGCGACCGTGGCCTGCCCCTCGGTCGGCTTCAGCAGGGTACACAGCATCCGCACCGTGGTGCTCTTTCCCGCTCCGTTGGGACCCAGGAACCCGTAGATCTCCCCGGCGCCGACACTGAGATCCACCCCGTCCACCGCCCGGTTGCCTCCGAAGGTCCGGACCAGGCCGCGTGCTGCGATGGCCGGGCTTCCAGCTTGCGTTCGGGCGGCAGCGAGCACGACTGCACAGACTACCGGGGACGCACGTTCGCGGTTCCGGCTCCCCTGCCGCTGCAACTCGCCGGGACGGACCGAAGAGCGAGCGCGGACAGGAGTGAGCCCGTCGCGTCGCGGCGGTGTCGCTCCCGCTCCTGTTCGCTGCGCTCACGGGCCGCTCGGGCCACGGCCTCACCCGTTGGCAGCGGATTCACTCACCTGTTCGCTCGGCCTCCGAGCAGGCAACGCCAGCCTCGATCAGCGCTCACTCGCGCCCGCAACTCGCCGGGGCGGACTGCCAGTACCGTCGGGCCATGAGTCCGAGACTGCCGGCCGGAGTCGTCCCCCGGCACTACGCCATCGAGCTGTCGCCCGACCTCGACGCCGCAACCTTCGCGGGAACTGTCGCCATCGACGTCGACATCGAGGAGCGATCGGCCGCGATAGTGATGAATGCGGCAGATCTGAACATCACGGACGCCTGCCTCGACACCGCAGGCGCCTCACCGGCAGACGCCCACAGCGCGAACCCCCGCCTCGACACCGCAGGCGCCTCACCGGCAGACGCCCACAGCGCGAACCCCCGCCTCGACACCGCAGGCGCCTCACCGGCAGACGCCCACAGCGCGAACCCCCGCCTCGACACCGCAGGCGCCTCACCGGCAGACGCCCACAGCGCGAACCCCCGCCTCGACACCGCAGGCGCCTCACCGGCAGACGCCCACAGCGCGAACGCCCGCTTCGACACCGCAGGCGCCTCACCGGCAGACGCCCACAGCGCGAACCCCCGCCTCGACACCGCAGGCGCCTCACCGGCAGACGCCCACAGCGCGAACGCCCGCTTCGACACCGCAGGCGCCTCACCGGCAGACGCCCACAGCGCGAACCCCCGCCTCGACACCGCAGGCGCCGAGGCTTCGGATCTCGATTTCGCCCTCGACGCCGATTCGGAGAGGCTGACGCTCCGCAGACGCGACGGCGGCGAGTTCGCGCCGGGACCGGCCCGGCTGGAGATCTCCTTCGACGGGGTGCTCAACGACCAGCTCCACGGCTTCTACCGCTCCACCTACAAAGACGACGAAGGCACCATCCGCACCATCGCCGCCACCCAGTTCGAGTCCACCGACGCCCGCCGGGCCTTTCCCTGCTTCGACGAGCCGGCGCTCAAGGCCACCTTCGCCACTACGCTGATCGTGGACGAGGGTCTGCTGGCGGTGTCCAACGCGGCCGAGACTGGCCGCGAGCCGCTGGCCGACGGCCGGGTGCGGGTCAGCTTCGCCATCACCGTGCCGATGTCCACCTACCTGGTGGCATTCGTGGTGGGCCCGCTGGAGGCCACCGACGCTATCGATTGCGGCGGCGTGCCGGTGCGGGTCGTCCACAGGCCCGGCCGCGGCGACCAGACCGGATTCGCGCTCGACGTCGCCGCCCACGCGCTGGGCTGGTTCTCCGACTACTACGGCCTGCCGTACCCCTCGGACAAGCTCGATCTGGTGGCCATCCCCGACTTCGCGTTCGGCGCCATGGAGAACCTCGGCTGTGTGACCTTCCGGGAGGTGCTGCTGCTGGTCGATCCCGACGCGGCCAGCCAGCCCGAGCTTCAGAGGGTGGCCGACGTGATCAACCACGAGCTGGCCCACATGTGGTTCGGTGACCTGGTGACCATGGCCTGGTGGGAGGGCATCTGGCTGAACGAGGCCTTCGCCACGTTCATGGAGACAGCATGCACCGACGCCTACCGGCCCGACTGGAAGGTCTGGTCGACGTTCTGCCGCAGCCGTGCCTCGGCTCTGTCCACCGACGCCCTCGGCACTACCAGGCCGGTGGAGTACCCGGTCCACTCCCCCGCCGAGGCCGAGGACATGTTCGACGTGATCACCTACGAGAAGGGCGCGGCCCTGCTCCGCATGCTGGAGCGGTACCTCGGGCCTGAGACGTTCCGGGCCGGCGTGCGCCTCTACCTGTGCAGGCACGCCTACGCCAACACGGTCACCGAGGATCTGTGGACCTCGCTGGCCGACGCGTCCGGCGAGCCGGTGGGATGGATCATGGACGGCTGGATACACCGAGGCGGCTATCCGGCGGTGGCTGCCAGCGCCACCGACCACGGACTCAGAGTGTCCCAGCGTCATTTCACACTCGACCCCGGGCGTGCCGACGCGCGGAGTTGGGCGGTCCCGTTGCGTCTGCGAGTCGAGAGCGGCACCGGCGAGCCGGTCGAAGGTGGCGCTGGCGAGCCGGTAGAAATACGGCTGCTGCTCGACCGGCCGGGCCGGACCCTCACCCTGTCGGCAGCCGAGCCGGTGACGGTGAACAGCGGCGCTTCGGGCTTCTACCGCGAAGACCCAGACTCCGGGATGCTCGCGGCTGTCGCGTCGGCAGGACCCGGCGACCGCACCGCGGAGGAACGCCACGGACTGGTCGACGACGCTTGGGCCGCCACCCTGGCCGGCAGCCTCGAGGGGCCGGCATTCGTCGACTTCGTGCTGCGAGGCTTCACGGCGGAGCGGGATCTCACGGTGTGGCAGGCCGTCGCGGGCAGCCTGGCCCATCTCCGCCGGCTGCTGGACGGCGACGCAGCCCAGCGCTTCGGCGAACTGGTTGTGGCCGCCTCAGGCGGCGCCATGGTCGATGTCGGGCTCGATCCGCCCGCCGCCGACGGCGAGGACGAGCGCACCGGCGAGCTGCGGGCGACGCTCATCCGGCTGCGGGGGGCGGTCGCCGATCACGCTCCCACGATCGAGGCGTGCCGCCAGAGGCTCGACCACCCCGATCCCACCCTGGCGGCGGCGGCTCTCGGCGTGGTGGCCGTCCACGGCGACGCCGAGGACTTCGCCCGGTTCCGCCACCGCTTCGAGACGGCCACCGACCCCCAGACCGAGCAGCGTCACCTGGCCGCCCTGGCCGACTTCGGTGACGCCGGACTCGTGCGCACGATCCTCGACGGCGCCCTCGACGGCTCGGTGCGCACCCAGGACGGCCCCTACCTGTTGCGCCGCGCGCTCCTCAACTCCCGGTGCGGACCCGAGGCGTGGGACTTCCTGGCCGAGAACTGGGACCGTCTCCTCGGGCTCTTCCCGACCAACTCGCCCGCACGGATGCTGGAAGGCGTGACCGCCCTCGACCGGGCCGAGTCGGCCGCTCGGGTGCGTGCCTTCCTGGCCGAGCATCCCATCCCCCAAGGAGCCAAGCAGGTAGCCCAGCACCTGGAACGCCTCGACATCAACGTCGCCCTGCGCACCCGCGAGTCGGCCCGCCTCGCTGCCGCCGTGCTGGACCGCTGAACACTGCCGGAGGGTCGCTGCCCGGCCAAGGCGAACATAGAGTCAGCGGACATGCAGTTCTTGGGTCAGGCCTGTCGGAGGGCTGCTCGCTCCATCAGGGTCGAGCTCACAGCATCACCGGGACCGGACCACCTCGCTGAACGCCGCCAGCGCACGCACGTATCCACCGTCGGTCCCTCGTGATGATTGCTCCGAAGCCGCAGTCCCGGCTCCAGAGACGCCGACCAGGGAGCAAGAACGCACCTGATGTGATCACACTGGACGTTCTTGGCTGGTGACCTGCCTATTGGTTATGGTATGCATGGATGGTTGCCGACAACTGCTTGAACGAGCGGGAGCCCGTCACCGGGTCGGCATCGGAGGGCTCCCGGCATCGTTCCTTCCCGCGGGCATGTTCGCAACAGGACACTTCCGGCGGCGCCCGCTACCAGTCGACCGACTTGGCGCTGAGAGACCCGCGGACATGTTCGCAACAGGACACTTCCGGCGGACTCGAGGTCCTGCCGGCGACCGCCGCTGTCCGACCCGCCGCCGGTGAGCGGCGCGCCTGCTCCGGGCGTCGAGGGTGAGGGATCTCGCAGTGCAGCTCGAGGACTTGTCGATTCTGCTCCAACGAGGCGACTTCGCCGCTCTCTTCCGCAGGATCGGTTGGGACAACCCCGAGCAACGGCTGCCGGTCGATGTGGCCGAGAGCGCGCTGCGTCCTGTGCCGGTGGCCGACAAGCGGGGCGTCACCGCGTGGCGGGTGGACTGCCCCGACGGGCTGCCGAAGCGTTCCGAGCAGTATCGGGTGGTGCGTCATCTGAAGCGCCACAGCCGCGACCAGCTTGTGGTGTTCGCAGCCCCGGACAGGCACCTGTGGCAATGGCCCGAGCAGCGTCCTAGCGGAGTCGGGTACCGGCTCGTAGACCACGAGTACCCGGTGCAGGCACCAAGCGAGGCTCTGCTGCAACGGCTCGAGCAAGTCAAGTTCACGATTCAGGAGGAGCCGAAGCTCACCTCTAGCGAAGTGCTGAATCGGGTGCGACGCTCGTTCAACGCCGACAAGGTGACCAAATCCTTCTACCGCGAGTTCCGGAAGCATCACACGATCTTCGCGAGAGCGGTCGAGGGCATCGCTTCCGCCAAGAACCGGAGTTGGTACACGTCGGTGCTGCTCAACCGGCTCATGTTCATTTACTTCATCCAGAAGAAGGGGTTGATGGCCGACGATCAGAACTATCTCCGCAACCGCTTGGAGATGGTGCGCGACCACACCGGAAGCGACGAGTTCTACGCCTTCTACAAGCGATTCCTGCTGCCGTTGTTCCATCAGGGTCTGGGCAGCCCCGAACCCGCCTACGAGGACGCCGGCATCGGGAGGATCATCGGCGAGGTCCGCTACATCAACGGCGGCATCTTCGAGCCTCACGAACTGGAGACGACCCACGCCGTCCGGATCCGCGATGACGCGTTCGAGTCGCTGTTCGACTTCTTCGACGATTGGCGCTGGCATCTCGACGAACGCCCCACCGCCGAGGGCAACGAGATCAACCCGGACGTGCTCGGCTACATCTTCGAGCAGTACATCAACTTCACGGAATCGGGCCAGAAGGACAAGGGCGCGTACTACACGAAGCCCGACGTGACCGGCTACATGGCCGAGTCCACGATCCTGCCCGCGGTCGCCGACCGGCTGGTGGCTGCGGGGCTAGACGACCCGGCGCTGCTGCTGGCAGGCTCCGGCGACGCCTATGTCCGAGGCTCGGCAGCCCACGGACTAGACTTGCCCACTTCGACCGACCGACCGACCGACCGACCGACCGACCGACCGACCGACCGACCGACCGACCGACCGACCGACCGACCGACCGACCGACCGACCGACCGACCGACCGACCGACCTCCTGTCGGCGATCTGTGGCCCTGGCAGTGGCGCAGCGGCGACCCGGCCGAGTACATTGAGTTGCCGCCGCCGAGCGACGACCTTGCACTCCCGGGGGAACGCTGGTGCGATGTGGTGCATCGGCGGGAGCGCTACCGGAGCCAGCTTGCGCGCCTGTCGGACGCGCGGCGTGACTGGAGCATCGACGACGCCATAACCGAGAACCTCGACCTGCCGGAGCTGCTGCGCGACTATATGAGCCTGCTCGCTGACACGGCCGAGTGCGAGACGGCGTTCGGGGTGCTGCGCTCGCTCACCGTGTGCGACCCGACCGTCGGCTCGGGAGCGTTCCTTTTCGCCGCGATCAACGCGCTCGAACCGCTCTACAGCGAGGTGCTGGCCCGAGCCGAGGAGCTTGAGAGCGAGGGGCGGGAGGCGCCGGAGTTCCTGGCGGACGCCCGCAAGCACCCCAGTCCCAGCTACTGGCTCATCAAGACGATCTGCCTGCACAACCTCTACGGCGTGGACCTGATGCAGGAGGCCCCCGAGATCGCCAAGCTGCGGCTGTTCTTGAAGCTGGCCGCCCAGATCGAGCGCGTGGAGGACTTGGAGCCGCTGCCCGACCTCGACTTCAACATCAAGTGCGGCAACCTGCTGGTGGGAATCGCCGACGCCGAAGATGCCGGCAGTCGGCTGGGAGGCGGGCGGCTCGACTTGGGTGGCGAGATCGCCGAGATGGAGGCGCTGGCCACTGAGATAGGCGAGGTGTACGACCGGTTCGTGGCGGAGCAGTCGCAGACATCCGAGGCTGACGCGCCGGCCGACAAGCAAGCGCTCGCGGCGAAGTTCGACGACGCCCGCAATCAATGCCACGAACTGCTGCACAGCATCCGCGGCACGACTCCGCTCGAGAAGTGGATCGAGTCGCACCAGCCGTTCCACTGGTTCGTGGAGTTCCCGAGCGTGTGGCGTAATGGCGGCTTCGACGTGGTGATCGGCAATCCGCCCTACATCAAGACCAGCCTTGTGGTCGACTACACCTGGGTCGGATACAAGACCCAGAAGTGTCCCGACCTTTACGCGATCTGCATGGAGCGAGCGTCAACCCTGCTCAACGATCAAGGCCGCTTCGCCATGATTGTAATGCACAGCTTGTGCTTCAGCCGACACTTCGCGCAGTTGAGGCAGTATATCGATGCACGGTTTGGCGCATATTGGGTCTCATCATATTCCCGAATCCCTGATGCGCTCTTTGGTGGTTCGGTCCGGGTCCGGAATTCAATCCTCATTGCTCATTCCAGCATAGAAGCTCAGCAGGCAATGACTGCCTGCATGAGATGGACCGCCTCCGGTCGTAACCACCTCTTTGAGGATCTCGAGTATGGTATTGTTGACGAGACATTTCGAGTCTCGACCTTGCGAAATCAATGGCCCTTCTTGGATCGGTCTGTTCGGTCAGCATACGAACGGATGATGAAGACGAGGACGAGTCTGAGTACCTCGCTCGTGAGGGATAATGGTCACTTGTTGGGCTTCAAGACAACAGCTCAGTATATGCTCGGAGTGTTCGTGACTTTGCCCCCGACAGTAGACACTGCGACCGGACGGCCAGCACGAATGGGCAGTGAGCGGCACCAGTGGCTTAAGTTCAGAGATTCAGTCAATCGCGATCTGGCTCTGCTGGCTCTGAGCGGCCGCTGGGGGTATCTGTGGTGGCTCATGTACGGCGACGAGTTCCATGTCACCCGCAGCACGCTTGCAGCGTTCCCGGGTGACATCGAACGGCTGGCCAAGCGCACACCGGGTGACATGGAACTCGTGATTTTACTCCAGCTGTCAAGCACCCTTCAGCAAGAGATGCCCGAGAATGTGGCGTGGAAGCTAAACGCTGGCGTCAATGTAGGGCGCTACAACATGCTGAAACTGCGCCATTTCACTGATCAGGCCGACTGGCTTCTGGCGAAAGCCTGGGGGATTGAGGATGCTTTCGAAGCGGCCGGGAACCTGCGTGACCGGATGGTTTTCGGGAACAAAGAATGACGAAATCAACTTCTCCCAGTTCGGGGATGTCCGCCTCCTTGATCGGTGAACCCGGTCATATGTCTGCGCCATTCTTGAGCGCGACGCGAGGGTGGATCACCTCTGGAGGCGTAGACGACCCCTCGAGTATTGGATCCAAGCACGCCGACCGTACGGCGAGGCACCGAGTTGACCCTGCCATGCGGTCATCTTGCGGGAGATCGTGTCGATCTGGTTGTGAAGGCCGCGCAATTGGGCAACAAACACAATGACCTCAAGACCCAGTTCCGTGAGCCCAGCCGTGCGAGCGCTGCGCCCGCGGAAATCGTCGTCGCAGGTGACGAGCACCCGTTCGTGGGCCGCGCACCAGCGCGCCACGTCTTCGTCGGACGCGTCCGACGAGCCTCTAGCAGTTGCGGCGAGTGCAGCGACGCGTGAGACATGGATGACATCGGCAACGTTCGGATCGATGGCCTCCGCGACCCGGAAGGAGAGGTTGGCGTCAAGACAGAAGCGCACCCCGCCGGGTCTAGGTGGCGAACTCGGCAACGCCTCTCACCTGGCTGACGCTCAACTCGTACCAGTCGGCGACCTCCCATTCGGTCGCGTCGGCCAGGTTGGCAAGAATCGTCTTGACCGGGATGCGGGTCCCGCGAGCCGTCGGCGCCCCGAAACACACGAGGGGGTCGATGCCGACCCACGGGGATATGTCCCAGGCCGCTGCCGCGTCGTTCACGAAGCGGATCTCGTCGGCGAAGGTCCGCACAGCATCCCGGAACGCCAGCTGTCGACGGTTGCGGCCCACGAGTTCCTCGGTGTTGCCCACCACGTCGGCCCACACGCTCACGCCGTCAGTGAAGAACGAGCGGTGAGCCAGAGGCCGTGCGACGTCCGGCTCAGCGGTACGCAGAGCCTCGAGCACCTTGCGGACCTTCTGCAAAGAGGTTCCCTGGTCCCGGAAGCGGCGCACCGTCTCCAGGCTCACCAGGTCGAGGAAGCTGACGGTCTCGATCGAGTGCGGACCGCCCGTCGGGGCGATGATCACAGCCAGCCATCGCCGCAGCTGCTCGCGTGTCGCCAGGCTGCGCCGTCCCACGATGGCAGCCACCTGCGGGAACGAGTAGATCCCCTCGGACAGGCGCGCCGCGGCGTCGGCAGCGTGCGCAGCGGCGGCGGTCGGGGGTTGCCTCACGGGTTCAACGGTAACGCGGGGCCGCGCATCGGGCGAAGAGTGTGCCGTCGAAATGGCTGGAGCAGCGCGGAAGGCCCGAGCCCCTGCTTGCAAGCTCTCCAGACGCCACAATCAGTTCACGGACCACGACGGGCACGCGACACCCGGCAGTGCAGCACCTCGCCGCCAGCCTCGCAGACGCCACAATCAGTTCACGGACCACGACGGGCACGCGACGGCGCGGGCACCGATGCAGCAATGCCGCAGCCGTCGAAGTCCTGCTCTCGCACCTCCCGATACATGGATCGCTCATCTTCAGATGCCGGCGAGGCGCAGAGCGCGGCCTTCGCAGGAGGTCGCCCGGCGTGCCGCTGATCCTCGACAACATCGAGCTCGACACCGAGCGTGAGCTTCTGGCGACGCTGGCGACGTCGTACCGGTTGGATGCGGCGATCGGGTACTTCAATCTGCGGGGCTGGAAGCTGCTGGCCGGTGCGGTGGATGCATTGCCGGAGCGGGCAGAGGGACCGAAGGCTCGGATTCTTGTGGGCATCCATGAGGCTCCCGCCGAGGAGATGCGTCGGTTGGCTCGGAGGCGTCAGCCCGAACCGACCGACAATCGCTCCGCTGCCCGCTTGAAGGGTGAGACGGTCTCGGAGTATCGGGACCAGTTGCAGGTCGGGTTTCCCACCGAAGGCGACGAGGCGGCGCTCCGGGCGCTGCTTCGCCAGATCGAGTCGGGCGACGTGCTGGTGCGGGTGCATACGGCTCACAGGCTGCACGCCAAGCTGTACCTCTGCCACCGTGACGACACCGCCGCCCCCCGTGTCGGGTATGTCGGCTCATCCAACCTGACGGTGGCGGGGCTTCGTGAGCAGGGCGAACTGAATGTCGATGTGGTGGACGGCGACGCCACCGAGAAGCTGGCGCGCTGGTTCGAGGACCGCTGGAACGACCCGTTCACCGTCGATGCGATGCCCGAACTGGCCGAGTCTCTGCGCGAGTCGTGGGCGTCGGAGGACCAGCTCGACCCGTTCCTAGTGTATCTGAAGATGGCCTACCACCTGTCCAAGGAGGCCCGCGAGGGTCTCATCGAGTACGGCCTGCCCGCTTCGATGCAGGACAAGCTGCTGGACTTCCAGGCCGCGGCTGTGAAGATCGCCGCCCGCATCGTGATGCAGAAGGGCGGCGCGATGATCGGTGACGTGGTCGGGTTGGGCAAGACCCTCGTCGGCACAGCGGTCGCTCGGCTGCTTCAGGAGGAGCAGGGCTTCGAGACATTGGTGGTGTGTCCGAAGAACCTCACAGAGATGTGGGAGTCGTACCTTCACGAATACGAGGTCCGAGGCAAGGTCGAGTCGTTGTCGATGGTTCACAAGACCCTGCCCGATGCTCGCCGCCATCGGCTGGTGATCATCGACGAGGCCCACAACCTCAGAAGCGACAAGCGCCGCGACCACAGTGTTCTTCAGAGCTATATAGCTGACAACGACTCCAGGGTCCTGCTACTGACTGCAACCCCCTACAACAAGGAACTCCGCGACCTCGCTTCTCAGTTGTCGCTGTTCATCCGCCCCGACACCGACTTGGGGCTGCGGCCAGAGCGGGCCATCGCCGAAGTTGGCGAGACGGACTTCGAATGGACGTGCAATGGACTGACTTCGACACTGGGCGCGTTCAAGCGGTCAGAGTATCTCGGAGACTGGCAGGCGTTGATGTCGCAGTATCTCGTTCGTCGTACGCGCCGGTTCGTTGAGGACAACTACGCGGAGGTGGACGAACAGGGACGCCGCTACCTGGAGTTCGGCACCGGCAAGCAGTTCTACTTCCCGAAGCGCACCCCGATGCCCACCGAGCGAACCCTGACCGAGGATGACCCCGCCTATGTGATGGCATCGGACGACACGCTGGACTCGATCCGCGATCTGATGCTGCCCCGGTATCGGCTGGGCGACTACATCGACGCCGACTTCGAGCCTTCCAACCCTGCAGAGCGTCAATTGGTGGACGATCTGGAGAACTCGTCGCGGGGAAACCTCGCCGGGTTCACCAGAGTGTCAATGTTCAAGAGGTTGTCGTCGTCGGGGCCCGCGTTCATCGCCACGCTGCGCCGTCACCGGCTTCGGAATCTGGTAGCCGCGTACGCGCTCGACAACAGCCTGTCTGTGCCCATCGGGTCGGTCGACAACGCGCTGTGGGCCGCGGAGGTGGACAAAGACCCCGAAGACAGCGGCGAGGACGACAGCGGCACCGCACTGTTCGATTCCGATCGTGACACCGCTGCGAGCGCCTACGACACGCTCCAGGCCAAGAACCCAAGAACGATCCGTTGGGCGCCTCACCGCATGTTCAGGGACGACCTCGCGGAAGACCTCCAGCACGACGCGGAAGTCATCACCGAGATGCTCGACCGATTCGGGGTCTGGGACGCTGAGCGTGACGGCAAGGTCACGGCTCTCGAGAACCTGCTCACCGACCGCTACCCCGACAACAAAGTACTCATCTTCACCGAAGCAGCCGACACCGCCCACTATGTCTGGGAGGAACTGCTGCGGCGCGGCGTCGAGGCTGTCGGGGTGGTCACCGGCGACTCCGAGAACCCGACCGCGCTGGCCCAGCGATTCTCGCCGAGGCCGAACAGCGTCATCACCGACGGCTCCCGCGTGACCGACGAACTGAGGGTGCTGGTGTCCACCGACGTTCTCTCAGAGGGTCAGAACCTCCAGGACGCCCACATCATCGTCAACTACGACCTGCCGTGGGCCATCGTCAAGCTGGTCCAACGAGCCGGGCGTGTGGACCGCATAGGGCAGAACTCGCCCGAAGTGCTGGTCTACTCGCTGATGCCGGCGGAGTCGGTCGAAGACGAGATCAACCTGCGTGGACGTATCCGTGAACGCTTGGGCGAGAACGCCCAGTTGCTCGGCTCAGACGAGACCTTCTTCGGTGATCCCACCGAACGCCAGATCATCTCCGGCGTCTACGACGAATCGTCCTCCTACGGACCGGCAGGCACAGGCATCGACGACGTGGACCCCGTGTCGATGGCCTACGAAATCTGGCGACACGCCAAGGACAACCATCCCGACTTGGCTCAGCGGGTCGCGTCGCTGCCCAACATCGTCTACTCGACCAAGCACACCACCGACGACGCCTCCGAAACCGGCGTGCTGGTGCACACCCAGACCGTCACAGGCGCCGATGCTTTCGCCTTCGTGGAACCCAGCGGCCAAGCCCGACGCGTCACCCCACAAGAAGCCCTACGGCTCGCAGAATGCAAACCGGACACCCCCTCGGCACCGCGCTTGGACGACCACCACGACCTCACCGCAGCCGCTCTAGGTGGGCCCCTGCGAACCCCCGCCGGGCGAGCCACCGGAGCTCTGCAAGGCGTGAGAGGCAGAGTCTGGCGACGACTGCACGACCAGATGGACAGCTTCACCGACAACCTGCTGTTCACCAGAGCAGACCTCGAAGCAGCCCACGACGCCATGAACGAGCGCCCCCTCTACGAATCAGCCACCCAACGACTCGCCAAGGCCGTCCGCGACCGAAACGACGATGACCTGGCAGCCCTCGTCGTGGACCTCCACAACGACAACCGCCTCTGCGTTCCCCCCGCTGCTGACGGCACAGACAACGAGCCCACCATCGTCTGCACCGTGGGTCTCCGTGCCAGAGCCGGTTAGGGGTGCGACATTGTTCCCGTCGGCCGGCCGTCAGAACCTGCCCACCGCGGGCGGCCCTTCTCAAGGACCGGACTCACACACGCGTGCCGGCTCGACCGCTCACGCCAGTCCCAGACGCATCCTGGCGTCGGCGACGTCCACGGCCAGCTGCTCGGAGAGTTGCACTATGCCCTCGAACTTGCGCTCGCTCCTCAGGAAGTCGACGAACTCCACCCTCATCTCGCATCCGTACAGGTCGCCGTCGAAGTCGATCAGGTGAGCCTCGAGCAGAGACTGCTCAGCGTGCTCGTAGAAGGTCGGGCGGCGGCCGACGTTGATCGCGCAGCCTCGGCGGCGGCCGTCGGGCAGCATGCACCACCCCGCATACACCGCGTCGGCGGGCCAGGCCATGGACTTCGGGACGGGCACGTTGGCAGTCGGGAACCCGACGGTGACACCTCGCCGGTCGCCGGGCACCACGACGCCGCGCACCTCGTAGCAGCGGCCCAGCATGGCCGCAGCCCGAGACACGTCCCCGCCTGCCAGCGCACGGCGCACCGCTGTGGACGAGACCGGCTCACGGGCGTCGCTACGGTGGCGTATAAGCTCGAGGGGAAGCACCTCGAAGCCCAGCTGCCGTCCCAGGTGCTCGAGCTCGGCAACGTTGCCGGTGCGTCCCTTGCCGAAATGGAAGTCCTCCCCCACCACCACCGCTCGGGCGTGCAGGGCATCGAGGAAGACCTGCTCGACGAACTCCTCGGGCCTGGTACCGGCACGGGCCTCGTCGAACTGGATCACATAGCCGTAGTCCAGCCCCTGCGCCTCCAAGAGTTCAAGTTTCTGTTCGAGGGTCGTCAGCAGCTTCGGCGCGTTCTGCGGACGCACCACGTACGCCGGGTGGGTGTCGAACGTCACCACAGCCGATGCCACCCCGAGGCGCTCAGCAGCGCGCCGCACCTGGGCAAGCACCTCTTGATGGCCGAGATGCACGCCGTCGAACACGCCGATAGCCGCCGCGACCGACACCATGGGCGGGAGCTGGTCACGCCGATCGTGCAGCAGTTCCACGGGCGCCTCCAACGCGGGACAGCGACGGCTCCAGACTCCAGGGCCGGTGCCTGGCAGGCTACCTAAGAGCGTCCGCGAATAGGTGAGAGCCGATTGTGTCGCAGCGGTGTCATTCCCGCTCTTGTTCGCTGCGCTCACGGGCCGCTCGGGCCACGGCTCGCCCGTGTGCAGCCGATTGACTCGCCTGTTCTCTCGGTCTCTGCGCCGGCCTCCTACCCGACGCCGGTCCCTGCCTCGCTGCGACGACCACGACCGCCGGTTTCGCCTTGCGGCCGGACGGCTCGTACACCGCCAGCAGCCCGCCACCGGAGTCATGCACCGCCCACGGGCCGTCGCCGGCTGCGCCGAGGCGCGCCAGATCCAGAACCCGGCCGTGAGCCACCTCGGCCTCCACCGCCGGGCCCACCCGCACGCCTGCCAGATGCTCGACGGCGCGCGCCATCGGCAACACCTCGACAGACTCGACCGGGCGGGCCGCGTCGAGCCCGAAGCCGCCCACGGCCGTGCGCCGGAGGCTGCGCAGGTGGGCGCCCCCGCCCAGGGCCCGGCCGAGATCCGCTGCGAGTGCCCTCACGTAGGTGCCCGAGGAGCAGTCGACCACTGCCCGCAGCACCGTGCCGGCGCCCGGCACGGACCGGACGTCGAAACGGTGGACGGTCACCGGGCGGGCGGCGCGTTCCACTTCCACACCGGCCCGGGCCAGGGCGTGAAGCCTCCGTCCCCCCACTTTCACGGCCGAGACCATGGGCGGAACCTGGAGGATGTCACCGGTGAGAGCAGCGGCGGCCGCGCGGATCTGCTCCCCGTCCACGCCGCCCATGTCGTGACGCGCCGTCACCCGCCCCGCCGCGTCCAGGGTGTCGGTCTCGACCCCGAGCACGATCTCGGCCTCGTAGCTCTTGGAGAGCGCTGTGACGTACCGCAGCAGCCGAGTCGCCCTGCCCACGCCCAGGACCAGCACCCCGGTGGCGTCCGGGTCGAGGGTGCCACCGTGCCCCACCTTCCTGGATCCCAGCACTCCCCGCGCCCTGGCCACCGCATCGTGGCTCGTCCAGCCCGCCGGCTTGTCGACGACCGCGACCCCGTCGGCCACTACCGGCTCTCGTGGTCGGAGGCGGCGCCCGTCCCGTCGAGGATCCTCTCGATGCGCTGGGCCGAGCGCAGCACGGCGTCGGGACGGAACACCAGCTCCGGCGTGCGCCTCAGCCGGGTCTGGTCGCCGACGGTCCGCCGCAGGCGCCGGGCGTGCTCTTCGAAGGCCGCGGCGACGTCTGCGTCGCCGGCCTCGGTGTCGCCCAACGACGTGAACCACACAACCGCACGATGCAGATCCCGGTCGACGTCGACGCCTGTGACCGAGACCAGGGCCAGCCGCTCGTCGTCCAGATGCTCCATCGACTCTGCAACTATGCGCCTGATGAGCTCGCCCACCCGGGCGGTGCGGTGGCCGGCCCGGTGGTCGGGCGGGAAACGTCTCGCTCGCCGCGTCATCGCATGCCGCGGCGAAGCCAAGAACCGTCAGCCCTCGAGGGTGCGGGCCACCTCGCGCTCCTCGAAGGCATCGATCATGCCGCCCGCGGGAACCGTCAGCCCTCGAGGGTGCGGGCCACCTCGCGCTCCTCGAAGGTCTCGATCATGTCGCCCGCCTTGAGATCCTGGAAGTTGCTCAGGCCGATGCCGCACTCGAACCCGGACTGCACCTCGCGCACGTCGTCGGAGAAGCGCTTCAGCGAGTTGACGGTCCCCTTCCAGATGATGGCGCCGTCGCGGAGGAAGCGCACCTTCGCTCCCCTGGTGATGATGCCGTTCTGCACGTAGCAGCCGGCCACAGCGCCCACCCGGGGGATGCGGAAGACTTGGCGCACCTCGGCTTCGCCGGTGACGGCCTCAGTGATGTCGGGGGCGAGCATCCCGACCATGGCCGACGAGACGTCTTCGAGCAGCTTGTAGATGATCTCGTAGGTGCGGATCTCCACGTTCTCGGCGTCGGCAGCCTCACGGGCCTTGCGGTCGGGCCTGACGTTGAAGCCGATGATGGTCGCAGTCGATGCTGAGGCGAGCTGGACGTCGTTCTCGGTTATTCCGCCCACGCCCCGATGAACGACAGCGACACGGACCTCGCCGGTCTCGAGTTTGCGGAGGCTCTCGGTGACGGCCTCCAACGACCCGTTGACGTCGGCCTTCACGATGACGTTGAGAGTGGCGGACTCGCCGCGCTGGATGCGGGTGAACAGGTCCTCCAGCTTGGCTCCGCCGGAGAGCGCGTGGGCCTCACGGCCCAGACTCGACAGGCGCTGCCAGTGCTCGCGGGTGTCGGCGACCCGTCCGGCGATCTTCTCGTTGGGAGCGACCGCGAAGGCGTCGCCCGCTATGGCGACCTCCGACAAGCCCAGAACCTGCACCGGCGCCGACGGGGCCGCCTCGTCGACGGCCTCTCCCCGGTCGTCGAGCATGGCCCGGACGCGGCCCCAGGAGGCGCCGGCTACCAACGGGTCGCCGACGCGCAAGGTGCCTCTCTGCACCAGAACGGTGGCCACCGGGCCCCGCCCGATGTCGAGGTTCGCCTCGAGCACCACACCGCCCGCCCGGCCCTCGGGTGAGGCCCTCAGATCCTCGACCTCAGACACCAGCAGTATCTGGTCGAGCAGGTCGTCGAGGCCCTCACCGGTCAGTGCCGACACTTCGCAGTAGATCGTGTCCCCGCCCCAGGCCTCGGGGACCAGGCCCTGCTCGGCCACCCCGGCCACCGCCCTCTGCGGGTCGGCGTTGGGGCGATCGATCTTGTTGACTGCTACCACGATGGGGACGTCGGCGGCCTTGGCGTGGTTGATGGCCTCGACGGTCTGGGGCATCACGCCGTCGTCGGCAGCCACGACCAGCACCACGATGTCGGTGACGCCCGCTCCCCGGGCCCGCATGGCCGTGAACGCCTCGTGGCCGGGAGTGTCGATGAACGTGAGCATCCGGTCGTTGCGCTCGACCTGGTAGGCGCCGATGTGCTGGGTGATCCCGCCCGCCTCGCCGTCGACCACGTTGGCGTCGCGGATCCGGTCGAGCAGCAGCGTCTTGCCGTGGTCGACATGGCCCATAACAGTGATCACGGGCGCCCTGAGGGGCGCCTCGCCGGAGTCGTCGGCACCGTCGAGACCGAGCATCCTGCGCAGTTCGGCCTCCTGCTCCTCACCGGGGTCGACGAGGCGGATATCGGCGCCGATCTCTGCCGCGAACAGCTCCATCATCTCATCGCTCAGCGACTGGGTGGCGGTGACCATCTCGCCGTGCTGCATCAGGAAACGGACCACGTCGGCCGCGGTGCGGTTGAGTTTGGGGCCGAAGTCCTGAGCGGCCGAGGCCCGCTCCACCACCACCTCGCCCTCGGGCACCGCGGCGTGGCGTGGCGTGTAGGTCGGCACGTCCATGGGCTGCAGCTCCTCGCGCACCCGCCGCCTGCGGCTCTTGCGGCGCGGCGGGCGCCGCTGGGCACCGCCGGGGGCGCCCCTGCCCGCGCCGGGACGGCCGGGCGGTCCCGGCGCCGACGGCCGGGGACTGCCCAGAGAACGAGGGCCGCCCGCCGGGCTGCCGCGTCGAGGGCCCGACGGCCGGTCGGCAGATGGACGATGGCCCGACGGCCGGGATGCCGCACCGGACGAGCGACGCTCCGATGTGGCCGGACCCCCTCGGCCGGGAGTGCCCTGATGGGCGGTCGGCTGCATGCGGCGAGGCGGAGGAGGCGGAGGAATGGGCTTGCCAGACCTGGACACGGGAGGGGTTCCGGGCCTGAGCGGACGAGGCGGCGCCGCGCCGGCCTGCGCCTTGGTTTCCGACCGGCCCGACGGTGGAGGATCCTCGACTGACGGCCGAGGCTCTCGGGTGGCGACCCGCTGTGCCGGTGCCACGCTGCCGCTCGAGGAGATCGTCGCTTTCGGCTTGGCAGCGGCCCATCCGGCCGCTTCCCTCGAGGCCGTGGGCGCATTCGGCCCGGCCTGCGGTGCTGCCTGGACGGCAGACGCCCCAGGGCCGGATGCGGGCCGGGCGCCGGACTCGCTGCCGGCGTCGGCCGCGAGCTTCCCAGCGGCAGCCGGCCGCGGGCTCGTAGCCTCCGCCGGCCGTTTCGTCACTGCCGGCTCCCGTATCAACGAAGGCCCGGACTTCACAGGCGCCCGCCCACCAGACCCAGACGACTCAGACCCAGACTCGACGCGATCCAGCCCACCAGACCCACCCGACTCAGACCCAGACGACCCAGACCCAGACTCGACACGATCCAGCCCACCAGACCCAGACGCAACAGACCCACCCGACTCAGACCCAGACTCGACGCGATCCAGCCCACCAGACCCACCCGACTCAGACCCAGACGACTCAGACCCAGACTCGACGCGATCCAGCCCACCAGACCCACCCGACTCAGACCCACCCGACTCAGACCCACCCGACTCAGACCCAGACTCGACGCGATCCAGCCCACCAGACCCACCCGACTCAGACCCAGACTCGACGCGATCCAGCCCACCAGACCCACCCGACTCAGACCCAGACGACCCAGACCCAGACTCGACGCGATCTGGCACCCTGGCCGGTTCCGGCTGTGGCTCAGGCCTCAGGAGCCCGTCGCGTTCAGCGCGCCGCCGCACCCGGTCGGCCTGGGCCTCGACGATGCTCGAAGAATGCGACTTGACTCCGATGCTGAGAGCGTTGCAGAGTTCAAGCGTCTTCTGGTTTGTCAGTCCGAGCTTCTTCGCTAGCTCGTGGACGCGGATCTTGCCTCGCAACGCGTGCCCCCGTTCAGAGAGTCTGGCCAGCGCAGCCGCCCGGCCCGGGGCCGCTCCCCGGGTCCGACGACCACGCTCGTTGAAGCCTAGCGATCTCGCCGGGCTCCACGTCAGCCCGCAGGGCCCGTGCGAAGGCTCGACGCCGCCGGGCCGACTCGAAGCAGTCCGCGTCGGCGCACAGCCAGGCACCCCGGCCGGGTCCCGGCCCCACCGCCAGAGCGCCGCCGCGCTCCCGTCGCACTCGCCGCATCTTTGCAGCCGGGCGGCGGATACGGCAGCCGATGCACGTCCGGACCGGGCTCAGCTGCCTTCCGCCCGCTCCGGTGAGAGTTCCGGCGCCCCGGCGCCGCCCTCCGGCGCCGCCCCGGATCCACCGTCCGAGCCGGCGTCCTCAACTTGCTCCTGCGCCACCGCCGCCGCCCACGCCTCGGCACTGACCGCCTCGCCGCCGTCGGCCGGCTGCCATAGCTGCTCTCCGGTGTCGGGGTCGGTGATCCACTCCCCCTCGGCCCACTCCACGTCGCCGAAGGCTGCCTCCTCAGCGAGCTGCGTCTCGCTCTTGATGCTTATGCCCCAGCCGGTGAGCCGGCTGGCGAGGCGGGCGTTCTGCCCCTCCTTGCCGATGGCGAGTGAAAGCTGGTAGTCGGGGACGATCACGTCGCAGTCGCCGGTCAACTCGTTCGGGCGGACCTCCTTGACCCTCGCCGGTGACAGCGCCTTCGTCACAAACTCCTCGAGATCGCCGCTGAACGGCACGATGTCGATCTTCTCTCCCCGCAGCTCGTTGACAACCTGGCGGACCCTCGCCCCCCGTGCGCCCACGCACGCCCCCACCGGATCGACGTTGGGGTCGTTCGACTGCACTGCGATCTTGGTGCGGTGGCCCGGCTCGCGGGCGCAGGCCCTGATCTCGACGATCCCGTCGGCGATCTCGGGGACCTCCAGCTCGAATAGCCGCTTCACCAGGCCGGGATGGGTCCGGCTGACCACGATCTGCGGTCCCTTGGCTGTCTTGCGCACCTCGACGATGTACGCCTTGAGGCGAGTGTTGGAGTCGGGCCGCTCGTAGGGGACCTGCTCCGCCTGGGGCAGCAACGCCTCCACTCGGCCCAGATCGAGCAGGGTGTAGCGCGCGTCGGTCTGCTGGATCATACCGGTGACGATGTCGCCCTCGCGTCCCGCGTACTCCTCGTACTTCAGTTCACGCTCGGCCTCGCGGATGCGCTGGCCCATGACCTGGCGGGCGGTCTGCGCCGCGATGCGCCCGAAGTCCTCCGGCGTCACCTCGTACTCCTCGCCCACCGGATCGCCGTCGGCGTCGAGGTCCTGGGCGATCACGCGGAAATCCATGGTGGACGGGTCGATCGTCACCCAGGCGTACTCCTTGGCGCCGGGCAGCCGCTTGTAGGCGGACTCCAAAGCGTCGGCCAGCGCCGCGAACAGCGCGTCGACGGTAATTCCGCGCTCGGCCGCCATCGCTTGGAGAGCTTCCATCATCTCTGCGTTCATCGCTGCGCCTCCTTTTGGTCGTGTCGCTGGGACTGCTGTGTGCGGAGCTTGCATTGGTCCCATTCGAAGACTGTGCGAGCCGAGACCACCTGATCGAAACCGATGCGGCACACCTCGCCGTCCGCATCGCGCAGATCCACCCCGCCGTCGGTGACAGCCTCCAAGACTCCCGTAATGCGGCGGGGCCCGTCGAAGCCGGCCAGGGTCTTCACCCGCACGGCCGACCCGGCGGCGCGCCGGAAGTGGTCGGGTGTGCGTAGCGGGCGCTCCAAGCCGGGACTCGAGACCTCCAGAGTGTAACGGCCCGGTATCGGGTCGTGCGCGTCGAGGGCGCGGCTTATCAAGCGGGACAGCCGAGCGATGACGTCGAGGGCGATGCCGCCGTCGGCGTCGACCAGGACCCGGACCACCCCGCCGTGGTGCTCCACGTCGTACAAGTCGACCGATACAGCCTCCGCCAGCGGGGCTACAAGTTCGCGGACGCGATCGACGGTCGCCATGGCATTCTCTGAAATTCTGCTCCTGGCCGGGGCGTTCGGGCCTGAACCGGCAACGGCGTGGGCACTGGCCCACGCCGCTTCCGGGGAATCGAACGTGCATGAGAGTGTACTAGGAGACGCTCCAAGTGCGTGCGGGAGCGAGTGCCGCCACGCGGCGCCGCGTCGTGCTCCCGCTCATGTCCGATGCGCTAATAGGCCGAGCGAACAGGCGGGAGCGACGCGGCCCATACAGGCGAGGCCGTGGCCCGAGCGGCCCTCAGGTCGCAGCGAACAAGAGCGGGAATGACACCGCTGCGACACCACGGACTCCCACCTATTTGCGCTTGCGCCAACGGCCCGCTCGGGCCGCTGCCTCGCAAGCTCGGCCTCAGATGCCGGCCTTGCGCCGGACGCCTGCCACCGCCGTCTCGGCGTCGTTGGCGTCGTCGCCGAGCGTGTCGAGGTTGCGCCGGCGATCCTCCTCGGCAGCCCGCCGCGCGGAGGCCCGTGTCTCCCTGGCCCGCTCGAGCGCGGCGTCCGAGCCGTGCTCGCAGATGAACTCTGCCCATTCCACCAGCGCGTCCACCATCGCCTCCTCGGCGACGACGGCCACGTTCTCGCCCTTCACGAACAAATGCCCCCGACGGTTTCCCGCGGCGATGCCGAGATCGGCGTCACGGGCCTCGCCCGGACCGTTGACAACACAACCCATGACCGCCACCTGCAACGGTATGCGGCGCTCCCCGAAGGCCTCCATAGCCTCTCTCGCCACCGTGAACACGTCCACCTCGGCCCGCCCGCAGCTGGGACAGGCGATCAGGTCGACGTTGCGCCGCTCGCGCAGCCCCATCGCCTCGAGCAGCTGCCGGCCGGCCCGGGCCTCCTCGACAGGATCGGTGGTCAGCGAGAAGCGGATGGTGTCGCCGATGCCCTCGGCGAGCAGGGAGGCTATTCCGGCCGTCGACTTGATGGTCCCGGCGGGCGGGGGCCCGGCCTCGGTCACTCCCAGATGCAGGGGATGGTCCGTGGCGTCGGCGAGCTGCCGGTACGCCTCGATCATGAGCGGAACGCTCGACGCCTTCACGGAGATCTTCACCAGGTCGAACCCCACGTCCTCGAAGTACCCGAGCTCCCGCATCGCGGAGGCCACCAACGCCTCGGGGGTCACTCCCGCCTCCGGGTCGTAGAGGTCGGGATCGAGCGATCCCCCGTTGACTCCGATGCGGACGGGTACGCCCCGGTCCTTGCACTCACGGGCCACGGCCTTGATCTGGTCCGGCCTGCGAATGTTGCCGGGGTTCAAACGCAGGCAGTGCACGCCGGCCTCCAGCGCGGCCAGCGCCATGCGGTAGTTGTTGTGGATGTCGGCAACGATCGGGACCGGCGAGCGAGCCACGATGCGGGCCAGCCCCTCGGCGGCCTCGGACCGGTTGCAAGTGCAGCGCACGATGTCGGCGCCCGCGCCCGCCAGCGCGTAGATCTGCTGCAGGGTGGCCTCGTGGTCCGCCGTCTTGGTGACCGTCATTGACTGCACGGTCACGGGTGCGCCGCCGCCGACCGCGACGTTCCCGACCATGATCCGGCGCGTGTCGCGCCGCGGGAACCTCGCGGAGACCTGCACGAGGCAATGCTACTCGCCGGCCGCTAGCCGAAGCTGACGGGATCGAGGATGTCGCGTAGCAGCGCCACGCCGCCGACCAGCAGCAGCAGCACCACCACCGCGTAGGTGAGCGGCAGCAGTTTGGCCGCATCGACCCTGTGGGTGCGGCCCCCGAAGGAGCGGATCCTCTCGTATGTGGCCACCGCCACGTGGCCCCCGTCGAGGGGCAGCAGCGGCAGCAGGTTGAACACCCCGATGAAGGCGTTCACGTACACGAGGAGCAGCAGGACGTCGATGGTGCCGTCGGAGGCCGCTTCGGCGCCGATGCGGGCCACCCCGTAGATCGACAGGATCCGGTTCTCGTCGGGATGCGACCGGTCGAGGCGCCGCAGCTCGAGCTCACGGGCCGGCGGCGCGCCGCCGGCCGGCTGTCCGTCGTCCCAAAGACCCGCCAGCGTGGATCCGAATCCCTCGGTCACGATGGTCGGGATGGTGAAGAGCACATCGCGCAGGATCGACGCGGACAACCGGACCGACTCGCCGGCAGCCTGCACGCCGCCGAGTCCCTCGGCCCGGTACTCGGCCGACACTCCGAAGAATCCGCTGACCGCGGCCGTCGCGTCGAGCACCTCGGTAATGAGGGCCCCCTCCACCACCGTCGGCTCACCCGTCCGGGTGTCCACGATGGTCATGTCGAGCGGCTCGTCGATCCGGTCCCGCCCGTAAGCCGCAACTTGGGCGTAGATGGGAGCGCCTGCAGTGTCGAGACCCTCGACGGCAAGGATGCGGTCTCCCTCGATCAGCCCCACGATTCCGGCCGCGCCCGCTGCGGTGAGCCGCTCCCCCACCCGGGCCACCGCAGCGCGCGACACGCCGTCGCGGCGATACACCACCTCCACCTCTGCGCCTGCGAGCCCGCGCACCAGCTGCGAGAAGTCGGCGAAGGTGGTGCGGTCCACTCCCGCCACCGAGACGAGCTCGTCGCCCGGTTGAAGGCTCGCGGCCGAGGCCGCGCTGTCGGCCGACACCGTGCCCACCACCCAGCCGCGGGCCTCCTCGGCGTCGGAGCGGCTGCCCAGAACCGCTCCATCGACTAGCAGCGCAGCGAACAGCAGCACCGCCACAATCGCGAAATGCATGGCCGACCCCGCCGTCAGCACGAGCATCTTCCTGGGGTAGCTCTGTTCCCGGAAGCTGCGCGGCTCGTCGCCGGGCTCGACCTCGTCGAGGTTGTTCATCCCGACAATGCGCACGTACGCGCCGGCCCAGACCGCTTTCACTCCGTACTCCGTCTCGCCGCACCGGAACGACCACAGGCGCGGTCCGAACCCGATGAAGAACTCGCTGACCTTCATGCCCGTCAACCGGGCCGCCAGGTAGTGGCCGAGCTCGTGCAGGAACAGCATGGCAACCAGCGACACCACGATCACCAGCCAGCCAGCGCCCGCTAGCACCCCGAGCAGCACGAGGAGCGCCACGAGAACCGCGAGGCGGGCGTGGTCGCCCAGATGAGAGGCGGAGGGGCGCGCTCTCATGGCAACTCAGCCACACACCCGCTTGCAGAGATGCGACTGGCTCGCTGGCAGGCGCTCATTGGGTCCTCAGGCCGCCTCACGGCGTTCCACCAGGCTGCAGGCGACCCGACGGGCCTCACGGTCGGCGGCCAGCACCGCCTCGACGCCGTCGGCGGGGGTGCCGGGCCACGACCCCAGCGCCTCCTCCAGCAGGCGCGCGATGTCGACCCATCGGATTCGACCGTCGAGGAACGCCTGCACCGCCACCTCGTTGGCCGCGCTGAGCCACGCCGGCGCGGTCTCCGAAGCCCGCCCGGCCTCATAGGCCAAGTCGATGCAGCCGAAAGCGTCCCGATCCGGCGGCTCGAAGTCGAGACGGCCCAACTCGGCCCAGTCGATGGCCCCGTAGGCGAGGTCGAGGCGATCGGGGTAGGCCAGCGCATACCCGATGCAGAGCCTCATGTCGGGCTTCGAGAGCTGCGCGACGGTCGCTCCGTCGCGGTAGGTGACCATCGAATGGACGATGGACTGGGGATGCACGACTACCCGGATCCGGTCGTAGGAGATCCCGAAGAGCTCGTGCGCCTCGATCACCTCCAAGCCCTTGTTCATGAGCGTGCTGGAGTCGACGGTGATCTTCGGGCCCATCCGCCAGGTGGGGTGCGCCAAGGCGTCGGCGACGCTGACTTCCTCCAGTTCGGCGCGGCTGCGGCCCCGAAAGGGCCCGCCGCTCGCGGTGAGGACGATCTCCGAGACCGCCTCCGGCCGGTCGTTCGTCCGCAGGCACTGGTGGACGGCGCAATGCTCCGAGTCGACCGGGATGATCGCCGCGCCGGGAGCGGTCCGGGCCCGCCGCACTACCGGGCCGGCCGCGATCAACGACTCTTTGTTGGCCAGTCCGAGCCGCTTGCCTGAAGCCAACGCGGCCAACGTGACCGGAAGCCCCGCGAACCCGACGACGCCGTTGATGACGGTGTCGGCTGCCGAGGCCGCGTCGGCCATGGCGTCGGGGCCGGCCAGAAGCTCCACCTCGTCCGGCAGCCGCTCGGCCAGGTCGGCCGCCCGTGCGGTGTCGGCTATTGCCACCACATCCGGACGGAAGCGACGCGCCTGCTCTGCGAGAAGATTCACCGAGCGGGCCGCGCCCAGTGCTGCGACCCGGTACTGGTCGGACCGTGCCCCGACGATGTCGAGCGTCTGGGTCCCGATCGATCCGGTCGAGCCGAGAACGGCAACCGATGACACCGCGCCAAGACTACCCTGACCGGCGATCGGCCTCTTCCCTCATCCCGTCCACTGACCGGTGAGCGCCCCGCGCCGGGCGAGGGTCCGCGGCGTGACAGCGGCACCGCTGCACTCTCGTCAACTGCGACCGAAGGGCCGGTAGAGCCACCGCCCCGTCCGTATGCGGCGGATTCGCCCGCCTGTTCGCTCGGCCTCTCAGACCACTCCGGCGATCAACGCCGCATAGTACGTGGCCGGAAGCGAGAACAGCATCGCGTCGAACCGGTCGAGGATCCCGCCGTGGCCGGGAAGCAGCGAGCCCATGTCCTTGATGTCGAGGTCGCGTTTCAGCATGGACTCGGTCAAGTCGCCGAGGGGCGCAGCGACCGCTACCACTGCAGCCAGCAGGACGGCGACCCAGAAGCTGCCAGGGCTCACGGCAACGGGGGCGGGCATTCCGACCAGTCCCATGACCACTCCGACAGCGACGGTCACGACGGCTCCGCCGAGCAGTCCCTCGAGCGTCTTGTTCGGACTGACCTTCGACAGCGGGGTGCGGCCAGCAGCCCTGCCGACCGCCATGGCGCTCACATCATGGGCGACGGTCAGCACGATGGCCGCGGTGAGGAGCCCTGTCCCGTGGGTCGGGATCTGCAGCATCAGGGCCGCGTGAGCCCCCAGGACTCCGATGTAGACCACCGCCAGCACCGTCGCTGCCAGTCCCCGCATCGGCCCTTCGAGGCCGACCCCGGTGAGATACCACAGCGCCCCGAACACCACCGTGAGCACCAGCACGACAACAATCCCGTCCATGCCCCGCCAATAGGCGGCGAGCGGCGCGGTCACCACCCCGCCCAATCCCAGGACCACGGCCGGGTGGTAGCCCGCCACTCGGACCGCGCTCAGGAACTCCGCGGCCGCCAGGCCGAGCACCACGGTCGCCACCACCAACGCCGACGCCGGCCCGAACTGCAGCGCCACCAGGATCACCGCTGACAGAAAGACACCCACGAGTACCGCCATCGGCATGTCCCTCTCGGACGACACGGCCGGAGGCGGGCCGGCTCCGGCCGCCCCGTATGCCGCCTGGTCGTCGTAGCCGAAAAAGTCCTCCTCGCCGATCACGGTGCCGACCGGCTCGCTCGGCTCCATGGGGGGAAGAGTGTCTTCCGACTCGTCCCACTGGGGTGCCGTGGTGTGTTCGGTCCAGACCCCCAACTCCCGGGGGTCGGCCTCTTGGAGCCTCGGCTCGGGTCCCGTCGGGTGCAACGATCCTGTCGCCTCCGACCCGCCCCAGGCAGGCTCGCCGTCGTCGCCGAACACCGACCGCCCAGCCACGACGCCCGCGTCGTCGTCCAGCTTGTCGGCGTCGGCAGAGCCGAGTTCTCCGAATTCGTCCCGGTCGCTCACCGCATCGCTCCTTTCGCTCGTCGGGCCAGGAACCCGACTGCCACGGCGCGTCTCACACCTCGAGCAGTTCTTCCTCTTTGCCGGCCAGAGCCTCGCCGATCCGCTTCTCGTGGACGCGGGTGATCCCGTCGAGCCGCTCGCAGGCGCGCAGCACCGAATCGGCCGACACCCCGCCATCCTTCTCGATCTCGTCGAGATCCTTGCGGGCCTGGCGGCGCAGGCCGCGCACCCGGTTGCGGGAGTCCTCGGCCATCGACCCCACGAGCCTCGCCAGCTCCCGACGCCGTTCCTCTGTGAGCGGCGGGAACGACAGGCGGACGACCCGCCCGTCGCTGCTGGGGACCAGCCCGAGCTGGGCCTGCTGGATTGCCCGCTCGATCGCAGTGATGTTGGCTGGGTCGTGGGGTGTGACGACCAGTTGGCCGGCCTCGGGTATCGCGAAGCTGGCCAACTCCCGCATCGCCATGGTGACTCCGTAGGCCTCCACCGGCACCCGTTCCAGCAGCGCGGAACTGGCCCGGCCAGTGCGCACCGTGGAGAACTCGCGCCTGGCCGCGGCGACAGCCTCCTCCATCCGCTCGCCGGCGTCTGCGAGCACCATGCCGATCAGTTCCTCGCTCATGGGCTCCGATCCTCCTCCGCCACGAGCGTACCCACCCGGGAGCCGTCGAGGAGGGATTGGAGGTTGTCCGGCTGCATAAGGTCGAAGACTACGATCGGCAGGCGGTTGTCCATGCACAGCGTGATGGCCGTGGAGTCCATCACCTCGAGTCCTCGGTTGAGTACCTCCAAGTACGTGACATGCTCGAGCCGGACGGCGCCCGCGTCTACTCCGGGATCGGCGGTGTAGACGCCGTCGACCCCGCCATGGGTGCCCTTGAGCACCACCTCGGCCTCCACCTCGGCCGCCCTGAGCGCGGCGGTGGTGTCGGTGGTGAAGAAGGGGTTGCCGGTGCCGCCCGCGAAGATGACCACCCGGCCCTTCTCGAGGTGGCGGATCGCCCGCCGCCGGATGTACGGCTCAGCGATCTGCGCCATGTGGATGGCGGTCTGCACCCGCGTGGGCTGATCCAGGTGCTCGAGAGCGTCCTGAAGGGCCAAGGCGTTCATCACCGTGGCCAGCATCCCCATGTAGTCGGCCTGGGCACGGTCAATGCCCGCGCCCTGGGCGCCCCGCCACAGGTTCCCTCCACCCACCACCACGGCCATCTCGACGTCGAAGGTGCCGCGTGCCTCGGCGATCCCCGCGGCGATATTGCGGACGGTGTCGCCGTCGATGCCGCTCTCTGCGCCTCCTGCGAAGGCTTCCCCCGACACCTTCAGCAGCACTCGGCGCCAGCAAGCCGACCGCCGCGCCGGCGCGAAGGCGTGATCGGCGGGGCTGCTCACGATCAGTCGCCGACCAGCACCTGCACGAAACGAACGATGGACCCGCCGCCGATGCTGTCCTTGACAGCAGTCTTCTCGCCATGGAGCCCCTGCTCGAGCAGCACACGCTCGGCGTACCAGCCCCGCATCCTGCCTTCCACGATCTTGTCCCACGCGGGCTCGGGCTTGCCTTCGGCCTTCGTGATCTCCAGCAGTGCGGCCCTCTCCCGCTCGATCTCGGCGAACGGGATCTCAACCGTGCTCAGGAATCGGGGCTTGGCGAAGGCGATGTGCAGAGCCACCTGGTGGAGCGCATCGGCGGCCACCCCGCTGCCCTCCACGACGACCGCGTTCACGCCCCGCCCGTCCTGGCGGTGCAGGTATGTGTCGAGCAGGTTGCCGTCGGTGGCCTGCACGAACTGGACCGCACCCACCTCGATGTTTTCCTTGAGGGCCAGCCTGAGGTCCTCGATCCTGGCCGCGTGCGGAGCGACCGCTCCCGGACCGCCGGAGAGCACGGAGTCCGCGAGGGTCTGCGCCAGCGAGGCGAAGTCTTCGCTCTTGGCCGAGAAGTCGGTCTCGCACTTGAGCTGCACTACCGCGGCGGCCCTGCTGTCACCGGCGACAGCTACGGCGCCCTGGTCGTTGTCGCGGCCGCTGCGGGCGCCGGCCTTGGCCAGACCCTGCTCGCGCAGGATCTGACGAGCCGCCTCCATGTCGCCGCCGACGTCGGCCAGAGCTTTCTTGGCGTCCATCATCCCCGCGCCAGTGGCGTCGCGCAGTGCTTTCACATCACGGGCGCTGATCGTCATCTCAAACCTCCTCGTCCGACTCGCCTGCGTCGGCCCCAGCTCCGGCATCCGCCACAGCAGCCTCACCCCCGCCGGCGCCGGCATCCGCGGCGCCAGGTCCAGCATCTTCAGCGACAGCACCCGCCGCCGCAGCCCTGCCCCCGCCGACTCCGGCATCCGCCACAGCAGCCTCACCCCCGCCGGCGCCGGCATCCGCGGCGCCAGGTCCAGCATCTTCAGCGACAGCACCCGCCGCCGCAGCCCTGCCGATGCGAGCCTCGCGCTCGGCTGCCTCCGCTGCCGCCTCCGCCCGGGCCACGGCCTGCTGCTCGGCCACGTCGGCCTCGGTCAGCGCGTCACGGACGACGACGGCAGCCTCGGTGCGCTTCGAATGGATGAAACGGCCCTCCATGACCGCGTCGGAGACCACACGGGCCATGAGCCTTCCGGCCCTGATGGCGTCGTCGTTGCCGGGGATGGCGAAGTCGACGAGGTCGGGATCGCAGTTGGTGTCGACCACCGCGACGATGGGCACGCCCAGCTTGCGGGCCTCGGTCACAGCGATGTACTCCTTCTTGGTGTCGAGGATGAACACCGCCCCGGGGGGCTCCACCATGTCGCGGATGCCGCCCAGGTTGCGCTCCAGTTTGGCTAGCTCCCGCTCGAGCAGCAGAGCCTCCTTCTTGGGCATGGCCTCGAACTCGCCCGAGTCGCGCATACGCTGGTACTGCTTCATCTTGGCGATGCGTTTGGCGATGGTGTGGAAGTTGGTGAGCATCCCGCCCTGCCACCGCTCGTTGACGTAGGGCATGCTGCATCGCTCGGCGAAGGACTGGACGGAGTCCTGGGCCTGTTTCTTGGTGCCGATGAACAGGACCGTGCCGCCGTCGGCGACCAGATCGCGGACGAACACGTAGGCGCGCTCGAGGTGGGCGAGCGTCTGACGGAGGTCGACTATGTGAATGCCCGCCTTGTCGCCGTGGATGAAACGCTTCATCTTGGGGTTCCATCGGCGGGTCTGGTGGCCGAACTGAACCCCGGCCTCCAGCAGCTGTTTCATAGTGACGACGGCCATGCTCGTTCGTTCTCCCGGTTCTGCGTGGCCCGCGCCGGACGCCTGAGCGACCGGGTGAAGGCGCGGGTTGCGGAGTGATTCGGCGGCGCCGCTCGACGCCGTCGGGCCTTGGGGGCCGGCGCAGCAGTGTACGAGGACCGCGGGCGGACCGCGCCGATCGCCGCGGCACGAGCCGTACCCTCACCCGGCGAACGCCGATGAAGCCGGCCGGGTCGGTGTAGTCCCCGTGCAGCCTCACACTGAAGTGCAGACGCTCGCCGGCAACGCCGATCACCGCCCCCCGGGCGACGCCGGCGCCGGCCCGCACGCTGACGCGCCGGAGGTACGAGTACGAGCTGAGGAGCCCGCCGCCGTGGTCGACCGTCACATGGAGGTCCCCGGCCACCGCGCCCGCGAACGTCACGGTCCCAGAGGCTCCGGCCCTCACCGCGTCGCCGGGCTCGGTGTCGTACTCGATGCCGCGGTTGCCCGGGCCGTAGGGGTCCTCAGGAGGGCGGAACGGGTCGGCCACCGGCGCGTCGACCGGCGGCCGGAACACCGCCTGCTCATGGTGGAGGCCCGCGGCGGCCCCGGCCACCGCCACCGGCGCAGCGACCGGCGGCCGGAACACCGCCTGCTCATGGTGGAGGCCCGCGGCGGCCCCGGCCACCGCCACCGGCGCAGCGACCGGCGGCCGGAACACCGCCTGCTCATGGTGGAGGCCCGCGGCGGCCCCGGCCACCGCCACCGGCGCAGCGACCGGCGGCCGGAACACCGCCTGCTCATGGTGGAGGCCCGCGGCGGCCCCGGCCACCGGCACCGGCGCAGCGACCGCGGCAGCGACCGCGGCGGCAGCCGCGAGCCGCAGCCACCGGCGCCGCACGCTCAAATCCGCCAACGGTCAGGATCCTCGAACAGATGGGACCGGACGACCTCGCCCAGCTGCTCGGCCGTCGCCTCGGGAAGCACTCCCGCTCTCCGCCCGACATCGAAGACTCCCTGCGCGATCTGGGCCTGGTTCTCCGAGCGCTGCGACGGGGACCGCAGGTCGTGGACGTCCCAGATCCGGTCGTCGCAGAGAAGCTGGGGATCTCCGGTCCAGAGCTCGACGTCGAGGCTCATGGCCGTCGCGGCCGCGTGGGCGCCGCCGAGGGACACCTCGTAGGCGTGGGCAATCCACGCCGCCGCCTTGGCGGTGGCGCCCGAGCCGCGGTCGATGTCGACCGCCTGCTCCAGTCGGATGATGAATGCCTCCGCCCCGGCCACCCCGTCGAAGGCGGCGAATCCGAGCCATGCCTCGGTGACGTTCACCGCGCTCATGGCAAATCGATTGGCATTGAAAAGGTCCAGGAGGTCGCCGACAGTCTCGGCGACCGGCTCGATGCCCTCGGCCTGCTGGACGATAGGCCAGGCGTCGAGAACCGCCTGCGGCGGCACGGGCACGGCTCTGCCGTCGCCTTCCCCGGACCCCGGCGCTCCTATTGGTCGCACCTGAGCCGAACGAGCACCGCACTGCGCGCCGCGACCTCAGCCTGGCGCGTCTGGATCAGCCAGTCGGTCAGCGGATAGCCGCGATAGCGGCCGATGAACTCCGCCAGCTCCTCGCACGCCTCGCCCCGCGATTCCTCGCGCCTTGATCCTCCACGCTTTCCCATAGCTCTACTCCCCTCGTCCCGGCGGAGCGCCGGATTGCCGATTCCGCCCGGCTGCCCGGTCGGACCGCGCCCCGTTCGGGGCGACTCCTGTGCCGTACAGACCAATGTAGCAGTATTATACATAACCAACATGATAAATATCTGCAACGCTAGATTTAAACATCATTTAACTGCCCATAAGGCTAAATTCTGCACCGCAGCATGTAGCTTCCCAGAACAGGTCGTGGCCAGCGGACGATCAAGACGAGCGGCGGCGGCCCGAGCCGAACAGTGCCGGAGCAGCGCGCGGCTAGCAGAGACGAGCAGGTGCCACTATCGCGATTCCGCTGTCACAAAACCCCGATTCCGAGGCTTCCGCGGCGGGATCGGCACTACTCAGCGGTCTCCCTGAGGCGGTTCCGGGCGGCGCGGAGGCGAGCGAGGACAGCGTCGCGGCCCAGCAGGCGCATCGGCTCCCACAGGGGCAGGCCGGCGCTGGCGCCGGTGAGCGCCACCCGTACCGGGGGCTGGGACCGCACCCTGGCGCCGACGCTGTCGGTGAGCTCGTCGCCGACGCCCATCACGATGGCCTCGAGCCGCTCGGCGGACGAGAAGTCGTCGCTCACCAAGCGGGCCTCGACCGCTTCGAGCACCTCCGCCGCGGCCCGGCCCCTGACGACGGCCTTGTTCCAGGCCTTCTCGTCGTAGACCATCTCGGGGCGCAGGATCCAGTCGATCCATCCCTTCACCTCGTCGAGGCGGGAGACCCGCTGCTGGATCTCGACGGCGAGCGAGCGCGCCACATGGCAGTCCCAAGGCGTGTCGCCGACGCTGCCGGCGACGGTTTCGAGCGTCTCCTCGGCGTTGGGACGGCCAGGCCGCCGATCGTCGTCGCCGCACAGGAAGGGCCGGCAGCGGTCGGCGAACTCGTCCGGTCCGAGTCCCTTGATGTAGAGGTGGTTGATGTGGTCGAGCCGGACCGGGTCGAAGAACGCCGCCGCCGGCTTGACCGCGTCGAGGTCGAACCGCGCGACGATCTCCTCCAACGGACGGATCTCCACCCCGTCGGGCGGACCCCAGCCGAGCAGGGCCAGGTAGTTGACCATGGCCTCGGGCAGATAGCCCGCCCTGCGGTAGCTGTCGAGGGACACGTCGTCGCGCCGCTTGGACAGCTTCTGCCGCCCGGCGTTCACCAGCAGCGGCAGGTGCGCGTAAACGGGCGGGGCGCCGTAGCCGAGGGCCTGCCAGATCAGCTGCACGCGCGGCGTGGTGTTGAGCAGGTCCTCGCCCCTGATCACATGGGTGATCGCCATGTCGTGGTCGTCGACCGCGTTGGCCAGGTGGAAGGTGGGCGACCCGTCGCCGCGTCGGATCACGAAGTCCTCCAACGACTCGTTGGGAAAGCTCACCCGGCCCCGCACGATGTCGTCCACGACGACAGCGCCCTCGTCGGGACAGCGGAACCGCACCACCACGCCCGGCCCGTCGGAGACGCCGCGGTCGCGCGACCAGCCGTGGTAGCCGACGGGGAGCCCGGCCGCCGCGCACCGCTCCGCGATCTCGTCACGGGTCAGGTCGCAGAAGTAGGCCGTGCCGTCGGACAGCAGTTGTTCGATGGCAGCCGCGTGCGCGTCGGTGCGCTCGGACTGGAAGCAGGGCCCCTCGTCCCAGTCGAGGCCCAGCCACTGCAAAGGCTCGATGATGGCGTCCACGTACTCCTGAGTCTTCAACGCGGCGTCGGTGTCCTCCACCCGCAGCACCATCTCGCCGCCGTGACGACGGGCGAACATCCAGTTGAACAGTGCCGTCCGAGCGCTCCCCACATGCAGGAACCCCGTAGGTGCCGGCGCGAACCGAACCCTGACCGAACTCACACGGCGAGACTATCGACGCCCCACCCCACTCCCGGCGAACCGCAGAGCCGCGGATCGTCCGGGACGGCACTGTCAGAGTGTCCATTGCTTGCGCCGTCGATCGTCTGGAGTGGCCGTGTCCGACATGCCACCGCCCCCGCCCGACGACCCCGACTGATCCTCCCAGCCACCGTTGCCGCCACACCTCACCGGACCTCCAGGGGCGGAAGGCGTCCCGGGGGCTCGCTCCGCCCTTCTAGACACAGGGGCGCAGGTGGCGCTGGCCTCTCCCGGAACCCGCTTGACCGCAAGGATCATCGACCTGTTGGTCGTCATGGTGCTGGGAACTGTGCTGAGCTTCGTGCTGGGCTCGGTTGCCGGCCCCGCGGTCGCCGTCGTCGTCGCAGCCGTCTACGAGACCGCCTTCATCGCCTCCAAGGGTCAGACGCCGGGCAAGGTGGCGACCCGGATCAGGATCGTGCGCGCCGGCGACGGCTTCAATCCCGGCTGGGGTGCCGCGGCGGGCCGCTGGGCGTTGCCGGCGGTCGCCTCAGTGGCGCAGGAAATCGTCTGGGCCGTGGGAGTCGAATCGGACGCGGTGGTCTTGCTGGGTGTGTTCAGCCTGCTGGTGTACGTCTCTTTAGGTGTGGGACAAGCGCCGCCAAGGGTGGCACGACATGATCGCCCGGACCTTCGTGATCAGCACCCGTCTGGCTGCTCGATCTGCCCCAATCAGCACGCTCGGCCGGTGACAGAGCTCTCTGCTACCGTCGTGGCGCCCGTCGATCTCTGAGGCCGAAGGAGCCAACCATGTCCGACATGCCACCGCCCCCTCCCGACAACGCGGGCTGGTCCTCGGAGCCGCCGCCCCAGCCCCCTGCGGCACCGGGCGGCCAAGCCGACCTCAACCCGCAAGCCATGACCGGCTGGGCCAACCTCGGCACCGGCGGGACCGTCGAGCTCGCGAGCCCCGGAGCACGGCTCGGAGCCCGGATCATCGACATCGTGATCATGGTCGTCGCAGCGTTGGTCATCTTCGTCGTGGTCCTCGTGCAGACGATTGGACTCAACTCCGCCGCAGCTCTCTTCGGGGAGTTAACCCTCGGGGTCCTTGCCTTTACGATCGCGGGCCCTCTCTATGAGGTGACAATGATCGCCTTGAAGGGACAGACGCTTGGCAAGATGGCCACGAGAGTCAAGGTCATCCGGGCCGACAACGGCCAGCTGCCAGGATGGGGCAAATCCATAGGACGATGGATCATTCCTGCGGTGCTCGGCCTCGTTCCCGTCGTGGGATGGCTCCTGTCATTGCTCGTGTACATCTCCCTGACCTGGGATCGAGCGCGACAGGGTTGGCACGACAAGGCGGCCGGCACGCTTGTCGTCAAGCCCTAACGGAAGACAGTCCGTGACGGCCCGGATGCCGGGCGGAGTCGTCTGAGTCCCCAGCTGGGTGCGCCAGTAGCTGGGTGCGCCAGTTGTCGGCGCGGGCCTCGGCTGCCGCGGCCGGGGTCAGGCGCAGCGTCTCGGTCGGGACCGAGTCAGCGAGACGCAGCTTGACGTGGTAGCCGTGGTGGCCGGCCGCGCCGGCGAAGCGGTCTCGGCGCCAGGCGACCAGCTCGGAATCGGCCCCATCTAGGAAACCGAACAATTCCAGGGCCAGCCGCAGGTCGTGCACCACCGGGGCCCGGCCGAACATCGAGGCCCGGCGCAGCGCCACCGCCCCGCACCCGGCCAGCGCATCGTCCTCCCGCTCGCCAGCCGCAAGCACGAGCCCGCCGGCAAAGCGCTCGGCCAGCTTCAGCGCGTAGCCCTGGTCGGGCCCCTGATTGCCCAGGCCCGGCCCCGCAGGAGGCTCGACACCCACAACCTCGCCGGGCCGGTCGGCCATCCAGGGATCGTCCCGCCGGGGAGGCGACCGGTATATGGACGGAGCCTGCTCAGTGGAGCGAACGTGAGACGGTGCAGCCACGTTGATGCATGGTAGCCCTGCACCGCCCGCAGCCATTCCCCCGCGGAACTGAGTGGAGCTATCCTTCCGAGCGTATGCTCCGGACGTGGATAAGTTGAAATTGATCAAAAATCTTCGTAAGATTGCAAAAGACAAGGGTTTAGCCCTCGTCAAAGTGCGGGAGGGCAGGCACGAGATCTGGGCAATCGGCTCGCAGAAGATCCAGATTCCCCGCCACAACGAGATTCAGGAAGGAACAGCTGCCAAGATCCTGAACGTGGCGCGGCGAGTGCAACCCGACCAAAGGGGGCAGACATGACGAACACCGCTGCTGAGGCGAGCGCCGATGCCCTGCCGGGCGACATCTTCCACGTTCAAGCGACGCCGGGAGGCGGCTGGTGGGGCATTACCGTCGACGAACTGGGCACCGTGTTCGCTCAGGCCAGACGCTTCGAGGACGTGGAGGGTGAGGCTCGTTCTGCCATAGCCTTCTGGTTCGATGTGGACGAGTCCCGCGTCGGCGACATCGTCGTGACTGCGGCCGAGGTCGCTGCCAGCTGACTCGGCCAGGATCCGGAGAGCAGGCTCGTCGCTGGCGCGGGCTCAGTCGTCGGCGTGGAGCAGGCCGTAGACCACCGAGTCGGCCAGAGCCTGCCAGGACGCCTCGATGATGTTGTCAGACACGCCGATGGTGGTCCACACCCGGCGGCGGTCGGTGGAGTCGACCAGCACGCGGGTGACTGCTCCGGTGCCTTTCTGGGTGTCGAGCACCCGGACCTTGTAGTCGGTGAGCGAGATGTGCTCCAGCGCCGGGTAGCGGTCGCCCAGCGCGGCCCGCAGCGCGGTGTCGAGCGCGTTGACGGGTCCGTTGCCCTCCCCCACCGCCACACAGCGCTCGCCGCCGACCCAGAGCTTCACGGTGGCCTCGGTGTCCACCTCCACCGACACGTCGTTCCAGGCCCGGGCGCCGGTGCCGGAACGGTGGTCCAGCGACACCCGGAACGACTCCAGCTTGAAGTAGTCCTGCTCCCAGCCGGCCGCTCCCCGCATGAGCAACTCCAGGGAGGCGTCGGCCGCCTCGAAATGGTATCCGGCGTGCTCCAAACGCTTGAGGGTGTCGATGATCTCGCCCAGCGCCCGGCCGTCGATGTCGAGGCCGAGTTCGGCGGCTCTCATCTCCAGGGTGGACCGGCCGGCCATCTCCGACACCAGCACCCGGGTGCCGTTGCCGACCAGCTCCGGCGAGACGTGCTCGTAGGCGTCGGGGCGGCGGCTCAGCGCGCTGGCGTGAAGCCCCGCCTTGTGGGCGAAGGCGCCGGCGCCGACATAGGGCTGCTGGGGGTTCATCGGCAGGTTGACCAGTTCGGCAACGTGGTGCGACACCGACGTCAGCCGGGGCAGGCGGCCGGCGGGCAGCGCCTGCACGCCCAGCTTCAGCTCGAGGTTGGCGATGATCGGCACCAGGTCGCAGTTGCCGACCCGCTCCCCGTAACCGTTGATGGTGCCCTGCACCTGGACAGCCCCGGCCTGCACCGCGGCCAACGCGTTGGCCACCCCGCAGCCGGTGTCGTTGTGCAGGTGGATGCCGACCTCGCAGTCGACATGGGCCGCCACCGCCGCCACCGCGGCGGAGATGCCGTCGGGCAGGGTTCCGCCGTTGGTGTCGCACAGGACCACTGTGGAGGCCCCGGCCATGGCCGCGGCCTCCAGCACCCTCAGGCTGAACTCGGGGTTGCGGCTGAAACCGTCGAAGAAGTGCTCGGCGTCGAACAGCACCCGTTTGCCCGCTTCCGCCAAGAACTCCACCGAGTCGGCCACCATCGCCACGCCCTCGTCCAGGGTGGTCTGCAACGCGTCGGTGACGTGGTAGTCCCAGCATTTGCCGACGATGCACACCGTGGACGTGCCCGCTGCGGCCAGCCGGGCCAGCACCTGGTCGGAATCGACCCTGCCTCGGGCACGGCGGGTGGAGCCGAACGCGACGAGCTCGCTGACCCGCAGGTCGAGCTCGGTGCGGGCCCGTTCGAAGAACTCGTCGTCTTTGGGGCTGGCGCCGGGCCACCCCCCCTCGATGAAGGCCACCCCCAGGTAGTCGAGCTGCTCGGCGATGCGCAGCTTGTCGTCGACGGTCAGCGAGATGCCCTCCAGCTGGACGCCGTCGCGCAGGGTGGTGTCGTAGATCTCCACCGAGGGCCGGGTCGCTGCCCCGCAGCCCGGGGACGTGCCCGCCCCGGCGCCGGCCGCGCTAGTCATGCACGTACTCGTTCCAAGTCTTGTAGCGGTCGTTGCGGCCCCGCACCACGTCCGCGTAGGCCTCGGCGATCGCCAGCGTGCGGGGGCCGGGACACTCCAGGGGCCGGTCGTCCACCGAGTTGACCGCGCCCACCTCGGTGGCGGTGCCGCACACGAAGACCTCCTGCGCGACGTACAGGTCGCTGCGGGCCAGGTCGCCGACCACCACGTCGATGCCGATGTCGCGGGCGATGGAGATCACCGAGTCCTGGGTGATGCCCGGCAGCGCGCCCGACGACAGCGGCGGAGTCACCAGCACGTCGGGTGCGCCCGCGAAGATGTTCTCGCCGCTGCACTCCGACACCAGGCCGGCCGGGTTGAGCATGACGGCCTCGTCGTAGCCGGCCCTCAGCGCCTCCATCTTCGCCAGCGTGGAGTTGACGTAGTTGCCGGTGGTCTTGGAGGCGGGCGGCATGATGTTGTGGTCGTGTCGGGCCCAGGACGAGGTCTTGAGACGCACGCCCTCGGTGAGGGCGTCGTCGCCCAGGTAGGCGCCCCAGGGCCACACCGCGACGGCGACGTCGGTGGTGCAGCCGGCGGTGGACAGGCCCATCTCGCCGTAGCCGTAGTAGGCGATGGGACGCACGTAGCATTCGGGCAGCCCGCTGTCGCGGACCACCAGCTTGCAGGCCTCCACGATCTCAGGCACCGAGTACGGCATGGCCATGTTGAGGATCTTGGCCGAGTCGTGCAGCCGCTGGATGTGGTCCGTCAACCGGAAGACCGAGGGGCCGTCGTCGGTCGCGTAGGTGCGTATGCCCTCGAACACGCCCGTCCCGTAGTGCAGCGAGTGCGACAGTACATGGATCTTGGCATCCTGCCACGGAACGAGCTCGCCGTTCATCCAGATGTGCTTGCTGGCGGTGATGGGCATGGCTGCGGTGTCCTTCCGGGAGTGGTTCTTGTAGCTGTGTCCGAATCAGGCGGTCGAGTCGGCGAGACGGGCGGCGATGGCGTCGCCGATCTCGCGGGTGGCGCCGGAGAGCGGCTCGGGCCGGTCGCAGGCCTTGCGGACACGTTCGGCGGCACCGGTCTCGCCGAGATGGTCCAACATCATCGCGGCCGACAGCACCGCCGCGACGGGATTGGCGCGACCGGTCCCCGCGATGTCGGGCGCCGAGCCGTGGACCGGCTCGAACATCGACACCCGCCCGGGATGGAGGTTGGCTGTGGGGGCGAGCCCGATGCCGCCCGACACCGCGCCGCCGAGGTCGGTGAGGATGTCTCCGAAGAGGTTGTCAGTGACGATCACGTCGTAGCGGGCGGGGTTGTCAACGAAGTGGATGCACGCCGCGTCGACATGGTTGTAGGCCGTCGCCACGTCGGGATAGCCGGCTGCGACCTCGTCGAAGGTGCGCTCCCAGAGATCCCCGGCGAAGGTGAGCACATTGGTCTTGTGTACCAGCGTCACGTGCTTGCGCCGGGTCATGGCCAGGTCGAACGCGTAGCGCACGGCCCGCTCGACGCCGCGGCGCGTGTTCACCGACCCCTGAGTGGCCACTTCGTGCGGGGTGCCCCGGCGCAGGAAGCCGCCCTCGCCCGCGTACGCGCCCTCTGTGTTCTCGCGGATCACGACGAAGTCGTGTCCCGGCGCGGCGAAGGGCCGCAGGTTGATGTACAGGTCCAGTTCGAAGCGCATCCTCAGCAGCAGGCCGCGTTCGATGACGCCCGGTGGCACGCCCGGGATGCCGACGGCCCCCAGATAGAGCGCGTCGAGGCCGCGCCACTCCTCCAACGTGGCGTCGTCGAGCACCGTTCCGTCCCGCAGGTAGCGGCCGCCGCCGAGGTCGTAGTGCACGGCGTCCAGATGCACCCCCGCTGCCGCGACTGCCTTGAGGCCCTCGGCCACCACCTCGGGGCCGATGCCGTCGCCTCCTATGACTCCCACTCGATGTGCCATCTGTGATTCCTGCAATGCTCGTGCCGAAACGAAGAAACCGCCCACCTGGGTGGACGGTCGGAGGCGCGCGCCGGGACGGCGCGCGCTAGGGAATTACGAAGCTGGACCGGTTCGCCACGGCATCAGCATAGCCCACGGGCGCTAGATTGGCGCGATGCCCGACGCTCATCACCTCTCGCAGGCCGCTCACGACCGGCTGAGTGCTGAACTGCGGGAGCTCACCACGCGGGGTCGCATCGAGATCGCCGACAAGATCGAGGCCGCCCGCAAGCTGGGCGACCTGTCGGAGAACGGCGACTACCACGCGGCCAAAGAGGAGCAGGCCAAGATGGAGGGCCGCATCGTGCATCTCACGCGGATCCTCGCCGACGCGGCGATCATCGACGTCGACGACGGAGGCGGCGTCGGGGTGATGCTGGGATCGGTGGTGACCGTCCGCTACGACGGCGACGACGAGACCGAGAGCTTCCTGGTCGGGGTGATCGAGGAGCGCCACCCCGACGTCGTCGTGGTTTCGCCGGGGTCGCCGATGGGCGAGGCGCTGCTGGGAGCGTCCGAGGGACAGACGGTCGAGTTCGACTCGCCCGGCGGCCGCCAGAAGGTCGCCGTCGTAGAGGTGTCGTAGACCGGTGGACTTCGATCCGCCCCGCACGCTGCGGTGGGCGCGGATCGCCCTGGCCGCGGGTGCCGTGCTGTTGGGGGCTGCCGTCGCCCTCGTCGTGTGGGACGCCTCCGACGATCCGCCGCCGGCGCTGATCACCGGCCGCGGCCGATGATGGCGAGCAGCCGTCACAAGCAGCCGGGCCGGCGCCGGTCCACGGGCGCGGCCGCCGAGCGCGTGCAGGCGTCTAGTATCGACCCGTGACCGAGCCGCGGACGCTGGGCGAGAAGATCTGGGACAGCCACACGGTGACCCGCGGCGGCGACGGCGAGCCCGACCTGCTCTACATCGACCTCCACTTGGTGCACGAGGTCACCTCGCCGCAAGCCTTCGACGGTATGAGGATCTCGGGCCGGCGAGTGCGCCGGCCCGACCTGACGGTGGCCACCGAGGACCACAACGTCCCCACTGCCGACATCGACCAGCCGATCGCCGACGCGGTGAGCCGCACCCAGGTCGAGACCCTGCGCCGCAACGCCGACGAGTTCGGGATCACCAACTACCCGATGGGCCACGCCAAGCAGGGCATCGTGCATGTGATCGGGCCCGAGCAGGGCCTCACCCAGCCGGGCATGACCATCGTGTGCGGCGACTCCCACACCTCCACCCACGGCGCCTTCGGAGCGATCGCCTTCGGCATCGGCACCAGCGAGGTCGAGCACGTGCTGGCCACCCAGACCCTGCCCCAGACGCGTCCTGGAACCATGGCGGTGACCGTCGAGGGCGCCTTGGCCGAAGGCTCCACCGCCAAAGACGTCATCCTCGCCATCATCGGCCGCATCGGCACCACCGGAGGCGTCGGGCGGATCATCGAGTACCGGGGCCCGGTCATCGAGGCGCTGTCGATGGAGGGCCGCATGACGGTGTGCAACATGTCGATCGAGGCGGGCGCCAAGGCCGGGCTGATCGCCCCCGACGAGACCACCTTCGCCTATCTGCGAGGCCTCGAGCACGCTCCGGCCGGAGAGTTGTGGGAGGAGGCGCTGGCCGACTGGCGCACCCTGCGGACCGACGCCGCCGCCTCCTTCGACGTCGCGGTCACCCTCGACGGCGCCGACATCTCCCCGATGGTGACCTGGGGCACCAACCCCGCCCAGTCGGCGCCGCTGGACGGGGAGGTGCCCGCCCCCGACAGCTTCGACGAGCCGTCCCGGCGCGAGGCCGCGGTCCGGGCGCTCGACTACATGAGCCTGGCCTCCGGGACGCCGATTCGGGACATCGCGGTAGACACCGTGTTCATCGGATCGTGCACCAACAGCCGCATCGAGGATCTGCGGGCCGCGGCGTCGGTGGCAGCCGGCCGCCGGGTGGCCGACGGGGTGCGCGCCCTGGTCGTGCCGGGCTCGGGCCAGGTCAAGGCCCAAGCCGAGGCCGAGGGCCTTCCCGAGGTGTTCCGGGCAGCCGGATTCGACTGGCGCGAGCCGGGATGCTCCATGTGCCTGGCCATGAATCCCGACAAGCTGACAGTCGGCGAGCGGTCGGCCAGCACGTCGAACCGCAACTTCGAGGGCCGCCAAGGACGGGGCGGCCGCACCCATCTGGTGTCGCCCGCGGTGGCTGCGGCCACCGCGGTCGCCGGTCGCTTCGCCGCCCCCGGGGACCTGCGATGAGGGCTGTCTCGCAATCTGCGGCCGGGTCGCGGCCATGAAGGCGACACGAGAAGTGAGCGGCACCGCGGCGCCGCTGGACCGCAGCGACGTCGACACCGACCAGATCATCCCGTCGGACTGGCTCAAGCAGGTGTCGCGCACCGGCTTCGAGAAGGGCCTGTTCTCTGAGTGGCGCGACAGCCGCGACTTCGTGCTCAACGACGAGCGCTATGCGGGGGCGACGATCCTGTTGGCCGGCGCCAACTTCGGCACCGGCTCCTCGCGGGAGCATGCGGTGTGGGCCATCCAGCAGTACGGGTTCGACGCGGTGATCAGTCCCCGCTTCGCCGGCATATTCCGCAACAACTGCACCAAGAACGGGCTCGTCCCGGCCGAGATCCCGTCCGACGACGCCGCCGAGTTGATGGCCGCGGTGCATGCGGACCCCGGCCTGGAGATCACTGTGGACGTGGAGCGGCTCACCGTGGAGGCGCCGGCCGTCGGATTCGCGGCGGCCTTCTCGATGGAGGCCTCCACCCAGCAACGGTTCCTCGAAGGTCTCGACGACATAGGGCTGACCCTGCGCCACGCCGGAGCAATCGACGAATACGAGCGACAACGCCTCCGATGGCTGCCCGCGGCCACGTAGAGCCAGGCATGTCCGAGTCCTGCGCGAGACTCGCAGCGAACTCGGGGACCGCTACGGGCGCGGGAACGTCTAAGAGCGTCCGCGAATAGGTGAGAGCCGATTGTGTCGCAGCGGTGTCATTCCCGCTCTTGTTCGCTGCGCTCACGGGCCGCTCGGGCCACGGCTTCGCCCGTATGATCCGGACTGGCCCGCCTATTCGCTCGGCCTCTAATCCCAGGAACCGCACCCGTGCCGGCGGGCGCCGGTGATGAAAGGCAACGCCTCCATGCGCAAGACACTCGTCGCCGCCGTCAGCGCCCTGGTCCTGGCCGCGTCATGCGGCAGCGACAGCCCCGGCGGGGGTCCGGGAATCTCCGGCTCGACCGGTCCCGCCGAGCCGGCCGGCGGTCCGACGGTGATCGATCTCGAGCCCGAGGACGTGATCCTGACTTCGGGGCTGGTGCGCTTCGACGACTGCGACGCCCTGCTCGACCACCTGCACGCCGAGTACTCGGCCCGGGTCGGCCCGTGGGGCTTCGACCAGGACGGCTGGTTCGGTCCAGTGCTCCGGCGGGGCGGCCCCGCGGTCACGACCGACGAGGACATGACCGAAGAGTACATGGCCGCCGAGGGGGCCCCGGCGGCCGCTCAGGCCGCGGCGCCCGCCCCGGTCGAAGGAGTGGACTTCTCGGGCACGAACGTCCAGGAGGAGGGCGTGGACGAGGCCGACATCGTCAAGACCGACGGCCGCCGGATCTTCACGCTGTCGTCAGGCCGGTTGGTGGTGGCCGACGCGGCCGGCCGCAGCTTCGTCGGATCGGTCGCCGTGGCCGAGGGCTGGGGACGGGAGCTGCTCATCGACGGCGACAACCTGCTGCTGATCACCCGATCCACCAGCGACGCGGCCGACGGCGCCGAGACCGTGCTCCAGCGCATCGACGCGAGCGGCGACACGCCCCGGATCGCCGAGACCGTCGCTGTGCAGGGCGACTACATCAGCGCCCGCAGCGTCGGCGGAACCGCCCGAGTGGTCATGCGCTACGACCCCCAGTGGAACTTCCCGTTCGTGTTCCCCCAGCACGACTCCGCCGCCGACGTCGCCGAGGCTGCCAACCGGGCCGCGGTGCTCGACTCCACCCTCGACGACTGGCTGCCCCACTACACCTTCGGCTCGGCCGACAGCTCGGCGGGATCGCTGATGGTGCCCTGCGGCGACGTGCATGCCCCGTCGGTGTTCTCCGGCTTCGGGGTCACCACCGTGATCAGCGTTTCCATAGGCGGCGGCTTCGACCCTTCGCAGTCCGCCGCGGTCATGGCGCCCGGCGACACCGTCTACGCGTCGACAGGCTCGTTGTATGTGGCCACCACCCGGTGGCTCGACTCCGACACGTTCGGGGACGACGGAGACTGGGACGAGGCCGGCTGGAGGCGAGCCTGGACGGAGCGCCGCACCAGCGTCCATCGCTTCGACATCAGCGGCGCCGAGGCTGCCTACGAGTCCTCCGGCGAGGTTCCGGGAGTGATCAGGAACCAGTTCTCACTGTCGGAGCACGACGGCCACCTCCGGGTCGTGACCACGGTCGGCGACCGGTGGGGCGAGGAGACCGAGAGCCAGGTGCGGGTGCTGAGCACCGACGGCGACGTCTTGGTCGAGGTCGGCAGCGTCGGCGACATCGGCCGGGGCGAGGACGTCCAGTCGGTGCGCTTCGTCGGCGACATCGGCTACGTGGTGACGTTCCGCCGGATCGACCCCTTCTACACCATCGACCTGTCGGACCCGACCGATCCCCGGATCCTGGGCGAGCTGAAGATCCCCGGCTTCTCCAGCTACCTGCACCCCATCAGCGACACCATGGTGTTGGGGGTCGGTTCCGACGCCGACACCGAGGGCCGTGTCACCGGAGCCAAGGTGTCGCTGTTCGACGTGAGCGACCTGACCGACCCCCGGGAGGTGGCGGTGTGGACCGCGCCCGGCGGCTGGAACGACGTCGGCTGGGACCACCGGGCCTTCCTGTGGTGGGAGCCCGAGGAGCTTGCGGTCATACCGGTGACGGTGCGGAACGAGTGGTCCGGCGCAGTGGTGATGCGCGTGGCCGACGGCACCGTCACCGAGGTGGGCCGGGTCGACCACGAGGCCGAGGGCGAGGAGCCCGGCCGCACCGACTGCCGGAAACTCACCGCCGCCGACCTCGACTCGACCGATGAGAGGAACTTCACCACCGAGATCGAGTACATGGTCTGGGACGACCACGGCGCGGTGCTGGCCTGCGGGCCCGGCGAGTCGGGCATGACCGGCTTCAATTGCCACGAGGAACCGTTCCTCGTGGAGGAGGCCGAGAGTCAAGGACTGCTGCGCGGCGAGGAGTCCATCTCGATCTGCTGGCCCTACCATGAGCCGAACATGATCGTGCGGAGCATCGTGATCGGCGACGACCTGTGGACGCTGGGCTTCAGGGGCTGGGGCTCATTCGACGGCCAGTCTCCTGCCCGACTCCAAGTCAACAACCTGCGGACTCTGGCGAGGCTGGCCGCCTTGGATCTGTAGCAGCCGTCATTATCCGGAACTGCCGACGGTAGGCTGCGAACATGTCGAGCATCCTTCCCCGGACCCTTCGTCTGCTCAAGCTGGGCGCCGTGGCGGGCGCCTTGATCGGCGTGGGCCGGCTGGTGTTGATGCGTCGGCGCCGGTCCGAAGTGGACGAGTCCACATGGCCCACCATCGCCGAGACCGCAGCCCGCAACGGCGAGCCGGTGGACGACGAGGCCGCGCCGGCCGAAGCCGACGCCTCGGACGAAGACGCCTCTGGCGAAGAAACAGAAGGCGAGTCCTGACGCTCCCACGAGTCGGCAGCAATGCACACGCATACCGTGCATTACGCCGCCGATTCGAGCTACAGGCCGCTGATCTCCAGGTCGGGGAGGCGGTCCGCGGGGGTGAAGCCGAGGATCCTGCCGAAGAAGGCGAGTTCGGCCTCCAGCGCGGCGACGATGTTGTCGGCGCTCCTGAAGCCGTGCTGCTCCCCCTCGAACAGCAGGTAGGCCACCGGCACGCCCTTCGCCTCGAGCGCCGCGACGATCGTCTCGGACTGGGCCGGGGGCACGATCTCGTCCTCGGCGCCCTGAAGCACGATCATCGGCGTGTCGAAGCCGTCGAGGTTGTGTATCGGCGAGCGGGCGGCATAGACGTCCCTGGCCTCCGGGTAGGGGCCGACGAGGCGGTCGAGGTAGCGGGACTCGAACTTGTGGGTGTCGGCGGCCAGAGCCTCCAGGTCCGCGACGCCGTAACGACTGGCCCCGGCTGCGAACGTGTTGTGGAAGGCCAGCGCTGCCAGCACGGTGAAGCCGCCCGCGCTGCCGCCCCGGATCATCAGCCGCTGCGGGTCGACGGCGCCCCGGTCGGCCAGGAACCGGGCCGCGGCCACGCAGTCCTCCACGTCGGCCACGCCCCAGGCGCCGTCCAGGGCCCGGCGGTAGCGGCGCCCGTAACCAGTGGATCCCCTGTAGTCGACGTCGACGACCGCTATTCCCCTCGAAGTCCAGTAGACGACGCCCAACTGAAGCTGGCGCCGCGCCGCGGCCGCGGGACCGCCGTGGGCCATCACCAGCAACGGGGGGAGCTCGCCGGCAGGACCCTCGCATCCCTCGTTGGCCGGCCGGTAGTAGAGGGCGTGGGCCACAGCTCTTCCGTCGGGCCCCGTCGGGAACGTGATCGCCTCGGGCGGGGACGCTGGCACGCGTGCATCCAACTCGCGGGCTGGTCGGACGGTCCGCCGGCGAAAACATCCGCCGCGGTCGATATCCAACGCCGACACCTGTGCATCGTGGGCGGGACCTCCCCCGCCGCGGTCGCTGCCGCTGCCGCGGTCGATATCCAACGCCGACACCTGCGCCTCGTGGGCGGGACCTCCCCCGCCGCGGTCGCTGCCGCTGCCGCGGTCGATATCCAACGCCGACACCTGTGCATCGTGGGCGGGACCTCCCCCGCCGCGGTCGCTGCCGCTGCCGCGGTCGATATCCAACGCCGACACCTGCGCCTCGTGGGCCCATCCGGATCCGGCGTAGGCCAGCATCAGGGGACCCTCTGCGTCGCAGCGGGCAAAGGTGAGCGACGAGATCGACGACTCGACCGCGACCACATGACGACGACGCCCGGCCCGGTCGGTCGGGCCGGCATCCGACGACGGAGAATACCCTGCCGACTCGCTGCCTGACTTCGGGGCGGCACCATTGCGACCGGCGTGCCGGCGAACGGCGGCCGGCGAGGCCGGAGACTGGCTGCCCGACTCTGTCAAGACCACCAGCTCGTCGCCCGCGGGCCGTCCGGCGGCGGCAGCCACCAGGCCGCCAGCCGCGGCCCAGCGCTGCATCCCGAACACCCACGGCGGGGTGGCCACGTCGAACTCCCCGGTGACCACCGGTTGCAGCGCGCCGCTGCCCAGGTCGACCTGGTACAAGCCCCACCAGTCGTCGTGGTCGCTGCAAACCAGGAGGCGGGCGGCCGCACCGTCGGCGCCTGCATCCCATCCTGCATCCCATCCCGGTTCGCAGAGGCTGCGGTCGCCGTCACGGCCGAGAACCATCACTTCGGGACCGAGCCGGCCGTCGCACAGCCGGTGGACATGCAGCCGGGTGGCGTCCCAGGGCATATTCGGATGGTCCCAGGAGATCCAGGCCAGCATCGATCCGTCGGGCGAGACCCGCGGCGCCATCACGAAGTCGGCGCCCGACCACAGCAGGACCACTTCCCCGGAAGCGTCCGTCGCCACGGCCACCAGCTCATTGGCCGGCTCGCCGCCGCAGAGGTGGCGCTCCCGGACGCACACGCTCCAACGGCCGTCGGGCGTGACCCGCCCGTCGGCGTAGCGCCACGCCCGGGGCTCGGGCGGCTCGGCGGTCAACAGCCGGGGACTGCCGCCCGCACGATCGATTCGCCGGAGCCGCTGATCGAAGGACTCGACGTAGTGGAGCGACCCGTCGTGGGGCCACCACGCTCCCCCGCCGTACTCGTGCACGCGACTGCGCACGTCGGCACCGGCCGGTGTGACCTCCTGAGACTCGCCGCCGCGGAGGTCGAGGCTCATTACCGCGGTGCGGCCGCCGTCGTCGGGGCGGCTCTCCGCCCACCACAGCAGCCAGGGCTGCACTGGATCGGCGACGACCTCCGAGATGCCCGCCGACCCCTGCACCAGGCACGCGGCGGTGACCGGCGAAGGCCATTCCCCGTAGGGCAGCACCGTCGGCCCGCTCACCGCAGCCGTGCCTCGCCGCGCCGGGCTCGGAACCGAACGGCGAACGCCCGCCTCACTGCATTCCGCGACCAGATCCCGCGCAAGATGCTCCTCCACACCGACGAGAACGACCGAACCGCCCGCCTCACTGCATTCCGCGACCAACTCCCGCGCGAGATGCTCCTCCACACCGACGAGAACGACCGAACCGCCCGCCTCACTGCATTCCGCGACCAACTCCCGCGCGAGATGCTCCTCCACACCGATGAGAACGACCAAACCGCCCGCCTCACTGCATTCCGCGACCAGATCCCGCGCGAGGGCGGGAACCGAACCGGCGCTGAATGATCCATGCGTCGCCGATCCGGTCCGGGACGCCGTCTCAGGCGGCGCCCAGGAGCTCGACCATGCGACCGACGCCCTCGCTCAGGTCGTCGTCGCCCAACGCGAACGACAGCCGGAGCCCGCCGCCGACGCCGAACGCCTCGCCTGGGACGACCGCCACCCTGGCCCGCTCCAGCAGCAGGTCGGCGAGCTCCAGGGTGGTGGTCGGCCGGACTCCGCCGAAGTCTCGGCCCAGCAGGCCGGAAGCGTCGGGATAGGCGTAGAAGGCACCTTCCGGCTCGGGGCAGACCAGCCCGTCGATGCCGCTCAGCAGCCGGTGCATGGTCCGGCGCCGACGGTCGAAGCAGCGCCGCATCTCCGCCACAGCGTCGAGCGGCCCGGACACCGCGGCCAGCGCCGCGGCCTGGGCCACGTTGCACACGTTGGACGTGCAGTGGGACTGGAGGTTGCGGGCCGCTGCCACGACGTCGGGCGGGCCGATCATCCAGCCCACCCGCCAGCCGGTCATGGCGTAGGTCTTGGCCACCCCGTTGAGCACGATGCAGCGTTCGCGGGTCTCGGGCGCCACCACCGGCATGGAGTGGTGCTCGGCGTCGCCGTAGGTGAGATGCTCGTAGATCTCGTCGGTCAGCACCCAGATCCCGTGATCCGCGGCCCATCGGCCGATCTGCTCGATCTCCGAGCGGGGATAGACGGCGCCGGTCGGGTTGGACGGCGACACGAAGATCAGCGCCTTGGTGCGCGGCGTCCGGGCCGCCTCCAGTTGCTCGACGCTCACCCGGAAGCCGCTCGCGGCGGTGGCCGCGACGGGCACGACCACGCCGCCGGAAAGGGCGATCGTCTCCGGGTAGGTCGTCCAGTACGGGGTGGGCAGCAGCACCTCGTCGCCGGCGTCGACCACCGCGGCGACGGCGTTGTACACCGCGTGCTTGCCGCCGTTGGTGACGAGCACGTCGGCCGGGTCGACGTCCATCCGGGAGTCGCGGGCCGTCTTGGCCGCCACAGCGTCGCGCAGATCCTCGAGCCCGCCGACTGGGGTGTACTTGTGGTGCTGCGGGTCGCGGCATGCCGCCGCGGCGGCCTCCACGATGTGGGCCGGGGTGGGGAAGTCGGGCTCGCCGGCACCGAAGCTGACGACCCGCTCCCCTGCGGCCCGCAGGGCCCGGGCCTTGGCCGTCACCGCCAGCGTGGCCGACGGGGCGATGGCCCCCACCCGCCGTGAGATCCGTTTGCTGCTCATGGCTGCGAGCGTACAGGCGAGAATCCGGCGCATCCTGTCGAGCCTGCCCGCCGCGAGCACATCCTGTCGATCCTTCCCGTCGGGAACGCGCACAGCAGGGCCCGCTCAATGCCTTCCCCGGCCCCCACCACATCCAACCGTCCCGGCGACCTCTGTCTGACGCTGAGCACCGGCCGCTCAATGCCTTCCCCAGCCCCCACCACATCCAACCATCCCGGCGACCTCTGTCTGGGCCGCTCAATGCCTTCCCCGGCCCCCACCACATCCAACCATCCCGGCGACCTCTGTCTGACGCTGAGCACCGGCCGCTCAATGCCTTCCCCGGCCCCCACCATATCCAACCAACAAAAAACGTCGAGAACGCGCACGGCAGGGCCCTCTCAATGCCAGACTATGCGGCGATGTCTGCACGAGCGCGGCCACGGCCCGACGCCATCACCATTCCCGCAGCGATGCTGCCCTCCGACGGGCGTTTCGGCTGCGGACCGTCGAAGTTCCGGCCCGAAGCCGCCCGGGCGCTGGCCGACCGGGCCGTCGACTATCTCGGCACCAGCCACCGCAGGGACGGGGTGCGCCGGGTGGTGGCCCGGCTGAGGGCCGGAATCGCCGAGTTGCTGGGCGCGCCCGACGGCTACGAGGTGGTGCTGGGCAACGGCGGTGCCACAGCCTTCTGGGACGCGGCCAGCTTCGGGCTTGTCGAGCAGCGCAGCCACCACTTGTCGCTCGGCGAGTTCAGCTCCAAGTTCGTGGCTGTCACCGCCTCCGCTCCCCATCTCGACGAGCCGTCGGTACGTGCTGGCGACTTCGGCTCGTGCCCGCCGCTGGAGGCGGTCGACGGGGCGGACTCCTACTGCTACCCGCACAACGAGACATCGACCGGAGTGATGGTCACGGTCCGCCGCCCCGACGGCGACGACGAGGCACTGGTGCTGGTGGACGCCACCTCGGCCGCGGGCGGGCTCCGCTTCGACCCTCGAGGCTGCGACGTCTACTACTTCGCGCCGCAGAAGGCCCTTTCCAGCGACGGAGGGCTCTGGATCGCACTGATGTCGCCGGCGGCGACCGAGCGGATCGAGCGCCTGTCGGCCTCCGGCCGCTGGACGCCGGCCTTCCTCGACCTCAAGCTGGCGTTGGACAACTCCCGCAAGGACCAGACCTACAACACTCCCGCGCTGGCCACGTTGTTCCTCACCGCTGAGCAGGTCGACTGGCTCAACGGCAACGGCGGCCTGGAGTGGGCCGCGTCCCGTAGCGACCGCTCGTCCGAAATCCTCTACGACTGGGCCGAGGACTCCGCCGTCGCCTCACCCTTCGTGCCCGACCCTGCGGACCGCAGCCGGGTGGTGGGAACCATCGACTTCGACACCCGTGTGGACGCCGACGACATCGGCGCGGCGCTGCGGGCCAACGGCATCCTCGACACCGAGGGCTACCGCAAGCTGGGCCGCAACCAGCTCCGCATCGGCATGTTCCCCGCCGTCGAGCCCTCCGACGTCGAGGCACTCACCGCCTGTCTCGACTATGTCTGCGAGCGTCTCATCACCTAGCAGGAGAGTTGTGCGCCGGCCGTCGTGGGCGGCGTGATCCGGCGCGGCGCGAGCCGGCCGGACACCGCGGGAGGGCGCACACGCACCGGACCGCCTGCAACCTCGACCTGCCAGCACCCGCCACTCTCGATGACCGGGTGTTCGACAGGAGTGCCGGCATGGGCACGGACCCACACGCCCCGCGCCCAGCACCGCCATGTTCGGCACCGCCTGGGACAGCATGCACCAGCATGGGCACGGACCCACACGCCCCGCGCCCAGCACCGCCATGTTCGGCACCGCCTGGGACAGCATGCACCGACATGGGCACGGACCCACACGCCCCGCGCCCAGCACCGCCATGTTCGGCACCGCCTGGGACAGCATGCACCAGCATGGGCACGGACCCACACGCCCCGCGCCCAGCACCGCCATGTTCGGCACCGCCTGGGACAGCATGCACCAGCATGGGCACGGACCCACACGCCCCGCGCCCAGCACCGCCATGTTCGGCACCGCCTGGGACAGCATGCACCAGCATGGGCACGGACCCACACGCCCCGCGCCCAGCACCGCCATGTTCGGCACCGCCTGGGACAGCATGCACCGACATGGGCACGGACCCACACGCCCCGCGCCCAGCACCGCCATGTTCGGCACCGCCTGGGACAGCATGCACCAGCATGGGCACGGACCCACACGCCCCGCGCCCAGCACCGCCATGTTCGGCACCGCCTGGGACAGCATGCACCGACATGGGCACGGACCCACACGCCCCGCGCCCAGCACCGCCATGTTCGGCACCGCCTGGGACAGCATGCACCGACATGGGCACGGACCCACACGCCCCGCGCCCAGCACCGCCTGAACGCCGCGGCGCGGCCACGACCGGCGGCCTCCGACAGCGCACCGCCGACAGTCCGCTTCGCGCCGGCACCGCCATGAACGCGACGATGCGGGGATCCTCTCCCGCCTCCAGCATCCGGGCCAGCCACCGCTTCGCGCCGGCACCGCCATGAACGCGACGATGCGGGGATCCTCTCCCGCCTCCAGCATCCGGGCCAGCCACCGCTTCGCGCCGGCACCGCCATGAACGCGACGATGCTGCTGGAGATGGCGGCCACCGCCATGGGCGACCGGGTGGCGGTCGGGCCACTCTGCACGGGCCGCACCTACGACCGGCTGACGGACGACGCGGCTGCGCTCGCCGGACGCCTGCGGGCGTCGCGGGCCGAGCGTCTGGTGCTGTGCGACGAGCCCAGCGAGGTGCTGCCCGTGTCGCTGTTCGCAGCGGCATGGGCCGGTGTTCCGTACGTGCCGATCAACTACCGGCTCGCCGACGACGATCTGCGCCGGCTGGCCGAGCGGTCCGCGCCTGCCCTTGCGGTGGCCGACGCCTCAGGGGCGCGACGGCTGGCCGCGGTCGACGGGCTGGAGATCGTCGAGCGCGACGCCCTCGACGACGATCCTGCCGACGGCGCCCAGCCCGCCGACCTGGGCGACTGGCCAACGGATCCCGACGCCGCAGCGGTGCTGCTGTACACCAGTGGCACCTCCGGCCCGCCCAAGGCGGCGTTGCTGCGCCACAGGCACCTGGTGTCCTACGTGCTCTCCACGGTCGAGTTCGCGTCCGCCGGCCCCGACGAGGCCCACATCATGGCGATGCCGCCCTACCACGTCGCCTCGGTGGCCGCGCAGCTGTCGCAGGTGTATTCGGGACGCAGGATCGTGCCCCTCCCGAAGTTCGACCCCGACTCGTGGATCGACCTGGCGCAGACACAGGGAGCGACCCACGCCATGCTCGTGCCCACGATGCTGGCACGTATCGTCGACGCTCTCGACCGGCGGCGCCAGACCCTCGACACGGTCCGGTTCGTGTCGTACGGAGGGGGGAAGTCGCACCCGGCGGTGGTGGAGAGGGCGCTGGAGCTGTTCCCGGCCGCGGGGTTCTCCCACGCGTACGGCCTCACCGAGACGAGCTCGACCGTGTGCGTGATGGGTCCCGACGACCACAGGAGGTGGACCGCCTCGGAGGATCCGGCCGAGAGGGCCCGGCTCTCGTCCGCCGGCCGGCCCCTGCCGGGGGTGGAGGTCTCGGTGCGTCGCAGCGACGGCGCCGAGGCGGCTACGGGCACGGCCGGCGAGATCTGGGTGAGGGGCGAGCAGGTGGCCGGCGAGTACGCCGACGGCGGCTCGCAGCTCGACGACGACGGCTGGTTCCGCACCCGCGACAGCGGACACACCGACGCCGACGGCTACCTGTGGGTCCACGGACGCAACGACGACATCATCGTCCGGGGCGGCGAGAACATGTCGCCCGGCGAGATCGAGGACGCGCTTCTGACCCATCCCGCCGTGGTCGACGCGGCGGCATTCGGGGTACACAGCCGTGAGTGGGGCGAGGAGGTGGCGGTCTGCGTCGTCGGCCGTCCGCCGGTCCCGCACGCCGACGAGCTGCGGGATCTGGTCCGGTCCCGGCTGAGATCGAGCCGGGTGCCGGCCCGGGTGGAGTTCGTCGATGAGCTGCCCTACAACGACACGGGCAAGCTGCTGCGCAGGGAGTTGAGACAGCGCTTCGCCTCCGGCGCCCCGGGGGACTGATCCGGCCGTGCCGGGCGGGATCTGGCCGGTCGAGGAAGTCAGAGCCGCGGTTGTGTCCGTCGACGTCGACCGGCTGGCGCTCGACATTCTCGTGGCTGTCGACGACGTGCCCGCGGTGGTCGTCACAGGCGTGGGACGCCGCCCATCGAAACCCGGGCAAGCGGTACTGCTCTGGATCGAACAGCACTGCTCTGGATCGAACAGCGTGTGGAACAGATCAAAGATGAAAACTCCCCTACCAGTCATCACCTCAGTGTGCCCAACTCGACGACCTCGCAGGAGCATGTAGCGAACTAATTGGGTCCCGAACACGGTCGGGGCGTCCGGCTCCACGACTGGGACTCAGCCCACAGCGCCTATACCGCCCTCTGTCGCAACCACCGACAGAGTTCGCCCCCTGACCGGGGGTTTTGCGATCGGAGAGTGCCTTGTTCGGGGTTTGCTCGTCATTCTGCTAGGCGGGGGTGAACAGCGTTTCGGGCTGTGGGGGTGCCGCCGGGTTGATCGGGTCCGTCTCGGGCTTGTCCGTCGAGGACGGTTCGGGTTGCCTGTTTCGTCGAGGCGGTCCGGGTCCGTGGTCCGGCGCCGGGTCGGGGGCGTGGGCGGGTCGGTGGCGGGTGCGTTCGGGCGGTTGGCTGTCGGAGTGGCCGGAGGAGAACCCGGCGGGGGCGTGGGCGGGTCCGTGGCGGGTGCGTTCGGGCGGTTGGCTGTCGGAGTGGCCGGAGGAGAACCCGGCGGGGGCGTGGGCGGGTCCGTGGTGGGTGCGTTCGGGCGGTTTGATGGTGTAGAGGCCGCGTCCGTCGGGAGCTTCCTGCCAGTTGTGGAGGTGCACTTTTTGGTGGCATCCCCAGCACAGCAGCATCATGTTGTCGATGTTCGTCGGCCCGCCTTGCGATACTGCTTGGACGTGGTGGCCCTGGCAGATCCACATGTCGGCTCCGCAGCCCCCGCAGGCCCCGTAGCGGGCCCGCAGCGCGTTGGTCTGGGCTTTGGTGGCGACCCGTTTGGAGTGGCCGTGCCATAACGGCACACCCTCGCTGCTGAACACCACTCCTTTGATCCTCGCGTTGCAGAAGTGCTCCTCCAGCACGCTTCGGGGGATCACCTCGCCCCCGGCGACCTCCGCGAACGCCTCGGTGCCGTCAGCGCTGAGATGCTGCACGATGGTGATGTCCGCCGACGGCCGACCACCGCACCCGCACCTGTTGCCAGCCACGCCGGAACGACTGTCACCGACGCCTGCACCGGACCCGTTCACGTGGCCGCCGCCGCCGGTGTTTGGGCCAGACCCGTCTGCGGCGCCGGCCGCGCCGCTGCGACCCTCGTCTGCGCCTGCACCGGACCCGTTCACGTGGCCGCCGCCGCTGCCATTGTGGGACCCGTCTGGGGCGCCGGCCACCTTGGTGCCGCTGTTGTCATTGTGGGATCCGTCTGGGGTGCCGGCTGCCTTGGTGTCGCTGTTGTCATTGTGGGATCCGTCTGGGGTGCCGGCTGCCTTGGTGTCGCTGTTGTCATTGTGGGATCCGTCTGGGGTGCCGGCTGCCTTGGTGTCGCTGTTGTCATTGTGGGATCCGTCTGGGGTGCCGGCTGCCTTGGTGTCGCTGTTGTCATTGTGGGATCCGTCTGGGGTGCCGGCTGCCTTGGTGTCGCTGTTGTCATTGTGGGATCCGTCTGGGGTGCCGGCTGCCTTGGTGTCGCTGTTGTCATTGTGGGATCCGTCTGGGGTGCCGGCTGCCTTGGTGTCGCTGTTGTCATTGTGGGATCCGTCTGGGGTGCCGGCTGCCTTGGTGTCGCTGTTGTCATTGTGGGATCCGTCTGGGGTGCCGGCTGCCTTGGTGTCGCTGTTGTCATTGTGGGATCCGTCTGGGGTGCCGGCTGCCTTGGTGTCGCTGTTGTCATTGTGGGATCCGTCTGGGGTGCCGGCCACCTTGGTGCCGCTGCTGCCATCGTGGGATCCGCCCAGAGCACCAGCCACCTTGGCACCGCTGCTGCCATCGTGAGACCCGCCCAGAGCACCAGCCACCTTGGCACCGCCGCCGCCATCGTGAGACCCGCCCAGAGCACCAGCCACCTTGGCACCGCCGCCGCCATCGTGAGACCCGCCCAGAGCACCAGCCACCTTGGCACCGCCGCCGCCATCGTGAGACCCGCCCAGAGCACCAGCCACCTTGGCACCGCCGCCGCCATCGTGAGACCCGCCCAGAGCGCCAGCCACCTCGGCACCGCCGCCGCCATCGTGAGACCCGCCCAGAGCACCAGCCGCTTTGGCGTAGATGCTGCCGTGCGAGGTCAGCGTGTCGAGGGCGTCGGCCATGCGCTGGTCGAGGGTGCGCTTGTTGTCGCGGGGGTTGCGCAGGTCCAGCCGGCGCAGCCGCTCGGCCTCCAACAAGAACCGTTTGCGTACCTTGGCGCCAGTCACCGGGTCGAGTTCGCCCCGCAGGTGCATCATCCCGTCGTCTCCGTTCCAGATGCCCAGCCGCCGCCGGGCCCGTTGGCGGCGGTACCGCTCCTCGGCGTCGTCGGGCTGGCGGCGAGCCGCCCAGCGGCTTGCCTCGCGGGCGAACTGCTCAGGCGACAGCACCGCCGCCTGCGCCAACAACTCGGCGTCTTGTTGCACCAACTCGGCGTCGGTCTTGTCGCTCGTGGCGGCGAGCACCCTGGCGTTGGCCACCGAGATGTCGCCGTTCTCGACCGCGTCGCGCACCGAAGGCAACTCCTGCAGCTGCTTGACGGTCCTGACATGGCCGGCGGCCTCGCGGCGCGGCAACCCCGCAGCCTGCGCCAGCGCGCCCACACCGCCGTCGCCGTGGCGCTCCCGCGTCGCCAGACCCCCGGCCGTGTCCGCCTGCAACACCGCCAACTGCCCACCGAAGGCCTTGCACTCTCCCAGCACCGCCCGCAGATCCCCAGTCGGCGTCGCCGGATCGTTCACCAGCCGGATCAACTCGGCCAAGCCTTCCCGCACCCGTCGTGCTGTGCTCACAACCATGCACACACCCTGCCACAGGGGTATGACATCCATAGACCCTTGCCAAAAAAGTCAACTGATTCCACCGATATCAGCCGAGTCCACCAACACCCACCGCAGCGCAGTGCCACGACAGACAGCCAACGGACACCCACAACACCGAAGGACCCAAACGGGCTCTCCGCGTTTCAGGTCGGGGTGAGGGTGTCGAGCAGTGTCCAGTTGGGTCTGCCGGCGTAGAGGAGGGCTCGGATTCGGTAGTTGGCGAAGTCAGTGGACCCGAACGCGGCGCGTTTGACGCGTTTGACGAGGTTGTTGGCGGCTTCGGCAGCGGCGTTGGTGACTTTGGCGGTGTGCCAGTTGGCGATCTGGTGTCTCCAGGTCCACAGGGTGCGGCCGAGCCGGTTGACCTCGGGCGGCAGGCCGGGGTCCTGGAGGTCCTTCGCGAGCTGGTTCACGGTCGCGGCGCCCGCTTCGGCGTCATTGATGTCATAGATGCTGCGCAGGGTCTCTTCAGCGGTGCCGGGCGTCTTTGACTTCGCCGTAGGGGTCGCCGGCGTCGAGCAGGCCCCGCAGCCGGACCCGGCCGGAGTCGGTGGTCTTCTCGGACGCGGACACCAGCAGTCTGCGGGCCCGATACAGCGGGTCGTGCTTGTGGCCGCGGTGCCCGAGGGTCTGGTTCTGGACACGACGGCGGACCTCGTCGAGGGCGGTGTTGCCCAACCGCACCACATGGAACGGGTCCGCGACCTGGGCCGCGTCGGGCACCGCGGTGTCGAACGCGGCCCGATAGGGCCCCGAGAGGTCCAGAACAGCCCAGCGGATGCCCGCCAGCCAGCGGCGGGGCCGCTCAAGCAGCCACGCTGCGGGTGCTTTGGCGGCGCGGCCTGGGACTATGTCCAACAGCTGGCCTGCGCCGACGTCGACGATGCCGGTCGCCCAGGCCTTGGTCCGGGACCGTCCCCGCCGCCACATCAGGCGCTCGTCGAGCCCCAGCGCGACGACGGCTGAGATGCGCTCAGTGTCGGCCTCGAGCAGCGCCTCGCCCCAGCGCCGCACCGAGGCGTTCACCGGGCACCAGCTGCACCCGAGCTCGTCGGCGACCTCCGCCACAGTGCGGCCCAGCCCGGCCTGGCGCGTCGCCCAACGCCCCGCCCGCGTCGTCAGCCTCTCGCGCTCGGACGCGATCCGCGGGTCCTGCTCGGTCACGGTGCCCGCCTCGCAGCCGCAGTCACCGCAACGCCACCGCCGCCTGCTGCACCAGCCGCACAGACCGCCCGAACGCCAGCAGGTCCACCAACTCCACCCGGCTGTCGCCGTCTGACCACAGCCGCCCGCCGCAGCCCACACAGCCCGGCCTCGGCACCCACAGCCGCACATACACCCGCAACGGTGCACCGGCCTCGTCGTCGACACCCAGCACCTCCACGTCGCCCAGCCCCAACATCAGCTCGGGCCGGGTCAGGCTGCGTCCGCGCCGCTTGGGGCGGACGTTGAGGCCCTGGCGGGCCATGGAGGCCTCCACCGTCTTCTTGGACACCGTGTGGCCGTCACGGCGCAGCCGGGCGTGCATCCGCGGCGAGCCGTAGGTGCCCCCGGAGGCCTCAAAGCGCTCCTTCACCGCGGCGTCGAGGCGCTCGCGGCGCACCCGGGCAGCCGACGGCGGCCGGCTGCGCTGCCCATAGAACGTCGAGGGAGCCACCCCCAGCGCACGGCACGACCGGTGTGGAAGATCACGCCGGCGACGGAGCCGCGAGCCACCCCCAGCGCACGGCACGACAGCGCCCGAGCCACACCGTGTTCGGTCCTTTGGGCCGCGATGTGCTCGACCAGGCTCACCGCGTCGCCTCCTTGACCCAAAGGACCAATGATCGTTTGAGGACATCACGCTCCATCTCCAACTCGGCGCAGCGGCGGCGCAGCCGAACGAACTCGGCGCGCTCGTCGCCGTCGAGGCGCTCACCGGAGCGCTCGGCGCGATCCCTTCGCACCCAGTTGCCCAACGTGCCCGCACCGATCCCCACCTCTCGGGCCACCTCAGCGACCGGTCTTCGAGTCTCCAGGACGATCCGCACAGCACCGGCCTTGAACTCCGGGTCGTGCTGTCCACGTGTCTCAGACATAGCATCCCCTGTTAGACGATGCCTCCAAGATCAGGGGGGATGCTCGACGCAGCCACAGCGTTGGACTGGGGTCTAGCGGGCCGACTCGTTTCGTTTGAAGATCGACGCGAACAGGCACCGCTTCGCGCCGACGCTGTGCTTCGCGCCATCATTCGTTACAGCCCGCTGTACAGGCCCGGCGGCTACTTGTGGGCGAAGCTCTGCTCCAGGGAGTCCTGCTCGAAGCCGGAAGGAGCGATCCCGGTGGTGGCGTAGAGATACAGCGCGGTTTGGAAGACGGCGCTCAGCGCGGTGAGCACGACCATGACCACCGCCACCCACGCTGCGGCGGCAATGATCCCCACCACCATCAGCAACTGCCAGCCGGACGCCACGAAGAGCCCGAGCAGGATCGCCGCCGGCACGATCAGGACAACACCGAGGAGGCCGAACCCGATCTGGGCCGCGAGGTTCTCGCCCCATGTGCGACGCAGTAGCGAAGCCGAGCGCTTGAGCCCGGCTATGGCGCCCAGATCGTCGATGACGATGGCAGGCACGGTCAGGAACGTCACCACGTCCCAGGCCATATCCAGCATGCTGGTGACGATCCGTCCCAGGAACCCGGCCCGTTCCCTGAGTGCCTGGAGGATCAGCCCGACCGTGGTGGTGATGATGGCCCAGGGGACCAGGCCCGGGATGCGGACGAAGGCCCGGCCGATCGCGCTTCGCACCGTCGGGTCGCCCCCGGTGAGCCTCTCATGGGCGCCGGCGACCAGCGCTCCGTTGAAGAACACCGTGACGACACCCAGCATCATGGCGGCCACGAGGTAGACCACGATCATCGCCGGGTTGAACTCCATGGCCGTCTGACCGTGGGAGGACTCCGTCGACAGTGTGAGGAACGTGAGCGCGATCGCGACCGCCATCACGGCCGCCGACGCGAGGAAAGACAGCACCGGCATCCACAGCAGTTCTCGATCCTTCTTCAGGACACCCCACGAGAGCTTGGCCAGACTCCAAGTGTTGGCGATACGTCCCATCGGTCCTCCCGACGCTCGGCTTGCGGCGACGGCACCCAGAATACAGCGCGAACGGCACGCCGGCCGCGGCTACGGACCGCGGGGGCTGCCACGCCGGCGAGGCCGCTGCTCGCGGCTCACCCTGGCGCAGCGGCCGGACGCGACGACCAGGCCGCGGGGTTGCCACGTCGGCGAGCTCGCTGCTCGCGACCGGCTCAGAGCAGCCTTGGCACCACAATTCCTCGGCCGCCATTGTCCGCACAAGGCACCCGAAGACTCCGGCCCCCTCTTCGGGGCCTTGGCACCACAATTCCTCGGCCGCCATTGTCCGCACAAAGCGCCCGAAGACTCCGGCCCCCTCTTCGGGGCCTTGGCACCACAATTCCTCGGCCGCCATTGTCCGCACGAAGCGCCCGAAGACTCCGGCCCCCTCTTCGGGGCCTTGGCACCACAATTCCTCGGCCGCCATTGTCCGCACGAAGCGCCCGAAGACTCCGGCCCCCTCTTCGGGGCCTTGGCACCACAATTCCTCGGCCGCCATTGTCCGCACAAAGCGCCCGAAGACTCCGGCCCCCTCTTCGGGGCCTTGGCACCACAATTCCTCGGCCGCCATTGTCCGCACAAAGCGCCCGAAGACTCCGGCCCCCTCTTCGGGGCCTTGGCACCACAATTCCTCGGCCGCCATTGTCCGACGCACGAATCACTGCCGCTCCACCGACCCGAGCGCCATCAGGACCGGGCCGAGCAGCGTGACACCCATGTGGGCGCCAAGCCGGAAATCCGAAGGCTCGGAGCGTACAATCGCCTCGATGCAAGAGCCTGCGCCCGAGGATCCGCCGTCGAGGCGGGCCCGGGGCGCTACCGGCTCGGCCGGATTCCTCGCGGGAGTCCTGGGCGCCGCGGTCGCGCTGGCCTTCGGCGAGTTGGTGGATGGGGTCAGCGACACTATCCCGTCGCTGGTCATCGCTGTGGGCGAAGTGGTGATCGACTACACGCCCGGCGATGTAGTGGCCTTCAGCATCGCCAACATCGGCGACTGGCAGAAGACGGCGCTCACCGTGGGTATCGTCGTCACGTCGTTGGCGCTCTGCGGTCAGCTCGGACGTCGAGCGTCGTTCGGCGGCCGCACGGAGGCAGTTGCCGGCTACGCGCTCCTCGGGATCGTCGGAGGCTGGGCTGCGGCCCGCAACCCGTTGAGCCCTGCGGCGGCCTCATGGCTTGTCGCTCTCGCCGCCGCCTTGCTGGGAGCGGCGGTCACCCTGTTCCTCGCGCGCCGGGCGGCCCTCTGGCGTGGAAGCGCCGACAGGGCGGACGGCTTCGGAGCGGACGGGCAACATGAGTCTGCCGGGACGCGCAGGTCGTTCTTCGGCTTCGCCGCCGGCGCTGCGGTCACCGCCCTCAGCCTGGTCGGGCTGGGCAGGAGCCTGCGAGGGCCGTCGGCGGCTGAGGAGGCCAGGCAGACGTACACCCTGCCGTCTAGGTCGCCCGACCCGGCGGCCGGCGTCGACCCTGCCGTCGGCCTTCCGAAAGGTATAGACATCCCCGAGGGCATAGACATCACGGGAGAGGTCGCGGCAGATGCTCCCGACACGCAAGCGGCCATGTCCGCCACGCCGCCCGGAGAACCGGCGACCACCACCACCAAGCCGCGCGAGCAGCCCGCCAGCACAACCACCAACACCACGACCACCTCCCAGCCGCCGCAAGAGCCCGCCGCCACAACCACCTCCCAGCCGCCGCAAGAGCCCGCCGCCACGACCACCTCCCAGCCGCCGCAAGAGCCCGCCGCCACAACCACCTCCCAGCCGCCGCAAGAGCCCGCCGCCACGACCACCTCCCAGCCGCCGCAAGAGCCCGCCGCCACAACCACCTCCCAGCCGCCGCAAGAGCCCGCCGCCACGACCACCTCCGAGCCGCCCGAGCAGCCCGCCGCCACGACCACTGCCCAACCTCGAGGCCAGTCGCCGCGCTACCCGCAAGTGGCCCACCTGGACACGCTCGACGACGAGGTGCCGGACATCTCGCGATACGTCACCCCGATCTCGCCCACGAGCGAGTTCTACCGGATCGACACCGCGCTCGCGGTCCCGCAGGTAGACCCGGAGACGTGGCGCCTGCGCGTCACCGGCCTGGTCGACAATCCCTACGAACTCACGTACGAGGACATCCGGGCCATGCGCCTCACCGACCATGTGATCACCCTCGCGTGCGTGTCCAACCAAGTGGGCGGAAGGCTCGTCGGGAACGCGATCTGGACCGGCGTGCCCCTCTACGACCTGCTGCAGCGAGCCGGCGTCCGGAGCGGCGCCCAGCAGATCGTGGGCCGCTCGGTGGACGACTTCACCGCCGGGTTTCCGACCGCTTCGGCCTACGACGGACGCAGCGCCATCCTCGCCATCGGCATGAACAACGAGCCCTTGCCGATCCGGCACGGGTTCCCGGCCCGCATCGTGGTGGCGGGACTGTACGGCTACGTCTCGGCCGTGAAGTGGCTCGAGGAGATCCGCCTCACCACCTGGGACGGATTCGACGGCCACTGGGTGCCGCGCGGCTGGTCCAAGCAGGGCCCGATCAAGACCCAGAGCCGTATCGACCGCCCCAGGGAGGGCGCCAGAGTCGAGAGCGGCAAGACCATCCCGGTTGCCGGGATCGCCTGGGCACCGACCCGGGGGATCGAGCGCGTCGAGGTGAGGATCGGCGACGAAGGCTGGACACCCTGCCGGCTGGGCCAGGCCGCGGGCGACGAGAGCTGGGTGCAGTGGACCCGTGATTGGACTCCCTCCGACAGAGGCCTCAAACAGATCCAAGTGCGGGCCACCGACGGAAGCGGCAGCACCCAGAGCAGCAAGATCGTGAGGCCGCGGCCGAACGGCGCCGAGGGATGGCACACCATCCGAGTCCGAGTCAGCTGAGAGCGGAGGCCGCCGGCCTCGACCGGGGCGAACACCGGGTCGATGGCACACCATCCGAGTCCGAGTCAGCTGAGAGCGAGCGGACGAGGCGATACGTCCCCGGCAGGCGCTCCCGGCCAGGCAGCGCCCTCATAAGCGCCGGCCGGGACCATTCGACACCGACCTGGTCCGCGCCGAGGCGCTGGACCGGACCCGCAACACCCTCATAAGCGCCGACCGGGACCATTCGACACCGACCTGGTCCGCGCCGAGGCGCTGGACCGGACCCGCAACACCCTCATAAGCGCCGACCGGGACCATTCGACACCGACCTGGTCCGCGCCGAGGCGCTGGACCGGACCCGCAACACCCTCATAAGCGCCGACCGGGACCATTCGACACCGACCTGGTCCGCGCCGAGGCGCTGGACCGGACCCGCAACACCCTCATAAGCGCCGACCAGGACCATTCGACACCGACCTGGTCCGCGCCGAGGCGCTGGACCGGACCCGCAACACCCTCATAAGCGCCGACCGGGACCGTTCGACGGGCTGCAGACAGGCTCAACGACCGGCTCGACTGACCCGGCAACCGGGCACGGCCCTCAGCGCCGACGGCGCGGCGCCTGCCGGGCCCGACGCTCCTCGCGTGCCCGCTGCTCCTCGACCTCGCCGCGCAGAGCGAGGAAACGCTGCACCCGCCGAGGATCCATGTCGCCCCGATCGACGGCTGCGGTCACCGCGCAGCCGGGCTCGGTGCCGTGGGCGCAGTCCGAGAAGCGGCAGTCGAGAGCGTGCTCCGCTATGTCGCTGAACACACGTCTCAACGCCTCCCGTGCGTCGAGCAGGCCCAGGGCGCGCACGCCCGGGGTGTCGAGCACCATGCCGCCGTCGTCGGGCAGAAGCACGAGCCGGCGAGCCACCGTGGTGTGCCTGCCCCGCCGGTCGGACGTCCGGACCCGCGCCGTGGCGGCCACCTCGGCACCCGCCAAAGCGTTCACCAGGGTCGACTTTCCCGACCCGCTGGCGCCCACGAGGGCCAAGGTTCGGCCGGGGCCGAGCCGGCGTCGCAGCTCGTCGAGGCCCAGACCTCGGCGTGCGCTCAACGTCAGGACGTCGACGTCGCCGGCGACGGCCCGGACCATGTCGGCCGCAGCGGCCGCGTCCGGCGCCCGGTCGGCCTTGGTGAGCAGGATCACGATGGCGCCGCCGCTGTCGCGAGCCATCACCAGCATGCGCTCGAAGCGTCCCGGCGGCAGGGGCCGGTCGAGGCCCGCTACGATGCCCACCACGTCGAAGTTGGCCGCCAGCACCTGCTCGGCGTCGCGTTCGGCGGGATCCCGGCGAATCAGCGCGGTGAGCCGGGGCAGCACCCGACTGATCTGCACGGCCTGATGTCGGCTGGTCACCTGCACCCAGTCGCCGGTGACGGGCGCTGTGGCGGCCTGGCCCCGCACCGGGTCCGAGCCGGCCCGCAACGTTCCCGCGGCCGTAACCACGTCGCATTCACCTCGATCCACCTGCACCACACGGGCAATCCGCGCTCCGGCCTCGGCGAAGGCGGCGACCCGGTCGTCGTAACCCCAGCAGCGCAGTCCTTCAAGACACGCCGTCATCAGCCGCCCCGGACACCGAGCCGAACACGCGGCGGCTGCTGCCAGCAGCGCAGTCCTTCAAGACACGCCGTCATCAGCCGCCCCGGCGACGGAGAGACGGCAGGTTTGCGTTCACTGTGGCGACGAGTCAGCGCAGAAGTGGCCGCACCGACGCCGCGCGACGGAGGGGAGCAAGGCATGCGTCAACTATGGCCCACAGCGAACGGACCCGCCGTCATGCTCGACGCCGTCTCCGGACGCTCGGACCGCGGACGTCGTCTGGACGCCCGCCGGATGGACGACTTCGGCCTCGTTGCCGTCTCCGGACGCTCGGACCGCGGACGTCGTCTGGACGCCCGCCGGATGGACGACTTCGGCCTCGACGCCGTCTCCGGACGCTCGGACCGCGGACGTCGTCTGGACGCCCGCCGGATGGACGACTTCGGCCTCGACGCCGTCTCCGGACGCTCGGACCGCGGACGTCGTCTGGACGCCCGCCGGATGGACGACTTCGGCCTCGTTGCCGAAGGTCTCCGGACGCTCGGACCGCGGACGTCGTCTGGGCGCCCGTCGACGCGGCGCTTCGCGTCGGCGCGGGCAAGGGCATCCGAGAGCATGGCCGCGCCGATCCCGTCGGTGCCCAAAGACACCAGGTTCCGCTGGCCTGCGGGCCGGGCGTAGCCGACGGCGTTGTTCATGTTCGAGCGGAGGTTGTGCACGATAGCGCCGGGAAGGTCGCGGTCGAGATGCACGTCGTGGACCAGCAGCCAGTCGTCGCGTGCCATCTGCTCCAGCCGGATCCCTGCTGTCCGGTCAGCCGTGCCCTCCGATCAGAACCGGCGACATGCACGCCGGCGACATCCAGATCACGGAGGGCTCGGACGGCGCTGACGAAGGTATACAATCTGAACCGACGACAGACCGGACGCGAGGCCGACAAAGGGAGAGCGATGACCGACGAGGGATCCAGCGCAGAAACATCACAAGCCTCGACGGGCTGGGCGAGCGCGACGATGGGCGCTCTCGCCGGGGCCGCGGGAGCGGCTGTCGGCCTGGGATTCGGCGAGTTGGTGGAGGGAGCGTCCAAGTCGGTTCCGTCGCTGGTGGTGGCGGTGAGCGAACTGGTCAGCGACTACACCCCCGGCGAGGTGGTGCGTTTCAGCATCGCCAACTTCGCCTCCAGCCAGAAGACCCTGCTCACGGTGGGCATCGTCGTCGGTTCGCTGGCCGTCGGCGGCCTGCTGGGGCGTTCCGCGGCCCGCGGGCGTCCACGGACGACGCTCGCCGGGTTCGCGCTGTTCGGCCTGCTGGGCGGTTGGGCCGCGGCCCGCAGCCCGATGAGCCCGACAGCCGGATCATGGATCATGGGGCTGACGGCCGCCGCGCTCGCCGCGGCGGCCACGCTGCTGCTGGTCCGCTTCGGCAGCCCCGAGGATGCCGCTGCGGCGGCTCTCCACGAGGACGCCGCCGCGCCCGCCGGCGCCGGCAGGGCACAACCCGAGCGCGAGGCCGCAGCCGTCCCGCAGGACGCCGCCGCAGCGGCGGGCGGGACGGGCACCCGACGAGCGTTCTTCGCGTACGCGGGCGGCGCCGGCGCGGCCGCGCTGGCCATGGTCGGGCTGGGCCGCGCACTGCGGGGCCAATCTGCCGCGGAGCAGTTCCTGGAGACGAACACGCTGCGCTCGGCGGGGAGCGCCACAACTTCTCGGCCGCCCGCCACTACTGCTCCCCGTGCGTCTCGCGCCGACACGGCCGCTCCATCGGAGTCGGCCACCAGCACGACCGCACCGGCGCCGGCAGGGACTTCGGTGCAGGAGCAGGTGGCCGCACTCGACACGCTGGACGACGACGTGTCCGGCATCTCGTCCTACGTGACGCCCAACGACGGGTTCTACCGGATCGACACCGCCTTCGGCCGAGTGCCCCAGGTCGACCCGGCCGACTGGCGGCTGCGCATCACCGGCATGGTCGACAACCCCTACGAGCTGACCTTCGAGGAGATTCAGGCGCTGGACCTGTCCGACTACGTCATCACCCTGTCGTGCGTGTCGAACGAGGTGGGCGGCAACCTGGTCGGAAATGCCGTCTGGACCGGGGTCCCTTTGTCGGTGCTGCTGGACCGGGCCGGAGTCCAGCCCGGTGCCGACCAGGTGGTGGGCCGCTCGGTGGATGACTGGACGGCAGGCTTCCCGACCCCGCTGGTGTACGACGGCCGCAACGCGATCCTGGCCATCGGCATGAACAACGAGTTCCTGCCGACCAGGCACGGCTTCCCGGCCCGGCTGGTGGTGGCCGGCCTCTACGGCTACGTGTCGGCCGTCAAATGGATCGATGAGATCCATCTCACCACATGGGACGGATTCGACGGATACTGGATCCCCCGCGGCTGGTCCAAGGAGGGGCCGATGAAGACGCAGAGCCGTATCGACGTGCCCGGGAACGGCAGCGGACTGCTACCCGGCCAGACCACCCCGATCGCCGGCATCGCCTGGGCGCCGACCCGCGGCATAGAGAGGGTCGAGGTCAACATCGACGACGAAGGATGGTTGCCCTGCCGGCTCGGCGAGGCCCTCGGCGACGAGAGCTGGGTGCAGTGGCATCGCGAATGGACTCCCAGCGAGGGGCGGCACCGGATCCAGGTGCGGGCCACCGACGGCGACGGCGCCGTCCAGAGCGGCAAGGAGGTCAATCCCGCTCCCGACGGCGCCGAAGGATGGCACACCGTCACCGTCGATGTGCGAGCCTGACACTCGACACTCGACGCTCCCCGGCAACGGCGACTTGCCCGATTGGCCGTAAGCGCGTCACCGTCGACGCGCGCGCCTGACGCTCGACGCTCGCAGGACCGTCCGCAAGCCTACAACGAGCACCGAACCGTCACCGTCGACGCGCGCGCCTGACGCTCGACGCTCGCAGGACCGTCCGCAGGCCTACAACGAGCACCGAGCCGTCACCGTCGACGCGCGCGCCTGACGCTCGACGCTCCCGAGCCGGCAGAGAACCGTCAGCGTGTCGACCCGGCGGAGAGTCCGGTCCGCGGATCCTGGAAGCGGGACCGTGTAATCTGCGAACGTGCGGCAGTGCGCGCTCAGTACCGGCGATCTTCCGTGACCGACCTTCAGCAGCGAGTCGAGCCCGCGGCGCCGACGGTGACGGAGTTCGTGTGCAACGGCTCGACGACGCGCGTCGGCTGCCACCCCCACCTGCTAGCGGCCCTGCGCGAGGAGCTCGGGCTCGTGGCGGCCAAGGACGGCTGCTCCCCTTCGGGCCAGTGCGGCTGCTGCACCGTGCTTCTCGACGGCAAGGCGAGGGTCGCATGCCAGATCCCCCTCGAGAGGGTCCGAGGCGCGCGGGTCGTCACCCCCGAGGGCCTCGACGACGATGAGCGTCACCGCTACGCGGCCGCGTTCGGCGCGGCCGGCGCGGTGCAGTGCGGCTTCTGCACGCCGGGGATCGTGATGAGGACCAAGGCGCTGATCGACCGCTACGGCGCCGACCTGACCCGCGAGCAGGCGTCCCGCCATCTCGGCGCCCACCTGTGCCGCTGCACCGGCTATCTGAAGATCCTCGACGCGGTGGACATGCTGGCCGCCGGCAGCGACGGGACTGCGGTCGAGGTCGGCGGGGGGATCGGATCGCGTGCCGCCCGCTACCAGTCGACCGACTTGGCGCTGGGAGACAAGCTCTACATCGACGACATGGCCGCTCCGGGCATGCTCCACGGCGCGGTGCGTCTGGCGGAGCACGCACGGGCCGACGTGCTGTCCATCGACACTGGCCGCGCCGAGGCCGTGCCCGGCGTGGCGGCCGTGCTCACCGCTGCCGACGTGCATGGAGATCTGCGCATCGGGCTGATCCACAAAGACTGGCCGGTGTTCATCCCGGTGGGCGGCCGCACGTCGTATCTGGGCGACGTCATGGCTCTGGCGGTGGCCGACAGCCGCGAGACGGCCCGCCGGGCAGCGCAGCTGGTCGATGTGGTCTACGACCCGCTGCCCCCGATCACCGACGCAGCCGCGGCGGTGGCCGACGGCGCCGAGGACGCGGTGTGGGGGCTGGACGGCAACATCCTGTCGGTGTCTGCCTACGCGCGGGGCGGCGACGTGGACGAGGCCCTGGCGGCGTCGGCCCACACCGTGCGCGAGACGTTCCGGACTCAGCGGGTGGAGCAGGCGTTCCTGGAGCCGGAGTCGACGCTGGCCGTGCCCAAGGTCGTCGACGGCGTGCGCGGCCTGGACGTCTACTCGGGCGGCCAGGGCGTGTGGGACGACCGCGACCAGGTCGCGGCCGTCCTCGGGATCGACAGCAGCCGAGTCTGGACGGAGCAGGTGGCCAACGGCGGCGCCTTCGGAGGCAAGGAGGACTGCTCGAACCAGGCCCAGACAGCGCTGGCTGCGTGGCTGCTGGACCGTCCCGTGAAGACGACGTTCTCGCGGGAGGAGTCGCTGCTGGTGCATCCCAAGCGGCACCCCGTTCGCGTCGAGCTGGCCGCCGGCTGCGACACCGAGGGCCGGCTCACCGCCCTGCGGTCCCGGATGTTGGGCGACTCCGGTCCCTACGCCTCGGTGGGCATGAAGGTGCTGGAACGGGCCGCCGGGCATGCCTGCGGCCCCTACGTCGTGCCGGTTGTGGACGTCGAGGCGGTCGCGGCCCGCACCAACAACAGCGTGTGCGGGGCGTTCCGAGGCTTCGGGGCGAACCAGGCCCAGTTCGCCATGGAGGGGGCGATGGACCGCCTGGCCGCCGCGGCGGGGATCAGCGGCTGGGAGATCCGCCGCCGCAATGCGGTGCGTCCAAGGGCGGTCTGGGGTCCGGGCCAGGTCATGGACCGCGGCAGCCTGGGCGCGATGGAGTGCCTGGAGGCCGTCAAACCGGCCTACGACGAGGCGGTCGCGGCCGGCAAGGCCGTCGGACTCGGTCTGGCCATCAAGAACTCGGGGCTGGGCAACGGACTCAAGGAGATCAGCAAGGCGGTGGTTCATTTCGTGGCCGACTCAACCCACCCGGCGGGCGAACCTGCTGGCCCCGGCACCACGGTCGAGGTGCGCCACTGCTGGACCGAGATGGGTCAGGGCGTGCATACGGTGGCCCTGCAGGTGGCTGTGGAGGAGCTCGGAGTCCACCCCGACCGGGTGAGGGTCTGCGTCGACACCAGCCGAGAGCTGGGCGCCGGCCAGACCACCGGCTCGCGGGGCACCTTGATGGGCGCCGGGTCGGTAGCCGACGCCTGCCGGGCCGCGAAGGCCGGCGGCTGCCTCACCGGCGTCGACTACGAGGGCGAGTACCGGGTGGACTGGACCGACAGGCTCAACGACGGCTTGGAGAACCCGGTGATCCACTCCACCTTCGGGTACGCGGCCCAGATGGTGATCGCCGACCCGCAGACGGGCAAGGTGGAGAAGGTGGTGGCCGCGCACGACGTGGGACGGGCCGTCAACCCGCTGCTGTGCGAGGGCCAGATCGAGGGCAGCGTCCACATGGGCCTCGGCTACGCGCTCAGCGAGGACTTCCCCTGCGACGCCGACGGCCGTCCCCGCTTCGACACGTTGCGAGGGCTCGGCATAATCCGGGCCAAGGACATGCCGCCGGTCGAGGTGATCCTGGTCGAAGCGCCCCAGCCCGACTCGCCCTACGGCATCAAGGGCGTCGGGGAGATCGGCCTGGTGCCCACCGCGGGCGCGGCAGCCGAGGCGATGCGCCAGGTGGACGGCCAGTGGCGCAACCGCCTGCCCATCAACACCCATCAGCCGGTAGTGCCGCGATCGTGAGCCCGCCTGACGCCGACGCGGATCTCGGCCCCGGCGCCGCACCCTCGGATCCGGTGGACTCCGGCGACGCCGCCCGGACCACGCCGGGGATGGTGTGCGCCCACCACCACCTGTACTCTTCGCTGGCCCGGGGCATGCCGGCGCTGCCCCGGACCCCGACCGGGTTCCTGGAGATCTTGGAGCTGCTCTGGTGGCGCCTGGACCGAGCCCTCGACCTCGACATCATCGAGTGGTCAGCGAAGCTGGGCGCGCTGGAGGCCCTGGAATCGGGCACTACCGCCGTCATCGACCACCACGAGTCTCCCAACGCCATAGAGGGGTCTCTCGACGTTGTCGCCGAGGCGTGCGCCGAAGTGGGCGTGAGAGTGGACTGCGCCTACGGGGTGACCGACCGGCACGGGCCGGCGGGCGCCCTAGCGGGACTGGCCGAAAACGACCGGTTCCTGCGCGCCGGTGGGCGGGGCCATGTCGGCGTCCACGCCGCGTTCACCTGCTCCGAAGCGACACTGGAGGCCGCCGCGGGTCTGGCCGCCGACCACGGCGCCGGGGTCCACGTCCACGTGGCGGAGGGCGCGGCCGACCGGGCGGCCGGGGCCCGACTGGAGCGGCTGGCACGCGACGACTGGCTGCTGGTCCACGCCGTGCATCTCGACCGCGACCTTCCGGGCGCCATCGTGCACAACCCCCGCTCGAACATGAACAACGCCGTCGGCTACGCCCGGCCCGCGGGCCGGCGGAACCTGGTGGCTCTGGGCACCGACGGGATCGGCGCGGCCATGCTCGACGAGTTCCGACTGGCCTACGCATGCCACCGCTCCGACGACGTGACCGCCACTCCGGAGACTGCATGGGGCTGGCTGGAGGCCGGCTGGAGGCTGTTCCCGGAGGCTCTCGACGACACGGTGGTCTGGTCCTACGACCGCATGGATCCTTGGTCGCTGGCCTTCACCACCGGCGTACGGCCCCTGGAGGTGACAGTCGGCGGCGAGACAGTGCTGCGCGACGGCCGGCCGACCCGGGTGGACGCCGACGAGATCAGAGCCAAAGCGGCCGAGGCCGCCGCCAGACTGTTCACCAAGCTCGACAACATGCCGTGAACGCGGCAGCCGCGGAAGCTGCCGAGGCCGCCGCCAGACTGTCCACCAAGCCAAACGAGACGCCGACGGCAGCCGCGGAAGCTGCCGAGGCCGCCGCCAGACTGTCCACCAAGCCAGACGAGACGCCGACGGCGGCAGAGACGCACAAGGAGACGCCGTGACCCAGCCTGTAGCCCTCTACATCCAGGACGCCCACACCCTCGCCGAGTCGATGGAACTCGCACGCTACGCCGAGGCCAGGGGCTTCGACGCGGTGTGGCAGGCCGACTCCCGGCTGGTGCGCGACGCGGTGGTCCCGATGGCCGCCTTCGCCGCGGTCACCGACACCATCAAGGTCGGCAGCGGCGTGGTGGACTGCTGGACCCGCAACCCGGCCCGTCTGGCCTCCACCTTCTCCACTCTCGACGACCTGGCGCCGGGCCGGATCATGCTCGGCATCGGCGCCTGGTGGGAGCCGCTGGCGTCGAAGGTGGGGGTGCGCAGGGTGCGGCCACTGAAGGCGATGCGCGAGATCGTGGAGGCGTGCCGCGGCCTGCTCAACGACCAGACAGTCACCTTCCGGGGGGAGTTCGTGCAGTTCGACGGGGTGGAGCTCGACTATGTGCAGCAGGAGCGCCGCCCCAAGGACGTGCCCGTCTACATCGGGGCCACCGGCGACAGGATGATGGCCCTCACCGGCGAGATCGCCGACGGCGTGGTGCTCAACTACCTGGTATCGGCCGGTTACAACGCTCGGGCCATGGAGCACCTCGCCGAGGGCGCGGCCCGGGCGGGGCGCACCGTCGACGACCTGGACCGGCCCCAGTTGATCGTGTGCTCGATGGCTTCGGGCGACTCCGAGGCCGAGCGGGCCGAGGCGCTCGACAGTGCCCGCATGCTGATCACCCAGTACCTGGGCCAGCAGCCCCACATCATGAAGGCCTCGGGCGTGCCCGACACTCTGCTCGACGACGTGCGGTCGGTGCTTACCTGGCCGGCCACCCTCGAGCAGGTGGAGGCCGCCTCCAAGCTGGTCCCCGACGAGGTGGTGCAGATGCTGTGCGCGGCCGGCACCGCCGACGAGTGCCGGGCCAAGGTGCGTCACTACATCGACAACGGCTGCACCACGCCGATCCTGTACCCGCTGGGACCCGACGCGAAGATGATGATCGACGCCTTCGCCGGCTGGGAATGCTGACGCCCGTCCCGAAGACGATGGCGCCTGCACGGCAAACCTGCCCGCGAGCTGGCAGCCCACGGCGCCGGTTCGGGCGCCGCGTGCTGGGGACGATGGTCGGCCACGGCGGCGACGCGAGCTGGCAGCCCACGGCGCCGGTTCGGGCGCCGCAGCCGTCGGTCCATGCCCGGAACCATCCGAGATGACCGATCTGCTGATCCGCAACGCCCGGCTCGTGGCGACGATGGACGCGGCCCGCAGCGAGATCGCCGGGGGCTGGGTGGCTGTCACCGGCGGGTTCGTGTCGGGGGTGGGGCCTGTCGGCGCCGAGCCTTCGGACCCGGCCCGCACCGTCGATGCGACCGACTGTCTGGTGACGCCGGGCCTCGTCAACACCCATCACCACCTGTACCAGAACCTGACCCGGGCCTTCCGCCCCGCGCTCGGCGGCGGCCTGTTCGACTGGCTGCGGACGCTGTACCCGTTGTGGGCCCGCCTCGACGAGGAGGCGGCCCACGTGTCGGCGTGGGTAGGGCTGGCCGAGCTGGCGTTGAGCGGTTGCACCACCAGCACCGACCATCTCTACGTGCATCCCGCAGGCGGCGGCGACCTGATCGCGGCCGAGGTCGCGGCCGCGGCCGACCTCGGGGTGCGGTTCCATCCCACCCGGGGGTCGATGTCGCTCAGCGCCAAGGACGGAGGGCTGCCGCCCGACTCGACGGTGCAGACCGACGACGCGATCCTGGCCGACTCGGAGCGTCTGGTGGTCGCGTTCCACGACCGCTCGCCCGGCGCGATGGTGCAGATCGCGCTGGCGCCGTGCTCGCCGTTCTCGGTGTCGACGGAGCTGATGACGGCCACCGCGGAGCTGGCCGAGCGGCTGGACGTGCGACTGCACACCCACCTGGCCGAGGACGCCGGCGAGGACGGCTTCTGCTTGGAGACGTTCGGCATGCGGCCGGTGGACTACTTCGAGCACTGCGGCTGGGGCACCGATCGGTCGTGGGTAGCGCACTGCGTGCAGCCCGACGCGGCGGAGATCTCCCGGCTGGGCCGCTGGGGCACGGGAGTGGCCCACTGCCCGAGCTCGAACATGATCCTGGGCGCGGGCACGGCGCCGGTGCGCGAGCTGCGGGCCGCGGGGGTGCCGGTGGGCCTGGGGGTGGACGGCTCGGCGTCGGCCGACTCGGGCTCGATGTGGACCGAGGCCCGCAACGCCATGCTCTTGGCCCGACTGCGCGACGGCCAGGCCGGCCGAGAAAGCCTGTTCACTGCCCGCGAGGCGTTGGAGATGGCCACCCGGGGCGGCGCTTCGTGCCTGGGACGCTCCGGCGAGATCGGCGAACTGACCGTCGGCGCCTGCGGCGACGTCGCGGTGTGGCGCCTCGACGGCATCGCCTTCGCAGGGGCCTGGTCCGACCCCGTCGAGGCATGGCTGCGCTGCGGCCCGGTAGCTGCGCACCACACCATCGTCGCGGGCCGCCCGGTGGTGGAGGACGGTCGGCTGCACGCCTCCAACGTCGAGCAGATGCTGCAAGACCACCGCCGCATCGCCCAAGCCATGCAACTCCAACGCATGCCTATGTGAGAACGGTACAACAGCGTCAGGTTCGGATGGGCGAGGTTCAAGCCTTCGATGCGGCTGCTGCCGGTCTCCGGCACGCCGTCGGGCTGTTCGATCCACCCTCTCCAGGAGCCTCGGACATGCTCACAGGTGCAGGCAATGGCCGCATTCAACAATCTCTAGGCGCACCGGCCGGGCACCGAACCTCAGGCTCGCGAGCCGGTCCCGCAACGAGAACCTCAGCTTGTCCAGTTCCCGGCCCGCGACGAGCAGCGCGCGAGGGCGGCAGTCCACGCCGCTCGCGTCGAGATTGTCGTGCATGGCTCTGAGTCCTTCGGAGAGTTGCTCCACGTCCTCGGCATAAGCGATCCCGCTCTTCAACTCGACTGCGACGCAGTGGGCCGTGCCGTCTGACGCGGCCAAGACCGCAAAGTCGCACATCCTGCGGTCTTCAGCCTTGGACACCCGCCGGTAGGACGCTCCCTGCATGTCGAGGCGGATCCCGTGGATGCAGCGAACTCCCTCGCCGGGCCTGACGTGCAGCCGGCAGGCGTGCTCGTCGAGGTCATCCCAGGGAACCGCCTCCGCCCCGCCATCGATCAGCCGTGCGTTGAGCCGACAGATTCCGCAGTCGCCGTCAATTCTTCGCCCCCATCCGAAGATAGTGGTACCGAACAGTGCGTTGAGCCGACAGATTCCGCAGTCGCCGTCAAGGCAACGGGCAGGCTCCGACGAATGCAGCACAGGCGCTCATTCTGCAGCAGACTCGATCAGCCCGTCGACTAGTCTCGCCGTCTCGGCGTACTGCTTGCGCATCACATCTGTGAACGTGGACTCGTCGATGCCGTCGAGGCGGTCCGGGACAGACTCCCGCGCCGTGCACCAGCCGTTCTCGCGTGAGAACGTCAACGCGCAGACCCTGGACCGGGCCAGCGAAGGGGTGCCGTTGGAGCCCGCCGGGCCGGACGACGCAGCAAGTTCATGGCGCCTGATCATGTTGTTGAACTGCGAGACGAAGAAGTCCGAGTGAGTGGTGAGCACGAGCCCCATCCCGCTGTTCACCAACTCGGCCAAGAACGACGCCACCCGCACCTGCATCCCAGGATGAAGGTGCGCCTCAGGCTCATCGATGGTGATGTGGTCGACGAACAAGCGGGACTTGAGCACGAGGAGCAACGGCGCCAGTTCGGACAGCATCGATGACGCCCGCGCCATCGGAAACCGGCCCTCCGGCGTCGCCGCGACGATGGCGTCGAGACCGTCGGAACGCTGATCGACCTCGATCTGCGCCCGCATCCGGGACTCGAACTTGCGGACGAGCGCCGAGAACGTGGTCTCCCCGCGGCGAGAGACCTGCCCGTACTCGGGGATCTCGAGGACCAGGGAAAGGAAGTCGGCCGACGTTCCCGGCAGCGTCTCGATCTCGATGGGCCGGATGCCGGCCCTCGCCGACTGGCGCACCGCGGCGCCGGCCAGCACGTTGTGGCTCTGCATGATCCCGGTGCGATCGGCGGGCAGATGCAAGGCGCTGCGCGGCCAGGAAGAGAACAGACCCAGATTGCGACGGGGGGAGGCTCCGCCCATGTCGAGGCCGAGCACATGATCGATCATCATCGAGCTCCGACGCGGCGAGTGCCTGTCCGTTCGAGCGGCTAGCCGGATGTCGGCAGGCCTCAGGAAAGCCCTCAGCAACCCGTCCGAGTCGGGCGGGTCGACGGACACTTCCGCCGAATCGAAACGGATCTCGACCCGCCATGACGGATCCGAGCTGCGTATCCGCAGGTAGCAGTCGGAGGCGTGCCGACTGTGCGTCCGTCGTCGCAACAGCGACGCCTCGGCTCCGAACGCATACGCGATGGAGTTGCGCACGCTCGCTCCATAGTCGCGCAGGACCTCGGTCGTGAAGCGGTCGGCCCAGTCCGTGACCGCCCCGCTCGGCGCCATGACCGGCTCCTCTCCGGCCGGACCGTCGGCCGGTTCGTCGAGAGCGCTCACGACCCACTCCTCGATCTCCGACGGCACCCCGTCCAAGTGGCGTCGCGGCAGCCACCGGGCGGGAGGCGACGCGGCGAGAGCCCGGTGCAGGACCGTGGCCAGGAAGGTCTTGCCCGTGTTGTTCTCGCCGGTCAGCAGCGTGAGGTCGCCCAGTTCCAGCTCCGCCGACCGCAACGGCCCGAGATTGGACAGTTCGACCGAGACGCCCACACGGCCACGCTAGCGCCCGGTCGCGTCGGTGTTTCGTGGCGAGGTTGCCTGTTGCATGGATTCTGTGCAGATCTGTCATGTCGCAGGTCATGCGGATCATGGGCGCGGGCCGAGGGTGCGGTCATCCCACCGCGGGACGGCGGGAGCTAGTAGGAACTAGAGAACCTGCCGGGAACCACAGGAGGACGAACCGCCATGGGCGACAGCACGGCACGGGAGGAGATGGACTGGACGCTCTACGGGCGCGGCGTCCGCGAGTTGGCGCAGATCGTCGCCGACGACGGCTACAGACCCGACATGATCCTGGCCATCGCCCGGGGCGGGCTGTTCTGCGCCGGGTCGCTGGGCTACGCGCTGTCGGTCAAGAATGTGTACGTCATGAACTGCGAGTACTACACCGGCGTCGGCGAGCGCCTCGAGGTTCCGGTGGTGCTGCCCCCGCAGCTCGACCTCGTCGATCACCGCCGGTCCAACGTCCTGATCGCAGACGACGTCGCCGACACAGGCCACACCCTCAAGATGGTGCGCGACTACTGCCTCGGCGAGGTGGCCGAGGTCCGCTCGGCGGTGCTGTACGAGAAGTCCCAATCGCTGGTGAAATGCGACTACGTGTGGCGGCGCACCGACCTGTGGATCAACTTCCCGTGGTCCACCCTGCCGCCTGTGGTCGACCTGGTCCAAGCCGCCCACCAGGTGCTCGACGCCTGAGACCGGCCTGCCGGCGGCGCTGACCGTCCGCAGGCGGCGCGCCCCGGACCGTGGAGGGCAGGCTCGACGCCCATTAGCGCGGCCGACGGTCCCGGTCGACCTGCAGGCGGCGCGCTCCGGACCGTGGAGGGCAGGCTCGATCGTCTCGCACTCGGTGGCCCCGGCCGGAGGCGCCTGCCCGGTCGGATCCGTCGGCGCAGCCGCCCAGGGTCAGGCGACTTGCCAGGTAGGGCGGGAATGCAGCAGTTCGCGAGGGCAGGCTCGATCGTCTCGCACTCGGTGGCCCCGGCCGGAGGCGCCTGCCCGGTCGGATCCGTCGGCGCAGCCGCCCAGGGTCAGGCGACTTGCCAGGTAGGGCGGGAATGCAGCAGTTCGCGAAGGTCGCCGGGACCGGCCTTGGACTGTGAGGCGGCAATCTGGGAGGTGACCGCCGAGCCATACTCGGGCCGCTCCACCGCCCGGAAGACCCCGATCGGGGTGGGCACATCGTTGGTGTTGGCCAGACGGCTCAGAGCGAACGCTGTCGACGGGTCGGGATCGGTCTCGTCGTGCACCACGAGGGCATCCGCTCCCACGTCAGCGACGGTCACCACCCGAGCCCGGCCGCCGTCCATCACCACGCCGAACTCGTCGTCGGCGCCGAAGCGCACCGGCTCGCCGTGGCGCAGGTCGATCAGCATCGAGTCGCGGGCGTCGCGCTTGGTGAGGGCCGCGAAGGCGCCGTCGTTGAACACGTTGCAGTTCTGGAAGACCTCCACGAACGCCGCTCCAGGATGGTCGTGGGCCCGCCGGAACGTCTCCTGCATGTGGCTCCGGTCCATGTCATGGGTGCGCGCCACGAACGACGCCTCGGCCCCGAGCGCCAGCGACACCGCGTTGAACGGCTGCTCGACCGAGCCGTGGGGGGTGGACTTGGTGACCTTGCCCCGCTCGCTGGTAGGCGAGTACTGGCCTTTGGTCAGCCCATAGATCTGGTTGTTGAACAGCAGGATGTTCAGGTTCACGTTGCGGCGCAGGGCGTGGATCAGATGGTTGCCGCCGATCGACATCATGTCGCCGTCGCCGCCCACCACCCAAACGTGCAGGTCGCTACGCGCCATGGCCAGGCCGGTGGCGACCGCCGGCGAGCGTCCGTGGATGGCGTGCAGGCCGTAGGTGTTCATGTAGTAGGGGAACCGGGCCGCGCAGCCGATCCCCGACACGAACACGGTGTCTTCACGGCGCACACCCAGTTCGGGCATCAGCAACTGCACCGCAGTCAGGATCGAGTAGTCGCCGCAGCCCGGGCACCAGCGGACCTCCTGGTCGGTGGCCCAGTCCTTGCGAGTGGTGGCCGGCGCCTCCGTCATCGCGCTCCTTCGGTAGTGGTGATCTCCTCCCAGCAGGCCTCGACGAGCTCGGCCGCTGTGAAGGGCTGACCGGAGACCTTGGTCACCGATCGGGCGTCGACGAGATACTCCGCCCTCAGCATCCGGCACAGCTGCCCGGTGTTCATCTCGGGCACCAGCACCCGCTCGAAGGTTCGCAGCAGGTCGCCGAGATTGGCGGGCAGAGGGTTCAAGTGTCGCAGGTGAACATGGGCCAATCGATGGCCGACCGCCTCGATCCGGCGCCGGGCCGAGGTGATCGCTCCCCACGTCGAGCCCCAGCCCACCACCGCCACGGCCGCGTCCGGGTCGCCGACGACCTCCGCCGGCGGGATGTGGCGGGCGATCAGAGCGATCCGCTCGCCTCGCAGCCGCACCATCGCCCGATGGTTGTCGGGCTCGTAGCTGATGTTGCCGCTGCCGTCCTCCTTCTCGATGCCGCCGATGCGGTGCATCAGCCCCGGCGTTCCCGGGACGGCCCAGGGGCGCACCAGCCGCTCGTCGCGGCGGAAGGGCCAGAAGACGGCCTCGCCCTCGTCGTTCACATGGTTGGGCCCGGAGGCGAAATCGACTCGGATCGGGGAGATCTGCCCGACGTCGGGGATGCGCCAAGGCTCGCTGCTGTTGGCCAGGTAGCCGTCCGACAGCAGGATCACCGGCGTCCGGTGCTCCACTGCCAGGCGCACCGCCTCGACGGCCGCGAAGAAGCAGTCCGAGGGACTCTGGGCGGCCACGATCGGAAGAGGCGCCTCGCCGTGACGGCCGTGCATGGCCATCAGCAGGTCGGCTGCCTCGGTCTTGGTGGGCAGGCCGGTGGAGGGTCCGCCGCGCTGGATGTCGACAACCACCAGCGGCAGCTCCAAGCTGACGGCCAGCCCGACGGTCTCGGCCTTGAGGGCCATGCCCGGCCCTGAGGTGGCGGTGACCCCGATGTGGCCTCCGTAGGCCGCGCCGAGGGCCGCGCCTACCGCGGCGATCTCGTCCTCGGCCTGCAGGGTGCGGACTCCGAAGTTCTTGTGGCGGGCCAGTTCGTGGAGGATGTCGCTGGCCGGAGTGATCGGGTAGGACCCCAGGAACAGCGGCAGGCCGGCCTGCTGGGAGGCGGCGATGAGCCCCCACGACAGGGCGGTGTTGCCACTTATGGTGGTGTAGGTGCCTGGCTCCAGCTCCGCCGCGTTGACCACGAGCCGGGCGGCGCCCAGTTCGGCGGTCTCGCCGAAGGCGTGGCCCGCGGCAAAGGCGGCCTTGTTGGCAGCGGCCACTGTGTCGCGTCCTGCGAACTTGCGGTCGATCCAATCGACGGTGGGCTGGACCGGACGCGAGTACAGCCACGACACCAGCCCGAGGGCGAAGAAGTTCTTGGACCGCTCGGCGTCGCGGGGCTTGACTCCCAGATTCTCGCAGGCCCGCTTGGTGAGGTCGGTCATGGGAGCGGTGATCACCGTGTAGCCTTCGAGGCTTCCGTCGGTCAGCGGGTCGCACCCGTATCCGGCCTTGGCCAGATTGCGCTCGTTGAAGGCGTCGATGTTCACGATCACCGTGCCGCCCGGCTTCACCAGCGACAGGTCGGCCCGCAGCGCTGCTGGGTTCATGGCCACAAGCACGGTCGGCGCGTCACCGGGGGTGGTGATGTCGTGGTCGGAGATTTGAACCTGAAACGACGAGACGCCGGCCAGGGTGCCGGCCGGCGCCCTTATCTCAGCTGGGAACTCCGGAAGGGTGGCCAGGTCGTTGCCGAACAGGGCGCTGGCCGATGTGAACCGGTTGCCCGTCAACTGTATTCCGTCGCCAGAGTCGCCCGCGAAGCGCAGCACGATGCCGTCGGTGGTGCGGACCTCCTCGGTCCGGGCCGAAGTCTCAGTCACTGATGCTCCTTTGCACCCGCTGTGCGAGAGCGGACGGCACGGCCTGCAGTTGAGACCCACCATCTCCGGCCCGCTAGTCGAACTATAGCCGTCATGCCGTGCGCCGCGGTGGCATCCATCCCCTCGAATCTGCAGATTCCGGGCCTCGTCGTCAGCAACCGTCGTCCGCATGGCCAGACTCCGGCATTTTGATGCTTCCGACTTCGCATCAGGATTCAACGACCGTCGCCGCGACGACAGCTGCCAGTCGCAGGCAAGGTCTTGCCCCCATCGGCGATCATGACCGCTGTCACCTGAGCCGCGACGACAGCTGCCAGTCGCAGGCAAGGTCTTGCCCCCATCGGCGATCATGACCGCTGTCACCTGAGCCGCGACGACAGCTGCCAGTCGCAGGCAAGGTGCTTCGAGAACTCGCTCGGGCTGCCCAGCCGACCACGCGGCACCGTCGTCGACTCGGCACGAGCGTCGCGCGAACTCCAGCCGTCCCCGCGCCGCGGCAGAGGTCAGGCGACGGTGACGGACGGATCCAGGTACACGTCCTGGATGGCGTTGAGCAGTTCGACGCCTTCGGCCATGGGCCGCTGGAAGGCTTTGCGGCCCGAGATCAGCCCGGTGCCGCCGGCCCGCTTGTTGATGACCGCGGTGGCGACCGCCTCGGCCAGGTCGCCGGCCCCCGACGACGCTCCGCCGCTGTTGATCAGCCCGACCCGGCCCATGTAGCAGTTGGCCACCTGGTAACGGCACAGATCGATGGGATGGTCGCTGGTGAGCCGGTCGTAGACGAGGTCGTGGGTCTTGCCGAAGCCGACGGCGGTGTAGCCGCCGTTGTTGGTGGGCAGCTTCTGCTTGATGATGTCGGCCTCGATGGTGACGCCCAAATGGTTGGCCTGGCCGGTCAGGTCGGCGGCTGCGTGGTAGTCGGCGCCGTCCACCTTGAACGCCGAGTTGCGCAGGTAGCACCACAGAACGGTGAACATGCCGAGTTCGTGGGCGGCCGCGAATGCCTCGGACACCTCGCCGATCTGGCAGCGCGCGTTCTCGGAGCCGAAGTAGACGGTTGCGCCGACGCCGGCCGCGCCGAGGTCCCAGGCCTGCTCCACCGATCCGAACATCGTCTGGTCGTAGGACTCGGGACAGCTCAGCAGTTCGTTGTGGTTGAGTTTGACGATGAACGGCATGCGATGGGCGTAGCGGCGCGACGCCATCCCCAGCACGCCGAAGGTGGTGGCCACCGCGTTGCAGCCTCCCTCGAAGGCCAGTTCGACGATGTTCAGCGGGTCGAAGTAGGCGGGGTTGGGTGCGAACGATGCTGCGCCGGAGTGCTCGACGCCCTGGTCTACGGGCAGTATCGACACGTAGCCGGTGCCGGCCAGCCGGCCGCTGCCGAACAGCGATCCGATGCTGCGCAGCACCTGGGGCGGGCGGTCGCTGGCGGCGAGGACGCGGTCCACGAAGTCGGGACCGGGCAGGGTCAGCGACTCCCGCTCGAAGGTCTTGCATTCGTGCTCGAGCAGCGACTCGGCGTCGTCGCCGAGCAATGTGTGAATGTCCACGGAGAACTCCTGATGTGACTCCTGATGGCTGGTCCGAGACGACCGTCGACCAGCAGGCCAGGCGACCTGCGCCAGCCCGCGGCCACGGTAGCGCCCGCGCCCGGCGCAACGCGCGGACCGGCGTGGCAGCGCAATCTCGGCGACCGCCGCCACCTGATGCGCTCCAGACTCGAAGGCGCCCCGCGGGGCCGGTCTCAGGAGAGGGATCGGGCCCGTTGGGAGACATCGGCGAGACGCGGGTCGTGGGACTCGACCCAGCGGAACAGCTCGCGGGCGCGTGGCGATCGTCCCGCCTTCTCGTAGAGATCGGCGAGCGCGTAAGCCCGCCGCAGGTGATGGGAGCGTGGTCGCGACGGCAGCCGCCAGCCCTGCTCCAGGAGCCGGATAGCCGCGGGAAGCTCACCTCTGTCGGCTTTGGCGCCAGCCATCACCAGCCGCCCCTCGTTCATCAGTTCGGCCGACGGCGACGCCGCTCCCAGCTCCTTCCAGAGCGCCTCCACGTCGGCCCACCGGCCCATAGCGCGGTGGCAGTCGGCCAGCACCGGATGCTGTTCGGTGGAGCCGCTCAACTCGCGGAAGTATTCGAGTTCTCCCGCGGCCGCCTTGAACCGCCCCAGCCGGTACAGCACCAGGCCGTGGAGCTCGCGTACGTCGGCGACCTCCGGGGCATCGCGGGTCAGGCGGGTGAGCAGGGGAAGGGCCTCCTCGAACCGTTCGGCCCGGAAGGCCTTGGCCGCCTCCTCGAAACGCCGCACCGCGTTCCGGCCGTGCTGAGGTCCCAGCGCGCGCATCAGCTCGGAACGAGGATCCGGCTCAGGGTGCGGGGTCAGCGGGAGCGGAACACGCCGTCGCGGGCTGCTGCCACTCGGTCGCGGCCGCGAGCGGCCCGACCTGTCGCCCTTGCGCGCCATGGAGGGAGCCTACCTTCATCCCCGAACTCGCCGATCCGTCGCATCGGCAGCCCAGTCCGCCACATCGGTGCAGACGCCCACCGTCGCCGATCCAAGCGAAGCGCCACACAATGCCAGAAGGCCCCGGCGACGGAGTCGACGGGGCCTTCTGATCGGCGAAATCCGGCGGCGTCCTACTCTCCCAGGGCGTCTCCACCCAAGTACCATCGGCGCTGGCGGGCTTAACTTCCGTGTTCGGAATGGGAACGGGTGTGACCCCGCCGCTATCACCACCGAAACTTATTGTCGTACGGGCGAACCCTGAAGCAGGGACCGCCTCTTGACGAACTCCATAGCGAGCACGAGCACCGAACGCTCGATGCGAAATTGAACCAAGCCCTCGGCCGATTAGTACCGGTCAGCTGAACACGTCGCCGTGCTTGCACTTCCGGCCTATCAACGTGGTGTTCTACCACGGGCCTTACCCGGTTACCCGGTGAGAGACCTCATCTTGGAACAGGCTTCCCGCTTAGATGCTTTCAGCGGTTATCCTTTCCGCAGGTCGCCAACCAGCCATGCTCCTGGCGGAACAACTGGCACACGAGAGCTGCGTCCGTCCCGGTCCTCTCGTACTAGGGACAGCTTTCCTCAAGTCTCTTCCGGCTGCAGAGGATAGGGACCGAACTGTCTCACGACGTTCTAAACCCAGCTCGCGTACCGCTTTAATGGGCGAACAGCCCAACCCTTGGGACCTGCTTCAGCCCCAGGATGCGATGAGCCGACATCGAGGTGCCAAACCTTCCCGTCGATATGGACTCTTGGGGAAGATGAGCCTGTTATCCCCGGCGTACCTTTTATCCGTTGAGCGACGGCGCTTCCACACGCAACCGCCGGATCACTATGCCCTGCTTTCGCACCTGCTCGACATGTACGTCTCGCAGTCAAGCTCCCTTGTGCCATTGCACTCAACGCCTGATGGCCGACCAGGCTGAGGGAACCTTTGGGCGCCTCCGTTACCTTTTGGGAGGCGACCGCCCCAGTCAAACTACCCATCTGGCACTGTTCCTAATCCGGATTACGGACCTAGGTTAGATTCCCAGCATAGAAAGGGTGGTATTTCAAGGTTGACTCCACGAGGGCTAGCGCCCTCGCTTCCAAGTCTCCCACCTATCCTACACAACCTATGCCAAAAACCAATACCAGACTGTAGTAAAGGTGCACGGGGTCTTTCCGTCCTTCTGCAGCTAACGAGCATCTTTACTCGTACTTCAATTTCGCTGGGTCTATGGTTGAGACAGTAGGGAAGTCGTTACGCCATTCGTGCAGGTCGGAACTTACCCGACAAGGAATTTCGCTACCTTAGGACCGTTATAGTTACGGCCGCCGTTTACTGGGGCTTAGGTTCAAAGCTTCGCCCGGAGGCTAACCTCTCCCCGTAACCTTCCAGCACCGGGCAGGCGTCACAGCGTATACATCGCCTTGCGGCTTCGCACGCTGCTGTGTTTTTAGTAAACAGTCGCTTCCCTCTGGTCTGTGCCACTCCTTCAAGCTCAGGCCGCTAGGGCCGTCACTCTATTGGAGCCGTCCTTCTCCCGAAGTTACGGACGCAATTTGCCGAGTTCCTTAACCATAGTTCACCCAATCACCTTGGTATTCTCTACCTGTCCACCTGAGTTGGTTTGGGGTACGGGCACCCAGTGAGCTCGCTAGCGGCTTTTCTTGACAGCATAGGATAAGTGACTTCACCTGTATCGGCTCGGCTTCGCGTCTCAGAGTTGATGAGGCCCGGACTTGCCTGGTCCTCCTCCTACACGCTTACCCCAGGACAACCATCGCCTGGGCTCACCTACCTTCCTGTGTCCCCGCATTGCTTGCAGCCACGAGATGGGTCGATTCGACCTGTTGCCCCTTCGTGGGGCACCAGGCATCCTCTTAGCAATCTCGCTTTTGCATGGACGCTCACTTGGTGGTACCGGAATATCAACCGGTTGTGCATCGACTACGCCTGTCGGCCTCGCCTTAGCTCCCGACTCACCCTGGGAGGATTAGCCTTCCCCAGGAACCCTTGGACTTCCGGTGGAGGGGTTTCTCACCCCTCTTTCGCTACTCATACCTGCATTCGCACTCGACCACGGTCCACGCCGGTTCACACCGGCGCTTCGCACCAAGATCGACGCTCCGCTACCATGCCTGTCTACACAGACATCCGCAGTTTCGGCTCTGTACTTAAGCCCCGTTACATTGTCCGCGCAGGACCACTCGACCAGTGAGCTGTTACGCACTCTTTCAAGGGTGGCTGCTTCTAAGCCAACCTCCTGGCTGTCTGGGCGATCCCACATCGTTTACCACTTAGTACAGAATTAGGGGCCTTAACCGGCGGTCTGGGCTGTTTCCCTTTTGTCCATCGAAGCTCATCCCCCGAGGACTCACTGCCGCACTCTGGAGCCGTGGCATTCGGAGTTTGGTTGGGGTCAGTAACCTTGTAGGGCCCCTAGCCCATCCAGTGCTCTACCTCCACGGCTGAACATGCGACGCTGCACCTAAATACATTTCGCGGAGAACCAGCTATCACCGAGTTTGATTGGCCTTTCACCCCTAACCACAGGTCATCCCCTCCGTTTTCAACCGAAGTGGGTTCGCGCCTCCACGGGGTCTTACCCCCGCTTCACACTGCCCATGGCTAGATCACTCGGCTTCGGGTCTACAGCATGCGACTGAACGCCCTGTTCAGACTCGCTTTCGCTCCGGCTTCCCCTCGCGGGTTAACCTTGCCACACACCGTAACTCGCAGGCTCATTCTTCAAAAGGCACGCCATCGTGACCTCCGAGGCGCAAGGCGACGGAGGCGACACTCTGACTGCTTGTAAACCAACGGTTTCAGGTACTATTTCACTCCCCTCCCGGGGTGCTTTTCACCTTTCCCTCACGGTACTAGTTCACTATCGGTCACTGACATATGCTTAGCCTTGCGAGGTGGTCCTCGCAGATTCACGCCGGCTTTCCCGGATCCGGCGCTACTCGGGAACTCCGATCAGAGGACAGATGAGTTTCGTGTACGGGGCCATTACCCTCTGTGGCTCGCCTTTCCAGAGCGATTCCACTACCCACTGTCTTTGTAACTCTGCGGGAGATCTGGCGCTCTCCCTATCGGTTCCCACAACCCCCAGATGGCAACGCCGCCAGGCTTTCCACCACCTGAGTTTAGGCTCTTCCCGTTTCGCTCGCCGCTACTCAGGGAGTCGCTGTTGCTTTCCTTTCCTCGGGTTACTTAGATGTTTCAGTTCACCCGGTTCCCTCTAGCCGCCCTATGTGTTCAGACGGCAGTGACACTCCATTACGAGTGCCGGGTTTCCCCATTCGGTCATCCGCGGATCAGGGCTTAGTAGGCAGCTCCCCGCGGCTTATCGCAGCCTCTCACGACCTTCATCGGTAGTCAGTGCCAAGGCATCCACCGTTGGCTCTTAGTAGCTTGGGTTTCATTTTCATTTGCATCTCGCAAAAGATGCTCGTGCTCGCTATGCAATTCTCAAGAGGCGATTCCGTGGACGATGAACTTCGAAGGCTCAGCGCGCCCAGAGGTGCGATGCCATGACCGCTTCCTCAAAACGGAAGAGACGAACCAGCGAGTGCCTTAACTGGAAGCACTCAACTGACAGCCGGCCTGAGCAGCCGACCTACCGTTGAGATCTTGCTCCTTAGAAAGGAGGTGATCCAGCCGCACCTTCCGGTACGGCTACCTTGTTACGACTTCACCCCAATCGCCGACCCCACCTTCGGCAGCTCCTTCCCCGAAGGGTTAGGCCACTGACTTCGGGTGTTGCCGACTTTCGTGGTGTGACGGGCGGTGTGTACAAGGCCCGGGAACGTATTCACCCCGGCGTTGCTGATCCGGGATTACTAGCGACTCCGACTTCATGGAGTCGAGTTGCAGACTCCAATCCGAACTGAGACCGGCTTTGTGGGATTCGCTCAACCTCGCGGTGTAGCAGCCCTTTGTACCGGCCATTGTAGCATGTTTGCAGCCCTGGGCATAAGGGGCATGATGACTTGACGTCATCCCCACCTTCCTCCGAGTTGACCCCGGCAGTCTCCTACAAGTCCCCACCGTTACGTGCTGGCAATATAGGACAAGGGTTGCGCTCGTTGCGGGACTTAACCCAACATCTCACGACACGAGCTGACGACAGCCATGCACCACCTGTGCACGGCCCCGAAGGACACCATATCTCTATGGCTTTTCCATGCATGTCAAACCCAGGTAAGGTTCTTCGCGTTGCCTCGAATTAAGCAACATGCTCCGCCGCTTGTGCGGGCCCCCGTCAATTCCTTTGAGTTTTAGCCTTGCGGCCGTACTCCCCAGGCGGGGCACTTAATGCGTTAGCTACGGCACGGAACCCGTTAAGTAGGCCCCACACCTAGTGCCCAACGTTTACGGCGTGGACTACCAGGGTATCTAATCCTGTTCGCTACCCACGCTTTCGCTCCTCAGCGTCAGTACCGGCCCAGAGCACCGCCTTCGCCGCTGGTGTTCCTCCTGATATCTGCGCATTTCACCGCTACACCAGGAATTCCATGCTCCCCTACCGGACTCTAGTCAGCGCAGTATCAGATGCAGTCTCTGGGTTGAGCCCAGAGTTTTCACATCCGACTTACGCAACCGCCTACGAGCTCTTTACGCCCAATAAATCCGGACAACGCTCGCCCCCTACGTGTTACCGCGGCTGCTGGCACGTAGTTGGCCGGGGCTTCTTCTGCAGGTACCGTCATTTTCGTCCCTGCTGAAAGGGGTTTACAACCCGAAGGCCGTCATCCCCCACGCGGCGTTGCTGCGTCAGGCTTTCGCCCATTGCGCAATATTCCCCACTGCTGCCTCCCGTAGGAGTCTGGGCCGTGTCTCAGTCCCAGTGTGGCTGATCGTCCTCTCAGACCAGCTACCCGTCGATGCCTTGGTAGGCCGTTACCCCACCAACAAGCTGATAGGTCGCGAGGCCCTCCCGGAGCACCAGAGCGTTTCCTCGGTCGGCCATGCGACCATCCGAGGGCATCCGGTATTAGCCAGAGTTTCCTCTGGTTGTCCCGGTCTCCGGGGCAGGTTCCTCACGTGTTACTCACCCGTTCGCCACTCGACAACGGCCCGAAGGCCGCTGCCTCGTTCGACTTGCATGTGTTAAGCACGCCGCCAGCGTTCGTCCTGAGCCAGGATCAAACTCTCCGTCGAGATCTCCGACACCGGCAGGAGCCGGGCCTTCGATCGGGTTGCTCGGCTGCCTGCCCGCCTGGGGCGGGTGCGTGAGCAGCCTTGCGGCCAGAGAGCCGGTCTCGCCGCTGGTAGCGGTGAGACCTTGGCTCTCCCGGCGCCGAGGCGCCGGGCGGCCCGGCAGGCATGCCGGGCCATGTCTTGACGGACATCGTCTCAAGCCACGCAGCCCGAGCCGACGCCCGCACTCGCTATGCGTCCGTCTCTTCCGTTTTCAAGAAACAATCTCCGCCGACGATTGCGGTCCTGGGTCAAGCCAGCCCGATAGCGTCGATGGCACTGCATCCCCGGCCGCGCCCGAAGGCCCCGCCGGGGGTGGCTGACTACCTTAGCGGCCGCGCTCAGCGCGCGCAACCCGCCCGCGGCACGATTCTCTCCTGCACCTCCCCGTCGCGGGGCTGCCGGCCCGCGTGGCTGCGGAGCGAACCCCAGGAACGACAACCCTGAGGTCACGAAACCCCAGGCCAGAGGCGTGGGCTGCCGATAGCGCGGAGCGAATGCTCAACCCACCACCAAAAGGCCCCGCCGCCGACAGCCGCACCGAAACCACCGACCACGACTCACTCAACCCACCACCAAAAGGCCCCGCCGCCGACAGCCGCACCGAAACCACCGACCACGACTCACTCAACCCACCACCAAAAGGCGCCGCCGCCGACAGCCGCACCGAAACCACCGACCACGACTCACTCAACCCACCACCAAAAGGCGCCGCCGCCGACAGCCGCACCGAAACCACCGACCACGACTCACTCAGCCCACCACCACAAGGCCCCGCCGCCGACAGCCGCACCGAAACCACCGACCACGACTCACTCAACCCACCACCACAAGGCCCCGCCGCCGACAGCCGCACCGAAACCACCGACCACGACTCACTCAGCCCACCACCAAAAGGCGCCGCCGACGGCGGCCGCGCTGCACCAGCGCGTAGCGTCCGCCCACCAAGTCGACCGGCTCCGCCGGAGACGCCACCCGTCGGCCGTTCACCCGGATACCGCCGGCGGTGATCGTGCGCCGGGCGTCGGAGCGGGAAGCGCACACGCCGGACGCGACCAGCGCGCCGACCATCGGTTCGTCGCCGCCGATGGTCGAGCCGCTAACCACCGTCTCGGGCACTATGCCCCGCACCGCCTCCAGACGGTCCAGCGACAGCGACAGCTCCCCGAACAGCACCTCAGACGCCAGGCCGGCGCGGCGGGTGGCGGCCGCGCCGTGCACGAGCGTGCAGACCTCGTCGGCGAGGGCCCGCTGGGCACGGCGCTCGTGCGGAGCGGCGGCGTGGGCCGACATGATCCCTTCCACCTCGGCCACGGGCAGGAGGGTGAGCTGCAACAGCAGGCGCTCGACGTCGCGGTCGTCGGTGTTCACGAAGTACTGATGGAGCTCGAACGGCAGGGTGCGCCCGGCGTCGAGCCACACCGCGCTGTCGGCGGTCTTGCCGAACTTCTGGCCGTCGGCCCGGGTCATCAGCGGCCAAGTCAGCCCGTGGACCGCGGCGCCGCTGCGGCGTCGGACCAGGTCGATGCCGGCGGTGATGTTGCCCCACTGGTCGGAGCCGCCCACCTGCAGGCGGCAGTCGTAGTTCTCGAACTGCCACCAGTAGTCGTAGGCCTGCAGCAACATGTAGCTGAACTCGGTGAACGAGATCCCGTGGTCGCTTGCCATGCGACTGCGCACCGATTCCTTGGCCGCCATCTGGTTGACGGTCACGTGCTTGCCCACATCGCGCAGGAAGTCGAGCAGCCTCACGTCGCGGGTCCAGTCATAGTTGTTCACGAGACGGGCCGCGCTGTCGCCAGTGAAGTCGAACAGAGACTCGATCTGGGCCCGGATGCCGGCCGTGTTGGCTTCCAGCGTCGCCGCGTCGAGCAGGTTGCGCTCGTCGGAGCGTCCACTCGGGTCGCCCACCATCCCGGTGGCCCCGCCCACCAGCGCCAGCGGACGGTGGCCGGCCTGCTGGAAGCGGCGCAGCACCAGCACCGCCACGAGGTGGCCGACGTGCAGGCTGTCGGCGCTGGGATCGATGCCGCAGTAGAGCGTGACCGGGCCCGACGCGAGCAGCTCCCGCAACCCGGCCTCGTCGGTGTGGTCGTGGACCAGCCCACGGGCGCGCAGGTCGTCGAGCAGGTCAACCATCGGAGGATCAGCCTACCGGCGCACTCCGCAGGGCCTAGGCTGGCGGGAGCGGAATCCGATCCCATGCCTACGCGACCCAGTGGTCCGTCGCTGAATTGGTCGGGGCGTCTGTAGTCATTTCAAGCTGGGGCTAGAGCCCTCCGCGCTGCCCTAGCCAATTCGACGACATACCACTAGCAACTGTTCGGGTTGATGGTAGTTGGTAGATTGTGTGGATGGTAGATTAGATGACATGACGGGTGTGAAGTTGCCTGATTGGGCTCGGGCCAATGGGATCCATCCGAAGACGGCTTATGCGTGGTATCGGCAGGGGAAGATGCCTTACCCGACGCGCAAGATGGGCACTCGGACGATCATCGTGGAGGTGCCCGACGACGACGCCGGCGATGGTGTGGGCCTGTATGCGAGGGTGTCGTCTTCTGGTCAGCGCGGCGACTTGGACAGGCAGTTGTCGAGGTTGTGCGAGTGGGCGGCGCGTGGGGGTCTGCGTGTGGTGCGCACTGAGTCGGAGGTGGCGTCGGGGGTGGACGGCAACCGTGCGAAGCTGCGTCGGATGCTGGAGGATCCGTCGGTGCGGACTGTGGTGGTGGAGCGCCGCGACCGGTTGGGGCGCATGAATGTGGAGTTGGTGGAGTCGGCTCTGGCCGCGCACGGTCGCCGTCTGGTGGTGGTGGACGACTCCGGGGTGGACGACGACCTGGTGCGCGACATGACCGAGGTGCTGACTTCGTTCTGTGCTCGGCTGTATGGGCGGCGCTCGGCGCGCGACCGGGCGCCGCGGGCGGTGGCCTGCGCGGAGCGCTACGGCGCGGAGGCCGCGTGAGGCAGCTGGCCGCCCCGTTCGTGGCGGCGGCCCCCGCCGGGGCGCGCATCGGCACCAGCTTGTTCGTGACCTCCGCCGAGCATGGGGTGCTGGTTCAGATGGGTGGGCATCTGGGCCGCCTCGCGGGCAGGGATCTGGCGGCGCGCTGCGTGCTGGGGGCGGGCCCCAAGCACAAGGGCCGCGCCGAGCGCAAGCGCGGCAAGCGCTTCCGCCGCACTGTCGCAGGCATGCCCACCGCGCAGTTCCGTCACCGCGTCGTCGCCATGTCCGCCAACGCCGGCATCGCCATCATCGCGGTCGATGCCGCCTACACCACCAAATGGGGACGCGAGCACTGGCTCGCCCACCTCAACAGATCTCGCCGGACACCCTGCAGCGGCCACCACGCCGCCGCAGTGATGATCGGCAGACGCGCCCGCCAACGCGAAACGGCAGGCCATGTCGCTCGCGGCTGCCACCACGCCGCCGCAGTGATGATCGGCAGACGCGCCCGCCAACGCGAAACGGCAGGCCATGTCGCTCGCGGCTGCCACCACGCCGCCGCAGTGATGATCGGCAGACGCGCCCGCCAACGCGAAACGGCAGGCCATGTCGCTCGCGGCTGCCACCACGCCGCCGCAGTGATGATCGGCAGACGCGCCCTGGGGCTGACGGCCAAGCGCCGCAGCACTGCACGGGAGAGCACGACCGGCAACCGACAGCCGACGGGGCCGCGGCCACAAAGCCGCAGCTGCCGGTCAAAGGGCCTCCAAGCAAAGCCGACAGCACCAGGACGCGACGCCGAGGAAGCACGGCAACCCGCCAAGCGCAGCCACCGAAGCAGACCGCCCACCGCGGCTGCCGACAGCGGCAACACGGCGCACGTCCCACGACACCGCGCCCAGACGCCGAAGCGAGAACCCGCACAGCACCGAGGCCAGGGCACCCCAACCGTTCACGGTGCCCGACCAGCGGCCGGCGAAAGCCAACCGCTACCAACAAGATGAACGGTCAGGCGTCATCTACTCATTCCGATCGGTACGCATTGCTGTCTCGCCTATTCCTATTTCGGCGCGGCCCGGCCTGAGCAGGACTAGTGCTGTGTCGTCGAAATGGCTAGGGCAGCGCAGCAGGACCGAGACCCTGCTTGGGAGCGCTCCGGACGCCCCGATCATTTCAGCGACGGACCACTAGGCGCCGAGGGGTGGACGCGTGGTTCCGGCTCTCACGGCTCGGCAAACCCTCCAGCGTGTAGGCGCCGAGCAGCGTCGGACCGCCGTCGGTGCCGAAGATCGCCAGCGTGTTGACCGCGTCGCCGTTGATCGCGGCCACGACCTCGCCGAAGGCGCCCTTGATCGTGGTGTCGTCGACGAGCTCGAAGCGGCGCAGCCCCCTTGGGCTCCACCCCCAGCTCGCGCAGCCTCGTCCCGGGCACAACCGTGCAGGCCGCGCCGGTGTCGACCGTCGCCTCCAGGTCGAGCGACCGGCGACCGTCCATGGTCTCGATCCGCATGGGACACGTGAACATTCCCATCATCTGTTCCTCTCCGATGAACCGTCATAAGTTACCTTTACCATATATTTCATCATATTACAACTTCGGACAGGATCGGCTGGTGCCGCTGGCGGGCTCTCAGGCGGCATTCGTGTGGGCAGGCCCGCTCGGGGCGGCGCCGTTTCAGGCGCGGCGCAATGCACAATGACGGGCGTGCGACGCGCCGCCACACTCCTGGCCGCCTCGGTGCTGGCCGTGGCGGTGCCGACGGCGGGCTGCTCCTACGAGCTGCGCGACGTGACCTTCGACATGGAGGAGCTCGCCACCGCGCAATCCTCGCGGGTGTACGACCGCAACGGTGTGCTGATCACCGAGTTGCGGGGCGAGCAGCGCCGAACCGACGTGACCGACATAGAGCTCGTTCCCGAAGTGGTGCGCAACGCTGTGGTCGCCATCGAGGACGAACGCTTCTACGAGCACGACGGTGCCGACCTCAAGGCGATCCTGCGAGCGGCCCGCAGCAACGTCGCCGCGGGCGGGATCAGCCAGGGCGGCTCCACCATCACCCAGCAGTACGTCGGCAACGTGTTCCTCGACCGCTCCGAGACGACCCTGACCCGCAAGGTCGAGGAATTCTTCATGGCCCGGCGCTTCGAGCAGTTCTTCACCAAGGACTTCATCCTTCTGCGCTACCTGAACTGGGTGTACTTCGGCAACGGCGCCTACGGCATCGAGGCCGCGGCCAGGCAGTATTTCGGCGCCCCCGCCTGCGAACTGGCCGCCACCGCGGCCGAGCGCAGCGACGAAGCCTGCCTGAAGGTGACCGAGCTCACCCTCGAGCAGGCCGCGCTGCTGGCCGGGCTGATCCAGCGCCCCAGCGCATTCGATCCTTACCGCAACCCTCACGACGCCAGACGCCGCCGCAACCTGGTACTGGAGCGGATGCTGGTCAACGGCTTCATCACCGACGACGAGCACGACCGGGCCCGCAACGAGCCGATCCTGCTCATCGAGGACGTCCCGATCCTCGAGGAGCGCTACCCGGCGGCCTACTTCGTCGAGGACGTCAAGCAGTGGTTCCTCGACAGTCCTGCATTCGGACCGACCCGCGAGTACCGCACACAGCTGCTCTTCGAGGGGGGTCTCGACATCCACACGACGATCGACCTGGGCCTGCAAACCGCTGCCGAGGCGGCGGTGGAGGCGATACTGCCAGAAAACGGCGCCAACCCCGACGCAGCCGCGACGGTACTGGGAGTGGACGGCGCCGAGGACGGCCACATCCTGGCCATGGTCGGCGGCCGCGACTTCTTCGGCGACGACACCGACGCCAAATTCAACCTGGCCAGCGGAAAGGGCCGGCAGGCCGGGTCGGCCATGAAGCCGATCGCGCTGGCCACCGCTCTCGCTCAGGGCTTCACAGCAACCAAGGCATACGACGCCCCCGACGAACTGGTGATCGACCGTCCCGACGTCTGCGGACCGGTCTGGACCGTCAGGGGCGGACTCGGCTCGGAGCCCGAAGCACCTGCGGAGGCCGACCTGGCAACAGCCACTCAACGCTCGATCAACACGGTGTACGCCCAGCTGATGGTGGACATCAGGCCGGCCAACTTCGTGACCATGGCCGAGAGGCTCGGCCTGGAACCCAGCCGGATCGCACCGGTTTGCGCCGGCGTCCTCGGCACCGAAGACGTCAACACCGTCGAGCTGGCCACGATGTTCTCGACGCTGGCACGCTCGGGCCGACGCACCGAGCCTGTACTCGTGACCAGCATCGTCGCACCCGACGGCACCTCGATGTACCGCCACGTCAAGGACGACGTGCCGGTGCTCGACCCCTCCATCGCCAACCAGATCACATGGATCCTCCAAGGCGCCATCACTGCCGGCACCGGCCATCGGGCGGCCATCGACCGGCCGGCCGCCGGCAAGACGGGCACAGCCCAGAACTACGCAGACGCGACGTTCGTCGGTTACACGGCTCAACGGGCCTCCGCGGTGTGGGTCGGCTTCCCCGACGCCCAGATCCCGATGGTTCCCCCCGCCACAGACCTCAGAGTCTCGGGAGGCACCTACCCAGCCCGGATCTGGCGCGAGATCATGCTCGCTGCCCACCAAGGCATGCCGACTGTCGGCCTGCCCGAGCCGCCGACGAACACTGTCCCGTCCACCACCGCGGCGCCGCCGCTCGACTCGGTGGAGATTCCCGACCTCGTGGGCCGAGCGTGGGATCCGGAGCAGGTCACGGCCGAGATGGAGGAACTGACCCTCGGATTGGCCGCGGTCGACGTCGAGACCGGCGAGTACGCTCCAGGCACCATCATCGGGCAGGCTCCCGCCGCGCGGTCCCTGCAACGAGGGGGGATCACCGTGACGGTGGAGGTGGCGGTGGCGCCCGACCGGCCTGCGTTCGTGGACATGCCCAGCGTGGTCGGGCTCAGCGAGGGTGAAGCCAGAGGGATACTGTCCGCGGCCGGGCTGGGGGTGGAAGTTCTGGTCGAGCCGTTCTTCAACGAGGAGACGGAACGCTTCAACGGCGACCCCGGCGTCGTTTGGCGCCAGTCGCCGGCCGTCGGCACTGCTGTCGAGCCGGGCGTCTCCGCCGAGATCTGGGTGAACCCTTGACGGTGAGCGCCGAACGATCGGACGGGCCAGGACTGGCCGGCACGGGCGGCCGCCCGAGCGCGGCACAGAAGCCGGGGCCGCGCCTTCCAGCGTCCTTCGCTGCGCCCACGGGGCGCCCGAGCCCGGGACGGCGGCGGATGCTCGGACGGTCGCTGGGCGGCCTGTTCGTAGCCGCCAGCTTCGTGTTCTGGGCGTGGGCCTTCTCGCCCTGGGCACGCACCGAGAACCCGGCCCGTCTCGACGACCGCGACTTCGCCCGATGGGCCGACCAGCGCTGCGCCGAGGCTCAGGCAGCCCTCGCGGCGGTGCCCACCGCCCGGCAGGCAGCCTCACGGGCTGAGCGGGCCGACCAGGTCGACCGTGGAACCGACGAGATCGAGGCGCTGGTCGAGACGCTGCGCAGACGGGCCGGGGCTTCGTTGACGGAACTCACGGAAGGCAAGGGGCCTCCGGACGCATCGCTGGTCGCCGACTGGCTGGACGACTGGGACGTCTACGTCTCCGACCGTCGCAGCCACTCTGACCGGCTTCGCACCGCCGACGAAGACATTCCCGACCGCGAACTGCGCTTCCTGCTCGTCGACATGACCGAGGGCAGCACCTACACCGAGCGGATGGACGGATTCTCCCGCCTCAACAACATGGACAACTGCCAGGTCCCGGGCGACGTGTAGCGCCCTGCCCGGATCGTCGGGTGACGGCGTCAACCGACGCGGCCAGTGCCTACGGAGTCGGCGCCCACCAAGTCGTCGATGCGGATCCGGTCGAAGAACGACATCGAGACGTCGGCAGCAAGCCCGGAGCCGGCGTTGAACCCGAACCAGCCAAGATCATGATGCGCGTCTGCGAACCCTCGCCCACCGACACCGACCCCGAAGCGTTGAACCCGAACCAGCCAAGATCATGATGCGCGTCTGCGAACCCTCGCCCACCGACACCGACCCCGAAGCGTTGAACCCGAACCAGCCAAGATCATGATGCGCGTCTGCGAACCCTCGCCCACCGACACCGACCCCGAAGCGTTGAACCCGAACCAGCCAAGATCATGATGTGCGTCTGCTTAGCGATCGACAGGGCGGACAGCGGCCACGCTTGCTGTGGGGCCTTGCAAGACTCAGTTCAAATGCTTGGGCGTGAGCGTCCGGGGCGGAGGGGGTAGTAGTCGGCGAGCGGGACCTTGCAAGACTCAGTTCAAATGCTTGGGCGCTGCTCGCGCGGCGCCTACGCATCAGTGCCGAGGGCGAGAGCGCGTCGCAGGAAACTGGCCATCTGAGCCCTAGTGACAGACAGATCGGGACAGTAGCGCAGTGGATCGCTGCCGCAGCCCCTGGTGATGCCGCTGTGGAACATCATCTCGATAGCCGCCGCGTGGGGACTGCCCGGATCCACGTCGATGAATCCCGCAGGCCGCTCAGCGCCGACAAGGTCGAGCGCACGCGACAAGAAGCTGGCCATCTGAGCCCTAGTGACAGACAGATCGGGACAGTAGCGCGGCGGGTCGCCGCCGCAGCCCCTGGTGATGCCGCTGTGGAACATCATCTCGATAGCCGCCGCGTGGGGACTGCCCGGATCCACGTCGATGAATCCCGCAGGCCGCTCAGCGCCGACAAGGTCGAGCGCACGCGACAAGAAGCTGGCCATCTGAGCCCTAGTGACAGACAGATCGGGACAGTAGCGCGGCGGGTCGCCGCCGCAGCCCCTGGTGATGCCGCTGTGGAACATCATCTCGATAGCCGCCGCGTGGGGACTGCCTGGATCCACGTCGACGAACTCCCCAAACTGCGGAGGCGGAGGAGGCGGCGCAGGCTCAGGCGGAGGCGGCGCAGGCGGAGGCGCAGGAGGCGGCGCAGGCGGAGGCGGAGGAGGCGGAGGAGGCGGCGCAGGCGGAGGAGCGTCGTCGTCTTTGACGTTCACCGTCACGTCGCCCGGCGCCGAATAGCCGTCGCTCGTCGAGTGGCGCAGAGTCTCCACGTCGTCGTCGGTGTCGCTGTCGTGGCCGGCGCGCACCGTCACCGACTTGAACGTCTGCCAGTCCGCGGATCTGAACTCCAACTCCAACGACTGCCCCAACACAGACACCGACGACGCCCCCGACACCAGCACCAGATCGCCGCCGTCGGGCACCAACACCGAAACCGTCACCGTCGACGCCGGCAGAGCCGACAACCTCACCCCGTACTCGGCGCTGGCACCCTCAGTCACAAACACCGGCACGCCCGCGAACTCCAGCCGGCGGTCGTCGTCGTCTGTGACAGCCACCGACACATCGCCCGACACGCTGTAACCACCACCCGACGCCGCGTGACGCAACACCACCGACTCGTCAACAATGTCGTCGTCTTGGCCGGCACGCACCGTCACCGACTGGTAGGTGTCCCAATCGCCAATGCCGAACGTCAACGACAACACCGTCGCCGCATCCGACACAGACACCGACGACGCCCCCGACACAACCACCACACCACTGCCATCACCACCAACCGCGGTCACCGCCACCGACACCTCCCCCAACGGCAGAGCCGACAACCTCACCCCATACACGCTCGACCCGCCCTCACGCACAGACACCACCGACACAGAGAAATCCAAAACCGCGACGTCGTCGTCTGCAACAGCCACCGACACATCGCCCGACACGCTGTAGCCACCACCCGACGCCGCGTGACGCAACACCACCGACTCGTCAACGACGTCGTCGTCTTGGCCGGCACGCACCGTCACCGACTGGTAGGTGTCCCAATCGCCAATGCCGAACGTCAACGACAACAACGTCCCCGAATCCGACACAGACACCGACGACGCCCCCGACACAACCTCCACACCGCTGCCATCACCACCAACCGCGGTCACCGCCACCGACACTTCCCCCGCCGGCAGAGCCGACAACCTCACCCCATACACGCTCGACCCGCCCTCACTCACAGACACCGGCAAACCCAAGAACACCAACTCTCCACTATCATCGTCGACGACAGCCACCGACACATCACCCGACACGCTGTAACCACCACCCGACGCCGCGTGACGCAACACCACCGACTCGTCAACAATGTCGTCATCGTCATGACCCGCATGCACCGTCACCGACTGGTAAGTGTCCCAATCACCAGTGCCGAACGTCAACGACAACACCGTCTCCGCATCAGCCACAGACACCGACGACGCCCCCGACACAACCACCACACCACTACCATCACCACCAACCGCCGACACCACCACCGACACCTCCCCCAACGGCCGAACCGACAACCTCACCCCATACTTCGCGTTCGAGCCCTCCTGCACCGACACCGACGTCCGGTCGAACACCAACTCTCCACTGTCATCGTCGACGACAGCCACCGACACATCACCCGACACGCTGTAACCACCACCCGACGCCGCGTGACGCAACACCACCGACTCGTCAACAATGTCGTCATCGTCATGACCCGCATGCACCGTCACCGACTGGTAAGTGTCCCAATCACCAGTGCCGAACGTCAACGACAACACCGTCGCCGCATCAGCCACAGACACCGACGACGCCCCCGACACAACCACCACACCACTACCATCACCACCAACCGCCGACACCACCACCGACACCTCCCCCAACGGCCGAACCGACAACCTCACCCCATACTTCGCGTTCGAGCCCTCCTGCACCGACACCGACGTCCGGTCGAACACCAACTCTCCACTATCATCGTCGACGACAGCCACCGACACATCACCCGACACGCTGTAACCACCACCCGACGCCGCGTGACGCAACACCACCGACTCGTCAACAATGTCGTCATCGTCATGACCCGCATGCACCGTCACCGACTGGTAAGTGTCCCAATCACCAGTGCCGAACGTCAACGACAACACCGTCCCCGCATCAGCCACAGACACCGACGACGCCCCCGACACAACCACCACACCACTACCATCACCACCAACCGCCGACACCACCACCGACACCTCCCCCAACGGCCGAACCGACAACCTCACCCCATACTTCGCGTTCGAGCCCTCCTGCACCGACACCGACGTCCGGTCGAACACCAACTCTCCACTATCATCGTCGACGACAGCCACCGACACATCACCCGACACGCTGTAACCACCACCCGACGCCGCGTGACGCAACACCACCGACTCGTCAACAATGTCGTCATCGTCATGGCCCGCATGCACCGTCACCGACTGGTAAGTGTCCCAATCACCAGTGCCGAACGTCAACGACAACACCGTCGCCGCATCAGCCACAGACACCGACGACGCCCCCGACACAACCACCACACCACTACCATCACCACCAACCGCCGACACCACCACCGACACCTCCCCCAACGGCCGAACCGACAACCTCACCCCATACTTCGCGTTCGAGCCCTCCTGCACCGACACCGGCACGCCCGCGAACTCCAACCGGCTGCTGTCATCGTCTGTGACAGTCACCGACACATCGCCCGACACGCTGTAACCACCACCCGACGCCGCGTGACGCAACTCCACCGACTCGTCAACAATGTCGGCGTCTTGGCCGGCACGCACCGTCACCGACTTGAACACGTTCCAGTCGTCGGTGCCGAACGTCAACGACAACACCGTCCCCGAATCCGACACAGACACCGACGACGCCCCCGACACAACCTCCACACCACTGCCATCACCACCAACCGCGGTCACCGCCACCGACACCTCCCCCAACGGCAGAGCCGACAACCTCACCCCATACACGCTCGACCCGCCCTCACGTACAGACACCACCGACACAGAGAAATCCAAAACCGCGACGTCGTCGTCTGTGACAGCCACCGACACATCGCCCGACACGTCGTAGCCGCCACCCGACGCCGCGTGACGCAACTCCACCGACTCGTCAACGAAGTCGGCGTCTTGGCCGGCACGCACCGTCACCGACTTGAACACGTTCCAGTCGTCGGTGCCGAACGTCAACGACAACACCGTCCCCGAATCCGACACAGACACCGACGACGCCCCCGACACAACCTCCACACCGCTGCCATCACCACCAACCGCGGTCACCGCCACCGACACTTCCCCCGCCGGCAGAGCCGACAACCTCACCCCATACACGCTCGACCCGCCCTCCTGCACCGACACCGGCAAACCCAAGAACACAAACCCGCCGTCGTCGTCGTCGACGACAGCCACCGACACATCGCCCGACACGCTGTAACCGCCACCCGACGCCGCGTGACGCAACTCCACCGACTCGTCAACGACGTCGTCATCGTCTTGGCCCGCATGCACTGTCACCGACTGGTAGGTGTCCCAATCACCAGTGCCGAACGTCAACGACAACACCGTCGCCGCATCCGACACAGACACCGACGACGCCCCCGACACAACCACCACACCACTACCATCACCACCAACCGCCGACACCACCACCGACACCTCCCCCAACGGCCGAACCGACAACCTCACCCCATACCTCGCGTTCGAGCCCTCCTGCACCGACACCGACGTCCGGTCGAACACCAACTCTCCACTATCATCGTCGACGACAGCCACCGACACATCACCCGACACGCTGTAACCACCACCCGACGCCGCGTGACGCAACACCACCGACTCGTCAACAATGTCGTCATCGTCATGACCCGCATGCACCGTCACCGACTGGTAAGTGTCCCAATCACCAGTGCCGAACGTCAACGACAACACCGTCGCCGCATCCGACACAGACACCGACGACGCCCCCGACACAACCTCCACACCACTGCCATCACCACCAACCGCGGTCACCGCCACCGACACTTCCCCCGCCGGCAGAGCCGACAACCTCACCCCATACACGCTCGACCCGCCCTCACGCACAGACACCACCGACACAGAGAAATCCAAAACCGCGACGTCGTCGTCTGTGACAGCCACCGACACATCGCCCGACACGTCGTAGCCGCCACCCGACGCCGCGTGACGCAACTCCACCGACTCGTCAACGAAGTCGGCGTCTTGGCCGGCACGCACCGTCACCGACTGGTAGGTGTCCCAATCACCAGTGCCGAACGTCAACGACAACACCGTCGCCGCATCCGACACAGACACCGACGACGCCCCCGACACAACCTCCACACCACTACCATCACCACCAACCGCCGACACCGCCACCGACACTTCCCCCGCCGGCAGAGCCGACAACCTCACCCCATACCTCGCGTTCGAGCCCTCCTGCACCGACACCGACGTCCGGTCGAACACCAACTCTCCACTATCATCGTCGACGACAGCCACCGACACATCACCCGACACGCTGTAACCACCACCCGACGCCGCGTGACGCAACACCACCGACTCGTCAACAATGTCGTCATCGTCATGACCCGCATGCACCGTCACCGACTGGTAAGTGTCCCAATCACCAGTGCCGAACGTCAACGACAACACCGTCGCCGCATCCGACACAGACACCGACGACGCCCCCGACACAACCTCCACACCACTGCCATCACCACCAACCGCGGTCACCGCCACCGACACTTCCCCCGCCGGCAGAGCCGACAACCTCACCCCATACCTCGCGTTCGAGCCCTCCTGCACCGACACCGACGTCCGGTCGAACACCAACTCTCCACTATCATCGTCGACGACAGCCACCGACACATCACCCGACACGCTGTAACCACCACCCGACGCCGCGTGACGCAACACCACCGACTCGTCAACAATGTCGGCGTCTTGGCCGGCACGCACCGTCACCGACTGGTAGGTGTCCCAATCACCAGTGCCGAACGTCAACGACAACACCGTCGCCGCATCCGACACAGACACCGACGACGCCCCCGACACAACCACCACACCACTACCATCACCACCAACCGCCGACACCACCACCGTGACCGCGCCTGACGGCTGCACCGACAGCTTCACCCCATAGGTGCCCGACGAGCCCTCCTGCACCGACACCGTCGTGGCGGTGAACTCCAACCGGCTGCTGTCATCGTCTACGACAGTCACCGACACATCGTCCGACACGCTGTAACCACCACCCGACGCCGCGTGGTGCAACTCCACCGACTCGTCAACAATGTCGGCGTCTTGGCCGGCACGCACCGTCACCGACTTGAACACGTTCCAGTCGTCGGTGCCGAACGTCAACGACAACACCGTCACCGAATCCGACACAGACACCGACGACGCCCCCGACACAACCTCCACACCACTGCCATCACCACCAACCGCGGTCACCGCCACCGACACCTCCCCCGCCGGCAGAGCCGACAACCTCACCCCATACACGCTCGACCCGCCCTCACGCACGGACACCACCGACACAGAGAAATCCAAAACCGCGACGTCGTCGTCTGCGACAGCCACCTCCACCTCGCCCGACGCGCTGTAACCACCGCCAGTCGCCGCGTGACGCAACTCCACCGACTCGTCAACGAAGTCGTCGTCGTGGCCAGCGTGAAGTGTCACCGACTGGTAGGTGTCCCAATTGCTGGTATCGAACATCAACGACAGCACCGTCGCCGCATCAGCCACAGACACCGACACCGACCCCGCAATCAACACCACACCGCTGCCATCGCCGCCGGCCGCGGTCACCGCCACCGACACCTCCCCCAACGGCCGAACCGACAACTTCACCCCGTACACGCTCGACTCGCCCTCACGCACAGACACCGACAAGTCCGAGAACACCAACCCGGTCGTGTCGTCGTCGCGGACCGACACAAGCAGATACCCCGACACGTTGTAGCCGCCGCCCGACGCGGCATGCACCAGCCAGCTGGAGTGGCCGGTGATGTCGCCGTCGTGGCTGGCATGCACCGTCACCGACTGGTAGGTGTCCCAGTCGCCAGTGGTGAACGTCAACGACAGCACTGGACCCGAGTCAGACACAGACACCGACGACGCCCCCGCCACAAGCACCAGATCACTGTCGGCACCGTCGCGCACCGACACCGAAACCGTCACCGTCGACTCCGGAAGAGCCGACAGCCTCATTCTGTACACGCTCGACTCGCCCTCAACCACAGTCATCAATGTTCGATCGAGCACCAGATCACCCATGTCGTCATCGTCGACGGTGACCTCCACCTCGCCCGACGCTATATAGCCGCTGCCCGACGCCTCGTGGCGCAACGTCACCGCCTCGTCGAAGATGTCTTCGTCGTCGCCGGCGACAACCGTCACCGACTGGTAGGTGTCCCAATTGCCGGTGCCGAACACCAACGACAACAACGTCCCCGCATCAGCCACAGACACCGACACCGACCCCGCCATCAACACCACACCGCTGCCGTCGCCGCCGGCCGCGGTCACCGCCACCGACACAGACCCCGACGGCAGAGCCGACAGCCTCACCCTGTACACGCTCGACTCGCCCTCACGCACAGACACCACCGACACAGAGAAATCCAAACCCGCGATGTCGTCGTCTTCGACGGCCACCTCCACCTCGCCCGACGCCATGTAGTCGCCGCCCGACGCAGTATGCACCAGCCTCTCAGAATCGTCGACGATGTCGTCGTCATCGCCGGCAGCCACCATAACCGACTGGTAGGTGTCCCAATTGCCGGTGCCGAACACCAACGACAGCACCGTCCCCGAATCCGACACCGCCACCGACACCGCCCCCGCCATCAACCCCAGACCACTGCCAGCGCCGCCAGGCACCGACACCGCCACCGACACCGGCCCCGACGGCAGAGCCGACAACTTCACCCCATACGCATTCGACTCGCCCTCCCGCACTCTCACCGGTGCACCCGAGAACACCAGCTCACCCATGTCGCCGTCGTCGACGGTGACCTCCACCTCGCCCGACGCTATATAGCCGCTGCCCGACGCCTCGTGGCGCAACGTCACCGCCTCGTCGAAGATGTCTTCGTCGTCGCCGGCGACAACCGTCACCGACTGGTAGGTGTCCCAATTGCCGGTGCCGAACACCAACGACAACAACGTCCCCGCATCAGCCACAGACACCGACACCGACCCCGCCATCAACACCACACCGCTGCCGTCGCCACCGGCCGCGGTCACCGCCACCGACACAGACCCCGACGGCAGAGCCGACAGCCTCACCCTGTACACGCTCGACTCGCCCTCACGCACAGACACCACCGACACAGAGAAATCCAAACCCGCGATGTCGTCGTCTTCGACGGCCACCTCCACCTCGCCCGACGCCATGTAGCCACCACCCGACGCAGTATGCACCAGCCTCTCAGAATCGTCGACGATGTCGTCGTCGTGGTCGGCATGCACACTCACCGACTGAAACACATCCCAATCATCAGTCGTGAACGCCAACACCGACACCGACACCGACCCCGCCATCAACCCCAGACCACTGCCAGCGCCGCCAGGCACCGACACCGCCACCGACACCGGCCCCGACGGCAGAGCCGACAACTTCACCCCATACGCATTCGACTCGCCCTCCCGCACTCTCACCAGCGCATCCGAGAACACCAGCTCACCCGTGTCGCCGTCGTCGACGGTGACCTCCACCTCGCCCGACGCCATGTAGCCGCTGCCCGACGCCGCGTGGCGCAACGTCACCGCCTCGTCAGCAATGTCGTCGTCGACGCCGGCGACAACCGTCACCGACTGGTAGGTGTTCCAGTCACCGATGCCGAACGTCAACGACAGCACCGTCCCCGAATCCGACACCGACACCGACACCGACCCCGCCATCAACACCACACCGCTGCCGTCGCCACCGGCCGCGGTCACCGACACCGACACCGGCCCCGACGGCAGAGCCGACAGCCTCACCCCGTACTCGGCGCTGTCACCCTCAGTCACAGACACCGGTGCCGCGTCGAACACCAATGTCCCCGCACCGGTGTCGACGACCGTCACATCGTACTCCAAGTTCATGTGGTAGCCGCCGCCGGTGGCGAGATGTTCCAACAGCACATCTTCGTTGTCGATGTTGACGTCCGGTGCGGCGCTGACTGTTACCGTCTGCGCCGAGTTCCAGCCCGACACCGGGAACGTCCAAGACGTCGGACTCACCGAGACAGCAGTGTCAGCATGGCCCGAAATCGTCACCGTCACGTCAGTCGCCGGCTTCGCCGACAAGCTCACCTCATAGGTCACCGCCGACGCGCCCTCGATCACCGACAGATCCCCCGACACCGGCGTGAACATCAATGTCCCGTCGATTCGGCCGGTGTTGTAGGCAAAGATCTTAGTGTTGGCGGTGCCGTCGCCGCGGGGCACGTAAATCACACTGTCGTGATACCACACGCCCCTAATGAGGCCCCTCGAGCCGGTTTGGCTGCCGTCGAGAGCGAAGTTCCATCCAGGGATGGCGGTCCTGTCACTCAGACGGAAGCCGTACAGCACGTCGTCGGTATCGTTGAACACCCAGATCGCGGTGCCGTCACCGGCGATGCCTCGTATCTGACCGTCGCTGTCGAACCCGGTCGCGTCGGTGGCGTCGATGTCCTCGGTGGCGTTACGGGACCCGTCGGACAGAGTGTAGGCGTACAGCTTGTCGTCCCAGGAGTCACCCACCCACATGGTGGTGCCGTCAGACCAAATGCCCGCGGGATGCTTGTTGTTGTCGCTCTCTTGCGCGTTGTCGGTCTTCAGAGTGATGATATTGCCGGTAATGAGATCACCGTGATTGGAGCCTCTCATGCCGTGGGTGGCACCGACCGTGTCGTCGGCGTCGATGTCGATCTGGTAGGGGTACAGCTTGTCGGTGCCAGAATCGGCTACCCAAATGATGCCGCTCAATTCGAAGTTCTCCCCCTCGAGGGCTTCGGAGAAGATCCCACTCCACAAACGCGTGTTGTCGCCCGACAAGGCGATGTCTAAGTTCGGGGCACCGCCGGTGCCGTCGAGGCGCGAACCGTCGGAACGATCGAAGGCCAACAACGTGTCGCTGCCGTCATCGGCCACCCACACCACGCTGTCGGTGCCCCACACACCCCGAGGCTTGATACCTTCGACGTTCCACAGGTAGTTCATGTCGTCGCTGGCACGCCAGCCGCCTGGATCGAGCGAACTGCGTCCCAGATACAGCGTGTACTCGCTGTCGAGCCGGCTGTTGTCGGGCACCGTCACCCTGACCTTGAATATGTTGAGCCCCACATCGAGATCCACCTGATGGCCCGACGCAGCGTTGGTGACGCCGTTGCCGTCGGAGTCGAGCACCGCCACTTGAGCCCCGCTCGTCACCGTCCAGGTGATGGTGGCCTGCGCCTCGTCGTTGCCAAAGCCCGCATGGTAGGACTTCTGACTCCGGTTGGACGTGAAATCGTGCAGTCGGTTACTGCCCACGGCGGCCACCGACAGCGCGGACAGCGGCGACTCCACCACCTCGAAGACATCCGACATCGCCAAGTACCCATGAGATCCAGAGGCTGGAAGCAGCCCAAAGCTGAGACCGTCCGACTGCGATCCCAAGTTGGCAGCATTCGCCTGAGCGGAGCTGTCAACGCCGAGACGGTTGTGCGCGGAGCCCCCGTCGTCGCAGCCAACCCATGCCCATCGATCAGCGCCGGAGGGAATGTCAATGCCCGAAGTGAACGTCGGGTGCCCCGAGTCCCAGCTTCCGTCGTAGAAGTCGTTGTAGTCGTCAGCGACTTTCTCGCCGGCGACGTAGTAGATTGGCACACCCACGCCGGTGGTGCCGGTGTGGGTGCGTGCATCGACGTCCGCGGTGCATACAAGCGCCGTGAAGAGACTTGAATGGTCCTGGATCGCTTCGTGGCCGTAACTGCTCACGTCGGTCCGCACTCGCCCGTCGAGGTTACTGATGTCACCATCTGTGGCTTGGCCTTCAGTGTTGACCGTGGTGCGTCCCATCAGTCGGAATCTGTCGCCTGTCTCGAAGTCCGGCGGGGTTAAGATCCAGGCTGGGGACACGCCGTTTCGGAGGAGTATATCAACGGTATAGGTCGTGGTGGTGTCACCGTCTTCGGCGGTTACGGTCACCGTGATGGTGTTTTCGCCCAGCGACAGATCGACCTGATGGCCGTTCGACAAGCCGTCCGCGTCGGTGGGTTCGATGTTCACCGTCGCGTTCGAGTCGGTAGTTGCGGTAGCGATGACCGTCACATGCGACACCGACCCGTCCAGGTTTCCCCCGTCGTATTCCTTGACTTCCGGGGCGAACCTCGGTGTCAGTGTCACGGAGACGCTCGGGTCGCCATGTGTCAGCGCCAGACGCTCCAGGGTGGCAATGGATTTGGGGGTGATGTTGTTCACCGTCTTGTCGGTGAGATCGTCGGCCTGGGTACCAGTCTCGTCCTCTATCGGACCCACGCCCAAGCCAGTGCCCGCGTTGCCACTGTTGTAGGTGACTGACACAGTATCACCAGAACCGACAGCCGGGGCGAGTGTCAACAACACCGAGTGGCCCGATATCGACACTGCAGTCACCGTCGTGGCACGCGGACTGCCGGTGGCCGCGTCGACGACCGACACTGTGAACGCCGAGGTGTTCGGCACCGAGTCGGTGTCCAGCTTCAGGATGTAGGTCAATGTCAGCGTGTCGTCTGCCACCGTCGCAGAAGACAGCGGCAGGGCTCGGCTGGTGTTGTAGGCATAGACCTTGGAGTAGTCGGCGCCGTCGCCGAGAGGCACGTAGATCACATCGTTGTCATACCACGCGTGTCTGATCACGTTCCCTATCTGCTTCCCACGATCGGCATGGTCGCTGGCGAGGGGGAAGTTCCATCTGGCGACGGGGGTCCTGTCACTCAAACGGAAGGCATACAAACGCTTGTCCGCATCGTTGAACACCCAAACCACTGTGCCGTCGCTGGCCAGGCCTCTCACCTCATCGCCGCGATCGAATCCGACGGCATCGGTGGCGGCGATGTCCTTGTCGGGGTCGGGCTCGCCGTAAGGGTCCGACTCGAGGCTGTAGGCGTACAGCTTGTCGTCACGGTAGTCGCCCACCCACATCGTGGTGCCGTCCGACCACATGCCCACGGCATGCCCGTTGGAGTCAACCAGGTCGATGTTATTGGCCGGGTTAGCATCACCGTGGCCCGAGCCATTGCCACCGGCCGCTGTCACCGAGACCGTGTAGGCGTACAGTACCTTGGCTCGCGTGTCGCCCACCCACAGGGTGCCGCTCGCCGACTTGTCGGCCTTCTCGACGGCGTCGGAGAAGACCCCGCCCCACAGATACTGGTTGCCGCCCGACAACACTATGTCGAGGCTCGGCAGCCGGCTGCCGCTGGAACGGTCGAACGCCAGTACCTTCTTGCCGGTCTCAGGGCCGTCGTCGGCTACCCACAGATAGCTGTCGGTGCCCCACACACCACGGGGCTTGATGTTGTCGATGCTCCACAGGTAGTTGATATCGTCGCCGGCGCGCCAGCCGCCCAGATCGAGCGAACTGCGGCCCAGGTTGAGTGTGAAGTCCCACCCCACGAACTTCGGCGGTGTGTCGCTTGACCTGACCTGAACCCTGACCTTGTTGAGCCCCACGTCCAGGTCCACCTGATGGCCCGTCGCTTCCGCTGTGGGATCGGCATCTTCGATAACGGTGCCGTCATCTGCGAGCACCGACACCGTCACGTCGTCACCGCCGGTATCGGCCGTCCAAGTGATGGTGGCCTGATCCTCGCCGTGGTGGAAGCCTGCATGGTGCATGGGATGAGTTTGGGTGAACCCATGCAGCCGGTTGCTGCCGTCGGATCCGGCCACCGTCAGATCGAACGACAGATCGGTGTCGACCTCGAACACGCTCGACATCGCATAAAGGTGCTCTTGCTGTGTGTTGGCTGCAGGTTCCAAGTCAGGCTGAACGAACTCCTCCCCCACGGTCGTGGCCCGACCGCGCCTGACCGTGTCCGCTCCGAGCTCATTGCCTGCTTGCGGGGTCCCGTCAGGCTCGCAGCCAGTCCAGATCCGCATGAGATCCGCTTCAGTCCCCGTCGAGACTGCAATACCCGACGTGAACCGGGCCTCATGGCGGTCGGAGCCGCGGCTCGGATCCCAGTCCCCGTCGAAAAGGTCGGCGTAGTGGCCCGACACCTGCTCTCCGTTCAGCCAGTAGACAGGCACGCCCAGGCCGTCGTCTACGGGGTTCGTGCCGGTGTGGTCGCGTGCGGCCACCTCCGCCGTGCATCCCAAGATCTTGAACACGCTCGAGACGGGACGGGCCGCGTGATGGCCGCGTTGCCTCACGTCTTCTTGGACCAGGACGTCATAGTCGGCGATGTCGGTGGATACGGCGTTCTCGTCGTTGCTGGTGACAGCCAGCAGCCGGAACTGGTGGCCGTGTTCGAAGCTGTCGGGCACGAACGGCCAGTCGGCAGGCACCCGGATTCCCGCGGCGACGCGGCTCACCGCCACCGTGTAGGTCCCTGTGGAGGTGCCGTTCGCGCTGGTGACCGTCACCGTGATCTGGGTGGAACCCTCGCTCAGGCCCACTTGGTGCCCGTTGCCGACGTTGTTGTCCTCGTCGTCAGGAGAGACCACCACCGCTGCGCCTATGTCAGAGTCGGCGGCCACCGCCGTGACCGTCACCTCCGACTCGAAATTGTATACAGCGGCGGCATAGCTGGTTGCCGCCGGCGAGAATGCCTGCGACAGATCCGACGTCTGCCACAAACCCACCGGACGCTCGCCGGCAGTCAAAGTCAGCGAACTGAGCGACACGTCGGAACCGGTGTCGTTGTTCACAGCGTGATCCGTGAGGTTGCCCGCCAGAACCGACCGCGACCTGGCGCTGCGGACAGCGGAACCGCCGCTTCTGGAAGCCCTGTCCCTGTCATAGGTCACCGTGACCGTGTCGCTGACAGCCACCGTCCTCGAGAGGTCCAGCCGCACCTCCTTGCCCGTCACCGTCACGGCATCCACTGTCGGGTCAGTCGCCGCGCCGGCCACCGACACAGCGAACGCCGCGACCGACGGCGCCGTGCTGTCGTCCAGAGCCTCTCCGTAGGTCAACACCAGCGAGTCGTAGTTCACGACAGCCGAAACGAACTCCAACTCGTCGTCAGTGACCGTCAGCGTGACGTCCTCAGGACCGTTCACTGCCCCAGCGCTCTGGACGGCGCCGCTCACCACTACCTCGCGGTCACCGGTGTAGACGTCGTTGTCGGTGGAAATGAGGATGACCAGGTCGCTAGTTGTCGTGTCGCCCGCGCGGATTCGCAGCTTGTTCGACAGCTCGCCCCCGATGATGGAAACATGCACACCGTCGCCGAAGGCAACCGAGACCGTCACGGTGATGTCCGCGGTGGAGGATCTGTCCAAACTGGCGGTCACGAACGAGAGGTCCGCGTCCTCGGAGATCGCATTCGGGGACACTTCCAGCGTCACCGTCGGGGTGGACTGGGCCTCGGCGACCTGCACCACGAACGCCGGAGCCGGCACCAAAGCCAAGCCGGCCGCCAGCACCGCGACCGCCAGCACCGCGACCAGTTTCCGGGCAGGCGTCATGCGAGCATAGATCCCATCCGGCTTCACTCGCCCTTACCCGCGCAGACCGTCCAGCAACAGCCACGCCTCGCGAAGCCCCCCACCATCGCGTTCACGGACACAGGGGCAGCAGCCGGCGTCGGCACTGCTCTACAGGAGCGAAAGCCGCCACCACACCCCCACCTCCCCTCCCCCCGGCGGAGCCGTAGGACTGGATGTCGTGGCCTGACAACCGCAGTACAGGTGCGGGGACCGCCAGCGCTGGCAGCGTCGCCGCTCCACCATCTAGAGTAACGCACACAAGTAGGGCAGTATAGCTTGCACGCCATCGTGATTGCACAAGCTGGGAGAGTGCTGAGCAAGTGCCATAATCGCGATACCGCGGTCACAAAACCCCAGGTCAGAGGGTTGCGAGTCGAGCAGAATCGACATTGCTCAGCAGTCTCTTGGGCCGACCCCGCCAAGCCCGACGACGCTATGCCAAGCCTCCCTCCTCCATGCGATCAGGCAAGCGCACAGACAGCTGCATAGAGGCTGAGCGGTCAGGCGAGCGAACCGGCTGAACACGGGCGAGGCCGCGGCCCGAGCGGCGCTCAGGTCGCAGCGAACAAGAGCGGGAATGGCACCGCTGCGACACCACGGACTCTCACCAATTTGCGCTCGCTCCCGGATGCGGCCACCACAGATGCTGTCTCCGCCGTGACGGGCGGGGTGGTGTCCGGGCCGGAGTGGTCTCCTGAGACAGGAATGGGACACTCCCACAGCCGTCCTCGCCCACCCAACCGGCGGGGACAACGTCTGTGGTTGGCACACCTAGGCCCCCAGGATGGCGGCTACCTCTTCGTCGCTGAGACGACGGAAAGCGCGGCGACCGTTGGCCCGGTCGAGAACCGCGGCCTCGAGGCTAGCGGCGCTCAGGGTGCGATCTGGGCCCGCCAGGGCGGACACTGCGGCCCGGACCCCGTCAGCAAGCCTCCGGGGAGTGTCCGGCAGGGCCTCAGCGAAGCGCTCTGAGATCGCCTCGGTCTCGCCTCCCAACACCACCCAGTCATCTTCGTCCACCACGGTGCCGTCGTAGAGGATGTGGAATAGTTGGTCGCCCCGGCCGTCGCCGTCGAGGCCGATCTCGGCTACCAGGATCTCCACCTCCATCGGCTTGAACTCGTGGGTGAAGACCTGTCCCAGGCTCTGGGCGTAGGCGTTGGCCAGGCTGCGTGCGTCCACATCCTCGCGGCTGAAGGCGAAACCTTTCAAGTCGGCGTGGCGCACCCCGGCGATGCGGAGCTGGTCGAACTCGTTGTAGCGGCCCACCCCGGCGAAAGCGATCCGGTCGTAGATCTCGCTCACCTTGCGCAGCGTGCTGGATGCATTCTCGGCCACGATGGCCATGCCGCCCTCATAGCGGAACGCGACCAGGCTGCGGCCCCGGGCGATGCCCTTCTGGGCGTAGTCGGCCTTGTCCTTCATCATCTGCTCGGGCGGGGCATAGAAGGGCATCGTCATCGTCGGCGCCTCCTCACGCTCGCTGCCCGGGTCGGGGGCATCATCACGACCTGCGACCCTCAGCGCCCTCGCGGCGGGTGCGGTGACGGCGCAGCAACCGCTCGGTGCGGCGGCGCAGCTCGGCGTCGTCCAAGCGCTTGTAGCCGTCCGCGTCGATCACCGCCACCACCGGGAACACGTCGCGCACCGGGTCGGGCCCGCCGGTGGCAGAATCCGCGTCGGATGCCACGTACAGCGCGTCCAGCACCAGGTCGGTGGCCGCGGTCCTTGCCAACGACGGACGGAAGCCCAGCTTCACCACAGTGTCGGCGTGCAGCGAGCCCGAGCCGGTGGCAGCGTGGTCCCGCTCCTCGTAACGCCCGCCGGTGAGGTCGTACTCGAAGATCCGGCCCCGATCTGCGGCCAAGTCGAAGCCCGCGAAGATCGGCACCACCACCATCCCCTGCATCGCAGCAGGCAGGTTGGCCCTCACCATCTGGCCGAGCTGGTTGGCCTTCCCTTCCAGGCTGACAGGCATGCCCTCCACCTTCTCGTAATGCTCGAGCTGAAGCTGGAACAATCTCACCATCTCGGCCGAGGGGCCGGCCGCGCCTGCGATGGCCACACCGGAATGACGGTCGGCGGGGAACACCTTCTCGATACGGTGGTTGCTGATCAGATGTCCCGCGGTCGCACGCCGGTCTCCGGCCAGGACCACCCCCGAGTCGTAGCGGACGGCCACACAGGTCGTGCCGTGGGGGATCTCCGGCGGCGCATGCGGCGATTGGACGGCCGCGCCGGGCGGACCGGCCGCGCCGCCGCCGACGAGGCGCAGCAACGCGGCGAAGTCGGGACCGGGATCGTCGTGCGGTCCGAAGCGGGGCAGGGTCACTCGCCGCCCCCCGGAACGCCGCCCCCCGGAACATTGCCCGTGCCGCCGCCCCGACATCGCGCCATTCGCCGCCGACGGCCACAACGCTCTGGCACAACCGGAACATTGCCCGTGCCGCCGCCCCGACATCGCGCCGCTCGCCGCCGACGGCCACAACGCTCTGGCACAACCGGAACATTGCCCGTGCCGCCGCCCCGACATCGCGCCGTCCCGGCGCCCACCGTCACTCGCCGCCCTTTTGGATGTAGCTCTTCACGAAGTCCTCGGCGTTCGTCTCGAGCACGTCGTCGATCTCGTCGAGCAGGTCGTCGAGTTGGGCCTTGATGTCCGCACCCCGCTCCGACGCGGGCGGCGCCTCCTCCGTGGACGCTCCTCGGCTCGCGGGCGGCTGCTTGCGGATCTGTTCACGTTCGGCCACTGCATTCCTCCCCGGCTCGGCACCGGCATCGGGTCGTAGACGAGGAGGCTACGCGCCGTGAGCGCCCAAGCGGCGGAGCAGGTCGGACGCAGTGTCGCACTCGTCGAGCATCGTGCCCACATGCGCGACCGTTCCCCGCATCGGCTCGGCCATCGAGACCCGTCGCAGGGAGCCCTCGCCCACGTCGAAGACGATCGAGTCCCAGTTGGTCGCCACCACCTCCGCCGCGAAGCGCTGCAGGCAGCGTCCCCTGAAGAAAGCACGGGTGTCCGGAGGCGGCTCAGTCATCGCCTGCTCGGCCTCGGACTCGTCCACCATCGGCTCCAGCCCCGCCCTGGCGGCCAGGGACTTCGCGGGGCGCAGGTCGTGGTACTGGATGTCGAGCGCCCTTAGACGGGCGTCCTCCCAGGCCAGGCGGTGGCGGTCGCGGTATCCCTCCAGCAGCCGCCGCTTGGCCACCCAGTCGATCTGGCCTGCCAGATCCATCGGGTCGTGCTCCAGTCCGCCGAGCACCGCCTCCCATCGGTCCAGGACCTGGAGGGCGACCTCGCCCCCGACCGGGTCCGCTCCCTCTGCATCCACATAGGAACGGGCGGCTGCCAGCAGTTCCCACTGCACACCCAGAGCGGTGATGGTGGAGCCGTCGGCGAGCTCCAGCGGCGCCCGCAGTGACAGGTCGCGGCTCACCCGGCGCAGTGCCGCCACCGGCGCGGCGAAACGCAGCTCGCGGGGAACGGCCTCATCCTCGACGAGGGCCAACACGAGAGCGGTCGTGCCCACTTTGAGGAACGTGGCAACTTGCGACATGTTGGCGTCGCCCACGATCACGTGCAGGCGCCGGTACTTGGCCGCGTCGGCGTGGGGCTCGTCGCGGGTGTTGACGATGGGACGCTTGAGGGTGGTCTCGAGGCCGACCTCCTCCTCGATGAAGTCGGCCCGCTGGGAGATCTGGTAGCCGGCCTCGTCCAGACGCATTCCGGACGTCTCGCTGCCGACCTTGCCGGCGCCGCAGAAGATCTGGCGGCTCACGAAGTGCGCGGTAGCGTGGGTGACGATGCGGGAGAACGGGACAGCCCGGCTCACCAGGTAGTTCTCGTGGCAGCCGTAACTGTTGCCCTTGCCGTCGGAGTTGTTCTTGTAGACCACGATCTCCTCGCCGTGCGGCAGCAGCATCCTGGCCGCCTCCATCGAGCGGGCTGCGATCAGGTCTGCAGCCCGGTCGTAGACGACCACCGAGCGGGCGTCCGCGCACTCCGGGGTGGAGAGCTCCGGATGGGCGTGGTCGACGTAGTAGCGGGCACCGTTGGTCAGCACCGCGTTCACCAAGTGGGTCTCCACCTCGGGCGGGAGCGAGCCTGCGGCGGCGCCTCCCCGGGCGTCGATGCCTGGCGTCTCGTCGGTGAAGTCCCAGCCCACCGCGGCCCGGTCCGGTCCGGGCGCCTGACGGGTGGCTATCAGGTAGGCGTTGATGAGCAGCGACGAGGCCGAGATCGGGTTGGATTCCCGCGCGCCGCGGTGGACTATGCCGTACTCAGTCTCCAAGCCGAGCGTCTTGGGAACAGCCACAGACCGGACACTAGTGGTCTGTCTGCGAATTGATGCAGTAGTTCCGTTCAGCGATCGAGCCAGGTCGAGAACGAATTCGGCCCAAGCAGCCATTTCGGCGACACACCACCAGCGACACGAGCGACACGAGTGACGGGCTGCAGCCGCTAGAGGATCTGGGAGAGGAACAGCTTGGTGCGATCCTCGCTGGGCTCGGTGAAGAAGTGCTCGGGGGTGCCGGTCTCGACGATCTGGCCCTCCTCCATGAAGATCACCCGGTCGGCGACCTCACGGGCGAAGCCCATCTCGTGTGTCACCACCATCATCGTCATGCCGGAGGTGGCCAGCTCCTTCATCACATCGAGGACCTCCTTGATCATCTCGGGATCCAGAGCGGAGGTCGGCTCGTCGAACAGCATGATCCTGGGCTCCATGGCCAGCGCCCGGGCGATGGCCACCCGCTGCTGCTGGCCGCCGGAGAGCTGTCCCGGATACTTCTCGGCCTGCTCGGGTATGCCGACCCGGTCCAGCAGCGAGCGAGCCAGTTCCTCGGCCTCCGCCTTGGGCTTCTTGCGCACCCAGATCGGGGCCAGCATGATGTTGTCGAGCACGGTGAGGTGCGGGAACAGGTTGAACTGCTGGAACACCATGCCGACCTCGGAGCGGATCTTCTCGATGTTGCGCATGTCGTTGGTGAGCTCGACGCCGTCGACGACGATGCGGCCCTCCTGATGGGCCTCCAAGCGGTTGATGCAGCGGATCCAGGTGGACTTGCCCGAGCCCGACGGGCCGAGCACCACGACAACCTCGCGTTCCTTGATGACGGCGGTGATCCTGTCGAGGGCTTGGAAGTCGCCGAACCACTTGTTGACCCCCTCGCAGACGATCATGTCGTCGCGGGCAGCAAGCTCCTCGGTCAAAGCGGTGGTGGCGTCGCTGACGCTCATGGTGCTGTCCCCCCTGTGGCTTCGTCGCTGACGCTCATGGCTTGATCCCTCTGCGGTCTCTGCGGTCGTGGGTGTGGGCGGTCGTCACGGCTAGCGCTCCCCCACTCCTAGCCGCTTCTCGAGGCGCTGGCTGTGCTTGGACATGTTGTAGGCGAACAGCCAATAGACGAACGACACGAACAGCAGGCCCTCGCGCTTGACGCCGATGAACTCCGACTGGGCCGAGATGACCTTGTCGGCGATCCGCAGGAAATCGAAGATGCCGACGATGGCCAGCAGCGAGGTCTCCTTGAAGGTGGCGATCACCTGGCCGACCAGCGGCGGTATCGACACCCGCAGCGCCTGGGGCAGCACGATGAACAGGGTGCGCTGCACGGTGGTGAACCCGACGGCATCGGAGGCCTCGTACTGGCCGCGGCGGATCGCCTGCAGCCCGCCGCGGACGTTCTCGGCCAGGTAGGCGGCCGAGAACAGCGCGAAGCCGATGGTGGCCCCGGCGATATCCACAAGCGTCATGTTGTCGGGGAGGAACAGGTTGAAGATCAGGGTGAAGAAGATCAGCACCGTGATCAGCGGCACGCCACGGAACACCTCGATGTAGGCGGTGGCCAGCACCCTGAAGATCGGCAGATTGGACGTGCGGGCCAGCGCCAGGAGCACGCCCATCGGGAAGGCCAGCAGCAGCGTGAATGTGGCCACGATGAGGGTGACTCCGAAGCCGCCGATCAGGGCGTCGGTGGGCGTGTCGACGGTCGAGGGCGAGTTGACAAGCGTGACCAGCCAGTGGAACACGGCCATGGTCGCCACCCAGACGGCCACCAACTTCATCCGCTGGGCGCGGTCCCCGGCGAAGTTGTGGGCCAGCAGGGCGACCGCCGCCAGCAGCAGGAAGCTGATCCGCGCCTTCTGCAGCATCGGGTACCACCCGAAATACGCGGCCACCCAGTTCAGCGCGGCCACCGCTACCAGCACTGCGGCGACCATCCGTCCGGCCTCGCCGATGCGGGGGTGGGCCAGGAACCACACCACCAAGCCCCCGAAGGCGGCGAAGAACAGTCCCATGGGGAGGTCGGTGGCCATCACGTGGTCCCAGTCGAGGTCGGGGTCGCGCAGCACAGCCCAGTACAGGACGAACGGGGTCAGCACCCACAGCAGGTTCAGCGGGACCCGCAGCCTCGAGCCCGCTCCCGCTGCCCTGAGCACACGTCCCAACTCGTAGGCGGCCACCAGCAGGACCAGCATGACCGTCCACGGCAGCTTCGTGGTCATCGCGACGGTGCGGCCGGGCTCGTTGATGAACTCATCCTCCAGGAAGCCGTAGTGCCCCCACGGGTACACCCACGCCGACAGCACCATCACACCGGCGCCGGCGAAGAACACGTACATGGCCGGAACGAAGGTGTTGCGCCGACGGGCATCGCCCAGCCCGCGCCACAGGGCCGCGCCCGAGCCGGCGAGCACGGCCGCGGCCAGCCACCACCAGGCCCGGTCCGACATGGCGTCGGTGAACGACTCGCGGACGACCTCGCCGGTTGCGTACTGCTGCACAATCAGCACCCCGACGCTCACCAGTACGAGCACGCCGTGAGCGACCCGCGGCTCCGGCCCGCCCCGCAGGTAGGCGCCCCGGAGGTGGAACCATAGAGCGAGCGCGACGTTGGCCAGTACCAGCACGGCCAGCACCGTGAAGGCGTTGGCGTCCAACCAGCCGGCGAGGGAGTCGCCGCCGGCCTCTGAGGCGTCGCGGTGCAGGGCCACGCCCTCGCCGTCGACGATGGCCGAGGGCTCGCGCAGCAGGATCCCCAGCGCGATCACGCTGCCGGCGCCCATCAGGTTCATCGACAGCTTCTTCATCGAGATGCCGCGGCCTGCCCGGGCCAGCAGCCCCACCGACAGCCCGGAGAGCACCGCGACGGCGCCCACGCAGACCCAGATGCGGGCGTACTGATCCTGGGGGTAGGCGTGAGTGAACAGGAGCCGCATGTTGGTCTTGACGGCCCGCCAGGTTCGCTCCTCGCTGAACGTGAAGTTGAGCAGGCCCCGCACCGCCAGCAGCACCAGCAATGAGAAGGCGACGGTGAGCAGCGAGTTGACCGGAGAGGAGAACAGGTTGCGGCCGAGCCACTCGCCCGCCGACAGGCTCGGCTCCTCGGGTTTCTGGGCGGGCTCGCGCTCGCCGTCCCACGGCTCCGCCGAACCTGCGCCCGCGGCCGGATCGCCCATCGTCGCAGTCATCGCAGCACTCCAGGCATCTCAGCGCTCCACGATCTTCATGCGGATGTTGAAGAAGTTGACGATCACCGAGATCGTCAACGAGCAGGCCAGGTAGAACAGCATCCACAAAGAGATCACTTCGAGCGTCTTGCCGGTCTGGTTGTAGACGATCTGGCCCACCTGCACGAAGTCGCTGTAGCCGACCGCGATGGCCAGCGAGGTGTTCTTGGTGAGGTTCAGGTACTGGTTGCCCAGCGGCGGCAGTATCACCCTGAAGGCCTGGGGCAGGATGACCCGGCGCAGCATCGTCACCCGGCGCAGCCCGACCGCCTGGGCGGCCTCGGTCTGGCCCTTGGGAACGGCCAGGATGCCGCCCCGCACGATCTCGGCGATGAACGAGGCGGTGTACAGCACGACACCGAAGAACACCGCGGCGCCGCCCTGGGTGAGGTTCAGCCCGGCCGGGCCGGGGTTGGGGAAGCGGCCGACCTGCTCGACGTCGGGCGCCTTGATGTCGATGGGGCGCCCGGTGCGGCCGTCGCCGAACTTGTCGGCGACGACCCCCAGCAGGTCGGTGCCGGAGTTGATGATCCAGCTCGACAGGCCGGGCCACCCCACCAGCACGAACGCGATCACCGCCAGGGCGCCCACCCCGGCGAAGACGATCCGGAACTTGTCGTCGTCGGTGAGCTTCATGAGCCCCGCCGGTGTGCGGAGCCGGGCCAGGAAGCGGCGGATCCACCATGCCGCCGCCGCCAGCGCGGCCAGCGACAGCACCACCTGCACGATGACCGGCGTCAACGAGGAGAACCCGTCGCCGATGAAATCGAAGATGGCGCCCACCCAGCCGAAGATCGGGTGCGCGACCCAGCCCACCGCGCCGAACGCGGCCAGCACGGCCAGGAAGCTCAGCACCGGGTAGGTGTCGCGGCCGGTGGCGTCGTGGCGGCGTTCCTGGCGGCGCCTGACGAACGAGCCGACCAGCCAGCCGGCCGCGATGAAGATGAGCCACTGGTAGAAGCCGTCGTCGATGTGGACGCGCGGCACCGACATCCCCTTGTTGGAGACGTGCAGGAGACCGTTGATGGGCCCCTGGTCCAGCTCCACGTCGGGGAAGGTGGCCACCAGCGCCCAGATGAAGACGATCTGGACCAGCAGCGGGATGTTGCGGATCGTCTCGATGAAGACGCTGCACATGCGGCTGACGATCCAGTTGCTCGACAGCCGCCCGACCCCGATCAGCACCCCGAGGATTGTGGCCGCGACGATCCCGCCCGCGGCGATGCGGATCGTGTTGACCGCACCGGCCCACAGCGCCCGGCCGGCGGTGTCGGGGTCGGTGTCGATGCCCTCCCGGAGGTCGCTCCCGAGCCCGATGCTCAGGAAGTCGTACTTGATCTCGATCCCCTGGCGGTCGAGGTTCTCGAGGGCCTGCGTGGTCAGGAAGAACAGGGCGAAGACGACCAGCAGGAGCGCGAAGACCTGGGCCAGCCACTTGACGACGGTGACGTCGCGGTAGAAGGGCGGGCGCTGCGACTGGGTCTCGGCCAGTGTGGCTTGATCGGTGTTGGACACGCCGGGGCGCCTCCGGGGCGGTGGGTCGCGGGCTTTGGCTACAAGAACGGCAACGGGGGTCCGGGACTGCTGTCCCGGACCCCCGTCAACCTAGACGAGAATGTTCGCTAGGTGAAGCCTTTGACCTGTTCGGTCTATCGGGCCGGCGGAGCGTAGATGAGACCCCCGTCGAGCCAGCCGGCGTTGGCCGAGCCCGCGCGGGTCAGGCCGACCGGGTTCAGGTGACGGGAGTAGATCTCGTCGTAGTTCCCGACCTGGGCGATCACCTGGTAGAAGGCGTCTGGCTCCAGGCCCATGTGCGACTGCTGCTCGTCGTCGGCTGCGCCGAGCAGGCGGGCCGCCTCAGCGTCGGGCGGGTTGGCCTTCATGTCGGCCACGTTGCCCGAGGTGATGCCCTTCTCATCGGCGATGATGGTGGCGTAAACCGTCCAGTTCACCACGTCCGCGAAGCGGGACTGGTTCTGCCCGTAGGTCGGGCCGAGCGGCTCCTTGGAGATAGGCGTGGCCGGGAAGATCACCCAGTTCTCGCCTGACGTCTGCTGGTTGGCCTTGCGTCCTACCAGGGCCGAGCCGTCGGTCGTGATCACGTCGCAGGCGCCGTTGATGAAGTTTTCGGTGACCTGGTCGAAGTCCTCGAAGGTTTGGACCTCGATGTCGATCCCGGCCGCGTCGGCAGCGTCGGCGATGTTCTGCTCGGTGGTGGTACCGGCGTTGGTGCACACCACCGCGCCTGCTATGTCGGCCACCTGAGACGTGCCGGAGAAGCCGTCGCCCTCGCGGGCCATGAGCTGCTGGCCGTCGTAGTAAGTGGTGGGACCGAAGTCCATGCCGACCTCGGTGTCACGGCTCTGGGTCCAAGTGGTGTTGCGCATCAGCACGTCCACCTCGCCCGTCTGCACCGAAGTGAATCGCTCGGCCGCGGTCAGCGGGGTGAATTTGACCGCTTCGGCGTCGCCGAACAGCGCCGCGGCCACAGCACGGCAGTAGTCGGCGTCGAAGCCGGTCTGGGAGCCGTCGGGCTGCGTCTCCGAGAAGGCCACCGCAGAGCCGGACACGCCGCAATGCAACTCGCCACGTGTGAGAACGGTGTCGAGCAAGTCGCCATCCTGGGTGTCTTGGACGACGTCCTCCACTGGCTTGGTGGTGGTGGTGCCGTCGGCACCGGCATCTGCCGCCGCTGAGGTGGTCGGCGAGACGACCTCGGCGTCGTCGCCGCACGCTGCCGCGATCAGAGTCACGGCAAACATTACGGCGAGAGCGCGCCATAGCAGCGCTTTGTTCTTGGTCACTGGTTCCCTCCGTGGGCTCGTCGTCAATGACGGAGCAACCGTATCGGACGGGAGAGGCGGTTTCAACCGGTCGTCTCTGTCGCGCCGGCTCCGCTGTCAGCGCATGGGCGGGGCGAAGCAGAAGTGGCAAGGCTGGCGCGGCGTGCCCTTCTCCCGCTGTCAGCGCATGGGCGGAGCGAAGATGAGCCCGCCGTCGCGCCGGCTCGCGTTGAACGACCCGGCACGCCTCAGGCCGGCCGGGCCCAGATGGCGGGCGCAGACCAGCCTGCCGCGCTCCTGCACCGTTTCGGGCAGGTCGCCGCCGGCCGTGGACGCAACGGGGTCGGCGGCGGCGCGGCCGCGGGGCTACTCGGAGGAGCAGGCGACGGCTGCGAGAGCCAGGACCGCAAGCAGCGTCCGCAGCGGCGTCCTCGGGGCCCCTCGCAAGCGCGGTCCCGCTACAGGTACTGGCCGGTCTGCACCCTCTCGATGGAGCGGCCACCGGAGGCACTGTCCTCCTCGTCGCTCGCCACGAGCGTGCGCACGAACACGATCGGCTCGCCCTTCTTGCCCGAGATCCGGGCCCAGTCGTCGGGGTTGGTGGTGTTGGGCAGGTCCTCGTGCTCCTTGAACTCCTGGCGCACCGAGGCGAGCAGGTCGGCGGTCATGATGCCCCTCGTCCCGCCGACGATCTCCCGCTTGATGGCCAGCTTCTTGGCTCGCCGGACCACGTTCTCGATCATCGCCCCCGAGGCGAAGTCCCGGAAGTACATGACCTCCTTGTCGCCGTTCTGGTAGGTGACCTCCAAGAACCGGTTGGCGTCCGCGGGCCGGTACATGTCCTCGACAGTCTGCTCGATCATGCCCCGCACCGCCTTGTCGGGGTCGCCGCCGCCGACGGCGTCCACCATCTCGGCAGCGATCGGCAGGCTCGGCATCAGGTAGCGGCCGAAGATGGACGCAGCCGCCTCGGCGTCGGGCCGCTCGATCTTGATCTTCACGTCGAGACGGCCGGGACGCAGGATGGCCGGGTCGATAAGATCCTCGCGGTTGGAGGCCCCGATCACGATGACGTTGCGCAGGGCCTCCACACCGTCGATCTCGGCCAGCAGCTGCGGGACGATCGTCGACTCGATGTCGGAGCTGATCCCCGAGCCCCGCGTGCGGAACAGCGACTCCATCTCGTCGAAGAAGACGATGACGGGCCAGCCCTGCTCGCTCTTCTCCCGGGCCCGCTGGAACACCAGGCGGATCTGCCGCTCCGTCTCGCCGACGTACTTGTTGAGCAGTTCGGGACCTTTGATGTTCAGGAAGAAGCTGCGGGCCCGGGCGTCGCCCGAGAGCTCCGACACCTTGCCGGCCAGGCTGTTGGCCACAGCTTTGGCGATGAGGGTCTTGCCGCATCCGGGCGGGCCGTAGAGCAGCACCCCCTTGGGCGCCGGCAGGTCGTACTCGGCGAACAGGGTGTGGTGCACGAACGGCAGCTCCACCGCGTCGGTGATCTGCTCGATCTGGGCGTCGAGGCCTCCGACGTCCTCGTAGCAGGTGTCGGGCACCTCCTCCAGGATGAGGTCCTCCACCTCCGGGCGGGGCAGGCGCTCGATGACCAGATCGCCCGAAGCGTCGATCAGCACGTTGTCGCCGCCGCGGACCGGCCCTGCCGACACCACCGCGCTGAGCTCGACGACCCGCTCCTCGTCGGCGCGGCCCCGCACCACGGCCCGGTCGCCGCCCGGCAGCAGTTCCTTGACGGTGGCCACGTCGCCGGTGCGGTCCGGCCGACGGGCCAGCACCACGCTGAACGACTCGTTGAGTGCGACCTCCTCGCCGGCCTTGAGGTCGTCGGCAAGCTCGGGGTGGACCGCGACCCGCATCTTGCGGCCCCCGGCCCGCACGTCCGCCGTGCCGTCGTCGTTGCATCCGAGCACGGTGCCGTAGCCGCTGGGCGGCTGGGTGAGCTTCTCGACTTCCTCGCGCAGCGAGCCGATGTGCTCGCGCGCGTCGCGCAGCATGGCTGTGAGGCGCTCGTTCTGCGACACGGCCTGGGCGAGGCGGCCCTTCGTGTCGGCAAGCCGCTCCTCGAGCACCCGCACCCTCTTGGGCGCTTCGTGCAGGCGTCGCCGCAGGGAGGCGACCTCGCTCTCGAGCCCGGACGCGAGCCTGCGCAGTCGCTCCAACTCTCTTGCCGAATCGCTGCTGCCTGCCTCGCTCACGGCTCAACCTCCTGTGCTGACCGTCGGTTGGCGGGTAGGACGTCACCCTAGACCGCACCAGCGTCGGACTGTGCGTATATGCGCGGACGCGGATTCGAACCTCGACTTCCAGGCGGACGCAGGCGTGGACTGTGCGTATGCGCGGACGCGGAGGTTGGCAGCAGCCCGAGACATCGGCAATGTTTGGAGCCGGCAGCCGCTATGCTGCCGTCAGGAGCCGCACTGCCACGGGCTGCTCGCACTGAGTCGGGCCTGGCCCACACAGAGACCCACTGAAGAGAGGTGACGCTGCCGACATGAAGGTCTGGATTGATCAGGACTTGTGCACGGGGGACGGACTGTGCGAGGAGATCGCCCCCGACGTCTTCACCCTCCTCGACGACGGGCTCGCGTACGTCGTGGAGGACGGCAACGTCTTCTCCGAGCCAGGCGGGCCGGACGGTTTGGCCAACGTTCCCGCCGGTCAGGAGGAAGCCGTGATCGAGTCGGCCGAGGAATGCCCCGGGGAGTGCATCTTCATCGAGGTGTGACGCCGCGGCGGTGAGCGGCGTCGAGCGGTGTCAGCCGCAGCCGACGACCGCTGCCGGCTCCTCGAGGTCGGACGACGCCAGCAGCGCCTCCACCGCGCCGGACCTGGTGGCATAGGCCACCCCGGCTCCCCCGCGCCGGGAGGCGCCCCAGGCCACGCCCACCGCGGTGATGCGTCCTTCCAGTTCGGCCACGAGCGCAGCGCCGGAATCGCCCGCCTCGGTGTCAGCGGCCAGCAGCCACGAGGGCCGCTCGATCCTGTCGCCCCCGCCCACCGGCTCGGTGCGTACCGTCACCGGCCGGTCGATGCGGAACGGCGTAGGGTCGGGCGCGCCCTCCGCCTCCCAGGCCAGCACCGCGCCCAGCGTCCCGTCGGGAGCGGCTTCGCTGAGCGGGAGGGGCGCCAGGCCCGCGCCAGGCACCCTCAGCACGGCCAGGTCGTCGACCGGGTCGAAGGCCACCAACACCCCGGCCAGCTTGCGGCCGTCAGCCAGCTCGACCTCGGGCTCCGCCATGCCCACCATCAGGTGCGCGATGGTCACGACGAGGTCGCCGTCGCCGACCGCGAAGCCGCTGCCCTCGCTCACGATCCCCCGGCACGCCGGCGCCGACACCCTGACCGATGAAGCCACCGCGGCGGCCAAGTCCGCTTCCGGGATGCCGTGATCGTCGGGCACGGGGCCCGGATCGGGCGGGTCGTCCAGCGGCAGACGGGACGGCATCTTGCCGGGATCGGGCACCGCGTCGGGGTCGCTCGGCGTGGACACGGACTCGGGGGAGCCGGGCACCGCCCAACTCCACCAGACGGCCGCGACGGCCAGCGCCACGCCCAACGCGACGACAAGGAGAGCGGCTAGCGCTCCGAAGACGCGCCACCGCCCGGGCCGTGTCACGAAGCAGTGAGCCGGCTGACCGTCAGGAAGCCGGTGTGGGCCACCATGCGGTGGTTGGGGCGCACCGCATCGCCCTCGACGTGCCAACCCCGATGCAGCACCTCGATGGTGTCGTGCAAGCCGAAAGGCGAGTCCTCCAAGGCCTGGCGCAGCCGCTGGACCTGCACGATGCTCGGCACGTACGCCAGCAGGATTCCGCCCGGGCGCAGCGCCGCCGCCGCGTGGGACACCACCCGCCAGGGCTCGGGCAGGTCGAGCACCACCCGGTCGAGGCCGATCTCGGTGATGCCGTCGTAGACGTCGCGAACCTCGGTGCGGTACCTCTCCAGCGCCTCGGCGCCGCAGAAGCGCTCAACGTTCTCCCGGGCCCGGGCCAGGAAGTCCTCGCGCCGCTCGTAACCCGACACCACCGCCCGCGCCCGCAGCAGCGCCATCGACAGCGCACCCGACCCCACTCCGGCCTCCAACACCCGCGCGCCCGGACAGACGTCGGCCTGCACGAGGATCGCGCCGGTGTCCTTGGGGTACACCACCTGCGCCCCACGGGGCATCTTGAGCACCGCGTCGGCCAGGGTGGGTCTCAGGGCCAAGAACACGGCGTTGCGCGACGACTTGAGGTGCACGCCCTCGTCGGAACCGATGATGTCGTCGTGGGCGACGACGCCGGCATGGGTGTGGAACTCGCGGCCGGCGGCCAGATCCACCAGGTAGCGGCGGCGCTTGCGGTCGATGAGCAGGACCGGCTCACCCGCCTCGAACGGTCCCCTCTTCACGGACTGCAGCGCTCCGACGAGCGTCCTGCGGTCATGGGCGGACGCGCCCGGAGAAGCGGACCGGCGCCGGGGCCGTCGCCCGCTCGGTCAGGCGGCAGAAGGCGCACACGCCTGCGTCGGTGGGCGATCCGCACCGCTCGCAGGGCGCCAGGTCGCCCCGGTCACGCTCGGCCTGGGCCCGGAAGCGCTCCGAGGCCCTGTCGAGGAACCCGAAATAGAAGTCGTGTTTGGCGCCGGGCGACTGAACCTCGATATCGTTTAGGGCGGCCTTGTAGGCGAGATGCTTGTTGCCCGCCGCCATGGGGCATTCCTCGACGATGTAGTCGATCCCCCTCAACAGGCAGTAGGCCGCCGTCTCGCGCTCACTGAGGCGGACCAGAGGCTTGACCTTGCGCGGAAAGCCGTCCCGGGCCTCCAGCACGGGCAGCTGGCGACCCAGATAGTCGGTCTGCCACCGAAGGGTGTTGCCCATCAGCACCGCCGCCTCGTCGTCGAGGTTGTGGCCAGTGGCGAGAGCGTCGTAGCCGCCGCGTCGTGCCGCCTCGTCGAAGAGGTGCCGCTTGGACAGACCGCACGCCGAGCAGGGCGCTCTGCGGGCGGCCCGGGCGCCCTCGGGGACGTTGAATCCGTGCTCCGACGGCAGATCGACAGTGTGGAGGGTGAGACCCCGGGCCTCCGCGTAGCGGCGGGCGCAGCCTGCGGACTCCTCGCTGTACTCCCCGATGCCCAGGCCGAGGTAAAGCCCGTCGGCCGAGTAGCCCAGATCCGAGACGATGTCCCACAGGGCCAGGCTGTCCTTGCCGCCGGAGACGGCCACCAGCACCCGCTCGCCGGCCTCGAGCATGCCGAAGCGGCGGATGGCCTTGTCGACCTGGTCGCGGCACAGCCGCAGGAAGTGCTCCCGGCAGAAGTTGGCGTTGTGGCGCCGGATGTCGATCACCGCCGGACCGCGGCACACACGGCACTTCACCGGGACGCTCCCCGCTCCCGGCGACCACTGCCTGCCACCGCCCCCGCGCCGCCCGAGATGACGCTGCGGATCTCCACCGAGGACTCAGCCGGGAGCATGCGGTCGCCCGCGACCAGTTCGCCGTCGCAGATCACCAGGTGGGACTCCCGGTTCAGATGCAGGCGACGCAACAGGGCATGCACCGTCATCGGACCCTCGACATCGATCTCAGTGGTCGGGTTGCGCAGAACGACTCGCATCGGACCAGCTTGGCGAGGCCGGGCGGAGCCGGGCTCAGGCGCGGCCCTTCCCTGCGGACCGAGCAAACAGGCGGAGCGGCGCGGCCCGTACGTACGAGGCCGTAGCCCGATCGGCCTGTGCGCGCACCGCAGGAGAGCGGGACCGGCGCGACGCTGAGGGGTCGCGCCTGTTCTCGCTCGCTCCGAAGTGCCGGACCTCGATTCGTGCGCCGGGCTCGAGCCGCTCCTCCAGCACCGTCGCGGGCCTGCGGGACCCAACCGCCCGGCGGGCCAGCTTGAGCACGCCACGCGCGACGAAAGCCGCCAGCCACAGGCGCGAGCTGCCGAGCAGTCCGCGGCGCACCGCCTGACGCGAGAACCAGGCTCCGGCCACTCTGCCGCCGATCAGCTCCATCGCTCAGACGCGCCTGACCTCGACGACTGTCGTGCGAAGCCGGCCGGCCCTGCGGCCCAGCAGATAGGCGGCGCAGATCAAGGCGAACGCCGCCGCGGCCGCTCCGTAGGCCACCTTCACGAGGAGCGGCTGGGCGTCCCGGTCGATGTCGGCTTGAAGGTCGCGCAGGGCGCCCTCGAGAGAGTCGCGGGTGATCCGGTCCGACTCCGCGGTCACCGCAGGCCTCGCTTGCCGACCTGGCGCAACAGCAGGAAGACGACCGCTGCGAGCGCGGCGACGGCGATCACATACGGAATCCAGGAGAGGTTCCCATCGAAGGCGCCCCCCGTCTCGGTCTGCAGTGCCCGCAGCAGCGACAGCAAGAGCAGGATCACCCCCACGACCAGTGCAACGCTCCCGACGAGACCCATCGACATCCATCGCCCGACGCCCCGCAACGGGCCGAGCAGCTCTTGGCGCGCGTAGTCCTTGATCAGGTCGACGACCTCTGCTGCGCCCTGCCTGCGTGCCAAACCTGGTCCCTCCGGCCCCTATCGGCGAGCCTTCACGCTACCCGGCGCCGGGCCCGATCCAAGCCTCCAGCGGCGCCGGACGGAGTGTCGGCCGCTCACCGGCCGGCGCCGACACCGGCCACCGGTCTCCTCGGCGGCGCAGGATGGAGCAGAACGTCGGCCGAGGACGGTCCGTACGGATGGCCGGCCGCGGCAGCGATGAGGCCGCGCTGCAAGTCGTTGCAGAAGCCAAGATCGAAGATGAGTCCCTCACGATTGGAGATCAGAGCGAACGTGAGCACATCGCCGTTGCGGGCCACCGTCATCCCCGCCAGAGCCGAAACGTCGTCGAGGGTCCCGCCAATGGCCCACACCGGGCTCTGAGCAGCTCCGTCGGCGGGACCGGAGGCGCCGGAGGGCTGCGGATCCGCCTCGCAGTCCCGCAGAGTGCCGCTCTCCCCCACGACGGCCATACCACTCACCAGAGGCGAGCCTGGGCCTGCGCTCATCAGCAGTCCGACGACCAGGTCGCAGGTCAGACGATTGTATTGCGACAGTCCTGAGCCGTCGGCGATGACGGTACCGGCGGTCGAGACTCCCAGAAGTCGCTCCAGCACGTCGTGGACGTCGGCCGCCGCCTCGGCGCGGGCCGAGCCCGAGAAGCGTCTTCCGATGTCTTTGAGGAGCATCTCGGCAGTGGTGTTGTCGGAGTGGCGCAGCATCCGAGCCACTATCTCCGACATCGGCGGCGACTCGACCGCGCCCAGCGAGTGGAGCTCCTCCAACGGCGGCGCAGTGCCCTTGCCCGCCGCCGACGCCACCCGCACGCCGGCGGCCTCGATCAGACCGTCCAGCACCTCCGCTGCGTGCAGTGCGGGATCGGCTGCCCGCACGTTCTCCCGCCGGCCTGCGTAGCCCGCCGACGCCGGGAAGGACACGTATCCGTCGTCGAGCAGCAGAGCGGACAGCGGACCCACCCTGTTGCTGTTGACGTAGGACTGCTTCCAGATGGGCAGGTCGTCGGGCTGCACGAGGTGGCTGGTGTAGTCCCGCTCGGCTTCCGGGAACCGCGACTCGTCGGCGAGCACGCCGCCATCCACTACCGAGATGCCCCGACCACGCAGGCTCGCCGCGGCCTGCACGGCAAGATCCGTGAAGTCGGTGTAGGCCACGGGCTCGGGGAAGCGACCGATGTAGGAGAGCGTCGACAGGACGGGATCGCCCCGTCCGACCAGATGGATGTCGCCCTCGAGCACCCCGCCGGAAGCCGAGCCGAGGTCCGCGGCGCGCACGTAGGCCTCGGTGGTGAAGGTGGCCTCGGGCCCCGCGGTCTCCAGGATCACGGCCGCAGTGACGATCTTCATAAGCGAGGACGGCACCAGCGGCACCCCGGCCTGCTCGCTCATGACGGGCTCGCCGTTGCGATAGACGGACAGACACGTCTGCGGCGGAGCGACGGGCAGCGCGGCCACCTCCGAGAGCCGCTCGGACAGGCGGGACTCGGTGACCGGGCCCGACAGCCACGCCGGCGTCCGGCGGACGTTCAGCAACGGTGTGGACACCACCATCTCCGGAGGGCCGACGTCGGAGGCCCAGCCCGGATCGGAGTCGGCGTTGATGCGCCGCGCCTGGACATACGACCCGACCGCGGTGGCCGCCAGCGCGGCCAGCAGGATCAAGACCAGGATTCGACGCATCCCGGCCATGGTACGCCGCCGATGCGGGCAGACGGGACAGGCGCCTGCGCCCGGGCTCGGCCGAAGGCTCGGCGCGGCTGCGGCCCGAGCGGCCAGCAGTCCGCGGCTCACGTCGGCGCGGCGCGCAGGCCGACGTGAGCCGACTCTCCTGCCGCCACGGGGAACTCGGTAGGATCGCCGCATGGACATCGTGGCCGCCCTGTTCATCGACGACATCCAGCTCCGGGAGGCGCCGGGACCCTCTACCCGCATCGACCTGACCGGCGTGCAGTTCTCGGCGGCCGCCCCCGCGGAACTGCCGCTGGTGTGGGCCCCCCATCTGGTGGTGATCGTGCGCTGTGCTCCCGACGAGCCCGGCGCCGGGGCTCTCGAGGTCGCCTACTTCCGATCCGGGGAGCGGATCGCCCGCAACGTGCAGCCGCTGCAGGTGGAGCCGGGGAAGTTCAACTATCGACTGGTCCGAGCCGAGCTCGAGTTCGTCGACTACGGCACTGTCGAAGCCCGGGCCCGCATCGACGCGGGACCCGTGACAGTCGTCCCGTACACGCTGCTGCCGCCCCCTCAGTAGCGGCCGGCCCGCCCCGCCGGACCGAGTCCTCCGTCCTCCGGCCACCGATGGCTATGGTGAGCCGCGCCGGGGCGGCGCGCGAGCGGTCGGAGGGTCCGTGACTCCTATCGAGAGGCTTGGAATCAACGTCGTCAAGGCGCTGGCCATGGACGCGCCCCACGCGGCGCGCTCGGGCCACCAGGGCACGGCCATGGCTCTGGCTCCGCTCGCCCATGTGCTGTGGACCAGGATCATGCGCTACGACGCCCAACGGCCGGACTGGCCCGACCGGGACCGCTTCGTGCTCTCGGCCGGCCACGCCTCGATCCTGCAGTACGCCATGCTCTATCTGACGGGCCACGGCTTGACCCTCGACGATCTCAGGAGCTTCCGACAGTGGGGGTCGCCCGCGCCCGGCCATCCCGAGGCCGGCTGCACCCCCGGCGTCGAGGTGACCACCGGCCCGCTCGGCCAGGGCATCGCCAACGCGGTGGGCATGGCCGTGGCGGAGAGCCAGATGCGAGCCCGCTTCGGCCCGGGCTTCTGCGACCACCGGGTCTTCGTGGTTGCGGGCGACGGCGACCTGTCCGAGGGGGTCAGCCACGAGGCGGCCTCACTGGCGGGGCACCTGGGCCTGGGCCGCCTCGCGGTGGTCTACGACGACAACGGGGTGACGATAGACGGCAGCGCCGACCTGGCCCTCTCCGACGACGCCGCAGCCCGTTTCCGGGCCTGCGGCTGGCATGTCGTCGAACTCGGCGAAGCGGCCGAGGACCTCGACGCGCTGGAGGCCGGACTGCGCGACGCCGCCGCGGCGCACGACCGCCCGTCGCTGGTGATAGTGCGCTCCGTGATCGCCGCGCCCGCGCCTCGCTCCTCGGGCACCCCGGCCGCCCACGGCTACGCCATCTTCGACGAGGAGATAGCGGCCACCAAGTCCCTGATGGGCCTGCCCGCCGACGAGACGTTCCACGTGCCCGACGAGGTGCTCGACTACTACCGCGCCGCCGGGACCGCCGGCCAGGGCGAGCGGTTCGCCTGGGAGGCCCGTGCCGCCGCCTTCGACGGCGACCGCGACGTTCTGGAGGCGTGCCTCGGGGCGACCGGCCGGGCCGGATGGGAGGACTCGCTGCCGTCATGGGCACCGGGACAGGCGGTCGCCACCCGCAAGGCATCCAACGCCACCCTGCAGGCCCTGCTGCCGGTGGTGCCCGGACTCACATGCGGGGGTGCCGACCTCACCGGCAACACCGGCACCGCCGTCGCCGGCACCGGGGTGTTCTCGGCCGGCGAACCCGGGGGCCGTCAGATCTTCTTCGGCGTACGGGAGCACGCCATGGGCGCCATCGCCAACGGCATCGCCCTGCACGGCGGCGCCATCCCGGTGGTGGGCACATTCCTAGTGTTCGCCGACTACATGCGGCCGGCAGTGCGGCTCGCCGCGCTGTCGGAGGCCAAGGTCGTCTTCGTCTGGAGCCACGACTCGGTGGGGGTGGGAGAGGACGGCCCCACCCACCAGCCGGTCGAGCAGCTGGCCTCGCTGCGAGCCATACCCGGGCTGCGGGTCATCAGGCCCGCCGACGCCACCGAGACGGTTGGGGCATGGCGGGTGGCGGTGGAGTCCGCGGGCCCGACCGCGTTGATCCTCACCCGCCAGGACGTGCCCGTGCTCGAGGATGCACGGGCCGATGCCGTAGCGGCGGGGGGCTACGCTTTGCAGGAGCCCGACGAGCCCAGTCTGACGCTGGTGGGGACTGGCAGCGAGGTGGCGGTGTGCTGCGACGCGGCCGCGGCCTTGGCCGCTGAAGGGGTAGCGGCCCGAGTTGTGTCGCTGCCGTCGTGGGAACTGTTCGCGGAGCAGCCCGGCGCCGAGCAGGACCGCGTGCTGCGGCCCGACCTCCCGTCGTTGGCGGTGGAGGCGGGCAGCACCATGGGTTGGAGCCGCTGGACCGACGCAGTGGTCGGCATCGACCGCTTCGGCGCCTCGGCGCCCGGCCCGGAGGTGATGGAGCGGCTCGGAATATGCGCCTCCAACGTGGCCGACAAGGCTCGGGCCGTGCTGGCCGGAACTCGGCCGAGCAGTGCGCTGAGACACGGGGAAGGACAACTTTGAGATGACTGCGACGAACAGACTGCACGACCTCTACGACGAGTCGACGGCGGCGACCAGCGCGGTCGGCGCGCCGATGACTGCGACGAACAGACTGCACGACCTCTACGACCGCTGCGGCCAGAGTCCCTGGCTGGACAACATCCGCAGGGGCTGGATCACCGGCGGGGATCTCCGCAGACGGGTCCGGCAGGGCGTGAGGGGCTTGACGTCGAACCCGTCCATCTTCCAGAAGGCCATCACCGCCACCGCCGACTACGACGACGAGTTCCGGTCGTCCATAGCTGACGGCCTCGACGTCGAGTCGTCCTACTGGCGCATGGTCGCCTCCGACATCTCGTCGGCGGCCGCCGTCCTGCGCCCGGTCTACGACCAGTCCGACGGACTCGACGGCTTCGTGTCGGTGGAGGTCGCGCCCAGCCTCGCACGGGACGCCGAAGGCACCGCCGAGGCCGCCCGAAGCCTGCACGATCGGCTAGCCCTGCCCAACCTGTACGTGAAGATTCCGGCAACGGCCGAGGGGCTGGCGCCCATCTCCCAGATGATCGCGGAGGGCAACAGCATCAACGTCACATTGATCTTCAGCGTGGAGCGCTACCTCGAGGTGGCCGACGCCTACATGTCCGGACTCGAGCGGATCTCCGGGGACCTGTCGGGAGTGTCCAGCGTGGCGTCGTTCTTCGTGTCGAGGATCGACACGGAAGTGGACAGGCGCCTCGAAGCTGTCGGCACCGACGAGGCGCTGCGGTTGCGGGGCAGGACGGCGGTCGCCTGCGCCAAGGTCGCATACTCGCAGTTCCGGCGGCTCTGTTCGGAGCCGCGCTGGCAGGCGCTGGCCTCCCGGGGAGCACGGCCCCAGCGCCTGCTGTGGGCCAGCACGTCTACCAAGAACCCTGCCTATCGCGACACCCTCTACGTCGACGAGCTGATCGGCCCCGGCACGGTCAACACCCTCCCCGACGCCACATTGGACGCCTTCGAGGACCACGGCGCCGTCAAGCCCACGCTGGCGTCAGGAATCGACGAGGCCGTCGAGGTGCTCGACCAGATCGCGGCCGTGGGCGTCGACCTGGAAGCCGTCGCCGTCCAGCTCGAGGGCGAGGGCGTCGCCGCCTTCACAAAGAGCTTCGACGAGCTTCTCGGCGTGCTCGGCCGCAAGGCCGACGATCTCAGCTCGCCCGACGGCCGCCGTTAGGCCGCTGACAGGAGGCGAGCGCGGGCGGCGGCGCGCTAGCCTCCCGCTCACGCAGGCGGTGACAGATCAGACCGAAGCAGGTAAGCGGCCTTGTCGACGGCTCGCCGGGCCCGGGCGAGGCGCTTCTCCTCGTCCGACAACTTCGTTTCACCCGCTTCGATGGAATCCCGCAAGCTCTCGAGTGCCAGATCCGCTATCTCTTCGGCAATGGCCGAAAGTCGCTCCGAAATATCATGACGCTTATCAGCCATGCTTGACACTCTAGCCTCATACCAAACTGTTGCGGCCTCTCACTGATTCACTGCGCCGGGCCCGCAACCCGCGCCTGCTGGCCGCGTCGGCGGCCACCGGCGTGGTCGTGGCCCTGGTGGTGGCAGCCTTCGAGACGCTCGCGCTGCACGTCGTGCTCGACCGAGTCCTGCAACAGAGCCCGGCCGTGCTCGTTCTGGTCCCGGTGATCGGCATCGCCGCCTCGAAGCTGGTGCTGCGAACCGTGGGCGGAGGCACGTCGGGCTCCACGTCCGACGAGTACATCCGAGCCTTCCACGAACGCCACCCGTCCCTCCCCGTCCGGTTCCTCCCGGCCAAGCTGCTGGCCGGGATCGCCACCGTCGGCAGCGGCGGCGCAGTGGGCCTCGAGGGCCCGTCGGTATACGCCGGCTCGTCTATCGGCCTGTTCGTCCACGAGCGCATGGGCCGCTTCTTCCGACGCGACGAGGCCCGCCTGCTGCTCACAGCAGGGGCCGCTGCCGGAGTGGCCGCAGTGTTCAAGGCGCCGGCGACGGGCGTCGTCTTCGCCTTGGAGGCCCCATATCGCGACGACGTGACCCCTCAGGCCCTTCTCCCTTCGCTGACCGCGTCGGCGGCTGGGTACGTCACCTTCGTGTTCCTCGTCGGCAGCACTCCCGTAGTGCCGTTCCTGGGCGAGGGCCCGACCGACGCCTACGGCGCCGCGGCTGTGCTCGACGTGCAGATCGCAGACCTGCTGGGAGCGCTGATCCTGGGGATCGCCGCCGGACTCGGCGGCCGCGGCTTCGCTTGGCTGGTGCGCCGAGCCAAGCTCGCCACCCACACCGTCCCGTGGCCCAGGAGGGCCGCGGCTGCGGCCGCCGTCATGGCGGGCCTCACTCTGCTGGCCGACGCCGTCTTCGGCGAGGTCCTGAGCCTCGGGCCGGGAACCAGGGCCATGGAATGGGTCGTCCATCAGGACGCGCTGGGACTCATCGCCCTGCTGTTCGGGGTCAGGGTCGCAGCGACGCTGGCCACTGTGCTGGGCGATGGCGTCGGGGGCCTGTTCATCCCGTTGGCCACGCTCGGCGTGATCGGGGGCCAGTTCGTCGGCGTGGCCCTCGACACGGAGTCCACCGGCCTGTACGCCACGCTGGGCCTCGCCGCCTTCCTCGGCGCCGGCTACCGTGCGCCCATCGCGGCGGTGATGTTCGTGGCCGAGTCGACCGGTGCGGCCGCCTTCGTCGTGCCCGCGCTGGTCGCCGCAGCGGTGAGCCAGGTGGTGGGCGGGCCGTCCTCGGTCACCGAGTACCAGCGATCCAAGCGGCTGGGCCACCTCGAGCAGCGCTTCACTCTCCCCCTCAGCTCGATCCTCACCACCGACGTGCTCACCGTCCCCCCTGACGCGACGGTGTCGGAGTTCGTGTACATGCACGTCCTGGGCCGCCGCGAGCGGGTTGTGCCAGTCGTGTCGGGAAGTGCCTATCTGGGGATGGCACAGCTGTCGCAGCTCTCCTCGGTGGGCCGCGACGAATGGGAGACCACCTCGGTGGAGTCGATGATGGCGACGGACCTCCCGGCCGGGTCGCCCTCGTGGACGGTGCGCGACGCTGTGGTGGCCATGGAGGCTGCCGACGTCGAGGTCCTCGCCGTGACCGACAGCGTCGGCAACTTCGTCGGCGTCGTCACCGAGGACGACGTGGTGCGGCTCGGCGAGATCCTCGAGGAGACGGATGGATGAACACAGGGCCCGACGACTGCGAGCCCGGCCGGGGAACGCCCGTCAGTCGTCGTCGGCAGCGGCGAACCCCGCCTCGGTGCGATCCTGCTCGGCGAACTCCTCCGCCCAGGCAGCGTGCTCGGGCTTCACGTAATCGTCCGGCTCGCTGAAGGACTCGATCAGCCCTTGGAGGTCGTCCACCTGCGAGCGCTTGAACTTGCGGGCTTCCTCATACCTTCGGTGTCGCCCCTTCTTCACGGCCCAACTCCCGGCTTGACGGATTCGCAGGACTCTCATTGTACCGCTACGGCACCATCCGCCCACCCGCTCCGTATCGCCACAGCCGGCAAGAACACGGTCAGCCCGCCGGCCTGCGACTGCGCTCCTCGAGCACGAGGCGGTCATCGTCGAAAGCCAGAGCGGCCTCGCCCGCGACCAGCCGCAGCAACGGCTCGCCCGCCGTCTCCGAGCGCCAGCCTCGGGCCAGCCGGGCGTCCGCATCGCCACGGATCAGGGCCTCTATATCGGCCCGCGTGGCCAGCAGCGACGGTTCGATCATGTGGTCGCGCGCGAGTTGGCCCAACCATGAAGCCATCAGGCCCACCGCCGGGCGGAGGCGATCGGCGGCCTCCGAGCGCGCCGCTCTCCTCGAAGGCGGACGCCAGTCGGACACGAGTCCGGCGGCGACCGCATCGAGGATGGGCTTGCCCAGCCGGCCGCGTGCCAAGCCCTCGCCCACCCCCCGCACCGCCGCCAGCTCGGCGACCGTCCGGGGAGCGGCCCGAGCGATCGACACCACCGCCAAGTCCGACAGGACATGGCGGACAGGCTGGTCGACCGCGGCCGCCCGATGCTCGCGCCACATCGCCACCGACCGGACCACGCAAAGATTGCGGTGCCCCAGATGGCGCGCTTCCTTGATCTTGGTCCAGGCCTCCTCGGGCCGCGCCCGGCGGCGGATGCGCTCGAGCAGCAGATCGAACTCCGCCTCGGCCCAGTCCTTCCGGCCAGACTCGACGAGTCGGGCCTCGAGCCGGTCGTGGACCTCCAGCAGATGCATGACGTCACCGGCCGCGTAGTCGAGTTGCGCAGGCTTCAGCGGCCGTACCAGCCAGTCGGTGAGCCGGTCTCCCTTCGGGGGCTTCCAGCCGATCTCAGCCTCGTAAAGGGAGGCCAGTGAAGGGGTGCCGAATCCGAGGAAGCCCGCCGCGATCTGGGTGTCGAAGACGCGTCCGGGCATCGTTCCGCAGCAGGCCTCCAGCGCCTCCAAGTCCTGCTGGGCCGCGTGGGCGACCATCAGACCGCCCGCTTCGAGCAGACCGGCCAGCGGCGATACGTCGACGGCCAGCGGATCGACCAGCACGAGGTCGCCGGGCCAGGCGATCTGGATCAGCGCGACCTGGGGACGGTAGGTGCGCTCCCGGTGGAACTCGGTGTCGAGCGCGAAGCGGGGCTCCGCCGACGCCGCGCCCACCGCGTCTCGCAGCCCCCGATCGGAATCGATGCAGCGGTAGGACACAGCGGCGCGGCTGCGGGATCGGGCGCGGCTGCTGCGGGGCACGGGATCCGCTCGTCAGGCGGGCGCAGGGCCTGTGTCCACCGGTCGGCCCGACCGGCGCCACGCGTCGGTGCCGCCCGCGACGTTGACCGCGTCCACGCCCATCGACCGCAGGAATCCGACAGCCTGCCCGCTGCGGCCCCCGACCTCGCACACCACGCACACCGCCTGACCCGCCGAGGCCGCTCTGAACTCCCCGACGGCCTCCGGGACCGACGCCAGCGGCACCAGCACTGCGCCGGGTATGCGCGCCGCAGCGTGCTCGTCGGGCTCGCGCACGTCGAACACGGCCGCTCCCGCCGCCCGACGACGATCCAGTTCGTCGATGTCTATTTCGGGAATCTCGGCGCCTGTCATGACCGCCTCTTCTGCGCGTTCGTTGACGAGCGTAGCCGGCGGAAGGTCCTCGGGACGGTCAGCGTCGGCGAACCAGTCGGACCCGGGAAGCTCGACCGCAACTGTCCGCAGCAGTCCGGCCGCCTCGTTCAGCGCCCTCATTCCATCGGCGAAAGCCTCCGACAGTCGCGGCAGGCAGTCCCGGCGCCATCCGGCATGCAGCCACTGGGGAACCCCGCCGCCGAGCGGCACGACCAGGTCGACCGGCGGCGCGGCCCCTTCACAGTCCACAGCGCCCGGCGCGAGGCGCTCGATCACCGACCGAACTGCGGCCGGGTCGGGCGCCTTCACATCGCAGGGCAGAGTCACCACACCGAAAGCTCCGGGGCCACCGAGCGCGTCGAGCGCGCCGAGGGCTGCGACCACCCCGCCCAGCGGGCCCTCACCGGGATGGCGGTCGGGCAGATGAACCAGGCCATTGGCGCTGAGGCGGGCGCCGTCGCCGCCGACCACCGCCGCGGGCTCGGCCCCCGCGGCACGCAGCGCATCGACGGCGCGCGCCACCATGGGCTCGCCCTCGATCTCGATGAACGCCTTGTCGACGCCCATCCTGGAGCTAGACCCTCCCGCCAGCACCGCGCCCATGCAGCGCGATCCCGGAACAGGCTCAGGCTCGGGCACGCGTCCCCGGGGTGCTCGGATTGTGCATGCTCACAGTCGCCGCGCTCAAGGGCCGCTTCGAGGCTCCTGCGAGTCTCCGCCTGCTCGGTCGGCCTCCGGGGGCGGCCAGTCAGGGTCGAGCTGGACGAGGAACAGGGCGCACCGCTCGGCCTCGCCTGTCTCGCCGATGCGGGCAGCGACACGCTGAAGCCCGCTCAAGGCACGCAGGAACCCTCGGTTGGACGGGTGCCGCCAGCGCACATAGCCCGAGCCGCGCCAGCCGCCGGCGCGCAGCCGGTCGAGGCCGCGGTGGTATCCGGCGCGGAAGGCGGCGTAGGCCAACGCTGGCGGCATGTCCGCAGACTCCAGGGCCTCGCCGAGCGCGGCCCAGGAGTCCAGGCTGAGCGGCCAGAGCGCGCAGACCCCGCCCAACCCAGCCACGGGATCGTCCTCAGCGGAGGCCGTCGCCAGCGCGGCTCCGACCTCATCGGGCTCGGGGGCCAGAACCGTCTCGGGCGGACCGTGGGGCAGCAGGGGGACGCCGTCGTCACTCACCGCCGCCGAGGTTACCGGTAACGTGCCATGCAGTGACGGGCGAGTGGGTCGACGCCGAATCTCTGCAAGCGATCATCCTCGGAGCGATCGTGGCCCTCGGCCTCGTCGCGGTGCTGGTCCTGAAGCTGGTCCGCAGGCTGGTGCGGCGGATTCTGCTCGTGGCGCTCATCGGCGCGCTCGCCACCAGCCTGTGGCTCCAGCGCTCATCCCTGCAGAACTGCATGGAGACGTGCTCGTGCAGGCTGTACGGCCAAGAGGTCGCCGTGCCCGCGGACGTCAATCCCAATTGCGGCTAGATCAGGGCCGCGGGAGCCTCCCCGGATCGATCCGCCGCCGTGCCCGCGGACGCCAATCCCAGCTGCGGCTAGATCAGGGCCGCGGGAGCCTCCCCGGATCGATCCGCCGCCGTGCCCGCGGACGCCAATCCCAGCTGCGGCTAGATCAGGGCCGCGGGAGCCTCCCCGGATCGATCCGCCGCCGTGCCCGCGGACGCCAATCCCAGCTGCGGCTAGATCAGGGCCGCGGGAGCCTCCCCGGATCGATCCGCCGCCGTGCCCGCGGACGCCAATCCCAGCTGCGGCTAGATCAGGGCCGCGGGAGCCTCCCCGGATCGATCCGCCGCCGTGCCCGCGGACGCCAATCCCAGCTGCGGCTAGATCAGGGCCGCGGGAGCCTCCCCGGATCGATCCGCCGCCGTGCCCGCGGACGCCAATCCCAGCTGCGGCTAGATCAGGGCCGCGGGAGCCTCCCCGGATCGATCCGCCGCCGTGCCCGCGGACGTCAATCCCAGCTGCGGCTAGGGCTTGGCGCTAGCGCCGATCGTTCACGAGCGCATCGGGTTCGGGGTTGTCGTTCCCGCTCTCGTGCGCTGCAACCTGAGCGCTGCCCGGGCCGCGGCCTCGCTGTCCGCCCCGCGGAGACCGCCCTCGGCACGGGTCTTCGCGCTCGGCCTCCCAGCAGATGAGCGGACCGCTCGGCCGCGGCACATTCAGGGGACGCGCTCCAAGCGGAGCACGTTGGCGCTGCGGGACCGGTTGTCCGCGCCGGCGAGCACGGCGACGATCTCGCCGGAGCGCGCGAAGTCGCGGTCGCGGGCCATGGCCACCGCTTGGCGGACCATCTCCTCGTTGGAGCCCATGTCCTCGACCTGCATCGGCGTGGTGCCCCAGCTGAGGGTGAGCTGCTGCACGGTCCTGAAGTTGTGGGACAGGCCGACGATCCGGGCCTGGGGCCGGAACCGGGCCATCGACCGCACGGTGAAGCCGGTGCCGGAGATGACCAGGATGGTAGAGATCCCGAGCCCGTCGGCGGCCCGCCAGGCCGCCAGGGTCATGGCGTCGGTGATGGACGCGGCGTCGTGGCTCGAGTCGTCGGTCATGCGCAGTTCGGCGAGACGCTCGGCCCACAGCCCGTAGTCGAACTCCTCGTCGGCCCGCTGGGCGATGCGGTCCATGGTGCGCACCACGTTCGCGGGATCGGTCCCGACGGCGGTCTCGCCCGAGAGCATCAACGCCGACGATCCGTCGAAGACGGCGTTGGCCACATCGCTGGCCTCGGCCCGGGTGGGCGACGGGCGCGACACCATCGACTCGAGCATCTGCGTGGCGGTGATCACCGGCCGGCCGCCCGCGATGCACTGTCGGATGATCTGCTTCTGCAAGTGAGGCAGCTCCTCGATGCTGCACTCGCTGCCGAGGTCGCCGCGGGCCACCATGATCGCCCCGGCGGCGTCGATGATGCCGGCCAGGTTCTGCACCGCGGCCCTCGTCTCGATCTTGGCGATCACCAGCGGCCCCCGAGGATGGGGCTCGACGCCGGCCCGTCGGATGTCGTGGGCGGAGCGCACGAACGAGACGGCCACCATGTCCACACCGAGTTCGATGAAGGCGTCGAGCGCCGCCAGGTCGCTGGGGGTCGGCGTGGACATCCGCAGCCGGTCGGCGGGAATATGCACGCCGGGGCAGCCCGACAGGACGCCGCCGTGCACGACACGCACTTTGAGCCGGTCGCCGCCCTTGTCGATCGCATCGAGCACCACCCGGCCGTCGCCCACGTCGAGGCTGTCGCCCACCAGCACGTCGTCCATCAGGCCCTCGTAGTCCACCTCGACGACGCTGCCGGTCGAGCGGTCTCCGCCGACCAACATCTCGACGATGCTGCCGGTATGGAACGGAATCGGATCCTCGCCGAAGCTGGCCGTCCTCACCTTCGGTCCGGGAAGGTCCACGAGGATCCCCACCGGCCGGCTCTCCTGCTCGGAGACCCGGCGGAGGCGCCGGTAGCGCTCGACGGCCTCGTCGAGGGTTCCGTGGGCCAGGCCGATGCGGGCCACGTCCATTCCCGCTGCAATCATGTCGCGCAGCGTGGACTCGTCCTCGCTGGACGGACCGATGGTGGCGACGATCTTCGTGCGGCGCTGCATGCCCGCAACGCTACCGGCGGCGAGCACCTGGGAATAACGCACCGCCCGCGCGATGCGCCCACAGCCCGCAACCCGCAGATCGAGACCCCGCGGCATCGCCCGCCTGCTGGCCGCCTCGGCCCCACAGCCCGTCCGTACGGATCCTGCACGCTGGCCGCCCCGCGGCATCGCCCGCCTGCTGGCCGCCTCGGCCCCACAGCCCGTCCGTACGGATCCTGCACGCTGGCCGCCCCGCGGCATCGCCCGCCTGCTGGCCGCCTCGGCCCCACAGCCCGTCCGTACGGATCCTGCACGCTGGCCGCCCCGCGGCATCGCCCGCCTGATGATCGCCTCGGCCCCACAGCCCGTCCGTACGGATCCTGCACGCTGGCCGCCCCGCGGCATCGCCCGCCTGATGATCGCCTCGGCGCGCCGGCGCCCTTCGACTTCCACGCCGCCCAGGTGCCGGTCCGCTCCAAAGGGCTGACGCTGATCCGGCCGGCGGTGCTGGCTGCGGCCCATCGTCGCGGCGTCGCGGTCCGCGTCTGGACCATCGACGACCCGGCCGAGATGCGCCGCCTGCTCGACATGGGGGGTGGACGGAATCATGACCGACCGCCCCTCGGTGCTGCGGCAGGTGATGGTCGAGCGTGGCCGCTGGAAGGCCTGACCGGGCGGTTCGAGGCACCGAACCGCCCGAGACTGGGGCCGTGCTGTGCACAACTCGGCGCCGTCTGGGGATTTCTCGGAAATTCTCGGGATTTCGCTGGGGATTTCGCGTCCCGGCGTTGTCAACCGGCCCGCAGCCCCGCAAGATGCTCAACGTCCGAAGTGAGCAGCAACACCAGACGCCGGACCGGCAGCCGAGGGCCTCGTGCCCGAGTCAGCGGGACGGAATCGGTGAAGCGGTCCGCAGAGGGCGCCCAGCCAACCAGGCCGGCTCCCAGGAGCCGGCGGGTCAGCCGGGGGCACGGAGGTTCTCCTCCGAGCTAGCGGTAGGAATCCCCGACGGGGGCGGATGGCCGCAGGATCGGAGAAGGACCACCTCGCCGGGAGGCCCGGCGACGACCGAGCACACCGCCGGGTGTGCGAGGGAGTCACTGGAACCGCCTCCGGGCGAGAGTGTCGCCGGGGCTCCGGGTCGAGTCCGATCCCGACGGGGACCGGAGAGAACCGGAGTCTCAGGAGGTGCCGACGGGTACCGCCGGGTGATTCGGGCCAATGCCGCGGAGCCGTCCGAGGCGGAGGTCAGGGCATGGAACCGGATACGGGGACGTGCCCCAAAGCGCCGCAGAGTCCGACGGGATCAGGCGGTCGGTGGATTGGCGCAATCGGAGTCCCGAGAAGTTGAGCGGCGCAAGCCGGGAGGCTACTCGGGGCTCCGTCGCGTCCGGCGGAGACCACGAGCCGAGATCGGCGGCAACCCGCGGCAGGGGCCTTCGTGGCCACCTCCGCAGCAACGCCGGCTCATCCCGCAGGGCACGGCGTGTTCACGCTCGGCCGCGGGTGCTTGACGGGGCGTGCATCGGGCGCTTGTATGGACACAGGTAGAGCTACTGTCTCAGCGAAAGGACAGAACCTATGAAGAGAGTCATGGCACTGACAGCCATCGTGAGCGTGTTGGCCCTGTTTGTGCTGACGAGCCAGGCCTCGGCTCAGAACCCGCCGATGGTCACAGCAGATCCGGGAGCCGTGGAAGGACCGGGGACCCACACCTTCACGCTCACCGGATCGGGCTGGAATGCCGGCTTGACAGTGCTCATCGTGCCGTGCGTCCTTCCCGGCGATCAGCTCACGACCGCCTCGTCGCGCAGTGAGATCATCGCCGCTGTGTCGGGCATCAGTGAGGCCGCATGCGTCCTCTCGCCCATCGGTGCTCCCATCACTGTGGGAGACGACGGCACCTTCAGCGCCGAGGTCACCTACGACATACCGGACAATTTCGCGTTCGGCGTGGGCGATTTCGGCCGCACACAGGAGAGCGCTGCTCCAATCCTCTTCGTGGCGGAGGACATGGGCGACTACATGACTCCGGAGAAGGATCTGATTGAGTCTGGCCTCGGCGGCATGGCCGGCTCCGACGGCGACAGCGCGGCCGTCCCGCTTGCCGCCACCCTCGCGGCCGTGGTCCTGCTCGGCGGGGCTGCGCTAGTCGCTCATCGCAACACCTAACGACCATCCCAACCGCTGGGGGGCGGAAAGTTCGTGTCGAACACCGGGACCTCGGCGGCAACACTGCGCACGGCGGCTGCGGCTCTCATCGCCGCGGCCGCCGTCGCGTCCTGCGGCGCCGACGCCGTTCCGGCGCCTGCCAGTCCGCCGTCGACGCTTTCGAGCACCGTCGACACCCCAGCGTCCGCCAGCCACGCGGACACGACCCTCGTCGCCGCTGCCGCCGCGGCCGCCAGAAACAATGCGCCTCTGACGGACGACTCGCGCCAGGACGCGTCCGCCGACACCCGGATGCAGGCACCCTTCCCCGCTGTCATCCGCATCCCGCGGCTCGGCGTGGAAGCGCCGGTAGTCCCCCTCGGCTTGAACGACGACGGTTCGATGGAGGTGCCAGAGGATCCGGACCAGACCGGCTGGTGGCTGGGCGGGCCCGAACCGGGTGAGCCGGGGCCGGCTGTGATCGTAGGCCATGTGGACTCACGGAAGGAGGGGCCGGGAGTGTTCTTCCGCTTGCGGTACATGGACCCTGGAGACGAGATACACATCGAAAGGGTCGACGGCTCGACCCTCACCTACGTGGTCGAGGCCACCGAGCGCCACAACAAGGAAGAGTTCCCCACTGAAGCGGTGTACGGGCCTACGGAGGCATCGACGCTGAGAGTGATCACCTGCGGCGGCGATTTCGACTACGGCGCAAGGTCCTACCAGGACAATGTGATCGTGTTCGCCTCGCTGGCCTGACCGACGGCTCGGAGTCCACCGGCACGCCGCTGGAGCAGGCCCGCGTCGACGGTCTTGCGCCACACGAAGGGGTGCGGGTGCTCATTGCAGTTGTCGATCCAGGAGTCGATGGAGTGGCGGAGGTCTGCGACGCCTGTGGGAACCGCGGCCGTTCTTGATGTAGTTGTGCCTCTCACAGGGAGTCAACTACATCAAGAACGGTCAGGGGGCGGGAGACGGTGACATGAGCGTGCTCGGCAGCCGAGCGTTGTCCACCGACCGGAGTGCCGCCCGCGATACCCGATGCGCTTGCGAACAATCCGAGCAACCGGCGTTTATGTGGTTGTGCCCAGGTTGAGGGCGCGTCGCAGGAGGCTGGCCATCTGAGCCCGTGTGAGATGCTGGTGCGGGCAGTAGCGCAGCGGGTCGCTGCCGCAGCCCTTGGTGACGCCTCTGTGGTACAGGGCGTCGATGGCGGCCGCGTGGGTGCTCTGCGGGTCCACATCGACGAAGCCCGCGGACTGCGCAGCGTCTGCTGAGCCGAGCGCCCGATGCAGGAAGCTGGCCATCTGAGCCCTGGTGACGGGCAGGTCCGGACAGAAGCGCAGCGGGTCGTCGCCGCAGCCCGCTGTGATCCCGGCGTGGCGCAACGCGTCGATGGCGGCCGCGTGGGTGCTCTGCGGGTCCACATCGACGAAGCCTGCAGGCCGCGGCGCGTCACCCAAGCCGAGCGCCCGATGCAGGAAGCTGGCCATCTGAGCCCTGGTGACGGGCAGGTCCGGACAGAAGCGCAGCGGGTCGTCGCCGCAGCCGACAGTGATGCCACTGTGGAAAATCGTTTCGATGGCCGACCTGTGGACGCTGTCGGCAGCCACGTCGACGAACACCCCAGACTGCAGAGACGGAGGCGGCGGCTGCTGCTGCGGCGGCGGCGGCTGCTGCTGCGGCGGCGGAGGCGGCGGCTGCGGAGGAGGAGGAGGAGGCGGCGGCGGTGAGTCGTCGTCGTCGACCGTCACCTCCACATCATCCGACACGCTGTCATAGCCGCCGCCCGACGCGTCGTGGCGCAGCGTCACCTTGTCGTCGCCGACATCGTCGTCGTGGTCGGCATGCACCTTCACCGACTGATAGGTGTCCCAATCGTCCGTCGTGAACGTCAACACCAGCACCGACCCCTCCCCCGACACCGACACCGACACCCCCGCCGACAACGACAACACCAGATCACTGTCCGCAAGCGAAGCGACCCTCACCGCCACATCCCCCGACGGCCGATTCGACAACCTCACCCCATACTCGACGCTCGAACCCTCAACCACAGACACCGGCGCGCCCGTGAAATCCAGCGCGCCGACGTCGCCGTCTGTGACCGTCACCGACACGTCGCCCGACACGCCATAGTCGTCGCCCGACGCGTCGTGGCGCAGCGTCACCTTGTCGTCGCCGACATCGTCGTCGTGGTCGGCATGCACCTTCACCGACTGATAGGTGTCCCAATCGCGCGTCGTGAACGTCAACACCAGCACCGACCCCTCCCCCGACACCGACACCGACACCCCCGCCGACAACGACAACACCAGATCACTGTCCGCAAGCGAAGCGACCCTCACCGTCACATCCCCCGACGGCCGATTCGACAACCTCACCCCATACTCGGTGCTCGAACCCTCAACCACAGACACCGACGTCGGAGCGAACTCCAACCCGACGGTGTCGATGACCTTCACCATAAAATCACCCGACGCCATGTAGTCGCCGCCCGACGCGCTGTGGCGCAACGTCACCACATCTACGACGGGGTCGGCGTCGTAGTCGGCATGCACCTTCACCGACTGATAGGTGTCCCAATCGTCCGTCGTGAACGTCAACACCAGCACCGACCCCTCCCCCGACACCGACACCGACACCCCCGCCGCCGACGACAACACCAGATCACTGTCCGCAAGCGAAGCGACCCTCACCGTCACATCTCCCGACGGCAGATTCGACAACTTCACCCGATAGCTGCTCGCATATCCCTCAAACACCCCCAGATGCCCCACGCCGGGGTCGAACTCCAACCCGCCGGTGTCGTCGTCGTCGACCGTCACCATCACCTCCGCCGACACGTTGTCATAGCCGCCGCCCGACGCCGCATGCGCCAGCCTCTCAGAGTCGTCGCCGACGTCGTCGTCGTCACCGGCGCCCACTGTCACGGACTGGAACGTGTCCCAGTCGCTGCTGCTGAACGTCAACGCCAGCACCGACCCCGAACCCGACACAGACACCGACGCCGCACCTGCCACCAGCACCAGATCACTGCTGTCGCCGCCGGGCACAGACACCTCCACCGACACGTCCCCCGTCGGCTGCTCCGACAACTTCACCCCATAACTCGCGTGCGAGCCCTCGCGCACCGTCAACGGTGTCGAGTCGAACATCAGAACGCCCACGCTGTCGCCGACGGGCCGGCCGTCCAACCCCGCCGGGGCCCAGTCCGCAGACACTCCGACCACCCCTTCGGGCACGGCCCGCACAATGGACAGGGTGTAGGTCGCGGCGTCGGCAGCGGCGTCGGCGGGCGTGACGACCAGCTTCACCGTGTTGACGCCGTAGGCCAAGTCCACTTGATGACCGACCTCGCCGACGTCAGCGTCAGCGAGAACCCAGCCTGAACCGTCCTCGAAGGCCACCGCCTGGCCGGGATGGCCCCTGGTGAACCCTACCGTCGCCTGATCCTCATCGTGGGCGACACCCACACGATAGAAACGCACATCCGAAGAGAACTCCGGCGACAGAGCCCCACCAGCCACCGTGATGCCGTCGAGCGTGGCACCACCCGACAGCGCCTGCGCCGACACCGGCACAGACAACAGCACCGCGATCAGCGCAGCAGCCACAAACACAGCCACAGCCCCCACCCCCCGGCGCGGCACCATCACGACCACGCCACAAGACGCCGCCCCCACCCCCAGCGACGGCCGACTCTCTGCTGCCTCAGACACAACAACCTCCCACTATTACAGGCTCCCCCGACGGCGGTGCGGCCGAGCGGGTCGAACGCCGACCTCAAACATAACATCCTCTCACTGTGCACCCCCACCCGGCGACGGTGGACGCGCGACGTGGACGGCCGACGGTGGCGGCCGTGTTGAGCGACGAGGAGCGCGAGACGTTGCAGCAGCGGACGCGGCAGCCGAAGCTCGCTCCGGCGCTCAAGCCACAGTCGCTGTGATCACCTCCACGTCGTGGTACTGGCGGTGGGTCACCGACGCCGCGAAATGATTCAACAGCCGCAGCGCGGCGTCGCGTTCGATGACCGCCTCCAAGTCGCGGGCCTCGGGCTCCGAAAGCAGCATGGTGCGTTCCTGGAGGTTCTGGGCGCCTGATGGCGCGGCCACGAACTCTGCTTCGACAGTGGCGCCGTGCAGCGTCATGGTCAGCCGAACCTGCCGATTGGGATCATAGGAGCGGACATCGGATTGTATGAGCACCATGAGCGCCTCCTCGGAGACCGCGGTGAGCTTGTCCTTCAGTTCGTCGTTGTCGACAGGCAGGCTCGAGACGAACTCTCTGATCTCTTCGGCGCTGAAGGAAGCGAGCGGCAAGTCGACGCTGAACCGTCTGGTGCGCAGCGCCCGCAGCGCAGTCACCGCGACGAGCACGACGCTTCCAGCAGCGAGGCCGTTCACGGCATCAAAGCTCACCTCGTCCCGCAGCACGACCGAGGCGGCCTCGAATACGACTCCCACGCCGATCGGCGGCCACATCACTACGGAAACGCCGCGCCGCTTGATCGAAGCGACCGGAACCAGCTTCGTCAACATCAGGAGCAGGACGAACACGAAATACACGACTGCGAGGCCCCGCGGAACCGCGATCAGGACTGCCTGCAGTTTCGGGGATGCCGCCACCGCTACGAACACAGCAAGGAGCGCTGCGCCGACACGCCGAGGATCTCCGCCTGTCTGCACCAGCGCGGCGGGGCCGGCCGGCGAGTAGCCCAGCGGAACGGCGCCGCCGACACCGGCAACGACGCTCCCGACGCCGATGCGTGCATTGGCCCTCTGAACCTCCCTGAAGTCGAGCACCAACCGCCCGGATGCGAGCTGCGTGAACAACGACGACGCGTTGGCTCTGGCCACATGCACCAGCGACAGGATCACGAACGATGGCGCCAGCGTCGCCACCGCCATCACGTCGATGCTGCCCGAGGGGATCCAGCCGGACGCTGGCAGGCCGACCCATGCCGCCTCAACGACGAGATCGACTTCGTAGATCCCGAAACCCACGGCCGCCGCGGCGCCGGCAGCGAGCCCCACAGGCGGCGCCCAGGGCTTCAGCACAGCGGACCCGAGTCGATGCATCGTGTAGGTCACCGCAGCCATCAGCGCCATGCACACTGGCAGGGCGCCCGTCCATCGACTGCCTTCCGGTGCATCGACAGCCCGCAAAAATACCGGCAACACCGATATGCATGCCAGAATCACGATGGTGATCGAGAAACCCGGAGTGATGAACCTTCGCAGACTCGCCAGCCACCACCCGGCCGCGATCTGAAGCACTCCGGTGACCACTACAAGCACTGCCAACGTCGTGACTCCGCCGAACTCGAGGGCAAGGACGCAAAACGGGACGCTCATGGGGTCGACCACAGCGACATAGAGACTCGTCGACCGCAGCGGGCCCGCACGCATCATCGACGCTGCGATGACCGCAGTGCAAACGACCAGCGAGACAACGATGATCCGCGAAGCGTTCCGGCCGTCGGCAAGCTCCACCACTAGGAGCGGCAGCAGGACTACCCGCGCTGCGGATTGAATCGCGACTTGGGCCGCAGTGCCTAGCGCGCGCACAGCTCTAGCGGCGCCGTCATCGCGCCATGAGGGCCGAGAGGAGACACGATGCCTGATCCAGAGCGCGCGCACCCTCCTGTTTCGCGGCCGCCAGCGGAGTGCCCGACACGAGAGGAGACACGATGCCTGATCCAGAGCGCGCGCACCCCGACCTGTTCGCCGCGCTCGACGCCGCCTCGGGCAGAGGAGACACGATGCCTGATCCAGAGCGCGCGCACAGCTCTGGCGGTGCCGTCATTGAGGCCGCCGGGAGGCGTCGGGCGACCCCGGACGCAGGCCGGTACACCGCCTACCGCCTACCTCAAGGGCGCCGAGGTCGGCTCGACCACGGCGGGCAGGTCGCTCGAGCCGGTCAGGCAGGCGTCCACCGCCGCGGCGCAGGCCCGACCCTCGGCTATGGCCCACACGATCAGGCTCTGGCCGCGGCCCATGTCGCCGCACACGTAGACGCCATCGACGTTCGTGGCCCAGCGGCCGTCTCGGGCCACGTTGCCCCGCGCGTCCAACTCCAGGCCGAACTGCTCGATCAGCGGACCCTGCTCGGGACCTGCGAAGCCCATGGCCAAGAGCACCAGATCGGCGGGAACCTCCTCCTCGGTCCCCGGAATCGGGGCGAAGTGCATCCGACCATCCTGGAACGACTGCTCTACCCGAACGGTGGCCAGCGCTGCCAGATTGCCTTCGCCGTCGCCGATGAACTCGGTGGTGTTGATGGCGTAGTCGCGCTCGCCGCCCTCCTCGTGGGCCGAGGACACCCGGTAGATCATGGGCCATGTCGGCCACGGGTCGGCGTCGGGACGCTCGTCGGGCGGGCGGGGCATGATCTCGAACTGCCGGATCGAAGCGGCCCGCTGGCGGTGGGCCGTCCCGAGACAATCGGCCCCGGTGTCGCCACCGCCGATGATCACCACCCGCTTGCCCTCCGCGGTGGTGGGCGGGAAGTCGAGGTCGCCCTCCTGCACCCGGTTGGCCAGCGGCAGGTACTCCATGGCCTGGTACACGCCCCGCAACTCCCGGCCCGGGATGGGAAGATCGCGCCAGGCCGTGGCTCCGCACGCCAGCACCACCGCATCGAAGGAGCCCTGCAGCTCCTCGGCAGTCACGTCGGAGCCGACGTCCACACCCGCCCGGAATTCGGTTCCCTCGGCCTCCATCTGGGACAGGCGGCGGTCGAGATGGCGCTTCTCCATCTTGAACTCGGGGATGCCGTAGCGCAGCAGACCGCCGATGCGGTCGGCCCGCTCGAAGGTGACCACTTCGTGGCCGGCCCTGGTCAGTTGCTGGGCCGCGGCCAGTCCGGCCGGCCCCGACCCCACCACGGCCACCCGGCGGTCGGTGCGGACCGCAGGGGGCTGAGGCACGATCCAGCCCTCGGCCCAGGCCCGGTCGACTATCTCCACCTCGATCTGCTTGATCGTGACCGGAGGCTCGTGGATGCCCAGAACGCAGGCCGCCTCGCACGGCGCGGGGCACAGCCGGCCGGTGAACTCCGGGAAGTTGTTGGTGGCGTGCAGGCGCTCGATGGCCCGTCGCCAGTGCTTCCGGTAGACCAGGTCGTTCCAGTCGGGGATCAGGTTGCCGAGCGGGCAGCCGCTGCTGCAGAACGGGATCCCGCAGTCCATGCAGCGCGACGCCTGCTGCCGGAGCCTGTCCTCCGGGAAGTGCTCGTACACCTCGCGCCAGTCGCGCAGCCGTACCGGCACCGGCCGGCGGGTCGGAAGCTCCCGGGTGTGCGTCAGGAACCCCCGTGGATCAGGCATCTCTCACCCGCGGGCCGCGGCCATCACCGCGGCCACCTCGTCGGTGCCGGAGGCCCGGGCCTGCTCGGCCGCCAGGAGCACCCGCTTGTAGTCGACTGGCATCACCTTGACGAACTTCTTCGAGGCTGAGGCCCAGTCGCCGAGCAGCCGAGCCGCCACCTCGCTGCCGGTCTCGTGGCGATGGCGCTCCACCCGGTGCCGCAGCCACACGAAGTCCTCGCCGTCGAGCTCCTCCAGCTCCACCATCTCGGGATTCACCCGCACCGGCAGCTTGCCGCCGGGGTCGTAGACGAAGGCGACGCCGCCCGACATCCCGGCCGCGAAATTGCGGCCCACCGGGCCCAGGACCACCGTGCGCCCGCCGGTCATGTACTCGCACCCGTGGTCGCCGACTCCTTCCACCACCGCGACGGCCCCGGAGTTGCGCACGCAGAACCGCTCCCCCACCAGGCCCCGCAGGTACATCTCGCCCGACGTGGCGCCGTAGCCGATGACGTTGCCCGCGATGACGTTGTGCTCCGCCGCGAAGTTGGCGTCGGCCGGCGGGCGCACGACGATGCGACCGCCCGACAGGCCCTTGCCGACGTAGTCGTTGGCGTCGCCCTCGAGGCGCAGCGTTATGCCGCGGGGCACGAACGCCCCGAAGGACGTTCCGGCCGAGCCGGTGAAGTTCACCACGATGGTGTCGTCGGGCAGGCCGGCCGCGCCGTAGCGCCGGGTCACCTCGCTGCCCAGCAGCGTTCCCACCGTGCGGTTGGTGTTGCGGATAGGGATGTCGATGGTCACCGGACGGCTGTCGGACAGGGCGCCCTCGGCCAGCTGGATCAGCATCTGGTCGAGGGCCCGGTCCAAGCCGTGGTCCTGCTCCGCTCGCTGGTGGCGCACGGCATCCTCGGGGACGGTCGGCAGGTGCAGGATGGGCGTGAGGTCCAACCCCGACGCCTGCCAATGCTCGACCGCGCCGGCCACGTCGAGCATCTCGACCTGCCCGACGGCCTCCTCGATGCTGCGGAAGCCGAGTTCCGCCAGCATCTCCCGCACCTCTTCGGCGATGAACTCGAAGAAGTTGACCACGAAGGTGGGCTGTCCCGAGAACTTCTTGCGCAGTTCGGGGTTCTGGGTGGCCACGCCGACCGGGCAGGTGTCGAGGTGGCACACCCGCATCATCACGCAGCCCATCACCACCAGGGGCGCGGTGGCGAAGCCGAACTCCTCGGCTCCCAGCAGCGCAGCGATGACCACGTCGCGGCCGGTCTTGAGCTGGCCGTCGACCTGCACGACTATGCGGTCGCGCAGGTCGTTGAGCAGCAGTGTCTGCTGGGTCTCGGCCAGTCCCAGCTCCCAGGGCGCGCCGGCGTGCTTGATGGACGTCAGGGGCGACGCTCCCGTGCCGCCGTCGTGGCCGGAGATGAGCACCACGTCGGCGTGGGCCTTGGACACCCCGGCGGCCACCGTGCCCACCCCCACCTCGGCCACCAGCTTGACGTGGATGCGGGCCGAGGGGTTGGCGTTCTTGAGGTCGTGGATCAGCTGGGCCAGGTCCTCGATGGAGTAGATGTCGTGATGGGGAGGCGGGGAGATGAGACCGACCCCCGGCGTGGAGTGGCGGGTCTTGGCTATCCACGGATAGACCTTGTGGCCCGGCAGCTGGCCCCCCTCGCCGGGCTTGGCTCCCTGGGCCATCTTGATCTGGATGTCGTCGGCGTTGACGAGGTACTCGCTGGTCACCCCGAAGCGCCCCGACGCGGCCTGCTTGACCGCGCTGCGCCTCAGGTCGCCGTTGGGGTCGGGGATGTAGCGGTCGGCGTCCTCGCCGCCCTCGCCGGTGTTGGACTTGCCCCCGATGCGGTTCATGGCGATGGCCAGGGTCTCGTGGGCCTCCTTGGAGATCGATCCGTAGCTCATGGCGCCGGTGGCGAAGCGCTTGACGATCTCGGCCACCGGCTCGACCTCGTCGAGCGGCACCGCTGGCCGCTCGCCCGTGCGCAGCCGGAACAGCCCCCGCAGCGTGCCCAGGCGGCTGGACTGGTCGTCGACGCGCCGGGTGTACTCCCGGAAGACGTCGAAGCGACGCTCTCGGGTGGCGTGCTGCAGCTTGAACACCGTCTCGGGGTTGAACAGGTGGTACTCGCCCTCGCGCCGCCACTGGTACTCGCCGCCGGCCTCGATGGTGCGGTGGGCCCGCCGGGTGGCGTTCGCCGGGAAGGCCCGCCGGTGGCGCACCGCCACCGCGGCCGCGATCTCCTCGGTACCGATGCCTCCCAGGCGGCTGGCCGTTCCGGTGAAGTGCTTGTCCACCAGCTCGGGCCCCAGCCCGATGGCCTCGAATATCTGGGCGCCGGTGTAGGAGGCCACCGTGGAGATGCCCATCTTGGACATCACCTTGAGAATCCCGGCGCACGCAGCCTTCACGAAGTTGCGGTGCGCGGCCTCGACCCCCGTCGACGGGTCCAGGCCGTGGAGTCCCTCCGACACCATCTGGGTGATGGTCTCGAAGGCCAGGTAGGGGTTGACCGCGTTGGCGCCGTAGCCGAGATGCAGGCACAGGTGGTGGACCTCGCGGGCGTCGCCGGACTCCGACACCAGCCCCACCCGGCTGCGGGTGCGCTCCCGCACCAGGTGCTGGTGCACGGCGGAGACGGCCAGCAGCGACGGGATGGGCGCCATCCGCTCGTCGCTGCCCCGGTCGGACACCACCAGGATGCTGGCTCCCGCGGCGATGGCTTCCGAGGCCGCCTCGCAGAGCCCGTCCAGGGCGCGGAGCAGGCCCTCGCCTCCGTCGGCGACCGGGTACAGCGCGCTGAGCACCTCGGCATGGAAGTCCCCGAGTCCCCCGGGCCCGTCGATGCCGACCAGCCGGGCCAGCTCCTCGTCGGTGATGACCGGGCTGTCGAGGTGAACGGTCCGGCACGACGACGGCTGCGGATCGAAGAGGTTGCCCTCGGGGCCGACCCGGGCGTAGAGCGAGGTGACGAGCTCCTCCCGGATGGCGTCCAGCGGCGGGTTGGTGACCTGCGCGAAGAGCTGCTTGAAGTAGTCGTAGATCGGCCGGGCGCGGTCCGACAGCACCGCCGGCGGCGTGTCGGTGCCCATCGAGCCCAACGCTTCCTTGCCGTCGATGGCCATGGGAGCCAGCAGCAGGCGGTGCTCCTCGTGGGTGTGGCCGAACATCTGCTGGCGCTGTACCAGCGACCACTCGTCGCGGCGGGGCACATCGCGGCGGGGCAGGTCGTCGAGGTGCACCAGGTTCTGGTCCAGCCACTGGCCGTAGGAACGGGCCGAGGCCAGGCGGTCCTTGATCTCGTCGTCGCGCACGATGCGGCCCTCGGCGGTGTCGATCAGGAACATGCGCCCGGGCTGCAGGCGGCCCTTCTCGACCACCGAACTCTGGGGAACATCGATCACGCCGGTCTCCGACGCCATGACCACCAGACCGTCGCTGGTGACCATGTAGCGCGAGGGACGCAGCCCGTTGCGGTCGAGAACCGCGCCGATCACGGTCCCGTCGGTGAACGCGATCGAGGCCGGGCCGTCCCAAGGCTCCATGCGGGTGGCGTGGTACTGGTAGAAGGCCTTGCGCGCGGCGGCCATCTCGACGTGATGCTCCCAGGGCTCGGGGATCATCATCAGGACCGCCTCGGCCAGCGAGCAGCCGCCCAGCGTCATGAGCTCCAGCACCTCGTCGAAGCCGGCTGTGTCGCTGGCGCCGGGGGTGCAGATCGGGAAGGCCCGCTCCAGACCATCCAGGTGCGGCGACGACATCAGCGTCTCGCGGGCCCGCATCCAGTTGCGGTTGCCGGCGATGGTGTTGATCTCGCCGTTGTGGGCGATCATCCGGTAAGGGTGGGCCAGCGGCCACGACGGGAAGGTGTTGGTGGAGAATCGGGAATGGACCAGTGCCAGCGCGCTCTCGATCCGCTCGTCGCGCAGGTCGGCGTAGAACGACGTGAGCTGGCGGGGCGTCAGCATCCCCTTGTAGACGAGCGTGCGGGCGCTGAGGCTAGGGAAGTAGACGCCGGTGTGGGGCGGCGCCGCGTTGCCCATGGCCGCCTCCTCGTCCTCGGCCGCCTCGTAGCCCGCGCCCTCCGGCCCTATCTCGTGCTCTATGCGCTTGCGCACGATGTAGACCCGCCGGTCCAATTCGATGCCCGCGAGGTCGTCGCCGGCGATGAACACCTGGCGGAAGCTGGGCATCGCGGCCCGCGAGCCCGAGCCCAGCGCCGTGGCATCGACGGGGACGTCCCGCCACCCGATCACATGGAGTCCCTCGGACCGCGTGATGCGCTCCACATGCACGGCCGCCTGCTCGGCGTCGTCCCGCGCGGGCGGCAGGAACCCGATGCCGGTGGCGTAGCGGCCCGCGGGCGGGAGCGCGTAGTCCACCACGTCGCGCAGGAACCGGTCCGGTGTCTGGATCAGGATGCCGGCGCCGTCGCCGGTGAGCGGGTCGGCGCCCAGAGCCCCACGATGCTCGATATTGCACAGAGCACGCACGCCCAGCGCCACCACGCTGTGGGAGGCCTTCCCGCTGATGTCGCACACGAAGCTGACACCGCAGGCGTCGTGCTCGTTCTGCGGGTCGTAGAGGCCCTGACGCTGTAGGGAGTCGGCAGCCATCGGTCTCCTCGCGGGAGGCTGGATCGTCGTCGGCAGCGCTTCCCAGGCAGAACTCGTTGCACCCGGACCGCGGCCTGCGCGGCGGCGGGAGGGACGTCATTGGCCGCTCACCGCCCGAAACGCGTTGAGGCGAACCTAGCGGACAAATCTCCCGAACTGTCACGTCCCATCGAATCGGTCGGCTTCCCGCGATCAGCGCCGGACAACAAGTGGCGGCGCCTGTCCCCTCCACGTCGCCCACCATCACCTACTCGCGCTCCCGCTCGACGATGCGCTCCAGACGGCGGGCCGTCCAGCGCACGGAACGGCGGCTCTGCCGCACCGAGGCGCGGTAGGCGCCCGTGACCAGGCCCACGCCCGTCAGAAGGATCGGGAAGATCTCCAGCCGGCCGATCACCATGAGCAGCGCCAGCACCAGCCTGGCCGGCTGGGTGAAGGCCGCCGCGTAGCCGGACGTCGGGCCAGCCTCACCCAGTGCCGGGCCCATGTTGCCCAGCGCCGACACCACCGCTCCCAGCGACGTCTCCAGTTCCCCGCCGAGCGAGGTCACCGCCAGCAGGCCGGCGATCACCAGCACGAAGTGCAGCAGGAAGAACCCGGTCGCCCTGGACACGACGGTCTCGCGGACGCTGTCTGCGCCGAGCCGGATCGCGATGATCGCGCGGGGCGTCTGGGCGTGCTGGACCGACCGGAGCATCATCAGGCCCAGCACCCTCATGCGCATCACCTTGATGCCGCCCGACGTCGAGCCGGTGCAGCCGCCCACCACCATCAACAGCAGCAGGATCAGCTGCGCCCCGGCCGCCCAGGCGACGTAGTCGCCGGGCGAACCCGTTCCCGTCGCATTGGACAGCCCAGTGCTGGTGCCCAACGAAGCCACCGTGAACACCGCTGCCCGGATCGACGAACCCAGAGGCAGTCCGTTCTCCATCCAGATGATGATCGCGACGGCGGCCGAGCACGCACCCAGCATCGTCAAGTACGTCCGGAACTCGCTGTTTCGGTGGTAGGGCAAAGTGCGCGAGGCCACCAGGCGCCAGTGCAGCGAGAAGCTGGTGCCGCCCAGGATCATGAACACGATCGCGACGGTCTCCACCGCCACGCTGTCGTAGTGGCCGATCGAGTCGGCATGCACCGAGAAGCCGCCCGTGGCAGCGACCGTGAATGCGTGGGCCACAGCGTCATAGGCCGACGAGAAGCCGCCCGCCGCGTAGAACGCCGCCGCAGCGCAGGCGGTGAAGCCGATGTAGACCATCCAGAGCCTCCGAGCCGTCTCGCTGACCCTCGGAGCGAGACGGTCCGAGGAAGTGCCCGGCATCTCCGCGGTGATGAGCTCCAGGCCGCCGACGCCGAGGAACGGCAGCACCGCCACCGCGAGCACCACCACGCCCATGCCCCCGTACCAGTGGGTGAGCTGGCGGTACATCATCAGGCCGCGGCCCGGGGACTCGAAGTCCGACAGGACGGTGGAGCCGCTGGCCGAGAAGCCCGACGCCGACTCGAACACGCTGTTGACGACCTGCTCGACGAACCCGACGCCGGGCGCGGCGAAGGTGCCGGCCAGCACGAAGGGAACGGCGCCCACCAGCGTCGTCAGGATCCACGTCCAGGAGACGGTGGCGAACACCTGGCGCATGCGGGTCGCTCCCGGAACAGTGACGTACCAGAGCAACCCTCCAGTCGCGCCGGCCAGCAGCGCCGACACTCCCAGCGCCATCGTGTCTCGCCGGCTGGTGACCGCCTCCAAAAGCGTGCAACCCAGCATCCCCAGCGACACCGCAGCCAGGGCTATGCCCAGGATGTGCATAGTGATCGAGTCGAACCTGTCCCGCAGCGGGCCGGGACCGGCCGGCGCGGCACCGCCGAGGACCGGACTGCTAGCCATCGTCGGGCCCGTACACGTCCGGGGCCTCGCCGCGACCGCGCGACGCGAGCCGGACCGAGAAGCGGAACTGCCTCCGCATCGTCCGGTACCAGTTCAGCACGAGGCCTACGCCGGCCAACACGGGGGGCACCGACATCCGGCCACCCAACATCAGCGGCACCAAGGCCAAACGCTCCGCCCGGTCCACGCCCTCGAGCAGACCGAAGGCGCCGATCTCCGCCACCGCGGGACCGAAGGTGGCCACCGCGCTCACCGCCCCCCACACGCTGCCCAGCAGCGACGCGCCCGCGACGCCCAGCAGCATGGCCCCGCCCCCCACCAGCACCACGTACGCCACTTGGTGGCCGCCCAAACGGTCGAGGGTGCGCTGTGAGAGGGTCTCGTGGTCGCGCCGCACCAGCACCACCGCGTACGGGTCGAGCTGGCGGCGCAGTTCCCCCCCGGCCGAGGCCATGAGCAGCTGGACCCGCATGACCCGCATTCCGCCTCCCGGCGAGCCCATCATGGAACCGATCCCGGCCGCCACCAGCAGGATCACCGTGGCAGCGGTCCCCCACACCGTCCAGTCGGCGACAGCGAACCCCGTGGTGCTCATGGCTGAGACGGCCATGAAGGCGGCCTCGCCCCAGCCGACGCCCCGCTGCAGGGCCATGCCCGCGGTGGCTGCCGCCAGCAGCAGCGCGAACGTCCTGAGCTCCTGGGAGCGCCAGAGAGGACGCAGCCGTCCCCGGACGATCCACCAGATCACGAAGATGCCCGCGCCGGCCAGGAACATGCCTGCGCCGGCCACCGCCTGGGTAGCGGCTCCGTAGCCGGCCAGCGAGTCGGCCCGGCCGGTGAAGCCCCCGGTGGAGGCTGTGCCCAGGCCCACGACCAGCGCCTCAGTGGCACCCAGACCGGTCAGCAGGTAGGCGACCACGCAGGCCGCGGTGAAGCCCGAGTACAGGATGAGCACCCGGCGCCTGCCGGTGGAGGCGCCGGGCACGAGGTCCAGTCCCCGGCGCCCTGCGGTGTAGCCGATCAGGGCAGTGGTCCGGAGTACGACCGGGAGGGTCACCACCCCGATCCACACCGCGGTCAGGCCCCCCACCCAGCTGGTGGCCGCCCTGAACAGCATCACCGACCGCGACGCCTCGGCGGCGTCTAGGAGGGTGAGCGAGGTGGTGGTGAAACCGGCTGCGGACTCGACCAGGGCGTCGTCGAGGCGGGCTGTGCTGCCGGTGACCGCATAGAGGACCGTGCCGAAGAGCACCAGCACCGTCCACAACAGGCCGATGCCGGCGAACACCCGGCCCGCGGCGGGCCGCTCCGGCGGAGCGACCCTCCGTTTGGCCACGGCCGCGAGAGCCGCGAGCACAGCCCCCACGCACGAGAACGCGGCCGCGTCGGCGTTGTCGTCGCCGATGCCGACGAGGCCGCACACCATGGTGGCCACGCCGAGGACGAGGCTCGCATCGACGATCGAGGCGAACGCCCAGGACACGACCCGCGCCGACGGCCGCTCCGCCGAACCGGGAAGCAGGGGGCGGGTGCGGCGCAGACCGCCCAAGCGTCTCAAGCCGCCGGCCGGCCGCACCCCCGCTCCGGCTAGTCGTCGCACGTCAACAGCCGGTGGACCTCCTTCACCGAGTCCGGGGTGGCGAAGGCGACGACGTGATCGCGGCCGCGCAGACGGCTTCGGCCGCGGGCGATCTGCGGCTTGCCGTCGCGCACGATGGCCCCGATCAGCACGCCCTTGTGCAGCTTGAGGTCCTTCACCAGGGCGTCGTCGGCCGGGCTGCCCTTCTCCACTTCGAGCTCCAGCACCTCGGCGTCGGATTCGAGGAATGTCGCCACCGCGGCCACGTCGCCGCGCACGAAGCGCATCACGCCGTCGGCGGTGGCGGTGCGGGGCGACAGGGCCACGTCCACGCCCGCTGAGCCGAGCAGCGACAGCAGGGCCAGCTTGTGCACCACCGCGATCGTCTCCGACGCGCCCACGGACTTGGCGTAGAGGCAGGCCAGGATGTTCGACTCGTCCTCGCCGGTCAACGCGGCCACCGCGTCGAACCGGCCGAGGTTGGTCTCCTCGAGGAGGTCGGCGTCGGTTATGTCGCCCTCGAACACCTGCACGTCGGGCAGGCGCTCCGCCAGCTCCAGCGCCCTCGGCGCGTCGCGCTCGACGATGACCACCTCCACTCCCCTCGACACCAGCCGAGCCGCGAGCATCTCGGCGGTGCGGCCCCCGCCGAGCAGCAGCACGTGGCGGACCGCGCCGGTTCCCAGGCCCAGGAGCTTGGCCACCCGGTTGCGGGCCCGCCGTTTGCACACCACCCGCACCAGGTCGTCCGCCAGCAGCATGTAGTCGGTGCGCGGAATGTAGGTGTCCTCGCCCCGGGAGATCGACCCGACCATGAACTCCCAGTCGGGCTCGTACTCGGCAGCGATCTCCGACAGGCGCCGGCCCACGATCGGGGCGCCGGCCTCGAGGCGGGCGCCGATCACGATGGCCTCCCCCTGGGCCATCACCGCTATCTCCGACGCTCCCGGATAGTCGAGAAGCCTCAGGATCCGCTCTGCTGTCTGGCGGTCGGGATCTATGACCAGGTCGGCCCCGAACGCTCGGAGCAGCTCCGCCGACGCCCGGCTGCGCAACTCCTCGGACTCGATGCGCACGATGCTCTTGTCCACGCCGTGCTGCTTGGCGATCAACGACGCCACCAGGTTCACCTCGTCGTTGCTGGTTAGCGACACCACCAGATCGCATCTGTCGAGCCCGGCGTCGGCGAGGACGCTGGGGTGGGTGCCGCTGCCCTCCACGGTGAGCACGTCGAGCTCGGCGCCGAGTTGGCGCAGGCGGTTGGCATCGACGTCGACCACCGCGACGTTGTGGAGCTCATGGCTGAGCCGAGCCGCCACGTAGGAACCGACCTCCCCGGCCCCCACAACGATGACATACACGGGTATTTTCTAGCGCCTCGGGTCCCGTCCCGCGCGATGCGCGTAGTCCTCGACCAGCGCCGCCACCCTGCCGTCGTGTTTTCTAGCGCCTCGGGTCCCGTCCCGCGCGATCAGGCCGGCCGCGCTCCGCCGGCGACCACGATGCCGGCATCGGTGGCCACCGCGTCGAGGGGCATGTCCCAGATGTCCTGAGGAACGCGGTCGACTTGCTGGAATGAGTGGGCGACGCCCACGGCTGCGGGCCGGCCGCCGACGCGACCCGACGGCAGCGACGCCAGCGCCCGATCGTAGAACCCCCCACCCTGCCCCAGCCGGCGGCATTGCCCGTCGAATGCGATCAGGGGCACCAGCACCGCATCGTGGTCGCCGAAGGCCACCACCTCGCCCTCGACCGGTTCGGGGATGCCGAAAGCCCCCGGCGCGAACGACTGGCCCTCGCACCATGCCACGAACTCCAAGCCGTCGCCCACCACGCGGGGAAGAGTGAACACGTCCCGGCGCCCGCCGTCCAGCAGCACGTCGAGAGGGACCTCCCCCCTCACTGCCCGGTAGGCGGCCACCCGACGGGCCTCGGCAACGACCGGCAGCGCTTCCAGTCGCCGAGCCACCGCTGCGGCGGCCTCGGCCACAGCCGCCGCGCTCAACCGCGTCCGGCGGGACCTCATCTCGGCTCGAAGCGCGGCCTTGGCTTCAGACACCGAACTCATTCTCCAAGAGTAGGCTCGCAGGCTTCAGGACTCAGCAAAGGGAGCAGTGACTTGCAAGCAATCCCCTACATCGCGCTCGCGTCGGCTCTGGCCGCTCTAGGACTCGCGGCCTTCTACTTCAGGGACGTGTCGTCGGCGCCGGCCGGCAACGAGCGCATGGTCTCGATCATGAAGCAGATCCAGGCCGGAGCCCGCGCCTTCCTGCGACAGGAGTACACCTGGGTCGCGGGCTTCGTGGTGGTCATGGCGGTGCTCATACCGGTGATCACCGGCGTGGCCCTGTCGTTCCTGAGCTACCTGCTGGGGGCCGCCCTCTCGGCCGGCGCCGGCTACGCGGGCATGACGGTCGCCACCAGGGCCAACGCCCGCACCACCAACGCGGCCATCGACGGCCCGGCCAAAGCACTGCCGCTGGCGTTCCGCGGCGGCGCTGTGATGGGCTTCTCGGTGGCGGGACTGTCGCTGTTGGGACTCACCTTCACTTACCTGCTGTTCGTGGAGTGGATCGGCGCCGACGACGCCTTCGAGATCTTCACCGCCTTCGGCCTGGGCGCCAGCTCCATCGCCCTTTTCGCCAGAGTCGGCGGGGGCATCTACACCAAGGCCGCCGACGTGGGCGGCGACCTTGTGGGCAAGGTAGAGGCCGGCATCCCCGAGGACGACCCCCGCAACCCTGCCACCATCGCCGACGCCGTGGGCGACAATGTGGGCGACGTCGCCGGCATGGGCGCCGACCTGTTCGAGAGCTATTCGGGATCGCTCATCGCGCCGGTCGCGCTGACCGCGTTCACGTTCGGCCTGACCGGTGACGAGCTCGGCCTCGAGGGCAACCTGCAGCTCCTCGCCTTCCCCATGGCCGTCGCCTTCGTCGGCATGGTCGCAGCCATCGTCGGCTCGTTCGCTGTGCGGGGAGGCGACAGCACCGACGTCAAGTCCCTCGCCAAGCAGCTCCACCGCGGCACCAACGTCGCGATGCTCCTGACCGTCGTCGGCACCCTGGTCGTGGGAGGGGTCTTCTTCAGCGACAACTCCGTCCTGTTCGGCGACGGCGACCTGTTCGACGCGTGGTACGGTCTGCCGCTGTCGGTGATCGGCGGACTGGTCGTGGGTTGGGGCATCGGCAAGGTGGCCGAGATCTGGACCAGCGAGCACTTCTCGCCGGTGCGCCGCATCGCCTCACAGGCCGAGACCGGACCGGCCACCACCGTGCTGTCGGGCGTGTCGGCCGGGATGGTGTCGGTGGCCGCCTCGGTCGGGCTGATCGCCGTCGGCGTCCTCGTCGCGTACTGGGGCGGCCAGATGACGCTCGGCGACACCACCTTCGGCGGCGTGTACGGCATCGCGGTGGCCGCTGTCGGGATGCTGGCAACCACCGGGGTGGTCGTGTCGGTCGACGCCTACGGCCCGATCGCCGACAACGCCGGCGGGATCGCCGAGATGGCGGAACTCGACCCGAGCGTGCGGGAAGTAACCGACGCACTCGACTCGTTGGGCAACACCACTGCCGCCATCGCCAAGGGCTTCGCTGTCGGCTCGGCCGCGCTCACTGCGCTGGCACTGTTCAAGTCGTTCGAGGTGGCCCTCGAGAACGCCGACGAGTCTTTCGACCTGAGTCTCGACATCGGCTCGGTCGACGTGTTCATCGGGCTGTTCCTGGGGGCCATGGTCCCGTTCCTGTTCGCCGCGCTCACCATCGACGCCGTGGGCCGGGCCGCCAACAAGATGATCGAGGAGGTGCGCCGCCAGTTCCGTGAGATACCCGGTCTGCGCGAGGGCGCCGAGGGCGTGTCGCCCGACTCGGCCACCTGCGTCGCCATCTCCACGCAGGGTTCGCTGCGGGAGATGCTGGCGCCGGGCGCGCTGGCGGTGGTGGTTCCGCTGGTCATCGGGTTCATCGACGTGGACGCGCTGGGCGGCTTCCTGGCCGGAGCGCTGGTCACCGGCTTCGCTCTGGCGATCTTCATGGCCAACGCCGGCGGCGCCTGGGACAACGCCAAGAAGTACATCGAGGCCGGCGCCCACGGCGGCAAGGGATCGGATCCCCACAAGGCCGCGGTGGTCGGCGACACCGTCGGCGACCCGTTCAAGGACACTGCGGGGCCGTCGATGAACATCCTCATCAAGGTCATGACGATCGTGTCGCTGGTGTTCGCCTCAGCTTTCGTCTGATCCCCGAATCCTGCCCGCGCACGATCCCGGCGTTGCGTTTCGAGCGACCGCCGGGGGGCGGGAGCGCCGCTGCCGCCACCGGCGTCTTCGGCTCGGCCGATCCGGCCCCGACTGGAGGAGCACCCCCGTCGGCAGACAGCCCTGCCGGAGCCGACCGCGGGCCTGATCCGCCGCGGCGCGGCCGCGTCGGCCGGCGGTTCCAGTGCGCCTTCGCAGCGACGCCACGCTCGACTGTGCGCCCCGCCGTCGGCCGCGGGGGTCGTCGCCGCACACGTCGATGACTTCGCAGCGGCGACGCGCTCGGCTGTGCATCCCGCCGCCTCGTGCCGGCCGGCCGGCTGCGACTGTAGTGTGCGGCCATGGTCTCGGAATTGTTCGACCCTGGCGCCTGGAGGACTGTCGAGGGCTTCGAGGGCCTCGCCGACGTCACCTACCACCGGGCGGTGGATCATGGCACAGTGCGGGTGGCCTTCGACCGCCCGGAGGTGCGCAACGCCTTCCGCCCCCACACCGTGGACGAGCTGTACCGATGCCTCGACCACGCCCGCATGACCGGCGACGTGGGCTGCGTGCTGATCACAGGCAACGGGCCCTCGCCCCGCGACGGCGGCTGGGCCTTCTGCTCGGGCGGCGATCAGCGGATCCGGGGCCGCGACGGGTACCGGTACGCCTCCGGCGAGACCGGCGACACCATCGACCCGGGACGCTCGGGCCGGCTGCACATCCTGGAGGTGCAGCGCCTGATCCGCATGATGCCCAAGGTGGTGATCGCGGTGGTGCCCGGCTGGGCGGTGGGCGGCGGCCACTCCCTCCACGCGGTGGCCGACCTGACCCTGGCCAGCGCCGAGCACGGCCTGTTCAAGCAGACCGACACCGACGTGGCCAGCTTCGACGGCGGGTTCGGCTCCGCCTACCTGGCCCGCTCGATCGGCCAGAAGCGGGCCCGGGAGGTCTTCTTCCTGGGGCGCACCTACTCGGCCCAGGAGGCTTTCGAGATGGGCATGGTCAACCAGGTGGTCCCCCACGGCGAGCTCGAGCCGGTCGCTCTGGAGTGGGCCCGGGAGATCAACGCCAAGAGCCCGACCTCGCAGCGGATGGTCAAGTTCGCCCTGAACCTCGTCGACGACGGGCTCATCGGCCAGCAGGTGTTCGCGGGCGAGGCCACCCGGCTGGCCTACATGACCGACGAGGCGGCCGAGGGCCGCGACGCCTTCCTGGGCAAGCGCCCCCCGGACTGGTCCCCCTTCGGTTGGCACTACTGAAGGGGCCCGTCCCGCGGGAACCCGGCGGTGCGGCGCCCCGAACCACCGGCACGGTGCTCTAGCCGTAGCCCAGCTATGGAACGTTGACGAAGGCGGCGACGGTCTCTATGTGCGACGTGAGGGGGAACAGGTCGACCACGGTCCAGCGGTCCAGGGCGTAGCCGCGTTCGATGAGGCGGCAGGCGTCCTTGGCGAACGAGGACGGGTCGCAGCTGACCAGCACCATCAGGTGGGGCTTGCACGACAGCAGCGTGCGCACGGCCACCTCGCCGAGCCCCGGGCGGGCCGGGTCGGCCACCAGTACGCTGGCCGGCGACGCCCGCCACTTCTCGACCGGGATCCGCAGCACTTTGGCGCTGTCGCCCAGATTGACCCGGGCGTCGGCAGCAGCGTCGACGCTGCGCTCGATGGCGGTGACCTTTCGGCCGGCGCCGGCCGTGCCCGCGAACAGCCCGACTCCGGAGTAGGCGTCCACCAGCGGTCCGTCGACGGCCACCTCGTCCACGGTCTCGGCCACTTCGGCGATCAGGGCCTCGGCGCCGGCCGGCCGGTTCTGGAAGAACGACCTGGCCGAGATGCGCCAGCGCCGTCCCGACAGTTCCTCATGGATCCAGGCCCGCCGGTCGCTGTCGAGCTCGTCGGTGCCCACGACCACCACGTCGTCGGGGACCGACACCTCCTCGACTGTGGGATTCACCACCACCAGCCGCTCCCCGGTGCGGGAGCCCACCCGGATGAACACGCCGTCGGCGGATCCGTACCGGCCCTCCACCAGCAACTCCTCGGCGGCGTCGTCCACCGCCCCGCAGTCGTCGGGGATCACCACCTCATGGCTGCCCCGGGCCCGGAAACCCGCCCGGCCGTCCACCACACGGGCCCGGACGGTGGTGCGGCCCCGGTCGGCGTCGAGCATGCGCAGCGCCGGAGCGGGAGCGTCGACGCCGTGGCGGGTGAGCTGATCGACCGCGATCGATGCCTTCATCCGCATCTGGGCCCGCGAGTCGACGTGGATCATGTCGCAGCCGCCGCAGCCCTCCATGTGGTGCTCGCAGGCGATCGGAACCCGGTCGGGTGACGCTTCGAGCACGTCGATCACCCTGGCTCGGGCCCAGCGCCGATCTACGGCGTGTATCTCGGCGTCGACCAGCTCGCCCGGCAGGGCACCCTCGACGAACACGACCCGCCCGTCGCAGCCCCTGGCCACCCCAACGCCGTCGCGCGCTGTGGCGGTAACCCGCAACTCCACGCCGTGACGGTATCGGCGCCGCCCGCGATAGCGGCCAACCCGACCATCAGAGGCTGCTCGGACGGGAGTGAGCCCGTCGTGTCGCAGCGGTGCCATTCCCGCGCTCGTTCACTGCGACCTGAGGGCCGTCGGGGATCTGCTGCCCTTCTCCGACGCGAAGGATGGTGTCATTCCCGCGCTCGTTCACTGCGACCTGAGGGCCGTCGGGGATCTGCTGCCCTTCTCCGACGCGAAGGATGGTGTCATTCCCGCGCTCGTTCACTGCGACCTGAGGGCCGTCGGGGATCTGCTGCCCTTCTCCGACGCGAAGGATGGTGTCATTCCCGCGCTCGTTCACTGCGACCTGAGGGCCGTCGGGCCCCGGCCTCGCTCGCATGGGCCGCGTCGCTCCCGCCTGTTCGCTCGGCCTCTGAGCGACGGCAAGCGAACGCGAGCCAACGTCGAGCGGACGTCGAGCCGTCGCGTCGTGCGGCTCGGTTAGGGTGCGGTCGTGGCCGAGGATGTGGTCGTGGCCGAGGATGCGGTCGTGGAGATCGCCCCGTCGATGCTGGCGGCCGACGCGTCCCGGTTGGGCGAGGAGTGCCGGTCCGTCGCCGATGCCGGCGCCCGTCGGGTCCATTGGGACGTGATGGACGGGGTGTTCGTGCCCAACCTGACCTTCGGACCCGACGTGGTGTCGGCGTGCCGGCCGTTGGTGGACCTGCACTTCGAGGCGCATCTGATGGTGGTGAAGCCGGACGAGCTCGCGCCCTTGTATGTCGAGGCCGGCTGCGACACGGTGCTCCTTCACGCCGAGACCTGCCCGCACCTGCACCGCTCCCTGTCCGCCGTCTCCGAGGCCGGCGCCCGCTGCGGCGTGGTGCTCAACCCCCACACGCCGGCGTCGAGCATCTCCGAGGTGATCCCGATGATCGACGAGGTGCTGGTAATGACGGTCAACCCCGGCTTCGGGGGGCAGCGCTACATCGCCTCCGTCGAGTCGAAGATCGCCGAGGTGCGCCGGATGATCGACGGCTCGGGCCGCAACATAGACTTGGAGGTCGACGGCGGCATCACCGCGGCCACGGCTGGAGCCGCGGTCGGGGCCGGAGCGAACGTTCTGGTGGCCGGCTCCGCGGTGTTCGGCCACCCCGAGGGACCGGCCATAGCCATCAAGGAGCTGTCCGCCGCGTCCGAGTAGGCCTGTCAATCGAATTGGCAGCGCTCAGCGCCCTTTTCGGCCTCCTCCGCTGCCAGTTCCCGCCGGGGGCGGCTAGAGCATCTCGCCGCGCTTGACGATGACGTGGTCGATGATGCCGTAGTCCATGGCCTCTTCCGCGGTGAACCAGCGGTCCCGGTCGGAGTCGGCCTCGATCTGCTCGACGGTCTGGCCGGTGTGGTGGGCGATGCGCTCCTGGAGGAGCTTCTTGGTGTAGGCCATCTGCTCGGCCTGGATGGCGATGTCGGTGGCCTGGCCCCGCACACCGCCGAGAGGCTGGTGCATCATGATGCGGGCGTGGGGCAGGGCGTAGCGCTTGCCGGGGGCGCCGGCGCACAGCAGGAACTGGCCCATCGACGCTCCCAGGCCGATGCAGATCGTGCCCACATCCGGCTGGATGAACTGCATGGTGTCGTAGATGGCCATGCCCGAGGTGACCGAGCCGCCGGGGCTGTTGATGTACAGCCAGATGGGCTTGCGGGTGTCCTGGCCCTCCAGGTACAGCAGCTGGGCCATGATGAAGTTGGCCACGTCGTCGTTGACGTCGGAGCCGAGCACCACGATGCGGTCCTGGAGCAGCCGGTTGTAGACCTCGCTGTGGCGGTTGGCGACCGTGGTCGGCGTCTCGAATCCGACCTCGTCGGGCTCGGGGCGAAGCTGGGGCGTCAGTGAATGCGAACTCATGGCCGCGAGGCTACCGGCGCCGCGATGCGGGCAGGTTCCTCTTGAGGCCGGCCGGAGCGGGCTACCCTGACCGGGCTCGCGGACGTGGCGGAATCAGGCAGACGCGCTGGGTTTAGGTCCCAGTACCCGAACGGGTGTGGGGGTTCGAATCCCCCCGTCCGCACTGTGGGTCGATCCGAACCTAAAGGGTTCATCGATCTGAACCAAGGCAAGACGCGGTCGTCTTGGGGCGCAGTGGCAGCCATTGACCCGGTTTGGCGGCCGGAGGATGTCGTTGGACTCTTCGCTGGGCCGTGCTGGGGTGCGCGCGGGCGCGGCGAAGCTGACGGCCGCAACGGCCACGCCGCGCCCTCAGCGTCGCGCAGCCCGTGCTGGGGTGCGCGTGGGCGCGGCGAAGCTGACGGTCTCACGCCGTCAGCTTCGCTGTCAGGGTCGACGACTTGCTATGGGGGTGGCCTTGGGCGCTATGGCCAGCCGTGGTGGGGCGTCGCGGCGGCCAGCGGTCCGACTTGGCGGGCCGCGGACGCTGTAGAGCTGCTCGCCGGGCCGTTCAGGGGTGCTCGCGGGCGCGGCGAAGCTGACGGCGTGGTCATGGCTTCTTGGACCGGTGAGGGGGCTTGTGTCCTGGGGGCAGCACGCAGGTCTTCTTCGCACGGGGCATCCATGCACCGCACACGCTTGTCTCAGCGCTGCCTGGCTCCATCTCGTCGCGTGCAGCCTGCAGCGCCGCCTCTTGGGCTTGGCGCTGCGACTCCTGAACCGACATCGCCTCAAGCGCTTGTTCTTGGATGGAGCGATATCGGACGGCCATACTGGTGAATGCGAGATCCCCCAGTGGTGTCTCGGTGACGACGCCTTCGTCTAGGAGCCTCCGCTTGTAGGTGTGGACATGAGCGGCCGGTTTGCCGAGTCGCTGTGCGATGTCCGCCAGTGCCGAGTTGGCGTCATCGGACAGCATCGCGAACAGGAACCGCTTGTCTGCCGGCGACAGCCGCGCCCAGATCGGCGTGACAACTTTGTCGGCGACGTCTCGTTCCATCGACTTGACCGCTGTGGCGACATGTTCGGCGGCGACTGGGCCCGGGGGGCCGCCGCAGGCCGTCCACAGGTGGGCACCGACGGACTGTATTGCGTAGGCGAGGCCGCGAGTGGCTGCGGCGGCACGGCGCAGGTCTGCTTCCTCAATGCCGACGCCCGATGATCTCATGGGCTGCTCGATGGCCTCCATCGCCTCAGTGATGGAGACATGCCTCACATCGTCGTGGTGGCAGCGACGGAAGAATGTGAATCCAGGCTGTAGTAGCAGGGTGTGCTTCATCTGGGCGAGACCTGTGCCGATGAAGGCGAGCCGCTTCTTCTTGCGCTCCGTGATGCGCTGGAGGGCAGAGGACAGGCTGCTGGCCTGCGCATCGGTGAGATTGTGGAACTCGTCCACAGTGACGAGCACACCGGCACCACCATCGTCAATGGTCGCATCCACAAGCCCTTCGAGCAATCGTCGGAGCGAGCGCTTGCGTGTCGCCGTGTTCTCCCAGTTCAACCCTATGAGATGTCCGATGCTCACGCCTGTGACGCGCCGCCGCGCCGCTGGGGAAATGTCCTCTATGTGGTCGAGGGACTCTTCCTCGATCATGGCCAGCACGCTGTCCTCGGGGCGAGGCTGCACGTTGGCATCGACGCTGATGACGCGCCAACCAGCCGAGCGCGCCTCGTCCTCCACCACATCCAGCAGGGTCGTCTTGCCGACGCCCCGCGGCCCCATCATCAGCCGCACAAATCGGTCGTCTGCCGGACCAGCAGACAGCGCCACCGCGGCACTCGCCAGGAGGTCTTCGCGTCCAGCAAGCACAGGGGGGCGCCGGCCGAAGCCGGGGGTAAACGGGTGGTCCATGCCTGACACGCTAGCACAAGTAGCGCGTGCGACCCTTTATTTTACTATCTTTATCGCCCGAAGGAGGCGTCGTCTCGACGGCGCGGTGCATCCACGTCCGGGCCGAACGGGGAATCACTACCCCACGAACGGGGAATCTCAAGAACGGGCAGAAACGCGCCTTGGTATTCCAACGGCTTCTGAGGTATGGATCGGCCCACCACGGATCGATCCGAACCTGGAGGGTTCGTCGATCCGAACCAAGACAGGATGCAGCCGTGGTGGGGCGTCGCGGAAGCCCATGGTCCGATTGGGCGGGCCGCGGATGCCGTTGGATTGCTCGCTGGGCCGTTCAGGGCTGCGCGCGGGCGCGACGAAGCTGACGGCGTGAGACCGTCAGCTTCGCTGTCAGGGGCGACGGCTCGTTATGGGGGTGGCCTTGGGCGCTTGTGGCCGGTGGCGGCTGATCCGCCACTGTCATTGGGCCTGGACCTCACCGCTTGAGGTAGTTCGGGAGGATCTGAGACCGGCCTCTCGCCCGCGGGAGCGGCTTCATCGGGCTGAGCTTCGTGGGTGGGTTCGGCCTCGTCGGTCTGCTCGGCCTCGACCACCTCGACCTCGTCGGCGGGCTCAGCCTCGACTGGTTCGGCCTCATTGACGGGCTCGACCCGCTCGGCCTCATCGGGCTGGGCGTCATCGGCGGACTCGGGCTCATTGACGGGCTCGAGTGTGTCGGCGGCGATGGTCGCCGGGGCGGGGAAGTTCATGTGGACTTGGTCGCCGGCCTGACGCCGCGGCTTGGTGTAGGTGTCGAGCTTGCGGGAGAAGTCCATGTCCTGCACGAGGTGCAGGGCCTTCATCGCGATGTCGCGTGTGCGTTGCGCCAAGGTCTCCCCGATCGGTCCGGTGTCGCTGTTCGCGGCAGTGGGTGTGACCGCGGTGACGTAAGTCGGCATGCGCTCATCGTCGTCGTTGTCGTTGTTGCTGTCTGTGGGAAGGTTGGCGGTGGCGCCTATGTGGGTCGCGAAGCCGCTGTATTCCTCCTTGGGCCGTTTCGCCGTCGGGGTCCTTCGCCCGGCTCTCAGGCCCGACCTGGTGGACAGCGGATGTCGTTGGACTGTTCATGGCAGCGGCATACTTATGTAAGAAATCTTGCTGTTGGATATGGTAGAGTGGCGAGGTGAGATCAGCCACGACAACCCAGCCAGCGCAGGACTGGATAGAAGACCTGCCGGCGGGCACATGGTTCACGCCGGCAGACGTGCCCGGACCCAGCGGAGCCGTCCACACGATGCTGCACCGGATGCTCGCCAGGCAGGCCCCGATCATCGGCAGAGCCGCGCACGGCGTCTACTGGCGCCGCCATCGTGTCGGGCACATCCTGCACGACACGATGCCTGCCACTTCGGTCGCTGAGGCAACCGCCCCTCAAGGGTCGGGGTGGGCGTCCTGGTCGGCGCTCGCGGCGTTGTCATGGTCGACGCAGCGCTCAACGCGTCACATGGTCGGGGTGCCGGTACGGGGACTGCGGCCGCCTGCCATGCCGTATGCCGGCATCACCCCGGTCTACCTGTACCGCCCGAATTGCCGGCGTCTGGAGTTGACGTGGGGAGAGGCGACGCTGCTCGACGCGGCGCGCAGCTTCGGCGGCAGTGACTGCTATTCGTGGGATCACGCCATGGAGTGCCTCTCCGCCGTTTCGGCGGAGGCGTTGGCGGGCACCTGCATCGACAGGACCAAGGTGATGTGGGCTGCCGAGACAGAGCGGTTCAGGCCCAGGTGGCCGGCCGGGGACGGCGACAAGTCGTTCGCTGCGGTGATCGACCGTCTGCGCTCGGACATGCCCGAACGGCTGCCAGTTTGACGGCACGCCGACGATGACGACCCCGCAGACCGACACGGCGCCGCCGACGGGCAGCCGCAAGGCGCCCCCGGCGTCGTCCTCGCCGACGGGAGCGGCCTCTCCGCGGCGCCGGAACCGCCGACGGCGGCGAATGCGGCAACCACCGCGACACCTGTCCGCACCCGTCGCACAAGACCAGCAACCCCACGGAGGCGCCCAGCAACAAGGCCGCTTCGGTGACGTTGCGACATACGGGCCGGGCAGGCACAGCGTTGGCGGACGACCCGGCGCTGCTGACGCGGATGTGCAGCGACGCGTCCCAGCACTACGACCTAGCCCCCGAGCTGATCGAAGCCGACTACTCGTCGGTACTCGTCGGCCGACTCGACCACATGGAAGCCTCCGACGCCATTGGTGCAACTATAGCACAGCACGTTTTCGGGGACAACTTCGCAGTCGAGTGTTGGTGGGCTCCACCCGCCGTGAAAGGCAGGACCGATAAGACACGACACAGTCGCACCTGCCGAACGGGGAACCACTACCCCCACGAACGGGGAATCTCCAGAACGGGCAAGAAAGCGCCTTGGTACTCCAACGGAATCTGAGGTATGGATCGCCCCACTGTGGGTCGATCCGAACCTCAAGGGTTCATCGATCCGAACCAAGACAGAATGCGGCCGTGGTGGGGAGTCGCGGCAGCCAGTGGTCCGGTCTGGCGGACTGAACCGCCGACTTGTGTATGAGAGGTGCTTCGGGATGCTTGCGACGTGGTTCTGGTCAGCTGCGTGCTTTGACGGTGGCGCTGCCCGGGCTGTCTGGATGATGCGGGCACGGCCTGTCGGTCAGCCGGCGCCGGCATGTCCGGCGCGGCCCCAATCGCTGCCCGCACAGCACGGCCTCTGCTTGGGGGGTGTCGTGTCCAGCGTTGTTGTCAGCGGTGGGGGCGGGCACTAGCAGCGTCAGGCTCTGGGCGGCGGTCCGCGCAGGGCCGCTGCCATCCCGTGCGAGGATCCGCGCTGCGCCTTGGACGCGCTTGCGTTCTTTGCGCGTCAGGGCGGCGTTGGCGGCGTCTTGTGGTGTGATGAGCACCGCGAGTGTCATCACGTCGAGGAGGTGGCGCTTGTTGCCGCGGCCTGTCGGCGGGCCGGACGCCGCGGCGATCTTGATGAGGAGCGCGCCGACGATACCGGGGCGCGGGATGAGCGCCCGCTGCTGGTTGCGCTCAACCTCCACAAGCCCTGAACGCTTCAGGGCTTGTGTCCCGCCCGCCGCTTGCAGGGTGTTGCCACGACCGAGGCGCGGCAGGTGCCGGCCGAGATGGTCCGGGGCGAGCACGTCGAACACGGTGCCCGCCGCGTCCACGTAGCGATGGCCGATCGGCAGGATCTGCTGGTTGAATCCGTGGGCGCGCAGCACCGAGTCGATGTGGCTCATCCGGGTCCGGCTGGTGCGGAGGTTCACTACGACGTCCAGGTCGTAGCTCCAGCGCAGACTGGCACTGCTCGCGGTGCCCGCGCCGGCGGGCTGGCGTTCAGCCTGGTGCAGCAGCACCATCTGCCCGCCGATCAATGTCCAGCCTTCGCCCAGGTCTTCGGCGACTGCCATCAAGGCGTCCCAGGCCTGGGCCTGCTTGCCGGTGAGTGCCGGCAGCACAACTACCGGCGTTGTCACAGGAGGCTCTCGATGATGGCGCCAGCGACGCGCTGCTCGCGCGGGTGCGGCGAGACGCACAGGTCCAGCGCGACCGCCGGTGCCGGAGCGACCAGAGCGGCTCCGTTGTCTGCTGAGCGCACCACAGCGACACCAGAACGCTCCCGCAGTTCCTCCCAGTTGGCTTCAGACACAGCCCGCACCAGAACCCGACCCAGCGGAGAGGGCGCAAGGCCGCGCATCGGATGCAGCGGGTCGAGCCGCTGTTGCCAGCCTTCTTGGATGTAGAGATGCGCCTCGTCGGCCAACGGGTCGAGCATGTCCACATAGGCGGCCGCGGCGTGCATTCCGCTGACGACCACCTCTGATCTGGCGAGCAGCGACGACACCATGCCTGACCCGGCGCTGTATCTGGCGAGCACACCGCGGTTCTCGTAGCGGTAGGGGTCGTCAAAGTCGACGCTCGCGTCGAGGATGCTGCGCCAGGCGGCGGGCTGTGACAGCGGGCGGCCCCCGCGGGGCGGGGCCTCAGCGAGAGCGTGGACTTCCGCGGCGGGCAGCACCCACACGTTGGCGATCTTCGCGGCGGGCAGCAGGCCGCGGTGCAGGTAGCGTCGGACCTGCTCGGCACCGACACCCAGCACGCGGCCCGCTTCTGCCAGCGACATCATCTCTTGGACGCCCATACAACTACGATAGCATAACTAGAGGAATACTCCACGGGTTATGGCGGCGGCAGTCCCGGCTCCAGGCAGTTCGGGAGGATCTGAGATGGGCTCTTCTGCGGTGGGCTCGGCTTCATCGGGCTGAGCTTCGTGGGTGGCTTCGGTCTCGTCGGTCTGCTCGGCCTCGGGCTGGGCGTCATCGGCGGGCTCGGCCTGATTGACGGGCTCGAGTGTGTCGTCGGTCGGTTCGGTGTCATCGACTGGCGCGTCTATGTCTTGGGGGGTGGGTGGCTTGTTGCTGTCGGTGTCGCTTCACCAGCCCTTGGACTTCTTTGATTTCTTGGTCCATTGTCGTTTGGAGGTTCATCACGACGAAGGTCATGAGCGCTGAGAGGGCGTGGGGTTCGAGGCGGGCTGCTTTGCATGTGCCGGGTTCGAGGCCGCCTTTGTCGCGGGCGGTCCCGAACGGCGACTCGACGGCGTTGCGCTGGTTCATGATCTTGGTGTGGTCAGGCGTGCCGTACGCGGGACTCTGGAACGTCGGCAGGTCTTCGATGGTGACGGTGACGGTCCCGTCGCAGCACTCGGCGACTGCGTCCTTTGATGTGGATCGGCTTGTCGGCGGCGATGGTCGCCGGGGCGGGGAAGTTCATGTGGACCTGGTCGCCGGCTCGGCGCCGCGGGATCGTGTACGTACCCAACTTGCGGGAGAAGTCCATGTCGGAGATCAGGTGCAGTGCCTTCATCGCGATGTCGCGTGTGCGCTCGGCCAACATGGCGCCGACCGGTCCGGTGTCGGCGTTAGCGGCGGCCCATGGGTGAATCGACCGAGCCGACCGGCAGCGACATCGGCGCGCCGCCTTCTCGACGCGGCTGTGGTCCAGCCGTCTATAGCAGCACAGCCGCTGCATCTCCTCTACACGCATTGCGTTGCCCTGTCAAAGTAATGTGAAGAAACCGTGTTGAAAGTGAAGAGATTGTGCAGAACGGAACGCAGCAAGAGCCAGGGAACCGGATAGGGCTTCGGGCCGCGAGCGCTGATCGTCGCGGCCGCGCGGGCTGCTGCCGCGGTCGGGGTGCGCTGGTCGCGTTGGCAGCGACCGCCACGTTGGCGGCTGCGTCGGTCGCACCGGCAGCCGCGGCCGGCGGTGGGGCCGGCATCGAACACGGCCCGGCCAGTGCTGCGCTGCCGGCGTTACAGGTCTCAGCGGAGCAGCAGCACCTCCCTGGTGCGGGGCCCTCCGAAACGGTCACGGCGCCACAGGACCCGGCCGGCGACAGCCCGCACACCCGGCAGGCCGCCCATGGACAGCTGCCCGCCACCGGCATCACCGTCGCGGCCGACACGGCGGCGGGCTGGTGGGACGGCACCGGCACCCTCACAGACGCCGCGCCCCAGGTTGTGGAACAAGGACACTGCGCCGCGCTGGGCGACACCTCGCTGGCGCTGCTGGGCTCGGGCTCGCTGTCCAAGGCCTGCAAAGGCACCGACGGTTCGCTCACCGGCTCGCCCGTCGGTGTGGGCTGGGTCACCGGCTTCGACACCGACGGCCCCCTCATGGAGGTGCTGCTGGTAGGCGCCTCGACGTTGAGCCTCCAGACATATCAGGCGTTGGGCGAACTCGATGTGGTGTTCGACGGCGGCGCGTTCGCGGCGGACTTCGCCAACTGCGACCACCGGGCCGCATCAGGCTGGTCATCATGCCGCACCGTCGCCGCGGGCGTCGCGCTGCCGCCGGGCGACTTCGTCGGCGTCGGCACCGTCGGCATCGAGCCCCCGGCAAGGGCGCGCTCGCAGCGTGATGAGCCGGTCACACCGGCTACGCAGCGAGCGGCGCTCGTCGCGCTCTACAACGCCACCGACGGCGCGAACTGGACCCGCAACACAAACTGGAACACCACCGCCCCAGTCGCGGACTGGTACGGCATCACCGCCAACACCGACGGGCACGTGACACACCTCGGCCTGTACAGCAACAGCTTGTCGGGGTCGATCCCAACCGAAATCGGCAACCTCACCAACCTCATCAGTCTCTACCTGGGCAACAACAGCTTGTCGGGGTCGATCCCAACCGAAATCGGCAACCTCACCAACCTCAGAAATCTCGGCCTGTCCAACAACAGCTTGTCGGGGTCGATCCCAACCGAAATCGGCAACCTCACCAACCTCATCAGTCTCTGGCTGTCCAACAACAACTTGTCGGGGTCGATCCCAACCGAAATCGGCAACCTCACCAACCTCATCAGTCTCTGGCTGTCCAACAACAACTTGTCGGGGTCGATCCCAACCGAAATCGGCAACCTCACCAACCTCAGAAATCTCTGGCTGTCCAACAACAACTTGTCGGGGGCGATCCCAACCGAAATCGGCAACCTCACCAACCTCATCGGCCTCGGCCTCTACAGCAACAGCTTGTCGGGGGCGATCCCAACCGAAATCGGCAACCTCACCAACCTCAGCGACCTCTACCTGTACAGCAACAGCTTGTCGGGGGCGATCCCAACCGAAATCGGCAACCTCACCAACCTCATCGGCCTCAGCCTGTACAGCAACAGCTTGTCGGGGGCGATCCCAACCGAAATCGGCAACCTCACCAACCTCAGATGGCTCAGCCTGTACAGCAACAGCTTGTCGGGGTCGATCCCAACCGAGATCGGCAACCTCACCAACCTCAGAAATCTCTGGCTGGGCAACAATGATCTGTCGGGTTGTGTGCCTGCAGCGTTGTCGTCGGTGCCTGTCATCTCCTTCGACGCGGGCCTGCCGTATTGCGCGCCGGCGAGGTTGTCGGTGACTGCGGCGCGTGCGGGCGAGAGCGACGGCGCGGTGGTGTTCACGGTGGCGGTCACGCCGCCTGTGACCGGCTCGGACCCGCCCGCGGCCGCGCCTGAGATCTCAGTGAGCTACACGACCACAGCCGGCACCGCGGCTGCGGGCGTCGACTACACCACGACGTCGGGCACGCTCACGATCGCTGCGGGCGCCCGCTACGGGACCGTGTCGGTGCCGGTAGTCGATGACGCCGTCACTGAGCGAACCGAGACGTTCACACTGTCGCTGAGCAACCCGGTGGGCGCCGAACTGGCCAACAGCAACGCCCGAGGGTGGATACACGACACCCCCCAGCGCCGCTTCCCCAGCACCGCCTGCGCCGACGCGGCGGTCAGAGGCGACATCGCCGGCGTGTTCGCCGTCGAACAGACCAGATACAGCGACTGGCATCACGTCTTCGTCGACGTGAACCTGTCCTGCGGCGGCGACCTCACACACGCGGTGGGCTACCCCACAGCGGTCAAAGTCATCGCCGGCCCCACCGACAGCATCACCGCCAGCCGCTACTGCCTGGTCAAAACCGGCACGACACAGACGACTGCGGCAGTGTCGACCGCGGCGGGTTGCCGCACCTCTGAGTCGCCCACGCCCGCCAAGTTCACTCGCGACGGCCGCTCCACCCACATCGTCCAGATACCCGACACCGACATCGGCTCGGACCATCAGCTACTCGCTTGGATCGACCTCGACACCGACGGCGTGTTCGACGCCGGCGAGCCCTACGACATCTTCGACAGCGGCTTCTCCAGCCGCGAGGTCGGCCACTCGGGCCTGTACGACTACCGGTATCCCCAGGACTTCGTGATCGAGCCGCTCACCGGCAGCACGCCGGTGAGCCGCCGCGGCCAGGACACCGAACTACGGCTGCAGCTGATGGCACCCACCGGCGAGCCGGTCCAGCGCCCAGGAAGCGAGCCGATCATCCCCCAGGCACCGGTCGCGAACGCCCCCGTCAAGGCGTACGTGTCCATCGGCCCGAGCCACATCGCAGATGTGATGTGCCTGGTCACACCCACCGCAGCCACCCCGTCACCCAACGCCGGCAACACGTGCATGACCGACCCCGACGGTGTGTTCATCGTCCGCTACCGCGTCCCCACCAGTGCCGTGAACCTGTTCCGCCAACAACGCGACGTCGTGCGCGTCTACCTCGACTACAACCGCGACGGCCGCCACGACCACGACCCCGGCGAATCCGGCCACGAACCCAGCGACACCATCGGCGTCCCGATCGCGAAGGCCGTCAACTACGTCGCGCTGGGCGACTCCTACTCCTCAGGCGAAGCCGGCGACACACCGCCCGAAGGCACCACCTACCAAGCCGACGTCAGCGACGCCGACGCCGAATGCCGCCGCTGGGACCAGGCATACCCCCACATCTTCGCCGACGAAGTCCTCGGCCGCTCACAACTCTTGATCGACGTTACCTTCGCCACCTACGCCTGCACCGGCGCCAAGACCCACAACATCCATGACCCGTCCGACCCCGACCCCACGCCCCCGCCCGGCGCAGCCCACGATACCGACCGGCCCTCGGGCAGGGCGCGTCTCGGTGCGCCGGTGTACAGACCGACCATCGGCGGAGACGACGGCGAGTTGTTGCACGACCGCGACCCGCGCTGGGAGCCCCGCCAAGCCGTCTCGCTCGCAGCCGAGCAAGAAATGCACGATGTGGACATGATCACTGTGACTATCGGCGGCAACGACGCTGGTTTCGCCGATGTGTTGGAGGCGTGCGTTTCGCCACTTGAGGTGGATGGTTCCTGTGGTGCAGACGATCTGGCGTTGACGTTCCAGGAAGTTGAGGATCGGGTCGTGGCGACACTGGACTACCTGAAGACGGTGGCTGGTCAAGCGTCGATCTTCGTTCTGGGGTATCCGTACTTCGCTCCCACGCTCACTGACTGCGCCGATCCCACCCGGATACCAGGCCCCAGTGATCGCCCGCCGACATTCGAGTACGAATCGCCGCAGTGCGAGATGGAACACAGGATCATTCGGACCTGCAGCAGCCTGTCAGGCTCTGAGGTGCTGGGAGACTCCTTCTTGGGTTTGGCGCTGGTCGGGTCGATACTCAGTCCGAACGACGGGAGGATCAACTACAGGGAGGCGAATTTCATTCAGTCGTCTGCGATGGCGCTCAACGCGGCGATCTCCGGGGCGGCGTCGAGGTCTCAGGTGCATTTCGTTGATGTTGTTGGCGGTGTTGCGGCGCCCGGGGCGCCTGAGGGCTTCGTGGGGCACTCTGCGTGTGCTGGGCCCGACGCTTGGCTGCACGGCTACGTGACCAAGGGTTACACAGTGGGATTGGCGGCGTCTGACGGATCGTTTCATCCCAATGAGGCTGGCCAGGAGGGGTACGCTCGCATTCTGGAGCAGTACGTCCGCGACCGGGTCGCAGCCGAGGACGCGCAGTTGAGCGAGGCTGGCCTGCCGGTGAACCCGGGCACAGTTGAGGTGTCGCCCACCCGAGCCCGGAGTTCAAGGATCGAGGGGACCGCCTCATTGGCTGTTAAGCCGGGGATTCCTTCGACGCGGCAAGCCGATGCCTCCGGCGAAGAGAATTCGCCAGGTGCCAGCGGCCAGAGTTCTGAGGGCACGACACAGGCAACGGCGGGGTATCTGGTGGCGAGGCGTGCGGCTTCGGGGGCGGGGTGCCGTTCTCCGTTCGCTGCCTCCGGTGAGCAGGTCGGGCTGGAGGCTGGGGGTTTCGCGCCGGGCGCGGCCGTGAGTTTCTCGCTGCGGGCCGCTTCGCTTGATGGCACCGAACTGAGCGGCCTGTCGGTTCCGGCTGCTGTCGCTGACAGCGAGGGGCTGTTGGAGGTGCTGTGGACGGTGCCGAGCGCGCCGCCGGCGGATCAGGACGCTGCTCCGAGGGCCTATGTGGTCGACGCGTCAGGTTCGGGAGCCGGCGGCGGCACCCACACTGCCTACATGGCAGAGCCGCTGGTGGCCTATCCGCAGACCGCGCCGTGCGCGGTCGCTGACGCTGCTGCGACGCCGCTGGGGCGTTCGGTTCAGATTCCGTTGCTGGCGAACGATGTTGCTCCTTCGGGCGGCTCGTTGGACGCGTCGTCGCTGTGGGTTCAACCGGTCCGTGGCGGCGACTTCGCGGTCGACCATGCAACCGGCTCGGTGACGTTCACACCCGATGCGGGCTTCTCGGGCGCGGTGGCTGCTCGCTATTGGGTGTATGACAGCTGGGGTATCGGAGTGCGCGGCGACGTCACGGTGACCGTCAGCGCGGGCTGCACTATCAGCGGCACCGCCGGGGTTGTGCTAATCGAGGGCACCGCCGCAGACGACGTGATATGTGTGCCCGATCCCGATGACCACCGCTCGTTCCACGTGATCGACGCCAAGGGCGGCAACGACACGATCATCGGCGGCGCCGGGGTGGAGTGGGTCTACGGCGGCGACGGCGCAGACACCGTCTACGGCCGCGGCGGCGGCGACCGCATCATCGCCGGGTCGGGCGCCGACACCGTCTACGGCGGTTCGGGCATGGATCACGTCTACAGCGCCGATGTGGTCGACACGGTGATCGACGACGACTACGAGATGGTGGTCGTCCCGGCGGTGACGATCCCCCAGGCCGGCCCTGAGGCGAGCGACGACTGGCACCACGCCGATGTCGCGCAGAGCGTGACCATCGACGTGTTGGGCAACGACCACGACCCGAACGAGGATCTCGACTCGTCCACGCTTCGCATCACCCGCCCCCCGGTGTCGGGCGCGGCCCGTGTCATCACTTCAGCCGTTGACCCCGCGGTGCAATATGTCGCAGGTGCCGGCGGGTTCGACAGTCTCGTCTATGAGGTCTGTGACGCTCTCGGAGCCTGTGATGCTGCCGAGGTGACGATCCTCGTCGGCACGACGGGCTGCACCATCGTCGGCACCGACGCAGCCGAGACGTTGCGGGGCACTGCTGGCGATGATGTGATCTGCGGGCTCGGCGGCGACGACGTCATCTACGGCCTCGGCGGCGACGACATCATCATCGGCGGAGCCGGAGACGACACCCTCTACGGCGGCGACGCCACCCTCATCGGCGCGGCCGACGGCGACGATCTGCTATGGGGCGGACCCGGAGGCGACACCCTCTACGGCGGCAACGGAACCGACACACTCTGGGGCGGCGACGGCGACGACGCGCTCTACGGCAACCGCCGCGACGACCGCATCTACGCCGGAGCGGGAGATGACACCGTCGTGGGCGGCGGCGAGAACGATCTCATCTTCGGCGGTGCGGGCGACGACAGCCTCGACGGCCACGCCGGCGACGACACACTCTGGGGCGGACCCGGCACCGACGTGCTGCGCGGCGGCAACGGCGACGACACACTCTGGGGCGGCAAGGGTGACGACACCATCACCGGCGGCGCCGGAGCCGACAACCTGCACGGAGGCTTAGGAGCCGACGACCTCGACGGCAACACCCAAGACGACACGCTGTGGGGCGGCGCGGGCGACGACACCCTCGACGGTCAGGGCCACAACGACGAACTCCACGGCGGCCCCGGCGACGACACCCTGCGGGGCGGAGCCGCCGATGACCGCATCTGGGGCGGCGCGGGCGACGACACCCTCGACGGCGGCAACGGAGTCGACCACCTCGACGGCGGCGACGACACCGACGCCTGCACCCGCGGCCACACCAGCACCGGTTGCGAGAACGAGGGCCGCGGACCGTGAACGAGTCCGCACCCAAGTGGCGGGCCCCGCTGTGGAAGCGGGCCACGGCCAGACTCATTGACACGTGCGCCATGGCCGTCATCGAGTTCGTGATGTTCATCGTCACAGTCATCATCTCCCTGCTTGTCACGAGTGCGTTCTTGAGGCGCGAGGCCTTGGAGGACCTCTACATCTTCTTCGTGCTTTGGCTGATCCTGATGGTTCCGGCGTCGATACCCGCCTACCTGTACGAGGTCGGCACCACCGCCCGTTCCGGGCAGACGTGGGGCAAGGGGCTCGCGGAGATTCGGGTGGTGCGCTGGAACGGCGAGGCCCCCGTGATCGGCGAGGAGGGCTCCGTGGAACGCAGACGCTGCCGCCTGCGGTTCGCTATCCCTCACGCAGCGGGAGTCGTCACCGCGGTGGTCGCGGTGCTAGTGGTGCTGCCCGGGACTCAAGACGCCGGCCCCGGCGACTTCTGGGGGACTGCCGCAGGAGGCGCCGCTGTGCCTTGGGCGCTCGTTTACGCATCGTCGTTGTTCGACAGGAACCGTCGCGGATGGCACGACAAGGCCGCGGGAACGATCGTCGTGCGTGCCACTGACGATGTCATTGAGCGGCTGCAGGAAAGGGCCGCCAAGGGCTGGCGACCGCACCCGCAGGCGCGGCCAGACCAGTCCAAGCATGCAAAGCCGTGGCCGCGAAGCTTGCCGCCGCCCGGGTGATGCCAGCAGGCGTCGTGGGAACATCGAAAGCCTGCTGCACCCATGGCTGCCACAGCCAGAACGACACGATTGGGAACGACACCCTGCGGGGCGCGCCTCCGATGCAAGAAGCCCGGACCACATCATGACGAGGCAGCCAATGCTGCGAAACCGCCAGCACTAACCCGGCATCCCACAGACCGCGGCCACAGACGACCCCGCCGACGCAGCATCGAGGTCGGCACAACCAACCAGCCGCTTCGGCCTCGCCATCGTGTCCAAGACCCATCTTCGACAAGAACTGGTCCCAGCGAACGGGGAACCACTACCCCTGCGAACGGGGAATCCCCAGAATAGGCAAGAAAGCGCCTTGGTATTCCAACGGGGTTTGAGGTATGGATTGGCCCACTATGGGTCGATCCGAACCTAGAGGGTTCATCGATCCGAACCAAGACAGGATGCAGCCGTGGTGGGGCGTCGCTGAAGCCATTGGTCCGATTGGGCGGGCCGCGAATGCCGTTGGATTGCTCGCTGGGCCGTTCAGGGCTGTGCGCGTGGGCGCGACGAAGCTGACGGCGTGAGACCGTCAGCTTCGCTGTCAGGGTCGACGGCTCGTTATGGGGGTGGCCTTGGGCGCTTGTGGCCGGTGGCGGCTGATCCGCCACTGTCATTGGGTCTGGGTCTCACCGCTTGAGGTAGTTCGGGAGGATCTGAGACCGGCTTCTCGCCCGCGGGAGCGGCTTCGTCGGGCTGAGCTTCGTGGGTGGGTTCGGCCTCGTCGGTCTGCTCGGACTCGACCACCTCGACTTCGTCGGCGGGCTCAGCCTCGACTGGCTCGGCCTCATTGACGGGCTCGACCCGCTCGGCCTCGGGCTGGGCGTCATCGGCGGGCTCGGGCTCATTGACTGGCTCGAGTGTGTCATCGGTCGGTTCGGTGTCATCGACTGGCGCGGCTGCGCCCTGGGGGTGGGTGGCTTGTTGCTGTCGGTGTCGCTTCACCAGCCCTTGAACTTCTTTGATTTCTTGGGTCCATTGTCGTTTGGAGGTTCATCACGACGAAGGTCATGAGTGCTGACAGGGCGTGGGGTTCGAGACGGGCTGCTTTGCATGTGCCGGGTTCGAGGCCGCCTTTGTCGCGGGCGGTCCCGAACGGCGACTCGACGGCGTTGCGCTGGTTCATGATCTTGGTGTGGTCAGGCGTGCCGTACGCGGGACTCTGGAACGTCGGCAGGTCTTCGATGGTGACGGTGACGGTCCCGTCGCAGCACTCGGTGACTGCGTCCTTTGATTTGGATCGGCTTGTCGGCGGCGATGGTCGCCGGGGCGGGGAAGTTCATGTGGACCTGGTCGCCGGCTCGGCGCCGCGGGATGGTGTAGGTGTCGAGCTTGCGGGAGAAGTCCATGTCGGAGATCAGGTGCAGTGCCTTCATCGCGATGTCACATGTGCGTTGCGCCAAGGTCTCCCCGATCGGTCCGGTGTCGGCGTTAACGGCGGCCCATGGGCGAATCGACCGAGCCGACCGGCAGCGACATCGGCGCGCCGCCTTCTCGACGCGGCTATGGTCCAGCCGTCTATAGCAGCACAGCCGCTGCGGGCTCGTGCGTGACCGACGACAACGGCGAGTTCGTGGTGCGCTACACCGTGGAGGCGGTGCCGTTCTTCGCGATGCAACAAGACGAGTTGGTGGTGTTCCATGACCGCGACCGCGACGGCCACCACGACATCACCCAGCCCAACGATCCCGCACCGGAGGCCAGCAGCCGGATACCGCTGCCGATCGCGAAGGCCGTCAACTACATCGCGCTGGGCGACTCCTACTCCTCAGGCGAAGCCGGCGCCAACCCCCCTGCGGGCCGCTACATCACCCACCGCGTCGGGGACAGACTCGACGGCGGGCTGGAGTGCCACCGCTGGAGCGAGTCCTACCCGGCGCTGTTCCAACAAGACACTCTCGGCAACGACGCCTTGGGCATAGACGTGACCTTCGCCACCGTTGCGTGCACCGACGCCATCAGCCACAACATCTACCATCCCGGCGACCGGCACGGCACCAGCACCGCCGGCCTGTTCGCCCACACCAACCGGCCATCTGTCAAGGCGCCCGCGACGGTGCCCACCCTCAATGAGACCACCAACATGATCGAGCTCGTCCCCCAGGCCGGCTGGGAGCCCCGCCAGGGCGCGCAGCTCGCCACCTGGCAGAACCTGCTGGAGCTGCAGAACGAGAACGTCGACATGATCACATTGACGATCGGCGGCAACGACGCCGGCTTCAGCCAAGTCCTCAGGAGTTGCATACACGTCACGGACGAACTATTCGAGGGCGACTTCGACACCACGTGCACTGCTGAGGACCTGGCGTTGGGGTTCGAGCAGGTGCAGACTCGCATCACCTATGTGCTACAGCACATCAAGCAGGTCGCGCCGCAAGCGGCGATCTTCGTGCTGGGATACCCGTACGTGACACCCCTGATGGGCACCTGCGCCGACACTCCCCGCGACATCATCGACCGATTCCCCCTGAGCGGGCCCGACCTCGGGATGGGCCTGTCTCCGGCGTGCTTGGGGGCGATCGCCGAGTTCGTGGAGCTGATCGAGGCCTGTGAGAGCCTCTCAGCCCGCGACGTCTACAACGCGACGGCCTGGTATGCGGCGATTGCGGGGTTCTTGTGGTCGGAGGCGGTGGTGGTGGATGCGGGTGAGGCTGTGTTCTTGCGGGCTATGGCCGACGACTTGAACAACGCCGTCCTCGAGGCCGCAACGGCGGCTGAGGTGCACTATGTCGATGTCGTGGGAGGGGTCAACCTGACCGACAGCGGTTTGAGTTTCGTGGGGCATTCGCCGTGCAGCCCGCATGACGGGTGGCTCAACGGCTTCGTGGTGGATCGCGACAATAGGCCCATCGCGCGGTCTGACAGTTCGTTCCATCCCAACGCGGCCGGTCAGCGCGCCTACGCGGAGATTTTGGATCAGTACATCCTGGATGCGATCGCGGACGGCGCTGCGCTCAACGACGCCGGCCTGCCAGTGAACGCGCCGCCGCGGCGGCAACCGTTCACCGGCCGCGGCGGCTCCACCACCAGTTCCACCGGTGCGCGGTCCGTGCCGCTCGCTGGGACCGGCTCAGGCTCTGGCACCGTTGCTAAGGCCGTGTCGGGTTCCGGCGGGGCCCGTCAGGCCCCAGACAGCGACGACGGGGACGGGCCGACGCCGGCGCGGTCGGCGGGATTCCTGATCCGCTCCAGCAGCGTGGACACAGCGGTGTGCGGCGCGGTGTTCGTGTCGCCGGGCGAGCAGGTGACGTTGACTGCTTCTGGTTTCTCGCCTTCAGTGGAGGTGAGTTTCACCGCGGGCGCGGTGTCGCTGGGTGACACTGAACTGTCTGCCCCGACCATCGCCGCCGTCACCGCCGACGCGAACGGCACGACACGCCTTGACTGGACGGTGCCCACAGCATCCGCCGCGCAGACCGATGCCGCGCCGCGGGCCTACGCCATGACCGCAACCGGAGCAGCAGCCGGCGGCGGGACCCTCACCGCGTACATGATCGAGCCGCTGGTCGCCTACCCCGAAGCGGCGCCGTGCGCGGCCGATGACACCGCCACCACCACGCTGGGCCACAGCGTGCAGATCCCTGTGCTCGCCAACGACACCGCCCCCACCGCAGGAACGCTCGACGCGGCGTCGCTGCGGGTGCTACCCGCCGCCGGGGGAACCTTCGAAACAGACACCGCCACCGGAGCAGTGACGTTCACCCCCCATGTCGGGTTCTCAGGAACGGTGCGCAGCTCCTATGTCGTCTATGACGGCTGGGGGATCGGCGTGCGCGCCGACATCACTGTCACCGTCACAGCGGGTTGCACGGTCACCGGCACGGCCGGTGTAGTGGAGATCGTCGGCACCGACGGCGACGATGTGATCTGTGTCCCGGACCCTGAGGACCGCAAGGCGTTCCATGTCATCGACGCCAAAGCAGGCAACGACACCATCCTGGGCGGCGCCGGGGTGGAATGGATCTACGCCGGAGCCGGCACCGACACCATCTATGGCCGCGGCGGAGACGACCGCATCATCGCGGGGGCGGGCACTGACACCGTCTACGGCGGCGCCGGCTTCGACCGCATCTACAGCAGCGACCTCGCCGATGTCGTGCACGACGACCCCGACGGCTCCGAACTCGTCATCGCACCAGCGGTGACGGTCGCGTCCGCGGGCCCCGCTGCCCGCAGCGACTGGCACTATGTCGACACCGCACAAACCGCGACGATCGACGTGCTCGGCAACGACTCCGACCCCGACGAGGACCTCGACTGGTCCACGCTGCGCGTCACCCGCCAGCCCGTCTCGGGAGCGGCCCGCGTCATCACAGCGCCAGACACCGGACCCGCCGTGGAGTACGTCGCTGCCGACGCCGACGGGTCAGACAGCCTCGCCTATGAGATATGTGACCGCCTCAACGGCTGCGCCACCGCGGAGGTGACGATCCTCGTCGGCACCGCGGGCTGCACCGTCATAGGAACCGAAAGCGCGGACACGCTGTTTGGCACGCCCGGCGACGACGTCATCTGCGGGCTGGGCGGCAACGACACCATCTACGGACTCGGCGGCGGCGACGTCATCGTGGGCGGTGCAGGAGACGACACCCTCTACGGCGGCGACGACACCCTCATCGGCGCAACCGACGGCGACGATCTGCTGTGGGGCGGATCTGGTGATGACACGCTCTATGGCGGCAACGGAGCCGACACCCTCTACGGCGGCGCAGGCAACGACACCCTCTTTGGCAACCGCCGCGCCGACCACATCCACGGCGGAGCGGGAGACGACACCCTCGACGGCGGCGGCGAAGACGACCTCATATGGGGCGGCCCGGGAGACGACACCCTCGACGGGCACGCCGCAAACGACCACATCTACGGCGGAGCCGGCGACGACATGCTGCGCGGCGGCAACGGCGACGACACCCTGTGGGGAGACGACGGTGACGACATCATCACCGGCGGCGCCGGAGCCGACAACCTCCACGGAGGCCCAGGAACCGACACCCTCGATGGCAACACCCAAAACGACACCCTGTGGGGTGGCCCCGGAGCCGACACCCTCCACGGCCAGGGCCACAACGACCAGCTCCACGGCGGAACCGGCAACGACACCCTGCGCGGCGGAGCGGGCAACGACCATGTCTACGGCGGCTCAGGCGACGACGCCCTCGACGGCGGAAACGGAGTTGACTACCTCAACGGCGGCCCCGACACCGACACCTGCACCCGCGGCGACACCACCGCCCGCTGCGACGATCAAGCCGACAGACCATGACACCGCAGCAACCCACCCAACCACCACACCCGCCAAACCCACAGCCAGCAGGCCTCACAGCCCGACTCGCAGCCAAACTCATCGACACGTCCATCACGGCCATCATCGCATTCACAGCAGAGATCAATTTTCGAGTATTTACACTAACTCTCTATGGTGATGAGAATTACACCGCCGCTTGGGCTTACGGGGCAGCCTCTCTGTTTGCTGCGGTGTTGTTGTTTGAGGTTGCGCTGATCGTCAACACGGCTCGCAAGGGCACCACACCGGGCAGGAGGCTGCTCCGCATCAAGGTGGTCGCCCGCAGCGGCTCGGGCACGCCGTCGCCGCTAGGAGCGATCACTCGCTGGGCGCTCCCGCTAGTTGTAGCGGCGCCGCTGGTTGACGCGTTCATCCGCGACATACCCGAGAGAGCAAACGACCAGACATCTGCCGCGATGTCAGGACGCATTTGGTGGCTGTGGGTCGCGGTGGGCTGGTGGCTGCTGGTTCACGCCTCGGCGCTGTGGGACAGCCAGCGGCGAGGCTGGCACGACAAGGCCGCCGGCACCATCGTCATCAAAGCACCACGACCCCGCCGCTCCGCTCAGGGCCCCGAGATCCCAAAGAAGTGGCAAGGCTGGCGGGACGTGCCGTTCTCATGAGCCGGCTGACCATGATCTCCTCGACGCGACGACGTTGGCCTGCGTGATCGTGGGCACCGACGTGGCAGACACTCTGTTCGGCACCGACGGCGACGATGTGATCTGTGTGCCGGACCCTGAGGACCGCAAGGCGTTCCATGTCATCGACGCCAGAGCCGGCGACGACACCATTGTGGGCGGAGCGGGGGTGGAGTGGGTCTACGCCGGAGCGGGCGCCGACACCGTCTATGGCCGCGGCGGCGGTGACCGCATCGTGGCGGGCGCCGGTGTCGACACCGTCTATGGCGGCGCCGGGTTCGACCGCGTCTACAGCTCAGACCTCGCTGATGTGGTGCACGACGATCCCGACGGCTCCGAACTCGTCGTCGCGCCGGCGGTGATGGTCGCGTCCGCGGGCCCCACCGCCCGCAGCGACTGGCACTACGTCGACGCCGCCCAGACCGCGACGATCAACGTGCTGGGCAACGACACCGACCCCGACGAGGACCTCGACCCCGACACACTGCGCATCACACGCCAGCCCGTCTCGGGAGCAGCCCGCATCACCACAACCCCACACACCGGACCCGCCGTCGAATACGTCGCCGCCGGGGTCGGCGGGTCAGACAGCCTCGCCTATGAGATATGCGACCGCCTCGGCGGCTGCGCCACCACAGAAGTCACGATCACAGTCGGCGCCGCAGGCTGCACCATCACAGGAACCGACAACGCCGACACGCTCTATGGCACCGCCGGCGACGACGTCATCTGCGGCCTCGGCGGCGACGACGTCATCTACGGACTCGCCGGCGACGACATCATCATCGCAGGAGCCGGCGACGACACCCTCTACGGCGGCAACGCCACCCTCATCGGGTCAACCGACGGCGAAGACCTGCTGTGGGGCGGATCAGGCGACGACACCCTCCACGGCGGCAACGGAGACGACACCCTCTACGGCGGAGCCGGGAACGACACTCTCCACGGCAACCGCCGCGCCGACCGCATCCACGGAGGCCCCGGAGCCGACAACCTCCACGGCGGCGGCGAAGACGACCTCATCTGGGGCAACGGCGGCGACGACACCCTCGACGGCCACGCCGGCAACGACACCCTCCACGGCGGAAACGGCACCGACACCCTGCGAGGCGGCAACGGCGACGACACCCTCTGGGGCAACCACGGCAACGACACCATCACCGGCGGCCCCGGAGCCGACCACCTCCACGGAGGCCCCGACACCGACACCCTCAACGGCAACACCCAAAACGACACCCTCTGGGGCGGCCCCGGAGCCGACACCCTCCACGGCCAGGGACACAACGACCAGCTCCACGGCGGCCCCGGCAACGACACCCTGCGCGGCGGAGCGGGCAACGACCATGTCTACGGCGGCTCAGGCGACGACACCCTCGACGGCGGAAACGGCACCGACTACCTCAACGGCGGCCCCGACACCGACGCCTGCACCCGCGGCGACACCACCGCCGCATGCGACACCGGAGGTCGCCGCCGATGAACGCGCCCGCTTCTCCCGAACCGGCCGACACGCCCAGCCCGCAGCCTGCAAGCCTCAAGGCTCGACTCACAGCCAAACTCATCGACGCCACCATCGCCGCCGCCATCGCATTCGCAGCATTTCTGTTCTTTGGATTCGCTACGCTGGATCTGTTCGAGCCGAGGGTGTATACGGCCGCCGAGGCGTACATCTTTGCCTCACCCTTCCTCGGCGTGCTGTTGTTTGAGGCTGCGCTGATCGCGAGTACGGCACGCAAGGGCACCACCGCCGGAAAGAAGCTTCTCAACATCAGAGTCGTCGCCCAAGTCAACTCGAACCCGCCGTCGCCGCTGAGAACGATCATTCGCTGGGCCGTGCCGCTGGTTGTGGCAGCGCCTCTGGTCGACGCGTTCATCCGAGAAATCCCCGAACTTGCAGGCACCGAGCCTGAGCCCGCGCTATCCGGGCGGGCTTGGTGGCTGTGGGTCGCGGTGGGCTGGTGGCTGCTTGTTCACGCCTCGACCCTGTGGGACAGTCAGCGCAGAGGCTGGCACGACAAGGCAGCAGGCACCATCGTCATCAACGTGCCCGCGACAGCCCCCCAGGGTCATTACCTGCTGGCGAAATGGCAGCGGAAGCTACAGCGACGACTCGACCGTTGGCATTCCGATGACTAGTGCTGTGTCGTCGAAATGGCTAGGGCAGCGCAGCAGGACCGAGACCCTGCTTGAGAGCGCTCCGGACGCCCCGATCATTTCAGCGACGGACCACTAGGCACCTCGGTCGTCAGGTCGTCAAGCCACAGGCCGGGGCCAACCGAGCTGCACATCTCGACGGCGGAAACGGCACCGACTACCTCAACGGCGGACCCGACACCGACGCCTGCACCCGCGGCGACACCACCGCCCGCTGCAACAACCAAGCCGGCACACCATGACACCGCAACAACCCGCCCAACCACCACACCCGCCCACTCCGCAGCCGGCAGGCCTCAAAGCCAGATTCGCAGCCAAACTCATCGACCTCACAATCACAGCCGCCATCGCATTCCCAGGGTTCGCGTGGTTCGAGTTTGTAAGGAGTTGGTCGCCGAACATGCTTGATTCGCTAGCGCGCTATACCGACCGAGATGCGTACCTCGCAGTCACGCCGTTCCTTGCGGTGGTAGTGCATGAACTAGCGATGGTCACCGCGACAGCATGGAAGGGCAAGACATCGGGCAAGAAGCTCCTCAATATCCGAGTCACCTCCTATGGCGGCTCGCGGTCACCGACGACGCTGAGGGCGATCAATGGATCTTGAAGCACGCCGGCGACGACAGCTTCTACGTCGAAGAGATCCAGGAGGATGGAACCACCCAGGGCATGTGGCTTCCCGTGTTCAGCGGAGACGAATAGACGTAGCCGGTGGACGTGCCGGCACTTGCTAGCGACCCCGGGCACATCATGACGACGCGACCACCGCCGCCAACCGCCGACACTGCCCCCACATCGCACAGACAGCGACCACCGACGACCCCGCCGACACAGCATCGACGTCGGCACAGCCAACAGACGCTTCGGCCTCGCCATCTTGTCCAAACCCCCTCCTCGACAAGAACTGGTCCCAGCGAACGGGGAATCACCACCTCCACGAACGGGGAATCTCAAGAAAGGGCAAGAAAACGCCTTGGTATTCCAACGGATTCTGAGGTATGGATTTGCCCACTAGGGGTCGATCCTAACCTAGAGGGTTCATCGATCCGAACCAAGACAGGATGCGGCCGTGGTGGGGCGTCGCGGAAGCCAATGGTCCGATTGGGCGGGCCGCGGATGCCGTTGGATTGCTCGCTGGGCCGTTCAGGGCTGCGCGTGGGCGCGGCGAAGCTGACGGCGTGAGACCGTCAGCTTCGCTGTCAGGGGCGACGGCTCGTTATGGGGGTGGGTGCCTTGTTGCTGTCGGTGTCGCTTCACCAGCCTTTGGACTTCTTTGATTTCTTGGTCCATTGTCGTTTGGAGGTTCATCACTACGAACGTCATGAGCGCTGAGAGGGCATGGGGTTCGAGGCGGGCTGCTTTGCATGTGCCGGGTTCGAGGCCGCCTTTGTCGCGGGCGGTCCCGAACGGCGACTCGACGGCGTTGCGCTGGTTCAGGATCTTGGTGTGGTCAGGCGTGCCGTACGCGGGACTCTGGAACGTCGGCAGGTCTTCGATGGTGACGGTGACGGTGCCGTCGCAGCACTCGGTGACACCATCGGGGAACTCGACCGGGGTTGCGTCGCCGCGCAGCCGCGGGGAGGGAGGCACCCGGCCTTCGACGTCGTAGATCTTGCCGGCGCAGTTGGGGCAGCGAAGTCTCATGTTGCCGGTCTTGCGGTCGTATCCGATGACGTCCCAGCACCAGTCGTGTCTGCGGGCGAGCCGTGTCTCGAGGTCCTTTTCGCGGCCCGGCGTGAACAGCTCCGCTGGCAGGGCCAGCAGGTTCTTGGGGGTGTGTTCGTGGAACGGGGTGCCGCAGCTGACGACGAGCGTCGCTTGGTTGCGTCCCGCGATGTGGATCGGCTTGTCGGCGGCGATGGTCGCCGGGGCGGGGAAGTTCATGTGGACCTGGTCGCCGGCCTGACGCCGCGGCTTGGTGTAGGTGTCGAGCTTGTGGGAGAAGTCCATGTCCTGCACGAGGTGCAGGGCCTTCATCGCGATGTCGCGTGTGCGTTGCGCCAAGGTCTCCCCGATCGGTCCGGTGTCGCTGTTCGCGGCGGTGGTTGTGACCGCGGTGACGTAAATCGGCATGCGCTCATCGTCGTCGTTGTCGTTGTTGCTGTCCGTGGGGAGGTTGGCGGTGGCGCCTATGTGGGTCGCGAAGCCGCTGTATTCCTCCTTGGGCCGTTTCGCCGTCGGGGTCTTTCGCCCGGCTCGCATGTCGGGGTCGGCTTCGCAGCGCAACATGCGGCCGTCCTCGCCGAACATGATGCCCATCTGCTGCTCGGCGAAGGCCCGCATCTCGTTGGTGTCGAACTCCGGGATCTCGCGGTATCGCTTGCGGAGGGTTGGGCAACTGCGCCGTGGACGGGCCGGTGGTCTGACCTGGGCGAACGCTCCCCTCGCCGACTCTGCACTGGGCGCCGCCAAGACTCACACTCCGCCCGGAGATCGAACATGCACTGTCCAGATGGGACGACCGCAGCGGGACGGCGCGTAATATGGCGCGTAACGTGGCGCGTAATCGGCCGGATTGGTTGTGGACGCTGATGAGGCTACCTGAGGCCACCGATGAGGCGGGTTGAAGCGCTCAGCAAGCGTGCTGGACACAGGTCGCGTGGCCCCTGAGAGCGCTGGGGCGTCGCTGGCTAGATGAGCCTCACCGGGTATTGCGCAGCTCCGGTGTGCCCCGGGTATCGCGTTGTCGGTTTGTTTGGTCTCAGGCGGTGGTGGCGGCGCGGCTGGCGGGACTGTCCGTAGTATCCACTCCTAGGGAAGCGCTGTCGGGTACGACTAGGGGCAGACCACCACAAGGAGGGTGTGCAGTGGGCGACATCGAGGTACTGGACCGAGCGGTGTACTTCACAAGCGAGGCTGGGCGTCTGCTGGGCGTCGCCACCGCCACGCTCAACCGGTGGCTCGACGGTCACGCCCGCTCAGGCAAGTTCTACGAGCCGATCCTGCGAGACGTGCCCCGCCCCCGCCCTGTCGCCGGGCCTCGGGTTGTCACCTGGGGCGAGTTCATCGAGGCGGGCCACCTCGCCGCGTACCGCAGTCGGGAGAACGTCCCCCTCCAACGCCTGCGCCGCTACGTTGACGACTGGCGCGGTGAGAGGGGCATCCCGTACCCGCTCGCACACAAGAAGCCCCATGTCGGCCCCGACCGGGATCTGCTCGACCACGACGGCGAGCGTGTCTGGCGACACAAGGACGACCAGGCGCAACTGCCCTCGCCTGATCCGTCCGTCGCCGCCTTCTTCAAGCGAATCGACTTCGACGACGGCACCGCTGCCCGGTACTGGCCTGACGGCAGGGACACTCCGGTGGTGCTTGACCCGTCGCGACAGTTCGGCAGTCCGACCGTCGCCGGTCGGTCCGTCCGCACCGCCACTCTCTACGGAATGCACGCCGGCGGCGACTCGGCGGAGGCCCTGGCCGACATCTACACGCTCGACGTGGAGCAAGTCCGGGCGGCGATCAGGTTCGAGGAGCGGCTCGCTGAGCGGGCCATTTCCGCCTACGCGGCGGCGTGACCCCCGACCCCGACCGCCCGTCCGACGACGACGGCGCCATCCGATGGTTCGCTGACGAGGACACGACAGGCCTCGGAATGGTCTTGGAACAAGCCAATCTAAACGTCATATATCCGGGTCATCCCGCATGTCCGGGCATCCCAGAAGGGACGCCGGACGAGGTGTGGATACCTCAGGTCGCGGCGGCAGGATGGCCGATCTTCTCCCACGACAAGACCATGCTGAGGACCCGCCCTGAAATAGGCGCTCGGCGACAGCACGGAGCGGTCGCGTTTTTCGTCGTTCATGGATCGTTGTCGTTGTGGGAGCAGGTCCGCCTAGTCGCTCAGCGCTGGGACACGATCAAAGCCAACGCCGCCTCCGCCCTCAACGCGCCCAGACGCCGCACACGCCGCCTGTTCCGAGTCACCCCTCATGGCGTGCAGCCAGTCTGACCGCCTCTGAACCCAACCCGCCTACGGCAGTCCGCTGGCGTTGTAATCCCGCACGTACGCTTTGCCAGACCGTTCCGCGGTACGAGGTCAGCCCGTGGCCTCGGCGCATCTCTCGCTGACTGCGTTCTGAAATCGCTGGATTCGCGTTCGGGAATCCACCGAAACGCGTTCCGAGTGCCATCACGGTCAATGCGCTGACCTGGGGGTTTGCTATTCGCGCCAGGCGTCCCTCGAAGGCTGGGCGGTCCTCCAAGAAGCGCTCGCCGCAGTTGCCGCACGAAAGCCGCCGCCGCATCCACACCAGCGTCGTGTGACGTCCCGACACCTCCAGGTCGCGGATCTTGCGACGCCGGGCGTCATGCACCCGAGCGCAACAGAACCCGCACCCCGGGCACCTCGGCCGCCTCACAGCCGACCCGACCTCCACAACCAGCTCGCTCGGCATGGCCACCGCCACCGCGAGCACACGGATCCGGCGCAGATGCAACCGCACCCGCATAACATCGGAAGCCATCGGGGCCCTCCTGGATCGCTGACGTGTACATCACCGATCCCAGCAGGGCCCCGACCCCTACTCAAGGACCCTCAACCACCCCGCTCCCCACGAATCCGCGAAGGCTCAAGCGCCTTGGTATTCCAACGGTTTCTGAGGTATGGATTTGCCCACTGTGGGTCGATCCGAACCTGGAGGGTTCATCGATCCGAACCAAGACAGTATGCGGCCTTCTTGGGGCACGGTGGCAGCCAAAGGCCCGGCTCGGCGGACCGCTGATGTCGTTGGACTCTTCGCTGGGCCGTGCTGGGGTGCGCGCGGGCGCGGCGAAGCTGACGGCCGCAACGGCCACGCCGCGCCCTCAGCGTCGCGCAGCCCGTGCTGGGCTGCGCGTGGGCGCGGCGAAGCTGACGGTCTCACGCCGTCAGCTTCGCTGTCAGGGTCGACGACTTGCTATGGGGGTGGCCTTGGGCGCTTGTGGCCGGTGGCGACTGATCCGCCACTGTCATCGGGTCTGCGGGTCGCTGCCTGGGGCAGTTCGGGAGGATCTGAGATAGGCTCTTCTGCGGCGGGCGCGGCTTCATCGGGCTGTGGGACTGCTGGTGGGAGGACCATGGGTCAGCGGCCACGAAGCGTGTCAGGAGAGGCGGGGGAAGCGGCAAGCGTGCAACTGCACAGGTTCAGTGCGAAACGACCGAGACGACCGCTTGGCGCAGCGTCATCGATGTCAGACTCGATGGTGGCTGGGCCCGCACCCACAGGGTTGCAACGGTTGTCTGTGGTGTGTGTGATAGGGTTGTTTTGTGAGGTTGAAGGCGTGGGCTGAGGCTCATGGTGTTGATTATCGGACTGCGTTGAAGTGGTATCACGACGGTGATTTGCTGGTGCTCGCGAATCGTGTGGGTAAGACGATTCTGGTGGGTGGGTTGATGCCTGTGGGGGGTCCGGTGGGGGTGGCGGTGTATGCGCGGGTTTCGTCTTCGGGTCAGTCGGCGGGTTTGGACCGGCAGGTGGTGCGGTTGACGGCGTGGGCGGCGGAGAAGGGGTTGGCGGTGTTGAGGGTGGTGTCTGAGACGGGTTCGGGGCTGAACGGGAAACGCCGCAAGTTGATGTGGTTGTTGGCTGATCTGTCGGTGGGGACGGTGGTGGTGGAGCATCGTGATCGGTTGGCGCGGTTCGGGTTCGAGATGGTGGAGGCTTCGTTCGTTGCGTCGGGTCGCGAGTTGTTGGTTGTTGACGACGACGAGTTGGACGACGATCTGGTGCGGGATGTGACCGAGGTGCTGACGTCGGTGTGTGTTCGTTTGTGCGGCAGACGGGCGGTTGCGAATCGTGCGATGGAGGCAGCGACGCATGGCTAGGCGCTACAGGCCTCCTGCTGGGTACACGATGCAGGGTTTCGTGTTCGCGCTTGACCCGACTAGGGATCAGGTGTCGGCGTTGGAGCGGTGCTTCGGGGCGCGTCGGTTCGCTCGCAACTGGACGGTGGCACAGATTTCGGCGGGTGTGGAGCGGTTCCGGTCTGAGGGCGTGTCGTCGGCGGCTCCGTCGTTGTATGGGCTTCGCAAGAAATGGAACGTCGAGAAGCGTGTCGTCGCTGTGGACGCGGGCACAGGCGAGGAGTGGTGGCCGGAGATATCCAAAGAGGTTTTCAACGACGGGATACGGGGCGCGGTGGATGCTTACTGGCGGTGGCAGAAGTCTCGTGCGGGGAAGCTCAAAGGCCGACGTGTCGGGTTTCCTCGGTTCCATAAACGCTGTAAGCACCGAGACTCGTTCACTGTCACCCGCAACGGCTCCAACCAGGTTCTTGTGAGACGCGGAGTGGTTCACATTCCGCGTGTCGGCTGGATCGCAACGCATGAATCGACCCGCAAACTGGCTCGTCTTGTCGAACAGAACCAAGGCGAGGTTCTGGCAGTGACCGTATCGCGACGCGGAACACGTCTAGTCGCCAGCGTGAGAGCGTGTGTGCTGCGCCCGCAACGCCACCACAAACCCACCCAACCGGACTCTCGTGTTGGCGTCGACGTGGGCGAACGCGTCCTTGCTGTGGTCGCCCGCCCCGACGGAACAATCATCGAACGTGTCCCCAACCCGGAACCGCTCACAGAGTCGCTGGCGAAGCTACGAAGGCTGAACCGTCGACTCGCCCGCCAGCAGAAAGGGTCGAACCGCTGGCTCAGAACGAAGGAGGAACTGACCCGGTATCATCGCCGCGCTGCCGACATCCGACGCGACGCTGTTCACAAACTCACCACCCGTCTCGCCAAGACCCACGGCGAGACAGTGATTGAGGACTTGAACGTCGCAGGGATGCGAAAAGGCGGAGCCAAGCACATGAGAGACGCGCCGCTAGGCGAGTTCAAACGCCAAATGGCCTACAAGACCGACTGGCACGACTCGTCTTTGGTGCTCGCAGACAGGTACTACCCGTCTTCCAAAACATGCTCGGCCTGCGGTGAAACAAACGAACCCGGCAAGAAACGAGAATGGCGCTGCGCCCACTGCGGCACCGACCACGACCGCGACAACAACGCCGCGATCAACCTCGCCCGGTACCACCCACAAGAACAACCCCACGGGAGAGTTGACCCCGAGCAGGCCCCCGCCGTCAGAAGCGGGGGGATCAGCCATGCTGATCGAAGCGATGTAAGACCGGGCACTCAACCGGCAACCGCACAGCCCTGCAAACACAAAACCTCGAAAGAGGCAGCGTGACTCCGCAAGGAGGGCTTCGTGAACAAAACAACACGAACAATCAACGGCCTACACGCCTACAAGGAACATCCCCTGCCGGGATTACACGCCGTAGTTTGGTTGGCTCTACATGCTGAGCGTGGTCTTGCTTGGCGCTGTCTGCGAAGCGAACGACCGCTCCGAGCCCTCCACAGACCATCTGACGCGCGTCGGGCGGCGCCCACGGGACGAGCGCCCCTCTCAGCACCGCCCCGGCCAGGTTCGTAGCAACCGGGACAAGACTCGCAAGGCCGGGCCTGCGACACTTAGTGTCAGTCTGGTTGAGTTCGCGCAACTTAGCAACGGCAAGCGTGTTACCTTGAGAGACGACCGGGGGTTTAGCTCGGTGAACCATGTCGCTTGTCGAATCCCGTGGCTTCGACGGCTGCTGCTGCTCCTTCCTGTTGTCAAAGCCTACGTGAGCGACCCTTGGCGATTCGAGACTCGGGCGAGCCTCACTCGCGGTGTGCTTGCCGCGGTTGAACCTGACGATGCCGAGCTTTGGTTCGATTGGGTAGTCGAGCGACTTCACGCTCTCGGCGTAGAGGTCAACCCCGCATCTGTTCGTGCTGCGCCCTACCGTGTCGAGTTTGACAGCAGTGTTCTACAGAGACTGTGAATCGCCTCCAGAGCCGCGGCGCCTACAGCGCGCTGCTCAACGCAATCCGATCCGTCGAGTCGCTCTACGCCACCCAGCACTCTGGAGTCGCGGTAGAGCACGTCCCTGTGCAGGACAAGATCGATGATGCCGTGTCCCGCACCGGTGATGTGGGCATCCAGATCCTTGATGCTTGGTCTGACCTTCGGAACACCGGGAAGCTGAGACGCGACATAGCACACGGCAGAGAACTGCCGATGGCCAGTGGTGGTGGGGCGTCGCGGCCGGGCGGCGGGTGCGGGCTGCGGGTCAGGGGGTGGGGCCCAGGCGGGCCCGGAGCTCGGCGAGCTCCGCTTCGGCTGCGGATGCCCGGGTTTCTGCGGTGTCGGCTCGTGTGATTTGGTCGTCGTTGTCGAGTAGCCAGGCGCCGGCTGTGCGGTCCCATAGTCGCAGTTTGGGCGGGTGCCAGCAGAGGTCGAGGCCGAGCGCCTCGCTGTGGCCTCTCAGGCCGTGTCCGTCGGGTGTCACGTCTATGGGGGTCCAGCGACCGGAGCGGCGCTGCTCGGCTTGCAGCGGGGGGTTGAGCAGTTCGCCGCCGGTGGGGTCGAGGCGCCAGTATTCCTGTACGCCGAGTTCGGCGTACCGGGCCGGTTTGACGCGAAGGTCGGTGAGCACGGTGTTGGGCGAGGCGATCTCCAACGCGAAGCACGGCGCCGCGCCGGCTTCCCAGACTTTGTAGGTGGTCTTGTTCTCGACCGCGGCGACGTCCACTCCGAACGCGACGGCCACGTCGGGCGAGACGACCGTTTTGGGGTCGCCTTTTTTGTAGTAGACGTTGATGTCGCAGCACACCCACGCGCCGTGCGGGTCGCTGCGGCGGGCGTACCAGTGCCGCAGCGCCAGCAGGATCTCGACGCGCCGCCGCAGTTGCAGGTCTCCTTCGGGCACTTGCGGTCCCTCCGGGTAGTCGATGTCAACCTCGGGAGGACCAGCCACGATCGAGCTCGTCAACGCGCACCTCCAATTCGCTGGACCGACACTAGCTTGAACTTCCATGCTCCACAACCATAGACATCAGAATATCTTGCCAGACAGAACATGAGCCCGCGCTGAGCGGTGGCGGGTCTGGGCCGTGCCGGGTGTCGGGCGTGCCGCCGGCATCGTCAGCCCGCCCCGGAGTCCCGAGTGGGGATTTCGTTGTAGATACGTTGCGAGGATCTCGAAGATCTCGTCGGCGGTCGTGCGCCACACGTCGCTGATCTCGATGCCGGGACCGTCCGGGGTGCTAGTCTCGAAGATCTCGTCGGCGGTCGTGCGCCACACGTCGCTGATCTCAATGCCGGGACCGTCCGGGGTGCTGGTCTCGAAGATCTCGTCGGCGGTCGTGCGCCACACGAAGGGACGGGGGTTTTGTGGCCGCGGAATCGCGATTATGGCACTTAGCTGTGACAGCCCGGGACGTTGTCTCCACGATTCGGGGGGATGCCCATGCGAGGGTCGCCCCAGAATCGGCTCCCTCGACACAGCCGGGCAACCGGCGCTTATGCGGTTGTGCCGAGGTCTAGGGCGCGTTGCAGCAGGCTGGCCATCTGAGCCCGTGTGAGATGCTGGTGCGGGCAGAAGCGCAGCGGGTCGCTGCCGCAGCCTTTGGTGACATCACTGTGGTACAAAGCGTCGATGGCCGCCGCGTGGGGACTCCGCGGATCCACATCGACGAATCCCGCAGACTGCGGAGCGTCCGCAAAGCCGAGCGCTCGATACAGGAAGCCGGCCATCTGAGCCCTGGTGACGGACATGTCCGGACAGAAGCGCAACGGACGAGTGCCGCAACCCGCGGTGACCCCGGCGTGGCGCAACGCGTCGATGGCCGCCGCGTGGACGCTCCGCGGGTCCACATCCACGAATCCCGCAGGCTGCGGCGCATCGTCCAAACCGAGCGCACGCGCCAACAGGCTGGCCATCTGAGCCCTGGTGACGGGCAGGTCAGGACAGAAGCGCGGCGGGTCGCCGCCGCAGCCGACAGTGATGCCACTGCGGAACATCGCTTCGATGGCCGCCGCGTGGACGCTGTCGGTGTCCACATCGGCGAATATCGCAGACCGCGGAGCCGGCGGAGGAGCCGACGGAGACGGAGACGGCGGAGACGGAGACGGCGGAGACGGAGACGGCGGAGGCGGCGGAGGCGGCGGAGGAGGCGGCGGAGGCGGCGGAGGCGCGGTGTCGTCGTCTGTGACGGTGACTGTCACATTGCCCGACACGCCGCTGTAGCCGCCGCCCGACGCCGCATGCACCAGCGTCCTGGTTTCGTCCTCGAGGTCGTCGTCTTCGAGAGCATGCACCGTCACCGACTGGGACACGTTCCAGTCGGTCCTGCTGAACGTCAACGTCAGCATCGTCCCAGCGCCCAACACAGACGACACCGCCCCCGACACCAACGCCAGACCATCATCGTCGGCCGACACAGTCACAGACACCTCACTCGACGGCTGCTTCGACAACCTCACCCCGTACTCTGCGTGCGAGCCCTCATCCACCGACACTGGTGCATGAGAGAACACCAACTGGCTCACCTCGTCGTCAGCGACCCTCACCCCCACAGCCGCGGACACGTTGTAGCCGCCGCCCGACGCCGCATGCGCCAGCGTCTCGGTGTCGTCGCTGGTGTCGATGTCGTCGAGGGCATGCACCGTAACCGACTTGTAGGTGTTCCAGTCGGTGGTGCTGAACGTCAGCGCGAACGTCGAACCATCAAGCGACAAAGACATCACCCCCCGCACAAGCACCAGATCGTTGCCGACGGTGCCCGTCACAGTCACAGACACCTCACTCGACGGCTGCTTCGACAGCCTCACCCCGTACTCTGCGTGCGAGCCCTCCGTCACCGACACTGGTACATCAGCGAACTCCAGCATGCCGGTGTCGTCGTCTGTGACGGTGACTGTCACATTGCCCGACACGCCGCCGTAGCCGCCGCCCGACGCCGCATGCACCAGCGTCCTGGTTTCGTCCTCGAGGTCGTCGTCTTCGAGAGCATGCACCGTCACCGACTGGGACACGTTCCAGTCGGTCCTGCTGAACGTCAACGTCAGCATCGTCCCAGCGCCCAACACAGACGACACCGCCCCCGACACCAACGCCAGACCATCATCGTCGGCCGACACAGTCACAGACACCTCACTCGACGGCTGCTCCGACAACCTCACCCCGTACTCTGCGTGCGAGCCCTCATCCACCGACACCGGTGCATCAGAGAACACCAACGTGCCCTTGTTATTGTCGGCGACCGTCACCGCCACGTCCGCGTAAAAGTCATGGCCGTCGCCCGACACGGTGTGGCGCAACGTCTCGAAGTCGTCGTCGGTGTCGGCATCGGCGTCGGCATGCACCCTCACCGACTGGGACACGTTCCAGTCGGCGCTGCCGAACGTCAACACCAGCACCGAACCCGAACCCGACACAGACACCGACGTCGACGTCGACGTCGACAGCACCAGATCGCTGCCCGTGCCGTCAGGCACAGACACCGACACCGTCACAGGCGCCGACGGCCGCGCCCCCAGCTTCACCCCGTACTCTGCGTGCATGCCCTCCGTCACCGACACCGACCTCGAATCGAACACCAAAATGCCGCTCTCGTCGTCGACGACCGTCACCGGCACATCCGTGTAAAAGTCATGGCCGTCGCCCAACACGGTGAAGCGCAGCGTCTGAACGTCGTCGACGTCGTCATCGTCGTCGAGGGCGAACACCGTCACGAAGTACGACCTCAGCCAATTGACGCTTGTGAACGTCTTGCTGTCCAACACCGGACCCGAACCCGTCACACGCACCGACTGCGAGTCGTCCACCAGCACCAGATCGCTGCCGGTGCCGTCGGGCACAGACACCGACACCGTCACATCCCCCGACGGCGCAGACCCCAGCCTCACAAAGGGCTCATGCTGTGAGCCCTCGGGCACCGTCACCAATGCCTCAGCGAGCCACAAAGTGGCGTCGGTGTCGACGATCTCCACCTCTAGATCCACCGACACGTTGTCATAGCCGCCGCCCGACGCTGTGTGACGCAACGTCACGAAATCGTTGACGGAGTCAGGGTCGTCGACAGCGCTCACCGTCAAGAACTGGGGGTTGTTCCAGTTGCTGGAGCCGAACGTCAACGTCAGCACCGCACCCGTATCCGACATAGACACCGTCGTCAACCCCGTATACAGTACCAGATCACCATCCGCCAACGGCGACACCGACACCGTCACATCCCCCGACGGCATCGCCGACAACCCCACAGAATAGTAATTGGACGCGCGGGGTATGCCCTCCGCCACAAGACTCTCCACTTCACTGACCTGCAAAACGCCGACCGCGTTGTCGGCGGCGGGCCAGCCGTCCAGCCCCGACGGAGCCTGGTCAGCAGACACCCCGACCTCCCCGGCGGGCACGGCCCGCACAATGGACAGAGTGTAAGTCGCGGCGTCGGCGCCTGCGTCGGCGGGCGTGACGACCAGCCTCACCGTGTTGGTGCCGTAGGCCAGATCCACCTGATGGCCAGCCTCGCCAGCGTCGGTGTCAGCGAGGCCTGAGCCGGAACCGTCCTCGAAAGCCACCGCCTGACCGGGATGGCCCTTGTCGAACCCTACCGTCGCCCGGTCCTCACCATGGGCGACGCCCACACGATAGAAACGCACATCCGAAGAGAACTCCGGCGACAGAACCCCACCGACCACCGTGATGCCGTCAAGCGTGGCAACATCCGACAACGCCCGAGCCGACACCGGCGCAGACGGCAGCACCGCGACCAGCACCACAGCCGCGAGCACAGCCGCAGCCCCCCGGCACGACACCCGCGCGAGAACGCCGCGACTCACAAGTAGACGCCAGCCATCCAGCAGGCACCGACAGCGCCGGGGAGGAGGACACCCGCGCGAGAACGCCGCGACTCACAAGTAGACGCCAGCCATCCAGCAGGCGCCGACAGCGCCGGGGGGGGGGAGAGGACACCCGCGCGAGAACGCCGCGGCTCACAAGTAGACGCCAGCCATGCCAGCGGACGCCGTCAACAGCCGACCCTGCACCAGACATAACCGCCGCATAATAGAGAGCGGCACCGGGGATTGCAACATCGCTTGATCGACCAACCCGCCGCCCGGTCAAGACTAGGTTGGGGGGCGGGTTGGGCGTCGGCGGTGTCAGCGGGGGTGACCGCGGTGTCGGTGACGAGTTCGGAGTCGGGGTCCACCGCGGCGTGGCCCTTGTAGCCGTCGAAGCGACGTGCGGTGGATTTGTGGCCGTGGCGGGCGTCGGGGTCCACCGTGGAGATGACCCGGTCAGCGGCGACGCGCCGCGCGATCATGAACCGCCCGTCGGGGTCCTCGCACAGGTCCTGCCCGCAGACCGCGGCCAACAACTCCGCAGCCTCGCTGAGAGCCCCGCTGAGTTCGCGGCCCTCCAACCCGGCGAGCACCGCCGCGGCGTCCGCGCCCAGCGCGTCCACCAACTCCGAGCGCTCGCCGGGGTCGTCCCAGTCGCACACCGGCCTGCTGCCGCGCCGATAGTCGCCACGCAAGCCCGCGCCGGCGTCGCCCCCGCCGGCTGCGAGCACCGCGCCGATGGCGCGGTGCAGCATCGTGACAGTGTCTTGGGCCGCGACCGCGTCATAGACCGGCACCGAGTCCAGCACCCGCCGCCGAGACAACGCCCCCGCCTCGCGGGCCGCGCCCAGCACCGCCTCGAAGATCCGCCGCGGCCGCTGCGACGCCGCGAGCCGCGCCCGCATCCCCACCAGCACCGTGTGGTCGAACCCGCCGCCGTCCACGTCGAGGCACCCGCACCCATAACGCCAACGCGCGTCGAACTCGAACGCGGCCACCGCCTCACACTCAGACAACCCGAACCAGCGCTGCAGCACCATCACCACAGCAACCACCCGCGGCGGCACACTGCGCCGCCCCCGCGAACTAAAGAGATCATCGAACATCCCGTCGGGAAACAACCGCCGCCCCTCACGCGCCAACACCGAAAAAATCGAATCCGCCGCCAGCCGCTCCCCCACGAAATGCGAACCCTTGAACAGATCCACCCGACACGGCTCCACACCCACCGTCACGACACGAACCTCCCCACGAGACCGAACAACATCCCTGCAACTCCACCACACACACCCAACCCCACCCGAGAAAAACACCAGCCACCTAGGCCCTGAGCAGTTCCAGCAGGGCTCGCAGTGCCCGGGCGCGGTGGCTCATGGCGTTCTTGGCCGTCGGGCCCATCTCGGCGAAGGTGAGGCCGCCGGCCTCGACCGGGGCGAACACCGGGTCGTAGCCGAAGCCGCCAACGCCTCGGGGCCCGACGGTGATCACGCCCTCGACGACTCCCTCCGCCGACAGGCAGGCGCCGTAGGGCATCCACCTGACCGTCATCGACGTCCGCAGCCTGGTCCCGCTGGACACCGCCACGATCCTCCGGTCAGTGGCGGAGACCAGCCGGCTGTTCACCGTGGAGGAGAACCCCCGTCTGTGCGGCTGGGGCGCCGAGATCTGCTCGATCGTCACCGAGGAGGGGTTCTGGGATCTCGACGGCCCGATCGTGCGTATCACGACGCCGCACCTGCCCCTCGCCTCGGCTCCCAACCTGGAGGATCTGGCCCTGCCCGACGCCGACCGCATCGCCACCACGATCAAGGCCGCACTGGGCTGACGTATGCCCTCCGTTCCGTAGACGGTGTGGGGCAAACCAGACCCCTCCAGGAATACCAGGGTGCCTCAATGAGGTTCGATCACCTCCTGCGGCACTGCGCACCGCTGAGCAGAGCACCTAGTGTCGTTCGCTAGCGCTAAGGTCGATGGCACTCTGGGATCCGCGACCGGAGACGTCTGGACGTCTAGTTTGCGGAGCGATGATCTCTTCAGCTCAGAGTCTCGGCCGCCGCCGGCCCGGCGAAGTCCGCGATGCCATTGAGCAGGTGCTCGGTAGCGCTAGTAGCCCTCTGAGCTTGAGGGAGGTCCATGAGTCAGTTGAAGCTCGACTGGGATCACCCGTCCCCAAGTCGTCCGTCCGCAGCTACCTCAACCTCAACTCGGGACGAGGCGGCCAGTTCAGGCGTGTGCGCCGTGGCGTTTATGACCTCTGCTGAAGTTCTCCCCGCCGATGAGTGGACGCCGTTCGCGACGGTGGGAAACGCCGCGCTGTACGTCGGCAACTGCCTCGACTGGCTCGACGATCAACCGCCCAACTCAATTCACGGAGTAGTCACCGATCCCCCGTACGGCCTTGTCGAATACACCGCGCAGCAACAGCACAAACTTCGGAGAGGCCAGGGCGGTGTGTGGCGCCTCCCGCCAGCCTTTGACGGGCATCAGCGCTCCCCTCTGCCCCGGTTTACAACCCTGACCGACGATGAGCTCGACGCCTTGGGCTCGTTCTTCCGGGCCTGGACGGAGGCGTTGCTGCCAGTGCTAGTACCGGGAGCGCATGTCTTGGTCGCGTCGAATCCACTGGTGTCGCACCTCGTTGCGAGCGCAATATGTGCTGCCGGGCTGGTAGACGAAGACACAGAACCACTGGTCGCGAGCGCCATGGGTGTCGACCGCACCGCCCTTCTTCAGTGTGGTCTTGATCTCGACCCCTTCGGAGCCACTCTTGACGGAGTCGTCCTCGTATATGCCCTTGACCACGAGGTCAGGATGTCCGTTGTGGTGCCCGTTCTCGACCAGTGAACGGGAATGGGAGGCCAGGCTCGCAGTCAACATGTCCGAGAGGATCGCCGGAGAGTGTCTTCAAGTCGGCCTAGACCCTTGCGGGTGAGGAACCTGTTGACGTCATGGAAGAAGTCGTACACGTCCTGCATGGCCGCCTCGAAGTCGAGGAGCCGGAGTTCGTAGGGCAGCTCGGCTTCTTGATTGAGTCGTGACCGATCAACCGACTTCCGCTCGATTCCCACAACTCCCAAGCCTAGGTCCAGCGCACGAGACCACTGCGTGTGCTCATGAGCCGCGGAGCAGCTGCAGCAGGGCTCGCAACGCTCGGGCGCGGTGGCTCATGGCGTTCTTGGCGGCGGGGCCCATCTCCGAGAAGGTGAGGCCGCCGGCCTCGGCCGGGGCGAACACCGGGTCGTAGCCGAAGCCGCCCGTGCCCCGGGGCTCGGTGGTGATGGCGCCCTCGACCACGCCCTCGGCCACGACGCTGGTGCCGTCCGGGAAGCAGACCGCGGCCACGGTGCGGAACCGGGCGGCCCGCCGGGACGGCGGCACGTCGCGCATCTCGTCCAGCAGCCGGGCCAGGTTGTCGGCGTAGCTGGCGCCGGGACCGGCGTACCGGGCCGAGTACACGCCAGGGGCGCCGCTCAGGGCGTCGACCTCCAGGCCGGTGTCGTCGGCCAGAGCAGCCGCTCCCGCGAACTCGCACACGGCCCGGGCCTTGAGGATGGCGTTGCCCTCGAGGGTGTCGGCGTCCTCGACTACCTCGCCCATGCCGGCCGGGCGGGGCAGCAGCACGGCGTGGCCCACCAGCACCTCGGCCATCTCGGCCACTTTGTCGGGGTTGGCGCTGGCGCAGACCAGCTCGATCATCTGGGAGCGGGAGGACTTGCCAGCATTGACCGCTGCGCGGCCACGATCTCCGCTATTCCTTTCGAGGCCAGGTCGAGGAGCTCGTCGAGCTGGGACCGCGTGAAAGGCCGGCCCTCGGCGGTGCCCTGCACCTCCACCAACTCGCCCTCGCCGGTCATGACCACGTTGAAGTCCACGTCGGCGCGGGAGTCCTCGCAGTAGGGCAGGTCCAGCAGCGCCACGCCGTCTATCAGGCCGACGCTCACCGCGGCGCACTCCCCCACCATCGGCGACGCCTTCAGGTCGCCGGCCTGCATCAGCCGGGTCACCGCGTCATGCAGGGCCAGGTAGCCCCCGCATATCGACGCGGTGCGGGTGCCGCCGTCGGCCTGAAGCACGTCGCAGTCCACGATCACCTGTCGCTTCGGCAGCGCCTCCAAGTCGACGACCGTCCGCAGAGACCGGCCGATGAGGCGCTGGATCTCCTTGGTGCGGCCGCCCACCCGGCGCGACACCCGCTCCGGCGACGATCCCGGCAGCATCGCGTATTCGGCGGTGAGCCATCCGTTGCCGCTCTTGCGCATCCAGCGGGGCACGTCATCGTCGATCGACGCGGTGCACAGCACCCGGGTGGCCCCGAACTCTGCGAGCACGGATCCGTCGGCCATGGTGGTGTAGTCGCGCCGGAACCTCAAAGGTCGCAGCTCGTCGGGCCTGCGAGCGTCGGCACGCCGGCCGTCGGCGCCGACGGCGGTCACTTGACGCGCCTCACACCGTCATGACCAGACCGGGGCGGGCCACGTCCACCTCACCGGCGAACGCCTCGCCGGCCTCGGCCAGCTGCGCGGCCGGGTCGCATCCGGGGGCCAGATGGGTGAGCACCAGACGCTCGGCGCCGGCCGCGGCCGCGGCCCGGGCCGCCTGCCGGGCGCTCATGTGGGGGATGCCCTCGTCCTCGTGCTCGCAGCCGTGGCTGGCGTCGCACATGGCCACGTGGATGCCCTTCCCCAGCGACCGGAAGTCCCAGCCGGGCCCGGTGTCGGAGCTGAAGGCGAACGAGCGGCCCCCCGCGTCCACCCGCACGGCCAGCGTCTCCACCGGATGGTCGGTGAGGGCGAAGCTCCACCGCTGATCGCCCACTGCCAGGTTCGAGGTCGCGTCGATCACCGTCCACGCCAAAGGATCGGACTTGCCCGAGCGCAGCACAGTCATGGCCCGGTCCATGGCCCGGGTCTCAGCCGTGCCGTAGACGGGCACGCCGCTGCGAGGCACGAACCAGATGAACACGTTGCGGATCACCGGGAGCTCCAGCCAGTGGTCGGGATGGCAGTGGGTGGTGACAATGGCGCTGAGGTCGGCCAGGTCGATCGCCTCTTGCAGAGGTCCCAGCGTCCCGGGCCCGCAGTCGAGCAGCACCGAGGCCGAGCCGGTCTGCACCAAGTAGCCGGTGCAGGGATTGCCGGGCGCGGCGTAGCTGCCGCTGCAACCGAGGACCGTCACCGTCAACGTCACCGGAGCACTCCCGGCGGAGCGTCGTCATTCCAGCTACTGCTCGCCGGCCCGGCGGACCGCCCGGACCGCAGACTCGTCGAAACCACCGCGAAGGCGCCCACCGACCGCGGCCCGCACGCACGGCTCTCCCGCGGTCCTCTAGCGCTCCTCCTTGAAGATCACATGCTTGCGGATCACCGGGTCGTACTTCTTGAGCTCGACGCGGTGGCGGGTGTTGGTCTTGTTCTTGGTGGTCACGTAGGTGTAGCCGGTACCGGCGGTGGACCGCAGCTTGATGATGGGACGCTTGTCGCTGGCCATCGCCTCCTCCTCACTCTAGGCCTTGCGGCCGTTGCGGCGCATCTCGGCCACCACGCTCTCGATGCCCCGCCTGTCGATGGTCTTGATGGCCTTGGTGCTCAGGCGAAGCTTGATCCAGCGCTTCTCGCTGGGCAGGTAGTAGCGCTTGGTCTGGACGTTGGGATCCCAGCGGCGGCTGGAGCGGCGGTGCGAATGCGAGAGCTGCTTGCCGAACTGCGGCTTCTTGCCGGTGACCTGACAGACCTTGGACATTCGGAGAAGGCTAGCGGGATGTCGCCCGCCCTCCACCGATCATGCGGCAGCCTACCGCGCGCCGGCGTCGACACCGCGGAATCGATGCGGACATCGGTCCGACGGGACCGGTTGCCGCACAAGGAGCAGCACGGCAAGGAGCGCGCCCGCCGGGTCGCCGCGGTGCGACTCCCGCTCTTTTTCGCTGCGGCCTGAGGGCCGCTCTCGCCACGTCCTAGCCCGTACGGGCCGCGTGGCTGCGCCTGTTCGCTCGGCCTCCGGGTCCCGCGGCGGCACTAGAAGTAGATGATCCGCGAGGCCCGTTCGGCCACCTCGTCGAGGTCGCCGGTCCAGGCCCGGCTCGACAGGTACTTCCAGCCGCCGTCGCACACGACGAACACGACCGTGCCCGCGTCGATCCGCTCGGCCACCCGGACCGCCCCGGCCAGGGCCGCGCCCGACGACAAGCCCGCGAATATGCCGGCGTCGGCCAGCATTCGGGTGTGCTCCACCGACTCGCGGGGCCGCACGATGCGCTTGCCGCTGAGCAGGCCGGCGCCGCCCCACTTCTCGTAGACGGGAGGGATGAAGCCGTCGTCGAGGCTGCGCAGACCGTCGACCGTCTCGCCCGCGGGCGGCTCCACCGCGTAGACCTCGATGCCGGGGTTCGCCTCCCTGAGACAGGTTCCGACGCCCATGAGGGTGCCGCTGGTGCCCAGACCGGCCACGAAGTGGGTCACATCGGGCACGTCTCGCAGGATCTCGGGCCCGGTGGTCTCGTAGTGGACGCGGGGGTTGGCCTCGTTGGCGTACTGGTACAGGAACACCCAGTCGGGCTGCTCCAAGACCATACGGCGGGCCAGTCTCACCGCGCCGTTCGATCCCTCGGCGCCGGGCGACGCCACGATCTCGGCGCCGAACACCTCCAGCATCGCTCGGCGCTCCGGCGAGGTGTTCTCGGGCATCACGACCGTTACCGGGTAGCCGCGGATCCGGGCGATCATGGCCAGCGCGATGCCTGTGTTGCCCGACGACGGCTCCAGAATCCGCTTGCCGGGGCCGAGGACGCCGTCAGCCTCGGCGTCGAGCACCATGGCTCTGGCGATGCGGTCCTTCACCGAGCCGGTGGGGTTGGCGCTCTCGAGCTTGGCCACCAGCCTGACACCGGGGTTGGGGCTCAACTGCGACACGTCCACGACCGGGGTGTTGCCGATGAGGTCGAGTGCGTCCCGTTTGAGGGCCGTGCGCCGTGGTCCTGTGGTGGTGCCCATCCCAAGCCTAATCTCGAGTGATCCGACCAGGATTATGGCTGCGGCGCAGAGCCAGAGCGGCGGGAACGGTCAGCGCCGCCAGCGCCGCCATGGCTGCCAGCGACCACGCGTATCCCTCGGCCAGAGCGTCGGCGACCGCGGCGTCCACGTCGGCGTCGGCGTTGCCGAGCAGGCTCCGGACCAGTTCGGCGTCTCCGGTGCGACGCTCGACCACCCAGAACAGCACAAGGCCGGCGACCGCGGCGCCGTAGGCGAAGCCCAACGAGCGGAGGAACTGGTGCGCGGAGCTCGCCCGTCCCATCTCGGCCGTGACGGCACGGCTCTGCAGCAGGGCGAGGCTCGACGTGGTGATCGTGCCGATCCCCCAACCGACGCAGACGGCTGAGGCCAGCACCAGCGGAACGGGCGCGTCGGCCTTGACGGCGCCGGTGACGGCCGCTGCGCCCGTCACGATGATTCCGGAGCCGAGAAGGGTGACCGTCCGGGCTCGAACATACTGTTGGAGCTTGCCCGAGACCCAGGCGGCCGTCGACCACCCCAGCGTGAGCCACACCACTGCGAAGGCCGCGAACGCCGCCGAGGAGCCGCGGGCCGCTTTGAGGTACAGCGGCAGGTAGACGCTGGCCCCGGTGCCGCCCGACACCGCCAGAGAAGCCACCGCGTGGATCGGCCAGTAACGCCTGCCGGTGACGTGCAGCATCCGGACCACGGGAGCCTCGGTGCGGCGGGCGTGCGCGACGTACAGCGAGACGAGCGCAACGCCGACGGCCAGCAGCACGGCGCTGTGCCACGCCAGACGCGAGGTCGCCACCAGCAGGGCGAAGGCGAGAGTGCTGAGGATCAGCAGGCCTCGACGATCCAGCGGCTCCGCTGCGGCCTGGGGCGCCGACGGCATCCGGCTCCACCCGACCGCAGCGGCCACCAGCCCGACGGGGACATTGGCCAGGAGGACGGCCCGCCATCCCAGCGTGCTGACGAGGGCCGCAGCCACAGCGGGGCTGCCGATGCCCATGATTCCCCACACCGACGACATGAGAGCGTAGGCCCACGGTCGGGCCGCTTCGTCGAACACCAGGCCGATGGACGTGAGGGCCACACCGATGACGGCACCCATGGCTAGACCTTGCAGCAGCCGTCCCGCCACTAGCAGCTCCATGGTTGGCGCCCCAGCGCACATCGCCGACGTCACCAGGGCGGCCACCACCGTGATACGGAAAGCTCGACGGGCCCCGGCACCGTCGATGAACGGGCCGACGGCGAGGACCGCCACCGCGGCCGCCACCAGTTCCGCGGTCACCACCCACGGCAGCAGCGTCACCCGTCCCAGGTCGTCGCCTATGGCCGGGAGCGCAGCGGTCACCGACAGGTGGTTGTAGGAGGCGATGGCCATCAGGACCACGAGTGACAGTGCCGCGGCCCGGTACTTGGGCCCCAGCAGGCCCGAGGCCGGGAAGCGGGTCACGTCTCGACGCTACCGGCGCCAGCAGACCGGCCAGGCCACAGACGCTCCGCGGCCTGACGGCGGTCGATGCGAGCGCAGCCGGTAGAAACATGCGATGCGCGAGCCGGAACTGTTCTTCGAGGACTTCACGCCCGGCGACGTCACCGACCTCGGCGCCTATGAGATGACCGAAGCCGAGATCATCGACTTCGGCCGGCGCTTCGACCCCCAGTACTTCCACACCGATCCGCAAGCCGCGGTCGATTCGCCGTTCGGGGGGCTGATCGCCAGCGGCTGGCACATCGCGTCGGCGTGGACCCGGCTGTGGATCGACACTGTGTTCTCGCGGGCCGACAGTCGAGGCTCCGGCGGAATGCGGGAGGTCCGCTGGCTCGAACCTGTGCGGCCCGGCGACTCGCTGACCGCCACGGTGGAGATCCTCGACACCCTGCCGTCGTCGCGCCACACTGACCGGGGGACGGTGTTCATCGGATGCACGATGACCAACCAGCACGGCAGGGTGGTGTTCACTGCGCGGGGCCGGGGCCTGGTCGGCCGCCGCCGTCCGTCGACCGCGGCTGCCGCCGCCGGCAGCCGGCCCGTCCCGGCTCCGGGGACGATCGACGTCACCTCCGAGGACGGAGTGGATCTGAAGTTGAGGTTCATGGGCGGATCCGGCCCGGACCTGCTGATCTGCCATGCCACCGGCTTCCATGGACTCGCCTACAGGCCCCTGGTGCAACACATGAAGGACAGCTTCAGGGTTTGGGCGCTGGATTTCCGCGGGCACGGCCTGTCGGGTCCTGCCCCCGAAGGCGACTATGCCTGGAGCGGAATGGGCGCGGATGTGGCTGCGTGCGCGGCAGCGATCGGCGCCGCACGGCTGTACGGGTTCGGCCACTCGATGGGAGGGGCCGCTCTGCTGATGGCCGAGCGTGCGCAGCCGCGGACGTTCGAGGGACTGTTCCTCTACGAGCCCATCGTGCTGCCCCGCGCCTTCTTCGACGCACGGAAGTCCAGCCCGCTGGCCGCCGGGGCCCGTAACCGCCGCGAGGTATTCAACTCGCGCGCCGAGGCCCTGGCCCGCTACTCGGACCGGTCACCGCTCGCGGTGATGCGGGCGGACGCGTTGGCCGCCTACGTCGAGGGCGGCTTCGTGGACCTGCCCGACGGGCGGGTACGCCTGGCTTGCGCGGCCGAGACCGAGGCGAGAACGTTCGAGGCCGGGGACAGGCTGCCGACAGAGGAGGTGTCCGCCATCGGCGTTCCCTCGACCGTGGCGGCGGGGACGGTGATGGCTGCGAGGTCCAATCCCGGCGTCTTCAGTCCCCAGATCGCCGAGGCACTGCCTCGGGGACGCTTCCTCAGGTTCGAGCACCTGGGCCACTTCGGCCCGATGGAAGCGCCCGGCGCGGTAGCCGCCGCCGCGGTCCGGGAGTTGCTGGAACCGAACGGCTAGCGCCATGCCGACAATCGTTCGAATGAGTGCCGCGTGCGGTCTGCTCTCAGCGCAGCGACCCGAGCTTCAACGAGTCGGCTGCCGCAGGGGTGGTCTGCCGCTTGAAGTTCGAGCCGTCGACCACGCTCGCCGGGCACGAGCCCGACCACGCGTGTCTAGTTCTGTCATGATTGCTCCGTGTGCCAGCAGCGCGGCCATCCGCTCCGCGTCAGCCCGACCACGCGTGTCTAGTGGTCCGTCGCTGAAATGATCGGGGCGTCCGGAGCGCTCTCAAGCAGGGTCTCGGTCCTGCTGCGCTGCCCTAGCCATTTCGACGACACAGCACTAGCTGCCGCGTGATCGAGCACTAGGCCGAAGCACAAGGGCGGAGGCCACTACGCATGGCGAGACTGGTCGTCCGAGGCCACGGAACCGAGAAGCCAGCAGCCGCGCCGCTCAAAGCCATCGGCTGCGTCCCTGGCTGTGACACCCATTGGGGCATAGACGGCGTTTTCGATGGGGTATAGCTTCTGAAAGGCTGAGATTAGAGGCCGAGCGAATAGGCGGGAGCGACGCGGCCCATACAGGCGAGGCCGTGGCCCGAGCGGCCCGTGAGCGCAGCGAACAAGAGCGGGAATGACACCGCAGCGACACGACGGACTCACTCCTATCCGCGCAGCCCCTTAGTCCTCGCTGAACTGGGCGGATGCTTGGTGGCTGACATCCCGCTGGGGGGTGTTATCCACTTAGCACCCGTGTTGTTAGCCACCAAGCGCGGCATCCGTTGTCGCGGATATTGCAGGGCCAGCATCAGCGATGTTGCAGGACCAGCATTGGATGTGGTGCCCATGCATCACTGTGGTATTGCAATACAGACATTGTGATGTTGCAACTACGACATCCTGGGTGTACGATGGATGCATCCACGGATACTGGAACAGGGGTCCGGTACCCCCGACGCGGACAGCACCCATGGCATCAACGCATCTAGGCGCACAGTATCTCGGCAGAGTCGCCGACGAGGATCTGCAGCGCCGGCTGCGGTCTGCGCCTGCGGTGTTGATCGAGGGGCCGCGAGCGTGCGGCAAGACCACCACAGCCCGTCAGATCGCTTCCAGCGAAATACTGCTCGAAGAAGCAATGGCATCGGTGCAGTTGGCCTCGCCGGGATCGCTGGCCCTGCTGGAGGGGGCAACGCCCCGCCTCATAGACGAGTGGCATCTCGTGCCCGACATCTGGGACATGGTCCGGCGCGCGTGCGATCGCCGCGGCATCCCGGGCCAGTTCATCCTCACCGGTTCCGCTGACCCCCCTGCCGGCGTCAAGCAGCACTCCGGGGTGGGCCGCGTGGCCCGGGTGCAGATGCGTCCTCTGTCACTGCTTGAGTCGGGGTTGTCCACCGGAGCGGTGTCGCTGCGGGCGCTCTTTGACGGCACCGAGTGCTCAGCGCCAGCTCCATCACAGGATCTGCGCGACGTGGCCGACGCCATCTGCCGGGGCGGCTGGCCGCTGTGCCACCCCATGGACACCGCCGACGCGCAGGACTTCATCGGCGACTACCTCCATGAACTCGCCCAGAACGAAGTCTCCACCGTGGACGGCGTGCGGCGCGACCCCGCCGCAGTGGCCCGCCTACTGGTCTCGCTGGCCCGCAACATCTCCACCGAGGCCGCCATGAGCACCCTGTCGGCCGACACCGGAGGTGAGCGGCCGATCGACCCCCGCACCGCGGCCGCTTATCTGTCGGCGCTGCGGAGGCTCTTCGTCGTTGAGGACGTGCCTGCGTGGAGTCCCCAGCTGCGGTCGCGCTCCAGGCTCCGGGGTGCTCCGAAACGCCAACTCGTCGACCCCTCCCTGGCGGCCGCCGCGCTGGGCGCCGACCCCGGGCGCCTGCTGGCGGACCTCGAAACGCTCGGCTTCCTGTTTGAGTCGCTGTGCGTGCGGGATCTGCGCGTCTACTGCCAGATGTTGCGAGCAGAGCTCAGCCACTACCGCGACAACACCGGCCTGGAGGTCGACACGATCATCCGGCGACGCAACGGTGAATGGATCGCGGCCGAGATCAAGCTCGGGGGCCGGGCCGCGGTCGAAGCCGCCGCGGCCTCGCTCACCAGGCTCCGTGACGAGCGGATCGACCCGGCCGAAGTAGGCGCCCCCCGCCGGCTGGTGGTGATCACCGCCACCGGTTTCGCCTACGAGCGCACCGACGGCGTGGCCGTGGTGCCCATCACCGCCCTCGGGCCCTGAACGCCCAATGGGGTACAGATCCTCTCCCCGGGCACGGCCACGACGCGGCGGCTTGCCTCTGTGACTCTCGGCGGCTTGCCTCTGTCAACCGGCGCCGTCTATCACCACGGACTCCTCGGTGACTTGGCCGTCGAGGATCCGGTAGGACCGCAGAGACGGCTCGGCATGGAGGAGTGACACGATCACATACCGCCACGCCCCGAACGGGTCGAAGCGGGCCGCGTCGGCGATGTCGGTCGGCGACGGATAGTTGGTGGTGTGGGTGTGGGAGTGCATCACGCCCATGACGGCCAGGCCCGCCTCGTCGGCAATGCGCTCGGCGTCCATCATCTCCAAGCCGTCGAGGAGGTAGATCTCGGATGACTCGGCTGCGTTGCGCATCGGAAAGAACCGTTCGACCCTCTGCGAGCCGGCCGGCCCGGCGAACAGGCCGCAGGCCTCGTGGGGGAGCCCGCCGATGGAGTGGGCCAACATCGCTTCATGCATCTCCGCCGACATCTCCAGCACGGCCCGCACCCTACCGGCGGGCGAGCACAGCGCCGGCTCGCCGGGCATCCCGTCCGACCCGCCCCACAACCACGGCCCGCGCTCTCACGGCGGGCGATCCGCGCCGGACGGGTTCGCCGTTATCGCACGCGTCGACCCGACCGACGTGCTCGTCACCAACAGCAGGCGATCCGCGCCGGACGGGTTCGCCGTTATCGCACGCGTCGACCCGACCGACGTGCTCGTCACCAACAGCGGGCGATCCGCGCCGGACGGGTTCGCCGTTATCGCACGCGTCGACCCGACCGACGTGCTCGTCACCAACAGCAGGCGATCCGCGCCGGACGGGTTCGCCGTTATCGCACGCGTCGACCCGACCGACGTGCTCGTCACCAACAGCAGGCGATCCGCGCCGGGCGGGTTCGCCGTTGTCGCACGCGTCGACCCGACCGACGTGCTCGTCACCAACAGCGGGCGATCCGCGCCGGGCGGGTTCGCCATTGTCGCACGAGTACCGTGAGCAGCCATGGCCAAGTCGCAGAGACCTCGCGACGTCCCGCCGGGAGCGTCGGTGGTGGCCACCAACCGCCGCGTCCGCCGCAACTACGACGTCCTCGAGACTCTCGAGGTGGGCCTGGTGCTGCAAGGCAGCGAGGTCAAGTCGCTGCGGGAGGGCGGCGTGCAGCTGGCGGAGAGCTGGGCCCGCATCGACCGGGGCGAGCTGTGGCTGCACAACCTGCACGTCTCGCCCTACTCGCATGCGGCGGCACCGTTCCGCTCCGCCCCGGACCGGGTGCGCAAGCTGCTGGCCCACCGCCGGGAGATCGAGCGGCTCGAGTCGCGGATCGGCCAGGAGCGCCTCGCCCTGGTGCCGCTGGCTCTCTATTTCAGCGAGGGGAGGGCCAAGGTGGTTCTGGCGCTTGCACGGGGCCGCACCCGGGGCGACCGTCGCCGCGAGATCGCCCGACGCGACGCGGATGCGGAGGCGGCCCGCTCGATGGCCGCGGCCCGCCGGAGCCGCACTCCCCCGCTGCCGTGAGCCGCCAAGAGATCGCCTTCTGGGTGGCCGTCGCGGCCAACGGGCTGACCTTCGTGCAGATCGCTCCGCAGATCGCGAGGCTGATCCGCACCAGTCGTACCGAGGGTGTGTCGCCGATCTGGGCCGCGACCGGCATGGCCATCAACCTGGGCTGGCTCGCCTACGTGGTGGAGAACGGGTTCTGGGAGGCAATCCCGTCGATCTTCGCGGCTGTCAGCAGCTTCGGACTGGTGCTGTACCTCCTGCGCCGCAACGGGGCCGACGTGCGCGCGGGGCTGCTGGCGGGCGCAGCGGTGGCGATGGCCAGCGTCGGGGTCCAGCAGGCGGCGGGCTGGACGGTGTTGGGCACGGCGCTGGGTCTGTCCAACGGGCTGTATCTCGGGCCTGCGCTGATCGCGGTGTGGCGCGACCACGTCCCGGCCGGGGTGTCCCCCGGCACTTGGTGGCTGACCGTGGCCGAGGGCCTGGTGTGGGGCTCCTACGGTGTGCTGGTGGCCGCTGCGCCGATCATGGTGTACGGCTCGACTGCGGTCCTGCTGGCGGCCGGGGTGCTGCTGAGGCTGCGGACCACCCGCGACCGCGTCCGGACGGAACTGGGTCACACGGAGCGACCGTCGTCCCAGTGGCGGCCGCGGGCGCCGCGACAGCCTCGACCGCGCCCTCCCGCGGGCAAGCCGGGGGAATCTGCAGCACGGGCAGTATGCTGGTCAGCCCCTTGGGGGACCGCAACTTGAAAAGAGACTGCACGAGGGGCTGACCGGTTTCGACGTCGGGACTAGGAGGCCGCGGAGTGCGACCGGAGTTGCTCAGACTCCCTAAACGGGGCACCCAAGAGACGCCGATGATGACGCTCTCGTTCTCGTCGCCTGATCAATCCTGATCCAGCAACCGAGAATCATCGCGACCAGCAATGGCACGCGGGGCCGGACCGCTGCAGCCTGGCACCAGAAGCAGAGGTGGACGGCGGGGAGAGACCCGCTGACAGCTGGCAGAGACCGCTGACACCGGAGAAAGATCCGGCGGTCGGATCGTCCGATCCGCACGACCCGGCGTGGCGGCAGCCGCAAGCCGCAGACTCGGGAATGGTCGTAGCAATCCTGGCGTCCGCCTGACGGACGGGAGTTCGATTCTCCCCAGCTCCACCACCCAAACCATATAACCGCAGGTCAAAGGGCAAAAATTGCGGACCAGACTTCCTGCAATGTTGGTTTCAGTGTCACTATTGCAGGGTCACCGCAGCCCTGTAGGTGTGGCAGATCTGTGACACTGGTAGCTGCAGCAGATTCGGACGGGCCGTCACTCGCGCTTCACAGATCCGATGGTGAGGGTAACCCCCGCTTCGACGAGCGACGAGTCGAGCCGGGTGAGGGTTACCTGGCTGAAGCGGAACAGCTCTTCGGCGGTGATCGGTTCGGGCCGGGCCATGGCGAGCATCACAGAGTTCAGTCGATCAGGGAGCCAGCTGGGGTCGCCGCCGGCAGCAGTCGTCAGTTTCCGCAGTTTCTGGCGCGCCTCGTTGTCGTGCAGGAGAGCATCGGTGGACACCAGAGCCTGGGCGATGAGGTGGCTGACCGCCGATGACTTCGGCGTGTGCTTCACATGGATGAGTAGCCCATTTTTCGTGATGATGTCGGATGCCTCGAAGCCACGTGGGTGCTGGGTCGTCCTCAGCAGCTGCCGGTCGAGCATGACGCCACCAAGCGACTCCGCAGCCATGGCGTTGTAGGCCCCTTCGTCGGGATGAGTCGAAACGGTCCAGTCCGGGAGCGAGACTGCCGATGGACGTGCGAAGATCGCGTCGACGTGGGCTTGAAGGCGCTGGGCGTAGTCAGTGTCCATCGCATACCAGCGAGAGTCGAACAGGCAGTAGCGGACTCCGCTGATTTCAGTCTCGAAGAAGAGCCAGTGGATAGCCGGGATTGCGCCGCTAACTGGCTCCTCGCCATCGCTGTCGCGGAAGAGCTGCACCTTGATCGAAGAGGCTCCGGCGAGCCGGTCGTCAGGAGCCTTCCGCTTGATCGCTTCCAGCAGGTCATCGAGACTTGGCAGATCGTCTCTCGCCTCGACGTTGTGCTTGCCGGTTCCGAGCAGCTTGAAGGCTGAGGGTGTCCCGTTGTCGTCGATGCGCTCGTGGGGCCAGCCAAGCGCCAGCCTCCCATTGGATCCGCCCTCGCCATTGGATCCGCCCTCGAGATGATCAAGCAGCTCTGCCTCGAGCTGCTTGATCATCTCACGGTTCTTGACACGAACGAACTGCTCGAGCGCCTGGAGTTCGGGCTGAGGGGTGAGATCGAGGGTCGCGGCGATGGCCTTCAAGTCTCTCATGAGGAGTCGGGTTGTCTTGCCCAGCGGGACGCTCAGCGCATCAGCAGCACGGATCCGAACACTGGCGTCTCCAAGCGCGAGACCCGACACTGTGGCTGAGCCGCTGATGCGTGTGACGACTTCGCCGAAGTCGCCGATCCCGAAGCCGCGAAGCGCCTCCCCGGCGGGGATCGAGGACCGATCGGTGCGCGCACGGTGGTCGAGTTCGCTCCTCGTCAATGACTGAATCGCATCCGGCTGGGCAGTGCGGACGGCTACTCGCATCCCGAATCCGGGATCGATGTGTGCTGGCTCCAACAGCTGAAAGCCCATGCCGTAGGCGAGTGCCCATGCCTCGGTCGGGGCAGCGCGGATTACGAGCACGGCAGCGGCTGTTGTGTTGCCGAGACTGATGCTCACGCCGGACAGCGTCGAGAGCCGCCCCGCCCAAGTTGTCTGCTCGCGGTGCATGACTCCAGACACGAGCAGCGATTCGCTGCCCTCGACTGCCCCCGAGGTGGCCGTGAAGGCGCCGGGACCGAGGTACTTGGAGCGGATTGCATCGCTGAGATCGGTGATCTTATGCATCCGATACAACGTGGTCCGGACAGACGGGGACTCCTTGCGGGGCACCCACACATTGTAGCCGATCAGGTGGCGTGAGGGACTGACCGCCACGACTGCGACGGGCGCTCTAGCCGCCGGAGACTCCGAACGATGTCGGAAGGATCATCGAGGCCACGCGCTCGGCTGCATCGGACTGAAGTGGCGCTCGGACGTGAGTGTAGATGTTGGCGGTGACGGCTTCGCTGGTGTGGTTGAGGCGGTCTTGTACGACCTTCATGGGAACGTCGGCTCAAGTGCGAGGGTGGCCCACCCTTGGCGTAGGCCGTGCAGGGTGATCCTCGGGAGCGGCGCGTCGGGGTGCGTCCTGTTGTAGCGGGCCTGGGCTCGGTCGAACTCCCGGCTGAAGCGTTCGGGGTGGAGGTAGTCGCCGTCGGGCCAAGAGTTGAGCAACGTTCCGGGGAGATGGAGGTGGGGATCCTATCTCCTCCAGGTTTGAGCCCTGACTCTTTCCGACCGACTTCTGCATCATTACACCATTTACGATATGCACACCCGCGGTTCTCTACAACTCGACGATCGGCCGGTCGTCTACGGTCGCCGCTAGGAGGTCATGCATGTCATCGATCGGGAGGTGGGCAGTGCGGACGAGGTCCTCAACTGACACGTCCGCTTCGATCTCCGCTCGCCGCATCGAGCGTTCGATAAGCATCGGTGCCTCCGGCGCACCCATCTCGCGATCTCCCGGCTCCTGCTTGCGCCAGCCCCGAGCGGACATGTAGCGCATGGCTGCTTGGTGTGCCTCGGGTGAGAGGATGCTCAAGGTTCGAGCCCGGTACAGCAGCGCTGACATCGACAGACCCCACACGCGCTTCATCTCCGCGAGCCGCGACCACCCTGTGGCGTCCAGCCGCGATGGCAGCTCCTCAAGCGCGCTGGCTTCTGGGAGCAGGAAGGATGCAGCGAAGTTCTGGGCTTGGCTTTCGACCTGCTTGGTGCCGGGTTCGGCCGCTTCGTGCATGACTAGGTGTCCCAGCTCATGGCTCGCGTCGAATCTTGACCGCACATAGTTGTCGGACTTGTCGTCGGTTAGAAGAACGAGCGGACGGACGCCGGTCCTGGTCGAGAAGGCGTCGACTTTCACCGTCCCGAAGGTGAGTCGGGCTACGGCGATGCCATGGCGCTCCAACTCGCGTACGACATGCCCGATGGGGCCGTCGCCGAGATTCCAGGCTCGTCGTACCAACATGGCGATGTCGTCGATCTCCGTGGCTGTTGCATCCGAGCCGACAGGGCACTCTGGCACGTCGACTTCGGGAATTCGGACGTGCTGCTCCAGCGCTGCGACAAACTCGCCAAGAAGCACTGCCTGAGCCCGGGCGCGACGCCGTTCCCGAATGCTGGTTGAGCGGAGATCACGAAAGTAGGTGACCGGTTCGCTATCGACGGGCCACTGGGCGGAGAAGAACTCCGGTGGTACATCGAGGGCGGAGGCCAGATTCACAACCGCTGCTTCCGACGACCGAAGTCGTCCAGATTCGATCTGGCTCAGGGCGGGTGCCGACAGGGCGTTGCCGGTCCCTGCCACTACCTGGCGTTGCGTGAGCCCTCGCAGTTCGCGAGCCAGCCGGATACGAGCCGGAATCGGTAGCGACGCAGGGTGGTCGTAGGCCTTGCTCATCTGTCCCGTCATCGTATCCCCCCATCATGCTGGATTTAGCTTAGAAGATCAGAAACGTTGAAAAATTAAGTGATAGAGTGGCCGTGTGTTGTAGTCTTAGGTGCTAGCGATAGGCTACGACAAGCCGAGAGCCCAGGCCCGAGTGGCGGAGGCGAGCATCCCGATGCACTGTGAGCACAATATTCCTGAGACCAAGAAGGGCCTTGGCCCCTGCGTCATCCGCTGGGAGGTCAAGAAGCGCAACGGCATGCCGAACTGGTGGTGTCGAACTCACGGGCTCGAGGCCTCCGCCCCCGACGGGGCCGGATTGGATCGATGCTCAGCGTCTTGGTTTGAGCCCGTGTCCGAGGAGATGCGGACCGATATCGACCTCGATGACGGCGAATTTGCTGTGTGGGGCGTTGTGCCGCCGGCATTCTGCACTGGCGAAGTCCCCACCGAAGACGGCAAGGTCCACATCCACTACCGAGCAGAGGCCAGCGGCAAGAAGCAAATCGATCGTTCATTCGACATCGTGAGAGTCCGCAAAGGCAAGGCCACCGAAGTCGTGGAGGGCATGGCCGCTCAGGCCCACGCCCTGACCGTTCTCGCCAACGAGAACGTAAGCCCCTTGGTGTGTCCTCGCTGCGGTGAAGGCCACATTGACGAACTGCTATTCGCAACTCGGCCCCACGTCAAGCACCTCTGCAACGCATGCGGACGGAACTTCCGAGATCGTTCGCCGTCGATCTCCAATCCCTTAGGCGGGGCGCAGGCACGCCTGGGGCTACCGCAACCTCAACCCGCCCAACCGGTCAGCCGTCCCCTCTGCATCACGTCGAGCGAGTACCGCGGAGTCGCCATCTGGCCATCCAACAGCGCCATCATCAGCACGATGTCCCGCCCTGAAGACAAGGGCTTGCACGTACACGCCTGGTCCCACGAGAGCGAGTTGGTCATCGACGAGACCTGCTCCCCTGTCGTGCTCGACGGTGAGACCCTCGATGAAGATCTCATCCGCGTGTTGACCGTCCAGCGCATCCTCACCACAAGCGACAACGTTCCGATCCTCGCGCTGGCCTGCACCAGCTGCGGTCACTCCATGGTCAGCCCGACGCAAGGCTGGCTGAAGCCCACCACTCGTCACCTATGCGATGCGTGTGGCACCGAGAACCGCACGCGTCGCAGATGTTTCCTGAACCCCCTGGCTGACAAGCTCCAGTAGGGAACACGGAGACTCTTGGAATCGCCTCGACCGCGAACTCTCGTTCCCGCACTCCATCGATAGCCGTCGCCCTGCGCACCGCAAGGCGGGCACCTGGCCGGGGCTCCGAGGTGCCCCTCGCTCCCTGACCAAGAGGATTTAGGCCGAATCCAAGTACGCACGGCGTGAGCCGGCCAAGCCTGGATGTCACAGCCAAGCCTTACTGTCGAACATCTGTTCATTTCGAGGAGGTTGCTGATGTCCCGCCGTCATGTTTCAACGCCCGCTTCATCGACCGGAGGCACCGCTCGACCGATTGCCCTTCCTGGGAGTGAGTCGTGGTCTACGGTGGCCGACATGACCCCTGCCGCGCGGCCACGCACCAACGGCGCCATGAACACGCTGCTGGCGCGGGACGCCCCCGCACACGACTGGTACCGCTTCGTGCTGTCGTTTCCGCCTCACCTCGTGCGCGACTATGCGCAGCGGTTCGGTCTCGACGCCGACAGCCGTGTTCTTGACCCGTTCTGCGGCACGGGCACGACCCTTGTGGAGGCGAAGAAGCTCGGCGTGCCTAGCTGTGGCCTCGAAGCGGTGCCGCTGTCGCGGCTTGCAGCCTCCACCAAGGTCAACTGGACTCCGGATCCTGACGAGTTGCTCAAGCACGCCGAACTCGTGGCCGAGAAGGCGCTCGCCATGTTGGCTGCGGACGGCATCTCCGATGAGCCGGCGTCATCGGTGCCACGGGGAGTGCGCCTGCGGACGCTTCCCGCCGCTAGCGCGAAGCTGCTGCTCAAGGACTCCATCAGCGCTCTGCCTCTTCACAAGGTGCTGGCGTTGCGTGACGCCCTCGACGGCGAACACGACTCGGCGTTCGCTGACCATGAGCGGCTCGCGCTGGCTCGGATCCTGCCGGTCGAGGTCGGCAATCTGCGCTTCGGGCCCGAGGTAGGCCTCGGAACGGTCAAGCTCGACGCTGCGGTGGTGTCTGTCTGGCTCGAGCGCGTGCAGACCATGTGCGCCGACCTGCGCCAACTCCGGCCGCGCGCCGCCACCTCCGCTGTCGCCCTCGACGCAGACGCGCGGATGGTCGGCGGACTCCTTGAACCCAGCAGCGTCGATGCGGTCATCACCTCGCCGCCGTATCCGAACGAGAAGGACTACTCGCGCACAGTGCGCCTCGAGTCGGTGCTTCTGGGCTATCTCAGCAGCCGGTCGGACCTTCAGGCGATGAAGAAGGGCCTAGTGCGGTCCAACACCCGCGGCGTCTACCGCGACGACGCTGACGACGCCTGGATTCGAAACGACGCCGAGGTCGAACGGATCGCCTCAGCGATAGAGACCCGCCGCATCGAACTCGCCAAAGACTCGGGATTCGAGCGCATGTACCACCGGGTCACGAAGCTTTACTTCGGGGGTATGGCCCGTCACCTGGCCTCGTTGAGCCGAGTGCTCAAGCCCGGAGCCCGCCTTGCGTACGTAGTAGGCGACCAAGCCTCCTATCTGAGAGTCATGATCCGGACCGGTCAAATCCTGGCTGAGATCGCGGAGCGCGCCGGATACGAGGTCGAGTCAATTGACCTGTTCCGCACTCGCCACGCCACAGCAACACGCGAGCAACTCCGCGAAGAAGTACTGGTGCTGAGATGGCCAGGCGCCACAGCCGCCGCCAGCCACCGATGAGGTTCTCGCAGACTCCCGCCGAAGGACTGGCCTGACATGAAGCAGGGTGCCCTCCGCCGGTGGAGGGCGCCCTGCTTCGGCAGCTGTTCCGGCGTGGATTCGCCCTTCGCTCCCCCGCCCGCAACGGGATGGAGTTGGACTCCTCCGCCGCACCGGCACCGTCAGGAAGCGGTCTCGTCAAGACAACGGGCCATCCTCCCCGACGGCGCTGCAGACGTCGCCGGCGGTGCGCCGTCAGGAAGCGGTCTCGTCAAGACAACGGGCCATCCTCCCCGACGGCGCTGCAGACGTCGCCGGCGGTGCGCCGTCAGGAAGCGGTCTCGTCAAGACAACGGGCCATCCTCCCCGACGGCGCTGCAGACGTCGCCGGCGGTGCGCCGTCAGGAAGCGGTCTCGTCAAGACAACGGGCCATCCTCCCCGACGGCGCTGCAGACGTCGCCGGCGGTGCGCCGTCAGGAAGCGGTCTCGTCAAGACAACGGGCCATCTGCTCCATCTCGGCGACCAAGCACGCCGAGACCGACGCTCTGGCCACGGCCTCGCAGCGGGCGAGGTGCATGATGTCGAAGGGACTGATCACCACCAGCGTCACACCGAGCCCGTCGTCGCGGACGAGGCTCACGCACAGCGCCACCCCGTCGTCGTGGGCGGCGCCCGCAGCGTTCGCTCCGACCAGCGCTGCCGGATCGGTGCTCAGGCTCGCCAGCAGGTCGTCCACCTGGGATGCGGGCAGCGAAGTGGTGAAGGCGTACGACGTGGTCTCGCAGCCCACCACCCGGTACAGGCCGCCTCCCATGTGGCCCATGTCTATCCCGGACGACGTGAGGGTCAGCGTCGGCTCGTCCATCAGAGCGAAGCCGAGCAACGTGCCGAGCATCCGGAAGTCCCCAGCGGCCACCACCAGCTCGCGGAACTCGGCGGGGTGCAGGGTGCAGCGGGGATCGGTCATCGGCCCTATCGAGCAGCGATGGCCGCTGGGGCTGCTCAGCTCGAGCCGGGCGCCGGGCAGGTGGAACACCAGGGCAGCCGCTATCTGGAGGGTTCCCGCCATGGGGACGGGCGAAGGCATGGGTTTGCTCCTTTCGGCGCGGACGGCGGCCACCGCCAAAGATGCGGCAGCGAAGGGAGCATGCTTCGTGCGGGCGCTCCGACCCAGGCCATATCCGTCGCACGGGGCGAAGGCTCAGCGATCGGCGGGTGACTCTAACCACCAACCCGGCCGGTGCGCGTCGCCAGTTCCTCGCGAGGTCTGCCCGACAGACGCGGGCGTCTCGCTGCGGGGCCGGCGGTGCGGGCGCCGCAGCGCAGCAGCGTGCCGGTGCGGGCGCCGACGACATGCGCCCCTGGCTTCATTCGGCAGCCACAATCGAACATGGCGCGTCAGCGCCCACTGCAGGGACCGATGGGCGCCGACGCCTGGCTTCATTCGGCAGCCACAATCGAACATGGCGCCGGCGCCGTCGGGCGACGCCGTCAAGCAGCCGGTGCACCGCCGCAGACTGGAGCGACATACGCATCGACATCAAGCGCCGTCGGGCGACGCCGTCAAGCAGCCGGTGCACCGCCGCAGACTGGAGCGACATACGCATCGACATCAAGCGCCGTCGGGCGACGCCGTCAAGCAGCCGGTGCGCCTGCTCCAACTCGTCCGCGACGTCGACGGCCGAGTCGAGCCGACGGGCGCTGCCGTCAAGCGGCCGGTGCGCCGGCCTCGTGGAGCCTGCCGTCGGCAACGTCGTACACGAAGCCCCGGATGTTGTCCTTGTGCTGCAAGAACGGCGAGAGGCGCAGGCGCCGCACCGACTCCGCAACGTCGTCGTAGGGGTCCGCGAACGCTTCGAGCGGCCAAGCGGGCCTAGTCCCGGTCTCCGCTTCGAGCTCGGACAGGAAGCGGTGCTCGTCGAGCAATTGGAGCCCGCAGCCGGTGTGATGCACGAGCACCACCTCCCGCGTGCCCAGCAGGCGCTGCGACAGGCACAGCGACCGGATCACGTCGTCGGTGACCACGCCTCCGGCGTTGCGGAGGATGTGGGCCTCGCCGGCGCGAAGGCCGAGGATCCTGGGCACGTCGATCCGGGCGTCCATGCAGGCCACCACCGCTAGCCGGCGTGCCGGCGCGGCCGGCATCCCGGCGCCGTCGAAGCCCCGTGCATAGGCGGCGTTGCCGGCTAGAAGCTCCGGCATGCTGCGGTGGCAGCGCCCGTCACCGGACCCTCTCAAGAGATCTCGAGTTGGAGGAGCAGCCGGCCCGAGCCCTCGAGCTCGACCTCGAACACGCCGGGAATCTCCGCGGTCATGGCGAAGTGGGCGGGATTCCCTTCGGAGACGCCACGCAGGATGTCGTAGCCGTGAACGTGGACCTCTTCGGCACCGTCAGAAGTCACCATCAGCGCTACCACCGAGCCGAGATCGACCTTCACCCGCTGGACGCCGCCCACCGGGGCGCCGCCGACCACGTCCACCACAATCGTCTGGACCGAGTCGGCAACGTCCGCGTCGTACCGGGTCGGCTCGCCGGCCGATCCGTGACCGTGGTGGTCGTGGCCGCCACCACCACCGCCGTCACCGCCACCACCACCGCCATGGCCGCCACCACCATCACCGTGGCCGCCGTCACCGCCACCACCGCCGTGGCCGTCACCACCACCGCCGTCACCGCCACCACCGCCGTGGCCGTCACCACCATCACCGTGGCCGCCGTCACCGCCGTGGCCGTCACCACCACCGCCGTCACCGCCACCACCGCCGTGGCCGCCGTCACCGCCACCGCCGCCACCGCCGTCATGACCGTCACCACCACCGCCGTGGCCGTCACCACCACCGCCGTGGCCGTCACCACCGCCGTCGCCGCCGACGGCCGGCACCGGCACGACCTCGGCCACTTCGAGGGCGCTGCCATAGTCGTGACCGTCCATGTCGCCCATATCCTGGTCGTGCTGCGTCTCGGCCGCACCGGTCGTCTCCGGCGCTGCGGCTGCGGGGACTTCGTCGTCTCCGCCGCAGGCCGCGGCCAGCAGAATCGCGGCCAGGGCGGCTGCTGCGAGCCTTCGACAGTCGGTCGTCATGGAGTAACTCACGTCTGGTCCTCGTGTCCAGGGGGTTCGCCTGATGCGAACACTAACTGTGCATGCCCACGACGTTGTCGTCGGTCAGGCGGGTGAGGGCGGCCATGGGGGTGTCGCAGCTGAGGGCTCCGTGGGGCCGGTGTTCATTGTAGTGGCGCATGAAGTCTTGGTGGGCCCCGGTGCGCTGGGCGTCTGGGTCCCAGTCGGCGGCGTAGGCCCGTTCGTCGTTGGGGATGCGGTTGAACCGCTCGGCTTTGCCGTTGGTGTGAGACCGGTAGGGCCGGGTGCGCCGCGGCGATGTGCGGGCTTGGTTGAGCGCCTGGGCGAACGCGCCGCAGCAGTGGCAGGGTCCGTTGTCGGTGAGGATCCTCTCGCAGGCGACGCCCGCCATGGCGTACCGGGCGGCGGCGCGTCGCCGGAACCCGGCCGCGGTGGCGCCGGTGTCGTCGGTGTGGATCTCCGAGCAGCCCAAGCGGGCGCGGTAGTCGATGGCAGTGCCGATACAACGCCAAGTCCCGATCGACAATGGCCCCCGCGAACCAAGCGTCGATGGCAGTGCCGATACAACGCCAAGTCCCGATCGACAATGGCCCCCGCGAACCAGGCGTCGATGGCGCCGGGGATTGCGTCATCAAGCGATAGAAGGGGTCGAAGTCGCCGCCGGCGTCTCAGCGGTTGCTGCTGCAAGCCGGCGCCGTGTCCGAACCGCCGGTGGATCCAGGCTTATGCGGTTGTGCCGAGGTCTAGGGCGCGTTGCAGGAGGCTGGCCATCTGAGCCCGTGTGAGATGCTGGTGCGGGCAGAAGCGCAGCGGGTCGCTGCCGCAGCCTTTGGTGACATCACTGTGGTACAAGGCGTCGATGGCCGCCGCGTGGGGACTCCGCGGATCCACATCGACGAAACCCGCAGACTGCGGAGCGTCCGCAAAGCCGAGCGCTCGATACAGGAAGCCGGCCATCTGAGCCCTGGTGACGGACATGTCCGGACAGAAGCGCAACGGACGAGTGCCGCAACCCGCGGTGACCCCGGCGTGGCGCAACGCGTCGATGGCCGCCGCGTGGACGCTCCGCGGGTCCACATCCACGAATCCCGCAGGCTGCGGCGCATCGTCCAAACCGAGCGCACGCGCCAACAGGCTGGCCATCTGAGCCCTGGTGACGGGCAGGTCAGGACAGAAGCGCGGCGGGTCGCCGCCGCAGCCGACAGTGATGCCACTGCGGAACATCGCTTCGATGGCCGCCGCGTGGACGCTGTCGGTGTCCACATCGGCGAATATCGCAGACCGCGGAGCCGGCGGAGGAGGAGACGGCGGAGGAGCCGACGGAGACGGAGACGGCGGAGGCGGAGGCGGAGGAGGCGGAGGCGGCGGCGGAGGAGGCGTAGTGCCGTCGTCTGTGACGGTGACTGTCACGTCGCCCGACCCGCTGTAGCCGCCGCCGGTCACGCTGTGGCGCATCGTCTCAGAATCGTCGACGGTGTCGTCGTCGTGGCCGGCGTGCACCGTCACCGACTTGTAGGTGTTCCAGTCGCTGGTGCTGAACGTCAACGTCAGCACCGTCCCAGAGTCCCTCACCGTCACAGACACCGAGTCCGCCACCAGCACCAGATCACTGCGCGCGCCGCCGGGCACAGACACCGCCACATTCCCCGTCGGCTTCTCCGCCAGTCTCACCCCGTACTTGGCGTGCGAGCCCTCATCGACCGACAATGCCACGTCCGAGAACACCAGTCTCGACGAGTCGACTACGGCCACGTCCACATTACGCGACACTCTGTAGACGGGGCCCGACGCTGTGTGTTGCAGCACCTCGTTGCGGACGGTGCCGCCAGCATGCACCGTCACCGACTGGAACGTGTCCCAGTCTGCGGTGCTGAACGTCAACACCAACTCCGTATCTCTATTCGACGAAGACACCGACACCGAGCCCGCCGCCAACACCAGACCATTGTTGCTTATGCTGAACACCGACACCGTCACCTTCCCAAACGGCGGCACCGACAGCTTCACCCCGTACACAGCCGACTCGCCCTCGACCACAGCCACCGGCACCCCATCGAACTCCAGGTCGCCGGTGTCGTCGTCGTAGACATTCACGACCACGTTGGCCGACACGGCGTAGCCGCCGCCCGACGCGGTATGCGCCAGCGTCCTGATTTCGTTCGCGAGGTCGTCGTCGTGGGAGGCATGCACCGTCACCGACTGGAACGTGTCCCAGTCTGCGGTGCTGAACGTCAACGCCAGCACCGACCCCGAGCCCGACACCGTCACAGACACCGCGCCCGCCACCAGCACCAAGTCGCTGTCGGCGCCGTCAACCACCGACAGCGTCACAGACACCTCCCCCGTCGGCTTCGCCGACAGTCTCACCCCGTAAGAGTCCTGGGAAGGGTCGTGCGAGCCCTCATTCACATACAGCACCTGCTCTTTGAACTCCAGTTCGCCGGTGCTGTCGCCGCTGACGGCGTCGCTCTTCGCATCAGTGTCGTAGCCGGCCACGGAGGCCGGGACGTGGCTCCCGCTCGCGGTGGTGGAGCCCGGCGGACCGAACCGGTCGCCGGCCGCGAGGCTCTCCGGTTCGAGGTCCCAGCCGGAGACCTCGCCGACGCTGTCGGCGCCCTGAGCCGAGACCGGCGCAGACAGCAGCACCGCGACCAGCGCCACAGCCGCGAGCACAGTCGCAGCCCCCCGCCGCGACACCCGCACGAGAACCCTGCGGCTCACACGAGAAAGCTGGTCATGCCAGCGAGCGCCGTCAGCGGGGGGGGGGTGTCCCTGTCTTGTTGTCAAGTCTTTCTAGGCGGCTTGGGGCAGGGGTTGGGGTGGTTGGTAGGGGGTTTGGGTTTTGAGCATGGCGAGGATGATGTTGCAGCGGCGTCGGGCGACGCAGATCACGGCGGCGTTGTGGTGTTTGCCTTGTGAGCGTTTGCCTTGTGAGCGTTTGCGTTGGTAGTAGGCGTGGGCGTCGGGGTCGTGCTGGGCCGCGACGAAGGCCGCGGTGAACAGGGCGTTCTTGAGTCGGTGGTTGCCGCCTCGGGGCTTGCGGGTGGTGGCGCTGCGGCCTGATTGCCAGTCGATTGGGGCGAGCCCGGCGTAGGCGGCGAGGCGGCTGCCGTCGGCGAAGCGGTGGGGGTCGCCGATCTCAGCGAGGGTTCTGGCCCCGGTCCGCGGGCCGAACCCGCACATGGTGGAGAGGACTTTTCCCAGCGGGTGCGCCAGGAAGGCCTCCTCGATGTCGCCGGCGAGGCGGTCGCGGCGCTCACAGATCCGGTCCAGGTCCGCGGCGAGCTCTGAGATGGTGTCGCCCCAGGCGGTCTCGGCGGCAACGGTGAGGCTCTGCGCGTTGAGCGCGGCCCAGATCGCTTCGGCGAGCCGTTCAGCTGCGCGGGGCGAGCGTCGGGCTATGCGGGCCCGCACCCGCGCCCGGCCGGCTGAGCGCAGCGCGGTGGGGGTTCCCCAGCGCGCCAGTGCGTCGCGGGCGCCGGGATTGGTGGCCACCTTGTCGCCCACAGCTCGCTCCAGCGCCGGCGACACCGCCAACAGGGCGTCTCTGAGACGGTTGGCGGCGCGGGTGGCGTCGGCTGCGAGGTCGGCGTCTCGGCCGTTGAGGATCCGCAGCCGCGCCAGCAGCTCGTCGCTGGGTGTGGTCCAGGTCAGCCGATCGGCGTTTCTGCGGGCGTAGTCGGCAAGCACGAAGGCGTCTTTGGGGTCGGTCTTGGCCGCCCCGGCGTAGAGGTCCGCGGCACGCCGCATCGCCAGCCCGGTCACATAGGCCACCGGAACCTCCCGGCGGGCGGCCGCCTCCAGCAGCAGCGCCGCCGCCGAACTGGTCGTGTCGATCACCAAAGCGACCGCGCCACAAGCCGCCGCGTCGTCGATCAACTGAACGATCGACGCCTCGTCGTTGCGCACACTTCGGGCTAGCACCTCGGCGCCGTCGGCGGTGGCCGCGCAGGCGTAGTGGTCGCCTTTGGCGACATCGACACCGACGAACACCTCGACGCCGACGGGGGAAGGATCTTGCATGGCTCAGCTCCTGGGGTTCGGGAACACTGTGGTGCGGATGCTCCCGGCGCCTGCGCCTCAACCACTTTACGATCAGCCCCAAGGGCATGTCCCTGTCAGAGGTCGAAGACACCCGACCGCGGCGGGCGGCAACACCCCCCAGGCCATCGGTATGACAGGGGGCTACAGCCCTACCCGCCGCGGCGAGCAACCAGCCCCGACACTGCCACGCCAGAGCCACTCAACAACGTAAAGGGGGGACACTCTCGCTAGAACGCCGCGGCTCACACAAGAACGCCGGCCATGCCAGCGGGCACCGACAACGGCCAACTCTGTGTCGGCCAACTCTGTGTCATACATTCTGTCCAGAGTAGTCGGCGGCGCCGGGGATTGCGTCATCAAGCGATAGAAGGGGACAAAGTCGCCGCCGGCGTCTCAGCGGTTGCTGCTGCAAGCTGGCGCCGTGTCCGAGCCGCCGCGCAGACCGACAACTTTGCCAAGCTCTACGCCGTCGACGCCCGGCACCACAGCGACAGCGCCGCCCAGGCCGCGCAGACCGACAACTTTGCCAAGCTCTACGCCCAGGTTGCTGATGCAAGCTGGCGCGGTGTCCGAGCCGCCGACTGATCCGGGCTTACTGCACGCCGTGGCGCAGGACGTGTGGGACCTCGACCGGCACGGTGTCCGAGCCGCCGACTGATCCGGGCTTACTGCACGCCGTGGCGCAGGACGTGTGGGACCTCGACCGGCACGGTGTCCGAGCCGCCGACTGATCCGGGCTTACTGCACGCCGTGGCGCAGGACGTGTGGGACCTCGACCGGCACGGTGTCCGAGCCGCCGACTGATCCGGGCTTAGCCTGGATCCACCGAGGCGGTGGGGGCTGCGGGGGGTGGATGTCATACCCCTGTGGGATGCTGTGTGCATGTTGATCGAAGCTGCTCGTCGGGCCGAGGCCGCTGCCTCCGAGATGCTGGAGTTGGTGGGCGCGGGCGCGGCGTCGTGTTCGGAGTTGCGTGAGATGTTGGCGGTGTCGAGGTCGGCGATGGCGGCGCTGTCGGCTGCGCAGGTGTCGGCCGCGGCGGCGGTGGCGGGCCGTGAGCGTCACGGCAACGGCGGCGCTGAGGTGTTGGCGGGTTCGGCCGGGTTGTCGCGGCGCGAGGCCCGCAGCCACCTCAACACGGCCGAGGCGATCGCCGACGCCGCTGCCGGCGAGACGGCCACCACCCACACTGCGGGGCCGTCCGGCGGCCAGGACGACCGCCATCGTCGAGTCACGGCCGAAATCGCCGAACCGCTCAGCGATCCCGCTGCGTGAACGTCCTACCTGGCCGAAGCCGAGAGCGCATCGGCGGCCGACGGCTTCAAGTGCGTGCGGTGTCGGAGGGGGGACTCGAACCCCCACGCCCAATCTGGGCACTAGCCCCTCAAGCTAGCGCGTCTGCCAATTCCGCCACTCCGACATGGAGGCTCGATAATACCGGGGGGCCTGCATGGACCAACGGCCGAGCGTCGACCGCAGCAAGCAGCCGAGATGTTCGCCGAGAGGTCGCCGGCGCACAGCGAGCCGGTGCTCGACGCGGGCAACACCAACCACTCGCCCCGCATCACGACATTCACCACCGGATGACCCGACGAACATCTCGCGATGCGCCGCGACGGCCACCACTCGCCCCGCATCACGACATTCACCACCGGATGACCCGACGAACATCTCGCGATGCGCCGCGACGGCCACCACTCGCCCCGCATCACGACATTCACCACCGGATGACCCGACGAACATCTCGCGATGCGCCGCGACGGCCACCACTCGCCCCGCATCACGACATTCACCACCGGATGACCTGCTGCGGCGGCGGTTCGCCACCGACTGCTCAGACGATCAGAGCGTAGGAGACCGACGCGAAAGCGAAGACCAGCGCGGCGATGATGGTGATCCGGTCGAGGTTGCGCTCGACCACGGTGGATCCGGCCGCCTGGGCGCCGAGACCGCCGCCGAACATGTCGGACAGGCCGCCGCCCTTGCCGCTGTGCAACAGCACGAGGAACACCAGCAGCAGCGCCGACAGCACATGCAGCGGCGCGACGAACCAGATCACGGCGCGAGGCTACCAGCGCCCCGAGACGGCGACGCACCCGCGACGGGGCTCACGCCGCATACAGACGGTGGTTCACGATCCGGGCGAACTCGGCGGCATCGAGGCTGGCTCCGCCCACCAGCGCGCCGTCGATGTCGGGCTTCTCCATCAGGTCGGGAGCATTGGACGATTTGACGGAACCGCCGTACTGGACCCGCAGGCCGGCAGCGGCCTCCCTTCCCCACCGCTCGGCAACCAGGGCCCGGACGTGGGCGCACATGTCCTGGGCGTCGGCCGGCGTGGCCGTCTCGCCTGTGCCGATGGCCCACACCGGCTCGTAAGCCACCACGAGCTCGGCGACTGTGTCGGCGTCGAGACCGTCGAGGCTGCCGGCCACCTGGCCGGCCACCACGTCTCGGGCCTGGCCGGCCCGGCGCTCCTCGACGGTCTCGCCCACACACACGATGGGCGCCATGCCGCTGCGCAGCACCGCACGGACCTTGGCGTTGACCGTCGTGTCGGTCTCGCCGAAGAGCGCTCGACGCTCGCTGTGGCCCACGATCACGTACGACACGTCCAGCTTGGCCAGCATGGCCGCCGACACCTCGCCGGTGAAGGCGCCCGCGTCCTCCGGGTGGCAGTCCTGGGCGCCCAGCGCTATGGGCACGTCGTCGGCCTGCAGCACCGTCTGCACCGAGCGCAGGTCCGTGAAGGGCGGATGCACCGACACCTCGACGTGGCGGTAGTCGTCGCGGTTCAGGGCATAGGCCAGCTTCTGGATAGCCCGGATCGCTTCGAGATGGTCGTGGTTCATCTTCCAGTTGCCGCTGATCAGCGGCTTGCGGCCTCCCGCCGGCCCGTCGCCGCGGCCGGCGTCCTTGCGTCTAAGTGGCATCAGTTCCTCCTCGGTCGCCCGGTCTCAGCGCCGCCAGCCCCGGCAGGTCGCCCTTCTCGATCAGTTCCAGCGACGCTCCGCCGCCGGTGGACACATGGTCCATTTCGCGGTCGATTCCGAAGAGGCGGACCGCGGCCGCGCTGTGTCCCCCTCCCACCACGGTGAACGCCCGTGTCTCGGCCATGGCCGCGGCCACCGCGCCGGTCCCGCCCCCGAAGCGAGGATCCTCGAACACGCCCATCGGGCCGTTCCACAGCACCGTGCCCGCCTCGTGAATGACATCACCGAAAGCGGCTGCGCTGCCAGGGCCGATGTCCGCACCCGTCCACCCGTCGGGCACGTCGGCCCCCACCTGGCGGACCTCGCCGCCCGCACCGGGATCGCCCGGCGACCCTCCAGGGCCTAGCGCGGTGAGGTCGCAGGGCAGGTGGATCGGAGTGTCGCCGTCGAGGAAGCCGCGGCAGCGCTCCACCATCGAGTCCTCGCACAGCGACGCCCCCACCCGGCGCCCCAGGGCCTTGAGGAACGTGAAACACATGGCTCCACCGATCACCAGAGCGTCCACCATTTCGAGCAGTGAGTCGATCACCCCCAGCTTGTCGGACACCTTGGCCCCGCCCAGCACCGCTACGAAAGGCCTCCGGGGCGCGTCACGCAGACCGCCCAGCACATCGACCTCCCGTGCCAGCAGCCTCCCCGCGGCCGACGGCAACAGCCGCGGCGGGCCCACGATGGATGCATGGGCGCGGTGCGACGCCCCGAAGGCGTCGTTCACGTAGGCGTCGTGGCCGGCCACCAGGCGCTCGACGAACGCCGGGTCGTTGGTGGCCTCGCCCGGGTCGAAGCGCAGGTTCTGGAGCAGTTCCACGCCGGGAGCCAGCTCCGCCAGCCGCTGCCGCACCGGCTCCACCGAGCAGCGGGGATCCGGTTTGCCGTCGGGTCGGCCCAAGTGGGTGCAGGCGGTGACCGCCGCCCCCTGGCTCCGGAGCCATCGCAGCGTGGGGAGCGCGGCCCGGATGCGCAGGTCGTCGGCGATCACCGCGCCGGCGCCGGCGCCGGGCCCGGGCCCGGTGCCCGCAGTGAGCGGCACGTTGAAATCGACCCGCACCAGCACGGAGCGGTCTCGGAGCGGGCCGAGGTCCTCCAAGCGGCGAACGGGCTGCACAGACGTCGCTATGCGAAAAGGGCCGTACTGCGGCGCGCTCTCTCAGCGGTTGGCCGCGCCGACGATCATCGCCATCTCCACCAGCCGGTTCGAGTAGCCCCATTCGTTGTCGTACCAGCCGTTGACCTTCACCAGGTCGCCCATGGCCATGGTGAGCCCGGCGTCGAAGGTGCATGAAGCAGGCGAGCCGACGATGTCGGCCGACACCAGCGGGGCCTCGCTGTAGTCGAGCACCCCGGCCAGCGGGCCCTCGGCGGCGGCCTCGAGGAAGGCCCGGTTGACCTCGGCGACGCTGGGCTCGGCGGCCAGCTTGGCGGTGAAGTCTGTGATGGAGCCGTCGGGGATGGGAACTCTCAGCGAGATCCCGTCGAGGCGTCCCTGCATGGCCTCGAGCACCAGCCCGGTGGCCCGGGCCGCGCCCGTGGAGGTGGGCACGATGTTCACGGCTGCCCCGCGGGCCCGCCGCAGGTCGGAGTGTGGTCCGTCCACCAGCGCCTGGTCGCCGGTGTAGGCGTGGACGGTGGTCATCAGGCCCCGCTCCACCCCGAAGGCCTCGTCGAGCACCATGACCATCGGCACGAAGCAGTTGGTGGTGCAGGATGCGTTCGACACCACGACATGCGCTGCCGGGTCGAAGTCGGAGTCGTTGACGCCCACCACGAAGGTGGCGTCCGCCTCTGCGCATGGCGCCGACACCAGCACCCGCGGGGCGCCGCCGCCGAGGTGGCGGGCCGCAGCTTCGCGGCTGGTGAAGATGCCGGTCGACTCGACCACCACATCCACCCCGAGGTCGCCCCACGGCAGATCCTCGGGGTTGCGCTCCGAGAGGACCCGCAACGAGTCGCCACCGACGCTCAGCACGTCTCCGTCGACGGAGACGCCGGCGCCGAGACGGCCGTGGACCGAGTCGTGGCCGAGCAGGTGGGCCATGGTGTCGACAGACCCGAGATCGTTCACGGCCACCACGTCGACGTCGGCACTCGCAGACCGCGCCGCCCGGTAGAAGTTCCGTCCGATCCGGCCGAAGCCGTTGATTCCCACTCGAATGCTCATGAGTCAGAGGCTAGGCCGGGTCGGGCGGCCTCCGGGGGATGTCCACGCACTCCGTGACCGGCTGGGCGCGCCGCCCGACCGGATCGACGCGAGAGACGCCGACAAACTGGGCTGCTACATCAGTTTCGAGGATTGCGGGTCGTGCTTGTCGATGTCGCGATGCACCACCGCCGGCTCATGGCCCATGGCGGACAGCACTCCCGCAAAATGCTCAGTCACGGCCACCGAGCGGTGCCGTCCGCCTGTGCATCCGAAGGCCACCGTAAGGTACGATTTGCCCTCTGCCACGTACTGGGGAACCAGCAGCGCCAGCAGCGACTCCATGCGTTGGAGGAACTGGCCCGTCACCGGCCTCGACATCACGTAGTCGGCCACCTCGGGGGCGAGCCCGCTGAGAGGCCTCAGCGCGTCCACATAGTGCGGGTTGCGCAGGAACCGGCAGTCGATCACGATGTCCACGTCGAGGGGGATGCCGTGGGTGTAGCCGAACGACAGCACCGTGATGCGCATCGTCTGGCCCTCATCGGCGCCGAACAGCTCGGCTATGCGCTCCCGCAGCTGGTGGATGTTCAAGTCGGAGGTGTCGATGACCACGTCCGCGGTGGCCCGAACCGGCTCCAGTGCCGCCCTCTCGGCCTCGATGGCCTCGGCCAGGGTGAGGGCGCCCGCCCCGACCGGATCGGACAGCGGGTGTCGGCGCCGGGTCGACTCGTACCGCCGGACGAGCACGTCGGTGGCGGCGTCCAGGAACAGGACCCGCATCTCCTCGATACCGGCTCGCAGGCCGCCGATCGTGCTCACTGTCTCGTCGTGGTAGCGGCCGGCGCCCACCACCAGAGCGAGGCGGTCGATGCCCGCGCCGGGCGCCCCGGCGAGCTCCGCCACCTTGGGAATCAGCGACGGCGGCAGGTTGTCCATCACGAACCAGCCGAGGTCCTCGAGATTGTCGGCGGCGTGGCTGCGGCCCGCTCCGGACATCCCCGCGATGACGACGAATGCACTCACTCGCCGGTCATGGTAGTCGGGCGATCCAGCCCGACCCGATAGCGCCACCGTCCGACGGTCAGATGATCGCCGTCTCGACGAACGGCTCGCCCCGCTCGATGCGCTCGTAGCCCAACTCCGACAGATCGAGCGTGCGGTACTCGCCGTAGCAGAGCAACTCCGCCAGCGCCCGCCCCATCGCCGGCGACTGTTGCATGCCGTGACCGGAGAAGCCGTTGATGAAGAAGAAGTTCCGGACCTCGGTGTGGGGTCCGACCACTGCGTTGTGGTCGAAGTAGTTGTAGGCGTAGTGCCCGGCCCAGCGGCTGAGGACCTTGATGCGCTCGAAGGAGGGGACCCGGTAGGCCAGAACGGGCCACACCTTCTCCTCGAAGATGTCGTGGTCCATGTCGAAGTCGTCGTAGTCCACCGCCGAGTCGACGTCTGGCGCGCACCCGGCCAGGTAGGCGCCGCCGTCGCTGCGCACATGCACTCCGGCCGGATCGATCGTCAGGGGCAGGTCCCGCTCCAGCGGCTCGGCCGCCTCGAAGATCCACGTGAAGCGCTTGCGGGGCTCCACCGGCAGCTCCAAGCCGGCCATGGACGCGGTTCGGGCCGCCCGCGTGCCGGTGGCGTTGACCAGCGCGCCGCAGCCGACCGTCCCTGCCGACGCCAGCTCGACCCCAGCGACCGTGTCGCCGTCGCGGTGGACGGCCACCACCTCGTCAGTGACGTACTGGACGCCGTTGCGACGGGCCTGCCGCCGCCACCAGTCGAACACTGTCCCTGAGTCCCACCAGCCCTCCCCGACGAGGTTGTGGCTGCCGCAGACGATGCCGTCTACGTTGTAGAAGGGGTATTCGGCTGCGATCTGCGCGGGTGACAGGATGCGCGTGCCGGCGCCGAGCGAGAACTGCACCCGCTGATTGGTCCGCAGCACCTCGGCTGCGGCCTCGTCGGCGGCGAGGTACATGTAGCCGAAGTGGTTGACCGCGATGTCGGGAGCCTCCGCGTCGTCCATCCAGTCCCGGAAGTCCCGCAAGAACTCGGCCCCGAACTGCGAGATGCGGAGATTGACCTCACGCGAGAACTGCTGGCGCATGCAGCTGTTGGTGAGGGCTGTGGAGCTTTCCGCATACGTCGGGTCGCGCTCCACTACCAGGATCGTGCCGTCGAAGTCGGGGGTGCGAGACAGGAAGAACGCGACCGACGAGCCCATGATCGCCCCGCCTGCGATCACGACGTCGTAGGAGGAGCTCTGCGGACGGTCGCTCCAGCCGGATCTCCGGCAACCAATGGGGCTTGGAGGCACTCGAAGTCACCCGGGATCCCGAGTCGCGGACCGTGACTGCGCCACCTGCTCGCGCGGCCTGCCGGTTACGTAGCCCTGGGCGGCGTCGTTGGCGGCTGCGGCAGGGTCGCGCTCTGCCGGGTCGCCGAAGCCGCCGCCGCCGGGGAGCTCCAGGATCAGCCGCCGTCCCGCAGGCACGGTCTGCCTGCCCTTGGACCCGAACGCAGTGCCGTCGTCGAGGCGGACCGCTCCGGGGGCGCCGTCGCCGCCGCCGGCCCGGCCCCGGGCCGGGTTGTGGACCCGGTCGAACATGGCCGAGAACTCGAAAAGGTACCCGTCGGCCGGAGCGATCTCGATCACTTGGCCCAACCCGCCGCGGAACCGGCCCGCTCCCCCGCTGTTCTCCCGGATCTCCTTGCGCCACACCACGATCGGTCCGACCTGCTCGGTGGCCTCGACGCTCATGGTCCTGACCCCCGACGGGAAGGCGGTGGCGGTCAGCCCGTCGAGTCCGGGCCGGGCGCCGCTGCCCCCGCTGTTGAACATCAGCATCTCCACCGGTGGCCGGGGGTCGGACACGTCCGCGCTGCGGGCGCCGGCCTGGAAGTTCCACAACGCCCCGGACCCCTCGGCCGGAACGACGTCGGGCAGGGCCGGGGCGACGGCGCCGAGGCACAGGTCGGTCACGAAGTGGCCGATCACGTGGCGCGCCGCCACGGGGTCGGGCTCGACAGCGTTGAGGATCGCTCCCGGCGGGGCGCTCACCGTGAAGGGCAGCAGCGAGGCGTAGTTGTTGGGCAGCTCCGGGGCCAGCGCCACCAGCATGCCGTAGGTGAAGTACGCCCGGGCGTAGGTGATGGGCACGTTGATGCCGAACGGGCTCACCGGCGACGTCCCGGCGAAGTCGGCGTGCATGCCGTCGTCGGTCACGGTGACCGCGGCGGCCAGGGTGACCGGGTCGCCGTAGCCGTCGACCCGCATGGTGTTGCGGTAGACGCCGTTGGGCACCCGTTCCAGCGCTTCGAGGGTGGCCCTCCGGGTGCGGTCGAACACGAAGGCGGCCAGCCCGTCCAGGTCGGTCAGGCCGAACTCGGCCAGCATGTCGAGCAGCCGCCGGCGTCCGGTCTCGTTGGAGGCGGCCAGGCCGTGGATGTCTCCGATCACCTGGTCGGGCTCCCGCACGTTGCTGCGCACGATGTCGACCAGGTCCCGGTTGAGCCGGCCCCGCTCGGCCCATCGCATGATGGGTATCCGGAGGCCCTCCTCGTAGAGTTCGCCGGCGTCGGGCCCGAACCCGCGGCCGCCGATGTCGACCACGTGAGCGGTCGAGGCGAAGAAGCCGGTCAGGGTCTCGGCCCCGCCGCCGTGCCCGTCGGCGTCCTCCGCCGCGAACACCGGGGTGGCCACGGTGATGTCGTGGAGGTGGCCGGTGCCCTTCCACGGGTCGTTGGTGAGGTACACGTCGCCGGGCCGCATGCTCTCGGCTCCGATCTCGCCGATGAAGTGCCCCAGCGAAGCGGCCATGGTGTTGACGTGGCCGGGCGTCCCGGTGACGGCCTGGGCGATGAGGCGGCCCTGCGGATCGAAGACCCCCGCCGAGAGGTCGCCGGCCTCCCGCACCGACGTCGAGAACGCGGTCCGCACCAGGGTCAGGGCCTGCTCCTCGACCACGGAGATCAGCCGGTTCCACATGATCTGCATGGGGACTTCGTGCTGGGCGGCCGAAGCCGGCCGGCTCAACGCGCCGTCGCGGCCGTCGCGCCCTTCCCGGCCCGACTCGGCGATCCTGAGGGTCAGGTCGGGCTGGACCACGGCGGTGTGCCGGGATCCGACGAAGGTGGTGGTCTGGTCCTCGATGATCAGGGCCGGGCCGGCCACGGTATCTCCCACCGCGAGATCGCCGCGCTCGTACAGGGCGGTGGCCAGGCGGCCGCCCTCGGACGGGTCGTGGACCGACCGGCTGCTGGCGGTCGGGAGGGGGCGCCCCGCCGGCAGGGGCTCGATGAGCTCCGGCGCCTCGCGCTGCGACGACACCCGCACCGACCAGCTCACCGCCTCGATGGCCAGACCCTCGATGGCCCGGCCGAAGAACGCCTCGTATGCTTTGACGAAGGTGGTGGTGAGCTCTTGGGCGGCGATCTCGTCGAAGTCGCCCTCGGGCAGCGACACCGGGATCTCCCAGCCCTGGCCCCGGTACCTCATCAGCACCTCGCGCTCGACGGTGACCGCCTCGGAGGTGCCCGTTCTCACGAACGCCTCGGCCTCCGCGGCCAGTTCCTCGAGCACGGCTCGGACCCCGGCGGTGTCGAAATGCTCGGAGGTCGCGTAGAAGCTGCGGGCGGCCTCGTAGGAGAACGGAGCGAGCAGGAACCCGATGGCGGACCCGACGCCCGCGCCCGCCGGCACCAGCACCTCGTCGATGCCGAGCTTGTCGATAAGGCGGCAGGCGTGAAGCGGCGCAGCCCCTCCGAAGGCGACCATCGAGTAGCCGGCCAGGTCCTTGCCGCTCTCCACTGCGTGGGTCCGAGCCGCGTTGGCCATGTTCTCGTCGACTACCTCGGCCACGCCCGCCGCGGCGTCATCGAGCGCGAGGCCCAGCGGGGCGCCCACGGTGTCGTGCAGGGCTCCGGCGGCCTCCTCGGGCGACAGTGAGATGTCCTGCGCCAGGAAGTTCTCGGGGTGCAGCCGCCCGAGTTGCACGTTGGCGTCGGTCACGGTCGCGGCCGTCCCGCCGAGGGCGTAGCAGGCCGGTCCGGGATCGGACCCGGCGCTGTGCGGACCCACCCGGATCCGGCCCAGCGCGTCGACCGCGGCGATCGACCCGCCGCCCGCGCCGATCTCGATCATCTCGATCGTCGGCACCGAGATGGGCATCCCGCTTCCCTTCTTGAACCGGGCGGCACGGGCCGTCTCGAAAGTCTTGGCCGTGCGGGGCGCGCAGTCCTCGATCAGCGCGATCTTCGCGGTGGTGCCGCCCATGTCGTACGACAGGATGCGGTCCCGGCGATGGGCCCGCGCCAAGCGGGCCGCGAAGATGGCGCCACCGGCAGGCCCCGACTCCACCAGCCTGACCGGGAAGGCGGCCGCCGCTTCGCTGCTGAGCAGGCCACCGCCGGAGTGGATCAGCAGAAGCGGGCACGCCGCGCCCATCCGGTGCAGCTCCGACTCGAGCCGGCGCAGGTACGACGCGATGAGCGGCTGAACGTAGGCGTTGGCGCAGACCGTGTTGAACCTCTCGAACTCCCGCATCTGCGGCGAGACCTCGCAGCTCAGCGACACGGCCGTGGTAGGGGAGGCCTCGACCAGCAGCTCCCTGAAGCGGCGCTCATGGTCGGGGTTCCGGTAGCTGTGCATGAACCCGACCGCCACTGAGGTGTAGCCGCCGTCCAACAACCGTTCGACGACCCGGCGGGCGGCCCGCTCGTCGAACGCCAGCAGCACCTCGCCCCGGGCGCCGATGCGCTCGGGCACCGTGTAGCGGTCCTTGCGCTCGATCAGCGGCGGGGGCAGCACGATGTCGAGGTCGTACTGCTCGAACCGGCTCTCGGTGCGGGTCTCGATCACGTCGCGGAACCCGGCGGTGGTCACCAGCGCGGTCCTTGCGCCCCGGCGCTCGATCAGGGCGTTGGTGGCCAGCGTGGTGCCGTGGATGATCTGGGCGACCTCGTCGAGGGCCGTGCCCTCCCGCTCGACGACGGTCGATATGCCGGCCACGACGGCCTCCTCGGGCCGGTGGTGGGTGGTGAGCACCTTGACGGACGCGAACGTGCCGTCGGGACGTTCCAGGGCGACGTCGGTGAACGTGCCGCCGACGTCCACGCCGATTCGCGGGGCGCTCGCCACCGGCTAGAGGTCCTCGGCCGCCGGGAAGGCGCCGGGCGAGACTATGTCCACCGTGGCCGAGCGCTGCTGGGCCAGCATCCCGCCGTCCACCCGGAGTGTCTCCCCGGTGATGTACGCGGCCTCGTCGCATGCCAGGAACAGCGCCGCGCCGGTCATGTCGAACGGCTCGCCGATCCGGCCGAGAGGCACGTTCTCACCCCGCAGCGCCCGCTCGCCGTCTGTCATGCCGCTGGTATCGATCGAGCCCGGCACCAAGGCGTTCACCCGGACGTTGTAGGGGCCCAGGTCCAGCGCCATCGCCCGGGTCAGGGCCTCGATCCCGCCCTTGGCGGCGTCGTAGGCGGTGAAGGACCGGTGGGCACGGGTGGCCCCGCCCGAGCTCATGTTCACGATGCTGCCGCCGCCGGCTCTCGCCATGATGCGGGCCACCGGCTGCGACACCAGGAAGTGGCCGGTCAGGTTGACGTCGATGATGCGGCGCCACCACTCCTCGGTCGCCTCGAAGAAGTGGAGGGTCGGGCTGACGATGCCCGCGTTGTTGACCAGCACGTCGATGCGGCCGTGCCCGGCCATGACGGCCTCGACCATGGCCCCCACCTGCGTGCTGTCGGACACGTCGGCCTGCACAGCCGTCGCGGTGCCGTTGTCGCCGCGGATCGCGTCGGCGGCGGCGGCCGCTGCCTCGCCGTCGATGTCGTTCACCGCAACCGCCGATCCCGCCCGAGCGAAGCGCTCGGCGATGGCCCGGCCGATGCCGCGGCCTGCCCCGGTCACGAGGACTGTTTTGCCGTTCAAAGAACCATGCACCAGGTACCTCCGTCTGCAGCGCTGCGCATCAGCCTATTCTCCGTCCCCGCGGTCCGAGCCGGCCGGGCTCAGCCTGCCCGATGCAACGCGGCGTGGACGTTCTCGGCCACCGTGTCGGGGAGCCACCGCAGGGACTTCAGCTCGTGCAGTTCGGCCTGCTGGACGGCCCGCACTCCCCCGAGCTCCTTGGTGAGACGGGCCTTGCGGGCCGGGCCCAGACCGGTGATGCCGTCCAAGGCGGAGCGGGTCATGCGCTTGCCGCGCAGCCGGCGGTGGTACTCGACCGCGAAGCGGTGGCTCTCGTCGCGGATGCGTTGGAGCATGTACAGCGCTTCAGACTGGCGGGGCATGCGCACCGGCTCGGCTCGGCCGGGCAGGAACACCTCCTCGAACTGCTTGGCCAGCGCCGCGGCCGGGATCTCGTCGTCGAGGCCGAGTTCGACCAGCACCTGCACGGCCACGCCCAGCTGCCCCTTGCCACCGTCCACCATCAGCAGCTGCGGCGGGTACGAGAACCTGCCGTCGCGCTCGGCCACCGGACGGGACCGCTGCTCCAGGTAGCCGGTCAGGCGCCGGGTCAGCACCTCGTGCATGGCTGCGAAGTCGTCGTTGCCTCCCACGGTGCGGATCTTGAACCGCCGGTAGTCGGCCTTCCTGGGCAGGCCGTCCTCGAACACCACCATCGAGCCCACATAGTCCTGGCCCGACAGGTGGCTCATGTCGTAGCACTCGATGCGCAGCGGAGCGGCGCCCAGCTCGAGATGCTGCTGGAGCTCGTTGAGGGCCCGGGCCCGGCTGTTGTGGTCGGTGCTGCGCTTGAGCCGGTGACGGGCGAACGACTCCTCGGCGTTGCGGGTCACGGTGGCTTGCAGCGCCCGCTTGGAGCCCCGCTGGGGCACGCGAACCTCCACTCGCGAGCCCCGGAGCTCGCTGAGCCACGCCCGGTAGAGGGCGGCGCCGGCCGGCTCGAGCGGCACCAGCACCAGCTTGGGCCAGCCCAGCGGGTTGTCGGCCGAGTAATCGAAGTACAGCCGCTCCAAGGCCCTGCTCACCAACTCGGCCCGGTCGAGGTCCTCGGCCTTGTCGATCATGAAGCCCCGCCGTCCCATCACCCGGCCCCGGCGCACGAAGAACACCTGCACCGCGGCCTCCAAGGCGTCGTCCGCCAACCCGATCACATCGAAGTCCTCGATACGGGAACCCACCATCTGCTGGGTCTCGACCGCTTTGCGCACCGCGGTCAGGCGGTCGCGCAGCCGGGCGGCCCGCTCGTAGTCGAGTTCCTCCGCCGCGGCGGCCATCTCCGTCTCGAGCCGGTCCAGCACCGGATCGGTGTCACCCTCCAAGAAGCGAAGCAACTCGGCCACCATGCCGGCGTAATCGTCGTCGGTGACCTCGCCCACGCACGGTCCCGAGCACTTCTCGATGTGGTACAGCAGGCACGGCTTGCCCAGGCCGGCGTAGCGGCGGAACTTGCCGTCGGTGCACGTGCGTATCGGGAACGTGCGCAGCAGCAGGTCGAGAGTGTCGCGGATGGCGTAGGCGTGGCCGTACGGGCCGAAGTAGCGGTTGCCTTTGCGGCGCCGGCCCCGCATCACCATCGCCCGGGGCCACTCGTCCACCATGGTGACGCACAGGTACGGGTACGACTTGTCGTCGGTGTAGCGCACGTTGAACCGGGGGCGGTGGCGCTGGATCAGCGCGAACTCCAGCATCAGCGCCTCGACCTCGTTGGCCACCCGGATCCACTCCACCGACGCGGCCGCGTCCACCATCTGGCGGGTGCGCAGCGGCAGGTGCGACCCGAAGTAGTTGCCGAGCCGCGAGCGCAGGCTCTTGGCCTTGCCGACGTAGATGACACGGCCCTCGGCGTCGAGGAACTGGTACGACCCGGGCGCGTCCGGGATCGAGCCGGCCGGCGGCCGCTTCAGCGTGCCCATGCTCCGCCACTGCTGCCTGCGGCTCCGGGTCGCGTCCTGTCGCCAGCGCAGCAAGGAAACGTCACGGGCACGGCGAGAACGCCGTTCAGCACAGCATCGCGCTCAGGAAGCGGCCGGTGTGGCTCTCGGGGACCCCGGCCACCTGCTCGGGTGTGCCCTCGGCCACGATGCGGCCCCCGCCGGAGCCGCCCTCGGGCCCGAGGTCGATGATCCAGTCGGCGGTCTTGACCACGTCCAGGTTGTGCTCGATCACCACCACAGTGTTGCCTTGGTCCACTAGGCGGCCGAGGACGCCCAGCAGCTTGCGCACGTCTTCGAAGTGCAGCCCGGTGGTGGGCTCGTCGAGGATGTACATCGTGTGGCCGGTGGAGCGCTTGGCGAGCTCGCTGGACAGCTTGACCCGCTGGGCCTCCCCGCCCGACAGCGTGGGCGCGGGCTGGCCGAGGCGCACGTAGCCGAGGCCCACGTCGACCAGGGTGCCCATGTGGCGGGCGATGAGCGGCTGGTTGGCGAAGAATTCCAGCGCGTCGGCGCACGGCATGTCGAGCACCTCGGCGATGTTGCGGCCCTTGAATGCGACCTCGAGGGTGTCGCGGTTGTAGCGCCTGCCCTTGCACGCCTCGCAGGGCACGTACACGTCGGGCAGGAAGTGCATCTCGATGCGGATGGTGCCGCCGCCCCGGCAGGCCTCGCAGCGGCCGCCCTTGACGTTGAACGAGAACCGCCCCGGCATGTAGCCTCGCACCCGGGACTCGGCCGTGTTGGCGAACAGCTTGCGAACGTGGTCGAACACGCCGGTGTAGGTCGCCGGATTGGACCGGGGGGTGCGGCCGATGGGCGACTGGTCGATGCAGATCACCTTGTCGAGATGGCCGACGCCGTCGATGCGGGTGTGGCGGCCGGGCGGGGTCTTCGACCGGTAAATGCGCTGCATCAGCGCCCGGTGCAGGATCTCGTTGACGAGCGACGACTTGCCCGAGCCCGACACTCCCGTCACGCACACGAAGCACTTCAGAGGGAACGCCACGTCGATGCCGGCCAGGTTGTTCTCCCGGGCGCCCCGCACCACCAGGCGGGTGCCGTCGCCGGGGCGGCGCCGTTGCGGTACAGCTATCCGGCGCCTGCCCGACAGATACTGGCCGGTGATCGACTCGTCCAGCTCCAGCAGGCCCTCCAGCGGCCCGGAATGCACGACGGCCCCGCCGTGCTCTCCCGCGCCCGGTCCTATGTCGACCACGTGGTCGGCCACCCGGATGGTCTCCTCGTCGTGCTCGACCACCATCACGGTGTTGCCCAGGTCGCGCATGCGCACCAACGTGTCGATCAGGCGGCGGTTGTCGCGCTGGTGCAGCCCGATCGACGGCTCGTCGAGCACGTACAGCACGCCCACCAGGCCCGAACCGACCTGGCTGGCCAGCCGGATGCGCTGAGCCTCTCCCCCGGCAAGGGTGGCCGCGCTGCGAGACAGGCTGAGGTAGTCCAAGCCCACGTCGAGCAGGAAGCCCATCCGGGACCGGATCTCCTTGAGCACCTGCTCGGCGATCATGGAGTCGCGGTCGTCGAGGCTCATCTCGGCCAGAGCCGTGGCCGCCTCCGCGATCGGCATGGCGCACAGTTCGTGGATGTTGCGGCCGTCGACGGTGACGGCCAGCGACAGCGGGTTGAGCCGGGCACCACCGCAGTCCGGACACGGCACCTGGCGCATGTAGCCCTCGATGTTCTCGCGGGCCGAGTCGCTCTCGGACTCGTCGTGGCGGCGCATCAGGTGCGGGACGATCCCCTCGTAACGGGCCTGGTACACCCGGCGGCGGCCGAAGCGGTTCTGGTAGCGGACCTGCACCCGGCCGACGACGCCCCTGGCGTGCAGCAGCATGTCCCGCTGTCGGGGCGCGAGCTCGCGCCACGCGACGTCGCGGGGGATCCCGTACTCCTCGCACACCGCCTGAAGCAGGCGCGGGTAGTAGCGCGACCGGCTCTCCGCCCACGGTGTTATCGCTCCTCCGGCCACGGTGGCGTCGGGGTCGGGCACCACCAGTTGGGGGTCGACCTCGAACACGGTGCCGAGCCCGTCGCAGTGGCCGCAGGCGCCGTAGGGCGAGTTGAACGAGAAGTTGCGGGGGGCGAGTTCCTCGAACGACTTGCCGTCGGAGGGCCGGGCAAGATGCTGGCTGAAGACGATCCGTCGGGGGGTCTCCTGCTCGCTGTCGGCGCGGTCACCGCCGGCGCCGCCGTCGGGAAGCTCGCGCCGGGAGACGATCTCGATCTCGGCCATGCCGCCGGCGAGGCGCAGAGCGGTCTCCACCGAGTCGGTGAGCCGCCGCTCCACGCCGTCTCGCAGCACCAGCCGGTCCACCACCACCGCGATGTCGTGCATCTCGTAGCGGGCCAGCTCCAGGCCGTCGGCGCCGCCGGACAGGCCGCCGGCGCCGGCGAAGCCGGCCAGCTCGACCAGTGCGCCGTCGACGACGGCCCGGGCGAATCCCTGCCGGGCCAGGTCGGCGAGCAGGGTGTCGTAGGTGCCCTTGCGACCCCGCACCACCGGAGCCAGCACCTGGAAGCGGGCGCCGGGCGCCATCTCCAGGATCCGGTCGACGATCTGCTGGGGGGTCTGGCGGACGAGCCTCTCGCCGGTCTCGGGGTCGTGGGGCACACCGACGCGGGCGTACAGGAGCCGCAGGTAGTCGTAGACCTCGGTGACGGTGCCGACGGTGGAGCGGGGGTTGCGCGAAGCGCTCTTCTGGTCGATCGAGATCGCCGGCGACAGGCCCTCGATGAAGTCGACGTCGGGCTTGTCCATCTGGCCCAGGAACTGCCGGGCGTAGGCCGACAGCGATTCCACGTAGCGGCGCTGGCCCTCGGCGTAGACGGTGTCGAACGCCAGCGAGCTCTTGCCGGAGCCCGAGAGCCCGGTGACCACGATGAGCCGGTCCCGTGGAAGGTCCAGGTGAACATCCTTGAGGTTGTGCTCGCGCGCCCCCGAGATCACCAGCCGCTCAGCCACGTTCAGACTCTATCCGCCGGCCCCGCGAGCCAGACGAACAGGTGTACGTGCAGGCGGGAAGTCTCGCTTGCGGTGCGGGGCCCGGGTCAACGCCAGAGGGAGACTGCGACGGTGGCGTTGTCGTTCAGGCCCAGGCTCCGAGCCCTGTCGAGGATGCTGCGGGCGACGTCCTCGGCCGTCGATGCACCAGCTCCGCAGGCGGCGCCTATGCCGCCGTCGGGCGATGCGTCCGAGAGCCATTCCGCGCCGTGCTCGTACACGAACGGCTCCCAGGCGCCGTCGCTGAGCAGCATCACCGCGTCGGGCCGGCCCCCGTCGCCAGACTCCCCGATGATCTCTGCCTCGACCGATCCTGAACTTGCGTCCGGTCCCGTCGGCGGCATGCCCAGGCAGATCTCGATGCTCCCACCGGGGATTCTGTGCGGACGGCCGCAGATGAAGCCGCTGAACCCGTCCGGTCCCTCATTGGCGAGGAACGGCAGGGTGTCGCCCATCCAGCCGATCAGCAGGCCGCCCTCGGGCGTCCAGGCGGCGACGCACAACGTGCTCATCGGGAACATGAACAGCGGCAGGTTCTTCTGCCATGTCTCCGGCCCGGTCAGCGCCAGCACCCGCTCGTCGGCCTCCCCGAAGACGGCCGCCATCTCGTCGGCGCTCGCGATCCGCCCAGGCAGCCCGTCCAGCGCCACCTGAGCAGCCTCGTCGCCACGGGTGTGGCCGCCGAGCCCGTCGGCCACCGCGATCACCCAACTCCCGTCCGACTCGGACAGCACCGCCGACGCCCGGTCCTCGTTGACCCGCCGAGGCCCGACGTCGCTCACAGCCGCGACCGAGGCTGCCTTTCCCGAACAGTCCGAGGCGTCACCCACACCGCGATCATGCCACCGCAGCGTCGTCATATTGCGTTTGCACCCCATGTCATCGGCGGATCTCCTCCCGACAAGGCCACCACTGATGCGGCGGCTCTCGCATAGCCGCCCCCCAGCGGATCTATGTTGGCAAATCCATTGGAGGATCGGCCTTGGCGCTGTGAAGCCCAGACCAGCGCATGTGCTCTGACCTGGGCTCTTGTTGGTGGCGAGGGATGGCGCTGTGCTCGATCGCCCAGCACTCCGGCCGCCCCAACACCCCCACCGATCAGGCGCCCATCGAGAGCTTCTGCTGTCGTCAGCGACGAGCAGTTCATGTCATCGCCTGATCTCCTGCAGCTCCCTCCTCAGGTCCTTGATCTCGTCGCGCAGGCGGGCGGCGTACTCGAAGCGGAGGTCGGCGGCGGCCTCGCGCATCTCCTCGTCGAGTGTGCGGATCATGCGCTCCAGTTCGGCGTCGGGCAATTCGCCCAGGTCGGGGCCGTCGCGCCGCCGGCGGGCCGCGGCCAGGCCACCACCCGACTCCCCGCCCACATCGCTGTCGGGCACCGGCGCACCGTCGCGGTCGGGGCGGATCAGGGCCAGGATGTCGGTGACCGCCTTGCGGATAGTGGTCGGGTCGATCCCGTGGACCTCGTTGTGGGCCTGCTGGAGGCCGCGGCGGCGCATCGTCTCGGAGATGGCCCGCCTCATCGAGTCGGTCATCACGTCGGCGTACATCACCACCTGGCCGTCCACGTTGCGGGCCGCCCGGCCGATGGTCTGGATCAGCGACGTCTCGCTGCGCAGGAACCCCTCCTTGTCGGCGTCGAGGATGGCCACCAGCGACACCTCCGGCAGGTCCAGACCCTCGCGCAGCAGGTTGATCCCCACCAGCACGTCGAACTCTCCCAGCCGGAGGTCCCGCAGGATCTCGATGCGGCGCACGGTGTCCACCTCGCTGTGCAGGTACCGCACCCGCAGCCCGAGCTCCAGCAGGTAGTCGGTGAGATCCTCGGCCATCTTCTTGGTGAGGGTGGTCACCAGCACCCGCTGCTGCTGCTCCACCCGCCGGCAGATCAGCTCGTGCAGGTCGTCGATCTGGCCCTTCGTCGGCTTGACCACCACCTCGGGGTCGACCAGCCCGGTGGGCCGCACGATCTGCTCCACCACCTGCTCGGAGACCTGCAGCTCGTAGGCGCCGGGGGTGGCCGACATGAAGATCACCTGGTTGATCCGGTCCATCACCTCTTCGAAGCGCAGCGGCCGGTTGTCGGCCGCCGACGGCAGCCGGAACCCGTGCTCGATCAGAGTCTCCTTGCGGCTGCGGTCGCCCTCGTACTGGCCGTGCAGCTGGGGCACGGCCACATGCGACTCGTCGATCACCATCAGGAAGTCCGAGGGGAAGTAGTCGAGCAGCGTGTAGGGCGACTCGCCCGGACCCCGCCCGTCGATAGGCGCCGAGTAGTTCTCGATGCCGTTGCAGTAGCCCAGCTCGGCCATCATCTCGAGGTCGTAGCTGGTGCGCATCTGCAGCCGCTGGGCCTCCAGCAGCTTGCCGTCGCGCTCGAAGCGGGACAGCCGCTCGGCCAGCTCGGCCTCGATGCGCCCGATGGCGGCCTGCATGCGCTCGGCGCTGGTGGCGTAGTGGGTGGCGGGGAACACCACCAAGTCCTCAAGCTCCTCCAGCCGCTCGCCGGTGAGCGGATCGACCACCGTCATGCGGTCGACCTCGTCGCCGAACAGCTCGACGCGCACCGCGGTCTCGTCGTAGGCGCGGTGGATCTCGATGGTGTCGCCCCGCACACGGAACTTGCCCCTGGTCAGGTTCATGTCGTTGCGCTCGTACTGCATGTCCACCAGCCGGCGCAGGATCGACCGCTGGTCGTATGCCTCGCCCCGGTTCAGCACCAGAAGCTGCGTCTCGTACTCGGTGGGCGAACCGAGCCCGTAGATGGCCGAAACGGAAGCCACCACGATCGTGTCGCGGCGGGTCAGCAACGCCGAGGTGGCCGAGTGGCGCAGCCGGTCGATCTCGTCGTTGACGGACGAGTCCTTCTCGATGTAGGTGTCGCTGGCGGGCATGTACGCCTCGGGCTGGTAGTAGTCGTAGTAGCTGACGAAGTACTCCACCCGGTTGCGGGGGAACAGCTCCCGCAGCTCGTTGGCCAGCTGGGCGGCCAGCGACTTGTTGGGGGCCAGCACCAGCGTCGGCCGCTGGACCCGCTCGATGGTCCAGGCGATGGTGGCGCTCTTGCCGGAGCCGGTGATGCCCAGCAGCGTCTGGAAGGGATGCCCGGCGGCCACGCCCTCGGCCAACGCCTCGATGGCCTTCGGCTGGTCGCCGGCGGGCTCGAACGGGGCCACCGCCTCGAAGGCCCGACGGTCGCTGGGCACGGTCACCGGCGGCATCGCTGCCGATGGTACCGACGCCAGGAGCCGTATCTTGCACGGACGCGCGGCGGGGCTGGGCGGGGCGGGCCGGCTCAGGCCAAGGATGCGGCCCAGCGGTAGCAGGCGTCGATCTGGGGCTCAAGGTCCTGGCGGGCGCCGTTGTTGTCGATCACGAAGTCGGCCACAGCCAGACGGGCCTCGCGGCCGGCTTGTCGGGCGATGCGGGCCCTGGCGTCCTCCTCGGACAGGCCCCTGCCGGCTACCAGGCGCCGCACGGCGGCCTCGGGGTCCGCGTCCACCACCACGATCCCCGACAGGCCGCGGTAGCGCTCGGCGATCGGCTCACCGTCGGGGCGGACCAGCAGAGGAATGTCGAGCACCACCACCGCGGCCGGCGAACTCTCGGCCGCAGCGGCCCGCCGCGCCTCCATCTCGGCACCCACCTCCGGATGGATGATGGAGTTCAGCGTGTCCAGCTCGTCGGCGTCGTTGAACACGATTCCGGCCACCGCAGCCCGGTCCAAGGCACCGTCGGCGGCCACCACCGCCGGCCCCCACCGCTCCAACATGGCCTCGAAAACGGGCTGTCCGGGGCACTGGAGGTCGTGGACGATCCGGTCGGCGTCGATGAGGACCGCGCCCCGCTCGACCAGTCCGGCGCCCACCGTCGTCTTGCCGGCGCCGATGCCCCCTGTCAGTGCGATCTCAGGCAGCGCTCACGTCTCGTCGGCAGGATCGCCGTGGTCGGCAGCCTCCGCCTCGTCGCCGCTTCGTTCGAGGTCGGCCTCGCCGGAGAAGTAGTCCTCCCAGGCCTGCTGCCCCTCGGAGCCGCCGGTGCCGATGTAGTTGCCCTCCTCGTCGTAGGCGTGGTCGCCGAAATGCTCCTGGTACTCGGCCGCGACCACGCCGCCCTCAGCGGCCTGCTTGATCGACAGGCTTATGCGGCGGCGCTGAAGATCGAGGTCGATGATCTTCACCCACAGCTCCTCGCCTGGGGTCACGACCTGCTCGGGCAGCTCCACATGGTGCGCTGACATCTCCGAGATATGCACCAGGCCCTCGATGCCGTCGCCGACCTGCACGAACGACCCGAACGGCACCAGTTTGGTGATGCGTCCGTACACGAGCTCCCCCACCCGGTGGCTGGCCGCGAACTCCTGCCACGGATCCTGCTGGGTGGCCTTGAGCGACAGGCTGATGCGCTCCCGCTCCAGGTCCACCTCCAGCACCTGCACGTCGATGCGGTCGCCGGCCGACACCACCGCGCTGGGATGGTCGACGTGCTTCCAGGAGAGCTCCGACACATGCACCAGCCCGTCCATGCCGCCGAGGTCCACGAACGCGCCGAAGTTCACGACCGACGACACCACCCCGCTGCGTATCTCGCCGGGCCGCAGGTTGTCGAGGAAGGCCTCGCGCTGCTCACGCTGGGTCTCCTCCAGCCAGGCACGGCGGCTCAACACCACGTTGTTGCGGTTCTTGTCGAGCTCGATGATCTTGGCGTCGAGCTCACGGCCCACATACGGCTGGAGGTCGCGCACCCGGCGCAGCTCCACCAGCGACGCGGGCAGGAAGCCCCGCAGGCCGATGTCGACGATCAGTCCGCCCTTGACGACCTCGATGACCATGCCCTTGACCGCCTCGTTGGCCGCCCTCTGCTCCTCGATCCGTCCCCAGGCCCGCTCGTACAGGGCCCGCTTCTTGGACAGGATCAGCCGGCCCTCCTTGTCCTCGCGGGTGATGACCAGGGCCTCGACCGCCTCGCCCAGGTAGACCACGTCGCCGGGGTCGACGTCGTGGCGGATGCTCAGCTCACGGGCTGGTATGACCCCCTCGGACTTGTAACCGATGTCGAGCAGCACCTCTTCCTTGTCGATGCGGACGATGGTGCCCTCCACGATCTGGCCGTCCTCGACGACCACCATGGCGGAGTCGTAGACGTCGTCGAGGCTGACGTCGCCGAGGTCGTCCTCGACGATCTGGCGGGGTATGTAGGAGCCGTCCTCTGCGAAGGTGCCCATCTCGGGGGGCGCAGGCGGTTCGAGGACGGCGGTTGCGGTATCGGTCACGGTGTCTTTCCGGGCTGGCGGGCAGGGGTCATTGGACCCGGTGAGGCTACCGGCCCGATCCGCCGTTGTGTGCCCACGCCGCCGCCGTGCCGGCCGGCGCCTCGACCCGGATGTTCCTACTGGAAGGCGATGATGAGGGTGTAGGTGCCGGTGTCGGCGCCGAAACCCTGCACAGATACGAAATGCATGCCGGTGTATTCCGCCTGCCAGGTGATGCGCGACGCCGTCGTGTCGCCGGCGTCGTCGTTGAACGCCAACTCGAACGAGCCGTCGTCATAGAGCGTCGCTTTGGAGTGCTGCAGCGTTCCGAGCGCCACATCAATCTGGTAGCGACTGCCTTGCTCGGCCCGGAACACGAAGTAGTCGATGTCGCCCTCGACGTCTATCGCGCCGGGGACGGTCTCGCCGACGCTCACCGATGTGGCTCTGTCCAACACGTCGGCATGGTCGTCGGGGAACGCGTCGAGCGTGACGGCGAGCGTGTACGTGCCGGTGCTGCCCTCGAGGCTCCGCACGTCGACGTAGTGGTCGCCAGTGTCGATGTCGCCCTTGCTGTCTATCGCGCCGGGCACGACCTCACCGACACCTGCCGATGCAGCTCTGTCCAATACGTCGCAATGGTCGTCGAGGACGACGGCAGAGGAACGCCTCGCCCAACTACGCAGATCCGGCGGGTCGGACTTCCTTGTCGAAAGCATCGAGGAGTACGTTGCCCACCTCGATTTCATCCGCCGAGAAGTCGTCTAGCTCGTCCGGCCACACCAGTCTGCGGTCCAGCAGCCTCTGCACCTTTATACATCATGCACCTTTATACATCATTGCCTCGCCTAGGGTTGCAGGTTGACAACCGGCTTACCGCTGTGGCTATGGTGCCGACATGGGAGAGCCGGAGGACTGACCTCCGGCTCTGCACCATCGGGCCTGGCCAGGTGGCTGCGGTGGCCTCTAAACCCGTCCGCAGGGGGTTCGACTCCCCTCAGGTCCACGGTCAGCGTAGCACACCGTCGCATGACGGCAACCGTCCGGGTGGTAAGGGGTGCGCCCGTCACCACCGGCACCGTTCGGGGAGCAGGTCGCGGTAGAGCCTGAACTCTGACACGTCGAAGGTGACCCCCTCGCCCTGGAAGCGGGTGGTGGCGCTGAGGGTGTCGCCGTTCGCGAACCAGGCGACGAACTGGTCCGCGGCCAGGACCCGCCAGTTGTTGTTGTGGGGGTGGCCGTGGACGACCGAGGCAACACCGCGGGCGGGCCCGCCGTCGAGGCTGACGTTCAGGCCCTCGTAGTGTGCGGGCAGGCTGGCATCACCGGAGATGGCGAGACCGACGAACCACGCGTTGTCGTCGTAGGGGTTCAAGCAGATGAGTTTCATCCATCCCCTGACGGGCCATTTGCTGAGGTCGCGGTCGCTGTGGGCGGAGACGGCCTGGAACCTGAACTCCGGCGCGCCGCTGAGGTCCACGTCCTGGATGGACGTGACGGGCACATTGACCGAGGAGTAGGCGTCCCCCAGCAGTCCGTCGGGCTCTTCGCCGGGCGCGGCCTCGGCCATCTCATGGAGCAGGCTCATCATGTCGCCGCTGGTGAAGTCCGCTGACCGGTCGGCGTCGAGCACGCTGTCGTAGAAGCGTTCCATGAACACGAGGGCACGCCACTTCGCCAGCGGCTCGTCCGGGCGGAACATGCCGTCGTCGTAGCCGGTGGTGAGACCGACCGACGCGGCCCACTCGACGGCCTCGTGGGCCTCATGCTCGGGCGGCACGTCCGGGAAGCGCTGGGCCACATGGGCGACGGCCGTGCCGGCCGCGGCCAGCGCGAGGACTGTGGCGGCCGCAACCTTCAAGACGACCCGGCGCGTCATCCGTCCTCGTCCCGAAGCACCCAGTCGCCAGAGAAGCTGGGGCGGTACATCTCGGTCGCCGGATCGCCCCAGTCGGCGTCATGGGGCACCTTGAACGACGACGCGCCGAAGGGCGCTTCGCACAGCCGCTCCCCAAAGTCGTAGACCCGGTCGCCGCGGACCTCGTCGCACTTCTCGCCGTAGGTGGTTCGCAGGAGCCCGGCGTGGGGCAGGAGCAGCGCCAGGACCTGCACGGCGAGGATGGCAGCCAGGAGCAGCGTCACCGGTCGCAGCGGGACGACGGGCTGGGACGACGGGCTGAGGCGACGGAGTCGGCGACGGCGAGGCCGGGCCCGGTCCGTAGCGTTGCATCGGCATGGTGGCTCCCTCCGGTCAGGGCTGGGGTTCTTTGCCGTCGAACACCGTGCGCCCGAGCCCGAAGGGAGCCGCGGGAACCCGCTCAAGCATGAGGTCCAACTCGCCCAGCCACCGGATGCCCTCCTCGTAGGCCAACCGGTAAGCAACCTGCGGTGGATCTTGATCCTCCATGTTCGAGGAAGTAAGCTGCTCAAGCAGCACCGCGCCGGGACGACGCCAGAGAGCCGTTCTGGGGCACTTCGGCGTTGACGACTGCCGGTGCGGGCGACCATCGAGACCCGTCCGAAGGGAGCCCCCCATGGCCACCTACAAGATCCATGAGAGCGGACGCAACGGCACCGTCGAGGTCCTTGATGACCGGATCGTGCGCACCCTGCGCAAGCGGCTGGGCCGCGACGACACGCAGACCATCCCGATCCGGGCTGTCACCGCTGTCCACCACGACCGCCGCGCAGGCCGTGACCGCGTGCGTCTCGACACCAGCGGCCAGAGCTACGAGTGGAAGGTCAGCAACGGCGCCCAGCTCGTAGAGGACCTCAACGCCAAGATGTATCCCGCGCCCTGACCGTGCCGGCGGCTAGCCAACGGCAGGGAGCACTTCGGCGCTGGCGAGCCCACCGGCCGACACGACGTAGTCCTTCAACCTGCCGGCGGCGTTCAGCTCCATGAACCGCTGGCGCTCGGCCTCGGAACTCAGCCGAAACGTCTCCCATCTGACGTCTTGGGCGCGGAAGGTGTTCTGCTTCCCACCCCCTCTGACCTGCGGGTTTGACTGAGGATGGTCGTCATTTTGGGCGCGAAACGTGGTAGATTTGTCGCCACACACGTGAATGCGGTCCTTTCTCCCCTCGTCTGAGGGGGTTGGATTGCTACGGAAGCCGCCTGTACCGAGGCGGCTTCCGCCATTCTAGGAGACGCCCCCGGACGGGTCGGGGAACTCCGCTGGACGGCTCGCCGTCCGGCATCTACGGTGAGGGTTGCCGTCGAACATCGCGGGAACAGCCGTCCCGCAGCGCGTCCAGAGCAGAAGCAGGGGCCCAGGGTACCGGACACGAGCGGTTCAGTTCCTGGCCGCCATGCTGATCGTGGCCGGGGTGGGGCTCGGCAGCCTCGGCAACAAACCACCCCCGGACACGGGGTGGCTGATGGTGGCGGTTGGCGGGCTGGCCGCGGTGGTTGTGTCAACCGTGGGATTGGTCTGGAGGGTGAAGGGCTCCTTCCGGCTCGATCCGCTGGAGATCGTCGCCTATGGGGATGACCCGGTGCGATACGCGAGCGACGAGGCGGTCTATCGGGACCTGGGCCATCTGGCTCGCCAACGACAACAGCCGGCTGTACCGCAAGATCAACCGGCGGCTGTGGTGGCTGTATGTCGCCGTTGGGGGTGCCGTGACGATGCTGGCGGCTATCGCGGCCTTGCACTGGGCCCGACTGGCCTAGCGGTCCTCCGTGTTGCGCGGCGATGTCGAGGACCACTTCTCCAGTTGGCCCGTGGGGCTCCAGGGGCGGCGGGCTTTCGGTGGGGGCGGCTTGGGGGGCTGCTGCTTTCGGCTGCGGTCTGGTTTTGCCATCGCGTAAGACTGCCACCGGCCGAGCAGTCTGTCCAGCGGGCTCACCACGGCTCCAGCGCCAACTCCAGTTGACCCGGCGGCGGGCCGGTCAGCTGACTCCAGGTGATGCGCCGTCCGACCATGCGGGCCACGAGGTCCTGCATCTGGCGGATGGTGTCCTTGTCGCGGACGTTGTGGCGCCAGCAGAACTCGTCCACATAACGCTGACAGTGCTTCGGTGAGATGTGGAAGAACGATGCCTCGATGCCGCGTTTGAGCGCCGCCCAGAAGTTCTCGACGCCGTTCGTGTGGGCCTTGCCCCTGACGTACTCGCCGATGCTGTGGTGGACGGCCTCGTGGTTGGGGCGGCCCCGGTAGGCGGACGCGCCGTCGGTGTAGACCATCGTGGACTCGTCGGCCGTGTGGTCGGCCACGAAGCCCCTGAGCGTGGGACCGTCGACGTTCTCGACGACCGTGGCGGCGACATGTCCGGTGGCGCGGTCGCGTGCTCCGACGACGGGGGTCTTGTCGACTCCGCCACGGCCCGTGATGCGCTCACGGCGCTTCTTGGCGTGCATGTTCTTTGCCTTGCCGCCGACGTATGTCTCATCGACCTCGACGGGGCCCTCGAACGGGACCTTCGGGCCGGCTGCTGCGAAGGCCTCGCGGATGCGCTGCTGGAGGAACCAGGCGGTCTTGTAGCAGACGCCGCTGCTGCGGTGCAGGGACATCGCGGAGATGCCACGGAGGCTCGTGCAGTCGAGGTAGATGGCGTACACCCACTTGCGGAGCGGGAGCGGGGAGTCGGCCATGGCCAGATAGGCGATGCTTACCCCGGCCTCCAGCTCGGCGGGGTCGGACACGTTGTAGCCCAGTTCCTCGAGCAGCAACTTGTAGAGTTCGGCCTGGAAGTAGCCCGAGGCCCAGTCGGCCCGTCCGGCGATCACATTGACGCCCTTACCGGGCGTCATCGACAGCGCGGCCGGCACGTCGGCCCGCCCGTGGTCGTTCAAGCCCCAGCATGTGATGGTGTCGTCGATTGCTATGGCGCATGAGTGCTCGCCGCCGGCGGCAATGGCCTTGTATTGGCCTGTGGGCGCGTCGGCCCGCCCGTAAATGTTCAAGCCCCAGCATGTGATGGTGTCGTCGGCGGCTATGGCGCAGGAATGGTGAAACCCAGCGGTTATGGCCTTGTATTGGCCTGCGGGTGGGTCGGCTTGCCCGGCGGGGTTGGCACCCCAGCATGTGATGGTGTCGTCGGCGGCTATGGCGCAGGAGTGGCTGCCGCCGGCGGCGAGCACTGGCGGTCGTGCAGATCAGGCCGGTTTCAGTTCTTGGCTCCGGCCCAGGTGTCGGCCACCTGGAGGTCGACCTCCAGGGGTACTCGCAGCTCGAAGGCGCCTCGCATCACGCTGCGGGTCAGCTCCGACGCCGCATCGACCTCGGCGTCGGGCGACTCCAGGATGATCTCGTCGTGGACCTGGAGCACGATGCGCGACGCCAGTCCCCCGGTCTCCAGCGCCCGGTCGAGGCGCACCAGGGCCACCTTGAACATGTCGGCGGCCAGCCCCTGGATCCCGGCGTTCATGGCCTGGCGCTCCCCGGCCTGGCGCAGCCGCGGATTGGGGCTGGCCAGTTCCGGGATCTGGCGGCGGCGGCCGAACAGGGTCTCGGTGTAGCCCCGGCTGCGGGCCTCGGCCACCGTCCGGTCCATGTACTGGCGCACCGAGGGGAAGGCGTGGAAGTAGGCGTCGAGGATCTCGGCCGCCTCCCTCGTCGGGATGTTCAGTCGCTGGGCCAGGCCGTAGGCCTCCATGCCGTAGGCCAGCCCGTAGGACACCATCTTGGCAGTGGACCGCTGCTGGACCCCCACCTCGGACGGGTCGATGCCGAACACTTGGGACGCGGTGGCGGTGTGGATGTCGTCGCCGGCTTCGAACGCTGCGATCAGGCCGGGGTCCTCGGCCAGGTGGGCGATGCAGCGCAGCTCGATCTGGTCGTAGTCGGCCACCAGCAGCTTGTGCCCCGGCGGGGCCACGAAGGCGGTGCGGAACACCCGGCCCCGCGCCGAGCGAACCGGGATGTTGTGGAGGTTGGGGGCGTCGGAGCTGAGCCGGCCGGTGCGGGCCACGGTCTGGTTGAAGGTCGCCCGGATGCGGTCGTCGGGCTCGACCTCGGCCAGCAGCCCCACCCCGTAGGTGGAGCGCAGCTTCTCGACCTCCCGGTAGTCGAGCAGGTGGTCGACGATGGGGTGCTCGCCCCGCAGCTTCTCCAGCGACTGGGCGTCGGTGGAGAAGCCGGTCTTGGTCCGCTTGGTGGGCGTGAGCCCCAAGTCCTCGAAGAGCACGTCGGCGAGCTGTTTGGGGGAGTTGACGTTGATGTCGCGTCCCGCGTCGGCCAGCACCCGGCTCCTCAGCGCCTCGGCCTCGGTGTCGAGCTCGTCGCGGATGCGCTCCAGCACTGACCGGTCCACACCGATCCCGATGTGCTCCATGCGGGCCAGGACCCGCACCAGCGGCACCTCGACCTCGTCGTTGAGGTGGTCGAGTCCACACGCTGCCAGCGCCTCGCGCAGCGGCGTCACCAGCCGGTCGATGGCCATCACCGCCCATGCGGCCTGCTCGGCGGGCTCAACCGCGTCGCCGTCGAGGTCGAGGCGCCCTTCGGGGGGCGCGTGGGCGGGCGGGTCGATGCCCGCGTACCGTTCGGCCACGTCGCTCAGTTCGTAGCGGACGTCGGCCGGGTCGAGAAGGTAGGCGGCCAGCATGGTGTCGATCAGCGGGTCGCGCATCTCGACGTTCCGGCCCAGCAGCGGCCTCATGAGAGCCTTGCCGTCGTGGACGGCCAGCGGCCTGCTGCCCCCGTCGCGACCCGGGGCGCCGCCGACGAGCCCGGCCAGCGCATCGCAGACTTCGGGGTCTTGGAGCCGGTCGCCGGGCAGGAACGCCACCCGGCCGGCGTCGGCGTCCAGCGTCCAGGCCAGCCCGGCGTCCAGCCCGGCGGCCGGTGCAGCCAGCGCCAGGCGCGCCTCGACAGCCTCCGGGGCCGCCGCGGCTCGGAGCGCCTCGACCGCCTGAGCGGCGGTGGCCAGCACCGTCACCTGCGGCTCGAGGGTCTCGGCGGAGGATTCCGCGGCGGACTCGTCGACTCCCAGCGCGTCGCCGAGGACTTCCGCCAAGCGGCTGCGCAGCGTCCGGAACTCTAGGAAGTCGAACAGCTTGCGCACCGCCTCGGCGTCGACGTCGCCCGCCACCAACTCGTCGAGTCCGGCGGCGAGCGGCACGTCGCGCACCAGCAGCATCATCTCGGCGTTGGCGCGGACCTGGTCCTCGGCAGCGGCCAGATTCTCGCGCAGCTTGGGGGTGAGCCCGTCGAGCGACGCGAAGATCCCGTCGAGCCCTCCCCTGTCGTTGACCAGCTTGGCCGCGGTCTTCTCGCCCACGCCGGCCACGCCGGGCAGGTTGTCGCTGGTATCGCCCCGCAGGGCCGCGTACTGCACGTAGTCGGCGGGCCGCACGCCGGTGCGGTCGAGGATGCCGGCCTCGTCGTAGAGCCTGTAGTCCGACACGCCCCGCATGTTGTAGAGCACCTTCACATGCGGGTCCTCCACCAACTGGTAGGCGTCGCGGTCGCCGGTGACGATGATCACGTCGTCACCCCGGTCGCGGCCCGAAGCGGCCAGGGTGGCGATCACGTCGTCGGCCTCGTAGCCCGGCGCGTCCACCATGGGGACCGCCAGCGCGTCGAGCACCTCGCTCACCAGGCCCATCTGCTGGCGGAGAATGTCGGGCGCGGCGTCGCGGGTGCCCTTGTAGGTGGGCACCTTGGCGTGGCGGAACGTCGGCTCGGGGCGGTCGAAGGCGACCACGGTCTGATCGGGGTCGTGGTCGCGCCACAGGTTGATGAGCATCGAGGTGAACCCGAACACCGCGTTGGTGATCTGCCCCGACGCCGTCGCCATGTCGGTGGGCAGCGCGAAGAAGGCGCGGTAGGACAGCGAGTTGCCGTCGATCAGCATCACCGTGGCCATGGCCAGAAATCTACGGCAGCCGAGCACCCCGCCGTCACCCTCCCTGCAACCGGCTCTCGGCGGGTCGTCATCGGAGGTCGACGGCGCGGGTCAGGAAAGTGACCGTCCGGGCGCAGGTCGCGGGGCGTCGGAGACCGACAACGCGCTCATCTCGAGAACCATCCCGCCGGGATGGCCCAACGTCGGGATGCGCCGGGGGCGTCGGAGACCGACAACGCGCTCATCTCGAGGGCAGACGAAAGTGTCAGTAGTTGCGCATTCCGAAGACGTTGCCCCCGCCGGCTAGGCGGGTGAGGGCAGCCGTGGGGGTGTCCCATTTGAGGGCTCCGTGGGGCCGGTAGGGCCGGGTGCGTCGCGGGCAGGCCTCCGGCGGCGCCCCTCGTCTCGGCGCCCACGCTTCGTTCCGGCATCCGCGTGGGCGGGCGCTGACGCGTCGGACGGCCGCCGCGTCGGTGCCCGGTCGGCTGCGTAGAGGTGCGGGCGCCCGGCGAGGGCGCGCTGCAACATGCTGGCCAGCTGGGCCCGGGTCACGTAACCGTCGGGACAGAACCGCAGCGGCTCCGTGCCGCAGCCCTTCGTGATCCCGGCCGCGTACAGCGCCTCCACCGCCGCGGCGTGAACCCCGCCCGAGTCCACGTCCGCGAAGCCCGCCGACCGCACGGGAGCATCCAGGCCGAGCGCGCGCTGCAACATGCTGGCCAGCTGGGCCCGGGTCACGAAATCGTCGGGACAGAACCGCAGCGGCTCCGTGCCGCAGCCCTTCGTGATCCCGGCCGCGTACAGCGCCTCCACCGCCGCGGCGTGAACCCCGCCCGAGTCCACGTCCGCGAAGCCCGCCGACCGCACGGGAGCATCCAGGCCGAGCGCGCGCTGCAACATGCTGGCCAGCTGGGCCCGGGTCACGAAATCGTCGGGACAGAACCGCAGCGGCTCCGTGCCGCAGCCCTTCGTGATGCCTGCTGCGTACAGGAACTCGATGGCGGCCTCATGCACGCTGCCGTCGTCGTCGACGAACGTGTTCACGCCCCCGGTGACCTTGACGTCGCCTGGCGAGCCTCCACCAGGCGAACGGCTGCCCGGGACCGTCGTGGTGGTGGTCGTGACGGTCGGAGGAACAGTCGTCGTGGTGGTTGTTGTCGTGGTGGTCGTGGTCGTGGTCGTGGTCGTGGTGGTCGTGGTGGTCGTGGTGGTCGTGGTCGTAGTGGTCGTGGTGGTGGTAGTCGTTGTTGCCGATGGCGGCGGTGGCGGTGGCGGTGGCGGCGGCGGCGAGCATGCCGGCTTGATGTAGCTGTACAGCCTTCCGTCCACGGCGTCTGCCACCCAAATGGTCGTCCCGTCGGACCACAGCCCGCGCGCGTCGCCGTTGCCGGGGTCCAACCGCAGGCCGCATCCGACGGCACGTCCGCGGGTCGCCCAGTGGTAGGGGTAGAGCCTGTCGTAGTTGGGGTCCCCCACCCACAATATGGTCCCGTCGGACCACACCCCGTACGGGTTCCGGCCGGCGTAGCTCAGCAGTATGTGCTCGAAGTCCCCGGCCGGGTCCCGCTGCCTGGTGGAGAGGCTGTAGGCGTAGAGTTTGTCGTCGCCGGTGTCGGCCACCCACATCGTCGTCCTGTCGGACCACAGACCTCCGGGATCGCGGTTGCCGGCTGCGGCCAGCGTGGTGAAGTCCTTCGTCGGGTCTCGCTGCCTGGTGGAGAGGTTGTAGGCGTAGAGTTTGTCGTCGCCGGTGTCGGCCACCCACATGGTGGTCCTGTCGGACCACAGACCTCCGGGATCGCGGTTGCCGGCTGCGGCCAGCGTGGTGAAGTCCTTCGCGGAGTCCCTCAGTCCCGTCGACCGGTCGAAGGCTCGGATCTTGTCCTCGTTGGAGTCGACCACCCACATCGTCGTCCCGTCGGACCACACCCCGACGGGGGTGTTGCCCGTGTAGGAGTCGAGCTTGTTGACGCACTCCGCCGTCGGCTTCGCGTGGGCGTAGATCTTGTCGTCGTCGGTGTCGGCCACCCACATCGTCGTCCCGCTGGACCAGACGCCGTAGGGGTGGCTGTTGCCGGCGGTTCCGACGTCCAAGTCGCAGACCGCGACCCGCTCCTTGCTCGACAGGTTGTAGGCGAACACCTTCGATGCCTGCCTGTCCGACACCCACACCGTCGTCTCGTCAGACCAGACGCCGCCGGCGAAGCGGTTGCCCGCAACGTGCAGCGTGTCGACGTCCTTGCCGGGGTCTCGGGACTTGTCCGACATCTTGTAGGCGTAGAGCTTGTCGTCGTGGGAGTCGGCCACCCACATGGTGGTCTCGTCGGACCAGACGCCTCTCGGGGAGTTGTTGCCGGCGGCGCGCAGCGTGGTGAAGTCCTTGCCGGAGTCCCGGGTCCTGTCCGACATCTTGTAGGCGTAGAGCTTGTCGTCGTGGATGTCGGCCACCCACATGGTGGTCTCGTCGGACCAGACGCCCGTCGGGGCATTGTTGCCGGCGGCGTCCAAGGTGGTGAAGTCCTTGGCGGAGTCCCTCAGTCCGGTCGACCGCTTGAAGGCTTTGAGGTCGTTCTTCTGGGAGTCGGCCACCCACATCGTCGTCTCGTTGGCCCACACTCCGGCGGGGGCGCTGCCCACGTAGGATCCGAGCTTGTTGACACACGCCTCCGCGGGTTTCACATAGGCATAGACCATGACGTCGCGGCTGTCGGCGACCCACATCGTGGTTCCGTCGGACCAGATGCCCAACGGGATGCTGTTGCCGGCCGGCTCGACGTCCAGGTCGCAGACCGGAACCCGCTCCTTGCTCGACAGATCGTATGCGAACACCATCGGGGCCCGCCTGTCCGACACCCACACCGTCGTCTTGTCGGACCACATGCCGCTGGAGATCCACATGTCGTCATGGGCGACGTCGAGACCGTCGAGATCCTTGCCAGGATCCCGCGACTTGTCCGACATCTTGTAGGCATACAACTTCTGGTCTCGGTTGTCGGACACCCACATGGTGGTGTCGTTGGACCACAGGCCTATGGGATGGTCGTTGCCGGCGGCGTCCAGCGTGGTGAAGTCCTTGCCGGAGTCCCGGGACATGTCCGACATCTTGTAGGCGTAGATCTTCTTGTCGTCGTAGTCGACCACCCACATGGTGGTCTCGTCGGACCAGATGCCCTTGGGGATCCGGTTGCCGGCGGCGCTCAGCGTATTGAAGTCCTTGGCGGAGTCCCGGGTCTTGTCCGACATCTTGTAGGCGTAGATCTTGGAGTCGCCGGCGTCGGACACCCACAGGGTGGTCTGGTCGGACCACATCCCCCCGAAGTCGCGGTTGCCGGCGGCGTCCAGCGTGGTGAAGTCCTTGCCGGAGTCCCGCTCGGCCGCATCGCCGGCCGCGGGCGCCGCGGCCGGCAGTGCCGCAAGCAATGTCACGGCCAGTACGCCCGCCCTCAACCGTGACTGCGCCCTGTGTGCTGCCATGAGAACCCGTCGCCATCCGCGTCCGCTGTATACGAGTTTACCGTCCTCGCAAGATAGCCGGCACAATCCGAGAGAATGCGCCGCGCGGCACGCTGGTCAGCTCGCGATCAGCAACACCAACAACAGGCTCCTGATCCAATCCGAGAGAATGCGCCGCGCGGCACGCTGGTCAGGGGCTCAACCGGCCGTCCAGGATGTCGGCGGCCACGTCGCGCATGGTACGGCGCTGCGACATGGCTGTGCGCTGGATGAACGCGTAGGCGCTGTTCTCGCTCATGGCGTGGTCGTCGAGGAGCCGCCCCTTGGCCCGGTCCACCAGCTTGCGGACCTCCAGACGGTCCTCGAGGTCGCCGATCTGGCCCTCCAGCGCCTCCATCTCGCGGTAGCGGGCCAGGGCCAGCTCCACCGCCGGCACGAGCGCGTCGCGCCGGTAGGGCTTGACCAGGTAGGTCATGGCTCCGGCCTCGCGGGCCTGCTCCACCAGCTCGCGCTGGCTGAACGCTGTGAGGATCACCACCGCCGTGCCCCGCTGCGGAGCGATCCGCCGGGCAGCCTCGATGCCGTCGAGACCGGGCATCTTCAGATCGAGGACGGCCACGTCGGGACGGTGCTCGGCCACCAGCCTCACGGCCTCGTCGCCCCGGCCGGTGTCGGCCACCACGTCGAAACCCTGCTCGCGCAGGGTCTCCACCAGGTCGAGGCGGATTATGGCCTCGTCCTCGGCAACCACCACCCGAACAGCGCCGGAAACGTTCACGACGCGCTCAGCTGGTCGAGCAGGGCATCCTGGTCGACTTCGAGACGGGCGATGCGGGCCGCGACCTCGTCACGATGCTGCTCCAGCCGGTCGGCGTGCCGCTTGGCATCGCGGTACTCGCGCTCGGCCAGCGGCGTCTCCGACACCAGTGCCCGGAGCCGGAACTCGTCGGCCTCCTCGCTGGCCTGGACCAGCTGCTCCTCGCAGATGCGAAGGTCGGTCCGCAGCACGTTCAACTTCTGTCCAACCCCCCGCAGGCGACGCTCGATCCGGTCGCGCGACATGCTCCCAGTCTAGGAGGCGGCTCAAAGACGCTGTCGGGCGGTGCCTTCGAGACTGCTGAGCAATGCTGATTCCGCGTGACGTGCAAGCCTCTGACCTGCGGTTTTGTGAGTGAGGATTGCGCCATTCGGGATTTGCTCAGCACTCTCCTTCGCGGCTGTCTCCCAGATGCGCCGCAAGTCAGTCGAGACTGCGCGGAAATGTGGGGAGCGGGGTGGTTGAGGGTCCCCGTGGAGCCGGTGCTGCGACTCGGGCCGGTCGCAGCGTCGGCTGGACTGCTGCGACGGGTGAGGGAGACTCTGACGAGTGGACCCATAGGAGTGAGTAACCATCGAGGGCCGGATATGTGCCCTGACCTTTCGACACACTCGCCCACCACACAATCGACCGCAACCCAGGAGTTTCACCATGACCCGCCCCCGACGCCACCGCCGCAAGCGTGAGCCGGACTATCCCGAGCCGATAGACGACACCCCTGAGAACATCGCAGCCGCGCTGTTCCCGCCCCGCCGTCCCCGCGAGAGCGAGGCTGAGCCCTCGGATGGTTACTCAGCCCTATAACTCCCCTAGTTTAAAGGCTATTTCTGTGGTAGTTTGTCGTGCCCGGAGAGGGATTCGAACCCTCACACCCTTGCGGGCGGCGGATTTTGAGTCCGCTGCGTCTGCCAGTTCCGCCATCCGGGCCGGAGCCAGGAGCCTACCGGCTTCGCGTCCGGCGGCCCGTGCCCGCAACAGCTGCATGCCCGGCAGGCGCACACGGCGCGAGCGCGTCTAGCCTGTTGGGCCTTGTGTCGAAGCGGGCCGGCGATTCGAGGAGTTCGAGCCACGACCATGGGCGACTGCCATGAAACACGACCGGGCCGCGCGGAGTCTGACCACGGAACGGCCCAGAGCATCGGCGGGTCCAGCGTCGCGGTGAGGGGGATCCACCGATGATTGTCTTCATGTATCCGGGCCAAGGCTCCCAGCAGCCCGGCATGGGCGAGGCTTGGACCGACCATCCCTCGTGGGAGCTGGTGGCGGAGGCATCCGCTGCCTCCGACCGCGACGTGGCCCGCCTGCTCCTCGCCGCGGACACCGAGGAGCTGACGCAGACCCGCAACAGCCAGATCGCCACGTTCGTCATGTCCATGGTCGTGCTCGACGCGGTGACCCGGCTCGGCACCGAGGCCGCCGGCCACGCAGGCCACAGCCTCGGCGAGTACTCGGCGCTGACCGCGTCGGGCGCGCTCGACTTCGGCGACGCGGTGGCGCTGGTCGCCGAACGGGGCGACGCCATGCAGGCCGCGGCCGAGGAGCGCGAGGGCACGATGGCGGCCGTGCTCGGCCTCGCCGACGACGACGTGCTTATCGCCTGCAGCCGCTCCCCCGGCGAGGTGTGGCTCGCAAACCACAACGCACCCGGCCAAGCGGTGATCGCCGGAACACCCGAAGCCATCGACACCGCCGCCCGCATCGCCCGCGAACTCGGGGCCAAGCGAGTGATGCCGCTACCGGTGGGCGGCGCGTTCCACACCCCGTTCATGGCACCCGCCCGGGACCGGCTCACCAAGGCCATCGACCGCACCGAGTTCCGAGATCCCCAAGGAACAGTGATCGCCAACGTGGACGCCGCCGACCACAGCCGCGGCGCCGACTGGCCCGACCTGCTCAAAGCGCAGCTCACCAGCCCCGTGCGATGGCGCCAGACGCTGACCGCCCTCGACGGCGCCGGGTTCGCGACCTACGTAGAACTCGGCCCGGGAGAGGTCCTGGGCCGCCTCGCCAAGCGCACCATCAAGGGGACAAGGCCCCTGTCGGTGGCTGTGCCCGACGACCTGGACCGCCTGCTGGAAGCCCTGGCCGCCTCCCCTGCCCGCTCAACGGCTCCTCACGAGGGTGAGCACCTATTCGCCACCGAGAGGCTGGTGGTGAGCCCCGCTGCCGGCGTCTTCCACGCAGGCGACGAGGCCGGCGTCGGCGCCGTGGTCGACGTCGGGCATCTGGTCGGCCGGGTGGGCGACCACGAGGTCCGCAGCCCCTTCGCCGGAGAACTGATGGGCGTGCTGGCCCTCGACGGCGAGCGGGTGACGGCCAGCCAGCCGATCGCCTGGCTGAGGACGACCTGATGGGCGCCCGCATGATCGGCATCGGCACCGCGCTGCCGGAAAAGGTGATCACCAACGACGACCTGGCCGAGATGATGGACACGAGCGACGTGTGGATACGCGAGCGGACCGGCATCCGCGAGCGCCGCATCGGGCTCCCGACATCGACCCTGGGCATCCAGTCGGGCAGGGTCGCCATCGACATGGCCGGGATCGACCCGGCCGACATCGACCTGCTGATTCTCTCGACCACCACTCCCGACCAGCGGTTGCCCGGGACCGCTGCCGCGATCCACGCCGAACTGGGACTGGACTGCGGCGCATTCGACCTCAACGCGGCCTGTGCAGGCTTCACCTACGGCTGGGTGGTGGCCCACTCCATGATGTGCGCTCCCGGCGGACCTCGGCGCGTCCTGCTCGTCGGAGCCGACGCCCTGTCGCCTCTGACCGACTGGGAGGACCGGAGCACGGCCATCCTCTTCAGCGACGGAGGCGGGGCCGTTGTGCTCGAGCACACCGACGAAGACACGCTGCTGAGCTGGGACCTCGGCGCCGACGGCTGCCGCCGACGGCTGCTGATGGGCGACCACGACTCCAAGATCACGATGGAGGGCCGCGAGGTGTTCAAGGTCGCGGTCCGGGCGGTCTCCAACTCCGTGCTGACCGCCCTGGACCGGGCCGGCCTAGGTCCCGAGGATGTGGACGTACTGCTCCCACACCAGGCCAACATCCGCATCATCGAAGCAATCTGCAAGCGCACCGGCATAGGCTTCGAGCACAGTTACAACGTTATTGAGCACACCGGCAACAACTCCTCGGCGACGATCCCGCTGGCCATGGCCAAAGCCCACGCCGATGGCGCCCTCCGGCCCGGCGCCATCGTGGTGATGACCGGCTTCGGGGCCGGGATGTCCTGGGCCACGACGGTGTCGCGCTGGTGAGGACCGGAGCGTGAACGACCGCGACGGGAGGAACGTAGGCAACGGCGCCGAGCCGGGGCGGGTGGCGCTGGTCACCGGCGGCAACCGGGGAATCGGGCTGGCTGTCGCCCGCCGGCTCGGCCGTGCCGGCCACCGGGTGGCCGTCACCTACCGCAGCGAGCCGCCGCCAGACGCAGAGGCGCACGGTCTGACGTGCATCCGCTGCGACGTCACCGACCCTGAGTCGGTCAAAGCCGCTCTGGCCTCCGCCACCGAGCGGCTCGGGGCGCCCGAGATCCTCGTCTGCAACGCCGGGATCACCCGCGACAGGCTGATGCTGCGCATGTCGGAGGAGGACTTCGCCACGGTGCTCGACACCAATCTCGCCGGAAGCTTCCGGACGGCCAAGCAGGCTGTGCGGGCCATGACGAGGGCCCGTTGGGGCCGCATCGTGCTGATCTCGTCGGTGTCGGGCGTCGGAGGCCAGGCCGGCCAGGCCAACTATGCCGCGTCCAAAGCGGGCCAGATCGGCTTGGCCCGTTCCATGGCCAAAGAGTTCGCCTCCCGCAACGTGACCGTGAACGTGGTGGCTCCCGGCACGGTGGACACCGACATGCTCGCCGCACTCGACGACGAGCAGCTCGCCTCCATCGTGGACCGCGTGCCGCTGGGCCGCGTGGGCGAGGTCGACGAGATCGCGGCTGCGGTCGAGTTCCTCGTGTCGGAGGACGCGAGCTACGTCACCGGTATCGTGCTTGCAGTGGACGGTGGCCTCTCGATGGGTTGAGCCTCCGCCGCAGCGCCGCCGGCCCGGCCGGAGACCATGTCGCAAGCTAGGAATGGAGGGACAGAGCGGTGAGCAACGAGAACTTCGAGCGCTTCAAGCAGTGTGCCGTGGAAGTGCTGTCGGTCGAGCCGGAGGACGTTGTGCCGGAGGCAGACTTCGCTGAAGACTTGGACGCCGACAGCCTCGACATCGTCGAGTTGGTGATGGCCCTCGAGGAGGAGTTCGACGTGCATGTCGACGAAGAGGAACTGGAAGGCGTCGCCACCGTCGCCGAAGCCTTCGAGTTGGTCACCTCCAAACTCTGACGGCGGCCAGGTTCGACGAAGCCGGCTCGCCGATGGGCAGGACCGAGCGCAGGCGGGTGGCAGTCACCGGCCTCGGCGTGGTGTCGGCTGCCGGCATCGGCACAGACGCGTACTTCCGCGGGCTGTGCAGCCCCGCGCCCGTGGGCGAGCGCCGCGTCAGCGGCTTCGATCCACAAGACCATTTCGAGAGCCCCAAGGAGGCGCGGCGGTCCGACCCCTACACGCAGTTCCTGGTGGCCGCCGCCGACCAGGCGCTGGCCCAGGCGGGCGCCATCGAGGCCGACCCCACCCGGTGCGGCACCATGATCGGGACCGGCGTCGGCGGGATCACCACCCTCGAGCAGCAGATCGGCGTACACAGGGAGAGGGGCGCCCGCCGGGTGTCGCCGTTCTTGGTGCCGATGATGATGGCCAACGCCGGGGGTGCGACCCTGTCGATGCGCTACGGCTGGATGGGCCCGTCGGAGAACGTCGTCACCGCCTGCGCCGCGGGGACCCACGCGGTGGGCAACGCGGCACGCCTCATCGCCGACGACCGCTGCGACGCAGTACTCGCCGGCGGCACCGAGGCCCCCTTCACCCCAGCCGCGGTGGCCGGGTTCGCCAACATGACCGCCCTGTCCTCCAGCGGCATCAGCCGCCCGTTCGACGTCGCCCGCGACGGATTCGTCATGGCCGAGGGCGCCGCGGTGCTGGTCCTCGAGGACTGGGACACGGCCCGATCCCGACGTGCGCGCATCCTGGCCGAGGTGCTCGGCTCGGCGTCGACGGCCGACGCCCACCACATGACCGCCCCGTCGCCGGGCGGCAGCGGCGCGGTCCACTGCATGCAGCTGGCTCTGGACGACGCCGACGTGCGCGCCGTTGACGTGGTCCACGTCAACGCTCACGGCACCTCGACCGATCTGAACGACGCCGCAGAGGCCGAAGCCCTGTCGAAAGTCTTCGGGACTTCTCCCGGTCCGCTTGTGACGTCCACCAAAGGCGTGACCGGCCACAGCCTGGGCGCCGCGGGCGCGCTGGAGGCGGTTGCGGTGGTTCTGGCCATGCAGACGGGGCTCGTCCCGCCCACTGCCGGTCTAACAGAACTGGATCCCGAGCTGCCGCCGATCCAGGTGGTGACCGGCGAACCGGCCCCGTGGACACCCGGAGTGTCGATCTCGAACTCTTTCGGCTTCGGCGGCCACAACGGCACGCTGGTGATAGCCCCGGCCGCCCAGCGCCAGTTCTAGCGTCAGACTCAGGCGGCGCCTCTCGCTCCTCGTCGCCGAACAGGCGCAGCCCCAGCTCGCACAGCGCGCTCCTCTGCCAGGCACAGGCGCCCAAAGGCGCGACCGGCGCTCAGGCGTCGACGATAGCGAACAGCAGGTCGCACTCCGCGGCGACCCTGCCGTCGAGCAGTGCCCGGCCCGAGCCCCGTCCCGCCCGGCTCGACAGGCGGGTCATCTCCACCTCGAGATCTAGCGAGTCGCCGGGACAGACCTGCTGCCGGAAACGGGCCCGGTCGAGCCCCCCGAACAGCGGCAGGCGTCCCGCGTAGCGCTCATCGGCGAGCAGCGCCACCGCACCGAGCTGCGCGATGGCCTCGCACATCAGCACGCCGGGCACCGTCGGGCGGCCCGGGAAGTGGCCCGCGAAGAACGGCTCGTCACCGCGTGGCCGCCAGCGACCGCGGGCCCGCTCGCCCGGAGCCAGCTCAGTGACCTCGTCCACGAACAGGAAAGGCTCGCGGTGCGGGATCACCTCGCTGGGCCGGGGCGGGCGCAGCGCTCCTTCGACGGACCGCTGCGGACCCTCGTCGCGGTGCGGGATCAGCTCGTCGGATCGAAGCTGGTCCACAGCCCGGGCACGTCTAGCCAGCGGACCGGATCAGCCCTTGGCGGCAGCCTTGAGCCTTGCGCCGGCCTGGATCTTCACACCGGTCGAAGCCGGGACGTCCACCGCCTCGCCGGTTCGTGGGTTGCGGCCCGAGCGGGCGGCGCGCTGCACCGTCGAGATCTTCATGTAGCCGGTCAGGTTGATATCGCCTCCGGCGGCCAGCTCGTCGCAGGCGAGCTCGAAGAGTGCGTCGATGCACTTCGCTGCGTCCGCCTGTGAGAGGCCGGCTCTCAGGGCCACGGCCGCGACGACTTCTCGCTTGTTCATTGGTTGCTCCTTCGTGTAGACGACGGTGTTTAGACGACGGTTCTTGCCGACGGCGCCGCTGCGCCGCGCCCTGTCGCGGCCCGGCACTATAGGGCGGACTGCTCCGCGTTCCGAGGATGCTCGCGCCGCCTGCGGCCGGAGCGACCCTCAGGTCGCAGCGAGCACGAACGGGAGCGACACCGCTGCGACACGGCGGGAGCACGCCTGTGCGCGCTGCACCCGAACCCCCTCGGCGCGCTCCGAGCATGGAGGGGCCGAGACCCCGGGTAGATTGCGGCATTGATGTCTGAATCCAAGCGTGCCAGGCCCCGGTTCGACGATCTGCGCGACCGGCGAGCGTTCCAGAGCCGCCATATAGGCCCCACCCCCGAAGACGTCGCCGAGATGCTCGCCATCGTCGGCGTCGCCGACCTCGACGAGCTGATCGACCGGACCGTCCCCCACGACGTCCGCCAGCGCGAGACTATGGATCTGCCCACCCTGGGGCCACGCCTGACCGACTACGACGAACTGCTGGACATGGCACGCGCCAACCGCCCGCTGGTCTCGATGCTCGGCATGGGCTACCACCAGACCGTCACACCGGCCGTCATCCGCCGCAACGTGTTCGAGAATCCGGGCTGGTACACGGCCTACACCCCGTACCAGCCCGAGATCTCCCAGGGCCGTCTGGAAGCCCTGCTCAACTTCCAGACCATGGTCAGCGAGCTGACCGCCATGGACGTCGCCAACGCGTCGCTGCTCGACGAGGCCACCGCCGCGGCCGAGGCAATGACCCTGCTGCACCGGGTCGGGCGGGGCCGCCAAGGCGACCGTTTCGCGGTGGACGAGGCCTGCCATCCGCAGACCATCGCGGTGGTGCAGGCCCGAGCCGAGCCGATCGGCCTCGATGTCGTGGTGTGCAACCCGGCCACCGCCTACCTCGAAGGCGTGTTCGGCCTGCTGGTGCAGTATCCGGGCACGACGGGCGCCGTCCCCGACCTGCGCTCCATCATCGAGCGGGCCCACCGCTCCGACACTCTGGTGGCTGTCGCTGCCGACCCGCTGGCGTTGTGCGTGCTCACGCCGCCGGGCGAGATGGACGCCGACGCCGTGGTGGGCTCGACTCAGCGTTTCGGCGTGCCCATGAGCTTCGGAGGCCCCCACGCCGCCTACATCGCGGTGCGCGAGTCCTACCGGCGGGCGCTGCCCGGACGCCTGGTCGGCGTGTCCAAGGACGACGCCGGCCGTCAGGCGCTGCGGCTGGCCCTGCAGACCCGCGAGCAGCACATCCGCCGCGAGAAGGCCACCTCCAACATCTGCACATCGCAGGTGCTGCTGGCGGTGATGGCGTCGATGTACGCCATCCATCACGGGCCCGAGGGGCTGTCCAAGATCGCTCTGCGGGTCAACCGGGTGGCCTCCATCCTGGCCCACGGGCTGCGTGAGAACGGCATAGAGATCGTCCACGACCAGTTCTTCGACACGGTCTGCATCCGGGTGCCGGGCCGAGCCGACAAGGTGATCGCGATGGCCCTGGCCGGCGGCGTCAACCTGCGCCGAGTGGACGCCGACACCGTCTGCGCCACCGTCGACGAGAGGACGACGCCAGCCGACTTGGAGGCCGTGTGGAAGGCGTTCGGCTACCGCGCCGACTTCCGCATCCTGGACCGCCTCGTCGACGACCCCCGGCCGCCCGACTACCGGCGCACCACTGCGCCGCTGACGCACCCGATCTTCTCGGCGTTCCGCAGCGAGACCGACCTGGTGCGCTACATGCGCCGCCTGGTCAACCGCGACATCGCCCTCGACCGGTCGATGATCCCGCTCGGCTCATGCACCATGAAGCTCAACGCGGCAGCCGAGATGGAGCCGGTGAGCTGGCCCGAGCTGGCCGACATCCACCCCTTCGCGCCCTTGGACCAGACCGTCGGCTACCAGCGCCTCATCGACCAGCTCGAAAACTGGCTGGCCGAGATAACCGGCTTCGCGGCGGTTTCGCTGCAGCCCAACAGCGGCGCCCAGGGCGAATTGGCCGGCCTGCTGGCGATCCGGGCCCACCACCGCAGCCGCGGCGAGCCCGGCCGCGACGTGTGCCTGATCCCCTCGTCGGCGCACGGCACCAACGCGGCCAGCGCGGTGATGGCCGGGATGCGAGTGGTGGTGGTCGGCTGCGACGAGGGGGGGAACGTCGACGTGGAAGACCTCAAGCGCAAGGCCGCAGCCCACAGCGACACCCTCGCGGCGCTGATGATCACCTACCCCTCCACCCACGGCGTGTTCGAGACCGCGGTGCGCCACATCTGCAACGTCGTCCACGAGCACGGCGGGCAGGTCTACCTCGACGGGGCCAACCTCAACGCCATGGTAGGCCTGGCCCGGCCGGGAAGGTTCGGCGCCGACGTCAGCCACATCAACCTGCACAAGACGTTCTGCATCCCCCACGGAGGCGGAGGCCCGGGCGTCGGACCCATCGGAGTGGCCGAGCACTTGGTCCCGTTCATGCCCAACCATCCGCTGGCGCCGGTGGCGGGACCGCCGACCGGGCCGGGTCCGGTCGCTGCCGCGCCCTGGGGCTCGGCCGGGATCCTGGCCATCCCGTGGATGTACATCCACATGATGGGCGCCGAGGGACTGAGGCGGGCCACCGAGGTCGCGATCCTCAACGCCAACTACGTGGCCGCCCGCCTCAGCGAGGCCTACCCGATCCTGTACACCGGCGCAAAGGGTTTCGTGGCCCACGAGTGCATCATCGACACGCGGGTGCTGCGAGACACCTGCGGCATCACTGTCGACGACATCGCCAAACGGCTGATCGACTACGGCTTCCATGCCCCCACGATGAGCTTCCCGGTGGCGGGCACGCTGATGATCGAGCCCACCGAGTCGGAGGGCAAAGCCGAACTGGACCGGTTCTGCGACGCCATGCTGGCCATCGCCGCCGAGGCTCAGCGGGTGGGTCGGGGCGAGTGGCCCGCCGACGACAACCCGCTGGTGAACGCCCCCCACACCTGCGAGGACGTCACCGCCGACGAATGGACACACCCCTACACCCGCACCGAGGCCGCCTACCCGGAGGCGCACGAACGAGCCAACAAGTACTGGCCGCCGGTGGGCCGCATCGACGGCGCCTACGGCGACCGCAACGTCATGTGCTCGTGTCCGCCGATCGAGGACTTCACCGGGATCCTCGAAGGCTGAGCCGCCTGCCAACCGAGCCGACACGCCTCGGAGCCGACTCCGGCGAGGCGAGGCGCCTGAGCCGAATCGGCAGAGGCGCTCCGCAGCAGAGGAGACACCATGACCACCTACACGACTCCGGCGAGGCGAGGCGCCTGAGCCGAATCGGCAGAGGCGCTCCGCAGCAGAGGAGACACCATGACCACCTACACGACTCCGGCGAGGCGAGGCGCCTGAGCCGAATCGGCAGAGGCGCTCCGCAGCAGAGGAGACACCATGACCACCTACACGACTCCGGCGAGGCGAGGCGCCTGAGCCGAATCGGCAGAGGCGAAGGCCCGTTCGGGACTCCCGGTGTGCCAATTCCTGAGAGGCGAGGCGGTAGGGTGCCGCGCTCGGTGCGCCATTTCGACCTGCTGATCATCGGCGCGGGCTCGGGCAACTCGGTGATCGGGCCCGAACACGACGACTGGGATATCGCCATCGTCGAGCACGGCCGGTTCGGCGGCACTTGCCTCAACGCCGGATGCATCCCCTCCAAGATGTTCGTGCATGCGGCTGAGGTGGCCGAACTGGCAGATGACTCCAAGCGCCTCGGGTTGAGCACCACCTTCGACGGCGCCGACTGGCCCGGGATACGCGACCGGATCTTCGGCCGGATCGACCCGATCGCCGCCGACGGCCTCGACTACCGCGCGGGGCTGCCCAACGTGACCGTGTACACTGACACCGCCCGGTTCTGCGGACCGCGCACTGTGACGGTGGGAGACGACATCATCACCGCCGACAAGGTCGTGGTCGCGGCGGGCGCCCGGCCGGCAGTCCCCGACATTCCCGGCCTGGCTGGCTGCGGCCATCACACTTCCGACACCATCATGCGCCTCGACGACCTGCCCGGGCGGCTCGTGGTGCTCGGCGGGGGCTACATCGCCGCGGAGCTGGGCTCGGTGATGGGCGCCTTCGGCTCGCAGGTGACGTTCGTGCTGCGGGGCGACACCTTCCTGCGCCGGGAGGACGACGAGATCCGCCGACGGCTCACCGACGCCTACAGGCGCCGATTCGACGTGCGTCTCAACACCCGCGTGCTGTCGGCCCGTCGGGAGGGCGCCGAGATCGTTGTGGCCGTCGAGGACTCTGCAGGTCGAAGCGAGCTGCGGGCCGACGAGCTGCTGGTGGCCGCCGGCCGCACACCCAACGGCGACCGGCTGGACGTGTCTGCGGGAGGCATCGACACCGACGGCGCCGGCTACGTGGTCACCGACGACCAACTGCGCACCACCGCCCGGGGAGTGTGGGCGCTGGGCGACGTCACCAATCCGGCACAGCTCAAGCACGTCGCCAACCACGAGGCCCGGGTGGTGCGGAACAACCTGTCCCGTCCCGACGACCCGATCAGCGTCGATCACCGCTTCATCCCCCACGCCGTGTTCGGACACCCCCAGGTGGCCAGCGTCGGTCTGGCCGAGCGGGAGTGCCGCCAGCAGCAAATCCCCTATCGCAGCCATGTGCAGCCGTACAGCTCGGCGGCCTACGGCTGGGCCATGGAAGACACCGAGAGTGCTGTCAAGGTCATCGCCCATGCCGAGACCCGCCGCCTGCTGGGCGCCCACATCATCGGCCCCCAGGCGCCGACGCTGATCCAGCAGCTCATCCAGGGCATGCACTTCGACCTCACCATCGACCAGATGGCCCGCCACCAGTACTACATCCATCCCGCCCTCCCCGAAGTAGTAGAGCAAGCCCTCCTCGAGCTTTAGCCCAAGCGCAAATAGGTGAGAGTCCGTGGTGTCGCAGCGGTGTCATTCCCGCTCTTGTTCGCTGCGACCTGAGGGCCGCTCGGGCCACGGCCTCGCCTGTATGGGCCGCGTCGCTCCCGCCTATTCGCTCGGCCTCTTAGAGCGTCCGCGAATAGGTGAGAGCCGATTGTGTCGCAGCGGTGTCATTCCCGCTCTTGTTCGCTGCGACCTGAGGGCCGCTCGGGCCACGGCCTCGCCCGTATGATCCGGACTGGCCCGCCTATTCGCTCGGCCTCTTAGAGCGTCCGCGAATAGGTGAGAGCCGATTGTGTCGCAGCGGTGTCATTCCCGCTCTTGTTCGCTGCGACCTGAGGGCCGCTCGGGCCACGGCCTCGCCCGTATGATCCGGACTGGCCCGCCTATTCGCTCGGCCTCTTAGAGCGTCCGCGAATAGGTGAGAGCCGATTGTGTCGCAGCGGTGTCATTCCCGCTCTTGTTCGCTGCGACCTGAGGGCCGCTCGGGCCACGGCCTCGCCCGTATGATCCGGACTGGCCCGCCTATTCGCTCGGCCTCTTGGGCGGAGCGCGTGCGAGAATCGACTGTGCGGGCTGCTACTCCGGCAGAGCCTCCAGGAGGCGGGGGCCGAGCTCGACCTGTCGCGGCGCCCGCAGAGCGGCTTCATGCGACGGAACTCATCCGCCGAATCCTGCGTACAGGCGCCGCATCCAGACCCGTTGCTCGTCCCCCTTCAAGGCGGTCCGTATGCTGCACGCCATGGCCAGCACGTTCGGCACCCTCTTCCGGGTCACCACGTTCGGCGAGTCGCACGGCGGCGCCGTCGGGGTGGTGGTCGACGGCTGCCCGCCCAGGCTGGCACTCGACTCCGCACACATTCAGGCCGACCTGGACCGGCGCCGGCCGGGCCAGAGCAGGCTGGTCACCCAGAGGCACGAATCGGACACCGCTGAGATGCTGTCGGGCGTCTTCGGCGGTTGCACCACCGGCGCCCCGATCGCGATTCTGGTTCGCAACTCCGACGCCCGCCCAGAGGCCTACCATCACCTGCGCGACGTCTACCGGCCCTCCCACGCCGACTTCACTTACGACGCCAAGTACGGCTTCCGGGACTGGACCGGCGGGGGCCGGGCCTCGGCCCGCGAGACCGTCGGACGGGTCGCGGCGGCTGCGATCGCCCGCAAGCTGCTGCACACCGCGGCCGGCATCGAGGTGCTGGGATGGGTTCAGTCGGTGAAGGACGTCGAGGCGGCCGTCGACCCGACCGCGGTCACCCTCGCCGACGTGGAGGCCGCTGCGACCCGCTGCCCCGACCCCGAGGCCTCAACCCGGATGGTCGAGGCCATCGACAAGGCCCGGCACGACGGCGACTCGCTCGGCGGCGTCGTGGAGTGCGTCTGCCGGGGCGTCCCCGCCGGACTGGGCGAGCCGGTGTTCGACAAACTCGATGCGGCTTTGGCCGGCGCCTTGCTGTCACTGCCCGCGTCCAAGGGTTTCGAGATCGGCAGCGGCTTCAGCGGAACCCGTCTGACCGGCCTGTCCCACAACGATCCGTTCAGAGCGGACCCCTCCGACGGGATCCGCACCGTGTCGAACCGCTCCGGCGGCGTGCAGGGCGGCATCTCCAACGGCGAGGACATCGTGTTGCGGGTAGCGTTCAAACCGACTGCCACCATCGCTTCGGAGCAGCAGAGCGTGACCCGCGGCGGCGAAGCGGTCACCGTGGCCGCCCGGGGCCGTCACGATCCGTGCGTGCTGCCCCGAGCCGTGCCCATGGTCGAGGCAATGGCCCTGCTGGTGCTGGCCGACCACTGGCTCCGCCAGCAAGCAGTGGACGTGCTGCCGCCTCTGCCCGAACGCCCCTGACCTGCGCCGCCGGCCGGACCGTCGAAGGCGGCGAGTCAGCGGTGGAAAGGCGGTTTGACCACGCGAGCGGGCAGATCCCGACCCCGGACGTCGATGACCACCTCGTCGCCGACACCGACCTCGGGCGCCAGGAAGGCCAAGGCGACGCCCCGGCCCAGCACCGGCGAGAAGTTGCCGCTGGTGACCGCGCCGACCTTGTCGTCGCCGCGCCGGACTGTGCAGCCGTCGCGGGGAGGACGGCCCTTGGCCGCCAGCAGGCCGCGCAGCCGCCGCCATGGCCCGGCCGCGCGCTCGGCCTCCAGCGCTGCCCGACCACGGAAGTCGCCCTTGTCCCAGCGCACCACCCAGCCCAGCCCGGCCTGCAACGGGGTGATTCCCGGACCCAACTCATGGCCGTGCAGCGGCAGACCGGCCTCCAGTCGCAGGGTGTCGCGGGCTCCCAGCCCGGCCGGCGACACCCCGACGTCGGCCAGTCGCCTCCACACCGTCGGAGCGTCATCTACGCTGACGGCCATCTCAACGCCGTCCTCGCCGGTGTAGCCCGTGCCGGCCACTGTGACCGGGATGTCGCCGAAGCGGGCGGAAACGACTTTGAAACGCCCCACCGAGGCGGCCTCCTCGCCGCCCGCGGCCGCGATCCGGGCCCGTGCCTCGGGACCCTGGACGGCAATGACGGCCCGATCCGCGGTCACGTCCGTTATGTCCGGGTCGTCCGAACCTTCCCGCAGAGCGCCGACGACCCGATCCGTGTTGGATGCGTTGGGCATCACGTCGAACAGTTCGGGTCCGATCCACCACACGATGATGTCATCGAGCACCGACGCGTCCGAGGCGTCGAGCAGGTGGGTGTACTGGGCCGCGCCGACGCCGGCCCGGTCCAGATCGTTGGTCAGCGCCCACTGCAGGGACCGATGGGCGCCGACGCCACTGACCCGCACCGTTCCCAGGTGCGACACGTCGAACATGGCGGCGCCGGTGCGGCAGGCCATGTGCTCGGCCACCGTTCCCGTGGAGTACAGCAGCGGCATGTTCCAGCCGCCGAAGGGCACCAGCTTGGCCCCGGCCTGCTCATGCACGTAGCGCAGAGGCGACTGGTGCAGCGACCGAGCGGCCCTGTCGCCGTTCACGATGACCTTGCCAGGGGCCGAACGGCCCGCGGGCACCGCCGGAAGGGACGGGAACCAAGTTCGACAGACGGGTCGATCCTGTTCATGCGGCGACCGCCAAGCCGTACTTGCGGCCGATCCACTCCATGTCTCGACGGTTCAAGAACATCACCCGGACATCCGGGTAGCTCTCGGCCAGCAGCCTCAGCTTCTGCTTCTTGCGGCTGACGAGCTGCTGCCTCAACGTGGTCACCTCCACGTACACGTCGAAGTCGGGCAGATAGAAGTCGGGGGTGAAGCCGCACGCCGTGTTCCCGTCGGAGTGCCGCGCGAGCACGAACATGCGAGGCTCGTACTCCCAGCGGATCCCGTAGGAGTCGAGCAGGCCGGCGAAAGCCTGCTCAGAGGGATGGGCGAACGTCATCGCAGGCCGCTCGGTGATGCGCGCGCCCACATATCGCTGCACCCTGCAGCCCGCTCTTGTCCGCATCGACCGCGAGCCGCCCGGGCCACGGCACCGCCCGGCGTTCGGCGGGGCTCCTGCGGACTCACGGAACGCCCGCCCGGCCTCAGGCGACGGCTCAGAACCCGCCGACCGCCGTCCGGAACTCGTCGGCGGCCTCGTCCGCATCGTCTGCGCCCTCGTCGGCGGCGGGCCGCAATTCGATGATGGCCGCGTCCACCGCCTGCTTCACGCTCGACAGCGGTAGCACATTGAGCACTCCCTGGCCTCTCTGGAGCACGTCGATGAACTCGGCGTCGCTGCGGGCGCACACGACGTTGTAGCCGTCGATCACGAGGCTGGCCCGAGAGACGTCCTCCTGCAGTTCGCTGCGCATGTATTCGAAGATCGACCGGACCTTCTCCAGCTTGATCCCCGAGTCGAGCAACCGCTTGATCACCTTGAGCTCCAGCAGGTTGGCGTAGCTGTACTGGCGGCGGCTGCCGCTGCCGGAGGCCCGTGCCAGCGAGGGCGACACGAGATCGGTGCGGGCCCAGTAGTCGATCTGGCGGTAGGTGATGCCGACGACCTCCGCGGCTACCCTCGCGCTGTACCCCCGGACTGTGTGCTCGGTTGCCTCCATCTGCAGCTCCTTGCCTGTAGCCGGTGACCGCCTCGGGCAACGGCCACTACGACCGCCAGCGCCGGCGAATCAACGGCAATGCCACCATGGCACGGTGCCACAATGACACAGCGGTATCGGACACAGCGGCATCACAGCAGCAATACCGCAATGACAACGCCGAAACTACGACGCTGTCACCAGTAGAGACTCTACGGCTCAGACGGGCACGAGTCAACAACCCCGCGCCGGGCCTTCCACGGCAACCAGACGCGGGATGCCCGGAGGGCGCCGTTCGGCGCGCTAGCGGCTGCCGAAGTCCTCGGGCGAGACGGAGTCGATGAACTCCTTGAACTGCTCCACGACCTCTTCGGCCTGCTGCTGCCCGGCCACTGCGACGCCGTCGGTGGTGTAACCCGCCTCCTTTATCACCGCCTCCTCCGCAAAGATAGGCGTGCCGGTGCGGGCCGCGAGCGCGATGGCATCCGAGGGCCGGCTCGACAGCACGAAACGGCCGCCGTCGCGCTGCAGGTGCAGCTCCGCATAGAACGTCTTGTCCCGCAGCTCGGTCACCACCACCCGCTCAAGGTCGGCCGACAGCTCGTCGAGCACGTTTCGGAGAAGGTCGTGGGTCATCGGCCTCGGGGTCGTCACACCGTCGAGAGCGACGGCGATGGCGGTCGCCTCGGGCGCTCCGATGAAGATGGGCAGCAGTCGAGCGGCGTCCGACATCTCGCGCAGCAACACGATCGGCGTATTGGACGGCAGCTCCACTCTCACCCCGACCAGCTCCATCTGCTCCATGGCAGCATCCTACCCCGGCCTTGCACAGGTGTCCGCGACGACCCGGGCAACGCCCGGACACGGCACTCCACAGCCCGGCCGCGGATCAGAGCGCGCGGACGCCCGCGGGACGCCCGCACCGAGCGGCCTCAGTCTGTTCGACCTGGCACCGCCACCGCGTCCAGCGCCCGCAGGGGGACTGAACACGGCGCGCGTGTGCCTCAATCTGTTCAGCCTGGCACCACCGCGTCCAGCGCCCGCAGGGGGACTGAACACGGCGCGCGTGTGCCTCAATCTGTTCAGCCTGGCACCACCGCGTCCAGCGCCCGCAGGGGGACTGAACACGGCGCGCGTGTGCCTCAATCTGTTCAGCCTGGCACCACCGCGTCCAGCGCCCGCAGGGGGACTGAACACGGCGCGCGTGTGCCTCAATCTGTTCAGCCTGGCACCACCGCGTCCAGCGCCCGCAGGGGGACTGAACACGGCGCGCGTGTGCCTCAATCTGTTCAGCCTGGCACCACCGCGTCCAGCGCCCGCAGGGGGACTGAACACGGCGCGCGTGTGCCTCAATCTGTTCAGCCTGGCACCACCGCGTCCAGCGCCCGCAGGGGGACTGAACACGGCGCGCGTGTGCCTCAATCTGTTCAGCCTGGCACCACCGCGTCCAGCGCCCGCAGGGGGACTGAACACGGCGCGCGTGTGCCTCAATCTGTTCAGCCTGGCACCACCGCGTCCAGCGCCCGCAGGGGGACTGAACACGGCGCGCGTGTGCCTCAATCTGTTCAGCCTGGCACCACCGCGTCCAGCGCCCGCAGGGGGACTGGACACGGCGCGCGTGTGCCTCAATCTGTTCAGCCTGGCACCACCGCGTCCAGCGCCCGCAGGGGGACTGGACACGGCGCGCGTGTGCCTCAGTCTGTTCGGCTTGGCGCCGCCACCGCGTCCGATCCGTAGAAGACCGGAACGTAGGCGTCGGGGTCGGCGGCGAGCAACTCCATGTCGGCCGTTGCCACCAGCCGCAGATTGCGGTAGCGGCCCTCGTGGTCGAGTCCGAAGCCGATCACGAACGAGTCGGACACCTCGGCGCCCGCGAAGTCGATTTCTACCGGCACCACCCGCCGGATCCGCCGATCCAACAGCGTGCATACGGCGACCGAGCGGGGCCGGCGGCGCCGGATCTCGGAATGCAGGAAAGCGGTGCTGAGCCCGGTGTCGACGATGTCCTCGACGATCACGGCGTGAAGGCCGGCGACGTCGATGTCGAGATCCTTGAGCAGACGCACACGGCCCGAGTGGGGGGTATAGGGCGTGACGGCGATGAAGTCCACGCTCACGGGAACAGTCATGGCTCTGGCAAGGTCGGCCAGGAACGGGACGCTGCCACGCAGCACTCCGATCAGCACAACGCCGCCGGGATACCGGGCCGACATCTCCGAAGCGAGGCGGGCGACGATCCCGTCGATCTGCGCCGCGCTGAGCAGCACACGCGGCTCGGCCGTCGCCAGAGCCCCGGACGGAGCCGCGCTCAACGCGGCCGCGGGCATGTCCGAGCCCGGCACAGCGAGGCGGCGCCCCTTCCGTCCGGGCCGGCTACCCGGTCGCCGGCCCGCCACCCTCACCGGCCCGCCGACCGACGACGCCGACCCGCGAACGCGCCCCGACATTTGTCCCGCTCACCGATCCTCCAACCTCACCGACCGCCTTGACCGACATCGCCGCCTCGATCGTCCTGGCGACCGCCCACCGGGCCGGCCTGCGGGCACAGATGGGCTTGGAGGGCCCGTTGCAGAAGCAGCCTCCGGAGCGACTCGGCCAGGTCCACGATCTCCACCAGCTCGACGCGCAGTCGCTCCGTGTCGCGTCGGGCGATCGCTGCTCCCAGCAGCTGCTCGTAGACGCCGGCCTCGCGGTCGGCGGCCATCTTGAACATTCTCAGATTACGGGCCGGAATTCCGTGGTCGGCCAGCGCCGCCACCGTCCGCGCCGTCACCAGCGCAACATGGTCGTACAGCGGATCTGCGCCATCGTCGCCACCGGAGCCACTGGAGCCAGACCGTCCCTCAGCTGGGACGATGATGCCGAGCCGCTGCAGCTCGGCTATGTGGTCGACGTCGATGCCGACGGCCTCGGCCAAACCGGCCGCTGTGAGACTGACCGAGCCGTGCCGCGCGGTCCCGGCCTCCGCAGTCGCCTCGCCAGCGACCTCCCCGGACACGCCAGGTCCCAGCCGAGCGGTGAACAGCGACGGGGTCGAGGGCTCGGCCCCGGCCCCGGCCCCGGAGCCGGCGGGGTCAGGCGGCTCGTCTCTGTCCACCGCCCCCGCAGCGATGCGGCGCTTGATCTCCTTGAGCGGCAGGAAGTGGTCGCGCTGCTGGATCAGCACCCAGCTGAGGCGCTCGACGTCGGCCTCGAAGAACTTGCGGTAGCCGGAGGGAGTGCGCGGCGGGTCGATCAGGCCCTGGCTCTCCAGGAACCGGATCTTGGAGACCGTCAGATCGGGGTGCTCCTCCGCGAGCATCGAGAGCACTTCGCCGATGGACCGGTAGGAGCGGCTCACCGCGGCGACGTCCCATGGACGAACACCAGCTTGAACTTCCCGATCTGGACCTCGTCGCCCTCGTTGAGCTCGCCCTGATCGACGAGCCGGCGGTTGACGTAGGTCCCGTTCAGCGAGCCGACGTCGCGGATCGAGTACCGGGCCCCGTCCCTGGCCACTTCGGCGTGGCGGCGCGAGACCGTGACGTCGTCTAGGAAGATGTCGCTGCAGGGATCGCGGCCGACTGACACGACGTCGGAGTCGAGCGCGTAGCGGGCGCCGGCCTTGGAGCCCTGATTGACGACGAATAGACCCTGATGGCGACCGAAGGCCGATCTGTCCACCTGCACCGTTCCCGGAGAGGGATCGGGCTGGACGGCCCGGTGCTCGGTGGTGGCGTCGTCGGGCGCCGGAAGCGACCCGCAGGACGCGCAGGCACCAGCCCGGCGACGGTTGCTGCGACCGCAGGCCGGGCACGGCGTAGACGCCATTCTCTACCCCGCGATCAGGTCCCTGTAGCCGTCCGCGTCGAGCAGGCTGTCGAACTCAGCGGCATCGTCGCACGTGACGGTGCAGATCCACCCGTCCCCGTAGGGATCTTCGTTGAGCCGCTGCGGGGCTCCGTCCAGTTCGCCGTTGACCTCGCTCACCACGCCGCTCACCGGCGAGAACAGAGGCGAGACCGACTTGGTCGATTCAACCTCCCCGAACTCTTCTCCCCGATCGACGCGGTCGCCCGCCTGAGGCAGTTCCACGTAGACGACGTCGCCGAGGGCGTCCTGGGCATAGTCGGTGATTCCGATGCGGACGACGTCGCCGTCGACGACAGCCCACTCGTGGTCGGTGGAGTAGCGCAGTTCCTCAGGAATGTTCATGCCCTGAAGCTACCCCATGGCAGCGTCAAGGCGGCGCACCCGCGGCCACGGGCCCGCGACCGGTCGACCGGGCAGGCGTTGTCGTGCTGTTGCGAACGCTCGCCACGCGCATGAGGAGACCGATGGCCGACGTCGCCCCGAGGGACGTCGACAAGGCGCACGACAACGGATTCAGGGCGGTCACCGGCCTGAACTTGAAGATCAAGGAAGCGGAGTTCTTGGTGACGGCGGGCCCGTCGGGGTGCGGCAAGTCCACCACGCTGCAGATGATCGCGAGCAGCCGCCAACTCCGCCTGCTCGGCCTGCGGAAGCACCGTGCGGCAAGTCCACCACGCTGCAGATGATCGCGAGCAGCCGCCAACTCCGCCTGCTCGGCCTGCGGAAGCACCGTGCGGCAAGTCCACCACGCTGCAGATGATCGCGAGCAGCCGCCAACTCCGCCTGCTCGGCCTGCGGAAGCACCGTGCGGCAAGTCCACCACGCTGCAGATGATCGCGAGGCTCGAGGACATCACTCTCCATGAGTCCGGGGGCCACAGGGTCAAGCCATCCATCAGGGTCGAGAGGTCGGCGCAACGGCTGCGCTTCAGCCGGGACGGCAGGTCCGATGAGCTTGTCTGATCTGCGCTGCGGCGTGATCGGCGGCGCCGGGATGATGGGCTGCAAGCACATCGCCAACCTCGCCGCGCACCTGCTCGGAGCCCGTGTCACGGCGCTGGCCGACCCGCATCCGCCCTCACGCGAAGCGGCCCTCGGGCTCGCACCCGACGCAGCCCGGTTCAGCTTCAGGGCGAGAGCCGACCACCCACACGTGTCAAGCAACGGCGTTGACGCCTCGGGCCATGGCACCTGGGCACCGTGGGCTTCCCCCCGAATCTTGGAGTGTTGGTTTAGGCGGCTTGGGCTCTCTCGTGGTCGTTGGGGAATGCTCACTTTCATCTCCGTGGCCGAACTCACCGACGCCGTCGACCAATGGACACAGCACTGGAACCACGGCCCCAAACCACTGCGCGGGACAGAACAAGCCCAACCCGTCACCGACAAAGCCAAACGCGCGCAAGCAGCCCTCAACCACGCAACCAAACCCGCGACACACCGCTAACCCCGTGCCCTCGCAAGCAACCAGAACGCCCCACATAGCCCCGCGAGTCGCGTCCAGGGCTTCCGACCATCTCCGCGGCCCTCGCAAGCAACCAGAACGCCCCACATAGCCCCGCGAGTCGCGTCCAGGGCTTCCGACCATCTCCGCGGCCCTCGCAAGCAACCAGAACGCCCCACATAGCCCCGCGAGTCGCGTCCAGGGCTTCCGACCATCTCCGCGGCCCTCGCAAGCAACCAGAACGCCCCACATAGCCCCGCGAGTCGCGTCCAGGGCTTCCGACCATCTCCGCGGCCCTCGCAGACAACCAGAACGCCCCACATAGCCCCGCGAGTCGCGTCCAGGGCTTCCGACCATCTCCGCGGCCCTCGCAGACAACCAGAACGCCCCACATAGCCCCGCGAGTCGCGTCCAGGGCTTCCGACCGTCTCGGCGGCCCTCGCAGACAACCAGAACGCCTCATGTGGTGCCGCGAGTCGCGTTTGGGGTTTTCGGCTGTCTCGGAGGGGGGCTGGGGGCTTCTCGATCTGGCGTTTGGGTCCTTGGGTGTTGTGGGTGTCCGTTGGCTGTCTGTCGTGGCACTGCGCTGCGGTGGGTGCTGGTGGACTCGGCTGATATCGGTGGAATCAGTTGACTTTTTCGGCGAGGGTCTATGGATGTCATACCCCTGTGGCAGGGTGTGTGCATGGTTGTGAGCACAGCACGACGGGTGCGGGAAGGCTTGGCCGAGTTGATCCGGCTGGTGAACGATCCGGCGACGCCTGCTGGGGATCTGCGGGTGGTGCTGGGAGAGTGCAAGGCCTTCGGTGGGCAGTTGGCGGTGTTGCAGGCGGACACGGCCGGGGGTCTGGCGACGCGGGAGCGCCACGGCGACGGCGGTGTGGGCGCGCTGGCGCAGGCTGCGGGGTTGCCGCGCCGCGAGGCCGCCGGCCATGTCAGGACCGCCAAGCAGCTGCAGGAGTTGCCTTCGGTGCGCGACGCGGTCGAGAACGGCGACATCTCGGTGGCCAACGCCAGGGTGCTCGCCGCCACGAGCGACAAGACCGACGCCGAGCAGGTGCAACAAGACGCCGAGTTGTTGGCGCAGGCAGCGGTGCTGTCGCCTGAGCAGTTCGCCCGCGAGGCAGGCCGCTGGGCGGCTCGCCGCCAGCCCGACGACGCCGAGGAGCGGTACCGCCGCCAACGGGCCCGGCGGCGGCTGGGCATCTGGAACGGAGACGACGGGATGATGCACCTGCGGGGCGAACTCGACCCGGTGACTGGCGCCAAGGTACGCAAACGGTTCTTGTTGGAGGCCGAGCGGCTGCGCCGGCTGGACCTGCGCAACCCCCGCGACAACAAACGCACCCTCGACCAACGCATGGCCGACGCCCTCGACACGCTGACCTCACACGGCAGCATCTACGCCAAAACAGCAACCACCCCGAACGAGCCCCACGATGACAACAGCAACACCAAAGCGGCCGGCACCCCGAACGGGCCCCACAATGGCAGCAGCGGCACCAAGGCGGCAACCGCCCCGAACGGATCTCACGAAGGCAGCAGCGGCACCAAGGCGGCAACCGCCCCGAACGGATCTCACGAAGGCAGCAGCGGCACCAAGGCGGCAACCGCCCCGAACGGGCCCCACAATGGCAGCAGCGGCACCAAGGCGGCAACCGCCCCGAACGGGCCCCACAATGGCAGCAGCGGCACCAAGGCGGCAACCGCCCCGAACGGGCCCCACAATGGCAGCAGCGGCACCAAGGCGGCAACCGCCCCGAACGGGCCCCACAATGGCAGCAGCGGCACCAAGGCGGCAACCGCCCCGAACGGATCTCACGAAGGCAGCAGCGGCACCAAGGCGGCAACCGCCCCGAACGGATCTCACGAAGGCAGCAGCGGCACCAAGGCGGCAACCGCCCCGAACGGATCTCACGAAGGCAGCAGCGGCACCAAGGCGGCAACCGCCCCGAACGGGCCCCACAATGGCAGCAGCGGCACCAAGGCGGCAACCGCCCCGAACGGATCTCACGAAGGCAGCAGCGGCACCAAGGCGGCAACCGCCCCGAACGGGTCCCACGATGACAGCAGCGGCGGCGGCCACGTGAACGGGTCCGGTGCAGGCGCAGACGAGGGTCGCAGCGGCGCGGCCGGCGCCGCAGACGGGTCTGGCCCAGACACCGGCGAGCGCGGCGGCGGCCACGAGAACGGGTCCGGTGCAGGCGTCGGTGACAGTCGTTCCGGCGTGGCTGGCAGCAGGTGCGGGTGCGGTGGTCGGCCGTCGGCGGACATCACCATCGTGCAGCATCTCAGCGCTGACGGCACCGAGGCGTTCGCGGAGATCGCCGGGGGCGAGGTGATCCCCCGAAGCGTGCTGGAGGAGCACTTCTGCAACGCGAGGATCAAAGGAGTGGTGTTCAGCAGCGAGGGTGTGCCGTTATGGCACGGCCACTCCAAACGGGTCGCCACCAAAGCCCAGACCAACGCGCTGCGGGCCCGCTACGGGGCCTGCGGGGGCTGCGGAGCCGACATGTGGATCTGCCAGGGCCACCACGTCCAAGCAGTGTCGCAAGGCGGGCCGACGAACATCGACAACATGATGCTGCTGTGCTGGGGATGCCACCAAAAAGTGCACCTCCACAGCTGGCGGGAAGCTCCCGACGGACGCGGCCTCTACACCATCAAACCGCCCGAACGCACCCACCACGGACCCGCCCACGCCCCCGACCCGGCGCCGGACCACGGACCCGGACCTCCTCGACGAAACAGGCAACCCGAACCGCCCTCGACGGACAAGCCCGAGACGGACCCGATCAACCCGGCGGCACCCCCACAGCCCGAAACGCTGTTCACCCCCGCCTAGCAGAATGACAAGCAAACCCCGAACAAGGCAATCTCCGCTCGCAAAACCCCAAGTCAGAGCCTTGCGCGTCACACGGAATCAGCATTGCTCAACAGCCGCCCAGCGTCCCGAGTGAAGAATACGTTGCAGATATACTGCCATGGTCCCGAAGATCTCGTCGACGGTCATGCGCCACACGAAAGGGTGCGGATACTCGTTGCGGTTGCCGATCCAATTGTCGGTCCAGCCGCGGAGGTCTGCTACGCCTGGGAGGGGACGGCCGTTCTTGATGTAGTTGTGCGTCTCACAGACGGTCAGGGGGCGCGAGACAGTGACATGAGCATGCTCGCCAGCCGGCCACTGTTCACCGACCGGCGTACCGCCAGCGACGCCGACCACCGCAACGACACAACCGCGCGCAACTAGGCACTCAGGACACTAGGCCCCGCGGCTGCGGCCAGGATCGAACCAGGCAAGGCCCTCGAAGCGTGCGAAGCTGGCGTCGGCGGTGGCCACTCGGGCTCCGGCAGTGACTGCCAGCGAAGCGATCCAGGCGTCGGGGACAAGGTTGCCGACCAGGTAGGAGTCGTTCCCGACGAAGCGGGCCAGCTGCCGCCAGGCCGCGTCGGTGGACGGCAGCACCATACCGGCGCGTGAGCCTCTCAGGGCCTCCACGAAGGCCAGCGCTTCAGCCATGGGTGCCGGATCGGTGAATATCCTGCGGTTGGTGACGACCCGCAGGAACCCGGTGAGCACGACATCGGCCAGCAGAACCGGCTCCGAGCCCGCCAAGGCTTCGTTGAGCCACTCGGCGTAGCGGTCGTGGTTCGTGGCGTCGCGGTGGAAGGCGTAGACGAGCGTGTTGACGTCGGGCAGGATCATCGCAGCCCGTCGGCGTCGAGGGCTTCGGCCGACGCCGACTTGTCGGCGAGATCGACGAGCAGGCGCCCGCCCGTTCCGCCGTAGCGGGGCAGCTCCGCCGGCGATCCAGACTCTGCGGGGCCGTGCAGCGCCAGGTGCAAGCCCTCGACGACCAGCGCCGTGAACGTGCAGCCCCGCCGCGCGGCCTGCCGCTTGGCCTCCTCACCCAAACCGTCAGGCAGATTGATGGTCGTACGCATATGCCTGAGCATACTACACCGGCAGGCCGATCCGTGATTTCTGAGAACGCGTTGTCGTCTGTCTATGGCGGAGGCAGAGCAAGCTGCCCTGCTGGCGGCTCCCACTCCGTCTTCTCGTCTGTGCATTGGCGGGCCCGCAGAGCGAGCGTGAGAATGAACTTCAATGAGTCAGCCACTCCACAGGCGGCTGACCATGAAGTTCGGGCCCGCGCCAGCCGCATCACGAAAAACACCGCCACTCACAAGCCCTGCCACCCCCGATCAGCGCGAACTGCGATACGCGCCAGCCGCATCACGAAAAACACCGCCACTCACAAGCCCTGCCACCCCCGATCAGCGCGAACTGCGATACGCGCCAGCCGCATCACGAAAAACACCGCCACTCACAAGCCCTGCCACCCCCGATCAGCGCGAACTGCGATACGCGCCAGCCGCATCACGAAAAACACCGCCACTCACAAGCCCTGCCACCCCCGATCAGCGCGAACTGCGATACGCGCCAGCCGCATCACGAAAAACACCGCCACTCACAAGCCCTGCTACCCCCGATCAGCGCGTCCTTGGCGCAGCGACTCGCGGCCCAACGGAATGTACTGCACCGCCGAGAGGTAGCTGTAGACGAGGGACGGCGCCGCGCACACCCAGCCCGCAATCCTGAAGCCGTCGGCCACGCCGAAATCGGAGGCCCCGGCCAGCAGGAGCGGGAAGCAGAAATACAGCCCGAAAGTGGCGCACTTGCCCCACCAGGTCACGTCGATCGGCTTGGCGCCCAGTGACAGCAGCACCAGCCCGGCCACGGCGACGATGCCTTCCCGGGCCAGGGTCAGGACCACCAGCCACCACGGTACCGAGCCGTCGATGCCGACCGCCGTCACGCCTACGAGCAGCACGGCCCGGTCGGTGATCGGATCGAGCAGTTTGCCGACCTTGCTGACCGAGCCGAAGCGGCGGGCCCACCAGCCGTCCACCCAGTCGGTGGCACCCAGTGCCCCCCAAAGCAGTGCGGCAGCCCAGCGGTCCTCCGCTCCGAACAGCAGCCACAAGAACCAGGGGATGCAGGCCAGCCGGGCTGCCGAGATCAGATTGGGGACGGTAAGGATCCGGTCCTCGCCGCTTCTCGGCGCAGCCATCGCCGTTCAGCGGCCGCGTCGACAGCTGCAGGTCCGCCGCATCGCAACGTCATGACAAGGGTCAAAGCCCAGGCATGCATGACTGCCGCGCCGACAGCTGCAGGTCCGCCGCATCGCAGCGGGGTCGCTCCCGCTCTTGTTCGGTGTGCTCACAGGCGATCTCGTCGGCGGTGTGGTGCTCGACGAGGTGCTCGGGTCGCTCCCGCTCTTGTTCGGTGTGCTCACAGGCCGCTCGGGCCACGGCCTCGCCCGGTGCATCGCTTGCTCCAACATGGACTGCTCCCCATCCGCTCGACCCCTCAGCCTACGATCAGCGAATGCGCTCAATCTTCACCCGGATCATCGACGGCGAGATACCCGGCCGGTTCGTGTGGCGCGACGACGTGTGCGTCGCCTTCATGGACGTGCGGCCCCTCAACCGGGGCCATGTGCTGGTGGTGCCCAGAGCGGAGGTGGACCACTGGGTCGACCTCGATGCCGGCACGGTGGCCCACCTGACGGCGGTGGCCCGCCGGGTGGCCGCAGCCCAACGGTCGGCCGGACTGGCTCCCGACCGGGTGGGCCTGATGATCGCCGGCTTCGAGGTGCCCCACGCGCATGTCCACGTCGTGCCCGTCTCGACGATGGCCCATCTCGACTTCTCGCAAGCCGACGCCAGCCCCGACCCCGACGACCTGGACGCGGTCGCCGCCCTGCTGCGGGCCGAGTTGGGCGCAGACTGACAGCTCGCCACCGCCTCACGAGTCAGAGCACCGAATCACGCCCGGCACCGACAACCGAGTTGGACGCAAACCGACGGCCCGCCAACGCCTCACGAGTCAGAGCACCGAATCACGCCCGGCACCGACAACCGAGTTGGACGCAGACCGACGGCCCGCCAACGCCTCACGAGTCAGAGCACCGAATCACGCCCGGCACCGACAACCGAGTTGGACGCAAACCGACGGCCCGCCAACGCCTCACGAGTCAGAACGCCGAACCACGCCCGGCACCGACAACCGAGTTGGACGCAAACCGACGGCCCGCCAACGCCTCACGAGTCAGAGCACCGAATCACGCCCGGCACCGACAACCGAGTTGAACGCAAACCGACGGCTCACCAACGCCTCACGAGTCAGAGCACCGAACCACGCCCGGCACCGACAACCGAGTTGAACGCAGACCGACGGCCCGCCAACGCCTCACGAGTCAGAACGCCGAACCACGCCCGGCACCGACAACCGAGTTGAACGCAGACCGACGGCCCGCCAACGCCTCACGAGTCAGAACGCCGAACCACGCCCGGCACCGACAACCGAGTTGAACGCAGACCGACGGCCCGCCAACGCCTCACGAGTCAGAACGCCGAACCACGCCCGGCACCGACAACCGAGTTGAACGCAGACCGACGGCCCGCCAACGCCTCACGAGTCAGAACGCCGAACCACGCCCGGCACCGACAACCGAGTTGAACGCAAACCGACGACTCGCCACCGCCCCACGAGTCAGAACGCCGAACCACGCCCGGCACCGACAACCGAGTTGAACGCAGACCGACGGCCCGCCAACGCCTCACGAGTCAGAGCACCGAACCACGCCCGGCACCGACAACCGAGTTGAACGCAAACCGACGGCTCACCACCGCCCCACGAGTCAGAACGCCGAACCACGCCCGGCACCGACAACCGAGTTGAACGCAGACCGACGGCTCACCAACGCCCCACGAGTCAGAGCACCGAACCACGCCCGGCACCGACAACCGAGTTGAACGCAGACCGACGGCTCACCACCGCCCCACGAGTCAGAGCACCGAACCACGCCCGGCACCGACAACCGAGTTGGACGCAGACCGACGGCCCGCCAGCGCCGGCTTGTCACACTCCCGGACCCTGGGGCCCGGACTTCGATGAGTCAGCCACCACAGAGGCAGATCATCGCTTGAAGCTCGGAGTAGGACTCGAACCGGGCGACTGACCGCACGCGGAACGTCGATGGCGTGCGCCAGTGTCCGCAACACATCGGACTCGGACTCAGACTCAGACGTACGCCTCAGCAGGCTGCACCCTGCCGGCAGACCCTTCGCCGCCGTGGCCGTTGCGGACGCACGGTCCGCTGGCGCCGCGGGGCGCTGCACCTATCCTGCTGGGACAGCACCAGCCCCTCAGCCGTCGCCAGAATCTTCACCTAGCGCCGCGGGACGCTGCACCTATCCTGCTGGGACAGCACCAGCCCCTCAGCCGTCGCCAGAATCTTCACCTAGCGCCGCGGGACGCTGCACCTATCCTGCTGGGACAGCACCAGCCCCTCAGCCGTCGCCAGAATCTTCACCTAGCGCCGCGGGACGCTGCACCTATCCTGCTGGGACAGCACCAGCCCCTCAGCCGTCGCCAGAATCTTCACCTAGCGCCGCGGGACGCTGCACCTATCCTGCTGGGACAGCACCAGCCCCTCAGCCGTCGCCAGAATCTTCACCTAGCGCCGCGGGACGCTGCACCTATCCTGCTGGGACAGCACCAGCCCCTCAGCCGTCGCCAGAATCTTCACCTAGCGCCGCGGGACGCTGCACCTATCCTGCTGGGACAGCACCAGCCCCTCAGCCGTCGCCGGAATCTTCACCTGGCGCCGCGGGACGCTGCACCTATCCTGCTGGGACTCCAGTCCTGGCCGGCACAGCCCTTCGGGGCTCCCGCGACGGCGCATTCGAGAGGGGGTGACAGCGATGACCCGAAGGCTCACAGAGTTCAGCCACGGCGCTGGTTGAGCCTGCAAGATCGCCCCCGGCGATCTCGCGCACGTGGTGCGCGGCCTGACCCCTGACCCCCCGCCGGAGCTGGTCGTCGGCCCGGCCACCGGCGACGACGCCGCCGTGTGGCTGATCGGCCGCGGGCGCGCCCTGGTGCTGACCGCCGACTTCATCACGCCGGTAGTGGACGACGCGCGCGCCTGGGGCCGCATAGCGGCCACCAACGCGGTGTCCGACGTGTACGCCATGGGTGGCCGGCCGTTGGTGGCGCTGAACCTGGTCGCCTGGAACTCCGAGGAGCTGTCCAACGACCTGCTGGCCGAGGTGCTGGCCGGAGGCGAGGACGCGGCCCGCTCCGGCGGCTTCGTGGTGGGCGGCGGCCACACGGTGGACGATCCCGAACCGAAGTACGGGATGGCAGTGGTGGGCGAGGTCGACCCGGGGCGCATGCTCACCAACGCCGGCCTGCGGCCGGGGAATGCGCTGGTGCTGACCAAGCCGCTGGGCACCGGCGTCATCTCGACCGCCATCAAACGTGCCGAAGCCCGCCCGGAGGTGGTGGACCGCGCCGTTGCTGAGATGACCCGGTCCAACGACAAGGCGGCCGAGGCCGCCAGGCGGCACGGCGCGACCGCGGCCACCGACGTCACCGGCTTCGGCCTGCTCGGCCACGGCCTGCGCATGGCCCAGGAGTCGGGCGTCGATCTGGAGCTCTCAGTCGGTGGCGTGCCGATCATCGAAGGTGCCCGCGAGTTGGCCGCGCTGGGCGCGGTCCCCAGCGGCACCCGGCGCAACCGCGACTGGGTGTCGCCCCATCTCGACACCGGCGACGCGAGCGCCGAGTCGGTGACTCTGCTGGCCGACGCCCAGACCTCGGGAGGTCTGCTGCTGGGCATGGTCAGCCACGACGCCGGCCTGGCCGTCGTCGCCGAGCTGAGGGCCTCCGGTCACACAGCCGCCGTCATCGGCGGGGTCGCCGAAGGCTCCGGCCGCATCCGCCTGATCTCCTGACGGCGAGTCGACCAGTATCAGCGACATGCCCCCGGAACTTCCGATTCTGGCACGCGCCGCCTTGGAAGCGCGTCGCGAGCGTCGACCACCACCACGCCTGCCGCCCACAACTCCCGACTCCGGCACACACCACCTTGAGAGCACGCCGCGAACGTCGACCACCACCACGCCTGCCGCCCACAACTCCCGACTCTGACACACACCACCTTGAGAGCACGCCGCGAACGTCGACCACCACCACGCCTGCCGCCCACAACTCCCGACTCCGGCACACACCACCTTGAGAGCACGCCGCGAACGTCGACCACCACCACGCCTGCCGCCCACAACTCCCGACTCCGGCACACACCACCTTGAGAGCACGCCGCGAACGTCGACCACCACCACGCCTGCCGCCCACAACTCCCGACTCCGGCACACACCACCTTGAGAGCACGCCGCGAGCGTCGACCACCACCACGCCTGCCGCCCACAACTCCCGACTCTGGCACGCGCCGCCTTGGGACGACCGGGCTGACCGCATCGCGCGGGTCCCGCGCGGGCCACAGGGCCAGCATGACGCAGGCAGCTGCAGCGGCCGACAGGAGCAAGGCTGACCGGTTCAGGCGGGAAAGCATCACCTGGCCCCATCTCTCGTCGCCACGGGGCTGTCGGTTTCGCAGCTGGCGGCGGAGGTTCCCGACGGCCAACCCCGGCAGCTACCCGGTGTAGACGCGGGGCATGGCCACCACCGCCACGTTGGCAGAGCAGCGCTCCAGCACCGTCTCGACGGTGTGGCCGAGGAACGGGCGGCCATCGACGTTGCGCAGCGACGCGCCCAGCACCACCAGGTCAGCCCCCTGCTCCTCCGCCACCGCTACCAGCGTCGATGCGGGCGAGGAGCCCGGCTGGACCAGCGTGCGGGCCTCGACGCCCATCTCCGCTCCTTTCGCTCCGGCCGCGTCCATCAGTGCATCGACCACCGGCTGAGCCGTCTCGGGGTGGGAGTCGCCCAGCACACGGGCCGCCAGCCTGCCGGGGGTCAGCCGTCTGGGCAGCATCCGCAGCTCCGACCACTGCCGATTCACCACATGGGTGAGCACCACCTCGGTTCCGAGCCGGCTGCTCACCCCGAAGGCGACCTCCTGCGCCGCTCGGGAGGCAGCTGCAGCGGCCGACAGGAGCAAGGCTGACCGGTTCAGGCGGGAGAGCATCACCTGGCCCCATCTCTCGTCGCCACGGGGCTGTCGGTTTCGCAGCTGGCGGCGGAGGTTCCCGACGGCCAACCCCGGCAGCTACCCGGTGTAGACGCGGGGCATGGCCACCACCGCCACGTTGGCAGAGCAGCGCTCCAGCACCGTCTCGACGGTGTGGCCGAGGAACGGGCGGCCATCGACGTTGCGCAGCGACGCGCCCAGCACCACCAGGTCAGCCCCCTGCTCCTCCGCCACCGCTACCAGCGTCGATGCGGGCGAGGAGCCCGGCTGGACCAGCGTGCGGGCCTCGACGCCCATCTCCGCTCCTTTCGCTCCGGCCGCGTCCATCAGTGCATCGACCACCGGCTGAGCCGTCTCGGGGTGGGAGTCGCCCAGCACACGGGCCGCCAGCCTGCCGGGGGTCAGCCGTCTGGGCAGCATCCGCAGCTCCGACCACTGCCGATTCACCACATGGGTGAGCACCACCTCGGTTCCGAGCCGGCTGCTCACCCCGAAGGCGACCTCCTGCGCCGCTCGGGAGGACCGCGTGCCGGTCACCGGCACAACGGCGCGGGTGAAGGCGCCCGGCAGCGGAGTCTTCAGTCCGTAGCCGCGCCTCACGATCACCACCGGCAGCGGCGAGTGCAGCAGCAGCTCGTCCACCATCGGCGAGTAGAGCTGGCCCTCGTGACGGCCGGCCACGCCGACACAGATCGCGCCGTACCCCAGACGGGCCTCGGCCACGACAGCCGACGCCACCACCGCACCGGCCGCGCCGACCGCCCGCACTTGGCGATGGTCGACATCGCGGCCGTCGAGCACGCTGCGGATGACGCTGATGTCGGGCCACTGCCCTACTGCTGAGCCGTCGGAGTGCTGCGAGCCGCCGCCGACGCTCCCGGACGCCACCGAGATCACGGTGGCGGGCACCTGCACCGGCCAGGCGAAGTGCATCAGCTGGGCAGCAGCGATGGACGCCGGCTCAGCACGCGAGGCGAGCAGCAACCGCGACGAACGCACCACCAGGTTCCGGCTGAGCGCCTCCTCACGCTCCAAGCGCTCCTGCTCGTCCGGGGACCCCAACCAGTCGCGCACCGTCAAACGCAGGCTCACCGCGGCGAACACCGAGGTCACCAGGGGCACTATCACGATGACGGTGTAGGCCGTCTCACTGAACACACCCAGCGACAACCCCACCGAGGCGATAACGATCTCCAACGCGCCCCTGGCGTTGAGCCCCGCGCCCAGAGCCGCCGCCGCCCGACGCGACTGCCCCGCCAGCAGCGCGCCCGCGAAAGCGCCCGCGAACTTGGCCGCGATCGCGACCGCCATCACCGCTCCGGCCCAGGCAAGGGCATCGCCTTCCCCCAGCAGCCGGAGATCGACCCGGAGCCCGGCCATGGCGAAGAACACCGGAGCGAGGAAAGCGTCGGTGAGCGACTCGATGTGACCGACCACTTCGTGCTGCTGGAAGCGTGAGCGGTTCAGAACCACTCCGGCCACGAAAGCGCCCAGCACCGCCTCGATGCCCAGCGCCTGGGTGGCCACGCCGAAGGCGAGCATCGTGAACACCGCGACACCCAGCGCGCCGTGCAGGTTGGGGCCGTTGCGCCGGATGCGGCGCAGGGAGGCGTCGACGGCCCGCTGGCCCAGCGTCATCGCCAACAGCAGGAAGGCGGCCAGGCCCAGCACGGTCCTCAGCGTTCCAGTCACCGACACCTGGCCCGCAGTGGCGAAACCCGTGAACACGGCCAGCATCACCCAGCCGACCACGTCGTTGGCCATGCCGGCGGCCACCGTGATCTGACCGAAGTCGCGCCTCATCAGCCCCAACTCCGACAGGATCCGAGCGATCACCGCCAGAGCCGACACCGACAGCGCCAGCGCCACAAACAACGCAAACACGGCTCGGTCGGCACCGCCGCCAACGAATCCCGCCGGAAGCAGCAGACCGGTCGCCAGGCCGCCGGCCAGCGGCACCACGAGGCTGAAGCCGGTGACCAGCGCGGCGGCCCGCCCCAGGCGCCGGATCAGCGCCAGGTCGGTCTCGAACCCGGCTGTGACCAGCAGCAGCGCCACGCCGAGCCAGGTGACCGCGAACAGCGCGCCAGAGGAGATCTCCTCATGAGGGATGAACCACTCGAACCCGCCCGGCCAGACCGCTCCGAACACCGACGGACCGAGCACGACGCCCGCGGCCAGCTGACCGACGACCGACGGCAGTCCGACTCGCCGCATCAGGTAGCCCACTGCACGGGCCGCCGCCACCAGCACCAGCAGCTGCGTCCAGAAGACGAGCAGGGCGTGCTCGTCCAGCGGGGTCAACACGACCGGACCACCTCGCCCAGATCGACGACACGTCGAGCGTCGGCACCGAGGTGCCCGTCCAGCAGGGTCAACACGACCGGACCACCTCGCCCAGATCGACGAACAGAGGCGCGTGGTCGCTGGGCGGGTCGTCCTTGGGACCTTTGCGCTCGTTGCGGTCGATGAGCGCGAAGCCGGCGGCGTCGGCGACCGGGCGGGTGGCCAGCACCAAGTCGATGCGCATTCCTCGGCGCTTGTGGAAGTCGCCTCCCCGATAGTCCCACCACGTGAACAGCCCGGCGTCGCCGTGGTGCTCGCGGAACACGTCCACCAGTCCCCACTCGAGCAGGCCCGCCAGCATCTCCCTCTCGGGCGCGCTGGTGTGGGTGGCGCCGACGAAGGCGGCCGGGTCGTGCACGTCCCGATCATCGGGGGCGACGTTGAAGTCGCCGCACACCAGCACCGGCGCCCCCGGATCGGCCTGCGCGTCCAGGGAAGCCCGCAGCCGGCCCAGCCAGTCGAGCTTGTAGCGGTAGTGGTCGTGGCCGACGGCCCGGCCGTTGGGCACGTAGCACGACGCCACTCGCACCCCGGCGCAGGTGGCCCAGGCCAAGCGGGCGTCGGGGTCGGGCTCGATGCCTTCGCCGAACCCGGCCATCGGGTCCGCGAGCCCTACCCTGCTGAGGACGGCCACGCCGTTCCAGCGTCCCTCGCCGTTGTGGAAGCAGTCGTAGCCCAGCGACTGGAAGGCCATGGCGGGGAAGGCGTCGTCGGCCAGCTTGGTCTCCTGCAGGCACACCACATCCGGCGAGAAGGCCTCGACCCATCGCAGCACCCGATCCAGACGCGCCTTCAACGAGTTGACGTTCCATGTGACGACCCGCACGGGGCGACCCTATACGGCCCGAGGCCGAGCGAACAGACACGGACGACGACACAGGCACCGGCGCCGCCGCGACCGGGAGCGCCCGTCGAGGCCCGCAAGGGAACGGGCCCGCAAAACGACACAGCCCCGAATGACCGGCACGCGGTCCTCCCGAGCGGCGCAGGAGGTCGCCTTCGGGGTGAGCCGCCGGCGCAGGACGCGACGAACGCCCCGCACGCAACAAGCCTTGCCACGCCAGCGAGGCGCTCGTGTGGAACGGCCGCCTCCTGCGACACGCCCTCAACCCGGGCACAAGCCAGCGAGACGCGCCGCTGGAACGGCCCACGGTCTGCCGCGGACCCAGATCGACCAACCCGAACCAGCGAGGCACGCCGATGGAACGGCCCACGGTCTGCCGCGGACCCAGATCGACCAACCCGAACCAGCGAGGCACGCCGATGGAACGGCCAGGAGCAGCGAATCAAGCGCCCCCGTCGCGGCGTGCCGCAGCGCTTCAACATTCGCGGCCGACGAAGTAGCATCACCGCCATGAACGACCGGATCAACAGCGAGCCGAGCGAGGCTCTGGGCACCAACGCTTGGGTCGTCGACGAGATGCGCGACCTGTGGACGAGCGACCCGGCCTCGGTGGACGAAGCTTGGCGCGCCATGTTCGAAAACGAGACGCCGCACACTCCGACCGTCCGAGCCGACCAGACCGAAACGGCTGCCCAGAACCGGACCACCATCGACACGACGGCCACGGACGTGACCGCGCCGGCAGCACCGGCAACCACTGCCACGCCCGCTGCGGACGCCGCCGCGGCGACGGCAACGGCCGAACCGCCCGGAGGGACGCTCAAGGCGCCGCTCCCGCCGCGGGACGACCCGGCTCCGGGCGACGAACCCGCCGGCGAGCCGATCAGGGGCGTCGGCGCCCGCGTCGTTTCCAACATGGAGGCCAGCCTGACCGTGCCCACAGCCACGAGCTTTCGGGAAGTCCCCGCCAAGCTCTTGGAGGTCAACCGCAAGGTCGTCAACGGCCACCTCAGTCGCAAGATGGTCCGCAAGATCTCGTTCACCCACCTGATCGGCTACGCCGTCGTGCGAGCGATCGCCGACACCGTCCCGGCGATGAACAACGTCTTCGCAACCGACGCGGCAGGCAGGCCGAGGGTCGTGAGACCGGAGCACATCGGCCTCGGAATCGCGGTCGACATCGCGCGCGACGACGGCACGCGGTCGCTCCTGGTGCCATGCATCCGCGAAGCCGACAGCCTCGACTTCGCTGCCTTCGTGGAGCGTTACGACGAGCAGATCGCAAAGATCCGTGAGAACCGTCTGAGCGCCAACGACATGCAGGGCGCGACCGTCACCATCACCAACCCCGGCACCATCGGCACCCAGCAGTCGGTGCCGAGGCTGATGACGGGCCAGGGAACGATCGTCGGCGTCGGGGCTCTGGCGTTTCCCGCCGAGTACCAGGCCGCCGACCCGACCCTGCTGGCCGACCTGGGCGTCAGCAAACTGGTGACGATCAGCAGCACCTACGACCACCGGGTCATCCAGGGCGCCGAGTCGGGCCTGTTCCTGCAACGGGTACACGACTTGCTGCTGGGGGCCGACGACTTCTACGACCGGGCCTTCCGGTCGCTGCGCATCCCGTACGAAGCCGTGAAATGGCGGCGCGACTTCAACCCGGTGGACCGCGAAGCGGCCATGCTCGAGAAGCAGGCCAAGGTCAACCAGCTGATCAACCAGTACCGGGTGCGGGGCCACCTGATCGCCGACCTCAACCCGCTGAGCGACGAAGCCCCCGAGATGCACTCCGAGCTCGACCCGGCCACCTACGGGCTGACCATCTGGGACCTGGACCGCCAGTTCCTGACCGGCAGCGACACAGGCATCTACGCCAACGTCGGCGGGGACCGCCGCATGAAGCTCGGCGACCTGCTGGGCGTGCTCCGCGACGCCTACTGCCGAACCGTCGGCGTGGAGTACATGCACATCCAGGAGCCCGAGGAGAAACGGTGGGTCCAGGAGCAGATCGAGGGCGCCGGGACCGTCCTCGAGGGCGAGGACCAGCGCCGCATCCTCAGCCAGCTCAACGCGGCCGAGGCCCTCAGCAGCTTCCTGGGCACGAAGTACGTCGGACAGAAGCGATTCGGCCTCGAGGGCGCCGAGTCCGCCGTCCCGTTGCTGGACGCCCTGTTGACCTGCGCCGCCGACGCGCCTTTGGCAGAAGTCGTGATGGGCATGGCCCACCGCGGGCGACTCAGCGTGCTCGTCAACCTGGTCGGGAAAAGCTACCTCGAGCTCTTCAAGGAGTTCGAGGGGGCCATCACCGAGGAACAGATCCAGGGCAGCGGCGACGTGAAGTACCACCTCGGCCAGATCGGCGCCTACGAGAGCCCGACGGGCAAGCACCTGCTGGTCGAGATGGCCGCCAACCCCTCCCACCTCGAGGCGGTCGACCCGGTGGTGGTCGGCATGGCCCGGGCCCGCATGGACAACATCCCGCCCGCCGGCAGCTACGGCCCCTACCCGGTAATGCCGCTGCTGATCCACGGCGACGCCGCCTTCGCCGGACAGGGCGTGGTGGCCGAGACCTTCAACCTGAGCCTCATCCAGGGATACCGCGTCGGCGGGACCGTCCACCTGGTGATCAACAACCAGCTCGGGTTCACCACCACGCCGGACGCGGCCCGCTCCACCCAGTACTCCACCGACGTGGCCAAGATGGTCGGCGCGCCGATCTTCCACGTCAACGGCGACGACCCCGAGGCCTGTGTCCGCGTCGCCCGGCTGGCTTTCGCCTACCGCCAGCGGTTCAACAAGGACGTCGTGATCGACATGATCTGCTACCGGCGCCACGGGCACAACGAGGGCGACGACCCCAGCTACACCCTCCCCGAGATGTACCGCCGCATCGACGCCAAGCCCACGGTGCGGACCCAGTACCGGGAGTCCCTGCTGAAGCGGGGCGACATCAGCGCCGAGGAGGCCGACGCGTCGCTCGCCGAGTACTGCGACCAGCTCCAGACCGCCCTAGACGAGACCCGCGACGCCGCGCCCGGCCACAACATCCGGGCCCGGCGCCCGCCTGAGCCGATGGGGGTGCTGCCCCATGTGCGCACCGCCATCGACTCGGTCACCGTGGAGCGCGTCTACGAGGCTCTCAACACCGTGCCCGACGGCTTCACCGTGCATCCCAAACTGGCCCGGCAGTTCGAGCAGCGCAACAGGATGTTCAGCGGCGGCGAGTTCGACTGGGGCACCGGCGAGGCGATGGCCTTCGGATCGCTGCTCATGGAGGGCACCTCTGTGCGGCTCAGCGGCCAGGACAGCCGCCGGGGAACCTTCTCGCACAGGCACTCCACCCTGGTGGACTATGTGACCGGCGAGGAGCACGTGCCGCTGGCCGCCCTGTGCGCCAGCGAGGCCGACCTGTGGATCTACGACTCGCTGCTGTCGGAGTACGCCGCGCTGGGCTTCGAGTACGGCTACGCGGTGGCCAAACCGGAGGCGCTGGTCATGTGGGAGGCCCAGTTCGGCGATTTCGCCAACGGGGCCCAGATCATCATCGACCAGTTCATCGTGGCCGCCGAGGACAAATGGGACCAGCACTGCGGGATAGTGCTGCTTCTCCCCCACGGCATGGAGGGCCAGGGCCCCGAGCACTCGTCGGCCCGCATCGAGCGGTTCCTGACGCTGGCCGCTGAGGACAACATGCATGTGTGCCAGCCCACGACCGCGGGGCAGTACTTCCATCTGCTGCGCCGCCAGATGATCCACCGCGTCCGCAAGCCCATGATCCTGCTCACGCCCAAGTCGCTGCTGCGGGCCAAGGCCGCCCGCTCGAAGGTGGCCGACCTGTCGTCGGGCACTTTCGAGGAGGTGCTCGGCGACCCCGCCGCGGCGGCTGGGACCCTCGACCCGGAGGCCGTGACCAGGGTGGTCTTCTGCAGCGGCAAGGTGGCCTACCCGGCGATGGAGCTGCGCGACGAGCACGGGGCGCCGCTGGCGGTGTGCCGGGTCGAGCAGCTCTTCCCGTGGCCCTACGGGACGGTCGACCACGAGCTGCGCCGCTACCCCAACGCCACCGAGATCGTCTGGCTGCAGGAGGAGCCCGAGAACATGGGCGCCTGGAACGGCATCAAGGGCCGCCTCTACGAGGCCCACGGCGACGACTACCGGATCCGGCGGGTGAGCCGCCCCGAGTCGGGCAGCCCCGCGGGCGGCAGCCCCACCGTGCACGGCCAGGAGCAGCAGGACCTGCTCGACGCGGCGGTGCTGGCCTGACACCCGCCACGACGCCCCCACACGCCGACGCGCAGCGTCACCGCCGCACCGGTCGACGCGGTGCGCACCGGTGAGCGTCGAGGGTCTCGTCGCCGACGACCACCGCCTGGCCGCAGGCCTCGCCCACCGTGCCGGACGTATGCTGGTCGAGCTGAGGGCGAGGCTGACCCGCGAGGAGGCCCCTGCAGCAGTGGTGGGCGCCGAGGGCGACCGACGGGCCCACGAGCTGCTGGTGGCCGCGCTGGCAGCGGCCCGCCCCGCCGACGCGGTGCTGTCCGAGGAGGGGGTCGACGACGCCTCCCGGCTCACCGCCGAACGCGTCTGGGTGATCGACCCGCTCGACGGCACCCGCCAGTTCTCCGAGACGGCGGGCACCGAGTCCGCACGGCCGACCCCGAGACCCGCGGCGGCGCCCGACGGCGCCCGCGAGCCCTCCGGGGCGGGGCGCGCCGACTGGGCTGTTCACGTGGCCCTGGTCGTCGCTGAGCGGCCCGTGGCGGGCGCCGTGGCCCTGCCCGCGCTGGGGCTGACCCTCTCGACGGCCGACCCGCCCCGGCTCCTCCCGCCGCGGGCGGGCCCGCCCCGGCTGGTGGTGTCGCGCACGCGGCCCCCGGCGCAAGCCGACGCGGTGGCCGCCGCGCTCGGCGCCGACGTCGTCCCGATGGGCTCGGCCGGCGCCAAGTCGATGGCCGTGGTCCGCGGCGCCGCCGACGTCTACGTCCACGCCGGCGGCCAGCACGAATGGGACTCGTGCGCCCCGGCGGCCGTGGCGAAGGCGGCCGGCTGCTTCACCGGCCGCCTCGACGGCTCCCGGCTCCGCTACAACCAGCCCGACGTCCGCCTGCCCGACCTCGTGGTCTGCCGCCCCGAACTGGCCGGCCCGGTGCTCGCCGCCCTGTCCGCGGGGTAGCCGTCACCACGGGGGTGTGCCGGTTCGCCCGTCGCATGCCTGTACTAGATTCGCGGCAATGAGCAGCACTGGACTCGCAAGAGATGCCGGGCGGTGCCGAGGCGGTCCGACGGCGGCCGATGTCGTGTTGGCCGACTTCTTCGCGGGCTGCGGCGGGACGTCGCTGGGCTTCGCTCAGGCGGGCGTCGAGCCGGTGCTGGCCGTCGACTGGGAGCCGGACGCGGCGGCGACCTACCGGCTGAACTTCCCGAGGACCGCCGTCGTCGAACGCGACGTGCGCGATCTCGGCGTCGACGAAGTCGATGCGGCGCTGCGGAGCACCGAGGGCCGGATCAGGCTGTTCGCGGGGTGCGCGCCCTGCCAGCCCTTCGCCGGGCACCGCCACGAGCCGGCGAGCCGCGACGGCCGCTCGATGCTGCTGTTGGACTTCCTGAGGTTCATCCAGTCCTTGGAGCCAGAGTTGATCTTCGTGGAGAACGTGGCCGGGATGCGACGCCTGAATGCCTCCCAGGGCCCGTTCGCGGAGTTCGTTGACGAGATCTCCAAAACCCACGACCTCGCCTACGACATCGTCGCCAGCGCCGACTACGGAGTGCCTCAGACCAGGCGCCGGCTCGTTCTCGTCGCGAGCCGCCTCGGGCCGATCGACCTGCCGGCGCCCACCCACGGCCCCGGCGCCGACTTCCTGCACACGACGGTCCGAGAGTGGATCGGCGGGCTGCCCCCCATCGCCGCCGGGTGCGACAGTCCCGAACTGGGCAGCCATCGGGCCATGCGGCTGTCGAAGCTGAACCTCGCCCGCATCCGCGCCACGCCCGAGGGAGGCGACCGCCGGGACTGGCCCGAGCGCCTCCGGCCCGAGTGCCACCGCGGCGGATTCGACGGACACACCGACGTGTACGGCCGCTTGAGCTGGGACAGGCCGGCGCCGACGCTCACCACGAAGTGCATCAGCTACAGCAACGGGCGTTTCGGCCACCCGGAGCAGAACCGTGCGCTCAGCGCCCGGGAGGCGGCGCTGCTGCAGACGTTCCCCATGGACTTCCAGTTCGTCGGAAGCCTCACGTCGCAGGCGAGACAGATCGGCAACGCGGTCCCGGTCGCGCTCGCCAGACGTTTCGGCCGGCATCTGACGGAGCACGCTGCGAAGTTCGCCGACGGCCGGACCGATGCCGCCGAAGGCGTGCGCGTCCCGGCCGCCGACCGAGTTCCCGGGCCGATGAGACACGCCGCGTGACGGTCTTCCGGGCACGCGCCCGCGCGGTCGACATGCTGGGGCGGCAACAGATCGCCAACCTCCCGACCGCGCTGAGCGAGCTGTTCAAGAACGCCCACGACGCCTACGCCACCACCGCAACAGCCGGCTTCCACCGAGCACACAACATCCTCGTGGTGAGCGACGACGGCGTCGGGATGGACCGCGCGACCTTCGAGCGGTCATGGCTCACGATCGCCACCGAGTCGAAACTGGAGCACGACCCGGCGCTCAGGCCCGTCGGCATGACCCCTAGAGTGCAGCTGGGCGAGAAGGGGATCGGCCGATTCGCGATCGGCGCCCTCGGCAGCCAAGCCTTGGTGGTGTCCAAGCGGCACGGATCCCCAGCGGTCGCCGCGCTCGTGAACTGGAGGATGTTCGAGCTGCCCGGCATCGACCTCGCCGAGGTGCCCGTCGGCTTGGTGGAACTCGAAGGCGACGAGTTGACCGCGGCCGACGTGGCCCGTCTCAAGGCGCCGCTGGCCGCGGCGTTGTACCGCTTCCGGCGAAGAGACAGCACAGGGCGGCAGTCTCGATCATTCGACGGCATCGATGCGGCCCTGGCCGGGTTGCCCGACGATCCCTGCCGGGTCGTGCCCGGCCTGGGACCCTTCGGCCCGACCGGCACCATGTTCTTGGTGAGTCCGGTGTCGGAGGACCTGGCCGCCGAGATCGGAGCACCCGGATCGAAGGAGGCGACACTGTTCGAGCGGACGCTCCACGGCTTCACGGACGCGTGGCTCGGCGACGCTTCCACGCACGACTTCGACATCGACTTCGTAGACCATCGAGGCGGCGGCAACGACGAGAGCCTGCTGCCTCCCGCCGAGTTCTTCGCAAGGGCCGACTTCGAGCAGGCGGACCACCACATCCGCGGCGAGTTCGACGAGCGAGGCGACTTCGTCGGAACAGTCCGGATCTTCGACGAAGACACGACCGACGTCGCCATCAGTCACCCCGACTCGCTGCCGCCTCGATGCGGGCCGTTCTCGTTCGAACTCGGCGTGGTGCAGGGACGGGCCAGCGAGTCGAGACTGGATCCCGAGGCATTCGGCGCCATGAACGCCAAGCTGCGACGGCTCGGAGGCCTGTACGTCTACATGGACGGGATCAGGGTGCAGCCGTACGGCCGACCCGACGTCGACTACCTCGAGATCGAGGAGCGCCGGTCTTTCGGCGCCGGCTACTACTTCTTCTCCTATCGCCGGATGTTCGGCGCTGTTCGGCTCACGACTGAACAGAACTCCGGACTGCAGGAGAAGGCGGGCCGGGAAGGGTTCAAGTCGGGCCGTGCCTACTCGGACTTCCGGCAGCTCCTGATGAATCTCCTGGTTCAGCTCGCCGCCACGTACTTCAGGGACGAGGCTCCGCAGGTCCGTGCCTACGAGCGGGGCCGGGAGCGATTGGTCAGAGAGGACAAGCTCCGCAAGGAGCGCGCGAGGCGGGCCGCAGCGGGCCGCAAGCAGCTTCAGTCGCAGCTCGCGTCGGCCGTCCAATACCTGTCCGTCACCGACTTCCGGGAACGGGCGTCGGAGATAGTCGAGGACCTCAGCACACGGCTCGCCGGGGCCGACCGACTGCAACCCGCGACACTGCGGGTCGCGGCGGCCCGACAGGCTCTCCGCAAGCTGGTGGAGCCTCTTGAACTCGACGAGCCGGACGGCTTCGCGCCGTCGCCGTCGATGCGCAGAGAGATGCGGCTCGTCGAAGACGGCGCGGCGGACGCGGAGACATCCTACGTGCAGCCCGCCCTCGAACTCGTGGAGGACTTGGCCAGCGCGGCCGAGGCGCGTCTGTCTGCACGGGAGGCCGACGAGCAGGAGCGCGACCGGTTCGTCAGGGAACGGATCGCGGCGACACATGAACAGGTGGCGGCCGCCGAGGCCGAAGCCGGCGCCGCTCTGTCGACGTTGAACGAGCACGCCTCCGAGGCCCTTCGGACCCTGAGAGAAGACTACGACAGGCGCCTCGCAGCCGTATCGCATCCGAACGGCTCCGCTAGCACGGGCTGGATACGCAAGCAAGCTGAGTTCGAGCAAGACCTGGACTCTCTGGCTTCCGACTCGCGCCGGGCCTTCGCTCGCATCACGAACCAGATCAAGGCGAGCGACGTCGTCTTGACCGGCGGCGGCCCGGCGCATAGTGAGCTCGCGGCCGCGGCTGACGCCGAGATCGTCGAATTGCGCGCCCAGGCCGACGACCAGCTCGAGTACGTGCAACTCGGCATGGCGCTGGCAGTCGTAGACCACGAGTTCCGAGCGACCGTCTCGAACATCCGCAGAGACGTCCGGCGGGTGCACGCCTGGGCGAAGAAGAACCCCCAGCTGACCGGACTCTACGAGGATTTGCGGCGAGACTTCGACCATCTGGACAGCTATCTCACCCTGCTCACGCCGATGCAGCGGCGCATCCGGCGCGCCAAGACCACCATCAGGGGCAGCGACATCGCACGCTTCCTCAACGAGCTCTTCCGTGAGCGACTGCGCAGCACCGGCGCCGAGATCCGCGCCGGCCGGGAGTTCGAGGCCGCCAAGATCACCGGCTACACCTCCACCTTCTACCCGGTGTTCATCAACCTCGTCGACAACAGCCTGTACTGGATCCAGCACGCCGGAACCAGGACGGCCGGAGGCGTCATCGAACTGAGCACGCGTGGCGACACGCTCGTGTACCGCGACAACGGGCCGGGCATCGCAGCCGAAATCGCCGACCGGGTGTTCGACTTCGGTTTCACCACAAGACCCGGCGGCAGCGGCCTGGGACTCGCCGTCGCGAGCCAGGTCCTGGACCGGGCCGGCTGGTCGATAAGCCTCGGAGATCGCGACGACGGCGCCGAGTTCCTGATCCGCGAGCGAAGGAAGCCCTGATGTCCGCCGTCAGCGACCCTCAACGCGATGGCCTCCTCGTTGTCGGACGAGGCGGCGAGCGAAGGAAGCCCTGATGTCCGCCGTCAGCGACTACTTCCGCACCGCCCTGCTCATCGACGACCGCGTGGCGGCCGACTACCAGCCGCTTGAAGAGCTGCCCATCGACGAGACCGCAGCACCGGACGGCGAGCCTGGGCCCGGCCTCGAGACGCCGTCGGCCGAGGACGAGACGCCCGTCTACCCGTCGAGTCTCGTGGCCGCCTTCCTCAAGGAGGGCGTGGTGTGCAGTGTCGTCGAAGCGCGCGAGGACGGCTCCGACCCCGTTCGCATGGCGCTCCGCGGGGCACAGATCGCCGATCTGTTGATCCTCGACTGGCTGCTGTTCGGCAGCGACTAGTCGCCTCCGGGGCGGTCCAGCTGGGAGAGGACGACGACGCCCATGTCACAGGCCCGACCGCCGTCGGCACAGCAGACCCCGAGGAGGAGACCGCCCCGCTGTCGGAGATCATCCGGCTCCTCAACGGCCGCTTCGGAACCGACTTCACCGAAGCCGACCGGCTGTTCCTGCAGCAGGTCAAAGAGGATGCCGTCGCCTCCGACGGCATCCGCAGGACCGCCCTCGCCAACACGTTCGAGAAGTTCAGCCTCGGCATCCGCCCCGAACTGCAGCGGCTCATGGTCGACCGCGTGGCCAGCAACGACGCCCTCGTGACCCGCTGCCTCAACGACACCGACTTCCAGGAGATCGTCTTCTCGGGCCTGCTGCGCGACATCTTCGACGCCGTGGGCGCCCAGCAGCAGCTGACGCCGGGTTCGGGCCCGCCGTAGATAAAGTGACCGACCGATTGCTTTGCTTGGCCTGGCGGTAAGTGAAGCGGGCTTTCTCTACGGCCGGAGAGGGTGAGCGTGCGGCCCGAGTCGTTCAAGTCCACAGACCGCGGCAAAGTCCTCCGAACCCTGGAGGGTTACTGGGCGTTCCATCCCGAACCGTTGCCGCGGCAACTCGATCTCGACAATGAGGCAGTCCTACTGCTCGACGAGGCGACCGCCGCGGTGAACCGGCTCGGCGGCGTCGGCCTGCTGCTCCCCAATCCGCACCTGCTCATCGGACCGCACCTGAGGCTCGAGGCAGTTCTCAGCTCCCGTATCGAGGGAACCCGGACCGACGTGCCGCAACTGCTCCGCTTGGAGGCCGACCAGCCTGTCCTGCCCGAGCAGGCCGCGGACGCCCGTGAGGTGGCCAACTACATCGTCGCGCTGGAGCACGGCCTGGACCGTGTACGCGGCGGATTCCCAGTCTCGGTGCGACTCATGCGCGAGATGCACGAGTGCCTGCTGCAAGGAGTGAGAGGCCGCCACCGCAGACCCGGCGAACTGCGGAGGAGCCCGGTATGGATCGGCGGCGACACACTCGACAACGCAGTGTTCGTGCCGCCGCCGCCCGACACGATGCCCGACGCGCTCCGCGACCTCGAGAACTTCGTCCATGAGCAGCCCATGCCGCTGCTCGTCCAGGTAGCCCTGACGCACTACCAATTCGAGGCAATACACCCGTTGCTAGACGGAAACGGACGGCTCGGCCGGATCCTCATACCCCTCCTCCTCGTCGAGCGGGGCGTGCTGCCCGAGCCGCTGCTCTACCTGTCGGCCTACTTCGAGCAGAACCGCAGCGAGTACTACGACCTCCTGCTGCGCACCAGCCAGCAGGGCGACCTCATGCCGTGGCTCAAGTTCTTCCTGAGAGGAGTGCGCCGACAGGCCCAGGACGCCGAGCGCCGCACGCATCGGCTGGTGCGGCTGCAGTCCGATCTCCGCAGCCGGCTCCTCGAGGAGGGCAGGCCCACCTCGGTGCTGCGGCTGGCCGAGCATCTGTTCGCCCGGCCGCTGGTCACCGCACGCATGGCGGCCCGGTTGATCGACACGACAGTGCCCACAGCCAACGCTGCAATCCGAGCATTGATCGAACGCGGCGACCTTGAGGAGATCAGCGGACGAAAACGCCACCGGCTGTATGAGGCTCCCAGGATCTTCGAGGCCGCCTACGGGCCCGTGGAACCGGAGGAGGAAGGCTCAGCCCCCGCCAACCACCAATCTATGTAAAGCGATCCGATGATTGCTTTGGGGCTTATATCGAATGGTGCCAAACCCAAGGTCAGGGCACAATTTTTGATGTCGCACCATAATGGTAGTCTGGGCGCATGGCTCACAAGGCCCCAGGGAAGTACCGCCGCAAAGGTTTGACTCTCTCGGAACTGTTCAAGCTGTTCCCTGACGATGCCACTGCCGAGCAGTGGTTCGTTGAACGGCGGTGGCCTTACGGGGTGCGCTGCCCGCTCTGTGGGTCCGACAATGTGCAGGACGGTGCGGCCCACAAGACGATGAGGTTCCGTTGCCGCGGATGCCGCAGCCGGTTCAGTACCCGCGGAGGCTCGTCATGCCGCTACCGCGTCGTCGACCCGGCCGCGGTCGGCAACACCTTCACCGTCACCGCCACCCCTGTCGCCCGCACCAAACTCACCGGCCGCTACGTCGCCGGCGCTGAGGCGGCATGGGCGAGTATCACACCGCCGACACAGCCCGCCCCGCTCAACGACAGCCTCTCAGCAACGATGCCCGCAGCCGCGTCGCTGGCGCCGGCGGCCGCCCCCCACAACACACACACACAGCAGCCATCGCCGCGAGCCACTCCCAACCCTGTGCGGACACCACCCGCGCGCCCGCCGCGCCGCCGGCTACCGCCCACGGCATCCACCGCCAGCCGACGGCGATCTCCTCCCCCAGGCTCTTAGAGGCCGAGCGAATAGGCGGGCCAGTCCGGATCATACGGGCGAGGCCGTGGCCCGAGCGGCCCGTGAGCGCAGCGAACAAGAGCGGGAATGACACCGCTGCGACACAATCGGCTCTCACCTATTCGCGGACGCTCTTAGCCGCCTCACGCAGCCCTGCCGCAGCGCCGACCGATCCGAGCCCCCACCCAACTGAGGCAGCTGCGACCGTCTCCGCTACTTCGACGCTGCGGTCGGAGCCGGCGACGGTGACAGCCCCACCCAACTGAGGCAGCTGCGACCGTCTCCGCTACGGCGCCGCGCATGTGTGCGTCACCACCGCTCGTCCCGACCCAGACAGGTCCTCCACATACATCGCCGACACCGCTGAGGCGTTCACCGTCGAGGTGGGGGCGTCCCGTGGCGTGGTGGACTTTGGGGTTGAGCCTCGGTGGTTAGTTGCCAGCTGTGGGCTCGGCTGTGGTGAGGCTATCGCGTTGGGGGTAGAGCAGGCTCATGGAGTCTTCTGAGAGGTAGCGCCGGTCATCTCGATCTCCTCGTTGTGACCGTGATGCACGATGACCGCAGCGTGCGACATCTTCGACGCCGTGGGCGCCCAGCAGCAGCTGACGCCGGGTTCGTGCCCGCCGTAGGTAAAGCGATCGACCGATTGCTTTACTTGGCCTGGCGGTAAGTGAAGCGGGCTTTCTCTAGGGCCGGAGGGACGGACGAGAACGCCACCGGCTGTATGAGGCTCCCAGGATCTTCGAGGCCGCCCACGGGCACGTGGAACCGGAGGAGGAAGGCTCAGCCCCCGCCAAGGCGACTGCACGCCCGACGACGACGCCCCACGCCAACCGTCGGAGCCGGCTCAGGGAACGATGTCGATGAGATCGGTGAGCGGCACGTTCTCGCCGTTGCCGACGTCGGGATCGAAGGTCGTGAGCCGGTACAGGTCGCGGGCGCCGAGCTTGGTGGGCGACAAAGAGTTCGCGGGAGCGCCCGGCAGAACGAAGTCGGTCAGCGTGTAGGCCGCCTGCTCGAATGTCTCCGGCGTGAGATCCGGGCCGGCCGCGGCCGCGATCTGCGCGAACAGCGACAGATGGCCGCAGTAGCGCCGGGTCGGGTTGAACCAGTTCTCGTCGTCGTCGGCCAGTTCTGCGGTGGGCTGCAAATCGGCCCCGATGCCGGCGTCGTCGACCGCCCGCACGCAGTCCTGGAACACGTCGTCGTTCCAGATGTCGAGTTCGGAGGGGCCGTCGGAGGCGATCACGCCCCGAGCCCACTCGTGGTCGAGGGTCTCTCCGAGATTGTTGAGACCGGCCGCGTCGTTGCTCCAGACGGTCACCGAATCGAGCAGCCCGTTCAAACCCAGGCCCCGGATGATGGAGGCCGGGTTGCCGTTGATCATCACGGTGTCGGCCCCGTCGGCCCTGATGCGTTCGGCGATCACCTGCATCAGCTGGTCCTGGGCAGTGGTGTCGTTGTCGCCGGCGGCGAGGACGGCCTCGCCCACCACCTCGATCCCACGCGCGCTGAGCCCGTCGAGCACCAACGGCTCGTCGCCCGCCGCTGCCGGGTGCGACACCACGAACACCCTGGCCCCGTCGGATCTGCCGGTCCGGACCAGCAGGTCGAGGAGGGCGGACGTGTGAGCCTCGGTGCCGGGCTCCACGTTGAACCACGGAGCGGTGGCCTGGACCAGCTCGCCGGGGGTATGCTCACCGCCCACGAGCGGGGTGTCGTTGGTGGCGACGAAGCAGGGGTCGGCGGTGCCGGCCGCCGGACCGACGAATCCGAGCACAGCCGCGAACACCTCTCGGTCCTGGGTGAGCACCGTGCAGGCTCGCTCGGCGTCGGCGGCGTCGATGGGGCTGTAGTAGTCGTAGACGGCCACGACGTCGCGGCCCAGGATCCCGCCGCCGGCGTTCAGGTCGTCGACCAGGGCCTGGAAGACGCCCTGCTGGTCGCCCCAACCTGCGGCCATGTACCCCCTCTCCTGCAATAGTCCGAAGTCGAGCATCGAGACGCCGATTGTGATCGTGTCCGCGGTCACGCCCCTCCACGACGCGGTGAGCTCTGACCGGTCGACGGGCGCCGCGCTCGCGGCCAGGCCGGCCCACACGGGGGCCGCGACTTCCCGGGAGGGTTCATCGACCGTGGTCTCTGCGCCGGTGTCGCCGGTCTGCTGCTCTGTTTGCGCTGCCGACCCGGCCGGCTCGGCAGGTTCGGGGTCTTGCCCGGACGGCGTGGCCGTCGCTTCGGCAGCGCCACCAGTGCTGGAGCTGCCGCTGCTGGAGATGTCGGCCGCGACTCCGGCGCTGCCGGCGCCCCCCGCCGGAGCCTCGTCGTCTGCCTCGTCACCGCCGCCGCAGGCCGCAGCTGCCAGAGCCAGCGCTGCAACCGAGACCGCCGCTCGCGTCCGCAGCCCGCTCTGTGTCCGCTTGTCAATCACTTGGCGCTGCGCTCCTTAGGTTCATTCTGGTCCAGCGGCGCGGCGCCGTCAACACAGACTCGCATCCGGCGAGCGGCTCCGCTGACCATCCGTCGAGACGGCCTGCGGCTAGCCGGCGACGCCGAGATAGCCGGCGACTACCAGCGGGTCGTTCCTGACCTCGTCGGGAGTGCCCGTCGAGATCACCGACCCGCGCTCCATGCAGTACACCCGGTCGCTGACGTCCATGATCACGCTCATGTCGTGCTCGATCAGCAGGATCCCGGCACCCAGCTCGCTGCGGATCCTGTCGACGAGGGAGGCGAGCGCCGCGGTCTCGCGCCGAGCGACGCCGGCAGTGGGCTCGTCGAGGCACAACACTCGGGCGTCGAGCGCAAGCAGGCCGGCCAGCTCCACGATGCGCCGGAAGCCGACGGACAGGTCCGACACGCACTGGCCGGCGCAACCGCCCAGGCCGAACAAGTCGATCAGCTCGTCAGCCTCGGCGCGGCGGCGCCTCTCGCCGGCCAGAGTGTGGGGCAAGTGCAGCGCAGTCGATATGAACGGCGTGCGGCCCCGGGCCTCCAGCGCCACCATCACCGTCTCGCGCACGGTCAGCTCCGGGAACAGCGTGGCTCCCTGGAACGTCCGGCCCAGCCCGGCACTGGCTCGGCGCGCGGCCGACACGCCAGTCAGGTCCCGTCCCATCAGCTCCACGCGGCCCTCGTAGCCGACCATCCCGCCGACCGCGTTCATCAGGGTGGTCTTGCCGGCGCCGTTCGTGCCGATCAAGCCGACGATCTCGTCGCGGCGCACTTCGATGCTGACCTGCGACACGGCTTGATTGCCGCCGAAGCGCACCGACACGTTCTCGGTCCGCATCACAACGTCGGCGACATCACCGCCGGCCTGGTCCCGGCGCCCCGAGCCCGCGGGCGACGCCCGGGGGGCACTGGGGGCATCCTCGGCCGGCAGCCGGGACTCGAGCCATTCCAGCAGGCCGTCCCGGGCCGAGTAGACCACCTGGATGAAGCCGCCGGGCAGGAACATGATGATGACCAGCAGCCCGATGCTCGACGTGAACAGCGGCACCAGGTCGTTGTCGCCGAAGAAGGCCGGCATTCCCTCGACCCACACCGCGCCCAACACTGCGCCGGTGGCCGAGCCCAGCCCGCCGATCACGGCCATGCCGACCACCAGCAGCGAGTCCTCGGCTTGGAACAGCACCTGCGAGAAGCGGATGTTCTGCACCGAGCCGCCCAGCAGCGCTCCGCCGAAGCCGGCGAGCCCGCCGGCCAGAGCGAACACGGTGAGCTTCACTCTGGCGGGGCTCACGGTGCAGGCGGAAGCAGCGGCCGCGTTGTCACGCACCGCGATGGCAGAGCGGCCGACGCCGCTGCGCCGCAGCCTCGACACCACGGCGTAGGCGATCACAAAGCCGCCCAGCGTGAAGTAGTAGTACGACCGCTGAGACGAGAGATCGACGCCGAGCAGCTTGCCCCGCTGGTAGGGAACGCTCGAACTGCTCCCGTCGGTGAAGAACGGCCTGCGGAACAGGTACTGCGTCGATGCGATCGAGAACACGAACGTGCTCACCGCCAGCATCAGGCCGCGCACCCTCAGCGCCCCGGCGCCGATGATCGAGGCGATCAGGGCGGTGAACAGGGTCGCCAGCAGGATCGACACCACGAAAGGCACCCCGGCGGCCTCCACATCGATCAGGCGGAAGCTGCGCCAGCCGATATCGAGTTCGAAGCCTCGACTGAACGCCGCCCCCGACAGCGCCCCGATGCCCGCGAAGGCCATCTGCGACAGCGACAGCTGGCCCGACCAGCCCGTGATCACCGTGACCGACATGGCGCAGACGGCGAAGCCCAGCACCGTCGCGTACAGAAGATGCCTGGACGGCAGCGTCACGATCAACGGCAGGACGATGGCGAAGGCCAGGGAGGCGGCCAGCGCGATCCGGGGAAGCGCCCGCACCCAGCGCAGCCGCTCGAGGCTTGCCGGTACCGGCCGGACGCGCGGAACGAAGCCGAGGATCGCCTCCTCGGGGCTGCCGCGGCTCTGCACGTAGACCGCCGCCAGCACAGCGCAGAACAGCAGGAAGTCGGTCAGGCCCGGCTCGGCCAGGTAGTTGAATCTCACCACCGACTCGGTCGCCCCGATGGCCAGCCCCGCCATGACTGCCCGGGGAAACGACCTCATTCCTGCGACGGCGGCCGCGGCCAGCGCTCGGGCCAGGGTCAGCGGTCCCAGGTTCGCCAGGCCGGTCACTGCCCCCGACTGGCCGCTCAGCAAGATGATCGACAAAGACGACAGCAGGCCGGCTGCCGTCCACACGAACGTGGACACCACCTTCGGGTTCACACCCGACAAGCGGGCCAGGTCGGGGTTGTCAGCCGACGCGGCGACTGCACGTCCGAAGGTCGTGCGGTTCAGCGTCCAGCCCAGAGCGACGGCGACAATGGGCACCACCACGATGATCGCGACCTGGGGAGCGGCGACGCGCAGGCCGAACGGTGCGTCCTCCCAGACGGTGCGGGCCGCCACCGGATAGCGCTGCGCAGTGTCGTCGATGCCGGGGAACGCGGCTGTCACCGCCCTCATCAGCTGGGCCACCCCCACCGTGGCCACCAGCAGCATCACCCGCGGACGGCTGAACAGGCGGCGCACCACCGTCAACTCCACCAGCGCTCCGGCCAACGTGCCGATCAGCAAGGCGGTGGCCAGGCCGATCCAGAAGGGGAAGCCCCAGTCGATCTGCATCAAGGCGAACAGGCCCGCTGCGGGCAGCCCCAGGTTCCCTACCGCGAAGTTGATCACCCGGGTGGAGCGGTAGATGAGCACGACGCCCATGGCGAGCAGGCCGATGACCAGGCCAGTGACGGCCCCGTTGAACACGAGCTGCGGTGTGATCCAGGCTGCCAGGACCACCGCGGCTCAGCTTCCGTTGCCCGAGCCGGAAGGCGATCCGGCGCAGGCAGCACCGGCGCCGAAGAGCATCGCATGCATCCGTTCGGGCGTGCTTCTAGCGGTCATCGACAACACAACCGGCAGCACCGGCACCGAAGAGCATCGCATGCATCCGTTCGGGCGTGCTTCTAGCGGTCATCGACAACACAACCGGCAGCACCGGCACCGAAGAGCATCGCATGCATCCGTTCGGGCGCGCTTCTAGCGGTCATCGACAACACAACCGGCAGCACCGGCACCGAAGAGCATCGCATGCATCCGTTCGGGCGCGCTTCTAGCGGTCATCGACAACACAACCGGCAGCACCGGCACCGAAGAGCATCGCATGCATCCGTTCGGGCGCGCTTCTAGCGGTCATCGACAACACAACCGGCAGCACCGGCACCGAAGAGCATCGCATGCATCCGTTCGGGCGCGCTTCTAGCGGTCATCGACAACACAACCGGCAGCACCGGCACCGAAGAGCATCGCATGCATCCGTTCGGGCTGCTCGGCGGCATCGGCTGCCGGGCCGGCGTGACGCACCTCGCCCTTCTCGAGGAAAACCGCGTCGTCGGCCAGCGACAGCGCCAGGTCGAACGACTGCTCCACGATTATCATCGTCTGCCCAGCCTCACGCAGCCGCTGGAGTCCGGCCAAAAGGTCCTGCACGACGGTGGGGGCCAATCCCATGCACATCTCGTCGATGATGAGGACCTCGGGGTCGTGCATCATCACCCGAGCCAGCGCCAGCATCTGCTGCTGCCCGCCGGAGAGGTCGCCGGCTCGCTCGCCGAGACGGCCCTCGAGCTGCTCGAACATCTCGACCACCCGATCGATGCGCCGCTGCACGTCGACGGGGTCCCGCCGCAGCTTGTAGGCGCCGATACGAAGGTTGTCCTCAATGCTCAGATCACGGAACACCCCCCGCCCGCCGGGCAGCATCTGCACACCCATCGAGCAGCGCTGCTCCGGGGTGGTGCAAGTGATCGAGCGTCCGTGCATGCGGATCTCGCCCCGGTTGGGCGTCAACAATCCCGTGACCACGCTCAGCGCGGTCGACTTTCCCGCCCCGTTGGCGCCGAGCAGAGCCAACGTCTTGCCCGGAGCCACCTCGAAGGAGACGCCGAAGAGCACCTGAACCGCGCCGTAGCTGAAGTCGATGTTGCCGGCTTGCAGCGCCGGCGCGGACTCCGGGCAGAGGCGCCTGCGGTCGTGCTCGGCCAGCTCGTCGGTGAGTTCGGCAACCACCATCGACAGGTCGTGCTTGATCGACAGCGAGCCCCGGATCAGCAAGATCGAGCCGATGGACACCGCCGGGAGGGCCAGCACGGTCACTGCGGTCCGAACTCCGTAGGAGTCGACGAGGAACGCCGCCGCCAGCGATCCCCCCACTGCACCGAACAGGAAGACGAACAGGGTGATCAACGCAGAGCCCAAGCCTCGCAGCCGGTAGGGCACGACCGACCACACCACCGGAGCGACCATGGCGAACGCTGCTGCCGACAGCACGGTGCGGGGCACGTCCACCACCACGAACAAGTACTCGTTGGGCATGGCGAACTGCAGAGGCGCCAAGACAGCGGTCGGCAGCAGCAGTCCCCCGATCAACCGCAGAGCCGACGACGGATCGCGGCGGTACAGCCGATCGAATCCCAGCCCCACCACCGGCAGCACCGCCGCTGCCGCGAGGCCGGCAACTGAGGCAGCCACCCCCCGCCCGAACGTGCCGACGCCGAACTCGTCCTCCAGGAACAGGTTGGACTGCACGGGAACCGTGAACAGCACGAAACCCAGAGCGACGAACGCGAGCAGCGCCGCCCTGACCGTGCGGATCCTCAGCAGCCGGGCGAAGGCAGCCTCAACCGAGACGGGAGCAGGATCGGGTTCGGTGACCACCCGGCTCAGCGCACTCGTCTTCTCCCACTGGCCCCGTGGAGGCTCGGGGATCCGGAAGGCGGCAACCGCGGCCACCGCCACCGGCAGACCCAGCAGGAAGAACGCCCACCGCCAGCCCTCGACACCGCCGGCGGCCCACGCCGCGGCGCCGGCAGCGAGCGGGCTGACGGCGGCCATCGCCCGGCCGGTGGACTGGGTGAGCCCTCCGATGCGGCCCCGCACCCCGATGGGGTAGGCGTCGGCCAGCAGCGAGCCATGCACCGGGATCGTGTTCGACTTGGCGACGCCGACGCCGAAGCGGGTGCAGAACAGCATGAACGCATTCACCGCGAGACCCGAGAGGAACACCATCGCAGCGAACACCGCGCTCGCAACCCCGACGATCGGCGCGCGTCTGATGCGGTCGGCCAGCCAGCCCAGCGGGAAGGCGCCCAGCACCACGAACGCGGCCGAGGCGGACGACATGAATGTGATCGTGCCGTCGGAGACTCCGAAGGTGTCGCGTATGTCGGGGGCCAGCACGGCCATGGCGGCCTGTTCAAGCTCGTCGAGGCTGTTGAGCACAAGAAGCACGACGAAGGTGAAGGCGCCTCCCATCGCAAGACCGTCGCGCAGCGACTTCTCCTCGTCGCCGACACCCGGCAGGAGTCCGTCAGCGAAGTGGGCCCGCTCGCCCGCCCGGGTCTGAGCGTCGTGCCGGGCCGACTCCTCCGACAGCAGCGCCGCGGTGAGAGCAGCGATGTCGTCTTCGGCTGTCCCCGCAGGCTCGACCGCTGCTGCGGAGAGCAGGGCGCCGGCACGGCCGTCAGCGATGTCGTCTTCGGCTGTCCCCGCAGGCTCGACCGCTCCGGGACCACGTTCAGAGCGATGGTCAGGCACCAGCCAGCAACCTACCCATCCACCGGTTCGCGCGGCCACCAGAACCGCGACACCGCTCCCTCGGCCGCCGGAACCGCGACACCGCTCCCTCGGCCACCGGAACCGCGACACCGCTCCCTCGGCCACCAGAACCGCGACACCGGTTCGCGCGGCCACCAGAACCGCGACACCGGTTCGCGCGGCCACCAGAACCGCGACACCGGTTCGCGCGGCCACCAGAACCGCGACACCGGTTCGCGCGGCCACCAGAACCGCGACACCGGTTCGCGCGGCCACCAGAACCGCGACACCGGTTCGCGCGGCCACCAGAACCGCGACACCGCTCCCTCGGCCACCAGAACCGCGACACCGGTTCGCGCGGCCACCAGAACCGCGACACCGCTCCCTCGGCCACCGGAACCGCGACACCGGTTCGCGCGGCCACCAGAACCGCGACACCGGTTCGCGCGGCCACCAGAACCGCGACACCGGTTCGCGCGGCCACCAGAACCGCGACACCGGTTCGCGCGGCCACCAGAACCGCGACACCGCTCCCTCGGCCACCGGAACCGCGACACCGGTTCGCGCGGCCGCCGGAACCGCGACACCGCTCCCTCGGCTGCCGGGACTGCCTTTGGGACCGCTGATCGCTCGTGTGGCCGTCCGCCGCTCAAGCCCGAGGATGCGACAGCCGGTGCGCCTCGCGCAGGCGCTCTCGGCTGACGTGGGTGTAGATCTGGGTGGTGGCCAGGTCGGCGTGACCCAGCATCTCCTGCACGGCCCGCAGGTCGGCGCCGCCATCGAGCAGATGGGTGGCGAAAGTGTGGCGCAGGGCGTGCGGATGGGTCGGCACGACGCTGCGGCGGTCGATGACCCGGCGCACGTCGCGGGGCGTCATGGCTCGGCCCCGCAGGTTGAGGAACACCGGGGCGTCGGGAGTGCCGGCAGCGACGAACGAAGCGCGATGGTGCCGTAGCCAGCTGCGCAGCGCGGCCACGGCCGGGTCGCTGAGGGGCACCAGGCGCTGCTTGGAGCCTTTCCCCCACACCCGGACCTGGGTCTGGGGCAGGTCCAGGTCGTCGTGGCGCAGGCCGCACAGCTCGCTCACCCGCAGTCCGCTGCCGTACAGCAGTTCGACGATGGCCAGGTCGCGGGCGTCGCGAGACTCGTCGTCCCCGGCTCGGGCCGGCTTCTCCATGAGGGTGTGCATCTGGTCGTCGGTCAGCACCCGTGGCAGCTTCGACGGCCCCTTCGGCGGGAACAGTCCGAGCGTCGGGTCCCACTCAGTGCGGCCGGTGCGCCTGGCCCAGCGGAAATACCGCCGCAGCACCGAGATCTTGCGGCTGATTGTGCGGGCCGCGTAGCCGTTGGCGCCCATCTCGGCCAGGTAGCGTCGCAGGGCCCTCCGGTCGACGGACTCGGGACCGGTCGCACCCGCCTCGTCGAGCCACTGCACAGCCGCGGCCACGTCTCTGGAGTACACAGCCCGTGTGGAGTCGGCCACGCCGCTCAACGAGTCGAGCCAGGCGCTCATGCCCCAGTTGTCCACACCTTGAGTTTAGAGGCCGAGCAAACAGGCGAGCGAATCCGCCCATCGAGCGGTCGAAGCTCGCAGTCACGACACGCCAGGAATCCGATTCGGTGTTCATCGCGCCCCGCAGCACAAGGTGTGTCTGCTGCACGACGGCACGGACACGCCAGGAATCCGATTCGGTGTTCATCGCGCCCCGCAGCACAAGGTGTGTCTGCTGCACGACGGCACGGACACGCCAGGAATCCGATTCGGTGTTCATCGCGACCACGCCTGGTATGCGTTGGTATCGCATGGTGATTCCGACACGCCAGGAATCCGATTCGGTGTTCATCGCGCCCCGCAGCACTCTGGCGCCGCGCCCGTGGACCCGAGCGTGGAACCGCTCCGCAGTTCCATCGCAGGGGTCTCGCGTCCTGCGCTCGAGGGCAACCTTGCGTGCCGCCAGGCACCCCCGGACAGGCAGTTCCATCGCAGGGGTCTCGCGTCCTGCGCTCGGGCGCAGCCACCGCCCGCTCCGTCCGTTCCAGCCGAATCCCTCGCCTCTCCATGATGTCCAGCGCATGCGGTATGTTGGCATCATCCGGGTGGCGGCGCTCCGGCGGTTCGGCCACTCTGACGACCTCAGGCGCGCAGCACGCGGGCGCCGTCTCTGGCGAGCAGACCGAGGCGTTCGAGGTGCTCGGCGGCAACTAGCACCGCCGGCGCGGCCGCCCCGGCTCGCAGCACCAGAGTGTCGAGGCTGACCGGGCCGTCGTCGAGCAGTTCCAGCAGCCTCCTCTGGAGCGAATCGAGATCGATCCCACTGATCGCGTTCCCGGACTGAGCACGGCACGACACGGCAAGAGAGGGTTGTGCACCTCTCACCGGCCCGGCGGTGACCAGTTCCAGCGCGACCAGCACATCGTCGGTGCAGCAGACAGGGGCGCAGCCCTCGCTCAGGAGCAGGTTGGTGCCCTCCGCTGCCGGGTTGCGGACCGACCCGGGCACGGCCATGACCGTTGCCTCGCGCCGGATGGCCTCCTCCACTGTGTGCATGGAGCCGCCCGCTCGCTTGGACTCGACCACCACGACCACGTCGGCCAGCGCGGCCAGCAGCCGGTTGCGAGCCGGGAACCGCCAACCCTCGGGCTCGGCGCCCATAGGCGCCTCCGAGAGCAGGGTCCCCGCCGCGCTCACGGCGTCCCACAGATCGCGGTTGCCCCGCGGGTACACAACGTCGAGGCCGCTGCCGACCACGCCGACCACGGGCGCGCCGCCGGCGGCCAAGGCGCCCCGGTGGGCGGCGCCGTCTATTCCCAGGGCGAGGCCCGACACCACGGTCACACCCGCCGCGGCCAGGCCCGATCCCAGTTCCATCGCCACCGAGCGTCCCGTAGGCGTGCATCGCCGGGTGCCCACGATGGCCACCGCCGGCGCCGCCGGGTCGGGCAGGCGGCCGCGACGGAACATGATCGGCGCCGGATCGAGGTCGTCGATGAAGGCGCTCGGATGATGGCGACTGGCCCGCGTCGTCACCCAGACGTCGAGCGATTCGAGCCGGCCGGCGATCGCGGCGAGGTCGACGCTGCGGGAGTGGTCCCGCCACACATCGTGAAGGTCGTCGCCGGCCGCCCATTCGGCCGTCCGGCCCGTCTGCACCTTGTGCCAGACCCTTGCCGGGTCCTGCTTGCCCAGCAGCCGGTCGAGCCGCCGCGGCGTCGCCCTGGGCAGCGAGGCCAGAGCGGCGGCGTAGACGCCCCGCTCCCGCATCGCAGCCTCAGCCGACACGCCCGCAGACCCATCCGCAGACCCATCCGCAGACCCAGTCTCCGGGAACAGCTCATCCATGGACCAGACCTCCTGCTCCGTCGAGCCGCATCCGCAGCGACAGGGCGGCGAGCACGTCGACGGCCCGCAGTTCGTGGCCGCCGTCCTCGAGATCGCGGATCGTGCGAGCCACGGTTCGGACCCGGCGCAGACCCCGGGCGCTGAGACGACCCTCGGTCAGAGCGGCCCTCAGCACCTCGGTGGCGGCCCGGTCGAGAGGAGCATGCCGCTCCAGGTCCGGCCCGGCCAGAGCGCCGTTGCTGGCGACCCCTCGCTGCCTGGCTGCGGCACGCACCGCGGCCACCCGTTCGGCGATGTCGGCGCTGGGAGCGCTCGGCCCGATGTTGAGCAGGTCGGCCGGGTCGGGTCGGTCCACCCGAACCACCAGATCGAGCCGGTCGACGAAGGGGCCAGACAGCCTGCGCTGGTAGCGGGCCAGCGCCCCCGGAGCGCACCGGCAGCCGACCGTGCCGCCGGCGCCGCACGGACACGGGTTCATCGCCGCGACCAGCAGGAACCGGGCCGGATGCTCGACCATGCCGTGAGACCGTGCCACCCGGATCATGCCCTCCTCCAGCGGCTGGCGCAGCGCGTCCAACACCGACGGCGCGAACTCCCCGAGCTCGTCAAGGAACAACACGCCGCCGGTGGCCACGCTCACCTCCCCCGGCCGGGCCCGGGCCGTGCCCCCGCCCACCAGCGCGGCCATCGACGACGAGTGGTGGGGCGCCCGGAACGGGGGCCGGGTGACCAGTCCGCCGGGAAGGGCCAGCCCGGCAGCCGAATGGACGCGGGTGACCTCCAGGGACTCTTCGGTGGACAGGTCCGGCAGCACGCCGACGAGGCGTCGGGCCAGCATCGTCTTGCCCGCGCCGGGGGGCCCGACCAGCAGCAGGTGGTGCCCGCCGGCGGCGGCCACCTCCAGCGCCCAGCGCGCCAGCGGCTGGCCCGCTATGTCGGACAGGTCGGGCTGAGGCTCCACGCAGGGCGAGCTTCTAGCCACCGGCGGAACCGGCCAGGGCTCCGTGCCGGCCAGCGCCTCGAACACCTCCTTGAGGTGGTTGACGGGCCGGACCCGTTCAGGGGCCACCAGCTCGGCCACCGCGCCGTCGCGGGCGGCCACCACGATCGACGAGTTGTCCATAGCGTCCACCAGGGGCAGCGCCCCCGGCACTGGCCTCACCGACCCGTCGAGGCCCAGCTGCCCGAGCACTCCGAGGTCGGCGATCGACGCCGTCTCGAGCTGCCCGTCGGCAACGAGCACCCCCACGGCCACGGCAAGATCGAGACCGGCGCCCGACTTGGGCACGTCGCTCGGGGCCAGGTTGACCGTGATGCGATGCGACGGCCATTTGAGCTTGCTGGACACGATGGCGGCACGGACCCGGTCGCGGGCCTCGCGGCACGAAGCGTCGGGCAAGCCGACGATAGTGAATCCCGGCAGCCCGTCGGCAACGTGGACCTCCACCGACACGGGGTGGCCCCACACGCCCACGAGGGTGGCGGAGCGGACAGTTGCGAGCATTGGCGGCCTCCGTGGCTCGGGGACTGGAGGCCGTCGTCAACTCGGCCGGCGGCTAGCCGTGCATCAAGAGTGTGCAGTCATAAACTATAGCACTTCTCGTGTATATCTGACTACTGCAGAGATTTCTGCGGCGTCCAGCGCCTCCGCGAACGCCGGCATCGACCGAACCCCGTCGGCGATGACCTCGACCTGATCGACAACGTCGGGATATCGCGCGACCATCCGACCGTCGGAGAGCTTCGTGCCTCGGTCTCCGCCTCCGTCGCTGCCGTGGCAGTTGGCGCAGCGGTCGATGTAGACCTGCCGTCCCGCCACCAGCTCCGGGTCCGGGTAGCCGTCCGGGCCGACCGGCACCTCGGGCACGTCGTCGGCCGCACAGGCGCCGAGCGCGGCCGTCGCGGCGATCAGGGCCGCCAGCACAAGGCGGTGCAGGATCAAGCGGCGTCGGAGCATGGTGCGAGGAAGTGCGGCGGAGTCGCCGCTGCACGATACTTGCACCATGGGTTTCGACCCCACCCGTCCCCACCGGCGCCGCCCGTCCGACCTCGCCTTCGTGGCCGCGGGACTGCTGGTAGCCGTCGGCCTGGTCGTCTGGGCGATCCTGGGGTAGGGGCCTGTGGACGAGCCGGAGCGCCTAGGCGAAGTGAAGGTCCGCTTCATCCAGTCCTACACGGCGACCAAGGACTACACCTGTCCCAACTGCAACCGCACGATCCCGGCCCGAACCGGCCACTACGTCGTGGTGCCCGTCGAGGCGCCCGACCTGCGCCGCCACTGGCACCGCGGCTGCTGGGACCGCCGCACGCGGCGCTAGCTGCCTCCAGACGTCGGTGTCGGGCACGCCCCGCAGCGACCCGGTCAGGCCGGTCCTTCCCCGGCGAGTGCCCAACCGGCCGCACAACGCCCAGCTGTCGATTCTCTGAGCAACGCAACCGTGCCAGTCGGCAGTCCTGGCCACAGAAATGGTGCTAGAAGGCATTCTGGATCACTTTGACTTCGACGCCGGTGACGGTGGCCACGTCGAAGCGGACGCGGCCCCGGCGGTCGCTGGCTTGCAGCCACTGAGCGGCCAGCGACCGGATCTTGAGCTGCTTGCGACGGTCGACTGCCTCGGCGGCTGCGCCGTAGCGCTCGGAGCTGCGGGCCTTCACCTCGCAGAACACGATCTCGCCGTCACGGAACAGCACCAGGTCCAACTCGCCCGAACGCACCCGCCAGTTCTGGTCCAGGACTTCGTAGCCGGCCTCCCGGTACCACTGGGCGGCCTTGCGCTCGCCCCACGCGCCGCGGGCCTGATTCGAACGGTCCGGGGATCGGCCACTCCGGTGCGCGGCACCGGACCGGCGATCAGCGATAGCGCTTCTCCTTGACCTTGGCCGCCTTGCCGACGCGGTCGCGCAGGTAGTAGAGCTTCGCTCGGCGCACGTCGCCCTGGACAACCCGCTCGACGCGATCGATCACCGGGGTATGCACGGGGAACGTCCGCTCCACCCCCACACCGAAACTCACCTTGCGCACGGTGAAGGTCTCGCGGACCCCGCTGCCCTGACGCCGGATCACGACACCCTCGAACGCCTGGGTGCGGGCCCGGTTGCCCTCCACCACCCGAACATGCACGCGCACGGTGTCGCCCGGCCGGAACTCGGGAATGTCGTCGCGAAGGCTCTGCTGATCGACAAGATCGGTGGGGTTCATCGCTTTCTCCGCTCGCATCGGCCACTTGCACCGGGCTGAGCGAGTCTAGAAGATCGACGAGCAAATCCCGAACGGCGCAATCCTCGCTCACAAAACCCCAGTTCAGGGGCTTGCGCTCAACGCGGGATCAGCATTGCTCAGCAATCTCCCAGGAGAACCGGCCCGTCCCCTCCGCCTCCGGGAAAGCCGTGGTCTGCGAGCAGTTCCCGCTCCTCGTCGCTCAGCCCCCCTCGGGCCTCGATCAGGTCGGGGCGGCGCTCGATCGTGCGAGCCAACGACTGGGCCCGGCGCCAGCGAGCCACCCGCCCGTGGTCGCCGGACAGCAGCACCTCGGGCACCGACCATCCCCGGAAGTCGGCCGGCCGGGTGTAGTGCGGGTACTCCAGCAGTCCCTCGCTGAAGGACTCCTCGGAGATGGAGTCCTTGTTGGCAAGCACTCCGGGCACGCACCGGGCCACCGCCTCCAGCACGACCATGGCCGCCGCCTCGCCGCCGGACAGGACCACGTCGCCGATCGAGATCTCACCGTCCACGAGGTGCTCGCAGACTCGCTCGTCGACACCCTCGTACCGGCCGCACAGCAACGAGAACCCGTACCCGGAGGCCAGCTCGACCGCCACGGCCTGGCCGAAGCGGCGGCCGGCGGGCGAGAGGCAGAACAACGGCCGGGCCGGCTCGACCGCCTCCACCGCGTCGAACAGCGGCTGGGGCATCATCACCATGCCCGCTCCCCCGCCGAAGGGGGCGTCGTCGACGCTTCGGTGGCGGTCGGCAGCGGCCATCCTCAGGTCGTGGACCCTCACATCGAGCGTGCCGGCCGTGCGAGCCCGCCCGATGACGGATGCCGAGGCCATGGTCTCCACCAAGTCGGGGAAGATCGTGAAAATGTCCACCCGGAAGCTCACGGTTCCGTCACTGCTTCGAAGAGGCCTTCGGGCGCGTCCACCTCGATGCGCTCGCCCGGAACGGAATCGACCACGAAGCGCAGCGGCACGAGCGTTCCGTCGGCCAGTTCAAGCAGGTCACCGGCCGGGTTGGCCACGACCGAGGCCACCGTTCCCCGGTCCGTGCCGGACGCCTCCACGACCCGCGCGCCGATCAGCTCGTGGATCCACACCTCGTCGGGATCGGCGATCGGCGTGGCCATGAGAAGCAGGCCCCGCAACGCCTCGGCCTGGTCGCGGTCGTCGACGCCCGCGAACTTCACGAGGTGGCGCCGGTTGTGGGGCCGGGACGCAGACACATGCAGCGTCCCCGCGTCGGTCTGATACTCCGACCCTGGAACCAGCCGCTCTGGCCGGTTGGACACCAGCGTGACCGCGACCTCGCCACCGGTTCCGTGAGGCCGCCCGACGCGGCCGATCTCGAGCATGGGCGCGGCCTCGGCCGCGGTCGAGCCTGACGCGTCAGTCACCCCCGCTCCCGCCAGCCACGCTCACAAGACGAACAACACGGCGCGCGCCGCCCCCGAACCGCCGCACTCCGACACCGCGGGAAGCCGCCGCCATACTCACAAGCCGACCACCGCGGCACGCGGCACAGCCGCACTCACCGACCGACAGTCCGCGAGGGCGCGCGCGGCAGCTGTGGGGCCACACGGGCATGCCCCACCGCTCGGCTCCTAGTCGACGAACTCGACCTCGATGTCCACATCGTCGCGCGAGCCCGCGGCCCGCACGAGGGTGCGTATGGCATGAGCGACCCGGCCTCGCTTGCCGATGACCCGGCCCATCTCGCCCTGCGCCACACGGACGTCGAGGCGCACCGCGTCGCTTCCGGCCGCAGACACGGTGATCTGCACGGCATCAGCGTCATCGACGATGCTGGTCACCACATAGCGGCACATCGCTTCCGCACTGGGAGCCAGGCCGCTCACGAGCCTGCCCCCCCAACATCGGCAGCGGGCTCGGCATCGACAGCGCCGGGGCCCCGGAAGCTGTCCCAGGCGCCGCTGATCCTCAGCAGCTTCCCCACCGTCTCGGTGGGCTGGGCGCCGTGGCGCAGCCAGTGAAGGGCCCGATCGTTGTCGATCCGCACCACGGAAGGCTCCTGGCGCGGCTCGTATGTTCCGATGATCTCGATGAATCGCCCGTTGCGGGGCGAGCGAGAGTCTGCCGCCACGACGCGGTAGGTGGGCTGCTTCTTCTTCCCCATCCGCATGAGGCGCAACTTGACGGCCAATGTGGTTCCCTCGATCTGCTAGGCGTCTGTACGAAAGGTCAATTCAACCCGGGCCAGTCACTATTTTCCAACCCTGGAAGCGTCAGAGGCGCCTTGGAGGCGGGCGCAGGCCCCTTGGGCGTGGTGCGGCCGCCGCCTCCGCGGCGGCCGGAAGCCGGAGACCTGCCTTTAGACCTCCCCGACTGCTTGGACGCCCTCGTCTTCGCCGCGGCCCCGCGCCGTCTGCCGCCGAGCCCTCCGAGACCCTTCATCATCGACCGCATCTGCTTGAACTGCTCGACCAGCGCCTTGACCTCTGCGGGCCGGCAGCCCGAGCCGGCCGCGATGCGCTGGCGGCGGGATGCGTCGATGATGTCGGGATCGGCCCGCTCGCCCGGGGTCATCGAGTGGACCATGCCGGCGATGCGTCCGACGCGGCCCTCGTCGATGTCGGCGCCCCGCAATTCCCGCGGCACCCCCGGCATCATTCCGACCAGGCTGCGAAGGTCGCCCATGCCGAGGACCTGCTGCATCGTCGACAGGAAGTCGTCGAACGTGAAGGTCCCCTCCAGCAGCCGGGAGGCGGTCTCTTCGGCCTGCTCGGCCTCGAAGGCTGCCTCGGCCTTGTCGATCAGCGTCTCGACGTCGCCCATCCCGAGTATGCGGCCGGCGAGACGGTCGGGATGGAACGGCTCGAAGTCCTCCAGCTTCTCGCCCGTCGAAGCGAAGGCGATGGGGCGGCCAACCACCTCCTTGACCGACAGCGCAGCACCGCCCCGGGCGTCGCCGTCGAGCTTGGTGAGAATCACGCCGTCGAGAGTCAGCGTCTCGTGGAACGCCTTGGCCGTGTTCACCGCGTCCTGGCCAATCGTGGCGTCCACCACCAGGAACGTGTAGTCGGGCCGCACCGCCTTGGAGATGCGCCGGACCTGGTCCATCATCTCGGTGTCGATCGCCAGGCGGCCGGCGGTGTCGACGATCACCACGTCGCGCCCGGTGCGGGAGGCCTCGGCCAGCGAGGCCGAGGCGGCCTTGACCGGGCTTCGGCGGTGGCTGAACACCGGCACGCCGGCACGCTCTCCCAGAGTGCGCAGCTGCTCGACGGCGGCGGGCCGCTGCAGGTCGGCCCCGACCAGCAGCGGACTGCGGCCCTGCCGCAGGAACCATTGAGCCAGCTTGGCCGCGTTGGTGGTCTTGCCCGATCCCTGCAGGCCAGCGAGCAGCACCACCGTCGGGGGCTTAGAGGCGTAGGTGATGGCCAGCCGCTCGCCCCCCAGGCTGGTGGTGAGCTCAGCGAGCACGATCTTGACCACCTGCTGGGCGGGATTGAGCGCCCGCGAGAGCTCCTCGCCCACGGCTCGCTCGCGGATCCTGGCTGCGAGGCTGGCGACCACGTCCAGGTTCACGTCGGCTTCGAGCAGCGCGGCCCTGATCTCTTGGAGGGCCGCGTCGACGTCGGAGGCGGACAGCCTGCCCTTGCCGCGCAGCTTGGTGAATACCGCCTCGAAGCGGTTCGTGAGCGTGTCGAACATGGCCGGGCCACCCTACCGACCGGGAGAGCCCCGCACGTTGCGAACCGGCAGCCCGGAACACCCGAAACGGAACCCTCCGCTGCCGATACGGGGATCCCGGCCTGCGCCTCGGCGGCTTTGGCGGCGACGGCCCCGAAACGGAACCCTCCGCTGCCGATACGGGGATCCCGGCCTGCGCCTCGGCGGCTTTGGCGGCGACGGCCCCGAAACGGAACCCTCCGCTGCCGATACGGGGATCCCGGCCTGCGCCTCGGCGGCTTTGGCGGCGGCAGCCCCGAAACGGAACCCTCCGCTGCCGATACGGGGATCCCGGCCTGCGCCTCGGCGGCTTTGGCGGCGACGGCCCCGAAACGGAACCCTCCGCTGCCGATACGGGGATCCCGGCCTGCGCCTCGGCGGCTTTGGCGGCGACGGCCCCGAAACGGAACCCTCCGCTGCCGATACGGGGATCCCGGCCTGCGCCTCGGCGGCTTTGGCGGCGACGGCCCCGAAACGGAACCCTCCGCTGCCGATGCGGGGATCAGGCGAAGAGCGCCTCCACGAACTCCGAGGTGTCGAATGGCACCAGGTCGGCGATCCCCTCGCCGACGCCTACCAGCTTCACCGGCACTCCGAGCTCGGCCTGCACGGCCACCACGATCCCGCCCTTGGCGGAGCCGTCGAGTTTGGTGAGCACCACGCCGGTCAGGTCCACCGCCTCGGCGAACTCCCGGGCCTGGGCCAGGCCGTTCTGACCGGTGGTCGCATCGAGCACCAGAAGGGTCTCGGTGACTATGCCCGACCCCTTGCCGGCCACCCGCCGCACCTTCCGCAACTCGGCCATGAGGTTCTGTTCGGTGTGAAACCTTCCGGCGGTGTCGGCCAGCACCAGGTCCGCGCCCCGGGCCGCAGCCGACTCCACCGCGTCGTACACCACCGACGCCGGGTCGGCACCGGCCGAACCCCGCACGATGCGCGCCGAGGAGTGCTCCGCCCATACGGCCAGCTGGTCGGCCGCCGCGGCGCGGAAAGTGTCGCCCGCGGCCAGCACCACCCCGGCGCCGGCGTCGGTCTCGCGCCTGGCCAGCTTGCCGATGGTGGTGGTCTTTCCTGTGCCGTTGACCCCGACGAACATCCACACCGACGGGCGCCGCCCGTCGCCTCGGCGAGCCAGCGACCGGTCGAAGCCGCCGAGCCGCTCCCGCAGTTCGGCCTGCAGGGCCGCCTGCGCCGCGGCGGGATCACCCCCGGCCCGGCCGATCTGTCGCCTGGCCGCCTCCACGATCTCGGAACTGGCAACCAGCCCGACGTCGGCCCGGATCAGAGCCTCGGTCACCTCGGTCCACGCCTCCTGGGTGGCCGATGTCCGCTCCAGCGCGACGGCCAGCGGTCCGGTCAAGGCGGCGCGCGCTCTCGACAGGCGGTCGCGCAGCGAGGGGCCGGCCCCGTCGGTGGCGCCGCCGCCCGGCCGGCCGGCAACCCGGTCCGCGGCCGCGCCGATCGTCGCCTCGTCGATCGTCGCCTCGTCGATCGTCGCCTCGTCGATCGTCGCCTCGCCCGCGGCCGCGCCACGAGCCGGAGACCGGTGGCGCCTGAGAACGATCGCTGCAACCAGCGCGACAGCCGCCAGCACGGCCAACAAGCCAACGAGGACCAGCGTCACCGACGACCGATACTACTATGCGGCTCCCGCGCGGAGGCTCGTCCATCTGCCCCAGGCCATACAACGACAGCGGATGCTGACACCCGCGCGCGGTCGTCGAAGCGGGCGCTGTCCCCGTCGACCTCGATGCATACAACGACAGCGGATGCTGACACCCGAGCGCGGCAGCCACACACCGGCCCCCGCCGCGCCCGCCGCCAGCCGGTGGACCGGCAGGTCATCCCAGTGCTTCCAGCACAGCGGTGGCGACGTACAGGTCGTCGCCGCGTCTGATGGTCAACTCGACGTCCTCCCCTGGCCGGCGCAGCTTGATGGCGGCCGACAGCTCGGCGATGTCGCTCATGGGCTCGGAGTCGAGACTGACGATGACGTCGCCGGCCAGCAGGCCCGCCGCCTCGGCCGGGGACCCGGCCACGACCTCGACCACCACCACCCCCGCCGCGTCGCCGTCTCCGGCCTTGCCGCTGATGCCGAGAAACCCGAGCTCAAGCGACTCCCCACCGACAATGCGGGTAGCGATCAGGTCGACGGTGTCGCTGGGAACGGCGAAGCCCAGGCCGATGCTGCCGCCGGTGTTGGTCTGGATCAACGTGTTCATCCCGATGACCCGCCCCTGCCAGTCGGCCAGGGCGCCGCCCGAGTTGCCGCGGTTGATGGCGGCGTCGGTCTGGATCATCTCCACCGGCACCGGCGCGGTGGGGTCGGCGCCGCCTTGCACCTGGATCCTCACCGCGCTCACGATCCCGGCGGTGACCGTGCCGGTCAGACCGAGCGGACTGCCGATGGCGACCGCCAGCTGGCCGACCCGCACCGACGAGACCGGTGCGAAAGTGGCGGGAACCAACGCCGCGGCGTCCGGGTCGACCCGGACGACCGCCACATCGTGACTAGACGACCCGCCGACGACCTCGCCGGCGAGGCGGGTGCCGTCCGACAGGGTGACGGCCACTTCTTCGGCACCTTCTACGACATGGGCGTTGGTGACGATGTACCCGTTGTCGGCGTCCCACACGATCCCGGAACCCAGCCCGAACCCGAGCGACGCATCGACGGTGACGAGCACGACCGACGGGCTCAGCGCCTCGGCCACGGCGACCACCGGCTCCTCCGTCACGACGGGGGCGGGATATTGGGCCGCGAACGGGTCCTGACCCGACGGATCGGCAGTGCCGGGGGCCTCTCCGAGGATCGCTCCCCCTCCGGACGGCGCCGTGCCGCCGACGGGAGAGTCGTCGTCCGGGAGCTGTCCGGCGTCAGACCGGCCGGAGGCGGACGGCCCGTCGTTCGCCGGCGCCGCGGCACCGGTGGCCGCGGAGATCTCATCCTGCGACGCCGGCCTCAGCAGGGGCGCTCCCACAGAGTCCTGCGAACGGTCGGCGATCGCCAGCCCCATACCGGTCCCGGCGGCAAGAAGCAGGCCGGCCAGCACCAGCGCGACGACGACGTTCCAGGCAGACTGTCGGGCAGCGGGGGCACGCGGGGGCGACGGGACCGTCTCGGGCGGCCTGACCACTGCGGTCGGGCTGGAGGCGTCAGGGCTCTGCATCCGTCCTAGAAGGCTAGGCCGACAAGGTGAGAGAACGGCGCACAGCAGTCCCGGCGACGGCCCAGGAACGCCGACAGCAGCAGCCGGCAGCCCCGACATCGGCGCAGAAGACCCGACCGCAGCAGCCCGCGGCGCGGGCGCCGTTCATCGAGACCCCCAGACCACCCCGAAGAGGGCGCCTCACAGCACCGCAGCAGCCCACGGCGCGGGCGCCGTTCATCGAGACCCCCAGACCACCCCGAAGAGGGCGCCTCACAGCACCGCAGCAGCCCACGGCGCGGGCGCCGTTCATCGAGACCGGGCGCCGGCTGCGGCCAAGAGGTGCCGGGCACGACTCAAGAACGCCGCCATCGCGCCCCGAGTCACACCCTCACCGGGACAGAACCGCACAGCGTCGCAGCCCCGGGTGATGCCCGCGTGCGCCAAACGGTTGATGTCGTCCTCGAAGACCGACCCGTCATCGTCGGTGAAATAGTCGGCCTCCGCGGCCGGAAGACCCAGGGCACGACTCAAGAACGCCGCCATCGCGCCCCGAGTCACACCCTCACCGGGACAGAACCGCACAGCGTCGCAGCCCCGGGTGATGCCCGCGTGCGCCAAACGGTTGATGTCGTCCTCGAAGACCGACCCGTCATCGTCGGTGAAATAGTCGGCCTCCGCGGCCGGAAGACCCAGGGCACGACTCAAGAACGCCGCCATCGCGCCCCGAGTCACACCCTCACCGGGACAGAACCGCACAGCGTCGCAGCCCCGGGTGATGCCCTGCTCGGCCAGCCAGAGGATGTCGGTAGCGAAGGTGCTGCCGGCGACGTCGCAGAACACCCGGACCGTGAGCGTCACGTCGGCGCCGGTTTCGAGGGCCGCGGACACCGTGTAAACGCCGCAAGCCGGCGGGACCAACGAGAACGACGAGCCCGCCGCCGTCTCCGCGAACCCGTCGGGACCGGACGCGCTCCACCGCAGACCGCCCGACGCCGCACCGTCGCCGGTGGCCGCCGCTGCGTAGACCGCGGGCGTCCCCACCGCCGCGAACGCGGGGCCTTCAATGCTCACCGCCGCGGCCGGCGCATCTCCGCCGTCGCTGCCCGTCGAGGGGCCGGTGAGACCAGGCGAGAGCTCCCCGTCCTCGTGCTCGTTCTCTTCCATGGGGCAGGAGGCCCCTGAGGCGCCGACGACGACCGTCGAGGTCGAGGTCGAGGTCGAAGTCGAGGTCGAGGTCCGCTGCGACGAGCCGTCGCCGAACACCCAGGGGCGGGCCTGCTTGATGGCCAGAACGTCGTCGCTGGTGATCTTGAACTCGATCTCCATCGCGAACGGCTCGTCCGCCGCGGGCGAGTACAGCGACTCAAAATGGTCGTGGATCGCCTTGAGGTGGTCGGCCAGCTGCTTCGTCTGCTCGTCGCTCATCAGCAGCCGGCCGGGTGCCGCCAGATTGGACAGGGACAGCACGCGGTAGTCTCCGGCGACCGGATAGAGCATGAGCTCCTCAGGCACCGAATGGGTGTCGGGATTTGTGACCAGGTCCTCTCCGACCTGGGTGTTGACGTAGTACCCGGATGTGCCGCCGGTGACAGGGTCGTAGCTGACGGCGACGCCGTTGGCGAGCTCGTCGGAGTAGTTGGGATGCACCAGCACGCCCATCGCGGCTGCGGTGTGGTCGATGCGATGGAACTCGCGCTCGCCGAAGGCACGGAAGGTCCACAGGCCGGCATACACCTGCTTGAGCGACTTGGAGATCCCGTCGTTCTCGGTCTCCTGCGGATGCTGGGTCTTGGAGTCGTAGAGCCCGGCGCCGTTGAAGCCCGGCAGGTCCTCGTTGTTGGTGCTGGACCGGTACCTCAGCGAGGTCCCCTCCGGGAACTGTGAGTGCATGGCCTCGAGCGCCTCCACGATCCAGCCGGGCGCGTCGGCGTCCTTGATGGCGCGTCGCAGCCGCTTCAACGTGTCGGCCTGGACGTCGAAGTCGGCCCGGAACTCGGGATCGGCCAGCATTTCGGTCACGCAGGCCTGCAAGCCGGTGGCCCTCATGAACTGGTCGTAGAAATAGAAGGGCACCGCGTACCCGTCCGGCACCGTCCCGGCCGGGAACCCCAGCGTTCCCAGCACGGCCACGTTGGCGGCCTTCACGCCGAACGCGTCCCAGTCGCCGAAGCTGACGTCGCCCAGCGGCGCGATCGCGGTCACCGAGAGGTCGCGCTCCGGCGTCTGGGTGCTCGACGGGCGCGACGCAACGTAGTGGGCGTCGACCTCCTCGACGGTGGCGGCTCTCATCGTCCAGCCGTCGTCGGTCACCTCGTAGCGGACATAGCCGCCCAGCAGCGACGCGACCGAGGCGTGGTCGAGCGCGTCGCGGACGAACGCGTTGGGGATCCCGTCCTGCCGGGCGCGCAGGTTGACATGCGACAGCGGCGTCTGCGGGACGCTGCTGAGGATCCCCGCCACACGCGGCAGTTCGCTCGGGAGCGCTCCATAGACCACCACGTCGCGGGGGTGCGGGCGGTCCTCGGCGCCCAGGGCCCGCAGCCGGCCGTAGCCGACACCGGTGTTCAGCGCCGCGAAGTCGACCCCGGCGTACAGGTCGGCGTCGTAGACGACATCGATCCGGGACTCCTCGAACAGATCCCGCTGCGACTGGAAGCTCGGGAGGTTGTGGTGCCTGACGTGCAGGAGCAGGTTGTGCTCCAAGAACGGCATGCTGGCCGCGAGCAGCGCGTGGGTGCGCTCGACGACGTCGAAAGGACCCACCAAGTTGTACTCGACGTAGTAGGCGCCCGTGCCGCCTCCCGCAGCGGCGCCGCCGGGGCGATAGACGAGCGTGCCGCCGACGGTGGGCTTGTCGAGTCCGGCGAACCCGACCAGAACGTGGAACTCGTAGGTCTGAGTGTTGATGAAATACAGCCCGGGCAGGTCGGTCCGGTAGTCGAACACGAGGAACTTGACCGAGTTCTCCAGCGCGAGCTTCCCGAAGGTCGCGGCGTCGGGTATCGCGACAGCGCCGTCCTCGAAGTCGATGCGGCCTGCGGGGTTGACGGGGTTGTCGGCGAGGGGGTCCTCAAGCTCGGTGATGTCGTCGATGCAGTCGCCGTCGATGTCGGCGGGCGCGGCCACGAGGTACTTCTCAACCCGGTAGCGCTCCTTGGGCAGCGCCTCCACGTTCTCGGCCAGCGTCGTGGTTCCGGCCTCGCCCCGCGTCACCGCCACCGGCTGCCCCACAGTGTCTTCGGGCCCGTCGAGCGCATACAGCACGAAGTAGTCCGCCGTCGTGGAGGGCACCACCACCGGGACGGCGCTCACCTCCACCGCGGTCGGCGTCGGGGCGGTCTCCGAGGCGGTGCAGTGCTCCTCGTCGTCCGGCGGATCAGTGTCCGGCTGGCCCCGAGCGTGGGGCGGACCGGCCGCGGCGAGCGCTGCCGCAGTAAGGGCGAGAACTGCCGCGGCGCTCGCCGCCGCTCTGCGAGCCGCTCCCCGTGCAGCCGAGGCCTCCGGCGCCGTCGACGGTCCGGTTCGCCGGAAAGCGTCCGCCCATGCTCCTTGCAAGCAGTTGATCGTCGATCGACGGTCTTGAAGCGGTCGGCACAGAGGCATTGGCAGAGGTAACCTCCCAGAGCACTAGCAGCACCTGAGACTGCCGCACACTGTATCAAGGGTGCCGAGCAGGCGACCACGGAGGCCGGGGGGCACGGACGGCCGCTGGGTCAAGCGGCGTCGGACACCCGTTCCGACACCACCATCGACGAGCCGCCCGGCTTCATCGAGACCCCCTGCAGGCAGTCGGCCGCCTCCATGGTCCGTTTCTGGTGGGTGACGATCACCAGCTGGGCGTCGGCGCGGAACTCGTCGATGAGGGTCAGGAAGCGATGCAGATTCACATCGTCGAGGGCGGCTTCCACCTCGTCCATCACGTAGAAGGGCGACGGCCGGCTGCGGAACACCGCGAACAGGAAGGCAAGCGCGGCCAGCGTCCGCTCGCCGCCGGAGAGCAGCGAGAGGCGCTTCACGTTCTTGCCCGACGGCCTGGCCGAGATCTCTATGCCGGTGTCGAGGAGGTCGTCGGGGTCGGTGAGGCTGAGACGCCCCTCGCCGCCCGGGAACAGCGTCTCGAACAGCAGCTCGAAGTTGGCGGCCACATCGACGAAGGCTGCACTGAACACGCTCCTGATCTCGCCGTCGATCGAGCGGATCACACGGTTGAGATCGCGGCGAGCGGCGCGGATGTCGTCCAGTTGGCTGCCCAGCAGCTCGTGGCGCTCGCACAGCTCGTCGTGCTCGGCCAGGGCCAGAGGATTGACGGGGCCCATGATCTCCAGCTCGGCGGTCAGCTGATCGACCCGCTGCCCCGCGCCGAGACCGTCGGGCAGCTCCGGCAGCTGCACCGACGCGGCCTCGTGCGGGGAGACGCCGTGGCTGTCGCGCAGACGCTCGACCGCCGACTGCAGCCGCGTGCGGAGCTCGGCCTCCTCGACGTCTCGGCGGCTCTCGGTCTGGCGAAGGGTCTCGAAACGGCTCTCGGCGTCGGCCTGCCGGCGCCGCAGGTCGTCGAGGCTCGAGGCCAGCGATCTGGCCTCGTCGGAGTGGCGGCGGCGGACCTCCCGTATCTCGGCCGCTCCGGCGTTCAGGACGCCCGTCCGCTCCTCCACCGCATGCCGGAGCGTGTCGAGCACCTCCGTCTGGCGCTCCAGCTCGGCCAGGCGCTCCTCGGCGGCGGCCCGTGAGGTGTGGTGGCGAGTCAGCCGTTCCTCCAACTCCGCGACACGGGACGCCAGCATCCGTCGGCGCTGCTCCAGCCCGGCGTCGGTGGCACTCTGGTCGGCGGTACGGGCCGACAGCTCCGACGCGCGCCGGTCGAGATCGGCGCGGTCCTGCGCCGCCCGGCGATTCCGCTCCAGCGCCTGCGCCTCGGCCGCCTCCAGGCCGGGCAGGCGGGACTCGATCGCCGCAGCACGCGAGAGAGCCTCCTCCAGCCGGCGGGAGGTCTCCACCAGATGGCCGCGCAGCCCGTCCGTGGCGGTGTCGAGGTCGCGTCGATCCGACTCGGCCCGCAGCATGGCGTCGGACGCCGACGACGCGGCCAGCTCGGCCGCGCCCAGACGGCGGCCGAGCTCGTCGGCACGCCCGCGGCTCTCCTTCAACCTGCCCCGAGCCATGCCGCATCGGGTCTCCGCCTGATCGAGGACGGCCCGAGCGGCTTCCACCCTGTGATCCGCCTCCGCCAGCGCGGGCCGCAGCCCGGCCGCTCCATGCACGCCGAGTCGCCAGCCTCGGCTGCTGAACCGGTCGCCGGCCGGGGTGACCGCCACCACGCCAGGGTGGCGCATCCAGACGTCGACGGCGGCTCTCCAGTCTCCCTCCACGAGGACCACCGGTCCGAGCAGCCCGTCCAACAGACGGGACACTTCCAGGTCAGCGGCCCGCACCCGGCCCCTCAACGGCACCAGCCCGTGCCCGTCTACAGGCAAGCGCTCCGTGCCGACGGCGCCGACGGCCTCCAACGCCACCACGGCTGCGCCGACATCGCCGGCCTCGAGGCTCTCGAGCAGGCGGCGCGCCGCGGCGGCGCCTCTCACAACCACGGCGGCGGCCGCTTCCCCCGCCGCGGCAGCGAACGCGGCCTCGAGGCCTGAATCCACCTCCACCAGGTCGTCCAGCAGTCCCAAAACGTCGTCCGCTGCGGCTTGCAGATCGACGGACACCGGTTTCGCGGCCTCGTCGAGAGCCATGGCGAGCGCCTCGCTTCTCGCAGTCCAATGCCGCAAGTCGCTCTCAGCCACCGAACAGTCCTCGACAGCCTCCTCCAGGTCGCGGGCGTCATCGGCTCGGTCGGCCTCCGTCGCCGCGAGCTCCGCCCGCAGGGCGTTGATCTCGCTGCTGCGTCCCTCCCGCTCGATGCGATGCCGACCGGCCCGGTCCGCCAGATCCTGCAGGCGGCGCTCGGAATCCTCCAAGCGCTGAACGAGCCGATCCCGCTCCGACTCGTTGAGCCCGATCGCCGACCGGAGCGCAGCCAGCTCCCCCCGCGCCTCGGCAGCTTCGCTGGCGGCGTCCAAGTCGAGCGCGCCGAGGTCTCCCCAACGGGCGTCGAAAGCGGCCCGGTCTGCTTCCAGCCGCTCCCTCGCCTCCTCGAGCCGCAGGCGATCCGAATCGGCCGTACTCGCCGACAGCGCAACCGCGGAGAGGTCGCTGCGACTGCTCTCCAACTCCGCTCGCAGTCCGGCGGCCAGATCATGGTCTGCCAGCGCGGCCCGCTGATGCTCGATGCCGCGTCGGCGCTCGACGGCGACCGCAGCCAGCCCCGCCGCCCTGGCCCGCAGGCCCTCGATGCGGGCCAGGCGCTCCGAGTGGTCGTCCATCCCGTGGCGGGCCAGCCGCTGCTCCCCGGCGGCCACCCCGGCGCCGAGAGCGTCGAGATCGGCTCGCAGACCGGCCTGCAGCGCCGCCTGGGCCGTGCTCTCGTCCTTGTGGGCGCGCAGCCGCTCCCGCAGGTCCGAGATCTCGGATCCCGCCAGATGCACTCGCAGCGCCTCCAGCTCTGCGAGCAGGTCAGCGTGCCGGCGGGCCGCCTCAGCCTGCTTCCGCAGAGGGCGCAACCGCCGCCGCACCTCCCTCAGCAGGTCGCTCACGCGGGTCAGGTCGCCGTCGGTGGCGAGCAGGCGCCGCTCGGCCCGTTCCCGTCTCTTGCGGTACTTGAGGATCCCGGCCGCCTCCTCCACCACCGCCCTGCGGTCGGCGGGGCGGGCGTTGAGCACTGCGTCGATCTGGCTCTGGGACACGATCGTGTGCTGGCTGCGGCCCACGCCCGTGTCGGAGAGCAGCTCCACGACGTCGAGCAGCCGGCACGGAGCGCCGTTCAGCCCGTAGGCCGACTCGCCGTCGCGGAACAGGGTGCGGGTGATCCGCACCTCGCTGGCCGCAACAGGCAGCAACCCGTCGGAGTTGTCGATGGTCAGCGACACCTCGGCGCGGCCCAGCGGAGCCTTGTGGGCCGTTCCCGCGAAGATCACGTCGTCCATCCGCGCGGAGCGCACCGCACTGGGCGCCTGGGCGCCCAGAACCCACGCCACCGCGTCCACCACGTTCGACTTGCCGCTGCCGTTGGGCCCGACGACGACGGTGACTCCGGGCTCCAGGCGAATGGTGGCCGGCTCGGCGAAGGACTTGAAGCCCTTCAGCGTCAGCGCTTTGAGATGCACCGGCGCGGCTCTTGGAAGCGACAGGCGGACGGTCGGGCCGGCCGTCCCCCCAGCGTCGGTGCCCCCAGGCGCACGGACGCGACGAACAGTCGGCGCGGGCCGCGTGCGGCCACCGCGGTCGGCGCCTCGAAGAACACGGGCGCGACGCTAGTTCCGCCCGAGGCCTGCTCCGGGAATCCTCATCGGGCCGGGGCCTACACCTGGGTGTCGCAGTAGTAGGTCCAAGCGCCGCGGAATTTCGTCCGCTTGATCGGCACCTTGGACCGCTCGCTCAACTGGCCGTGGCGACCCCACACTTTGAGATGGCTTGCGTAGCTGCCCGGCTTGCCGAACGGATCGAGGAAGGGACGGTCGGGCACCGACGTCCCCCGGTACTTCATGGCGTCGTGCATGGTGCCGACCAGCGACCGGTGCAGACGGCGGATCTCCTGAGTCGAGAGGGTGTTGGAGACCCGGTCGAAGCGCAGCCCCGCCTCGTAGAGGATCTCGTCCGCGTAGATGTCGCCGATGCCGACGACGAACCTGTCGTCGGTGATCAGAGTCTTGAGCTTCGTGTCCTTCCCGAGCAGCAGACGGCCCATCTCGGTCCAAGAAATGGCGGTGGCCACCGGGTCTAGGCCGTAGGAGTCCGCTTCCGGCACAGCCGACAGGAACTCGTCGGCGGGCACCACGAACATCTGGCCGGTGCCCTTGGTGTCCACGAAACGGAGCTGGCCGTACTGGGTGAACGAGATCACCACCTCGGTCCCCGGCACTTTGGGATGCTTGTTTGCGTTGCGGCGGGGCGAGCCCGACGAACCGAGCGACAGCACCAACAGCAGTTCGCTGCTCAACTCGAACACAAGGTGGAGGCCGACCCGCCTCACATCGGTGATCTTGGCTCCCTCCAGCTGCGAGGTGAATGCCTTGCGGGTGTGGTAGCGGCGCAGGCACTTCATGCTCGCAGCCTCCGCCGTCTTGACTTTGCGGCCGACGACCTCCCGTTCGAGGTCTCGCCGTACCGTCTCGACCTCCGGCAGCTCGAAGTCGAGTCTGGGAGCGGGACGCCGAGAGGTCACCGTCGACCCTCGGCGACGCGGCCCCCGGCGGCGGAACGGTTCCGGGAAACGAGGGCCGCATAGGCGCCTTCCGCCGCCTGCTGCTCGGCGTGCTTCTTGGTTCTTCCCCTGCCCGCGCCGCTGGCGCCGCCCGCATGCACCTCGGCCTCGAACAGCATCCTGTGCGCGGGCCCGCTGCCAGTCACGTCGTATGCGGGAGGAGGGAAGCCGAGACGAGCGGCCAGCTCTTGGAGCCGTGTCTTGAAGTCCTCGTGTCCGGGGGCGCCGGCCGCAGCCTCGAGGCGCGGGCCGAGAAGCCGGCGGATCGCCTCGTCGGCCGCGTCGATCCCGCCGTCGAGGAAAACTGCCCCGATCACCGCCTCCACCGCGTCGGCCAGGATCGACGGCTTGAGGCGGCCGCCGGTCACTGCCTCACCCCGGCCCAGGCACATCAGCTCGCCGAGTCCGGCCGACCGTCCCACCTCGGCCAGCGTGACCGAGCTCACGAGCCAGGCGCGGGCCTTGGCCAGGTCGCCCTCGGTCCAGCCGTCGAAACGCTCGTAGAGCAGCTGCGCCACCACGAGGCCCAGCACGGCGTCGCCGAGAAACTCCAGCCGCTCGTTCGAGGACGACCCCGGGTGCTCGGCGCACCAGGAGCGGTGAGTGAGGGCGAGATCGAGCAGCCCGGCGTCGCCGAAGCTGTGGCCGAGCCGATCCATGAGTGCGGCGGCTGCCGGCGTGGCGGTCACCGAGAGAGTCAACCCAGCTTCGCCACGACGTAGTCGACGGCATCGCGAACGGAGCGCAAGTCCTCCAAGTCCTCGTCCTCGATGCGGAAACCGACCGACCGCTCGGCCAACTCCTCCTCGATCCCCTCCACCAGCTCGATCAGCGCCAGCGAGTCGGCATCGAGGTCGTCGGCGAAGGAGGCGCCCTCCGCGATGTCGACGGGATCGATCTCGAGTATGTCTGCAAGGCGGTCCCTGATCAGCGCCAGCACCTCCTCACGCCCGATAGGCGCCTGCTCCACATGGGTCTCTGCCGGCATGGGGCCCTCCGTGCGTGCTCGGTCGTCGATCTCTGTCGTCGATCTCGGTCGTCGATGCAGCCCGCGATCATATCGTCCACTATCACATTGTCCATGTTGCGCACATTGTCCATGTTGCGGCACGTATCGACGCGGGCACAGCCGGCCTCCCTCGGCCCGCTATGAGCGGGCGACGGCCGCGATGTGGTCCACCATGCCCGCGGCAACCATCTCACGGGCCACCCGGACAGCGTTCATCACCGCGGCGGCGCGGCTGGCACCGTGCGAGATCACGCAGACTCCCCGCACCCCCAGCAGCAGCGCTCCGCCGACGCCGTCGGGGTGGAGCTCCCGAGCCATCTCGTCGAGCGCCGGGGCGAGCATGTCGCCGGCCCGCCGCGAAGTGTCGTCGGTGTCGATGGCCACCAGCAGCCGGCCGAACAGGGCCCGCAGCGCTCCCTCCAGCGCCTTGAGGGTCACGTTGCCGGTGAAGCCGTCTGTCACGACAACGTCCACGGCGGGGGTCATGATGTCGCGGCCCTCCACGTTGCCGATCCACTCCGCGCCGACGTCGCCGGCCCACCGGCCGTCGGCCAGCAGCTCGAAGACGGCCTTGGTGAAGTCGTTGCCCTTGCCGGCCTCCTCGCCGATCGACAACAGGCCGACACGGGGCTGCTCGACGCCGAAGCGGTCGCGGGCGTAGACCGCGCCCATCCGGGCGAACTGCACAAGCCACTCCGGACGGCACTCCGCGTTCGCGCCCGAGTCGAGCATGGTGGTGGGGCTGCCCCCCGGAGTGGGTATCGGCGTGGCGATCGCCGGGCGGGCTATCCCGCGGATGCGGCCCATGCGCAGCAGCGCCGCACCCATGGCGGCGCCGGTGTTGCCTGCCGACACCATCGCCGACGCCCGACCGTCGCGAACCGCCTCGGCCGCCCGCACGAGCGACGAGTCCTTCATCACGCGCACGCTCGATCCCGGCTCGGCGTCCATCGGGATCACTTCGGATGCCTCGATCACCTCCAGACCGCCGACGTCGCCCAATTCGTCGGGCCGACCCACCAGCACCACCGGGATCCCCAACTCGTCGACAGCGCGCCGGGCCCCGGCCACGATTTCCTCAGGGGCGCGGTCGCCCCCCATGGCGTCGACCGCTACCGGTTCCACGGATCCACCGGTCCCGGAACGACTGTGCCCCGGCCTTCGCGCTGCTGCCGGCTGCCAGGATGCGGGCTCCGCGCGTCCGCCGGTCCCGAGACGACTGACCCGCTGCCGCGGGGGGCCACCTGGACCCAGATGCGCGGGCTCTGCGCGTCCGCCGGTCCCGAGACGACTGACCCGGCTACCGGCGCCATCGCCCAGCGGGGCGCGGGCCGCCGGATTCCGCTATAGACCGCACGGCCCACGATGACTCAGACCACTCGACGCCGACAAAGGTTCCATCACCGGGCCAGAGGGGGCACGGACCTCGACCGCCGACGAGGTTCGGACGACCGGCTAATCGACCTCCAAGGCCTGACGGTCGCGGTACCATCCGCAGTCGCCGCACACGCGGTGGGGGCGCTTGACAGCGCCGCAGCGGCCGCATGAGCTGCGTCCGCCGGGACGGATCCGCCACGCGGAAGCCCGGCGGCTGCGGCTCTTCGCCTTGGAGGTCTTCTTCTTGGGGACAGCCATGCAGGATCCTGGTCCTCGACGGACGATCGTCCGAACTGGCCCGGCAGCCTACCGGGCAGCGGTGGAGCCTGCACGCCCAGCGGCCCGCGCAGCCGGCGCCCGGACGGTCCGGGTCCGCGGCCTACACGCCCCCGATGCCGGCGGAGCCGGTCGCGGCCGGCCCGGTCGGGAAGCGTTCCGGCGCCGGGCCCGCGCAGTCACGCGAGCACAGCGGCGCCAACGGCAGGGCGAGCACTGCGGCCTCGCGGGCCGGCGGAGCCAGATCGATGCGCTGATCGCGGATCGGCCAAGTCTCGCCCTCAGTGGGAGTCCACTCGAACACCTCGTGCAGCGGCACATCCAGAGGTCCCCGAACCTCCTCCAGACAGCGACGGCACTCCGCAGCCCACTCCCCCGCAACCCGACCGTCGGCCACGAAGGCGCCGGCGGCCGCCCGCACGACCGCCTCCAGGCGCAGCACCCCGTCCGCCACTCGGGCCCCCTGGACGCCGAGGCCGCCGAGAACGCATCGACCGGCGACCTCGATGCGGTCGACTGAGCCGGCGTGGAGCCTGGCGCAGTCCACCACGAGCCGCGGGTCCGCCCGCTCCCGCTCCGGTCCGCAACGCTCACCTTCCGCCCGCATCCCGCTCCCGCTCCGGCCCGCTGCGCTCACCCGCCGTCCGAGACGGGGAGGCCTGCCGCCGGGCACACGCTGGTCAACCCAGATCCTGGTCGAAGATGTCGTCGCCGCGATCGATCGGAGCGGGCGCCGGCGCCGGGCGCGGCAGCCGGGTGTCCTGGAGGCGCCGGCGCCCTGCCGACACCGAGGTGGCCGTCTTGTGCAGCACCGCCTCGAATGCGGCGAGCCGCTGGTCGCACCAGTCCTCGGCCTCGAGCTTCATCCTCCTGGCCCGCTCCTCGGCTTCGTCGACCGTCCGTCTGGCACGCAACTCCGCAGCCTTGACGATCTCGCTGCGCTGAACCATCTGCTCGGCTCGGGTCCGGGCCGCCGCGATGATGTCGTCGCCCTCCTGCTGCGTGCGGCGCCGTATGTCGTCGCGCTCCTTGAGCATCCAGCGAGCAGCCCGCATCTCCTCGGGCAGAGCAGCGAACGCCTTCTGGAGCATCCCCAGCAGCTCCTCGCCGTTGATCATCACCGAGGTCGAGAACGGCATCGGCCGCGACCTCTCCACCATCCGGACGGCCTGGGCGAGCAGCTGCTCGACGGCCAGCCGCCTCGCCTCGGACGAGTCTTCGACCCGGTCCGCACGCACCGGCTGCGACTGGTCTCCCGCGCTCATCGCTCCTGCCCGCAACGGCCGGCGAGCCGGGCACGCACCGACTCGGGCACCATCGACGACACGTCGCCGCCGAGTCTCACCACCTCACGGATCAGCTTGGAGGCCACGAACGACCTCTTGCTGGCCGAGGGAATGAAAACGGTCTGGACACCGGCCAAGGCGTGATTCATCTGAGCCATCTGCAGTTCGCTCTCGAAGTCGGAAACTGCCCGCAGCCCCTTCACGATGAAGTCGGCCTCGACCTCGCGGGCCAGATCGACCACCAAGTCGGAGAACATCGCCACCGAGACGTTGGGCAGGTGGACGACGCATTCCTTGATCATCTGCTCGCGCTCGTCCAGGCCGAACAGGCCCTCGCCCTTCTGGGGGTTGCGGGTGGCCGCCACAACCACCTCGTCGAACAGCTGGGCGATCGTCTCGACGATCTCGAGATGGCCGTAATGGATCGGGTCGAAGGATCCGGGGTACAGCACTCGGGTCACTGATCTCGGCCTGTCCTTTCTTGCTGTCCACTCGGTCTCTCGGCGGCTCGTGCGAACGTCACCACCATCGAAGCGCCGGTGGTGACTCGTGATGTTTACGTACTCGGTCTCTCGGCGGCTCGTGCGAACGTCACCACGGTACCGCCGTGACGTCTGCGGCGGTGGATGGCGAAGCCCGGCCCCACGTCCACCGGACGGTCCGACTCGGCCACGACCAGATCGGCGGGCACCCTCGCCAGCAGCCGCGGCCAGTCGTCGAAAGCGTACGGCGGGTCCGCCAGAGCGACGTCGAAGCGATGTCCGGAGAGCCTGTCGAGGGCGGCATCGACTTCTGCGACGACCACGGTCGCGCCCGCGGCCAGGCCGACAGCATCGAGGTTGCGGCGCAGCACCGCGGCCACGGCCGGGTCGCGCTCCACGAACGTGGCCTCGGACGCGCCCCGGCTCAGCGCCTCGATCCCCAGCGCGCCGGTGCCGGCGAACAGGTCGAGCACCCGGGCGCCGTCGATAGCCCCGAGGGAGTACAGCGAGTTGAACACCGCCTCGCGCACTCGGTCGGGGGTGGGCCGGGTGACGCCGCCGCCGGGAGCGGCAAGCCGCCTACCCCTGGCCGAGCCCGCCACCACGCGAACACTCATAGACCGCGACTAGGAAAGTGATGAGCAAGTCCCGAATGGTGCAATCCTCGCTCACAAAACCCCAGGTCATGGGCTTGCGCGTCACGCGGAATCAGCATCCAGACGCGGAGCCATTCCCTCATGGCAGCAGTGTGCAGGTCATGGGCTTGCGCGTCACGCGGAATCAGCATTGCTCAGCAGTCTCTTAGCCGTCCGGGTCGGGCTCGTCGCCGGACTGGTCCATCATCGCCAGCACCCGGTCGCGGTTGCGGCGGGCCAGTTCGAGTCCGGAGTCGAGCGCGACGGCCCGCTCGAGGCTGGCGAGGGCTTCGTCCAAGCGCTGCAGGTGCATGAGCGCGACCCCCCTGCCCAGGTGGGCGCCGGCCCTCTGAGGCATCGCCGCGACCGCGTCGTCGTAGCGGTCCAGGGCCTCCTGGTAGCGCTCCTGGCCGGCTAGGAAGTCGGCCAGATGGTACGCCGCGTCGGGATGCTCCGCAGCGAGGTCGAAAGCGGCCCGGAAGTTGCGCTCGGCATCCTCGGCCTCGTCGTTGGCCTGGTGCACGACGCCGAGTTGGATGTAGGCCGCGACGTGGCCCGGATCGATCGTCAATGCCGTCTGCAACTCGTCGATGCCCGCGGCGACATCGCCTCCGCTGATCAACTCGACGCCCCGGCGCACACGCTCCGCTGCGAGGTCGGCCTCGGTCATCTGCGACAGAACCCGGTGCGTCGCAGCCAGTTTGCCGTTGTCGGGAAACTTGCTCCGGCCCTCCGCTACCGCAGCACGGGCGTCGTCGAGCCGCCCTTGCATGACGTAGATCACAGCGAGGTTCGTGAAGGTGTCTATCTCGGCGGCCATTCCCAGGCGGCCTCCGTCGAGATTCTGCCGGTTCAGCTCCTCGGCCTGCTGATACTCGCCGCGCCCGAGCAGCAGACCGCCCAGATTGGTCCTAGCCGACTCTTCGTCCGGGCGGAGTTCCAACACCCGGCGGTACATCTCCTCTGCCCTCTGGTGGTAATCCTCGCCGATCTCGACGTTGCCTGCGGCGGTCTGCTGGTCGCCCAGGTCCGCATAGGCCAATGCCAGACCGAGCAGCGCCTGGAAGTAGTCGTCGCCGCCGACTTCCAGGGCCCGCTCGTTCAGCCGGATCGAGTCCTCCAGGCGGCCCTCGTCCCGGTAGACGCCCGCCAGCCCGACGTACGCGCTCGGCGCGGCGGGACTCTTGTCGATCACGTGCGACCAGAACCGCTCGGGACTCTCATAGATCAGCGCCTGGCGCCACGTGGCTGCTCCCAGGACCGCCACCAGCAGCAGGCACACGACTCCCGCCGCCGCCTCCAGTGCGTCGCACCGACGGATCCCGGCCCCCTCCGCTCGGCGCGCCCTCCTCACCGTCGTCAGGTGGGCGACGCCGCCGACCACGGCCACGATCAGGCCGATGCTGGCCAGGTACTGGTAGCGGTCGGCCACGTAGCTGATCAGCTGGTACTCGAAACCGACCACGCCGAGCACCGGGCCGAGAGTTATGCCGAAGAACAACAGCCCGGCCAGCGGGCCGCGTCCGATTCTGCCGCGCAGCATCCACAGCGCCGCGGCCGCGGCCAGCGCGGCGGCCAGAATCACCCAGCCCGCCACGTCGCCGGCGGAGACGTCCCAGAGCGCATACATCGGCGACAGCTCGCCGGGCCAGAACAGCTTCGAGACGTAGTGCCAGAACGAGCGGGCCACCACCTGCGCCCGCTCGAGCAGCCCCAGCGGGTCGGGCTGCCTTCCCTTGTCCCGGCTGTAGGCCAGGTCGCCGACGGTGATCGCCGCAGCGATCAGGAAGTACGGTGCCGTGCTCGCCCAGGCGCGTGCGGAGACCCGGCCCCGGCGCCACCAGTGGACCACGAGCAGGGCAGCCGGAAGCGTCACCGCTATCGACTTGCTCAACACTCCCAGCACGAACAGCGCCACAGACCCGGCGTAGGTCGCCCCGGACCGCCAAGAGCCCGCCGCGCTGCGCGGGCGCTCCCACCATGCCAGGTAGTACAGCGCCGCGGCCAGGTAGAAGAACGCCGACAGGACGTCCTTCATCTCGATGGCCCACACCACCGAGTCCACATGCACCGGATGCACCGCGAACACCGCCGCCGCCGGCCACGCCCCCGACACCTGCAGCCGGCGCAGAATGGCGAACACCAGCACTGCGTTCAACCCGTGCAGCGCCACGTTCACCAAGTGGTACCCCACCGGGTTCAGCCCCCAGAGCTGGTGCTCGAACCAGAACGCCGTCCACACGACAGGCCAGTAGTGGACCTCGTGCCGGGCGGTCCTGCTGGGCTCGAGCCAGAGGTCGGCGAGGCCGGCGCCCGTGTCGGTCATGATCCGCTCTATCAGAAGGTCGTCCCAGACGAAGTCCGCCCGGACGGCCGGCAGGAACACTGCCACCGCGAGCACGAACAGCCCGATGAACGACTCCGGACTCCCGGAAGCCGGCAAGGGCGGCAGGCGCGGCCACCCGCCGCGGTCCTCCCAAATCGACAATGGCCGACACCTCCTCGCCGGAGAGCGCCGACATGATACGCGACCTGCGGGGAACCCTCGCACCCGCCCGGAGACCGGCCCCTCAACTCTGCCCGGGCTCCCCGTCGCATCGCCCGGCTGATCGTCCCGCACGGCCCGGAGACCGGCCGGCCCCTCAACTCTGCCCGGGCTCCCCGTGCGCATCGCCCGGCTGATCGTCCCGCACGGCCCGGAGACCGGCCGGCCCCTCAACTCTGCCCGGGCTCCCCGTTGCGGTGCCCGTCGACCAGGTCCGCGGCCCGGAGACCGGCCCCTCAACTCTGCCCGGAAGCTCCGCCTGAGCCGCTCGGCCGGCGCCCCTCCCCTGGCCGGGCTAGCCCTTCAGCAGGTACTCGGCCTCCCGGTTGCCGAGCATCAGGTCGATCTCGTCGGCTAGCTCCGGGCAGCGTCGCAGGTCCGGGTCGGCGTCGAGCATCTCGACCGCGACGTCGCGGGCTGCGGCGACCCATTCCTTGTCGTGTCGCAGCGAGGCCAGCCGCAGGTCGTTGCGACCCTTCTGGCGCTCGCCCATGATCGTGCCCTCGCCCCGCAGCTCCAGATCCGCCTCTGCGAGGTCGAAGCCGTCGTTGGAGGCCACCACCGCCTCGAGCCGGGCCTCGGCCTCCTCCGTGGCGGCCTCGCCCACCAGGTAGCAGGTCGACGCGAGACGGGCGCGGCCCACCCGGCCGCGCAGCTGATGGAGCTGCGCGATGCCGAACCGGCCCGCGTCCATCACCACCATCACGGTAGCGTTGGGAACGTCCACCCCGACCTCGATGACGGTCGTGGACACCAGCACGTCGAGCGCAGCCGAGCGGAACAGCGCCATCGTGGCCTCCTTCTCCGCGGCGGACACCCGCCCGTGCAGGAGGCCGACCCGCAGCTCGGCCAACTCGCCGCCGTCGCCGGTCAGCCGGTCGTGGGTCTTGGTCACCGAGCTAGCGTCGAGCACGTCGGACTCCTCGATGACAGGGCACACCACATAGGCCTGCCGACCCTCGGCCACCGCGGCGCGCACCGCCTCCCAGACGAGCGCCTCCTCCGTCGGGCCGCGTGCCCATGAGGTGGCGACGGGCAGCCTGCCCGCAGGAAGCTCGTCGAGCACCGACACGTCCAGGTCGCCGTAGACGGTCATGGCAGCGGTGCGGGGGATCGGCGTTGCCGTCATCACCAGCATGTCGGGCATCACCGACCCCGGACCGCGGTCGCGCAGCACGGCCCGCTGCTCGACCCCGAAGCGGTGCTGCTCGTCGATGACCACCACTCCCAGCGCGTTGTACTCCAGCCCCTCGGAGATCAGCGCGTGGGTGCCCACCACCACGTCGACCTCGCCGGACGCCAGTCCCGCCATCGCCCGGCGCCGGCCGGCCGCGCCGCCGCGCCCCGTCAGCAGCGCCACCCGCAGCGGGCGTTCGCCGCCGAGCCGCGACCCGTCGGGCACGCTCAAGTCGCCGAGCAGCGCCGCGATGGTCTTGTGGTGCTGCTCGGCCAGCACCTCGGTGGGCGCCATCAACGCGCCCTGGAAGCCGCCCTGCACCGCGGTGAGCATGGCTGTGACGGCCACCACCGTCTTGCCCGCGCCCACGTCGCCCTGCAGCAGCCGGTGCATGGGATGCGGCCGGGCCAGGTCGCCGGCGACCTCGTCGATCACCCGCTGCTGGGCGCCGGTGAGCGGGAACGGCAGACCGGCCAGGAAGCGCTCGACCAACTCCCCCTCCACAGCATGCGACACTCCCGCGGTGTGCCTCTCCAGCCAGCGCTTCCGCCTGACCAGCTCCAGCTGCACGCGCAGCAGCTCGTCGAACTTGAGGCGGCGGCGGGCCTCGTACGACTCCCGCATCGTGGACGGCCGGTGGATCCCGTCGAGTGCGGCGTGACGGCCCACGAAATCGAACCTGTCCAGCACGAACGCCGGAACAGGCTCGACTATGCCGCGGGACTGGCAGCGGTTGAGCGCCTGGTCCACGAACTCGCCGATCTCCCAGGTGTTCAAACCCGCCTTCTCGGACTGCGGGTACACCGCGAAGAAGCGGCCGATGCGGTCGCCGCCCCGGTCGACCACCGGGTTCGTCATCTGCAGCGACCCCCGATAGGGCTTCGGAGTGCCGAAGACGACCACCCGGAGACCCGGCCGCAGGCTCTGCTCCTGCCAGGGCTGGTTGAAGAACGTGAGCTTCAGCCGGCCGGTGTCGTCGGCGACGACGACCTCGACCAGCGTGCGGCGCTGCCTGATGCGCCTCGACGAGCTCCGCTGCACGCTGCCCTCCACGAACGCGTCCTCGCCCTCGACGAGCTCCGCGATGCGAGCCTGCCTGGTGCGGTCGATGTAACGGCGCGGATAGTGCTGCAGCAGGTCCAGAACCGAGTCGATGTCCAGCGCCGCGAGCGCCGACGCCCGCTTGCGGATCCGCGATCTTCCCGACCGGTCGACGGTCGTCAAGTCGCGGAGGCGGCCCACCTCGATGGCATACAGGTCCCTGAGGCTCAACGGCGGGTCGCCCGCGGGCATCGCGACAGCTCGCCGACGCGCCTACCGCGGGCGCGAGCAGGCAAGAGCCGCGCGCGTCGCTGCGGTGCGACTCCCGCGCCGGTTCGCCGTGCCCGCCGGCCGTTCCGTGGGCCGCCGCGCTCGGCGCCCCGCGGAGGCCCGCGCCCTCGCGGAGACTCCCATGAACCGGTCCCCCATCCGCTCCCGGCCTCCTACTCGAGGCCGAAATAGTAGGGGTAAAGGGGCTGGCCGCCCTCGCTCACGTCGACCTCCATGTCGGGGTGGTGCTCGGCCAGATGACCGACGATGGCCGCGGTGGCAGCCGCGTCGGCATCCTTGCCGGTGAGGACGGTCAGCAGTTCGTGGCCGTCGTCGATGATGGCCTCCAGCAGCGTGATCGCGGCCGCGGCCGTGCCGCGTTCCACAGCGGCGATGCCGTCGGGGCCGATACCGAGCCAGTCCCCGGCCGCGACGGGACCCGCCGGACTCGTGGCGTCGCGCACGGCCTGGGTGACCTCGCCGTGGGAGACCGACGCGGCAGCCGCCGCCATCGACTCGGAGTTCCGGGCCGCTGTGGCTTCCGGCGAGAAGGCCATCAGGCTGGCGATGCCCTCGACCACGCTGCGTGTCGGCACGACACGCACGGTGCGCTCCGTCTCGCCGTCGACCTGCTCGGCCACCGCGATGATGTTCTTGTTGTTGGGCAGAACCACGACATGCCCGGTCGGGAGCGAGTCGACCGCGGCCAGCAACTCGGCCGTGGACGGGTTCATCGACTGGCCTCCGGCCACGACGCGGTCCGCTCCCAGCGACGTGAGGATCTCGACCACGCCTCCGCCGGCGCCCACCGCCACCACCGAGCACCGGTCGGCCTCGACGACCCTCGCCGCCGCGGGCGGCTCGTCCCCCCCGGCGCGCGGGCCGGGGCGCTGGTCCGGCGCGGCGAACGACTCGGAGTGCTCGGCTGCCTGGTCAAGCAGGTCGGTGACCTCGATGCGGTGGGGCCGGCCCACCGCGATGCCGGCCTCGACGGCCGCGCCGATGTCGTCGGTGTGGATGTGGCAGTTCCAGATGCCGTCGCCGCCCACCACCACGATCGAGTCGCCGATCTGCTGCCATGCGGCCTTGAAGCCGTCGACGGAGGCGTCGGGCGCGTCGAGCAGGAACATCACCTCGTAGCGCAGGTCGGCGATGGAGGACCCCTCCACCGGCCGGGCCTCGGCGGCTGTCGCAGCACGCGCCCGCGCCGCGGACGGCTCCGGGGCCTCCGGCATGGGCCGGCCGTCCACCTCGGCCAGGCAGGCGTCGAACAGCAACAGCAGACCGGCGCCGCCGGCGTCCACCACTCCGGCCTCCGCGAGCACGTCCAGCATCTCCGGGGTCCGTTCGAGAGCGTCGTGGCCGCGCTCGCGGGCCGCGTCGAGCACTTCGGTCAAGCCGCCTCCCGCCGCGGCGGCCGCCTGGGCCGACTGCGAGGCCTCCCGGATGACGGTGAGGATGGTGCCCTCCGTCGGGCTCGCCACCGCCGAATAGGCGCCATCGCTGGCCGCTGCCAGCGCTCGGGCCACCACCGCCGCGTCGGGCGCGGCGCCGGCCGCGGCCGAGTCGCGCAGCACGCCGGACACGCCCCGCAGGATCTGGGCCAGGATCACGCCCGAGTTGCCCCGGGCGCCCATGAGGGCTCCGTGGGCCAACGCCGCGCACAGCGGCTCGAAGTCGTCGGCGACGCCTTCGAGGCTCTCGACGACCGACTGGACGGTCTGCGTCATGTTGGTCCCGGTGTCGCCGTCCGGGACCGGATAGACGTTCAGGTCGTCGATCGCCTGACGATGGTCGGCGAGTCCCGCGTGGAACCCGGCGATGACGCGGCGCAGAGCGGCCGCGTCGAGGACATGCAGTGCCATGCCGTCGATGATACCGGCGGAGGCTCCGACGGTCAGCCCGGCGGCTCCCCGGCGGCGATGCAGTCCACTTGTCGGCGGGAGCGATCGGCTGCAGGACGCGGCAATCAGCCCGGCGGCTCGACCGCCACCACACCCACAAGCTACAGACCGGCCGGCATCGCGTCGTGCGTCCGGCGCTACGATGCTGCTCCGTGCAGGGCGTCATAAAGAGCTACGACCCCGTCACCGGAGACGGGGTGCTCGTAGGCGAGGCCGACCTCGCCGACATCGACCTGGCCGACGGCGCCCTGAAAGGCTCGATCTTCCGGATGCTGCGCCAGGGTCAGCGCGTGCAATTCGACCTCGACGACGACGGTAGGGCCACCCGCCTGCGCATCGGCTCGGAGATCGACCTGGGCACGCCCGACCTCTAGCGGCAGCGTCTCGCAGACAGGGCGCAAGGTCTCCCAGACGGGGCGACGAACAGGTTTTGCCGGGGCGGCCCTGGTGTCGCTCTCTGTGTCGCGATGTTCGCCGTGTCGCGATGTTCGCCGCGTCGCGATGTTCGCCGCGTCGCGATGTTCGCCGTGTCGCGATGTTCGCCGCGTCGCGATGTTCGCCGCGTCGCGATGTTCGCCGCGTCGCGATGTTCGCCGTGCTCGGCATCCGAGCGGGGCGGCGCTACATCGCAGCCACGATCCCCATGTTGGCGTATCCCTGCTCGTCGTACCTCGCCCGGAACATGTCCCTGAGCCTGCGGGCCGCGGCCTCGTAGGCGTCGGGGACCTGCCAGGTGCTGCCCGGATCGAGGAGCCGGTCGTCCACCCCGGCGCAGGCCACCGGCATCCGCAGGCCCAGGATGGGGTGGGTGCGGGTCTCGACGCCGTCGAACTCCCCCGACAGGGCGGCATCGAGCAGGCGACGAGTGACCGGCAGCGCCATCCGCTTGCCGGTGCCGTAGGCGCCGCCCGACCATCCGGTGTTCAACATCACGCAGCGGGCCCGGTGGTCGCGCATGCGCCGTTTGAGCAGCCTGGCGTAGACATCGGGCTTGCGAGCCATGAACGGCGCTCCGAAGCAGGGCGAGAAAGTGGCCGTCGGCTCGGTCACGTCCACTTCGGTGCCGGCCAGCTTGGCAGTGAAGCCCATGACGAAGTGGTACATCACCTCGTCGGGATCCAGCATCGCGACCGGCGGCAGCACACCGAAGGCGTCCGCTGTCAGCAGCACGACGGTGGTCGGGTGCGGGCCGCGGCTGCCGGGCGCCACATGCGGGTTGCACTCCAGCGGATACGCGAACCGGGTGTTCTCGGTGATGGATCTGTCCCCCAGATCCAATTGTTGGGGATGGGTGTCGGCGAGGCTGCGGCCTCTCAGAGCGGGGACGTTCTCGATCATCGTGCCCTTCATCGACAGCGCGGCCGCGATCACCGGCTCGGCGTCCTTGTCGAGGTCGATCAGCTTGGCGTAGCAGCCGGCCTCGTAGTTGGCGATGCCCGTGTCGGTCCAGATGTGCTCGTCGTCGCCGATGAGCTCGCGGTGGGGATCGGCCGACAGGGTCGTCTTTCCGGTGCCCGACAGTCCGAACAGGATGGCGGAGTCGCCGTCGGGGCCGACGTTGGCCGAGCAGTGCATCGAGAGCTCGCCATTGCCCGGCTTCACGAAGTTCATGATCGTGAACATCGTCTTCTTGTTGACCCCGCAGTAGTCGGACCGGCCCAGCACCAGTGCCAGGCGGCGGTGCATGTCGATGATCACGGCCCGCTGCGACCGGGTGCCGTCCCGGCTGGGGTTGCAGCGGAACGACGGCACGTTGAGCAGCGTCCATCCGTGCTCGCGATGGTCGGGCGCCCCCTCGACCCTGGAAGGCAGCATGATGTTGCAGAAGTAGGCGTGGGCGGCATACTCGCCCACGAACCGGCACGGCTCCGCCACGTCAGGGGCGGCGCCGCAGTACACGTCGGTCACGTACAGCCGGGCTCGGCGATCGTTGAGGTGAGCCACGACGCGCTCCACCAGCGGATCGAACATGTCCGCGTCGAAGGGCGAGAATCCGTCCTTCCACCACACGTCGCCGCTGATCGAGGGCCGGTTCACGCAGAAGGTGTCATGCACCGGGCGCCCGGTACACGAGGGGTCGGAGTAGAACACCAGCGGACCGTCCCGCCCGAGCGAGGTGGCGTAGGCCTTGTGCTCGTAGTCGGGCCCGCCAGGACGCACCCGGCCCATGTCGCCGGCGACCGCCGCAGCGAACAGCTCGTCCTGGGAGAGGCCGTACCGGAGGTCGACACCCGCCAGCCCCAGCGCCGAGCGGAGCTCTGCCGCCACGGCGGCGGCGGAGACGGCCGCCTGGGGGGCCGGGACAACCTGCGGGGCCGGGATGGCCTGAGGGGTTGCGGTCATGTCGCCTCCGTTGGGCCGTCGTTGCGGCGCACGACAGTATCCGGCGAACCGCGCTCGCGTGCGCATGGCCCGCGATGCCAACCACCCGGCGGCGGCCCCGGCCCGGCAACCGCGCTCGCGTGCGCATGGCCCGCGATGCCAACCACCCGGCGGCGGCCCCGGCCCGGCAACCGCGCTCGCGTGCGCATGGCCCGCGATGCCAACCACCCGGCGGCGGCCCCGGCCCGGCAACCGCGCTCGCGTGCGCATGGCCCGCGATGCCAACCACCCGGCGGCGGCCCCGGCCCGGCAACCGCGCTCGCGTGCGCATGGCCCGCGATGCCAACCACCCGGCGGCGGCCCCGGCCCGGCAACCGCGCTCGCGTGCGCATGGCCCGCGATGCCAACCACCCGGCGGCGGCCCCGGCCCGGCAACCGCGCTCGCGTGCGCATGGCCCGCTCCTGGCGGGCCGCGGCTGCGCTCAGGGCAAGGAGTCGAGGATCACGGCACGTATCCCCAGTCCCATGAGGAACAGGCCCGTGCAGCCGTAGAGCACATGCAAACGGCTGCGCATCTGCTGCCGGTAGCTGTATGCAATGCCGACGGCGACCAGAGCCGAGAACCCGTACAAAGCGTGCAGGTCGCCGGCGGCGCGGTCCTCACGGGCCATGAGCCAGCTGCCGAGCCCGGCCTGCACGAAGACGGTGCCCTGCGCGACCGCCGTGACGATCCACAGAGCGCGGAAGCGCAGAGCCGGGCGGCGGTGGGCCGCCAGAGCCCACGAACCGGCCAGAGCGTTGGCGAGGATAACCACCCACGAGAACCAGTCGTGGAGGCCGGCGACCGTCGACGCCGCCACCAGGCTCGGTGTGCTCATCTTGCCGCCATCAGGCCACAGCACCGCGGGCGCGCAAGGAAGCAGTCTCGTCGGCGTCGAAGCCCAGCTCGGCCAGGATCTCGCCGGTGTGCTGGCCGGGGTGGGGCGGCGGGCGGCGGATCGCTCCCGGCGTGCGGCTGAAACGCGGCGCCGGTCGGGGCTGGACGACTCCGGCCACTTCGGTGAAGGTCCCTCTGGAGCGGTTGTGTGCGTGCTCGGGGGCCTCGGCGGGCGACAGCACGGGCGCGAAGCAGGCGTCGGTGCCCTCGAGCAGGTCGCACCACTCGTCGCGGGTGCGCTGCGCGACCACCGCTGCGAGCTTCTCCTTGAGTTCGGGCCAGCGCGACCGGTCCATCTGCGGGTCCCACTCGGGGCCGTGCAGTCCGAGCCGCTCCCGCAGTTCTGCGTAGAACTGGGGCTCGATCGGTCCCAGCGAGATGTAGCGGCCGTCGGCGGTCTCGTACACGTTGTAGAAGTGGGCGCCGGTGTCGAGCATGTTGGTGCCCCGCTCGTCGCTCCAGAAGCCCGAGCCGGCCATGCCGAAGAAGGCGGTCATCAGCGACGCGGCCCCGTCCACTATGGCCGCGTCCACGACTTGGCCCTGCCCCGAGGCGCGTGCCTCGAGCATGGCGCACACCATTCCGTAGGCGAGGTACATGCCGCCGCCGAAGTCGCCCACCAGGTTGAGCGGCGGCACCGGGGCCTCGCCCTGGCGGCCGATGCCGTGAAGCGCGCCGGCCAGCGCGATGTAGTTCAGGTCATGGCCGGCGGCGGAGGCGTAGGGGCCGCCCTGGCCCCATCCGGTCATCCGGCCGTAGACCAGGCGCGGGTTGCGGTTCAAGCAGTCTTCGGGCCCGATCCCGAGGCGCTCGACCACGCCGGGACGAAACCCCTCCAGCAGCCCGTCGGCGCCCTCCGCGAGCGACAGCACGGCCTCGACCCCCTCGGGAGACTTGAGGTCGATGCCCACTGAACGCCTGCCCCGGTTGAGAAGGTCGCGCGGCGGGTGATCGGGGTCGCCGCCGCGCACTGCGGAGGCCCGATCGACCCGAACGACGTCGGCGCCCATGTCGGCCAGCATCATGGCGCAGAACGGGCCGGGCCCGATGCCGGCGATCTCGATCACCCGGACTCCTGTCAACGGCCCCATGGGATCCTCCCGCAGTCGCTGCCGGCCCCCGTCTATCGGCAATCCGGCCGGTTCCGTACCCCTCGGGAGACCCGACGCCGCCATCCGGACGGCTCATCATCTTCGATGCGGCCGCTTGTTCACCCGTGGGGCCAAGTGACCTTGCTCTCCACTGCTCCGGTCGGGTTCGCGACCCAGCCTCGGCCATCCCGGCCTTCAGGCGTAGGGATGGTGGCCGTTGGGGTGTGCCCGTCACCGGACAAACGGACCAGGCGGGCGTTGGCTGCACCGATGCTGCGGTCTCCACCCCAGCGCCGGGTGCACCAGCTGTTGTCCGGGCCGCCCGGGTCGGAGAGCTTGTCGCCCAACTCCACCCATAGGCGGCCCCCCGCGTAATGTCCCTCGGCGATGGTCGCCCAAGTGCCCCTGTGCTCGAACTGGTTGAGCCTGACGGGATCGCCAATCAAGCCGGTGGAGCCGGAACCGATCCGGTAGGCGACGATCGCGGTCGCCTCCAGCGGCGGGACATACACCTGGATCCGATAGTTGCCGCTGGGCGTGTCGTCCCAACTCCACACTGCCCAAGCAAGCATGTTGGGCGGATCATCGGTCGGACAGGTATAGCGATAGCGGCTGTCATGGCTATTGGTGAACCAAGTGTGTGCACTAGGTCCATGGAATGTCGGAGAGATTTCACGGGTCGATTGCTGCGTGGACCGTTGCTGGGGCGTTCCGAACATTGGGCGCGAGTACGGACTGCCGGCGTGTTCGTTGTGCGCCCACACCACGACCTCGTAACGGACCCCGTTGGTGAGTCCCGTGATCGTCGCCGAAAGCCGCAGGCTGACATCCTCGGGTCGCCATTCGCTCCACGCATCAGTGCCGGCAAGCCGGTAGTTGACGTCGTAGTCGGTGACCACCTCCGGACCGGTCGGAGCGCTCCACCTCGGGCGCACAGGTACACCTCGACCGTGACGTTTCCGATATCGAACTGCGCGGCGGGGGCGTCTCCGTTCGATCCGTCCTCGCCACCGAGATCCTCGTTGCCCTGGCTGGAGCGGTTCTCGGCGCGCCACAGGAATGTGGCGGTCTGGGCCCTGGTTGTGGGCCGGTCCGGGCAGAAGACGGTGCCGTCGTCGCAGCCTGTGGTGATCCCTGACCAAGCGAGACGAGCCACATCCGCAGCGTACCAAGCATCCGCGGCCACGTCCGCGAAGCCCGTGGCAGGGCCGTCGGCCAAGTCGTAAGCCCTTGACAGGAACACCGCCATCTGGGCGCGGGTCACGCTGCCGTGCGGGCAGAAGTCCGCTCCGTCACCGCATCCTAAGGTGACTCCGAGCTCCGCCATCCGCTCGATGAACGGCCCATAGAAACTGTCAGCGTCCACATCGCCGAAACGCGACCGAGCAACCGGTGGCGGATCCTCGCCATCAAGGATCCGCACGATCCACACCGCCATCGTCTTCCGGTCGATCTCCCGGTCAGGGCAGAACCGCTCACCGCACTCTGTGCCCGCCAACACACCCCACGCAGCCAGATCAGCCACCGCCTGCGAGTAGTACCGATCCCCAGCAACATCGAAGAAGCCCCCGGACTGCGCCCAAACAGAACCCGCCGCTAACACAGAAACGACAGCCATCGCTGCTGCCATCGCAAGAATTGCGACCCACTGCATCACCCTTGTCATTCCCATAGTCCCATTCATTTGTGACGATTCCTCACGCGTCATAGGGTTCCTTGATGGCCCTTCGCGTAAACGTGGGATGAGGGGTTGCTGGCACCGGTGGGCTGGTCACGTTGTCAGCAGGCCTCGGGCCTCGAAGTTGGCGGGGTTGGTGAAGCCGTGGGCGGTGCGCCGCAGGACTTGCAGCAGGTTGTTGGTGCCCTCGATGCGTCCGTTGGAGGCCCGGTCGGTGTGGTGTTGGGCCAAGATCTCGTCGGAGCGGGCGATGATGGTGTCGACGATGTTGTGGAACTCGGGCAGCTGTCCGGTCTCGTAGAGGTCGCAGAACCGCCCGAGCGTTTCGAGGGCGCTGTGGTGGTCGTCTGCGAGGTAGAGGCCGTGGAGTTCCTGTAGGGCCTGCCGGCCGGCTTTGGGGCGGGGGTGGGCGCCCAGGAGGGCGTCGAGGCGGGCCCGGTCTGTGTCATCGAGCTGGTCGCCTCTGCGCATCAGCAAGAACCGGGCACCGAACACCTCGGGATCGAAGGCCGGGGTGACGCCGTGGGGCTCGCGGCGCTGGATGTCTCGGCGCACCGCGGTGAGCCCCGCCGCGAACCACCTGATGACATGGAAGCGGTCAAGCACATGGCGCGCGCCCGGCAGGCAGGCCTCCACCGACGCCTTGTAGGCGCGGGAGCCGTCGGTGACGACGACCTTGACTCCTCTGCGCCACTTGTGTGGCTTGCGGCCGGTGTCGCCGTTGACGATCACCGTCACATAGCGGTGGCGCTTGCGCATCGAGGTCTCATCGACCAACAGCACCCGGCAGCGCCGGGTGCGGCGATGCTCCGCGACGAGCCCCGACCAGGCCCTCACCAGCGCCATCACCAGATGCCACCCCAGCGCGTGGCGGCGCGCCACCGCCGCCACCGTCATCACCTCGGCGTCGCTGACCAGCCGCCGGGCCAGACGCCGTGTCAGAAACGGGCTAGAACCAGCCGCCGTTCTCCCTCAGGCCCCGCCATGTGGGTCGATTGGCTCTCAGCCAACTGACCGCCCCGCCCGTCCCTTCGAAGCAGCCGAGATCGCTGAGATGTTCCACCCCCACTGCCGTGTCATCCCACGGGGGTCGCTCCGCGCCGAAGTGGACCGCGAAGCTGCGCACCCGGGCCCCGTCGCTGTCGGTGGTGTGGCCCTCGAACAGCCAGCACGGCCCGTCGGGGTTGTGGCTGCTGGCGCAGCCGGTCTCGTCGCGGCACCAGAAAGGGAACGGGAGTATGAGCGTGTGGTAGTCGCGGCGGCGCTGGGCGGTCTCGGGGTCCACGCCGGCATCAAAGCAACGCTGGCACAGGTACCGCCTCTTGCCGTCTTCGGCGCGGGCCAACTCGACGCCGCGGCCACCCGGGGGCCGCTCGCACCAGACGCACAGAGCCGACATGTCGTGGTAGAGGTTCCGGACCACAGCCACCGCTCTTAGACCCCCTCGGCCGATCCTCGCGGGCGGCGCCACGCCCGAACCACCAGCCACGTCCCGGCTCCGAGGACCAGGCCGCTCCACGGCCCCGTGACCACAGCCACGGCCACGACCACCACCGCGCCCACGGTGACCGCCACATGACTGGCGGCGGTGCGGCGACAAGCACGCCACAGAGCCCGCCCCAGCGGCAGCCTCTCCTCACCCGCAGAAGGGTTCACCTCGCGGCCGAGGTGAACCCCAAGCAGCACCGGGCGCACCACCATGTCACACGCGAGCACCGACACAGCGAGCCACACGGCCAACTCCACTAACATCTGAGCCAAGCTAGCCACACCCCGGCCACAGCTCGCGGATGCTCCCATCCGCCCAGCGGCCCCCGGTCAGAGCGCTCAAGTACATGACACTGCTGCTAAGGTTGTCTCAATAAATGACGTGAACTCTCCCGCACACGCACGCGGCGACGGCACCGGAGGTGCTGGGCCGCTGCTGGTCCGCCCATGCATGGTCGTGGGCGAGATCCCGGCCGCTATGGCGATCCCCGGCGGCCGCGGCGCTGGCTACTGGCCAGTGGTGCAGCTCATCAAGGACTGGAACAACCAGCCCGAATCCAGAGCCCAGATGCTCTCAGGCGGCCTGCCCGATGGCACCGACGCCACTGTCGCGGCCAAGATCGCTTCGGTGGTCCATGCGCTGTGCCAGCGCGACAGCCACCCGCTACCTGAGTGGGTTCTCTCTACGCGCTCTGCCGTCGACGTCGCTCTGGTGCCCGAGGTGGACCTGTCCTCGCCCTACGGGCAGCGTCTCCGCGACAGCGCCCCCGGGGTCTGCCACTACCACCGGGTCCACTTCTCGGCCGTCGACCTCCGCTCGACATGACCGACCTCGGGACCCCGATGCCGCCGGACCGCCAACTCGGCGCAGCCGACATCCGCCGCCTGTTCGACCTGGTCTGGAGGTGTCGGGACGTCACACGACGCTGGTGTGGATGCGGCGGCGGCTCTCGTGGGGCAACTGCGGCGAGCGTTTCTTGGAGGACCGCCCAGCCTTCGAGGGACGCCTGGCGCGGCGACTGGCGCGGCGGCTGGTGGCCGACGCCGAGGTGATGACAACCAGCGCGGCGGCGCGCCGTCATGGGCTCGGCCGGCATCTGGTGATGGCGCTGGTGAAGTCTTGGTCAGATCTGAATGCTCCATCAAGGCGACAACGCGAGAGCCGTCAATCTATACAATATCTCCCAAGCAGTCGGTGCGGTGCTTCGATTCGCGGTCCGTCTTGTCCATCATCCATTTTGCACGTCGCTGTCGCCCAAACACTTCTGACCCACATGATTCCATTCTCATCCCTAAAGATATCGTGTGCATCCTGGTCAAGTAATGGCCGTTCATCGCAGTCACCAACTCTATGCCCCAATCCGAACGCGTGCCGTCGACCATTGTATGTATATTCATAACCTGCTGCTGACTGAGTGCTAGTACCTAGTGGATGCAGGGGATCCCTTATTCCGCGAGCGAAGGAATCATCAGACGCAGAGCCATCCAGACCTGTCATCGCTGTCGACGGCTCTAGCCAATAAAGCGTAATGGGGATCTTGCATATGTATGAAGAAGAATATTGGCCGTCTACGCAACGGATGGCGAGCCGTACCGCGCGGTTCCAGTCATCCAAAGCGTCCATTGAGCTACCCAAGTCGAAGCCAATGCTCCCGGGTACGCCGGGAACTGGATGATATAGACTGATTCCATACCGGGGGATAGCGACTATGATGGATTCCACCAATTTGATAATGAGGTAGTCCCTGCCCAGTTTACGGTCTAGAGTGCTTCCAGGCCTTGTTGGTATTGACATACATGTTGCGAACAGTGACAAGGTGATGGGATTGGCATCTCGAACAGGATCAAAGGGTCGGAAGTCCTTTAGGTTGTAACGACTCGAGTTAACTAGGAGTAATGGTGGGAATACCACTCTCGTACCATTAGCGCAACTGTTTTCCTCGCCTTCCTCGTCGTGAAGTCCATTGTCGATGTTGATTCGTATTCGACTGCCCTGTCCCAACCATATCGAATAGTCATCCTCGGACATTTTGACTGGTCTCCAGCCGCCATATTGATCATGTTGCAAATACCCATGCCGTCTTTGCTCATTGACAAAGATGCTGAATACTCCGTGGCCATCATTCCTAAGTTTCGGGCTTTCTGTGTCACCTGGGTAGTATGCATAAACCATGTATCTACCTGAGGACTTGACGCTATCTTCGAAGTCGTACGCTGCGTAGGTACTGAAGGAGTCCTTCACACCACACGCGTATGAGTGCGATCCGCCATTCCAACTCTCTCTAATCGTCTCGCCCCTATATCTCGCAGGGTAGAAAGCATATGATTTTTTTCCGTTGAAGTGCTCTGCTCTGACGTCTGGGTATTTGAGCACTGAGTGTATCGACTCTAGATTCTCGTAGTCGGATGGACCCTTGTAGAGATCGAACGGATCATAGAGCTGTTCATCTGGCGGATTATGTGCGGCCCAGATCTCTAGGCAGCGTTTCCGCCAAGCTTCCAGTGATTCTGGAATCTGAAGACGACAATCCTCCCGCAGCCAACGCGCTCGCCCTTTAGACATGTCGCCCACTGGTACATCCTGAGGCGGGTCTGGATCATCCTGAGGCGGGTCTGGAGCTGATCTCCCGTGAGGCCACATGACCTCGTTGGACTTGACGCCGTCCACGACGGCCCAGACCCTGACGTCGGGGAAGCCGAAGAAGCACACGTCCTCCGTTGGCAGGCCGGGAACGGTGTCCGCTTCGAATGCGGCGCGGGGGAAGTCGCGGAACGCCTCGTGCCAGCACTCCACGGCATACGGACCTGGGGCGAGTGTTTGCGCGTCGATGCGCAACCAGCGGCAGTGCACCGACCTGCATCCGTCGCCCTCTTCGTCAACAACGCCGCGGGCGCTGCTGCCGACGCTCAACGACACCGAAGAGGGCCGCGGGTCCGCTTCATCGCTGCCCCGGCCGAAGCGGGTCTCGGCGCGCCACAGGAATGCGGCGGTCTGGGCCCTGGTTGTGGGCCGGTCAGGGCAGAAGACGGTGCCGTCGCCGCAGCCTGTGGTGATCCCCGACCAAGCGAGACGAGCCACGTCCGCGGCGTACCAGGTGTCCGCCCCCACATCGGCGAAACCCAGGTCGGGGCCGTCGGCCAGGTTGTAGGCGCTCGACAGGAACACCGCCATCTCGGCGCGGGTCACGCTGCGGTGCGGGCAGAAGTCCGCTCCGTCACCGCAGCCTGAGGTGACTTCCAGTTCGGCCATCCGCTCGATGAACGGTCCATGGAAGCTGTCGGCGTGCACATCGCCGAAACGCGACCGAAGAACCGGCGGCGGGTCCTCGTCGTCCAGGATCCGCACGACCCACACCGCCATCGTCTTGCGGTCGATCGCCTCGTCGGGGCAGAACCCCTCAGCGCACTCCGTGCCCACCAACACACCCCACGCAGCCAAATCGGCCACCGCCTCCGAGTAGTACCGATCCCCAGCAACATCAGAGAAACCCCCGACCTGATGCACGGCGAGGGTCGCGCCGCTCAGGCCCGGGGGAGCAGGCGACCCGGCTCCGGTCAGCCCGGAGGGCAGAGGCGAGATGTCAGCGGGGTCGAGATGCTCCCGCGGCTGGCTCGACGCGGAAGCGGAAGGTCCAGAACCCTGGTTGGGCTGAGGTGGCTGCGGGCTAGGTGAGGCGTCCGCTACGAAGCCCCCCCCCCCCCCGGCGGGGAGGTGGATGCCGCGGCAGGCTGGGCCACCGCGATCGAGGCGCAGGTCACAGAGATGGCGACTAGAACGGACACTCGTCTCATGCGGCTTCTCTCTCGCAGTTGTCCAAGTGCGGAAATGCATACTAGGTGGCTGGTGTTTTTCTCGGGTGGGGTTGGGTGTGTGTGGTAGAGTTGCAGGGATGTTGTTCGGTCTCGTGGGGAGGTTCGTGTCGTGACGGTGGGTGTGGAGCCGTGTCGGGTGGATCTGTTCAAGGGTTCGCATTTCGTGGGGGAGCGGCTGGCGGCGGATTCGATTTTTTCGGTGTTGGCGCGTGAGGGGCGGCGGTTGTTTCCCGACGGGATGTTCGATGATCTCTTTAGTTCGCGGGGGCGGCGCAGTGTGCCGCCGCGGGTGGTTGCTGTGGTGATGGTGCTGCAGCGCTGGTTCGGGTTGTCTGAGTGTGAGGCGGTGGCCGCGTTCGAGTTCGACGCGCGTTGGCGTTATGCGTGCGGGTGCCTCGACGTGGACGGCGGCGGGTTCGACCACACGGTGCTGGTGGGGATGCGGGCGCGGCTCGCGGCGTCGCAGCGGCCGCGGCGGATCTTCGAAGCGGTGCTGGGCGCGGCCCGCGAGGCGGGGGCGTTGTCTCGGCGGCGGGTGCTGGACTCGGTGCCGGTCTATGACGCGGTCGCGACCCAAGACACTGTCACGATGCTGCACCGCGCCATCGGCGCGGTGCTCGCAGCCGGCGGGGGCGACGCCGGCGCGGGCTTGCGTGGCGACTATCGGCGCGGCAGCAGGCCGGTGTGCGACTGGGACGACCCCGGCGAGCGCTCGGAGTTGGTGGACGCGCTGGGCGCGGACGCCGCGGCGGTGCTCGCCGGGTTGGAGGGCCGCGAGCTCAGCGGGGCTCTCAGCGAGGCTGCGGAGTTGTTGGCCGCGGTCTGCGGGCAGGACCTGTGCGAGGACCCCGACGGGCGGTTCATGATCGCGCGGCGCGTCGCCGCGGACCGGGTCATCTCCACGGTGGACCCCGACGCCCGCCACGGCCACAAATCCACCGCACGGCGCTTCGACGGCTACAAGGGCCACGCCGCGGTGGACCCCGACTCCGAACTCGTCACCGACACCGCGGTCACCCCCGCCAACACCGCCGACGCCCAACCCGCCCCCCAACTCATACACGACCTCCTCAACACCGCCGACACCGACACCAACACCGCCGACACCAACACCAACACCGCCGACACCGACACCGCCGACACCGACACCGACACCGCCGACACCGCCGACACCGACACCGCCGACACCGACACCGCCGACACCGACACCGCCGACACCGCCGACACCGACACCGACACCGCCGACACCGCCGACACCGACACCGACACCGCCGACACCGCCGACACCGCCGACGCCGACACCGCCGCCGACGCCGACGCCGACACCGCCGACGCCGACACCGCTGACGCCGACACCGCCGACGTCGGCGGTGTGGTCGAGGAGTTCGAGGGCCGGCCGACGGTCTATGGCGACAGCGCGTATGGCAGCGGAGAGTTCCAAGGGCTGCTCGAGCGCAGCCGCATAAACTCGAGGTGCCGCACCCAGCCGGCGCGCGCTCCGGGGGGCCGCTTCGCCAAGGACCGCTTCGACGTCGATCTGCCCAACGGCACAGTCACCTGCCCCGCGGGGGTCTGCGTCGCTGTCCGCTTCGGCCGCGACGGCTCGGGCGCGGCCCGCTTCGGGCCGGCGTGCGCGAGCTGCGAACTGCGCGACCGCTGCACCAGCGCAGCCGGCGGAAGGACTGTGCGCGTCGGACCCGACGAGGCCGTGCTCGCCGCGGCCCGCGAACGCCAACAAGACCCACAATGGCGCCGCGACTACCGCGCCGTGCGCCCCAAAGTCGAACGCAAGCTCGCGCACCTCGTGCGCCGCAAACACGGCGGCCGCCACGCCCGGGTGCGCGGCCGGCCCAAAGTCGACGCCGACTTCAACCTGCTCGCCGCAGCCGCCAACATCGCGCGCCTCGGCATGCTCGGACTGCGCTCCACACCAACAGGATGGACCCTCGACTGACCCCGCCAAAGCCCCAACCCGCCCCCGACACGACCAACCAGCCGACCCCGACACGACCAACCCTCGCCCAACCCGCCGACCCCGGCCACCACCCACCACAACAGCCCACCGAACACCAATTTGGCACCAGCCACCTAGGGCGACGCAGCGGTCCGGCGGTCGGCGTCGGGGGCGATCAGCGGATCGGCGCCCCCGAGGATCACCAGGGTGGGCACATCATGGGATCCTCCCGCAGTCTCTGCCGGCTCCCGTCTGTCGGAAATCCGGCCGGTTCCGCACCGCTCGGGAGACCCGACCGCCGCCATCCGGACGGCTCATCATCTTCGATGCGGCCGCCTGGACAGATGTGGAACAAAAAGAAGATAGTGAAGGTAGTGAAGACAGGGTAAAAAGAGAAGCCAGTGAAACTTGGGTATGCTGCAAGAGTGAACGGAGACCGGCCCCGCTATTTTCCAGACGAACCGGATGTCCCGGCGGCACTTCCGTTCACTCCGGGATTCGGCAGCACGCCGCCGTGCTTGGTGGGCAGAGACGAACTGATCCGCGAGGTATGCACCCTGTTGGCCGGCGACCCTGCCGGCGAGGGCGGAGCGAACGTGCTGCTCGCCCCGCGGGGTATGGGAAAGACCGTCTTGCTGAACGAGATCGAGGATGCTGCTCGAGAAGAGCGGGGTTGGCTGGTCCTGGCGGTCGCGGGCACCGACGGCGACCCGATTGCAGAGACGCACAAGGCGGTTCTGCAGGCGCAAGGCACTATGGCAGACGTTCATGGCGAGCCGGCCGGACGGCAGGTGTCGGGAATGAGCGTGGGCGCTGGAGGCTTGTCGGCCGGTGTCTCATTCACGGAGAGAGCTGACCTGAGACGGACGAGCTACGGCGACGACCTTCGACGCGACCTGGGAGAACTCGCGCGTGCCGCCGCCCGGATCGGCGTCCGTGTGCTGCTCACCATGGACGAGATGCATGCGATCCCGCTGGCCAAGGCCCGGCAGCTCGGCTCGTACATCCAGCACATCGCGAAGCGGGAGCGGCAGGCGCTGGTGTTCTTGGGGGCGGCACTGCCCTATGTCACCGAGACGCTGCTGGCTGATCAGAAATCGACCTTCCTGCAACGCCTTGCCATGCACAAGGTGGACCCGTTGTCCGAGCCGGAGACACGGCGCGGACTGCGAGAGCCGATCCAGATGCACGGGGGCCTCATCAGCGAAGACGCTCTGGACACAGCCGGCTCGGCCGTGGCCGGCCATCCGTACATGCTCCAACTCGTGGGAGACAGGATGTGGCGCGCCGCGGGCGGTCCGGGCCGGCCGATCACCGTCGAACACGCCAGGAAGGCTGTCGCTAAGGCCGATGAGTCCTTGGAAGACCACCTGTTCGCCCCCACATGGCGGGGTCTGTCGGACACCGACAAACGCTTCTTGGCCGCCATGGCTGCACTAGCCGAGAGCGAGGAGTCGCCACGGGTCGCCGCCGTGTGCGAACAGGCCGCCATCGGCAGGACCAGCGCCAGCGCGTATCGCAGGCGGCTGCTGTTGTCGGGCATGGTCAGCCCCGGCGGCCGGGGCCGGTTGAAGTTGGCTCACCCGGCAATCGGGGCCTGGGTGCGGCGGTCGGTCGCGGCCGGCTCGCTACATGTTCCCCAAGCCCCGCCGCCCGGCGCCTGAAGGCTCGGCGCCGGAGACCAGCGCGGCCCGGTACAGGAACTGCGGCCGCCGGCGGCCGCCGCCCGGCGCCTGAAGGCTCGGCGCCGGAGACGGCTCACGAGCGTGCGGCGTCCGGTGATCATGGGCTGTCCATACCGAGGATCACTCCGCAGTCGGGCGAGGGCGGCCTGTCCTCGACCGGCCCGCTGATTCCGAGGCCGCGTAGCGCCGTCACCAAGCGATGCGGGCCGCCAGGGCGGTGACGGCGCTGATGATCGGAGCCCACACCTGGGGCGGCAGATCATGGCCCATGCCCTCGATCTCCAGGTACTCGGCACCCGGCACCAACTCGGCGGTGCGGCGGCCGGCGTCGGGGGTGATCAGGGTGTCGGCGCTTCCATGGATCACCAGGGTGGGCACATCGAGGCTTCTCAACCGGTCGGCTCGGCTGCCACTCCGGGCCGCGGCCTTGAACTGGCGCTCGGATGCACCGGGATGCCACGCCCGGCGGTAGCTGCGCGCCAGGTACGCCCTCTCGGCCTGCTCGTTACGCCAATCGGGACTGGACCAGATCCGGTAGCCGGCCAGATCCACCTCGATCTGCTCGGAGACGGTGGCAGCGGGGGGAGCGGTAAGGGCGGCCAGGGCCTCGGGAGTGGGATCGCCGACACCCGGCTCTCCGGTGTGCGAGGAGATCGAGACGAGCCCGGCCACCCTCGCAGCGAAGGAGGCCGCCGCGGCCTGCGCCACCATTCCGCCGAGCGAGTAGCCGCAGACGACGGCCCGGTCGCAGCCGACCGCGTCGAGTACCGCCATCGCGTCGCCGGCCATGTGTCCGAGCGTGTAGCGGGCGCCGTCGGGCAGCACCGTGGACAGACCCGAGTCGCGGTGGTCCATGCGCAGCACGAAGAAGCCGCGGTCGACAAATCCGGCGCACATCTCCTCGGGCCACACGAGCATGCTCGAACCGAGGCCGTGGAGCAGGATCAGCGCAGGATCGCCCTCGGTGCCGACAGTCTCGTAGGCGATCTCGAACTCGCCGTTGCGAGCTTTCTTCATTGCTGGATGTATAGCCGGAACTCGCGGCCCCTCTCACGCCGCGATCGCGAAGCAAGCGCGCCACTTCGCCGATGTCGTCGAAACCGGTCGCCGCTCAGCCGAGGCCGCTTCGGGATGGAGCGCCCCCGAAGATCTCCCGGATGCGCCTCAATTCGGCCTGCTCCTCGCCACCGGGCACGTCGGGGCATTGCTGCGGCGAGACCAGCACCGCATTGACCGCCTCCGCGAAGGCAACGCCAACAGCGGCGTTCTCGTTGATCACACGGGTCACGCGAACGCCCGGCACCGACTGGACGTCCTCCATGGCGCTGCGCACCGCCTCGCAGTAGGATCCGGCCTCGCGAATAAAGTTGAGACGGTCGACTCCGCCGACACGTCCGATCAGGGCGTCGTCGCACCCGGCCTCAGTCAGGGCATCGAAGACCTCCTCGTCGAGGACGTCCCGCCCACTGGTCTCAAACGTGAAGTCCCATTCGATACGCCTAGTTCTGGTCATCTATCCGCTCCTGTTGCTCGGATCGTGCCGGCCCTTCCTTCGGCACGCGCTGAGCGCGTGCCGAAGCTGCTTTGCATGGTTGCTCTCGTCTCGCGGGGTGCTGCGTATGAAATGCACACAGCGGGTCGCCCCGCCCGAGGCGTCGGGATGCTGGCGCGGACATGTCGCAGTCCCCCACCGGTGGGAATGACCGCCGACGGCGACCTCGATGGTCCAGCCCGCCGCCCGCAACTCCTTGAGTGCCTTGCGGACCTCCTTCTTGGGATGGACGCCCCTCGCCATGGGCCCGCTCCTTCCGCAGCGCTGCGTGAGGAGCCGGCCACATCGACGAGGCTCGAGACAGGAAATTGACCTGTTGGAACGAGATCATACCTCAAAGGTCAAACCATCACGACACAGCGCACCGGTCAAGCGGCCCAGCGGATAGGCGCAAGGCCTCTGAGCCTCGGCATCTTCACCTTCGCCCTCACCTGATCCAGGCGTTGCCCACAGTCGAGGTCGGCGCCAGGGCCGACGGCCTGTTCGTGCTGAACGTGGCCAACGCGCCGAAGGGGCGCGATGAGCCTGAGCACGGCTTCCGTGCGCTCCTCGACACGGGAACGCAGATGACGGCCATCTCCACGAGGGTCAACGCGTCGTTGGCGGGTGATCGGGGTCGCCGCCCCGCACTGCGGAGGCCCGATCGACCCGAACGACATCGGCGCCCATGTCGGCCAGCATCATGGCGCAGAACGGGCCAGGCCCGATGCCGGCGATCTCGATCACCCGGATTCCTGTCAACGGCCCCATGGGATCCTCCCGCAGTCGCTGCCTGCTCCCGTCCATCGGCGAGCCAGCAATCCAGAAGGTTCCGAGAATTGGCAGAGGGTCTCAGCGACGGGAAGGCATGGGAGAAGCGATTGTGCATACCCCGCCGCCGATGGTGATGTCGTAGTGGACCAGAATGTCCATACCGAGGATCACGTCGTAGTCCGGCGAGCCAGGCTCCATATGCACCACGTAGGCAGCGCCGCGAGCATGGGGCAGGCCAGGGACGCCCACTCGCAGCCAGAACGCATCGTGGACCTGTCTGTGGCCGTCGGCGTGCACGATGGGAATGGTGCCGACCGGTCTGATAGCCAGGGTTTCAGCGACCGTCCTAGAGATCCCGGTGATCTGTGCGCCGGTGTCCAGCAGCGCCGAGAACGTGCGCTGCGAGCCACCAAGCGGCATCTCGCAGTCGACCTCCACCAGGATTCTGGCGTCGGCCACCTCAAATGAGCGCAATGGCCGCTCTCAGGCGAGCCTGGCTGAGAAGATGCCCAGCTCAAGAGGCTTCTGGCCGATCTCCTTCATGGAGAAGCCGCCCAATCCCCACCTCTCGTAGCCGGTGAGGTAGGCGTCGTTCGGGTCGTCGTACACGTCGACGACCTTGCCGTCGTGCATCAGCGCTGTCCTGCCCTTGTGGTCGCGCTCCAGCTGCACTCTGTAGTCCTTCTCGTACGCGGCCTCGTTCCTGTACAGCTGATCTGCCGCCATGGTCTTGAACCTCCTGAGTTGTGGAGGACCACTCCACAGGGTGAGAGTAACATCGGGGATGCGCAGACTGGATGATGGGTGGCAGCCGTGAAGGCCGTCACGACTAGCTCTGCATCGACGGCGGCCTGAACTCAACCGGCCCGCTGATTCCAAAGCTGCGTAACACCGTTACCAGGCGATGCGGGCCGCCAGGGCGGTGACGGCGCTGATGATCGGGGCCCACACCTGGGGCGGCAGATCGTGGCCCATTCCCTCGATTTCCAGGTACTCGGCGTCCGGCACCAGTTCGGCGGTGCGGCGGCCGGCGTCGGGGGCGATCAGGGTGTCGGCGCCTCCGTGGATCACCAGAGTGGGCACATCGAGGCTTCGCAACTGGTCGGCCCGGCTGCCGCTTCGGGCCGCGGCCTTGAACTGGCGCCCGGAAGCACCGGGATGCCACGCCCGCCGGTAGCTGCGCTCCAAGTGCTCCCGCTCGGCCTGCTCATTGCGCCACTCCGGGCTGGACCAGATCCGGTAGCCGGCCAGATCCACCTCGATCTGCTCGGAGACGGTGGCCGCAGGGGGCGCGGTGAGGGCCGCCAGAGCCTCCGGCGTGGGATCGCCGACCCCGGCCTCGCCGGTGTGCGACGAGATGGAGACCAGCCCGGCCACCCGCTCACCGCAGGCTGCGGCCGCGGCCTGCGCGATCATTCCGCCGAGTGAGTAGCCGCAGACGATGGCCCTGCCGCAGCCGGCCTCGCACAGGGCGTCGAACACCTCGTCATCGAGCACGTCCCGCCCGCGGGTCTCAAGCACGAAGTTGTAAGCCGTTCTAGGCATCCGCCTTCTCCTGCCATCGCAATTGTGCCAGCTGTTCCTCGCACCAGCGCAATGCTCGCCGAAGCTCCGCAGCGTGGTTGCGTTCGTTCCGCGGCGTGCTGTGAACGTGCTTCACGCAGCGTGACAGCCCACCCGAGCCGTCAGGATGCTGGTGCGGGCATGTCGCGGTCCCCAACGGTGGGCGTGACCGCCAGCGGCGACCTCGATGGTCCAGCCCGCCGCTGTCAGTTCCTTGAGCGCCTTGCGGACCTCCTTCTTGGTATGGACCGTTCCTACTGCGACAGTAGCGAGGCCGTGTGACACCGACCGGGCCCTCCAACCACCCACTCCAACAGCGTCGCTTCAAGCACTCGCGGGGCCGTCACTGACACGCCACATCCATCTATCCGACCCCCAACAGTCACCAACCCCTCTCGCCATGAGACCAGCTCCTTGCACAGCGCTGCGTGAGGAGCCAGCCGCATCGACAGGACTCGAGGCAGGAAATGATCCCGCTGAAATGAGATCATATCGTCAAGATCGACTTATCATCAAAAATGCTGCACTGCTGCCACCAGCCACGGGACACCCGGACTGCATGCCTCCGATCCTTGGCTCCAGCGACAGGAGCGTGTGCAGCGGGAGCCGCCAGGCTGGCAAAGCGCCGACGGCCCCCGATCGGCGGCCACTGCGAGCGATAGCTTCGGCTGGTGGCCTGCGACGCGGACCCGCCTCGGCGACACGGCATGCGCCGACTCAAGACAGACGACACCAGCCACCCCGCCGCGAGAACCGCATACAAAACGCCCACACCCGACACCGCGCCGCGAGAACCGCATACAAAACGCCCACACCCGACACCGCGCCGCGAGAACCGCATACAAAACGCCCACACCCGACACCGCGCCGCGAGAACCGCATACAAAACGCCCACACCCGACACCGCGCCGCGAGAACCGCATGCAGGACGCCCACACCCGCAAACGGATGCCGCACTGCGACCGCTGACACCGGACACCGCGCCGAGAGTGTCGCTGCGGGCCGCATGCCAGCATGACGGACGTCGGCCCACTGACGACACCGCCGCGACTCGCGGCCTCACCGCCACACCCGACCGCAACACACCCATGACCAACACCGGCCCATGACCAACACCGGCCCATGACCAACACCGGCCCATGACCAACACCGGCCCATGACCAACACCGGCCCATGACCAACACCGGCCCATGACCAACACCGGCCCATGAGCGAGCCTGCCGCGGCTGCGAGGCACGACCGCGCCAGGGTCCAGCGCCGCACGATTGCTGCCACCATGGCCTCGGTGGTCCCCACCACCATGGCCATGGGAGCCTCGTTCGCGGGCTCGGCAGTGCTCGCCGAGGAGATCACCGGCAGCGAGACGCTGGCCACACTGGCCGCGGGCTCCATGTCTTTGGGCAGCATGGCTGCCGCGGTTCCCCTGTCGCGCCGCATGGCCCGCCTGGGCCGCCGCCGGGGCCTGGTCGCGGGATGGGCGCTGGGCGCAGCCGGAGCGGTCACTGCGCTGCTGTCGGCCGTGTTGAGCCTGTATCCGCTGGTGGTGCTGGGCATCGTCGGGGTCGGTGTGGGCCAGGCCACCAATCTGGCCGCCCGCTACGCCGTGGCCGACCTCGCTCCCGACGACCGCCGGGCCCGCGCCATCGGGATGCTGGTGTGGGCCTCCACCTTCGGCGCGGCCGCGGGACCGACGATCGCGTTGGGGCCGGCTGCCGACTTCGCCGAGTTCATCGGCCTGCCCGAGCTGGCCGGCCCCTACCTGCTGGGCTCGGCGATGTTCCTGGCCGGACTGGCGATCACGCACACTTGGCTGCGCCCCGACCCGCTGAAAGTGCTGGGCACGATCGGGGCGGAGGCGCCCCGCCCGGCGTCTCCCGCCGCGGTGGTCCGGCGGATAGCGGGCCTGCCCGAGGCCCGTCTCGCGCTGCTGGCGATGCTGGTAGGGCAGATGGTCATGGTGGCCGTCATGACCGCCACGCCGCTCCACATGACCAGCGGCGACCAGGACCTCGCGGTGATCGGCCGGGTCATATCGCTGCACATCGTCGGGATGTACGCCTTCTCGCCGGTCGTGGGATGGCTCGTCGACCGCCTGGGCACGCACACGGTCGTCACCCTCGGCGGTCTCATCCTGTTCCTGGGCGCGGAACTGGCCGGGCACACCGACCCCGACCACAGCGCCGGGCTGTTCAGCGGCCTGACGCTCATCGGGATCGGCTGGAGCTGCGGGCTCATCGCGGGCAGCGCGCTGCTCACCAACTCGTTCCCGGCGCATCAGAGGGTGGAGGTTCAAGGCGGCGCGGACTTCGTGATGATCACCGGCGGCGCGGTCGGCGCGATGTCGTCGGGCGCCCTGGTCGAACTGCTCGGCTTCCAGTCGTTGAGCCACTACTCCGGCATCGCCGCCCTTACGCTGACGGCCGCGGCCGCGGCCGCCTGGCTGTCGGCTCGCCTGGCCCGCGCCCGGACCGCCATATAGACTGCCAGTTCTGCAGGTCGGCAGTCGCATGATGCGCCTCCGCCGCACCCGGCGCCCGGATAGGCAAAGACTCCACCTTCAGGCCACGAGCGGCGATCAAGGCCCGGTGGCCGGATCCGTGGACAGCACGTCGTAACCCGGGTTGGCGTGAGCCTGCTCCTCAACCACCGACCGGCACCACCGCGGCGGGATCCACGGCGTAGTGCAGACGCGCCCCCTTCGCTGCGGCGCAGCGGTCCCTCACCAGCAGTTCGACGCCGCCCGGCTCCGTGCATAGAGTCATCTGGAAGCGGTCGCCCCGAAAGCGGGCGTCGGTCACCGTGCCCGCGACGGTGTCGGCGGCGCCGGCGAGCGAGCCGTCCACGCGCCTGAAAGCGTCGGAACGCAGCACGGCGGGGCCCGGAGGGACGCTCAGGCGACCCCACGGCACCATGCCGCCTTCGCCCACCTCCACGATGTTGGCGTGGCCGAGGAACCGGGCGACGTCCGGATGGCGGGGATCGTGCCAGACCTCGGCCGGGGTTCCGATCCTGGCGATGCGGCCCGCCTGCATCACCGCCACCCGGTCGGCCACCGCGAAGGCCTCGTCGTGGTCGTGGGTGACGTGCAGCACGGTGGCACCCACCCGGCGCAGCAGCACCCTGAGCTCCTCGGTGAGCTCCTCGCGGCGGGGCCGGTCCAGCGAGCCGAGAGGCTCGTCGAGCATCAGCAGCCGGGGCTGGGGCGCCAGCGAGCGGGCCAGCGCCACCCGCTGGGCCTCGCCGCCCGACAGCGTCGCGATCGCTCGCTGCTGGTAGCCGGCCAGCCCGACCAGTCCGAGGACCTCGCGCACTCGCCGGATGCGGCCCGCGGCGTCGGTCTTCTGCATCCGCAGACCGAACGACACGTTCGCTGCCACGTCCCGATGCGAGAACAGCGCGTGCTCCTGGAACATCAGCCCGAAATCACGGCGATGCACGGGCAGCCCGGCCAGATCCTCGCCGTCCCATCGAACCTCGCCCGAGTCGAGGGGCTGCAGCCCGGCCACCGACCGCAGCAGCGTGCTCTTGCCGCATCCGCTCGGACCCAGGATGGCGACGACCTCGCCGGTGGCCGCCTCGAGGTCGACGCCGTCGAGGGCCGCGACCCGGCCGAACACGACCTCGGCGCCTCTCACCGCCAGCATTCAGCCCAACCACCGCGGCGCGCTCACGCCTGCCCCCACCGAACAGACAGCACGCCGCCGACGGAGCACTAGAACGCCCCTCTGCGGGTATCGCCCCAGATGTCCATCACGAAGACTGCCACCGCGGTCAGCAACATGAGCGCGACGGCCAGCGCCATGGCCTGACCTCGCAGCGCGTCGCCCGGGGTTCCCAGCAGCCGGAACAGGGCCAGCGGGGCGGTGAGAGTCTCGGGCCTGCGAGGAATGAACGACGTCGCCCCGAACTCCCCCAACGACACCGCGAACGCGAAGCCGGCGCCGACCGCGACGCCCCGGGCCGCGACCCGCAGGTCCACCTCGCGGCGTACCCGGCGCGGCGAGGCGCCCAACACGGCGGCAGCCTCCCGGACCCGGGGATTCACGGTGCGCAGCATCGGCACGAGGGTGCGCACGACGAACGGGATCCCCACCAGCGCATGGGCGACAGGCACTACGATCACCGAGGTCCGGATGTCGACGGGCGGACGGTCGAGAACCAGCAGGAACCCCAGCCCGACCGTCACCGCAGAGGTACCCAGCGGAAGTGTGAGACCGACGTCGAAGACCCGGCCGAGGCCCCGTGTGCGCCGGGAGCCTGACCGAAGCACCACCAGGGTGGCGGCGCCGCCGACGAGCAGAGCCAAAGCGGCCGCGGGCACGGCGAACACCAGCGAGTTGCCCAGCGCGGCCAGGGACGTGTCCGGCAGCAGGCTGACGCGCTCGGCCATGGCCGTGTAGTTGCGCAGCGTGTAGCCCCCGCCGCGGCCCGCGACGAGCGACCGCTCCACCAGCACCGCCAGTGGAAGACCCAGGACCAGCGCCATCACCGTCAGGTTGGCGACCAGACCGGGACCGTTGCGCCGGGGCGAGGCCGCAGGCGAGGACGCCGGCTCGACAACGGCACGCCGCCGCTCGAGCGAGTTCGAGACCGCCACCAGAGCGACCACGGCGGCCAGCTGCACCACAGCCAGGGCTGCCGCGGTCTCCAGGTCGAGCCGGACGACGGCGTAACGGTAGATCTCGGTCTCGATCGTGGCCCGGGCTGGTCCTCCCAGTACCAGAACCACGCCGAACGACGTGAACGAGAACAGGTAGACGATAGCCGAGGCCGCGGCTATCGACGGGGCCAGACGGGGCAGCACGACCTCGCGGAACACCCGGAACCGTGAAGCGCCCAGCACCCGGGCCTGGTCCTCGACACGGGCGTCGAGGTTGGCCCAGTGGGCGCCCACGGTCCGCAGCACCACCGCGTAGTTGAAGAACACGTGGGCTGCCAGGATCGCCCACACCGTGTGTCGCAGGCTCAGACCTTCACCGTCCGCGAGGCCGAACCGGTCGAACAGACCCTCGAACGCGGCGGCCACCACCACTGTCGGCAGCACGAAGGGCACCGTCGCCAGCGCACGGACCAGCCGCTGCCCCCGGAAGCGCAGCCGGGCCACAGCCCCCGCCGCGGGAAGCGCCACAGCCACCGTGAGGACGGTGGACACCGCTGCCTGCCAGACGGTGAACCAGATCACCGAACGGTGCGAACCCGAACCGAGGACCTCGCCGAGCAGGCTCGCCGGGCTGGTCCCGCCGAAGCCTCTGGCGATCACCCCGCCGACAGGCCAGACGAAGAACAGCGCCATGAAGCCTGCCACCGCCACTGCGGGCAGCACGGCCCCCGGACCCCGGACCAGTCGAGCCACCGACATCACAGGGCCTGGCTCAGGGCAGGCTCTCGGAACACGCTCGGTCAGGCGCAAGCCCGCCATGTCGAGGCGGATCCTCTCCGCTCGCGCCCGCAGCGCCCGCACGCCGACTGCAGCCGGCACCGAACTCCTCCAGGACAGGCGGATCCTCTCCGCTCGCGCCCGCAGCGCCCGCACGCCGCTCGTGCCACGGCCCCGTCGGCATGCTCCGGAGAGTCGCTCGCCTGCCCGGTCGGGCCTCAGCGCAGGACTATCTCCACCCAGCGGTCGGTCCAGGCGTCGCGCTGGGCCTCGACCTCGGCGGGGTCCACCATGAACGGGTCGTCGGCTGTCTCGGCGTGGGCCTCGAACTCCGGCGGGAGCGTGGCGCCGGACACGACCGGGAACACGAACATGTTGAGCGGAACGTCGTTCTGGAACGTGTCGGTGAGCATGAAGTCGATCAGGGCCCGGGCGCCGTCCGGGTTGCCGGCGCCGGCCAGCACTCCGGCGAACTCGATCTGGCGGTAGCAGCTGGCGGTGACCACGCCGGTGGGCGGCTCATCGACGGGAGGGTCGGCGAAGATCACCTCGGCCGGCGGGCTCGACGCGTACGACACCACTATCGGCCGGTCGCCTCCGCCTGCGGCGAACTCGCCGTAGTAGGCGTCCTCCCAGCCGGCCGCGACCGACACGCCGTTGGCCCGCAGATGCGCCCAATATCCCTCCCAACCGGCGCCGTAGCGCTCGACCACATCCTCGCGGGGAGACGACCACTGGGGCGGACCCGGCGCCGAGCCGTCTCCGTAGCGGGCGACGGTGGCCAGCAGGAAGGCCAGCCCCGGCGACGACGTCTCGGGACTCTGCACGACCAGCATGCCCGCATAGGCAGGATCGGTCAGATCGTCGAGCGACGACGGCGCCGGAGGCGATCCGTCGAAGGCGTCGATCCAATAGTTGAGGCACACGTCGCCGAAATCGACGGGAGTGACCCGGTGCAGCGCGTCCAGCTCGAACCGGTCGGGCACGCCGGCGAGTCCCGGCGACTCGTAGGGCTCGAACACGCCGCAGTCGAGACCCCGCTGCAAGAACGTGTTGTCGATGCCGAACAGCACGTCGCCCAGCGGCTCGCCGGCCGTGAGGCACGCCTGGGCCACCAGCGCGCCGGCGTCGCCGGAGGCGAGATGCTCCACCTCGACTCCGGTCGAGGCGGTGAACGCCTCCAGAGTCTCGGACGACAGAGCGAACGAGTCGTGGGTGAGCAGCGTCACCGTGCCGCCGAGCCCGTCATCGTCGTCGCCGGCGTCGAGCGATGCAGACTCGCCGGCCGCCGGTCCGGTCTCGGGCGCGGCCGCCGCGGAGCCTTCGTCGACTGCGCCAGGCGAAGAGTCCGTGCCGCCGACTGCGTCGGTCGAGGCATCGCCGCTGCAGGCCGCGGCGACAGTGGCGAGAGCGGCCATGCAGAAGGCCACCGCCCGGATCCGCGACCCCACGACGCCGCCGACCGACTCAGGGCTGACCGACTCAGGGCTGACCGACACAGGGCTGACCGACACAGGGCTGACCGACACAGGGCTGGACGACTCACGGCGAACCGACGCACGTAGCTGCACGCCGCAGGCAGACACACTGTGCAGCAACGCGCCGCCGACCGTCTCGCCCAGGGCCGATGTGCGACCGTGCTCGCCTGCTTGGGTCGGAGTCTGTGGGGGCTGCTGGTCCATGGGGCTTCCTCCGCTGGCATTACCCAGATCAGGTCGGCGGGTCGACGCCGCGGCGATTGCCTGGACGCCCTCTCAGCCCGGCTGTCCCGAGCTCCCCGGTCTTTCCTTGCCGCCGCAGGCTACACGGCCTCGCCGACGACGGCGCGGTCAGTCCCAGCCGAGCCGGTGCAAAGTGTCGTCGTCGATGCCGAAATGGTGGGCCACCTCATGCACCACGGTCACCGCGATCTCGTCGAGCAGCTCGTCCTCGCTGTCGCACACCTCGCAGATCGGCAGCCGGTAAACAGTCACACGGTCGGGCATCACCATCCCGCCGTAGTCCTCCCGCTCGGTGAGCGGCACCCCCTCGTAGAGGCCGAGAAGATCGTCGTGGGGATGGACGTCCTCCACCACGACCACGACATTCTCCATCATCTCGCCCAGCGCGGGGGGCAGCGCATCGAGGGCCTCGCCCACCAGTCGCTCGAAGCGGACAGCGTCGATCAGGAACACCGTCAGACAGTACCGCCGCCGCCGGTACCAGCAGCGGGCTCATGTGGACGCGCCCCGCCCCGCGGCAACGGACCCGACGGCCATCGCCAACCTGCGAGTGTTCACGGCCTGCGCCCCGCCCAGCGGCAACAGACCCGCCCCGCGACCTGCACGTGCATACTCAAATATTGCACGCTCAAACTCGCGCCCCGCCCAGCGGCAACGGACCCGCCCCGCGACCCTGTCCCCGCCCCGGCCCCCTCGCGGAACGTCGACGGCGCACTCCAGCACGGCGTCGTCAGTGCCCCCAACCCCGCCCCCCGACCCGCGACCCTGTCCCCGCCGGGCTCGTGCGGATGCGCTCTCTCCCGCAGGCGCGGGAGTCCCCTCAGCCCGACGTTCGTGCCCGGCGTCACCTACCGCTCGCTCCCGCAGGTGCGGGAGTCCATGCCCCCGACACAGCCGGCACGGTTCGCGGAGCTGCCCGACTCTGTCCGGTGGCAGCTGGATGCTGTGGTCGCGGCCCCGACGCAGCCGGCACGGTTCGCGGAGCTGTCCGACGGCACCCGGCTGCCGCGCCATGCCCCCGACGCAGTCGGCACGGTTGCCGTCCTTCCTCGCTTCCGCAGGTGCGGGAGTCCATGCGCAGCTTCAGGCCGGGGCCAGGAACGTGGTCAGGCGACGACGCCCCTGCCGTCGAGGGTGCCGAACGGACTGTCGCTGCGGATGCAGACGTCGGCCTCGGGCACGCCCAGCAGGCCGGCCAGATACGACCGCGCCCCGCGGCGGAACGACCGGACTGGATCACGATCCTGCGCCCCGCGGCCGCCGGCCACCTCCAAGATCGTCCTCTCCGCCCCCGTTCGGTTCTTGGTGTCCGAGAAGAAGAACTCCACGACACCGAGTCCGTCGACGGGTCCCGGGGCGCCGTCTGACTCCGACCTGCACCCGACCGGGATGCTGCCGCTCGTAGCGCCGGCGTCGACGGGTCCCGGGGCGCCGTCTGACTCCGACCTGCACCCGACCGGGGTGCTGCCGCTCGTAGCGCCGGCGTCGACGGGTCCCGGGGCGCCGTCTGACTCCGACCGCTCGTCGGCGGCGGCACCGGCCCACACCGGCAGGAACGACACGCTGCGACCGCCCGACACCGCCTCCGAGACGGCCCGCTCCCACCGGTGCCGAGGCATGGCGGTGGCCTCCGCCAGCGCTCGGTACGAATAGGTGACGGCCCCCAGCCGGCAGCACGCGTCGCGTCTGCCGAAGAACTCGAGGAACGAGCCCGCACGGGGACCCTCCGGCCCGCCGAAGAACAGCTCGTAGAAGGCGGCGAAGGCCTCGGCCGGGTCGATCCCGACGATGCGCACGGCGTCGAACAGCGCGCCCTGGATGTCGGCGGCGTTCCAGGCCGGGAGACGCTCCAGCAGCCTCGACGACACCGACAGGAACGACCGCTGGTGGTTGGTGAGCCGGCGAGCCGCCCGGGCGAAGTCCTCCGTCACCGTCAGGCGGGCCGCCAGCTCGGAGAACCGGCTCGACCACGACTCGGCGGTCCTGCGCTTGCGTTCGATCCACTCGCGTTCGACGTTCGACAGGCTGGTGCGCCCCAGACGCTCCAGATGCTCGTCGAGATCGATGTGCGGCTGCTGCACGACGCTCACCAGCGTGTCGAACGGCGGGCTGTAACCGGGCGCCGGCGCAGCGTCGGCCTCGGCGTCGGGCTGCGACAGCGCGAAGAGCAGCCGTTGTGCCGGCCCGCGGTCGGGCAGCGTCCGCCACAGCTTCTCGTACTCGGAGAACGCCCTCGTGACGCCGGCTGTGTCGAGCGCGAAGTCGACGGCCTTGCGGGGCTGGACCCGCAGCACGAGGTAGCGGAGCAGCTCCGCCGGCAGGAGGTCGACAAGCTCGCGGGCTGTGGCCCCGATGCCTTTCGACGAGCTCATCTTGGCTCCGGCCAGGGTGAAGAACTCGTACCCGAACGAGGCCGGCACGTCGCAGTCGAGGACTTCGCGTGCCAGCGCGGCCGCGACCTTGTGCGACCCTCCGGCGCCCATGTGGTCCTTGCCGCCCCCTTCGAGCGACACCCCGAACACCTTCCACTTGGCGGCCCATTCGAGCTTCCAGGGCAGTTTGCCGCTGCCGCCGAACGGGCTCCTGCGCCCGGCGGCGCCGCAGCCCTCGGCCCAAACCACAAGGTCCGTGCGGCATTCGTAGGCGACGGTCTCGCCGTCGTAGTCGGATGCGTAGGTGGTGCCGATCCGGCCGCACGCCTCGCAGATCGGCTGGAACGGCAACCAGTCCGGCGGCCTGACGCTGCCCGTCTCGCGCCGGTAGACCTCCCGCACCTTCGGGGCGGCCCGCAGGTAGGCGTCGATCGTCGCGTCGAGCCGCCCCGACCGGTAGAGGGCGCTCATCGAGTAGAAGTCGGCGTCCACCCCCAGAGGACCGAAAGTGGAGGCGAACTCCCCGAAATACGCTTCGGCCATGCTCCCGCCGGTCAGCCCCGGCGGCGGAGGCGCCTGGAACAGCGGCACACCCAGGCAGCCGCGGAAGTGCTCGCCGGTGCCGTGGGGCGTCTCGTCGACGGGATCCATGTCGTCGCATCCGTAGATGAACCGGGCGTCCATCCCTCGCCGGCGGGTCGCCCGGGCCAGGGCGTCATGGATGAGAACGCCGCGCAGCGATCCGACGTGGGCCACCCCGCTCGGCGTCTTGGAGTCGTTGACCACCATCGGCGACGGACACCCGTCGAGGATCGCGTCAATCCAGGTCATGGAACCTCTCCAAGGCTTGCACGCGTCTCCAAGTCCCGCGCGCGGCGCGTCGGGCGGGACGCGACTCTAGCCGCCGGAGATTTCGCCGCGCCGCCCGAACGTCCACGAGAGTATTACGACTGCCATACCAGCGCCTCCTTTGGTTTCCGGAGATTTCGCCGCGCCGCCCGAACGTCCACGAGAGTATTACGACTGCCATACCAGCGCCTCCTTTGGTTTCCGGAGATTTCGCCGCGCCGCCCGAACGTCCACGGCCTTGGGAGACTGCTGTGCAATGCTGATCCCATGTGACGCGCAAGCCTCTGACCTGGGGGTTTCGCGAGCGGGGACCGCGCCGTTCGGGACTTGCCCATCACTCTCCTAGGGTCGGACGGTGGCCGAGCCGGAACATCCTCTGCTAGCGGGCCTGACACCCGAGCAGCGCGACGCGGTGACCACCCGGGCGTCGCCGCTCTGCGTCGTCGCGGGCGCCGGCTCCGGCAAGACCCGCGTGTTGACGAGGCGCATCGCATGGCAGGCCGGCCAGGGCCGCGCCGACCCTCGGCGCACGCTGGCGGTGACGTTCACCCGGCGGGCCGCCCGCGAGCTGCGGTCCCGGCTGCGAGGGCTGGGCCTCAACGACGCGGTGCGGGCCGGGACGTTCCATGCCGTCGCCCTGGCCCAGCTGCGCCGTCACGCCGCCGACACCGGCAGGCGCCCGCCCCGGATCCTCGAGAACCCCGGCCGGCTGATATCGGAGCTGCAGCCCCGGGCCGACCGTGCCGCGGTGACCGGCATCGTCAACGAGATCGGCTGGTGCCGGGCCCGGCTGGTGGCGCCCGAGGACTACCCGGCAGCGGCCCGGGCCGCCGGCCGGCGGCTCCCGTTGGGGCGGGCCGACCGTTTCGTCCAGCTCTTCACCGACTACGGGTCGGCCAAGCGAAGGCGCCGCCTCCTCGACTTCGACGACGTGCTGGCCCGCTCTTTGGAGGTGATGGAGACCGAGCCGAAGCACGCGGCGGCCCACCGCTGGCTCCACCAGCACCTCCTCGTCGACGAGTTCCAGGACATCAACCCGCTGCAGTTCGCCCTTCTGGAGTCGTGGCTCGGCCCGGACTCGACGCTGCTGGTGGTGGGCGACCCCGACCAGGCGATCTACGGATGGAACGGCGCCGATCCCGAACTGATCGGCACCGTAGGCGACCACCTGCCCGGCTGCGCGGTGCTGCAAATGCGCGCCAACTTCCGGTCCACCCCCGAGATCCTCGCCGCGGCGGGACGGATCCTCGGCCGGCCGCCCCAGCCCGCGGCGCGGCCGTCGTGGCAGGACCCGACGGTCACAGTCTGCGACGGCGCCGACGAGGCCGCGGTGCTGGCCCGAGCGGTTCGGCGGCACCATCGGCCCGGCTCGTCGTGGCGGCGGCAGGCGGTGCTGGCCCGCACCAACGCCCTGCTCGACCCGCTCCGCAAGGCGCTGGCACGCCAGAGCATCCCGGTGGCGGCCGTATCCGAGAGCAGCCTGCTCGGCCGGCTCGGGACGACGGCCCTGCTGGAGGCCTGGCCTCCCGACGCCCGCCTCGCCTCGTGCGCGGCCGACGCCCGCGAGCGGCTGCGCGATCCGGCCGGCGCCGGGACCGCCTCCCGGAGGCCGGCCGTCGCGGACACGCCCGAGGCCCGAGCCGACGTCGAGGCGCTCCTGGAGTACGCCGACGACCACCTGTCGCTCGACCCCGACTCCACGGTGGACGCCTTCGTCGCCGCGCTGAGAGCCGACAGCCGCTCGGCGCCGTCGTCGGACGGAGTCGATCTGATGACCTTCCATGCCGCCAAGGGACTGGAGTGGCCCGTCGTCCATCTCGTCGGCTTGGAGGACGGGTTCGTGCCCATCGCCCACGCCCGCACCGCCGCGGCCCGCGCCGAGGAGCGCCGCCTGCTCCACGTGGCCGCAACCAGAGCCGAACAGGAGCTGCACGTCCTGTGGTGCGACCGCCGCGACCTCGGCGGACAGTCCGTCGAGCGGAAGCCGTCGCCGTGGCTGGAGGCGATCGCCGCGGCATCCGGTGCCGGCACCGCCAAAGTCGACCACCGAGCGGCTTTGGCCCGTGCCCGCCAACAACTCCAGGCCCGCCGAGGCCGCTGAGGGCCGACGGCTCCCGCTCAGCAGCCTCCCGGCCCCGACCGTGTCCTGTCAGCGCGCTACGAGGCCGCGGGCGCAGCGGCACTCGCACAGGCCAGGGTCGCCGCTCGACAGGACACTCCGACACCGGCTCGGGCCGGCACCGATGCCTCGGTCCACCTCGCACAGGCCAGGGTCGCCGCTCGACAGGACACTCGGTTAGCGTTGACGCCCGCATGAGCCGACTCGCCGACCAGACGCCGCGCCCGGCTGCGGTCCCCGACAAGCCTGTTCTGGAAGGCCTCGAGGCCAAATGGGACAAGGTGTGGGAGGCGTCGGGGATCTACCGGTTCGACGAGGCGCGGCCCCCAGCCGAGGTGTTCTCCATCGACACTCCGCCGCCGACCGTCAGCGGCTCGCTGCACGTGGGCCACGTGTTCAGCTACACCCACACCGACATCATCGCCCGCCACCGGCGCATGGCCGGCCGGGCCGTGTTCTACCCGATGGGATGGGACGACAACGGACTGCCCACCGAGCGCCGGGTGCAGAACTACTACGGCGTGCGCTGCGACCCCTCGCTGCCCTACAACCCCGACTTCGCTGCCCCGAGCGACGCCGGTCGGCCCTCGGCGGTGGCCAAGCGCCCGACCATCGCGGTCAGCCGGCCCAACTTCATCGAGATGTGCGAGGAGCTCACCGCCTCCGACGAGAAAGCATTCGAGGATCTGTTCCGGCGCATCGGGCTGTCGGTGGACTGGACCCGCACTTACGCCACCATCGACTCCCACTGTCGCCGGGTGTCGCAGCTCGCCTTCCTGGAGAACCTCGGCCGGGGCGAGGCCTACCAGATCGAGGCCCCGTCGCTGTGGGACACGACCTTCCAGACCGCGGTGGCCCAGGCCGAGCTCGACGACCGGGAGATGCCAGGCGCCTACCACAAACTGCGGTTCCGCAGCCCTGACGGCGATGACATCTGGATCGACACCACCCGGCCCGAGCTGGTGCCGTCGTGCGTGGCCCTGGTGGCCCATCCCGACGACGGCCGCTACCGGCCGCGGTTCGGTTCGACGGTGCGCACCCCTTTGTTCGACGTGGAGGTGCCGGTTCTGGCCCATCCCCTGGCCGACCCCGACAAGGGCACCGGCATCGCCATGATCTGCACGTTCGGCGACACCGCCGACGTGACCTGGTGGCGCGAGCTCGACCTGCCGGTGCGCACCGTGATCGGGCGCGACGGGCGCCTGGCAGCCGAGCCGCCCGCGGCCGTCGAGTCGCCCGCGGGCCGGGCCGCCTACGCCCGCCTGGCCGGCAAGACCGCAGTGCAGGCCCGCACCGAGATCGCATCCGTGTTCGCCGAGTCGGGCGACATCGACGGCGAGCCCCGCCCCATCACCCATCCGGTCAAGTTCTTCGAGAAGGGCGACCGGCCGCTGGAGATCGTGTCCAGCCGCCAGTGGTACATCCGCAACGGCGGACGCGACGACGGCCTGCGCCGGGCCCTCATCGAGCGGGGCTCGCAGATGAACTGGGCGCCGGCCTACATGCAGGCCCGCTTCGAGAACTGGATCGCCGGGCTCAACGGCGACTGGCTCATCAGCCGCCAGCGGTTCTTCGGCGTGCCCATCCCGCTGTGGTACCGCCTCGACGCAGACGGCTCGCCCGAGTGGGACGACCCGATCCAGCCCGAACCCGGCACCCTGCCGGTGGACCCGTCCTCGGACTGCCCGCCCGGCTACGACGAGTCGCAGCGGGCCCGGCCCGGCGGCTTCGCGGGCGACCCCGACGTGATGGACACCTGGGCCACCTCGTCGCTCACGCCTCAGATCGCCACCGGCTGGCGCACCGACGAGGCCCTCCACGCGGCCACGTTCCCGATGGACATGCGGCCCCAGGCCCACGACATCATCCGAACCTGGCTGTTCTCGACGGTGGTGCGGGCCCATTTCGACGCCGACACCGTGCCGTGGCACAACTGCGCGCTGTCGGGATGGATACTCGACCCCGACCGCAAGAAGATGTCCAAGTCGCGCGGCAACGTGCAGATGCCCACCGACCTGCTGGAACGCTACGGCGCCGACGCGGTCCGCTACTGGGCCGCCTGCGGCCGTCCCGGCACCGACACCGCCTTCGACGAGCAGCAGTTCCGCATCGGCCGGCGCCTGGCCGTCAAGCTGCTCAACGCCTCCAAGTTCGTGCTGCGCTTCGACGATCCCGGAGACGGCGACGTCACCGAGACGCTGGACCGCTCGATGCTGCACCGTCTGGCCGACCTGGTCGACGAGGCCACCCGGGCCTTGGAGTCGTTCGACTACGCCCGGGCTTTGGAGCGCACCGAGTCGTTCTTCTGGGCCTTCACCGACGACCATCTGGAACTGGTGAAGGCCCGGGCCTACGGGGAGCAGGGCCCGGACGCGTCGGTGTCGGCCCGGCGGGCGCTGCGGACCGCGCTCGGAGTGATGCAGCAGCTGTTCGCTCCGTTCATGCCCTTCGTTGCCGAGGAGGTGTGGAGCTGGTGGCACGACGGTTCCGTCCACGCGTCGGCGTGGCCCCAGTCCGGGCCGCCGCGAGCCGTCGCAGGCGACGCGGGGGCGCTGCCCGGCGTGGTGGCCGCGGCGGTGCTGGGCGAGGTGCGCAGGGCCAAGTCCGAGGCCAAGCGGCCGCTGCGCACCGAGGTGCTGCGAGCCACGGTGACCGACACTCCCGAGCGGCTCGCCGTGCTGGCCACTGTTGCCGGCGACATCGGAGCCGCCGGTCGCATCAGCGAGCTGACCACGGCCGAAGGACCCGAACTCTCGGTGGCCTGCGAGCTAGCTGTGCATGCCCACGACGTTGTCGTCGGTTAGGCGGGTGAAGGTGGCCGTGGGGATGTCCCAGCTGAGAACTCCGTGGAGCCGGTGCTCATTGTAGCCGAGGTCGCGCCAAAGTGCTCGGTTTCACCGGGACCCATGTGCAGCATGTTGCATCTCGTCCGCAGCAGAAAGTCGTCGTCACTGTTACTACACATACCCACATGACGAATAAGATTCGGACCCATCACCAAGCTCGAGCAGAAAGGCGTCGTCATAGGGCGGCCTGGGATGCTCGAAACCGAGATTGGAGAAGTCCGAAAGCCCGTCCGGGCTGGTCGCCTTCACCCGGTACAAGTAGGCCTTGTCGGCGTCGGCGTCGGTGTCGGTGTACGTCAGCACATTGGCCGCCACAGAACCGATCTCGGAGTAAACGGCGCCTTCGTCCCACGGCGTGAGCGGATCCGAATCGTCCGCGGGCTCCTCGGCCCTGAAGATGGTGTACCGGGTCACGCCCGTGTCCAGGTTGGAGACGGGGACGGGCATCGCCGGCGACGACAACAACCCGACGAGATACAGCGGTGGCGGTTGCCAAGTCAGCCTGACCGAGCCGTCCACCGCCCGATCCGCAGCCAGGTCACGGGGCCGGTTCGGGCCGAGCACGGTGTGCGTGACGGGGGCCGTGAACTCACCCACGCCCGACACACGGGCTGTAAACGCACGGGCTGTAAATTCGTAACGGGCCAACGCGCGCAAGGCGAACTCGTAGGTCCCGCCCACCGGCAGCCTCTGCGACGTCAACGGCCCCTCGTGGAGCGCTCTTCCGAAGCGTGGTTCGATCATCCCGCTCTGGACAAGGAATCTCCAATCGTCGTCGGAGTCGCCGGGGTTCCGCACGAAGATCTCGTAAGAGATCCTGTCAGCACCCGCGGGCGTGACGACGTTGTCCCAGTTGAACGTGGTCTTGCCGGCCTCACTGGTCACCTTGAAGTTTCTCGGCGCGTCCGGCGACATTGCCGGCAGGTCGTCGTCGATGATGGTGACGTATACGTCGTCGGAGTTGTACACGTCAGGGTTGTCGATCACCGTCCCGCTGACCCGGAGCCGATAATCCCCTAAGCGCGAGTTGTCCAGAAAGGTTAACTCGATTCCTCTAGCACGCCGATTCCTCCCGGCAAGGATGATGTCCGTGGCCTCGAGGCGTATCAACCTGCGATCGGAGGCCAGAGTCGCGCGCGGGAACGCTCTCGTGCTGTTGATCGAAACTCTGATGGTTGTGTCCTCGGCTACGGGCTTGTTCGTGACAACTAGGATCTCATACGCCGCACTACGACTCTCTTCTGTGCTCGACGGCAAACCTACCAACGTCACCTTAGTCAGCAGTACCACCCGGTACGTCAGCGTTGTAACGCCGTCCTCTGCCGTCACCTCCACGGTGATGACCTCAGTGGCTAGCTCGTTGATTCCAGTGTATTGCCCAATGCGAGTGCCGTTCACCGCTACGTCCGCGGTTGCGCCAGGATCCATGGGCTCGGCAGTCACTCTGGCATGTCGGAACTCGTGGTGTGCTATCCCGGTGTATTCCAACGTGTCGCTGTCGAAGGCCGGGGTCAGGGTTACGCCGTGCGAGGTCGGGACCCACGTGCCGCTCGAGGATAGTGTTGCGCCGCTGATGGTCAGGTCGTTCAGCCGGGCGTCGCTGGAAACGGACTGTGCATCTGCGTCGCCCGGCGACAGCAGCAATACCAGGCCGGCCAGCAGGGCCAAGGCACCCCCTCCCCTTGCCACGGCACCTCCCTTGACGTTGTTGAGCAGTCCCTGCGTGGCAGTGTCGGGGGCTGGTTGCCCGCTGCGGCGGGTAGGGCTGCAGTCCCCAGCGACCAGGCGCGTCAGCATCCTGAAGGCGAAGTTGTTCCGGCGGCCCTGACTCAGGACACTAGTCATCATTTCCGATGATCCTCCTACACGGGGAGCGGCCGCGGGGACCGCATCTAGCTATTCCGATGAATTGCCAACGAGAAACTCTACAGCTCAATGCGATCAATGCCAATGCGATCGTCAATGCGATCAATGTGCAGCATGCCGCACTCTACCACGCGGTCGAGCCCTTCCGCCTGATGCTGCGCGGCCACGCCGTCCACGACCCTCCGGCGCCGCGTCGGTCACGGCCCGCGAGCGCCACGGCGACGGCGGCACAGGGATGCTGGCCGCCGCCGGGCTGTCACGGCGCGAGGCGCAGGGCCAGGTCAACACCGCCGCCGCGCTTCGCCCGATCCCGGCGCTGCGCGAAGCTCACCCTCCGCACCGAGGCCGGCGGCGCACCAGCGCCGATTCGCGCGCTGTGCGGATCGCCCACAGGTCGCGCCCTGAGACCGCCCCGGCGACGAACCTGCCGAGCGCCGATTCGCGCGCTGTGCGGATCGCCCACAGGTCGCGCCCTGAGACCGCCCCGGCGACGAACCTGCCGAGCGCCGATTCGCGCGCTGTGCGGATCGCCCACAGGTCGCGCCCTGAGACCGCCCCGGCGACGAACCTGCCGAGCGCCGATTCGCGCGCTGTGCGGATCGCCCACAGGAGGCTCACCCTCCGCACCGAGGCCATGCTGCACGTCGAGGATGACCGATCAACGGGGCAGACACCCACAGGAGGCTCACCATCGCGCAGCTACCAACCTCTATGTCCGGAACAGCTAGGGTCCGTTGGTGCGCATTCTCGTCACCAACGACGACGGCATCGACTCCATCGGGCTGCACGTGCTGGCCCGGGCGATGGCCGAGATCGGCGAGGTCGTGGTGGTGGCGCCCGACAAGGAGTACTCGGGCTACGGCGCAGCGTTCGGGCCGTTGCACCTGATCCAGCCCGAAGTGCACCGAGCCCGCATAGACGGCTTGGAAGAGGTTTGGTCGGTGTCGGGCCCTCCCGCGCTGTGCGTGATGTTCGGGCGCCTGGACTTGTTCGACCGCTACGACCTGGTGGTGGCCGGCATCAACCCCGGCGCCAACGTGGGGCGCTCGATCTACCACTCCGGCACTGTCGGAGCCTGTCTCACGGCCCGCAACGGCGGAGTGAGCGGCGTGGCCGTCAGCCAGACCGTCGAGTCGTTCGGGGTGGAGGGCCAGGGCTGGGAGGAGATGCTCGCCGACCAACACTGGGAGACCGCCGCAAACGTGGCCGCCGCCGCGGTGGAAGGACTGACCGCCGCGCTGCCTCCGTCGCCGGTGGTGCTCAACATCAACGTTCCGGACCGGGAGCTGCGCGACGTCAAGGGCTGGAAACGCACCGAGGTCGGCATCGAGCCGCCCCGCTCGATGGCCACCGCCCAGCTCGAGCCCCGGCCCGGGCACACCGACTCCTTCCGGGTGAAGATGGACTGGGGCGCCGCCGTCGAGCTGCCCGAACACACCGACGGCGGCGCGGTGATGGCCGGATGGGTGTCGGTCGGATGGCTGGGGCGCCTCGAGTCGGTCGAGCCGGGCTTCGCCGCGGTCGCCGCGACCGAGTCCCGCCTCGACAAGCTGCTGAACCGAGCCGACTGCCCAGCCGCACCGCATCCCGCTCCACCGACAACCTGAACCGAACCGACCGCCCAGCCGCACCGCATCCCGCTCCACCGACAACCTGAACCGAACCGACCGCCCAGCCGCACCGCATCCCGCTCCACCGACAACCTGAACCGAACCGACCGCCCAGCCGCACCGCATCCCGCTCCACCGACAACCTGAGAGGCCGGGCCGGGCCGGGAGCCGTAGCGTTGGGCGGTGACCCTGACCGCGTCCGGCCTGTCCAAAAGCTACGGCGCCCGCCGACTCTTCGAGGGAGTGACCCTGCATCTGCCCGCCGGCCGGCGCGTCGCGCTGGTGGGCGGCAACGGCACCGGCAAGACAACCCTGCTCGAGATCATGGCCGGGACGCGCGAACCCGACGCAGGCGCCGTCAACAAGCCCCGCGACGCTCGGATCGGGTACCTGCCCCAAGATCTGCGCGACGTCTCCGACGGAACAGTCCGCCAGCACGTGGTCGCAGGTGCAGGCCCGCTGGCCGGGCTGGCCGGCGCCCTGAAGGAGCTTGAGAGCCGGCTCGGCGCCTCGGCGGACCCTCAGAACGACCTGCTGGCCCGCTACGGAGAGGTCCAGTCCCAGTTCGAGCAGCTCGGCGGTTACGCCTTGGAGGCCGAAGCGGCCAAGATTCTTTCCGGTCTCGGCTTCTCGCCCGCCGACTCGGACCGGCCCGTGGCCGAGCTGTCGGGAGGCTGGCGAATGAGGGCGGCCCTGGCCCGGCTGCTGGTGTCAGAGCCCGAGATCCTGCTGCTCGACGAGCCCACCAACCACCTCGACGTCGACTCCATGGCATGGCTCGAGCAGCGTCTGGCGACGTGGCCCGGCGCCCTGCTCTTCGTCAGCCACGACCGAGACTTCATCGACGCGGTGGCCGACCGGATAATCGAGCTCGCGTGCGGCGCGGTCACCGCCTACGAGGGAGGGTTCGCCGAGTTCGTGGTGGCCCGCGAGGAGAACCTGAAGCGCATCGAGGCGGCCGCCGCCCGCCAAGCCCGCGAGGTGGCCCGTATCGAGCGCTTCGTGGAACGCTTCCGCTACAAGGCCACCAAGGCCCGCCAGGTGCAGAGCCGGGTCAAGACCCTACGGAAGCTGGACCGGATCCAAGTCCCCAACCGCTCCGAGTTGGCCGCCCGTTTCGACTTCGGCGCACCTCCCCGCTCCAGCCGTGTGGTGGCCGAGCTCACGGAGGCCGCGGTCGGCTATCCCGACGGCGACGGACCGGTCGTCTCCGGCGCGACCCTGGTAGTGGAGCGGGGCCAGACAGTGGCTCTGGTCGGGCCCAACGGTGCTGGCAAGACAACCCTGCTCAAGCTGATACTGGGCGAGCTGCCCCCGAGCTCGGGCACAGTGAGGATCGGCGCCAACGTGCGCGTGGCGGCCTTCGGCCAGCACCAGGCCGACGAGTTGGACGACACCAAGCGGGCGATCGAGGTGTTCTCGGCCGGCATCGACCCCGGGCGGCGCAACCTGCGCACCGTGCTCGGCTCGTTCGGGTTCCGGGGAGACCACGCCGACCGGCGGGTAGCGGAGCTCTCCGGTGGCGAGCGCACACGTCTGGCACTCGCCCGGCTGATGGTGGAACCGGTGAACCTGCTGGTGCTCGACGAACCCACCAACCATCTCGACCTGCCCAGCTGCGACATCCTAGAAGACGCACTCGCCACCTATCCCGGCACCGTCCTGCTGGTGACACACGACCGGCACCTCATCCGGGCCGTGGCCGACGCGCTGATCGAGGTGCGGCACGGTCGGGCGGTGTGGCACCTGGGCGCCGACGAGTCGGTGCTGTACCCGACCGACCTGCACGACCAGCCAGCCGCGGACCCGGACGCATCCCCAGCACCGCGTCAGCCGCGGGCCGGGTCCAGCGCCGAGCGGGCCGAACGCCGCAGGGCAAGCGCCCAGGCGCGGGAGACAACCAGCGAACTTCGTCGGCGGGCGGCCGATCTGGAAAGAGCATGGGCCGCGGCCGACACCGAAGTGGCAGAACTGCACCGCCGACTCAGCGATCCCGCGGTCTACGACCGGCCCGAGGAGGTCCACGCCCTGGCATCGGCGCACGAGGAGGCCGCCGACCGGGCGGCAGCCCTGCTGACGGAGTGGGAGGCGTCGCTGGCGGAACTCGAGACGCTCGGCTAGCGCCCAGAAAGCCTGGCGCAAGATCAAGTCGATGCACAGCCTCTTTCCTGGTCCGGCCGGCCACACAGAACCAGCCACACAGAACCAGCCACACAGAACCAGCCACACAGGACCGGCGACACAGGACCGGCGACACAGGATCGGCGACACAGGATCGGCGACATAGGATCGGCGACATGACCGGCAAAGCCAGCATCTCTGCCACCGACACGACGGACACGACCGAGCACCGTCCGAGCTGCGTCCTCGTCATCTCGATCAGCGCCGGGTCGATGACGGACACGACCGAGCACCGTCCGAGCACCGCGACCACCACGGTCACCGAGCCCGACATACGGCCGGTCAACGACGACGGCGACCACGACCGCTTCGCCCACTACACCCAACGGGCCGACGCCAACCGGGCCTACGTCGAGGGCACGCCGGTGCGGGCCCTCTGCGGCAAGGTCTGGATACCGAGCCGGGACCCGTCCCGATACCCGGTCTGCCCGGAGTGCGCCAAAATCCGGGAGCGCCTCCGCAAGCGGGCATTCAACTAGGTGGCCGGCGGGGGCCGGCACCCAAGACCACGATGCGCACCCACCTGCAGGGCACCTTCCTGCTGATCGTGCTGCTGCTGGTCTTCTGGTGGACGCTGAACTGGGCCGTCCCAATCCTGGACAGCGCGATGTTCGGCGAGGACGGCGCCGTTGTGGCCCGGGCACCCTTGGAGACCGACGACCAGGCCGCCGCCGACCGCGGCCTGGAGCAGGACCAGACGCTCGACGGCAACGAGGTGGCCGATCTGCAGAGCGCGCTGACACAGTTCGGCTACAGCCCCGGCCCCATCGACGGCATCATGGGCGAACTCACCCGCCAAGCCATCGACGAGGCCAAAATCGATGTCGGGCTGGAGGAGGCGTCCGACCGCAGCCTGCTCGAGACCCTCGACACCGCCCTGGAGGCTCTCAGCTCCGCACCCGACTCGGACACGCCGGGACCCTGAGATGCCGCGCTCCGTCGACGCCGCACCGAATGCACCAAGCACCGCGCCGGACTGTTCGACGGCCTTCCGGCCCGGCTACGACCTGAACCTGAAAGTGACGTTGATGTGGGTGAAAACGTCGCAGCACCGCAGTGGGATCGGATGGTGGGCCACCGAGACGCCCGAAGGCCCTGCCTCGTTGGCTTTCCGGGCTGTCGGCGGCGAAGTTCTGGCCGACGCTTGGGGGCCCGGCGCCGAATGGGCCGTCAACGGGGTGCCGGCCCTGCTCGGAGGCAACGACGATCCCAGCGAGTTCCGTCCCCTGCACCCGGTGGTGCGTGATCTGGCGGCCCGGCTGGGTGTGCCCCGGCTGGGCGCCACCGGCCGGTGGTTCGAGGCTACGGCCACCGCCGCGGTGTACCAGCGGGTGGTGAGCGCCGACGCCAGGACGGCAGTGGCCCGGATAGGCCGGCTGTACGGGGCCGAAGTTCCCGGAGCAGGGCCGCTGCCGCTGTTCCCCCGCCCCGAGGCACTCTTGCGGGTGCCCGACCACGGATTCCACCGGGCCGGCGTCGACCGGGGACGCGTCCGGGTGATCCGGGTCGCCGCCAAGCACGCAGACCGCCTCGAAGGGCTGAGCGAGCGGCCGGCGGCCGAGGCCCGCCAATGGCTGCAACGCCTGCCCGGCGTGGGCCCGTGGACCGCGGCCCGCACGACGGGCGCGGCCGCGGGCGACCCCGACGCGGTGCCGGTGGGCGATCTGCACGTGCCGAGGCTGGTGACCTACGCCCTGAGCGGCGCCACCGACGGCGACGACGACTCGATGCTGGAACTGCTGGAACCCTACGCAGGCCACCGGGGCCGCGTCGTCCGCCTCGTCAAGGCGGCCGGCATCGGCCCGCCGAAGCGCCTGCCAGCCCCCGCACGCTTCGACACCAGCCGCATCTAGCCAGCCCCCAACGCGAGCCGCTCAGCGTCACTCACGATGCCCCCGCACGCTTCGACACCAGCCGCATCTAGCCAGCCCCCAACGCGAGCCGCTCAGCGTCACTCACGATGCCCCCGCACGCTTCGACACCAGCCGCATCTAGCCGGCCCCCAACGCGAGCCGCTCAGCGTCACTCACGATGCCCCCGCACGCTTCGACACCAGCCGCATCTAGCCGGCCCCCAACGCGAGCCGCTCAGCGTCACTCACGATGCCCCCGCACGCTTCGACACCAGCCGCATCTAGCCGGCCGGCTGAGTTGACCGTCGCGGGCGTGACACTGCGCATCCCGCACGCTTCGACACCAGCCGCATCTAGCCAGCCCGGAGCTTCGCTGCTCGGCGAGCGGCTCTGGCGGCTCGGTGGGCCAGGGTGCGCTCCACATAGGGGGCCACCTCGGGGGTCTTGCAGCCGGTCTGGCCGTGGTCGACCTTCACCGGGCCGATGCGCGCGGCTGCGGCCAGAACCGAGCGGCGCAGATCGCCGTCGCGCAGGGCCATGACGATCATGGCGCCGTTCATCTCGTGGCGGACCCGGTTGGGCCGCTCGCCGATCTCGGCCTCGATCTGGTTCAACAGTCCTTCGAGTTCCTCGACCGACCACACCCGCGGATCCTCGGCGGCACACATGACGATGAACCACCCGACCGCCGCAGGCCACTCGCCGGGATCGTCCCTCCATGAGTCGCTCAACGCCCGCGCGCTGGGTGACTGCGCGCACAACCCGCCGAGAGCCTCGGCCAGGATGTAGTTGTCGATGTCTCCCAGCCACCGGCCGGCCAGCGACTCGTCCAGCGTGGCCGGGTCGGCCACCCGCAGCGCCAGCACCCGTGCGTCGTGATAGCCGGTGTCCCACAACTGCTGTGCCAACACATGGTCGGTCTTGATCCGCTTGGCGATCTTGCCCAACTCTGCGTAACTGACGCCGAACATGGGCTCCGCCGCGCCGTGGCGGGCATAAACCTTGCGGTTCTGCGCCGTCCCCGCGGCCTCGAGCGTCGCCATAGCTTCCGAGAGTTGCGCCACGCGTCTCAGTCCAGACCGAGATCGGACATGCGGTCCAGGACCCGCTCGGTCTCCGCTCCGATGGTGGTGTTGTCGCCGTGGCCGGTATGCACCACCGTGCCGCGCGGCAATGCGAGCAGGCGGTCGCGGATGCTGCGCAGGATGGTGGGCTCGTCGCTGTAGCTGCGACCGGTGGCCCCCGGTCCACCGCAGAACAGCGTGTCGCCAGACAGCACCCGGCCGTCGGCGGCGTCGTGGAAGCAGCAGCAGCCCGGCGAATGGCCCGGAGTGTGGATCACCCCGAGCTCGTGGCCTCCCGCGGCCAGCACCGAGCCCGGCTGCAGGTCACGGTCGGGCGAGTCGCCGGGATGGACCACGTCCCACAGCATGCGGTCACCGGGATGCATCAGCACCGGCGCGTCCACTGCGTCACGCAGAGCCACTGCCGCGTTTATGTGGTCGTTGTGGCCGTGGGTACACACGATGGCAGCCACCCTCCGACCCGCCACCGCGGCCGTGATGGGCTCGTGGTCGTGGGCAGCGTCGAAGATCAGCACCTCGCGGTCGTCGCCCACCAGCCAGATGTTGTTGGTGACCTCCCACTCTCCGCCGTCGAGAGCGAAGACGCCGTCGGTGGTGACCAGTTCGATGGGCATGGCCTCGGTCCCCGCCGCCCCGGTCCCCGCCGCCCCGCCGCCCTACAGTACGACGACGGAGCGCAGCACCTCGCCCCGCTCCATCTTGTGGAAGGCCTCCTCCACGTCGCCGAGGCCGACGGTCTCCGACACGAACCCTTCGAGGTCGAGACGGCCCTGCAGGTGCAGGTCGATCAGCATCGGGAAGTCGCGGGACGGCAGGCAGTCCCCGTACCAGCTGGACTTGAGGGCGCCGCCCCGCCCGAACACCTCGACGAATGGCAGCTCGATGGTCATGTCGGGGCGGGGCACTCCCACCAGAACGACCGTCCCTGCCAGGTCGCGAGCCTCGAAAGCCTGGCGGTAGGTCACGGGCAGGCCGACCGCCTCGATGGCCACGTCGACCCCGTTGCCGCCGGTGAGTGCCTTGACCGCCTCCACCGGATCACCCTCCGAGGAGTTGATCGTGTGTGTCGCTCCGAACCCTCGGGCCCATTCCAGCTTGCGGTCGTCTATGTCCACACCGATGATGGTCGAGGCACCGGCCAGCTTGGCGCCGGCGATGGCGGCGTCGCCCACTCCTCCGCAGCCGAACACGGCCACGCTGTCGCCGCGGCCCACGCCGCCGGTGTTGATCGCCGCGCCGATGCCGGCCATCACGCCGCAGCCGAGCAGGCAGGCCGCGGTGGCCGGAGCGGCCGAGTCGACCTTGGTGCACTGGCCCGCAGCCACCAGCGTCTTCTCCACGAATGCGCCGATGCCCAGAGCGGGCGACAGCTCAGTGCCGTCGGCCAGGGTCATCTTCCGGGACGCGTTGAGGGTGCTGAAACAGAGGTGGGGCCGGCCCCTCAGGCACGAGCGGCACTGGCCGCACACCGCCCGCCAGTTGAGGATCACGTAGTCGCCGGCCGCGACCTCGGTCACATCGTCCCCGACGGACTCCACCACCCCGGCGGCTTCGTGGCCCAACAGGAACGGGAACTCGTCGTTGATGCCACCCTCCCGGTAATGCAAGTCGGTGTGGCACACGCCGCACGCCTCGACGGCCACGACCGCCTCCCCCGGACCTGGATCGGGTATCACGACATCGGTGATCGCGACGGGCTCGCCTTCCGCCATCGACACCACTCCTCGCACCGTCTGGGGCATGTCTCGATCCTCCTGATAATGCGGCCGGCCAGATAATGCGGCCGGCCAGTCCGGGCACATTACCGCGGCACGCGCCGCCATCAAGTGCTGAGCCGCCCCCGGCATGACAACAAGACTCCAGCGCCGACCGCCGTCATGGACAACAACCGGCAGCGATCCGCCCGCCCCCAACGTGACAACAAGATCCCAGCGCCGACCGCCAGGCACCGACAACAACCGGCAACGATCCGCCCGCCCCCAACGTGACAACAAGATCCCAGCGCCGACCGCCAGGCACCGACAACAACCGGCAACGATCCGCCCGCCCCCAACGTGACAACAAGATCCCAGCGCCGACCGCCAGGCACCGACAACAACCGGCAACGATCCGCCCGCCCCCAACGTGACAACAAGATCCCAGCGCCGACCGCCAGGCACCGACAACAACCGGCAACGATCCGCCCGCCCCCAACGTGACAACAAGACTCCAGCGCCGACCGCCAGGCACCGACAACAACCGGCAACGATCCGCCCGCCCCCAACGTGACAACAAGACTCCAGCGCCGACCGCCAGGCACCGACAACAACCGGCAACGATCCGCCCGCCCCCAACGTGACAACAAGATCCCAGCGCCGACCGCCAGGCACCGACAACAACCGGCAACGATCCGCCCGCCCCCAACGTGACAACAAGATCCCAGCGCCGACCGCCGTCATGGACGACAACCGGCAACGATCCGCCCGCCCCCAACGTGACAACAAGACTCCAGCGCCGACCGCCGTCATGGACGGCGCGTAGAGTCATGGCCATGTGCCGCAACATCATGACGCTGCAAGGTCTGGCCCCTCCCGCGACAGCCGAGGAGATCGAGGCCGCCGCCCGGCGGTACGTCCGCAAAGTCAGCGATGCACAGAAGACGTCGGCCTCTGCCGAAACCGCGCTCGAGCAGGCCGTCGTCGCCGACGCCATCGCCGCGCTGCCGCCCCGCCGGACGCCGCCCCGCCGGACGCCGCCCCGCCGGACGCCGCCCCGCACCGAGCCGCGCCTCCGTCGACTGGCCTCGGCTGCAGCCGGCAGCGCGCCCTGAGGCCAGGATGCGGGACGCGACGCGGCGACTGTCCGACCTTGTCGAGCAGGCGCGCCGTCACGGGGTGCGCGACGAGGCCGTGCTGAAGGCCATCGGCCTGGTGCCGCGCCAAGAATTCGTTCCCCGCCGGTTCGCGGCGGCCGCCTACGACGACGGTCCGCTGCCCATAGGCGAGGGCCAGACCATCAGCCAGCCCGCCATGGTGGCCATGATGGCCGAGGCGGCCCGGTTGAACCCCCACGACTGCGTGCTCGAAGTGGGGGCAGGATCCGGGTACGGCGCGCTGGTGCTGCGAACTCTGGCCGGCCGGGTGGTGACCATCGAACGGCGACCGGCGCTGGCTGAGAAAGCCCGAGCCGCACTGGCACGAGCCGGAAACAGGCTCGGAGACGTGACGGTCGTGGTCGGCGACGGCACGCTGGGATGGCCCGACGAAGCGCCCTTCGACGCCATCGTCGTAACCGCGGCCGGTCCGGCGCCCCCGCCGCCCCTGCTGAAGCAACTCGCACCCGGCGGACGCCTGGTGATGCCGATCGGCCCGCGGCACGGCCACCAGCACCTCATGCGCTACACGCGGCGCGGCCGGTCCGACACTCACAGCGGCGGGAACGGCGCACCGGGCGAGGAGCGCCTCACAGGCGATGCGCCGCGGATGCGAGAGCGGAGCGACGGCGCACCAGGCGAGGAGTATCGCGAGGAGCGCCTCACACCCGTACGCTTCGTGCCCCTCCTCGGGGCACACGGCTTCCCCGGCAGGAAGTGACCCCTCGACTGCCGACGAGTCGTCGATGGCACAGACCCGTCCGACGTCGACACAGACCACGTGCTCGACCAGGCTCACCGCGTCGCCTCCCTGACCCAAAGGACCACCGATCGTTTGAGCACATCACGCTCCATCCCCAACTCGGCGCAGCGGCGGCGCAGCCGCACCAACTCGGCACGCTCGTCGCCGTCGAGACGCTCGCCCGAGCACTCGGCGCGGTCCTTGCGGACCCAGTTGCCCAACGTGCCCGCGCCGATCCCCAGCTCGCGGGCCACCTCAGCGACCGATCTGCGAGTCTCTTGGACGATCCGCACAGCACCGGCCTTGAACTCCGGGTCGTACTGTCTTCGTGTCTCAGGCATGGCGTCTCCTCTTAGACGATGCCTCCAAGATCAGGGGGGATGCTCACCTGCTAAAGTAGTCGCATCCGCAGGGGCCCACTCAGGGGATTTCCGAGCTGGCGCTGGGGACGGCCCGGGGATTTGTCGGACACTCCTGTGGACGGCCCTGGATGTCTCCGCAGAGCAGCCGCATCCGAGGTAAGTGTTGCTTTATGCATATAGATGTATAATCGGTATATGTTTCACCTTGGGCTCCACGCTTCGGTCGGGCTTCGTGCATCCGAGCCAGAGCGTCCTAGTTCACCCCACAGCGACGTTCTGGACGCTGCTGGATTGTTCAGAGGTCCGTTGCCACAAGGATCAGGACCTAGACGTGAAGGGAGGAGCGGCCCGAAGGCGGCTCCTCCCGGTTTAGACGGTGACCGACGCGCTGGCGTCAAGGTCTGAGCTGACTGTACCCGGCTTGTGGGCGAGACACAAGCACCGCTGCTAACCGACTTTGAGCTGGTATGCAGCCGGCTCCGAGACTTCTTCGCCCGCAACGCGCCATGGCATAGGCGCCTCTGGAGCATCGGCACAGTGCTCAGCCTGCGGGAAGTGCTTGAGTACGCCGACGGCTGCCTGACGGGACGATCCCCCAGCACCGAGGGTCTCAATTTCGTCGTTGGCAGCGCGAGCCGAGAGGTCGGTCGCGACCCCGGCGTCGCACATCTGGCCACCGAAATCGAGAGCCTGCTCCAACAGCTCAGAGTCGACTCGCCCAAGGACTTGAGCAGGCATGTGTGCGCCCAGCTCGAACAGCTTGTCCGTCGAGCCGACGGCGAGTATTGCGAGCGGTGGCGCGACGCCGGTGACGACGTTCCGGTCGAGTTCGCCAGTCGTGCCTTCGCGTCGCATCTGCTTGACAGCGGCCTCAGCAGCGAGCACCTCTACCGGTGGATGCAGGCGACCTCCTCTTCGCTCTCAACCGTTCCCGAACTCGCTGAGGAAGCGGAGGGAATGATGGGTAGGACTCGCCTCCGGCAGTACGAGGTGTTCGTACCCTGCTCCGCGCCGTACGACAAGCCCGCCGAGCCCGGCGGGCCTGTGAAGTGGCTCGACGGTAGCGCCGCGGCCGAATGGCTGAAGCAGCAGATACCGCAAGCCGAACCACGCCGGCACAGCGGCGGCTTCCTCATAATCGTTGAGCGACGCGACCCATGGGCGGCAGTCGACGCGGCCCAAGCGCTCGTAGCGCGCGTCGACGCCCGAGCAAGAGTTGCGCGCCTGTTCGGTGAGGGAATCAGGATGAACGGCTGGGCTCGTGTAGCTGGCAGCCACCGCAGCTACCGAATCAACCACCTACACAGCCATGTGGAGATCGGCAGCCTCGATAGGCAGCGATCTGTCTATAGCTTCGACGCCGGCCTTCCGATCGAAGTCGACGACGCACTTGAACTAGCTTCCTACATGAAATCCCCGAACGTCGGATCGGCCGTAATCGGAGCCTGGTCAGCCGTCGAGGCACTGCTGATAAGGCCGACCGAGCACCGCAAGCACCGTGCAGCCGACCGCTTGGCCGCCCTCGTTGCCTGCTCACTGCCTCGTGCCGAACTGACACCCCTCGCGTACCGGCACACGGAAGCGGCCAATGATCAACTCGCAGCCGCTATCCGAGCAGCGGACGCGAACTACGCCAAGGTGCGGCACGTCGAGGGACACCTCAGGTCCGGGGGGCGCCTCGCGCTGACCGACGGCAGCGAAATCGCCGCCCAAGACCGCATCGTCGCCATCCTCCAGGACCCCACCGGAAACCTCAAGCGGATCCGGGGCTACGTAACAGAATCGTTGCGCCGGCTCTACAACCAGCGGAACCAGATAGCGCACTCGGGCTCCTTGCGCTCTGCATCCCTAACGGCTACCGCAAGAACGTCATTCGCCCTGGTGGGTGCCGGCCTCGACCGAATCGTTCATGCCCAACTCCAAGCCGACAATCCGTCGACGCCGCTGCAACTGGTAGCACGAGCGGAGACGGAGCTCAGCTTGGTCGGAACGCCTGGTGGCCGCTCCCCGACCTCACTGCTCGAATAGGCGAAGCCACTGGCCAACTGAACACCCCTCAGTATCGATGACTGGGTGCAAGTACTTCTGACCACCACACAACCTAACTCGCAAGCACCCAGTCCGTCGTATATGCGAGTTCGGGGTGATCCTTACCGAACTCCGCCACCTGTCGCCTCACACGCCTAGTAGAGTGCTGATTATGTCCCCAAATCGCGATATCGCTGTCACAAAACCGCAGGTCAGAAGGTTGTGTACTGCGCGAAATCGGCATTACTCAACAGTCTCCTAGGTGGCGAACCACCAACCCGTAGACCTGCTAACAGGGCACGACGTACATTGAGATCGCCTATTTCTTGAGCCTTCGCGAGAACGTGGGGAGGCGGGGTGGTTGAGGGTCCCTGAGTAGGGGTCGAGGCCCTGCTGGGATCGGTGATTGACACAACACATGTCGACGCCTTGAGTCTCGCCGGCAGCGGGATGCGTCGAGGCCCTGCTGGGATCGGTGATTGACACAACACATGTCGACGCCTTGAGTCTCGCCGGCAGCGGGATGCGTCGAGGCCCTGCTGGGATCGGTGATTGACACAACACATGTCGACGCCTTGAGTCTCGCCGGCAGCGGGATGCGTCGAGGCCCTGCTGGGATCGGTGATTGTCACAACACTGATCCAGGAGGGCCTCGATGGCTTCCGGTGTTATGCGGGTGTGGCTGCACCTGCGTGAGACACGCGTGCTGAGAGTGCAGGTCGACACGCCGAGCGAGCTGCGCGTGGAGGTCGAGTCGACGGTGAGGCGGCCGCGGTGCCCGGCGTGCGGGTTCCGTTGCGCACGGGTGCATGACACCCGCCGACGCGACCTTCGCGACCTCCGGGCGATTGTGACACTGGACGCGGAGGCCCGGCGGGTGCATGACACCCGCCGACGCGACATTCGCGACCTTGGGGTGTCGGGGCGCCGTATGACGCTGGTGTGGCGCCGGCGACGGTTCTGCTGCGGGGGCTGTGAGCACCGCTGGCTCGAGGACCACCCCGAGTTCGACGGTCGTCTGGCACGGCGTCTGGCCCGGCGGCTGGTCAGCGACGCCGAGGTGATGACGGTGGCGGCGGTGGCGCGCCGCCACGCGCTGGGGTGGCATCTGGTGATGGCGCTGGTGAGGGCCTGGTCGGGGCTCGTCGCGGAGCATCGCCGCACCCGGCGCTGCCGGGTGCGGCGATGAGACCTCGATGCGCAAGCGCCACCGCTATGTGACGGTGATCGTCAACGGCGACACCGGCCGCGCCCTGGCGATGGTCGAGCACCGCAGCAGTGCTGCGCTCACAGCGTTCTTGATGCAACAGCCACACAAGTGGCGCAGAGGAGTCAAGGTCGTCGTCACCGACGGCTCCCGCGCCTACAAGGCGTCGGTGGAGGCCTGCCTGCCGGGCGCGCGCCATGTGCTTGACCGCTTCCATGTCATCAGGTGGTTCGCGGCGGGGCTCACCGCGGTGCGCCGAGACATCCAGCGCCGCGAGCCCCACGGCGCCACCCCGGCCTTCGATCCCGAGGTGTTCGGTGCCCGGTTCTTGCTGATGCGCAGAGACGACCAGCTCAATGACACAGACCGGGCCCGCCTCGACGCCCTCCTGGGCGCCCACCCCCGCCTCAAAGCCGGCCGGCAGGCCCTACAGGAACTCCACGGCCTCTACCTCGCAGACGACCGCGACGGCGCCCTCGAAACGCTCGGGCGGTTCTGCGACCTCTACGAAACCGGACAGCTGCCCGAGTTCCACGACATCGTCGACACCATCATCGCCCGCTCCGACGAGATCTTGGCCCAACACCACACCGACCGGGCCTCCAACGGACGCATCGAGGGCACCAACAACCTGCTGCAAGTACTGCGACGCACCGCACACGGCTTCACCAACCCCACCAACTTCGAAGCCCGCGGCCCGCTGACAACGCGACCCGCCCACCGGTGCCAGCAACCCCTCATCCCACGTTTACGCGAAGGGCCGACTTTTTTGGCGAGGGTCTATGGATGTCACACCCCTGTGGCAGGGTGTGTGCATGGTTGTGAGCACAGCACGACGGGTGCGGGAAGGCTTGGCCGAGTTGATCCGGCTGGTGAACGATCCGGCGACGCCGACTGGGGATCTGCGGGTGGTGCTGGGAGAGTGCAAGGCCTTCGGTGGGCAGTTGGCGGTGTTGCAGGCGGACACGGCCGGGGGTCTGGCGACGCGGGAGCGCCACGGCGACGGCGGTGTGGGCGCGCTGGCGCAGGCTGCGGGGTTGCCGCGCCGCGAGGCCGCCGGCCATGTCAGGACCGCCAAGCAGCTGCAGGGGCTGCCTTCGGTGCGCGACGCGGTCGAGAACGGCGACATCTCGGTGGCCAACGCCAGGGTGCTCGCCGCCACGAGCGACAAGACCGACGCCGAGCAGGTGCAACAAGACGCCGAGTTGCTGGCGCAGGCAGCGGTGCTGTCGCCTGAGCAGTTCGCCCGCGAGGCAAGCCGCTGGGCGGCTCGCCGCCAGCCCGACGACGCCGAGGAGCGGTACCGCCGCCAACGGGCCCGGCGGCGGCTGGGCATCTGGAACGGAGACGACGGGATGATGCACCTGCGGGGCGAACTCGACCCGGTAACTGGCGCCAAGGTACGCAAACGGTTCTTGTTGGAGGCCGAGCGGCTGCGCCGGCTGGACCTGCGCAACCCCCGCGACAACAAACGCACCCTCGACCAACGCATGGCCGACGCCCTCGACACGCTGACCTCACACGGCAGCATCTACGCCAAAACAGCAACCACCCCGAACGAGCCCCACGATGGTCGCAGCGGCACCAAAGCGGCCGGCGCCCCGAACGGGTCCCACGATGACAACAGCAACACCAAAGCGGCCGGCACCCCAAACGAGCCCCACGATGACAACAGCAACACCAAAGCGGCCGGCACCCCAAACGAGCCCCACGATGACAACAGCGACACCAAGACGGCAACCGCCCCAAACGAGCCCCACGATGACAACAGCAACACCAAAGCGGCCGGCACCCCAAACGGGTCCCACGATGACAACAGCAACACCAAGACGGCAACCGCCCCAAACGGGTCCCACGATGACAACAGCAACACCAAGACGGCAACCGCCCCGAACGGGCCTCACGATGACAGCAGCGGCGGCGGCCACGAGAACGGGCCCGGTGCAGGCGCAAACGAAAGTCGCAGCGGCGCAGCCAACGCCGCAGACGGGTCTGACCCAAACACCGGCGGCGGCGGCCACGAGAACGGGCCCGGTGCAGGCGCAAACGAAAGTCGCAGCGGCGCAGCCAACGCCGCAGACGGGTCTGACCCAAACACCGGCGGCGGCGGCCACGAGAACGGGTCCGGTGCAGGCGCAAACGAAAGTCGCAGCGGCGCAGCCAACGCCGCAGACGGGTCTGACCCAAACACCGGCGGCGGCGGCCACGAGAACGGGTCCGGTGCAGGCGCAAACGAAAGTCGCAGCGGCGCAGCCAACGCCGCAGACGGGTCTGACCCAAACACCGGCGGCGGCGGCCACGAGAACGGGTCCGGTGCAGGCGCAAACGAAAGTCGCAGCGGCGCGGCCAACGCCGCAGACGGGTCTGGCCCAAACACCGGCGGCGGCGGCCACGAGAACGGGTCCGGTGCAGGCGTCGGTGACAGTCGTTCCGGCGTGGCTGGCAACAGGTGCGGGTGCGGTGGTCGGCCGTCGGCGGACATCACCATCGTGCAGCATCTCAGCGCTGACGGCACCGAGGCGTTCGCGGAGATCGCCGGGGGCGAGGTGATCCCCCGAAGCGTGCTGGAGGAGCACTTCTGCAACGCGAGGATCAAAGGAGTGGTGTTCAGCAGCGAGGGTGTGCCGTTATGGCACGGCCACTCCAAACGGGTCGCCACCAAAGCCCAGACCAACGCGCTGCGGGCCCGCTACGGGGCCTGCGGGGGCTGCGGAGCCGACATGTGGATCTGCCAGGGCCACCACGTCCAAGCAGTATCGCAAGGCGGGCCGACGAACATCGACAACATGATGCTGCTGTGCTGGGGATGCCACCAAAAAGTGCACCTCCACGACTGGCAGGAAGCTCCCGACGGACGCGGCCTCTACACCATCAAACCGCCCGAGCGCACCTACCACGGACCCGCCCACGCCCCCGCCGGGTTCTCCTCCAGCCACTCCGACAGCCAGCCGCCCGAACACACCCACCACCGACCCGCCCACGCCCCCGACCCGCCACCAGACCACGGACCCGGACCGCCTCGACGAAACAGGCAACCCGAACCGCCCTCGACGGACAAGCCCGAGACGGACCCGATCAACCCGGCGGCACCCCCACAGCCCGAAACGCTGTTCACCCCCGTCTAGTGGTCACGCGCGTAAGTTCTGTGGCTGTTGGTTTGGGTGGTAGGTCCATTTGAAGGGTTTGGCCCGGTTGTTGTAGTCGTCGATGTAGTCGAGGATGGCTCCGGCGAGGTCGCTGGTGTGGGCGAACTCGGCTGTGTCGAGGAGTTGTCGGGTGAGGATGGAGAACCACATCTCGATCTGGTTGAGCCAGGATGCGTGGGTGGGGGTGCGGTGCAGGAACACGCGGTGGTGGCCGTCGAGGAACTCCTCGACGGCGGCGGTGCAGTGGGTGGCGAGGTTGTCGACGATGCAGCGCAGCTCGAGGTGGGCGGGCACCATGGAGTCCAGCTCGGCGAGGAACGCCACGAAGTTGTCCGAGCGGACCGAGTCTGTGGGCGCGGCGACGACTTCGCCGGCGGCGCACTCGAACGCGGCGAACAGTGCCTTGGTGCCGTGGCGGCGGTACTCGAACTCCTGTCGGGCGACCCGCCCGGCGGCGGCGCCGTCGGCGGGCCGCGCCGGGCGGGCCGCGCCGACGCGGCTCTTGGCCTGTATGCCGGTCTTCTCGTCGACGCTGAACACCGCCCAGTTGTCCGGCGGGTCGAGGTACAGCCCGCAGACGTCGGCGGCCTTGGCGTCGAAGTCGGGGTCATGGGAGGTCATCCACGAGCGCACCTGCCACGGCTTGAGGCCCATCGAGGTGCAGATCCGCCACACCTGCGAGTCCGAGATCGCGATGGCGAGGTCCTCGCGCATGATCCGGCCGACCTCGGGCATCGACATGCGGGCCTTGAGCCGCCGCCCGCCGAGCTGGCCCGCCTCGGGGGGCCGCGTCGTGATCGTCTCGACCAAAGCCAGCCTCTCCGCGGGCCCATACACACGCGGCCGGCCCGAGCGCGGCCGGTCCGCGAGCCCGCCCAGGCCCGCCTCGCCGTAGCGGCGCCGCCACACGTCCACCTGGTCGCGGTTCAGGCCCACCGCCTTGCCGATCACCGGAGACGACAGCCCCTCAGCGGCCATCAGCACCACCTTGGCACGCTGCCAATCCCGCCGCGGCGTCGTCGACGCAGCCACCCGCGCCTCCAGCACCGCCCGATCAGCCTCGCACACCTCCAAAGTCCTCGGAACAGTCATAACCCGACCCTAACACAGCCATATGACTACCGCGAGCATGCACTAGTGTCCTGAGTCTTTAGTTATTGGGGTTGGTTGTGGTATGGTTGGTGTGGATGCAGGCGGTGATTGGAGGCAGTCGTGGCTAGAGGCCGTCGTGGCTAGAGGCCGTCGTGGGGTGGAGGTGGTGCTCGCCGATGAGCAGCGCGAGACGCTGGAGCGGTGGGCGCGGCGCCCGAAGTCGTCGCAGGCTCTGGCGCTGCGGTGCCGGATAGTGCTGGGCGCGGCCGCGGGGGAGACGAACAAGTCGATCGCGGCGTCGCTGGGGTGCAGCGAGGCGACGGTGTCGAAGTGGCGGCGCCGGTTCGCGGGGCGCGGGTTGGACGGGCTCTGCGACGAGCCGCGTCCGGGCGCGCCGCGCACGGTGAGCGACGACAAGGTGCAGGAGGTGATCGTCAAGACGCTGGAGTCGGCTCCTGAGGGCGCGACGCACTGGTCGACGCGCTCGATGGCCGCGCAGGTGGCGCTGTCGCAGTCGACGATCTCGAGGATGTGGCGGGCCTTCGGGCTCAGGCCCCATGGCGTGGAGGAGTTCAAGGTGTCGCCGGACCCCCAGTTCATCGACAAGGCGCGCGACGTCGCCGGGCTGTGCTTGAACCCGCCGGAGGCAGCGGTGGTGCTCTGCGTGGACGACAAGACCCGGATCCAGGCTCTCGACCGCGCCGCGCCGGTGCTTGCCTTGATGCCGGGTGCGCCCCAGCGCCGAACCCACGACTACCGCCGCTTCGGCACCACCAACCTCCACGCGGCGCTCGACGCCGCCTCGGGCAAAGCCATCTCCTCGATGACCGCGCGCCGCCGCGCCATCGAGTCCCGCAAGTTCCTGGACCTCATCGACAGCGAAGCCCCCGAGGGCCTCAAGGCGCATGTCGTGCTGGACAACTCCTCCACCCACAAGACCCCCGCCATACAGCGCCGGCTGCTGCGCCACCCCCGCTTCAGCTTCCACCTCACCCCCAACCACAGCTCGTGGACGAACCTCGTCGAGCGCTGGTTCGCCGAGCCCACCACCAAATGGATCCGCCGCGGCACCCACACCAGCACCAAAGAGCCCACCGGCTCCATCCAGCACCGGATCGACCACCGGAACCACAACCCTCGCCCGTTCACATGGCACAAGAGCGCCGACGAGATACTCCACAACCTGGCAACATATCTCCAACGAATTCCTGACTCAGGACACTAGCAGAATGACGAGCAAACCCCGAACAAGGCAATCTCCGCTCGCAAAACCCCAAGTCAGAGCCTTGCGCGTCACACGGAATCAGCATTGCTCAACAGCCACCCAGCGTTCCGAGCGGGGAATGCGTTGCAGATATGCTGCGATGGTCTCGAAGGTCTCGTCGACGGTCATGCGCCACACGAAGGGGTGCGGATGCTCGTTGCAGTTGCCGATCCAATTGTCGGTCCAGCCGCGGAGGTCTGCGACGCCTGTGGTGGTCCGGCCGTTCTTGATGTAGTTGTGCGGCTCACAGACGGTCAACTGCATCAAGAACGGTCAGGGGGCGCGAGACGGTGACATGGGCATGCTCGCCAGCCGGCCACTGTTCACCGACCGGCGTACCGTCAGCGACGCCGACCACCGCAACGACACAACCGCGAGGAACTAGGCACTCAAGACACTAGCGGCAGCGCTTCGTCGTGTGCTTCCACGGGATGGTCCCCGAGTCGGTCGGCGGCCACCTGCCGTGCTGGAACGTCTACCCGTTGTTGAACCAGAAGACCAGGGTGGCCGCCCCGGGCGCCCGAGACACGACGTTGCTGATCACCGCGTCCCCCACTCGAAGACCAAGGTGGCCGCCTCGGGCACCGGTCGAGACTCCGCTTTGGTCGAGCCGGCGGCGGCGGTGTCGCCCAACTGCCTGAGGATGCTCCACGACCGCCGCTAGGCCTGAAGCAGCGTGGCCACCAGAGCCCGCAGTTCCGGGATGCCGGTGCCCTTGGAGGCGCTGGTCCAGTGGACGGCGCCCCTGGCGGCTCCGAGCTTGGCAGCGAGATCGGCCCGGCGGGCGGCGCGGCGCGACGGCCGTACCTTGTCGGCCTTGGTGGCTACGCAAGTCACTGGGAGTCCCAGCGTGTCGAGCCATTCGAGGGTCTGGAGGTCGAGACGGGTGGGACCGATCTCGCCGTCGATGAGATGCAGGACGCCGCGCAGCGGATCCCGGTCGGCCAGGTACTCCTCCGCCATGATGGCCCAGCGACCCTGCTCGGCCTTGGACGCTTTGGCGTACCCGTAGCCGGGCAGGTCCACCATCCAGCAGCCCGAGCCCTCCGCCCCCAGCTCGAAGGCGTTGATCAGCCGAGTGGCGCCGGGGATCTTGGACGTGCGGGCCAGATGCTTGCGCTGAGCCAATGCGTTGAGCAGCGACGACTTGCCCACGTTGGACCGCCCCACCAGCGCTATCTCGGCCACCGTGGCCGGCATCTGCCCCGCTCTGGGGTACGACGACACGAAACGCAACGGCAGAGGCCCGGCCATCGGATCAGGCTACGACGGTCTGCCTGTGCCGAGCGTCCCGCGGCGACGGCCGAGTCTGACGTTCGGGAAGCCACCAGGTGGTGCGGCAGCCCACCTGCTCTGCTTGGCGCCGCCGTGCGCCCCTCAGTAGCCGAGACAGCCGTCCGGTGGGCCTCCACCTCGATGATCTCGAACATGCCCAAGAGGCCGAGCGAACAGGCGAGCGAACAGCCGAGCGAACAGCCGAGCGAACAGCCGAGCGAACAGCCGAGCGAACAGCCGAGCGAACAGCCGAGCGAACAGCCGAGCGAACAGCCGAGCGAACAGCCGAGCGAACAGCCGAGCGAACAGCCGAGCGAACAGCCGAGCGAACAGCCGAGCGAACAGCCGAGCGAACAGCCGAGCGAACAGGCGAGCGAACAGCCGAGCGAACAGCCGAGCGAATCCTTACGGCCGAGGCCGGCACCTCAAGCTGCCCGCGAGCGCAACGAAGAGCGGGAGTGGCACCGCCGCGACACGACACACTGTCACCGGCCGTCCCCGCCCGACAGATCAATAGCCGACAAGAGGGAATGGCACCGCCGCAACACGACACACCGTCACCCAATCGTGCGCCTGATGCGGGTACTACGACGAACGCCTACTCACCGCACCACCGCAACACGACACACCGCCACCGGCCGTCCCCGCCCGACAGCTCAATAGCCGACAAGAGGGAGCGGCACCGCCGCAACACGACACACCGTCACCCAATCGTGCGCCTGATGCGGGTACTACGACGAACGCCTACTCACCGCACCACCGCAACACGACACACCGCCACCGGCCGTCCCCGCCCGACAGCTCAATAGCCGACAAGAGGGAGCGGCACCGCCGCAACACGACACACCGTCACCCAATCGTGCGCCTGATGCGGGTACTGCGACGAACGCCTACTCACCGCACCACCGCAACACGACACACCGCCACCGGCCGTCCCCGCCCGACAGATCAATAGCCGACAAGAGGGAGCGGCACCGCCGCAACACGACACACCGTCACCCAATCGTGCGCCTGATGCGAGTACTACGACGAACGCCTACTCACCGCACCACCGCAACACGACACACCGCCACCGGCCGTCCCCGCCCGACAGATCAATAGCCGACAAGAGGGAATGGCACCGCCGCAACACGACACACCGTCACCCAATCGTGCGCCTGATGCGAGTACTACGACGAACGCCTACTCACCGCACCACCGCAACACGACACACCGCCACCGGCCGTCCCCGCCCGACAGCTCAATAGCCGACAAGAGGGAATGGCACCGCCGCAACACGACACACCGTCACCCAATCGTGCGCCTGATGCGGGTACTACGACGAACGCCTACTCACCGCACCACCGCAACACGACACACCGCCACCGGCCGTCCCCGCCCGACAGATCAATAGCCGACAAGAGGGAGCGGCACCGCCGCAACACGACACACCGTCACCCAATCGTGCGCCTGATGCGGGTACTACGACGAACGCCTACTCACCGCACCACCGCAACACGACACACCGCCACCGGCCGTCCCCGCCCGACAGATCAATAGCCGACAAGAGGGAATGGCACCGCCGCAACACGACACACCGTCACCCAATCGTGCGCCTGATGCGGGTACTGCGACGAACGCCTACTCACCGCACCACCGCAACACGACACACCGTCACCCAATCGTGCGCCTGATGCGGGTACTACGACGAACGCCTACTCACCGCACCACCGCAACACGACACACCGCCACCGGCCGTCCCCGCCCGACAGATCAATAGCCGACAAGAGGGAATGGCACCGCCGCAACACGACACACCGTCACCCAATCGTGCGCCTGATGCGGGTACTGCGACGAACGCCTACTCGCCGCACCACCGCAACACGACACACCGTCACCTAATCGCTCGAGCCTGCACGAAAACGTGGGGAGGGGAGGTTGAAAGTCCCCGTTGAGGGGTCGAGGCCCTGATGGAATCGGAGATGGGCTCGTACGCCGTTGCTGAAAGTCTTGCGTTTTGTCACGCGGCGACCTTCGCACCCCTCGCGGGGTTGACGGCTTGTGGGCCGTCTCTGCGCATCGGCGGGACTGCCGTGCCGTGGGGCTGCGACGCGCCCGCTGGGGTGGCGCCGGGGTCTGGACCGCAACCTTTGTATGTAAGTCCCATAAGTGACACCCGTCCTACGAGCCCATCCAGACAACTTCACAACACAATACTAACACATAGACCACAACAATACACAAACAAATCCCTAACAGCTTGCAGCCCCGACGTTGCGGACCTAGCTCGGCTGGCTGTACATCTCGCCGGACCAGGCGCCCTTGCCGGTGCCGTTGACGGCCCGCACCCGCATGGCGTAGCGCTCGCTGTCGAGCCCGGTGACGGTATGGGACAGGGTCGAGGCGCCCAGCGTGGTCTTGCGGGTGGAGGCGTCGGTCTGGTCGTAGGCGTCGTCGGCGAGCCGCCACTGCAGCTCGTAGCCGGTGATAGCCGACGTGCCTGTGTCTGCCGGCGCCGCCCACGACGCGGTGATCTGGCCACTGCCCGGCGCCAGTGTGAGCGAACCGGGCGAGCCGGGCGAGCCTGCCGGCGGCTCGGGGTCGGGGATCGTGCAGACGGTGTGGTTCCACGGGTTGGTCTCAGTGCTGTCAGCGACGTACCCCGCCTGCGCCGCGATCCGAGCCGACCTGTATCCGCCGAAGAGCCCCTGCATGTTGTACACCAGCATGCTGCGGCCCATCCTGCGCAGAGGGCCGAGGTGAACAAGGTCGGCGTCGTCGTGGACATCCGACGCCGACTTGACCTTGGCCCATGCCGTGGCGGCAGTGCAGTAGTTGTCGGTGAACCACTCACTGACCTCGCCGTCGAACACGCTCTGCATCACTGCGATGGCCTCAGACGACAGCGCCGAGTCCAGGGTGCATACGGAGGGGTAGTAGCGCAGGGTCGGGCTGTCCATCGTGAGCGAGACCAGCGCGTCGACGAACAACTCGACCGGGCAATACGGCTTGTCCGACACGTAGTGCTTGTCGTGGAAGAACAGCCATGCGGCGCCGAGCGCGTCCCTGACTTCGTCGCTGTGCAGGCCGGTGGTCTGCAGGTAGGCGTGGGCCAGTGCGTGCATCACAACCTCCGCCGACTCCTTGGAGTCCGTCCTGACCTCGATCCGCCGGGCATTGCAAGTCCTCAGCCGGTTGGTGTGGGTGTCGCATCTCACATCGGTGGCGCTCGTCGATCTCGAGAGCGACGCGGGAGTGACGAGCCGGATGGTCTCGCCGGACATGCGGTCCCATGCGGTCCGCGTCCAGGGGCTTGCAGACTCGTACTGCTCGACGATGCTCTCCATGAAGCGGCGCAGAGCCTGATGGTCGTTGATACTGGGCGTGGAGAGCGGCGTGGCGCTGGCCGTGGCGGCATGCCCGCGACGGTCTCCTCCAGTGTCGCTGTCGGTGGTGTAGGCCCAGACGCGGAAGGTGTACTCCGTTCCAGGGGTGAGGCCGTCGACAGTGTGGGAGAACTCGGCTGCGGCGAGTCCGCTGGTGACTGAGATGTCGCGTCCCTGGCCCGAGACGAACTCCTGGCTGCCCGACTTCCACTGCAGGCGGTAGCCGGCCACGGGCAGGCCGCCAGTGTCGGAATGCGGGGTCCATTCGACGGTGAGCGCCTTGTAGAGCTGCCAGACTTTCAGGTCGGGCGAGCGGGGCCGGCCGTAGGGAGTGGCCGAGACTGTGTCGGACCAGTCGCCCTGGCCGGCGCGGGTGACAGCGGCGACCCGCACCGAGTACTCGGTGCCGTTCCTCAGAGCGGTCAGCGAGTGCGTCACAGGGTCTGCGAAGGGGGGACTGATCGTCGCCTCGCGGGCAGGGTCGGTGCCGAACTGGTCCGCGCCGGAACGCCACTGGACGACGTAGCGGACGATGTCGAAGCCGCCGATGTCCGACGGAGCGGGCGCAGACCAGGACGCCTCCAGTACCTCGTCACCGCCCCGCAACGCCAACGACCGGGGCGCAGTGGACGCGGCAGTTGCCGGCGGCGCGGTCGTCGTGGGACCGTCGCCCGGACCCGGACCGACGACAGTCCCGTCCTCAGCCCCATCCTCGGCCTCCTCGCCCACAGTACGGCCCCGCTGCAAAAACGACGCCATCTGAGCACGACTCACCGCATCACCAGGACAGAACTCCAACGGATCAGACCTACAACCCCGCGTGACCCCCGCCGCAGCCAACGCCGCGATATTGCCCTCATGCACACCCCCCACATCGGAGAACCCATGCGGACCCGAAGCCGGCGCCAACCCGAACGCCCGCACAAGAAACGACGCCATCTGCGCACGACTCACCACATCGTCAGGACAGAACTCCAACGGATCAGACCTACAACCCTTCGTCACCCCCAACTCCGCCAACCGCTCCACATACCCCGCACGCCACCCACCAGCATCCACATCACCAAAACGCGACGACACCCCAGACGCCCCCTCACCCAACACCCTCACCATCCACACCGCCATATCACCCCGCAACAACGGCTCGAACGGACAAAACAACCCCTCACCACACTCAGTACCCTCAAACACCCCATCCGCAGCCAACAACCCGACACTGGCCGCATGCACACCCCCACCCACATCAGAGAACCCCGACCCCTGCCCAACAGCCGGACCAACACCCAACCCCACAGCCCCCACCAACAACACCACCACAACCCAAACACGACGAAACACCCCCAAACAACCGCCGCGAAGAACCACACCCCGCAGACGACCCGACCCCCCAGACGACCCGACCCCGCAGGAACACGCCCGAGGAGTCCGTCGAGCAGGTCTTCCTCGAAGAACCACACCCCGCAGACGACCCGACCCCCCAGACAGCCCGACCCCGCAGGAACACGCCCGAGGAGTCCGTCGAGCAGGTCTTCCTCGAAGAACCACACCCCGCAGACGACCCGACCCCCCAGACAGCCCGACCCCGCAGGAACACGCCCGAGGAGTCCGTCGAGCAGGTCTTCCTCGAAGAACCACACCCCGCAGACGACCCGACCCCCCAGACGACCCGACCCCGCAGGAACACGCCCGAGGAGTCCGTCGAGCAGGTCTTCCTCGAAGAACCACACCCCGCAGACGACCCGACCCCCCAGACGACCCGACCCCGCAGGAACACGCCCGAGGAGTCCGTCGAGCAGGTCTTCCTCGAAGAACCACACCCCGCAGACGGCCCGACCCCGCAGGAGCACCAAGAGCACGCCGCGCCCGTCGCATCACAGATGCCCACGCCATATACAGCACTAGTATGCTGCCTCACCGTCCGCACGCCAAGCACCCGAAGGACGGCCGACCGGGCGAGCCTGAGGGGGCTCAGGCCGGCAGTTCCGCGAAGGCGTCGATCGTAGTATCAATGTCGTCGGCGGAGACGTCCAAGTGGGTGACTAGTCTGGTTCGAGAGCCTTGCCAGCGGGTCAGGATGCCGTGCTCGGCCAGCCAGCCGTGCAGGTCCGGCCCGTCGTCGCGCACCTCGTCGTGGAGGCGCACGAACACCATGTTGGTGGCGCACGAGTCGATCTTCACGCCGTCGATGGCGGCCAGTCCCTCGGCCAGCCGGGCCGCGTTGGCGTGGTCGTCGGCTAGTCGCTCGATGTGATGCTCAAGGGCGTACAGCCCCGCGGCCGCCACGATCCCGGCCTGGCGCATCCCGCCCCCGAGCATCTTGCGCCACCTGCGGGCCTCGTCGACAAGGCCCGCCGACCCGACCAGAACCGAGCCCACCGGCGTTCCCAGACCCTTCGACAGGCACACCGACACCGAGTCGAACGGTGCGGCGACCGCCGCTGGTGAGACGCCCAGCGCCACCGCCGCGTTCCACAGCCGGGCCCCGTCGAGGTGGTGGGACAGGCCGTGGCGGGCAGCCACCTCAGCCGAGTCCTCCATCTGGGCCAAGGTGAGAACCTTGCCGTCGCTGGTGTTCTCCAGGCACAGCAGCCGGGTGCGGGCGAAGACATGGTCGGGGGACTTCACCGCGGCCTCGGCCGCGGCGAGGTCGATCATGCCGTCGCCGCCGACGGGCACCGGCTGGGGCTGGATGGACCCGAGCACGGCCGCTCCCCCACCCTCGTACATGTAGGCGTGGGCATGGTCGCCGACGATGTACTCGTCGCCACGCCCGCAGTGGGCGAGCAGCCCGCAGAGGTTGCCTTGGGTGCCGCTGGGCACGAACAGCGCGGCCTCCTTGCCGAGCAGCGCCGCGGCGGCCTCCTGGAACTCGTTGACGGTGGGGTCCTCGCCGTACACGTCGTCGCCCACGACGGCTGAGGCCATGGCCGCCCGCATGGCTGCCGTGGGCCGGGTGACAGTGTCGGAGCGAAGGTCGATCACAGCCGCAGGCTACCTCCGCTCGCTGCTTTGACGGTTCGCTGCGAGGAGCCGGCAGCCGTCCGCGCCATTTCGGGCGCCCAAGGCTGCCAGTTCCAGGCGCGCTGGACTGCACCCGACGAGCCGGACTCGGGCATCGGGACCTACCCGGTGGAGCGGACGGACCGCGAACGATCTACGCTGCCGATGCCGAGGTGACCGGGCTGGTTCGGGACCTACCCGGTGGAGCGGACGGACCGCGAACGATCTACGCTGCCGATGCCGAGGTGACCGGGCTGGTTCGGGAGCTACCGGGTGAAGTGGGCGGACCACGAACCTCTCGGTACACGCTTCGCGGCGCCAGCCCGCCAGGAACTGTCCCATGGTCAGACCAGCTACGTGATCTGACCGTCCGTGTCGGCGGGTGGGCAGCCGTACTCGTCGCTCCGCCTACTCGTTCGGCATCCAACTCTCCGAGCCGCTCTTCGCGTCCGCCTCCACCAGCGGCTCCGCCTGCGATGTGGCGGCGAGCGAGGCGACCGCAGCGGGCAGGCCGTGACCGTGCGGCAGCCCGAGAACCGTCATGGCCGTCTCGATGCCGCCCAGCGCGCCGAGCAGCATCGGCTCGTTGAGGTCGCCCAGATGGCCGATCCGGATGGAGCGTCCCTCCAGTTCGGGCATGATCCCGGATCCGACACTCACCCTGAATCGGTCCCGTGCCATGGAAATCATCGGGCCCGCGGCTATCCCGCCGGTTCGCACGCAAGTGATTGCCGCGGTGCGGTGCACGGGTTCGACAACGTTGATCTCCCAGGGACCCCCTGACGCCCAGCCGTCGACGGCGGCGTGAACCGCGGCGGCCCAGCGGCGGTGGCGTTCTACCGACGCGTCGATCCCGCCTGTCTCGGCGATCATGTCGAGGACGGCCCGGAGCGCGAACATGTGATGGATGGGCGGAGTGCCGCCGAAACGGTTGTAGATCGGTCCTTCCTCGAAGCGGGGCTCCCACGCCAGATGGAACCGGGGGGTGGCCACCGACCGGCTGCGCTCCACTGCCCTCTCGCTCAGCGCGCAGAACGACAGACCCGGCGGCATCATCAGGCCCTTCTGCGAGGCCGCCACGACCACATCGATCCCCCAGTCTCGCATCTGCATCGGCTCGATCCCCAGCGAGCAGACCCCGTCCACCACGAACAACGCCGGATGGTCGGCGGCGTCGATGGCGGCCCGCATGGCGGGCAGGTCGGTGACCGAGCCGATGGAGGTCTCGGTGTGGACGATGCACACGTTCCGTATCCGGCGAACGGTGTCGGCCGCCAGAATGTCGGCGATCTCTGCCGGGTCGGTCGGGCGGCGCAGACGGCGCTCGGTAGTCACCACCTCGTACCCGAGATCGCGGGCCATCCGGGCCCAGCGCCGACTGAACAGCCCGCAGTCGGGGATCAGGACGGCGTCGCCGGGCTCGACCGTGTTGGTCAGCGCCGACTCCCACGCTCCGTGGCCGACCATGGTCAGCACCACGATCTTGTCGGCCCCTCCGAACATCTCGGGCAACTCGTCCCAGATGCCTTCGGCCATCGCGACGAACTCCGGGTCGCAGAAGTCGACCGCGGGGCGGCGGAATGCCTCCAAGACCCGATCGGGAATGTTGGTCGGCCCCGGATTCTGCACGAAGTACCGGCCGCCGACCCCGCTCGGCCCCGCAGTCACGGTCTCATCGCAGCGCCACGCGCCCGGATGCGATCACGTCCGGAGCCGCGCTGCCAAAGACTCCACCGAGGCGATGAACTCCTCGATGAACATCGTGCGGGCCGGTGGAGTGGGACGCCGCGCTGCCAAAGACTCCACCGAGGCGATGAACTCCTCGATGAACATCGTGCGGGCCGGTGGAGTGGGACGCCACGCTGCCAAAGACTCCACCGAGGCGATGAACTCCTCGATGAACATCGTGCGGGCCGGTGGAGTGGGACGCCACGCTGCCAAAGACTCCACCGAGGCGATGAACTCCTCGATGAGCTCGTGCACAACTTGGGCGCTGGTCTTCGTCTCGTTCATCGTGCCCACGATCTGCCCGACGAAACAGGTCGGCCTGGCGGGCCGGAATGATCACATCCACGCCGTAGGGCCTGTCGCCGACCTTCGACTCGATCCAGTCGAGATCGATGTCGAGGCGCTCAGACGAATGGGCGGCGGCGCCCAGAACCCCCATGCCGCAGGCCTTGGACACCGCCGCCACCACGTCGCGGCAATGGCTGAAGGCAACGACCGGGAAAACGACCGGGAACTCGACCGGGAACTCGATTCCCAGCATGCCGACGACACGGGTCTTCACGCGAGCGAGCCTACTATCGAGAACCGGCGCGTCGTCCGCACGGCCGACCTCGCTGATGGTGACATCTGTCGGCGCGCCGTCCGAGCCTACTATCGAGAACCGGCGCGTCGTCCGCACGGCCGGCCGCACTACAGGCGCAACGCACGACACCCGTGCAAGGCGCTGCCAATGCGGAACTGGGGGGCGTGGCGGCCCTCGGGCGTGACCCCGCTGCTCGTCGGCGGCGGCCCGGCCACACCAGAGCGCTTCGCCGATCCGGCCGGCTGAGCCCGCGGCCGCTCCTAGCGGGGGCCCAGGGTGGCGTGGGGCAAGCTCTCCACGACGCCTTGCGGGGTCACCGCCATGAACCGGGCCAACTCGGTGAACTCGTCGAGCGTGCCGGCGCCGGTGTAGCTCATCGCGCTGCGCAGGCCCGCCATCAGCTGGTACACAAGCTTGGAGACCTCTCCCTTGTAGGGAACGGTGCCCTCGACGCCCTCAGGGGCCCGGTACGACAGGTACTCCTCGTCCAAGTCCTCGCCGGCACGGTCGGCGCGGGCCTGCACCGCCTCGAAGCTGGCCATGCCGCGTATGCGCTTCTGGAGGCCCTTCGGCCCCTGCTCGACCTCGCCGGGGCTCTCCTTGGTGCCGGCCAGCATGCTGCCGACCATGACCGTGGACGCGCCCGCGGCCAGGGCCTTGGCAATGTCGCCGGAACTGCGGACGCCTCCATCGGCGATCACGGGCACGCCGATGCCCGAGACGTCGGCGACAGCGGTCAGCTGGGGCACACCCACACCCGCCACGGTGCGCGTGGTGCAGACGCCGCCGGCCCCCACCCCCACCTTCACCGCATCGGCACCGGCCTCCACCAGGTCGACGGCGCCTTCTGCCGTGGCGACGTTGCCGGCCAGCACGTCGGTGTCGGCGAAGTGGTCCTTGAGCCTGCGCACACCGTCGAGGGCATGGTCGGAGTGGCCGTGGGCGATGTCCAGGACCAGCACGTCGGCCCCGGCCGCCACCAGCGCCTTGGCCCGTTCGACCATGTCGCGGTCGGTTCCCACCGCCGCGCCGACCAGCAGGTTCCCGCCCGCGTCCCTCACCTTGCGTATCTCGCCGGCCTGCGTCTCGGACGGCATGAAGCGGTGCACGATGCCGATGCCCCCGAGACGGGCCATGGCGACAGCCATCTCGTGCTCGCAGACGGTGTCCATGTTGGCGGCCACCACCGGCAACTCCAGCTCGATCCGGCGCGACAACCGCGTCCGCACCGAGACGTCCTGGCGGGATCTGATCGACGATCGTCGGGGGACGATCAGGACATCGTCGAAAGTGAGTCCCGTGCGAAGCTGTTCGAGTCCCATAATGACGTCAAGCTACAACACGCGTCGCGGACGGACCAAGGACCTGGACCAGGGACCTGTCGACCGGTTCGGCCGGTCAGTCGACGGAGATCTGGGCCATCAGGCTGTCCCGCTGCTCGTGGAACGCGTCGAGGTCCAGTTGACCGTCGGCATAGCATCGGTGCAACTCCTCCACCTTGGCCATGATCTCGTCGTTGCTGAGGGACCGTCCCGTCGGCGGCGTCTCGGCCGGCTCATCGTCTCGCTGGCCGTGCTCCAGATCGTAGAGCTCGCCCCGTCCCAGGCGCTTCTGGCGCTTCGCCTCGGCGCGGGCCTTCTTGGCCATGTCCCTCTGACGCTTCGCGAAGCTGGATCGTCCGGTTGCCATTGGGATCAGCCTCCCTGCATGGCTGCTGGCTCCTAGTCGGCTCGATACGCCGACAGGCCGATCCGCGAGGATAGAGGAGCGGGCGGCCGTTTCCATCCCATTCGCCCCGGCGGCAGCGCTCGCACCTCGACGACAAGCTCAAATCGCGGCCGTGCCGCCTGGCCTGAGCAGCAGATCACAGCCCGCTGCCGACTCCCCGGGACAGGGATCAGTCGGCCAAACCGATGCCCCCTCCGACCGGCACCGTAGCGCCGGTGAGGTAGGACCCGGCCCTCGACGCCAGGTAGACAGCGGCGCCGGCCATGTCGTCGGGCCGGCCGATCCGCCGCAACGGCACCATGCCGGCCAACTCGGCCCGGGCGTCCGGATCGTCGAGGATGAACGCCATCATCTTCGAGTCGAACGGCCCCGGGGCGATGGCGTTCACGGTTATGTGCTCGCCGGCGAGGCGCTTCGCGAGATGCCGGGTGAGGTGGATGACCGCGGCCTTCGACGCCGAGTACGAGTACGTCTCCAGGTCGGGCACTCTGAGCCCGTCGACGGAGGCGACGTTGATCACACGGGCGGGCGCCTCCGGGCGGGCAGCGGCCCGCAGCAGGTCGAGCAGTCCCTGGGTGAGCAAGAACGGTCCCCGCACATTGGTGTCCATCACCTTGTCCCAGCCGTCCACCGGGAACTCGTCCAGACGGGCGCCCCAGCTGGCGCCGGCGTTGTTGACGAGGACGTCGAGCGACTCCCACCGCCGAGCCACCTCGGCGGCTAGCGCCCGGCAGCCCTCGGGCGTGGACAGGTCGGCCTGAACGGCATCGCAAGGGCCGTGGGCCGACAACTCCCGGGCAGCCGCCTCAAGCTGCTCGGCCTTGCGAGCCGAGACGATCACCCGGCAGCCGGCGTCGAGCAGCCCGCCAGCGATCATGCGACCGATGCCGCGGCTCCCGCCGGTCACGACGGCCGTCTTGCCGTCGAGTCCGAACAGCTCAGTCAATCGATCCGTGCTCATCGCCATGTCTCAGCCAGCGACGCAGCGGCCCAGCAGCCGATCTATGCGCTCAGCCAATCGATCCGTGCTCATCGCCATGTCTCAGCCAGCGACGCAGCGGCCCAGCAGCCGATCTATGCGCTCAGTCAATCGATCCGTGCTCATCGCCATGTCTCAGCCAGCGACGCAGCGGCCCAGCAGCCGATCTATGCGCTCAGCCAATCGATCCGTGCTCATCGCCATGTCTCAGCCAGCGACGCAGCGGCCCAGCAGCCGATCTATGCGCTCAGCCAATCGATCCGTGCTCATCGCCATGTCTCAGCCAGCGACGCAGCGGCCCAGCAGCCGATCTATGCGCTCAGCCAATCGATCCGTGCTCATCGCCATGTCTCAGCCAGCGACGCAGCGGCCCAGCAGCCGATCTATGCGCTCAGCCAATCGATCCGTGCTCATCGCCATGTCTCAGCCAGCGACGCAGCGGCCCAGCAGCCGGTCTATGCGCTCAGCCAATCGATCCGTGTTCATCGCCATGTCTCCGGTTTCTCCAACATTCGGCGGGTAGGGCGCTGCAGGCGGTCATCTTGTCAGACGAAGGCGAGCTCCACGCACCGCCAATTCTCCTGTGAGCGAGGCTGCGGGCTAGCGGCGCCGAGCGATCTCGAAGCACGCCACCGCCGCCGCGGCGGCGACGTTGAGCGATCCGAGCGTCCCCCGCAACGGTATAGAAGCCAGCACGTCGCACCGCTGCGCGACCAGCCTCGACAGGCCCCTGCCCTCGGCGCCGAGCACGAGAGCCACCGCATCACCCGACAGATCGAGATCGTGAAGGCGCCGTGGCCCGGCCGGGTCGAGCCCGACCGTCCACACGTCGTGACTGCTCAGAGCGCGCAGCGCCGACGGGATGCCGGGCACCACCGCGAACCGCAGGTACTCCACTGCGCCGACAGCCGCCTTGGCCACCGTGGGAGTGATCCGGGCGGAGCGATGGCTCCGCAGCACGATCCCGGTCACTCCGGCGCACTCCGCGGCGCGCAGCACCGCACCGAAGTTGCCGGGATCGGTGATGCCGTCGAGGACCAGCAAGAACGGCGGACCCGCGGGGCGGCCGGCGTGTGAGGCCGCGCCGGCCGGCTGCTGCTGGACCATCTCGGCCAGATCTGCTTCGGGCAGCGGATCAGCCAGAGCGACCACGCCCTGAGGCGCCTCGGTGCGGGCGGCGGCGTCCAACTCGGAGCGGCTGACCTCGCGGACCGCTGCCCGATGCTCGCGGGCCAGTTCGACGATGTGCTCGACGATGGGGGCGGGATCGAGGCCCTTGGCGATCATGACGGTACGGGTCCGCCGCCGGCCCGCCAGCAACAGCTCCCGCACCGCTTGACGGCCCTCAACCTGCTCGCCGCCCAGGCCGCCCTTGCCCCGGCCCTGTGCCGTTGAGGCCGACAACCGGCTGCCGGACCCGCGCGAGCCCTGACGCCGCGCCGACCCCGGACGCGAACGGCTCGAACGGCCAGAGCGGCTCACCGGGACCGACCCGACCCGACCCGCCGGACCGCCCGACCACAGGAGCGACCGCCCAGGCGACCACACCCTCCTTCCGGGCGAGAGCGGCGCCACTGGTTAGGGCGGCTCACCGGCTCCGGTCCCCTCAGGATCATCGGACCGTCGAGCCACTAGCGCCACAGCCATGGCGGCCACTCCTTCGCCGCGGCCCAACGCACCCACGCCCTCGGTGCTGCGGCCGGTGACGGTCACGGGCGCACCGGTGGCGGCACTGAGACGCTGCTGAATGGCCTCTCGGTGAGGGGCCAGCTTGGGCGAGTCGAGCACCGCCGTGCACGACAGGTTCACGGGATCCCATCCGGCCGCCCGTGCCGCGTCGGCGGCTCGACGAAGCAAGTCGATGCTGTCGGCTCCGGCCCAGGCCGGATCGCGGTCGCTGAACATCTGGCCGATGTCCGGAAGGCCTGCTCCGGCCAGCAGCGCCTCGATGCAGGCGTGGGCCACGACGTCGGCATCGGAGTGGCCGTGCAGGCCGCGCTCACCGTCGAAGCGCACGCCGCCCAACACGAGCGCCCGCTCGGGGGCGTCGCTGTAGCGGTGCATGTCGAAGCCCTGCCCGACCCGCATTCCAACTTCAGCCATGGCGGTCACCGGTGTCGCCGGACGCTGCCAGCAAGCGCGAGCAGGTGGGAGCCCATAGGGCCGCAGCGGTGTCACTCCCGCTCTTGTTCGCTGCGCTCACGGGCCGCTCGGGCCACGGCCTCGCTCGGCTTCCCGCATAGATCCTCATGAGTCGCTCGCCGTTCGCTCGGCCTCTGAGCAACTATCCAGCAGCGCTTCGGCCGCCACGAGGTCGTGGGGTTCGGTGATCTTGAGGTTGCGGGTGTCGCCGTCCACGGTCACCACTGTGGCACCGGTCGCCTCCACCAGGGTGGCGTCGTCGGTCGCGTCGGCACCGGCGGCGTGGGCGGCCCGCAGCGCGCCGGCTCGAAAGGCTTGGGGTGTCTGCACCGCGGCCAGCTTGTGGCGATCGGCAGTGCCCCCGCCTCGCCAGCGGATCGTGTCGGTCAGGTCGATTACCGGGATGGCCGCGTCGGCGCCGGCGCGCACCGCCTGGATCACCCGCTCGAACACGCCGTCGGTGGCCAGCGGGCGGGCGCCGTCGTGCACCAGCACGATCTCGGCGCCGTCGGGAACCCGGCTGAGACCGCGGCGCACCGAGTCGGACCGCAGCACCCCGCCCGCCACCGCGACCACATGCCCGGCGCAGTCGCCGTCGGGGTCCGACAGCTGCCAAGCGTCCGCTCCAACGGTCCGGGCCTCGGGCAGCACGACCACGACGCCCTCGCACCAGCGGGCTGCGCCCTGCACGGCCCAGTCGATCACGCAGCGGTCGCCGAGACGGCTGAACTGCTTGGCACCCCCGAAACGGTTCCCCTCCCCGGCCGCGGCGACGATGGCCCACACGCCCGTCCCGGAGCCGGCGCGACTCTCACGATCACTCTCGCTCACCGCTACGTGGCCGCGCTGGTGCTGTTCACAATCGGATCCATAGGCGCGACTCTCACGATCACTCTCGCTCACCGCTACGTGGCCGCGCTGGTGCTGTTCACAATCGGATCCATAGGCGCGACTCTCACGATCACTCTCGCTCACCGCTACGTGGCCGCGCTGGTGCTGTTCACAGTCGGATCCATAGGCGCGACTCTCACGATCACTCTCGCTCACCGCTACTAGTGTGGGCCGTTGTTATGTCCGACACCACCTCCATCGCTCCCGATACGGCCATCGAGGCCTCCCCGGACGCGCTGCGGGAGGCTCTGCGGGAGACGATCCTCTTCGCCGAGCTCGATGACGGGCAGCTCGATCACATTGCGGCCGCGGGCGGCGTGCAGTCACTGCAGCGGAACGTCGTCCTGTTCGAGGAGGGAGACGAGCCCGGCGAGTTCTACTTGGTGCTGTCGGGCCGGGTCGCCATCGCCCAGGAGTCCGACCACGGGCGGGAGTCGCTCCTGGCGGTGCTGGGTCCCGGCGACCTGTTCGGCGAGTTGGGGTTCCTCGACGGCGAGACCCGTTCGGCCCAGGCCCGGGCCTTGGAGGAGTCCGAGGTGCTGGTGGTGCCCTATGCCGAACTGCGGCTTCTCTACGAGAACCATCCGACGGCGCTGTGGAGCGCTGTGCAGCTCCTGGCCCGGAGGCTGAGGGCGACCGACCGGGCGCTGTCCGACACGGTCTTCCTCGACGTGATGGGACGTACCGCCAAGCGTCTGATGGAGATGGCGGGCGACAGGGACGAGTTCGAGATGCCCCTCACCCAGGAGGAGCTGGCGTCGATGGTGGGCGCCAGCCGGGAGCGGGTCAACAAGGCCATCCACGCCTTCGTCAAGCTGGGCTGGATCACCCACGACCACCGCCACTACCGGATCACCAACCGCAAGAACCTCACCCTCCGCGCCCGCTAGCAGCAAGCGGACGGACGATTGCGCGCATCACGTGGTGAACGTCGCTAGGGTGACTCTCACGTGGTCCCAGGCAGTGGGGCCGACAACATGAGGAGTTTGAGGTGCGAGCCTTGCAGCCTGTTGCTCCGACCCCGGAACAGCTGAAGCTGATCGGGGATGTCAAGCCGGGGTTTCGAATCATCAGAGGTGCCGCAGGAAGTGGCAAGACCACTACTTCGCTGCTGCGTCTGCGTGAGCAGATTCACGTCCGCCTGGGACGTCGGCACCAAGTCCGCGACGCACCCGTACGGGTGCTGGTGCTCACCTTCAACCGAACCCTGCAGGGCTACATCGCCGAGTTGGCCCGCCATGAGACGCCCGACGACGATGCGCTGGAACTCAAGGTCAGCACATTCGGCCGGTGGGCTAGGTCCTTGGTGGGCGACGTCAGCATCGCAGGCGGCGACAGGGTCTCAGCGATGCTCCGGCCGCACCTTCAGACCTTCGCTACGTCTCGCCAACAGGAGTTCCTGGTCGATGAGGTCCAGTACATCCTGGGACGCTTCGAGTACGACCCCGCCAACTTCGAGCCGGAGAGCCTCGCCGACTACCTGACGGTGGTTCGAGAGGGCAGGGGCGTCGCGCCGCGCGTCGCTCGCCCCACGCGCCAGAAGTTGATTCGCGAGGTGATCCCGGCGTACATGGAGACGAAGCGGGCGCGAGGCGAGATCGACTGGGGCGACCTCGCACTGCTGGCTGCCGACGCCCGGCCTGACCTCCTCTACGACGTCGTGGTGGTCGACGAGGCTCAGGACTTCTCCGCCAACCAGGTCCGCACGATCCTTCGCCACCTGCAGGACTCGCACACCACGACGTTCGTGCTGGACGCGGTCCAGCGCATCTACCCGCAGTTCTTCAAGTGGACGGAGGTCGGAATCAGGGCCCGTCCCGAGATCATCTACCGGCTCAAGGAGAACTACCGCAACACCGCCGCGATCGCCGCGTTCGCCCATCCGCTCGTGGCCGGGCTACCCCTTGAGGACGACGGCACCCTGCCCGACTTCTCCGCCTGCCACCGGCCCGGCGCCAAACCGAGGGTCATCGCTGGCAAGTACAGCGATCAGCTAAGGATCATGTTGGACAGGCTCGAACGGAAGGCCGACTTGAGGAAGGAATCGGCAGCCTTGCTCCAGCCTCGCGGCGGAGGTTGGTTTGACGAGGCTCGAAGGACACTGCGCCGCCGCGAGATCCCGTACTGCGAACTGACCCGAGAGAACGAGTGGCCAGCCGGCCCCGAGCGGGTCGCGCTCTGCACCATCCACTCCGCCAAGGGTCTGGAGTTCGACCATGTGCTGCTTCCCGGCCTCAGCCAGCAGGTGACTCCTCACGGGCCCGAAGAGGGCGACGCGAATCTTGAACGGCTTCGCCGCATGCTGGCAATGGCGGTCGGACGAGCTCGAGAGTCGGTGATGGTCGGGTACAAGCCGGGCGAGGAGTCGTCCCTGATCGGGCTCCTCGATCCGTCCACCTACAAGCTGATCAAGGCATGAGCGCCGTGGAGTGGGCCCCAAAGGCCGAGCCACAGTCCCGTGAGCAGGCGGAGAGCGCGCCGCGGTGTCCCGAAGTGGTAGCTGCTGCCAAGGAACGCGGCATCACCAGCATTGTGCACTTCACTCGATCTAGGAGCGGCCTCGTCGGGATTCTGGACCGATCCGCCGTCAAGGCTCGGCGCTTTCTAGCACGAGATCTTCGTTTGCGACATGTGTACCGCGAGAACGCCCTAGATCGCAGTCGCGACCTACCTTGGCACGGTTATGTGAATCTCTCGGTGTCAGCGATCAATGTGCACATGTTCAGGTACTCGAAGAGATGGCACCCGGGGGAGGACTGGGTGATTCTCGAATTCAAGCCGCGCATCCTAGGGCACCGCGGCGTGGTCTTCAGTACGACCAACAACGCCTACAGCGTTGCACATCGCGCCACCGGACTTCAGGGCTTCGAGCAGATGTTCAGCCCAGTCGTCCCGTGGGGACGCAAGGGCAGTGAGCGGATCCGGAGCGCCCACGGTACGCACGAGACGACGGACCCGCAGGCCGAGGTGCTGTACCCGTTCGAGTTGCCGCTTGAGCACCTGCACCGTGTCATAGTGCCTGACGATGATGTCAAGGACGCAGTCAAGGCAGTCCGCTCCCACTTCCGCCACAAGCCTAAGATCAAGAAGGATCCGGAGGCATTCCGATGACCGAAGCGACCACCGCCCTTCATGAACAGCCGGAGCTCTTTATCGATCCCGATCGCGAGCAGGTGGTTTCGACGCACCACATGGAGAACTCGTCGTCGGCCAAGCCGGATGCGGCAGCCTCCGACGAGAGCGACGAGCGAGCGGCGCGGACGCGGAGATCGATGCTGTGGGCGACTTACGGCGACGCGCTGGGCTTCATCAGCGAGCTAGTGGACCGAAAGAGGCTCGAACGACGGACGCAGGGCGCGCGCCTAGACCATCTGATGAGTTGGGAGCGGCGGGTCGGCGGCCGGTCAGGCGTCAACGTGATGCTCCCAGCGGGGTGCTGGTCGGATGACACGCAGCTTCGGATGGCGGTGAGCCGTTCGGTCGGCAGCCACGGTTTCGATGTGGAAACCTTCGCCCGAATTGAACTGCCTGTGTGGCTCTCCTACGCCCTCGGCGGCGGCCGGGCATCCAAAGCAGCAGCCAAGAACCTCGGGAAGTCGAGCGCTCTGTGGTACGCGAACACCTACCGCGGCTGGGAGAACGCGGGCGGCAACGGTTCGGCCATGCGCATCCAGCCGCATGTCTGGTCCTCGCGCGACCTCGAAGGCGACTACATGGTCGACGTGATCACTGACAGCGTGTGCACTCACGGCCACCCTCGCGCCATCGTTGGCGCCTGCTTCCACGCGGCGACGCTGGCTCACTGCCTCGGAACCGGCACGGTCCCCAACTCCCACGCCTGCACGGACATCGCACACGACATTGGCGACATGCTCCGTCTGATCGAGGACCATCGAATGCTCGGCACCACGTGGGTCGGCCTGTGGCAGCAGGCAACCGGGGAAAGGTTCCGCGACACTTGGCAGGCGACCGTCGACGAACTGTGTGTTGCCATCGAAGACGCGATGGGGCAAGTCGACGCCGTAGAGAACGTAGAAGCGGCCTACGAGCAGGCCGTCGACCGTCTCGGCCTGAGAGATCCAAAGCAGCGAGGCAGCGGGATCCTGACAACCGTTGCCGCCGTCGCTCTGGCAGCTCAAGCCTCCAAGGCCCACGAGGGCGTGGTCGTGGCTGCGAACGCCGTCGGCACGGACACCGACACGATTGCGTCCATGGCCGGGGCCCTTCTGGGCGCGTGTGACGGAGCCGCTGACCCGCCCGAAGAGCCCTTGGACAGCGAATATCTCCGGCGAGACGCCGACCGGCTTACCGCCATATCGCAGGGCCACGCGGCCGATAGCCACCACTATCCCGATGTCCTCACGTGGTCGGCACCCGAGACCCAGGCAGACGCTCTGGTCAGCGACAACGACAATCTGGCAGTGGAAGGCCTTGGACGAGCGGAACGGCTGGCAGAGGACGCCATCTACAACGCTCGCCGCGATTTCGCCTGGGAATGGGTCAGGACTCACTTCGGCCAATCGCTGCTGATCAAGCGCCGTCCCGAGGTCAAGCCGCTAGAAGCCGGGAACGACCTGACCCCGCCCCCTGCCCCTGAGGACCGACCTACCCGCAGACCAAACAGGGCAGAAGGGCGAATCGGTGACAGGTCCGCACCCAAGCCTCTAGACCGGGGCCTCAAGGTAGATGACGCCATCAAGTACGCAAGAGCCGAGATCGCTGACGACAAGGCACTCGGGTACACCGTCCGGCGAGTCGCTCGGGATGGAACCATTGCTGACCTCGCCGCCTTAGTCACAGCTCTTCGCGACGAACTGCGCCGTTGAGGCACCACAAGGGCCGCGGACCAAGCCGAGCGCCTATCGACCAGCCGAGAGATTCCCCGACATTTGTCCGTTGCTGGTGTCACTCCAAGTAGGAGTCGCCACGGCTATTCATCTCGGGGGGGAAACCAGCGCAAGGTTCCAGCCTGACGGGAGATCCAGCGGTAATACGTCCGCGTCCGAAGTGCTGCCGTGGCTGGCCGGGCACCGAATCAACGCTGTCGTCGGACCGAGCTACAACTCATTGTCGGGTACGACCTCAACGATCTCGAGAGCCAGGGTCTGAGCGATGCGATCCAAGAACTCGAGGCTTGTGGAGAACCACTCATTGCCGCCGCGCTTTCTCTCAGTCGAACCCCGCTTAGGTCCAGCATGGCCCGCCGCATCAAGCAGGTCATGAAACTGCTGCTCAAGGTCTCGGGACGGATGGCCATTGCTTCCAGCCTGCAGATAGGCCCGCAAGATACGGCGGTGTTCGGGCACTCCCGTCCCGCTGGTCTCCTAGTTCACTCTCTCCAAGATGCCGTTGTCCGTGAACCCCACTTTCAGCAGCGTGCGGTCCGGCATCTTTTCGAGTGCCTCCGACGGATGCGTCGGATAACGCAGGTAGTGGGGGTACGTGAAGACGTAGACGCCAACGCGGCCCTTCAGCCTGTCCTCAACACTTCGCTCCGCCTTCTCAGCTTCCTCTTGCTCGGCCTCAAAGGACTCAGTATCAGATGCGATCGCCTGAAGTGCTACTACGTTGCGCTCTAGGACTGCCCGTGTTTCTGCTGAGAATTCGTGACGGTTCATCACTGACTTCATGCGGGCGGCAATTTGCCGCGCCGTCGATATGCCTCTCGGCAGGATCCCGAACCTCGTTGCGTCCAGGTGTTGACGCAGCCCGACCGCCGTGCCGGGACTGTCGTGTCCGAAGTGATCCTTGAATGCACCTATGCGCTCGTCGTCAGGAATGTCCGCCAAGACCAGATATCGAAATGCCACCCCCAACGTGGTTCCTTCATCGGACTCTCGCTCCAGAGCAAGATCAATTTCCGCCCCTTGAGACTCATCAGGTAGTTCGCCTAGCCGGTAGCTGTTGCGTGATAGGAGCGCGCGGCTTCGAAGTTCAGCACGGGAGAGGCGGTCCGATTCCTGATCGCGGCGTATTTGATCTGTAGGCCCCAAGTCACGGTTTACTTGGAATTCGGCAGGACCATTAGACCCCGACAGCGAGGCCAATTCGCCGGTTTCGCTCCGATCAAGCTCTGATTGAGCCGCCATAGGGCGATGATATCCGCTCCATCGCCTGGAACGCCTCGTCGGTGGCCCCCGCCAGCTCTGATTGAGCCGCCATAGGGCGATGATATCCGGACTTGAGATGCGGGGACCTTCAGCACAGGGACAGGAGTTGGTCGACTGCGGCCTCCGGGGTGATCTGGTCCTGCTCGACGGCGTGTTCTAGCTCGGCTCGGCGGGCGAGGAGGCCGGGCCGGGCCTCGAACCGCTCGACCAGGCGGCGCTCCAGCAGCGCCTGCATCCGGGCCAGGCGGCCCCGGGCCCGGCGGCGCGACAGGGCGCCGGAGGCTTCGAGCATGCGACGGTGCTCGACGATGCAGTCCCACAGATCGTCCACACCCGCGCCGGTCGCGGCCGATACCGCCATCACCGCCGGAGGAGCCTCCCCGCTCGTCGGGGCCAGCAGGGGCAGAGCCCGCCGGAACTCGGCCGCGGCCAGCCGGGCCGCTCGCTCGTTGTCGCCGTCGGCCTTGTTGACGACGAGCACATCGGCCAGCTCCAGCAGGCCCCGCTTGACTGCCTGCAACTCGTCGCCGGCGCCGGCCAGCGCCAGCACGCATAGGCAGTCGACCGACGCATGCACGGCCGCCTCCGACTGGCCGACCCCCATGGTCTCGACCAGCACCACGTCGTAGCCGGCCGCTTCCAGCACGGTGATCGCGTGGGGGGTGGCGCTGGTCACGCCGCCGAGCGTCCCCGCCGACGGCGAGGGCCGGATGAAGGCGTTCTGGTCGGCCGCCAGGGTGGCCATGCGGGTCTTGTCGCCCAGGATCGATCCGCCGGTGACCATGCTTGAGGGATCGACGGCCAGCACGCCCACCCGGTGGCCGGCGCAGGTGAGCCGGGTGCCCAGGGCGTTGATGAGCGTCGACTTTCCCGCTCCGGGCACGCCGCTGATGCCCACCCGGTGAGCTCCCCCCGCATGGGGCAGGAGCTCGGCCAGCAGCGCCTGGGCCCGCTGGCGGTCCTTCGGGTGGGTCGACTCCACCAAGGTGATGGCCCGGCCAATGGCGGTGCGGTCACCCGCCCGCACAGCCGCTATCAAGTCATCCATCGGTGTTCCTCACCGGACCAGATGCAACTGACGACCTGGGAGGGCGCCCGGCGCACCGCCTCCCCCCGACCGAATTGGCAGCAGAATGCACGCATACCATGCACAACGCTGCCAATTCCCGGCGCACCGCCTCCCCCCGACCGAATTGGCAGCAGAATGCACGCATACCATGCACAACGCTGCCAATTCCCGGCGCACCGCCTCCCCCCGACCGAATTGGCAGCAGAATGCACGCATACCATGCACAACGCTGCCAATTCCTGACCACGACCTTACGCGACCCAATTGGCAGCGGCCAATGCCCGAACCGGCGCTCTCCGCTGCCAATTCCTGGCGCATCAATTGCGCCCCGAGAGGTGCTCCAGCAGCTCGGCGGCGGCCTCTGAGATCACTGTGCCGGGCGGGTAGACCGCCAGCGCGCCGGCCGCCAGCAGCGCGTCGACGTCGGCGGCCGGGACGACCCCGCCCACCACGACGGCGATGTCGCCCCGCCGCAGCTCCGCAAGCTCGTCGCGCAACTGGGGCACAAGGATGAGATGGCCCGCCGCCAGCGTCGACACCCCTACCACATGCACGTCGGCCTCCACCGCCTGGCGGGCCACCTCGGCGGGCGTGGCGAACAGCGGCCCGACGTCCACGTCGAAGCCGAGGTCGGCGAAAGCGGTGGCGATCACCTTCTGGCCCCGGTCGTGGCCGTCCTGCCCTACCTTCGCCACCAGGATCCTCGGACGGCGGCCGTGCCGGTCGGCGAACTCGTCCACTCGAGCCCTCACCGCGTCGATGCCCGCGCCGCGGTCGCCTCCGCCACCGCCGGCCGGCTGTGCCTCGGCGCGGTACACGCCCTCCACCGATCTGATCTCGGCCACATGGCGACCGTAGACGGTTTCGAGGGCGCCGCTGATCTCCCCGACCGTCGCGTGGGCCCGGGCCGCGTCGATCGACAGCGCCAGCAGGTTTCCCTCGCCGGTGCGGGCGGCCGCCGTCAGAGCGTCCAGAGCGGCCCGCAGGCGTGCGGCGTCACGCCCGGCCCGGAGCTGCTGGAGCCGGGCGACCTGCCGTCGGCGCACCTCGACGTTGTCGATCCGGCGGACCGCCACCGGCGCCACCGCGCCGTCGCCGACGCGGTAGCGGTTCACGCCTACCACCGCCTGGCGGCCCGAGTCGATGCGGGCCTGGGTCCGGGCGGCGGCCTCCTCGATGCGAAGCTTGGGAAGGCCCGCGGAGATGGCTTCGGCCATCCCGCCCATCTCCTCGACCTCGCAGACGTGGGCCCAGGCCCGATCGGCCAGCAGCTTGGTGAGTCGCTCCACATGGTAGCTGCCGCCCCACGGGTCGACGGTGCGGGTGATGCCGGACTCGTGCAGCAGGAACAGCTGCGTGTTGCGGGCGATGCGGGCCGAGAAGTCGGAGGGCAGGGCCAGCGCCTCGTCGAACGCGTTGGTGTGCAGCGACTGCGTGTGGCCCTGGGTGGCCGCCATAGCCTCGACGCAGGTGCGGACCACGTTGTTGTAGGGGTCCTGGGCGGTGAGGCTCCAGCCGCTGGTCTGGCAGTGTGTCCGCAGGCACAGCGAGCGAGGGTCACCAGGATCGAACTGGCTCATCATCCGTGCCCACAGCAGCCGGGCCGCCCGCAGTTTGGCCACCTCCATGAAGAAGTTCATGCCCACGCACCAGAAGAAGCTGAGCCGGGGGGCGAACTCGTCGATGCCCAGCCCCGCGGCGAGCCCGGCCCGGACGTACTCCAAGCCGTCGGAGAGGGTGTAGGCCAGCTCGATGTCGAGGGTGGCGCCCGCCTCCTGCATGTGGTAGCCGGACACCGAGATCGAGTTGAACCTCCGCATCCGCTCGGCGGTGAAGGCGATGATGTCGGACACGATCCGCATCGACGGCACCGGCGGGTAGATGAACGTGTTGCGGACCATGAACTCCTTGAGGATGTCGTTCTGGATGGTCCCGGCGAGCTGCTCCGGCTCAACGCCCTGCTCCTCGGCAGCCACGACGTACAGGGCGAGGACGGGCAGCACCGCGCCGTTCATCGTCATCGAGACGGTCATCTCCTCGAGCGGGATGCTGTCGAACAGGATCCTCATGTCGAGGATCGAGTCGATGGCCACTCCGGCCATGCCGACGTCTCCGGCCACCCGAGGGTTGTCGGAGTCGTAACCCCGGTGGGTGGGCAGGTCGAAGGCGACCGACAGGCCCCGCTGGCCGGCGGCCAGGTTGCGCCGGTAGAAGGCGTTGGACTCCTCGGCGGTGGAGAACCCCGCGTACTGGCGGATCGTCCAGGGACGGGTCACGTACATCGTGGGGTACGGCCCGCGGACGAACGGCGGCAGGCCCGGACAGCCGGCCGCGAAATCGGCGCCGACGAGATCGTCGGGGCCGGCTAGGGGCGGCAGGGTGATGCCCTCAGGAGTCTCGAACGGGGTCGGGGCGGCGAGGGCTTCCGACGGCCGGGCCGCAGCGTCATCGTCGTGCCGTCCGGTAGTGGAGGGTGCCCGGCTGCACGCCTCGGCTTCCGACGGCCGGGCCGCAGTGTCATCTTCGTGAAGCTCGATCAGCGAGAAGTCCGGGATCGCGGTCACGCGTCAGCCCGTCGCCGGTGCTACGGCTCAGCGTGCGAGGAGAACCAGTGGCTGGCGGCGCGCATGCATCCCCATTGGTTGAGCACGCAGTCGGGGTCGGCCCGCAGCACCCGGAACAACTGGGCGCCGTTGTGGTCGCCTGACGTGAACCGGAGGTGCGAGCCTCGGGCCGTCACGTAGTCAGTCCTGCTCAAAGCGTCGAGCAGCGACGCCCGGTCGATGGGACCGTCGATCCGCGTCATCGCGCCGAACACCACATCCAGGAACTCGCACGTCAAGGTGGTCAAGTTCCAGGCATCGGTGTGGGCCCGGTGGGCGAAGGTCGGCCCGGAGGCGGAAGTGTTGCGCAGGCTTATGCAGCCCGTGTCCAGATCCGAGATCGGGTCGCTGGCGGCCTGTCTGGCACTGATCTGGATCAGGTTCCGCGCCTGCCGCGCGGGAGAGTCCGTAAGCACGAGCTCGGCCGCCTGCGCGTCGCTGGTCAACCATGTCGGTGTCCAGCCGATCTGCTCGGCGGCAAGCATCAGCCTGCGGACGTCCGAGGAACTCGCCGAGGCCGCGACGACGGTCACGCCCGCGTTGCGCAGCTCTGACACCGTGTCGACGAAGAACCGCTCCAGGCTTCGCAGAACGGCGACCTGCTCAGGCCTCAGCACCTCGAAGCTCTCCACTGCCTGCTGGATCTCCGCGTCGGACAGACCGGTCTCCATCAAACGCACCTGCGACTCCGCGACCGACACGCCCACGGTGCCGAACTCCGCCGGCACGACAGCGGTCGCGACCATCGGGAGTCCCAGCGACTCGCTCACCTGCTCGGCGGTCTCGATCTCGGAGGCCGCGCTGGCCCTGTCGGTCACCAGCAGGCCGATGCGGTCGCCGGCGCCGACCTCGCCAGCTTGGCCGGCGATTCTCAGGCTCGCGGCCAGCAGGTGCTCGACCGAGCCGTCGAGCAGCAGCCCGCCCTCCGCAGCCGCCAACGAAGCCTCCGGCACCGACGCCATCATGGCCACGGTGGCTATACGGGCGCCGAGCGTGGCGCAGCGCAGCGTGGTGGCGTTGGGCGCCAGGCTGAACAGCACTATCGGATCCTCCTGGGGCAGTTCCTTGCAGATCTGCCGGAACGAGGAGTCCTGATCGAGCAGCTTCCAGGAGAATGCAGCCAGCCTGAAGCAGCTTCCTCCGATCCCGCCGAGATCGTTGACCTCGTTGATGTAGGCATCCACGATGAGGGAGGGCTCGTCCAGAACTAGAGATTCCAGGCCGAGGTCGTCCAGCTCTCCGATGTCGGGCCCGACCCAGGCGATCGTGGTCGTGCCCACACCGGACTCGAAACAGTTAGGCCCGCGCGACAAGCGGCCACCGGCCGCCGCGACGCCTGCACCGGTCCTCCTTGAGCCAGGATCAGCGACGGACCTGACAGGCTCACGCCCTTCCGGTTCGCCTACCAGAGAACGCCGACCTCCGCCCCCGCATGCGACTGCTGACAGGCACACCAAGGCCAGTGCAGCCGCCAGGACGGAACGCCGCATCGACACGCGGGGCCCAGCAGGCTCGTGTCGGAGCCTCAACTCCGGCTCAGATTCGCGAGGTGAGCGTCGAGGTGGCTCTCGTCATAGAGGGTGGAGCTGCTGTCGATCCGGTTGCCTTCCTGATCTATCAACCAGAAGTCGGAATTGCTGCGAATGGCGAAATGCCGCCACGCTTCGCTCGACTCGCTCCACAGCATCGTGAAAGTCACTCCGGTCTCATGGACGAAGTCCCTGGCCAGCTCCAAGTCGTCCTGAGCGCCGATGCCGACGACCCTGAGCCGGTCTGACTGGGTTCGAGCGAACTGCTCGACGAGCGATGCCTCGCTCCGACACTTCGGTCAATGCGGCGCCCAGAACCAGAACAGCAGCGCCTTGCCGTCGCCGGTCAACGACTGGAGATTGACGGGGGCGCCCGACGAGACATCCGTCATGTCCACGTCGGGCAGTTCGCCGGATGTGGCGTTGATCATGCTCAAATCGGTGTTGTCGTAGTCTTCCTGCCCCGTAGCCGCGTGGGAGTGGTGATGGCCGTTCCCGTCCTCGCCGTCCGGGGACGCCTGCGAACTGTCCGCGGCGGCGATCTCCGACAGCGTGTCCACGCTGAGAGCCTCGTCACGGCCGTCGTCACCGCACGCCGCTGCACTCAGGACCAAGGCTGCCAGAGCCAGACCCAGCCACCGCAAGCGCGCCGCTGCCAGGAGGACAGCGCCAAGTCGGCCGACTATTGCCGACTGTCCGCTCAACCACACGCAGGGGGGCATTGATGATGATAAAGGTACGTTCAACTGGCCACACCATGTTGGGACGTCCGCGCGATGCAGCGCAGACCTACGAGCGCCTGTCATCCTAGCACATCTTTCAGGTCGGCAGCCATCAGGACGGAGAGCAGCACGACGATCCCCAGATTCAGGGCGGTGATCAGCCATCGGAAGCGGTGCTTCGTCAGCTGGAAGCGCCGGATGCTGAGCACGTTGAACACGATGGCCGCCGCGCCAATGGCCAGGCCGACGCCCGAGCCCACCCCCGAGGCGATGCCGGCCGCGGGCAGCAGCCACGGGAAGAGCACGTAGAACAGGAAGCAGCGCAATCCCGACACCACCACCGACGTGCTGAAGACCCGCTCGGGCGCCGGACCGGCATGCGAGGTGTCCGGATCGGCGGCCGCGGTCACCGGCGCTGGTCCACCCGTTGCAGTGTCGGGCGCCGGCCGGCGCGCGAGGTGTCCGGATCGGCGGCCGCGGTCACCGGCGCTGGTCCACCCGTTGCAGTGTCGGGCGCCGGCCGGCGCGCGAGGTGTCCGGATCGGCGGCCGCGGTCATCGCCATAGCGTGCCACGGCCCCAGCGAAGCGCCACGCCCGCGCAGCGAGGAACACGCAGAAGCCTCACATGCGTCGCTCTACACTCATCACCCCAGGTCGCGCGGTTCCGGCAAGGGAGACGTAACAGTGGCGATCCCTACCCCCTGGAAGGCCGCTGCTGCCCTACCAGCGTCGACGACATCCGGGCCGCGGCCGCGAGTGACGATCCCTACCGCCCGGAAGACCGCTGCTGCCCTCGCCGCGGCTGCGCTGCTCGCCGCAGCCGCGGGGCTGACATCGTCGGCGGGCGCGCAGCCTGCGGCGGCGCCCGTCCGCGCCGACACGTTCACGCTCACCATCCTGCACAACAACGACGGGGAGTCGAAGCTGCTGCCTGACATCGATGCCGGCCTACCGGGCGTGGCCCGCTTCGCCGCGCGGATGAAGGAGCTGCAGGCCGCTGCCGGCGACGCCGCGGTGGTAACCCTGACCTCGGGCGACAACTTCCTGGCCTCGCAGGAGCTCGACGTCTCGCTGGCCCGCGATGCGGCGCTGCACGACTCGATCGCCCTCAGCGGCCTGTACGACGCCATGGCCCTCGGCAACCACGACTTCGACCTGGGGCCGGATGTGACGGCCCGCTTCATCGAGGGGTTCGACCCGGTGGTGCCGTTCCTGTCGGCCAACGCCGACTTCTCCGGCGAGCCCGCGCTGCAGGCGCTGGTCGACGACGGCGTGCTGGCCGGCAGGACCACGGTGGAGACCGGCGGTCAGCAGGTAGGCGTGATCGGGGCGGTCACTCCCCTGCTCCCCAACATCTCGTCTCCGCGCAACGTGGTGATCTCCGACGTCCTGGCCGCGGTGCGGGCCGAGGTCGCATCGCTGACCGAGGCCGGAGTCGACAAGATCATCCTGATCAGCCACCTCCAGGGATTGTCCGAGGAAGTCGCGCTGGTGGCCGAACTGGCCGGCGTGGACGTGGTCGTCGCCGGCGGCGGCGACGAACTGCTGCGCAACGAGGGCGACACCTGCATGCCCGAAGACGAGCCGGCCGGGCCCTACCCGATGCTGGTGGCCGACTCCACCGGCGCCGACGTGCCGGTGGTCACCGCCCCCGGCGGCTACCGCTGCATCGGCGAGCTGGTCGTCACCTTCGACGGCGGCGGCAGCATCGTCCAATACTCGGGCCGCTCCGTCGGCGTGAGCTTCGACGTGACGCCCGACCCGGCCGTGCAGTCGGCTGTGATCGCGCCCCTGGCCGAGGCATTGGCCGAGATCGACGCCGACGTGATCGGCGCCAGCGAGGTCGACTTGGACGGGCGCCGGGCCAGTGTGCGCACCGCCGCCACCAACCAGGGCAGTCTGCTTGCAGACGCGCTTCGGGCCGCCGCCACCAACCTGGCCGAGGACTTCGGCACTCCCGCGCCGGACGTCGCCGTGCAGAACGGCGGCGGCATCCGCAACGACGCCGTCATCCCGGCCGGGCCGGTCACCGTCGGCGACACCTGGGACATCGCCCCGTTCCGCAACTTCGTGGTGGTGGGCGAGGTTCCCCGCGAGACGTTCCATGTGCTGCTGGAGCAGGCCGTGGACCGGATCCCGGGCGCCGGCGGCCAGTTCCCGCAGGTCTCGGGGTTCGAGTTCGTCTACGACCCGTCGGCTGCGGCCCGCGAGACCGACCGGGCCGGCGACTGCTCGCCGGCCGGCGATCCGGGGTCGAGGATCCGCGACGTGACGCTCGACGACGGCACCGCCGTCGTGCGCGACGGCGCGGCGGTGCCCGGCGATGCGGTGGTTCTGGCCACCGTCGACTTCCTGGCCGACGGCGGCGACTGCTACCCGCTGGCCGGCATCGAGTTCACCAGTCTGGGCGTCAGCTACCGGCAGGCCTTGGCCGACTACATCTCCCGGGACCTCGGCGGCGCCATCACCGCCGAGGACTATCCCGAGGGCGACGACCGCATCGTCGCGGCGGAGACCGGGCCCGAGCCGGTCACGGTCACCGTCCAGCGGGGCGACAGCCTCTGGCGGATCGCTCGGATCCACTTCGGAGCGGGGCATCGCTGGCGCGAGATCTTCGACCGCAACCGAGGCCGGCGCCAGGCCGACGGCCGCATGCTGCACAACCCGGACCTGATCCGGGTCGGCTGGGTGCTGGAACTGCCCGCCGGCTAGCCCGCAGCGTCAGATGTAGTCCTGGTACTTCGCCAGGAGGCGGGTCGGGCGCTTCAGGGCGTCCTTGCGGAACGGGTCGCCGAGCTCCTTGGTGCACATGGCCTCGATGACGGTGGTGCGGCCCCCGTTCATCTGGGCGTCGATGGCCGCTTCCAGGGCCGGTCCCACATCTTCGAGCTGGTTCACCCGCACACCGTCGGCGCCCATCGCCCGGGCCACCTCCGACCAGTCCTCGCCACCCTCCAGCTCGCCGGCCACGAAGCGCTGCCCGTAGAAGTCGACCTGGTTCTTCTTCTCGGCGCCCCACTGGCGGTTGTGGAACACCACTGCGGTCACCGGGATGCCGTGACGCACCGCGGTCATGGTCTCCACCATGCTCATGGCCCAGGCCCCGTCGCCCGCGTAGGCCACCGCGGGACGGTCGGGGGCGGCCTTCTTGGCCCCGATGACGGCGGGCAGTGCGTAGCCGCAGTTGCCCCAGCTCATGGCAGCAAAGAACGAACGAGGCTCCTCGAAGCGCAGGTAGCTGTTGGCCACCGAGTTGATGTTGCCGATGTCGGTGGACACCATCACCCGCTCCGGCATCGCCTTCTCGAGCTCGCGCAGCACCTGGCGGGGATGCATCCAGTCGTCGGGCTCGGCCGCGGCCTGCTTGATCATGTCCACGCTGAAGTCGTCGGTCTCCTCGGTCCAGTCTTCGAGCTCGGCCTCCCACTCGTTCTTCTCGGCGGCCATGTCCGCGGACCGCTGCATCCGGGTGGCGTCGCAGGCCAGCTCCCGTGCGGCCAGCCTCGCTGTGAGCGCGGCCGCGGCCGCGCCGGCGTCGCCGCAGACGCCCACGTCTATGCGCTTGACCAGGCCGAGCATCCTGGCGTCGGCGTCCACCTGGATCACCTTGGCATTCGTCGGCCAGTACTCGAGTCCGTGCTGGGGCAGGGTGCCGAAGGGCCCGAGGCGGGTGCCGAGCGCCAGCACCGCATCGGCCCGGGAGAGGAGCCGCATGGCCGCCTTGGAGCCCTGGTAGCCCAGCGGGCCGCACCACAGCGGATGCGACGCCGGGAACGAGTCGTTGTGCAGGTAGCTGTTCACCACCGGGCACCCCAGACGCTCAGCCAGGGCCACCGTGGCTGCCATGGCGTCGCCCATCACCACGCCGCCGCCCGAGATCATCACCGGAAAGGCGGCGCCGGCCAGCAGCTCGGCGGCCTCGTTCAGCGTGCGGTCGCCACCGGGGCCGCGGTCGAGGCGCTGCGGCTTCGGGATTGCCACGTCGATGTCGCCGTAGAAGCGGTCTCGGGGGATGTTGAGCTGGGTGGGGCCCATCTCCGACAGTGCCCGGTCGAAGCAGCGGGCGGTGAGCTCGGCCATGCGGCGCTCGTTGTTGACATGGCCCTGGTACTTGGTGAACTCCTCGAACATCGGCAGTTGGTTGGCCTCCTGGAAGCCGCCGAGGCCGATGTCCATGGTCCCGGCCTCGGGGGTGACGACCACCACCGGGCTGTGTGCCCAGAAGGCGGCCGCGACGGCGGTCACGCAGTTGGAGATGCCGGGGCCGTTCTGGCCGATGACCACGCCGTGACGGCCCGACACCCGGCTGAACCCGTCGGCCATGTGGGCCGCGCCCTGCTCGTGCACCACCGGCACCAGCTCGATGCCGGCCGGCTCGAAGATGTCCATGGCGTCCATGAACGCGCTGCCCATGACGCCGAAGACGGTGTCGACGCCGTGGGCGACCATGGTCTCCACGAACGCCTCGCTGGGAGTCATGCGGGTCATGTCTGGGTTCCCTCCGCAAGCCGCAGGCTCCGGCGCTCGGCGCGCCCTCGAACCGGACTGACAGCTAGAGCCTACGACAGACGTCGGATACGGCGCTCCCGCCGGACTCAGGCTCTCAGGGAGCGGAAGCGGCGCAGGCGGAGGCTGTTCGACACCACGAACAGCGACGACAGGCCCATGGCGGCCGCGGCGGCCATGGGCCTGAGGATGCCGGTGACGGCCATGGGGATGGCGGCCACGTTGTAGGCGAACGCCCAGAACAGGTTGACCTTGATGGTGGCCAGGGTGCGGCGCGACAGCGCGATGGCGTCGGGCACGGCTCGCAGGTCGCCGCCGACGATGGTGAGGTCGGAGGCCTCGATGGCCACGTCGGTTCCGGTGCCGACCGCGATGCCGAGGTCGGCCCGGGCCAACGCGGGGGCGTCGTTGATCCCGTCCCCCACCATCGCCACCCGCTTGCCAGCGTCCTGAAGCCTTGCCACCGCGTCGGCCTTTCCCGCCGGCAGCACCTCGGCCGTCACGTCGTTCACCCCGACGGCCTTCCCCACCCAGTCAGCCGTGCGGCTGTTGTCGCCGGTGACGAGCGACACCTCCAGACCCATGGCCCGCAGCTCCTGAACAGCCTGGCGCGACGTCGGCTTCACCGTGTCGGCCAGAGCGATGACCGCCCCGGCGACCCCGCCCCGGCCCACCAGCACGGCGGTGTGGCCCCGAGCCTCGGCCGCGACGATGGCGCCGTCGAGTTCGGCGGGCACCGTGTCGAACATCAGGCGCCTGCCGACGCGTGCCTCTGCCCCGTCGACACGTCCGACAACCCCCATGCCGGGATGATTCAAGAAATCGGTGACGGTGCGCTGCGACGGCCAGCGCCGGGCGACGGCCGCGCCGACCGGGTGCTCCGAGCGCGACTCCAGCGCCCCGGCCAGCAGCCCCATCGCGGTCGCGTCGGCGCCGGGCGCGGCCACAGCGTCGACCACCTCGAGGCGGCCCTCGGTGACGGTGCCGGTCTTGTCGAGGATCACGGCATCCACCGCGCGGGTGTCCTCCAGCACTTCGGCGCCCTTGATGATCACGCCGAGTTGGGCCCCCCGGCCGGTGCCGACCATCACCGCCAGCGGAGTGGCCAGCCCCAGCGCGCACGGACACGAGATGATCAGCACCGCGACCGCCACCGAGACCCCGTCCGAGACCGCCGCGCCGGCCGCGATCCACACGCCCAGGGAGACCGTGGCCAGCACCACGACCGCCGGCACGAACACACCAGCCACCCGGTCAGCCAGCCGCTGCACCGCAGCCCGTCCCCCCTGGGCCTCGTCCACGAGGCGCACGATCTGGGCCAGGGCGGTGTCGGCCCCGACCCGGGTGGCCTCCACTTCCAGCGCGCCGTCGGCGTTGACGGTCGCGCCGATCACCTCGTCGCCCGTCGCGACCTCCACGGGGGCGGGCTCCCCGGTCACCATCGACATGTCCACCGCCGAGGCGCCGGCCACCACCACACCGTCGGTGGCGATCCGCTCGCCCGGTCGGACGACGAAACGCGTCCCCACCGCGAGGTCCTCCACCGGCACTTCGGCGCCATCGGTGAGACGGGCGGTGGAGGCGCCCAGTCGCGCCAGGGCCCGGACCGCCTCACCCGAGCGTCGGGTGGCCCGGGCTTCCAGCCACTTGCCCAGCACGACGAGAGCGACGATCACGGCGCCCGTCTCGAAGTACACGTGACCGCCGTCGACTCCGGCCACCAGCACCACCGCCGACCAGACCCACGCCGCGGTGGCGCCCAGCGACACCAGAGTGTCCATGGTGGCAGCGCGGCGGCGGAGACTGCGGACCGCGGCCCGGTGGAAGCCCCAGCCCGAGCCGAACACCACGAGCGCCGACGCGAGCATGGCGGCCCAGCGCCAGCCGTCGAAGCGCAGCGGCGGCAGCATCGAGACGACCACGACCGGCGCTCCCAGCGCCACCGCTGCCATCAACCGCCCGCGCAGGGTCGCCACCCGTCGCAGTTCGGCCTCGTCGTGGGTCTCCGGCCGCTCCGGCGCGGCGTAGCCGGCCTGCTCGACGGCTCGCCGCAGGACGGCCTCATCGGTACCGCCGTCGTGGAGGACGGTCGCCCGGCCGGAGGCGAAGTTCACCCGAACGTCCACTACGGCGTCGACGGCCTCGAGGGCGGCCGCGACCCGCGCCGCGCAAGCGGCACAGGTCATGCCGCCCACGCGGATCTCGGAGCGGACCTTCAACGACGACCCGGTTCCCATGCGCCCAAGACTACGCAGCGGAAGCCTTGAGAATTCAGGCCGAAGCGACCGGACCGACCGCTGGAGCCGAACACCCGTGGGGCATCATCCCGGCGACGCGTCAGAGGCCGAGCGAACAGGCGATCCGATCGGCTGCACGTCGGTCCGGGTTCCCGCGATGCGGGAGCTGACCGTCAGAGGCCGAGCGAACAGGCGATCCGATCGGCTGCAGACGGGCGTGCGCCTGCCCGCGCGGCCCTCAGGTAGCAGCGAACAAGAGCGGGAGACGCCCCGTCCCGACGCGACGGGCGTGCGCCTGCCCGCGCAGCCCCTTAGGGTGGCGCGATGAGTCCGCGCGACGAAGTTGTCGAGCATCGCGATGAGTTTCGCGCCGTCGCGTCTCGGAGTCGAATCGAGTCCATCGCCCTGGTCGGCTCCGTGCCCAGGAACGAGGACATTGGTCGCAGCGACTTCGACTTCCATGCTCGTTTCGCCGACGGCGCCTCGCTCTTCGGCCTCGTCGGGCTCCAAGAGGACTTCGAGGACTTGCTGGGCCGCGACGTGGAGGCAATCTCCGATGGAGGGCTCGAGCGAAGACTCCGCCGCATCCTCGAAGAGCCCATCAAGCCATGACCAGGCACGATGACGCCCTCGTCAAGGACACACCGGCAGAGGTCGGCGCCAGTTCCGAAGCGCCGACTCCCGCTCTCGGAGCCCCGCATCCTTCGAGCGTGCCGTCCCCGGAGTCCCAGACCCCAGCTCCGGTGGGGCGGGTTCGGCCCGCGGTGGGCGCCCTGCCCGCATACAAGCCGGGAAAGGCCGCCGAGCAAGCCGAACGAGAGCACAACATCGCCGCGGCCATCAAGCTCGCCTCCAACGAGAACCCCTACCCTCCCCCAGCGGCAGTGGTCGAGGCTGTGGCCACAGCCTGCCGGGGCGGCAACCTCTACTGCGATCATCGGGCCACAGCAGTGCGCGAGGCGCTGGCGGACAGTCTCGGGCTGGACGTCGAGCAGGTGACGGTGGGGGCGGGCTCGGTGGCTCTTCTGTATCAACTGGCCACGGCCTACATCGACCCCGGCGACGAGGCGGTCACCCCCTGGATCTCCTTCGAGGCGTATCCCATCTCGGTGCAGTCCATGGGCGGAACGCTGGTGAAGACGCCGCTGACCGCCGACCACGCCTTCGACCTCGACGCGGTGGCCGGCGCCGTCACCGAGCGGACCAAGCTGGTGCTGCTGGCCACCCCCAACAACCCGACCGGCACGGCGGTGCCGACCGCGGCGGTGGCGAGGCTGACCGAGAGCATCCCCGACGACGTCGTCGTGGTGGTGGACGAGGCCTATCGGGAGTTCGCCGACCCGGCCCTCGGCGACCCGCTGGCCGATCTGCTGCCCCGCTTCGACAACGTGGCCGTGGCCCGCACATTCTCCAAGGCCTACGGGCTGGCCGGCCTGAGGGTCGGCTACATGATGGCCCACCCCGAGGTGGTGTCGGCCATCGACAAGTGCTTGATCCCGTTCAACGTAAGCGGACCGGCCCAAGCTGCCGCGCTGGCCGCGCTGCGCGACGACGCAGCCGCCGAGGCCCAGGCCCGCATCGGCGCCATCAAAGCCGAGCGGGACCGGGTGGCGGACGCGCTGACCGCCGACGGCTGGGACATCCCCGACGCCCAGGCCAACTTCGTGTGGCTGCACGTCGGCGAGCGCACCGACGAGGTGAGCATCGCCCTGGAGCGTCGCGGCGTGGTGGTCCGCCCGTTCTCAGGGACGGGCATCCGGGTCACCGTCGGCACCCCCGCCCAGAACGACCGCTTCCTAACGACCCTCGCCGAGGTCGCCCGGCCGGCCTGACTGCGTACCGGCAGCCGTTCCCGACGTTCGCCTCAGCGCGGCCGCGACGGGATTCGCGAAGGCCGTTGTGAGCCTCCGGCGGCCGCGGGGAGTAGAACTTACGGCGTGATCGTCGAGTCTCTGGCCGGCAAGCGGATCGCCGTCACCGGCGCTACCGGGTTTCTGGGCACCGCGCTGACCGAGAGGCTGCTGCGCTGCGTGCCCGACTGCGAGCTTGTGCTGGTGGTGCGCCCGGGCCGCCGGGGCGCGGTGCCCAGGGTGCAGCGCGACGTGCTCCGCAACGACGCCTTCGACCGTCTTCGCAAGCGGGCCGCCGAGGACTCCTGCGGCGAGAGCTACGAAGAGATGACCGCCCGCCGGGTCACCGCGGTGGCGGGCGACGTGGGCGCGGACGGGCTCGGCCTCGACGGCGAGGGCCGGGCCGCGCTGGCGGGCTGCGACATCGTGATCCACTCGGCAGCCACCGTGAACTTCGACTCGGCCCTCGACGACGCGGTGGAGGTCAACCTGCTCGGACCGAGCCGGGTGGCCGCGGTCCTCGCCGAGGCAGGCTCGAAGGCCCATCTGATAGCGGTGTCGACCTGCTATGTGGCCGGCAGCCGGCGGGGGGCCGCCCCCGAGCAGCTGGTGGATGACTCGCCGTTCTTCACCGAGGTCGACTGGCGCGAAGAGGTGGCCGGCGCCCGCAGGGCCCGCCGCGACGCCGAGCAGGCCAGCCGCAGCCCCGAGCGCCTCGGCGCGCTGTCCGGCCAGGCCCGCCGGGAGCTCGGCGCGGCCGGGATCCCTGCTCTGTCGGAGAAGGTGGAGAGCCTGCGGCGCCGCTGGGTGGACGACCAGATGACCCGCGCCGGCCGGGCCCGGGCGTCGAGCCTCGGGTTCCCCGACGCCTACGCCTTCACCAAGGCTCTCGGAGAGCGGGCACTCACCGAGACCCGCGGCGGGATCGCGGTGAGCATCGTGCGGCCCTCGATCATCGAGTCGGCCCTCGCCGAACCCTACCCGGGATGGATCCGGGGATTCCGCATGGCCGAGCCGGTGATCGCCGCCTACGCCCGGGGCCTGCTCAAAGAGTTCCCGGGCGTGCCCGAAGGCATCGTCGACGTCATCCCGGTGGACCTGGTGGTGGCGACGATCCTGGCGGTGGCCGCGAGAGGCCCGGTCGACCCCAGCCCCGACGTGGTCCAGGTCGCCAGCGGGGCAGTCAACCCGCTCAAGTACGGCAAACTGTTCGACCTGGTGAGCGGCTGGTTCACCGAGCACCCTGTCTACGACGAGCACAACCAGCCGATCTCCGTGCCCCAATGGTCCTTCCCCGGCCGGGGGAGGGTGGCCAGGCAGCTCGAGCGCTCCCAACGCTGGCTGGAGACCGCCGACCGGGTGCTGTCGACCCTGCCGCTGCGGGGGCGACACGCCCTGATGAGCGCCAGCCTGGAAGAGCGCCGCCAGCAGCTCGGGCGGGCCAACGGGTACGTCCAGCTCTACGGCGCCTACGCCGAGTGCGAGGCGGTCTACCAGCTCGACCGGCTCCGAGAGTTGTGGCAGTCGCTCGACGACGACGACCGGGCGCTGTTCTGCTTCGATCCCGCCGTCATCGACTGGACCCACTACGTGCAGCAGGTGCATCTGCCGTCGATGGTGGAGCAGGCCCGTCTCAAGATGGCCCCCGGCGCCGGCCGCGCCGCCGCCCGCTCCGCCCGCCTGCGCCGCCAGGTGCTGGCGCCGGAGCGCCACCTCGCCGTGTTCGACTTGGAGAACACGCTGATCGCGTCGAACGTGGTGGCCGGCTACTCGTGGCTCGCCACCCGCGAGCTCGACGACCTCGACCGCATCCGGTTCGCGGCGCGCACCCTCGGCGAGGCGCTCCGGCTTCTGGCTCTGGACCGCAAGGACCGCAGCGACTTCCTGCGCTACTTCTACCGGCGCTACGAGGGCGCCCCGGTGGACCGCATCGGCGCCGACTGCATCGAGATGCTCAGCGACCTCATCCTCACCAAGTCGTTCCCCCGAGGAATCCGGCGCATCCGCGAACACCGGGCGGCCGGGCACAAGACGCTGCTGGTCACTGGAGCGCTCGACTTCGTGGTCGCCCCCCTCAAGCCGCTGTTCGACCATATCATCGCCGCCGAGATGGGCTTCCGCGACGGCGTCTACGACGGCCGGCTCACGTCGGCGCCCCCCACCGGCGAGGCCCGCTACCAGACACTGGTCGACTTCGCCGAGCTCCACCGCCTCGACCTTCGGGAGTCGGTGGCCTACGCGGACAGCACCTCCGACCTCCCCATGCTGGAAGCGGTCGGGTACCCGGTGGCGGTCAATCCCGAGACCAAGCTGGCCGCGCTGGCCCGCCGCCGGGGCTGGCTGATCGAGCACTGGTCGCCCAGCGCGGGCGCGCCCGCGAAACGGCTGCCGCTGGCGCCGCGGGGCCGCCACAGAACACGCCACGTCCGCGTTCCGCGCGCAGACGTGCCGTCCACCGCAGCACAAGCGCGCCCACAACATGCCGGGAGGTCAGCCTGATGGCAGTCGAACACCGCAAGGCGCCCCGGCCCGGACTGGTGGTCGACGTCGACCGCTCGACGCCACCGATCCTGTTCCACCACGGCGAGGGCTTCCGCTTGGAGCGGCTGCCCGCGGGCCGCAGCCGAGTCGTCTACCCGGCCGAGCCGCTGCCCGGACTGCCGGATCCCGAGGCGGCCATCCGCGACGCCCTGCTGAACCCGCTCGAATCCGATCCGCTGCCCGCGCTGCTGCGGCCCGGCATGAAACTGACCATCGCCTTCGACGACATATCGCTGCCGCTGCCGCCGATGCGGCGCCCCGACATCCGCCAGCGGATCATCGAGCAGGTCCTCGACATGGCAGCGGCCGCGGGGGTGGACGACGTCCACTTGATCGCCGCGCTGGCGCTGCACCGCCGAATGACCGACGACGAGCTGCGCCACGCCCTCGGCGAGCGGGTTTATGACGCCTTCGCCCCGCAGGGCGCGCTCTACAACCACGACGCCGAGGATCCCGACGGGATGGTGGAACTGGGCCGCACCTGCCACGACGAGCTGGTCACCATGAACCGCCGGGCAGCGGAGAGCGACCTGCTGGTGTATGTGAACATCAACCTGGTGTCTATGGACGGAGGCTGGAAGTCCACCGCCACCGGACTGGCCGACTACCGGTCGCTGCGCCACCATCACAACGTCGGCACCATGCTGAACTCGCGGTCGTTCATGGACCGGCCCCGCTCCGAGCTTCACCGATCGAACTGGCGCCAGGGCGAGGTGATCAAGGCCTCCGGCCCGCCCATCTTCCAGATCGAGACGACCGTCAACAACAACACCTTCGGCCACAACGGCCCCCTGTCCGTGCTGCAGAAGCGCGAGTGGGAGTGGAACGCCAGGGACCGAGCCTCGTTCATGGCCATGCATGCCGGGCTCAAGGCGATGCCGACGGCGGCGCGCCGGGGCGTGTTCAACCGCTGGCTGGCGCCGTATGAGATGACTTCGGTGCAGGCCGGCGCTGTGGAGCCGGTCCATGAGAGCACCACCGCAAACGTGCTGGCCCAGCACTTGGTGCCGGTGCAGGGCCAGACCGACGTGCTCACCATGGGGCTGCCCTACATCTGCCCCTACAACGTCAACTCGGTGATGAACCCGATCCTGGTGATGTGTCTGGGCCTGGGCTACTTCTTCAACCTGTACCGGGGCCGCCCGCTGGTGCGCGAGGGCGGCGTGGTGATCATGAGCCACCCGACCCGTTGGGAGTTCCACCCTGTTCACCATCCCAGCTACATCGACTTCTTCGAGCAGCTGCTGGCTGAGACGACCGACCCGGCCGAACTGGAGGCCAAGTACGAGTCCCGGTTCGCCACCGACGAGTGGTACGTGCACCTCTACCGCACCAGCTACGCCTACCACGGCGTGCATCCCTTCTACATGTGGTACTGGGGGGCGCACGCCTTGAAGTGGCTGGGCCGGGTGATCGTTGTGGGCGGCGACACGAGGGCAGTGCGTCGCATGGGCTTCCAGCCCGCGTCGGCGCTGTCGGACGCCCTGGAGATGGCCGGCGACGTAGTGGGGCCGTCACCCACTATCACCCATGTGCACAACCCGCCCATCCTCATGGCCGACGTGGAGTGACCGGCGTGGTGGCGGCAGGCGACGGCGCAGGCGGAGTGACCTAGTGGGCATAGCGCACGATCTTGGCCTGGTCCGGCTGGGGAGGCGGCTGCCGTCGCCGGCGCGGGCGTTGCGGGCCCGCTCGTTCCCGCTGCGGGCCCCCACCGTTCCCGGCGGCGTGGAACCGCGCGAGAAGCCGGCTCGAACCGGTGCCGGATTCGACACGGACTGGTCTCGGCGCTGGCCGGCCCGCATCTGCCGGGCCGCCATCGTGGAGGGGCCGATGCGGGCAATGGTGAGAGTGCTGGCCTCGCCGCAGCGGACCGGCGACGACCGCATGGCCGGCATCGACGGCCCGGTCGTGTTCGCCTCCAACCATCACAGCCACATCGACACTCCGCTGCTGCTCACGTCGATCCCCGAGCCGTGGCGCCACAAGGTCGTGGTGGGGGCGGCGTCCGACTACTTCTTCGGCTCGCGCGCGGCGGGCGCTGCCGCGGCGCTGGCAATGGGGGCCATTCCCATCGAGCGGGCCAAGGTGGGCCGCCGCTCCGCAGACCTCGCCGCCGACCTGATCGACGGGGGCTGGAGCCTGCTGATATACCCGGAGGGAGGCCGCAGCCCCGACGGCTGGGGCCAGCGGTTCAGGGGCGGCGCGGCCTACCTGTCGCTGCGCTGCGGAGTTCCAGTGGTACCCGTCCACATGGGCGGTACCGGTCAGATCCTGCGCAAGGGCCGCACCAAGCCGAAGCCGGCGGAGGCGACGGTGACCTTCGGCGCCCCGCTTCGGCCCGAGCCCGGCGAGCGGGCCCCCCACTTCGCGACCCGCATCGAGGAGGCTGTCGCCGCCTTGGCCGACGAGGCCAGCACCGACTGGTACTCAGCCCGCAGGAGGGCCCACGCCGGCATCGGCGGCACCCTGACCGGCCCCGATGCAGGGATCTGGCGACGCCAGTGGGCTCTGGACGGCGGCCGCCGACGCAGCATCGCCACGAGCCGCTCCCGCCGCTGGCCCGACCTGTAGCCGCTCGCTCCCCCAGCTGCTGCGACGTCTGACCGTCCGGGCTCCGCCCGCATGCTCGTAGGCTGGCCGCATGGCTGTGTTCGCTAGTGCTCCAGTAGAGATGGTAGAGGGCGTAGTAGAGGGCGTTTACGCCACCCTGGACGAGAGAGTGGGACGGGCCCGCGAGACGTTCGGGCGGCCGTTGACGCTGGCCGAGAAGATCCTGGTCAACCATCTCGACCCGTCCGAGACCGGGGTGCCGGAGCGGGGCGCGACCTATGTGGATCTGCGGCCGGACCGGGTGGCCATGCAGGACGCCACCGCCCAGATGGCGTGGCTGCAGTTCATGACCGCCGGGCTCGACGAGGTGCAGGTGCCCACCACCACCCACTGCGACCACCTGATAACCGCCCGCTCCGACGCCAGGCGCGACCTGCTGGCCGCGCTGTCGGGCAACGACGAGGTGTACGAGTTCCTGCGCAGCGTGTGCGCCCGTTACGGCGCCGGGTTCTGGAAGCCGGGCTCGGGCATCATCCACCAGGTCGTGCTGGAGAACTACGCATTTCCCGGCGGGATGATGATCGGCACCGACAGCCACACCCCCAACGCCGGCGGGCTGGCGATGGTGGCGGTGGGGGTGGGCGGCGCCGACGCGGTCGACGTGATGACCGGGTTCCCGTGGAACGTGCGCTGGCCCAAGCTGATCGGCGTCCACCTCACCGGCGAGCTCAGCGGCTGGTCGGCCCCCAAGGACGTGATCCTCAAGGTGGCCGACGTCTTGACCGTGGCAGGCGGCACCGGCGCCATCGTCGAGTACTTCGGGCCGGGCGCCCGCTCGCTGAGCGCCACCGGCAAGGCCACCATCTGCAACATGGGCGCCGAGATCGGCGCCACCACCTCGATCTTCGACTACGACGCCTCGATGGACCGCTACCTGCGGGCCACGGGCCGGGCCGGCGCGGCCGACCTGGCCGCCGCGGTGGCCGGCCATCTCTGCGGCGACCCCGAGACCGAGTCCGATCCCGAGCGCTTCTACGACCGGGTGGTTGAGATCGACCTCGACGCCCTCGGCCCCCACATCAACGGGCCCCACACCCCGGACCTCGCCCGCGAGGTCGCCGATCTTGGCGAGGAGGCCCGTGAGAACCAATGGCCGCTGGAGATCAGCGCCGCGCTCATCGGCAGTTGCACCAACTCGTCGTACGAGGACATCACCCGGGCCGCGTCGATAGCCCGGGACGCCGCGGCCAAGGGCCTGCGGGCCCGCACCCGCCTGCTGGTGACCCCCGGCTCCGAGCAGATCCGCTCCACCATCGTGCGCGACGGCCTGATGGACGACTTCGAGGCCCTCGGCGCGACCGTGCTGGCCAACGCCTGCGGTCCCTGCATCGGCCAGTGGGACCGCTCCGACGAGGACGGCTACGAGCCGGGCCGGCCCAACGTGATCGTCACCTCCTACAACCGCAACTTCCCCAAGCGCAACGACGGCGACCCGGCCACCTTGGCCTTCGTGACGTCACCCGAGACCGTGATCGCGCTGGCTCTGGCCGGCACCGTCGACTTCGATCCGATCGACGGCACCCTCACCAACGACGACGGCGAGGCGGTGGAGCTGGCCGAGCCGTCCGGCATCGAGCTTCCCCCCGACGGGTTCGACCCCGGAGAGGACACCTTCGTGGCTCCGCCCGCCGACGGCGACGCGGTCGACGTCGAGGTCTCGCCGGACTCCGAGCGCCTCCAACTCCTCGAGCCCTTCTCCCCCTGGGACGGCAACGACTACGAGAACCTGCCCGTCATCGCCAAGGCCAAGGGCAAGTGCACCACCGACCACATCTCCGCGGCCGGACCCTGGCTGCGGTACCGGGGCCACCTGGAGAACATCTCGGGCAACCTGTACCTCGGGGTGGTCAACGCGTTCGGGTCCTCGAACGGCGATGGCGGCTACGACGTCGGCCACGGCCGCAACCAGATCACCGGCGAGGTCCAGTCCCTGCCCGACATCGCCCGGGAGTACCACGAAGCCGGCCTGCGCTGGGTGTTCATCGGCGACTCCAACACCGGTGAGGGATCGAGCCGCGAGCACGCCGCTATGGAACCCCGGTTCCGGGGCTGCGTTGTCGCCCTGGCCCGCAGCTTCGCCCGCATCCACGAGACCAACCTCAAGAAGCAGGGCGTGCTGGCGCTGACGTTCGCCGGCCCGGCCGACTACGAGCGCATCGGCGAGGGCGACCGCATCGCGGTACGAGGCCTCGCCGACCTGGCACCGGACCGGCCGGTCACGGTGGAGGTCACCGCACCCGACGGGGCGGTGTGGTCCTTCGAGACGCTCCACACCCTCAGCGACGATCAGATCGAGTGGTTCCGGGCCGGCAGCGCGCTGAACATCATCCGCAGCCGCGCCTGCATGCACGTCTGAGCTGCACCGACCGGGGCGCCTCGGAAGTCGCTGGACAAGACAGAAGCGGCTGATCTGGGGCGAGACCAGCCGCTTCATTATCTTGGGTCGCTATTGGGGGAATCGCGGCCCAAGTTTGGACCGGAGCAGCCAGCGAGGAGAAACACGCCTGCCGAACCAGGTTTGTGCCGTCCATTCAACACCCTCCGGCGCTGCAGGCAAATATCGCGTTGACAGTTTGAGTCGATAGTTCGTATCATGAATTGCGATGGATGTAAGACAGCTCGACATCCTGCTCGCGGTGGCGGAGCATCGGAGCTTCTCGGGCGCGGCCCGCGCCATCCACACCGCGCAGTCGAACGTGTCAGCCCACATTGCCCGGCTCGAGCGGGAGACGGGCGCGGTCCTGATCGACAGGGTCCGGCGATGCCTCACCCCGGAGGGCCGGGTCGTGGCCGACCGCGCCCGTCGCATCCAATTGGAGCTGCGGGCCATCCCCGACGACCTGCGGGCCATGCAGGCGAACCTGCGAGGCGTCGTGACCGTCGGAATGATCGGGACGACCGCACGGTGGCTCGTCCCGCGGCTGCTGAACGAGTCGAGCCGGCTGCATCCGCTGCTCGATCTGGTCGTCCTGGACGCCACCACGACCTCGCTCGTGCCTCTGCTCGTCGAGAACCGCCTCGATCTGGCGGTGGTGAACCTTCCAGTCGACGATCCCGACATCGAGACTGAGGACCTCTTCTCGGAGGACAGGGTGGTGATAGCTCCGACCGGCCACGAGTTGGCAGACCGGGGCCGCATCGACCTCAGGGAACTCGCCGAGCACGAGGTGCTGCTGCCCCCCAAGGGCACCTCCTTCCGAGACGAGGTAGACACCGACGCTCGGCGGGTCCATGCGGAGCTGCGCAGCCGAGCCGATATCGACGGCCTGCTGCTGCTGGCGTCGCTGGCCTTCTCGGGCTTCGCTCCCGCTCTGCTGCCGGCCAGTGCCGCCCACGGCGTCCTCCGGGGAGACTGGCGCAGCGTGAAAGTGGACCGCCTGAGCGCGCGCATCGTCGGACTGGCCCGCAACCGCAGGATCGTGCCGGCCGCGCCGCCGCGCGCCGTCGGCGAGACGATCCGCTGGATCGTTCAGCAGGAGGCGGCGACGCTGCCCCACATCCACGCGGTGATCAGACGGCCGGCGCCGTGAGCGCTCGCAACGGGCCAGAACCCCGCGACTCTCCACGATCCACGCACCCTGAACGAGATGAACGCACACCGCCCGCACACAACGGGCCAGAACCCCGCGACTCTCCACGATCCGCGCACCCTGAACGAGATGGACGCACGCCGCCCGCACACAACGGGCCAGAACCCCGCGACTCTCCACGATCCGCGCACCCTGAACGAGATGGACGCACGCCGCCCGCACACAACGGGCCAGAACCCCGCGACTCTCCACGATCCGCGCACCCTGAACGAGATGGACGCACGCCGCCCGCACACAACGGGCCAGAACCCCGCGACTCTCCACGATCCGCGCACCCTGAACGAGATGGACGCACGCCGCCCGCACACAACGGGCCAGAACCCCGCGACTCTCCACGATCCGCGCACCCTGAACGAGATGGACGCACGCCGCCCGCACACAACGGGCCAGAACCCCGCGACTCTCTACGATGAGCGACGTGTCAGCTGCCTTCGAAGCGACCGCGGTGAATTTCCGGGCCGGGTCCTCCGGGTTCGTCCGCAGCCAGGTGACAGCCCTCGGCGACCGCAGCGTGGTCGAGGTCGACGCCCGCGGTGCCGTCGACGAGCGCAGCGGGGCGCTGGCGCCGTCCGACGGCCAGAGCATGGCCGCAGCCGCCCGTCTGGCCCGCACGCAGCGACTTCCACTGCTGCTGAGACTGGCCTCCTCGGGCGCCGACCTCGCCGAGGGGGTCGCCGCCCTGCACGGTTGGGCCTCGGCAGCCGCCGAGCTGGCTCGCTGCTCCGGAGTGGTGCCCGTGATCGTCGTGGCGGCCGGTCCCAACGTCTCTGGTCCTGCCCTGCTGCTGGGCCTGGCCGACTTCGTGGTGATGACCGCCGACGCCTACGCCTTCGTCGTGGGGCCGAAGATGGTGGAGCACTTCACCGGGATGCCGGTCGACCGCGCCGACCTCGGCGGCGCCGAGACCCACGCCGTCAGGTCGGGGGTGGCGAGCTTCGTGGCGTCAACCGACACCGAGGCCGACGCGATCGCGGCCGAGCTCCTCGGCTACCTGCCTGACAGCAACGGCTCCGACCCGCCCGGCCGGGCTTGCCCCGACCCGGGCGACCGGACGGTGCCCGAGGCGTTCGATGTGCTGCCGGCCGAGTCGGGGGGAAGCTACGACGTGCGCGACGTGCTGGCTGCCGTCGCCGATGACGGCGCGCTGCTGGAGCCCCATCCGTTCTGGGGCACGAACCTGGTCACCGCCTTCGCTTCCTTCGGCGGGCGGCCGGTGGGGATAGTCGCCAACCAGCCCCAGTCGCTGGCCGGGACGCTCGACATCACCGCCTCGCGCAAGGGCGCCCGCTTCGTGGCGTTCTGCGACGCATTCAATCTTCCGCTGGTCACCTTCGTGGACACGTCCGGCTTCTATCCGGGCAAGGACCTCGAGTGGCGGGGAATGATCCGCTACGGCGCCCAGATGGCCTTCGCGTACGCCCGGGCCACTGTGCCTCGGGTCAACGTCACCCTGCGAAAGTCCTACGGCGGCGCCTACATCGTAATGGACTCCAAGCCGATCGGGAACGACTTGGCCCTGGCCTGGCCCACGGCCGAGATCGCGGTCATGGGCGCCAAGGGAGCGGTGGGGATCCTCCACCGGTCGGCTACCGACGCGGAGAGGGCAAGGCTCGAGGCGGCCTACGAGCAGCGGCTGCTCAACCCGTACATCGCTGCCGAGCGTGGCGCCATCGACTCGGTCATCGAGCCCGCAGACACGCGGCGGGAGATCTGCGTCGCCCTGGAGATGCTCTCCGCGAAACGCGAGCGCCTGCCGAGGCGCCGCCATGACAACACTCCCCTGTAATCTGATCTCCGATGGCGGAGAGCGTCACCATCACCGACAACCGCACCGGACGGTCCGTCGAGATCCCGATCGTCGACGGCGGAGTCGACTCCGCGGCCTGGCGGAAGCTGCTGGGAGGCGTCTGGTTCTTTGATCCGGGGCTGGACACCACCGCGGCCACATCGAGCGCGGTGGCCGAGATCGACGGCGAGGCCGGCATCCTCCGCTATCGCGGCTACCCCATCGAGCAGCTCGCCCAGCACAGCACGTTCCCCGAGGTCGCCTACCTGCTGGTACACGGCGAACTGCCCAGCCAGCACCAGCTCGACGAGTGGACCTACGACATATCCCGGCACACCTTCATCCACGAGAATTTCCGCAAGCGCATCTTCGACGCCTTCCACTACGACGCCCACCCGATGGGTCTGCTGACTTCGGGTGTGGCCGGGTTGTCCACCTTCTATCCGGCGGCCAAGGACATCGTCGAGCCCGAGAACCGTCGGGCCCAGACCGTGCGGTTGATAGCCAAGATGCCGACGCTGGCCGCGGCCGCCTACAGGTTCTCGAGGGGCCTGCCGTTCATCTTCCCCGACAACGCCGACGACTACCCGACCCGCTTCCTGAAGATGATGTTCGACGTCGGCGGCGATTACGAGCCGGACCCGGCGCTGGTGCAGGCCATGCGGGTGCTGTTCATCCTTCACGCCGACCACGGCCAGAACTGCTCCACCACCGCGGCCCGGGTGGTCGGCTCCAGCCACGCCGACCCCTACACCGCCATCGCGGCCGCCTGCGCGGCCCTGTACGGCCCGCTGCACGGAGGGGCGAACGAGGCCGTCATCAACATGCTGTCCAACATCGGCTCCTACGAAGACGTCGACGGCTTCATCGACGGCGTCAAGCGGGGAGAGCGCCGGCTGATGGGCTTCGGGCACCGCGTGTACAAGAGCTACGACCCGAGGGCGATGATCATCAAGACGGCCGCCCACGACGTGTTCAGCGTGATCGGCAAGAACCCGCTGCTGGACATCGCCCTGAAGCTCGAGGAGGTCGCGCTGGCCGACGACTACTTCGTCAGTCGGCGGCTCTACCCGAACGTGGACTTCTATTCAGGCCTCATCTACCAGGCTCTCGGCTTCCCCACGAACATGTTCACCGTGCTGTTCGCCATCGGCCGCACCCCGGGGTGGCTGGCCCACTGGAACGAGATGATCGACCAGGACTCCCGCATCTACAGGCCTCGGCAGATCTACACCGGACTGCCGAAGCGAGACTTCGTGCCGATGAAGGACCGTTAGGCGGAACCCGCGCGAGGACGATCCTCTGGCGTGGAGGTCGGCCTCCATGCGCTCGTGGAGGACGGCGGCACTCTGGCGGCGATCTCGTCCTCGGTGCGTCGGCCTCCATGCGCTCGTGGAGGACGGGAGCGTCCTCCATCGGGAAGCGGCTGTCGATCACTGGGGCCAGCGGTGCAGACGCACCGAGGCCGGGTAGGGGAACAGGTCGGGGATGTCGCCGGCGCGGTTGCGCTGCTTCATCGACTCCCAGAAGGCGACGGTGGCGATCTCAGGATGGTGCTCGTCGAACACGGCGCCGACCACGGGAGGCGATCGCAGGTAGGTGGCGAACTCCTCAGGGAACACGTCGTCGGCGCCGACAGGGAACCAGGGCTGGTCGAACATCTCGTCGAGGGCGTCGAGAGGTTCGGGCAGGGCTCTGAAGTTCAACTCCGACAGCAGGGCCAGTTCGTCGTAGTCGTAGAACACCACCGAGCCGAGTCGGGTGACGCCGAAGTTCTTGGCGAACAGGTCTCCGGGGAAGATGTTCGCCGCCGCCAGGTCCTTGATGGCGTTGCCGTAGTCGATGGCGGCGGCGACGGCCCGGTCGGGGTTCGTCTCGCGCAGATAGAGGTCGAGCGGGTAGACGCGGCGCTCCGTGTACACGTGGCCCAGCACGACCTCGGTGTCGGTGACGGAGACCGTGCGGGCGCAGTCGCGGCGCAGTTCGTCGAGGAGGCCGTCGTCGAAGCGGTCCCTGGCGAAAGTGAGGTTCTCGAACTCCTGGGCATCGACGAGACGGCCCAGCCGGTTGTATCCGAATACCAGCCGGTAGCGGCGCTTGACCTCTGCGGGGGTGACGCGCTTGCTGGGCGGGAACCGGTCCTTGATCACCTTGAACACCACGTCGAACGACGGCAGCGTGAACACGGCCATGACGGTGCCGGCCGCGCCGCGGGACTGCTCGAATCGGGTGTTGGAGTGCTCCATGTGCCGGTACAGGGCGCGGAAGAGGTTGGTCTTGCCGTGCTGGGAGTACCCGAGCGACGTGTAAAGCTCGGCGACGGGCTTCGCGGGCAGCATCGACTTGAGGAAAGCGACGACGGACGCGGGACGGGCCGACAGCACGTGCATGTAGGAACGGGCGTAGCTGAACAGCCGGCTGGCTGCGGGCTCGGTGAGCAGGGCGGCATCGACATGCACGCCTGAGTCGTCGTGGACGACGGGCAGGATGCACGGCGACAGCCGGTTGAGCCAACGCAGCCGGCCGACGAGGTAGGCGCCCTTCTGACGGTAGAGAACGGCGTCGAGCATGTCGATTGCGTCGAGGTCGCGCCATGCACCGTCCAGGTAGCCGTCGATGCGCGCTGCGACGAGCGCGGCGTCGCGGCCCAGGTCGGAGAAGTGCGGACCCAGCGGGCTGCGCTCGAGGACGGCTGCGACTGCTGCCTCTGTGGATCCGGCCACCTCCACGCTGCTGTGCTCAGTGCCGGTGTCGTCGCTGGCCGGCAGGGCGGTGGGGCCGAGCCAGATGAACTCCAGCTCCCGGTCGAGGCCGACGACATCGAACAGGCGCCGGGTGACGGAGTTGTAGAAAGTCTCGGCCAGCTCTATGTCGCCGCGGTCGGACAGGAACTGGATGTAGCGGCGCTGGGCGTCGATCCAGGCGCTGCGGGCTCCGGTCTCGGGCAGCCGGGAGCGGCAGGCCTCGACGGTGTCCATCACTGCGCCGGTGTGCAGGTTGAGGCGCTCGACGGCATCCCGGCGGTGCCCGTGCCAGTCCCGGGCGAGGAAACGGCCCTCCGCCCGGGCGGTGACGGTGACGAAGCGGGTGTGAAAGGTCTCGAAGCGGTCGCAGAGGATGCAGGCCAAGGCTTCGGACGGGCCCGACGGGCTGGTCCCGGCCACCTCGGAAGCGCCTCAGCCCTCGGTGGCGCCGTCGTCGCTGCGAGTCAGTTCGTGGTCCTGTCGCACCTCCGCGAACACGAGCTGCAGGAGCTTCTCGATGAAGGAGCGGTCGAGACCGGCGGAGGCAGCGACCTCCCCCAGCCGGGCGATCTGCGCCTTCTCGCGCTCAGGATCGGCAGCCACAAGGCCGGCGGCAGCCTTGTGGATCCCAACCTGCGTGGTGATCTTGAACCGCTCGGCGAGCAACAGCACCAGCGCGGTGTCGATGTTGTCGATGCTCGACCGGTAGCCGGCCAGAGTCTCGTCCCCGGCGCCCACACCCACAGCCAATCAAGCTATCGCAAACCTGAGCCGTAGGCATCCACCGCGAAGAGGGAGCGGAGTCGTCCGCACCGCCCCATCTGGCGGCGGCACCTGCAACGGATTCCTGACTCGGGACACTAGCTGTAGATGGTGTTGTCGAGAACGAGGATCAGCGCAGCGCCCTTCTGCGGTCCTCTCTGAGAACAGCCACGAAGCTGCCCCTGCGTCGACATCATCGTCGCCGGCGCCGGCGACGACAACTCTCTACGGCGGCGACTCCACCCTCATCGACGCAACCGACGGCGACGACCTGCTGTGGGGCGGCCCAGGCGACGACACCATCCGTGGCGGCAGGAGCCTTGCTCTCGGGTGCCGGAGGGTTGGCGACCGGGCGAGAGCCGAGACAGCGCTGCGCGTAAACGTCGCACCGCGTGGGCGTCCGGGGACGACGGACTTCTAACGGATCTTCTAACGTACGGTTAGAAACTGGGCGTTATCCACAGGCACTCAGCGACACGGCCGAATCGCGAAAGCCCACCTCAACAGCATTTTCCGGTACGGGACGGTACTGGCCGACACCTGCTTCTTGCGTCTTGTGAACAGCAGGTCGCAGGTTCGATTCCTGTCTCGGGCTCGCAAGAGATCAGCAGGTCACGCGCCACAATGCTGGCTTGAGCGGCGGATTTGTAGCACGAATGTGCTATAGTCTTGGACTATGGGCGCTACAACCACGGTCCGCCTCAGCGAGGAAGAACGCGAACTGCTGTCGGAGCTTGCCGATGAGTACGGCAGCCAAACAGGCGCTATCCGGCGCGGCCTGCTGCTTCTCGCGCGCGAGAGCGGCCAACGCAAGGCCCTGCGCGCGTTCCTGCGCGAATGGGCTGAGGAGGCAGGCCCGCCCGAACCCGAAGATGTGGTCGCCATGCGCGGCCGCTACTTCGTTTCGTGATCCTTGACGCCGGCGTACTGGTAGCGGTTGACCGAGGCGAGAAGGCAGCCCAGTCCTTCCTCACCGCCGCGCTCGAGGAGAGCGCGGTGTTGCGCACATCGACCCCTGTGGTTGCGCAGGTGTGGCGAGACGGCAGCCGGCAGGCCAGGTTGGCCCGGTTCCTCGACACGCTCGAGATCCACGACTTCACCCTCGTCGATGCCCGAGTGGTCGGCGGGATACTCCTGAGGTCGGGGACCTCTGACGTTGTCGACGCACACCTCGTGGCGCTCGCGGTGCGCCTCCAAGACAGCATCGTCACCGCGGACGCAGCCGACTTCCAGTTGCTCACGTCTCAACTTGGGGCCGCAGCGCCGCGAGTGCATCCCTGGTAAGGCACTGTCCAACCGCCCAGTGACCGGGCAGCGACGGTGTCAAGGCTGAGCGCGAACGCGCCAATCGGCGCACAGTCGAGCGAGTGCCTTGCGCGACGGCCGCGCCCAGCACTATCCGGCACCGCAGCGCCAGAGCCCGCGACGACTTCGGGCGCCGCGCCCACCGCTCCAGCGTCTCGCGCTGCTCATCGGCGAGCACCACCTCCACCCCACGACGGCCTCTAGCCACCACTGCCTCCAATCACCGCCCGCATCCACACCAACCATACCACAACCAACCCCAATAACTAAAGACTCAGGACACTAGTGCTGTGTCGTCGAAATGGCTAGGGCAGCGCAGCAGGACCGAGACCCTGCTTGAGAGCGCTCCGGACGCCCCGATCATTTCAGCGACGGACCACTAGCCGCGGGACACGTCGGTCGATCCGGACACGTAAAAGCGCCAGGGGAGGTCGGCGCCGCCGGTGAGGCCGATCCTGGTGGTGACCACGGGAGCGGGCGGGGGCGGCCGGCCATCGTCCAGGACAGTCGCACCCCGGTCGCCGCCGACCAGGTCGGTGCCGTCGAGGACGCCGTCAATGCCGAGGGCCTGGGTGAGCTTGGCCGGGCCGCTGCACAGGTCACGGTCTCGGCGGGCGGCCGGACCCCGTGCCGTGTACATGGCTTCGAGGCCCTCCAGCGGTGTCAGCGCCCGCAGCAGCACCGCCGCGGCCGCGCCGTCGGCCTCGACCACCACGTTGGCGCACCAGTGCATGCCGTAGGTGAAGTACACGTACAGGCAGCCCGGCGGACCGAACATCGTGGCGTTGCGTCTGGTCCGGCCGCGGGAGCTGTGGCTGCCGGGATCGTCGGCGCCCCGGTAGGCCTCGACTTCCACGATCCGGCCGGCACGGCCAGTCGGCGCCACCAGCACCTTGTTGAGCAACTGTGGCGCGACTACCAGCGCGTTGCGGGCGTAGAAGCCGCGGTCCAGAGGCCTGCCGTTCATCCTGAGGGGCTGCGCGGGCAGGCGCATGCCCGTCGCGCCGGGACGGGGTGTTTCCCGCTCCTGTTCGCTGCGCTCACGGGCCGCTCGGGCCATGGCCTCGCTGCCTGCCCCGCGGAGACTGCCCGCGGGACGGGTCTATCCGCTCGGCCTCCAATCGAGCCGCGTCGACCTCGATCCGTTCCCGGAAACTCTCCATCTGGACAGCCACCGCCTCCGGGCCGCCGGCACCGCGGGTTGTGCGCCGCGCTGCCGACGGCGCCTGCATGAGCAGCCCGGCGGCCTCCGGCCCCAACCGGTGGTCGCCGGCGGCCAGATCGGCCAGCGCGCCCTCGCCGGACAGCGAGCGCCTCACCAGCTCGCCGACCACGGCGTGAGCCTCGCGGAACGGCGTCCCCCGGCCCACCATCCACTCGGCCAGGTCGGTCGCGGCCGCATACGGCGACGAGGCAGCGTCCGCCATCCGGTCCGTGCGGAAGCGGGCCGTGGCCAGCAAGCCGTCGAGAGCGGCCAGCGTGAGCATGACCGTGTCCACCGCGTCGAACAGGGGCTCCTTGTCCTCCTGAAGATCCTTCGCGTAGGCAAGGGGCAGCCCCTTGAGCGTCGCCAGCAGCCCGGCCAAGCTCCCGATCAGGCGGCCGGCCTTGGCTCGGGCCAGCTCGGCCACGTCGGGGTTCTTCTTCTGGGGCATCATCGACGACCCGGTCGCATAGGCGTCGTCGAGTTCGACGAAGCCGAACTCCGACGACGACCACAGCACCAGCTCCTCGCCGATCCGGCTCAGATGCACCCCCAGCACGGCCAGCGCATAGAGCGCGTCGACGACGAAGTCGCGGTCGGCCACCGCGTCGAGGCTGTTCTCGAAGACGGACGCGAACCCGAGCTCGGCCGCCGTGCGCTCAGGGTCCAGCGGCAACGACGACCCGGCCAGCGCGCCCGCGCCCAGCGGCGACACGTCGGCCCGGCACCGGGCCTCGGCCAGCCGCTCGGTGTCGCGGGCCAGCGCCCAGCCGTGTGCCAGCAGGTGGTGTGCCAACAGCACCGGCTGGGCCTGCTGCAGATGGGTGTAGCCAGGCAGCAGCGCCCCGCCGGCGGCGGCGGCCCGGCCCAGCAGCGTCCGCTGCACGCCCAACACCGCCCGGGCGACATCGTCGAGGGCCGCCCGGGTCCACAAGCGCAGGTCGGCGGCCACCTGGTCGTTGCGGCTGCGGCCGGTGTGGAGCTTGGCCCCGGCCGGGGTGAGCTCGGTGACCCGCCTCTCCACCGCGGTGTGGACGTCCTCGTCGCCCGACGCCGGCACGAAGCGGCCTTCGGCCATCTCTGCCTCGACAATGTCCAGCGCGGCGCATATGGCGTCACGCTCATCACCGGTGATCAGCCCGACTGCGGCCAGCATGGCCGCATGGGCGCGCGACCCCGCAACGTCCTCGCGGAACATGCGACTATCGAACGGGAGGCTGTCGTTGAGAGCACGAAGGACCGCGGCGGCGTCGCCGGCGAACCGCCCATGCCAGAGGGTCGCCGAGCCGTCCGCAGCTGCTCCCCCGCCTCGTCGAGCGGGCCCCGACGCGTCATGGCGCGGCGCGCCGGCGCCGCTACGACCGTCGGAGTGCTCACCGGCCCCGGAGGCGTCGGCCGACGCGTCATGGCGCGGCGCGTCGGCGCCGCTACCGCTGCTGCTCGGGGCGCTCACGGGCCGCTCGGGTTCCAGCGCGGCCGAGGCGTCGCTCCCGCCCCGGCCGCCGCGCTCTCGGGCCGCGGACCCGCCGGACGCACCGCCAGGATCCTCACGAACCGCCTCCTATCCGCTCGGCCTCTCGACGCGCCTGCGGGCGAGGTTGCGCAGCCGCAGGGCGTTCAAGGCTATGAAGCCGGAGGCGTCGGCCTGGTTGAAGGCCCCGTCGTCCTCGTCGAAGGTCGCCACCTGGTGGTCGAACAGCGACTCGTCGGAGCGCCGCCCGGCGATGTCGACGTTGCCCTTGTAAAGCCGCACCCGGACCTCGCCGTTCACGCTGCTCTGGCTGTAGTCGATGGCAGTCTGGAGCATTCTGCGCTCCGGGCTCCACCAATAGCCGTTGTAGACCAGCTCCGCGTAGCGGGGCATGAGCTCGTCCTTGAGGTGGCCCACCTCCCGGTCGAGGGTGATCGACTCGATAGCCCGACGGGCCCGCAGCATGATCGTGCCGCCCGGCGTCTCGTAGGCGCCGCGGCTCTTCATGCCCACATAGCGATTCTCGACGATGTCGATGCGTCCGACGCCGTTGGCCGCGCCCAGCCCGTTGAGGGTGGACAGCACCTGGCAGGGGGTCATGGGCCGGCCGTCCACGGCCACGACGTCACCGCCCGCGAATGCGAGCTCCACGTAGGTCGGCTCGTCGGGTGCGTGCTGGGGGCTCACCGACCAGAGCCACATCTCCGCGGGAGGCTCGCTCCAGGGATCCTCCAGCGGACCGCCCTCGTACGACACGTGGAGCATGTTGGCGTCCATCGAGTAGGGCGACTCTGCGCCCCGCTTGCGCTCGATGGGGATGCCGTGGTCGGCGGCGTAGGCCATGAGCGACTCCCGCGAGCCGAGGTCCCACTCCCTCCAAGGCGCGAGCACCCGGATGTCGGGCTTCAGCGCGTAGGCGCCGAGCTCGAAGCGGATCTGGTCGTTGCCCTTGCCGGTGGCACCGTGGCTGATGGCGTCCGCCCCGGTCTCCGCTGCGATCTCGACCAGCCGCTTGGCGATCAGCGGCCGGGCGATGGAAGTGCCCAGCAGGTACTCGCCCTCGTAGACGGCGTTGGCCCTGAACATCGGGAACACGAAGTCGCGGGCGAACTCCTCGCGCAGGTCCTCTATGAAGATGTCGGCCGGCGCGACGCCCATGGCCAGGGCCTTGGCCCGGGCCGGCTCCAACTCGTCGTCCTGGCCTATGCCGGCGGTGAACGTCACGACGGTGCAGCCGTAGGTCTCCCGCAACCAGTGGAGGATGGTGGAGGTATCGAGCCCGCCCGAGTAGGCCAGCACCACCTTCGAGACTTCGGCGCGGCCGGCGCGGGCCGCATGCGCTGTGGTCATTTCTGTGCCTCTCCCAACTCCGTTGTCGTGATCACCGGTCCAGCCCGGCCAGGTTCCGCAGACGCTCCGCCAGTTCCGAGCCCGGCGTAGGCTCGGCGGCCACCACGATCAGCGAGTCGTCGCCCGCCACCGTGCCCAGCACCTCCTCGAGACCGGCCCGGTCCAGCGCCGACGCCACCACATGGGCCGAGCCGGGCGGCGTGCGCACCACCGCTAGGTTGCCAGAGGCGCCGACTTCGGCCACCCAGTCGCCCATCACCTTCCTGAGATGCTCCTCCGGCGCGATCCGGTCAGTGGGATGCTCGGGTATAGCGTACACGGCGCCTCCTCCCGGAACCCGGACCTTCACCGCGCCCAGACCGTCGAGATCCCGCGACACCGTCGCCCGGGTCGCGGCCACGCCCGCAGATGCCAGCAGGTCGACCAGTTGCTGCTGACTGTGCACGGCGTACTCTCCGAGCAGCCGGACGATGAGATGCTGACGGCTGACCTTGCTCACCGCGGAACTCACCCGGCCTGTTCCATCAACCAGCGCAGGATGCCCCTCGCGGCATGCATCCGATTGGCTGCCTGCTGCCACACCAGACTGCGCGGCCCGTCGAGCACGTCCGAAGCCACCTCCTCGCCCCGGTGAGCGGGCAGGCAGTGCAGGAACACCGCGTTCGTCTCGGCCTTCGCCATCAACCGCCGGTCCACCGTGAATCCGGCGAAGTCCTTGCGGCGCTGCTCGGCCTCCTGCTCCTGGCCCATCGAGGCCCAGACGTCGGTGTAGACCACATCGGCGCCGCTCACCGCCTCGGCCGGCTTCCCGACCTGCACCGGCTCGCAGCCGCGGCGGCGCATCCTCTTGAGGGCCGGCTTGGCGAAACCGTAGCCCGGGGGGCTGGCGACCCGCATGGCCATGCCCGACAGGCCGGCGGCGTAGGCCAGCGAGTGGGCCACATTGTTTGCGTCGCCGACGTAGGCCAGCACCAGGCCCTCGAGATGGCCGAGCGCAGCCCGGACCGTCAGCAGGTCGGCCAGCGCCTGGGTGGGGTGGGCGGCGTCGCTGAGCAGGTTGACGACCGGTGCCGCGCCGACGGACGCCATGCGCTCGACTGTGCTGTGAGCGAACACCCTCGCCCCGATCACCGCGCTGTAGCACGCCAAGGTGCGGGTCAAGTCCTCCACGCTCTCGCGCCGGTCGATACCGACCTCGGCCGCGCCGACGTAGACGGGGTGGCCCCCCAGCTTCACCACCGCCATCTCGGTGGCGCTGCGGGTGCGGGCCGAGGGCTTCTCGAACAGCAGCGACACGCCCTCGCCCGCCAGGGCCAGCGGCGGGTCCGGGTCGGCTGCCAGGTTCAGGATTCGGGCGAGCTCGCTCGGCTGCAAGCCCTCCAGATCCAGGAAGTGGCGCATCTGAACTCCTTTTTCGTAGGGGAACCGTTCGTCGCAGCCTGATCGGGGGTCAGCCGTGATCCAGCACGCCCGCCAGGATCGCGCACCCCTCGTCGATCTGTTCGGCGGACACCACGAAAGGCGGGGCGAGACGCAGCGCCGTGGGGGTCACTGCGTTCACGACCAACCCCCGGTCGAGGCAGGCCGCGGCGACGTCCTTCGCCGAGCGGCCCGCCCTGGCTGACTCCGACAGCTCGACGGCCAGCAACAGGCCCCGGCCCCGCACACCGTCCACGCCGTCGATCTCGCGCAGCCGGCCGCACAGCGCGGCGCCGAGACGGCCCGCGGCCGCGGGAGCGTCCATGGCCTGCATCTCTGCGAGGACGGCCCGAACCGCGGCCAGGGCCAGAGGCTGGCCCGCGAAGGTCGAGCCGTGGTCGCCGGGAGCGAAGGCGACCGCCACGTCGGGCCGAGCCCAGACCGCTCCGACAGGCACACCGTTGCCGAGCGCTTTGGCCATGGTCACGATGTCGGGCTGAACGCCGGCGTGCTGGTACCCGAACCACCGTCCGGTCCGGCCGAGACCGGTCTGGATCTCGTCCATCACCAGCAGGATGCCTCGCTGATCGCACACCCGCCGCACGGCCCGCAGGTACTCGTCGCCGGCCGGCACCACGCCGCCCTCGCCCTGGACCGACTCGAGCAGCACCGCCCCGGCAGAAGGGTCGAGCGCCGCCTCCAGCGCGTCGAGGTCGTCGAAGGGCACATGGCGGAAGCCTTCCGGCATCGGTTGGAAGGGCTCGTGCTTGGCGGGCTGCCCGGTGGCCGCCAGCGCCGCCAGCGTGCGGCCGTGGAACGACCCGTAGGCGCTCACCACTCTGTGACGGCCCCGGCCCTGATGCTTGCGAGCCAGCTTCAGAGCGGCCTCGACTGCCTCGGCGCCGGAGTTCTGGAACAGGATCCTGCCGGGCTCGGCGTCGCCGCCGGGACCGGAACGGATCAGCCGGTCGAGCGTCTCCACCACCTCGGCTGTCGGCTCGTTGGCGAACAGGTTGGACGTGTGAATGAGCCTGCCTGCCTGAACGGCTACGGCCTCGGTCACCGCCGGGTGGGCGTGGCCCAGCCCGGTCACCGCCAGACCGCACAGGAAGTCGAGGTAGCGGCGGCCGCGGTCGTCGGTGAGTTCGGCGCCGTCGCCCCGCACGAAGGTCACCTGCGGTGCGCCGTAGTTGTCCATGAGCGCGGCGGTGCTCATAGCCGACCCTCCCGTGGCTCCGTGCCGCGGGCCGCCCCAGCGGGCGCGCCGCCTTCGACATCCGGGGCGCCGGCGGTGATCATCGTGCCGATCCCGGCGTCGGTGAACAGCTCGAGCAGCACCGCGTGGGGCGTCCGACCGTCGAGCACGTGGGCCGAGCCGGCGCCTTGGAGCACTGCGTCCACGCACGCCCTCGCCTTGGGGATCATCCCTCCGCTCACGGCACCGGAGGCGATCATCGTCTCCACCTCCTCCACAGTGGCCCGGCTCACCAGCGACGAGGCGTCGGACGGGTCGGAAAGCAGCCCGGGCACGTCGGTCAGGTACACGACCTTGGCCGCGCCCAGCGCGCCGGCCAGGGCGGCCGCCATGGTGTCGGCGTTGATGTTGTATGCCTGGCCGGCGACGTCCGCTCCGATCGGGGAGACCACGGGGATGATCTGCTCGGCCACCAGCCGCTCGATCACGCTCGGATCGACCGAGGCGACGTCGCCTACAAACCCGAGAGCGGGATCCCGCGGCGCCGCGGTCACGAGGCGCCCGTCCTCGCCGGAGAGTCCCAGAGCGGACCCGCCGCTGGCGTTGATGGCATCGACGATGTCGCGGCCGACCTTGCCGACCAGCACCATGCGGGCCACGTCGAGCGTGTCGGCGTCGGTGATCCGCAGACCCTCGCGGAACTCGCTCTGGCTGCCCATGCGGGCCAGATACTCGCCGATCTGGGGGCCGCCTCCGTGGACCACCACCGGGCGCAGCCCAACGGCGCGCACCAGGACGACGTCGCGCGCGAACGAGGCCGCCGGCCCGGGGCCGCTCATGGCGTGGCCTCCACACTTGACAACCACCGCCGCGCCCCGGAAACGCCGGATGTAGGGCAGCGCCTCGACGAGCGCCCGGGCCCGCCGCTCAGGCTCGAAGCCGTGCGTTCCGTCGGCCGGATCCTGCGGGTGCGCCGTCTCCGGGCTCATGTCCTGCACCCCTGAACCGTGTCGAGACCGCACGGAGCAACGGCCTGGGACAGCGCAGCACCGGTCTGAAAGTGCCGAGGCGCCTGCATCATGTCCTGTACCCCGCGTTGACGTCGACGTAGCCGTGGGTCAGGTCACAGGTCCAGATCGTGGCCGCGCCGTCCCCCACGCCCACATCGACCCGAAGCTCGATGTGGTCGGTCAGCAGGTGCGCGGCGGCTCTCTCCTCGCTGTAGCCGGGACGGGAGATGCCGCCCTCGGCGCACTGCTCGTCGCCGATCCAGATCGCAAGCCGATCCCGGTCGGCCCGCTGGCCGGCCTTGCCCACCGCGGCCACGATGCGGCCCCAGTTGGCGTCGGAGGCGGCAAGGGCGGTCTTCACCAGAGGTGAGTCGGCCACCGCCCGCGCTATGGCCTCCGCGGCGGCGCCGTCGGCCGCCCCGGTGACGGTGACGGCCACGAACTTGGTGGCCCCCTCGCCGTCCCGCACGATCTGGTGGGCCAGATCAAGCGTCACCGCGTCGAGCGCGTGGCGGAAGGCCGTCGCGTGCCGGCCGGTGCCATGACCCGACGCGGCGGTCGCTGCCAGCAGCACGGTGTCGCTGGTGGATCTGTCGGAGTCCACGGTGATGCGATTGAAGCTCTTCTCCACCGCCCCGGCCAGGCACTCCTGAGCGGTCTGGGCGTCCATGGCCATGTCGGTGAACACGAAGGCGAGCATGGTGGCCATGTCGGGGGCGATCATGCCGCTGCCCTTGGCGATGCCGGCCACGTGGGCGTTCGTGCCTGCCACCGGCGCCGACGCAGCCTTGGGGAACGTGTCGGTCGTGCCGATGGCGACCGCGGCCGCCTCCCACCGAGGCGAGGTTGCGGACTCGAGGCCGTCCACCAGTGCGGGCAGGGCGGCATCGATGCGCTCGACGGGGAGGTCCTCGGCGATCACGCCGGTCGACGCGACCAGCACCTCGTGGGGCTGCGCCCCCAGAGCAGCGGCCACAGATCCAGCGGCGTGCTCGGCGACCGCGTATCCAGCCGCGCCGGTGAAGGCGTTGGCGTTGCCGGAGTTGACGATCACCGCCCGACCACTGCCTCCGCTCGCGGCCAGCGCGGCTCGGCACCAGTCCACCGGCGCGGCAGTGCACAACGACTTCGTGAAGGTGCCGGCGACCGTGGTCCCGGGGGGCATCTCGGCCAACAGCAGATCGTCGCGGCGCCGGTAGCGGATGCCGGCAGCCGCGGTGGCCAGGCGCAAGCCCCTGACCATGGGCATCACCGGGAAGGCCGCCGGCGCGAGCGGGGAGACCTTGATCTCATCCACGGCCGCGGCCCCCGCGAACTGTCGGCCAGGAACGCCCGAAAGGGACCCGACCGCTGCCAATTCGACTGCCGGGCCGACGAGGCTTCCATCGACCGGCCCTCATGGGTAGATCCCCGTCGAGGCCAGTCCGGCGGTCTCGTCGATGCCGAGCGCGAGGTTGGCGCACTGCACGGCCTGGCCCGACGCTCCCTTGACCAGGTTGTCGAGTGCGGCGATGGCCACCACCCAACCGGTTCGGGGATCGGCCCGGGCAGTGATGTGGACGTTGTTGGACCCGAGGGTGGCCTTGGTGGACGGCGACCGGTCGCTCACCACCACGAACGGCTCGCCGCGGTAGGCGTCGCCCAGCAGGCCGAGGACCGCGTCCGTGCTCGTCGCTGCGGCGGGCCGGGCGTAGCAGGTGGCCAGGATGCCCCGGTTCATGGGCGCCAGATGGGGCGTGAACAGCACCTGCACGTCGGCGCCGGAATGGCGCGACAGCGCCATCTCGATCTCGGGCGTGTGCCGGTGGGTCAGCAGGCCGTAGGCGGTGAAGTCCCCGTCCGCCGCGCAGAAGGTCGTGTGCGCCCTCGGAGACCGGCCCGCGCCGGACACTCCGCCGGCCGCGTCGATAACGATCCCGTGCGGCTCCACCGCGCCCGCCGCGACGAGCGGCGCCAGTGCCAGCACGGCCGTGGTCACGTAGCAGCCGGGCGCTGCCACCAGCTCGGCGTGGCGGATGTCGTCGCGGAACAGTTCGGGAAGGCCGAACACGAACTCTTCGAGCAGTTCCGGCACCTTGTGGCCGGCGCCGTACCACGCCGGGTACAGGCCGGGATCGCCGAGCCTGAAGTCGGCGGCCAGATCGACGACGTGGTCCACGCAGCCGCGCAGCTCCGGCATCACCGACTGCGAGGCGCCGTGGGGCAGGGCGCAGAACGCCAGGTCGCATCCGGAGGCCACGCCAGGCTCGTAGGGCACCAACCGGGAGTCGCCGTAGACGGGGGCGAGGCTGGGATACAGGTCGACCACCGCCCGGCCTGCCATGGAGTCGCCGGTGGCCACCACCGCTTCCAGGCAAGGATGGGACGCACAGATCCGAAGCAACTCGGCGCCGGTGAACCCCGACGCGCCGATCACGGCGGCTTTGTGCATCCCGGCCAGGCTAGCGGATCGCGGCCGTAATGCAACTCTTTTCTAAAATAGGCACATTATTGCACAAGCATCGCAGTGTGCTAAGAGGCCGAGCGAATAGGCGGGAGCGACGCGGCCCATACAGGCGAGGCCGTGGCCCGAGCGGCCCTCAGGTCGCAGCGAACAAGAGCGGGAATGACACCGCAGCGACACAATCGGCTCTCACCTATTCGCGGACGCTCTAAGCGCTGCCCCGGCGCGACGGGAGACCCCGTCGATGCAGCGCCGGCGGATCTCGGCCACCTCGGCATCGGTCAGGGTGCGGTCAGGGGCCTGGAACCGCAGGCGATAGGCCAGACTGCGCGAGCCTTCGGGCACGCCGGGGCCCCGGTACGAGTCGAACAGCCCGACACGGGCCAGCAGCGACCCGGCCGAAGCCCGCAAGGCCCGCTCCACCTGGGCCGCGGCGACACTGTCGGGCACCACGAAGGCCAGGTCCACATCGCTGGGCGGATACTTGCTGACCGGCCGGTAACGGCGCCGGGCCCTGGGGCCGTCGAGCACCGACCGGAGGTCGAGTTGCAGCCACGCCACCCGGCCGGCCACGCCGCAGCCCTCGAGCACCTCGAAGGCGACCTCCCCCACCACGCCCCGGGCCCGCCCGGCCACGACCACCTCGGCCGAGCGTGTCGGATGCATTCCCGGCGGGGCCCCGGCCCGCAAATCGACCGCGGGCAGCGCCAGCGCCGCAGCCAGCAGGTCGAGGACCGCCACCGCGTCCGGCGCCTCGGCGCCCGACAGGGCCACCGCCATGAACTCGCGCTCGTCGGGGAGCATCTGCCCGGCGGGCGCGGGCAGGTACACATTGCCGATCTCGAACAGCCTCACGTCGTCGTTGAAATGGCGCTGGTTGTAGGCCACCGCCCGCAGCTGGCCCGGCAGCAACGACGTCCGCAGCACCGACTCGTTCTCGTCGACCGGGTTGGAAAGGGTGATGCCGTTCTCGGGCAGCCCTGCCGCGGCCAGCGCGCCGGGCGCCACGAAGGGCATCGGCTGGATCTCCACGCAGCCCGCCCCCACCAGTACGTCTCGCGCCAGTCGGCGGTCCTTCTGGTAGGACGACAGCCCGCCTGCCTCGTTGGCTGTGGGGACGGTGCGTTCGATGTTCTCGTACCCGTGGAGCCGGGCCACCTCCTCGGCGACGTCGGTCTCGGTCTCGGTGTCCCACCGCCACGTGGGGACGGTCACGTCGAAGCCGGCCGCACCGTCCGCGCCCATGCCGGCGTCGAGGTCCACACCGAAGCCGATGGAGCGCAGGTGGCCGGCCATCTCCTGCGGGCTCAGGCTGGTGCCGAGCAACTGGTTCACCCTCGAAGCGCGGACCCTCAGAGGGCGCCGGTCGGGCAGGTCACCGCGCTCGTCGATCAGGCCGGGGGCCGCCTCGGCCCCCATGGCGGCGGCCAGCTGCACAAAGCGGTTCATGCAGCGCTCGACGTTGCGGCCCCAGTCGGCGCCCCGGCGGAACCGAGTGGCCGCCTCGCTGGAGAGGTTCAGCCGCTTGGCGGTGCGCGAGATCGACGGCGGGTCCCACCAGGCCATCTCCACCAGCACGTCGGTGGTGTCGGAGTCGATCTCGGTGGACGCGCCGCCCATGATCCCCGCGATCCCGATCACCGTGTCGTCGCCGTCGGCGATCACGCCGTCGCCGGCGGCCAAGCGGCGGCTCACGCCGTCGAGGGTGGTCACGGTTTCGCCGTCACGGGCCCGGCGCACCCGCACCCGGGCGCCGCTCACCCGGCCCAGGTCGAACGTGTGGCTGGGCTGGCCCAGCTCGAGCATCACGTAGTTCGAGATGTCGACGATGCTGTTGACGGGACGCATCCCCAGAGCGGCCAAGCGGCCGGCCATCCACGCCGGCGACGGGCCCGACGGGATGTTGCGCAGCACCCGCCCGACGAAGCGTCCGCACAATGCAGGGTCGACGATCTCCACGCCGACGGCCTCCGAGATGTCGGCGCCCGAGGCGGGGGCAGACCAGTCGGGGGGCTCGAAGCCTGTGCCGAGAGCGGCCGCCAGGTCTCGGGCCACGCCCATCACCGAGAGGGCGTCGGGCCGGTTGGCTCCGACGTCGAGGTCCCACAACACGTCGGGCGCCGATCCGAGGGCCTCGACCAGCGGCGTGCCCGGGCCGGCCGCTGCGACGACCCTGTCGTTGAGGATCATGATGCCGTCGGCATCGTCGCCCATCTCGAGCTCGGCCTCCGAGCAGCACATGCCCTCGGAGACTTGGCCTCGCAGCTTGCGGCGGGCGATCTCCAGCCCACCGGGCATCACCGTCCCCACCCGGGCCAGCGGCACCAGGTCGCCGACCGCCATGTTGAACGCGCCGCAGCACACCTGCAGGGTCGAGCCCGACCCGTCCTCCACCTCGACCAGACCGATGCGGTCCGCGTCGGGGTGGGGGCGCAGGTCAAGCACCCTGCCCACCACCACCCCGTCGGGCACCGCGCCGGTGACGGTCGTCTCCTCCACCGTCAGCCCCAGCGCGCTGAGCAGGTCGCTGAGCGCAGCGGGATCGCCGTCAATGCCGGGCGCGAACTCCCTGAGCCACGACAGCAGGACCTTCATCTCAGGTCCTCGGGCATGGCTTGCGCGACTGGTCGGAAGCCCTGGACGCGGCTCGCGGTGCCACCCTTCATCTCAGGTCCTCGGGCATGGCTTGCGCGACCATCAGAACTGGCTCAGGAACCGCACGTCGTTGTTCACGAACTCGCGGATGTCGTCGATCTCATGGCTCATCACCGCCAGACGGTCGATGCCGAAGCCGAACGCGAAGCCCTGCCACTGCTCGGGGTCGATCCCGCAGTTTCGCAGCACGTTGGGGTGGACCATCCCGCAGCCGCCGAGCTCCAGCCAGGAGCCGTCGGGCCGGGAGATGTCGAACTCGGCCGACGGCTCGGTGAACGGGAAGTACGAGGGGCGCAGCCTGGCCTTGACCTCGCGCCCGAACAGGGCCCTGACGAACTCGTCGATGGTGCCGGCGAGGTCGCCCAAGGTGATGCCGCGGTCGACGGCCAGCCCCTCGATCTGGTTGAATGCGGGCAGGTGGGTGGCATCGGCGGTGTCGGTGCGGAAGGTCCGGCCCGGAGCGACGACGTAGACGGGCGGCTCGCGGTTCTCCATGACCCTGATCTGCACCGGCGAGGTGTGCGAGCGCAGCATCACCTCCTCGGGCTCGCCGAGATTCACGAAGATGGTGTCGAAGCTGCCCCGGGCCGGGTGCCACTCCGGGATGTTGAGAGCCTCGAAGTTGTACCAGGCGCTCTCCACCTCCGGCCCCTCCGCGACCGTGTAGCCCATCCCCACGAACACGTCCTCTAGCCGGTCACGGGCCTGGGTGACGGGATGGAGGCGGCCGCGGCGCAGCGGCGCGGTCCGGGGCAGCCGCTCGGTGAGGTCGAGGCGCTCGGCGGCGTACCGCTCGACTCGGCCCCGCGCTGCGAGACGCTCGCGGGCTACGGCCGCCGCGGCCTCGACACGGCCCCGGGCCTCGTTGAGGCGGCGACCGGCCTCGGCCCGATCGCCCGGGTCGAGGTCTCCGAGCCGGCGCCTGGCCTGCGCGAACTGCGAGCGGCGGCCCAGCAGCTCCCGCTCTATGTCGGCGACGGCGCCGACCTCGTCCGCCACAGCGAGGCGTGCCACGGCCTCGGCGGCCGCCTGCTCGTAGGCATCCGTCATCCCGGCAAGGCTAGGACGCGCCATAGGCCGCCCGGCGCATCGTACAAGGTCGCCGTATCATCGAAGAATAGGAAGTTGACATGGCATCACTCGTCGGTTATCCTGCTTGTCAGTCTCGCTGCCGGGCTTCAGCGGCAGTCACCCGTTGAGTCCCTGAGCGTCGCGCCAGCGCCGCCTCAACCCGAGCGAGGTTCCATTGACCGCACCGACGCACGCCCGCGTGAACGAGGTGACGACGACCATGGTCGAAACACCCCCGTCCTCCGAACATCCGCCACCCGCAGGCACTGCTCCCCGAGACGCGGCAGAGCCGGCGGAACGATCCGTCCCGGCGTACGACAACCCCGCCGCCCAGTCTGCGACTCGCAGGATCGACGCAGGCAACACCGCTCTGCTGATCGGGATCATCGTGGGCCTCATCGGTTCCGTCAGCGTCCTGGTAGGAATCCCCGTGTTCCTGCTGAACGAGGAAGTGAACCGCGCCAGCGACAAGATCGACGCGCTGGCCGACAAGGTCGACACCAGATTCGCCGCCCAAGACGCCAAATTCGAGCAGCGCTTCGCCGCCCAAGACGCCAAGATCGAGCAGCGCTTCGCCGCCCAAGACGCCAAGATCGAGCAGCGCTTCGCCGCCCAAGACGCCAAATTCGAGCAGCGCTTCGCCGCCCAGGACGCCAAGATCGAGGACTTGCGGCGGGGTCAGGCAGAGATCAGCCGGCAGTTGGCAGTGCTCATCGCGTCGCTCGACCAGACGGATGCGGCGACCGCGGCCGTGGGTTGACCGTGCCGGTCAACGCCGGTACTCGAAGGCGAGGAGCGTGGCGGCCATGGCCACGTTGAGAGACTCGGCGCTGCCGGCCATCGGGATCCGCACCCGGCGGTCCGCCAGTTCGCGAACCACGGGTTCGAGGCCGCGTGACTCCGATCCCAGCACCAAGGCCACCGGACCGCTCCCCGCGGCGAGCACTCCGCTGTCGTGGCGCTCGCCCTCGCTCGCGTCGGCAGCCACTATCACCGCTCCAGCCGCTCGGAGAGTCCGCAACGCGGCGCCCGCATCCGCTGCGGGCGCTACCGGCACCCGCAGCACCGAGCCGGCCGAGGCTCTCACCGCCTTGGGCGCCCACGGGTCGGCGCCGCCCACCACTACCACGCAACAGGCCGCGCAAGCCTCGGCGGTGCGGATGATGGTCCCGGCGTTGCCGGGGTCGGCGACGCCTGCGAGCACGAGCACGAGATCGTCCGGCGCCATCGAACCGGGCACCGCTGCCGCCGGTTTGTCGACCAGCGCCAGCAGCGGCTGGGGGCTGACCGAGGACGCCACGGACCGAAGAGCGCGGTCGGTCAGGACCAGCACATCGACACGCGGTGCGAGCCGGGCCAGGACGTCGCGGACCGGCGCTGAGTCGAGGGCCGACTGAGCCGCGACCACCACCGAGGGCTCGATGCCCGCGGCCAGCGCCTCCGACAGGGTGCGCCGCCCCTCCAGGACCACGGTGGGATCGCCCGGCGCGCGACGGCGCACTAGGCGCCGCAGCCGGGCTACCCGCTGGCTGCGCGGCCCCAGCGCCTGGTGAGCGTTCAGCCGGCGGAGGCCCGGGCCGCGGATGCGGCGGACGCGGCCTCTACGAGGGCGGTGAAGGCGTCGGGGTCGTCGACGGCCAGGTCGGCCAGGATCTTGCGGTCTACTTCGATGCCGGCCGTCTTCAGCCCGGCGACGAAGCGACTGTAGGAGGTGCCCCGCCGACGGCAGGCAGCGTTGATCCGCTGGATCCAGAGGCGTCGGAAGTCGTTCTTGCGTGCCCTGCGGTCGCGGAACGCGTAGTTGCCCGAGTGCATGAGCTGCTCGTTGGCTGCACGCCACGACCGGGACTTGTTGCCGTAATAGCCCTTGGCCTGCGCCAGCCGCGCTCGGCGGCGGCGCCTCGACTGGGCGGGCCGCGTCACTCTCGCCATCTGACCTTCACTTTCTGCTTCGTCCTGCGTTCCATGCTCGTGTTGCCGTGCGTTGCGCTACACGCCGAGTTCCCGAAGCATCCTCCCGTCCGGCGAGGACACCTCGGCCGAGGCCCGCAGCTGGCGCTTTCGTTTGGGGGACTTCTTCTCGAGGATGTGGTTCTTGTTGGTCCGGCGGCGCCGCAGCTTGCCGGAGCCGGTGCGCCGGAAGCGCTTGGCGGCGCCCCGGTGCGTCTTCATCTTGGGCATGGCTGATCTTCTCCGGTCAGACTGCTCGCCTCGGTGTGGTGGTGAATCGCCGACGAGTCTCTACTCCGCGGCGCCAGGCTGGGACGCATCGGCGTCGGCCATGGCGGCCTCGGCCGCCAGTCTACGGCGGTGCCGGGCCTGTGCCTGCTTGTCGGGAGCGAGCACCATCACCATGTTGCGGCCGTCCTGCCGGGGCTGGAACTCCACCCTGCCCACATGCTCGACGGTCTCGGCCACGTCGTCGAGGATCTTGCGGCCGAGCTCCGGATGCTGGACCTCGCGTCCCCGGAACATGATCGTGACCTTGACCTTGTTGCCCTCGCCGAGGAACTTCTCGACTCGGCGCGTCTTGGTCTCGAAGTCGCCCCGCCCGATCTTGGGCCGGTACTTCATCTCCTTCACCATGACGTGGGACGACTTGCGGCGGGACTCCTTGGCCCGCTGGGCCGCCTCGTACTTGAACTTGCCGTAGTCCATGATCCGGCAGACGGGCGGGCTGGCCGCCTCCGCCACCTCGACGAGGTCGCGTCCAGCGGTCCCGGCCAGATTGAGCGCCTCCTGAAGCGTTCTTATGCCGATCTGCTGACCGTCCTCCCCGACGAGGCGCACCTCGTGTGCCCGGATCTGGTCGTTGATATTGGGCTCGTCGCCTGGCGGTGCTATCGCCTTTCACTCCTCGTGAGCACGGAACCTCCGAATTCGGGCGGCATGCCCCAGCCGCGGCAAGGGCGGATGTCCGCTGGGTTGACCACGGTAGGGTAGCACCCGGCCGCGTCGAGCGGCCATACCCATTTGCGAGCACAGGCCGGAGGTGTTCGGATGAGCACGCTGTGGACCCCCGGAGGCGAAGTACCGCTCGGCGACGGCCGGTCGGACGCCGGTCCCGAGAGGAGCGACGCCCCGAAAGCCGGCGCGGGCGCCGCGGCCGGCGATGAGTTCGACCTCGACAGCCTGTCGCCGCAGGAGCGGGAGCGGGCCGAGCAGTACCTGCAGGAGCTGGCCGAGTCCCGCGAGCGGCTCAAGGAGGCACCCGCCTCGGTGGTGGTCGCCAACCACGCCATGGGCCTCTACGAGCTGGCCGCACTGCACCTCGCGGACCAGCAGCCGAACCTCGCGGAGGCGACGGTGGCCATCGACGCCCTGGGCGCGCTGCTCGACGGGATGAAGGGCCGCCTCGGCGAGCCGGAGCCCACGCTGCGCGACGCCCTGTCACAGATCCGCATGGCCTTCGTCCATCTCAAGAACCGCCCCGCGGACCCGGACGGCGAAGCAGTCGGCTCAGAATCAGCCGACGACGAGACCGCCGCCCGAGCGCCCCAGGATCCCGACGATTGATTATCAGCCCCGGATCGCACCGCAGGCCTCTCACCGCCGAGGCGCTCTGCCGGGACTGAGACGCTGCTCGGGACGACTCTCGACCTCCGGCGCCCGGCATCGGATGCCTCGAGCCATCGATACGATCCGAGCGTGGTCAAGTTCATCCACACCGCCGACTGGCAGCTCGGCAAGAACCCGCACTACCTGAGCGACGACGCCAGGGCCCAGTTCGGTGCCGCCCGTCTGGAGGTCGTCGAGACGATCGGTCGCCTCGCCGGTAACGAGGGCTGCGACTTCGTCGTGGTGAGCGGAGACGTGTTCGAGTCGAACCATGTGAGCCGTCAGGTGCTCGTGCGAGCGCTGGACAGGATGAAGGCCGCCGCGCCGGTCCGCTTCTACTTGCTGCCCGGCAACCACGACCCGCTGGACGCTGCCTCGATATTCTGCTCGCCCACCTTCCAACAGCATCAGCCGAGCAATGTGACGATCCTCGACGGCGCCGGGGCCGTGCAGGCCGCGCCCGGTGTGGAGTTGATCGCCGCGCCATGGCCGAACAAGAGTCCGCTCACCGATCTGGTGGGCGACGCCTGCGAGAGGCTCGCACCCGCCGACGGGCTGCGCGTGGTCTGCGGTCACGGCGCGGTGGACGCCATCGGGCCGGCCAGGAACAATCCGGCGGACATCTCGCTTCAGCGGCTCGATGAGAGCATCGAGTCGGGCGTGATCCACTACGCGGCCCTCGGCGACCGCCACTCGACGACCAATGTGGGCAGCACGGGCAGAGTGTGGTACTCGGGCGCGCCCGAGCCGACCGACTTCACCGAGACGGACCCCGGCAACGTGCTCGTCGTCAGCCTCGACGGAGGCAACGTGCAGGTCGAGACCCGGCGTGTGGGCACCTGGCGTTTCGAGCGCACCGACTGCGAGCTCTCGACGGACGCCGACATCGAGGCTCTCGAGGAATGGCTCGCCGGCATGCACGCCAAGGACCGGACGATTGCACGAGTCGGTCTCAGGGGCCAGGTCTCCGTGGCCCAGAAGGCCCGCCTCGACGACGTGCTGGCCCACCACCGCGACCTGCTCGCCTGTCTCGACGAGGACGGCCGTGCCCTGGCGGTGCTCCCAGACGAAGCCGACACGGACGACTTCGGGCTGACGGGCTACGCGCGAGAAGCTCTGCAAGACCTGTTCGAGATGGCCGAGGCCGGAGACCGGACCGCCGAGGCGAGAGCAGCCCTGTCCCTGCTGTACCGGCTCGTGGGAGCAGGCCGGTGAGAGCGCGCCCGATCCCGTGTCCGCGGGTGCGTCCCGGCCTATCGGCCCGCTGCGGCGCGGGAGCGCCGGCGTGAGGCTCTGCCGCGTGCGGCTGCGCGACTACCGCGGCGTCGAGGACTGCGAGGTCGAGTTCTCCGCCGAGGGCGTCACCGTCGTCGAGGGCCCCAACGAGATCGGCAAGACCTGCATTCCCCAGGGACTCGACCTGGTGCTCGAGAGGCTCGACTCCTCCCGTCACCGGCAAGTCCTGTCGGCTCAGCCGGTCGACCGTGACGCCGGGCCGGAAGTCGAGGTGGAGATGTCCTCGGGCCAGTATCGATTCGTCTACCGCAAGCGGTGGCTGCGCAGTCCCGAGACGACGCTGGAAATCGTCGAACCACGGCATGAGCAACTCCGCGGCAGGAAGGCCCACGACCGGGTAGAGGAGATCCTGAGCGAGACCCTGGACGACAAGCTGTGGGCCGCGCTGCGCGTCGAGCAGGGCACCGAGCTGGCCGTGCCGGGCTTCGACGTGCCGTCCCTCATGAACGCGCTCGATCTAGCCGCCGCCGGCGCAGCCGCGGCCGACGAGGACGACGACCTCTGGACCCGCGTGCGCGCGGAGCAGGAGCCGTACTGGACGGCGCACGGCCGGCCCAGAGGGGATCGAACGAAGCGGCGGACGGAAGTCGAGGACGTCCGAGCCCAGATGGAGGATCTGGCGAAGCAGATGGCCGCGCTGGACGGCGACCTCGATGAGCTGAACCGCCTGCAGGTCGAGGCGCGCCAGCTCGACCGCACACGCGACGAATGCGATCAGCGGGCTCGAGATCTGGAAGATCAGTGGGCCGCAGCGGAGAAACTGCGCGCCGAGGTCGACCTCCGAACCGCCGCCGAGGACGCAGCCCGGGCAAGGCTCGGCCGCGCCGACACCGACCGGACGCGTCGCTGCGAGCTGATCGATTCGGTCGCCACGACGGCCGATCAACTGTCCGCACTCCATGCGCAAGCTGAACAGGCGGCGCCGGCTCTGGCCGCGGCCATCCACAGGGCAGGACTGGCTGCGAGCGCGGCTGAGAAGGCGCGGGAGGCTCTGCGAACGGCCGAGACCGTGCAGCGACGCGCCGACGAGGACCGCGACCACCACCGCCGACGGATCGAGGTGGACCAGTTGGGCGAGCGCTACGAACGGGTCGCCGAAGCGGAGCAGAGGCTGAAGGCCGCCGATGACCGGCTGGCGTCGGCAAAGGTCGACGAAGAGCTGCTGCAGCGGATCGAGCAGGCCAACATCGCCGTGGTGCAGGCGGACTCCGCCGTGGCCTCAGTCGAGACGATCGCCTTGCGCGGCCTTTCCGTGCATATCAACGGCGAGGACGTGACGCTGGCTGCGGGAGACACCCGCCGCATCGTGGTCGATGACGACGCCGTGTTGGAAGTGCCCGACACCGTCAGAGTCCGGGTGCGCCCGGGTACCGGGGCGAGAAGTCTCGCCGACGAGCGCCGCGACGCCCACGACGAGCTGCGCCGTCTCTGCGAATCGGGGGCAGTCGCCGACGTCGAGCAGGCGAGAATTGCCTCCGAAGCGCGCAAGGAAGCCCAGCGCGAGCGCGCCGACGCCGTCGAGACGAAAAGACGCGACCTCAGGGATCTGACCATCGACGAACTGCACAGCAAGGTCGAGAGACTCACGGGCCGCATCGCCTCATACTCCGCGGAGCGGCCCGAAGATCCGCCTCCCCCGCCCGACTACGAAGAGGCCAAGCGGATCGCCGCGGCACAGGCGCGCTCCGTCGACGACTTGAAGCAGCAGCACGGGGCACGTCGGCAAGAGGCTGAGGCCGCCGACGCCGCGCTCCAAGAACAACAGAAAGAGAAGTCGAAGCTCAGCGGCAGGATCGAAGGCGCCCGCACCGCTTCGCAGGAGGCGGAGAGGCGACTGAGCGATGTCAGGTCGCAGCGCTCCGACGACGAGATCGAGGCCGCCGTGGCTGAGTCGGCTCAGCGACTCGAAGACGCTCAGAGATCACTGGAGGCCGCTGCGTCCGAGCTCCGGGCCGTGGACCCCGAGTCGTTGGAGGTCCGGCTCCGCAACGCCCGCACCTCCGCGGAACGGGCACGCGACGCCCTGCAGTCCAACGAGGAGGAGCAGGCCGACCGGCGCTTCAAACTCGCCGTCGGAGGCGACCAGGGGCTCCACACCCAACTCGGCGAGACCGAGAGCAGGCTGCGCCGCATGGAGCGTGACCACGAGCGCACCGAGGCCCGGGCGCAGGCCGCCAGACTGCTCCACGACACGTTCCTGCGCCGCCGCCAAGAGTCCAGACAACGCTATGTCGGGCCATTCAAGGAGCGCATAGAACAACTCGGACGCATCGTGTTCGGCTCATCCTTCGCGGTGGACGTGGACGACAGCCTTCGCGTCGTGCGTCGCACCCTCGACGGCGACACCCTGAACGTCGATCAGCTGAGCACCGGCGCCCGCGAGCAGATCGGCGTGCTCTGCCGACTTGCTTGCGCAGCCATCGTCAGCCCCGACGGAGGCGGCGCGCCGGTCATCATCGACGACGCCCTCGGCTGGAGCGACGCCGACCGCCTCGAGCGCATGGGCGCGGCGATCGCCGCCGCCGGCGAGCAGTGCCAGGTGATCATCCTCACCTGCGCGCCCGGCCGGTACGCCCACGTCGGCAACGCCGCCACGATCCGCCTGCCCCGGGGCTCCTGACACCAGGCGGCTCGTGTCGAGGACCGTTGCCGCAGGGTTCGCCCTCGTCGGCCTCGACGAGACTCAACCTCGACGAGACTCAACGGGGCCGGCGCCAGCCGTGCTCGCTGCTGTCGCCCTATCGACGAGGCGTCCCGTCAGCAGGCGCCGCCCGATCGGCGAGGCGTCCCGTCAGCAGGCGCCGCCCGATCGGCGAGGCGTCCCGTCAGCAGGCGCCGCCCGATCGGCGAGGCGTCGCGAGATCCACACGCCCACCACTACACCGACGGCGGCTCCGACAGCCGCTCCCGCACCGGGGGCCCCGAAGACGGCACCCGCACCCGCGCCGCCGCCCGCACCCACCGCGATCGCGGGGCCGACCCCGTACTTCAGCCATCCACGCTTCACGGCGATACTCCCCTCACGGGACGATCTTGGAGATGGGCATCTCCACTATGTCGGTGGCGCCGAGGTCGCGCAGGGCGGGGATCAAGACGTTGATCTCGCTGCGGGGCACCACCGTCTCCACCGCGTAGCCGGCGCCGCGAAACAGCTCGTTGACGGTGGGGGCCTTCATGGCGGGCAGCAATCCGATCACGTCGTCGAGCGCGTCGGCGCCGACGTTCAACTTCACCAGCACCTTGCCCCGGGCCTCCAGCACGCCCTGCAGCAGCGTGCAGATCTGGCCCATGGCATGCCGCTTGCCGGCGTCGGCCGCGGCGGCGGGGTTGGCGATCAGCTCGGTGTAGGAGGTCAGCAGGGTGTCGATGATCCGCAGCCCGGCGGCCCGCAGCGCCCGGCCGGTCTCGGTGATCTCCACCACCGCGTCCACGATGTCGGGCACCTTGGCCTCGGTGGCGCCGTAGCTGAGCGCGATCCGGGCTTCGATGCCGGCGTCGGCGAAGAACCGTCGGGTGAGCGCCGGGTACTCGGTCGACACCCGCACACCCTGCGGCAGGTCGGCGACGCTCCGGTAGGGCGAGCCGCCGGCCACGGCCAGCACCACCCGGATCGGCAGCGACGTCGCCTTCGAGTACCGCAGCTCCCCCAGCGAGACCACCTCGCTTCCGGTCTCGGACACCCAGTCCCGCCCGGTGACGCCGACGTCGAACAGGCCGTCGGCTACATAGACTGGGATCTCCTGGGGCCGCAGGATCCGCACGTCGTCGATGCGCGGGTCGGCCACCGAGGCTCTGTAGGCCACATCGGAGGACCGCCGGACCGGCAGATCGGCGTCCTCGAACAACTCGAGCGTGGGCTTCTCGAGCGATCCTTTGGGAAGGACTAGCTTCAGCATCGGGGTCCTGCGGCGGTCGACGACGAGGTTCTCGGAGCGCCGAGGCTAGCGGCCCACAACGGCGCTCTGCCCCGGGCCGGTCGGACCAGGCTGCTTTGAGCTACCCGCCGTGGGGATGAGGGTCGTAGTTGTCGACCAGGAGCCGCACGGCGTGGCCCACTACGTCGATCACGGCCTTCACCGTCTCCACGCAGCCCGCGGAGGAGCCAGGCGTGTTCAAGACCAGCGCTGCGCCGATCGTGCCTGCAGTGCCACGGGAGAGCCGGCCCAGCGGATTGACCAACCGCATGGCCTCAGCCAGGCCGGGCGCCTCTCGGTCAAGCACGGCCTTGGTTCCCTCGGGTGTGGCGTCGCGGGGCCCGAAACCGGTGCCGCCGGTGGTGACGATCAATCCGTGGAAGCCGTCGGCCAGCCGGCGCAACTCCCCTGCCACCGACTCCGCGCCGTCGGCCGCCGCGGTCCGCTCGACCACCGCCCAGCCCTCGGTTGCGAGGTACTCTCCCAGCGCCTCGCCGCTGCGATCCTGCCGGGTGCCCTGCACGACCCCGTCGGACACGGTCAGAACCTTGGCCTCCAACCCAGCATCACTCCCGTTCGTCACGGCCCGACCCTATCCGCAGGCACCTCCCCAAGCCGCCTCACAGAATGGAGCCTGCGCGAAAACGCGGGGAGCCGGTAATCGCGCGGTCCGAGGCCTCACAGAATGGAGCCTGCGCGAAAACGCGGGGAGCCGCGATCTTCGCCCCGATAATCGCGCGGTCCGTGGAAAGAATCGGCAGACACGAGTACTCGTTCGGGACTCCTCAGCTGCCCATTCAGCGGCGGTGCCAGCGGAACAGGGCCATACCGTCGTGATCTGCGTCGGGGAGCAGAATCGCGCCGTCGCCGTGCGGCAACCACGGCTCCTGAGAAAACGGCTGGGACACCAGACGATCGTCACGGGAGGCGTGCTCAGCGACACCCAGTGTCTCCGCTGCGGTGAGGGTGCAGACGCTGTAAACGAGCTGGCCGCCGGGGCGCAGCAGTCCGGCGGCCGAGCGGAGAAGAGCCCGCTGCAACTCGACCAGCCGGGGCACGGCCGACCGCTCGATGCGCCAGCGGGCGTCCGGACGGCGTCGCAGGGTTCCCAAACCGCTGCACGGAGCGTCCACCAGCACCGCCTCGAACCGGTCGGGACACAGCGGCGGGCGCCGGCCGTCGGCGGCCACAACCGTCATCGACGCGGCCCCCAGAGCGCGCCGGTTGGCTTCCAGCAACCGGGCCCGGCCCCGGTGCGAGTCGCAGGCAACCACGGTCGCGCCGCGCGCCGCCAGGCCCGTGGCCTTGCCGCCCGGAGCGGCGCAAAGGTCAGCCACGAGATCCCCGGCCTGCACATCGACCGCGTCGACCACCATCTGGGAACACAGGTCCTGTACATAGCCATCCTGGCGCCGGTGCAGTCGGGATGGGCCGTTCATCGACTCCAACGCTCTCAAGGCCGCGGAGCGACCGATGTCGTCGGCCAAGATGTCGACTACCCAATCCGGGTAGCTGAGCCGGGTCGGATCGTCCGGCCAGTCAGGCGCGCCCGCGTCGGCGACGCGACGCAGCACCGCGTTGACCAGGGCCCGGTGCTTGCGAGGTGCGGCCGACACGGTGGCCGACACAGCCGCATAGGCCGGGGTGCCCAACTCGGTGATCTGGTAGACGCCCATGCGCAGCGCGGCTCTCGCGGGGGCCGACGGCGCGGCCACTAGGAAGGCGTCCAGAATCCAGTCGAGCGCCCGGCGGCGTCGAGTCACGCCGTAGACCAGTTCAGTGGCGAAGGCCCGGTCGCGCTGCTCGAGGTCGGCCTTCTCGAGCGCGGCAGGCAGAGCCACATTGGCGTAGGCGCCCCCCGTGTCCACACGAACCAGCACGTCGAGCGCCAGGCGGCGGGCGTCGGTGACCGCTTGCCGGCCGCTGGAAGGCTCCCCGGCGCGGTCAGGCCGGCTCACCGGAGGCCGAGCGGATCGCCTGCCGCCGCCAACAACCCAAACACAGCGTTGAGCGCGGCTGTGGCCCAAACGGCCCGTGAGTGCAGCCAACACGAGCGAAAAGCGCAGCGCCTCGCCGCGACACGCTCACGATCCATCCGCGCTCACCGTCACTCGAATCGCTCGCCGTCGGAGATGCAAGCGCCGAGGACTGGACCCCGCCTCCGAGCCCGACACACCCGCGGCTCGGGCATCCCGGCCACGTCGGAGATGCAAGCGCCGAGGACTGGACCCCGCCTCCGAGCCCGACACACCGCTCACTCGAATCGCTCGCCGTCGGAGATGCAAGCGCCGTTGACCCAGTCGCGGGCGGGGACCGCGGCCCGCCCCTCCGACTGCACGGTCACGAGCTCGACCGCGCCGCTCCCGGCAGCGACACTCACCGCCGGCCCGTCACCCGACCGCGTGCCCAGAGTCATCGTGCCGGCGTCGCCGGGTCGGCCGGCGGCGGCTGCGAGCCGGGCCTCCAGCACTTTGAGCCGCCGGTTCCGGAAGGTGGTCCAAGCATCGCCGACCCGCACCAGCCGCAGCACGTGCTCGGCCGGCGCCGACCAGTCGACCCGCAACTCCGAGACACTGATCCGGTCGGCCCAGGTCGTCTCGCCCGACTGGGCCACCGGATCACCGAACCCCTCGCTGAGGGCATCCATGAGCAGCCCGATGCCCATATCGCAGAGCCGGGCCCGCAGCTCGGCGGCCGACTCCTGCGGTTCGATGGACGTGGACGCCCGCCGGTACACGGCGCCGGCGTCGATCTCGGATGCCACGTCCATCAGGCAGACCCCGGTCGCGGTGTCGCCGGCCAGGATGGCACGCTCCACCGGCGCCGCCCCCCGCCAGCGAGGCAGCAGCGAGAAGTGCAGGTTGACGGTGCGGCGGCGTTCGAGAACCTCGTCGGGAATGTGCTCGCCGTAGGCGACGACGATGCCTAGATCAGCCTCGACGTGCAGAGCGTCGGAAAGGTCGCAGGTGGCGGCCAGCCCCATCTCGGCTGCTGCGACCGCCACCGGCGAGGGAGTGGGCGCCTGGCGCCGGCCCCGCCGCTTGGGGGGGCGGGTGACCACCAGCGCCACGACGTGGCCGACGCGGCACAGAGCCTGCAGAGGCGGCACCGCCACTTCCGGCGTGCCGAAGTAGACGACGCGCGCCGGTCCGGAGGCCGAGCGGGCGGGACGCGACCTGCTGTCTGCTTCGTGCAGCCCCGAACGAGGCAGTGGCCCGAGCTCCCCGTGGGCTCGGATGCTGCCCGCCTTCACAGCAGGCACAAGCCGCCCGAGGCCGCGTTCCCTTCCGCCTGCGAAGGACGTGCCGCGGCCGTCGAGCCCGAACCGATCCCCAGCTCGCGCAGTCTGCGAAAGGCGGCCTTGCGGGTGGCCTCGTCAAGCCGCTCAATGAGCAGCGTCCCGTCGAGGTGGTCCAGCTCGTGCTGGAACAGGCGGGCCTCGATCTCGTCGGCCTCGACGGAGACCTCGTTGCCGTCCAGATCGCGGCCGACGACGTGGACCTGCTTGGGCCTCACGATCTTCCACGACAGCCCCGGCACCGACAGACACCCCTCGTCGTAGACCCATTCGCCGTCGGACTCGACGATCCGCGGGTTGACGATGGCGTGCGGTCCGTCGCCGAGGTCCCACACGAACAGGCGTTTCTGCACCCCGATCTGGGGAGCGGCCAGCCCCACCCCCTCCGCGGCGTACATCGTCTCCACCATCCCCTCGACGATGCGCACCATCCCAGCATCGACGTCGGCGACGTCGGCGGCGCGGCGGCGCAGCACCGGATCACCGATGATGCGTATGTCGTAGGGGGCGGCCACCGTTCGAGGCTACCGTCGCGCCATGGCCGAACCCGCGGCACAACACCGCAGCATGAACACCCGCCGGCCGAGCAGCACGCCACACGCCGCGCCACGGCCGAACCCGCGGCACAACACCGCAGCATGAACACCCGCCGGCCGAGCAGCACGCCACACGCCGCGCCACGGCCGAACCCGCGGCACAACACCGCAGCATGAGCACGCCGGCCGAGCAGCACGCCACACGCCGCGCCATGGCCGAACCCGCGGCACAACACCGCAGCATGAGCACGCCGGCCGGAGGCCAATACTTCGAGGTTGATCCTCCGGCAGCGTCCGCGCCCCGAACGATCACGGTCGCCGTCGCTGGGACGCGACTGACCTTCGAGACCGATTCGGGGGTGTTCTCGCCTGACCGGCTGGATGCCGGCACGAGGCTGCTGCTGCTGGAGGCGCCGCCGCTCGACGCCGGCGACGGCCAGGTGCTCGACCTGGGATGCGGCTGGGGGCCGATCGCCTGCTTCGCCGGGCGGTGGTCGCCCGCGTCCGAGGTGCTCGCCGTGGACGTCAACGAGCGGGCATTGGCCCTCACTGCCGGCAACGCCGAACGCAACCGCGCCGACAACGTGACGGTGGCCCGCCCCGACGAAGTGAGCCCCGCACGCCGCTTCGACCGCATCCTGTGCAATCCCCCCATCCGAATCGGCAAGGACGCCCTCCACGGCCTGCTGGCCGTCTGGCTCGACCGCCTCGCCGACGGCGGGCGAACCCACCTCGTCGTGCATCGCCACCTCGGCAGCGACTCGCTGGCCCGACGGCTCGTGGACCGGGGCCATCGAGTGGACCGGCTGGTATCGAGATCCGGTTACCGGCTCCTGGAGGTGGGCGCCGTGACCACGGCATGAGCCGGCTCGACTCCACCGGCCTCAAACGGCTGCACCGAGACTGGCGCAGGCGCGGCCACAAGCGTCTGGCCCTGGTGCTGGACCGGGTGCAGAACCCCTTCAACGTCGGCGCGATCGCCCGCACCGCCGCGGCCGAGCGGGTCGAGCACGTCTACCTGGGCGGCGGCGCCTCCCCCGAGGAGCCCAAGGCGGCCAAGACGTCGATGGGAACCGAGCGATACCTGTCGTGGATCCGCTTCGACGACCCACTGGCGGCGGTGCGGGCGGCACGAGCGGACGGCTACCGGATCGTGGGCGTCGAACTCGCCGCCCAGGCTCAGCCGCTGCACCAGCTGGACCTCGCCGACTCGGTCGCCCTGGTGGTCGGCAACGAGGATCACGGCCTGTCGGCCGCCACCCTCGACGGCTGCGACGCGGTGGGCTTCATTCCCCAGCTCGGTCGGGTCGGCTCCCTCAATGTGGCCGCCGCAGCCGCCATCGCCATGTACGAGGCTCGCCGCCAGCAATGGACCCGGAGTCCCGATCATTCTTGATGCAGTTGTCCGCAATGGAGCCGCGCAACTGCATCAAGAATGGGAGATGCGCTTGCCGCTCAAACCCGTAGCGGGTCCACCTCCACCCGCAGGCGCTCAGCAGGCCGGGGGGTGCGAGCCAAGAGATCGAGCAACGGCCGGCGTCTCGGGGCCCGCAGCAGGTATCGCCCACCGACCGGGCCCCGGATGCCGACGGCCGTGTCAGCGGCGGCTCGCAGTGTTGCGATGAAGGTCTCCGCGCCCGCGCCGGAGACGACGGCCTGGGCACCGTAGGGAGGAATGCCCAACTCCCGGCGGCGGTTCCGCTCGACCGTGGACACGATCGACGGGTCGGCCCTCACCACCGCCGACACGACGGGATGGTCAGGCTGGCGGGTCTGGACCACCAGACGGCCGCCGTCCCGGCGGCCGCCGGTCAGCCGGGCGCCCCGGGCCAGCAGCGCCAGCGCCTGCTCGGAGGCTCGTTGGCGGGGGGCCAGCAGCTCTTGGTCGAAATCCAGGAACACGACCGCCGCCGCCGACCCCAGCCGCCACAGGACGGCCTCTGTGCCGATCGCGATCCGCTCGGAGCCGAGGTTGCCCGTCTCGGAGGTCAGCTCGCCCACCGGCTCGCCCATCAGTGCGGACAGCTCCTCGCGGGCCCGCGTCACGCCCATCCGCAGATTGCGCAGGACTGTAGATCCGCACCCGGCGCACACCACCGGACGGCGCTCGCTGCCGTCGGCCGCCACCAGCTCGTCGTCCGCGAGCCGCATCGGCGCCCGTCCGTCGGAGGTGCGGACCAACTCACCGCAGGCTTTGCACGCCAGAAGCCGGGAGCGGCCCTTCCGGTTCAGCACGACCGCCACCCTTCCCGGCACAGCAGTCAAACGATCGCGCAAGCCCTCGGCGAACAACCCGCCCCGGACCGGGTCGTCGAGACGGCGGTCCAGCACCTCGACCACAGGCCAGCCGGCGCGCTCAGTCGGCCGATCGAACGTCCACAGTTCGCCGGCCTCCAAAGCCTCCAGCGTCGGGACAGGCGACATCAGCACAGCCGGCGCCCCGACCCTTCGGGCCCGCTCGAGGGCCACATCGCGGGCGTGCCATGTAGGTGACCGCTCGCTCTGGAGGGCCTCGGAGTGCTCATCGAACACGGCGACCGCAGCCAGCCGCGGCATCGGCAGCCAGACCGCGGTGTGGGTACCGACCACCGTTGCGCCCGCGGCGGCGACGGCCCAGTCATCGAAGCCCAGAGCGACCCGCACCCCCCGGTGCCTCAGGTCGGCTGCGACGCGGCGGGCGTCGGCCAGCGTCGGCACCACGATCAGCGCGTCACCCCGGTGGGCCGCCGCCCGTGCCGCCGCCGTACCGTCGTCCGCGGGCGGACACCGCAGCACGGCCGCCGATCCAGGGCGATCGAACAAGCCGTCGTACTGTCGGAGCGAGCCGTCGCCGGCGCCCGCGCCCGACCGGTGCCGCTCCTGGCGCTCTCCGCCGCGACCGTGCGGCTGCGGCTGCGGCTGCGGCCAACCGTCGCCGGATGTCGGGCAGGGTGCTGGTGGCGTCGAGCATAGCGGCGGCTTCGGCTGCGGCTGCGGCTGCGGCTGCGGCCAACCGTCGCCGGTGGCCTCGTCCGATGCATCTTCCGAATCGCCCAGCGGACTTCCCCGGCCCGTCCACGGACAACCGTCGCCCGAGATCGTGGAGCGTCCAAGGCGCGCCCGCTCCCGACCGTCGCCGGCGCCCGCGCCTGTCGGAGCAGCAGCCGGACGAGTCACGACACGGGGCGGCGACGCGGCTCGCAGCAGATGCACCTTGCGCCCGGCCCAGCGCCACGCAGCCCAGCCGGCGAGGCTCACCACGTCGGCGGGCGGACCCATGCCGGTGAGCTTGGACAGCGGCCGGAGCACCACGCCCGGAGACGGGTCGACGCCGACCTCGGTGACCCAGCCCCGTATCAGGCGACCGCCCAGGGAGATGCGGGCGATCGAGCCCACCGCCAGACGCTCGGCGCGCCCGTCGTCCTGCCATGCGTCGGGGACTGCGTAGTCGAACTCCCTGTCGAGACCGACCACGTCCGGCATCACCCGAACCACGAGCGCCGGGGCAGTTCCGAGGACCGATCCCGTCTCGACCTCGCCGGGCGCGTCAGGCCCCGGCGCACTCTGCTCGTGCGCACCGGCCACAGAACCCTCCTGCTCGGCCGGCCCCTCGGCGGGCTCCTCGCAGAAGAGTCGGCCCTGGGCGCCGGAGATCAGAGGCCGAGCGCCGACTTCACGTCGTCGAGACGGTCGGTGCTCTCCCAAGTGAACCGTCCGTTCTCAGGCTCGCGTCCGAAGTGGCCGTAGGCGGCGGTCGGCGTGTAGATCGGCTCGAGCAGGCCCAGGTCCCGCACGATGGCTGCGGGGCGCAGATCGAACACCTCCCGCACGGCTTCGACGATCCGGGCACGGTCCACCGTCTCGGTGCCGAAAGTGTCCACCATCAGCGACAGCGGTTCCGCCACGCCGATGGCGTAGGCCACCTGGAGCTCGCAGCGCGACGCCGCGCCTGCAGCCACGACGTGTTTGGCCGCCCAGCGGGCCGCATATGCGGCGGAACGGTCGACCTTGGACGGGTCCTTGCCCGAGAAGGCGCCGCCTCCGTGGCGGGCCATGCCCCCGTAGGTGTCTACGATGATCTTGCGACCGGTGAGGCCGGTGTCGCCCCTCGGCCCTCCGGTCTCGAACTTGCCGGTCGGGTTGACGATCACGTTGTAGGCGTCGTCGGCGAACTGGGGGCAATGCTCGGCTATCACCGGTTCGATCACCTGCTCTGTGATGTCGGGGCAGATCATCCGGTTGCGGTCGATGCCGGTCCGGTGCTGTGTGGACACGAGCACTGTTCGCAGCCGCACCGGCCTGCTGCCCTCGTACTCCAAGGTGACCTGGGTCTTGGCGTCGGGACCCAGGTAGGGGATCGTGCCCGCCCGGCGCACCTCGGCGTGGCGCTCGGCCAGCCGGTGGGCGAGATGGATCGGCAGCGGCATCCCGACGTCGGTCTCGTCGCAGGCATAGCCGAACATCATCCCCTGGTCGCCGGCGCCCTGACCGCAAGGATCCTCGTCGGGACAGTCGACGCCCATCGCTATGTCGGGCGACTGGTCGCCAACTGCCACCACCACGCCGCAGGCGTCACCGTCGAAGCCGAAGGTCGCGTTGTCGTAGCCCGCGGCACAGATGGTTCGGCGCACAATGTTGGGGATCTCGACGTAGGCCTCGGTACGGATCTCGCCCGCGACCACCGCCAGGCCCGTGGTGAGCAGCGTCTCGCAGGCGACGCGGCTGCCGGGGTCGGCGCCCAGCAGCGCGTCGAGGATGGCGTCGGAGATCTGGTCGGCCATCTTGTCGGGATGTCCTTCGGTCACCGACTCCGAGGAGAACGTCCAAGTACTCACTGGGCCTCCGGCAAGAGCGCTGCCACCATGTCGAGCACGGACCGCGCCGCCTCGCGCTTGGTGGTCAGGGGGACGTGGTGGCGGGCACCGTCGGCAGTGAACATCACGATCTCGTTGGTGTCGTGACCGAAACCGACCCGCTCCTTGGAGACGTCGTTGGCCACGATCGCATCGAGGTTCTTGCCGCGCAGCTTCTCGAGCGCGTTGGCGTCGAGGTCATCGGTCTCCGCCGCGAAACCGACCAGCACCTGACCGGGCGGCTTGGAGGCGCCCAGCGACGCCAGGATGTCGCAGGTGGGCTCCAGTTCCAGCGGGGGCACACCCTGCCCCTTCTTCAACTTGGCGTCTGAGGGGTTCGCGGGACGGAAGTCGGCGACCGCTGCCGCCATGATCACCGCGTCGGAACGGGGCGCATCCAACTCGACGGCGGCAGCCATCTCTGCGGCTGTCTCCACCGTCACCACACGGGCGACTGACGGCGCCCGGTCGGGTTCGGTGGTGACTAGAACCACTTCGGCGCCGCGGGCCGCGGCCTCGCACGCGACCGCAGCTCCCTGCTTGCCCGACGAGCGGTTGCCCACATACCGCACCGCGTCGATCGGCTCGCGGGTCCCGCCGGACGTGACCAGCACCCGTCGGCCGTCAAGGTCCTGGGGGGTGAGCACCGCCTCGACTGCGGCCACGATCTCAGCAGGCGCCGCCATCCGTCCCGCTCCGAAGTCGCCGGCGGCGAGGGGGCCCTCCACCGGCCCCACGACGGTCACACCCCGTTCGACAAGCACCGCCATGTTCTCCTTCACCGACGGCTGCTCCCACATCTCGGTGTGCATGGCGGGCGCCACCACCACCGGCGCACGGGTGGCCAGCAGGGTGGCCGTGAGAATGTCGCCGGAGCGGCCGGCGCGCAGGTCCGAGACCAAGCGGGCCGTCGCCGGGCACACGACGACGGCGTCGGCTCGCCGGCCGAGATCGGTGTGGGGGATGGCCGAGGAGGCGTCCGCCCACCGCGGCGTGACCGCCGGTTCCGACGCCAGGGCCGAGAAGGTCGTCTCTCCCACCATCCGCAGCGCCCCCGAGGTGAGCACGGGAACGACGCGTGCCCCGGCGCCGACCAGCCTCCGGCACACCTCAGCCGCCTTGTACGCGGCGATGCCGCCGGTCACGCCGAGCACGACGCAGCGGCCGTGGAGTGGGCTCATGGCGCCGGGCTGTGCCGGCAGACCGGTTCGAAGGCAGGCGCCGTCACGCGACGGGGCGCGCTCACAGTGCGCCTGTCAGGCGCCGACGCCGCCGGCCGACTCGAGGGACTCGACGGCGGCCAGACCCGGGTCCGGGTTGCTCACGTCCTGCAGGTAGGCGCCTTCGAGAGGATCCGCTTGCTGGGCGAGCATCTCCAAGCCGTCGGCAGGCTCGGCCGCCTCGGTGCCGGTATTGGCCTCGACCGCCTCGATCTTGCCGGCGGCGACCTCCTCCAAAGCGATCGACAGCGGCTTGGACAACTTGGAGACCACCTGCGGCGGCACGGACGCTCCGATCCCGCCGCCCAGCTGGCCGAGGTAGTTGGTGATCTCGCGGCTTCTCATCGCAGCCAGAGTCACGAGCACGAACTTGGACTCTGTCCGGTCGAGAAGCTCCTCGATGGGCGGCGTCATCATCGTGTCGTAGCCGTGGGCCATGGCGCACTCCGCTGGATCTGGCAACAGGAAGTTTCACGCTAGCAGCCGCGGCCGTCGTTGCGGACGGACCGGCCCGACCGAGCGTCGCTGTGGCTCAGGGTCGGGCGCAGCGCCGGGAACGGTCGGCTGCGATCAGGCTCTCGATGGCTCGAACAGCCCGGCTCACCTCGTCGTTCACCACTATCTCGTAGCCCATCTCTTCCGCTTCAGCGCGCTCCGAAGCGGTCTTCTCCATGCGTCGGGCGACAGTGGCGGAGTCGTCGCCGCGGTTCTCGAGGCGCTCCTGCTGGTGCTCGCGGCTGGGCGCGTCGACGAACACCAGCAGTGCGTCGGGCACTAGCTCCCTCACCTGCCGTCCCCCGCTGACGTCGATCTCAAGCAGCACGTCGGCTCCCACGGGAGGATCGGGAAGCGGCGTGCCCTGCAGGTAGTCCAGGAACTCGACCCATTCTAGGAAGTCGCCCCGGTCGATGGCGGCTTCGAACGTGGCGCGGTCCACGAAGCGGTAGGCGCCAGTCGGCTCCGACGGCCGACGAGGCCGGGTCGTCCAAGATCGGGACAGCCACAAACTCGGGTCGCGCCCCAGCAGCTGCGCGACGATCGTGCCCTTGCCGACGCCTCCCGGCCCGGAGACGATGACAACGGTACGGTCCTCGAGGGAGGTCACCCCCGCGAGGCTACCGACCCGGCGCCGATCAGCCGAAGGCGCCGATCAGCCGAAGGCGCCGGTCAACGGTACGGTCCTCGAGGGAGGTCACCCCCGCGAGGCTACCGACCCGGCGCCGATCAGCCGAAGGCGCCGATCAGCCGAAGGCGTCGATCAGCCGGCTGCGCTGCTGGCGGCCGAGACCGCGCAGGCGGCGGCGCTCGGATATCCCGATGCCCTCCATCGCTTTGCGAGCCTTGACCTTTCCCACGCCGGGGAGCGACTCGATCACGGTCAGGACCTTCATCTTCCCGACGGTGTCGTCGTCGAGGCGGTCGAGGAGATCCGAGACGGTGACGTCGCCGGCCTTGAGCTGCAAGCGGAGCTCTGCCCGCTCGCGGCGAACCACTGCAGCCTTGGCGAGGGCCTCTCGCCTGCCGTCATCGGAAATGGAGAACGGTTTAGACATAAGTTGTGAGATTAGCCAAGACGGCGAGGACTTGCCACCGGGTCGTCGAACTGCGTCTGCTCGGGGAGCATCGAGGCTGCGGACCGGGAGGCCTCACGGTCCGAGTCCTGGCAACACGCCGCGAGATTTATCGAGCCCGCGGGCGGGGAGACCTCATTGCCGGAGGCTTCGGTGCAGACGCTCGGCGGCCTCGACAGGGTCGGCGGCCCGTGTCACCGGCCTGCCGACGACCAGCAGGTCCGCGCCGGCGGCCAGCGCCTGCACCGGCGACGCCACCCGCCGCTGGTCGTCCACCGGGTCGGTGGCCAGCCGGATACCGGGAACGGCCCGAAGGAGCTCGGGCCGGACATGGCGGGTCGCGGTCAGATCGGGCGCGGCACAGACCACGCCCGCACAGCCAGCCTCGAATGCCGTCTCCATGCGCTCGGCGACCAGGTCGCGTGTAGCGGCCGCCTCGGCCTCGCTGGTGAGCACCGTCACCGCCAAGACTCCCGCCGGGCGGGTCGCGCCGGAAGCCAGGCCGTCGACTCCAGCCTGCAGCATCTCCACGCCGCCGGCGGCATGCACCGTCAGGTACGAGACGCCCAGCTCTCCCACCACTCGGGCCGCCCGGCCCACAGTGTTGGGGATGTCGTGGAGCTTGAGGTCGCAGAAGACATCGTAGCCGAGGTCGGCCATTGCTCCTATCGCCTCGGGGCCCGCAGCCGTGTAGAGTTCAAGACCGACCTTGGCGACCCGGAAGTGTCCAACAAGCGAACGGGCGAGGCGGGACGCCGCCACCAAGTCGTCGACGTCGAGCGCCAACGCTAGGCGGTCGCGGACCTCCCCCCGGCCGGCACCGCCGACACCGCTCGGGGATGCGGGTGCTGCTTCATCCATGGGCTGCTCCGATCAGCTCTTCTATTCGTTGTACGCCCACTCGCCGGCACCACTCCCGCAGTTCGGCGAGAACACGCCACGGGGCTCGCGGATCGGCGAAGATCGCGGTGCCCACCTGCACTGCCGACGCGCCGGCCTGCAGCATCTCGACGGCGTCGACGCCGCAGGCCACCCCGCCCACGCCGACTACGGGCACGTCCGGCAGAGCTTCGCTCACGTCGTAGACAGCCCGAACCGCCACCGGGCGCAACGCCGCTCCGCTGACCCCGCCCCGGAGTGCTCCGAGGACGGGCCGGCGACTGTCGATGTCGATGACCATGCCAGCCAGCGTGTTGGTGAGGACGACCGCTTCGGCCCCGCCGTCCACCGCCGCGGCGGCCACCGCGACCAGCTCGTGCGTGTTGGGGCTCAGCTTGGCCCAACGCGGCCGGCCGCAGCCCGCGGTCGCGGCCAGCGCAGCCGCGGTCGCCTCCGCGGAGTGTGCGAACATGCACATCCCGTCCTCGGTGTTGGGACACGAGACGTTCACTTCCACCGCCACCACCTGCGGAGGCGCCTCGGCCAGCGAGTCGGCAGCCCGGCGATAGCCGTCGACGGTGTCGCCCCAGATGCTCGCCACCACGTCAGCGCCCTCCCGGACGAGCGCGGGCAGGTCGTCCTCCACCCAAGACGATGTGCCCGATCCCTGGAGGCCCACGCTGTTGACCATCCCCGCGGCGGCGCGCAGTGGATGCAGCCTGGGGGCGGGATTGCCGGGCCAGGGCTTGTCGCTCAGAGACTTGACGACGACGGCCCCAAGATCGCTGAGCGGTCCGTAAGGCGCCAGTTCGGCGCCATGCCCGGACGCGCCGGACGCCGTCATCACCGGAGCCCGCAGCTCCACACTGCCGACGCTGGTCGTCATCTCGGTCATAGCTCCGAGCCGGCCGAGCCGGGCGGTCGTGGTCCGGGCGCGGTCATGGCCTGCTCGGGCTGACGCGGCCGCGGTGGTACTCTTGGAGGCTGCGCAACGCCGGACGCCGGTCACGCAAGTCCTTGAGGCCGGCCGCTGCGGCCAGCGCGGCGGCGCCGGTGGTGAGCAGTGGCAGCCCGGCCCTCCCGGCCGCCGACCGGATGTGGGCCCCGTCGGCGCGCGGTCCGCGGCCGCGGGGAGAGTTGATCACCAGATGGACCTCGCCTGCCTCGATCAGATCCACGGCGTGGCGGCCCCGGCCGTTGCCCAGCTTGGACACCTCGACCTCCACCGGCACGCCGCCGTCGCGCAGGCGCGCGGCTGTGCCGACGGTCGCCGCCAGCCGGTAGCCGAGCCCGTGGAGGATGCGGGCGGCGCGCACGCCCGCATCCTTGTCACGGTCGGCCATCGACATGAATACCGTGCCTTCGGCCGGCAGTCGGGTGCCCGCTGCCAGCTGCGCCTTCACGAAGGCCAAGCCGGGGGTCGCGTCGATGGCCATCACCTCGCCAGTCGAGCGCATCTCCGGCCCCAGCACCGCGTCGGCGTCGGGGAAGCGGTTGAACGGCAGCACCACTTCCTTGACCGACACGTAGTCGCCGGCGACTCCCGGATCCGACGACGGCGGCAGCATCCCCTCGGCCCGGAGCTCGGCCAGAGTCGCCCCGACCATCAGGCGGGCCGCCACCATGGCCAGCGGGATCCCGGTAGCCTTGGCCACGAACGGCACTGTGCGCGACGCCCGCGGGTTGGCCTCGATCACATACACGTCGCCCGCGGCGGGCTCCGAGTCCGGCCCGTCCGCGCCGTGCCCGTCGCGCTTCACCGCGAACTGGACGTTCAGCAGGCCCTTCACGTCCAACTCCCGCGCGATACGGCGGGTGTGGCCGCAGATGACGGCGACTGCCTCGTCGCCCAGCGTCGTCGGCGGGATCGTGCAGGCCGAGTCCCCGGAGTGGACGCCAGCCTCCTCGACATGCTCCATGACCGCGCCGATCTGCACCTCCCCCGTGCGGTCCCGTACCGCATCGACGTCCACCTCGACGGCGTCCTCGAGGAAGCGGTCCACCAGCACCGGCCGCTCCGAGGCCGGCCCCCCTTCACGGCCCAGGGAACCGAGGTCGGCCAACTCGCCGATCGCCGCCGCCAGCTCCGCGTCGTCGTAGACGACAGCCATGGCCCGTCCGCCCAGCACGTAGGAGGGCCGCACCAGCGCCGGATAGCCGATCCTGGCGGCCACCCGTCGAGCCTCCTCGAAGCTGCTAGCCGTGCCGCCCGGCGGCTGCGGGATTCCGAGACGGCCGCACATGGCGTTCCAGCGCTCGCGGTCCTCGGCCAAGTCGATCGAGGCGGGAGAGGTGCCGAGCACCAGTTCCGCCGGCAGATGGGCCGACAGAGCCAGCGGCGTCTGGCCCCCGAGCGACACGATCACCCCGACGGGATCCTCGGCCGCGATCACGTTGGCCACATCCTCGGTGGTCAAGGGCTCGAAGTAGAGCCGGTCGTTGGCGTCGTAGTCGGTGGAGACGGTCTCCGGGTTGCAGTTGATCATCACCGTCTCGTAGCCCGCCTGTCGAAGGGCCTGCCCGGCGTGGACGCAGCAGTAGTCGAACTCGATTCCCTGCCCGATGCGGTTCGGGCCGGACCCGCAGATCACGACCCGCGGCTTGGCGGCCGGCCGGATCTCGTCGGCGTCCTCGTAAGTGGAGTAGTGGTACGGCGTGGTCGCCTCGAACTCGGCCGCGCAGGTGTCGACCGTCTTGAAGGTCGGCAGCACTCCGGCCCGCTCTCTGAGGGTCCTGATCTCGGCCGGGTCGGCACCCCACAGGTGGGCGAGCTGGCCGTCGGAGAACCCGAGCCGCTTCACCCGGCGCCATCCTGCCCGGGTCATCGCGGCGGGCCGGGTTGCTTCGAGCATCGAACGCTCCTCGCTGATGCGCGCCATCTGGTCGAGGAACCAGGGATCCACCCCGGTGGCCGCCGACACCTCCTCGACCGACACTCCCCGGCGCAGCAGCGCCTCGAGCTGGAAGATCCGCTCCGGGGTGGGCACGGACGCGGCAGCCAGCAGACTGGCGTCGCCGAAGCGGTCGAGGGCGGACTCGGCCGGGTCGGCGTTGAGTCCCAGACGGCCCTGCTCCAATGACCGAAGGCCCTTCTGGAGCGACTCACAGAAGGTGCGGCCTATGGCCATCACCTCGCCCACCGACTGCATGGAGGTGCCGAGAGCGCCTGACGAGGCACGGAACTTCTCGAAGGACCATCGCGGAATCTTGGTGACCACGTAGTCCAGGGTCGGCTCGAACGAGGCCGGCGTCACACCGGTGATGTCGTTGGGGATCTCGTCGAGGGTGTAGCCCACCGCCAGCCGGGCCGCGATCTTGGCGATGGGAAAGCCGGTCGCCTTGGAGGCCAGGGCCGAGGACCGACTCACCCTGGGGTTCATCTCGATGACGACCTGACGACCGGTCGCCGGATCGGCCGCGAACTGGACGTTGGACCCGCCGGTCTCAACCCCCACCCGCCGCAGCACCGCGAAGGCGGCGTTGCGCATCTGCTGGTACTCCGGGTCGCTGAGCGTCTGGGCTGGAGCCACAGTGATCGAGTCGCCGGTGTGTACCCCCATCGGGTCGAGGTTCTCGATGGAACACACCACTACGCAGTTGTCGGCGCGGTCCCGCATCACCTCGAGTTCGAACTCTTTCCAGCCGACGATCGACTCTTCGATGAGGATCTCGGAGATGGGGCTGGACTCCAGGCCGAAGGCGGCGACGCGCTCGAACTCCTCGGCGGTGGACGCGATGCCGGCGCCACGGCCCCCGAGGATGTAGGCGGGGCGGACGATCACCGGCAGCCCCACCGTATGCATCACCTCGCGAGCGGCGCCCATGTCGCGGGCGATCCCGGAGCGGGGCACGTCCAAGCCGATCTCGAGCATGGCCTGCTTGAAGAGCTGGCGGTCCTCGGCGGTGGCGATGGCAGCCCCGTCGGCGCCGATCAACTCGGTGCCGGCGGCCTCCAGCAGGCCCGACTCCGCAAGTTCCATGGCCAGGTTCAGGCCGGTCTGGCCGCCGAGTGTGGGCAGCACAGCGTCGGGCCGCTCCCGCTCGATGATGCGGGCCAGCACGCCGGCGTCGAGCGGCTCGACGTAGGTGGCGTCGGCCACCTCGGGATCGGTCATGATGGTTGCCGGATTGGAGTTGGCCAGGACCACCCGGTAACCCTCGGCCCGCAGCACCCGGCAGGCCTGCGTTCCCGAGTAGTCGAACTCGCAGGCCTGGCCGATGACGATGGGCCCGGATCCGATTATGAGGATCGAGGAGATGTCGTCACGCCGGGGCACGGAACCCGCCCGTCATCCGGTTGCCGCCCGCGGCGGAGCCGCCCGTCAAGCCGTCACGCCGGGGCACGGCGGCGGTCCATCATCTCGGCGAATGCAGCGAAGTGGTGGCGGGCGTCGTGGGGGCCGGGACCGGCCTCGGGGTGGTACTGCACGCCGAACGCGTCGGCACCGTCGACCGACATCCCTTCCAGGGTGCTGTCGTTGAGGCAGACGTGAGTCTCCGTCACGCCCGGCACCGATCCCGCTTCGACCGCGTAATTATGGTTCTGGCTGGTGATCTCGATGCGTCCGGTGGCGGTGCAGCGAACGGGCACGTTGCCGCCGTGGTGCCCGAAGCGCATCTTGAAGGTGCGCCCGCCGAGGGCCAGGGCCAGCAGCTGGTGGCCGAGGCATATCCCGAAGACGGGAACGGTGCCCACAAGGTCCGTCAGGGCCTCGATGGCGGGCCCAGCCAGCTCGGGGTCGCCCGGCCCGTTGCTGAAGAACACGCCGTCCGGCCGGCGGGCGAGCACCTCCGAGGCCGGGGTTTGGGCGGGCACCACCGTCACGGTGGCGAACTCGCCCAGGCAGTCCAGGATGGTGGACTTGATGCCGAGGTCGTAGGCCACGACCCGACGCGACCCGGCGCCCGCGGTGTAGGGCTCGCCGGTGGTGACCTCGCCGACGAGATCGACGCCGCTGGTGCCGGGCTCGGCTCGGGCCGCAGCGAGCAGAGCAGCCTCGCCGGCGGTGCCGAAGGCGCCGGGCATAGCCCCCGCGTCACGGATGTGGCGGGTGAGGCGGCGGGTGTCGATGCCGGTGATGCCGGCGACGCCGTGGCGGCACAGGTAGCCGTCGAGGCTGCCGACGGCCCGCCAGCTGCTGTGGCGGCGGGCCAGGTCCCGCACGATCACGCCGCGGCAGTGGGGCCGGACCGCTTCGGAGTCGGCGTCGTTGGCTCCGTAGTTGCCGATATGTGGATAGGTGAAGGTAATGATCTGGCCCGCGTGGGACGGGTCGGAGATCACCTCCTGGTACCCGCTCATCACAGTGTTGAAGACGACCTCGCCGGAGGCGACGTCTGCGGGCGCCCCCACCGCCTCGCCCTCGAAGACCTCCCCGTCGCACAATACCAGCAGCGCATCGGTGCGCTGTGGAGCGACAGCCGCTGCGGACACGGCCGCCGGCACGGCGCCGGAGACGGTCATCGCTGCGGCTCGCCGTCGATCACGACCGGCTCGGCCGCCAGCAGGGTGTGCCTGACCCGGCCCCGCAGCTCCCGCCCCTCGTAGGGGGTGTTGCGGCTCGGGCCGGCCATGGCCTCGCCGGACACCTTCCAGGTCGCACCGGGGTCGATGACGCACAGGTTGGCGGGCTCGCCGGGGGCAACCGGCCGCCCGTGGCGGTCGTCGATGCCGGCGATGGCTGCAGGCTGCCACGACATCAGGGCCAGCACCCGCTCGATAGGCAACTCCAGTTCGGTCAACGCCAAGGCCAGCGCCGTCTCGAGGCCCAGCATGCCCGGGGGCGCCGCATCGAAGGGCTTCTCCTTGTCTGCGCTGGTGTGGGGCGCATGGTCGGTGGCGATGGCGTCGATGGCGCCGTCGGCCAGTCCGGCCCGGACGGCGTCGACGTCGGTGCCGGTCCGCAGCGGCGGATGGACCTTGAAGACGGTGTCGTAGCCGGCGCAGCACTCGTCGGTGAGGGTGAAGTGGTGGGGCGCAGCCTCGGCCGTGACCGGCAGCCCCGCCTCCTTGGCCGCTCGAACCATGGCCACCGACCCGGCCGTCGACAGGTGCAGGAAATGGACCCTCGACCCGGTGAGCCGGGCCAGGGCGATGTCACGCATGACCATCAGCTCCTCGGCCTCGGAGGGCTGGCCGCCGAGACCCAGGCGGCTGGACCACTCGCCTTCGTGCATGGAGCCGCCGGCTGCGAGCTCGGCGACCTCGCAATGCTGGGCCACCACCACCGGCCGGCCCCCAGCGAGGTGGTCGAGCCCGGAAGCGTACTCCAGGGCGAGTCTCATGATCCGGGCGTCCTGCACGCCGCTGCCGTCGTCTGTGAAGATCCGTACCCCTAGGCGCACGAGCTCGGCCATGGGCGCCAGGTCGGCGCCGCGACGGCCCACGGTGATGGCGGCCGACGGGTACACGTCGCAGCAAGCCCCGGCTTCCAGGTCCTGGATCTCGCGCACCACCGCCGCGCAGTCGATGGGCGGATCGGTGTTGGGCATGGCGACGACCGCGGTGAACCCGCCGAGGGCCGCGCCCCGGGCACCGGTCTCGACGGTCTCGGCATCCTCCCGGCCAGGCTGGCGCAGATGGACGTGCAGGTCGACGAGTCCGGGCGCCACCACGCAGCCGGAGGCGTCCAGCGTGCGGTCGCCCTCCACGCCCGCGGCCTCAACAGCGACGACGCGGCCGTCGCCGACCAGCACGTCGGCCCGGCGGCTGCCGTTCGCGTCCACGACGGTCCCGCCCCGTACGGCGACGGTGCCGCAGGAGGGCACCGCGGCGAGTCGGGCACTCATCGGGCCGCCACGCCGCAGACGCACACCACAGCGAGCTTCTCTCTCACGCGGCCATCACGCTCTCGCCGTCGGCGAGGTCCAGGCCCGAGCCGAGCAGCAGAAACAGAACCGCCATGCGGACCGCCACCCCGTTGGCGACCTGCTCGGTGATCACCGCGTTGGGCCGGTCGGCAACGTCCCCGGCGATCTCCACGCCTCGGTTCATGGGTCCCGGATGCATGATCAGGGCATCGGATCCGAGCCGGTCGGCCCGGGCGGAGTCGAGGCCGTACTCGTCCCGGAACTCGCGCAGCGACGGCACCGACGCGCCAGCCTCGCGCTCGAGCTGCATCCTCAGCATGCAGCAGATGTCTATGTCGCCCAAGACCGAGTCGAGGTCGTGGGTGGCGGTCACGGGCCAGCCCTCCAGACTCAACGGCAGCAGGGGGCGGGGCGCGACCAGGGTCACTTCCGCGCCCATGGCCGTGAAGGCGAGCATGTTGGAGCGGGCGACCCTCGAGTGGCGGATGTCGCCCACGATGGCAACCCGCGCTCCGTCGAGGCTCCCCAGGCGGGCGCGGGCCGTGTAGAGGTCGAGCAGCGCCTGTGTGGGATGCTCGTGGCTGCCGTCGCCGGCGTTGACGACTGAGGCGTCGATCCATTCGGTCACCCTGTGGGGCACTCCGGCGCAGGAGTGACGCACCACGATGGCGTCGATGCCCATCGCTCCGATGGTCTGCACCGTGTCACGCACCGACTCGCCCTTGTTGACCGACGAGGCTCCCACCGAAAAGTTCACCGTGTCGGCGGACAGCTGCTTCGCCGCGGCCTCGAACGACAGCCGGGTGCGGGTGCTGTCCTCGTAGAACAGCCATACGACCGTCTTGCCCCGCAGGGCCGGCACTCTGGGGATGCGGCGCCGGCTCACCTCAGCGAACGAGTCGGTGAGGTCGAGGATGCGCTCCAGGTCGGGCCGGTCGAGATCGGTGACTGAGAGCAGGTGGCGATGCGACGCGTCGGTCGGCGTCACGCCGGCTCGCCCATGCACATCGCCGTGCGGATCGCACCCGTGTCCGTCCGTGCCGTGTCCGTCACACCAGAACTCCGATGTGAACGCCGTCGGACTGCACGTCCACCATCTCGTCGCGTCCGGTCGGGAGGTTCTTGCCGACGAAATCGGGACGGATGGGCAGCTCCCGGTGGCCGCGGTCCACCATCACCGCAAGCTGCACCGCACCGGGGCGTCCCCAGGTATGCAGCGCGTCCAGGGCGGCTCGCACGGTGCGCCCGGTGAACAGGACATCGTCGACCAGCACCACCACCCGCTGGTCGAGGTCGACCGGGATCCGGGTCTCGGACTGGGGCAGCACCGGTCGCAGGCCGATGTCGTCGCGGTGCAGGGCCGTGTCGAGGGTGCCGACCGGCACGGTGGAGCCCTCGATCTCGGACAGGTTGGAAGCGATGCTGCCGGCGATAGACACGCCGCCGGTCTGGAGACCGATCACTACCAGGCCTTCGGAGCCGTGGTTGCGCTCGATCACCTCGTGGGTCATGCGACGGATCGCGCGGTCCATGTCGCCGGCGTTCATCACCTGGCTGCACGACCGGAACGTGCCGCTGGCGTGGGGCACCGTGAAGCGGCGTTCTCTGTCATCCATGCTGTCCTCCCCGTTCGAGCCTCGCGGGACCCGTTTCACGGTCGGACGGCGACGGTACCACCGCCTTGGGCGGGTCGCGCGCATGCTGTCGACGGAACCGAGATCGGCGCGACGGCAGCGTTCGCCTGCTGCGTCCAGTGCGCCGAGCCGGGTCGTCGAATCGACGGCTCACCGCTGGCAGTGTGATACTTCACTGCGGGGACGGACGCGGGGCGGGGACGGACGCGGGAAGCGCCGGGCCGGCTGGATCATCCATCTGCGTGTGATCGCATGGGATCCTGCCGACGGCGACGAGCACCGGCTTCGGGCGGGGATCGAGGGGGCCGGGCTCCGGCCACCCGCCTGGGACTGTTCCCCGGGGCCAGCTGCGGTGGGCCGGGAACTTGTGAAGGTTCAGTTTGGGTATGCGAGCGCTGACCGCGCGGCGTTTATGTGGTTGTGCCCAGGTTGAGGGCGCGTCGCAGGAGGCTGGCCATCTGAGCCCGTGTGAGATGCTGGTGCGGGCAGTAGCGCAGCGGGTCGCTGCCGCAGCCCTTGGTGACACCTCTGTGGTACAGGGCGTCGATGGCAGCCATGTGGGGGCTCTGCGGGTCCACGTCGACGAAGCCCGCAGACTGGGGAGCATCTGGTGAGCCGAGCGCTCGATGCAGGAAGCCGGCCATCTGTGCCCTGGTGACGGGCAGGTCGGGACAGAAGCGCAACGGATCGATGCCGCAGCCCGCTGTGATCCCGGCGTGGCGCAACGCGTCGATGGCCGCCGCGTGGGTGCTCTCCGGGTCCACATCGACGAAGCCTGCAGGCTGGGGAGCGTCGGCCAATTCGAGCGCACGCGACATCAGGCTGGCCATCTGGGCCCTGGTGACGGGCAGGTCGGGGCAGAAGCGCGGCGGGTCGCCGCCGCAGCCGACAGTGATGCCGCTGTGGAACATCGTTTCGATGGCCGACATGTGGACGCTGTCGGCAGCCACGTCGGCGAACACCCCAGACTGCAGAGGCGGCGGAGGCGGAGGAGGAGGAGGCGGCGGCGGGGGCGGCGTCGGCGGAGGAGGAGGCGGCGGCGGCGGGGGCGGCGGCGGCGGGGGCGGCGGCGGCGGGGGCGGCGGGGGGGCGATGTCGTCGTCTGCGACGTTGACCGCCATATCCGCCGACGCGCTGTAACCCCCGCCCGACGCCGTGTGGCTCAGCGTCTCGGTGTCAGCGACGAAGTCGTCGTCCTGGCCGGCATGCACCGTCACAGACTGGAACGTGTCCCAATCGACTGTCGTGAACGTCAACGCGAGCAGCATCCCCGAACCCGGCACCAGCGCCGACGCGAGCACCAGATCGCTGCTGGCCCCGTCAACCACAGACACCGCCACCGACACCTCCCCCGCGGGCAACGCCGACAACCTCACCCCGTACACCCCATGGCCGCCCTCGCGCACCGACAACGGCACATCCGAGAACACCAACCCCGCACTGTCGTCGTCTGTGACCGACACCACCACATCACCGGCCGCGTCGTAGCCGCCGCCCGACGCCGTGTGGCTCAGCGTCTCGGTGTCAGCGACGAAGTCGTCGTCCTGGCCGGCATGCACCGTCACAGACTGGAACGTGTCCCAATCGACTGTCGTGAACGTCAACGCGAGCAGCATCCCCGAACCCGGCACCAGCGCCGACGCGAGCACCAGATCGCTGCTGGCCCCGTCAACCACAGACACCGCCACCGACACCTCCCCCGCGGGCAACGCCGACAACCTCACCCCGTACACCCCATGGCCGCCCTCGCGCACCGACAACGGCACATCCGAGAACACCAACCCCGCATTGTCGTCGTCTGTGACCGACACCGACACATCACCCGACACTTCGTAGCCGCCGCCCGACGCCGTGTGGCGCAACACCGCCGAATCGTCCACAGCGTCGTCGTCGTGATCGGCATGCACACCCACCGACTGGAACACATCCCAATCATCAGTCGTGAACGTCAACTCCAACACAGACCCCGCCACCGACACCGACACCGACACCGCGTCCGCAGCCCCACCCAACACCAAATCACCACCCTCCAACGCCGACACCGTCACCGACACATCACCCGACGGCCGCGACAACAACTTGACCCCGTACACAACCCTCGCACCCTCACCCACAGACACCGACCCCGACGGATCGAACACCAACCCCGCAGAATCATCATCCGACACCGACACCACCACATCACCGGCCGCGTCGTAGCCGCCGCCCGACGCCGTGTGACGCAACACCGCGCTGTCGTCGACGATGTCGTCGTCGTGATCGGCATGCACACCCACCGACTGGAACACATCCCAATCATCAGTCGTGAACGTCAACTCCAACACATCCCCAGCCACCGACACCGACACCGACACCGCGTCCGCAGCCCCACCCAACACCAAATCACCACCCTCCAACGCCGACACCACCACCGACACATCACCCGACGGCCGCGACAACAACTTGACCCCGTACACAACCCTCGCACCCTCACCCACAGACACCGACCCCGACGGATCGAACACCAACCCCGCAGAATCATCATCCGACACCGACACCACCACATCACCGGCCGCGTCGTAGCCGCCGCCCGACGCCGTGTGACGCAACACCGCGCTGTCGTCGACGATGTCGTCGTCGTGATCGGCATGCACACCCACCGACTGGAACACATCCCAATCATCAGTCGTGAACGTCAACTCCAACACATCCCCAGCCACCGACACCGACACCGACACCGCATCCGCAGCCCCACCCAACACCAAATCACCACCCTCCAACGCCGACACCACCACCGACACATCACCCGACGGCCGCGACAACAACTTGACCCCGTACACAACCCTCGCACCCTCACCCACAGACACCGACCCCGACGGATCGAACACCAACCCCGCAGAATCATCATCCGACACCGACACCACCACATCACCGGCCGCGTCGTAGCCGCCGCCCGACGCCGTGTGACGCAACACCGCGCTGTCGTCGACGATGTCGTCGTCGTGATCGGCATGCACACCCACCGACTGGAACACATCCCAATCATCAGTCGTGAACGTCAACTCCAACACATCCCCAGCCACCGACACCGACACCGACACCGCGTCCGCAGCCCCACCCAACACCAAATCACCACCCTCCAACGCCGACACCACCACCGACACATCACCCGACGGCCGCGACAACAACTTGACCCCGTACACAACCCTCGCACCCTCACCCACAGACACCGACCCCGACGGATCGAACACCAACCCCGCAGAATCATCATCCGACACCGACACCGACACATCACCCGACACTTCGTAGCCGCCGCCCGACGCCGTGTGACGCAACACCGCGCTGTCGTCGACAGCATCGTCGTCGTGGTCGGCATGCACACCCACCGACTGGAACACATCCCAATCATCAGTCGTGAACGTCAACTCCAACACATCCCCAGCCACCGACACCGACACCGACACCGCGTCCGCAGCCCCACCCAACACCAAATCACCACCCTCCAACGCCGACACCACCACCGACACATCACCCGACGGCCGCGACAACAACTTGACCCCGTACACAACCCTCGCACCCTCACCCACAGACACCGACCCCGACGGATCGAACACCAACCCCGCAGAATCATCATCCGACACCGACACCACCACATCACCGGCCGCGTCGTAGCCGCCGCCCGACGCCGTGTGACGCAACACCGCGCTGTCGTCGACGATGTCGTCGTCGTGATCGGCATGCACACCCACCGACTGGAACACATCCCAATCATCAGTCGTGAACGTCAACTCCAACACAGACCCAGCCACCGACACCGACACCGACACCGCGTCCGCAGCCCCACCCAACACCAAATCACCACCCTCCAACGCCGACACCACCACCGACACATCACCCGACGGCCGCGACAACAACTTGACCCCGTACACCACCCTCGCACCCTCACCCACAGACACCGACCCCGACGGATCGAACACCAACCCCGCAGAATCATCATCCGACACCGACACCGACACATCACCCGACACTTCGTAGCCGCCGCCCGACGCCGTGTGACGCAACACCGCGCTGTCGTCGACGATGTCGTCGTCGTGATCGGCATGCACACCCACCGACTGGAACACATCCCAATCATCAGTCGTGAACGTCAACTCCAACACAGACCCAGCCACCGACACCGACACCGACACCGCATCCGCAGCCCCACCCAACACCAAATCACCACCCTCCAACGCCGACACCACCACCGACACATCACCCGACGGCCGCGACAACAACTTGACCCCGTACACCACCCTCGCACCCTCACCCACAGACACCGACCCCGACGGATCGAACACCAACCCCGCAGAATCATCATCCGACACCGACACCGACACATCACCCGACACTTCGTAGCCGCCGCCCGACGCCGTGTGACGCAACACCGCGCTGTCGTCGACGATGTCGTCGTCGTGATCGGCATGCACACCCACCGACTGGAACACATCCCAATCATCAGTCGTGAACGTCAACTCCAACACATCCCCAGCCACCGACACCGACACCGACACCGCGTCCGCAGCCCCACCCAACACCAAATCACCACCCTCCAACGCCGACACCACCACCGACACATCACCCGACGGCCGCGACAACAACTTGACCCCGTACACAACCCTCGCACCCTCACCCACAGACACCGACCCCGACGGATCGAACACCAACCCCGCAGAATCATCATCCGACACCGACACCGACACATCACCCGACACTTCGTAGCCGCCGCCCGACGCCGTGTGACGCAACACCGCGCTGTCGTCGACAGCATCGTCGTCGTGGTCGGCATGCACACCCACCGACTGGAACACATCCCAATCATCAGTCGTGAACGTCAACTCCAACACAGACCCAGCCACCGACACCGACACCGACACCGCGTCCGCAGCCCCACCCAACACCAAATCACCACCCTCCAACGCCGACACCACCACCGACACATCACCCGACGGCCGCGACAACAACTTGACCCCGTACACCACCCTCGCACCCTCACCCACAGACACCGACCCCGACGGATCGAACACCAACCCCGCAGAATCATCATCCGACACCGACACCGACACATCACCCGACACTTCGTAGCCGCCGCCCGACGCCGTGTGACGCAACACCGCGCTGTCGTCGACGATGTCGTCGTCGTGATCGGCATGCACACCCACCGACTGGAACACATCCCAATCATCAGTCGTGAACGTCAACTCCAACACAGACCCAGCCACCGACACCGACACCGACACCGCGTCCGCAGCCCCACCCAACACCAAATCACCACCCTCCAACGCCGACACCACCACCGACACATCACCCGACGGCCGCGACAACAACTTGACCCCGTACACCACCCTCGCACCCTCACCCACAGACACCGACCCCGACGGATCGAACACCAACCCCGCAGAATCATCATCCGACACCGACACCGACACATCACCCGACACTTCGTAGCCGCCGCCCGACGCCGTGTGACGCAACACCGCGCTGTCGTCGACGATGTCGTCGTCGTGATCGGCATGCACACCCACCGACTGGAACACATCCCAATCATCAGTCGTGAACGTCAACTCCAACACATCCCCAGCCACCGACACCGACACCGACACCGCATCCGCAGCCCCACCCAACACCAAATCACCACCCTCCAACGCCGACACCACCACCGACACATCACCCGACGGCCGCGACAACAACTTGACCCCGTACACCACCCTCGCACCCTCACCCACAGACACCGACCCCGACGGATCGAACACCAACCCCGCAGAATCATCATCCGACACCGACACCGACACATCACCCGACACTTCGTAGCCGCCGCCCGACGCCGTGTGACGCAACACCGCGCTGTCGTCGACAGCATCGTCGTCGTGATCGGCATGCACACCCACCGACTGGAACACATCCCAATCATCAGTCGTGAACGTCAACTCCAACACATCCCCAGCCACCGACACCGACACCGAGCCCGTCGCCGCCGACGACAACACCAAATCACCACCCTCCAACGCCGACACCGTCACCGTCACATCGTCCGACGGCCGCGACGACAACTTGACCCCGTACACAGCCCTGGTGCCCTCCTCGACAGTCACCGCCGACGGATCGAACACCAAGCTGGGGCGGCGCAACCGCAGAATGTACGTCTCGATGGTGGTGTCCTGCGCGGTGACCGTCACTCCCACGTCGACGGTGTCGTTGCCGTCGAGGCCCGACAGGTCGACCTGGTGGCCGCCCTCGTTGACGTCGCTGTCGGCGGGAGAGGTGACCGCGACGGCAGCCTTGAGCTGGCGCGCCACGACGGTGACGGTGACCTCGTCGATGCCCGTCGGGACGACCGCCACCCGCACCGAGCCGTCATCGGGATCGGCCACCACATCGAGCGCCCCGCCCGGATGGGTCACCGTCACGGCGCCGAGCTCGGCGTTGTCCGACACCGGCATATTGAACGAGTAGAGCTTCTGGCCCGTGCCGGCGCCTTTCGGCCTGCCGCCGCCGATGGCCGACACCCACATCGTCGCACCGTCAGACCACAGCCCCGCACGCGTCCACCGCGGCACGCCCGCAGTGGACGTGGCCAGGTCCTTCGGCGCGTCGTGCGACCCGTCAGCGAGGTCGTACGCGTACAGCATGTCGTCGCCGTTGGTCTCATCGGCCTCAGTCACCCACACCGTCACACCGTCAGACCAAATGCCCTGCGCGTTGCCATTGTCAGCATGCAAGTCGAACTCGCGGTTAGCGCGGCCGTCGCTGCCGTCCAAACGCGCCCCGCTGGACAGATCGAACGCATACACCCGATCCGTGTCGGCATCAACTGTCCACAACGTCGACCCGTCCGACCAGAGGCCCGCCGCATCACCCGCCGCCGCCGGCACACCGAAAGGCTGCAACATGCCGTGAGGCGCGTTCATCGAGATGTCATAGGGATGCACCCTCGCCGCGGGATCGTCATAATTCAGCACCCACAACGCGTCCGCGCCGCGCCACACCCCGTACAACGCCGGGCTGCACTTGTCAACACCCGACAACCCGCAGTTATTCAGCACCGTCAGCTCGGTGTCGTCAAGCTCCAGATCATCAGTGCCCGAAGTGCCGTCCTGACGGACACCACCCGGCCACGCGTACGCGAACACCCGGTCACCCCAATCATCAGCCACCCACAACGTCGACCCGTCCGACCACAAACCACGCGGCGCCCAATTAGTGCTGTCCAGCCACTCGACATCATCAACCACCTTCCACACACCCACCTCCGACGACCCCAACCGCACCGTCAACACATAAGTCCGCGACGACGAACCGTCCTCAGCAGTCACCACAACCCTCACCGTCGACACACCCACCGGCAACACCGCCTGCAAACCATCCACCAGACCATCAGAATCGACGATCGTCATGCCGCCGCCGTCCAAATACTCCGCCGACGCGCCCGGATCCGAGAAATCCGGCACCACCGACACCAACCCCGCCGCCGCCACATCCACCGTGTAAGCCAACGTCGTCGACACGAACCCCTCCACCTCCGCCCCAGCCACCGACAACCCCGACAACGACGCATCAGACGACAACGGCGCAGAATCATCATCCGACACCGACACCGACACATCACCCGACACGCTGTAGCCACCGCCCGACGCCGTATGGCGCAACACCGCGCTGTCGTCGACGAAGTCGTCGTCGTGGTCAGCATGCACACCCACCGACTGGAACACATCCCAATCATCAGTCGTGAACGTCAACTCCAACACATCCCCAGCCACCGACACCGACACCGACACCGCGTCCGCAGCCCCACCCAACACCAAATCACCACCCTCCAACGCCGACACCGTCACCGTCACATCGTCCGACGGCCGCGACAACAACTTGACCACGTACACAGCCCTGGTGCCCTCCTCCACAGACACCGCCGACGGATCGAACACCAACCCCGCAGAATCATCATCCGTGACCGACACCACCACATCACCGGCCGCGTCGTAGCCGCCGCCCGACGCCGTATGGCGCAACACCGCGCTGTCGTCGACGAAGTCGTCGTCGTGGTCGGCATGCACACCCACCGACTGGAACACATCCCAATCATCAGTCGTGAACGTCAACGCCAGCACAGACCCCGACTCCGACACCGACACCGACACTGCGTCCGCAGCCCCGCCCAACACCAAATCGCTGTCCGCCAACGCCGACACCGTCACCGTCACATCGTCCGACGGCCGCGACGACAACTTGACCACGTACACAGCCCTGGTGCCCTCCTCCACAGACACCGCCGACGGATCGAACACCAACCCCGCAGAATCATCATCCGTGACCGACACCACCACATCACCGGCCGCGTCGTAGCCGCCGCCCGACGCCGTATGGCGCAACACCGCGCTGTCGTCGACGATGTCGTCGTCGTGGTCGGCATGCACACCCACCGACTGGAACACATCCCAATCATCAGTCGTGAACGTCAACGCCAGCACAGACCCCGACTCCGACACCGACACCGACACTGCGTCCGCAGCCCCGCCCAACACCAAATCGCTGTCCGCCAACGCCGACACCGTCACCGTCACATCGTCCGACGGCCGCGACGACAACTTGACCCCGTACACCGCCCTGGCACCCTCATCGACCGTCACCGCCCCCGACGTGAACACCAGCGCCGCGGTGTTGTAGGCGAAGAGCTTGGAACGTTCGAGGTCGCCGCGGCCCACATAGATCGCCGCACCCTCTCTCCACGCGCCGCGGGTCTTGCTGCCGGAGCGTTGACGGTGGCTGTCGTGCAGCCCGATGTCCCAGCCGCTGTTGCGCTCCCTGTCGTCGATCTCGAACGCGTACAGCCTGTTGAGGGAATCGTTGAGCACCCAGACCGCGGTGCCGTCGCCGACGACGGCGCGCGGCCGCTGGCCGCCGCTGAACACGCTCGAGACGTCGATGTCCTTGCCGGAGTCGCGGCCGCCGTGATCCGTGTCCGGCGTGCCGTCGGCTTTGACAGCGACCTTGTACGCGTACAGCTTGCGGTCGCTGGAGTCGCTCACCCACATCGTCGAACCGTTCGACCACAAACCCTCCGGATCGCTGTTGCCCCCCGACAACTCGATGTCCTTGCCGGAGTCGCGGCCGCCGTGACCCGTGCCCGGCATGCCGTCGGCTTTGACAGCGACCTTGTACGCGAAAAGCTTGTCGGTGTCGGAGTTCTTGACGGGGTTGGACACCCACAACGTGCCGCTCACCGTGGAATCGTCGACGTCTTTGACCATGTCTGACCAGATCCCGCCCCACAGCACCGTGTTGCCGTCGGCGGAACTCAACACGACATCGAGACCCTCCACCCGCCTACCGTCGGAACGGTCGAACGCCAGAACCCTGTTGCTGCCCGCGTCGGCCACCCACAACGTATCGACAGTGCCCGCCATGCCGCGGGGCTTGATGTTGTCGACATTCCACAAATAATCGATGTCGTCGCCGGCGCGCCAACCGCCCCACTCCGTCGAGCCGACCCCCAGATGCAGCGTGTAGTCCCTGACCAGGACGTGGTCGGAGTGCGACACCCTGACAATGACAGTGTTGAGGCCCTCCTCCAAGTCGACCTGGTAGCCCTCCTGCCCGCCGTCCGCGTCGCCGAGCACACCGCCGGCAGCGTCCAGCACAGACACCTCCGCGACATCCTCAAACGCGACCGTCCACGCGAGCGTCGCCTGCGACACACCGGTGCCGAACCCCACGTGATACTCGTAGTGGTCGGACACGAAGCCGTGCAGCCTGTCGTCCGAGGCGCCCGCCGCCGTCACCGACAATGCGGCCAATTCAGGTGCAGGCAGAGCATCCACCACCTGAAACACGCCCGACAGGCCCAGTAAGCTCAACAACCCATCGGAGTCTTCGACCTTGCCGGTGCTGAACTGCGTGAATGCTGGCGATAGGAGACTTATCCCGCCGCTTACGGTTGTCGAGCCCAGTGTCGATCCCTCCATCTGGCTGCCGTCGGACGCAGAGCCCGTCCAGAAACGCACAATGTCTGTTGTTGGCACAGCCCCCTCGAAGGCGGCACGCCCTCCCCAGTCGCCGCTATTCTCCCAGAGGTCCTCGTAGTTGTCGGCGATCTTGTGTGCGGCGCTCAGCCAGTAGACGGGCACGCCCTCGCCGCCGCCGTCGGTGAAGCCGGTCCCGGTATGGTCGCGGGCCGAGACCGCATCGGTGCTGGCCAGCGCCTTGAATATCCGGGAATTCTCTTTGACAGCGGCGTGGCCGTTGCTGGCGATCGCGTCGCGCACGAACGCGTCGTAGTCGTCGATGCTGGTCGAGGTGGCGTCCCGAGTGGTCGACGTGACGAACATGAGCCGGAACTGCTCGCCGACGCTCAGGCGAGCGGGCTTGAGGTCCCAGTCTGAGGGCACCCCGGTCACGCCGGAGGGCAGGGCCCGCACAACGGTCAGGGTGTAGGTCGCGGTGTCGGCGGTGGTGTCCTCGGGCGTGACGACCAGCTTCACCGTGTTGACGCCTGCGGCCAGGTCCACCTGATGGCCCTCCGTGTCGCCGTCGGCGTCGGTGAGGTCCTGGTCCGAGCCGTCCTTGAAGACCACCGTCTGGCCGGAGTGGCCCCTGGTGAACCCGACAGTCACCTGACTGTCGTCGTGGGCGACGTCCACGCGGTAGGCATGGACGTCCGAGGAGAACTCCGGCGACAGGGTCTCGTCGGCCACCGTGATGCCACCGAGCGTGGCAACGTCCGACAACGCCTGAGCCGAAGCCGACGACGGCAGCAGCACGGCAACGAGCGCTGTGGCCACGAGCGACGCCCCGGCCCTCCGGCGCGATATCGGAGCGAGAATGCCGCGGCTCACAATGCCCTCACATCAACTGCATACAATTAGGGGCCGCGCTGATTGATCTCTCATATATTTTCAGATCCTTGGAAGGACGGCAACTACTTTCAGAGAGGTTGCGGCACCTGAGGCCAACCGGACACCAGTACACATTGCTCAACATACCGAACTCCAATGCTAGCCCAGGTATTTCAGTAGGGGGCTTGGTTGGGGGCGTCCCGTGGCGTGGTGGACTTTGGGGTTGAGCCTCGGTGGTTAGTTGCCGGCTGTGTTCTGGGCATAGAGGTTGGGCGACCTCCCACCGGTGGATGCAAGTGATCGGCCATGATGGCCGGTCGCTACACAAGCATCCTAACCGGTGGAGGTTCCCATCATGGCACAGAGGCTCAGCTTCGACGAGCGCGCTCGCATCGAGGCGATGCAGCGGGCGGGAGCGACGCCAGCCCCTCTTCGGGTGTGTATCGACTTCTCAGAGCAATCGACCCGGCCGTGGACGTCGACGAGGATTCGTGATCAGGTCGGTGGTCTGCCTCTCGTCTGCGCTCCGGTGACGCCAGGCACCGCTACATCAGGGTCTGCTGAGCGGGACCGGTCGCGGCTCGACGGCCTCTACCACCTCCACGACTGGCCACCCGGCTATATCAGGGTCTGCTGAGCGGGACCGGTCGCGGCGGCTGCGACGGCGACGGTGCGCAAGTTGGGCCAGACGGTTCGGCAACCCGGTACGAGCCTAGGAGACGCTCGTCGTCATCCCAGATGGTGATCAACATGGCCGGCAGCCTAAAGCCGCCGGCTGTGCACGGCTGACGAGAGCCGACGGCTGGGCGGGAGCGTTGACCTCGAGATGGCTTGTCTCAGCGCCCGCCGCGTGTGTTCCGATTCTGGCGGAGCACGGCATTCACGTAGGACCTGCTGGCTCCGGTGTGGTCAGCGATCCAGGCGGCCGACGCTGCCGGATGCGAGCGCCGCGCGGCGAGGATCTGGTCTTTGAGAGCCGGCTGCGGGCTAGGCGGCCCGACAGGGCGGATGGTTCGGCGGGCGTTGGTGCCAGAGCTGCGTGTCGGCGGGCTGCTCCCGGTCCCGAGAATGTCTGTGGCGGTTCCTTCGGATGAGAGAACACGCCGCCGACGCCTCTGCGGCTGTGTCGCTTCGGCGCAAGCGTCGATCAGTGCAGCGGCCAGCCTCACGTTCTCGGTGAGGTCGTAGGCCTCCGGGCGGTGTGCGGCCGTCTCTGCCAGTTGCGTGGTGTACTCGGGGCGCTCCAACTTCGTCTTGAGGTTGTTGGCAGCGAGCCGCGCGGTCCACCCCGCTGGTCGGTACCGCTCGAAGCAGCCCGCTACCTCCTCGGGAGTGGTGAGGCCCGCCTTCAGCGCCGCCCAGACGTCGAAGAGGTCCCGATGACGTCGCCGGCCGTAGAGAGCGGCGACCTTGGAGGCCAGTAGCTCCGCCGGGTCGTAGCAGAGCACCTCAACGTCTGCCTGGAACCACGAGCTGTCCACGGTGAACGGTCTACGAACGTACGGGAGAGCGGGCTCGCCCTCGCGGGGGGCCACGTCGATCTTGATCGCCATGGGCGAGCCGTCCGAGAAGCGGGCTCGCAGCCGGGTGTGGTGTACCGGTTGTCCTGCTCGGCCCATCCTGGCCGTGAAGCTCACAAAGCCGACCCGGTGCCCGACCTCTGTGATGGCAGTCTTGATGTCGTCAAGGGATCCACCCGCACAAATCGTGCAGTCGAGGTCCTCGCTGTAGCGCCACGGCGCAGGCAGCCAGAGTTTGTGAAGGCATGTGCCCCCCTTGAAGGCAAGCTCAACACCAAGCACGGGATGCCGGGCCATCTCGGCGATCATGCGGGCTAGAACCAAGTCCTGCTCGATCTCGTGAGGCGATGTCCACGGCACGCAGCGGCGCCATTCGTCGAAGGCCTCCGCCGGAATCACAAGTCGTGCTCGATGTCGTAGTCGACGAGCACCTTCCATCGCCGGGCAACGACCGAAGCCGCCGCGGTTCGAGTCGGCGGCGCCTCCTGCCCGCACGACAGTGTGACAGTCTCGGCGCCTCTGGCGGCCAGAGCCTGTTCGAGCGGAGCCAGATCCAGAGGCCGATCAAGGATGCCGGCCAGTTCGCGACCCATGTAGTCCAGGATGTGCCCGGCGCGTTGGCCTACGGCCTTCGGGTACAGCGCCGACACAGACGCGAGCTCCCTGCCGTCCAGCATCCCGAAGGCCTGCATGTCGCCGAGGATCGTGGCGACATAGTCGAGCCCGCCGCCGAGCTGCGGTCTGTCCACCAGGTCGAGCACGGTCGCTTCCGGGGTGCTGACAGTGACGCCGGCCGAATGCCCGAATGGCTGATGCCGCACGGGCACGACCCCGACACGAGCGCTGCGCACGAATCTGAGAGGCACTCCGCCGATTGCGCGGTCCCGGCAGTAGACGTCGACCGCTACTTGGAACGCTGCGAAGCTGTGATGGCTCACGCCGTAGACCGCGGCAGCGCTGCGGTACGCCACATAGTGGCGATGCCCGAGATGAGCCATGAGATCATCGAGATACTCTGCAGGCGGATGAGCGCCGCGATGGCGCCAGCCCTCCTCAACCGGTGCCCACATCCCCTTGGTGATCGACACGATCCGACGGTCTCGGCGAGCAGTAGTGAGGCTGCGTGACACACGTGCTGGGCGCACCCCCAGCAGCTGCGCGACGCGCTCGGTACTCACTAGCTTCTCACCCGAGGCGAGAAGGAACTCAGGCAGATCTCGCGGCTTGATCTTTGCCTGCTCAGCCACCACCGAATCTTACCACGAGGGGGAGGATTGTCGCGCTGAACCGGGATCCTCTTAAGAACATGCGCGGATCGATCAGAGGCCGTGGAGTTCCTGGAGGGCCTGCCAGCCGGCTTGGAGGCGGGGGTGGGCGTCGAAGAGGGTGTTGAGGCGGGCCTGGTCTGAGTCGCTGAGCTGGTCGCCTCGACGCATCAGCAAAAACCGGGCCCGGAACACGTCTGGGGCGAAGACCGGTTTGATGCCGTGGGGCTCTCGGCGCTGGATATCGCAGCGCACCGCGGTGAGCCCCGCCGCGAACCATCTGATGACGCGGAAGCGGTCCAGAACGTGGCGCGCTCCGGGCAGGCAGGCCTCCACAGAAGTTTGGCCGATCTCAGAGTTATCCACAGGTAAGCCTGGATCAGAAATGTGCTCTTAACTAGGCTTTTATCTGTCGGGCTGGGGAGATTTGAACTCCCGACCTTCGGTCCCCCAGTTGCGCCAAGGCCGTCTCGGTCAGTACCAACGGGTAACAGAATGCCCATCTGAAGTGCGGTTTTACAATTCCGGCGTAACAAGCCGTACCTGCGCATCGCTGCCCATGACGGATCGTCCGTTAGAAGATTCGTTAGAAGTCTCGGCCTGTGGATCGCACCGGGAGTCCGGCACGGCCGTGCCGCGGTTGAAAGGGCTATCTTGGATGTGGCTAGGCGCTACCTAGAGGATCAACGGCAATGACAACTGTGCCTGTCGCCGACACCGGTCACGATCCGCTTGAGGAGCCCGTGACACTCGCCGAACTGGACGCGAGCGTCGGCACCGGCCCCGACGTGCCCGAGAACGAGGTCGCCGTGCGCTACTACAGCGACGAAGCGTTCCTGACGGCGATCCGGCTGCGCCGCAACGGCCGAAGCACCGACTAGCGCCCAAGTCAACGGTGCCGTCACATGATGAGAGTGAGGCATTCTGGCGCGGCTACGAGAATTGAGGGGCTACCAACAGCAGGCAGCCGTACAATGTGGGCATGCATCCCAAGGCCCTGACGGGGCGGCCTGTGTGCATCCCCGACGACATGGAGGACCGTTCCCTGCCGAAGGCCGGCGGCTGGGTCACCCTGCCGCGCCATGTCGCCTGGAGCTTCCCCCACAGCTACGACCTTGATGATCGTAAGGACTTGAGAGCCTGCTACGCGCGGGTGATGACGGAGGGCCTCGACGACGATGTGCGCTTCTACATCGACCTCGACCGGCTCTTGGAAGTGTGGGACGAGATGTGGCTGACGCCGCACGTGCGCGACGCCTGGGGTGCGTGGCTGCGCGACCGCGGCCTCATCGACTAGCGCGGCGGTGCTCACCGATCTGCAGCGCCGCGTGCGCGGCATTGTCGCCAGCTTGCCCGAGGGTGCTGCTGTAGCGCTCGCGGGCGGCAGCGCGCTGATCGTCACCGGTGTGGTGCACCGCGGGACCGACGATCTCGACTTCTTCGCTGCCCACCCGCAGCCGGTGGCCCCCATGCTCGACGCGTTCGAGACCGCGCTGAACGAGGCGGGGCTACGGGTGACCCGGCTAAGGGTCTCAGACACCTACGCACGTTTGCTGATCGAGTCCGACAGCGACTCCACTCATGTGGATCTGGCCACCGACTACCAGATGATGCCCGCGCTCAACACCGCCGACGGATTGATCCTCACGGATCAAGAGCTCGCAGCGAACAAGACCCTCGCTCTCTTCAGCCGAGCCGAACCCCGTGACTACATCGATTTCCGAGCGCTGGCCCAGAAGTTCAGCCTCACTGAGTTGTGCGACCTAGCCGCCTCCAAAGACGGCGGCTTCACGCCCTCCCTGCTGGCCGACGCCCTGGACTACATCGACGAACTCCGTCGTCACACCTTCGATCTAGACGACGCGGCCTACGACGAACTGATCGCCTTCGCAAAGTCGTCAGCCCGGGAACTCCAAGAACTGGAGCGCGAGCGAAACGACCCAGGCGGACTCTCCATCATCTAGGGGTTTCGAGACCCTCTCGCGCTGCTGTCGTCGGGCCCGTCGGCACTGGCAACGCTCCCGCCGGTTCCGGCGTTGGCGAACGTCGGGAATGGTCCTGGCACCGGTCCCGGGAGCAGTCTTCGGCAGTGTCGGTCTGTGTAGGAGGGCTGGCTTCGGTCAGGGATCGATGACGGGAACGCGGGCGAGGGTCATTCTGAAGCCCATGCGACGGAGACGGCGTCTGCGCTCGCGAAGGTTGACCTTCGAGAAGAAGGGGAGCTTCGCGGAGGGGGATTCTCCGTTCCATGGCCCGATGATCGCATACACGACTTCCCAGTCTGCGGCGACAACGTCACCCTCCGGGAACAACCTCTGAAAGTCCGGGTTCGCGCCGCCGATCTTGTCTCGGACCCTTGCTCGAAAGGCCTCGCTGTCGACGAGGAGTTCCGCCGACACGTAGCCCTGACCGAAGAGGTGGCTGAGCGCGCTCGATGAGAACTTGCGCTTGACATGAACAAGTTGCCGATCGCGCGTGAGGACGTCGCACACCTCGATTGGACTGGTTCTCCCAGGCACGGTGACGGTTTTCTTGTCGAGGAGCAGGTGATCTGCGGGCGCCGAGGCTCGCTCGTTGTAGGTGCCCTCGTCGACTTCTCTCATAGTGCCCTCGTCTGATTCACACCATGACGGTGGCAGCACCACGGACGTGTCGGGGATGGCATCAACGTCCTGGTTCAGTTGGGCGAGGTAGTCCGGTTCGATTTGGTAGAACGTCCCTTCCTCGATCAGGAAGGTGTCGCCGCTGACGACGATCTGGCCGTCTAGGCAATCGCGCATCGACCACCGATCAGTCACGTTGCCGCCTCCGTCGATTGCTTCGACGTGAATCGTCAGGAGGTGCTCGACAAGATCATCGACACCGACCAAGTCGGCGATATCGCTCGTCGTCGGATCGACGAAGTCCTTAGTTGTGCCGAACGGAGTCAAAACGTGCACGGCCGCGACGCGATCGTAATCCTGCACACCGGGAATGGAGAATGCCCACGCGGTCGGGTCGCTGCGGAGACTGGCGCACAGCAGATCAGTAAGGCTGGCGATCTTGCCGGGATCGGTGATGCCTTGGCGTTGGTCAACAAACGGGAACCGTCGTCGGTAGTCGCGGCGCTCGTGGGCACGAGCGACGTCGCGGCATAGATGGCCGAGCTGGTCGAAGCTCGTGCGGCGAGCGACACGGAGGCTGTCGGTGCCGCGAACCCGGCGAGCCAATGCGGCGTCACGCGGTTGTCCTGTAATGCCAGCAAGCTGATCGGTGTCGGGATTCAGATCGAAGTCTTCGAAATCGGTGCGCCGGTTCGCCTGGCGAATCGTACGCATCGTGTTCGCGGCGACGGTCTTGGACTCCACTTGGTGGACGCGGGGCGCGGTGTTGAGTTCGTCGGTGGTCCTGTCGCCTTGGTAGAGGAGGTTGAGCGCGACGCGTAACCCATAGCGGGGATCGACGATGTCGCGGCGGATCTTGAAACGACCGCTCTGACCGAATGGGATCGCATACAGGCGGTCGACTCGGAAGCGGACCCTGACTACGACGACGGCGCAATCCTGAGCTGAGCCGGCAACCTCTATAGGGTCGCCGCCGAAACCGCCCTCCAGGAACTCGACCCACGACGGTCGGCGGGTCTCGCCCTGCCATAGATACATGCGCGCCGACCAAGGCGGACGAAGATTCTGAGGACTCTGGAAGTCACGGATGTCATCAACGGTGCCGAGGCGGTCGGGATCGATGACTTGGTCGAAGTCGTCGATCCGCTGACCGTTGGCGGTTCGTTGTATGGCGTAGATCGTCAGGCTGTCGGCGGTCACGGCTGATCCTTCGTTCGTGTGCGTGTGCGCCGTCGCCCGCATCTCGAGGAGATCTACGGCTCCGTCCGCCTTGGCAGATTACAGCAATGGAATTACAACCACAAACAGATGTTCGCAACGACAAGCGGCTCACAGGCAAGGTGACCGCCGGAGTCGTGCCACACTGCGAGCGCGCCTTGGCCCGGCGTCCACGAGCCCGCTGATCTCCGCTCGTTCGATCTGGATGGATCGACGCTGCATCGGTATCGATGGGGAGAGATCCGCGTATCGTGCATCAGCTCGATGCCGTGCCGCCGCGTAGTGCACCCAAGACGGCCGCTGGACCCGATAGCGGCCCGTATGGAGCCGGTGTAGTAGGAGTGTGGCGTGATCGGCCGTCGAACTTAAAATCTCAGTCGTCAAATGCGGCGAGTTGTTCGATGGCGGTCGATGGGTTGATATCCCATTCGTATGCGAAGCTGCGCCCGGACAGGACAATCGCGATTTCGGTGGTGGCCTCTTCTGTGAGCGCTGCGGCGATTTGGGAGGCAAAGGTCGGCGCGGTGCTCGTGCCGTCGAGTTCTGACTGAACCCGTGTAGCGAGTTCCCCGAGAATAGCGAGGAGTACGTCCGTCACGGGGTCTTCGGGCAGGCCGCTGAGCGATTCGTACGCTGTCTCCCAGTCTGAACCCAGCTTCTGTGCGAAGGCCTGCACTTCGGGGTGGGACTTCTGGTCATCTGGCAGGTCGGACATGCCGGATAGGGCTTGTAGCGCAAGATGGGCCCGCTCGAAGGTGTCGGCGAGTTGGCTGGGGTGGGCTGGTGGCAGCCTGCCGAGTCCGTCGGGATTGGGCGCGGGCCACAGATCGTTGATGAGCGTCATCGCGAGTCCTGGAACAGGTTTGTTGTTGCGGAGTGGCACAAGGAGATAGGTCTCGCCCAACCCCTGGACGCGGATCAACGCGGGTTGCAGCGTGGCGATGGCTTCGTTCCAGTCCAGTAGAGAGCCGAGTTCTACCGACACCCGATACTCGAACATGAAAGTCGCTGTCTGCTGGATGTCGAACACCCGAGTTCGCAGGCCAGTCGTCCTGCAGGCGGCCTGGATAGCTGTACGGCGTCGCTGCTGTCTGCGCCTTTGGGATGCCCGGGCTGCGGCAGCTGCTCGCTGAAGCGACCGCGAGGCTGATCCCTTCTTGGCGGCTCTACGCATCTTCTCTGATGCCGGTTCGTCGATGCTCATTTCGACGACCACCGCACCGAGGTCTTCGAGGTCGGACTTGAGGCTGTCAAGACTGGGAGGGTGGCCGTCGATTCCTATGAGCCTCCACGGCTCGCTGGCTGCTCCGGCGATGTGCTTGTCGATGACTGTCTCTGCGATGTAGGCGGCTAGAGCTCGATATTGGCTGCGTTGGCGCAGGCGTGGGATCACATTGCCTGCGATGTCACTGATCGTTGCGGACAGGTCGTCGGTCAGATCAGGTGCTGTCTGTCCCAGGATGACGGCGTCGCCAGACCGTGTGTCGCATAGGCGCGGCAGGATGCTACGTCCGCTCTCGTGGAGCGCTGCCAGTCGTTGAGGCAAGTCACCGCCGGGCGGTCTTCCGGTCACCACGAGCGCCGTGCCCCATTCGCGGACCAGATCGGCTGCCTCATCAAGCAGCGGAAGCGCCTGTGAGAGTCTCGCTGTGTCGGTAGTGCCTATCAGTGCAGCGGCAGAGCGTGTGCGTTCGCGTGACCATTCAACCGCGGGGTCTGTCCGGTCGAACTCTCTCTTTAACTGGCTGCTGCCGCCGGTGTATCCCCCCATCGCGATTTCGCGACCTCCCGGGAGCACGGCTTGGACATCGACGGATTCGATCCGAGGCAGGCACCGCAGCAGGGTTCGCGCCAGGCCGAGTGCCTGCTCGTCAGGGCTGCCCTGCAGAGTGTCTGAGACATGAAGGAACCGGGCGTACCCGATAGGTGAGCTGCCCCCCGTGCGGATCTCCAACACGATTATCCACGGGTTGTCGGCCCGTATCCGCGCGATGATCGTCTGTTCGCCGCCCATGCTCTCTGTGAGTGCGTGCGCCACGGCGGGATCGACGCCTCGAGCAGCGGCTACGCAGTCCGCGAGCACATCGACTGGTGCTTCTCGTAGTGCCGCCGCGAGCTGGGACTCGGCATTGACAGCGGCAGCGATGACCACGGCCGACTCCGGCTCGCAGCCGGCGAGCACGGCCAGTAGATGCGTCGCCTTGTGTGGATCGGTTTCCGACGCGACGAGTTGGCCGATGGTGTGTGATCCCACTGCTGCGACCAAGTCGTTGCGGGAGTCTTGCTCGGGAACCGCGCCGATGGCTTCCCACGCTTCAAGGAACTTGCTGTCGAAGATGTCGGGGGGTCGGGTTCCGCCAATCGCGAAGGCGAAGAACGCGAGCCTGGCTGCCGCCGGCACGTCATGTTCCTCGGCGATCTCGTCCCAGATCTTCGCCAGTTCGCGGAAGTCCGCGAGTCGTAGCCCCTGGATGCACGCAGCTAGGCGTTCAAGGTCAGGAGCGAGCTCGCGGGCAATGTCTCTGATGATGCTGCGGGCTTCGGGGTTGTCGATGAGCATGGCCGCGATGAAGCGGTGGAGCTGAGTCGCAGGCACCACAGAGATCAGCCTCTTGATGGTCTGGCCCAACGTCGGCGGCGGCACGCCATGGACGGCTTCACAAATCGCTGTGGACCGCAGTTGATGCAGCCCGCCTATCCAGCCGTCTGTCTCCTCGACAAGGTGCTCGGCGCGGAGACGGTACAGCGCCCCTTGAAGCTCCTCTTCGGACAACTCGCACACGCGAACGATGTCGGTGGTAGCGATGGCAGCGGACCAGCGGTCAGCGGTCGAAGCGAGTGCTAGGACCCTTAGTTCGCGGTGGCGCTCCTCAATGACGCGTCGGCGGACTTGGTCCTCGATTACGTCGCGCAGGCGCTGTCCGCGTGTGAGGAGGTGAGTGAACTCAAGCGTGAGACCGTCTGAGCGTTCGAAGGCTTCCTGCCAGTGGGCCTCGCTAGTCGCGCCGCGACGAACCAGTCCTCTGTAGATCGTCTCAGCGGAGTGCTGATCGAGTTGCACCGCGATGGTGGCGCATTCGGTCAGGCTGCCGAGCACCGTGAGGTCCTCGGTGCGCGCAGTGGCTACCAGCAGCATGCCCGGCACGGCTGCCGCTTCAGCTCGGAGGCGCTCCCAGCCTCTGAACTGGCCTGTGCCAGCGGAGTCCACCAAGAATCCCACCGGGGTTCTCGTCGATACGGCACTTGCTCGTGCGAGTCGCAAGATCACCGGTACGTCTTCGACGGCGAGTCGTTTCACGCGGAACCAGACGACCCCCGGCAGTTCGCGCGGGACGGTCCACAACACGGCGCTCTTGCCCACGCCCGACGGGCCGGTGATCACAACCGCGAACCGATCGTGCAACCCGGACAGGATCTTCTCTAGGACATCAGGGCGCCGCATGACCAGGCCTGACGCCACATGGAAGGGTTGTGTCGCCTCACCTTCGTAGAACCGGCCGCCTTCGTCCAGTTCCTCGACGCCGTATGTGAACAGCTCGCACAGACCGTCTCGGATGGCGGCCTGGAGCGTCTCGACGTCGATCTGCTCCGCGAAGCGCTGAATTTGCCCAACAATCTCCGTCTTGTCGAGCCGTCGACGGTCAGCATGCCGTCGTGAAGCGTTCTCAGCAGATGCGCGAGCAACAACCCCAACAAGCAGATCAGCCCCAATGCTGAGCGACAACGCAGGCAGTTCCACAACTTCGCCTATGGATGCGACTGTCTCGTCGGTCACCTGATCCCACCCGGCACCGATGGCGACGACAGACGACAACAGCAAGTCGGTGTCCGCTTCTGAAATCCCGCTGTCTCTGCACTTGTCCTTCAGACTGCTCAAGAGCTTCGAGCCGTCCGGAGAAGACTCGGCCAGAGTTGGCACCGAGGCATCCAGGCCCGTTGGGAGAACCTCCCCTTTCACGCCCCGCTCAAACACCACAACGAGCTGAGAGTCCGCCTCGTCGCGGGCGAGGTGCCTGTCCCATGCGTGCAAGATGTGATCGACCGCTTCGTGCACGGGGAACAGCCCCAGATCCTCCCCGCGAGACTTGGCTTGGACATGCCGAGATGCCTCACCGCCGATGCCTTCAAGCGAGACATCCTCGAAGCCCTCGGGCACCACAACCGCCTCGATCAGGCCCGCTCCGACTTTGGCGGCGAGCCAAGCTCCTACCGCGTGCTGGAAGTGGAACCCTCGCCCAGCCCACGCACCCGACCTGCTCTCGCCCCACAGAGCCTCGCTGTGTTCACCATTGCCGTCCCCGCTTGCTGCATCCGCCCCACCCGGCGGAGAGCCAGCAGCCGGCTGCCCAACGTCAACGGGAGCGGCGCGTTGGCGAGCACCTCGGCTCTGTTGCCGTCTCTTGCGCCGACCAGCCACCCCGGCATCATCGCAGCGCTCCCTAACAGTGCCACCCATTCTGCCTTATGGATTGACCCGCCCCATGTATCGACAATGTGTTGACACTTCCGACATCCAGAGCCGCTTGCAGTGTTCCGTTAGAAGATCTCCCGGTGGACACTGCTCGCGAGCGTGTGATGTCGCGGGAGTGCGGTCATCCCCACAGGTCGTGGGCATCCAGCATGTCTTTGCGGCTGCACCAGTCGCACGCGATCAGCAGTTCTTCTTCGGGACCGTCGGGTCCCCCGTGGACAATTCGTCGATCGATCTCCCGCATCGAGTGCTGACCACGGGCACATCTCCGCTGATGGCGCCGCTTCAGGAATGCTCGCTTGAGATGAGGCCAGGTCGTCTTGGCGGCCCATCCGATGAACATCACGAGTAGCGGTGCGACGACAAGCACCAACGGTGAGGGCAGGGTGGCATCCATCAGGCGTGCCTGCCGGTAGCTCGTATCAACACGAACGCAGGTGATGCGAGTCGTAAGCCACGAGACGGCGACCTGGCACCGTTACTCGAACTCGGAGGACTCAGCGCCGAGGCTGCGGGCGTTTTCTGAGACGGTGCGGCGGGTGGAGTCGTCGAAGCCATCGTCGCTCGTGGCGCGTACTTCTAGGACCAGTTCTACGTTGTCTCCGAGCTTGCTGCTGACGTGGTCGGCTATCTCGCCAAGTTGCTTGATGCAGCGCACCGGATCAAGGTTGAACTGGGCGTAGAACTGAGTGGGATTACCCGACTCCGGCTCGGGTGGCTCGACTGGCGCGGCGTCTGGGTCCTCCGGACCGTCGGCCTTGCCGCGAGGCTCCCCCGGAGCGGTCTCCGGCTGCTCCTCACGTGCTGGCACCCGGTCGGGGTGGATTAGCAGGCCGCTGGGTGCAGGCGGGATGGCGTCGTCGGTGTGCAGTCCGACCCATCGCTCGTCGTCGTGGGCTTCGGCGTAGGCGAAGGTGTCCTGTTGCCAGGTGATGGTTGAGGCCCGGTTCGCGATGGCGCTGTACAGGACGTCGCGGCTGGCAAGGCGGGGCATGTAGGGGAACCGGGCGTAGGTCTCCCACAGCTTGTGTACGGCGATGTCGCCGCGTTCGGACCAGAGTTCGCGGCGGTCGAGGTCCATGCGGATGCGTACCCCGCTGTAGGTGCCGATGAGCTTCTCTTCGCTGCTGAGCTTGTCGCTGGTGCGCTTGGCGAGTTCGCCTACCGCGGTGACTCTGGTGGTCTGCCATTCGACGTCGCGCTGGCCGGGTTGTTTGGTGGGGGTGATCGCCAGGGTGAAGGTCTCCGCAATGAGGCTGTCTACCTGTTTGGAGGTCTCGGCCAGCTTGCTGTCCGCTTGGCGCTGCTGGTGGGCGGTGAGGTTCATGGACTGATCGCCCACGATGGACTTCCAAGCCAGGTACATGCGGGCCGCGGCTCGCAGCTCGGCTAGACGATTGGCGGCCGCGGCCAGAAACGCCACCAGGTTGGGGTTGACACGCGGGCCGGCATCGCGCTGGGCCAGGATCCGCGCCGCCAGCTCCACCGCCGGGGAATTCTCGTCGTTGGGCGAGTGGGTGGCGCCGGGCTCAAGGATCACCAGCCGCACACCGTCGTCGTTGTCGGGGACGTCGCCTGGGCTTTCCGCGAAGACTTGCACCGCGGCGAAGGCTCCCCTGTTGCGCTGGTTGCTGATGCGGCGGCGCACCTCGTCGTCGGCGTCGCGGTCGTCGTAGTTGGATCCGGCGCGGTCCGCGGCGATGCGGGTGACGTTGGGGATCAGCGAGTACCAGTACTGGGCGCCGTCGACATAGAGGTGCGTGGCCTCACCGGACAGGCGTCTCAGCGCGTCGGCGAACTGGCCGGGGGACTCGCCGGGCTGCGCGCAGCCCAGCACCACCGACTTGAGGTCAACTCCCCTTCTGCCGTCGGGTCGCGGCGCCGAGCCCATGTACACCGCCCTCGCCGCCCGGCGGGTGGCCGACAGCCGCCCGAAGTGGCTGTTGTTCTGGTCGATGCGCAACGGCAGCGAGTTCGCTCCGTCCACATCGGCTTTGATGACGGGGTCCCAGCCGTCCTCCAGGTACTTCTTCATCTCGCTGACCAGAAGCCCATAGTCCATGGGCAGGTTGCCGGGCATGATCAGCAGAGACCGGTCGTCGCGCTGCCACAGCTGGGAGATGGCCAGCGCCATGAGCCGCAGCACGCCTCGCGTGCGCTGGAACTTGTCGAGCGCGGACCAGTCGTCGAAGAGCCGGTCGAACAGCTCGGGGTGGATCGGATAGCACAGCTCCATGCGGCGGCGGTACTCGCCCTCCCCCACCCCGGCCGGGAATCTGTCGCCCTGGTAGCGGTACATGTCGCAGAACGCCCGGATTACCCCGTCGCGCACCCTGGCCTTCTCTGCGGGAATCGGATCGAACAGCCGCCGACGCACGATCTCAAAGGACTCGTCGGGTGACGCTGGCTGCCACTGGGCAGCCTTGCGGGCCACCACGTTCTTGAGCTTCTCCAGCGCGGTGCGGCCCTTAGGTCCGCCCACCTCCACATCCGAAGCCGGGATAGAGATCAACACCACCACATTCGGCACCGCAGCAGCCGCCTCGGTGAGAGCCTGGGCGAAGGTGAACTGGGTGTCGAAGTCTCCCCCGGCGAGGCGTTCACCCCCCGGTCCGTCATCGTCGCTGCCATCGCGCAGTTGGCGGGCGTAGGCCACCCACTCGTCGATGAGCACAACCGCGGGGCCGAACCGCTCGAACAGCGTGGTGAGCGCGGCGCCGGGGCTGGTGCCGGCCAGGTCGTCGGCCCGAACGATGTCGTAGCCGTCCTTGCCGCCGAGCTGGTAGGCGAGCCGGCCCCACAAGGTGTGCAACCGGATTCCGCCACCGACGGATTGCGGCGCTGACGGCGAGATCATCTGGCCTACTAGCACAGCCCGATTCACTCTGGCCGGCAACGCCAGGTCCTCCTCGGCCAGGACCTCCGACAAGCCCGGGAGCTTGGCCGCATCCCCACCCGAGGCGAGGTGATAGAGCGCTATCAGCGAGTGCGTCTTGCCCCCACCGAAGTTGGTCTGCAACTCGATCACCGGATCGCCGCCCGCACCCGAAAGACGCCGAGCCGCACCAGCCAACAGATCGTGCAAGCCCTGGGTGATGTAGGTGCGGGCAAAGAACGCCTGCGGATCCTGGTACTCGGGCTCCGCGCCCCCATCGGCCACCAGCGCCAAGTCAGCCGCGTACTCGGCTTGCTCGAAGCGCCCCGCGGCGACATCGGCATGCGGTGCGACGATGTCCCGCCACGGCGTCAACCCCGCGTGGGGAGTGCCCTCGGTCGGCTTCGCGGCGGTGCGGCGGCGTTCGCTGCGAGACTCCTCGTCGAACATCTGGCGCAGCAAGTCCCGGCGCAATCCCCGGATCTGGTCACGCTGATCGCTGTTGCTGAAGGCCTCCAGAACCCGTTCCATCGAGTCGAGAGCCCGCACCGTGTCGTCGCTGGTCAACGACTGCTGGTGGGCCCACCGGTTGCGCACATCGGACACCTCGAACACCAGCGACCGCACCGAGGGGCCCAGCGCATGCCCGAACACCTCGTTCCAAGTGGCCTTGACGCCCTTGAACAAGAACGCGGAATCGCCGACCGAAGGCTGACGGTCAGGATGATGCAGCTTCGAGTTGACCTGCTGCAGCCAGCCGTCGCCATAGAACCCGCGCCACGTCGCCTCACACGCCGGGCCTAGCCCGTCGCGCAACAGGTCCAGTGCCTTGGCGACCCGCTCGGTGTTGGCCATCACCATCGGAGTCGGCTCCCATGACTGTTGGAAGCAGCATGGACGGCTTCAGGCACGGCCTCAACGATGCCACGACACTGTGACAAATGCGATGCGCAGCGCGCCAGCGCTACCAATTCTCAAGCCTTACATACCAACAGTCTTCGACTGTGATGGAGCTGACCTCCGGCCCGACTTCACAGGGCGACGCAGTAGTATCCGAGACGTGGTGACTCCACAGGTGGTCGAACTAAGAGTATGCGAGCCCTTCCAGATATGGGTCAGGTTCGACGACGGCGTCGCGGGCATCGCCAACTTGTCCGACAGCGCCGCCGTGGGTGGCATCTTCGCCCAGTGGTCCAACGAAGACTTCTGGCGTTCAGCGCACATCGTCGCGGACTCCGGCGCGGTGGCCTGGGGAGACGGCTCTGAGATCGACGTGTGCCCGCTCAGCCTCTACCTCGATGTGACCGGACAGACCTTCGAGGACCTGCAAGCCGAGACCGCCACCACAGGCGCCGCCTGATCGGCAGCCAGTGCCGGAACTGAGCCGCTTCTTCGGCATTGTGATCACGATGTACGCCCGCGATCACCCGCCTGCCCACTTCCATGCCCGCTACGGCGAGAACGAGGCCCTGATCGAGATCGAGACATCTCGGTTGCTGCGAGGCCAACTCCCAAGGCGCGCCCTAGCCATGGTCGAGGAATGGTGCGACCTGCACCGCCCAGAACTGCAAGCCGCATGGGACTCGCTCGGCCGCGGCACAAGCCCCGACAAGATCGCCCCGCTCGAATAGGCCGGCGCTTCGCTTCGATCCTCAGGCGCCCCAGCTCCGGCGCGGTGCGCCCGGCTGGCCGCGGCAGGAGCAACCGGGAGATCGCCCGGCGCTACAGCAGGGTCTGCTGAGTAGGGCCAGCGGCTGCGGCGGCGACGGTGGCGACGCCTGCGCGCAAGTTGGACCAGACCGTGATGAGACCGTTGTAGGCGCCGGCTTCCGAAGTCCAACCGCGGTCGTTGGCCTTCTGGTACAGCAGGTAGGCGAGCTGGCGGGCTCGGTCGCCGTTGCCGCCAAGTACATGCAGCAGTTCGACCGCCTCGGACTCTGAGCGCTCCAGCGCGGCGACTAGGTGTTGCGTGGCCTCCCACACCGTGAACCGGGTGTCATACACCGGTGACCAACCTGGGTCAAGCTCGCCGCGCTCGTAGAGACGGAACTTGCCAGCGCGGGCCTCGCCGATACCGGCGGCCTTAATGCCGGATAGCGACGTGTTCTTGGCACGGGCGACGCTGTCTGCGTCGCCTGATGGTCCGGGGTTGTAGCCGTGCTCGGCGAACCAGGTGAGCGCGAAACGGGTGTCGGCGTCGAGTTCGGCCTCCTCGCCGTCGAGGACCTCGCCAAGCACATCGTTGATGATGGAGAGCGCAACCGATACCGGCATCGACGACCCGTCAGCCTCGACGACACGGGCATACCGGGAGAAGACCTTGATGCCTGGCCCAATTGTGGATTGCGCCATGTCCACGGGAGCGATATTTCCTGACTGCAGCACGCGAACCGCCTCAGGCAACTCTTGGCGCAGTGCAGCGATGAACTCACCTCGGGTAGCGAGCACCGCAGAAGCAGGCCGCGGCCGACAGGCGAGAACCACGGAAGACGCCAGAGCGTTGGTCTTCGAAGCGAGCAGTCGGTTGCCCAACTCGGTCCGCATCGGCCACGTGGCACTTACTTGGAGACCTGCATCGAGGACGGCCTGCAGGAACGTGTCCCAGCCGGTCGTTCGAACCTCTCCGTCCTTGGTCTCCGTCGCCTTGTACGCGTAGTACACCGTGGCGGGCCCATCAACTGGCTGGCTCTGAGCAACATGGGCCATGAACTCAGCCATACCTGACTCGAAGTGCTCCTCTGCGTGCGCCCTCGAGCCAGCCCGGTATTGATTCGCTATCAGCTCCTCAGCCTTTGGCGTCAGCAGAGTCGAGCATTCGTCAGGCCACACGTCCGGAAGATTCCGTCGCAGCCACACGTAGAAGAAGTCCGACAGATCAGCATAGGAAATGTTGTCGTAGTAAGGGGGATCAGTCGATAGCAACGCCCGTGTCGACTCCGAGACGCGCGCTCGCGCATCCCGCTGAAGAGCCTCACAGCCTGAAGCCGAAGCAGGAACATGCTCGACCGCCTTCGCAATCCAATCAACCATCGCCATCCAGTTACCGGTCGATCCGGAAAACGGATTGCACTCAGCGAAGTCCCATGTCATCGGAATCGCTTGACGTCCGAAAGTGTTGCGAATCAATTCTCTTGAGTTGTGCCAGGTGCAGATCGTTGACCAGTAATCCGCGCACTTGTCAATGGCGAACGCCAGATAGGTGACGACGGCGTCCGCGTACGCGTCCGCACCCCTACCTCCCTCGTTCAGCCTGACCGTGTCAGCTGGCAGACCCGCTGCTGCAGCCCCCGATCTCACATGCTGGGCCACCTCACCGAGCAAGCCCGAGAAGGTCGTAAGCGCAGTCAGCTGTCTCGGCGCGAATAGCTCCTCCCATGCTGTGATTCCATATCCGGGTGTCTTGAAGTCCCGAGGGTTCACATGTATGGCACCGAGTGACACGCTTGGGAATGGGTGCTTCGCGGCCTCTCTTGCTTCTGGCGTTGAAGGCAAATAGACACGGGCTCGATCACCCTCTGCCACGACCGCCAGGAGCTCGAATGCATGGCGATGAGCGAGCCCCTCGGCCCTGATGTACCTGAAAGGGATAGCCGAGCCTGACGCGATGCAGCGCCCACCTCCGCGATCAACCGTTCCGCCCGTCGGCGCTTCCCCACCCACGCGGATCGCGTACTGGATCGACTGGCTATCGCGTTCAATGATTGGTTCGACCCAGACCTTTGGCTTTCCGGGTCTCTTTGAAAGCGTCCACGAGGCGACCAGTGGCACATGCCCTGACCAGCTTGGGTCGGGCGACTCGACGGTGCGGGCCCAGATCCAGGCGATGGGTGTGAGCTTCTCGCCGTTTGGTCCGGTGGCGTCGGGGTAGAGATGCCCGATACGGCGTCGGGCCTCATCACGCATCCATCGTCCGTAGGCCTGTACGTCGGCGGCCAGCCCTTGGGCCCGTTCCCAGGTGGTAAGGGTCTTGTCGATGCCTGGGTGCACCGGCGGCATCCCGGCGAAGCGGGGTGGGATCTCGATCATCGCCTTGTTGATGAGCACCGCCACAGGATTCAGGTCCCCGGCGAGCGCGGTGAGCCCGAGCCGCTGGGCCTCCAGCGGTATAGCTCCTCCCCCGGCGAAGGGATCCAGGATCGACGGTGGCCCGTCGAGGAAGCACCGGTCGATCTCGGCCTTGGCCTCAGCCAGCACATCCGGGTTGTTCGAGTTCTCCCATTTGACGAGCCGCTCCAGAATTCCGAACAGTCGCTGCCGCTCGACCTCCTGCTCATCAGGTGTCAATGACGAGTCCCCGGAAGGATCATCCACCAACGACGCCCAGATCACTGCCCGAGCCGCAGCCAGCGGCCGTCGAGCCCACCACAGATGCAGCGTCGATGGATGCCCATGCCGAATCGACTTCTCCCGCGCCGCCTCGCGGTTGATCGCCGCCAACGGCAAGGCCACCTCAATCAACTTCGGCCTGTACTCGGACACGCGCCGCTACGGTACCCGCCGCCGGGTTACCCAGCCGTGTTCGGTGCTGCTGTCGCCCACAGCCCGCCGACTTGCGAATGTCCCCGATGTAGTTACACTCATGGCATGCGCACCATGTCGCGGCAGGCCAGTTCTCGCTTCCGCAGCCACGAGGCTGGTCGCGGCACTCTGACCACCAATCTGCTTCCGATCAGATTCCACTTCGACTCGTTCCGCGTGCAACAGCGCAGGGTGCAAGAGGGAGAGAATCTGCGGGCCGTGCGCGAGTCGTTTCGCGGCGACTGGTACGTCTACTGGGACAAGGGTGAACTCTACATGGTCGGGCTCTCCGACAAGGCGCCTCCGCCCCCCGGCACGCGTGAAGCCATGTTGCGTACTGACGGGTCGCTCCAACTCCTAGCGCGGTTGGTTACGGATGCGCTCGCCAGACGCTTCCCGAGCTACGAACCCATCCAACAGCATCCCTTCAGATTCCTATCTCACCACGTGGAGATGATGGGTGAGTTGAGTACCTCGCTGGGACTTACTCATCCACTTCTGGACGGTTTCGAGATTCATCCGAAGTATACCTTCGACCCAAGAATCATTGAAATGCAGCGTGGTTCAGCCCACATCGCGATCGCTGTTGATCTCGCGACTCATTGGGCGATAACGGCCGACCTTGATGCCTTGGTCCATGCTGGTGTCGACCTCAGAGGCCTCTACGTTGTCCGGCGAAATCCCCTCCCCCATCAGAGGCGACTGGTGGGTCGAGTGGCGTCAGCCGGCGCTGGCCGGGTAAACCTGAGCGAGAGCATGGACGAGTGCGGCAGTATTGATAGCTCTGAGGTCATGCTCGAAGGACGCAAGGATGCCTTTGCTCGTTGCCTAAAGCACCTACTTGGCGATAGCGACTACTCGCGGTACGACACTGCCCGAGAGCATCGGACTGGTGACCTTCTCGGTGGCCGTGCGCTCCTCGACGAGGTTCGACGCGTGTCCACCATCCTCGCCGAACCCACACTCGAGTTGGGATCCGGCCTCTCCTGCACCGTGGGAAGTCCGCTATCCATACGAGCTTCCGATCACGGCGAGAGCGTCAGGACGGCGAAGCAACTCGACTACCGTTTCGATTCGTCTCGCAGCAAGCGCCACAAGTACGCTTGGCCTGGCCTATCTGCGCACGGGCCATTCAGTCAGGAGACGTTCTCTCGGCCATCGCCCCGCATCCTCGTCGTGTGTCCCAATGCTGCAATGGAGGCAGCGGGAACGTTCGTTCGCCAACTCAGCGACGGTATTCCAAATACCCGAGCGTTCCCCAAGGGAATGAGGCAGACATTCGGCCTAACCGAAATGCGCTACGAGTATGCTACTGTCGAACGAACATCTGATTGCAGTGTATCAGACAGCTATCGACAAGCGATTCACGAGTCGCTTTCTCGTGGCACACCTGACGCTGCGATCGTAATCGTGAGAGACGAGGATAGCGATCTGCCAGACAGTTCCAATCCGTATCTTCACAGCAAGGCCCTTCTACTAATGGCAGGAGTTGCCTCCCAGGAGGCAAGGCTAAGCACCATCACGCGCAATTCAACTGGACTCCAGTACGTCTTGCAGAATGTAGCTCTCGCTCTGTATGCCAAGATGGGCGGCGTTCCATGGACGATTGATCACGACATTGCTGTTGAAGATGAGTTGGTAATCGGAGTCGGTACAGCTGAACTGTCTGTATCGCGTACGGCAGTGCGGCAGAGGTATGTCGGAATTACGACCGTATTCCGAAGCGATGGTAGCTATCTGGTGGGTCAACTGTCTCGCGAAGCTACCTATTCTGAGTATCCCGCCGTTCTTCGGAATACTCTCCGCGATACACTCATCATGATCAAGAAGCGCAATGGATGGCAGCGGGGCGACAGAATACGATTGATCTTTCATGCCTCGCGCCCGCCCAAGCGTATGGATCTTGCAAGGCTCATGACGGAAGCGGTCGACGCCATCGGCAAGGATCAGCAGATCGATGTAGCCTTCCTTACGGTATCCCAAGACCATCCCTTCGCACTATTCAATGAATCTCAACCGGGCAAGCAGACCAGTAAAGGCCTGAAGGGTGAGTTCGCTCCTGATCGGGGACTGATAATCAGGACCGGTCGGTATTCTAGGTTGATCACTACAAGTGGAATCACACTGGTCAAGCGTGCCCGATTGCCACTTCCTAGACCACTCCAGGTCCATCTGCGCCCTGGATCAACCTTTGATGATCTGGACTACCTTGCGGAGCAAGTTCTCAAGTTCACGCAACTCTCCTGGCGATCAACTCAACCCACCGCAATTCCCGTCACGATCTACTACTCGGAGTTGATCGCACAGCTCCTCGGAAGAATGAAGGCGATTTCAGACTGGTCGCCCGCGCTGCTCGATACGCAACTGCGGACGAGCAAGTGGTTCATATAGGCAGCGAGCCGCTGGCGCGTAGCTTCGGCGGCCAGCTTGACGACCTACGAACATCGATAGAGGTCGCGCTGCACCCGGCAAACCCAGAATCAGGATTTGTAGGGTGGGCTGTCGCTCAATCAGGCTCTTCCATCAAGCTGCCCGTACCGCCGTTGAATCTGGACGCGCTAGTCGATGCGCGATGGGCTGAGGCACCTGTCCTAGCGGCGATCGGCTACCGCCTAGACACTGACCTGCGCGCTGCCGCAGCAACGAAACGCTGGCTTGACGGAATGAACCGAGTAATGGCTCGCGACCCTGTGCCAGCTGATCGGAACTCCTTCTTCTTCCGCCCACTGGAACTCCTTGGGCTAGCCGTAGGGGCGCACGCCGTAGAACCCGTCGACTCGTCGCCGCTGGAGTGGTTGCGTGAGACGATCAACGCGCACTCGGAGCGGCTCCCCATCGCAAGTGTCTGGTCTCGTGGAATCGCCTCTCTCGCGGCTCAACACGTTGGCGCAAACGATTTGACAACCGACCTAGTCATTGCGACAAGTCCGCTTGACATCGCTCTACTACTCTGGCTGCAACAATCAAAGCGGCAGGATGTCCTAGCCTCCTTGCCCAACGCATCGTCTTGTCGTCAAGATCTGCTCAAGGCGGCAGCAATCTCCCAGCCACAGTTGCTCGGCGCCGCAGAACGAGCGATCTTCGCCATCGCGCTTCATGACGCTGTGCTATCGACCGTCGGAGACATCGAACTTCACCCAGCAAGCGGTGCACAGTTCATCCTTGGCCTATGTCGAAGATTTCCTACGTTCATACGGGAACTCGGTAGACGCCATAACCAGCGCGCGCCCTTCGAAGTCAACGACGAATACGACCTTCAAGATCTTCTCCGAGCCGTTCTGCGTGTACATTTCTCCGACGTACGCCCCGAGGAATGGAATCCCAGTTACGGCGATACTCAATCGCGCTCTGATTTCCTACTGAAGCCAGAACGTCTTGTAATCGAGACCAAGATGACACGTGCAAGCTTGGGCCAGCGTGAGGTAGTTGACCAACTCGCGATTGACAAGGTGAAGTACCAAGGGCATCCTGACTGTGAGACGCTTATCTGCTTCGTCTATGATCCAGCCCTTCGGCTGAGGAACCCTGTCGCCATCGAGAATGATCTATCTGACCATGCTGGGGGACTGCGCACTCTCGTTGTAGTAAGTCCTCAGTGATCGTGAACCAACTGTCGTGAACCATCCGCAGGCGCACAGAGTCACCAGACGGCTTGACCCAATTGCCGTTGCACCGAGAAGACATACGAATAGGCAGCTATCGGATTCGGCTGATTGGGTATAATCGAAGGTACGAGAGCCGCAGCTCCTAGGACAGCACCGAGCGGATCTCCGGTTGTGGCGCTCCACGCTGCCCCTGCAAGTCCAAGCGATACTGAAGTCAGATTCTTGCCCAGTGACTGACGGGCAGAGCGCTGGAGATCGCGGGCGTTATCAGCGATCTCCTCCCTGCGCTCGATGAGGAGTCCCTCGCGAATATGGGGATCGTCGGTGCTCGCGAGTTCAGTCATGAATCGTCTGAGATCGCGCATATAGGCCCGATGGCCGTCGCCATACTCGGTTCTGAAGCTGAGAATGTCATCGATGGGGATAGAACTGAGATCGAGGCTCACAGGCTCAAGATCTAGCGCTATTATCCTCCCAGCTGACGGAAAGGGTTCTCTTGCCAACGTCCGCATTAGGTCAGAGACGGCACGCTGGCAGTTTGTAACTGGGTGGATGACAAGTTCTCTACGGACACCCGCGACACGAGAGAGCTGCCCGAGAATGACGAGGATTGTCATACGAACTACCGGGTGCAACGGAATGGACAAGCCGTCCTCGCTCGGACGTGCCAGATCTCTGGACTGGAGTTCCTCGACTAGCATCGCAGCTAGGCCGACATCTGCGCCGTAGCCGATGCGGGACTGTGACAGCTCATGAAACGGACGATCGCTGGTCAGGCCATCGAAAGCGCCGTTGATGAGCAACTCGACCATCACCTCAGTGAGTTGCTCAACCATCTGGGCGTCAACCCATTCATTCGGCTCAAGCACCTGCAGAAGTCCCCTCTCCTCGAGAGGAAGTACCGTTGCGGGGTCTGCCGCTGCATGTCTGCCGTGCATGTAGCCGGGTAGCAGGATGGCAAGCCGATCGAAGAAGAGCAGGAGGGACTTCGCCCACCCGCTCTCGCTGTCTCCCCAGAACGGCGGTGGGTAGTAGTAGGCCACCTCGGGCCGCGTTGTCATGCTCTGAGATTATCTCCTCGGCGGCTCGGTGCTAGCACCTCGGTGGTCGACGCTTGGCCGGAACAGTCTCGACATTGCCAGGCGCGTTCGTGTCAAGGTCTGAACTGATCGCGAGGTACACACAATCGAAGTACAAGCACCGACTCCAACGGACTGACCTGGTGTGCAGCAGGCCTTTGGGCCTCTTTCGCCCACTACGCGCCGTGGCGTCGGGGCCTGTGGGGCATTGGCACAGTCCTCGACTCGCATCGCCACAACCGGCGACGGGAGGGTCATCGCGGGGAGCTGGCGTGGGTAAGGAGGTCGGCGACGTTCAGCGGGACACTTGTTTGGGCTGGGTGGAGGGACACGTTCTTGAACGGCTCGATCAGGTAGTGCACCTCGGGTTCGGCGTTGGGGTCCTCGGGGACGGACACCACTGCTAGCCGCCAGCGCTCAGCGTTGTTGTGGGCCTTGCCGACCTGGCGGCGGCTGACGCTGATCTGCTCGGTCTGGGGCAGATGGCCCTTCACTTCGATGAAGTAGCACACCTGGGTCACTGGATCGGTTGAGAGCACGTCGTAGCCGGGGTTGGTGTGGTGCTGTTCCTCGGGCACTCGGCCCAGCTTCCGCTCGGCCTTCATCACCGCGGCTACGGCTCGGCGGTCGGTCTCGGCCTTGATGGCAGGATCGACAGAGCTGCCCGCCTGTCCGGTCAGCTTGTCTAGTAGGCCCTGGGGCACTACCACTGCGGCCGCGACGATGGTGGGTGGACTGTTGTGCAGGTCGTCCTCTTGGGCGAGTTCCAGGCGGCGGCGGGTGAGGCGGGCCTGCAGCTCGTCGGCTCGGGCCCGGGCTCGGCCTGAGTTGAGGCGAGGCTTCTTGCCCTTGATCTCTTGGGCCTTGATCTCTTCGGTGCGCTGATCCCAGTAGCGGATCTCGGACTCCAGGCGCTGCCGGACAGCGTCCCAGACCCTCTCGACCCGTGCGTGAGTGATTGCGCCGATTTCGTCGAAGTGTGGTCCGGCGAGATGTTCGATGGCCCAGGACCGGGCGGTGTCCTCGGCTGTTCGTCCGGCCCAGTCGAGGTCGAGTCGCCCCTCCAGCAGGGTCTGTTGTTCGTTGGTCAGCGATGCGTAGTTGAGGTAGGGCTCGTCACCGGGGTCTCGGGCGTTGCCATGACGGTCGATCTCGACGTAGTGGAACCGGCGTGACACCACCTGTCGCGTGCCATGAACCTCGCGCCCGTCGGTGATGGTGTGGTCCAGGTAGACCAGCAAGCGCGGATCGGTCGAAGGATCGTCCTCGTCGACCAGTACAGCTCCCCGCTGCAATGTCCCACCGAAGTCCGCCATCACCTTGTTCACGATCGCGGCAAGCAGTGGCGTACCCGGCGAAACCAAGTCGGCCCGCACCGACCCACCCGAGCGACCGTCGCCTACATGGCTGGGCTGGATGTGGGTCTTGTCGAAGGTCACCCGCTCATAACGATCCTGCAGCGGCCCTAGATCGGCCTCGGCGTGCGCTCGGACCGCAGCCGGTACCCGGGTGATCTCGAAGCGGCCGTGCTCGCGGCCTGCGATCCGTCCGCCGTACATGCGGAGAGCCTCGGTGAAGAACGACTCCACGAACCAGGGCTGCAGCCGCCGGGCCCGTGCGATCTCCATATCGCGGCGGATCTTGTCGTTGGCGGCGGGATCGGCCAGACCGGCCACCAGCGCCCGCTCGTCGAGCACGTCTTGCATCTGGCGACCGATGTCGTCGTCGATCACCTCGTCCATCCAAGCGACATGGGCAGGATCCTCATCGGAGGCGATGGCCCGCATCAGCAGCTCTCTCAACGACATGTTGATCTGCGCGTCGCCCAGCACGTCGTACACCTGATCGCCGTACACGCCGCGCTGCTCCTCGATCTTGTCGAACAGCCGCTCGAACACCTTGCCCTCACGGGTCTCATGCGCGACCAGGTTCCACAGATGACACGGTCGCTGCTGGCCGATGCGGTGCACCCGCCCAAAGCGCTGCTCGATCCGGTTCGGGTTCCAGGGCAAGTCGTAGTTGACCACCATGTTGGCCACCTGCAAGTTGACACCCTCACCGGCCGCGTCTGTTGCCACCAGCACCCGCACCGTCGGATCGACCCGGAACCGGTCCTGGATGTCGCGGCGGTCGTGGCGCTTGATCCCACCGTGGATCCTCACCACCGCCTCGGGCCGGCCCAATTCGGCCTCGATCCGCTCTGCCACATAGTCGAGGGTGTCCTTGTGCTCAGAAAACACGATCAGCTTGCGGACCGGCTCAGAGCCGTCGCCCGGGTCTGAGCCGATGTCCAGCGAGCCCGAGAACGCTGGCGCTGCGAAGTTGTCAGAGCGCAGCAGGTCGCGCAGCTCAAGCCACTTTGTGTCCACGCCGCTGCGGCGCACCTCGTCGGCCAGCCGCACCAGCTCCTTGAGCTCCACTACCTCTGCTTCCAGCTCGTCGGCGGTGCCAGCCGCGGTGGCTGCATCGATCACGATGTCCTCAAGATCCTCGCGCTCATCGTCGCCGTAGTCGTCAAAGTCGAAGTCCTCCAAGTCGGCGATCTTCACTCCCTTGGGCAAGTCGATCACCGGCACCGGCTTGCCAGAAGCGGCCAGACGGCGAAGCTGCGCGGCCTGTTCCTCGAGGCGAGCTCTCCGACGGCGCAGCGAGTGGTAGATCGCGGCCGGGGACGACGCCAGACGGCGCTGGAGGCCCGCCAACGCGAACCCGACAATGATCCCTCGGCTCCTGTCGCCCTCCTCGCGCATCCGTGCCGCCCGGTTCATGCCTTCGCTCACGTACCGGGTGACCGCCTCGTAGAGTTCGGCCTCAGGTTCGGACAACTCGAAGTTCAAGCTGTGCGCATGACGCTGCGGGAACAGGCGCTTGCCCTCGAACGTCCGCAGGTTCTCCTTCACCAGGCGCCGCATCACGTCGCTCACATCAGGCATCGACGAACCATCGCCCTCGCCTTCACGCAACCGACCCGCGAAGCGCTCCGGATCGATCAGCGTCATGAACGCCAGGAAGTCCTCGTTCTTGCCGTTGTGGGGAGTCGCCGTCAACAGCAGCAGATGCCGGGTACATTCCCGCAACGCCTCCCCCAACACGAACCGCTTCGTGCGGCGCAGCTCGTCGCCATAGCGGTGCGCCGACATCTTGTGAGCCTCATCCACGATCACCAGGTCCCAATCCGACGCCTGAACCTTCGCCCTCAGCTCCTCGGACCGAGACAGCTGGTCAACCCGAGCGATCAGCAGGTTCTTCTCGGTAAACGGATTGCCGGTGCGAGACGCCTCCACCGCAGCCCGCGACATCAACTCGAACGACAGACCGAATTTCTCGTGCAGTTCGTCCTGCCACTGCTCCACCAGACTGCCCGGAGCCACGATCAAACACCGGGCCACATCGCCGCGCAGCACAAGCTCGCGGATCAACAGCCCCGACATGATCGTCTTGCCCGCACCCGGATCGTCGGCCAACAAGAACCGCAGCGGCCTCTGCGTGAGCAGACGGTTGTAGACGGCATCGATCTGGTGCGGGTACGGATCGATGTTGGACGTGTCCACCGCCGCGAACGGGTCAGCCAGATGGGCCTGCTGCATGCGCCGTGCCTCCGATGCGAGACGGAACATCGCGCCATCCGCGTCGAAGGTCCATCGCCGCTCGGACACTTCGACAAGCCCGGCCAGGTCGTCCTCCAAGATGATTCTCTCGCCAAGCCGCCCCTCCGAGGTCCGGTAGGTGAGAATCGCCGAACTCGTGCCGTGCATCTCCACGGCCACCACCGTCACATCGCTCTCTGCCACCACCCCTGACAACCGCAACCCCGCCGTGAGGTCACCGAAGTCCAGCCTCACGACGCTGATCCCCCGATGTGAGTCCGACTACGCATGGCTGTTCGCTCCTGGCCGCCGAAGCGGCAATTCGATCAGACAGCAGGGTAGGCATCCTGTGCGACATAGGGCTCCGCGAGTGCTGCAACGGACAAGCGGTAGTGACGTAGGCCCATTGGTCGCAGTTGGCGGACCGTTTCTGAGCGTGCTCAATAGCTCGGCTGGTGGGAGGCTCGCTCCCCCACCGTCACGGCCACAGGACTTCGCCCAGTTTGACCACCGGGTCAGGATGCCCAGAGTGTTGCTTTGCCGGGAAGTCGGCGGCTTAGATCATGAACTCGATCTGTTCAGTTTCTGCTTGTGTGGCTAGGTAGTCGGCGAGGTCGTGTTGGGCAGTGGCGGACTGCAACTGGATGTCGGCGCGCTCTGCTGTGTCGGACCAGTCCTTGATGGGCTCGGGGACGGTTGCGGGTTGGGGGTTCGGCAGCGGGAGCCCTCCGCGGTCGTTGTGGGCCTTGAGGGCGCGGGCGGCTTTGCGGAGCGCTTCGAGGGCGGTGTCGTACCAGCGCCGGCGTTGGGGCTGTTGGGGGCAGTCGCCGGGGTCTGAACCGAGGAGGGTGCTGTGTGGCCCGGGCCCGCCGCGGCGGGGGCCGTAGCGGTCGCGGTAGCGGGTGACGGCTTCTGCGGCGTCAGCTCTGGCGTGGTGGAGGTGGGCGGGGGCCTGCCGGGGTTCGGGACCGGGGCCTAGCACGGCGGCGGGGTCGCGCCGCGACAGCAGCGCTAGGCGGCGGAGCCTGCGGGCTTCGAACACTTCGGCCTCGTGCTCTGTGAGGCGACCTTCTGCTTCAGCGGCGTCGAGCGCGGCGAAGGAGTCCGCGGCCCAGGCGGCTTCAGATGCCGTGAGGGTTGTGTCGGCGTGTATGGCGGGGGTGAGGTCTGCGGGCCGGATGGAGGCGGCTACGTCTTCGAGGAGGTCCTCGGGCGCGATGCGCCAGCGTGACAGCTCTGAGTCGCCGCGGTCGGTGAGGATCACATGGTTGTCGGTTTCGCCTCTGGAGATGTCGACCACGAATTCAGGGAGGGTGGCGCCGGCGGCGATGACGGAGGTGCTGACGGGCTGGGTGGCGCCCTGAACGGCGTAGGAGGTGACGCTGTAGGCGAGGTCCGCTCCCCCGCGCGCGATCCACGCGGCCGGGAGTTCGATGGTGCCTATCCCGTCGAAGCTCACGGTGGCCGCACCGGGGGCGGTGGCGGTGACTGCGCCGCGGGCGCCGTTGCGTATGTAGCTGCCGGGGGTGCCTGCGGTGAGGTCGCGGTCAGTGCGCCTTGAGACCACTTCGTCGCCCACACCCAATCGCACACCGCCGTAGGAGAAGGGCTGTTCGATCTCCTCTGCGTCGAGCAGGAGGCTCTGGCAGAGTTCACTGAGGGCGCGGCGCGTGTTGTTGTCGCGGGTCACGATTGGATGGCCGCGCCCAGCGAGGCGCATCCCCATCCAGCGATGCACCGCCACGATGTGAGCGTCGGTGCTGTCGGCTTGGGTGACACGGCCTGCGGCGCGTAGCTGTTCGAGTGCTGCTCTGACTTGGCCTTGGCGGGCGAGGTCGGCAGCGTGGGCTTCTTCGGCGTCTTGGAGGCGGCGATGCTCGCGCAGTTCGGGGGTGTGGGCGCTGTAGCGCTCCACGAGGTGGTTCCACATGCCGGCGGCGGCGACTGAGGTGTGCTGGGCGGGGTCGCCTAGTGTGCGCAGGGTCGCCCCGGAGGCCTCCACCGCGTCGACGAGGGCCCGCAGGTCGGCGTCTGAGAGGGTGGAGGCCTCGTCGACGACGATGACGGTTCGGGTGTCGAGGCGGAGTTTGTGTGAGCGGATTTGGGCGAGGCGCATGGCGACGGTTTCTGATGCGATGCCAGCTTCTGCCTGCAGCAGCCTCGCGGCTTCGCCCTTGACGGCGCATCCGAGCACCCGGTAGCCCGAGCGGCGCCAGGCGTCGGCCGCGGTGCGCATGGTGAACGTCTTGCCGGCGCCGGGCCGTCCGATGGCGGCCTGGAAACGATGCCCGGAGGTGCACCACTGCATAAGCAGGCGCCGCTGCTGTGAGCTGAGGACCCGCCCGCCAGCGGCGGCCTCTGCGATCACGTCTTCGACGGTCGCTACGCGACAGCGGCTCGCGCCCTGATCGAAGCCGGTTTCCCAGGCGGATTCGATGGCGGTTTGCTGCTCGACTTGTTCGGGGGTGGTGTAGAGCGGTTCGGTGACGCCGCCTAGTGCCTTGCCGGCTCTGAGCGCGGCCGCGGCTTCGGCTTGGAGGGGGATGACCCGCAGCGACGCGAGCCAGGCGGTCACCTCGGCGTCGAGGGTGGCCGCGGGCATCGGCCGCGCCGACTGGGAGCCCTCGGGCATCCAGCGCAGCGCCGCCTTGTAGGCGTCGGCGCGGGTGTACACGGAGTGGTTGCGGGCCGCTCCGTGCTCCGAGGCGAGGAACTCCCACAGATCCGCGCGCTCCGCGCCTGAGAGGTCAGCGATGGGGGCGGCCGCGTCGCAGAGCGCCTCGAGGTCGGCGGGTGTCACGCCGAGCGCGGCGGCCTCCTCGAGCCAGCGCCGGCGCAGCTGCTCGGGGTCGGCTCCGGTCTTGGGCTGGCGGGTCGCCAGCGCGGCCGCGTCGCGTTCGGTGTAGCCGTAGAGGCGGCGCAGCTCCGCGAGGGAGTTTTCGATCTCAGCTTTGCGTTTGCTGAACGCGGCGAGGATGTCCGCGGCGAAGCCTTTGACTTCGAAGATGTCGCGGGTGCCGTCTTTGGGGACGAACGACACGCCTAAGCGGGTGGCGAGTTCCCAGCGGAGTTGGGCCTCAGCGAGCGCGGAGGCGGTGGCGGCCTCGCGGTGCAGCACCGGCGAGTTGAGGGTCCGGTCGATGCCGTCTTCGCATCGCACCGCGTTGAGGATGACGTTGTGGATGTGCAGCGCCGGGTCGTCGGCGCGGCTGGTGGCGTGCATGAACGACGCCACCGCCAGCCCGTCGCTCTGTATGGCCCTGGTGACGCCGTTCTCCTCTACGCGCCCGCAGGAGGCGTGCACGTTGAGATGGTCGAGGCCGGTCTGGTTGGCGTGGCGCACCGCGGCCACGACCTCGCTGCTGAGCCGGTCAGAGCTCAATAGCGCGAGCAGTGACAGGCTCTTGGCGAGAGTGAATGTGGCGTCGTAGCAGAAGCGGGTCAACGGCGGGCGTCGCCGATGCAGGAAGTCGGCGAGGTCGCTGCGCTCGATGACCCAGCGGTGCTTGGCTCCCCGGCCGGTGGCTTCGACGCGGCGGGCTTTGATCCACTGCCTGTTGGGCGGCGGGCCGTCGGGGTGGTCGGCAAAGTTCGAGCACATGCGTTTGAGATAGGACTGGTTGAAGCCTGTGAGTTCTGCGGCTTGCTGGATGCTCAAGGACACGCCCGGGGTGTGCAGCAGGCGGCGCAGGGTCTCCTCTCGGGACGTGTCGGTTTCGGCTATCTGGTCGAGCTCGTCCTCGGTCCACATCGCCTCGCCGTTGACGACGCGCCCCGGAGCACGGGCGCTCGCGACGGCAGCATCCCAGTTCTCGGGGCGTAGACGGCATCGGGCCTGGGCGTCGCGGGCGTTGTAGAGGGGCTGTGAGCCGTGGGGTTCGAGGGTTGGCTTGCCTGAGGCGAGGTGGACTCGGCCGTGGCTGCCGGCTGCTGAGACGAGCCGCTCGCCTGTCGCGGGGAGCCTGCCGGCGAGCATGACGGCTAGATCGTCGATGTCGACCGGGTCGCCGGCTTGGAGGCCGAGGCGGGCGAGGCCGGTGCCTGACCACTGCGGCGCCGCTAGGGCCGCGGAGCGGTCGTAGTAGGACGCCGCCGACGCAGTGTGGGGTTCTGGGCCCGCTATGAGGGCTTGGTCCTGGGCGGCGGAGTCGGTCAGATAGGCGGCGTACTCGGCGGCGAGCGCGGCGTAGACGTGGGTGGCGGCTCCGAGGGCGGCGATGGTGTATCGGGCCATCGCTGGCCACCCTAGTGGCGCGCGTTATGGGTGCTCAAAGAGCCGACGCAGGCGCGCTGAGGCGGCCTGATCGAGCAGTCTCTCGGTTTCGGGCGGGAGGTGTCTGACCGCTGGAGGGTCGATGACGGGAGCCGGGCCGTCGGGGTGGGTCCTCGCGTCGAGACGCGTGCGCAGCGCCGCGGCGAGGTCGTGGCTGTGCTCGTCGCCGAGCGGGTTCGAGTCGGTGTCCACCGTGCGGCTCCTTTAGGGGGGAGGTCGCACTGTAGACGCCGGCGCGGCCGCACGCAGGGACCGCCGTGGGACAGGCACAGCAACGGATCTGGCCTCAAGATCGTGTGTCCCCGGATGTGTCTGTTGTATGCCTATGTTCGCGCCGCGGCCACCGTCGCGCGGAACTGGCGTATCCCCATGTGGGTGCCTGGTATGTCCAAGAAGAGCCTCCTGTGGTCCTATTGGAGCCTCAAGTAGGTCTGTTGCATCCCTTTAGGGACCGAGCAGCGGCCGCCAGGGCAACCGTCGAGCCGAAGAACAGGCAAGAAACCAGGGACTTGGGGCCCGCTTGTATCCCTGTGTATACTCGCTGTGTCACGTTGTATCCCCACCCGGGCGGAGCCCGGTAAGCACCGCAGGTAGCGCACCGCGCTACCTGCCAAGGTGCAGCGTCAGGAACTCCCTCGAAACGAGACAATCCACGTCACATCACCCGGCCGGATCGCCAAGATGCTGAACCAGGCCTCTGCATCTCGAGGCAACTATGTACCGGGCGGAAGCGTTCCGCGGTGCTGTCGGCACCCCGTAGAACTCTCGCCAGTCATGAGCAATGATCGTCCCGGCACCGCAGACTCCCAACAGCGCCCGCCCTACGAGAAGCCGATCGTGGTGCGGCTAGCGCCGCAACGCCCTCGCGAGCCGACACCTGCTCAGGTGCTCGCTTCCATGACCGACCACTGGCCCCCCACGGAGGCGGACCTGAAGATGATGGCCCAGATGAGACTCGCAGCCCGAAGGGTCAGATCTCGTTAGAGGCCCTGATCTCGCTCCAATAGCAGTTGCATCCTGCAACACTGCCCGGCCAGGCTTCACAGCAGATCTGCTACCGAGTACAGCGGTTCCATAGTGGATCGCTGAGCGTGGAGCGGAGACTCGACTAGGGAGGATCTCTCCCAGCAGGCGCTCCTCGGAGAGATCAGGCTCTACACCCTTGACGGCGCCACGGTGCTAGTGCTCCGCGCTTCGGTGTCAACGGCGGTGGCCGCTCTCAAAGTGAGAAGGCACTGTCTGATCGCAGCCGGCGATGACGCAGCAGGCAGAGGGTCACGGAGGCGATCGCGATATACGAGGCGTGAACTCTTCTCGGGCTGGAGGCGTGCTTCAGTTTGATTCTCGCGGCTTCCCGATCCCAGGCGTCACAGGTTCCGGCGCAAGTCGACGAAGGCGTCAAGACGCTCGTCGGGGACAGCAGGGAGCATCTCGGAGATTGCTGACCGCTTGGTCACCAGGTCCAGCAGATCACACGGCACAGAAGGCAATCTCGTGGCCGGGACCGGCTGCGAGATAAGCGCTTGCATGACTGCTCGTGCGAGCGGCTCTGTCGACGGCTCGTAGGTCTCGTATCTGATCGCGAGGGTCGCGTACCACGCTGCCGCGGCCTGCTCCCACCGGCCGACCGCCGTCTGCGGCAGCAACGTGAGGTCCTCGTGGTCCCACTGCGCCTGGATCGTGTCGGCGCCAGCCGGGCTCAGCGCCGTGAACTGCTCGCTGAATCGGTGCCGCTGCTCGACTGTGAGGAAGTTCTCGAGGGTGTCGCGCTGCGCCGTTTGTAGGACCTGGAGGGCGTGGAAGGTGACACCTGTGATCTCCTTGAGCAGCTCTGCCATTGCTGCGCTAGCCGACGGGGCTGTCACCGTCCGATGAAACATGTCCGGCACCGCGTGCTTGGGCGGTGGCATCGCCGCGGGTGCAGGGCGTTCCGGGGGCACCACGGTGACCGGGTCCGCTTCGATCTCTGGCTGTGTCGGGCGCTCGGCTCGCGGGTTGCGCCACCACTCGTCGAGAGTCGGAGGCGCCTGCATGTCGCGGCGCAGGCTCTCACCTAGTTCATGGAAGAACACCGCAACGTTCGGAGTGCGCTCCTGTAGGCGAGAGAGTGCTTCGGGAGTCCACATCGCCATGTAGGTCCAGCACGCCTCCCCCCAGACGCTCACCGCCCAACGCTGCGGCAAGACCGTTTGCGGCGGGTAGGGCCACTTCAGGACAATGTCGGCGGTCTCAGCGACCACGCCCGGACCACTTATCGCGCTAGGCCCTTCGCACGCCAGATCGATCACGGCTTCAAACGTACTTCCGGGCTGTGACACTCCAGCGACGCCATTACCGGCCTCACAGGCATGACTGCTGCAGCGATTCCTTGAACGCCGCGACACCTTGGGCATCGACACCGGCGAAGAATTGAGCGGCGTGCCGGGCGGCGCTTGCTGCTGCCGTCGCTGCGGCGGCGACGTTTCGGGTTGCCGTCCCGGCGCTGGCGCCGGTGGCGTAGACCGAATACTCAGCGTCTCGTTGTGGAGCAGGAGCTTTGGCGTACACGTCCCAGTAGGCCTGGTCGCCTTCAGTCGACCCGCTCTGCTCGGCGACCGCCCTAGCAGCTTCACTGGCCTCAGCCGCGGTTACGGCAACCGCGGCGGCGGCCGCAGCCGCAGCCTGAGCCTCAAGCGCCTCCCTTTCGGAGTCCTCGGCGGTTCGCACAGCAGACAGAGCCGTCTTCAGATGGAAGTCGATGTCGGCGATCATGGCTTCCCAGACGCCGTCAAACTCCGTGGCTCGACTGATGGCCCAAGCGGCGTCCTTTGCGTCCGCAACAGCGTCATGCGAGGCCGCGGCAGCGGCTTTGGCGGCATCATCAGCGGCTGCAGCCTCCTCTGCAGCCTTGATAGCGTCTTCGAGTGCTTCGGTTGCCCTGAACCACGCCTCAGAGGGATCCACCGACGCTGGCTCGGACTCGGCAACCTCGGCCGATGGATTCGGTTCCTCGTCTTCCGAGCCTGCTGCGGATCGCGGCTGCTGAGCAGTTTCGGTGGCCTTCTGGGCGAGATCCAAGACCGCCAGGGTGTCAGCACCGGCACTGGCTAGGAATGCCTCGAAGGCCCGCTCGAGGGCGACCTGCAGCGTCGCGTCGTGTGGGCCGCCAACCAAGAGCGTTGACTCGCCATCAATGAGCCCAGCGGCAAGCGATCGGGCATGGCCGAAGTGTGTTCTGGCACGGCTGTGATCACCGAGGGCTCGCTCTACGGCTTCTTGGGCTTCGGCCCGGTCCAAGTCATCGGTGACGGCTTCAAGGACGCCCATGGCATCCGAGTGGGCCGCGGCGGTGGCTTCGGTATCGGCTCGGGCTCCGTCCTCAGCGTCCCACAGGGCCTGCACGCTCGCACACCATGAGAAGCGATCGCCCAACTGCACGCGCGGCGCATCGGCCACCACGTTCTCGCCCGGATCAGCTTCAAGCGACGCAGGAGCATCCGGGCTTGTGTCACCGGCCGTCTCTACGTCAGAGGCAGCCCCATGAGGGCCTGCGTCCTCTACAGGATCAGCCGGAGCACGGTCCTCACCGCCTCCGCATCCTGGGGCCACCAACATGGCGGCGAGGATCGCGAGCATGACACCGTTTCGGGGCATGGTGGCTCCCTTCGGTGAGTCGGGCGTTGAATTGCCGTCCAACACCGTGTGACCTGACCCGAAGGGAGCCATGGCAACGCCACGGCTCACTAGTGGCCAAGTCACTGAAGGGATTTCGGCTAGAACCCCGATGTTGGACGGCAACGACCACAGTAGCGGCAAGCGTCGCCAGTCAACAACCATGCCTTGCTCGTCGTCGACGTGATGAGCGGTCGCCTCACCTCAGCGTCAAAGGCCGCCTCGTCCAGCCCCGTGCGGCATTCCCTCTCACGCCAGCGCACGACCGCGAGGGACGCGTTTGCCGAGCGGGCCCGCGGCGCGGACCTTGAAACGCTTGTCCCAATTCGAGTTAGGGAAGCCGGCCTCGACCGAGCAGCCAGTCGTTCAGCGCTTGAGGCGCCATTGCGCTACGACACGTCCCAGGTACCCGACGGGTGACTTGTTCGCTCGTTCGGCGACAGTGTCCGCGGCGTCGGGCACATCATCGTCCGCAGATGCGGCAGCTGAGGCCTCCGTCAGGGACTTTGGGGCGTACTGGGCCTTGCGCATCTTTGGCGGCGGGATGTGGTCGATGGTGATCTTCAGCTTCTTCTCTAGACGTCGGCGCGGTACCCGCATCTGTCCGGCGGCATAGACGAACTCCAGGCCCTCTTTGCCATCAGTGGCCCGAAATCGTTGGGCCTCCTTGTAGGCCGTATTGCGGCTGACGCCCATGACTCGGGCGGCCTGGTCAATGGTAAGGAGTTCTGGAACCTCGCTCATTGCATCATCACTATTTGCTGTCTCCAATCGTCATAGAACGTATCACCTGATCATCGTCTGTCAAGTGGGCTATGCTCTTCGCGTGGCCCGCAGCTCGAATGAACCCGAGATCGTTCCGCGCCATCCACCCGACGCGGTCGACGTGAACAGGGTCATCTCGTACAACTTGCGCATCGCGCGGGAGCAGAAGGGCTGGACTCAAGAGCAGTTCGCCGACCGCCTCGAGGTCGTCACAGGCCGCAGGCCCACTCAGACGAGCGTCTCTGCTCTGGAGCGGGCATGGGAGGGAAGAAAACGCCGAGAGTTCGACGCCCAGGAACTCGTCGACTTCGCGGTGGCCCTGAACGTTCCCGTCGTCTGGTTCTTCCTGCCACCGCCGGGCGACCGCCGCGAGATCAAGAACACAGGCCGACAGCTGTTCGCCCTCATCGATCTGCTGGTTGGCCGAGCCGAGCATCTTCCCCGCATCGAGGAACGACTGCGCGAGATCGGCCTGCGGGACAATACCGCCGAGGAGGAGATCAGCCGTATTCTCACCGGCCGACCGGACGCCATGACTCCCCAGGTCATACGCGAACTCCGAGAACGGATGCTCGCACAGATCCTGCACGAGATGGCCGAGGCCCTCGACGACTCCATCCCGCTGTGGAAGTCGTTCTTCGATCGGCTGGACAAGACGACCGTCAGGGGCATGATCGCAGCTCTGGCCAATGACCCCAGCCTGCTGGGACCCGACCAAGATTTTTCCGACGACACCGATGACCCCACTCTCCCCGTTGACGCCGAGAGCGACAACGCTGGCGACGGCAGCGGTGAGCCCGACGGCCCGACCGGCGCCGACATCGACGAGGCTTCGGCAGCCGCCGCTGCACTCGCCGCTGCTGCACATCCGGCATAAGGGCAAGTACCCATGCGCGGCCACATCGCCAAGAAAGGCAACCGCTACTACGCCGTCATCTATGAGGGTGTGGACCCCGCCACCGGCAAGGACAAGCGACGCTGGCACGCAGCCGGCGACAACCGCAAGGACGCCGAGAGGGTCCTCGCGGACCTGGTCAAGCGCGTCCACGACGGCGACTACCGCTCCCCCGACAAGATCACCCTGGGCGACTACATGCTCAAACGGTGGCTGCCAGCGAAGCGGGCCCGGCTCAAGCCGTCCACCGCCGAGTCATACGAGCGCATCATCCGCCTGCACATCAACCCCAACATCGGCCACATCCCGGTACAGAAGCTGCGGCCCGAGGACCTCGACACGCTCTATGCCCGGCTGCTCACCGAAGGCAAGCGCAACGGCACAGGCGGCGGCCTGTCGGCCCAGACCGTCCGCAACGTCCACATCACCATCCAGGGCGCGCTCTCCGACGCCGAGCGCAAGGGCACCGTGGTGCGCAACGTCGCCGACCTCGCCGATGCCCCCACCACCAGCCGCAACAGCCGAACCATGAGTGTGTGGACCAGCGACGAGCTGCGCGCCTTCCTGGACGCCATCTCCGACCACTACCTGTACCCGCTGTACCTGCTGGCCGCGACCACCGGCATGCGCCGAGCCGAGATCGCCGGGCTGGTGTGGCGCAACGTCGACCTCGACACAGCACGGCTCACCGTCAGCCAGCAGCTGCTGTCGGTGGAGTACAGGCTCATCGAAAGCGACCTCAAGACCCCCACCAGCCGCCGCACCATCGACCTCGACCCCCACACCGTCGCACAACTGCGGCTGCACCGGCGCCGCCAGCTCGAAGACCGCATGGCCACCGGCCGCCGCCACAAAGGCGGCTACGTCTTCGCCAAACCCGACGGATCGCCCATCCACCCCGACCTCATCAGCCAGACCTTCGAACGCCTCCTCGCCAAGATCGACCTGCCCCGCATCCGCCTACACGACCTGCGCCACACCCACGCCACGATCCTGCTGCAACAAGGCGTCAACCCCAAAGTCGTCAGCGAACGCCTCGGCCACGCCAGCGTCTCATTCACCATGGACGTCTACCAACACGTCCTACCTGGCATGCAAGCCCAAGCCGCCGCCACCTTCGGAACCGCCATCTTCGGCGAGAGTTGAATACCCGGTCCACCACGGCGGTTCGATGTCACAGTGGCGTGGTGCTTCGGTCAGCTTGCGGCGAAGCGCGGCGGGGTGTCGGCCATTGCCGATCGTAGCGTTGGGGCCCCACGGCTACCAGATCAAGCAGTTCGGTCCCCGCGGCAGTGGTGTATGGCGCCCCTGGCGGCGCAGGTACCACCACTGTCGCTGTGCCGCTGGCCGCACTATCCGCGACGTCGACACCCTCGAGCACCCGCTTCGGCGCCCCACCCGAACCCATGAAGCGCTGCCTGGAGGGGTCCGGCGCCTTATGGCCTTCGGCTGTGGTGCACCACCACCGCTCGCGCAACGGCGGCGACTGTTGTAGCAGCCGCGACCGTCGCCCAGCCGCGGGCCTCGTCGACGGTGCCGAGGGCCCCGAGCACCCCGTCGGCGCCGTAGACGGCAACGAACACGATCGCCACCAACAGCACCCACCGCGCCAGCCACAGAGTGCAACGGCCCGGCAGCGCCTCCGCCACTGGTATCCACCGCTCGGGTAGCCATACAAGCCACGCGACCACGTCGCCGAAGATGCGGCCCAGCCACGGGACACCCCCGACCCACAACCACAACGCCATCGCCGACACCAGCGCGGCGGAGACACCTACATCGACGGGGTCGCGGGCGCTGAACACGGCCGCGACGACCAACGTCCCCACACCGACCGTCGCGACAGCGGCCGCCGCAGCCGCGACAGACCGGATGTTCCGTTTGACCGTCAGCCCGCGGCTCATGACCAACGGCACCAACGCCGCCGCAATGGCTATCAGGGATCCGGGCACCTCGCTGTCGTCCACGCCGCCGGGCACGGTCACTTCGCTGTGCGCGATGGTCGCCAGCACGACCCAGGCCAAGATCGCCAAGACAGCGCTAGTCCAACGGGGCACTCTGGCAGCTGGCGCCGAGCCCGGAGACCGAGCCCCTAGCACAGGGGAAGACAAGTTCACACCTGGACTCTACACCGAAAGGGCCCACCTCACACAACAAACCCCGGTATCACCGCGCGTCCAAGCCCTGAGCGGGGCTGCGGTCGGGGCTACCCGGCCGGGTCTCGACAGCCATGTGCTTGCACAGGGTCTCGGCGTCTGCCCACATTCGCAGCATCAGGGCCAGGTCTGACCGTGCTTCGAAGGCCTCCGCGGGTGGATGCCGCTGCCGGCCCTCCTTGTGTCGAATGCTGGGACAAACTTTCCCGCTCACGGCGAGCGACCATACCCACACTCTCCGCCAAGAGTGCCCGCAAGAAAGCCCTCTGAGCTGCTCGTTTAGATTGGAGTGGCCTCTCAGTTACGACTCACGCCATTACATAGGTACCAGTCTCGGCACGGGTACACTGCCCGATCAGCGGATTGGTCGGGCTTGTTGCTCCACCGAACGATGGATGGATGGGCTCAGTGAACGGCGAGGAGATCGGGTAGCTGGTGGCGGGGCATGCTGTTGTTGTGGGGGCAGGGCCGGCTGGCCTTTACTGCGCTCGCACACTCGCGGACGGTGGCTTTGACGGCGCCATCACCGTGTTGGAGCGCGGCCAGACCTTCGAGAACAGATTCCTGTCCATGGACGATTGGACTTTCAACCCACACGCAGTTCTCGAGGGCGAGGGAGGTCCCGGCTTCCTCGCGGACGCGAAACTCTGCTTGTCACCGACAGCAGGTGCGCAATTCCGCACCGACTTGGCTGCTCAATACCCTCGAGCACTGAGCAATCTCGATACCCATATCTGGCAGTGCCTCCTAGACCTCGGCTACGAGATCCGGCGTGCTCAGCCACATCCAGATCAACACTCGGTCGTCAGCGACCGGTTGAAAGACGTCGGACTTGGCTGTGAGACCTATACGGTACGACCACTCGGAAGCGACATGGCAGCGACGTTCCTTCGAGAATTCGTCGATGACATGAAGAAGCGCGGCGTGGAGTTCCGCTATGGCAGCCAGGTCACCGGCGTGCAAACCGGCGGTCCAGCCGATCAATACTCCCTCACCGTCCATGACTCAACTGGCGTACACATCATCGAGGCGACTCATCTCGTCCTCGCGGTTGGTTGGATAGGCAGCGCCGCTCTATGCGAGTTCGACCTCGGGTTGGAATTTGAACCGAACAACCTTGACATTGGGGTTCGGCTGGAATTCCCGGCGTGGGGCGGAAATCAGCTGAAGGAGGCAGGGCATAACCCCAAGATCAAGTGGCACGACGGGCACTCGTACGCCAAGACCCACTGCTTCGTACACGAAGGCGAGGTCTTCTTCTACTACCTCAACGACCGCTGTCTGGTCGATGCGCACGCGGTCCGGAGTAACCCCACGCGCTCGTCAAGTGTGAACATCCTCTACAGGATCTCTACCGACGCAGTTAGCGAGCCGCTGCACGTGTTCCATGCGATTGCCGCCGCGGCCGAGGTGTACGGCGACAACAAGCCCCTATACCAGCGTCTCGCCGACTTTGCACCTGAGGTGACGCTGGCAAGCGATGTAGTTGAGTTCGCGCCGACTCTTGCGCCCCCGCGTTCGGTTCCTTGTGACTTAACCCTTGTGTTGCCCCACCGCGTTGTGGAAGGCATCCGGGGTCTCATCGCCCGGCTCGCCTACTACGCGCCAGGAATTGCGACCGAATCAGCCGTCGTCTACGCTCCAGCCGCGCAGTGGCTCATGCGACGTGCCGTACTCGGTCCGCAATTCCGGATTCCAGAACAGTCCAATGGTTGGTGCATCGGTGACGGTACTGGTCTGACAGCTGGTGTGCTGCCTGCCGCGGTTTCGGGGGTCGTAGCTGCCGGAGACGCGCTTGCGCAACAGCAAGGCACCATACAGGATGCGTTCTGGAGTATCCTATGAGCGCCTTTGATGTGACCGGTGATCGACCTTCGATCTACATCGCGGGTGGCCTGACCCGTGCCGACGACCGGCGACTCCAGATCTATGGAGACATCCGCGAGGGTTGTAACCGTGCAGGATTCGACTCCTATTTGCCACATGAGGACACGGGCTCGCGCAAGGATAATCTCGATCCTGATCGAGTATTCAGAGCCAATATCGGAGCCATCAACCGCAGCGTGGCGCTCGTTGCTGAAGTCTCCGACGCATCGCACGGGGTCGGGGTCGAAATCCAGCACGCATATGTTCGCGGGATGCCCATAGTTGCGATCGCCACCGACCGGGCTGACGTCTCGCGCATGATCCGTGGCCATCCTGCACTACGCAAGAAGGTGCGCACCTACGCCCAACGCAATGCAGTGCCCAAGCTCGTCGAGGATGTGCTGAACCAGGAGTTGCGCGGTCACGGACGGCCTCGAAGTCGAGTCATCTCCCTAGAGGGACCGGATTTCGTAGGGAAGTCGACGATATGCAAACGGCTCGCGGATGTAAGCCGAAACGCATTTGGACTCGACGCCGAGGTCGTAAGTGATCCGCCGTGGGACCTGCCTCCTTGGGACACGCTTATCGATATGTTCCGAACCGACGATCAAATCAGCCCGCTCGCCGGGGCGATGCTGTTTAGCACGGCTCGCGTGGACTCACATCGCCGAGTTGTGCAGCGGGCACTGAATGCGGGCCGGATGGTCATCTGTGATCGCTCGATCGATAGTTGGTTCGCGTATCAGTCAGTTCGGCTCAAGCAGCGCGGATACGACAAGGCACCCGCCCTCGAGTTTCTCCTGGCTCAGCACACGCACCTCGATGCGTTTGGAGCATGGATGACGCCAGGCTTGACCATCTTGCTCACGGCTATTCCTGAGGAACTTGAGCATCGTGCTACCACGCGGGGGGCGCGCGACAAGTACGAGCAGTCCGACCTGCTCCCCGAGATCGCCGCCACCTACGAAGACCTCGCCCTTCGTTTCCCATATCGCATCCTGCGACTAGAGACAACCGGACGCTCTGAGGATCAGGTGTTCGACCTAGTCCTTGACGCCATCCGAGAGTATCGCGACACAGCGTCCCCCGAGGAGGATCTCGCCGTCTCCACTGGCCGCACGCCGGGCACCTCGTAAGCGACCGGCGAACTGGTCACTCGTTCACACCGATTCCGGCGGAGAGGTCTGGACGAGTGCAGGATTCGACATCGTCTTCCGCGTCGTTTCGTTGTTGACCGGGCGAATGGGCCGGCCGCTCCGTGGCATCCGCGGCCCCGCTGTAGGTTGACCATTGGTCCCGTGCAGCGTGAGTCAAGCCTCAGAGCGTCTCACCAAGTACCGAACTCCCCGGCACTCTCCGGCTCACGCCTGCTGTGGGGGTATCTTGCTTACTGCGTGACCCGGCTCGCTCTCGTCTGACACACGCCGAAGGCGTAGGCCCGCCGAATCCAGCTTCTTGCTTGTCACAGCGTGGGCCTACATTGGGGGCGTGGCTGACAACTCGGCGATCGAGTGGACCGAGGCAACGTGGAACCCGACCACCGGGTGCGACCGCACATCCCCAGGGTGCGATCGTTGCTACGCGCTCACGCTGTCGAAGCGGCTCAAGGCGATGGGCTCACCGAAGTACCAACTCGACGGCGACCCGAGGACGAGTGGACCGGGCTTCCGGCTCACGCTGCACCCCTCATCGCTCGATGTGCCTCGACGCTGGAGCGCACCAAGGCTCGTCTTCGTGAATTCGATGAGCGACCTCTTCCACGACGACGTGCCGCTCGAGTTCATCAAGCAGGTCTTCGAGGTAATCCGAGATACGCCTCAGCACACATACCAGGTGCTCACCAAGCGAGCGCAGCGGCTGAGCCGCGCAGCAGTTGAACTTGACTGGCCGCCGAACCTGTGGATGGGCGTCAGCGTGGAGTCTCGCCGGTACGCCTTCCGCATCGATCACCTTCGCACGGTTCCGGCAGCGGTGAGGTTCGTGAGCGCCGAGCCTCTTCTAGGCCCGCTAGGTGCACTCGATCTTGAGGGCATCCAGTGGCTGATCGCCGGCGGCGAGTCCGGTGCCAACGCACGGCCCATGGAGCTCGCCTGGGCCACCGAGCTTCGCGACACCTGCACGTCGGCGGGCGTCGCATTCTTTTTCAAGCAATGGGGAGGCAGAACCCCCAAGGCCGGTGGTCGGGAACTTGAGGGCGAAGTGTGGGACCAACTCCCTGAAGAGGCGGTGGCATAATCCATTGGCCGTTCCAACCGGGATCCTCTGGGCGCGTGACCCCCACACGGCAGCCAAGCACACGCTGCTGCGCCGATACATGTCAGCGTGGTTTCCCATCATGGCAAAGCAGTTTCACGACAGGGGGATCACCTTCCTCGACGGCTTCGCTGGTCCAGGGGAGTACACGAACGCCCAAGACAGTTCGCCGGCGATCGCGATGGAACAAGCGTTGCGGAGCGAGGTAACGCGCTGGGGCACTCCGACACGGCTTGTCTTCGTCGAGGATCATCGCGGACGCGCTGAGCACCTCGAGAACCTTCTTGGCGATCGGTTCCCACTCACGACTCGGCCGCCCGGCTTGGTGACGCGCGTCCGCTTCGGCAAGTGCGGCGATCTTTTTGAGCAGGCGATCGCAGCGGTGGGCGGGTGGGCTGGACCGGTGTTCGCCAATCTCGACGGCTGGGGCGCCGATACCGACTACGAGATTGTGCAGCGGATTGCGAGACAGCCATCATCCGAGGTGCTCGTCACATTCGAGGATCAGTTCTTCATCCGCTTCGCCAAAGGTGATCAACAAGCAGGCGAGCGTGTCTTCGGGCACAGCGACTGGCGGCAGGTTGATCGGCTGCCGACTGCTGAGAAGAAGCCGTTCCTGTTGGATCTATACCGCGAGGGTCTTCACTCGGCCGGCTTTCCGTACGTGCTGACGTTCGAGATGATCGACGAAGGAGGGCACTCTCTGCATCTCTTCTTCGGAACTACGAACAGGGTCGCCGTGGAGAAGTTCAAGGGCGGGTTGTGGGAGGTCGATGGTGTCTCCGGTCAGCGATTCCGAGACCCGCGTGATCCCAACCAAATGTCTTTCGACATCCTGCACCCGGACTTCACCCCATTAGAGAGCCGTATCTTGGATCTGCTCGGTGGGCGCGACTACAGCATGGCAGAACTCTGCGAGGACGCCCTCCTTGAGACGATCTACAAGGAGACCCACGTCAAGCCCGTTGTAGACCGGCTCATCGAACAGCGCAGAGTGGATCAGGTTCGCACGGGCCGGTCTTATGCGGATCGCGTGCTTCGCATTGCGGAGGGGCAACTCTTCTGACGCATGCTCCGTGGATATCGCCCATTACCAACCGTCCGTTAGAAGTTCCGTCAGAAGTCCTTGGCAGCAGAAACTTGAACGCCGCGCTGACCCACGGCGCCCCCGGATCTCGTAGACGGCTCTCGAGCGGGAGCCAGCGTCTCGGTGCTGGAAGCTCCACCCCACTGGAAGTGATCGCCAGGTCGGGCAGTCGCGCAACAGCGGGGATGGATCCTCACACTGCACACAATCCTCGGAGCCAGCTTCGTTGCCTGCGCCGCTGGTGTCGGACGCGACCTCTGGGACAGGAGCCCACTGGGCGGGTCCGACGACAGTTCTGACCGCAGCCATGTCCCTTCGCGTTTTCGCCCTACAGGAAGACGATTCAAGTTCCCACGGCATCGGTCGCGCGACGCTCTGAGGCGTGTTCTGACACGTCGGATAACGAAGCTTCACAGATCGTCCGTTAGAATTTTCGTTAGAAGTTCGGCCAATCTCAGAGTTATCCACAGGTATGCCTAGGTCAGAAATACACTTTGACCTAGGGTTTTGTCTGTCGGGCTGGGGAGATTTGAACTCCCGACCTTCGGTCCCCCAGACCGACGCGCTAACCAAGCTGCGCCACAGCCCGTGGCGGCGAGACTAGCGGCTACAGCAGCAGGGCGACACCCTGCACCGCCCGCCACGCCAGGTAGACCGCGGCGGCACCCACCAGCAGCCAGAAATGCCACGGGACTCGCTCCGCGACCGGTGCCGGTCGTTCGGCCGGATGCTGGACCTCGCGTCCGCAGGATGGGCAGGCACCCTCGGTGACAAGGGCGGCCGGCGTCAGGTACCGCTCGCAGAAACGGCACCATGCCATGGGTTCAGTCCCGCCGGATGGCCATGATGGCGGTGTCGTCGCCGATCGTGCCGCCAGCGAAGTCCTTGGCCGCGTCCAGCAGCGACTTGCACAGCACGTCGGGAGCCGCGCTGATGTCGCGCTCCACAGAGCGGATGATCCGGTTCTCGCCGAACATCTGGCGCCCGACGCGGGCCTCGGCCAGACCGTCGGTGTACATCACCACCAGATCGCCCGACGCCATCGGGATCTCCCTGGAGAAGTACGTCGCGTGAGGGTCGAGCATCAGCAGAGGGCCCGTGGAACGCAGCGGCCTGGTGCCCTCCTCGTGGAACAGGAACGCGGCCGGATGGCCCGCCGACGAGTATCGAAGCGTCCCTGCCTCGGTGTCGAACACCACCACGCACGCCGAGATGAACTCCTCGTTGCGGTCCCCTGCCGCCAGCTGCGCGTTGATCTCCTCGAAAGCCTGGGCCGGGTCGCGGAACTGGCGCAGGAACACCCTCAGCAGGTACTTGGCCTGGAACGCGGTGATCGACGACTCGATGCCATGGCCGGCCACGTCGCCGATGACGGCCGCCACCCGGTGGGACCCCACCCGATGCACGTCGAAGAAGTCGCCCGCCATCAGACCCGACCCCGCCTGGTAGACCCGGCCGATCTCGAACCCGCTGAAGTCGGGAACCTCCTCGGGCGCCAGCCGGGCCGCCCACGCCTTGGGCGCCAGCTGCTCCTGTTCGAGGGCCTGCTCGGCACGACGCTCCAGCGAGTAGCGGCTGCGGGCCATGCGGACCTCTTCCAGCGCGGTGCGGGCCCACCACACCGACATCGCCGCCGGCACGGCCAGCAGGCCCAGCACAACGTCGATGCCGTCCAGGTTCACCCGGCCCACCAGCAGCGCCACCAGCACCAGCATCCCGTAGACGACCGCCCCGTGGACATCCTTGCGGTACCCGGCGTCGGCCAAGGCCAGCGCCTCGGGACGGCTGACAGCGTCGCCCTCGATCAGATGCACGAACCGCCGACGGTGGCGGGCCGAGCGGATGTAGAACGCCGTAGCGAGGGCACAGCACAACGCCAGAAGATCGAGAACGACCGTCACCATGCGCGCCCCTCCCCTCGGATCCGCGGTCCGCTGCCCGCCCTAATCGTACCGCTTCGGCGCGGCGCCAGGGTGGAAAGCGCCCGGCGCTCCGGCCTGGAGCACCGCGCGCCGAACGCCGCGAGGAGGCGTGTCCGTGGTGCTCGTGCGGCCAGCCGGCGGGCGCTCCGGCCTGGAGCACCGCGCGCCGAACGCCGCGAGGGCTACTCGTCGCGGCGGCGGACCCTGACGGCCGATCGAACGGGCCAGGCAGGCCCAGCCGAACGTCGCGAGAGCTACTCGTCGCGGCGGCGGACCCTGAACTTGAGCGCCGTGGCGCCCAGGTCGAAACTCTCACGCAGCTTGCGCTCGATGTAGCGCAGGTAGGTGCGGGGAAGGGCGCGGTTGGCGAACAGCGTGAACGTCGGCGGGTCGGTGGCCACCTGCGCTGCGTACAGGATGCGAGCCCCGGCGGGCGCGGGCTGGGCGCTCTGGGCGGCCCGCACCACCTCGTTGACCCTCCGGGTGGGGATGCGGGTGCGGTACTGGGCCACCGCCGCACTCAGCGACGGCCACAGCCGGGTCACGCCTCTGCCGTTGAGTGCGCTGATGCGCAGCACCGGCGGGTCGCCCAGGAAGCCCAGCCGGTCGCCCACGTCGCGGCCCAAGCCGACGCGCTCGTCGGTGCCGATCAGGTCCCACTTGTTGAGCAGGACCACCACCGGGCAGCCGGCGGCGTCGACCCGCTCGGCCAGACGCTGGTCCTGGTGGGTGACTCCCACCGACGAGTCGATCACCAGAAGCGCCACGTCGGCGGCATCCACCGCCCGCAGGGCCCTCAGCAGTGAGTAGTACTCTGCGCCCGAGTCGATGCGGGCCCGGCGGCGCATCCCGGCGGTGTCGACGAACCGCACCGGCCCCACGTCGGTCTCGACGAGAGTGTCGATGGCGTCGCGAGTGGTGCCCGGAAGGTCATGCACGATAGCGCGGTCCTCCCCGATGAGCCGGTTGAACAGAGTGGACTTCCCGGCGTTGGGCCGGCCCACCAGCACCACCGAGAACGCCGCGGCCGGCAGGCCGGCGCCTGACGGGTCGGGGGCCGGCACGCCCGGCGCGTCCCGTGCGGTCGAGGCGCCGGCCGCGTCGAGCCGGGCGACGAGCTCCTCCAGCAGGTCGCCGGTGCCGCGGCCGTGCAGCGCGCTCACCCGGTGGGGGTCGCCGAGCCCGAGGCCCAGCAGTTCCCAGGCCGAGTCGGCGTGGGCCGCGTGGTCGACCTTGTTGGCCACCACCATCACCGGCACAGCGGCCGAGTGCAGAACCCGGGCGACCTGCTCGTCGTCAGCGGTCAGGCCCACCGAACCGTCCACCACGAACAGCACCGCGTCGGCGGAGCGCACCGCCCGCTCGGCCTGAGCGCTGACCTTGGAATCGAGGTCGTCGCCGGAGGCACTCCAGCCGCCGGTGTCGAGCAGCGTGAAGCTGCGGCCCTGCCATTCGGCGTCGACCGCCTTGCGGTCGCGGGTGACGCCCGGCCGCTCCTCCACAATCGCCTCGCGGCGACCCAGGATCCGGTTCACCAGAGTCGACTTGCCGACGTTGGGCCGCCCGACCACGGCCACCACCGCGCTCACGACCGCTCCAACGCCAGTCGCAGCGCCCTCCCGTGGGTGGCAACCACCTCGACGGGGCGGGGAAGCTCCCGCGTGGAGGTCCCGTCGAGGAAGCGGCCCCGGCTGAGGCAGACATCGGGCAGCAGGTAGCGGTCGCCTTCGGGCTCGCCGGCGAGGACCCGGGCCACATCGGCGCCCACCATCAGCCCGGTGACGCCGATGTTGCCACCGAAGAAGCGGTTGTCGACGGTGACCACGCGAGCGTCGCGGCGGCCCAGCGACTCCACCAACGGCGACACCACCGCCGCGCCCAGGGCGCCGGTGAGCACCGCGACCGGCGCGTCCTGCCGGGCGCGGCGCGCTCGGCGCGAGATCGCCACCGGCGAGCCGCTCGATCCGGGAGGCGGCTCGGGGACGGCCGCGGCCGGCTGCGGGACAGCCACGGCGTCGGCGGCCGAGCCGTGGCGGGGCGCCCGGTAGCCGTCGGCCGGCGCGCCGTCCACCCAGGCGAAGAAACCCGAGCGCGGCGGTGTGGGAGCGTGCCCCTCCTGCGAGAACTCCGTCTCGAAGGCGCGGGCCATGCCGATGCCGTCCTCGTGCATGTCGAAGCCTTCGTAGTGCTCAGCGTCCGGGAAGCTGCGACCGCACATCAGGTAGTACTCGTCGGCCACGAACGCCAGGCGACGGCCGAGCACGCGCAGGTACACCGACTGCCAGTCCTCCACGACGTCGACGACCGCTGCGGCCTCGGCCCGAGTGTGCAACCGCATCCTGGGCCGGCGATTGAACCTCGACAGCCCTAGCGGCACCACGCACAGAGTCCGCAACTCCGGGAAACGGTCGAGCACGCCCGCGAGGGTGTCGGTCAGGACGTCGCCGTCGTTGACGCCGGGACACACCACGACCTGCCCGTGGACCTCTATGCCAGCGTCGAGCAGGAGCCGCAGCCAGCGCAGCGACACCGCGCCGCGGCGATTCTGGAGGATCGCTGCCCGCACGTCGGGGTCGGTTGAGTGGATCGACACGTACAACGGCGACAGCCGCTCGGTCACCACCCGCTCGTAGTCGAGCTCCGTGAACCGGGTGAGGGTGGTGAAGTTCCCGTACAGGAACGACAGCCGGTAGTCGTCGTCCTTGAGGTACAGCGAGCGGCGCATCCCCCGCGGAAGCTGGTGCACGAAGCAGAACTCGCAGTGGTTGTCGCAGGTCTGCACCCCGTCGAACACGGCCGCGTCCACCTCGGCGCCGAGAGGCTCGCCCTCCTGCTTGGCGACCACTACGGCGAAGCTGCCGCCGTCGCGCCTCACGTCGATCCGGACCTCCGCCCCGTCGCTCAGCAACTGCCAGCGGATGACGTCGCGGGGCGACTCCCCGGCGATGGCCGCGACCTCGTCGCCGGGCCTCAGCCCCGCCCGCTCGGCCGGAGAGCCGGCCGCGACGGCCACGATCTGCGGACCGGCCACGAGCGAAGGCTACCGGCCGAAACCGGCCCCGCCGCACGGTCAGCATTCCCTGCATCACGATTCTCTGCATCACTGCATTTGCATTGTAGAAATCTGATATATACTATTATATAGTCTATATGCTTGGAGATGAAACACATGATCCGACAAATGATCCGACAAATGGTTCGAGGAAAGGCCCGATGGAGGAAAGGCCCGATGAGAGATCCGATGGCACACGGCGATCCGTGCGGGCCGCGAGCCGGGCCTCGCAGTTCGAGGAAAGGCCCGATGAGAGATCCGATGGCACGTCTACTGACAGACTGTGACGACGAGGCTGCGAGAATCGAGCGTCGGTCGTGGCGTCTGTGACCGTCAGCCGGTCGGCGGGCCGGCTGATCGCCATCAAGCAGGTCGCGGCAGAACGGGCCGAAGACGTCCAGCAGGAGGCGGATCTGCTGAGGCGCCTGAACCATCCGGGCCTGGTGCGGTTCGTCGACGTCGTCGTGACCGAAAACGGCGGACGGGCGCTGCACACCGAATTCGTCAACTCCGACACCTGGGCCTCCCGTCCGCTTGCCGACCCGTCCGAGCGGGCAGCGGGGATGGCCGCCCTGGCTGCGGTGGTCGCCGACCTCCACCAACTCGGCGTCGCCCGCCTCCAGCTCACGCCGACCCACATCCTGCACGGCGAGGACGATTTCCCCGTGCTCTGCGGCCTGACGTCGACCGCCGATGCCTCGCCGGAGAACCGCCTCGCCGACATCGTCGCGCTGGCCGACCTCTGCCACGACCCGTCAATGGGCCGAGGGGCCGTCGCCACGAAGCTGTTCTCGCTGGCTGAGACGGCCCGGGCCGGCACACTCAGCGCTCGCGAGCTGGCCAGACGGCTCAAGATGCTCTCGGTCAAGCGACCGGCGAGATCGGCGCCGGTCCGGGTCGCGGGCGGCGGCGTCCTCGCAAGCCTGAGGCGGCGCGTCCGTCCCAAGCCGCTCATCTGGGCTGGCGCAGTAGTCGTCGCAGCCTGTGCTGCCTTCGTGATCGGCGCCCGAAACGGCGATCCCGGGCCGGCGCCGCAAGAAGCCTCCGGAGTGCCGACCGAGATCGGCCCGGGCAAGACGGGCGACACTGCAGTCCACGCCAATCCCGCCGCCACGACCGACGGCCGCGCCGCCCCCGACACAGAGGACCCCGCAGGCACCGTCGATACAGGCGCGCCCGGCCGGCCCGCTGACGGCGCCGACACCGAATCAAGCAGCGACCCGGCAGGCGCCCGCGGCTCCGCTGACGGACCGTCCCCGATCGCCGAAGCTGGCCAGAGCGCAGTCTCTGTGCGGGAGGCGGCCGCGATCATCGAGCACGGCGGACGCCGCTACGCCATAGGAGCCACCGGCGACTTCGTCGAGACCGGCGACTGGGACTGCGACGGGGAGGCCACCGCGGCGATCGTGCGTCCCGGCACCGGCGGAGTCGTGCTGTTCGACGACTGGCCCGGTCCGGGCGGAACTATCTCGCTGCCGGTGCGATGGAGCGTCGACTCCCCCACCGGCGCCGACGCTGTCACCCACGGCCCGTGCGACCTGCTGCGGGTCTACACCACGGCGGGTTCGAAGCTCCTCAATCCCAGAGAATCCCCATGACCAGATCCACCGGCCCAGACAACGCGCAGGACCCAGACAACGCGCAGGACCCAGACAACGCGCAGGACCCAGACAACGCGCAGGACCCAGACAACGCGCAGGACCCAGACAACGCGCAGGACCCAGACAACGCGCAGGACCCAGACAACGCGCAGGACCCAGACAACGCGCAGCGAGGCTGGCGTCGGGCCCGGCCCGGCAAACGAGTCCGCACAATCGGGTCCAACGGTCCAACCTGCAAGCCTTCACCGCCGCCGCCGGACCCGGGTCGCAGGAGCCTCCCGCCCGGCCTCCGCAGGCTGGCCGCCGGCGCCTGGCTTACGGCTGTGCTGACATCGACCTCTTCCCCGGCCTCGACCGCCGTTGCGGCGCCGACCTCGACTTCGGCCGGCGGCGCGCCCTACTCGGTCACCGACATCGGCGCCTCTTCGACTGCCGGGTTCAAGATCAGCGACATCGGTGCCGTCCCGACCCATGGCCACCTCTCCGCCGACACGTCCGTCGCTGCGGCCAACAACCTCCACCAGGCAGCCAGTTGACGCAGACGATGGCCACCTCTCCGCCGACACGTCCGTCGCTGCGGCCAACAACCTCGACCCCCGCTGGTCAAGCGGCCGGGAGCGCTGCCCGACGCCGCCGACACGTCCGTCGCTGCGGCCAACAACCTCGACGGCAACGGCGTCGATCCCCGCTGACAGCCCCCGTACCGCGACCAGCCCGCCAGCACAACAGTCAATTCCCGCCCGCAACCCCTGCCGACGGCAGTCTGCCGCCGCGCCGGGCGCCCAGGAACACGGCAGCGGCAACGGCGGCAGTCTCCGCCCGCATGATGTGCGGGCCGAGACACACGTGGCGGTCCACCGACGCCAGCTCAGCTCCGCTCCATCCGCCCTCGGGACCCACCAGCAGGAAGTTCTCGCCGTCCGCCAACGTCCGGCCGTCCGACACCGCCAGAGCAGCGCCTCCCAAGTCAAGCTCGCCGAAGGCGCGCACCGGCTCGACCTCCGGTACCCACAGACGGCGGCACTGCATCACCGCCTCGCGGGCCACGCGTCGCCACCGCTCCCGCCGCCGGGCCAGATCGGCCGCGTCCCCGCGCACCACCGACCGCTCAGCAACGAACGGCACGATCCGATCGATCCCCAGCTCCGTGAGCTTCCTGACGGCCGCCTCGGATCGTCCACCCTTGAGGACAGCGAAACCCACGGCCACCACCGGGCTCGGGGCAGCGGTCGCCACCACCCTTCCGACCGTCTCGATCTCCTCGCCGAACCGGCACGTCCGCCACCGGCCGGCACCGTCGCCGACGGTGAGGGGATCTCCCGGGCGCAGGCGCAGAACCCGTTCGAGATGATGCCGGTCCTCGCCGACCAGAGCCGGGGCGTCCACGTCGGCGACCAGCACGTGCGGACCGGACCGAGCGTCTCCGGCCGTCGCAGGCGCCCCGCTCACACGCCCCTCAAGGCCGGCCGCCGAGCCGCCGCCCGACACGACCGGTCTCGCCGCCCGGCCGTTCCCGATACCCAAGACCGGTGCGACACCGCCGACACGGCCCTACAGCCGCCACAGCTGCCCGGCTCATCGGAACGCGGCACGGATCCGACCCAGCAAGCTCTCGCTCGGCTCGGCGACCTCCTCGCCCCGCAGCTCAGCCAGCCGACGCACCAGTTCCTCCTGCTCGTCGGTCAGGTCGTCGGGCACGTCCACCACCAGCCGGACGAGCAGATCGCCGCGGCCCCGGCCCCGCACATGCGGAACGCCGCGGCCCCGCAGCCGCACCACCGCGCCCGTCTCGGTCCCCTTGGGGATCACAACGTCCTCGGCGCCGTCGAGGGTCTCGTACTCCATCCGGACCCCCAGAGCAGCCTGGGTGAACGGCACATGCAACTCGTGGAGCAGGTCGCTGCCGTCGCGGTGGAACCGCGGATGGGGACGGACCCTGGCATGCACATAGAGATCGCCGTGGGCACCGCCTCGGGGACCGGCGGCGCCCCTTCCGCTCAACCGCAGCGTCGTGCCGTCGTCCACACCGGCAGGCACCTGCACGCTGTAGGTCCGCTGCTCCAGCTTGCGGCCGTGCCCCTCGCAGTCGCGGCACACCTGCTCGACCATCTCGCCGAGGCCTCCGCAGAGGTCGCAGGCCGAGGCGGTCACCATCTGGCCGAGCATCGACTGACGCACCCTGCGGACCTGTCCCGAGCCGCCGCACCGCGAGCACCGCACCGGCGAGGTGCCCGCCTCGGCGCCGCTGCCGTCGCACGGCTCGCAGCGCACGGCCGTGCGCACCTTCACCTCCCGCTCTGCTCCGAACACCACGTCGTGGAGGTCCAGGTCTACGTGGGCCTCCAAATCCTCGCCGGGCGGCGGGCCCTTGGGTCCGGCCGACGCGCCGAAGGGCGAGTCGCCGCCGAAGAACGCGTCGAAGATGCCGCCCAGACCACCGCTGAACGGATCGGCCAGACGGGCCGTCCCGATGTCGTCGGTACCGAAGCGATCGTACAGGGAGCGCCGCTCCTGACTCGACAGCACGTCGTAGGCCGCCCGCAGCTCCTTGAAGCGGGCCTCGGCGGTCGGATCGCCGGGATTGGCGTCGGGATGATACTGGCGGGCCATCTTGCGGTAGGCCCGCTTCAGCTCCTCGTCAGTGGCGTCGCGCTCCACTCCCAGCGTCTCGTAATGGTCTGCCATCTATGCCGCCGCTCTCGAGGACGTCGCTATCGCCACCGTCGCCGTGTGCGTCGCCGCCGCCGAGGCATTCTGCGAACCTGGCGGCGCCGGCCGCGGCTGCCGGCGGCCTGCCATCTCAGACTTCGTTCAACGCCGGACCGAGGCGGCGGCTCACCGCCGTCACCGCCGACAGCGCCTGCGGATAGTCCATCCGGGTGGGTCCGATGACGCCGATGCTCCCGCCGTCGGTGCTCCCGGCGCCGTAGGGGGCCAGCACCAGCGAGCACTCCACCAGCGAAGGCAGGCCTGTCTCCTCGCCGATGGCCACCCTCCTGCCCCCGTCGATCACCCTGCGCATCAGCGTCACCACCGCCAGCTGCTGCTCCAGCAGGCCCAGCACCTCGCTGAGCCGCTCCACAGCATCGAAGGCGGCGGCCAGCTTGGAGGTGCCGCCCACGAACACCGCTCTGCGGGCGCGGGACTCCCGCAACGCGGCGACGGCGGCGGCCAGCAGCCGGTCTTCGGGCCGGTCGCAGTCGTCGATGTCGGCCAGGGTCCGACCCACCACCCGGCGGGCCAGCCGCTCCGACGCTTCAGCCACCACTTCCGACGAGGTGTCGGCAGGCACGTCGAGGGCGCGTTTCTCTATCGCTCCGCTGGACATGACCGCCACCACCATGACCGAACCGGCCGACAGCTCCACCAGCTGCGCCGAACGCACGGTGGCCGCCGAACCGCTGGGCGCGACCACCACAGCGGTCCAGTCGGTCAAGTCCGACAGCAGCCCGGTGGTGTCGCTCAGGATCGACTCGAGTCCGCCGTGGGAAATCGAGAAGAAGTCGTTGACCTGGCGCCGATCGGCGAGATCGAGGGTGGGAGACGGGGAGCGCCGCCGCCACTGGTCGACGAAGAAGCGGTACCCCTTGGCGGTGGGCACCCGTCCTGCGCTGGTGTGAGGCTGATCCAAGTACTGCTGCTCGGACAGCGCGGCCATCTCGCTTCGGACCGTGGCCGGCGACGCGTCGATGCCAGGCGAGCGCGCCACACGGCCCGAGCCGACCGGCTGGGCAGTGCGGATGTACTCCTGGACGAGGGCGTAGAGGATGGCGGCCTTTCGGTCGTCGAGCATGCCGCGCATACTACCCGTCCAGCGTGAGGGCCGAGATGAAGGCCTCCTGGGGAATGTCGACCCGGCCGATGCTCTTCATTCGCTTCTTGCCCGCCTTCTGCTTCTCGAGCAGCTTACGCTTGCGGGTGATGTCGCCGCCGTAGAGCTTGGCGGTGACATCCTTGCGGTAGGCCTTGACCGTCTCACGGGCGATGACCCGCCCGCCGAGGGCGGCCTGGATGGGCACCTCGAACTGCTGCCGCGGTATCAGCTCCCGCAGGCGCCCGACCATGGCCCGGCCGTAGGCGTAGGCCCTGTCGCGATGCACGACGGCGGAGAAGGCGTCCACCGCCGACCCCTGCAGCAGCACGTCGACCTTCACAAGGTCGGCGGCGGCGTAGCCGTCGGCGTCGTAGTCGAGGCTCGCGTAGCCCTGGCTGCGGCTCTTCAACTGGTCGAAGAAGTCGACCACCACCTCGGCCAGCGGCAGGCGGTAGCGCAACTCGACCCGCTCCGGCGACAGGTACTCGATGCGGACCAACTCGCCCCGGCGCGACTGGCACAGCTCCATCAACGTTCCCGTGAAATGGGCCGGAGCGACGAGCGCGGCGGCCAGCATGGGCTCGGCGATCTCGACGATGCGGCCTGCCGTCGGCATCTCCGACGGGTTGGACACCGCCACGACGTCGCCGTCGGTCATCGTCACCCGGTACTCCACCGAAGGAGCGGTCGAGATCAGCGCCAGGCCGAACTCCCGCTCTAGGCGCTCCCGGACTATCTCCATGTGCAGCAGGCCCAAGAAGCCGCAGCGGAAGCCGAAGCCGAGCGCGCCGGAGGTCTCGGGCTCGTAGTTGAACCCGGCGTCGTTGAGGCGCAGCTTCGACAACGCGGCCCGCAGGCTGGTGAAATCGTCGCCGTCGGTCGGGTAGAGGCCCGAGAACACCATCGGCTTCGGCTCCGAGTAGCCCGCGAGCGGCTCAGACGCCGGCCGGGCCTCGCCGGTGACCGTCTCGCCCGAGCGAGCCTCGCCGACGTCCTTGATACCGGCGATCAGGTACCCGGTCTCGCCGGGGCCGATGGAGCCGACTGCTTCGTTGGCGGGAGTCCGCACGCCGACCTCGTCGGCGGTGTGGGCCGTGCCGGCATGCATGAACCGCACCCGGGAGCCGGCCGCCAGCACCCCGTCGACCACCCGCACCGACGACACCACCCCGCGGTACTGATCGAAGTGGGAGTCGAATATCAGGGCCCGGAGGGGCGCGTCGGCGGATCCCTGCGGAGGCGGGGTGCGATCCAGGACGGCGTCGAGCAGTTCGGGCACGCCGGCGCCGGTCTTGGCCGAGATCCGCAGGACATCGGCAGCGTCTATGCCGAGCACGCGCTCGATCTCCTCCGCGCGGCGGTCCGGGTCGGCCGCCGGAAGGTCGATCTTGTTCAGCGCGGCCACCACATCGAGATCGTTCCCGACCGCCTGATAGCAGTTGGCCAGGGTCTGTGCCTCGATCCCCTGGGCCGCGTCCACCACCAGAATCACCGACTCGCAGGCGGCCAGCGACCGGCTGACCTCGTAGCTGAAGTCGACGTGGCCGGGCGTGTCGATCAGGTTGATCACATGGTCACGCCACCTGAGCCGCACCGACTGGAGCTTGATGGTGATGCCCCGCTCACGCTCGAGGTCCATCGAGTCGAGGTACTGCTCGCGCATCTCGCGGGCCTCGACGGCGCCGGTCAGCTCCAGCATCCGGTCGGCCAGCGTGGATTTTCCGTGGTCGATATGGGCGATGATCGACGTGTTGCGTATGCGATGCAGATCCATGGACTGTTGCCGAGGCTTCGATCGGCCCCCGCGGACGGGACGGCGCGGTGGGACGGAGGACCCGCAACGCTAGCCTCGACCGTCGGCCCCACGGCCCCACGACGGCCGGCAGCCTCCCGGCAGCCGGCCGCCCGACCCGAGACGACCGGCAGGTGAGCGTGGCCAACATCAAGTCCCAGATCAAGCGCAACCGGCAGAACGAGAAACGCCGCCTGCGCAACCGGGCCGTTCGCTCCGAGATGAACACCCGGTCCAAGGCGGCGCTGGAAGCGGCTGAGCACGACGACGATGCCGCGGCCGAGACGCTCCGGCTGGCCGTCAAGCGGATCGACAAGGCGGCCTCCAAGGGTGTGATCCACAAGAACACGGCGGCCCGCCGCAAGAGCCGTCTAGCACGCGAGATCCAGCGCCTCCGCTCCTAGCAAGACTGACCACCAGGGAAGACTGCCCACCAGCCTGAGGATCAGCGGCCTGACAGGGCTGCCAGCCGGGCGACCAGCACCTCCATCACAAGCTCGTCGGGCCAGTCTACGGTCCCTCGCAGGGCGAGATCGGCGCCGGCCAGCAGCCGGATGGCCCGGGCGACCTTCTCCGAGCCCAGTCTGCGGGTCTGTCCCAGGATCTTTTTGACCGGAAACGTCGACCCCTTGATGCCCAGGATTGCGGCGGCCTGGCGCTCGTCGGCAGCGCCCGCTCCGTCGAGGCGCAGCATCCGCTGGTAGCGGCCGTGCAGCCCGGCCAACAACTGCAGCGGATGGCGCGACGGCAACAGCCGGTGCAACACCTTCAGCGCCCCAGCGATGTCGCCGCGGTCGATGGCGTCGTCGAGCTCCCACGGAACGGCGGAGCCCGGATCCCCGCCGTAGACAGCCACGTCTTCGGCGGTGACGGCCGCTCCCGGCCCCAGCGCACCCTCCAGAGTCCGCGTCAGCCCCACGACGTTGCCGCGGTCCGCGCCCACCAAGTCGTTCACCGCGGCCACCGCGGCCGGCTCGAAACGCAAGCCCGACTGGTCCAGGTGGTTCTTCAGCCACTTGTGAGCATCGGATTTGCCCCGCGGCGGGTTCACGTTCAGCGTGCTGCCGCCGGCCGCCTTCACCGCAACGGCGAGATCTTTGGGAACCGCGGGGAGGCGGCCGCCCATCACCGGGTCCACTCCCCGCTCCCACACCAGCACCAGATCGGTGGTGGCGGGCAGCGTCTCGATCAGATGCACCAACTCGCGGCGGTCGCCTACGCGGGCGAACCGGGCCAGGTGGCGTCCCACCACCACCCGCCGGGCGGTCAGGAACGGCTCGGTCCGAGCCGCGTCAACCAGCGGGGCCAGGCACCACCCGCCGTCCGGGTCCCGGAGGCCGTTCTCGTCCATCTGTTCCAACGCCAGGCTGCGGTCCTCGTCGCCCAGCGTCCGGCCGACGATCCTCGACACCGCCTCAGCCACCAGGACAGAGTCGTCGCCGGTGACGAGCTGAACGCTCACAGCCAGGACCGCTTTCGGGACGGCCTTCGAGCAACGGAGCACACATCTGCCATGGCACCACCGATACTACGGTCGGTTGCTTCGGTCGGCCCGAACACCACGACCGGCCCGAGTACGGCACCGCCGCTGCGAAACCCGTCGACTCCGGTCACGGATTCCGGGGGGAGACGGCCACGGCTAGAGGAGCGTCGGCAACTACCGCCACCGCCAGCGCGCCGACTAGCACAGTGTCACCGGCCCGCACCGTGCGGGCATGCGGCACCCGGTGCATGGGCGGGGCAACCACTGCCGCTCGCCGGTGACGATCCTTGAGGGCCAGCACGGCGTAGGCATCGCTGGCACCCCCGCGGGACGCTACCACCAGGTCGACCCGGCGCACGCCCGCCAGCCGCAACGACTCCAGCAAGTCCCGTGGTCTCTGCGACTCTTCGAGAACGACCACCACCGCGGACGGGTGATGGAACATCCCGGTACCGCCGGCCTTCGACCAGCCCGGGGGAGGCGACGCGGCCGTCACCAGGCTGACCGCCATGGCGGCGGCGACGGCCACCCCGCCCAGCGCGCTGACGGCACGGTTCCGACCCAACACACCCACACCACCGCCCAACGGCCCCACCCCGCTCAACACACCCACACCACCGCCCAACGGCCCCACCCCGCTCGACACACCCACACCACCGCCCAACGGCCCCACCCCGCTCGACACACCCACACCACCGCCCAACGGCCCCACCCCGCTCGACACACCCACACCACCGCCCAACGGCCCCACCCCGCTCGACACACCCACACCACCGCCCAACGGCATGTCTTGTCGCAGCCGGCGAGATACCAGCATCACTACGGCACCTGTCCCCACCATGGCCGCCCCGCCGACGCCGAGCATCGCGGGGGGCGCGGCCGCCGCGGCAGCGGCCACGTTCCTCACCCACCACAGCAGAACGGCGGTGGGCCGGTGTATCAGCCAGGCGACCGGCTCGCCGGCCAGACCGGCGCCGAGCCCGCCGGTGAGGCCCCACATCATGACCGGCGCCGTGGCGGGACCCGCGATCACGTTGGCGGGGAGCGACGCCAGCGGAACGGCGCCGAACACGGCCACCAGCAGCGGCATCACCGCCAGCTGGGCGCCTGCGGTAGTGGCCGCCGCAAGCCTCAGCGGGCGGGGGCCGGGCAGCATCTCGGTCAGCGTCGGTGCGATCCAGAGCAGCCCGCAGGTGGCGCAGACCGAGAGCTGGAACGCCAGGACGCGTATCAGGAACGGGTCGGCCACCAGCACGGCGGCCACCGCCCAGGCCAGAGTACGCCTGCCGGTCTCGGGCCGGCCGAGCGCCGCGCTGGTGACCGCAACCCCCGCCATGGTCACCGCTCGCAGAACGGACGGCTCGAAGCGGGTGAGCACCGCGAACACCGCCAGCAGCACCAACAGCATGACCATGCGGACACCGGGACGGGCCCGTATCGTCAACGGTGACGCCAGGGCCAGCACAAACGCGACGTTCTGGCCTGACACCACCAGCAAGTGCCCCAAGCCCGCCGCCCGGAAGTCGTCGTAGAGTCGGGGCGACTGGCTGCGGTCATCGCCGTAGACCATCCCCGAGAACATGGCTCGGCTGTCGTCGGGCAAGCTGCCCGCCCCCGTCTCCAGCAGCCTCCTCAGGCGGTTGGTGAACGCTCCCAGGGGCGCAGCCCCGGCTCGGTCCGCGACGGCATCGACGTTCAGGGTGGCCGCCACATGCCGCCAGCGGTGCCAGTCGCCGACGGCCGGGCGGGCAGTGCCCGAGATGAGCACACGCTCGCCGGCCAAGGCGTCGTCCAGCCGCGCCGCTGCAGCTCCGTACGCTCTGGCCTCGAGACGGTCGTCGCCGTAGCGGACAGTAATCCGGATCCCGTGCGGGCCGAGCGGTCTGGGGTCGTCGAGCAGGGTCACCCAGCCGGCGACAGGCCCGACGGGCGGATCAGCGAGACCGTCCAGCGCCTTGGAAGCAAAGAATCCGGCGAAGGCCGCGAAGACGACCAGCACGAGCAGCGGGCTCGGCCTCCACAGGCAGGCCGCAGCCAGCACGACTGCCACAGCCAGCGGGACTCCGACCAGCGTCCACGACCCCAGCGCGGCGCCCGATGCAGCAGCGTAGGGCATTGCCGTACCGCCCCAGGTCCGATGCGCCTGCCTGGCCGCGGCAAGCCGTCCGCCGACATCGCCCACCCTCACGGAACGTCCACCACCGCCAGCGGGCGGATCTGCTCCAGCTTGGCTGGACCGATGCCGGCGACTTCAGTCAACTCCTCGACCGTGGCGAAGGGGCCGGCCTGCCGCCGGTGCTCGACGATGGCTGCGGCGAGCGCCGGGCCGATGCCCGGCAGCTGCTGCAGCAGGGACTCATCGGCACGGTTGAGATTCACCGTCGGGGCACCGGCTCCGCCGACCGCTCCGCTGCGGCCGTAGTCGGCCGCGCCGGCTGTGACAGACACCACCTCGGGCCCCACCGACTCGCCCTTCGCCGGCACCCAGAGGCGCGAGCCGTCGCTCAGGGACTCCGCCAGGTTCAGGCGCATCCGGTCGGCTTCAGCGGTGAGCCCGCCGGCCGCGGCCACCGCGTCAGCCACCCGGCTGGACGAAGGCAGTTCGTGCAGGCCGGGACGGGCCACCGCCCCGACCACGTCAACCACGATCGGGCGCAGATCCGGAACCGTCGACTCCACGGGCGCGGGGATCTCCACTGAGCCGGCCATGGGGAGGATCTCCGCCGGATCCGGGCCCTGCGGAGCACGAAGCGCCCACCAGCCCCCGAACGCCGCCGCGGCGACTCCGAGACCGCCGAGCACTACCGCCGCCGCCGACACACCCAGCCGGTCGGCCAACGCGCCCGGGGACAGCGACGCGAGCCTGGGGTTCCGCTCGCCCACTGGCGCGCCGCCCATTCACTTGTCTCCCGCGTCGCCTGCAATGAGGCCGACACGGGAAAGGCAGCCGGCTAGCCGCCAGTGAGAATAGCGCCCCGCGCTTCAGACCTGCACATGGCTAAAGGTCTGCGCGGATAGGAGTGAGCCCGTCGTGTCGCTGCGGTGTCATTCCCGCTCTTGCTCGCCGCGACCTGAGGGCCGCTCGGGCCACGGCCTCGCCTGTACGGGCCGCGTCGCTCCCGCCTATTCGCTCGGCCTCCAACCTCCGCTTCAAACCCGCACAGGCCGCCTGCCGCTCCCGGCCAGGCTGGAGCGCTCGAGCAGCGTGCTCAGCGCCCAGCGAAGGACTACTCCCAAGCGGACGGCCTGGCACGGCGTCCCGGCTCAGAACAGAGCGGTCGAGAGTCGCATGCGCCAGGCAGCGGTCCGGGGATCGTCGGGCCCGAGCACTTCCAACAAGTCGACGAAGCGCCGACGAGCGTCCTCGTCGCCCTTGACGTTGACCAACAGTTGGGCCAGCTCGGCTTCGACGCCGGAGGCGCCACCCTCGGGAACTTCGCCTGAGCGCTCGACCCGGGCACGGGCTGCCAAGCGGCGGGTCTCGGGAGTCTCAGGCACCCGTTGCAGCAGTTCAGCCGCCTCCGCGGCGCGGCCGTCGTCGATGAGCAGCGCGGCCAGGGCCGTCACCGCGTCCGCATGGTCGGACTCCATCTCCAGCGCAGCTCTCAGGGAGGCCTCGTCGCCGACAGCGACCAGCCTCTCGATCTCGGTCGTCTCCAGCGTGGGCAGAAGCCGCTGCACGAACTCGCGCACCGCGGCCTCGCCCTGGGCGCCGAGGAAGCCGTCGGCGACTTGGCCCTCGACCATGGCGTAGACCGCCGGGATCGACTGGACCCGGAACGCCTGCGCCACACCCGGGTTCTTCTCGATGTCGACCTTGGCCAATTCGACCGCTCCACTGGTCTCGGCCACCGCCTTCTCGAGCAGCGGAGTCAGCTGCCGGCACGGCTCGCACCACGCAGCCCAGAGATCCACGACCACTGGAACAGTCCGGGAGCGGTCCACCACTTGGGCCTGGAACGTGGCGTCGGTAACGTCGGCCATCGCCGCAGCAACGTATCGGCAGCCGCACCGGATCCAGCCCGCCCAACAACCCAGCCCGCCTCGGCGGCCGCAACGCCGAGGCGTTCGTGTTCGCGACACCCGACACCCCAGCCCGTCAGCGTGGAGGCAACCATGAAGATCGACGCCTGGATCAGCCTCCCCGAGACGTCCGGCAGCCACGAACTGGCCGACGTCGGCGACCGGGCCCGGATGATCGAGCAGGACGGCTACAGCGGGCTGCTGTCGGCCGAGACCAGCCACGACCCGTTCCTGCCGCTCGCGCTGGCCGCTGCCCACACCGAGCGGATCGAGCTGATGACCGCCATCGCGGTGGGCTTCGCCCGGAACCCGATGGTGCTGGCGCAGGTCGCCTGGGACCTCCAAGCACTGTCTCAGGGACGCTTCCTGCTCGGGCTGGGCAGCCAGATCCAGGCCCACATCACCAAACGGTTCTCGATGCCTTGGTCGCAGCCCGCGGCCCGCATGGAGGAGATGATCGCCGCCATCCGGGCCATCTGGGACGCCTGGCAGACCGGCGAGCGCCTCAACTTCCGGGGCGACTTCTATCGCCACACTCTGATGACGCCGATGTTCAGCCCGGGCCCCATCGACGTGCCGCCGCCCCCCGTCCTGATCTCAGCGGTGGGCCCGCTCATGACCAGGGTGGCGGGCCGGGCCGCCGACGGGCTGGTGTGCCACGCATTCCAGACGGCCGAGTACCTGCGCGACGTGACGATGCCCAACATGCACGCCGGGTTGGCCGACGCCGGCCGGCGCCGGTCCGACCTCCAGATCTCGATGCCGGTGTTCGTGGTGTCGGGATTCTGTGAAGAGGAGTTCACGTCCCAGGCGGCTCGGACGCGCCGGCAGATCGCGTTCTACGGGTCGACGCCCGCCTACCGGGGCGTGCTGGAGCATCACGGCTGGGGCGACGCCCAGACCGAGCTCAACCGCCTGTCGAAGAGAGGCCGGTGGGTCGAGATGGGCGACGTCATCGACGACGCCATGCTCGACGCCTTCGCCATCGTGGCCGAGCCCCACGAGGTGCCAGGACGCATCGCCGAACGCTTCGGCGGCACCCTGGACCGGCTCCAGTTCTACACCAGCGTCAGAGACAGACAGCGCTGGAGTTCCGTCATCGAGGAGATCAAGGCCGCCTGAGCACCGCAGCCCGCTAGCCTGTCGACACCCTCGGGGCTATAGCTCAGTTGGTAGAGCGCTTCCATGGCATGGAAGAGGTCAGGGGTTCGATTCCCCTTAGCTCCACGTCCCAAAATCACATAAGTCCAGGTCAAAAGCAATAAATCGATTCTGGAACAGCTTTGTGTGTTGCTTCTGTTGTCACTATAGGCGATGAAGTGCCAGCCTGACATGCCAGCCCGACCCGGAATGAGGCGACTCGCCCCGTTGCGGGGCGGGCCATGAAGACCCCTGCCCCGCCGATCGGCTAGGACTCTGGGGTCCGAAGGGAAAGACTCACCGAAACGCACTCGGCGGAGGCCCGAGGGTGCGGCTTCGCCCTGGGCTGCGGTTCACTGATGGTCGGCGCCGTGACGGCGCTGGTCGTGATGGTGGTGCTGTAGGGTCGCTGCGATGACCTTCGACCATGCGGGCTTGTGCGGCTGAGGATGCGGCCATGCTGGACCGGCGAGCGGGGCCAAGTACCGCCAGGGCCATGACCAGCAGCTTCGAGCCCGCCTGGAGCGGGAGGTCGGCGGCCTGGAGGCGTTGGTGGAGATAGTCGAGTTTCACCTGGGCCGCTCAATCCGCCGGTAAGCGACGCCGCCTAGAACTAGAGGTCATCCTGTCCCCGGTACAGCGGATGAGGGTGCTGCGGATCCCCGAGACCGTCGAGCCGGACGAGTGGGGAGAGGGCTATCTGCAGCGGATCGACGTCGACCAGTCCCACTACATCTCGCGTCAGGCCTTCCAAATCCTCATGAGGGATCCCTTCACGGCAGATGACTTCGAGGAGTTCATTGAGGAGCGGGAACTGACGTTCCTCAGCAGTATCAAGCAGTTGGCCGATCGAGGTGAGACGGATCAACCGGGCACTGGACGAGCGGGCGATGGTGTCTAGTGCCGATCATCGCTCGGCCTCCGCAGGCAGCAGGGTCGCATGGGGCTTTGAGGCGCTCACATGCGACACAGAGGAACGGTCGAAGGTGGTCATGACGGCCACTTCCCTCGATCGTACGCGTCGTAGGCGGCCTGCCGCTCCGAGTCGGGGGCGGCCGTCGGCGTGAGCCACCGGTCGTAGCCGCTCTCCCGCCACCGCCGGTAGGCCCGGGCCAGCCGCCTGCCGACCACATAGGACGGGAACGGCCGCGGGTCCCCGGGCGGGCCCGGGACCTCGTTCACCTGGGCCTCGCCCAGATCCCGGCCTCGTACAGAACCTCGGGGTCGCCGGTCAGCCGGTACTCCTCCCAGGCCGCGGCGCTCCTGTCCGCGTCCTCGCCCGTCCTGAGAAGAACCTGACCCACGGGCCTGACCGGCGGGGTGTCCTCCCCCTCGTGGTTCGAGCTGCATCGCCGACGCCATTGGCCACGTGGAAGACGCTGCCACTGCCGGATCAGACTTGTCTCGCATCGCCAAACCACTCTTCCGATCCGGTTCCACCATGGCGCGCTGGCCCAAGGGTTCGCTAGCCGAACTCCTACTAGGATGTTGTCGATGGACCTGACCTCATTGATCGAGACGCGTCCGGGGGTGCGCTGCGGCAAGCCGTGCTTCTCCGACACGCGGATCACGGTCTACGACGTGCTCGACTATCTCGCCTCGGGGATGACATCGTCGGAGATCGTCGCTGACTTCCCCGAACTCACTGAGGAGCACGTTCGGGCTGCAATCGAGTTCGCGGCGGTGCGTGAGCGTCGGCTCGCAGCTCCAGTGTGAAGCTTCTCTTCGATCAGAACCTGTCGCGTCGACTCGTGGCGATGCTCGCCGTGGAGTATCCCGGCAGTCGCCACGTCGCGGAGTTGGGTCTTGACACTGCGACGGATCGCGCGATCTGGGACTATGCCGGCGAGCATGGCTTCATGATCGTCTCGAAGGACTCCGACTTCCGGCAGCTCGCGTTCCTGCTCGGGCCGCCTCCCAAGGCGATCTGGGTCCGGGCAGGCAACGTCTCGACCCTCCGCGACCGATGGAACCCCCACCCATGATCAATCCGCGCTCGCTCTTAGCTCAGAGGCGGTTTCTGGCCCTGCAACGCGGCGATGGCCGAGTCGTAGTCGGGCTCGTCGGCGATCTCGGAGACCATCTCGGTGTGCAGCACTCTGCCGTCCGCGCCGATCACCACCACCGCACGGGCGCACAGGCCCGCGAGCGGGCCGCCGCCGATGCCGACCCCGTAGTCGTCGAGGAACTCCGAGTTGCGGAAGGTCGAGCCTGTGGTCACGTTCTCGATGCCCTCGGCACCGCAGAACCGGCCCGCAGCGAAGGGCAGGTCGGCCGACACGCACACCACGGTGGTGTCGGCGAGACCGGCAGCCCGCTCGTTGAACGTCCTCACGCTCTGAGCGCACGTCGGCGTGTCGATCGACGGGAAGATGTTCAGCACCACCCGGCCACCGAGCAGGCCGTCGGACGTCACCGCGCCGAGGTCGCCTCCGGTCAAGGTGAATGCCGGGGCCGGCCGGCCCACCTGCGGCAGGTCGCCGACGGTCCGGAGGGAACTGCCCCGGAACGTGATCTCAGCCATTTGCGTCTCCTTCGGAAGAATGGGAAAGGCTCGCGCACGACGAGTCGCCGCACCGGCGCGCGGCGAACAACCTGTGCGCGCACCGGAGGCTACAGCCGCTCGCCGTTACCATCCCCTCCGATGGAGTCCGACACCGCATCACCACCCGATCCTCTCGACCTCGAAGCGTTCCGGAGCAACGCCCATGCTCTGGTGGACTGGATCACCGACTACCTCGCCGGCCTCGGCGACAGACCGGTTCGCGAGCCGGTGGCGCCGGGCGAGGTACGGGCCAAGCTCCCCAGCGACGCACCTGAGGAACCCGAGCCCTTCGATGCGGTGCTGGCCGACCTCGACCGGGTGGTCGTGCCGGGGCTGGCCCACTGGCAGCACCCCGGCTGGTTCGCCTTCTTCCCGTGCCAGGCCTCGCCGCCGGGCGTGCTCGGCGAGCTGGCCGCGGCCGGCATCGGCGTGCAGGGGATGCTGTGGGCGACCTCGCCGGCGTCCACCGAACTCGAGTCCCATGTCCTCGACTGGCTGGTCGACCTGCTCGGCGTGCCCCAGTCGTGGAAGACGACCGGACCCGGCGGCGGGGTGCTGCAGGCCGGCGCCTCGACCGCCACCAGCACCGCCATGGTGGTGGCCCGGGAGCAGTGCCGCGAGCGCACCGGGGCGCCGGCCGAGAGGATGGTGGCCTACACGTCCAGCCAGGCCCACTCCTCGCTGGAGAAGGGCGCCAAGCTGACCGGGTTCGGCCACATCCGCCCGCTGGACGTCGACACCGACTTCGCGGCCCGGCCCGAGACGCTGCTCGCCAGGATCGCCGCCGACCGGCAGCACGGCCTGGTGCCGGCATTCCTGGGATCGAACGTGGGCACCACCGGCACCGCCGCAGTCGATCCGCTGCGCCCGCTCGGCGAGATCGCCCGAACGGAGCAGATGTGGCACCACGTCGACGCCGCCTACGGAGGCTCGGCCATGATCTGCGAGGAGTTCCGCCACCACCACGACGGCCTCGAGCTGGCCGACAGCTACACCTTCAACCCCCACAAGTGGCTGGCCACCAACCTGGAGTGCTCAGTGATGTGGGTCGCGGACCGGCGGCCGCTGATCGACACGCTCAGTGTGCGGCCCCCGTACCTGCGCAACCCGGCCTCGGAGTCGGGGCAGGTCATCGACTACCGGGACTGGCACGGCCCGCTGGGACGGCCGTTCCGGGCACTGAAACTGTGGTTCGTGCTGCGCGGCTTCGGCGCCGAGGGCCTGCGGCGCATGATCCGCAGCCATGTCCGTTGGGCCCGTGATCTGGCCGAGCGCGTCGACGACCACCCCCGACTGGAGCGCATCGCGCCGATGCACTTCGCGCTGGTCTCGTTCGTGCACTGCTGCGGCGACGCGGCCACCGACGGCCTGGCCGAGGCCGTCAACGCCGACGGCCGGTTCTACGTCACCGCGTCGGAGATCGACGGGCGGAGGTTCCTGCGGATCTCGGTCGGCTCCACCTGGACGACCCAGGACGACGTCGAGGCCCTGTGGAACCTCATCGAGGCCCGGGCCTGACCGGCCGACGCCGACGACCGCGCGGCGGCGAACACCTGATAGAGACTTCGCCATGCGAAGCAACCCCATGCGCGAGCGCTGGGCCGCAGGCAAGCCCGCCCTCGGCGGCTGGCTGGGGATTCCCAGCTCCTTCTCGGCCGAGATCGTGGCCCGCTGCGACCTCGACTACCTGTGCGTCGACGCCCAGCACGGCCTCGTCGACTACCGCGACTCTTGGCAGATGCTCCAAGCCGTCAACCTGGGGTCGGCCACCCCGGTGGTACGGGTGCCCCGGAACGAGCCGGGCATCATCGGCAGGAGCCTCGACGCCGGAGCGCGCGGGATCATCGTTCCCATGGTCGACACCGGCGCCGAGGCCGAGGCGGCCGTTCGGGCCTGCCGCTACCCGCCCGACGGCGGCCGCAGCTACGGACCGGCCAGGGCCATCCTCCAGGAGGGCCCCGACTACTTCGCCAACGCCAACTCCGACGTAGCAGTGATCCCCATGGTCGAGACCGCGGAGGCGGTGTCCAACCTCGACGAGATCCTGTCGGTGCCGGGAGTGGACGCGGTGTACGTGGGACCCTCTGACCTCTCGGTGAGCCTGGGGCTGGAACCCGGAAACAACGACGGCGCGTCCGCCTTCGACGAGGCCGTCGCAGCCATCCTCGAGGGCTGCGCCCGCCACAGCGTGATAGCGGGGTGCCACACGGTGTCGGAGCTGTGCCGGCGCCGCATCGACCAAGGCTTCCGCATGATCACCGTCACCTCCGACGCGGTCGCCCTCTCCAGAGCGCTCGAGGACGAGATGCGCAGGGCCCGGGGGCAGGAACCGGTGATCCGCTCCAGCTCCATGTACTAGCCGTCGCGGGCTGCGTCCTCCAGCACGGCGATCCGCTCGCCGTAGTCTGCCGTCCGAGCGAGCAGACGACCATGCTATTCAAGGGTTCCCCCGATCGCGGGCAGCCGACGACCATGTTCTTCCGGCCATGTCCCCTCACGTCGGCTGTCTTTGCACGGGCCCGCAAGTCGACGACCATGTCCTTCCGGTTCTTCCGGCCATGTGCTCCCTGGTTCTTCTTGAACGGTCTCAATCTTGGTCAATCGCTCCACACTGGGCGCCATGTCGGCATGCTGTAGTATTGCGGTGCATTCCGGGCGTCTCAATCTTGGTCAATCGCTCCACACTGGGCGCCACCGCCGATGCGACTCGCCTGTCTGACAGTGGTGGCCGTGCTGACGGCTGCGGCGTGCTCGGACGAGCCGTCAGCGCGCGACGTTCCGGCCGGGGAGGCAGACCACGCCGAGGCAAGGACCACGGTCGACCACCCGAGCGCGGAAGCACCTGAACCGCGGGGTCCTCCGCCGGCCGAGGACGCCTTCATCGACGTGGCGGCCGGGTTCTGGCACACCTGCGCGATCCGCTCCGGCGGCGGGATCGAGTGCTGGGGCGTGAACCGGAGCGGGCTGCTCGACGCGCCCGAGGGCGAGTTCAAGGCGATCACCGCCGGGCCCGGCCACAATTGCGCCATCCGCACCGACGCCGGCATCGAGTGCTGGGGCGAGGACTTCTCGGGGATGGCCGGCCCGCCCCGGGGCGAGTTCCTCGAGGTGTCCGCGGGCGCCCAGTACACGTGCGCTCTGCGGGCCGACGGCGACGTCGAATGCTGGGGAAGCGCCGATGCCGGACTCCTGACCCCACCCGGAGGACACTTCACAGCGGTGGCCGCAGGCCACCGTCACGCGTGTGTGCTGCGCGACAGCGGAACGGTCCTCTGCTGGGGCGCCAACGAAGAGGGCCAGGCCGAGCGGCGCACCGGACGCTTCAGCGACATCGCCGCCGGAGCCGATCACACCTGCGGAGTGAAACTGGACGGCGCCGTCGAATGCTGGGGATCCGACTACCTGGCCAAGTCCGACGCGCCCGGCGGGACCTTCACGACGCTCGCGGCCGGGGTGGACCACACATGCGCGGTGAGCACCCAGGGCACAGCCGAGTGCTGGGGATCGGACGCCCACGGCGCAACTCCGGCGCCCGGCGGCCAGTTCCAGGCGGTCGCAGCCGCGGCCGACCACAGCTGCGGGCTGCGCGCGGACGGCGCCATCCAATGCTGGGGCCGGCGATTCGTCGGGGGAGCCGAACCGCCCGTAGATCGATTCGCATCGCTGGTCGCCGGCGGCGGCCACACCTGCGGGCTGCGCGCGGACGGCGCCGCCGAATGCTGGGGCACAGACCTCGTGGGTCAGATGGAACCGCCCGACGGGCGCTTCGACACGATGGCCACCGGGAACTACTTCGCATGCGGCCTGCGGCGCGACGGCACCATCGAGTGTTGGGGATTCGACCGCTTCGGCGTGCTCGACGCCCCCGACGGAAGGTTCCGTGCCATGACGGCCGGCGCAGGCCACGCCTGCGCCCTGCGAGGCGACGGCGCCGCCGAATGCTGGGGCTCCAACTCGCACGGACAGACGGAGGCGCCCGAAGGCGCCTTCACGGCACTCTCGGCCGGGAGCTCGCACACCTGCGGCATCCTCCTCGACACGGGCTGGGCCGAGTGCTGGGGCAACCCGCACGCGGGGAGGCTGGACCACCCGGACGGGGCCTTCGTCGCCGTTGCAAGCGGCAGCCAGGGTCGGCCTCCCCGAGAACGCCGACTCGGCAACCAGCCTGCGTCCATCGCAGCCGGCGACAACCACACGTGCGCGCTGCGACCCGACGGCGCCGTCGAATGCTGGGGCTCCAACTCGCACGGACAGACGGAGGCGCCCGAAGGCGCCTTCACGGCACTCTCGGCCGGAGCGCACTCCTGCGGCTTGCGTCCCGACGGCTCCGTCGAATGCTGGGGAACCGACGAAGCACCCTCCGCGGGGGCCTTCGCAGCGATCGTCGCCGGCCAAGGCTACACCTGCGGGCTGCGGACATACGGTGCCGTCGAGTGCTGGGGAACGCTGCGGGCGCCACCCGAGGGAGTGACCCACACCGGCTGACGAGCCGTTGCGACAGCCGCCGACCCCGGACGGGACCCCGCCGACTACAGCGCTGACCGCCGTCGAGATCAGCTCGGATTGCGACAGCCGCCGACCCCGGACGGGACCCCGCCGCCGCTTCCGTCGGGCCGGAGCGCGGGCGCCTGTGCCGGGGACCTGCGGCGGAGTAGGCGCGGCGAAGGCGGACTCCTTCCGTCGGGCCGGAGCGCGGGCACCTGTGCCGGGGTATACTGAACCGTGTCTCGGTGGCAGAGGCTTGATCCGGGCCGGGTCGCGATCCTCGCGGTGCTGGCGCTGGGGATGGGAGCGTTCCTGACCCGGGGCCAGTGGCTCGGCACCGTCGAGACCGCCGTGGGCGTGGCCGTCGACGCGGTGGACGTCGCTGTGGACGGCGATGCGCGCGGAGAGTTCGTGACCGACGGCGAGGTGGTCGCTCCCCCGGTGGTGGACCCTGAGGATCCCGAAGACTTCGACGCAGAGACGGAGCGGCTGTACCGGATCGTGCCCGGCGCCGGATCCCGAGCCAGCTACCGCATCGAAGAACGTCTGGGAGCACTGTCCCGCACCACGGTGGGCGCCACCTCCGTCATGGCCGGAGAGATCGCGGTGGACCTAGCCGACTTCGCCGAGAGCCGCATCGGCGAGATCGTGGTCAACGTGGAGATGTTCCAGTCGGACTCCGCCCTGCGCGACAAGCGCATCCGCCACGACTACCTGGAGTCGAGCCACTGGCCCTTCGTGCGGTTCAGGCCCACCTCGGTGGAGGGGCTAGACGCCGAGTTCGCCGACGGCCGCTCCTACGAGATCGCCGTCACCGGCGATCTCACCGTCAAAGAGACCACCCGCACCGAGACCTTCGCCGGAACGGTCACCGTCACCCCCGACGCTCTCACCGCGACGATGTCGGCCGATGTGCTGACCAGCCACTACGGCGTGGGCCCCATCGACATCGCCCGCCTCGTCCACACCTCCGACGAGGTGGCCCTGACCTTCGAGATGGTCGCCGACCGGGTGGCGGTCGGCTCGGCGCCGGCCGGCGACCTGCGCCGCGAGATCCCGACGACGGAGTTCGCGGCCGGCCGCTTCGCGTCCACTGTGCAGCCCATCCTGGAGACCCGCTGCGTGAGCTGCCACACCACCGGCGGTCCGGCCTGGAGCACCCTCGCGCTCGACACCGCCGGCGACGCCGCCGCCATCGCCGACGACATCGCGTTCGTGACCGGCATCAACTTCATGCCGCCGTGGCTGCCGTCGGACCTGAGCCCGGACTTCATGCACGACTGGTCGCTCGACGACGACGAGGTCGCGGCCATAAGGGAATGGGCCGACGCCGGCGGCGGCCTCGACGTACGGCCAGACACGCCGCTGACAGCCCGTGTCCAGGCCGTCCGCCCGGTGGAGGAGGACCAGAGGATCGGACCCCGCGACGGGCTCTACACCGGCTATTCACGGCCCGACGGCCGGCCGGTCAAGAAGGACGACTACCGCTGCCAGGTCCACGAGGTCGCCGACCCGGAAGGCGACGGCAACTGGGTGAAGGGCTTCGAGTTCCGGCCCGACCAGGTGGAGGTGGTGCATCACGCCATCGTCTACCGGGTGCCGGCCGAGGCGGCATCGGAGGTCGCGGCCAGAATCGCAGCCGAGGACCGCATCGAGGCGGCCGAGGGACTCTCGGACGAGCCCGGCTGGACCTGCTTCGGGCTGTCGGGGCTCCGCAACGAAGGCGTCTACTCGATCCAGGGGTGGGCGCCGGGCCAGTCCCCCACAATCTACCCCGACGGGTACGGCCTCTACCTGCAGCCCGGCGACATGATCGTCAACCAGATCCACTACCACTACGACCACGAAACCCCGCCCGACGGCTCCTGGATCATCCTCGACACCGCCACCGACGCCGAGGCGGCCTCCGGCATGACCCACGTCGCCGGCAGCAACTACCTCACCCCGGCAGAGGTTCCCTGCACCCCCGAGGAGGCCGCCGTCGCCGCCGAGCGGGCCGCTGCCATCGACGGCTACGTGAACCTGTGCGAGCGGTCGAACGTGCTGGCCGAGATCGGCGAGAAGTACGACGACTTCGCCCCGCTCATCCCCGGCCTGCTGCTGGCGCAGTGCGGCGGCACAGTCGACGACTACGACGACCTCGACGGCAGCGTCGGCTACAGCTCCTGCGACCTTCCGGCCGCCGACACCGGCACGATCCACACCGTGCTGGGCCACATGCACGAGTTCGGCGCGGCCTACCGCATGACGCTGCACCCCGGCACGCCCGAGGAGCGGATCCTGCTCGACATCCCGGTGTGGGACTTCGAGTGGCAGCTCAACTACGAGCCGGTGGAGGAGATCCGCATCGAGCGGGGCGACATGGTGCGCTTCGAGTGCTGGTGGGACCGCACCCTGCAGTTCATGCCCGAGCCACGCTACATCGTCTGGAACGAGGGAACCGTCGACGAGATGTGCTTCTCCAGCATCGCCGTCCTCCCGGACGCCTAGCTGCGACAACCGCGGACGTCGCCCCCGCTGTCCGGGATCGACGAACGGACGGACGGTTGGCCGATGCGACAACCGCGGACGTCGCCCCCGCTGTCCGGGATCGACGAACGGACGGACGGTTGGCCGATGCGACAATAGTGCGTCGCCCCCGCTGTCCGGGATCGACGAACGGGCGAGGCGAACGCCGGGGCGCTTCTCGACGTCGGCGCCGACTCGGTGGGACTGTCCATCAACCTGTTGACCGGTCGACAGCCTGGCGGGCACCCGCGAGATTCGCCGCAGACCGGTGACCGCTCGACAATCGACTCTGTTCGCCGGTCGACAGTCCGGCGACCGCCCGCGAGGTCTCAGCTCCGGGCCGTGACATCGGGCACATTGGCGCCGCCAGTGCCCCGGCGCTGCCTATATTCGGGTTCTGCCCCGGTTGCCTTCCGAAAGCCCGCTCCGCGATGACGATCGAGCACGCCCCTCTCCCCTACCCGCTCGACGGGCTCGCTCCCCACGTGTCGGAGCGCACAATGAGCTTCCATTACGGCCGCCACCACGCCGGCTACGTGGCCAACCTCAACCGCATGATCGAGGGCACCGCTCTCGAGAGTTCGTCGCTGGAGGACATCGTGGCCGCGGCCGACGTGCCGTCGTCGCTGTTCAACAACGCGGCCCAGGCGTGGAACCACGCCTTCTACTGGGACTCGATGAGTCCGGGCCGCGTCGAGGGGCCCTCAGACGAACTGCTGGCCGCCATCGAGCGCAGCTTCGGGTCGCTCGACGCCTTCAACGCCGAGTTCGCTGCTGCCGCGATGGGGAACTTCGCGTCGGGCTGGACCTGGCTGGTTGCAGACAGCGCCGGGCTCGGCGTCGTCAACACCGACGACGCCGACACGCCGCTGCGCCGCGGCCAACGGTGTCTGCTGACCATCGACGTGTGGGAGCACGCCTACTACCTCGACTACCAGAATGCCCGGACGGCCTACGTGGACGCCTTCGTCGAGCACCTCGTCAACTGGGAGTTCGCCTCGGCCAACTACGCCCCAGGCGGCTAGCCCAGCTATTTCAGTGGGACTTATATACCTGAGTGACAATCGCTGCATCGCCACCAGGAGCACAACCTCACCTGGTCGGGGGCGGTGCATATCACAGATGTCACCGACACCGCGGGCCGCGTCACTCGGCGGACCCGTCCCGAGCACCGCAAGTACCACGCCCACTTCCTGTGCCGCGCCGCAGCGCCCCCGCCAGAGCCGGTCACCTCGCCCGAGCAGTCCCTGGGATGCGACTGGGGCGTGGAGACCGCGCTGGTGTGCAGCGACGGCACCGCCCACAGACGCTACGCCTCAGAGGATCAGCGCCGCGCCAACCAGCGCCGCCACGCGGAGGCCGCCAGGCCGCAGCAGTCGATAGCCGCTAAGACCGAAGGCAGCCGGCGCCACATCAGGCAGCGCCGCCGCCGAGCCTGGCTGCTGGACAAGAACACCAATGTGCGCGTCGACCACCAGCGCCATGTCGCCAAAGCGGTCGTCACCACGCCCGAGATCCGCCGAGTTGTGCAGGAGGACACCCAAGCCGCCAACATGACCGCTTCCGCAGAGGGCACCAAGGCGTTCCCGACCCGCAACTCCGCGGCCAAGCGCGGACTCAACCGCAGCATCGCCGAGACAGCGCCCGCCAGACGGCCCCCGCCCGACAGCGCAACCTCATCGAGAGAGCCGCCGTCATCCACTCCGTCTCCACAGAGCGGATCAACCCCGCCTACACCTCCTTGACCTGCTTCGCCTGCGGGGCATTGGGGCAGCGCGAGACCCAAGCGCTGTTCTTCTGCCCGGAGTGCGGCTTGCACACCCACGCGGATGTGCAAGCCGCACTCAACGCCAACGAAGCGGGCGGCCCCGGCATGTACCTCTCATGCCGGGATGCCACCTACGGCGGCAGGGACAGCCGTCACAAGACGCTGGAACACGCTGTGGGGGTCTTCTTGGACTCCACCAGCGTCGAAGCAGGCGTCACGAACAAATATGCCCGACCAACAGCAGTTACTCAACCTCAGGAGCCCGTCCGTGCAAGATTCCGCCCACAGCGGCGTAGAGGGACCCTGTAGCGGCACGTACCGCGGCGGACTGGGCCGGTATCGTTCAATCGTCGACGAGCATCTCGATGAGGGAGCACGCCAGTGAGTTCGGCCGCCAGCATGGTGACGCCGATCGTTCAATCGTCGACGAGCATCTCGATGAGGGAGCTGGTGTCCCAGCGTCCCCGACCACGGCGCTGAAGACGAGCGTAATACTGGTCGATGATCGCGGTGACGGGCAGGGTGGCGCCGACCCGCTCAGCCTCCGCCATGCAGATGGCCAGGTCCTTGCGCATCCAGTCGAGGGCGAATCCGAAGTCGAACTCGCGGCGGGCCATGGTCACACCCCGGTTGGCCATCTGCCACGAGCCGGCCGCACCCTGGGAGATCGTCGCGACCACATGTTCGACATCGAGGCCGCACCGCCGGGCGAAGTCGATCCCCTCGGCCAGGCCCTGGACCAGCCCAGCGATGCAGATCTGGTTGACCATCTTGGTGCGCTGGCCGCTGCCCGCACCTCCCAGCAAGGAGACTGTCTCGGCATAGGAGGCGATTACCGGCTCGGCCCGGTCGAAGTCGGCCCGGTCGCCGCCGCACATGACCGTCAACGCGCCGTTCTCGGCGCCGGCCTGGCCCCCGGAGACCGGAGCGTCCACGAAACCGACGCCGCGCTCACCCGCAGCCGTGTGCATTTCCTGCGCGAGAACGGCCGACGCGGTGGTGTGGTCGACCAGCACCGACCCGGCCGTCATCGACTCCAACACGCCACCGGGACCGAGCGTCACCGAGCGAACATCGTCGTCGTCGCCCACGCACACGAACACGAACTCGGCATCCGCGGCCGCACCCGCGGGCGTCGGCGCAGCCGTCCCGCCGTGCTCGGCCACCCAGGCTTCAGCCCGCGGCGCCGTGCGGTTGTGAACGGTAACTTCGTGGCCTGCAGAGACCAGGTGGCCCGCCATGGGATAGCCCATGACTCCCAGCCCAACGAACGCGCAGCCGACCATAGGACGCCTCCTTCAGGGATGCAGCCTACGTACCGTTCATCTTGTTGGTAGCGCTTGGCTTTCGCCGGCCGCTGGTCGGGCACCGTGAACGGTTGGGGTGCCCTGGCCTCGGTGCTGTGCGGGTTCTCGCTTCGGCGTCTGGGCGCGGTGTCGTGGGACGTGCGCCGTGTTGCCGCTGTCGGCAGCCGCGGTGGGCGGTCTGCTTCGGTGGCTGCGCTTGGCGGGTTGCCGTGCTTCCTCGGCGTCGCGTCCTGGTGCTGTCGGCTTTGCTTGGAGGCCCTTTGACCGGCAGTTGCAGCTTTGTGGCCGCGGCCCCGTCGGCTGTCGGTTGCCGGTCGTGCTCTCCCGTGCAGTGCTGCGGCGCTTGGCCGTCAGCCCCAGGGCGCGTCTGCCGATCACCACCGCGGCGGCGTGGTGGCAGCCGCGAGCGACATGGCCTGCCGTTTCGCGTTGGCGGGCGCGTCTGCCGATCACCACCGCGGCGGCGTGGTGGCAGCCGCGAGCGACATGGCCTGCCGTTTCGCGTTGGCGGGCGCGTCTGCCGATCACCACCGCGGCGGCGTGGTGGCAGCCGCAGGGTGTCCGGCGAGATCTGTTGAGGTGGGCGAGCCAGTGCTCGCGTCCCCATTTGGTGGTGTAGGCGGCATCGACCGCGATGATGGCGATGCCGGCGTTGGCGGCCATGGCGACGACGCGGTGACAGAACTGCGCGGTGGGCATGCCTGCGACGGTGCGGCGGAAGCGCTTGCCTCGCTTGCCTCGGCCCATCCTGTCGCGTCCTGTGGCGCGGGCGTCTCTGAAGTTGAGGTTCTCGATGCTGATCGAGGCGCAGCCGGTGGCCTCTGCGCCGCCGCCACGAACGGGGCGGCCAGCTGCCTCACCCGGCCCCCGCGCCGTAGCGCTCCGCGCAGGCCACCGCCCGCAGCGCCCGGTCGCGCGCCGAGCGCCGCCCATACAGCCGGACACAGAACGAAGTCAGCACCTCGGTCATGTCGCGCACCAGGTCGTCGTCCACCCCGGAATCGTCCACCACCACCAGACGGCGCCCGTGCGCGGCCAGAGCCGACTCCACCAACTCCACATTCATGCGCCCCAACCGGTCGCGGCGCTCCACCACCACAGTCCGCACCGACGGATCCTCCAGCATCCGACGCAGCTTCGCACGGTTGCCGTCCACCCCCGACGCCACCTCCGACTCAGTGCGCACCACACGCAGACCCCCACGCGCCGCCCACTCGCACAACCTCGACAACACACCCGGCGTCGCAAGATCCGCGACCTGGAGGTGTCGGGACGTCACACGACGCTGGTGTGGATGCGGCGGCGGCTCTCGTGGGGCAACTGCGGCGAGCGCTTCTTGGAGGACCGCCCAGCCTTCGAGGGACGCCTGACGCGGCGACTGGCGCGGCGGCTGGTGGCCGACGCCGAGGTGATGACAATCAGCGCGGCGGCGCGCCGTCATGGGCTCGGCTGGCATCTGGTGATGGCGCTGGTTCGACGCGCGCCCACGGCTCAGGTCGGGCTGGCAGGCCCTCCAGGAACTCCACGGCCCCTACCTCGCCGGCGACCACCACAGCGCCCTCGAAACGCTCGGACGGTTCCGCGACCTCTACGAGACCGCAGAGCTGCCCGAGCTCCACGACATCGTCGACACCATCATCGCCCGCTCCGACGAGATCCTCGCCCAACACCACACCGACCGAGCCTCCAACGGACGCATCGAGGGCACCAACAACCTGCTGCAAGTCCTGCGGCGCACCGCCCACGGCTTCACCAACCCCACCAACTTCGAGGCCCGAGGCCTGCTGATAACGTGACCAGCCCACCGGTGCCAGCAACCCCTCATCCCACGTTTACGCGAAGGGCCATCTATGAGTCGCCGCGAAGATGTTCTGACAAAGCACCGCGAGGCAATCCGGCAAGCCGCTGCCCGCCGCAAGGCCGACTCCATAGCACTTGTCGGCTCTGTGGCGCGGGGCGACGACAGCGACGACAGCGACTACGACTTCCTCGCTCGCTTCGCCGAGGGCGCTTCCCTGTTCGACCTCGCCGGGCTCCAGTTGGATCTCACCGAACTCCTCGGGCACGACGTTGACGTGATCTCCGTCGGTGGACTCAGGGACGAGCATCGGGGCATGCTCGACGATGCCATCACGCTGTGAGCCAGCGCGACAACGATCTCATTGAGCACATCTTGGATGCGGCCGGCAAGCTCGCCGAGATCGTCGCCGCCGGCCGGGGAACCTTCGACGACACCTGGCTGGTGCGCAGCGCCGCCGAGCGCCAGCTGGAGATCATCGGCGAAGCCGCCGGCAAGCTGTCCGAGCAGCTAAGTGAGCGGCGCCCGGACCTGCCTATCAGTGAGGCCAGGAGCCTGCGCAACGTCATAGCCCATGAGTACGGCGACGTGGACTACGACCTTCTGTGGCAGACCATGTCAGCAAGCGTCCCGCAGTTCGCCGACTCGCTCGGCACGGAACTAGCCGTCCGCTCCACTGACGCAGTCAAGACCGATCCGCCGATTCTCTAACCACGAGACGGCTGACCGCCCGAACGGCTGATCTCACCAATCCATTCGCTCCGGACACACAAGCCCGTCGCGGGCCGCCCTCCCTGCACATATCTGGCTCTCCGCGTTTCAGGTCGGGGTGAGGGTGTCGAGCAGTGCCCGGTTGGGTCTGCCGGCGTAGAGCAGGGCGCGGATTCGGTAGTTGGCGAAGTCAGTGCCCGAAGGCGGCGTGTTTGACGAGGTTGTTGGCGGCTTCGGCAGCAGCGTTGGTGACTTTGGCGGTGTGCCAGTTGGCGATCTGGGCTCTCCAGGTTCACAGGGTGCGGCCGAGCCGGTTGATCTCTGCGGGCATGCCGGGGTCTTGGAGGTCCTTGGCGAGCTGGTTCACGGTCGCGGCGCCGGTCTCGGCGTCGTCGATGTCGTAGATGCCGCGCAGGGTTTCTTCAGCGGTGCCGGGCGTCGCGGACTTCGCCGTGGGGGTCGCCGGCGTCGAGCAGGCCCCGCAGCCGGACGCGGCCTGAGTCGGTGATCTTCTCGGACGCGGACACCAGCAGTCTGCGGGCCCGATACAGCGGGTCGTGCTTGCGGCCGCGGCGGCCGAGGGTCCGCTGTTGCACTCTGCGGCTGACCTCGTCGAGGGCGGTGTTGCCCAACCGCACGACGTGGAACGGGTCCGCGGCCTGGGCCGCGTGGGGCGGCGCCTCGTCGAAGGCCGTGCGGTAGGGGCCTGAGAGGTCCAGCACCGCCCAGCGGATGCCGGCCAGCCAGCTGCGGGGCCGCTCGGGCCACGGCCTCGCCTGTATGGGCCGCGTCGCTCCCGCCTATTCGCTCGGCCTCTAAGCGCCCCTATACGGCGTGCTCGTGGACATCGAGGGTTTGGAGACGGCGCGGCTTGAAGTGGCCAGGCAAATCGATGAGTGCCTCAAGCGCTTGGCGAGGAGTGTCGACTTTGATGGGGTCTGCTGGGGTTGTGACGAAGCGACGCTGATTCCATATGGCGTGGCCTGCGAAGATTGTGCGGTCATCGTGGCCCAGATGATGTTGGAGGCCTTGTTCTTGGCCGAAGGACCAAGCTGAGTGTGGGACATCTGGGTGGACAACAGCGAGATCCGTAGCGCAGAAAATACCTTCTGACCTCTTGTTTTAGCTGTATTCCTTGGTGCCCGGGGTGGGACTCGAACCCACATGCCCATCAGGACAGCCCGTTTTAAGCGGGCCGCGTCTGCCAGTTGCGCCACCCGGGCATGCCCGCCACGGTAGCCCCTAGCCCGTCGACCGCCAGCCCCGTAGAGGTCAGGCCGCCGCGGCGGCTGCCTTGGTCGGAGCTGGTGACGCCGGAGCGGACTCAGCAAGCTCCGTCCCCAGGGTGAGCGTGCCGGCGTCGTCGTCGCTCTCGCCGTCGATGGCCAGCCACAAGGCGGACCGCACCAAGTCTGCCCGGGCGCCCTCCAGGCAGTTGGCCACCACGATCCCCTCGATCATGTCGGCCAGGACCGCTCCCCGGGGCCGGCCCCCGAGGCGGATCGACACTACCGGCGAACCGTTGCGGCGACGGATGGACCGATGGAGGTCGGGACGCGACGGCGGGCTGGCGAACACCGGCACGGCCAGGCCGCGCAAGCGAGCCGCCCGGACGAGCGAGCGGGCTGCGAAGCCGAAGTCGAGCGATGTCATTCCCACGAGGACTATGGTCGCGCCAGGGTGTGACATCCATGACAGAAGCAGTCCCGATTCCGCTTGGAGCGAGCGCAAACAGGTGCGAGTCCCTCGCGTCGCAGCGGTGTCGCTCTCGCTCGTGTTCCCCGCGCTCACGGGCCGCTCGCGCCACGGCCTCGCCCGTACGTGCCGCGCCGCTCCGCCGAGTCGCTCGGCGTTGCGGGGACCGGCCCTGAACGCCATGCACGCCGACGACCACAACCCTGCCCAGCAGGATGTAGTGAGCCTGCTCGGAGCGAGGAGGGACGAGCGGCCCGCCTTCGACGCAGGTCTGCGCGACGAGCTGCGCAACCTGCTGGAAGAACGCCTCGAACCGCTGGTGCCGACTATCGAATCGGAGCGGTTCGACGGCGACGTCCTGTATCTGAGCAAGTACAAGCTCGCCCAGGCTCTCGGGTGCGAACGGAAGTTCACGGCCGAGTTCGCCGAGCCGTTCCAATGGTCCATCCCCACCGCCCGGGGCACGGTCACCCACAAGGCCGTCGAGCTGTCGGTCCACTGGCGGGGAGAGGCATCGCCGCTGGAACTGGTCGACGAGGCCATCGCCCGCCTCGCCAACGCCGACAAGAGCATCGCCGACTACCTGCAGAGCTGCCAGGAAACCGAGCGAGCCGAGCTGAGAGCCGAGGCAGGCGCGGCCATGTCCCAGTTCCAGGAGTGCTTCCCGCCGCTCAAGCCGGCTTGGAGGCCCACGACCGACAGCCCCATGCGGGTCGAGCTTCACGGAGGTCTCATCGTACTGTCCGGCAGACCCGACCTCACGCTCGGCCAGCCCGAGGGCACCGTGGCCGGCAAGGTCGTCATCGACTTCAAGACGGGCCGTTTCTCGCCGACCCACCGAGAGGACCTGCGCTTCTACGCGCTGCTGGAAACGCTGCGCGTGCTGCCGCCCAGACTGCTGGCCACCCACTACCTCGACCAGGGCCGACTCCATCCCGAGACCGTCACCAGCGAGCTGCTGCTGTCGGCAGCCGAGCGGGTCATCGACGGCGCCCATCGCTACGTGGAGCTAGCGACCGGCTTGCGCCCCCCGACGGCCTCGCCCGGACCAGCCTGCCGGTGGTGCCCGGTCCAGCCCGACGACTGCGGGGAAGGCGCCGCCTATCGCGACAGCGAGCCCCACGACGGCCTCGACTGGTGACCGCCCGTCAGTCGCCGCGTCGTCAGACTCCGGCGTCCGCCTCGGCGACTATGACGTGGATGCGGCTGAGGCTGGTGATCGGGTCGCCGCGCCGTCAGACTCCGCAGCCCACCATGACGACCTGAAGACAGAGCCCGGGCCGCGGAAGAGCCCTTCGAGCCGCGCCGTCAGACTCCGTCGCCCACCATGACGACCTGAAGACAGAGCCCGGGCCGCGGAAGAGCCCTTCGAGCCGCGCCGTCAGACTCCGTCGCCCACCATGGCGACCATGACGTGGATGCGGCTGAGGCTGGTGATCGGGTCGCCACGCCGTCAGACTCCGCAGCCCACCATGGCCACACACCGGCGCCCGCGCCGTCAGACTCCGCAGCCGCGCCATAATGCCTTCCATGTCCTGTGTGGTTGTCGATGTCTCAGACGGCGTGGCCCGGATCACGCTCAACGATCCAGGCAAGCGCAACGCGGTCAGCCAGGCCATGAACGACGAGATCGTGGCGGCCCTCGACCACCTCGAGCCCGACCCGACCGTCGGCGCCGTTGTGGTGACCGGCGCGGGCAAGGGCTTCTGCGCCGGAGCGGACCTCGACGACCTGCTGGCCGCGAAGACCACCGGCATCACCCGGATCTACGAGGGGTTCCTGCGGGTGGCCCACTCGCCGCTGGCGACGGTGGCCGCCGTCAACGGCGCAGCAGTCGGTGCAGGCATGAACCTGGTGCTCGCCTGCGACATCGTGCTGGCCGGACGCCGAGCCCGTTTCGACTCCCGCTTCCTGCAGATCGGCCTGCACCCTGGCGGAGGCCACACCTGGCGCCTCCGGCACGCGACCGACCGCACCACTGCCATGGCGATGGTGGTCTTCGGCGAAGTGCTGGGAGCAGACGAGGCGCTGCGCACCGGCCTGGCCTGGGAGGCGGTCGACGACGACGCCCTGCTGGCGCGGGCCCACGAGCTGGCCGCCCGAGCTGCGGCCCAGCCCAAGGACCTGGTGGCCCGCACCAAGGCCACCATCCTCTCACTCGACGAGATCGCAGACTCGGCAGCGGCGGTGGACCACGAACTGCATCCCCAGCTTTGGTCCATGGACCAGCCCGCCTTCGCCGACCTCGTGCGCAGGCTCCGGTCCGAGATCAGTTCCAATCCGTGACTCGGACCACCCGGGGGCCGGGCTAACAGGCCGCGGTCCGTCGAACCCCCGACGCGGCGCCGATCCTGCGGTCCGAGCGGCGCCGCGGTCGAACCTGACAGGAGAGGCCGGGCACTGCTGGCGGACCTCGACCCGGACAGCTAACGCTGCGCGCCGTCGCCGACGCCGTCCCCCAACACACCGCTGCCGGCAAGCCTCGACCCGGACAGCTAACGCTGCGCGCCGTCGCCGACGCCGTCCCCCAACACACCGCTGCCGGCAAGCCTCGACCCGGACAGCTAACGCTGCGCCGCGCTCTGCGTGCCGGCCGTCCACGGCGTGATCCAGTGGGCGATCAGGCCGGGGCCGCGAACCCGCCACTCCTCCTCGGTGATGGCGAAACGGTGGTGGTCCTCCCACACCCCGTTGATCTCGACGTAACGCTCGGCCAGGCCCTCATAGCGCAGACCGAGCTTCTCGACCACCCGCAGACTGGCCGCGTTGCGCGGCACGATGGACACTTGGAGCCGGTGCAGCCGCAACTCTCCGAAAGCGAACTGGGCCGCCACGACCAGCGCCTCAGGGGTGTAGCCCCTGCCGCTCACCGCCTCGTCGATCCAGTAGCCGACGTAGCACGACTGGAAGGGCCCGCGCTGGATCGACGACAGGTTCATCTCGCCCCGGAGCCGGCCGTCGACGAACACCCCGAACCCGTAGCCGGTCCCGTTCTGGCGCTCGCGGCGGCGCGCCGCGCAGCGGTCGGCGAACGCCTTGGGATCCTCGGCGGTGTCGGGGCGTCCGGGCAGGGGAAGCGGCTCCCACATCCGGAGCCGGCCGCGGTTGCGTCGGCGGACCTCCCGCCATGCGCCGAAGTCGTCACGCGTCAACGGCCGCAGCAGCACCCGCCGCCCCAGCAGAGCACTCACAGCCGCGCACTTTAGCCCAGCCGCGCGCCTTAGAGCGTCCGCGAATAGGTGAGAGCCGATTGTGTCGCAGCGGTGTCATTCCCGCTCTTGTTCGCTGCGCTCACGGGCCGCTCGGGCCACGGCCTCGCCCGTATGATCCGGACTGGCCCGCCTATTCGCTCGGCCTCTTAGAGCGTCCGCGAATAGGTGAGAGCCGATTGTGTCGTAGCGGTGTCATTCCCGCTCTTGTTCGCTGCGCTCACGGGCCGCTCGGGCCACGGCCTCGCCCGTATGATCCGGACTGGCCCGCCTATTCGCTCGGCCTCTTAGCCTTGCAGCCGGGCGCGGGCTCAGCCCTCGGCATCGGCAGCCCGATCTTCTCGTGCCTGTCGCTTGCAGCCGGGCGCGGGCTCAGCCCTCGGCATCGGCAGCCCGATCTTCTCGTGCCTGTCGCTTGCAGCCGGGCGCGGGCTCAGCCCTCGGCATCGGCAGCCCGATCTTCTCGTGCCTGTCGCTTGCAGCCGGGCGCGGGCTCAGCCCTCGGCATCGGCAGCCCGATCTTCTCGTGCCTGTCGCTTGCAGCCGGGCGCGGGCTCAGCCCTCGGCATCGGCAGCCCGATCTTCTCGTGCCTGTCGCTTGCAGCCGGGCGCGGGCTCAGCCCTCCATCAGCGACAGGGCCAGGCCGTCGAGCAGGTCGGTCGCCGACACCAGGCACTCGTCGAAGTCGAAATACCGCATGATCCCGACCAGGATGCACACTCCGGCCACGATCACGTCAGCCCGACCGGGGTGCAGACCCGGGTTGTGGAGTCGGTCGCGGAGGGCCTCGGTGGCCAGGGTGCGGAAGACATCCTCGGCCGCCGGCTTGGACAGCCTGAAGTGATGGACCCGTTCCCGGTCGTACGGGTCGAGTCCCAGCTCCACCGCGGCGACGGTGGTGACCGTCCCGGCCACCCCGACCAGTCGGCAGGGGCCGCCGAGGGCCGGAACAGCGCGAACAGCATCGTCGAGATGGAGATCTGTCTCCGACAGGCACGCCGAGAGCTCCTCGGGCCTGGGCGGGTCGTGACGGATGTACTTCTCGGTCAGCCTCACGCTGCCGATGTCGAGCGACAGCGCCTCGGTGCAGTGACCGCAACCGAAGGACAACTCCGTGGACCCGCCTCCAATGTCCACCACGAGGAACGGGCCGTCGGCCGGGTCCAGCTCGCTCACCGCGCCCCGGAAAGCCGTCTCAGCCTCCTCGCGCCCCGTCAGGACCTCCGGCGCGGCTTGGAGGATCGCCGCCGCGGGCTGCAGGAAGTCCGACCGGTTGGCGGCGTCGCGCACCGCGGAGGTGGCGATGAGCCTCACCGCCTCAGGATTGTGCTCGTCGATTGCCTGCCGGAAACCGCGCAGGCAATCCAGGGTTCGCTCCACCGCTAAGGGATCGAGGCGGCCGCTGGCATCCACGCCCCGACCCAGGCGGGTTATCTCCGAGCGCCTGACCGCCGTCGGTTCGCGTCCATCGGTGATGAGCAGCCGTGTGGTGTTGGTGCCGCAGTCGACGACGGCCACCGGCGCGCCGTCCGCCCGCGCCCCGCGGCGACCACCCGCGCCGCTCGGCAGCGGCGGCTCCCCCGGCCGGCGCCCGCCCAGTCCACTCACCCGACCCTTCGCAGCACGGCCGCGGCGTCGGGGCCGAGGCGTTCGGCCACCCAGCGCCCCACCGGATCGTCGCCTCCGGCCAAGTGCCACGCGTAGTGTGCGTGCAGGCATTTCACTCCGCGGCGGGTGCCCCCCACGCCGTGGGAGGGACGCGGCCCGTCGTGATCGTCGGGCAGGGCTGCGTCACGCTCGGCGCCGTAGCGGGCGTGGGCCGCGGCCAACTCGTCGCTGTCCACTGCTGCCTCGGCATCGTTGACCCCTCCGTCGGACTCCAAACGCCCGACCAGGCGTCGCAGCCGCTCGTCGACCAGCCAGTAGCGGGTCGGCATGGGCCGCCCGTCGGCCAACAGCGGGGCGTTGCGGATGACTGCGGGTCGCCCCGAGGCATCCCGGACGACTACGTCGAAGTCGCCGGACGGCCGGCGGCCCAGCATCCTCGCCACCTGCTCACAGTCGTTGCCGGAGGTCGCAGCAGTCATCGACATCCCAACGCGAAGGAGCCGTTCAGTTCCATCTGCGCAGATCCTCCAGCGTGTCGATGTCGTCGGGAATCCCCTGGCACGGTATCGCCCGCACCAACTCCGGCCTGCGGCGCATCAGCACCCGACCGCCCTCGTCGCCGGCAAGCGGGAGATGGCTCCACAGCGCCGCTCCGATCCGGACGGGAGGCCGTCGGGCGCCGCCGAAGTCGGCTACTGCCAGGTCGCAGTCGGCGGCGGCGACCGCGGCCCAGGCCTCGGCAGGCACGCCGGGCTGGTCGCCGCATCCGAAGACCACCGCCCGGTGGCCGCGCGAGCCCGCGTAGCTCACCGCGGCAGCCAGCGAGGTGGCCTGACCCTGCTCCCAGGCCTCGTTGTGCAGCACCGTCACCTCCGCGGGCAGGACCTCCAGCAGGTCGACGGCTCCCATGACGACGATGGTCTCGTCGAGGCCGGCAGCCACAGCCGAGTCCACCGCTCGGCGCACCAGCGGCACGCCCCCCACCTCGCACAGCAGTTTGTGGCGCTCCCCCGCGAAGCGCTCCCCGGCACCGGCGGCCAGCACGACGGCGGCCACTCCCAGGCGACGGTCCTCGCCATGCTCGTCGGTCACCATGCCAGTCTGCCCGCCACCGGTACTTCCAACACCAATCCGCGGCACCCCCGGAAGACTGTCACTCCCGTCAATCTCACGCGTTCATGCCAATGACACAAGCGCCCGGTTGCGCGACTTAACCCTATGGCGTTACACTAGATGTCACGCAGGTGCCGGAGCACCACCCCACCGGTCTCCAAACAGCGTGGGGGTGGCACTCCGGCACTTCGCATGCATTGCATGCATTCTCGCGCAACACAACATGAGTCCAGATGCAGCCGGTCGGCTCAGTCGTGGATGGGGCCGGTGGTGGTGGAGAGGCCCTCGGCCGTGCGGCCGGTGCGCAGCGAGATGATCTCCGAGACGATGGAGACGGCAGTCTCCTCGGGGGTGGCCGCGCCGATGTCGAGCCCGATAGGCGAGCGCAGACGAGCCAGCTCCTCGTCGGTCACTCCGGCCTCGACCAGACGGCGGGTGCGGTCTTCGTGGGTGCGGCGGCTGCCCATCGCCCCGATGTAGCCGACGTCGGTGGCCAGCGCCGAGATGATGGCGGGAACGTCGAACTTGGCGTCGTGGGTGAGCACGCACACCGTGTCGCAGGCACCGAGGCGTGTGCCGACCTCGTCGAGCAGCCGGTCGGGCCATGACACCACGACCTCGTCGGCCATCGGGAACCGCTTGGAGGTGGCGAACACCGACCGGGCGTCGCAGACGGTGACCCGGTAGCCGAGCACCTTGGCCACCCTGGCCAGCGCAGCAGCGAAGTCGACCGCGCCGAAGATCAGCATCCGGGGCGCAGGAGCGAACGACTCCACGAACACCGCCACCTCCTCGCCGCCCGTGTCGCCCTGCTCGGAGTATTCGCCCTTCTCGGAGTAGCGGTGCAGGCCCGAGCGACCCGCGGCCAGCTCGCCGCGGGCGTCGCGTTGCACAGCCCGGTCGAGGCCCGCAGAGCCCAACGAGCCGACCGTCGTAGCGCCCTCCGGGCGAACCAGCATCTTGGCGCCCGTCGCGGGACCCTCGACCACGGTGGCCAGCGCCGAGGGAGACTCCGCTGCGAGGTCTGCGGCGAGCTCGTCGAGGACGGGGCCCCACTCCAGCGGCTCCAGGAAGAGATGCACGGTCCCGCCGCAGGTGAGCCCCACAGCGAAAGCCTCGTCGTCGCTGTAGCCGAACGTGACGAGGCGCCGGTCTCCCGTGGCGATCACCTCCAGCGACTCGGCCACCACCGCGCCCTCCACGCATCCGCCCGAGACCGAGCCGACCACCTCGGCACCGGCGGTCACGGCCATCGCCGCGCCCGGAGCCCTCGGCCCGGAGCCGTCTAGATCCACGACGCGGGCCATCACCGCCCGATCCCCGGCCGACCGCCACCGGTCCAGGTCGGCAAGGATCTCCTTCACATCTCTGCTCCGGGCTGCCCAGCTGCGGCAACCGCCGGTCCGGCGGCAACGGAACGGCCTCGCGGCAGCGAGCCCCGACCCGTCTCGGCGAGCACGAGATCGACCAGACATTCCAGCAGCGGCCGTCGCACCAGGAAACGCTCGCTGCACAGCTCGTCGGCCGCCATCGGGTCGATCATAGAGGGCGGCGTGATGGGTGCCGTCCTCGTGCCGGCCTCACCAGAGCCCGCTCGCACGCGGCGGTTCCCGTTAGGCGGGAACCGCCGCTGTCGGCAAGTTCTGCAACTCCGCCCCGATGCTCTCCTCGGCGACGGCGAGATCGAACTGTGTCTGGAAGCTCATCCGGAACTGGGCCTCGACGCCGAACCAGTGGCCGAATCGCAGAGCCGTGTCGGCACTCACTGATCGCTTGCCGGCAATGATCTGACCCACGCGGTTCGGCCAGCACATCGATCTGGCGGGCGAACTCGGTCGGGGCTATGCCCAACTCCTCCAATTCGCCCTTTAGGATCTCTCCGGGATGGACCGCTCGCTTGAACATCTCACAGTCTCCCTGCTGGCTGCGACAACCACAGACGTTGTCACATCCAGTGCGCGAAATAGGGGGCCAGGGCGTCGCCCAAGTCCTCGGGGGCGCGCACCGGCTTGCCGTCGTTGTCGGTGATGGCGGCCCGCACCTCCTGGCGGGCGACCACCTCGCCGCCCCTCACAAGGCGCTGGCGCCAGGTCGACGAAGCCCGCCGCAACTCCACGACCTCTGTCTCCACTGTCACCGTGTCGCCGGCATGCACCGGGCGCTCGAACGACGTGTGGATGCGGTTGACCACGAACCGGTATCCGCGTGCCGCGAAGGACTCGAGGTCCAACCCGACCTGCTCGAGCAGCTCGACCCGCCCGGTCTCGAAGAACTGGATATATGCGGAGTGGTTGAGGTGCCCGTAGGGGTCGAGCTCGTAGAAACGGACTTTGACGTCGAAGCGATGCGCGGACACGACTTTACAGGCTAGGAAGCGGACGCAGAGGCGAGGCAGCAGCACTCGCTTCCGTCCTCAGAGACATCCACCCGAACCGGGCCACCGCGTCCGCCCGCAGCCACCGCTGCAGCCGGCCCGGTCAACACCGACAGATATCTCGCCACTTCTAATGTTGACATGACACTGAGCGTGGTATATGCTTATGGGTGAGCCTCGCCTGCCGGGCACAGTGCGGCAAGCCGACCCGAAGCCCATCGAGCGCCCCACGAAGCGCCGCCGACCCGCCGAGGCGCCATGACCGCAACCCACCCCGTTACCACCTCTGGAGCGCATCCACAGATGGCCCCAGCCAACCACCCCCAACCGGACCCGACCGCCGCCGCACCCAGCCCCGGCGCCCGGGGCGCGCCCGGTCTGCGGGCCAAGCTCACCGAGAACCCCGCGCTCACCATCATCGGCACAGTCATCGCCGGCGTGCTCACCATCCTCGGCACCGCCGCCGTGGGGCTGCTCTTCTTCACGCTCACCGGCCTCCAGAACAACATCGACAATCACGAGGGCGACATCAGCGCGCTCGAGGACAAGGTGGACACCGGATTCGCCGAGCAAGGCGCCAAGATCTCCGAACTCGACCGCAAGCTGACCGCACAGATCTCCGAACTCGACCGCAAGCTGACCGCACAGACCGTCGAACTTGACCGCAAGCTGACCGCACAGATCGTCGAACTCGACCGCAAGCTGAATGCACAGATCGTCGAACTCGACCGCAAGCTGACCGCACAGATCGTCGAACTCGACCACAAGCTGAATGCGCTGATCTCCGCTCTCAACGCTACCGCCGAGGTAGAAGCCGCCATCGCGGGCGAGTTCCTCGTGCCCTCCGCCGACAACGCAGAGCCGAGCGCGCCTGACACGGGCCTTCGCGCTGCCTGAAAGCCCCGACCCTGCCAACGCGCCGGGTCTCGCCCCTGCCGCTGCGGCTCTAGGGGCTTTGCGGCTGCGACACGCAGCCCTCCAGCCCCATGACAGCGTAGACCTCCGTGCCGGGCTCGACATAGGGGCCGAAGCAAAGCGCCTCGCGCCGCACTCCGTCGTCGCTGGTCCGCCTAGCCACCTCGCCCTCTAGTTCTGCGATGCGGGCGTCAAGCTCGTTCGCGACGCTCTCGGCCTCACGCTGCTGGGCGTTCTGGTCCCTCCAGGTCCGAATCCCAGAAGCCCCCAGCAGCAGCGCCGCCGCCACCATCGACACCATCACACCTGCCAGCAGCAGGCGGTGCCACCAAGCGGCCTTCGCTGCAGCCTTCACCGCCGCACCCTGTGGGCCAGAGCGGCCCGGCCCCGGAACTCGGCCGCGTCGCCGAGCTGCTCCTCGATGCGCAGCAGCTGGTTGTACTTGGCCACCCGGTCGCTGCGAGCCGGGGCCCCCGTCTTGATCTGCCCGCAGCCGGTAGCCACCGCCAAGTCGGCGACGACGGTGTCCTCCGTCTCGCCGCTGCGGTGCGACATCACCGCGCCGTACCCGCGCCGCACGGCCAGTTCCACGCAGTCGAGGGTCTCGGTGAGCGTGCCGATCTGGTTGACCTTCACCAAGATGGCGTTGGCCACGCCCTCCTCGACTCCTCGGGCCAGCCGCTCGGCGTCGGTGACGAACAAGTCGTCGCCCACCAGCTGGACGCGTTCGCCCACCGCGGCGGTGAGCGCAGCCCAGCCGTCCCAGTCGTCCTCGGCCATGCCGTCCTCGACCGACACGATCGGGAACCGGTCGCACAAGCCTTCCAGCACGGCGACCATGCCGGCGGAATCGAGCGAGCGGCCTTCGGCGGCCAGCACGTACCGCCCCTCTTCGAAGAACTCCGACGACGCCACGTCCAAGGCGAACGAGACCTCTTCGCCCGGCGCCAGACCGGCGCGTTCGGTGGACTCGGCCAGCAGGGCGAGCGCCTCGGCGTTGGATCCCAGGTCGGGGGCGAACCCCCCCTCGTCGCCGAGGCCGGTGGACAGGCCCCGGCCCTTCAGCACGGCGGCCAGCTCGTGATAGATGTCCACGCCCCAGCAGAGCGCCTCCGAGAACGACGCGGCGCCGACGGGGACCACCATGAACTCCTGGAAGTCGACGTTGTTGTCGGCGTGGGCGCCGCCGTTGAGCAGGTTCAGCATCGGCACGGGCAGCACGTGGGCGTTGGCCCCGCCGAGGTGGCGCCACAGCGGGATCCCGAGCTCGACGGCTGCCGCCCGGGCCGCGGCCAGCGACACGCCGAGGACGGCGTTGGCGCCCAGCCGGCCCTTGCCGTCGGTGCCGTCGGCGTCTATCAGCGCCGCGTCCACAGCCCGCTGACCGGCCGCGTCGAGGCCGCGCACGGCGCCGGCCAGCTCACCGGAGGCGTTGGCGACCGCGCCGAGCACGCCCATGCCCCGCAGGCGGCGGCCGCCGTCGCGCAGTTCCACCGCCTCGAAGATGCCCGTGGAGGCGCCCGACGGCACCATGGCCCGCCCCACGGCCCCCGAGTCCAGCGAGACGTCGACCTCCACCGTGGGGTTGCCGCGCGAGTCGAACACCTCGCGAGCATGGACTGCCGTGATGAGACCCACCGGCGAACCTCCGGTCGTCGGCGATGCCGGGCCGCGACGGCCCAGCATCGACTTCGGGCGCCGCTCCGTCCATGCCCTCGGCGTCCGTCAGTGCGGTCCGCAAGTTTAGCCGCGCCGCGGCTCCAGCGTGCGGTAGCGGCGCCGGGCGCGCTCGGCGGCTGACCTGAGAGCATCCTCGGGATCGACCCCGAGTCGGCGGCCGAGCTCGACCGCGGCCATCAGCATCTCGCCGAAACGGTGCTCGCTGCGGTCGGCTCGGAAATCGGCCAGGGCCCGCTCAGTCTCGTCGAAGCCGCCTCCGGGACTGCCGCCGGCGATAAGCCCGGCCGCGGCGGCCCGCTTCTGGACCTTCACGGCCGTCAGCAGGGCGGGGAGGGTGCGAGGAATGCCGTCCATGACCGAGTCGCGCCCCTTCTCGCGGAGCTTGATGGCGTCCCACATGCCCCGCACAGCGTCGGCGTCCGGCGCCTCCGCGTCCCCGAACACGTGGGGATGGCGGGCCACCAGCTTGCGGCGGACCTCACAGGCCACGTCCACTATGTCGAAGGCGTCCCGCTCGGAGGCCAGGTGGGCCTGGAACCACACCTGGTACAGCAGGTCGCCGAGCTCCTCGCACAGATGCCGGTCGAGGTCCTCGAGGTCGTCGCCCCCACCTGCTTCGGCGGCGACTCGAGCGTCGAGAGCCTCGAGCGTCTCGTAGGCCTCCTCCAACAGATACCGCCGCAGGCTCGAGTGGGTCTGCTCGCGGTCCCAAGGGCACTGCTCGCGCAGCGTCCGCACCAGTTCGTCGAGACGTTCCAGGGCGCGGCTCAAACCGTCGCCGCGCGACGGCGGCCGATCGCCGCGAGCCGAGTCGCCGTCGATTCGAACAGGTCCGGCCTCGCGGTCCGCGGCGCCCGCCACGCCGCCCGACCCCGTCAGGAGACCGGCTCCGGGAACACCTGGAACTGCTCCGGGTCCCAGTGACCGTAGCGATCGTCGACGCTCACCAAGGACGCGTACTTCTCGATGACGGTGTCCTGCAGCTCGAGCAGCATCTGTTGGCGCTGGGGCTGCACCGTCAACTGGGCCCGCTCGGACGCGGTCAGATCGGCGTCCTCGACCATGGACGCCAGCCCTTCGGCGTCGACCTGGGGATGGTTCGCGGCAGTGGCCGGGCCCGAGCTGATCACCTCGATCACATGCAAGCCGAACTCCGACGCGGCCACCACGACCTCGCCTGGCTCCGCTGCATATGCGGCCTCCTCGAAAGTCTCCACTAAGGAGCCCTCCACCACGCAGCCGAGAGCCCCGCCGCGCGACCCGCTGCCCGCATCCTGCGACAGCTCGACGGCCAGGAGCCCGAAGTCCTCTCCCGCGTCGAGCCGGGCCAGCACCTCGTCGGCCTCCTCCGGCGAGGCGACGAGGATGTGGCGCGAGCACAGGTGGCGCAACGGATCAGGAGATGCGACAGCCGGCACCTCGGCCTCGACCCACTCGAGCACGGCGAGCAGCACCGCATGCATGTGGATGGCCACATCGCCGCCGGCGGCGCCGGGCACGAAGGCGGAGTCGGCCTCGGTGATGTCGGCGACGGCCTGAGCCTCGTGGTCGTTGGACACCTCCACGCCGTGCTCTGCCAATTCCAGTTCGACGGCCGAGAAGAACACCCAGTCGGACAGCCACTCCGCCGCCCGCTCACGCGGCGCCCGGGCCTCGTTGTCGGGGTCGGTGGTGGCCAGGTAGTCGTTCAGATCCTCGACCGTGTACTTCGCCCCGTCCACCTCGGCGGCCACATCGGCTGAGGACCCGCAACCGGTAGTCAATATCAGGGCCGTCACGGCGGAGACGACCCCTGCGACGAGACGAACGAGGCTCACGAGTCTCGAACCGGATGCGCCAGACCCGCGCATCCGGGCCGTGCCGAGGCCGCGACGGGATGAACGAGGCTCACAAGTCCTGAACCCTAGCAACGCTCGACTCACCGCCCGGCGCGTCACCCGCCACGACGCCGGTCAGCAGCGTCACGATCTGGTCGATCACCGGCCCGACGTCAGCCCGAAGCGGGACGTGCAGCTCACGGGAGTCCTCCTTCAAAACAGCCCGGTCGCCGTAGAGGCGGCGCAGCCGCACCCGCCGGCTCGCCGGCAGGTCCACCGGCGCGATCCGTGCCGCGAAGCCCCGGGCCGACAGTGTCGCGCCGCCGCGGCGGGTGACCACCACTTCCGACACGCCGGCCCGCAGGCACTCCACCCGCAGGCGGCCGATGGCCAACAGCGACTCGGCCGGCTCGGGGACCGGCCCGAACCGGTCGGTCCACTCCGACCGGATGTCGTCCACTTGCGCAGTCTCGGTCACCGCGGCCAGCCGCCGATACGCCTCGAGGCGGACCGCTTCCCGGCCGATGTAGTCGGCCGGGATGCAGGCGTCCACCGGAACCTCGATGTTCACGGCGGGAGGCGCCGGGATCGACTCGCCCCGCAACTCCGCGACGGCCTCGTTCACCAGACGACAGTAGAGGTCGTACCCGACCGCGGCTATGTGGCCCGACTGCGCCTCGCCGAGCAGGTTGCCGGCACCTCGGATCTCGAGGTCGCGCATGGCGATCCGATACCCGGAGCCCAGCTGGGTGGCCTCGCCGATGGCCTTGAGGCGCTCGTAGGCGCCCTCGCTGAGCACGCTGTCGGCCGGATGGAACAGGTAGGCGTAGGCCCGGCGCCCGGACCGGCCCACCCGGCCCCGTATCTGATGCAGCTGCCCCAAGCCGAGCCGGTCGGCCCGGTCCACCACCAAGGTGTTGACCGTCGGCATGTCGATGCCCGACTCGATGATGGTGGTGCATACCAGCACGTCGTAGCGGTAGTCGGCGAAGTCGAGCACGACCCGTTCCAGGGTGCCCTCGTCCATTTGTCCGTGGGCCACCGCCACTCGGGCCTCGGGCACCAGCGAGCGCACCCGCTCGGCGGCGTGCTCGATGTCGGCCACCCTGTTGTGGACGTAGAAGACCTGTCCCTCCCGCAGCAGCTCGCGCCGGACGGCCTCGGCCACAGGCCGGTCGGCGTGCTCCCCGACGTAGGTGAGGATCGGCTGCCGGTCGGCGGGCGGGGTGTCCAGCAGCGACATGTCGCGGATGCCGGTGAGGCTCATCTCCAGGGTGCGCGGCACCGGCGTGGCGGTGAGCGTGAGCACGTCGACACCGGCCCGCAGCGACTTGACCGCCTCCTTGTGGCGGACCCCGAAACGCTGCTCCTCGTCGATGACAAGCAGCCCGAGACGCTTGAAGCGCACGTCGGCGGACAGCATCCGGTGTGTCCCCACCACGACGTCCACCTCGCCTGACTCCAATCGGTGCAGCACCTCCCGCGTCTGGGCGGGCGTCAGGAACCGGCTCAAGGTCTCGACCCTCACACCGAACGGCGCGCAGCGGTGGAGAAACGTCTGCGTGTGCTGCTGGGCCAGAAGCGTGGTCGGCACCAGCACGGCGGCCTGGTACCCGTCCTGCACCGCCTTGAACGCTGCCCGCACCGCTATCTCGGTCTTGCCGAAACCCACGTCGCCCACGATCAGGCGGTCCATCGGCACGGGCCGCTCCATGTCGCTCTTCACCTCGGCAAGGGCCTGCAGCTGGTCGCGGGTCTCCTGGTACTCGAACGCGTCCTCGAGCTCGCCCTGCCAGACGGTGTCGGCCGAGAAGGCATGGCCCGTCGTGGTCATCCGCTTCTGGTAGAGCACGACCAGCTCTTGAGCCACCTCCTCCACGGCCCGCCGGACCCGGTTCTTGGACGCCGTCCAGTCCGAGCCCCCCATGCGCGACAGCGTCGGCGCCTCCCCGCCGGTGTAGTGGCGAATCGCGTCGATCTGGTCCGAGGGCACGTACAGCCGGTCCCCGCCCCGATACGCCAGCAGCAGATAGTCGCGTTCGTGGCCCCCGACGGCCCGGCGAACCATTCCCTCGAACCGGGCCACCCCGTGATGATGGTGGACCACGAACGCGCCTGGCACCAGGTCGGCCAGAAAGCGACGCTGGTCCCGGGAGCGGACCCTGGGCGGACGGTGGGTGCGGCGCCGGCCGGTGACGTCGGTCTCGGCCAGCACAGCCAGCTTGACGTCGGTCAGGACTGCGCCCGTGTCGAGGTTCGCGTCCAGTGCCTCGACGCGGGCGCCGTGGTCGGCCAGCAGCGATCTGAGCCGCTCCGCGGTCGCGCCGGGCGCGCCCAGCACGATCCGGTAGCCGCCGGCCGCCAGCTCGCGCAGACGGGCCCCCAACGACTCGACGCCTCCGTGGCTGCGGTCCCAGCCCGACGCGGCCAAGGTCGGGGCGGCCGGGAAGTCAGCAACGGCGGGCAGCATCCAGAGCGGCGCGGACACGTCGTCCAGCAGGCCGTCGCATCCGCCGTGCAGCCGCGGCATCCCGGCCGCGTCGGCGCCCCAAGTCTTTGCCAGCCCGGACGCGAGATCCTCTTCCTCGGCGAGGATCTCACCGACCCTGCCGGACAGACGGCGGGGCTCGACGAGGACGACCGCGCCGTCGCCAGGCACCAGGTCGGCAAGCATCGAGGGCCGCTCGACCAGCCACGGCCACCATGACTCCATGCCCTCGAAGAGGGCGCCGTCAGCCAGGCGCTCCCAGTGCTCACGACCCCAGGGCTCCGTCGCCGCCAGCGACGCGGCCCGCCGGCGCATGGCCGCGTCGGGACGCAGCTCGCGGGCCGGGTACACCTCGACCTGCTCCAACGGCACCGTCGATCGCTGGTCGCCGACCGAGAACTCCGCGATCCGGTCCACGTCGTCACCCCAGAAGTCGATGCGGACCGGCGCGGCGCCCGTCGACGGGTAGACGTCGACGATCGAGCCGCGCACCGCCGCCTCCCCGCGATGCTCCACCTGATGCTCGCGGCGGTAGCCGAAAGCCGACAGGCGCTCCAACAACCCGGCCTGGTCGACGGCGTCGCCGAGTCGCACGGTGATCGGCGGAGTCGCCGCGGACGGGTCCACGAACTGGGCGAGCGCCCGGGCCGACGCCACCACCACCGCGGGCGCCGACGCGGGGTCGGACATCCGGTGCAGCACCCGGCAGCGGCGCCCCATTGTGTCGATGGAGGGGCTGACCCTCTCGAAGGGCAGCGTCTCCCAGGCGAGCATCTCCTCGACCTCGCCGAGGCCCAGGAAAACGGAAACGTCGGCGGCCAGGGTCTCAGCCTCGGCACGGGTCGGCACCGCCACCAGCAGCGGACGCCGCTCGGACGCCGCGCTCAACCCGGCCACCGCCATGGACCGCGCCGCTGTCGGCACGACCAGCGTCGCGGTGCGCCGTCCCAGCAGCGACAGCAGCCCCGGATGGCCGGCCAGCCGCGGCAGCAGGCAGCTCATGCCGCGGCCGTCGGAGGATGCAGTCACCAAGGTCCTGGGACGTTCAGCCGCGACGATCTCGCGCATCTCATGCCGCGGCCGTCGGAGGATGCAGTCACCGGCGGTCCTGAGACGTTCAGCCGCGACGATCTCGCGCATCTCATGCCGCGGCCGTCGGAGGATGCAGTCACCAAGGTCCGAGGAGAGTCAGGGCGCGTTGAAGCTGTTCATGGTGGACTCGAGGCCGTGGTCGAGAAGGTGCTCGACCGCGTCGACGGCACGCTCCACGACCGCCTCCAAGTCCTCACGCTCGGCCCGTCCGGGACGCTTGAGCACGTAATCGCCTCCCCTCGGCGCGACGTCGGGGCGGCCGACGCCGACGCGCATCCGGGTGAAGCCGGCACTGTGCAGGTGGGCCTGGATCGAGTGTAGGCCCTTGTGCCCGGCGATCCCGCCGCCAGCCTTGACTTTGAGGCGCCCGACGGGCAGGTCCAACTCGTCGTGGACGACCACTAGGCCGGCCAGGTCCCCGATCCCGAAGCGGCGTACCAGCGACGCGACGGCCCGGCCCGACTCGTTCATCCAGGTCGCCGGTGCGGCCGCGGCGACGCGCCGCTCCCCCAAACGCAACTCGCACACCAGAGCCTGCCGGCGCGGGGCCCGGCGCAGCCGCCCGCCGTGGCGCCGCACGAGCGCGTCCACCACCCAGCGTCCCGCGTTGTGGCGGGTCCCGGCGTACTGGTCGCCGGGGTTGCCCAGACCCACCACGAGAAGGTCGGCCGAGCATCCGGAGCGCGATCCGACCGCCACCGGGGAGCGCGGGACCGGGCGAACCCTCGGGCTCAGGACTCTTCTGCCGCTTCGGCCGCCTCGTCGCCGTCGGCGGCGCCGCCCGTGATGATGAGCTCCTCCGCATCCTCCTCGGCCTTCTGCTGGCGCAGATACTCCTTGGTGGAGCGGGTGATTAGGCCCACCGCGAAGGTGGCGTCGGGATCGCCGGCCGGAGCGACCCCTGCGGGGAGCACGATGTCGCTCACCCGCAGCGACGATCCCACCTCGAGGTCGCTTACGTCCGCTGTCACCTCCACGGGGATGTGTGCCGGCTTGGCCCGCACCGGCAGGTGGTGCATCACCTGGTCGACCATCCCGCTGGCCTGGGTGACCTTCTTGGCCTCGCCGGTGAGCACGAGGGGAATGTCGACCTCCACCTCCTGGTCGGCATCGATCCGCAGGAAGTCCACATGGAGCACATCGCGCCGGACCGGGTGACGCTGGAGATCCTTGACTATCGAGAGCTGGCGGCTGCCGTCGACGTCGAGCGTGATCAGGGCATTGAGCCCGGCCTCGGTGGTGAGCGCGGCCCGCAGGTCGGTCTTGTCCACCGACACCGTCAGCGGCTCCGCGCCCAAGCCGTAGACCGCGGCGGGAACGCGGCCGGCGCGGCGCAGCCGGCGGCTGGGGCGGGTGCCGGTCTCACGGCCGGTCTCGGTCCTCACCAGGTTCATGGCCATGCGACTGAGGCTACCGTCAGACCAGGTTCGTCAGACCAGGTTGTTGCCGCCGAAGATCTCGCTTACCGAGGTGTCCTCGAACACTGCCGAGACGGCCCTGGCCACGATCGGCGCCACCGACACCACTTGGAGCTTCGGGAACCGCTTGCCGGGGGGCAGGGGCAGGGTGTCGGTACACACCACCAAGTCGATCACGGAGTTCCTCAGGCGCTCCACCGCCGGTCTGGAGAACACCGGATGGGTGGTGGCCGCGAGCACCCGCCGGGCCCCGTTGGCCGCCAGCAGCTCGGCGGCCGCCACGACGGTGCCGCCCGTGTCGATCATGTCGTCGACAATGACGCAAGTCCGGCCGGCCACATCGCCGACGATCTCCTTGGCCGAGACCTCGTGATTGGCGTTCTGCCGACGCTTGTGGACGATGGCCAGATCGGCGTGCAGCAGGTTGGTGTAGCGCTCCGCCACCTTCACCCGTCCGGCGTCGGGCGACACGATCACCAGATCCTCGGCCCCCAGCGTACGCAGGTACTCGAGCAGCACCGGCATGGCGGTCAGGTGATCGACCGGGCCGTCGAAGAACCCCTGGATCTGCCCGGAGTGCAGATCCACCGACAACAGCCTCTTCGCTCCCGCCGCGAGGAACAGATCGGCCAGCAGCCGAGCCGAGATGGGCTCGCGCCCGGAGGCCTTCCGGTCCTGGCGGGCGTATCCGTAGAACGGCGCCACCACGGTGATGCGCTTGGCTGAGGCCCGCTTGGCCGCGTCGACCATCACCAACTGCTCCAGGATGGCGTCGTTGATCGAGCCGCCCTCCCATTCGGCGTGGGTGCCGACAATGAAAGCGTCGCAGCCGCGGATCGACTCGCCGTAGCGGACGTGGATCTCCCCGTTGGCGAAGTCCTCGATGTGGGTCGTGCCGAGCGGAACCCCGAGCTCGGCGCACACACTGGAGGCAAAGGCCAGGCTCGACCGCCCCGACACGACGCGGAGCTCCTTCTGGGTCTGCTGCTTCATGGCGACCGGCATTGTAGGACGGAGACGCGACAAAGGTCCGGGCGACGTCGCGGGATGCTGGCCGGGCAGGACTCGAACCTGCAGCATCCGGAGCCAAAGTCCGACGTTCTACCAGTTGAACTACCGGCCACCGGCACCCGCCCGGGAGGCGGACGCCCCGATCAACATTAGCGGCCGCCGCGGGTATGCGTGTTCGACCGCATGCCCCGATAGGGTTCACGCCCCGTGGGATCGCTCATCAAGAAGCGCCGCAAGCGCATGCGAAAGAAGAAGCACAAGAAGATGCTTCGACGCACCCGGCATCAGCGCCGCAAGTAGCCGTCGGCGCTCACGTCAGTCTCCTCACAGGGTCGCAGTCGCCCGCCTCGCGGAGGCGGTAGTCCCGGAGCCGATGAACGGGTCCGGCACGTCGCCTCAAAGGGGCGGTCGCCCGCCTCGCAGGGACGCAGCCGCCGCTTCGACAGTGGTGGCCACAACGCGGCTCGGGCCCGGGTGGGCGCCGGGAACGAACCAGGTGCTGCCGCTGCCGGCAAGCCGAGGCGTAATCCCGGTGGCGTCGCCCAGCCGGTCGCGCCACACCGCCAACTCCGGCACGACCCTCAGGGCGGCGGCCTCCAAGTCGTTGCCGTTGCCGCCGACGGGGCCACCCAGTTCGTCCCATGCCGCGTACACGGCCGCGGTGTCGCACACCGCCGGCGCGAGCAGTAGCGTGTACTGCTCGCGGACGTAGGGCCGCGGCTCCACAATCTCACCGATGCCGCGCACCCTGGCCCGGCCGCCGAAGAGACAGAACGCCACGTCCGCGCCGATAGACGCCGCCGCGCCGATGTCGCCGAACCCGGCCCAGCGCAGCACCGCGGCAGCATCGGCTGATCCGCCGCCCAGCCCGGCTCCGACCGGGATCCGCTTGTGGACCGTGACCCGCGCCTGCCGGCCGCACAGCGCCAGCGCACACTCGACGAGATTCTCACCGGGTCGGGCCACGCCGTGCAGATCGTTGCCGGCCTCGTCGAGCATGCGCAGCCCGGACTCGCCCGCCGCTATCTCCAGCCGGTCGGAGAAGTCGAGCGCCGCCATCTCCGCGTCCACGGTGTGGTAGCCGTCGGGCCGCACGCCGGTGATCCGCAGGCTGAGCGTGAGCTTGGCCGGAGCGAGCACCTCGAACACACTGCGAAGCTACTCCTGCTGCTCGGTCCGGGACAAACCGATCCACTGCTCCAAAGTCAGCGCCTCGGGGCGGCCGGCAGGGTCCACCCCAGCAGCCGCGAACCCCTCGACGGCAACCAGCCCGGCCAGCGAACGGCGCAGCATCTTGCGCCTCTGGCCGAACCCGGCCCGCACCAGCCGCTCGAAACGAGCCTCGGACTCCGACGACATAAGCGCAGCCCTCCCGCTCGGATAGCGCTCGACCCTCACCACCACCGACTCGACTCTGGGCCGGGGCCGGAAGACCGCGGGCGGCACCCGGGCCACCACACGGGCCGAGCCCTGCCGCTCCACGAGCACGCTGGGGATGCCCCGGGCCCGCGATCCGGGCGGCGCAGCGAGACGCTCCCCTGCCTCGCGCTGCACCATCACCACCATCGACGAGACGGCGGCCGCGTCGCGCAGCAGGTCGACCACCAGCGAAGTTGCGATGTTGTAGGGCAGGTTGGCCACCAGCATCCATCGACCGGACCCCTCCAGGACGCCGTCGACGTCCAGCGCGGCCGCGTCGGCCTCGACCACCTCGACGCGGTGCGCGCCCGCCTCGGCCACAATCTCGCGCAGCGCCGCGGCCAGACCGGAGTCGACCTCCACGGCCTTCACAGCGGCGCCCGTCTCCGCCAGTGCCAGGGTAAGCGAGCCGAGCCCCGCGCCGATCTCCAGCACCCGGTCCGACGGACCCGCACCACTGAGCCGGGCGATGCGCCGCACCGTGTTGGGATCGGCCACAAAGTTCTGCCCGAGAGAGCGCCGCGGTGACACGCCGAAACGCTCCATCAGCGCCCTCAACTGCGACTCGGTATGGGTCAGGAGGGCAGCCTCCTCTTGCATGTCGGCCAAGGATCCCAGCCGTTGATCTCGTAGAGCCGGTAGGCCATCTTGTCCTGATCAGCGGGCGAGGCGTCTCTGGGATCGACCCCCAGAAGGTCCGGGTAGTGCATCTCTGCCACCCAGTCCCAGGTTCGTACCGAGAACTGGTAGGCGCCCCGGTACCGGCCGCTGGAGCTGACGGCCCGATAGTTCTGAGTCGACTCGCACTCCCGCAGGGCATGCCACTGCGCCTCGGTGGTCCCCTCGGGTATCGGATGCTCGACGACCTCGGCCTCGGGCGCCGACGGCGCGGTCGAGGTGGTAGTGGTCGTCGTCGTCGTCGTAGGCCGCGGCGCGGCCGTGGTCGTCGTCGTCGTGGGCCGCGGCGCGGCCGTGGTCGTCGTCGTCGTGGGCCGCGGCACGGCCGTGGTCGTCGTCGTCGTGGGCCGCGGCACGGCCGTGGTCGTCGTCGTGGTGCTCCTGTTGGCAGCAGCCAACTGCTGGGCTCTCATGAGGGCCTTCTGGCGGACCCGTCGGCGAGCCTCGACCCACTGCTTGGCACGATGCTCGAAGTCCTCCACGTTCGAGACTCGGGCCGGAGCCGTCACGGAGGGCGCTGTCGAGGTCGTCTGGCCCAGCGCGGACGCGCATGCCAGCAAAAGCACTGCGACGACGACCGTCCCGGCCAGCCCCGCCCGGGCGCCCCGGCCAGCCCCGCCCATCTCAGCCGACCTCCCGATCTAGTCCGTAGAAGGCGCGGGTCGTCGCCCAGACGGCCCGCTCCACCTCGGCGACGTCGAGACCTTTCGCCTCCGCCACCGCCGCCCCCACAAGGCCCACCAGCGCGGGCCGGTTCGGCTTGCCGCGATGCGGCACGGGCGCCAGGTACGGGCTGTCGGTCTCGACCATCAAGCGGTCGAGCGGGCAGATCCGGGCCGCGTCTCGCACTTCAGAGGCTTTGGGGAAGGTGACGATGCCCGAGAACGAGAGGACCGCGCCCCGTCTCAGGCACTCCTCCGCCTCCTGTGGTCCACCGGTGAAGCAGTGCAGCACTGTTCGCGACGGGATGCCCTCGCGGTCGAGCACGGCGAAAGTGTCGTCCCAAGCGGACCGGGAGTGGACCACCAGCGGCAGGTCCTGGCGGTTGGCCAGATCCACCTGCACAGCGAAGACTCGGCGCTGAACAGGACGCGGCGAATGGTCGTAGTGGTAGTCGAGTCCGGCCTCGCCCACAGCCACCACTTCAGGCCGCTCCATCAGCGCCTCCAATCCGCGCGTGCCGCCGGAGGCCTCGTGGGGATGAACGCCCGCAGCTGCCCACACCCCCTCGTGGGCTTCGGCGACCGAGACCGCGCGACGGGAGGATTGCAAATCAGTGCCCACCGTTACTAGCAGTCCCACGCCTGCGCTGCGGGCGTCGGCGATCACCGGGCCCGCCGCCTCCCCGGCCGGGAGATGGCAATGATGATCGGCCCAGGCCACATCAACCACGTCCCTCAGGCCGGGTCGACGCCGTCACCAGCGAGGTCGATGGCGTCGAGGTCCACCTTGGCGAACAGGGGCTCGGGCCTGGGCAGGCGCGTGCCCGGCGGCACGGCCGGTCGCTCCCAGCGCTCGACCGGTCCGAACAGGCCGTCGAGGGCGGCCGTCGAGAACGGCAGGTAGGGGGCCAGTCCCGTGCGCACTCCCGCGATCGCCTCCAACGCGGTCGACAGCACCGCAGCGGCGCGGTCCGGGTCCGACGCGGCCAGCTTCCACGGCTCGTTCGAGTTGAGGTAGGCGTTCACCCTGGCGGCCGCCTCCATGGCGCGGCGGAGCCCGGCCCGCAGCTCCACCCGCTCGATGCAGTCGGCCTCCTCTCGCAGTGAGTCGTCGGTGGCCGACAGCACAGCAGCGTCGGCAGAGAGGCGGCCCCCGACCTCCGGGACCACGCCCCCGAGCGCCGACTGGGCAAGCGACAGCACACGGTTCACGAGGTTGCCCCAAGTGGCGACGAGTTCGTCGTTGATGCGCCGGGCGATCTCCTCGATGGAGACCTCAGTGTCGGCGTGCTCGGGCAGGGCCGCAGCGAGGGCGTAGCGCAGCGAGTCGGGCTCGAAGAGGCGGAGACCCTCGCCGATGGTCAGGCCGACGCCCCGTCCGGCCGCCATCTTCGCCCCGGAGAAGGTCACGTACTGGTTGGCGGGCACGTTGTCAGGCAGGTGCAAGCCGCCGTAGCCCATCAGCTGGGCGGGCCACAGCATGGCGTGGAACGGAATGTTGTCCTTGCCGACGAAGTAGAGGTGGCGGGCCTCGTCGTTGTGCCACCAGCGCTTCCAAGCGCCGGGTTCTCCGCTGCGGGCCGCCCATTCCTTCGACGCCGACAGGTAGCCGATCACCGCGTCGTACCAGACGTAGATGCGCTTCCCCTCGCCCAACTCGTCGACGGGAAGCTCGACACCCCAGTCCAGGTCGCGGGTGATGGCCCGGTCCTGCAGTCCCTCGTTGGTCCAGCCGAACGACGAGTTGAGAACGTGGGGGCGCCATCCCTCCCGTGTCCGGAGCCAGTCGGCGACCCGCTCGGTGAAGTCCGAGTAGCGGTAGTAGAAGTGCTCGGTGGGACGCAGCTCGGGCGCAGCTCCGCTGATCTTGGAGCGAGGCTCGATCAGGTCGGCGGCGTCGAGGGTGGTGCCGCAATGCTCGCACTGGTCGCCGCGAGCGGCCTCGTAGTCGCAGTGCGGGCAGACGCCCTCGATGTAGCGGTCGGGCAGGAAGCGCCCGCCGACAGGATCGTAGAACTGTTCCGACACCCGCCTGTCGATGTGGCCGTTGCGCAGCTGGACCATGAACATGTCCTGGGTGACCTCGGCATGGTTGCGAGTTCCTGTGGTGGTGTACAGATCCCACGAGATGCCGAGCATCTCCCACTGGTCGCAGAACTCGGAGTGGTAGCGGTCGACGATCTCCGACGGCGTGACACCCTCGGCGTCGGCCCTCACCGTGATCGGCGTGCCATGCACGTCGGACCCGCTGACCATAAGTACGTCGTTTCCTGCCAGCCGCTGGTAGCGGGCGTAGACGTCCGCCGGCAGGTAGGCCCCAGCGAGGTGCCCGAGGTGGCGGCTCCCTGACGCGTAGGGCCACGCCACCGCAACCAGTACTGGCACCGCCATGGCACGCCACATTATCCCCCGATGCCGGAATCTTCCCCAGCCGGGTCGGGTCCGGCGCCGGAGGGTCGAGCCATCAGGTTGTAGACACGGCGGCGCGAGGCGCCGTGGGACGCCGCGGCCGCGGCCGCGGCGTCCCGGCGGCTCATCCCTGCGACGACCAGATCCCGCGCCGCTGCCAGCAGATCATCGTCAGTGGTCTCGGACGCGTCCCCGGCGGCGCCCGCGACCACGACAACCACCTCGCCCCTCACCGGGCCGGCGGCCCATTCGCACAGATCGGCGAGGCTCCCCCTCACCACCTCTTCGTGCAACTTGGTGAGCTCGCGGGCCACAACGCCCCGACGGGACGGTCCGCACGCTTCGGCCAGATCCTCCAGACAGGACCGCAGGCGGTGCGGCGACTCGTACACGACGGTGGTTCGCCGCTCCCGCGCAATCTGCTCCAGGCGCACGGACCGGGCCCTTCCCTTGCGGGGCAGGAACCCCTCGAAGCAGAAACGGCCTGCGAAGAGGCCGCTGACAGCCAGCGCAGCCAAGCCGGCGGACGGTCCGGGCACGATAGTCACGGTGTGTCCCGCCTCCGCGGCAGCGGCCACCAGCAGGCCGCCCGGGTCGGACAGAGCCGGCATGCCGGCATCCGTCACCACCGCCACCGTCGATCCGCTGACCAGCAGGTCGAGGACGCCCGCGACCGCCGCGGCCTCGGTGTGCTCGTCGACGCGCCGCAGCCGCGCCCCGCGCACCCCCGCATGCTCGAGCAGCCGGCCCGTGCGCCGCGTGTCCTCGCAGCACACCAGGTCGGCCGCCGCCAAGGCGTCCACGGCCCTCGGACTGAGATCGCCGAGATTGCCGATCGGCGTGCCGACGAGCACCAGCGAGCCGGCCGGCGCCGGAGACACTGCCGCGGACGGAGGGTCGCTCACTGCCGGATCTCGAGTTCCACGCCGGGTGCCACGCCCCACCGCCGGAAGCTGCCAGCCTCGGCCTCGACGACCGAACAAGCCCGCCACACCGGGCGCCCGACTCGGTTGGCCCGCATCGTGGTCACCCTCAACACCCGCATCTCACTGTCGCAGTGGGCCACGTCGATAGCGAAGCGCATGCCGATCGAATGCACCGAGCGGGTCCGCTCCAGCAGCAGGGCGCCCTCGATCCCGTCCCTGCCGATCAAGCCTCGGCGCCGTTCGCGTCTTCTGGAGGCGACCTCCAACGACGCCACCACCCGGTCTTCGACCATCAGCCAGGCCATGACCCAGAATCTAGTTCCGGGAGCCTTCCTCGAAGAGTCGGAGAGACGGCTGCGGCACCTCGCCGCCGACGCTCGGACGCGGCGATGCGGGATCTCGGCGCCGGCTCAGTCCTGTTGGCGCGGCTGGCGCTCGACGCGGCGCTCCAGCACGAGCCGGCCGACCCGGCCGATCCGGTCGATCAGCTTCACGAGCCTCTCCCTGGCCGCCTCGGCCACCCCCGAGAGACCGGCCAGGCTCGGCAGGTTCCAGTCGCGCATCACGACCGGCTGGAGTATCTGGTCGTGATGGATGGCCAAGTCGTAGATCCCGGCTTCGGCGATCGTGCGGGCGTGGGCATCGAAGCCGGTGATGCCCACCCCCGGCATCGCGAAGCCCTTCACCTGGTTGGCGATGGCCACCACCGCCTTGGACGGCTCGACTCTGAGCGCGGCGGCCATGGCGTCGCGATAGAACAGGAAGTGGAGGTTCTCGTCGAACGACACCCGGCGCATGATCGCCTTGCCGGCCGGGTCGTCGATGTGCCGCCCCGTGTTGAAGTGCGAGATCCGGGTGGCCAACTCTTGGAGGGCCACATAGGCGAGGCCCTCGAGCGCATCGGGCGGCTCGGGGACCATCCCGCACTGCACCTGGGCCATGCGCGCCCTTTCGAGGCCGACGGGATCGACAGACCTGGTGACGGCGAGGTAGTCGTGGATCACCTGGCCATGGCGACCCTCCTCGGCCGTCCAGCGCCGCACCCAATGGCCCCAGGCGCCGTCGCGTCCGAACATACGCTCGATGTCGCGGAAGTAGTAGGGCAGGTTGTCCTCGGTCAAGACGTTGATGAAAAGCGCGCTGCGGGCCTCGGCGCTGAGCCCGGCCTCGTCGGGGGTCCATTCGTAGTCGGCCGGGAAGTCCTCGCCCCTGCTCCAAGGCACCAACGAGTGGGGATGCCACTCCTTGGTCTGGCGGAGGTGCCGCTCGTAGAGCCTCTCGACGCTGGGCTCGAGCTCGGCAAGCAGCCGGTGGTCGCTGTCGACGGGCATGGTGCAGGCTAACCCGCCGGGCTGCGACGCGCGGCAGGGGACTCTCCGGCCTCACACATTGAACCTGAACTCCATCACGTCTCCGTCGGCCGTCCGATAGTCCCTGCCCTCGGACCGCACCCAGCCCCGGTCGCGGGCAGCGGCCCACGAGCCGGCCTCCAGCAGCCTGTCGCAGGGGATCGTTTCGGCCCGGATGAAGCCGCGCCGGATGTCGGAGTGGACCGCGCCGGCGCACTCCGCTGCGGAGGCTCCCGATCTGAAGGTCCAGGCCCGGCTCTCCTCGGGACCGGTGGTCAAGAAGGTCCGCAGTCCGAGAAGGTGGTAGGCGGCGGTCAGGAACCGGTCGAGGGCGCCGCTGCCGAGCCCCAGCGCTGACAGCATCTCGGGCCGCTCCGACTCGTCGAGCTGCGCGGCCTCAGCCTCAAGCTGCACGCACAGCGCCATCACCTCGGCCTCGCCCAGTTCGGCCCGCACCGGCTCGGCCGGGTCCTCCGCGTCGCCGATCCGGTCCTCTCCGATGTTCACCACCGCCAGCACCGGCTTGTTGGTGATCAGGAAGAACGGGCGGAGGCCGGACCGGACGTCGCCGTCGAGGCCTGCCCGGTACAGCGGCACGCCGTCCTCGAGGACTCCGACCGCCCGGGCCAGCCGGTCGCGGTCGGCTCGCCGCGAGGGGTTGCCCTTCGCGGCTCGGGCGAGCTTGTAGAACTGGCGCGTAGCGCTGTCGAGATCGGCCAACACCAGCTCCGTCTCCAGCACCCGGAGGCTGTTGAGCGGATCCTCGTCGCCAACAATGTCGGGATCGGCGAAGGCCCGCAGCACGTAGACGATAGCGTCGGTGTCGCGAACGTGCCCCAGGAAGGCGTTGCCCAGTCCCTCGCCCCGATTGGAGCCCGCCACCAGCCCGCCGATATCGGTGAACTGCACCGAGGCATGCACCGTACGACGACTGCCGCTCATGGCCGCAAGCCTCGGCAGCCGCGCGTCCGGAACCTTGGCCACCCCCACATTGGCCGACTTCGTGGAGAACGCATGCCGGGCAGCCGCCGCGTCGCCGCCGGCCAAGGCGTTGTGCAGCGAGGTCTTGCCCGAGTTGGGCAGCCCGACGAATCCGAATCGCTCCAAGAAGGGCCCAGCCTTGCGCAGCCGACCGTCGCCGGCTGAAACTCAAATCAGCTGTTCCGGCCCGCGTTGGGCTTGCGGCCGTGGTTCGCCTTGGATCGGCGGGCCTTGGCCCGGCGCTTGCTCGTGCGCTTCGACATGGCTCACCACGCTATCGCCGCACTCTCGAGAATCGGCAGCAAGGGGGCGTCTGCGGAGCTCCCGTCGACCCGGACCAGCACAAGCGGGACAGCGCAGCGGCTGGGGATCGCCTCAGGGAGCATCTGCGGTACTTCGCTCGCTGCCATCCCCGGCTGGGATGGCACAAGGCCCATGCGTTCGCGCGCCGCGAGGGCCTGGTCACCGACCGTTCCTAGGTGGCTGGTGCCAAATTGGTGTTCGGTGGGCTGTTGTGGTGGGTGGTGGCCGGGGTCGGCGGGTTGGGCGAGGGTTGGTCGTGTCGGGGTCGGCTGGTTGGTCGTGTCGGGGGCGGGTTGGGGCTTTGGCGGGGTCAGTCGAGGGTCCATCCTGTTGGTGTGGAGCGCAGTCCGAGCATGCCGAGGCGCGCGATGTTGGCGGCTGCGGCGAGCAGGTTGAAGTCGGCGTCGACTTTGGGCCGGCCGCGCACCCGGGCGTGGCGGCCGCCGTGTTTGCGGCGCACGAGGTGCGCGAGCTTGCGTTCGACTTTGGGGCGCACGGCGCGGTAGTCGCGGCGCCATTGTGGGTCTTGTTGGCGTTCGCGGGCCGCGGCGAGCACGGCCTCGTCGGGTCCGACGCGCACAGTCCTTCCGCCGGCTGCGCTGGTGCAGCGGTCGCGCAGTTCGCAGCTCGCGCACGCCGGCCCGAAGCGGGCCGCGCCCGAGCCGTCGCGGCCGAAGCGGACAGCGACGCAGACCCCCGCGGGGCAGGTGACTGTGCCGTTGGGCAGATCGACGTCGAAGCGGTCCTTGGCGAAGCGGCCCCCCGGAGCGCGCGCCGGCTGGGTGCGGCACCTCGAGTTTATGCGGCTGCGCTCGAGCAGCCCTTGGAACTCTCCGCTGCCGTACGCGCTGTCGCCATAGACCGTCGGCCGGCCCTCGAACTCCTCGACCACACCGCCGACGTCGGCGGTGTCGGCGTCAGCGGTGTCGGCGGTGTCGGTGTCGGCGGTGTCGGCGGTGTCGGCGGTGTCGGCGGTGTCGGCGGTGTCGGCGGTGTCGGCGGTGTCGGCGGTGTCGGCGGTGTCGGTGTCGGCGGTGTCGGTGTCGGCGGTGTTGGTGTTGGTGTCGGCGGTGTTGGTGTTGGTGTCGGCGGTGTTGGTGTCGGTGTCGGCGGTGTTGAGGAGGTCGTGTATGAGTTGGGGGGCGGGTTGGGCGTCGGCGGTGTCAGCGGGGGTGACCGCGGTGTCGGTGACGAGTTCGGAGTCGGGGTCCACCGCGGCGTGGCCCTTGTAGCCGTCGAAGCGCCGTGCGGTGGATTTGTGGCCGTGGCGGGCGTCGGGGTCCACCGTGGAGATGACCCGGTCCGCGGCGACGCGCCGAGCGATCATGAACCGCCCGTCGGGGTCCTCGCAGAGGTCCTGCCCGCAGACCGCGGCCAACAACTCCGCAGCCTCGCTGAGAGCCCCGCTGAGCTCGCGGCCCTCCAACCCGGCGAGCACCGCCGCGGCGTCCGCGCCCAGCGCGTCCACCAACTCCGAGCGCTCGCCGGGGTCGTCCCAGTCGCACACCGGCCTGCTGCCGCGCCGATAGTCGCCACGCAAGTCCGCGCCGGCGTCGCCCCCGCCGGCTGCGAGCACCGCGCCGATGGCGCGGTGCAGCATCGTGACAGTGTCTTGGGTCGCGACCGCGTCATAGACCGGCACCGAGTCCAGCACCCGCCGCCGAGACAACGCCCCCGCCTCGCGGGCCGCGCCCAGCACCGCTTCGAAGATCCGCCGCGGCCGCTGCGACGCCGCGAGCCGCGCCCGCATCCCCACCAGCACCGTGTGGTCGAACCCGCCGCCGTCCACGTCGAGGCACCCGCACGCATAACGCCAACGCGCGTCGAACTCGAACGCGGCCACCGCCTCACGGTCAGACAACCCGAACCAGCGCTGCAGCACCATCACCACAGCAACCACCCGCGGCGGCACACTGCGCCGCCCCCGCGAACTAAAGAGATCATCGAACATCCCGTCGGGAAACAACCGCCGCCCCTCACGCGCCAACACCGAAAAAATCGAATCCGCCGCCAGCCGCTCCCCCACGAAATGCGAACCCTTGAACAGATCCACCCGACACGGCTCCACACCCACCGTCACGACACGAACCTCCCCACGAGACCGAACAACATCCCTGCAACTCTACCACACACACCCAACCCCACCCGAGAAAAACACCAGCCTCCTAGGTGGCTGGTGCCAAATTGGTGTTCGGTGGGCTCTTGTGGTGGATTTGTGGCCGTGGCGGGTGTCGGGGTCCACCGTGGAGATGACCCGGTCCGCGGCGACGCGCCGCGCGATCATGAACCGCCCGTCGGGGTCCTCGCACAGGTCCTGCCCGCAGACCGCGGCCAACAACTCCGCAGCCTCGCTGAGAGCCCCGCTGAGCTCGCGGCCCTCCAACCCGGCGAGCACCGCCGCGGCGTCCGCGCCCAGCGCGTCCACCAACTCCGAGCGCTCGCCGGGGTCGTCCCAGTCGCACACCGGCCTGCTGCCGCGCCGATAGTCGCCACGCAAGCCCGCGCCGGCGTCGCCCCCGCCGGCTGCGAGCACCGCGCCGATGGCGCGGTGCAGCATCGTGACAGTGTCTTGGGTCGCGACCGCGTCATAGACCGGCACCGAGTCCAGCACCCGCCGCCGAGACAACGCCCCCGCCTCGCGGGCCGCGCCCCAGTAACGCCTCGTCGTGGGCGGGCACCCCCTCGCAACGCCCCCGCCTCGCGGGCCGCGCCCAGCACCGCTCCGAAGATCCGCCGCGGCCGCTGCGACGCCGCGAGCCGCGCCCGCATCCCCACCAGCACCGTGCGGTCGAACCCGCCGCCGTCCACGTCGAAGCACCCGCACCCATAACGCCAACGCGCGTCGAACCCGAACGCGGCCACCGCCTCACACTCAGACAACCCGTGGGCTTCCCCCCGAATCTTGGAGTGTTGGTTAGGCGGCTTGGGTTTGTTCGTGGTCGAGGGGGCTGGTCATGTTGTTGGCGGAGTGTAGGCGTAGGGGGTTGTACCAGGTGTCGATCCAGGCGGCGATGTCTCGCCGGGCGTGGTCGCGTGTCTGCCAGCGCCGCCGAGAGATGAGCTCGTGTTGCAGGGTGGAGAAGAACGACTCGGCCGCGGCGTTGTCCAGCGCGCAGCCGACGCGTCCCATCGACTGGTTGGCCCCGAGGCGCCGGCAGGCTTCGGCGAAGTCTCCGGAGCTGTACTGGGCGCCCTTGTCGGTGCGGAGGATCACGCCGGCGACGGAGCCGCCTCGGGTGGCGGCGGCCATGTTGAGCGCCGCGGCGGCGAGGCCGGCTGTGGGATGGCGCTCAGAGGTGGCGAAGCCCAGCATCCGGCGGCTGTAGAGGTCCTCGACGGTCGCGAGGAACACCGGTCCCTCGGCGGTGGGGATCTGCTTGAAGTCGCCGACCCACTTCTGGTCGGGGGCCTCTGCGGTGAAGTCGCGCCTGAGCAGGTCGGCCACGGGATCGGCCGACTTGTCGGGCCGTGTCAGGCCCCGCCGGCGGCGCCGGGTGCGGGCCTGGAGCCCTTGGCGGGCCATGGAGGCCTCCACCGTCTTCTTGGACACCGTGTGGCCGTCTCGGCGCAGCTGGGCGCGCACCCGCGGCGAGCCGTAGGTCCCGCCGGACGCCTCGAAGCAGTCCTTGACCGCGGCATCAACGCGCTGTCGGCGCCTCCCGGCGACCGAGGGTCCGCGGAGGCGGAGCAGCGCCGAGCGCAGATCGGCTTGGGCGCCTCCCGGCGACCGAGGGTCCGCGGCTGCGGCGCTCACAGAAGCTGGACTCGGCCACCCCCAGGGCCCGGCAGGAGACCGCGTGAGGCACCCCGTGATCGGTCCTTTGGGCCGCGATGTGCTCGACCAGGCTCACCGCGTCGCCTCCCTGACCCAAAGGACCACCGATCGTTTGAGCACATCACGCTCCATCCCCAACTCGGCGCAGCGGCGGCGCAGCCGCACCAACTCGGCACGCTCGTCGCCGTCGAGACGCTCGCCCGAGCACTCGGCGCGGTCCTTGCGGACCCAGTTGCCCAACGTGCCCGCGCCGATCCCCAGCTCGCGGGCCACCTCAGTGACCGATCTGCGAGTCTCTTGGACGATCCGCACAGCACCGGCCTTGAACTCCGGGTCGTACTGTCTTCGTGTCTCAGGCATGGCGTCTCCTCTTAGACGATGCCTCCAAGATCAGGGGGGATGCTCACCGTGTCACACCCCCTCGGTACTGTATGGTCATGGCACACAACGCACCCGGCAAGCACTTCCGCAGAGGGCTGAGCCTCGCTCAACTGTTCACCATGTTACCCGACGACCAGACAGCCGAGCAGTGGTTCATCGATCGTCGCTGGCCCGAAGGGGTACGGTGCCCGCACTGTGACCACGACGACGCGGCGCACCGCAACCAGCGGTTCCGGTGCCGTGGCTGCCGCAAGCGGTTCAGCGCCCGCACCAAGACGGTGCTGGCCGACTCGAAGCCGGGGTTCCAGACGTGGCTGGTGGCGATCTACCTGCTCACCACCGGCCTCAAAGGCGTGTCGAGCATGAAGCTGCACCGCGACCTGAACGTCACCCAAGCGACGGCGTGGCATCTGGCGCACCGCATCCGCAAGGCATGGGCCTCCGGTGAGTCGTTCGAGCCGTTCCTGGGGCCGGTAGAGGCGGACGAGACGTTCGTGGGCGGCAAGGCCAAGAACATGAGCCACGCCCGCCGCAAGGCCACCATCGCAGGCCGCGGTCCGGTCGGCAAGACCGCCGTAGTCGGGGTCAAGGACCGGGCGACCGGCAAGGTCGCGGCGGCTCCCGTGCCGGACACGTCGGCTTCGGCGCTGGTGCCGTTCGTGGCCGAGCGGGCATCGGCTGGCGCGGACGTGTTCACCGACGAGCACCGGTCCTACAAGCCGCTCGCCAGCCTCGGCTACTGCCACGCCGCGGGCGCCCACAGCGTGCGGGAGTTCGCCCGCGGCCCGCTCCACACGAACGGGATCGAGTCGCTGTGGTCGATGTTCAAGCGCGGATATGTGGGCACCTACCACCAGATGTCCGAAGCCCATCTCCATCGCTACGTCGACGAGTTCACGGGCCGTCACAACATCCGGCCGCTCGACACGCTGGACCAGATCGGCTCAGTCGTCGAGGGAACGGTCGGGAAGCGGTTGCGCTACGCCGACCTCATCGCCGCATGATCCTCACGGCCGACCGCAAACTGGCGGTGAGGTCGGCGGTCAATGACTGGATCGGGCGCACCTTCCCCGAGCACCGGACGCTGCTGGCCCACAACCGGCCCGTCTGGTCCGGCGACGGCTGGGCGGTGGAGTTGGTGACCAAGCACAACGGCGCGCCGTCTGTGCCGCTCGGGACGGTGCTGGTGTCCGATGCCGCGGCCGTCGTCGGCGCGCCCGACCCCGGAGGCGTGCTCGACCTGCTGGCAGCAGTGTCAAGCCCACAACTTGTAGCCCCCGCCGACAGCGTGACCGGCGACGGCTGGGCACTGCACCACGGCGATGGGATCACCGCAGCCGCCGAACTGGGCGACGGGTCGGTGGACCTGCTGCTGACCGACCCGCCGTATGGGATCAGCAGCCGCTACACCTGCGAGACTCAGATACCGCGCCGGCTGCGACGCGACGGCTCGGACTTCATCATGCCGCGCGGCCATTTCGGGGACTGGGACGCGGTCGATCCCCAAGCATGGACAGACGTGGTGCTGCCAAAGGTGAGCGGCTGGGCGGTCACATTCTGCGCTCAAGCGCAGATCGGCGTTTACTGCGACCTGTTCACCGCGGCCGGTATGGTGGCGGTGGGGCCGATGGTGTGGCAGAAGACCAACCCGGTGCCGTTCAATCACCAGTACAAGCCGGTCAACGCATGGGAGGCGCTGGTGGTCGGCAAGCGGCCTGGCACGGTGTTCAACGGCCGCATGGTCCACAATGTGTTCGTGCACAAGTCGCCGTCACCGCAGCAGCGCATCCACCCCACACAGAAGCCGCTGCCGCTCATGGCGGAGTTCGTCGGCCTGTTCAGCCCGCCGGGCGGTTTCGTGTTGGACCCGTTCGCGGGGAGCGCTACCACCGTGGTCGCAGCCCGTGACGCTCACCGCGACGTGCTTGCCTATGAGGCCGACCCGGCAATCTTCGCTGCCGCGGCTGAGCGGCTCGCGATGCTGTGATCGACCGCGCCGCCTTCGAGGCGACCTTCAACCCGGACACCAAGGTCTACCGGGTCTATATGGTGCTGCGCGATCAGCAGTGGCACTGCCGCGGCTGCGAGTACAGCCACGTCGGCACCACGCAGATAGCGGGCGGGGCCGGGATACAGGGCTTGCAGCGCGGCACGCACACTCGGCCCGGAATGGTCATCGACAGCGCCGACCATCTCTGCACGACGTGTGATGCCACCACGCGGCAAGACCGCTGGGCGGGCCATCTCACACAAGCGGTTCCGAGTTCGTCCATGCCGCGGTCGTTCGTACGCCGGGCGGTGGCCGTGCTCGGAGGCCGCGACGTGGTGGAACTGACCGAGCGGCCATCGAACCAGCTCACCGTCGATCACAAGGTGCCGATGCTGCGATGGACGGCTGCTGAGCAGGCCGCTCAGAGCGCCTACGCGTCGATGAGCGACGACGACATCCGGGCCAACTTCCAACTGCTCAAGCAGTCTAACGGCAGCGTGAGTCACAACCTGCTCAAGAGCCGAGCCTGCGAGCGGTGCTACAAGACCGGCCAGCGCGGCACACCGTTCGGGATCGTGTACTTCTCCGATGGCGGACCGCAGTGGGAGCCTGTAGACAAGCATGACCCCGCGGGGTGTGTCGGCTGCGGCTGGCACGATTTCGACCAGTGGCGACAGAGCCTCAATCTGCGCCTCCGACGACAGGAGACACCATGACCAGCGACCCCAAGACCGAGCAGCCCACCCGCGAGCAACTGGAGGAGGACATGGCGATCCCCGCCGACTTCGACACGGTGCTCGACCGCATCATCGCCGGTCACGGCACCGACGACGGCGACTGACCCCCGCCCGTTGGCACCATTCCGTATAACCCCCGATCGAATTGTCCGCTCCAAAGGAAGTAGCGTCCGCTGATGTGGGTTCCGGCAGTGGTTCGGCCGGTCGGATTGTGGCGTCTTCTGACAGCGATTCCGGCGCACTACATGAATCGTGCTGGCAACTGTGGGGAAAGTCGCGGGGACTGGACGTCCCGTACCCTCTGGTGGCTCACTTGCTTGATACGGCCGCCGCGGCTCGCGTCATTGCTGTGGCGTTCGTTCCTGCCACGTTGAGGGAGACCATCTCTCGATGGATGGGACAGCCTCCGGCTCATTGGGATCAGACCTTGAAGGTGCTCGGCGGTTGGCACGACATCGGCAAGGCCTCGTGCGGATTCCAGAACAGCGACACGAGTGCGTGCCCTAGCTGGGCACGGGACCAACTGGACCGACCAGGCGCTGGACGCCACGACCTGGTGGGCGCACGGCTGACTTGGGATCGGCTGGGCGATCATCAGGATCGCGATGTCGCAGCTCAGATCGTCGGGGGACACCACGGCACGATCCCTCAACTCGGCGTGCACTGGCTCCGTCATGTGGGTGGTGCTGGATTGGTCGACAACCACCCACCCGCTGAACTCCTGAAAGCGCGTGGCCGCTTGTGGGAGATCCTCGATGAGGTTCTGGACGACCTGCCCGACGCACGACTGCCCACTCCAGCGGCATCGGTATCCCTCGCGGTTGTAGTTCTCGCCGACTGGATCGCTTCGTCCTCGGAACTGATCAAGCGCCAACAGGCACGGCTTGATGATCAGGCAGCCTCATGGAGCCCGCACGGGCACTACCAGCGAGCACAAGAGCTTGCCGACGCACACCTGGCCGAGAACGGGCTCACGGCTCCGGCTAGGCGTCGATCCGTGAGCGTCATCGACATGTTCGATTCGGATGAGGCCGATTGGACCGATCTGCAAGCGAGTCTGCTGAGAACATTCCGTCCATCGGCGCCCGGGATTGTGTTCATTTGCGCGCCGACCGGCGAGGGCAAGACTGAAGCGGGGCTCATCGCCGCCGAGCGTTTCGCCGAGGCGTCCGGCAGGCACGGATTCTTCTTCGCCATGCCGACTGTGGCGACCGCAGAGGGACTCCACGAGCGGCTACAGCACTACCTCGATTGTGGCTCGCCCGAAGGCGATGATCACTGCCTTCGCCGAGTCCACTCCCAGTCGATCCTGTACGAATCAGGTCCGGAGCCGGCTTCCGATGACCTGGACGCGGTGCGTGCGGCGGCCAATTGGATGTCAGGCACCCGCAAGGCTCTACTTTCGCCATTCGGGGTCGGCACCATCGATCAAGTGCTGATGGGAGCGCTGAAGGCGAAGCACTCGCCTGTGAGGCTCTTCGGAGCAGCCTGCAAGACGTTGATTGTCGACGAGGCGCACACCCTCGATCCGTATATGAGGATGCTGCTCGCCCGGGCGGTTGAGTGGCTCGCCGCTCTAGGAGCACCTGTCGTCGTCTTGTCGGCCACGTTGCCGCCCAAGCGTGTCGCGGAATTGGTTTCGGCGTACCAGGCGGGCATCCAACGCATCGGCGGCGCGGGTGTCGCCGGAGCGGGCGAAGGTCCTGCTCGCTTAGGCGAGGCGGAATCCCCTGACCATGTCAGCTATCCGGGCTGGACCGCATGGACGGCCGTTGACGGGTGGTCGAGGGACGATGCGTTGCCTCGTAGGAGTTGGGAGCTGCGCGTCGAGACCGAGGATGCCCCCGCGGCGGCGTCGCTTGGACGCATGGCCGAGCGCGCTGTCGCTGCGTCACAGCTCGGCGACTGTGTGCTTGTGGTCTGTTCGACCGTGCGTGCCGCCTGCGACGCCTACCGGGCAGTGCGACACTTAGACGCAACACTCATTTTAGGCGGAGAGGTGTGGCGTCTAGCTGAATAGCTCGGATAAAGCAAATATTGCAAGACCGTAACATCCTAGCGAAACTGGATTACGCACTAGAAATCCATATGGCGAATAAATAGATTGTCCGAAAGCAGAGCAATCTGTAAAGACTGCGAGTAGCGGGACGGCGGGTAGAACTACGAACACGGGAGTCCAACGAAAACCGATGAGGAGGGCGCCAATACCGATAACCCATTGAGCAGCAATGGCAATGATCTTTGTGTAGTCCATATTGTGGTACTGGCCTATCGGAGGACGCCTTCGCGGTAGAGGGGCTGGGGTTGGCAGTGGTGGTCATGAGAGCTATTCCCTCCGTTGTTGGCGGCGACCTTTGCGGCGCCCCCAGAGGGTGAGGAGTCCGCCGATGATGAAGTTGGTAGTAGCGGTGCCGTAGTCACCGACAGAGACTGAATAGAGCCATAGGAGGGCGCCCTCCACCGGTGGATGCGACAGATCGGCCATGATGGCCGGTTGTCAAGTCAGCATCCGAACCGGTGGAGGTCCACAGTATGGCACAGCGACTCAGCTCCGACGAGCGCGCCCGGATCGAGGCGATGCGCGCCGCGGGCGCGAGGTAGTCGTCGGGCCGGCTCTGGCTGCCGTCGCCATCGAGGCGATGCGCGCCGCGGGCTCGAGTGTCGACGACACGGCGAGACGTCTTGGCAGGCACCGCTCGACGGTGTACCGAGAGCTCGAACGCGGCGGCGGCGTCTACGACGCCGAGGCGGCGCAGACGGCCGCTGAGGCCCGGGCGGCCCGCCCCAAGACGCCTGCGCTCGCGGCCGACGCCGGCCTGGCCGCCGCGGTGAGCGAGCGCCTGGCTATGCGCTGGTCCCCGCACGCGATCTGCGCGGACCGGCGCGCCCAGGGGCGCCGGAGAGGCTCTCGCCTTCGGAGATCAGGCCTGCTACGCGGACCTGCGCGCCCAGGGGCGCCGGATCAGCGCGGAGACGGTCTACGCGGCCTGCTATGACCACACCGGCCGACGCGGGTTGCCCGAGGGGTCCCGGAGGCTTCCGCCGCGCCGCTGGCGAAGACGCAAGCCCCGCAGCCGCGCGACGCGAAAGCCCAGCCCGCTGGGCGATTCCAAGCCCGTAGCGGCGCGCACCGCGGCCGTCGAGGACCGCCGCGAAGCCGGCCACTGCGAGGGCGACCTGATCATCGGTGAGGCCAACCGCTCAGCGGTCGCGACGCTGACCGAGCGCGCCAGCCGCCACACCCTTGCCGTCGCGCTGCCCGACAGCTACGACGCCGCCAGCACCGCGGCCGCGGTCATCGCCGCTCCCGCCCGCCAACCGGCGCACCCGGTCAAGACCCTGACCCGGGACCAGAGCCGCGAGACGGCCCGCTGGGCCGACATTGAGCAAGCGCTCGGAGTCGAGGTCTACTTCTGTGACCCGCACCCGCCGTGGCAGCGCGGAACCAACGAGCACACCAACGGCCTGCTGCGACGCCGGCTGCCCAACAGCACCGACCTCAACATCGGCCAAGCCCGCCTCGCCGTCATCGAGGACAACCTCAACTTGATGCCCCGCAAGCTCCACGACTGGGACTCACCCTACGCCGTGTACACTGCCCTCTGTCGCAACGACCGGTAGAGTTCGCCCGCCCTTCGTAGAGTCCTTCAACGGATGCCTGCGAGACGAGTGCCTCAACATCGCGGACTCCGCCAGCATCACCGAAGCCAAAGCCGTCCTCGAGGACTGGCGCCACGAATACAACCACTACCGGACCCACCAGTCCCTCGGCGGACTCACCCCCGCCGCATACGCTGCCCATTCGCGCAGCGCCAAGAGTATCGAGAAATGCGTGAGGATGGGGGCTGTGGGGGGTGGATGTCATACCCCTGTGGGATGCTGTGTGCATGTTGATCGAAGCTGCTCGTCGGGCCGAGGCCGCTGCCTCCGAGATGCTGGATCTGGTGGGCGCGGGCGCGGCGTCGTGTTCGGAGTTGCGTGAGATGTTGGCGGTGTCGAGGTCGGCGATGGCGGCGCTGTCGGCTGCGCAGGTCTCGGCCGCGGCGGCGGTGGCGGGCCGTGAGCGTCACGGCGACGGCGGCGCTGAAGTGCTGGCCGGTTCGGCCGGGTTGTCGCGGCGCGAGGCCCGCAGCCACCTAAAGACGGCCGAGGCGCTGCGCGAGGCGCCCGCGGCGCGTGAGGCGGTCGAGTCGGGGCGGGTGTCCGCGGCGAACGCCCGGCGGCTGGCCGAAGCTTCCGAGACGGCCGGCGCCAGAGCTGTCGACGGCGACGGGGAGCTGTTGGCGAAGGCTGTGTCGATGCGTCCCGAGCAGTTCGCCCGAGAGGCTCGCCGGTGGATGGTCGACCGCGACGGCGACGACGGAGAGTCCCAGCACCGCCGTTCGCGGGCGCGGCGCTGTGTTCGTGTCTGGGACGGCGACGACGGGATGGTCCATCTCCGCGGCGAGCTCGACCCCGTGACCGGCAGACGCGTCGCCAACCGGCTGCGCTCGCAAGCCGCCCGCATACACAACGCCGACAAGAAGACCTCCGCCGACGGAACCGGCCGCCGCAGCTTCGGCCAGTGCATGGCCGACGCCCTCGACGCCCTCACCGCCACCAGCAGCAGCGTCGGCGGCGTTGGAACGGGCAGCTCTCGCAGCAGCGGCGCCAGCGGCCGAGCAGACGGTCCCGGCAACAGCCGAGCAGGCGGTCCCGGCAACAGCGACACCAGCGGCCGAGCAGACGGTCCCGGCAACAGCCGAGCAGGCGGTCCCGGCAACAGCGACACCAGCGGCCGAGCAGACGGTCCCGGCAACAGCCGAGCAGGCGGTTCCGGCAGCAGTGTCGGGGGTGGTGGCCGGCCTGTAGCGGACATCTGTGTGGTAGCCCACGTCGACGGCGCCACTGGCAGGCTCGTCGCGGATCTGCCCGACGGCACCCGGCTGCCGCGGGCTGTGCTGGAGGAGCTCTCGTGCAACGCCAGACTGACCGGCCTAGTGGAAGATCCACCACCACAACTGGCGCATCCGCAAAAACCCCGACGGCAACCACACCCTGCACCCACCCGAACAGACCCGCCACGGACCAGCACACGCACCCGACCCGCCGCCGGCGCCGCCGAAGGGACACCACCGACCCCCCGCCGGAAACCGGCTCTTCGCGGTCGCCTGAACCTCAAACAACAATGCGCTGCAAATGCAGGACATGGCTGAGATCAGGATCAGCGCCCTCAAACAGAACACGCCCGAGGCGGTCACCGACGCCGCGGCCGGGAAAGTGGTCACCGGCACTCTGCAAGGCCCTCCGGCACAAGCGATGTGGGCACCGGTTGAGGAGAGCCGGCGCCGCTGGGAAAGTGGTCACCGGCACTCTGCAAGGCCCTCCGGCACAAGCGATGTGGGCACCGGTTGAGGAGAGCCGGCGCCGCTGGGAAAGTGGTCACCGGCACTCTGCAAGGCCCTCCGGCACAAGCGATGTGGGCACCGGTTGAGGAGAGCCGGCGCCGCTGGGAAAGTGGTCACCGGCACTCTGCAAGGCCCTCCGGCACAGGCGATGTGGGCACCGGTTGAGGAGAGCCGGCGCCGCTGGGAAAGTGGTCACCGGCACTCTGCAAGGCCCTCCGGTGGCCAGGATGACCGCCATCGTGGCGCCGAGGCCGTCGGCCGTTCCTTGGTCGCCGCCGGCGGCGCTTGGACGTGGTCGAGCGGCAGCCCTGCGGAGCCGGCAGGGCGGTCCGCTGCGGGGTTCCCGTCGACAGCATCGTGTATGCCTGGCCGGTCGGGGCGCTGCCGGAACGGACTGCGAAACGCCCGCGGAATACGACCTCCGTCCATTAGCATTCGCGGCATCCCCCGCTCCTCAGACCCTGGAGGAAACCAATGACAAAGCGCTTGCTTGCGCTGATCGCATTCCTGTTGCCGTTCTCTCTGCTCGCAGCGGCGTGCAGCGGCGAGAAGGAAGAATCCGATGGCATCTCTGTCGGCCTCGTGTTCGACATCGGCGGGCGGGGCGACCAGTCGTTCAACGACTCCGCGGCAACGGGAATCGAGCGAGCCCGCGACGAACTGGGCATCACCTTCACCGAGGCGTCGCCCCACGACGACGGCTCCAACCGGGGCGAACTGCTGCAGCTGGCGGCCGAAGCCCACGACGTGGTGGTGGCGGTCGGCTTCCTGTTCGAGAACGACGCGGCCGCGGTCGGCGCCGAGAACCCCGACACCACCTTCGGCGTGGTCGACTCGGCCATGCTCGACTTCGAGACCGACCCCGCTGCGCCTTATGGCGACAACATCGCCGGACTGGTCTTCGCTGAGCACGAGGGCTCGTTCCTAGTCGGCGCGGCGGCCGCCCTCAAGACCCAGACCGATACAGTCGGCTTCATCGGCGGGGTGGCCAACGTCGGCGGCCTGATCGAGAAGTTCCAGGCCGGCTACGAGGCCGGTGCCCGCTCGGTGAACCCCGACATCGAGATCATCTCCGCCTACATCACCGAGGCCCCCGACTTCGACGGCTGGTACGCCCCCGACCGGGCGAAGGAGATCGCCTTGGCCATGTTCGAGCAGGGTGCCGACATCGTGTACCACGCCGCCGGCGGATCGGGCACGGGCCTCTTCGGCGCCGCCCAAGAGCACAGCCAGGCCTCCGGGTCGAAAGTGTGGGCCATCGGCGTCGACTCCGACCAGTACCACACCGCCGACGCCGAAGTGCGGGACTACATCCTGACCTCGATGCTCAAACGGGTCGACGTGTCGATATTCGAGATGATCAAGTCGGCTGTCGAGGGCAACGTGCAAGCCGGTCCAACCACATACGACCTGTCGGTGGACGGTGTGGGCTACAGCACCTCCGGCGGCTTCATCGACGACATCGTCGAGCAGCTGGACGACCTCAAAGCCCAGATCGTCGCCGGCGAGATCACGGTACCGACCACGCCGTAGCGGCAACCGTCGGGGCGCTGGCACCGACGCCCCGAACAAGTCGCAACTCGCTGTCCGGGCCGGGCTATCTTCCGGCCTGGAAAACGTTCGCAGGGAGGTCGCGTGGCACTGGCCGTCGAGTTGATCGGAATCGCCAAGCGTTTCCCCGGCGTCGTGGCCAACAGCGATGTGAACCTGGCGGTGGCGGAGGGCGAGATCCACGCCATCTGCGGCGAGAACGGGGCCGGCAAGTCGACCCTGATGAAAATCCTCTACGGCATGCATCCCCCGGACGAGGGCACGATCAGGGTCCACGGCCAGACCGTTCAGCTCGGCTCGCCGTCGGAAGCGATCGCACTGGGGATCGGCATGGTCCATCAGCACTTCATGCTGGCCGACCAGCTCACCGTGCTGGAGAACGTCATCATCGGCGCAGAACCCATGCGGTCATTCGGCCGTATCGACTTCGAAGCAGGCCGAGAGCATCTCGACGAAGTGGGCCGGGCCTACGGACTCGACGTCAACGCCGACGATCTAGTGGAGACCCTGGAGGTCGGCGAGCGACAGCGGGTCGAGATCATCAAGGTCCTCTACCGGGGCGCCAGGATCCTGATTCTCGACGAACCGACCGCTGTCCTGGTTCCCCAGGAAGTCGACGAGCTGTTCCGCAACATCCGCGAGCTCAAAGCCGGCGGGGCGACCATCGTGTTCATCGACCACAAGCTGGACGAAGTTCTCGAGATCGCGGACACCGTCTCCGTGCTCCGCCAAGGACAGACCGTCGGCACCGTGAAACCCGACGAAGTGACCGCCCACGACCTCGCCGAGATGATGATCGGTTCCGAGCTGCCCGTGCCCGACGCCGGAGCCTCCACCGTCACCCAGGAGGTGGCCCTCGATGTCAAGGATCTGCGGGTCGCGGGAGCGGGCGAGCGCGCCGTCGTCGACGACGTGAGCCTGCACGTGCATCGGGGCGAGATCGTGGGCATCGCCGGGGTCGAGGGCAACGGGCAAGCCGAGATGGTGAACGCCATCATCGGCATGGGCGAGCCAGACGAAGGAACGATCACCCTCCTAGGCAGGGAGATCACCCACGCCTCGCTGCGGGAGCGGCGCGAGATGGGTCTGGGTTACGTGCCCCAGGACCGTCACCGCGACGGACTCCTGCTCGGCGCGCCCCTGTGGGAGAACACCGCCCTCGGCCACCAGACCGAGTCTCCGTACTCTCGCGGAGCCTGGATGAGCCGTCCCGGCATGAGGAGCCGAGCCGAACAGATCCGGTCGAGCTTCGACGTGCGCACCCCCGACATCGACGTGACCGCGCACGCCCTCTCCGGCGGCAACCAGCAGAAGTTGATCGTGGGACGCGAGATGGTGAACGAACCCGCGGTGCTGATCGCCAACCACCCGACGCGCGGTATCGACGTCGGAGCCCAGGCCGCAGTGTGGGAGGACATCCGAGCGGCGCGCGCCCAGGGCCTGGCGACCCTTCTGGTCTCCGCCGACCTCGACGAGTTGATCGGGCTGTCGGACACGATCGTGGTGATGCTGCGGGGCAGGCTCGTGGCCCGGCTCAACCCCGCGGAGGTCACACCCCGAGACCTCGGCGCCTACATGACCGGAGCCGCCTTGGAGGCGGGCGCCTCGTGAAGGAGCAACTCACCCGCCGGTTGATGCTCGCCTCGGCGGCGCCGACGGCCGCGGTGGCGATCGCGGTGGTGCTCTCCTCGATCGTCCTGCTGGTCTCGGGAAGCAACCCCGTGGAGGCCTATGCGGACATGGTGCAGCACGCCAGCAAGCTGGAGACCCAGGTGGACATGCTGAACCGGGCCACTCCCCTTTACCTGTCGGGTGTTGCCGCGGCCATCGGCTTCAGGATGAACCTGTTCAACATCGGCGTAGAGGGCCAGTACCTGCTGGCCTTCATAGTGTCGGCCCACGTCGGTGCGCAAGTCGAGCTGCCGGCCGTGCTCCACATCGCATTCATTCTGGTGGTGGCCATGGCGGTCGGGGGAGCCTTCTCGGGCGCGGCGGGGGTGCTGAAGGTGACTCGCGGCGTCAACGAGGTGATCTCAACCATCATGCTCAATGCGGTGGCGATCTCAGGGCTGGCCGCCTGGTGGGTCGTCGAGTGGCAGGCCGGCGGAGGAATCTCGGCCACCGGTGGACGGGTCGGCACCGAGCCGATCGCCGACAGCGGGCTGATGCCGGACATCAACGGCCTGCTCGAGACATTCACCCGCGACGTCCGGCGAGGCAAGGAACTCACGGGCGTCCTGCTCATCGCGGTCGTCGTCGGCGTCGTCTACCATGTGATGCTGAACCGCACGGTGTTCGGCTACGACCTGCGAGCCGGCGGAGCCAACCCGGCGGCGTCGCAGGTTGGAGGCGTCTCTCCCAAGCGCATGACCGTGATCGCCATGACGATGTCGGGCATGGTTGCCGGACTCGTGGGCATGAGCGAGTTGATGGACACCGGCTACTACCCGTCCAATCCGATCACTCTGCTCGGATTCACCGGGCTAGCGGTCGCCCTGATGGGCCGCAACCATCCAGCGGGGGTGGCGGTGGCCGCACTCATCTTCTCCTTCCTCGACGTGTCCTCGGGGATACTCCAAATCTCGGGCGCCGCGTCCCGCGAGATCGTCGAGATCATGAAGGGCGTCATCATCCTGACCGCCGTAGTCGCCTACGAAGTAGTGCGGCGCATACGCGAGCGGGAGGAAGCCGCGGCGGCAGCCGCGGCGATGGCCTCGAGTCCGGCGACCGCGCCATGATCGCCTTGCTCGGACGTCTGCCTGTGTGGGCACGGTGGATGATCTACGCCGCCATAGGGGTGCTGGTGCTGACAGTGGTGCAGGGCTTCGACGACACCGACCGCCTGACGGCGGCCACGTCGTCGGAGGCAATGCTGCGCTGGGCGGTTCCAGTGATGCTCGCCGGTCTCGGAGGACTGTTCTCGGAACGAGCCGGCATCGTCAACATAGGACTCGAAGGGATGCTGATCCTAGGAACCTGGTTCGGCGCCTGGGGCGCCATCAACTACGGCGGATGGACCGGCCTGTTGATCGGCATGCTGGGCGGGGCCCTCGGCGGCCTGGTCCACGCGGTGGCCACTGTGACCTTCGGTGTGGACCATATCATTTCGGGGGTCGCGATAAACGTCACTGCGCCGGGAGTCACCCGCTTCCTGTCATCGGAGATCCTCGTCGACTACGACGGAGGCTCGATAACGCAGTCCCCGCTCACTCCGGGCGTAGGCAAGTTCACGTTCCCGTTCCTGGCCGGGGGCGACCTCTTCGGCTGGAAGAGCCCCGACGTCCTGGGTTGGGCGACCGACAGGGACTGGTTCTTCGTCTCTGACGCAACCGGCCTGGCCCGCGGTCTGGTAGCCCAACTCTCGCTGGCCACCATGCTCGCCTTCGCCTTGGTACCGGTGACCGCCTGGGTGGTTTGGCGAACCCGGTTCGGGCTGAGGCTGCGAATCTGCGGAGAGCATCCCGCTGCCGGCGAGACTCAAGGCGTCGACATCTACCTGTACAAATACTTCGGCGTGGTCATCAGCGGAGCCCTGGCGGGACTGGGAGGCGCGTTCATCGCCAGCCCGGAGATGGGCTTCTACTACCAGGAAGGCCAGACCAATGGAAGAGGGTACATCGGTCTGGCCGCACTCATATTCGGCAATTGGCGCCCGGGCGGCGTGATGGCCGGTGCCCTTCTGTTCGGCTACCCGTTCGGCGTCGGACTGCGCGACCGGACCGAAGGGGGTGCGGCTTCTCACTCGCTGCTGCTGGTGACCGCCATCGCGCTGATCGCGGTGATGGTCTGGGCACTGAGCCGGCGCCGCCGCATCGACGCCTCCATCGCTGCATGCCTCGGACTGGGGGCAGCGCTGTGGTACTTCCTGTCGACGACAGTGCCCAACTGGTGGACCTTCATCCTGCCGTACGTGATCGTGCTGGTGGTGCTGGCCTTCTTCTCGCAACGGCTCCGGATGCCGAGAGCAGACGGCCTGCCCTACCGCAAGGGCGAGGCATGAAAGCAGCCCCCGGATTCTCGGCGCCTAGTGGTCCGTCTCGGAATTGATCGGGGTGCCCTGGAGCGGCTTCGATCTGGCTTGGGCCTTTCGCGCTGCCCTAGTCATTTTGGCGACACACCACTAGCACCTCGAAAGCTGCGAGCGCGAGGCATCTCGGAGAATTGCCCATGCAGAGTGCCCCGGTCGCCGCATACGCGGCCGGAGTCGTAGAAGTCCGACACCTTCGCCCCGTCGAACTCATGACGGGCCTGATGCCAGTGATACCGACCCCGCCAAGACTCCAGAAGAGCGTTGTACAACTCGCAGCACATCGCCAAAACAGTATCGATGAACCGATGCTGCTAAGCGGTCAAGTCAGCAGTGCCGCATACCGTCCAAAGCGGCCCCCGAAGTAGCGGTCTACGTCCGAAAGACACCCTTCAATCCTACCAGAAACCATGCCTCCGACCATGAGAAACACTGTCACCGCACCACACAAACCTCAGTCGGCAACCTTGGTATATAAGCCCCCAGTCAAACGGGCATGGTGGGGCGCCGGAACCTCGGCGCGGCCCGCCCGCGGGTCACCAGCAGGAACAGGGCCGAGACCACGATCAGCGCGAGGCTCATCCAGATGTTGACCCTCACTCCCAGCACCAGGCTGGCGGAGTCGATCCTCACCGCCTCGATCCACAGGCGACCGAGTCCGTATCCCAGCACGTAGACCGCCAGCAGCGAGCCGGGACGATCGACCCGACGCGGGTCGGTGAGAAGTGCCGGGCCGCTGCGGCTCGACCGGCGCCGGTCGAGGATCACCAGCAGCCCGCAAAGCAGCAGGTTCCATACCGCCTCGTACAGGAAGGTCGGATGGAAGGTCTCCGCACCCTGGTACCCGAAGGGGCGGTGCGCGTCGTCGATCTCCAGCCCCCACGGAAGGTCGGTGGGCGAGCCGAACAGCTCCTGGTTGAACCAGTTTCCGAAGCGACCGATGGCCTGAGCCAGCGGCAGGGACGGCACGACGGCGGCGAGCGTCTCGCCCCGGTTCATGCCCTGGCGCCTCACCATCCACAGACCGACCAGGACGCCGACAGCCATCCCGCCCGGAATGCCCAGGCCCCCCTTCCAGATGGCGAAAGCTTCCAGCCAGCCCCCTGTCTGGAAGCTGCGCCAGTCGGTGATCACATGGTACACGCGCGAGCCGATCAGACCCGCGGGGATCGCCCACAGCGCGATGCGGCTGATCTCCTCGGGATTGCCCCCGCGGGCAGCCCAGCGCCGCTGCGACATCCAGATCGCCGCCAGCGCGCCGAGCGCGATCATCACGCCGTAGGCCCGCAACTCCAGCGGCCCCAGTTCCAGGCTGTTGCGGGACGGGCTGGGGATCGAGGCAGTCACGCCGGCAGTCACCGCGCCCATCAAGCCCTCGACCTCCCCCGTCACGCCCGAAACGGCCGCGAATGCGACACAGCCCATCGCGGCGCAACCATGCCTCGCCCGCTCTTGTTCGCTTCGCTCACGGGCCGCTCAGGGCACGGCATCGCTCGGAGCGCCGCTGCAACTCGCACAAGTCGCGCTCTATCCGCTTGTTCGACGGTCTCACTGTTGCGGTATCCGTCGAACGCCGCTGCAACTCGCACAAGTCGCGCTCTATCCGCTTGTTCGACGGTCTCACTGTTGCGGTATCCGTCGAACGCCGCTGCAACTCGCACAAGTCGCGCTCTATCCGCTTGTTCGACGGTCTCACTGTTGCGGTATCCGTCGAACGCCGCTGCAACTCGCACAAGTCGCGCTCTATCCGCTTGTTCGACGGTCTCACTGTTGCGGTATCCGTCGAACGCCGCTGCAACTCGCACAAGTCGCGCTCTATCCGCTTGTTCGACGGTCTCACTGTTGCGGTATCCGTCGAACGCCGCTGCAACTCGCACAAGTCGCGCTCTATCCGCTTGTTCGACGGTCTCACTGTTGCGGTATCCGTCGAACGCCGCTGCAACTCGCACAAGTCGCGCTCTATCCGCTTGTTCGACGGTCTCACTGTTGCGGTATCCGTCGAACGCCGCTGCAACTCGCACAAGTCGCGCTCTATCCGCTTGTTCGACGGTCTCACTGTTGCGGTATCCGTCGAACGCCGCTGCAACTCGCACAAGTCGCGCTCTATCCGCTTGTTCGACGGTCTCACTGTTGCGGTATCCGTCGAACGCCGCTGCAACTCGCACAAGTCGCGCTCTATCCGCTCAGCCTCTGCGCCAGGATCCGCTGGGCGGCCGCGAGATCCTCGGCGGGCTCGGTGACCGCTGCCAGCAGTCCGGGCACAGCAGACAGCCGGCTCGATGCGAAGAACCGCGCGAGAACGGCCCGGTCGGCGGCCGCGTCGGGGTTCCCCAGCCGTGTGGCCGCCAGCGCACCGTCGGCCAACGCCGCGGCCCCGGTGGTGACGGCCAGCATCCTCAGGAAGGCGTCGGCTCCTGCCAGCCTTGATGCCGGCTCGGCTTCCAACAGCCACGAGCCGGCCTCAGACGTCGCGTCGACCGCGGCCTCGATATGGCGGCGCACCGAGCCCAGTTCCCCGGTTCCGTCGAGCGCCTCTGCGGCGGCCCGGATCCGGGACAGGTGGTCTCGCACCACGCCGCCGTCTCGCATGGAGAGCTTGCGGCCGACGAGGTCGGCCGCCTGGATGCCGTTGGTGCCCTCGTAGATCGGGGCGATCCGGGCGTCGCGGTAGTGCTGGGCCGAGCCGGTCTCCTCGATGAAGCCCATGCCGCCGTGCACCTGCACGCCGACGCTGGCGAGCTCGCAGCCCATGTCGGTGGCCCATGCCTTGGTCAACGGCGTCAGCAGCGCGGCCTGCTCGTCGGCAGCCTGCCGCTGCTCGGCGGCGGAGCTGTGCGAGGCGCGGTCGATCGCCTCGGCGTTGCGGTAGGCGAGGCCCCGCATCGCGCTGATGCAGGAACGCATGTCCAGCAGCATCCGGCCCACGTCGGGATGGTCGATGATCGCGGAGGACTCTCCCTGCGACACGCCCGGCGCCCGGCCCTGGCGACGCTCGTGGGCGTAGGCGAGAGCCTGCTGGTAGGCGCGCTCCGCTATAGCCACCCCCTCGAGTCCCACATTCAGACGGGCGTGGTTCATCATCGTGAACATGGCCCGCATGCCGCCGTTCTCCTCACCGACCAGGAAGCCCACCGCGCCCTCGCCGTCGCCGTAGGACATCACGCATGTGGGGCTCGCATGGATGCCCAGCTTGTGCTCGATCGAGACGCACACCAGGTCGTTGCGGGCACCCGGCGATCCGTCGGACGCCGGCAGGTGCTTGGGCACCAGGAAGCAACTGATGCCCCTCGTACCGGGGGGCGCTCCCGGAATGCGGGCCAGAACCAGATGCACGATGTTGTCGGCGAGGTCGTGCTCGCCGTAGGTGATGAAGATCTTCGTGCCGTGCAGGCGGTACGAGCCGTCGGGCTGCGGCAAGGCCCGTGCCGCAACCGCTCCCAGGTCCGAGCCGGCTTGGGGCTCTGTCAGGTTCATGGTGCCGGTCCAGTCCCCCGAAGCCATCTGCGGCAGGTAAAGGGCCTTCTGCTCCTCGGTGCCGTGCGCTGCCAGCATGTTGATGGCGCTCTGGGTGAGCACCGGGCACAGCGACCAGGACAAGCAGGCCGATGTGAACATCTCCGACACCGCCACCCCGAGGAGGTGCGGGAAACCGCCACCGCCGTGCTCCGGGTCGACGGACAACGCCCCCCAGCCGGCGTCCACATAGGCACGGTAGGCCTCCCGGAAGCCGCTGGGCGTCGCCACCGAGCCGTCGTCGAGGCGGCGGGCGCCCTCGATGTCGCCGACCCGGTTCAGGGGCGCGACCACGTTCTCCGCGAACCGGGCCGCCTCCGTTAGGATCTGGTCGACCACGTCGTCCTCGACGTGGTCGAAAGCCTCGAGTTCGGCCAGGCCGTCGAGATCGGCGACATGGCGCAGGTTGAACGAGACCTCGTCGAGGTCGACCCGATAGCTGCTCACATCGGCGAGAGTACCCGGTGACGGCCCGCAAGAGCACGGCCGCTTCTCGCGAGGTCGACGTCCTGGGCTGTTGCACCGCCCGCGAGCGAAGCGGCCAAGAACGGGAACGACGGACGCGGCACACTTGCCGACGACCCCCGCTCGCCCTCAGCACAGCCCGACTGCTAGACGTGAGCCCCACCACCGTGCAACACACTTGCCGACGACCCCCGCTCGCCCTCAGCACAGCCTGCATCCGGGGAATGCGCTAATGCTGACGACACGGCACACTTGCCGACGATCCGCGCTCGCTCTCAGCCGGCCTGCATGCCGCGGCGGCTGTTGAGGATGCAGTTGATCTCAGCCCCGACGAGCAGGCCCATGGCCAGCAGATAGAGCCAGACCAGCAGGCTCAGCGCGCCCCCGAGCAGTCCGAACACGGCATTCACGCCGCTGGAGGCCGCACCGAGATACGCCCGGAAGCCGAGCGACACCGCGAGCCACCAAACTGTGCTGACGACCGCTCCGGGCAGGTCGGTCCGCCACGGGGTGCGACGGCGGGGCGCGAAGTGGTGGAGCGAGGCTGCCCAGCAGACCACCGCCACGAACACGAGAGGCCAGCGGAACCACACCCAGCCGGTGGTGAACACAGCGCCGGCCCCCAAGCGCACGGCAATCTCCTCCCCGCCGCCGAGCAGGGGACCGACCACCACCATCACCGCTACCAGTGCCGCTACCAGCACCGTACACAGGGTGAGCAAGAAGCCCATGATCCGGGTGGAGAACCAGTTCCTGCGGAACTCGTGGCCGTAGATGACGTCCAAGGCGCCGACCACGGCGGTGAAGCCCCGCGACGACGCGTAGACTGTCAAGATCACGCCTGCGGTGATCAGCCCGGCGTTGGAGCGGTCGAAGAGCTCCTTGACGGTGGCTCGCAGCGTGTTGTCGCTGCCGAACGTGTCTACCAGCCGGTCCAGAAGCCACTGCTCGACGTCGGCTGCCGCTCCCGCTCCTATCGCCACGTCGAGCGAGCCCAGAGCCGCAGCGAAGACGATCACCGCCGGGAACAGCCCCAGCAGTCCGAAGAAGGCGATCTCAGCCGAGAGCCCTCCCAGCCGAGCACGAGACCACTCGTTGCGGAAGTCCTCCGCCAACGAGACGGATGCGCGCCGGAGCGCGTGCAGCGAGGGCAGCGAAGAGCGCGCCATGCCCACCCGATACTACGGCTAGGCACCGGCCCGTCAACGGAAGGGACCAGACAAGAGCCGGCGGAATCGAGCCGTAATTGGTGCCGGACGTGCCGCAACCGTCGCCTCAGCCGGCACACACACGACAAGAGCCGGCAGAATCGAGCCGGGATCGAGGAGAGCTGCGTCACCGACCCCCGCACCACCACCAAGCGCATCGCGATCCCGGCAGAATCGAGCCGGGATCGAGGAGAGCTGCGTCACCGACCCCCGCACCACCACCAAGCGCATCGCGATCCCGGCAGAATCGAGCCGGGATCGAGGAGAGCTGCGTCACCGACCCCCGCACCACCACCAAGCGCATCGCGATCCCGGCAGAATCGAGCCGGGATCGAGGAGAGCTGCGTCACCGACCCCCGCACCACCACCAAGCGCATCGCGATCCCGGCAGAATCGAGCCGGGATCGAGGAGAGCTGCGTCAGCTGCAGCCGCTGGTGGCGCCGCAGCCGGCGCACACGTGGCACGAGCCGGCCCGGCGCATGGGAACGCCGCAGGTCATGCAGAACGGCGCATCCGGCGCGCCCGGTCGCTCCGGGTATTGTCTTCCGCTCATGTTCGCTGGGCTCGCGGGCCGCTCCGACTCGGATCCGTCGATCACGCCCACAGCCCCCGCCGACCCCGGCGACTCGGCCGGGGCGGCGGCCGCGGAGAGGTTGAGTTGGGCCATCAGCCGCGCCGGTGACGGGATCGAGGGCGGATCGGGCGGCAGGTCGTGACCCTGCTCGGTCTCGGTGACCTGCTCCTCGACACCCGGCAGGGTCGGCTGGGTGCGCTCGCCTGTGGTGAGGACGCCGAGCGCGGCGCGCTCGGTGACGGGCAGGTACATCACAGCCAGCTTTCGGAACAGATAGTCCATGAGGCTGGTGGCGATCCGGATGTCGGGATCGTCGGTGATCCCGGCCGGCTCGAACCGGAAACCGACGAACGTCTCCACGAACGCCGCCAGCGGCACCCCGTACTGCAGTCCGTGGCTGAGCGAGACGGCGAAGGCGTCCATGATCCCGGCCAGGGTGGAGCCCTGCTTCGAGACCTTCACGAAGATCTCCCCGGGACGCCCGTCGTCGTACTCCCCCACGGTGACGAACCCCTTGCAGTCGGCCACACGGAACTCGAAGGTGCGCGACCGGCGGGCTCTCGGCAGTCGCCGCCGCACCGGCTCGGGGAACGATCCGGCCTCCGGCGCCGACCCGCCTTCCGCCACCGCGTCCGGGACCGAGGCCGCGTCCGCGGCTCCTGCGGAACGTCCGGTCTCGACCAGGGTGAGCGGCTGGGCCACCTTCGAGCTGTCGCGGTAGACGGCCACCGACTTCAGGCCGAGCCGCCAGGCGTCGATGAACAGCCGCTCGACATCGTCGACGGTCGACGACGCGGGCATGTTCACGGTCTTGGAGATGGCCCCGGAGAGGAACGGCTGCACGGCGGCCATCATCTTGATGTGGCCGGAGGCGCTGATGGTGTTGTCGCCCAATGAGCAGGCGAACACGTCACGGTGTCGGGGCTCGAGCGGCGAGCCGTCCACGGTGTGATGCGCGGCGACGTGGTCCATGATCCGATCTGCCTGGCTGGGGCTGTAGCCGAGCCGCCGCAACGCCCGGGCGATGGTCGTGTTGACGATCTCCATGGTCCCGCCGCCGACTAGGCGCTTGGACTTGACCAGCCCGAGGTCGGGCTCGATGCCGGTGGTGTCGCAGTCCATGAGCAGCCCGATGGTGCCGGTGGGGGCCAGCACCGTGGCCTGGCTGTTGCGCACGCCGTGGCGTTCGGCCCGCTCGCAGACCTCGTCCCAGGCCAGCTGCGCGGCTTCGAGCAGGTCGTTGGGCACGAGCTCCTCGTCTATGGAGGCGATGGCGCTGCGGTGCTGCTCGAGCACGCGCAGCATATGCACGCGGTTGTCGTGGAATCCGTCGAAGGGTCCCAGGCGTTCGGCCAGGCGAGCGGAGGCGAGATAGGCCTCGCCGGTCATGAGCGCGGTGACGGCCGCGGCCACGGCCCGGCCCTCGTCGGAGTCGTAGGGAAGACCCAACGCCATGAGCATCGCTCCGAGGTTGGCGTAGCCCAGCCCGATCTGGCGGAAAGCCCTGGTGGTGTCGGCGATGGCCGGCGTCGGATAGTCGGCGTGGCCGACGAGGATCTCCTGGGCCGCGAACACCACCTGCACCGCCCGGCGGAACCCGGCGACGTCGAAGTCGCCGTCGTCGCCGAGGAAGCTCAGCAGGTTGATCGAGGCCAGGTTGCAGGCGCTGTCGTTGAGGTGGACGTACTCCGAGCACGGGTTGCTGGCCGTGATAGGACCGGTGGCCGCGGCGGTGTTCCAATGGTTGATGGTGGACGCGAACTGCACGCCGGGGTCGGCGCACTCCCAGGCGGCCTCGGCCATCTGGCGCAGGATCGAGCGGGCCGGCACGCGGTCGATCACCGTGCCGTCCAGGCGGGCCGTGAGGTCCCAGTCGCCGCCGTCGACCGCGGCCTGCATGAACTCGTCGACGACCCGCACCGAGTTGTTAGCGTTCTGGTACTGCACCGAGTCGGAGTCGGCGCCGTCGACGCCCATGTCGAACCCGGCCGCTGCCAGCGCACGCGACTTGCGCTCCTCGCGGGCTTTGCACCAGATGAAGTCCTCGATGTCGGGATGGTCGACGTCGAGGACCACCATCTTCGCGGCCCGCCGCGTCTTGCCGCCCGACTTGATGGTCCCGGCCGACGCGTCGGCGCCCCGCATGAAACTCACCGGGCCCGACGCTGCTCCCCCGCCGCTGAGAGCCTCGCAGCTGGCCCGGATGTGCGACAGGTTCACTCCCGCGCCGGAGCCGCCCTTGAAGATCCGGCCCTCCTCGGCGTACCACCCCAGGATCGACTCCATGGTGTCTTCGACCGACAGGATGAAGCACGCGGAGGCCTGCTGGGGCACTCCGGCCACCCCGATGTTGAACCAGACCGGCGAATTGAACGCGGCCCTCTGCGTGTACAGCAGACGCGAGAGATCGGCGCGGAACAGCGCCGCCTCGGACTCGTCGGCGAAGCAGCCGTCGCCGGAGCCCCAGCGTGTGATCGTTCCGACGATGCGGTCCACCACCTGTCGCAGCGACCACTCCCTGGCGGGTGTTCCGAGAGCACCGCGGAAGTACTTCTGGGCCAGGATGTTGGTGGCGTTCTGAGACCACGACGCCGGGACCTCCACGTTGCGCTGCTCGAACGCGACCGACCCGTCACGGTGGTCGAGCAGCCGGGCGTCCCGCCGCTCCCATACGACGCCGCCGTCCTGATCGTCCGCCCCCTCCTCGCAGTGCGGCCGAGGGTAGACACGGGCGAAGAGACCGTTCTGCTCGAAGGTCACAGTCATCGAATCGCCTCCCTGAGATTATATCCGGGCGTGGGTCGCCGGCCCAGTGGCCGCCCGGGCGTGGGTCGCCCCGTGCGGTGACCGCGACGCTAGGAGGCCCGGCGGTGATGCCGGCTGCGAGGCTGTGGATCCCGTTCGGGATTCGCGCCGGTGTGCCTCGGGATTCTTCTGGATTACCGGCACCGTCTCTGGATTTCCTGTGAACAAGGGCACCGGCCGTCGAGTCGACCGCTCCCAACCGACAAGAGCACGGCCGCCGACACTCGAGCCGGACGACCTCCTCGCTGCGAACCCGCGCACTTGCACGAACCCGCCGCGTGCCTGCGACCGCCGATGCCAGGACGCGCCCCAGGTCGGTCGACCCCCGATGCTCCCAAGCGGCGGAGTCGCTGCGGCTGCCGACCGGAATCGGTCTGGCACGCCCAGGTCGGTCGACCCCCGATGATCCCAAACAGCGGAGTCGCTGCGGCTGCCGACCGGAATCGGTCTGGCACGCCCAGGTCGGTCGACCCCCGATGATCCCAAACAGCGGAGTCGCTGCGGCTGCCGACCGGAATCGGTCTGGCACGCCCAGGTCGGTCGACCCCCGATGATCCCAAGCAGCGGAGTCGCTGCGGCTGCCGACCGGAATCGGTCTGGCACGCCCAGGTCGGTCGACCCCCGATGATCCCAAGAGCTCCCGGTGCCGCCAGCGAGCACCGACGCGCCCCTATGCTTGCGACGTGCGAAGACTGGTGCCTGGCCCGGTCGCCGAGGTCGATCCGATGGAGCTCTACCCGACTCTTGCCAGACCCAGGCCGAAAGGACGGCCGTGGCTGATGCTCAACATGATCGCCTCCGCCGACGGGACTGCCGCGATCGACGGAACCAGTCGAGCACTCGGCAACCCGGCCGACGAGGCCGTGTTCGCGGCGGTGCGGGCCTGCGCGGACTGGATCGTAGTCGCGGCCGGCACGGTGCGGGCCGACCGCTGCGGCCTGCCCCGGCCGGGACCGGCCGCCCGACGGGCACGGCGCGCCGCTAGACGCTCCGACCAGCCCCGGCTGGCCGTGGTCAGCGCCAGCCTGGACCTCGACCTCGACCTGCCGCTGTTCGCCGATCAGCGCGCCGGCGAGGACCGTCCGCTGATCCTCACCGGCAGCGACGCTGCGACCGAGGCAGCCGCCCGGCTCGAGCCGGTCGCCGAGACCGTGAGACTGCCGTCGGACCGACCCCGGCCGGAGGCGATCCTCGCCGAGCTCGACAGCCGCGGCGCCGGGGTCGTGCTGTCCGAGGGCGGGCCGTCGTTCAACGCCCAGCTCGCGGATGCCGGGGTGATCGACGAGCTGTGCCTGTCGGTCGCGCCCATGGTCGCGGGCGGCCCGGGCCCCCGGATCATGCAGGGATCGCGGCGGGCCGTGCCGATGGAGCTCACCGTCGACCATCTCCTCGAAGCCTCCGACACGCTGTTCGTGCGCTATTTGTCGGGGCCGGCGAGCGCGTCGGCCGCCGGTCGGCGGGACTCGGCCTCGGAGCCGCTCGCTGCGAGCCGGGCCGGGACCGCCTCGATGACGATCGGCTGACCCGGCGCCAGCGCGGCGCCGCCGGCCGCTGCGGACAGGTCGTGGACCACTGCCCGCGGATCGGCGCCAGGAGCGATGGTCCGGGCGATGCCCCACAGGGTGTCGCCGGGCTGCACCACGTAGACGCCCGGTATCTCCGCCGGAACCGAGGCCGCCCCCGTCGAGGGCCACGGATTGGCCTCGCCCGGCGGGACACGATCCGGCCGCGCCCCGGCCAGCACCAGCACCAACGCCGCGGCCACCACGCAGACGACGACCAGCCGGCGCCGGCGGTACACCCCCTCCGGCAGCCGCTCCGACAGGTCCGCCGCCGTCGCAGCCGGGCCCTCGGCGGACACGAAGTCGGGAGCCGGACGGAGATGAGCTTCCATGCCACGATCTTCGCGCCGGGGTACGACATCGGGCGCGGGCCTGGCGCCGACAGCCGGATGCTTGACATCGAACGCGTGTTCCACAAACATGTGTACGGATAGACTCCTTGCGTGAAGCTCGTCTGAACTGGTGTTCGCTACAAGTGTAGCGAACATGTGTTCGGCTCCACAACCCGACTACCCAGATAGGAGACCCGCCATGTCCTCCCCGGCCGACCCGAAGCCGCTCTCCGCCCGCCGGCGCCAGATCCTCGAAACGATCGTGGAGCACCAGCGTCTGCGCGGCTACCCGCCGTCGATCCGGGAGATCGCCGCCGCTGTCGGGCTCAAGTCCCCCGCCTCGGTCAAGGCCCACTTAGACGTGCTCGACTCGGCCGGGTACCTGCGGGTCGACCCCGCCCGACCCCGAGCCATAGAGGTGCGCTACGACGAGAACTCAGGGGCTGCGCTCGGGCGCCGCCCGGTCCGCCATGTGCCTCTGGTCGGCGACGTTGCCGCAGGCTCCGGCGTGCTGGCCGCCGAGAACGTGGAGGAGTTGGTGCCGATGCCCTCCGACCTCACCGGGGAGGGCGACCTGTTCATGCTGCGGGTGCGGGGCGACTCCATGATCGACGCCGGCATCCTCGACGGCGACTACGTGGTCTGCCGGGCGCAGAGCACCGCGGAGGACGGCGAGGTCGTGGTGGCGGGCATCCCAGACGACGAGGCCACCGTGAAGACACTGCGGCGGCGCGACGGACGGATCCTGCTGGTGCCTGCCAACGAACGGCTGGAGCCCATGGAGTACGCACCGGACGAGGTGACCGTCTACGGCAAGGTCGTCACCATGATGCGCCGCTACTAGTGGTCCGTCGCTGAATTGGTCGGGGCGTCTGTAGCCATTTCAAGCTGGGGCTAGAGCCCTCCGCGCTGCCCTAGCCATTTCGACGACATACCACTAGGCGCCCGGTCGTCGATCCGCCTGGGATCTCGCAGCCGTTCTTGCCGCCGGCTCGTCGGCTGGGACGGTTTCGCTGCTCGGAAGAGCGTCGGCCGGTCCAGGCCGGCAAGAACCTACAGGTCGGGCAACCGCTCGGGGATGTCCCCCTCCCACTCGGGGCAGCATCGGGCGCCCTGAACGAGGGTGCCGTCGATGAGCAGGTCCTCGAGGGCGCGGTAGACCTTGTGCAGCGAATCCCGGTGGACCTGCTCGTGGCTGGTGTGGGCCAGCAGCGGGTCGCCCGGCCCGAAGTTCGACGTCGGCACGCCTCGCTGCGCGAAGAACGCCGCGTCGGTCCAGCCGAGTTTGGCCCGAGGGGGTGAGCCGCTGTTGCGCACCACCGCCTTGAGGAGGGAGTGGTCAAGGCCCGGGTCGGCCGGAGGAGCCGCATCGACCACCTCCAGCCTGTCACCGGACTCCATCACCGGTTCGATCAGGGAACGCACGTGGGCCTCGGCCTGCTCGGGGGTGCGATCAGGGGCGAAGCGGTGGTTGATGGCCAGAACCGCCTCATCGGGAACGACGTTGCCCGCGACGCCGCCGACGACATTCACCGCCTGGAGGCCCTCGCGGAACTCGCACCCCGAGATCACCGGCCGGCGAGGCTCATAGCCGTCCACCACCGCCAGGACAGGTCCGAGCCGGTGGATCGCGTTGCGTCCCATCCAGCCCCGAGCGGTGTGGGCCCGCTCCCCGGCCAGCGTCACCTCGACCCGCATGGTTCCCTGGCAGCCGGCCTCCACGATCCCGCCCGTCGGCTCCAGCAGCAGCGCGACGTCGCCGGACAGCAGGTCGGGACAAGTCGCGGCCACCTCTCGTAGGCCGTTGTGGCACGAGTCCACCTCCTCCCGAGCGTAGAAGACGTAGGTCACATCGACGATCGGCAGCCGCGAGGTGAGAGCCAGCTCCAGCATGACGGCCAAGCCGCCCTTCATGTCGGCCGAGCCGACGCCCCACAGCACGTCGCCCTCGATGCGGGCCTCGGCGTTGCTGCTGGGAGGCACGGTGTCGGTGTGGCCGGCCAGGATCAGCCGCCACTGACGGCCCAGATCGGTACGGGCCACCAGGTTGTCGCCGACGCGGAACACGTCGAGGTGCGCGGCGTTGTCGTACAGCGACTCCTCGATCAGATCGGTTATGCGCGTCTCGTTGAAACTCACCGACGGCACCGCAACCAGGTCGGCCGCCAGCAGGAAAGTGTCGCCGGTCGTCAAGCACTGGCCATCCGAGAACCCATGAATATCGGTCATGATCAAGATATATCAGAATCCGACGGCAATCACACCCGGGCTGGACCACACCGGGACTGGACGACTCGCACCGACCCGGCTCAGATGGTGGTGCCGTGGTCGCGCAGGATCTGGTTCAGCGCCGACTTGTCGTGGCGCTCGCCCTCGGTCAGACGCTTGATCACCAGCACCGCGGGCAGGCCGAACTCGCCGCCGCCGAACTGGCGTGTGCGGGTGCCGAGCACGGCCACCGACCGGGGCGGCACCTCGCCCCGTCCCATCTCCTCGCCGCTCTCGGCGTCGATCACCGGGATGGAGCCGGTGAGGACGGTCCCTGCTCCCAGCACTGTTCCCCGCCCGACGCGAGCGCCGTCGGCCACGATGCTGCGGCTGCCGATGAGGCAGTCGTCCTCCACTATCACCGGCTGGGCGACCGGGGGCTCGAGCACGCCGCCGATGCCGACCCCGCCCGAGAGGTGCACGTTGGCGCCGATCTGCGCGCACGACCCGACCGTGGCCCATGTGTCCACCATGGTGTTGGCCCCGACGTGGGCGCCGATGTTGATGTAGCTGGGCATCATGATCACGCCCGGCGCCTGGTAGCTGCCCCACCGTGCCGACGCCCCCGGCACCACCCGCACGCCCCGTGCGGCGTAGCCGGTCTTGAGCGGGATCTTGTCGGCGAACTCGAAGGGGCCGAACTCGACGGTGCTCATCCTGGCAGTCGAGAAGAGCAGCAGGATGGCCTGCTTGCACCACTGGTTGACCCGGACCGTGCCGTCGGCCAGCACCTCGGCCACTCGGGCCTGGCCGGTGTCGAGCGCGTCGACGGCCTGGTGGACGGTGGCGATGACATCAGGATCGTCGGCATCGAGGTCGGGGTGGGCCTCCCACAACTCGCCTACACGGGTCTCAAGCGTCGACATGCGGTCGAGGCTAATTCTCAATGCGGGCAGTCAGCACCTGCCACCCACAAACAATCCGAGATTTCTCGGTGCCGGGCGCGGCACTCGGGCGAACCGACCGAGGACGGACAGGAACGTTCAGCGCCGGAGGAGGCCAGCACTTCCACCGCAGCCGTCGACGGTGGGCCGCAGGGAGCGCCGACCGAACAGCCGACCGCGCCGCCAGGCAGTCGGGACGCCTCAACCCGCAGAGAGTCGAGCCGCCCGTAGGGATGCGCCGACGGCGCGAAGCCTGCGGTCACTCGCCCTCACAGCCGTCGACGACGTAGGGCCGCAGAGCGCCCGCCGAAGCCGGCTCCATGCGGGCTCGCACCCTCATCCCCTGCTCGGTCGCGGTGGACTCGAGCACCTGTCCCTCCCGGTGCATGCCCGCGAGCACGTCGCCGCGGTCCCATGGCACCACCAACTCGACCTCGCTGGCAACCCGGCGCATCCGGTCGCCGATGGCGCCCAGGAGTCCCTCCACCCCCTCGCCGGTGGCGGCCGACACCGCCACCGCGCCCTCCGTCCGCTCGGCCAGCCGGGCCGCGCCCGGACCCAGGTCGCTCTTGTTGAACACCACCAACTCCGGGACCTCGTCGGCGTCGATCTCGGCCAGCACCTGGCGCACCGCGGTCATGGAGCCGTCGGGGTCGCTGTCGGCGCCGTCGACGACGTGGACCAGCAGGTCCGCGTCGCGCACCACGTCGAGCGTGGTCTTGAACGCCTCCACCAGCTGGTGGGGCAGCTTGCGCACGAAGCCGACCGTGTCGGTGACGAAGACCGTCTCGCCGCCGGGCAGCCCCAGTCGCCGGGTGGTGGGGTCGAGGGTGGCGAAGAGGCGGTCCTCCACCGCCACGGTGGCCGCCGTGAGCCGGTTGAGCAGTGACGACTTGCCCGCGTTGGTGTAGCCGACGATCGCGGCGGACCGGTTGCGGGTGCGGCTGCGGGCCTTGGACTGGGTGCGGCGATGGCCGGCGATGCGGCGAAGGTCGCCCTCGAGCTTGTGTATGCGCCGCTCCAGGCGTCGACGGTCCACCTCGAGCTGGGTCTCGCCGGGGCCGCGGGTGCCGATCCCGCCCGCCTGCTGCGACAGGCGCCGCCCCGCGCCCCGCAGGCGGGGCAGCCGGTAGCGGAGCTGGGCCAGCTCGACCTGGGCCTTGCCCTCGGGGGTGCTGGCGTTCTGGGCGAAGATGTCGAGGATGACCGCGGTGCGGTCCAGGGCGGTGCGGCCCAGCAGCCTCTCCAGGTTGAACTGCTGCGCGGGGCTGAGGTCGTCATCGAACACCACCGTGTCGCAGTCGACCTCCTCGGCGATGGCCCTGATCTCGCGGGCCTTGCCCGCGCCCACGAATGTGGCGGGATCGGGTGCCGCTCGCCGCTGGCAGACCCGCTCGACGGCGTCGGCTCCCGCGGTGTCCACCAGCAGGCTCAACTCGTCGAGGGAGGCATCCGTCACGGAGGCGTCACCACCGGAGCGGACCATCCCGACCAGCACGATGCGCTCCCGGAAGGCGCGATCGATGAGCCCGGGCCCGTCGCCGCCGAACTCGCCGAACCCGCCCCGATGGGTGTCGTCACCGGCCGTGTTTGCTTCGTTGCTGTCGAAGTCGCTCCCTGGCACGCCGTGACCCGGTAGCGGCTCGCCGACGTCAGACACCGGCGACATCCAACTCGGCCATGTGGGTGGATTCTCCGGTGAGGGTCACCGGCTCGGAGAGATCGACCTGAGCCTGCCCACCTGCCATTCGCACGGTGACATTCTGGCCCACGTCGCCCCAGCGATGGAAGGCGGCGGCTGCGGCCACCGCTCCCGTCCCGCACGCCGCGGTCGCTCCCGCGCCCCGCTCCCATACGCCCAGGGTCAACTCGTCGGACCCGGTGACCGCACCGAAGTGGACATTGATGCCGCCCGTGAAGATGTCCTCCACTGCTGGGCCGGCCTCATGGACGGGCACCTCGGCGGGATCGGCCACGGCGAGCACCACATGGGGATTGCCCACATCCAGCGTGGCCCATCGTGTGATCGCGCCCGGCCCGAGGATGCCCGCGGCGGCCTCGGGATTGCGGCTGAGCCGGTCGGGGCGGGGGCCGGGGCCTGGAGTGCCCATCTCCGTGGTCCCGACGACGGTGTCCGGCAGGTGGGTCGGCTGAATCGAGCATCGGCGAGGACCGGCGACGGTGTTCACGACGATGTCAAGTTCGGCCTCTCCCAGCGCGCGGGCGATGGCGTGGGCGAGGCACCGGAGGCCGTTGCCGGACACCTCGGCCGGCGAACCGTCGGAATTCCACAGCCGCATGGTCGCGGCACGGTCCGAGCCGCCGCTCGGCGGGGCGACCACGGCATAGATCAGCCCGTCCGCGCCGATGCCATCGCTCCGATGGCACAGCGCGGCGGCCGTCCGGGCAGCATGGACCTCGGCGGGCAGCTCGTCGACGAGCGCGACGAGGAAGTCGTTGCCCAGCCCGTGGAGCTTGTGGAGTCGCAGCCCGCCGGTCATCTAATGCATTCTCTCGTGCCGGTAACGCATCAGAAACGCGGCGGCTCGGCGTCGGCTGCCGATATTGATGCAGTTGACCGAACTATGGCACGACAACGACGTCAAGATCGAGCAAACCGTCGGCGGAGGATGGCACCCTGTGACGCCAAGCAGATCCACACCTGGGCCGTCCGCACCGGCCTTGGACCTGTGGGCCCAACCCGATATGCTGCGCTTTGCCAAAGATGGTGGGCCTCATTCTGGAACTTGACAGTGCAGACGGCGTAGACTAAGAGCGTCCGCGAATAGGTGAGAGCCGATTGTGTCGCAGCGGTGTCATTCCCGCTCTTGTTCGCTGCGCTCACGGGCCGCTCGGGCCACGGCCTCGCCCGTATGATCCGGACTGGCCCGCCTATTCGCTCGGCCTCTCAGCCTCCGCCGGGCATTGGGGCTGCCCGGGGGCTGCCCGCCGTCGAGCAGGTGCCTGCTGGTGCTCTGCGGCCCAAGGACCCCCTATTTTGAGCCCAGCGGCGCGGGGCCTGAGATTCATGCATGTGCCGTTCGTGCTGACGGAAAGATCGTATGTTGGGGACAAAACGGCTACGGCCAATCTGAGGTGTCATGTGATGCCGACGGTCAGATCGGCTACCGTCGTCCATGTCTCCACCAGTTCGACGTACAAGTCCCTGCCTCCAAGGTTGTCGACCATGATGGCGAACACGTCGTCGGTGCCCGTGGCAGAGCGCGTGCAGATCGCCTGATAGCCGAATTCACTGGCGTACTGGCCCAAGGATTGAGTGAAACCGTGGTCATCGCGAACGAGGTCCTCGACGGTGAGACCGAGTATGAGGAGGCTCTCGGGATGCGTCAGGTCGAGCACCCGCCGCAGACTCACGCTGACGACCCACAACTCCCGCGGCAGCATATGCTCTAGGTTGATGTTCTGCCGAGCAGCCTGTCGGCGCAACTCGTTCACACAGCAGGCTCGCGTCGAGCACAGGTACAGCACACCGAAGCTGCCCGGCGGGTTGAAGCGGCCCCCGAACCGGCGCGCTCCCTCGCCGCTGCGAGGATCGAATCCGGGGGCCTGGTTCCGGTACCCGGTCAGGTCGACCCGCGACGCACCCACTCGCGCCAGATGCTGCGGGTTGAACCCGTCCATCTCAGGTTGTGACGCCCTCGGCCAGCGCGAGCAGCAGATCCACGACGCGCTGGTACCGGCCCTCCCTCACCAGGTTCAGCGGTTTCTCGAAGCCGAGGTCCTGGTTGGGTGCTCGCATCCACATGCGGGCGGCATCGTCGCGCATCACCCGTCGGGCCAAGTCGACCACGGCCCCTAGCTCGAGCAGACGGTCCTCAGCCTGCCTTCGAGGACAGGCCTGCTTTGCCCGCCAGCGGGCCACGCTGCGCTGGTTGGTGTCGCTGACCAGCGCCAAGTCGGCACTGTCCACTACTCGGCTGTCACAGAGATCGTCGAGAAGAATTGCCAATGACACCATAGTGTCTCGATTATATAACATTGAACGTCGCTTTAATGTCGGCCACTCTAGCAGACCAGTGAAGGCGCGCCGACGGCGTTGTCCCATGCGGACAACACATCGGCGACGGTCAGACGGTGGGGCACCTCGGCCTGCTCCGCCGCGGTGGGGGTGGCCGTGCCGATGTCCATGCCGCGGTAGACCTGCATCGAGTCGAGGGCCACGATCTCAGCGCTGCCGATCAGGCGGGCCACGGACACCCGAGGCGCCGCGGGTCCGCGCCCAGCACGTCGAGCACGTCAGGCTCGTCCAGATCGAAGCACGACTCCGAGCGCTGCAAGGCAGTCGTCGTCTTGCCGACCGCCCTCGGACCCTCCAAGCTGATCGCCGGCAGCTCGGTGATCAGCTCGTCGAGCTCATCGTGCTATGACCACACCGGCCGACGCGGGCTGCCCGAGGGGTCCTGGACGACCCGGCCACGGCTTCACCAACTCACGCAACTCCTGATGAACGGACTCTTGGACCGGGCACAGGCGAGCCTGGGTTATACTTAGAGGTATGACTCACCGGGTAGGAATGAAGGGGCAGGTCGTCATACCGAAGGAGCTGCGCGACCGCTGCGGAATCGAGCCCGGCGCGGAGGTGGTCTTCTGGTACTGCGACGACCACGTCGCGGTGCGTCCGGTCGGCTCAGCCGAGCCGCTCCGAGGCCGCTTGCGGGGCCTGGGGCTCACCAAGGAACTCGAACGTGAGCGCAAAGCCGACCGCGGACGCGAGGCGCGCCGGTGAGCGTGGTCCTGGATTCCTGGGCGATCCTGCAGTATCTCGAGGACGGCGAGCCCGCCGCCTCCGCGGTGGCGGCACTCCTCGAGTCGCAGACGCCTGTCGTGAGCTGGATCAACCTCGGCGAGGTGTTCTACATCGTGCGCCGACGTGCCGGCGAGGCAGCCGCGCAGGCAGCCGTGCGGGACCTCCAAGAAGAGTTGACGGCTGAACTGCCGACCCCGGCCCGAGTCATCGAGGCGGCCCGCATCAAGGCCGACCGTCCAATGGCCTACGCCGACGCGTTCGCCGCCGCGACGGCCGTCGGCCGCGGCGCGACGCTATGGACCGGAGACCCGGAACTCCTGGTCCCCGCAGCGCCTTGGACCTGGAAGGACCTGCGCTGACAACGTCCCCGGTCGTCACACCTAGTGCTGTGTCGTCGAAATGGCTAGGGCAGCGCAGCAGGACCGAGACCCTGCTTGGGAGCGCTCCGGACGCCCCGATCATTTCAGCGACGGACCACTAGATGGCTTGACTCGCCCGGCCCCCTTCAGGAGCGCCCCCCGCCAAATCCGCAATAAATTGGGATTATGGTGACTATGAAATTAGGATTAGTAAACCACGATTTTTGTGATTGGGCGCTAGGGTGGCCCGGGTGGGGATCGTTGCTCGTCAGATGCTGCCTCTAGTCGAGGAGGCCCTGGACAGCTTCCGGGTCGTGGTGCTCCATGGAGCCAGGCAGTGCGGCAAGTCGACTCTGGCCCGCCTTGTGGCATCGAGTCGCCATGGCGCCTACGCATCGCTCGACGACGAGGCCACCCTCGATGCCGCATTGGCCGACCCGCAGGGATTCCTGCTCGACCAAGCCCATCCGCTCGTAGTGGACGAGGTCCAACTCGGCGGTGACCGAGTGGTCCGCGCCGTCAAGCAGATCGTGGACCTCGATCCCACGCCGGGCCGCTTCCTGCTGACGGGCTCCACCAACTTCCTCACCGTGCCCACGATCAGCGAATCGCTCGCGGGGCGGGCCCGCATCCTGCGTCTGTGGCCGCTGTCGCAAGCCGAACTCGCCGGCAGCACCGCACAGCCGGCGCTGCTGAACTGGTTCGACGGGCTCGACGGCGGCGGCGTGCGCCCGAGCCCGGCTTCAAGCCAGTCCGGTCGGCGCGGCTACATGCGGCTGGTGTGCCGCGGCGGCTATCCCGAAGTCGTCGCGCTGCGTCCGGGCCTGCGCCGCAGCTGGTTCGAGAGCTACGTGGAGACCGTCATCGAGCGGGACGTCGTGGCGCTGGGAGACCTCCGCCGCCGCTCCGTGCTGCCGCTGCTGGCGCAGTGGATCGCGGCCAACACAGCCAGTGAGCTCAACGTGCAGGCAGTGGCGGGCCAGCTGGGGATCGACAGGACCACGCTCGAGTCATACGTCGCATGGATGGAGACCGTGTTCCTCATGCACCGGCTGCCGTCGTGGTCGCGCAATCCAGCGTCTCGTGCTGTGCGCCGACCCAAAGTCCACATGACCGACACCGGCCTGGCCGCGAGCCTCCTGGGCGCCGACCCCGACTCGCTGACCGCGCCCACCTCGCCATCGGCGGGGCCGCTGCTGGAGTCCTTCACGGTGAACGAGGCGCTGCGGCAGCTCTCGGCCTCGGGCACCAGGCTCAGGATGCACCACTACCGCGACCACGAGGGCCACGAAGTCGATCTTGTGATCGAGCGGGCCGACGGGGCGCTGGTGGCTGTCGAGGTGAAGGCCACCAGTTCGCCCCGCGCCGAGCAGCTCCGCCAAGTGGCCTGGCTGCGCGACCGCGTCGACGCGGTGGATCCGGGCGCGTTCCGTGCTGGGATACTCCTGCACACCGGCGAGCATCACCTGACCGTCGGCGACCGCCTGCACCTCCGCCCCATCGACTCCCTCTGGGCAGCCCCGGACGACAAGGGCCGCTGACCACCAGAGCCTCAGCGGGGGCTAGCGGTGCTGGAGCACCTGGTCGCGCCGGACGGGGCCGCAAGGGCTGACCGGCAGAGCCTCAGCGAGGCTGTCGGCGCCCCTGGACCGGCCAGAGGCGAGCGTGCCGTGGAAGACCCCGGCCAGCACCACCGCTGCGCCAGCCGTCGAGGCCGGTCCGACAGGTCCGCGGTGTGACCTACTACCCCCCGCAGCAACGTCGGACTGCCCGGCGGTGGCGGACTCCCCTATGCCCGCGGCTCCGATGGGGCCCGGCAGCGATGACCAGACTGTTGCGGGGGCCACTTCACGCCGGGTGCGGGAAGCGGCCTGCCCTGCGCCCGCAAATGCTCGACCGTCTCGGCGACCACGGCCCGGATCCCCGCCTCGGCCGCCTCGCGATCCGGCTCGAGCCAGCTGACCAGGGGAAACCCGTCGCAAAGGCCGACCCACTCCCCGTCCTCTTCCGACCACTCGGTCCAAAAGCGGTACTCGTGCTCAACCATCCACTTCCTCCAGCAGATCGATGGCCCTCAATGCCAGACGCACTTGATAGGGCTTGGCCTTGCCCCTGCGAGCCTGCAGGACCAGCACCGGGTGATCCATCCACGGCGTGTCGTAGATCAGATGGCTTCCTCCGCCTCGTCGCGGCCTGCCAAAGCATATGTCGCAGACGCTGACAAGATCAGCCCACGCCACATCGCTCGGATTGTTCCTGATTCTCGCCAATCGCTTCTCATATCGAACCATCCAGCCCCTTTCCAGATCTCTCTTTCAACACTTTTCACATATAACAGTAAATGTCTGCCAAAGCTACCTCGCCGGTTCCGGTTGGACTCGGCTGCGGCGTGCGACGTCCGATCTTGCGCTTGCCGGCCGCGATCTTGGCGGCGTGTTCGGCTTTGAGCTGGGGGCTGCGCAGATCATGGGCCAGCCACATCCGGTCTGCGCTGAGAAGCTCGGGGTCGCCAGTCCACACCGACGCGTCGAGCGCGAGGGCTGTGGCCGCGGCGAATGCGTCGCCCAGCGCCAGGTGCCATCCCCGTTTGAGGCGGGCCGCGGCCTCCGCGACCGCGAGGCCGGGAGGCCGCAGGTCGAGCACCTCGCGTAGGTCCTCAACGTCGGGGTGGGCGGCGTCGATGCCGAGGTCGCCGGCGAGCGCCCAGGTGGTCTCGGCATAGTTGACGGTGCTCATCACCGTGAGCGCCCCTGGTGCGGTGAGAAGGTCCTGCACCGCGGAGGCCGCGGGTTCGGTGTTCTCGAAGTACCTGACGGCACCCCAGGCGTCGAGCACATGCAGGCCCGAGGGACGCTGCGGCGGCTCCGGGGCTACAGCTGCGCGGGCTCGGGACTCTGGCGCCCCGCTTCGGGGGCGTCCAAGGCCGGAGGATCGGGTTCCTCGTTGTTGCGCTCGGCCCGGCGTGCCTCGTCGAGCAGCGAGCTGGCTCGGCTGTATTTGCCGCGAGACGCTCGGAGCCGGGCCAGAGCGGCCTCGCGGCTTGCTTCGTCGGTCACGGCGTCGAGCGTAGTCCGGGTGACGCCGGCTCTGCTTGTTGGGGTGTCGTTGGCTCATTGGTCGGCCCTTTCGGAGGGAGGTTCGAGTGGATCTGGCCCTCCACGATCATGGGGTTGATGCGCACCCCGCAGTCGTCGAGAGCCACCATGCGGCGCACCTTCCACACCCCGGTGTCGGGATCCACGTCCGCTCACGCCACATCGCTCAGCCGCGAAGACGGCGTCCTGGATGGACACCGAGCGGCACGGCGATCAGGGCCGGCCACGACTATCGTCACGCTGTTGTGAGTCGAATCTCTTGTTCGATTGCAGCTTTGGCCGTGTTCGCTGTGGTGGGGGCGGTCGTGTCGGCCGCTCCGGCGGCGGCGCAGGACAACGCGCCGTTCGCGGACACGCCCACGGATGCCTACTACACCGTGCCCGTGAGCGCGCTGGCCGCCGACGGCGTGTTCGCCGGCACCGAGTGCGACGAGGGGTTCTGCCCCGGTGAGCCGATCGACCGCAAGACGATGGCGGTGTGGGTCGTGCGCGTGCTCGACGGCGCGGACCCGCCCGCAATCTCGCAGTCGAGGTTCGACGACGTCGACGCCGACAGCTCCCACGCGCCGTTCATCGAACGCATGCACCGACTCGGGGTGACCAGCGGATGCGGCGACGGCAGCGGCTTCTGCCCCCACGACACCGTCACCCGCGCCCAGATGGCCGTGTTCCTCTCTCGGGCCTTCGAGCTCCCCGACGGCGCCGACCCGGGCTTCGCCGACGTTCCCGCCGACGCCTGGTACGCGGCGCAGGTGGCCAAGCTCGCCGCGTCGGGCGTCACCCAAGGATGCGGCGACGGCAGCGGCTTCTGCCCCCACGACGACGTGACCCGCGCCCAGATGGCGACGTTCCTGTGGCGCGGCCAGAACCTCGACACCCCACAGCAGGCGCCCGGCCAGTTCACCGCTGTCTCGGTCGGAGACATGAACGTGTGCGCGATCAGCATCGACGGGACCATCGTCTGCTGGAACATGGATACGAGCGACCCCGCGGACTGCGACCAGCAGCGGTTCCCCGCGACCTGCGCCCAGCTGCTGCGACGAGGCGCCGTGCTCGACGCTCCCCGGGGCCAGTTCACCGCTGTTTCCGTCGGCTCGGGTCACGCATGCGCGATCAAGGCTGACCGGACCGCCGTGTGCTGGGGCGACAACACCGACGGCCAACTGGAGGTTCCCGACGGCCACTACATCGCCATCGACGTCGACTACTTCGCCAGGGGGTGCGCTCTCAGAACCGACCAGACGGTCGCATGCTGGGGCCGCGACGGCGCCGAACTCACCGAGAAGATCAACCGCCAAGGCCGCTTCACCGACGTCGCTGTCGGCGACGAGAACGTGATCGGGGTCCGTACCGACGGCTCCGCCGTACAGGTTTACGACTTCAACGACGCCGTCTACGTCTACGAGACCGACGGCTCCAGCGTTTTCGTCGACGACAACGGCAACGTCAAAGTCTACGACCATGCGTTAGGGTACGGGAATAAGGGCCCGTTAGCCGCCGTTGACACTGACGACAGAGCCGGATGCGTACTCTTGGTCGACGGCACTGCCGTCTGCAGGCACGCGGGACCGTGGGGGAGGCCTCCCCAGGGCGAGTTCACTGCGATCTCAACAACCTTTGATCGGTTCTGCGGCATCAGGACCGACCGAACTCTCTACTGCAACAGCATCCATGTCTCCCGTGGCCCTAGAGGCCGCCCGGTTCCCACCGAGTTCGCGCCGGACGGCCAGTTCACGTCCGTCTCAAGCGGAGGCAATGCCGCTTGCGGGGTCAGGACTGACGGGGCTGCCGTCTGCTGGGGCTACTTCAACCACGGCCACCTGGAGACTGCTTCCCTGCCGGCAGGCGTCCAGATTGCGTTGCCGCCCCCGTGGGACACCGACGAGATCGCCGCCGCCGAGGCTCAGATGTCCCGGCTGGTCAACAAGCTCCGCCAGAGCCTCGGACTGGCCCCCCTGACGGTCTACCCCGTCCTGTCGAATGTGGCTCGCTCCTGGTCGCTGACCATGAGGGACTGGGACATCTTCGAGCACAATCCGCACTACAGCGGGCAATACCCCGGAGGCTGGACGGCAGCCGGAGAGAACATCGCATTCAACTCGGCTTCGGGGAGAACGATCATGGACGCCGTGCAAGTCGCCTTCGACGGGCTGGCGGCCAGCCCGGGCCATTACGCCAACATGACCAGCCCCGAGTTCAATTCTCTGGGAGTCGGCGTCGCTGTGGAGGGATCCAGCTTCTGGTTCACCCAGAACTTCGCCCACTACCCGTAGGCACCCGGCACGCGGTCAGCACAAGTCACGGAAGCCGCCACCGCGGCTGCCTGAACTCTGGTGGTTCTGCAGCGTGGGAGCTTCAGCCGAACAGGTCCGTGTGCGTTCCTGTCCTGACCAGGACCACGGCATCCTGCTCATGTCCCCAGATCAACAGCCGATCCGGTTCGATATGGCACTCCCAGAACGAGGACCACTGCCCGGACATGCGGTGGGGCCTACTACGGGAGGGAAGACCGCGGCCCGACAAGAGCGTGTCGACGATGCCAGAGCTTGTCCAGGTCCTTGCCGCGTCTTCTTGCTCGCTTGAGGTCCCTCTCGAAGCGACCCGTAGTGAGCAGGCGCACAGCTCACCGCGATCTCGTCTTGAGATCATCGAGAGTTGAATACTCGGCGAGGCCGGCTCCCGATCGGGCTTGGCGCAGCGCCTCGACGGTGTCCGCGTTGGGAATCTTCACCTCAAACGGCAGTCCCCGGTGCATGGTCAACTGCTTATAGAACAGAGTGATTGCCTCCCCCACCGAATCAACGAATCAACCCATGGAAGTGGGCATGGTCAACTGCTTATAGAATAGAGTGATTGCCTCGGTCACCGACAGGCCCATCTCGCGAAGCAGTTCCTCTGCCTCGTGCTTGAGCTCGGGCTCGACTCGCGCCCTGATCATTTCGGTCTTGGCCATTGCTCAACCTCCCCCACAAACCATAGCTGTTCCCCAAACGGGGGACAATAGGGGATACCGCCCCCCGCCAAATCTGCAATAAATTGGGATTATGGCGATCATGAAATTAGGATTAGTAAACCACGATTTTTGTGATTGGGCGCTAGGGTGGCCCGGGTGGGGATCGTTGCTCGTCAGATGCTGCACGAGCGGCCGGAGGGGGTGCTCGCAGGCGATGCCCGTGGCCCGAGTGGGGATCGTTGCTCGTCAGATGCTGCCTCTAGTCGAGGAGGCCCTGGACAGCTTCCGGGTCGTGGTGCTCCATGGAGCCAGGCAGTGCGGCAAGTCGACTCTGGCCCGCCTTGTGGCATCGAGTCGCCATGGCGCCTACGCATCGCTCGACGACGAGGCCACCCTCGATGCCGCATTGGCCGACCCGCAGGGATTCCTGCTCGACCAAGCCCATCCGCTCGTAGTGGACGAGGTCCAACTCGGCGGTGACCGAGTGGTCCGCGCCGTCAAGCAGACCGTGGACCTAGTGGTATGTCGTCGAAATGGCTAGGGCAGCGCGGAGGGCTCTAGCCCCAGCTTGAAATGGCTACAGACGCCCCGACCAATTCAGCGACGGACCACTAGGTGCGACAACCACGGACGTTGTCACACCAGTGCGCTGTTCCAGGCGGACAGCACCTCGGTGGGGGTGGTGGGGGCGTCGAGCCATACGATGCGGGGGTCGCGGCGGAACCAGCGCTCCTGGCGGCGGGCGAAGCGCCGGGTGCGCGCTACGGCGAGCTCAAACGCCTCGTCGAGGGTGGTCTCGCCCCGAATGTGGGTGAGCAGTTCCTTGTAGCCGAGAGCCTGCGATGCGGTCCTGGAGATGGGGCCAGTGGCCAAGGACCGCACCTCGTCCAGGAAGCCGTCGGCCATCTGGCGCCGGTAGCGGGCCGCGATGCGCTCGTCGAGCTGGTCGCGGTCCCATCGCAGGCCTACCTGAGCGAACTGTGTGGGCGGGTAGTGCGTCAGGCCGGGCCCGTAGGACGAGAAGGGTCGCCCGCTGCCGACGGTGACTTCGAGGGCTCGCACGACCCTGCGCCGGTTGGTCGGCGCCATGCGGCCGGCCGCGACCGGATCGAGCTCAGCCAAGCGTCTGTGAAGGGCCGCTGTATCGGACTCCGCCTCGAGTTCGGCGCGCACCTGCGGGTTGCGCCCCGGGATCCGGAGCTGGTCGATCACAGCACGCACGTACAGGCCCGTGCCACCAACGAGCACGGGCACTGCGTCGCGGCCGCGGATCTCGTCGATCACCGCCGTGGCCCGCGCCTGGAGGTCGGCCACCGCGAACTCCTCAGACGGGTCCACCAGGTCGACCAGATGGTGGGGCATTTCGGCCTGCTCGACTGCGGTAGGACTTGCCGTGCCGATGTCCATGCCCCGGTAGACCTGCATGGAGTCGAGGGCCACGATCTCGGCCCCGCCGATCATCCGGGCCACCCCCATGGCGACCTCAGACTTGCCGGAGGCGGTCGGGCCGACGACTACCAGTGGCTGCTCCATCCGCAGTGCGCGCTCTGCGATGTGGGCCAACGCCGCGCCGACAGGTCGAGCGTCGGCTTCCGGCGCCGACGCCACCGCCTTCTCAGACAGCCGCGATCGGGATGAGGCGCCGAGACATCGCAATGCCTCGCGTTGTCGCCTGCGACGGCGCTTCCTCGACTCTCACCAACCGGCCCTGCAGGAAGTTCGCCGCGGCTCCGATGATCTCGACCCGGGCGTAGGTGCCGGTCGGCGGCGTTCCGCCGGCCGGTGACGGGAAGTGCGCCAGGGTGTTGCGCCGGGTGCGCCCGGTTGTGACGGACGGATCCTTCTTGCCGGGTCCCTCCACGACGACTTCCTCGACCCGGCCGATGCGGGCCTCGTTGGCGAGCCGGCTGGACCGCTCGATCACCCGCCGCAGCCGCTCGTAACGGTCCACGGACACTTCGTGGGGCACCAACCGGTCGCCCATGCCGGCCGCGACCGTTCCGGGCCGGGGCGAGAAGATGAACGTGAAGGCGCTGTCGTAGCGGGCCTCGGCGGCCGCCTCGAGGGTCTGCTCGAAGTCGCGCTCGGTCTCGCCGGGGAACCCGACGATGATGTCGGTGGAGACGGCCAGATCGCCCACGGCGGCCCGGGCAGCCCGGAGTCGCTCCAGGTAGCGCTCGGCGGTGTATCCCCGGCGCATGGCCCGCAGCACGGTGTTGCTGCCCGACTGCAGCGGCAGGTGCAGGTGTTCGCAAACCGCCGGTACCTCGCTCATGGCCGCGATCGTCTCGGGACGCAGGTCCTTGGGATGCGGGCTGGTGAAGCGAACCCGCCGGATGCCGTCGATCTCACCCACAGCCCGGAGCAGGTCGGCGAACAGCGGGCGGGCCCGCCGGTCCGACAGCCAACGCGACCCGCACCACCAGCTGTCGTCGCCGGCCGCGGCCCCGTCGCCGTTGGCGCTTCCCCGGCGCGACAGGGCCAGGTCGCGGCCGTAGCTGTTGACGTTCTGGCCCAGCAGGGTGACCTCGCTGACGCCGCCCGCGGCCAGATCCCGCACCTCGTCGACCAGTTCACCGAAGGGGCGGCTGATCTCGGGGCCTCGCACCGCGGGCACGATGCAGAACGTGCAGCTGTTGTCGCAGCCGATCTGGATCGTGACCCAGGCGGAATGGGCGGCTTCCCTCCGCACGGGCAGAGCCGACGGGAACGTCTCCACATCGTCGCGGACTGTCTCCGTCAGGATCTCGACGACCGGTCCGTGTCGGCGGGCGTGGTCGATCAGCTCCGCGGCCCGGTGAACGTTGTGGGTGCCGAACACCACGTCGACGTGGCCGGCTCGCTCCCGGACCAGCTCCCGGTCCTTCTGGGCGAGGCAGCCGGCCACCGCGATGAGCGCGCCGGGCCGCTTGGCCTTGACGGCCTTGAGCCGGCCCAGGGCGCCGTACAGCTTGTTGTCGGCGTTCTCCCGGATGCAGCAGGTGTTGAGCACCATCACGTCGGCCTCTTCGAGGACGGAGGCGCGCTGGTACCCGTCATCCTCGAGCAGGCCCGCGATCCTCTCGGAGTCGTGCTCGTTCATCTGGCACCCGAAGGTGCGGATCGCATAGGTCCGCACACTCCCAGGCTACGGCTTCGGGCGAGGTGACCTGCGAGCTTCCCAGCGGATCTCTTTCAACCTCTCTCCGCGCGCCACGCGCACGCAGTCGATTCTTGCCCGGCTAGTCCTGGAACCCTGGGCCCCGCACCTTGCGACTGAGACCGCTTCTATGAAGTCCCGGACTCCGTATCGCCAGAGGAACCGGCAAGCTCCACCGTGTTGGTATGGCAGCGCGTCCGACTGATCCGAGTGTCAGACGGCGGTGGCTGAGGTCTCCGATGCTGCGGGCTGGTCGGGCGCGGGCTCGGGGTCGGGCATCACGGCCCGCCAGACCAGGTCGGAGATCTCGACCATCAGCTCGGGATTGTCCCGCAGGAACGCCTTGGCGTTCTCGCGGCCCTGGCCGAGCTGCTCGCCCTCGTAGGTGTACCACGCACCAGACTTCTTGACGATGGACTCGGCGACGGCCAAGTCCAGCACCGAGCCCTCACGGGAGATGCCCTGGCCGTACATGATGTCGAACTCGGCCTGCTTGAACGGCGGGGCGCACTTGTTCTTCACCACCTTCACCCGGGTGCGGTTGCCCACCACCTCCATGCCGTTCTTGATCGACTCGATCCGGCGGATGTCGAGCCGCACCGACGAGTAGAACTTGAGCGCCCGGCCGCCGGGCGTGGTCTCCGGCGAGCCGAACATCACCCCGATCTTCTCGCGCAGCTGGTTGATGAAGATGCAGATGGTGTTGGACTTGTTGAGGTTGGAGGTGAGCTTGCGCAGGGCCTGCGACATGAGCCGGGCCTGCAGGCCGACGTGGCTGTCGCCCATGTCGCCCTCGAGCTCGGCGCGCGGGGTGAGCGCGGCCACCGAGTCGATCACCACCACGTCGATCGCCCCGGAGCGGATCAGCATGTCGGTGATCTCCAAAGCCTGCTCGCCGGTGTCGGGCTGCGATATGAGCAGCTCGTCGATGTCCACGCCGATGGCCTTGGCGTAGGCAGGGTCCATGGCGTGCTCGGCGTCCATGTAGGCGCAGATGCCGCCGTTGCGCTGGGCCTCGGCCACCACGTGAGTGGCGAGGGTGGTCTTGCCCGAGGACTCCGGCCCGTAGATCTCGGTGACCCGGCCCCGGGGCAGGCCCCCGATGCCGAGGGCCAGGTCCAGCGACAGCGCCCCCGTCGGGACCGCCTCGATGTTCATGGCGGCCTTCTCGCCCATCTTCATGACCGAGCCCTGGCCGAACTGCTTGTCGATCTGGCTCATGGCCATGTCCAGTGCCTTGTGTCGATTGTCCATGTCCTTCTCCCTGTGTCTGTGCCCCTCGGGGCGGGTGGATGTCTGGTGGCCTCTCGGCGCGTCGGGGATGCTTGGCGAAGCTACGCGGGGGGTGTGACAGGCCCGGTCGGGCGCCGTCGCTCCTCGCACAGCTTACGACAGTGTAGTTACAGACAGGATAGTTGCGAACAAGTGTTCAGTCGTGCATCCGCTCAGCGGGGATCGAGCGGGCCGGCCGCGCTCGCATCGAGGCGCCGCGGACTCGGTTCGCCGGCCGGGAACCACACGAAGACCGCGTGCGTCGCCTACCGTAGACCAGCACAGGAGAAAGACAACACGACGCTCCGTCGAATCTTCCCTCAAAGTGCCGAACCCGCTCGTCGGCATGTCCGGACCACAGAAAGGCAACCACCGTGACCTCGCAGACCTTCCCCGTGCGCCGGACCTTCGACGAAACCGAGTTGCGGGATCGCCTCACCCCCCAGCAGTACCGGATCACCCAGCAGGCCGGCACCGAGCGTGCCTTCACCGGCGAGTACTGGAACTGCCACGACGACGGCGCCTACCACTGCGTCGTGTGCGACGCCCCCCTGTTCTCCAGCGGCGCCAAGTACGAGTCGGGCACCGGATGGCCCAGCTTCTGGGAAGCGCTCGACCCCGACGCGGTGGAGATCCGCACCGACCGCAGTCTCGGCACGGTCCGCGAGGAGGCCCTCTGCGCCAACTGCGGCGCCCACCTCGGCCACCGCTTCGACGACGGCCCCCAGCCCACAGGTGAGCGCTACTGCATGAACTCGGCCTCGCTGCGCCTCGAGCGCACCGCCGACTGACGGGCCGCGCCCGAACCGCCTACGGCGCTGCGAAGGCCGGCATCAGACGAACGACGACCCGGTCGACGCAACAAGCCTCGACCGCCGTCGCCCCACGAGCCGAACAGAGCAGACCTCAGGCAAACAACGACCCGAACGACGCAACAAGCCTCGACCGCCGTCGCCCCACGAGCCGAACAGAGCAGACCTCAGGCAAACAACGACCCGAACGACGCAACAAGCCTCGACCGCCGTCGCCCCACGAGCCGAACAGAGCAGACCTCAGGCAAACAACGACCCGAACGACGCAACAAGCCTCGACCGGGCTGCTCGACCGGCAGCGCGACCCGAGCACAGGCGGCCGCGGCTTCCCGCATATGGCGTCGGCCGTACAATCGGGCGGTGCTGATCATCGACGCCCGGTCACTGGACAGCGAACAGTTCGCGGCCGCGCTCGAGTTCCAGCAGTCGGTGGACGGCGCACGCGACCCTCACCTGCCCGTCACCCCCGCCGCCGAACTGCGGGCTCTCTTCGCTGACGACGCCACCGACTACTGCCGCCATCAGCGGGTGGTCGCCTTCGCGGACAGCGGCGCGGCCGCCGCCATCGGGCACCTCGAGCTCGCGTCGGACGTGGACAACCTCAACCTGGCCGGCGTCGAGATCACCCCGCCGGACGGCGACACCGCTGCCGCGGTCCTCGCGGAGCTGCTCGGACGGGCCCGGACCGACGGACGAACCTCGGTGATCGCATGTGGAGACTGCACCCCGCACGCCCACGACTTCTGGACCGGAATGGGCGCCGAGATGCGCTACACCGAACAGGAGTCCCGCTTGGACATGGCAGCGGTCGACTCCCGGCTCATGGAGCAATGGGCCGGGACCGGTCCGAGCGGCCTCGAGTTGGTCTACTGGTCGCGCCGCTGTCCCGAGGAATGGATCGGCGCTCTGGTGGCAGCGGCCAATGCGATGAACGACGCCCCGACCGACGACCTCGAGATGGCCGACACCGTGGTCGACGCGGCGATGGTCCGTGCCGAGATCGAGGCCCGCAACGCCCGCGGACTGGAGTCTCATGGCGTGCTGGCGGTCACCGCCGAGGGCGAGACAGCCGGCACCACCGAGGTCTTCGTCAACCGCCACCGGCCCGCGGCGTCGTGGCAGTGGTCCACCGTGGTGCTGCCCGCCCACCGGGGCCGGCGCATCGGACGCCTGTTGAAGGCGTCGATGTGGCGGCGGCTGCGGACCGACGAGCCCGACGTGGCGTGGCTTCAGACCGGCAATGCCACCAGCAACGCCCACATGCTGGCAATCAACGACGAGATGGGCTTCCAGCCCACCCGCCTGACAGGCTTCTGGCAGGCGGACCTGGAGGCTCTCGGATCCGGCCTTGCTCCGTGACCCGTCACACGGGGACCGGCCGCGCGCCGGACACGGCCGAGGGAGGCTCGGCGCGTCCGGCCGGGTCGCGGCGCTCCATCACGGGTGCGGGCGGGTTCGAACCGTTCCTAGTCCGATAGATGGTTGTTCTGTCGGCGGCGTCCCGAACGGTGTTGGGCGCCTGTGCGTGCAGCGGGTCGGGGGTGTCCGGCCGGCGGTTGTCGCATCCCGTGGGTGCTCGCGTCCGTCGTTGCCCGTCGCTGCTGCCTGAGGGCCGCTCAGGCAGCAGCAGACCCGCCCTTGCGGGCCTCGTCACTCCCCTGGCCGCTCGGCCTATCCGCACGGACCCAGCGCGGCGATGTGCTCCTGCCATCCGGAGACGTCGAAGGTCTCCTGCGCGCTGCCGATGCTGATGTGCAGGACGGCGGCGGCGTTGTCGGTCTCGCGCAGGCTCTCCAACGCTTCGGATGCGGTGCTCTGCGGGGCGTGGACCAGATGGGGCGCGTGCTGGGCGTGCTCCTGCCGCTGGTCGTAGTCGGAGCGTGAGGTGGACGACTCGTGCTCCGGGAGAATCCTCAGGCTGCCGGCTTGGATGCCGGTCAGGGGATGGTCGTGCTCCGATGTCGGCAGGCCTGCACGGTCGTGGTCGAGCCTCGGTGCGGGCTGCCACAGCCCATCGTACACGATGAACTTCTCTTCCTCGCCCTCCTCGCCCTCCTCGCCCTCCTCGCCCACCACGCGTATCTCCCATGTCGGCACGACAGGCTCCTCCTGCGAGCTGAACCGCAGCAGGACCATCGCCTCGCCGTTTCCCAGCAGTGTCGGAGACCGGCCGATACCGGCGAACATCTCGAGCCGTCCGGTCTGCACCGCACAGCGCCAGCCCACCCGTGCGGCCGACAGGCCCTCGTCCAGCAGGCCCTCCCGGAACACATCATCACCCGGCAGAACCCCGCCCAAAGCATCCACTCCCGACACATCATCACCCGGCAGAACCCCGCCCGAAACATCCACTCCCGACACATCATCACCCGGCAAGACCCCGCCCGAAACATCCACTCCCGACACATCATCACCCGGCAGAACCCCACCCGAAACATCCACTCCCGACACATCATCACCCGGCAGAACCCCACCCGAAACATCCACTCCCGACACATCATCACCCGGCAAGACCCCGCCCAAGTGGTCGTCGAGGACGCAGACGTTCTCCATCAGGACGAAGTCGCTGAACAGGTCGGCGCCTTCGGTGACGCTCCAGCACGGCACGTCCTCGTCGCCGTCGTCGTCGCCGTCGTCGTCGTCGACACCGGAGCCTTCGGCGGGGGCCTCCGACGGTTCGGAGTCTTCGGTGGGGACATCCGGCACGGCGTCGACGTCGGGCACTTCCTCGATGAGCGCCCTCGCCGTTGTGGACGGCGGCGGCTCCGTGGTGGATGACGACTCAGCGACGACTGCCGACGGAGCGGTCTGAGGTCCGTCGTCGAAGAAGGGCGGCCAGCCGAGCATGTAGCCGACGGCCGCCAGCCCGGCGAGCAGGGCCACTCCGATCAGGGTCAAGTACTTCCAGTTCATTGTTCGTGAGTCAGGCGTTCGCGAGTCGAAGATAGGAGCCTTGCCGCATGATACCCCGATGACGGAGGGCTGTCACAGCGCGGCACGGCACGTCCCTTGGAGCGAGCGCAGACTGCCCGCGAGCGTGTCAGGTGCGGCACTGCCATCCCCGCTCTTGTCCGCTGCGACCGGAGGGCCGCCCGACCGCGGCCCCGCTGTGCGTCCCGCGGAGGCTGCCCGCGGGACGGGTCTGTCCGTTCGGCCGCTTCACGGACGCGCTCCTCGAAGGGGAACGACGCCGACGATGGTACGACGATGCGATGCTGCCACCGCTGGACACGGCGCGGCGGACGGCGCCGCAGGAGGCCCGGCTCAGGCACCGCAGGAGGCCCGGCTCAGGCACCGCAAGAGGCCCGGCTCAGGCACCGCAAGAGGCCCGGCTCAGGCACCGCAAGAGGCCCGGCTCAGGCACCGCAAGAGGCCCGGCTCAGGCACCGCAAGAGGCCCGGCTCAGGCACCGCAAGAGGCCCGGCTCAGGCACCGCAAGAGGCCCGGCTCAGGCACCGCAAGAGGCCCGGCTCAGGCACCGCAAGAGGCCCGGCTCAGGCACCGCAAGAGGCCCGGCTCAGGCACCGCAAGAGGCCCGGCTCAGGCACCGCAAGAGGCCCGGCTCAGGCGCCTCGGGCCAGCAGGCGCGTCCGCAGGAGATTCAACGCAGTGATCGTGCCGAGCCGGCGCACCACGTTGCGGGCCATGTTGAAGCGCACCCGCACCGCCTCGGACGCGCCGTCCAGGTGCAGGCCGATCCAGACCGTGCCCGGCTCGACGCCCTCATGCGGATCGGGGCCGGCCACGCCGGTGGTGGCCAGCCCCACGTCGGCGCCCAGGACCCGGCAGGCGCCCGCAGCCATTGCCATGGCCATCTCCCGGCTGACCGCGCCCACGTCCGGCGCGTCCAGAACGTCGGTCTTGAGCGCACGGTGGTAGGGGACGACCGCGCCGCGCAGCACGTCGCTCGCCCCCGGCTCCTCGGTCAGGCGCGACGCCACCAGCCCGCCGGTCACCGACTCGGCCAACCCCAGGGTGAGGCCCCGCGCCCGCATCAGGTCCAGAACCACCGACTCCATGGTGTCGTCGTCGGCCCCGAACACCGCCTCGCCGATCACCGTGCGCGCTCTGGCCTCCACACCCGACAGCACCCGCCGGGCAGTCTCCTCGTCGACTGCCTTGGCGGTGATGCGAACCGCGAGCCCCTCGATGCCGCGGGCCAGGAAGGCGATGGTGGCCTCGCCGGTGGCGTCGAGGCGGCTCATCTCCGGCTCCAGCAGCTCGGCCAGACCTGACTCGGATCGGCCCCAAATGCACAGCGTCCGGCTGAGTATCACGCTCCGCTCGCCGACCCGGGCCTGCAGGTCGGGCAGCACGCACTCGCTGACCATCCTCTTCATCTCCCAGGGCACGCCGGGGACGGCGTAGACCACCTTCTGGCCGCCTCCGCTCGCATCGTCGCCCGACGGAGGTGCGGACCCGGCGCCCCGCCCGACCGGGCAGATCAGGCCGGGGGCGGTGCCGGGCTGCACGTCCATCACCGCGGCGCCCGCCGGGACGTCGGCCTGCCGGAGGTTGCTGGCAGGCATCTGCCGGTCGCGACGGTAGAACATCGATCTGATCCGCTCGGCAAGGGTGTCGTCACGGCGCAACTCCACGCCCATCACAGCCGCTACCGCGTCGCGGGTGATGTCGTCGGGTGTCGGGCCGAGGCCCCCGCACACGATCACCGCGTCGCTGCGCTCCAGCGCCTGTTCGAGCGCGGCGATGATCCGGCCGAGGTTGTCGCCGACCTTGGTCTGGAAATGGCTGTCGATTCCAGCGAGCGCGAGCTGCTCGCCGATCCAGGACGAGTTGGTGTCGACGATCTGGCCGAGCAGCAGCTCGGTTCCCACCGCCACCACCTCGCACCTCATGGCCGGCCTAAGACCCCGAGCAAACAGGCGAGCATCCGCCACCAACGGGCGGGCCTGCGGACGTCACCCAGCCGCGCACGAGCCGACCCCGCCCCGAGCAAACAGGCGAGCATCCGCCACCAACGGGCGGGCCTGCGGACGTCACCCAGCCGCGCACGAGCCGACCCCGCCCCGAGCAAACAGGCGAGCATCCGCCGCCAACGGGCGGGGCCGTGGCCCGAGCGGCCCGTGAGCGCAGCGAACAAGAGCGGGAATGACACCGCAGCGACACCACGGACTCTCACCTGTTTGCGCTCACTCTAAGAGGCCGAGCGAATAGGCGGGAGCGACGCGGCCCATACAGGCGAGGCCGTGGCCCGAGCGGCCCGTGAGCGCAGCGAACAAGAGCGGGAATGACACCGCAGCGACACGACGGACCCACTCCTATCCGCGCAGCCCCTAAGAAGACTTCGTGGAGCGGGGACGCGCCCGCGACGGGCGGCTGTCGAGCACGTACTGGATGCCGGTGACCACCGTGAACGCCACCGCCGCCCACAGCGCGGCCGTCAGCGCCAAGTCGGCGTCCTCCATGGTCGGCATGACGGCCATGGCAAGGGCCGCGCCCTGCACGAACGTCTTGTACTTCGCAGAGCGCCGTGCCGGGATGGACACACCCTCACCGGCCCATCGGGCCCTCCACGCGGTGACGCCGAGCTCGCGGAAGGCCATGATCGTCACCGGAACCCACCAGTAGCGCTCCACCGCCACCAGGCAGAAGGCCGCTCCGAGCACCACGACCTTGTCGGCCAGCGGATCGAGGAAGGCGCCGCTGCGGCTGGTGACGTTGGCCCGGCGGGCGACCCGCCCGTCGAAGAAGTCGGTGCCGGCCATGGCGACGCCCAAGCCGAAGGCGGCCCACGAGGCGCCCCGGCTCTGCTCCGCCTGCAGGATCAACAAGAACAGCAGCGGCGCGAACAGCAGACGGGCCAGCGTCAGCAGGTTGGCGGGATGCAGCAGGCCGGCCTGCGCGGGCGGCGCTGCACCGCCGGGAGCGCTCACGCCGCTTCCAGGTCGCAGCCGGCTGCGGCAGTGACGGTCACCCCCGCGAAGGTACCCGGCGCCAGGCCCGCGGGCACATGCACCACTCCGTCGATCTCGGGCGCCTCGCGGTGGGTCCGGCCGGCGCCGGGCTCGTCCACCAGCACCTCCACCCTCCGGCCGACCAGCAGGTCGCGGCGCCGGGCGGTGATCGCGTCCTGCAGCTCGCCGAGCTCGGCCAGCCGCTCGGAGCGCAGGCCCGCGTCCACCTTGCCCTCCAGACCGACCGAGTAGGCGCCGTCCTCCTCGGAGTAGTCGAAGAACCCGCACCAGTCGAGCTGGGCCTCCTCCACGAAGCGCAGCAGCAGGTCGTGGTCCTCCTCGGTCTCGGTCGGGTAGCCGACTATGAAGTTGGAACGGAAGGCCGCTTCCGGCTCACGTCGGCGGATCGCCTCGATGCGGGCCAGGAAACGCTCGCCGTCGCCCCAGCGGCGCATCCGTCGCAGCAACGGCGCCGAGACGTGCTGGAGCGACAGATCGAAGTAGGGGACGCCGGTGGCACAGATCGCGTCGATCAGGGTGTCGTCGAGGGCCGACGGGTACAGGTACAGCAGCCGGGTGCGGGCGACGCGCTCCGACACGGCCTCCACGAGCGGCACGATGCGCCGCTCCCCGCGGCCCCGGTCTCGGCCGTAGGAGGCGAGGTCCTGGGCCACCAGCACGACCTCGGCCGCGCCGAGTTGCTCGACCTCCTCCAGGATCTGCTCCGGGGTGCGGCTGCGCTGGGCGCCGCGGAAGCTGGGGATGGCGCAGAAGCCGCAAGCCCGGTCGCATCCCTCCGCGATCTTCACGTACGCCCACGGGCGGGGCGATGGCGGCCGTGGAAGGTTCAGCAGGTCGAAAGCCGGGATCGGGCGAGCGTCCCGCCGGCCCAGCTCCACAGGAACCCCCGACGATGCCGGCGCGGCGGACGGCACCGGAGCCCCGCCGGACGCCGCAGGCGCGGCGCCGGACGGGGGCGATGCCGCCGAGCCTGCCACCAGCTCCATCCCGAAACCGGCTATGCGATCGGCCTCGGGCAGGGCCTCGGCGAGCTCGTCGCCGTAACGCTCCGCGAGACAGCCGGTGACCACCAGCGAGGCACCGGGCGCCTTGGTCTCCGAGAGGGCCAGGATCGTGTCGATCGACTCCTGCCGGGCCTCCTCCACGAAAGCGCAAGTGTTGACGACCACCATGTCGGCTTCCGACGCGCTGCGGGCCGGCGTCAGGCCCCCAGCGACCAGCAGTCCGGCGAGCTTGTCGGAATCGACCTGGTTCTTGGGACATCCCAGGGTGTGCAACGCGAAGGACCTCGGATTGGACGGCATGCAGGACTCCCGGCCTAATGGCCCGCGGTGCCGACAGGCGGCGGCAGCGACGTGGTGGTCGTGGCAGCCGGCGGAGGCCGGTAAGGAAGGCAATTGCCGGACACGATCTCGCGGATGCGGTCGACCCGCGGCCCGGAATCGGCCGCGACGGGCACGCCGTCACCGTCGAGCAGGTGGGGGTGGAGCGTCCAGCCGACGACCCGGTCGCCGTCGAAGTCCACCTGCAGCACGCCGGTCTCACCGCCCATGTTCTGACGGGGCTCGAAGATGAAGTTCCCCAGCGAGTAGGCCACCAGCTTCCCGGCGGCGTGCTCCACCGGCTGCAGCACGTGGGGATGATGGCCGATGACCGTGTCCGCGCCCGCGTCGAGGAACTGCCGGGCGAGCCGCCGCTGGGAATCGGCCGGGCAGGGGTCGCGCTCGATGCCCCAGTGGACGGCGACGACCACTGCGTCGGCCGCGGCCGCCGCGGCGCGGACGGTGTCGAGCACGCGTGCCAGATCCGGCGTGTGAGCCGAAGCTATTCCCGGTGTGGAGGAGCCGGCCGCGAAATTGGCCGGCACGACCAGGGAGACTCCTACGAAGGCGACGCTCACGCCGCCGCCGGTGGTCAGGATCCGGTAGCGGTAGGCCTCGTCGCTGTCTCGGCCCGCGCCGATGGTCATCACCCCGGCGCTCTCCAGCAGGTCGATCGTGTCGGCCAGTGCGTCGGCACCGTAGTCCATGGCGTGGTTGTTGGCCAGGTTGGCGACCCGCACCCCTCCGGCCGCTATCCGTCCCGCAGCGGACGGAGGAGCGCGGAACACGTACTGCTTGTCACGGGCCTCGCCCCGGTCGCTGATCGCCATCTCGACGTTCACCACCGAGAGGTCGGCGGAGCCCAAGGACGGATCGATCGTCTCGAAGGGGTCCAAGCCCAACCGCTCGGACCATTCCATCAGGACGTCGCCGCCGGCCAGCAGCGTCCAAGTCCGCGCCGACTCGGTGGTGGTGGTCGCGACGGCGGCTATGGACGCCGTGCCCGGCGACGCCGGCGCGGTGGAGGAGGGAGGCAGGGTCGGCGGCGCAGACGACGAGCGCACCGTCGGGCCCTCGGTGCATGCCGACGCCATCAGAGCGGCCGCGAGGAGCGGGCCGCAGCACGCCACGGCGGTCTTCGATCGCACCTACGACACCTCCACTACCCGCACCCTGTACAGCCGGGGCCAGAGCTTTCCCGTCATCCACAGGGTGGCGGAGTCCTCGTCCGCCGCCACCCCGTTCAGCACGTCGATCCCGCCGGTGGAAGAGGACCGGGCAGCGTCTTCGACCAGCGGCTCGGCGTCGATGTCCGCCACCACCCGTCCGCTGCCCGGATCTATCACCAGCAGTGTGCTGGTCTGCCAGACGTTGGCGATCACCATGCCATCGACGCACTCCAGCTCGTTGAGGTTGTCGAGTCGCCCGTCGTAGCCGGCGGCAGTCGCGACGACGGTGTCGAGGAGCTCGAATGTCTCCGGGTCGCGGCGAGCCAGCCGGTCGGAGCCGTCGGTCATTATCAGTTCCCCGCCCATCTCGCAAAGCCCCCAGCCTTCGCCCTCGTAGCTGTTCTCGCGTCGAAGCTCGAATGTGTCGCGGTCGTAGACGAACGCGGCACCGCTCCGCCAGGTGAGCTGGACGATCTCGTCGCCGACGACGGTGAGACCCTCGCCGAAGAACTCCTCCGGCAGGTCCACGCGGGCCGTGACCTCGCCGGTGGCAGGGTTCACAGCCCGCAGCGAGGACCGCCCCCACAGCCCGGTGCTCTCGTACATGATCCCGTCGGCGATCTCCAGCCCCTGGGTGAAGGCGCCGGGGTCGTGGGGGATCCAGTCGACGATCTCGACGCTCCACCGGGCGACCGTCTCGCCATCGCCGACGGGCGGGAACACTCCGACAGCCGGCGGCGAGGTCGTCGGTGGGGGCGCCGACGCGGAGGACGGCCCCGGAGACGACTCGAGCGGCGGCCCCGGAGACGACTCGGCCAACACCAGAGCAGGAACCTCCGACGCCGACAGCGACCCCGGAGACGACTCGGCCAACACCAGAGCAGGAGCCTCCGACGCGGAGGACGGCCCCGGAGACGACTCGGCCAACACCAGAGCAGGAACCTCCGACGCCGACGGCGACCCCGGAGACGACTCGAGCGGCGGCCCCGGAGACGACTCGGCCAACACCGGAGCAGGAGCCTCGCCGGGCGGCGGGGTTGAGTCGGGCGACGACAGCGCCGAGGCCGAGGGCATCGCTGCCGGAGGCTCCGGCCCGACGGCAGGGAGCACCGTCGAGTCCGGCAGCGACAGGTCGCCCCGGTCTGCTCGCTGGCCGGACTCGGTGGAGGCAGGCACGCTGGACGCGGGTTCTCCCGCATCCAGCGTGGCCGACCCGCATCCGGACCCCGCCATCACGACACACAGCCAGACCACTGCCGGACGCCGCCGCGCCGGGCGCCGTGCTTGCGATCCCACCGCAAGAATCCTAGTGCCGGGCCGTCAACCGGCCAGCAACGCGACGCTCACGGCCCACAGGCCCAGCAGCACGAAGCCGTCGATGCGCCTCACCTTGTGGCCGATGGCCATCGTCCCCCAGCTCACGGCGCAGATCAGCACCATCATCGACGAGCCGAGGGTCTGCAGGTTGACGTCGCCGACCGGGCCCGGGCCCGCCAAGGCGATGGCGCCCCCGACTGCCAGCGAGTTGAAGACGTTGCTGCCCAAGAGGTTGCCGACCAGCAGTTCAGCCTGGCGCTGGCGGGCCGCGGCCACCGCCGTGACCAACTCGGGCGCCGACGTGCCCACTGCGACCATCGTGTACCCGACGAACCCGCCGGACAGGTCGAGCGCCTCAGCGACCCGCTCCGCACCTGCTACGAGGACGTACGCCGAGCCAGCAACCAGCGCGAGCGACACGACCGTGCGCAGGCTCTCCTTTGCGAGGGAGGGAGGGTCCCCCCCCACAATCTTCGAGAGATCGTCCATTTCGGCGTCGCCGGCGCCGGTGCGGGCGCCGGACAGCACCAGCACGAACCAGGCCACCAGCGCGGCCACCAGCACCAGTCCCTCCCGACGGCCCAGGTCGCCCTGGACGAACAGGGCGAACAGGACGACCGAGGCGACCGAAACGGCTGCGTCGCGGCGCACCACGCTCGAGCCCACAGGAACCACCGCCACGAACGACGCCGCCCCCAGCACCAACGAGACGTTGGCCACGTTGGAGCCGATGATGCTGCCGACGCCGATATCGAGGCGGCCGTTGGCCGCGGCCAGCGTCGACACCAGCATCTCGGGCGCGCTGGTGCCGAAACCCACCACGACTGCTCCCACCACGATCGGAGCCATTCGCAGGACGACGGCCAGCCGGGCGGCGCCCCGAACGAACTGGTCGGCCGCCAACAACAGCACCGCTAGGCCGACCACCGAGAGGCCGAGCCCGTGCAGCATCTACCGCGACCGCGCCGCGCTGCCAGCGGATCGCGGCTGTCGGAGGACACGCACGGCGCGCGCGTGCAGCATCTACCGCGACCGCGCCGCGCTGCCAGCGGATCGCGGCTGTCGGAGGACACGCACGGCGCGCGCGTGCAGCATCTACCGCGACCGCGCCGCGCTGCCAGCCATGCCGGACCGAGTGCCGGGTCCGGCGGACGGACGTACAGGAAGCGAGACCGGGTTCCGACGGACAGCCATCTCAGCCGGCCTGCCTGCTCTCGAACTCTTCGGGGCTGATGAGCACCTCGCGGGCTTTCGAGCCGGTGGAAGGTCCCACCACGCCGCTCTGCTCCAGCAGGTCCATGATCCTCCCCGCCCTGGCGAACCCCACACGCAGCCGGCGCTGGAGCATCGAAGTGGAACCTAGCTGCGTCTCGACCACCAGCGCCATGGCCGCGTCAAGCAGTTCGTCGCCGCCGTCGTCGGGGTCTGGCGGAGGGGCCTCGGTGATGCTCGCCGGCATGATCGGCGCGCCGCCCAGATCCGGCGGCGGCGTGTCGGCGGGCCCCGAAGCGGGGGCGCCCTCGGTGGCGACCGAGGGGTCGTCGTCGAAGTCGGGCGCCTGATCGACCCAGACGCCCACCACCGCGCGGACCTCGGCCTCTGTGACCCAGCAGCCCTGGATGCGGTGGGGCGCGGACGACGACGGGCCGAGGTACAGCATGTCTCCCTGGCCGACGAGCCGCTCGGCGCCCGGCTGGTCGAGGATCACCCGCGAGTCGGTCAGGCTCGACACCGCGAACGCCAGCCTGGCCGGGATGTTGGCCTTGATGACGCCGGTGATGACGTTCACCGACGGCCGCTGGGTGGCGATCACCAAGTGGATGCCCACCGCTCGGGCCATCTGCGCGATGCGGGCGATCGACTCCTCCACGTCGCGGGCGGCCACCATCATCAGGTCGGCGAGCTCGTCCACCACCACCAGCACGAACGGCAGGCGCCGGTACCGCAGAGGCCCGCCGTCGGGACCCCGGGTTCCGACAGGGGGATCGAGCGTGTCGGCGTCGACGGCCGCGTTGTAGCCGGCGATGTCGCGGAAGCTGGTCTCGTGGAGCAGGTCGTAACGCCGCTCCATCTCCCGCACGGCCCAGCTGAGCGCGTTGGCCGCTTTGCGGGGATCGGTGACCGGCGCGGTCAGCAGGTGCGGGACGCGGTCGTACTGGCCCATCTCGACCCGCTTGGGATCGACCAGGATCATCCGCACGTCCTCGGGGGTGGAGCGCATCAGCACCGAGGTGATCAGCGAGTTGAGGCACGACGACTTGCCGGCGCCGGTGGCCCCGGCGATCAGCAGGTGCGGCGTGGTCGCCAGGTTCATCATGATGGCGTGGCCGTTAATGTCCCTGCCGACGGCCACTTCGAGGGGGTGCTCGGCGTCGGCCGCCTCCTTCGACCGCAGCACGTCGCCGAGATGCACGACCTGCCGGTCGAGGTTGGGGACCTCCACTCCGATGGCCCGCCGGCCCGGTATCGGCGCCAGAATGCGCACATCGGGCGAGGCCATGGCCAAGGCGATGTCCTTGCGGAGGCTCTCGAGCTTCGACACCCGAACCCCTTCGCCGAGTTCCAGCACGAAACGGGTCACGGTCGGCCCGACCACGGGTTCGAGCAGAAGCGTGGGCACGTCGAAACGGGCCAGCGTGGCCTGCAGGAGACGGCCGCGTTCGGCTGCCTCGGCCTTGTCGATCTCCATCGACACGGTCGCGCCGAGCAGACCGACATCCGGCAGCGCCCACCTGGAGCGCTCGGATCGCACGGCACGGCCCTTGCGGCCCGCAGCCGAGGCGGCGAGGGCGCCGTTCGCGGCGGCCGCGAGCGCTGGGGAGGGGATCTCCTTGAACGGCGCCGGCTCGGGCAGGGCGACGGGCGCCTCCGCTTCGGTCGGGGCGCCGCCGTCGCCGAGCGAGGTCGAACAGGGGCGGCCGCGGGGATGCGTGCCCTCCGGTGCCGGACCGGCCGGGTTCTGCCCGGCGTCGCTGAGGTCGCTGAACAGGTTGGCGGCCGCGCCTCGCAGCAGCCGCCACAACGGTCCCAGCACACCGGCCAGAGCGGCCAGCACCGACCCCACAGTGAGCCCGGTGACGACGATGATGCCGACCAGTCCCACGAACACGAGCAGCAGCACCGATCCCCACAATGCAGTCAAGGCGTGCAGGAGGCCGCCGATACCGACTCCCAGAGCACCGCCGGCGGCGCCGAGCTCGTCCACCCCGTCGCCCAGGCCGGGGCGGCCTCTGAACAGGTGCAGCATGCCCGTGGACGACACCAGCAGCAGGAGGCCGCCCAGCACCGTCCCGGCCACCGAGTCGGACCGCTCGACCCGCGAGCGGCCGGCGGGCGGGTCGCCGTCGACACGCTCGCTGGCGCGTCCCGCCGCGCCGTCGCGGCGGCCGTCCCACAGCGCCGCGGCCCCCGTCACGGCCAGTCCCACCGGAAAAGCCGCTCGCGCCAAGCCGAAGGAGGCGGCGAGAGCGACGTCCACGCCCTCGCCCAGCGGACCGGCCTCCGAGAACCAGACGCTTCCAGCCACCAGGAGACCGGCCACGACCGCGGCCAGCCCCCATATGTCCCGCCAATGGCGGCCCACCACGGAGCCGACCGCGGCAGAGCCCCGGCGGGCGGCCCACCTGCCCGCTGCCGGCCCCTTCGCCCCGCGAGACCCGGAATCGGCATCTCTGGTCGCCATGGACGGAGACGCTACCAGTGGCGTCCGACAGCCCCGTGAACCGTGGAGCCCGCCCCGCCGCCACGCCACGGCGACACTGCCAGCGGCACCCGACACCCCCGCGAACCGTGGAGCCCGCCCCGCCGCCACGCCACGGCGACACTGCCAGCGGCACCCGACACCCCCGCGAACCGTGGAGCCCGCCCCGCCGCCACGCCACGGCGACACTGCCAGCGGCACCCGACACCCCCGCGAACCCCCGGTAGCAGCGGACAGCCGCCACGCCACGGCGACACTGCCAGCGGCACCCGACACCCCCGCGAACCGTGGAGCCCGCCCCGCCGCCACGCCACGGCGACACTGCCAGCGGCACCCGACACCCCCGCGAACCGTGGAGCCCGCCCCGCCGCCACGCCACGGCGACACTGCCAGCGGCACCCGACACCCCCGCGAACCGTGGAGCCCGCCCCGCCGCCACGCCACGGCGACACTGCCAGCGGCACCCGACACCCCCGCGAACCGTGGAGCCCGCCCCGCCGCCACGCCACGGCGACACTGCCAGCGGCACCCGACACCCCCGCGAACCCCCGGTAGCAGCGGACAGCCGCCACGCCACGGCGACACTGCCAGCGGCACCCGACACCCCCGCGAACCGTGGAGCCCGCCCCGCCGCCACGCCACGGCGACACTGCCAGCGGCACCCGACACCCCCGCGAACCGTGGAGCCCGCCCCGCCGCCACGCCACGGCGACACTGCCAGCGGCACCCGACACCCCCGCGAACCGTGGAGCCCGCCCCGCCGCCACGCCACGGCGACACTGCCAGCGGCGCCCGACACCCCCGCGAACCCCCGGTAGCAGCGGACAGCCGTTCGCACGGGGGCCTGCCACACTTTGGTCGCGGTGTCCGCATCGAGGAGAAGGTGAAGAAGCGTTGCGGCGCCTTCGCTCGAGGGCCTGCCACGCCTTGATCACAGCCTTCGTGCCGCGAGCCCCCGACGCCGACGGGCAGCCCATTCGCTGGTCGCCGCCGCGCCGGCTCCGAGACCTTCGCCGGTCAGGCCTCGACGACGACGGGGACGACCATCGGGCGGCGGCGGGTGCGCTCCCGCGAGACGCGTCGGGCGGTTCGCAGCACCAGGTCCGCCAGCGCGTCGCTGTCGCGGTCGCCGGCGGTCAGCGCCGATGCGACTTCCGCCTCGACCGCGTCGCCCACGGCTGCCTCGTGTCCCGCCAGCGCCGGCTGCTCGACCCACCCCCGTGACATGACCTGAGGACTCGACACCGGCACGCCCCGCTCCAGGTCGACGCCGACCACCACGGCCACGAAGCCGTCGCCGCCGAGTTTGCGGCGCTCGTCAAGGACCTTCGAGCCCAGATCCCCGACCGTCCCGTCCACGTAGAGGTGGCCGCCGCCCACCGATCGCGACAGCCGCAGGCCGGAGTCGTTCAGCTCGATTCGGTCGCCGTCGGTGCACAGCACCACCCGCTCGCCGGCCATCCCCATCCCGCGGGCCAGCCGGGCATGGGCCACCAGATGCTCGTACTCGCCGTGGACCGGAACGAACCACTCCGGCGACGCCACCGAGTGCAGGACCCTCAGCTCCTGCTGCTTGCCGTGGCCGGAGGTGTGCACGTCCAGGTTGCCGGTGTGCAGCACCCGGGCGCCCCGGCGGGCCAGCCCGTTGCGCACCGCTCCGATTGCGGCCTCGTTGCCGGGGATCGGGTGCGAACTGAAGATCACCGTGTCGTCGGCGCCGATCTCGACCCACTTGCCGGCGCCCTCGGCCATCTGGGCCAGCGCGGCCCGGGACTCGCCCTGCGATCCGGTGCAGACGATCAGCACCCGCGCCGGATCGAGCCCCTCGAGGTCGGTGATGTCGCGCAGGGCGTGGTCGGGCACGCGCAGCAGGCCCAGTTCGCGGGCCAGCCTGACGTTGCGCTGCATCGACAGTCCCAGCGTCGCGACCGTGCGGCCCGCGGCGACCGCTGCGTCCATCACCTGCTGGATCCGGTGGATGTGGCTGGCGAACGCCCCGACGACCACCCGGCGACCCTTCTGGCGGGCGATCACATCGTGCAGGACGTCCCCCACGTCTCGTTCCGAGCTCGACGACCCGGGCGCGTCGGCGTTGGTCGAGTCGGCCAGCAGGAGCCTGACTCCCGGGTCGTCGGCCAGCGCCCCGATCCGGGAGAGCGCGGTGCGGCGGCCGTCCACCGGCGTGAGGTCGAGCTTGAAGTCGCTGGAGTGCAGGATCACTCCCTGCGGTGTGGAGAAGGCCGTGATGAGCCCTCCGGGCACCGAATGGGTGACGGGCATCGCCTCACACTGGAACGGCCCCGCCCGGAAGCGGTCCCCATCGTGGACCTCGCACAGTTCGGCCCGGTCGAGCAGGCCCGCCTCGGCTAGCTTGTGCCGCACTAGGCCCAGCGTGAACGCCGACCCGTAGACAGGGAACGACAAGTGCTCGAGCAGATACGGGAGAGCACCGATGTGGTCCTCGTGGGCGTGGGTGGCGACGCACGCCTCGACGCCCCCGCGGCCCAGCAGCCAGTCGAAGTCGGGCAGCACCGAGTCGACGCCGGGCAGGTCGTCGCCGGCGAACATGCGCCCGCAGTCGAGAAGGACCCGGCGGCCGGCTGTCTCGATGACCGCGCAGTTCCGTCCTATCTCTCCCAAGCCGCCCAGGAAGGTGACGGCAACGGGCGCAGCCACTGCGACCGGCTAGCCCGCGACCGGCGCGGCCGGCACGACCGCCTCGGCCGGCACGACCGCAGGAGCGGCCGCCTCGGCCGTTGCGACCTCAGGAGCGGCCGCCTCTGCCGTTGCGACCTCAGGAACGGCCGGCGGCGCGGAGCCGCGCAGCGCGGCGAGAACCTCCCTGGCCCGGTCCTCCAAGCCGACGGGCTCCGGTCCCATGGGCAGGCGGCACGGCCCCGCCGGGAGTCCCATCACCCGCATCATGCACTTGGTGGGCACAGGATTGGGCGCCGCGTCGCCGGTCTCGAAGTCGTAGGAGTCGAGCAGGCTGCGATTGATGGCGGCCGCCTCCGCCACCCGGCCGCTCTCGAACGCGTCGAGCATGGCCGCCGTCTCGCGGCCGGCCCAATGGGTGGCCACGCCGATGACACCGACCGCGCCGATCGACATCAGCGGCAAGGTGAGCGAGTCGTCGCCGGAGTACACCTCGAAGCCGTCCGGCGCCATCGCCAGCAACCGGGCCGTCTCTGCGGGAGAGCCGGCCGCGTCTTTCAGCGCGACGATGTTGGGGACCTCGTGAGCCAACCGCACCAGGGTCTCGACGGCGATCTTGCGGCCGGTGCGCCCCGGTATGTCGTAGATGATGGTGGGAAGGTCGGTCGCGGCCGCGCAGTGCCGGAAATGGGCGTCCAGGCCGGCCTGCGACGGGCGGTTGTAGTAGCCGGCCACATGCAGTATCCCGTCCGCGCCGGCGCCGGCGCAGCGCTCGGTGAGGTCGATGGCGGCGCGGGTGTCGTTGCTGCCGGCGCCGGCCACGACCGGCACATCCGCCGCGGCCACCACCGCGGCCACCAGATCGGCCTGCTCGGAGTGGGTCAGGGTCGGACTCTCGCCGGTGGTCCCGGCCACCACCAGACCCTCGCTGCCGTTGGCGGCCAGCCACCGGGCGAGGCGGGCCGCTCCCCCCAGGTCGAGCGCCCCGTCCTCGGTGAATGGCGTCACCATCGCGGTGAGCACGCGTCCGAACCGGCCCATGGCTCACAACCCTAGCCCGTGACCGTCAAGAGACCGTCCATCCCTCACGCCGACCCGCCGGAACGTTCCACGTCGGGATGCCCCGCGGCCCGTGACCGTCAAGAGACCGTCCATCCCTCACGCCGACCCGCCGGAGCGTTCCGCGTCGGGATGCCCCGCGGCCCGTGACCGTCAAGAGACCGTCCATCCCTCACGCCGACCCGCCGGAGCGTTCCGCGTCGGGATGCCCCGCGGCCCGTGACCGTCAAGAGACCGTCCATCCCTCACGCCGACGGCACCGGGTCCGTTGATGCGCATGCAGCTGCGGCGGTCCGGAACGTCTGGTGGTGGCTGCTCGCTGCGCCGACATCGGAGGCAAGCCCGATCCGTCTCAGCCCACGGCTCTTGCTGAACGGGCTTGCATCCACCGGCAGAGCTTGCCTACGGTCAGCGGCTGAGGCAGCCGGGCTCGGCCGCCGCGCAGCAAGACCGCTGGTCGACAGCATGGGAGGACAGCAACGATGACGACGACGTTCGGGGTGAGGCAGCTTGAAGCTCAGCCCATAGTGGGCATTCGCACGACCGTCGCGATGAGCGAGATCGGCAACGCCATGGGCCCGCTGTTCGGCGAACTGAGCGCTCACATCGCGCAGAGTGGTCAGGAGCCCGCCGGGATGCCCCTGGCCCTGTACCACTCGCCGCCGGGAGAGACCGTCGAACTCGAATGCGCCATCCCGGTGGCGTCGCCGACGCCCGGCGAGGGTCGTGTCCGACCCGGAGAGCTCCCCGCCGGGAGGGCCGCGACCGTCACCCACCTCGGACCGTACGACGGCCTCCCCCAGACCTGGATGGCGCTGACGGCATGGATGGAGTCCCAGGGGTTCGAAGCCGCGGGCTCGCCCTGGGAGGTCTATGTGAACGACCCCGCAGCCGAGCCCGACCAGTCGAGGTGGCGCACCGACATCTTCTTCCCGGTGCGCTGAACGGCGCCGTCCTCAGTCGCCGACAGCCGCTCCAAGCCGCACGCAACTTGGAGCGGCTTGCCTGCATCGAGGGCCGCCTGCGAATCGGCCGGCCGACAACCGAGCCAGGCACTCGTTGCAGGAGCCGACTGCACAAGCTGGACAACCTTCAAGTCGCTGATCACGGTGAACCGCCAGAAGGTTGCGCGCCTCGCGAAGCTGGGCACGGATTCGCTTGCTGGGCGGCGCCTCCCCGGTTTCGCGCCGCGCTGACCTACAGAATTGGTGAAATGGGCTAGTGTCTCGAGTGATTAGTTCTTCGCGTTTGTGTTGTTGTGGGGGTATTGTGGCTGTCGTCGTCGTCGACAGGAGGCGACGATGGGCACTTCACCCCCACCTGTGAAGCCCAGCGTGTCTGTCCTGATGAGGCCCAGTCCATGTCCGGGCGGTCCCGACAGGTACCCGACGGTGTCCATGCTCTCCAGCGCGTTCTCTGCCTCGTGCAGCAGGCTGCCGTCGGTGTTGGATGCAAAGCGTTGCAGGCTCTCGCTTCGCACATGGATGTCCAGCTGGTCGAACAGCCCGGCCAGCCGTTGCAGTCGTTGCTTGATGATCCGCTTCTTCTCGGCGTCTGATGGTGCGGAAGGCATCGTCAGCTCGCTCAGATCGAACGACGATTCTGTGGTGCGCTCCAGTGTGTCCATGAGCGGAACAGCCGGAGGCGGAATTCTTCGGTTGGGCGGTGTCGCTGACCAAGCACGGTAAGCCTTCAGGACATACATGGCTGCGACCTGTGCTGGGTCGCTGACGCGTCCAGCCAGCTCAGAGACGTCGTAGAGGTCTCGCACGATCGGCTTGATTCGCCATCGCGTCAACTTCTCAGCGATGTTCTCATCCAAGTCGATCACTGGCACCTTGAAGTCCATGTCGAACGGATAGGAGGCGCTCAAGGGATGCTCACGAGGCGAGATGATCCGCGGCTGAAGGCATGCGCCGCGCTGCGAGAAGTCGATCTTCGCTTCGTACTCGGCACCCGGCAGCAGATCGGACTGCACCACCAGCAAGTAGTGGCCTCGACGTTCGCGTAGGTGCATCCGGAAGCCACAGTCCGGCATGGCTCCGAGGGCCTCGTCAACGATCCCCGCCACGGCGTCTATTGGCTCTGAGGTATTGAAGTCGAGATCGAACGAGAATCGCCCCTTGTGCCCGATGTCGAACTTGCGAAGCGCAGTGCCGCCTTTGAACACCAGGTCGCAGGTCGTGTATAGATCGTGACGAGCCAACTCGTGCAGCACCACATCGAAGGCCACATCCAAGACAGCTCCGGTCAGCACATTGTGGGAAGCACCCCTCTTGCGCGCCGCGGGATAGGCCCTGTGGATGTCTGTGATCTTAAGGAACGCGCCCACAAGATCACCACCGAGGCAGCCACCACGTTGGTAGCAGGTAGTCCGTCACCTGGAACTTCTTGGACCACACCGGCGGGTAGATGAACTCTCCTTGGCGCTGCTCGCGGTGTCCCAGCACGTAGGGGCCGGTGTCCTCCTGCGAAGCCTTCACCACAAGAGCTTCGGCAATATCGGGACGCTCGCCTTCATTGATCAGGTATGCGGCCTTCATCCAAGTCGAGCGAGGTCTGCCGTCAAGCTCGCCAAGCATCAACTCTTCATCGAGGTCGTAGCACGCATCCGCCAACCAGTCCGCGATGTCCTCCCACTGGAAGCGCGAGGGTCGCGCAACCATGAAGGCCAGCAGGGTCTCGGGCTTCCAGACCGGCAGACCCCATATGACATCAAGATCGACGCGCGGCTCCCAGCGACAGACTCGATAGTCGCTGAGACAACTTGGCAGCTTGTAGCGGGCTGGACACCCGATGCTTGGTGCTGTGCCACGACGTAGCCAATTGCGCACCTGAGCAACCGACTTCCCGGCGATCACAGCAGGAGTCTTCGGGTGCGTGGTCAACCGAGCGCGCAACTCCACGAACGAATCGAGGTGCGGGAACGGCATGATGGAACGTGCCATCCACGTTCCTCGGACGCGTAGCGGCTCCAGCCATCCGCATCGGCGCAGCGCTCGCGCGGCATGGTGCGGAGCGGTGCCAGAGCAACGGCGCGCTAGATCATCCAGCGTGACGACTTCGCGTCCTCGGGCATGAAGATCGTTGACGACTGGCACCAGGCGCGCAGGCAGGGGCGACTCCCACGGGAAGTCGACCAATTCAGGTGCCAGGGATGGCTTGTGCTCGGCCATAGGAACAGCATACCACAGACGCATGACCCCTATTTAGGACATACACGGCCCCACAGCACGTCATCGGACAGACACCGCGCCAACGCGTGTGACCCGCCCTTCAGAAGCCTCCGAGTCGGCCACCGGTAGCCTCGTGTCTGCCACAGCTGGCCATGTGGCCCAACAGGCCGCACGATTCGCCAGCTAGCGCCCACAGCACGCACGTCGCGTCGCCGGGCACGGCAGCGTCCCACCGGGTGGTGGAAATTGAGGTAGCTGGGAGGGTCCACCACGAGGGGGGCCATCGGCGTGATCTTCGGTGAGAGGACTGACCCGCTCATCGAGGAGGACGCACCGATGTCCCTGTCTGAATATTGCCACAGCGCAGTTGTTGGAGACCTTCTGTGCCTCAGGTGGCGGCGAGTTGATCCGTGAGGCGCCGGAGTTGGTGCTCCAGGAGCTGATCGAGGCCGTGGCGGCGGCGGCGAGTTGGGCGGGCCGCTATGAGCGCGCCCACAGCCGCACGACGGCGCGCAACGGCCACCGCGGCCGCTTGTTGGCCACCCAGGCCGGGGATCTGGAGCTGAAGATCCCCAAGCTGCGCAAGGGCAGCTTCATGCCGTCGGTGCTCGAGCCCCGCCGGCGCATCGACCGCGCCCTGCACGCGGCGATCGTGGAGGCCTGTGTGGCCGCGGTGTCGACGCGCTCGGTGGGTGATCCGCTGGCGGCGCCGGCAGCGGCGCCGGGTATCTCCAAGTCTGAGGTGTCGCGCGTCTGCGCGGGCCTCGACGAGGGCGTGGAGGCCTTCAGAAGCCGGGCGCCTGCACCACGTCGAGTTCCCCTACGTCTACTCGGACGCCGCCTACCTCAATGCGCGCAACAGCGTGTGCCGGCCGGCGTCGACGGCCACGGCGGCGGCCACCGCGGTCACCTCAGAGCGCAACCGTGAGATCCTGGGCTGCGACGTCGGCGACAGCGAGAGCGAAGCCTTCTCGCAGCCGCTCATGGAGTCCTTGCGCGACCGGGGCCTTCATGGTGCGCGCCTGGTCATCACAGACACGCACCGCGGGCTCGCCGCAACCGCCGACCGCTGGTTCCAGCGCACCGCCAGACAGCGACGCCGGATGCATTTCATCCCGAACCTGCCGGCGGCGCTGCCCCGCAGCCACCAGCACATAGCCGCCGCGCTGTTCAGAATCATCCTCGCCCAACCCGACACCGACACCTGAGACCAAGACGGCACCCAGCCCGCCGCCAGCTTCCCCAAAACGGGCCCGCTCATGGACACAGCCCGAGCCGAGGAGACTGTTGAGTAATGCCGATTTCGCGCAGTACACAACCTTCTGACCTGCGGTTTTGTGACAGCGATATCGCGATTTGGGGACATAATCATCACTCTCCGAGGTCCTCGCCTTCGCCGCGTTCCCCAAAGCCCACTGGCAGAAGATCTAATCCACCAACCCCCTCGAACGCATCAACAAAAAGATCAAACGACGATCACGCGTCGTGGGGATCCTCCCCAACGAAGCCTCCGCCATCCGATCAGTCGGTGCCATCCCGGCCGACCTCCACGACGACCGGTAGGCCAGCGACCGGCGCTACCTCTCAGAAGACTCCATGAGCCTGCTCCACCCCCAACGCGATAGCCTCACCACAGCCGAGCTCACAGCCGGCAACTAACCACCGAGGCTCAACCCCAAAGTCCACCACGCCACGGGACGCCCCCGTCAGACGCTGCGGAGCAAGCCAATGCCCTTCAAAGCAGTCAGGCAACAAGCTCCGCCAGCGGAGTCACCTGAAGCACATTATCGTGATCTTCCACGTAGACCCGGTGCAGTGACCAGCCTTTGGGTCCATCAAGGTGATCTCTTGCGCATCTATGCGCGTGACCATCTAGATACACCGGATCTTGCTCTGGAGCTGCCAACAGGTACTGGCAAGACGCTTCCTGGCCTCATTCTCCTTGATTGGGTTCGGCGGATGCGTCGCGTACGGGTGGTTTACGCGTGTCCGACCGTGCAGTTGACTCGACAAGTCGCTGGAGTAGCGGAAGACGAAGGTGTCCCATGCGCGCGGCTAACTGGCAAACATCATCGCTGGAATCCCAGTGACCAACGATCATACGAGGCTGCAGAGGCAATAGCAATCGTTACCTACAGCACGATCTTCAACAGTAGCCCTAAGTTAGAAGTCGCAGATGTTCTTCTCTTCGACGACAGTCACGCCGGTGAACAGTACGTCTCAGAGCCGTATTCGATTACCATCAAGCGACAGGACGAGCCAGAGACATATGTTGGTCTGCTCGAAGTCGTCAAACCTGCACTCAACGGAATGTTCGTCAAGAGGCTGCAGGATGACATCCCTGATCCAGCTGTTCATGAAGAGCTTCAGTTGGTTTTCCCGCTTCGCCAGCCGGACATGTTGGACAAGCTGGATGCGGTTCTCGCACAGTTAGGTATGCCTCAATCGTTTCGCTACGCGATGGTTCGTCCGGTCCTCAAATCTTGTCACGTACTGTGCTCATACAATTCAATCGTCGTACGTCCGCTTCTCCCACCCACATCTCGGAATAGGCTGTTCCGCGAGGCGCGTCAGCGACTGTACCTTTCTGCCACACTCGGAGGTGGTGGTGAGCTAGAACGAGCATTTGGACGCCAAGGAATCAAGCGACTCGCCTTTCCGGAAGATTCACAACCTCCCCGGTCTGGCCGACGCTTCTTCGTGTTCACTGATATGGCTGACGGACATCCCGACGAGTTGACATACGCAATCGTTAGGGCGGCAGGTAAAGCACTGTGTCTGACGCCTACGAATGAGCAGGCATTACAGCACGCGACGCGGTTAGCGAAACCGGATTGGCCAGTATTCACGGTCGAGCACGTACAGGACGGAATAGAACCCTTTGCTGACGAGCCGCATGCTGTATGTGGCCTTGCGAATCGGTATGACGGCCTCGACTTGCCGGGCAATCACTGTCGCTGTGTGGTGCTTGTAGGAACACCGGATCAGAACAACTTGCAGGAGCGATACCTGTCGAGCAAGATGCGAGCCAACACTGCTCTAGCTGAACGTGTCCGTACTCGTATCGTTCAAGGAGCTGGACGCTGTACCCGCGGACCTGATGATTGGGCGCTAGTGGTCGTGTCGGGATCCGAGCTTACGAACTATCTGATGCGACCGGAGACGCTTGAGGCTTTGGAACCGGAGCTACAAGCGGAGGTCAGGTTCGGAATCGAGAGCAGTCGAGGTGTCAGTCATGCGGATGTCCTTGAGGATGTGACCGTGTTCCTAAAACAAGAGAAGGCCTGGCGAACCGATGCCGAGCCACACCTTCAAATCATGAGAAGGGACGCCGCGAGGGTTCCTCCACCGGGGACCGAGTCGCTCGCCGCTACCGCGGACAAGGAAGTTGAGGCGTGCTCTTTCGCGGCTGATGGCCAATGGGCTGATGCCAGCCGCGTCGCTCAAGACGTGGCCCACAAACTCGGAGTTGACGGCGACCATACACGAGGCTACCGGGCATTTTGGCTCTATCTGTCGGGTCTATGGCTAGACCAAGCTGGCGAAGAGGCCGACTCTCCAACCCAGCGGACAACTGCCAGATCATTGCTTGAGCAGGCAGCAGCCGCTGCCAAGCCCGGTACTTGGACTCGCGATCTGGCACCCCTACCTGGCCTGAGTCGCGAAGAGTTAAGCCCTGCCGATTCGATAGCCGTGAAGAAGTTGGCTGCGGATGTCCGTGATGGCACCAACAAGAACAAGCATAGTAAGTCCGTCAAGAAGATGTTGAAGGGACTGAATGCTACGGACCATTCGCTCTATGAGCCCGCTCTCACAAAGCTCGGACTGCTCCTCGGTGCCGACGCCTTCAAACCGCCGGGCACCGGAAGGTGCGATTCTGCTTGGTGTTTCGGTAACGAAATCTGGTTTGCTATCGAAGCCAAGAGCGAACAACAGCCAGGCGGAACTGTCTCGCACGAACATATCCGGCAGATTAACGGACACTTGCGGCTCTTGGCGGCAGATCGTGCGCAGTCGTCACCACCAGATTCGAGCGTGGCGATAATCATTTCGCCTAGGTCAACGGTCCATACAGATGGGGAGACCGTTGCAGAGCCAGAAGTCCATCTTGTGGATCCCTCGACGGTGCTACAAGTGGCAACGGATGCTAGCAACGCTTGGGAGAGCCTCCTAGCATCGAGCGTCGGGCTGAGAGGTGCAGCGCTCCGCGAGCATGTCGAGGACATCTTCACGACCTACGGACTTCTCCCTTCACGAGTACGCGACAGGCTCTCGCAGCGCCCGGTGGCGCATGGTATGCCATCCTGACCATTCGACCGGCCGTATGTGGGCAACTTTGAGATGTCGCTATCGTATGACCCTCGCCATTCACGAATAGAGTGTTCTGATGACGGATTCAGCGTTTGAGATCGACGCGACAAACAAGCACTTCGTGCCAAAGTTCTACTTGCGAGGATTCTGCTTGAGCAACAGTACTAAGCAGATCTATGTCTTCGACAAGCAGAATCCCGACGCAGGCGTTCAGATCCACTCTATCGATAAGGTTGAGGTGTCCAAGGATGCCTACTCTGTCACCAATGATGCGTCGATAACCGAACGGGAGCAAGAGTGGTCTAGCTTGCTGTCAGCTATCACACAGCGCAAGGCTGATGAGCTTAGCAGATCGATCACGAGTCGCGAGTATTCTGCCCAATTTCGGCGTGGATTGGCCAGCTTTGTCGCAGATTCGCATCGTAGGAGTCGCGGCGTTCGCGAAGGTGTCATGGAACCCTTGAAGGAAATCCGGCTGCAGCTAAAGCAGAGACTAACCGACTCAGTGGCGACGATGATCCGTCAGAATTCTGAGCTAATGGGGCGCTTCGCGTTTGAGGTCGGAGTGGGGGCGGTAGGGGTCCGCGGCTGAACGCGAGGGATCCCCCAGGATCGGCGCTTCGCGACAGCCGAGGTCTGGAGGATCCCTGTGGAGGTTGACCCTACGCGTGTGTGCGAGTTGATGTTGGGGCTGGGCGACGTGGAGGTGCTGGGTGTCGTCGACGAGGCCGGTGCACCGTTGCGGGTGCGTGTGCGGCTGCGGGTGCCGAGGCCGGGCTGTGTGGGCTGCGGCGGGCGGTCGTGGTCAGACGGCGACAGCCGGGTGGAGTTGGTGGACCTGCTGGCGTTCGGGCGGTCTGTGCGGCTGGTGTGGCACAAGCGGCGGTGGCGTTGCGGTGACTGCGGCTGCGAGGCGGGCTCCGTGACCGAGCAGGACCCGCGGATAGCGTCCGAGCGTGAGAGGCTGACGACGCGGGCGGGGCGTTGGGCGACGCGCCAGGCCGGGCTGGGCCGCACTGTGGCGGAGGTCGCCGACGAGCTCGGGTGCAGCCGGCGCCCGGTGAGCGCCTCGGTGCGGCGCTGGGGCGAGGCGCTGCTCGAGGCCGACACTGAGCGCATTTCAGCCGTCGTCGCGCTGGGGCTCGACGAGCGCCTGATGTGGCGGCGGGGACGGTCCCGGACCAAGGCCTGGGCGACCGGCATCGTCGACGTCGGCGCAGGCCAGCTCCCAGGCCGCACCGCCAAAGCACCCGCAGCGTGGCTGCTTGAGCGGCCCCGCAGCTGGCTGGCCGGCATCCGCTGGGCGGTGCTGGACCTCTCAGGCCCCTACCGCACGGCCTTCGACGAGGCGCTGCCCCACGCGGCCCAGGTCGCGGACCCGTTCCACGTCGTGCGGTTGGGCAACACCGCCCTCGACGAGGTCCGCCGCAGAGTGCAGCAGCGGACCCTCGGCCACCGCGGCCGCAAGCACGACCCCCTGTATCGGGCCCGCAAGCTGCTGGTGTCCGCGTCCGAGAAGATCACCGACTCCGGCCGCGTCCGGCTGCGGGGCCTGCTCGACGCCGGCGACCCCTACGGCGAAGTCCGCGACGCCTGGCACCGCTGAAGAAACCCTGCGCGGCATCTACGACATCGACGACGCCGAGACCGCCGCCGCGACCGTGAACCAACTCGCCAAGGACCTCCAAGACCCCGGCATGCCCGCAGAGATCAACCGGCTCGGCCGCACCCTGTGGACCTGGAGAGCCCAGATCTCCAACTGGCACACCGCCAAAGTCACCAACGCCGCTGCCGAAGCCGCCAACAACCTCGTCAAACGCGCCAAACGCGCCGCCTTCGGGCACTGACTTCGCCAACTACCGCATCCGCGCCCTGCTCTACACCGGCAGACCCAACTGGACACTGCTCGACACCCTCACTCCGACCTAAAACGCGGAGAGCCGGGAAACAACCGCCGCCCCTCACGCACCAACACCGAAAAAATCGAATCCGCCGCCAGCCGCTCCCCCACGAAATGCGAACCCTTGAACAGATCCACCCGACACGGCTCCACACCCACCGTCACGACACGAACCTCCCCACGAGACCGAACAACATCCCTGCAACTCCACCACACACACCCAACCCCACCCGAGAAAAACACCAGCCACCTAGGCAAGTGATCAGCTGTGTCGAAACCGTGCCACTCGGGGTTGGTCGCTGTCTAGGAGACTGTTGAGTAATGCCGATTTCGCGCAGTACACAACCTTCTGACCTGCGGTTTTGTGACAGCGATATCGGGATTTGGGGACATAATCAGCACTCTCCTAGGCCGCCCATGGCGGTTGAAGGGGGACGGATTCTGGTTGGGTTCTCGTGAGTGCGATCAACACGAGATCCGAGAGCGCGGATCATGTCTCTCACCTATGGTCTTGCGCTCCAGATCCAGAACGCGTTCCAGAATCAGGCCAAATCCGTTCCAGCCCTGGCACAGGGCAACCCTCTGACCTTGGTGTTTGTGATCCCGCACCTACGCTAATTCGATGGTGTGACGGCAGCGCAGCACTTGCGATCAGCCAGTAAGCACTTCAGGACGGCGCACGATCTTGTGCTGTGGGGCGTCACCCGTCTTGAACAGGCGCAGCACGATTTCGGCTCTCTCATGGAATGCTCTGCCGGTGATCCACAACTCATCGAAGTAGTCGAACGTGAGAGTGTCCAGCACATGGTAGGGGGATGGTTTGGGTGCGTCGGGTTTCAGCCAGGCGGGGCCGAAGTAGTCATCGAGTTGCGCCGCGGCCAGGTTGGGTTCGAGCACCACGAACAGCCACCTGAAGCTCGGAGCGTTCTCCATCTGACGCTTAGCGGTCTTGGCGTTGATGCGGCCTTGCACCGTAGCCAGCATGTGCTCGTACTCGCCCCACTCCACCTCGATCACGCTTGGAAAGGTTCGTACCATCCCACCGGCTGAACCCTCCGGCTCCGCGGCTCGCCACACGAAGATGGGGCGAGGGGGTGCCTCACTTTCGTCAACAAGCAGTCGGGGGCACCAATAGCCGGTCTGTTGACCCCAACGAAGCAAGAACTCCTTGTATCCGATGCCGCGAGAAGATTCCCTCTGCCATGCGGCGATCCAATTGTGGCTATCGAAGTGCCGTCGGGGGTCTACCAGCCGTTCGCCAACGGCCTCCACCATCTCCTGAGGGGTTCCTCCGCGAGCCTCCACATCCACCAGCACCCCAATGAGCGCCTCCACCAGTTCCTTGGCGGGACACCTGTTGCTTTCGGGGGCGTAGTCGTAGACCGCCACATCCCACACCAACGACAGCCGAGGATCAGGCCACTCCTTGCGCGAGCACCACCGTACGAGAGCGTCATCGTCTGGGTGTTCTTCAGCCAGTTGGCTCTCGAACCGCCGACCGGCCTCGTTGGCGTCCCAGACGACCTCTACGTCAGCGGTCCGCCCATCAGCCATCTCAATCCGCCAGTCCGGTGTCGGAACGCTGCCCAGAGGCTCCAAGCGTTCGACGTGAACCAAGTCCTCCAACTCGCGGATGAGGCGGATTGCCAGCCGCTCTTCAACTGTGGAATCGTCCTCAGGCACGGCAGGCGAGGCTATCGGGCTCTCCGCGTTTCAGGTCGGGGTGAGGGTGTCGAGCAGCGCCCAGTTGGGTCTGCCGGCGTAGAGCAGGGCGCGGATGCGGTAGTTGGCGAAGTCAGTGGACCCGAAGGCGGCGCGTTTGACGCGTTTGATCAAGTTGTTGGCGGCTTCGGCAGCGGCATTGGTGACTTTGGCGGTGTGCCAGTTGGCGATCTGGGTGTGCCAGCGCTCGATGGTGCGGCCGAGCCGGTTGATCTCTGCGGGCATGCCGGGGTCTTGGAGGTCCTTGGCGAGCTGGTTCACGGTCGCGGCGGCGGTCTCGGCGTCGTCGATGTCGTAGATGCCGCGCAGGGTTTCTTCAGCGGTGCCGGGCGTCGCGGACTTCGCCGTGGGGGTCGCCGGCGTCGAGCAGGCCCCGCAGCCGGACGCGGCCGGAGTCGGTGGTCTTCTCGGACGCGGACACCAGCAGTTTGCGGGCCCGATACAGGGGGTCGTGTTTGTGGCCGCGGGTCCGCTGGTGGACTCTGCGGCGGACCTCGTCGAGGGCGGTGTTGCCCAACCGCACGACGTGGAACGGGTCCGCGGCCTGGGCCGCGTGGGGCGGCGCCTCGTCGAAGGCCGTGCGGTAGGGGCCTGAGAGGTCCAGAACAGCCCAGCGGATGCCGGCCAGCCAGCTGCGGGGCCGCTCAAGCAGCCACGCTGCGGGTGCTTTGGCGGCGCGGCCTGGGACTATGTCCAACAGCTGGCCTGCGCCGACGTCGACGATGCCGGTCGCCCAGACCTTGGTCCGGGACCGTCCCCGCCGCCACATCAGGCGCTCGTCGAGCCCCAGCGCGACGACGGCTGAAATGCGCTCAGTGTCGGCCTCGAGCAGCGCCTCGCCCCAGCGCCGCACCGAGGCGCTCACCGGGCGCCAGCTGCACCCGAGCTCGTCGGCGACCTCCGCCACAGTGCGGCCCAGCCCGGCCTGGCGCGTCGCCCAACGCCCCGCCCGCGTCGTCAGCCTCTCACGCTCGGACGCGATCCGCGGGTCCTGCTCGGTCACGGAGCCCGCCTCGCAGCCGCAGTCACCGCAACGCCACCGCCGCCTGCTGCACCAGCCGCACAGACCGCCCGAACGCCGGCAGGTCCACCAACTCCACCCGGCTGTCGCCGTCTGACCACAGCCGCCCGCCGCAGCCCACACAGCCCGGCCTCGGCACCCGCAGCCGCACATGCACCCGCAACGGTGCACCGGCCTCGACGTCGACGCCCAGCACCTCCACGTCGCCCAGCCCCAACATCAGCTCACACACGCGTAGGGTCAACCTCCACAGGGATCCTCCAGACCTCGGCTGTCGCGAAGCGCCGATTCTGGGGGATCCCTCGCGTTCAGCCGCGGACCCCTACCGCCTCCACTCCGACCTCAAACGCGAAGAGTCGGCAAAGCTGAACGCTTCAACCACACCCTCGCGGATGAGTTCCTCTACGCCCGCCGGTACAGATCCGAGTCCGAACGGCGCATCCGCCTGCGACGCTGGATCCACGACTACAACTGTCACCGACACCACACCACCGTAGGCGGCCCGCCCGCATCACGCGCCAACAACCTCACGCGAACTGACAGCAGGGAGAGCAGGCTGATCGGCTCGTGATGATTCGCCGCTCGGTAAGCAGTGGCTCGCTAGGGCTGTTCCTGTTGGGCGAGCACAGCTTCGTAGATGCCTCTGGCTAGCCCGGCGTAGACGATCTCTTGGAAGTCGGGGTTGTTGAAGCACCGGCTGACGATCTCGTCGTTGCCTGCCATCCGGTCGATCAGCAACTTCGGTATTAGCTGCCGTACAACAAGATCGAACTTCTCGAACGGGTTCGCCAGGGCTGTCTCGCTGATCTCTTCATCGTTCGCGCCGTCTTGCTCTAGCTGCTCCAGAAACAGGCGGTCCGTCTCGGTGAACGCAGTGCCGAACCGGTCGTTGAGCTTGGAGATGATCTCAGATAGCGGGGCCTCGTCCTCTTCGGTGCGACCTGTGCCTGTTTCGGTTGGACTCTTGACGGTTCCGCCGTCTCCGAGTTCGATAGCTCCCGAGGAGACGTGCTGAAGACGGTAGAATTCCAACTCCACATCGTCTTCAAGGTGAATCTGATCGTCAAGGCCGTTGCCGAGGTTCGGTAGGAGCACCCGAGCGAACGCTGCCAGTTGTTCAAGGTCACCATCGGCGTAGGGGATGATCTGGCTCATGAACATGTAGAGCCGGACGAACGCGCCGAGACGATCACGAAATTTCTCTTGGTCGTCGTCGCTGAGTTGCTTGAACCGACCGATAGCGGGCTGAAGTTCCTTCACGAGCAGCGGATGGTTCTTGGCTCGCTTCTGGTGGGAGGGCAGGAAGTAGATCTTGGCGAACCTCTCCACTTCGTCATGGTGGTAGACCTGCATCTCATCGAGTTCGTGTTTGAGGACTTCAAGCCGGTTGGGGTCTGATGGGGCTTCTAGTTGTGTCTGGTCGTAGTAGGGAGCGAAGGCTTCACCGATGTCGTCGGGCTTGTTGACGAAATCCAACACGAACGGGTCGCTCTTGCCGGGTGCGATCCGGTTGAGGCGCGACAAGGTTTGCACAGCGGTCACGCCATCGAGTTTCTTATCGACATACATCGCTTGAAGCAAAGGCTGATCGAAGCCGGTCTGGTACTTCTCTGCCACCAGAAGAATCTGGTAGTCGGGTGAGTCGAAACGTGCTGGCAACGCCGATTCGCTGATCGGCTTGCCGCTAACGATGTCGATGTTCATGCCGGGTTCGGTGTAGTCCTGATCGTTGTCGGGATCGTGGACGGTCCCGCTGAAGGCGACCAGAGGACGAACGTCGGTGTATCCCTTCTGGCTGATGTAGTCCTGAAACTCCCTCATGAAGCGCACAGCATGAAGCCGTGACGATGTGACCACCATCGCCTTCGCCTTGCCACCGATCCGGTGCATCACGTTGGCACGGAAGTGCTCGATGATGACTTCGGTCTTCTGGTTGAGGTTGTGGGGATGCAGCGACGCGAACTTGCATAGCGCTCTAGCCGCACGCCGTTGGGGGAACTTCGGATCGTCGGCAGCGTGTTTGGCGATCTTGTAGTAGGTGTCGTAGTCGGTGTAGTTCCGCAGCACATCAAGGATGAAGCCCTCCTCGATGGCCTGCCTCATGCTGTAGACGTGGAACGCCTCAGGGCTGGCGCTGGAGCCTTGCCGACCGAACAGCTCGATGGTCTTGCCCTTCGGGGTGGCCGTGAACGCGAAGAACGACAGGTTCGGCTGGGGGCCTCGTGCCTCCACGAAAGCGTTCAGTCCATCCTCCCAGTCGGTGAGATGCTCAGCCGCCACCCGTGAACGTTCCCCCAGAACCTCCTTCATGCCACGGGCGCTCTCACCACTCTGGCTGGAATGGGCCTCGTCCACGATCACCGCATAGCGCCGCCCGGCGATCTCCTGATGCCACTCCTGGGCTTGTGCCTGCTCCTGCTGGCCGGGGTCGTCGGGGGATGACGCCCCTGCGATGGACAGCAGCCGTGGCATCACGAACGGGAACTTCTGCAACGTCGTAATCACGATCTTCGTTCCGTCCACAAGAGCTTGGGCTAGCTGCTTGGAGTCCTCATCGATCTTCTTGACGACACCTTGGGCGTGCTCGATCTGGTAGATGGCGTCTTGAAGCTGCTTGTCGAGTACGCGCCTATCTGTGATGACCACAACACAGTCGAAGACCTTCTCGTTGGTGTCGGTGTGCAGGCTCGCCAGCCGATGCGACAGCCACGAGATGCTGTTCGTCTTGCCGCTGCCTGCGGAGTGCTGGATCAGGTAGTTGTGGCCAGCCCCTTCTGCTCGGGCGGTGTTCACCAGCTTGTCCACAGCGTCGAGTTGGTGGTACCGGGGGAACACCAACGTCTCACGCCTCTCGGTTCGGGAACCCTTCTCGGTGTGAACCTTCTCGTCGCGGCGTTCGATGAACACGTAGGAACCCAAAATGCCCAAGAAGCAGGTGCGTTCGAGCACCTCCTGCCAGAAGTAGCCGCTGCGGTAACCCGAGGGATGTTCCGGGTTGCCAGCCCCACATCTGATCTCACCGGGAGCGCTGCCCCGGTTGAACGGCAAGAACCGGGTCTTGTCCTTGGCCAGCCGGGTGGTCATGTGCACCTCGTCGGGGTCAGCCGCGAAATGCACAAGGGCGCGTCTGGAGAACTGGAACACCGGTGCGTTGGGGTCGCGTGTCTCCTTGTATTGCCGGACGGCGTTCCGCCAGGTCTGGCCCGTCATCGGGTTCTTCAGTTCGCAGGTCGCCACCGGCACGCCGTTGAGGTCGAACAGCATGTCGATGGTGTCCTTCTTGCCAGGGTGACAGCGAACCTGACGGGTCACCGTGAGGACGTTCAAGTCGAACTGTGCCACCGCGTCGGGGTTGAGGCCGTGGGCTGGCTTGAAGAAGGCCAACCGCAGCGTCTTGCCCTGGAACTTAAAGCCTTGTCGGAGCACTCTCAGGGTTCCCTTGATGTCAAGCTGCTTCGCCAACTGGTCCACAACCATCGCTTCCAGTTGGTTACCGTGCAGGGCAGCCAACTGGCTCCACAACTCCGGTTGAGCAGCCTGAAGGAACGCAACCACACGCGCCGGGAACACCGCCCGCTCCACATCCCACTCGTCGGGATCACCCTTCTGCCAGCCGCCATCGACCAGCATCGACTCCACCGTCGTCTCAAACGCCTTCTCGTTCGTCTGGCTGGTCATACGCTCGCTCCTGCCTTGACCCCATCATGGTCACGCACGTCGATCTTGCCTGTCACAGCCGCCGTGATGAGAGCGGTTCGGTACTCCTGCAACCGCTCGATAGCTGTCTCGACTATTGAACACAGGTCGTCTATGCGTCCCGCCTGCCCGTCAAGAAAGGTGGCTATAGCACGCTGTTCGCCATATGGAGGGGTGGGAACCCTGATAGCCCCAAGCATGGACCGACTGATGCGGTCCCTTGTCCCGCCGCGGACAGTTGAATCGACATAGTTGAGGTAGCGCTGTGAACTAAGCAGATACGTGAGGTAAGCGGCTGAGTGTTCCACCGATGGCTTCAAGATGCACACATCGACGGAAGTGATCATTCTCACTCCCAAGCTTGGTGCTCTACAAGCTCTCCCAACAGGGTCAGCCAACCTACAGATCAGCACGTCGCCGGGATCGACCTCGGTGCAGTTGAGTTCATCAAATGATTCCTCTTCAATATAGCGGTAGCCCTGCTCGCGATACGTACCAATCCCAATGTTCCCTGTCTGGATTAGACGTACTCCGCTATCCGTGATGTAGGGCAACTCCACCCAGTCCCCGTCGATGAACGATTCCTTGCCGGGACGCGCGAGAGCGCTGATCCGCTTTGCGTCCCAGTGCTCCGGTATGTCTCCTAGCCATTCCACTCCTGAGTCTTTGAGCGGTGGTGCCGGGTCAAGTCCTGCTTGTTGGGCTGCTTCGGGTGGCAACCCTTTCGTGACTGCTTGTGTGATCAACGCTGTTCTAAATTCAGCAAGCCGTTCCAACAACTGCTGCTTCCTTGAAATGAGCGTGTCGATCTTCGCAGTCTCAACATCGAGGAAGGCTGCGATGGAACGCTGCTCATCAAGCGGTGGACGAGCCATTCCGAAACCGCCGAGTTCAGTCGGAGTCAGCTCCATGAACGTTGTCCCCTTCCCGAGCGATTGGAGCGGTTGGCGACTCGCCATGAGTGAGTAATACGCGAAGATGCTGTCGGATTCGGGATTCGGTACCAGTGTGCGACATCCCTGGTTTGTAGCAGCAGGCACAGCCGCTATCGCGATGTGACCAATGGGAGCACGCGTGGACAGGATGATGGAGCCTTCAGGACTGACTCGGGCACTACAGTTGCGGACTCCCTCTTCGGTGATCCTGCGGCGGCTCTCGTTGATCCAAACTGCCGAGTTGCGGCCCAAATCGTCGGGTGTCAACCAAACCGTTTCGCCATCCCAATAGGACTCCTCACCGCTAGATGGTGTCCCTCCGTTAACGATGTCGAACCACCTACGCACCTGAGCGACCGTCCAGTGCTTCGGCACGTCCCCTATCCATTCCACACCAGAGTCCCGATAGGTGGGGTACGGCTGCTTCATGAGGTTACGTCGGCTAACAGCCCGATGATCTCGCGCTCCAAGTCGTGCAGGTCGGCGTCGATTTCGTCTAGGGGTCGGGGTGGTTCGTAGACGTAGAAGTGCCGGTTGAGGGGTATCTCGTAGCCGGTCTTGGTTTTGGAGTGGTCTATCCATGCGTCGGGGACGTGGGGCAGAACCTCTCGGGCCATGTAGTCGTCAACGTCTTCGTTCTTCGGCACGGTTTCGGTGTCGCGTAGCTCGGTGTCGGGTTCGGGGTTGCCGTTCTTGTCCCTACAGATCACGGCATCAGGATCACGTTCGCTCAGCGCTGAGAGCACTGCCTTGCGCTCAGGCGTAGCAAGCCGGACGCCTGCTGTGGTCTCAATCCCGGAGAGCACCCCAAGGAACGTGTCACGGTCACCTACCACTTCGCCGTCCATCTCATCCGCAAGCGCTTCTAGCAGAGCACGGATCAACTCCTGACGGGACTTGCCTGCGGCTACCTCTGCGTCATGCTCGGGGCCTGGGCGCTTCCTGCTCTTGGCAAGGTTCATGAACGCCTTTTCATCTTCGATGCGCGCGATCCGTTCCGGGGTGGCAGCGAAGTTCAACCGTAGAGGCCGCTCAACGGTGATCTTCCGGTAGCCGAAGTCGTCGTTGTCGAACACCTTGCTCACAACCCGAGGCCGAGTGCGGGGCTGGTGGGTCACGGGGTCTTCGTCGGTGAGGTCACGCGTCTCGCCATCGGTGAAGTTGCCGTGAAGGGTGGTGAGGTCGTCAATCTGGGCCTGTGACAGTTCGTGGCGCTTGTTGCCGAGGCTCTTTCTCATCTTGGTGAAGAACTGGCGACCGTCGACAAGTTGCACCTTGCCGACGCGGTGTGGTTCCTTGCGGTTGGTCAGCACCCAGATGTAGGTGGAGATGCCGGTGTTGTAGAACATCTGGTCAGGCAGCGCCACAATCGCTTCTAGCCAGTCGTTCTCGATGATCCACTGGCGGATGTTGCTCTCGCCGCTCCCGGCGTCCCCGGTGAACAACGGTGATCCGTTGAACACGATGGCGATGCGGCTGCCACTAGTAGGCGGCAGTTGGAGCATGGAGCCGCCTCCACCTGGTCCGCCTGCCTGTACCCGGTGCCAGCCGCCATCCTCAACGGGCTGCATCTTGGAGAGCATGTGCAGCAGGAACAGCAGCGACCCGTCGTTGATCCGCGGCAGCCCTGCTCCGAAACGTCCGTCGTAGCCGAGCGTGTCACGCTCATGGTTGATGTGGTCCTGTTGCTGCCTCCATTCCACACCGAAGGGAGGATTGGCAAGCATGTAGTCGAACGTCCAGCGTTGACCGTTGGGGCGTAGGCGGAAACCGTCGCGGGTGAACGAGTCTCCGAGGATGATGTTCTCTGCGTCCTGTCCTTTGAGCAGCATGTCGGACTTGCAAACCGCCCAGGCTTCGTCGTTGATGTCCTGACCGAAGAGGACCGGGCGTGCTGTCCGATTGTGTTCCAACAGGTAGTCCTCCGCTACCGAGAGCATCCCACCGGTGCCGCAGGCAGGGTCATAGATCGTCTTGACGACACGACTCTTGCCCAGGTCAGGTTCGGGAGACAGCAGCAGACTGACCATCAAACGGATCACTTCACGCGGCGTGAAATGCTCACCGGCTTCCTCGTTGGACTGCTCAGCCCCGATACGGATGAGTTCCTCAAAGACATAGCCCATCTGCATGTTGTCAACGCGCTCTGGGGAGAGGTCCACCGCAGCGAACGCCTTGATGACTTCATATAGAAGGTTCCGTTCATCCATCCTGGCGATGTGATCACTGAAACCGAACCGTTCGATGATCTCTTGGACGTTCTCTGAGAAACCATGAATGTAGGCGTTGAGGTTCTGCGCCAGCAGGCTCGGGTCATCCAACAGCCGTTCAAAGTCGAGCTTGGAGGTGTTGTAGAACGGTCGGTCAGAGGCAGCTTCAAGAAGCTCATGGCGGAAAGTCTCTGGCTGATGAGCGTGCTGTTTGTCAGCCGCAAGCACTGCTTGTTTCGTGTCAGCAAGAACACAGTCGAAACGCCGAAGCACCGTCAACGGCAGAATGACTTTCCGGTATTCGTTACGCTTGTAGGGGCCTCGCAGCAGGTTGCATATCTTCCAGATGAAGCTGGCTAGCTGGCTGTGCGTGTTGGCGTTCATGTAGGGGGCCGTCCCAATCTGCTATGGATGCTACGAACGACTTCGACGCTGCAAACGATACAGCAGAGTCCTAGCCGGGGCAGGATATTCCAAGATGATGCCTCGCAGTTCCTATGCTAGGGGATGTCCGCCCCAAGTTAGTTGAGAAAGATCAGCGGCGTAGCTATCTTCCAGCAACTGCAAAGTAGCTTGTGAACGCGTGCCAACCTCGATCCTTCCTACGAAACCCAAACTGGCATCGATCTCCCTTGACACAGTACCTAACCATTCTTCCACATCGCTGGAATCAGTCTGACGCTTGATTACGGCATAGAGCGCCGCTTCAGGTGGTTGGGCTGAAGGATTAAACTGCATGAGAATCTCATGAATCCGATCATGAAACTCCCGGTGTCTGCGCTTTCTGCACGTTTCTGCGATAGCCACCGCAAGTGGCAAATAAGTCTCTGGAACGGCTGGTCTGTCGTACCGTCTTCCAAGCCATGTCTTGAAATGCGGTCGGCGCGAAAGATCAAGAGCGTTATCACGGTATGGTTCCAGCTTGTGTAGAACTCTGGGTGTCGTGAAGCACCTAGGGGAGTATGCATCAATATAGGAGTTTTCCGTCAAGCGGAGTATGGCGCTTCTAATGCCCCACGCCTTCTGGTGACCGCCTGTCAGAATTGGCCTAAGTTCAACTATCGGCTCATCTGATTCGATGCTCACGCGCGCAAGATCACAGTCTTGTGTGCAGACGATCCATCGTTCAAACGACTCTTTCTGGGTGCTGATGCGCTGTTCTTGGCCACCAGTTGTCAAGTAGGTTGCCTCTAGTCGGAAGGCAACAATACTCCCTTGGAGCCACCCCTGCTCATATAGCTTGGACATTGCCAACTAGGCTCACGCCTAATCGTGAGCCGTCCAAACATCCTCCATCGCAACCGTAGCTTCACTGGGTTTGGCTGGCCAAATGCTCTCCATCATCGGACCCTTGCGACGAGGACGATGCACTTCAAGCGCGGCAAGATACGCCTCCGATGGGCGGCCCTCAGACAACAGTTCTACCGCGCTGGGTCGAGAATCGGGCTTTGATTCGAGAAGGTGACTCGCCCTTGTGGTGTCTCCACCTGCGACAAGAAAGACGCGTTCCACAACCTCATGCATCTCATGAAGTCTTTCTGCTAGCTCATCATTTCGTGGGATTGGAAGTCCATCCTCCAACTCCTGAACTCGTGAATTGGTACTGTTCAAGAGACGCGCCAATTCCACATGAGACCAGTTGGTCCATTCAGTGATAGCCCTCACAAGAGCTTGCACCGGGGCAGGTGGTTCATATTGCGGTTCAAGAACAGGAGTCCGAACCCACGGATCATAGACCTCCTTGGGGGCGACTTCGCGGTATCTGGTACTAGTGACTGTTGCTTCGTACGGAACAATACTGGGCCAAGGTAGGCCGCGAGTCGATCCCAAGGTGGGGTTAGCCGTGATTAGTGATGCCAAAGTGCTCTCTACCTTCCTCTGATAGTGACCAATAGAAGAACCGATCTATTTGTTGATGAAAGATCATGAACTGTTCAAGTATCGCTTTAGGATCGAAGCTTTGATAGCCAAGAGAATAGACATCAAGGTCTAGAAAATATGAAGGTTCCGATACATGCAGAGGCGGAATGCCCGGCAAGTCTGTATTTGCAGGTAGCGCGCCATGCCGCACGGTAGCTTGAATTTTTGTCGGCAGTGGACCTGACTTAGTTTCGGGTGTGTATCCAAGGGTCACTTGGTTTACCGCGTTTTCGAGAGCGTAGTCTGCGATGAAACTAGAACCAGCCCACCCAAGCAAATCAGGTCTGAACCATCGTCTCCATGATCGGTCTTCACCGGGCAAGTTTGTTGCCAACGAAAGATACCGAGCACCAAACCTGTCACATCGAGCGATATCTACTGAGTCAAGAGCAGTCAGCATTCGCTGGAAGTCTCTAGAGAAGTCCTCAATGGTCGTGTAGGAGGTGCCTGCTGAAAGGGTGGCGCTTCCAGCGCCTATCACGATCATCGTCCCGGCATCGTTTGCTAGCTTCCAAGTGACTGACTCCGAGCTAGCCATTCCACCGGCTGGTCCGGCTGGACCTACGACTAGAGCTACCTCTTGGACGCGCTCCTGCTCCATGTAGGGGAATTCCGCGCGGAGTTCCTCTTGCAGGGGTCTGATGCCGTGCATCGTCTCTAGGGTGGCGAGCAGCGGAAATCGCACTTGCGCCAGAGCCTGTGCTAGAGGAGCCTGCCTGAGGCGGTACCGTGGTGCGTCGGGAACCCCAAACAGCGTCAACGCGATCCTCCCAAGGTCTCCATCTTGTCGCCACCGTTCTGCAACGTCGGCACCCTAACTCGTAAGCATACCATGGACAGCACGCTGACACTAGTACCTCATGGCCCCACTTCGGGTCGATCTGCTCGGTTCTCGCGAATGATCTACAGGCCCCTTTGCTAGTGGGCACGGCCTCGGAGCGCTTACCGTGGCATCTTCTCGCTTCCCGTCACGGAGAGTTGCTCGACCGGAGTTCCGCACCCCTAGGTGGCTGGTGCCAAATTGGTGTTCGGTGGGCTGTTGTGGTGGGTGGTGGCCGGGGTCGGCGGGTTGGGCGAGGGTTGGTCGTGTCGGGGGCGGCTGGTTGGTCGTGTCGGGGGAGGGTTGGGGCTTTGGCGGGGTCAGTCGAGGGTCCATCCTGTTGGTGTGGAGCGCAGTCCGAGCATGCCGAGGCGCGCGATGTTGGCGGCTGCGGCGAGCAGGTTGAAGTCGGCGTCGACTTTGGGCCGGCCGCGCACCCGGGCGTGGCGGCCGCCGTGTTTGCGGCGCACGAGGTGCGCGAGCTTGCGTTCGACTTTGGGGCGCACGGCGCGGTAGTCGCGGCGCCATTGTGGGTCTTGTTGGCGTTCGCGGGCCGCGGCGAGCACGGCCTCGTCGGGTCCGACGCGCACAGTCCTTCCGCCGGCTGCGCTGGTGCAGCGGTCGCGCAGTTCGCAGATCGCGCACGCCGGCCCGAAGCGGGCCGCGCCCGAGCCGTCGCGGCAGAAGCGGACAGCGACGCAAACCCCCGCACGGGTGTCCAGCCGGCGTCGCCGCTCTCGACGCGGGCGTCGCGGCCGAAGCGGACAGCGACGCAGACCCCCGCGGGGCAGGTGACTGTGCCGTTGAGCAGATCGACGTCGAAGCGGTCCTTGGCGAAGCGGCCCCCCGGAGCGCGCGCCGGCTGGGTGCGGCACCTCGAGTTTATGCGGCGCTTCGCGTTTGAGGTCGGATTGGAGGCGGTAGGGGTCCGCGGCTGAAAGCGAGGGATCCCCCAGAATCGGCGCTTCACGACAGCCGAGATCTGGAGGATCCCTGTGGAGTGCGACCCTACGCGTGTGTGAGCTGATGTTGGGGCTGGGCGACGTGGAGGTGCTGGGCGTTGACGACGAGGCCGGTGCACCGTTGCGGGTGCATGTGCGGCTGCGGGTGCCGAGGCCGGGCTGTGTGGGCTGCGGCGGGCGGCTGTGGTCAGACGGCGACAGCCGGGTGGAGTTGGTGGACCTGCCGGCGTTCGGGCGGTCTGTGCGGCTGGTGCAGCAGGCGGCGGTGGCGCTGCTCGGACGGGGACTGCAAGGCGGGCACCGTGACCGAGCAGGACCCGCGGATCGCGTCCGAGCGCGAGAGGCTGACGACGCGGGCGGGGCGTTGGGCGACGCGCCAGGCCGGGCTGGGCCGCACTGTGGCGGAGGTCGCCGACGAGCTCGGGTGCAGCCGGCGCCCGGTGAACGCCTCGGTGCGGCGCTGGGGCGAGGCGCTGCTCGAGGCCGACACTGAGCGCATCTCAGCCGTCGTCGCGCTGGGGCTCGACGAGCGCCTGATGTGGCGGCGGGGACGGTCCCGGACCAAGGTCTGGGCGACCGGCATCGTCGACGTCGGCGCAGGCCAGCTGTTGGACATAGTCCCAGGCCGCGCCGCCAAAGCACCCGCAGCGTGGCTGCTTGAGCGGCCCCGCAGCTGGCTGGCCGGCATCCGCTGGGCTGTTCTGGACCTCTCAGGCCCCTACCGCACGGCCTTCGACGAGGCGCCGCCCCACGCGGCCCAGGCCGCGGACCCGTTCCACGTCGTGCGGTTGGGCAACACCGCCCTCGACGAGGTCCGCCGCAGAGTCCACCAGCGGACCCGCGGCCACAAACACGACCCCCTGTATCGGGCCCGCAAACTGCCGGTGTCCGCGTCCGAGAAGATCACCGACTCCGGCCGCGTCCGGCTGCGGGGCCTGCTCGACGCCGGCGACCCCCACGGCGAAGTCCGCGACGCCCGGCACCGCTGAAGAAACCCTGTGCAGCATCTATGACATCAACGACGCCGAAGTGGGCGCCGCGACCGTGAACCAGCTCGCGAAGGACCTCCAGGACCCCGGCCTGCCGCCCGAGGCCAACCGGCTCGGCCGCACTCTGTGGACCTGGAGACACCAGATCGCCAACTGGCACACCGCCAAAGTCACCAACGCCGCTGCCGAAGCCGCCAACAACCCCGTCAAACGCGTCAAACGTGCCGCGTTCGGGTTCACCAACTTCGCCAACTACCGAATCCGAGCCCTCCTCTACGCCGGCAGACCCAACTGGACACTGCTCGACACCCTCACCCCGACCTGAAACGCGGAGAGCCGCCAAAGCGGTCGCCCAACAGGCGAGTAGAGCGGGCTCGTCGTGTGGGAGTCGAATGATGCAGTCCGGGCGAGCGCGCACTTCAAAGCGGCTGTCCTGGCCCCACTCCCCTACCTTGATGCTGGCTGTGGTCTCGGGCTCGATCGAGGGATCGGGGATGAATACCATCGGATCTGATTGCCGATGATCTACCTGGTGCGGAGCGCCTCGCACCAGGTAGCGGCCGGCAGGCAGTTCGACGGGCTGGGGAGCCCATGAGGTGCCAGTGGTGTCGAGCACGCAATCGTCGACGGTGACGACCCCAGGCCAGAGGTGAACTGTGCCGGCGCCGACGTCGACCGGGCGCAGCAGGATGGTGGTAACTGTGCCTGGACTGGTGGCAGTGAAGGTGCAGAGGGTTTCAGCGCAGCGGGCTTCGACAGACCGCTGGGCCTTGCCCTGTTCGATCAGTTTCTCGATGCCTGGTGCGTCGCTAAGGCTGTGATGCACGACCCACGCCAGATCGCCAGCTGAGGGCGCTGACTGGGGGTGGGCGCTGTATTCGAGACCCAAGATCCCACCGCATAGCTGCTCGATCGCCATCTTGATTTCGCCTATGTCGTCGGCAATGCCTGCAAGGGGAGTGGCACTGCCGTCTTGGATCGACAGCCGGAGTCCCGGTCCGCCGAGTGTGAGCAGCCGCTGCGGATGAGCGCACATAGTCGCCGGGCCGCCTAGCGCGGCCGGGTCGCCGCCAGCGACTGCGGTGACGTGGCATTTCGCGTCCGAGTAGCCCGATCAGGTCTCCGCTTCCGCCGTTTGCTTGCGATTTGGGCACGAGCCAGCCGCAGCGTCATAACGCGGTAGCTATATCGGCGTGGTAGAGTGGGGCCATGACAGATACAGCGCTCGCGCCGATCGCCTACAGAGACGGCTCCGCCGCTGCGGCCGTGCGTGACTGGGTGGCTGCGCTGCCGGACTGGTCGATCTTCAGAACCGGCGACGTGCCCGGGCCGCAGCAGGTGGTGGCCAAGACCCTCAGCCAGATGGTCGCCCGAGACATCCGTCTCGAACGCGTCGCTCAGGGGGTCTATATCAAGGTCAACAATCCCTGGCGCAAAGGCATTCTCGTCTACGACCGCGGCCGAGCCGCAATGGCCATCGCAGGCCCAGGCTCCGGTTACGGGGGACTGACCGCAGTCAACAAGTTGGGATGGAACTGGCAGCCGACCGTCCGCTTGCGGATATGTGTGGTCGGACGGGCCCCGCGCACAAACGTCAGGGGTTGCATGTTCTCGTCTAGGGCCAACGAGGCACGCCGGGAGCTGACATGGGCCGAGGTGACAGTGTTGGAGGCTTTGCGCTACTCGGCTTTCGCCGGATGGGACTGGGACGAATGCGTCAACCTCATCACAGACGGCTCTGCGATGAGGCGGCTCGGCCCGGACGCGTACGTACGCGGCGACGCGCTCCGCGATGTGGGCGGCCGCGAACCTCGCGTCACTGCCAGGTTCCGGTACCGGCTGCGCAGCCTCACAGAAGCGATGCCCGCTACGGTCACCAGCGACAGCTAGAGGATTCCCTCATGCCCGGACGAGGCTCTCGGCGGCGCAGGCAGGACGGCCCGAAGTGTCTCGCTCACACGGCGCGACGGGGCCGCTGCCAGAATCCCAAGGGGTCATGCCCCCATCACAACCACGGCCAACAGGAGGATCCACCTGTTGCAGCTGCCGCTAGCTCGGCCTCGCAACGGCCGGCCGCCAACACCGCATCTTTGCGGCCAGCCGCTTCTTCCGGGTCTCTGGGCCTCATGACGGCCATGACCAGCAACCCTCGCGGCGGGTCAGCTGCCGGCACCGGTCCAGGGGCTCTCTGGCCGGGCGTGGCCGCCCGCACAGGTGGCCGTCTATGCGACAACGTCGCCGATTTCGGGGGTGTGCTCAACGCAGCATTCGACCGGTTCGCGGTCGACGAGGACAGCATCGTTCGTGACTACCACATGTGCCGCACGCTACGAGTGCTGTTCGCTCAGCACCCGCCCGGCGCACAGTTCGAGGATCGCTACGACGACCACAAGCACCGGCCCGTCTCCAACCCCGTCGGTGCGCTGGTGTTCACCGGCGGATCGTCTCTCACCAACGCCTACCAACTGGCGGACCGCATCTCTGAGGACATCGACCTCTCCATAGCACTCACAGCCGAGCCCGAGGCCAAGAACGCGCTGAGCCGTATCCGTCGGCTCGCTGTCACCGACACCGCGAGAGCATGCTCACCGGACCTACCCGACACTGCCCACAACACCCGCACCACCGGCGGCGACGTCGGCCGCCGGGTCATCACCGTCGGCGACACCCCCGACTATCTCGTCGCTGAGTCGAGCATCATCCGACCCTTCGACGAAGACCTCCAGACCGAACTCGACACCGCATGCCACCGGCCATTCGCTGTCGCCCGTGTCGCGTCTTGCCAGTCGTTGATGGGACGCGCCGCCGACCCGGCCACAGTCGCCGCCTACCCGGAACTCGCTGCCTTCGATGTCCCTGTGCTATGCGTGCCGTTCACCGCCGCCAACAAGTTCTTCGCCCTGCACAAGCGAGCCATGGCCAAACCAGACGATGACGCCCTCGAACAGCTGCAGAAACGCGGCCGTGACATCTACGACCTGTGGAGCATCGCTGAGTCGCCGGTCCACGCCGCGGAGACTCGCTCCGCGTTACCGATCCTGGCCCGCCACATCCAGGCCAAAGGCGCCACCAAAGAGCCTCACCCCCGGCCTGACGAAGGGTTCTCGACCAGCCCGGCTTTTCAGCCCGGCACACCGCAGTACGGCGCTCTCGAGGCGGCCTACGACAACATACTCGACCTGGTGTGGGGCCGTAAGCCGGCATCGTTCGCAGATGCGGTGGCTGCCATCAAAACACTCGACTAGCCGACCTGCCGTTGCTGCGCCTTGTGTGCCAAGATCGCGAGCCGCCGACGCGCCCGCGCCCGGATCTCTGGACGGTCGTCGTCCCGGAGGCGCTCCAGGATCTCGGCTGGCACGTTTGGGTTGTCGATCACGCCGACGCGCACCTCAGGGTCCGGCTCCTCAGACAGTCGTGTCAGCAGCGTCTCAGATGCGGCGGGGTTGCCGGCCACGGCCTGGCGACAGCCCTCCACATCGTCCTCTGCGAGAGCGGCGAGGGCATCTTGGGGGGTGTTCGGGATAGCGGCAGCCACCCGGCGGGGATAGGAATGCGAATCCAGGGCGACCTGGGCGAGGACCAGAGGGGGACACTTCGGGTTGCGGGCAGCGTCGGCGCGTCCCTCTGTTCTTGGCCCTTCGCGTAAACGTGGGATGAGGGGTTGCTGGCACTGGTGGGCTGGTCACGTTGTCAGCAGGCCTCGGGCTTCGAAGTTGGCGGGGTTGGTGAAGCCGTGGGCGGTGCGCCGCAGTACTTGCAGCAGGTTGTTGGCGCCCTCGATGCGTGCGTTGGAGGCCCGGTCGGTGTGGTGTTGGGCCAAGATCTCGTCGGAGCGGGCGATGATGGTGTCGACGATGTTGTGGAACTCGGGCAGCTGTCCGGTTTCGTAGAGGTCACAGAACCGCCCGAGCGTTTCGAGGGCGCCGTGGTGGTCGTCTGCGAGGTAGAGGCCGTGGAGTTCCTGTAGGGCCTGCCGGCCGGCTTTGAGGCGGGGGTGGGCGCCCAGGAGGGCGTCGAGGCGGGCCCGGTCTGTGTCATCGAGCTGGTCGCCTCTGCGCATCAGCAAGAACCGGGCACCGAACACCTCGGGATCGAAGGCCGGGGTGACGCCGTGGGGCTCGCGGCGCTGGATGTCTCGGCGCACCGCGGTGAGCCCCGCCGCGAACCACCCGATGACATGGAAGCGGTCAAGCACATGGCGCGCGCCCGGCAGGCAGGCCTCCACCGACGCCTTGTAGGCGCGGGAGCCGTCGGTGACGACGACCTTGACTCCTCTGCGCCACTTGTGTGGCTTGCGGCCGGTGTCGCCGTTGACGATCACCGTCACATAGCGGTGGCGCTTGCGCATCGAGGTCTCATCGACCAACAGCACCCGCCAGCGCCGGGTGCGGCGATGCTCCGCGACGAGCCCCGACCAGGCCCTCACCAGCGCCATCACCAGATGCCACCCCAGCGCGTGGCGGCGCGCCACCGCCGCCACCGTCATCACCTCGGCGTCGCTGACCAGCCGCCGGGCCAGACACCGTGCCAGACGACCGTCGAACTCGGGGTGGTCCTCGAGCCAGCGGTGCTCACAGCCCCCGCAGCAGAACCGTCGCCGGCGCCACACCAGCGTCATGCGGCGCCCCGACACCGCAAGGTCGCGAATGTCGCGTCGGCGGGTGTCATGCACCCGTGCGCAACGGAACCCGCACGCCGGGCACCGCGGCCGCCTCACCGTCGACTCGACCTCCACGCGCAGCTCGCTCGGCGTGTCGACCTGCACTCTCAGCACGCGTGTCTCACGCAGGTACAGCCGCACCCGCATAACATCAGAAGCCATCGAGGCCCTCCTGGATCAGTGTTGTGACAATCACCGATCCCAGCAGGGCCCCGACCCCTACTCAGGGACCCTCAACCACCCCGCTCCCCACGAATCCGCGAAGGCTCATCCCATGAGATGAGAGGCACCTAGTGTCCTGAGTCTTTAGTTATTGGGGTTGGTTGTGGTATGGTTGGTGTGGATGCGGGCGGTGATTGGAGGCAGTGGTGGCTAGAGGCCGTCGTGGGGTGAAGGTGGTGCTCGCCGATGAGCAGCGCGAGACGCTGGAGCGGTGGGCGCGGCGCCCGAAGTCGTCGCAGGCTCTGGCGCTGCGGTGCCGGATAGTGCTGGGCGCGGCCGCGGGGGAGACGAACAAGTCGATCGCGGCGTCGCTGGGGTGCAGCGAGGCGACGGTGTCGAAGTGGCGGCGCCGGTTCGCGGGGCGCGGGTTGGACGGGCTCTGCGACGAGCCGCGTCCGGGCGCGCCGCGCACGGTGAGCGACGACAAGGCGCAGGAGGTGATCGTCAAGACGCTGGAGTCGGCTCCTGAGGGCGCGACGCACTGGTCGACGCGCTCGATGGCCGCGCAGGTGGCGCTGTCGCAGTCGACGATCTCGAGGATGTGGCGGGCCTTCGGGCTCAGGCCCCATGGCGTGGAGGAGTTCAAGGTGTCGCCGGACCCCCAGTTCATCGACAAGGCGCGCGACGTCGCCGGGCTGTACTTGAACCCGCCGGAGGCAGCGGTGGTGCTCTGCGCGGACGACAAGACCCGGATCCAGGCTCTCGACCGCGCCGCGCCGGTGCTTGCCTTGATGCCGGGTGCGCCCCAGCGCCGAACCCACGACTACCGCCGCTTCGGCACCACCAACCTCCACGCGGCGCTCGACGCCGCCTCGGGCAAAGCCACCTCCTCGATGACCGCGCGCCGCCGCGCCATCGAGTCCCGCAAGTTCCTGGACCTCATCGACAGCGAAGCCCCCGAGGGCCCCAAGGCGCACGTCGTGCTGGACAACTCCTCCACCCACAAGACCCCCGCCATACAGCGCCGGCTGCTGCGCCACCCCCGCTTCAGCTTCCACCTCACCCCCACCCACAGCTCGTGGACGAACCCCGTCGAGCGCTGGTTCGCCGAGCCCACCACCAAACGGATCCGCCGCGGCACCCACACCAGCACCAAAGAGCCCACCGGCTCCATCCAGCACCGGATCGACCACCGGAACCACAACCCCCGCCCGTTCACATGGCACAAGAGCACCGACGAGACACTCCACAACCCGGCAACATATCTCCAACGAATTCCTGACTCAGGACACTAGGTGGCTGGTGCCAAATTGGTGTTCGGTGGGCTGTTGTGGTGGGTGGTGGCCGGGGTCGGCGGGTTGGGCGAGGGTTGGTCGTGTCGGGGGCGGCTGGTTGGTCGTGTCGGGGGCGGGTTGGGGCTTTGGCGGGGTCAGTCGAGGGTCCATCCTGTTGGTGTGGAGCGCAGTCCGAGTATGCCGAGGCGCGCGATGTTGGCGGCTGCGGCGAGCAGGTTGAAGTCGGCGTCGACTTTGGGCCGGCCGCGCACCCGGGCGTGGCGGCCGCCGTGTTTGCGGCGCACGAGGTGCGCGAGCTTGCGTTCGACTTTGGGGCGCACGGCGCGGTAGTCGCGGCGCCATTGTGGGTCTTGTTGGCGTTCGCGGGCCGCGGCGAGCACGGCCTCGTCGGGTCCGACGCGCACAGTCCTTCCGCCGGCTGCGCTGGTGCAGCGGTCGCGCAGTTCGCAGCTCGCGCACGCCGGCCCGAAGCGGGCCGCGCCCGAGCCGTCGCGGCCGAAGCGGACAGCGACGCAGACCCCCGCGGGGCAGGTGACTGTGCCGTTGGGCAGATCGACGTCGAAGCGGTCCTTGGCGAAGCGGCCCCCCGGAGCGCGCGCCGGCTGGGTGCGGCACCTCGAGTTTATGCGGCTGCGCTCGAGCAGCCCTTGGAACTCTCCGCTGCCGTACGCGCTGTCGCCATAGACCGTCGGCCGGCCCTCGAACTCCTCGACCACACCGCCGACGTCGGCGGTGTCGGTGTCGGCGGTGTCGGCGGTGTCGGTGTCGGTGTCGGCGGTGTCGGTGTCGGCGGTGTCGGCGGTGTCGGCGGTGTCGGCGGTGTCGGCGGTGTCGGTGTCGGCGGTGTCGGCGGTGTCGGTGTCGGCGGTGTCGGTGTCGGCGGTGTTGGTGTTGGTGTCGGCGGTGTTGGTGTCGGTGTCGGCGGTGTTGAGGAGGTCGTGTATGAGTTGGGGGGCGGGTTGGGCGTCGGCGGTGTTGGCGGGGGTGACCGCGGTGTCGGTGACGAGTTCGGAGTCGGGGTCCACCGCGGCGTGGCCCTTGTAGCCGTCGAAGCGCCGTGCGGTGGATTTGTGGCCGTGGCGGGCGTCGGGGTCCACCGTGGAGATGACCCGGTCCGCGGCGACGCGCCGAGCGATCATGAACCGTCCGTCGGGGTCCTCGCAGAGGTCCTGCCCGCAGACCGCGGCCAACAACTCCGCAGCCTCGCTGAGAGCCCCGCTGAGCTCGCGGCCCTCCAACCCGGCGAGCACCGCCGCGGCGTCCGCGCCCAGCGCGTCCACCAACTCCGAGCGCTCGCCGGGGTCGTCCCAGTCGCACACCGGCCTGCTGCCGCGCCGATAGTCGCCACGCAAGCCCGCGCCGGCGTCGCCCCCGCCGGCTGCGAGCACCGCGCCGATGGCGCGGTGCAGCATCGTGACAGTGTCTTGGGTCGCGACCGCGTCATAGACCGGCACCGAGTCCAGCACCCGCCGCCGAGACAACGCCCCCGCCTCGCGGGCCGCGCCCAGCACCGCTTCGAAGATCCGCCGCGGCCGCTGCGACGCCGCGAGCCGCGCCCGCATCCCCACCAGCACCGTGTGGTCGAACCCGCCGCCGTCCACGTCGAGGCACCCGCACGCATAACGCCAACGCGCGTCGAACTCGAACGCGGCCACCGCCTCACACTCAGACAACCCGAACCAGCGCTGCAGCACCATCACCACAGCAACCACCCGCGGCGGCACACTGCGCCGCCCCCGCGAACTAAAGAGATCATCGAACATCCCGTCGGGAAACAACCGCCGCCCCTCACGCGCCAACACCGAAAAAATCGAATCCGCCGCCAGCCGCTCCCCCACGAAATGCGAACCCTTGAACAGATCCACCCGACACGGCTCCACACCCACCGTCACGACACGAACCTCCCCACGAGACCGAACAACATCCCTGCAACTCTACCACACACACCCAACCCCACCCGAGAAAAACACCAGCCTCCTAGGAGACTGTTGAGTAATGCCGATTTCGCGCAGTACACAACCTTCTGACCTGCGGTTTTGTGACAGCGATATCGCGATTTTGGGACATAATCAACACTCTCCTAGCCTGCTGGCGTGGACCAGCATCTCGTGTCGCAGTTCATCATCAAGAACTGGGCCGGTGACGACGGCAGGGTCGAAGTGTTCGACCTTCGACGCTGGGATACCAGACGCGAGCTACCCGGCAGCATCATGTACGCCGTCTCCGATGACGAAGGTAGAGGGATCGTTCCCGTCGAGTTTGCGCAAGCGCTCGAAACCGACTGGAGCTTCATCGAGAGCCAGGCCGCTGACGCTCTGGAAGGCGACTGTTCCCCCCTCGGTGCTGATCCCGAGCGGCGGCAGGCGGTGCTTGATCTCATGGCGTTGCACCTGCTCAGAAGCAGCGAGATGCTGTCTGGCCAGCTCGGTCTGATCGCGCAGGGCGCAGCGGAGGCCCTACAGGAGGCGCAATCGGACGAGGAATGGAATCGAAGGCTTGAAGAAACCGGCATGTCGCATGAGGAGGCTCTCCGAATGGCCGACGCTGCGATACGCAACGCTGATGGCGGACTGGTGTCACAGCAGCGGCAGAGGATTGCCGAGACGTTGCCGGAGTATTTGGATCGGTACCGCGCACTGTTGCGGGGATGCGGACTGAGGCTGCACCGTCCCAAGCGGAGCGGAGGCTTTCTGCTGGGAGACGGCCCGGCGTTCCTGTCTCCCACGGGTCGCCTGAGAAAGGAGAGCACAGCGCTGTTCGGGCGAGTCAGGAACACAGCTCGCGGCGTTCACCTCGATGGCAACGAGTGGCATTGCTGGATGCCGTTGACGCCTCGGGTGATGGCCGTGGCGGGGCCTCGGGTGCTCAGTTGCTCGGGCGTGCGCCCCTTGGCGTCCCAGGTGGTGAGGCAGTTCAACGCTCAACAGTGCTGGAGAGCACAGTTTCGTGTGGTGCTCCCGCAAGATGACACGGCAAGAGAGCGAGAGTTCGTCCAGCAGCACGCACGCCCCACACCCCCGCCTGTGAGCAAGTACCCGCTGATCGAGGTAGACCCCTACGAGATGTGGAAGAGGTAGCCGTGTCCGCTGACCATGAGGACAAGCCAAAGAAACTGGGACGGGGCGGCGTCAAGGCTGTGGTTGCGGTGATCGCAGCGCTCGTGATCGTCGCTGCTGTAGCCGTTGGGGTTTGGCAGGCCATCGCATGGGAGGCCACCCCGGAGCCGACAACCAGTGTCGGCACCTCCGGTGCGTTACGTGGGTGGCTAGCTCTGGTCGCAATCTCGTTGACAGCCGTCGCCACTGCGTTCCTTGCTTGGTTCGCTCGCCGCGTGCCTGAAGGGGTCAGTGGCTTGTTGAAGAGGTTGGACGATGCCGAGGATGCGCGTCGAAGCGCTGAGGAAGCGCGCCAAGCGTTGGAGACGCAACGAGACGCCCTCGCAACTCGGCTCTCCCGCCCGTACCTGCACGCCAAAGCCCCCGGTGAAACCGAAGACGACCAGTACGCAAGGGTCGAAGTGGTGGGGCGACCGTCAGGGAGGATCGCTCCGCTCCTTTCAATCAGCCTGCCCACGGGACACCTGCCCCAGGAATTCGTGCTCGAAAAGGAAGAATGTCGCAAGTGGTTCGCGGAAATAGAGATAGCGGAGGGCAAGGCCGGTGAGGTTGCCGTGCTCCGCTACTCGAATGTGGCACTGGTAGCCACCGTCAACCCTCCCTACGACGATGAGACTGGCGGATCGCTTGCACTGTTCCCCAGTACGACGCCCGCCGTTCCCCAAGTCGCCTGTGGTGTGCTCCATAGTTGGCCAGAGTTCCGTCAGGCCGTAAGGGAAATAGCTACGCACCGGCTTCCCAGCCGGACTGAGTACATGCAGCTACAAGAGAAGGATCAGTGATCTACTCGGAGACCAGTGCCGGGAGACTCCAACCGCAACTGGAACGTTCCTGTCCCGTCGCAGGCTGGCAGTACCCTGCGAGAGTGATTGGGCCAGCGCACGGCCAGCATCCGCAGGAGCTTACGGAGCCTTCGCGAGAACGTGGGGAGGCGGGGTGGTTGAGGGTCCCTGAGTAGGGGTCGGGGCCCTGCTGGGATCGGTGATTGTCACAACACTGATCCAGGAGGGCCCCGATGGCTTCTGATGTTGTGCGGGTGCGGCTGCACCTGCGTGAGGCACGCGTGCTGAGAGTGCAGGTCGACACGCCGAGCGAGCTGGTTGTGGAGGTCGAGTCGGCTGTGAGGCGGCCGCGGTGCCCGGCGTGCGGGTTCCGTTGCGCACGGGTGCATGGCACCCGCCGACGCGACATTCGCGACCTTGGGGTGTCGGGGCGCCGCATGACGCTGGTGTGGCGCCGGCGACGGTTCTGCTGCGGGGGCTGCGAGCACCGCTGGCTCGAGGACCACCCCGAGTTCGGCGGTTGTGTGGCACGGCGTCTGGCCCGGCGGCTGGTCAGCGACGCCGAGGTGATGACGGTGGCGGCGGTGGCGCGCCGCCACGCGCTGGGGTGGCATCTGGTGATGGCGCTGGTGAGGGCCTGGGCGGGGCTCGTCACGGAGCATCGCCGCACCCGGCGCTGGCGGGTACTGTTGGTCGATGAGACCTCGATGCGCAAGCGCCACCGCTATGTGACGGTGATCGTCAACGGCGACACCGGCGGCGCCCTGGCGATGGTCGAGCACCGCAGCAGTGCTGCGCTCACAGCGTTCTTGATGCAACAGCCACACAAGTGGCGCAGAGGAGTCAAGGTCGTCGTCACCGACGGCTCCCGCGCCTACAAGGCGTCGGTGGAGGCCTGCCTGCGGGGCGCGCGCCATGTGCTTGACCGCTTCCATGTCATCGGGTGGTTCGCGGCGGGGCTCACCGCGGTGCGCCGAGACATCCAGCGCCGCGAGCCCCACGGCGTCACCCCGGCCTTCGATCCCGAGGTGTTCGGTGCCCGGTTCTTGCTGATGCGCAGAGACGACCAGCTCAATGACACAGACCGGGCCCGCCTCGACGCCCTCCTGGGCGCCCACCCCCGCCTCAAAGCCGGCCGGCAGGCCCTACAGGAACTCCACGGCCTCTACCTCGCAGACGACCACCACGGCGCCCTCGAAACGCTCGGGCGGTTCTGCGACCTCTACGAAACCGGACAGCTGCCCGAGTTCCACAACATCGTCGACACCATCATCGCCTGGTCCCAGGAGATCTTGGCCTGGCACCACACCGACCGGGCCTCCAACGGACGCATCGAGGGCACCAACAACCTGCTCCAAGTACTGCGGCGCACCGCACACGGCTTCACCAACTGAGCATCCCCCCTGATCTTGGAGGCATCGTCTAACAGGATGCTGAAATTTGGGAGTTCAGGGCGGTTGGGCTGTGTTTGGGGTCTGGTTGGGGGTGTTGTGGTGCTTTGGTCTGGGGTGTTGTGTGTTGGGGGCGGGGTTGTGGGGCTTGGCTCGGGTGTGTTGTCGGGGGTCGGGGCTGGCGGCGCCGGTTCGGGGTGGGCGTTCTGGGCGGCGGTTCGGGGCCGGTTCAGGGGGTGGGCGTGTCGAGTCGGGCTATGCGCACCAGGTTGTAGCTGGCGGCGGTGATGAGGAACCAGGCCCGGTTGCGTTGTTGTCCTTTGTGGCGGAGTTTGCGTCCTCCGGCGATGGTTTTGATCCGTCCGAAGGGCTCCTCGACGCGTTTTCGGGCTTGTTGGGAGGCGGCGTATCCGGCGTGGCGGGTGGTGCGCTCGTCGATCGCGGATCGGCGTCTGGTGGTGTTCTGGGCGACGTGGGGCGTGAATCCCGCGGCCCGGGCGTCGGCGACGAAGCCTCTGGTGTCGTAGTCGCGGTCGCCGCCGACGGTGCGGCGCCGGGCGCGTGGCGGGGCTCTGTTGAGCATCGCGGCGGCGGTGCCGCGCTCCGCGTGGCCGTCGGCTGTGGTGAGCTCGGCGTCGACGATGAGCCCGTTGCGGTTCTCGGTGAGCAGATGGCCCATGAAGCACAGCGTCGCGGCGGTTCCCGCGGACTTGCGGAACAGCCTCGCCTCGGGATCGGTCACAGAAGCGTGGGTGTCGTTGCGGCGCCGCTCGCCGCGCCAGTCCGTCCCGGGGTTGCGGCCGCCGCCCGCCGCCCGCCGCGGCCGCTGCGACTGCTGGGACTTCTGGGACCTCTGGGGCTGGGGCTGCTGGGGCTGCTGGGGCTGCGACTGCTGGGACTTCTGGGGCTGGGGCTGCTGGGGCTGTGACTGCTGGAGCTGGGGCTGCTGGGGCTGCTGGGGCTGGGGCTGCGCCGACGCGGCCCCGGCTGCGGCGCCGGTTCTGGGTTTGAAGCTCTTGTGCGACGCCCACGCCTCCAACAGAGTGCCGTCCACGCTGAAATGCTCGCTCGAGCAGTACCGGCGCAGCTTCGCCGCGTCCACCACCGCGGCGAAGAACCGGTCCGCGATCTCATGGTCCAACAGCCGCTGCCGGTTCTTCGACAACGTCGACGCGTCGAAGCCGCGCTCGTCGATGCGCAGCCCAAGGAACCACTTGAACAACATGTCATAGTTCAAGCGCTCACAGAACGCCCGCTCCGAGCGCACCGAGTACAACGCCATCAGCACCGACGCCTTCAACAGCATCTCAGGCGGCACGCTGGGACGGCCCCGAGGCGGACACATCGCCGCCAGCTCGGCGTCGAGGCCCCCGAGCACCGCGTCCACCACCGCTTTGATCCGCCGAATCGGATGATCAGCGCCGATCAAGTCCTCCGCCGACACAGTCGACAACATCGCCATCTGGGCATCCACCGTTCCACGCATAACGACATCGTCCCACACCCCACCAACGATCGCGAGCACCCCGCAGCGACTTTTTCAGCAGCCTGCTAAGAGGAGACGCCATGCCTGAGACACGAAGACAGTACGACCCGGAGTTCAAGGCCGGTGCTGTGCGGATCGTCCAAGAGACTCGCAGATCGGTCGCTGAGGTGGCCCGCGAGCTGGGGATCGGCGCGGGCACGTTGGGCAACTGGGTCCGCAAGGACCGCGCCGAGCGCTCGGGCGAGCGTCTCGACGGCGACGAGCGTGCCGAGTTGGTGCGGCTGCGCCGCCGCTGCGACGAGTTGGGGATGGAGCGTGATGTGCTCAAACGATCGGTGGTCCTTTGGGTCAGGGAGGCGACGCGGTGAGCCTGGTCGAGCACATCGCGGCCCAAAGGACCGATCACGGGGTGCCTCACGCGGTCTCCTGCCGGGCCCTGGGGGTGGCCGAGTCCAGCTTCTATGAGCGCCGCAGCCGCGGACCCTCGCTCGCCGGGAGGCGCCGACAGCGCGTTGATGCCGCGGTCAAGGACTGCTTCGAGGCGTCCGGCGGGACCTACGGCTCGCCGCGGGCGCGCGCCCAGCTGCGCCGAGACGGCCACACGGTGTCCAAGAAGACGGTGGAGGCCTCCATGGCCCGCCAAGGGCTCCAGGCCCGCACCCGGCGCCGCCGGCGGGGCCTGACACGGCCCGACAAGTCGGCCGATCCCGTGCCCGACCTGCTCAGGCGCGACTTCACCGCAGAGGCCCCCGACCAGAAGCGGGTCGGCGACTTCAAGCAGATCCCCACCGCCGAGGGACCGGTGTTCCTCGCGACCGTCGAGGACCTCTACAGCCGCCGGATGCTGGGCTTCGCCACCTCTGAGCGCCATCCCACAGCCGGCCTCGCCGCCGCGGCGCTCAACATGGCCGCCGCCACCCGAGGCGGCTCCGTCGCCGGCGTGATCCTCCGCACCGACAAGGGCGCCCAGTACAGCTCCGGAGACTTCGCCGAAGCCTGCCGGCGCCTCGGGGTCAACCAGTCGATGGGACGCGTCGGCTGCGCGCTGGACAACGCCGCGGCCGAGTCGTTCTTCTCCACCCTGCAACACGAGCTCATCTCCCGGCGGCGCCGGCAGACACGCGACCACGCCCGGCGAGACATCGCCGCCTGGACCGACACCTGGTACAACCCCCTACGCCTACACTCCGCCAACAACATGACCAGCCCCCTCGACCACGAACAAACCCAAGCCGCCTAACCAACACTCCAAGATTCGGGGGGAAGCCCAAACCCCGCCAACTTCGAAGCCCGAGGCCTGCTGATAACGTGACCAGCCCACCGGTGCCAGCAACCCCTCATCCCACGTTTACGCGAAGGGCCCACTGTTCTGCATCCTGCCCGCCCTCGAGGGGGCGTCCCGTGGCGTGGTGGACTTTGGGGTTGAGCCTCGGTGGTTAGTTGCCGGCTGTGAGTTCGGCTGTGGCGAGACTATCGCGCTCGGGGTAGAGCAGGCTCATGGAGTCCTCTGAGAGGTAGCGCCGGTCGCTGGCCTGCCACTCGTCGTGGAGGTCGGCGAGGATGGCTCCGACCAATCGGATGGCGGAGGCCTCGTTGGGGAAGATCCCCACGACGCGTGATCGTCTCTTGATCTCCTTGTTGATGCGTTCGAGGGGGTTGGTGGACCGGATCTTTTGCCAGTGGGCCTTGGGGAACGCGGCGAAGGCCAGCACCTCGGCTCTGGCTGTGTCCATCAGCGGGCCCGCTTTGGGGAAGCTGGCGGCGAGTTGGGTGGTGACTTGGTCCCAGGCGGCGGTGACGGCGTCGGTGTCGGGTTGAGCGAAGATCGTGCGGAACAAGGCGGCGGCCATGTGCTGGTGGCTGCGGGGCACCACCGCCAGCAGGTTCCGGATGAAATGCACCCGGCAACGCTGTCTGGCGGCGCCCTGGAACCAGCGGTCGGCGGCTGCGGCGAGCCCGCGGTGAGCGTCGGAGATCACCAGGCGCGCCCCGGTGAGGCCCCGGTCGCGCAAAGACCCCATGAACTGCTGCCAGAAGGCTTCGCTCTCGCTGTCGCCGACGTCACAGCCCAGGACCTCACGATTGCCGTCTGAGGTGATCCCGGTGGCCACCACCGTCGCCATCGACGCTGGCTGGGCGACGCTGTTGCGCACATTGAGGTAGGTGGCGTCCAAGTAGACGTAGGGGAACTCGATGTGGTCCAGGCGCCGGCTGCGGAAGGCCTCCACGCCCTCGTCGAGGCCCGCACAGATCCGCGACACCTCCGACTTGGAGATGCCCGACTCCGCTCCCAGCGCGGCCACCGGGTCGTCCACCGAGCGGGTGGACACCCCAGCGACGTAGGCCTCCATGATCACCGCATACAGCGCCCGGTCGATGCGCCGGCGCGGCTCGAGCACCGACGGCATGAAGCTGCCCTTGCGCAGCTTGGGGATCTTCAGCTCCAGATCCCCCGCCTGGGTGGCCAACAGGCGGCCGCGGTGCCCGTTGCGCGCCGTCGTGCGGGTCTCGCTGCGCTCATAGCGGCCCGCTCCGATCGCCGCGGTCGCCTCGGCCTCGATCAGCTCCTGGAGCACCAACACCACCGCCTCACGGATCAGCTCCGCGCCACCTGAGGCGCGGAAGGTCTCCAACAGCTGCGCTGTGGCAGTATCAGACAGGGTCATCGGTGTGTCCTCCTCGATGAGTCGGTGATGTCTTCTCACCGAGGATCACGCCGATGGCCCCCCTACAGGTGGACCCTCCCAGCTACCTCAATTTCCACCACCCGGTGGGACGCTGCCGCCCTCGACAACACCACCTCCAACGGCGGCCACCCAGCCGCCCACCACAGCCCAAAGGCCGATCTGCCGCCACGGGCACCACCCTGACAGTCTGAGCACCGTCCTTGAGGCTGACGGCCCGGTGAAGTCGGCCGTCAGCTTCGGCGCGTCCGTCAACCCCTCCACACGCAACGGTTGACACCCACGCGCCGAACCAGCGCGTCACGAACCAGCAATCACGACTTTAAATGCCCCCAAACACCCTAAAGCGCTCACGGCGGAGCTAACTCCCTTACCTGAGCGCTACTAACTCCATGAACCACCAGAGTGGGGTGTTCGCGACCTGCTCTGACCTCCCGAGTTGTGGCCTCTCCGCGAGAGGGTTCACCGCCGAGAGGGGTGGACCTTCACCGGGAGCGGGGGCGTGGACCAAGGTCGGGCGGGGTGCGGAGCGGCCAAGAGGGTCGGACACGGGTGCTCGCTTAGCTGATGGGCTGGTTCCTGCACGTTAGCCACCGCCTCCGGCCCCGACCGGGGGAAGTTCACCAGCCGCATCCCCGGATGTTCCCCGTAGCTGTCGTACCCATCCCGTAGTGTCCAGACCACAGAGAGGCACACAGCATCGGAGGGTGTCTTGGACCGAAAGAGAACGACGAAGCGGACAGCTGGCTGGGTGCTAGTAGCACTCGCGCTGGTGCTGCTTGTGATGCTCGTACGCAGGATCGGGGCCGACTGGAGCGAGGCCATCGTTCAGGGGCTAGCGGCGCTCGGCGGCGCATGGTTCTGGGCATACCGCAGCAGACCACGCATGACGCTCCACCTCGGGATGAGGAGGGGTCTCACGTATCTCGATTTGGAGAACACCGGGAACCGAGCCGCCAAGCGGGTGCAAGTTCGGTGCCAACCGCCCCTCTCGGTAAAGGAGTTGTTGGGGACCGCGGACGACATTGGCGACTTCGGGCCGGTCGAGAACTTCGGTGACATGGATAGAGGTCAGCGCTACAGCGTGGCGGTTTCTGTGTACGGCCCAGACATGGTAAGCACGCTGGAGAACACCACCTTTGAAGTGTCTCACGAGAGCACGTGGGGGTTCAGAAGGCACAGGTCAACTCTCACCTTCGGCGGAGCGGGTGTCCGCCGGGGCTCTAGCGAGGATGCTTCCACTCCACTCGGCAAGATCGCCTCGGCGGTCTCGGGACACGGCCAGAAGCTGGACAAGATTGGACGCTCGGTAGACACCGTTGCCCGTCGCCTAGTACCACCCGCGGAAGGCGGCGACGAAATCAGCCTGAAGGCGTGCGCTTCTTGTGGTTGGGGACGGTTCGGATACGTCAGCTACCTCGGCGGCTTCAAGAACGCGAGATTCTGGTGCGTCAACTGCGGCGCGGAGTACGAGAATGACGTCGTGTGTGAGTGCGAGGTCACGTGGTGCGAGCACAGACCTGCACCGCGCCAGTGCAGAGCGCAACACTGATGGCACCTGCACGGGAAGCGACACGATGACAGCCCAGCCAGATCCGATGCCTGCCGACAACAGCACGTTGCTTTTTCGGTTGGAGCAACTGCGTCAGCAGGTCGCCGATACGAACCTCCCGGAAGAGGTGAGGGCGCATCTCGTGCAGACGGTTGATGAGGCGATAGCTGCGATGCAGGGCATCAGCGATGACGCCATGCAGCTAGTGCATGCTCGCGGTAGTCGTATGGCTGTGTTAGGGTCGGGTTATGACTGTTCCTAGGACTTTGAAGGTGTGCGAGGCTGATCGGGCGGTGCTGGAGGCGCGGGTGGCTGCGTCGACGACGCCGCGGCGGGATTGGCAGCGTGCCAAGGTGGTGCTGATGGCCGCTGAGGGGCTGTCGTCTCCGGTGATCGGCAAGGCGGTGGGCCTGAACCGCAACCAGGTGGACGTGTGGCGGCGCCGCTACGGCGAGGTGGGCCTGGGCGGGCTCGCGGACCGGCCGCGCTCGGGCCGGCCGCGTGTGTATGGGCCCGCGGAGAGGCTGGCTTTGGTCGAGACGATCACGACGCGGCCCCCCGAGGCGGGCCAGCTCGGCGGGCGGCGGCTCAAGGCCCGCATGTCGATGCCCGAGGTCGGCCGGATCATGCGCGAGGACCTCGCCATCGCGATCTCGGACTCGCAGGTGTGGCGGATCTGCGCCTCGATGGGCCTCAAGCCGCAGCAGGCGCGCTCGTGGATGACCTCCCATGACGCAGACTTCGACGCCGAGGCCGCCGACGTCTGCGGGCTGTGCCTCGACCCGCCGGACAACTGGGCGGTGTTCAGCGTCGACGAGAAGACCGCCATACAGGCCAAGAGCCGCGTCGGCGCGACCCGCCCGGCGCGGCCCGCCGACGGCGCCGCCGCCGGGCGGGTCGCCCGACAGGAGTTCGAGTACCGCCGCCACGGCACCAAGGCACTGTTCGCCGCGTTCGAGTGCGCCACCGGCGAAGTCGTCGCCGCGCCCACAGACTCGGTCCGCTCGGACAACTTCGTGGCGTTCCTCGCCGAGCTGGACTCCATGGTGCCCGCCCACCTCGAGCTGCGCTGCATCGTCGACAACCCCGCCACCCACTGCACCGCCGCCGTCGAGGAGTTCCTCGACGGCCACCACCGCGTGTTCCTGCACCGCACCCCCACCCACGCATCCTGGCTCAACCAGATCGAGATGTGGTTCTCCATCCTCACCCGACAACTCCTCGACACAGCCGAGTTCGCCCACACCAGCGACCTCGCCGGAGCCATCCTCGACCACATCGACGACTACAACAACCGGGCCAAACCCTTCAAATGGACCTACCACCCAAACCAACAGCCACAGAACTCACGCGCGTGACCACTAGCGCCGAATCCCTCTCACGTCCAACCCGCCAAGCTCGTTCGTCACTGCTATCAGCAGGTGACCAGCAGAGGCGAGGCACACTTCCCGCCGTCGACTCGCTTGTTTCTTTGTGTCACCTCGCCCATAGCGGCTGGCCAGACCGTGCAGCTGGACGCCGCAGAATATGTGACAGGACCTCCCTACAGATGCCACGGATGCCAATTCTCCATGGATCCGCTCGACGATGAAGACCGGCGCTACTTGTTCCGCTTCTATGAGACGGATTGGAACGCGCTCGAGTCCGCCTGGTACCAGCGCTTCGCGATGCTCGTGGGCGGCACCGACGCCGACCTGGACGAGTCGCGCGAATACCGGATCCGCGAGCTGGCGGGTACTGATGTCACCATCGGACTACATCGGCGAATCACCGAACTGGCCTCGACTCCAGATGCGAGTCTCGGCCCCCAGCTGTCAGAGATACTTGAGGGACTGCCCGAGGGCATCGATGCCGCCGATGACGACAGATACTCCGATGGGACGTTCATCCGCGTGAACTGGCCCGAAACAGAATCCGATGACGAGGACGATGCAGGCACCGAGCAGTAGCACGAACCTGTGACCGGTCCCTTCGCGCTCAGCTCTTCCGTCGACATCGTTTCGCATCGCTGCGTGTCTTCCGCGGCCACCCACATCGACGATGAGTCGATCCCATGCATCGGCTCGGTTACAAGCAAGTCAGGCTGCCTCGGCGTCCACGGCACTCCGCCGTTACGGTGCGGTCGTGGGAGCGGACTCGGGTAACGAGTCGTGAGCTTCGTCGCCGGCAACCCGCAAGTCGATGCAGGGCAACCGGAGCCGCGACACGAAGCCCGAGATGGAGGTGCGTTCTGCGGTGCATCGGCGCGGCATCAGGTTCCGAGTGTCGGTGCGACCTCAGCCGGAGTTCGCCCGCACCGCCGACCTGGTGCTGCGCAAGACCCGCATAGCGGTATTCGTCGACGGATGCTTCTGGCACGGATGCCCCGACCACCACATCCCACCTGCCACCAACTCCCAGTATTGGGCTGACAAGATCGCCCGCAACATCGAGCGCGACACGGAGACCACCGCTTATCTGCAGCGGACAGGGTGGACGGTGCTGCGCTTCTGGGAGCACGAGGATGCGGAGGAGGTGGCCGATCGAATTCAGAAAGCCGTGCGGTCCGCCCTGGACCCGTCAGCATGAAGGGAGGTGTTCAGGGCGTCACAGGGCGAACTCTACCGGTCGTTGCGACAGAGGGCAGTGTACACGGCGTAGGGTGAGTCCCAGTCGTGGAGCTTGCGGGGCATCGAGTTGAGGTTGTCCTCGATGACGGCGAGGCGGGCTTGGCCGATGTCGAGGTCGGTGCTGTTGGGCAGCCGGCGTCGCAGCAGGCCGTTGGTGTGCTCGTTGGTTCCGCGCTGCCACGGCGGGTGCGGGTCACAGAAGTAGGCCTCGGCTCCGAGCGCTTGCTCGGTGTCGGCCCAGCGGGCCGTCTCTCGGTCCTGGTCCCAGGTCGGGGTCTTGGCCGGGTGCGCCGGTTGGCGGGCGGGAGCGGCGATGGCCGCGGCCGCGGTGCTGGCGGCGTCGTAGCTGTCGGGCAGCGCGACGGCAAGGGTGTGGCGGCCGGCGCGCTCGGTCAGCGTCGCGACCGCTGAGCGGTTGGCCTCACCGATGATCAGATCGCCCTCGCAGTGGCCGGCTTCGCGGCGGTCCTCGACGGCCGCGGTGCGCGCCGCTACGGGCTTGGAATCGCCCAGCGGGCTGGGCTTTCGCGTCGCGCGGCTGCGGGGCTTGCGTCTTCGCCAGCGGCGCGGCGGGAGCCTCCGGGACTCCTCGGGCAGCCCGCGTCGGCCGGTGTGGTCATAGCAGGCCGCGTGGATCGTCTCCGCGCTGATCCGGCGCCTTTGGGCGCGCAGGTCCGCGCGGATCGCGTGCGGGGACCAGCGCATAGCCAGGCGCTCGCTCACCGCGGCGGCCAGGCCGGCGTCGGCCGCGAGCGCAGGCGTCTTGGGGCGCGCCGCCCGGGCCTCAGCGGCCGTCTGCGCCGCCTCGGCGTCGTAGACGCCGCCGCCGCGTTCGAGCTCTCGGTACACCGTCGAGCGGTGCCTGCCAAGACGTCTCGCTGTGTCGTCGACACTCGCGCCCGCGGCGCGCATCGCCTCGATCCGGGCGCGCTCGTCGGAGCTGAACCGCTGCGCCACACTGTGGACCTCCACCGGTTCGGATGTTGACTGGACAACCGGCCATCATGGCCGATCTGTCGCATCCACCGGTGGAGGGCGCCCAGGGTCTCGCTAGCTTGGAACAGAAAGTAGTGTGATGGCGAGTCGTGGTCGGAGGTGCTGGATGTCTGAACAGCTCAAGTTCTTGGCCGTCGGCATGTTGCACAGATTCGACGGTGGCTCGCATTCCGACGTCCTTCAGGCGTGTTCGCCATCCGTCCGATGAAGCTGGGATCCTCGTGACCGCCTGCGTGGCACCCGCAGCTGGTGCATTGCTCCAACGAGTGGATGAGATCCTCGAAGCGCAGTACTGGACCAGCGAGCATGGCACCTTGTCGGACGAAGGGAACCGCCCAGCGGACAACAAGCATGTGTACCGCATTCTTGGGCGACTCGGCATCGTCGACGGCCAGCCGAAGAGGCCGGATCACGACGCGCTCGGGGCCGCTGTCCCCAAGCCCGTGCGGGCCCGGCTGCATGCGAATCTGGTGAGTCACGGGCGGGCGGTGTGCGCTGAGGTGGCTCCGAGATGCGGGAGTTGCTCGCTGGTGTCGTTCTGCGAGACGGGCCGCTCCAAGGTCGCCAACGCCGCCGACAATGCGGCGGTTGTAGATCTGTTCGGCGGTGCCGGTGCGATGGGGCTGGGTTTCGCGCAGGCTGGCTTCCGCATCGCGGCCGCTGTCGAGATCGAACGGCATGCTGCGCAGACATACCGCCTGAACCATCCGGGAGTGCCCGTCCTGGAGGCTTCCGTCGAGGAGGTGGATGGAGACGCGCTGCGGTCATGGCTGCCGGGCTTGGACGCGCCGGCGGCCGTTATCGCCGGCCCTCCCTGCCAGGGGTACTCCGCCGCTGGCGCCCGGACGATCGGTGACGAGCGCAACCTGCTGTTCCGTCACGTGAGTCGGCTCGCGAAAGAACTCTGGGCACGGTCCGTCATGATCGAGAACGTCCCGGGCGTCCGCCGCGTGAACGGGGTCAGCTACACGGAGCGCATCACCGCATCTCTGCGCAAGGCGGGCTATGCGACCTGGGAGCAGCCTGCCACGCTGCGTGCTTCTGACTTCGGGGTACCCCAGAATCGAAGACGGCTGTTCTTCGTGGGCGTGGGCCCCGGCATCGACCTGCCCGCCGCACCAACTCCGACCCACTCCCCGCCGGGCGATGCCTCCCCCGACCGTCCCCTGCCTCGGACAGCATCGTTGCTCGAACGACTCCGGGATCTTCCGGATCTAAGCCCCGGTGAGGGGGCGGAGCGGCTCCATCTCCCCGACGGACGCGTCGTCCTGAACTCGACCGCCATGAATCACTCGCCGAGGGTCATGGCGAAGATCGCGGCGATCCCTCAGGGCGGTGGCCCGATCTCCTACCGGCGACTCAATGACGATGTCGCGCGCACTCTCGTAGCCGGTCATCGGGCCTTGCCTGTGCATCCGATCGAGAACCGGGCGATCACCGTGCGGGAGGCTGCGCGGATCCAGGGCTTCCCTGACAGCTACTTCTTCTCCGGGCCAAGGGCGAGCCAACCGCTGCAGGTAGCGAATGCGGTGCCGCCCGCACTCGCGCACGCGGTTGCGGAGGCTTTGCGGGCGTCGCTGGAGGCCTCGGACTCGTCCGTCGCCGAGCCGTCGCGGCGACGAGCGGCCTGAAGATGCGACGGCTTCCCCGGGGCCGCCAGGCCCGCTGGATTCAATCCCTCGGCGTGGGGCTCTGCCGCAGGCCGTCTCGGCCGGAATCGCTGTCACGGCGTCGCCCGCAACGACCACACTGGGACGGTTCGGCTTGCCGCCGGGAGACATGACGGACTAGAAGCCCGTCACTGCGAGGAGGTTGCCATGTGGACCCCAACGCCACTACAGCGAGAGCCCCTCCCTGCTTGCACATCGGAGCAGCCGTGAACGTCCCGCGCGGGCAAGACAGCGCCGACGCCAAGCTTGCCGCCAGTATCGAGGACAGCTCCAGCGAATCCCCCGTCAGCACCGTCCTCAAGACAGACGAACGGGTGCTCGCCAGGGTCACCGACGGAATCTACAGGCAGCCGGGCTCGGCGATCAGAGAACTCGTCTCCAATGCCTACGACGCCGATGCTGCACGGGTGGTCATTAAGACCGATCGACCTCGGTTCCAAACGCTGACGGTCGAGGACGACGGAATAGGGATGACGCCGAAGGCCCTCGCGTACCTTCTCCATCACATCGGCGGCAGCGCCAAGCGGTCCCACGAAGGGGCAGACCTCGGCATCACGGACAGCGCGGACCCCACTCGCAGCCCGTCAGGGCGCCGGCTCATCGGCAAGATCGGGATCGGTCTCTTCTCGGTCGCGCAGCTGACCCACCGCTTCCAGATCATCACTAAGACTGCCGCCGACCCCTGCCGAACGGTCGCTTCGGTCGTGCTACGTCAATACTCCGATAACGGAGGGCCGCCGCACGATGACAACGTACTTCCACCTGACGAGCAGGGTGAGTACGAGGCGGGACGCGTGGAGATCTGGCGAGAGCCAGCCCTCGACGCATGGTCGCACGGCACCTCGATCATCCTGACCGACATCAGGCCTCAGACTCAAGACACGCTCCAGAGCCGCGATCTGTGGGCCGCCATCGATTCCGACCGAGAGCTAGCGCCCGAGGAAGCGAGAGACCTCAGCCCGCCCGAATTCCACATAGGTCGCGTGCAGCGGGATGACCGCGTGCAGCGGGATGACTCCGACGTTCTCCAGAGCGATGCCGGTGGTGTCTACAACAGCCTCCCGTGGACCCGGGAGGATGAACCTAGGGCCGCCTTCGAGAAGCTGGTCAGGGCAGTGTGGAAGCAGTTGGAGCACGGCATACCCAACCCGCAGCTTGAACGCATCTTCGATTACTACCTGCGGATGGTGTGGCAACTCAGCTTGGCCATACCAGCTCCATACGTCGTCGGCAGCCCCTTCGACCTATCGCTCCAGGACAGTGTGTATCTCTTCGAGATGCCGAAGTCCCGCAAAGCAGCACCGAAGAAGTTCCAACTCACCGGTGACGCAACAGTCCGGGGGAGCAGGTCGATCGGCTCCGCAGCCCACGTTGGGAGCGACTTCACCGTGCTGATCGACGACTTGCAGCTCGCTCGTCCACTCGTATTCGCCGACCTTCCGTCGACGAGCCACGCCGTCAAGAAGCCGATCCTGTTTGTCGGGCGGTGCCGTGAGGAGTTCGACGGAATTCCACGCGAGTTCACCGGCGGGCCACTCGAGTTCGAGATGTATCTCCTATGGGCACCGAAGATCGCCCCTACGGAGCATCAAGGCGTTCTCGTGCGGGTACACGGATCGAGCGGGACGCTGTTCGACCCGACGTTCATGCGATATCAGGTATCCGAGCAGACGAGGCTCAGACAGATCTCGTGTGAGATCTTCGTTTCTGAGGGCTTGGAAGCGGCGCTGAACATCGATCGCGAGTCATTCAACTACGCCCACCCGCATGTGGTGTACATCACGAAATGGCTGCACGCGTCCCTGAGACGCGTCGCGACAGCCCAGAAGCGGATAGCGGCTGAAATTCGTAAGGAAACTCGGCAAGCCGCCGCAGAAGAGGAGGAGGAGGTTCTGTCGAACGTCGCGGCTACCGCGTGGCAGGTCGAGTCTGACGACCCGGGATCGAAGCCGCCTCCGGTTGACTTCGACGACTCGGCCGAAGAGCCGATGTCTGTCGAGTCCGGAGCGTACCGATTCCGGCGCGAACCGGTCTTCGGTCAGCGAAGCCGACAGAGAACACGCCAGGACCAGTCCACGGAACGAAAGCTCCGAGCGATCGTCCAGCTCCTCGCAGCGTACGGCATCCTCGAGAACCTCACCAAGCAGCAGCAGGAGCGCCTTCTTGCAGGACTGCGCAAGATCCTTGAGGCCTCCGAGCAGTGAGCTTCCAATCGGCTGATGAGGATGATCTCGCCGCGGAAATCTTCGGCGAAGTCGAGTACCGACCCACTCCGGCTGCGCCGAAGACCTTCAAGCCGTGGCACAAGCCGCGCAAGCAGTTCGTCCGGTGCAAGCAGCTACTGGCCCTACTGCGACACCTCTACCAGCGACGGCAACCAGACGAGCCTCTGCGATACTTGGGCTTGCCAGGAACAGACCTGCTCGATCTCCGGTACCTCCATGAGAAGCTCTGTCGTGCTGAGGGACGCACGCTCCGATTCCTCGGCTTCAGCACCGAAGCACAGCCGGGCAGTCCCGCCCACGTCGATCTGAGTCTCTCACTCGATGAGGTGCGTCGTCTGTCCAACGTCGACCCGCAGTCCGAAGTGCTCCATGACGACTTCCGCCGTATCGGCGATGAGGCATCGATCGCATGGGCACGAGCTCGATCCCTCGGCCCCTTCGATGTCGTCAACATCGATCTCTGTGACGGGCTCGCGTCGGACCCGCCGCACAACGATGGAGCGATCTACGGCGCGCTCGCGCAGTTAGTGGCACTTCAAACCCATAACCCCGAGCCGTGGCTCTTGCTAGTGAGCACGAGAATAGGACGAGGGATGTTCGATGCGGATGCCGAACAACAATTGCTCACTCTCTTCCGCAGCAACGTCACGAACTGCGAAGGCTTCACAGAAGCGTGCCACCAGCACTTGAACCTAGACGCAGCGACCGTAGACCCGACAGCTTGCAGCGAGACCGAACTCCTCAACCTCATGATCGTTGCCATTGGCAAATGGCTGTCCGCACTAGTGCAGGCCCAACGTCCCAGTCGCGTAAACCTCGCCAGCACACACGCATACCGGATAGAACCCATGTCGACGTGCGAGGACCTTGTGTCGCTCGCCCTTCGCTTCGAGCCGATCATCGCCGCGTCACCCGACGCCCTCGCGCCAGCCGCTCCGACGCCGCTAGATGAGTGCGCTATCGCCAGACACATCCTGAAGCGCTCGGCCAAGCGCCGTAATGTCGATGACATCTTGCAGGGTGATTCGCGCCTGCGCGAGGAACTCATCCGAGAGACGGAACAGTTGCTCGCCAAAGCTCGCTACGACGTGCCGGGATACCGCGACTGGCTCCTGACGTGAACGCGCCGCATACACATCCACACACGATCCCTCAGGTTGTGGGCCCTTCGCGTAAACGTGGGATGAGGGGTTGCTGGCACCGGTGGGCTGGTCGCGTTGTCAGCAGGCCTAGGGCCTCGAAGTTGGTGGGGTTGGTGAAGCCGTGGGCGGTGCGCCGCAGGACTTGCAGCGGGTTGTTGGTGCTCTCGATGCGTCCGTTGGGGGCTCGGTCGGTGTGGTGTTGGGCGAGGATCTCGTCGGAGCGGGCGATGATGGTGTCGACGATGTCGTGGAGCTCGGGCAGCTGTCCGGTCTTGTAGGGGTCGCGGAACCGTCCGAGCGTTTCGAGGGCGCTGTGGTGGTCGCCGGCGAGGTAGGGGCCGTGGAGCTCCTGGAGGGCCTGCCAGCCCGACCTGAGCCGTGGGCGCGCGTCGAAGAGGCCCTCGAGGCGGGCCCGGTCGGCGTCGGTGAGGGTGTCGGCGCGGCGCAGCAGAGCGAATCTGGCTCTGAACACCTCGGGCTCGAAGACGGGCTTGGCACCGGGTGGCCGGCGTCGCTGGATGTCGCGGCGCGCCTGGGTGAGCCCCGCTGAGAACCATCTGATGACGTGGAACCGCTCCAGCACGTGGCGGGCATGGCCCAAGCGGGCGTCGATGGCGGACCTGCAAGCCCCGGAGCCGTCCGTGGCCACGACCTGGACGCCTCGACACCAGCGCCGGCGCTGCGCGACGAAGAACCCGCTGAGCGCAGCCGCGCTGCGGTGCTCGACCATGGCCAGGGCGCGGCCGGTGTCGCCGTTGACGATCACGGTCACGTAGCGGTGCCGGCGGCGCATGGAGGTCTCATCGACCAACAGCACCCGCCAGCGGCGGCTGCGCCGGTGCCCGGCCACCAGATCCGACCAAGACTCCACCAGCGCCACCACCAGATGCCAGCCGAGCCCATGACAGCGCGCCGCCGCGCTGATTGTCATCACCTCGGCGTCGGCCACCAGCCGCCGCGCCAGGCGTCGCTCGAAGGCTGGGCGGTCCTCCAAGAAACGCTCGCCGCAGTTGCCCCACGAGAACCGCCGCCGCATCCACACCAACGTCGTGTGACGTCCCGACACCTCCAGGTCGCGGATCTCGCGACGCCGGATGTCATGCACCCGAGCGCAACAGAACCCGCACGCCGGGCACCCCGGCCGCCTCACAGCCGACTCGACCTCCACAACCAACTCGCTCGGCGTGTCCACCACCACCACGAGCACACGGACCTAGCGCAGGTGCAGCCGCACCCGCACAACATCCGAAGCCATCGAGGCCCTCCTGGATCGCTGACATGCACATCACCGATCCCAGCAGGGCCCCGACCCCTACCCAGGGACCCTCAACCACCCCGCTCCCCACGAATCCGCGAAGGCTCAACAAGTCAGCACCCTCGATGACGGTCACTCACGACGACGATGCGTGCTGCAAGGGCCTGGTGACCATTCCCGTTGACAGGCTCGACTATTGGCAACCGACCCCCTGGGGCACCCGAGCCTGGAAGACGTCCTACGTGCGAAGGCTCCAAGTCGAAAACGTCAACGGCATGGTCAAAGCTGACGGAGGCCTGGACCCCAAGGCGTGCCGCGCACGCGGCCTCGGCGCCCACACCCTCGCAGCGCTCGCTGCCGCCATCGCGCACAACCTCAAACTGGCCAAGTCCGACCCCGACACAGACGACGGCAGCGCCAACAACAACGAAAATTCGAGCGACAGCAACGCCCAAGACGACACCAGCCCGCCCGACGACGAGCCCGACACCAACATGTCCCCTGATTGCGCGACCGATAACAGCGACAGCGACGCGCCAAGACCGCCGCCCTAGAACCCTCTGAGCAGGCGCTGAAGCTGACGGTCTCAGCACCGTCAGCTTCAGCGCGCCCCAACGCGGGCCGCGAAGCCCTCACGTCCGTCCCAACCCGTCCCGGACGGCTTTCACTCGCGTCGATCAAGGCTGTCGCCGGGCAAGAGACACCAAGAAGGCTTATCGCTCAACAATGCCGCGAACGCGAGCGGCGCGAAATCAAGAACACCCCAGAGTGGGCCGTAGGGGATTTGAACCTCTGACCTCCTGCGTGTCGAGCAGGCGCTCTAACCAGGCTGAGCTAACGGCCCCGAAGCACCCAGGGTAGCAGGCCTCACTCGGCGAAGTCCGCCGCGTGTTGGAGACGATCCTGCTCCCGATGGTCGTGGAACGCGGCCGCTTCCACCTGGTCGTCCGGGTCGCCACCCATGGCGGTCCGGATCGATCTCGCCGCAAGCGGCGCTGACATGGCAGTCTCGCGGGCTGGGGCGTGCGCCGCGGACCGGACCTCGTCACAGGGTACAAGGCGGTAAGCCAGGCCCAGATGCGCAGCCTCCTCGCTCGGGACACGCCGGCCGGAGCACAGCAGGTCGGCGGCCACATGCGGGCCCACCCGGCACGGCCAGGCTGCCCTCGCCGTGGATCGCGAGGGAGCACAGCAGGTCGGCGGCCACAAGCGGGCCCACCAGCCGGAGCAGGGTCACGCGTCGCCTCCTGGCACGACTCCCCCCAGTGCGGAGACGGCGGAGGCGGGGCGTCGTCGTCCGTGACGGTGATGCCGCAGCCCGGGCTGCGGGTACCGTCGGCCAGGTTCCAGCGGAACATCAGGGGCAGGCAAAGAAACCGGACGCCTGAGAAATGCGCAACGACCGCCTCAGATCCGAATGTCGGCCGGCTCCGGACGGCCTGCGGCTGCCCGGCGCAGGATCAAACCGTACACCACCACCGCGCCGGCGGAGAAGAAGAACCACTGGAACGCGTACGACAGGTGGGGCCCCGGACCCAGATCGGGATCCGGCACCGGCTCGGGCAGTCCTTCGGGCTGGGGCGGCGACTGGGCCCGCAGCCTGATCCACGTGTCCTCCACGTCGACGCCGGACACCTCCTCGAACCGGTCCAGGTCCATGCGGGAGATCTCGGGAACGTCACCCGGGGCGGTCTCTGCCACCCGGCCGCCACCGACGCTGTCGAAGGCTGCACCGACCACCGTCACCTCCCCCGCCGGCGGAGCCGCTCCGCGATCGTCGCGCCCGGCCAGGCTGCGCCGGGGGACCCAGCCCCTGACAACCGCCACCGCCCGCCCGTCGTCGAGCCGCAGAGGCGTCGCCAGCCAGAAGCCGGGCTGCCCGCCGCTGCTGCGGTTGCCGATCCGGACTTCTGCGCCGGACAAGTAGGTGCCTGCCGCCGCGACCGAGGTGTGCTCAGGGGGGAGGCCCCGAATGTCGAGATGGGCGGCGATGTCAACCGGGGCTTGGGACATGGCCGCAGCGATTCCGGCGTTCGACGTGCGGCGCTCGTCGAGCCGCCGGAGCTGCCAGAACCCCAGGTTGACCATCAGCACGACCATCGCCAGCGCGAAGACGTGCGAAGCGACCCACCCCAGCGACACCAGCCGGCGCACTCACCGCCCCCGTTCCGGTCTCAGACAGAACCCCAGATCGACCATCAGCACGACCATCGCCAGCGCGAAGACGTGCGAAGCGACCCACCCCAGCGACACCAGCCGGCGCACTCACCGCCCCCGTTCCGGTCTCAGACAGAACCCCAGATCGACCATCAGCACGACCATCGCCAGCGCGAAGACGTGCGAAGCGACCCACCCCAGCGACACCAGCCGGCGCACTCACCGCCCCCGTTCCGGTCTCAGACAGAACCCCAGATCGACCATCAGCACGACCATCGCCAGCGCGAAGACGTGCGAAGCGACCCACCCCAGCGACACCAGCCAGCGCACTCACCGCCCCCGTTCCGGTCTCAGACAGAACCCCAGATCGACCATCAGCACGACCATCGCCAGCGCGAAGACGTGCGAAGCGACCCACCCCAGCGACACCAGCCAGCGCACTCACCGCCCCCGTTCCGGTCTCAGATGCCCAGAACCTCGCCGAGGCCGACGGTCACCCCCGGATCGAGCGTCACCACCCGCTTGACCGCGAGGAGCATTCCAGGCATGAACGCCGAACGGTCGACAGTGTCGTGGCGGATCGTCAGGGTCTCGCCGGGCCCGCCGAGCAGCACCTCCTGGTGCGCGACCAGTCCTTTGAGGCGCACCGAGTGGACCGGGATCCCGCCCGGGCCGCGGCCGCCGCGTGCGCCGGGAAGGCTCTCGGCGGCAGTGTGGTCCGGCGCCCAGTCGGCGGACGCCACTGCCATCGCCTCGACGGTCGCCATGGCCGTGCCCGAAGGTGCGTCCATCTTGCGGTCGTGGTGCATCTCGATCACCTCGGCGGTGTCGAAATAGGGGGCGGCCAGAGCCGCGAACCGGGTCATCAGCACCGCGCCCACCGCGAAGTTCGGCGCCACGATGCAATGGCTGCTCACGAAGGCGGCGCGCAACGAGTCCAAGTCGCCGACGCCCAGACCGGTAGTCCCTACGACGGCGTGGATCCCGGCTGTCGCAAGCACGCCCATGTTGTCCCGGACCGCCTCCGCGACAGTGAAGTCCACCACCGCATCGACGCCCGCCTCCACGAACTCGTCGACCGAGCCGGCGGAGCCGACCGCGGCCAGCAGCTCGGTGTCGGGATCAGCGTCGATCGCCCGGCATGCCTCGGTGCCCATGCGGCCGGAGGCACCGCAGACACCGAGTCGGATCATCGGCCCGCGGCCCGCGGACGCCGCCCCAACACGCAGCAGCTCTCAGCGGCCACCGCGGCCCGCGGACGCCGCCCCAACACGCAGCAGCTCTCAGCGGCCACCGCGGCCCGCGGACGCCGCCCCAACACGCAGCAGCTCTCAGCGGCCACCGCGGCCCGCGGACGCCGCCCCAACACGCAGCAGCTCTCAGCGGCCACCGCGGCCCGCGGACGCCGCCCCAACACGCAGCAGCTCTCAGCGGCCACCGCGGCGGCCGCCGCGGCGTGCTCGCTGGTCCGGGCCCAGGTCGCCGAACTCGCGCTCGAGCTCCTGGTCGAAAGACTCCTCGAACGAGGTTCCCTGGGCGCTCGGAGCGGGTGGCCTCGACCGGGCGCCGGGCCGGTCCTCGCGGCGCGATTCGCCGTCGGCGCGCCCCGCCTCCGGCCGCCTCGCCTCGGGACGGCCGCCGTCGCGGTAGCGGCCGAAGCCGCCGTCGCGGTCGGATCGGCCAGAATCCCGTCCGGGTCCGCCGCCTCCGAAGCCGCGGGAGCCGCCCCGGCCGCCGCCGGACCGGGACATCTCCCGGCGCCGGAACCCCGACGAATCGGCGCGGTCGGAGTCGTCCGACTTGAGGAGCAGCGAGATCTTCCCGTTGGGGTCGACGTCCTCGACCACCACGTCGATCTCCTCGCCGAGGTCGAGCACGTCCTCGACCCTGTCGATGCGCCTGCCGCCGCCCAGCTTGGAGATGTGGACCAGGCCGTCGCGTCCGGGCAGGATGTTCACGAACGCCCCGAACTTGGTGATGTTCACCACCCGTCCCCGGTAGGCGGTGCCGATGTCGGCGGTGGGCGGATCCAGGATGAGCTTGATCTGCCGCTCGGCTTCCATCACCGCGCCGCGGTCGGTGGAGGCGATGGCCACGATGCCGACCGCGCCGTCGTCGTCGACGCTGATGTCGGCGCCGGTCTCGGACTGGATGGCGTTGATCACCTTGCCCTTGGGTCCGATCACCTCGCCGATCTTCTCGACGGGGATCTCGAAGGAGCTGATCTTCGGAGCGGTGTCGCGCACGTCGGGCCTCGGCTCGATGATGGTCTCGGCCATCGCGTCGAGGATGTCGAGGCGAGCCGAGTGCGCCTGCCGCAGCGCGTCGGCCAGCACCGACGCCGGGATGCCCGAGATCTTGGTGTCGAGCTGCAGCGCGGTGATGAAGTCGGTGGTTCCGGCCACCTTGAAGTCCATGTCCCCGAAGGCGTCCTCGGCGCCGAGGATGTCGGTGAGGGTCACCCAGGCGCCGTCGGCGTGGACCAGGCCCATGGCCACCCCCGCCACCGGCGCCTTGATCGGGACGCCGGCGTCCATCAGCGACAGCGTCGACCCGCACACAGACGCCATCGAGCTCGACCCGTTGGACGCCATCACCTCCGACACGGTGCGCACCGTGTAGGGCCAGTCCTCGAAGCCGGGCACCACCGGGAACACGGCCCGCTCGGCCAGCGCCCCGTGCCCGATCTCGCGCCGCTTCGGCCCGCGCATGAAGCCGGTCTCGCCGGTGCAGAACGGCGGGAAGTTGTAGTGATGGAAGTAGCGCTTCTTCTCGGTGGGCGACAGGTCGTCTATCAGCATGTCGCTGCGTCCGATCCCCAGCGTGGTGAAGTTGAGCACCTGCGTCTCGCCCCGCTGGAACAGCCCCGAGCCGTGAGCAGTCGGCACCACCCCGACCCGGCACGTCAGCGGACGCAGCTGGTCGGTGGTCCGGCCGTCGATGCGGACGCCCTCGGCAACGATGCGGCGCCGCACCGCCTCCTTGGCAACGGTGCGGATGGCGCTGCCGATCTGCCGGGCCGCGGCCGGGTCGTCGCCGAAGCGCTCCGCCAGTTCGGCGGTCACGTCGACGGCCAGGGCAGCCTCGGCGGCCTGCCGGTCGGTCTTGTCGGCGATGCGCTGGGTCGAGTCGATGCGGTCGGCGGCGGCGTCGCGCACGGCCGCCATAACGTCGTCAGCGCAGTCGACGGCCAACGGCGCGTCCATCTTGGCGACCGGGCCCACCGCTTCGATCATCTTCTGCTGCAGCTCGATCATCTCGCGGATCCAGGTCTTGGCCGCTTCCAGGCCGCCGGCGAGGACGTCCTCGTCCACCTTGGGGACGCCGTGCGAGTACAGGTCCCAGGTGGCGGCGGTGCCTCCGGCCTCGACCATCATCACGGCGACGTCGTCGCCGTCGAGCCGGCCGGCCACCACCATCTCGAACGCGGATTCGTCGCTCTCGGCGTACGTCGGGAACGGCACCCACTCGCCCGGCGACGACCAGCTCAGCCTCACCGCGCCGATCGGCCCGTCGAAGGGAACCGGCGAGATGCACAACGCCAAGGAGGCCGCGTTGAGCGCCGCGACGTCGTAGGGATGGGACTGGTCGGCGCCCAGCACGGTGGCAACGACATGCACCTCGTTGCGGAACCCGTCGGGAAAGCTGGGCCGCAGCGGGCGGTCTATCAGCCGGCAGGTCAGGACGGCCTGCTCGCCGGCGCGGGCCTCGCGCCGGAAGAACGAGCCCGGGATGCGGCCCGCGGCGTACATACGCTCCTCGACGTCCACGGTCAGGGGGAAGAAGTCGGCGCCCTCCCGGGGAGACTTGGCGCCCGTGGCGGTCACGAGCACCACCGTGTCACCCATCCGGACGGTGACGGCGCCTCCCGCGAGCGGGGCCAGCAGGCCCGTCTCGAAGGTGGCGTCCTTGCCTTCGGCGCGCGTGAACGCACCAGTGACAGAAATGGCTTCAGCCATGGGAATGCTCCTCGAGGCCCCCGTCCGGGGGCCCGGTATGGGCGCGACCCCGCCAGTTCCCAGTCGTATCGGTCCCGTCGGATGCCGGATTGCCCGGGACGGGGCCGATGCGACTAGCACCGGAGCGGTCGCGCCTGATTGTCGGTTGTCACTGGGATCGTCGCCGGCCGCTCGACGCCGGTCGGCGCAGACAGCCGGGCGGGCGGCCCTGGAGCCGCCCGGGTCGTGCTCAGCGCCGCAGACCGAGATGGGCGATGACCGCCCGGTACCGCTCGACGTCGTTCTCCTTCACATAGTCGAGCAGCCTCCTGCGCCTGCCCACCAGCATCAGCAGACCCCTCCGGCTGTGATGGTCCTTCTTGTGGACCCGCAGATGCTCGGTGAGATGGTTGATGCGATCCGAGAGCAGAGCGACCTGGACCTCGGGTGAGCCGGTGTCGTTCTCCTCCAAGTCGAAGGCCTCCGCCATCGAAGCGATGGTCGCGGCCTTGGGAGGGAGGCTGATTGGCATGGAATCTCCATTGGGTATCGGACCCTGCTGCATGGCCCGCTGTGCGAGGCCGGCAGCGTGCGTGCTGCACACGACACGTCCCGCCGTCGGCGGGACCGCAACAGGCTACCCGCACCCGCCCGAAACCCGCGGACCCTGCCTCGCCGCTGCGCTGCCGTCCCTGTGAACCACCGCCTCGAGCGCTCGAAGATCCGCTACTAGCCGGCGCTGCGCTGCGACCGAGCCGGAACGGCGACTGACAGGCGCCGAAGCACGGCTGCGGGGCTGCGCCGACGAGTGCAACCCGTTCAGAACTCGGCGGCGAGGGCCTCTTCGAAGCCGGCGCGCCGCTCGATCAGGGCCCGGTAGCGCATCACGTGGCGGGGGCGGTTGAAGCCGAGCACCCCCACAAGCCGACCGGCCCTACCGTAGACCGCCGCGAACCGCCGCTCGGCGACCGAGCCGGCCACCACCCGCACCTCGTCGTCGGGGCGCACCCGGCCGGCGAGCTGGATCTTGCGGTCGTACTGGTCGCTCCAGAACCACGGCACCGGCGTGAACGGCCCCGTCGACGAGTCGAGCAGGCGACGGGCCGCTTGGGCGCCCTGCTGCGCGGCGTTGTCCCAGTGCTCCACCCGCATCGTCTCGCCGAACAGCCCGTTGGGCCAGCGGGCCACGTCACCCGCCGCGGCCACTCCCTCCGCTGCCAGGCACGAGGCGTCGCACACCACGCCGTCGTCCACCTTCAGACCCGAGCCGTCCAGCCACTCGGTGTTGGGGATCACGCCTATGCCGACCACCACCACGTCGGCGTCCACCGCCGAGCCGTCCGACAGCGTCACCTGCTCCACCCGGCCGCCGCCGGAGACGGCGCTCACGCCGACCCCGGTGCGCAAATCGACGCCGTGGTCGCGGTGGACCTCGGCGCACACCTCGCCCATCTCGTCTCCGAGCACCCGGCTCAGCGGAGTGGGCAGCGCCTCCACCACCGTGACCTCGAGTCCGCGTCCCCGCGCCGTGGCGGCCACCTCCGCGCCGATGAAGCCGGCGCCCACCACCACCACCCTCTGAGGCGTCGCCTCGAAGTCGGCGCGCAACGCCAGGCAGTCGTCCAGCGAGCGCAGGACATGCACTCCCTGCAGTCCCTCGACGCCGCCGATGGTGCGGCAGCGGGATCCGGTGGCAACGACGAGCCCGTCGAAGGCCGCAGTCTCGCCGGTGTCGAGGGCCAGCTCCCGTGCATCCAGGTCCAGACGGGTGGCCCGCACGCCGAGACGCGTCTCGATGCCGTCCTCCTCCAGTTTCTCGGAGTCGGTCAGCGCGACCCGCTCCGGCGCCCAGTCGCCCGCCAGCACCTGCTTGGACAGCGGAGGCCGGTCATACGGCAGATGCTTCTCGGCGCCGATGAGGACGACCGGGCCGTCGAAGCCCTCCCGGCGCAGGGCCTCGGCCGCGTTCAAGCCCGCCAGCGAGGCCCCGACGATGGTGACGGCGCGCCGGGCTTCGGTCATGCGCAGCCGGATCCCGGCACCGGCTCAGAGCACCGGCCTGCGCGCTCTCGTCCGATGCGCTCACGGGCCGCTCGGGCCGCGGCCTCGCCGCCCGTGTTCAACCGATCGGCTCGCCTGCTCGCTCGGCCTCTCAAGCTATCGAGATGGCCTGCTTGGGGCAGCGTTGCACGCACTCCTGAACCCTGGCCCGGTCGGCTTCGCCGGGCGTCTCGTCGAGGATGTAGAGGAAGTCGTCGTCTCGCACCTCGAAGATGTCGGGCGCGATCTGCATGCAGACGGCATTGCTCTCGCACAGATCGAAGTCAACGACGATTCGCATCGGCGCCCCCTTGTGGTCTGAAGGTGTGGTCGGTCTGGTCTCGGCCCACGGTAGCGAGCCGCGGAGCGCCGGGCGCGGCCGACCCGTGATTCTCGCTACCGTTCGCTGCGCTCACGGGCCGCGCCGGCCACGGCCTCGCTCAGCACTCTCCTGACGTCACGAGCTCCCGCCGGCCGTCTCGGCGCCCAGGAACTCGGCCAGCCGGTCCTTGGCCTTCGTGTCGCCGAGCGGCCGCCCGATGATGGCCCGGTCGCCGCCGACCAGCACCGGACGCTGCATCAGCCTCGGATACCGGAGCAGCACCTCCACCACCGCGTCGGGGTCGCCGACGTAGTCGTCGGGGTCCAGCCCCAGCTTCGAGAACTGCGAGTCCTTGCGGACCAGGTTCTCCACCGGGTCCTCCAACCGGTCGACGATGCCCCGGAGCGTGTCGCGGTCGGGACGGTCGGACATGTAGAGCACCACCTCAACGTCAGCGTTGGCTTCCGCAGCGACCGCCACGGCATTTTTGGAGGAGTTTCAATGCTTGTTATGGTATATAACAATGTTGGCCATGGGCGTGTCAGTCCTCTTCCTGCCGTGCTTCGTAGACGGTTCGCGCGGCCAGGGACACCGGCCGGCGGGCCTCGTAGACCTCCCGCAGCTTGTGCTTGAGGATCTTGAGGGTGGCGTTGCGGGGCAGCGGACCGGGAAAGATCTCTAGCTGCTCGGGAACTTTCCGGCGGGCCAGGCCGGCCGCCAGGCAGGCCTCTGCCATCTCCTCGAAAGTCAGGTCGTCGGCGCCGGGCGCGGTCTCGACCACCGCACAGACCCGCTCGCCCCGCTGGGGGTCCGACAGGCCGATCACAGCGGCTGCGCCCACCTTGTCGTGGGTATGCAGCACGTCCTCGATCTCCTTGGCCGAGATGTTCTCCCCCCTGCGGACGATGATGTCCTTCACCCGTCCGGTGAGCGTCAGGTGCCCGTCGGCGCCCAGCACTCCCAGATCGCCGGTGCGGAAGCGGCCCCGAGCGTCGAACGCCTCCTTGTCGAGGCGGGGGTCGGTGTAGCCCGAGAACAGCATCGGCCCGCTCACCCGCACCTCGCCCTGCACCCCGGCCGGGGCGGGAGCCTCGCCGCCGTCGGAGGCCATCGCGACGATCGACACCTCGCAGCCGTGTACCGGGCGGCCGTCGGTGTGCGCCAGCTGGCGGTCGCTGTCGCGAGGAGACCCCTGCGAGATCATCGAGCACTCGGTCATGCCGTATCCGTGGGCCACTGGCACACCCATCTGCTCCTTCGCCCGGAAGTGGATCTCGGGCGGCTTGGGGGCGCCCCCGCCCGACAGCACCCGCAGCGCGGGCATGGCGGGACGGCCGGCGGACCGGCGAGACTTGCGGTCCTCCTCGAGGAACATCTGGTAGAAGACGGTCGAGCCGCCGGCCATGGTCACGCCGTGGCGGGCGTAGGCCAAGACTGCGGCCGCCGGGTCGAAGCGCTCCACGAGAACGGCGCCGAACCCGGCGGCCAACATCATGACCATGTACTCGGGTCCGCCGATATGGGCGTAGGGGAAGGCGATCGAGCCCACGTCGTCGTCGCTCACGTCCAGCGCACGGGCCAGCCCGACTCCGCCGGCTATCAGCGACGCGTCGGTGTGCTTCACGCCCTTGGGATCGGAGGTGGTTCCCGAGGTGTAGTACGTCCAGCGCACTTTGCCCGCGTCGTCGCCGGGCCCCGGGGTGGGCGGCAAGGCGGCCGGGTCTCCGTCGGGAAGGGCGTCGTAGCCGTTCAGCGCCCGGGCCTCGTGGTCGAGCCCCGCGACGATCCCGTCGACCATGGCCCCGTAGTCGAACCCCGACCACGCCCCGGGATGCAATACCAGCTCGGCCCGCGTCTGCCGGACGCAGAACTCGACCTCGCGGCGGCGGTAGACGTGGATGATCGGGTTCTGCACCGCGCCCAGCCGGCTGAGAGCGAAGCTCGTGAGCACGGTCTCGATGCGGGTAGGCAGGACCCAGGTGACCGGCGTGCCCTCGGCGGCGCCCATGGCCAGCAGCCCCGCGGCCACGCGCTCGGCCCGGTTCTTGAACTCTGCGAACGTCAGCGAGCGTCCCGCCTCGTCGAGGAGCATCGTCCGGTCGGGTGTGGCCGCCGCCCGCCGGTCGAGCAGTTCCCAGAAGGTTCTGGCGTCGTAGATCGGGTCGCTCATGCGGGTCGCTCCGGTGGTTGGAACAGTGATGCATCGTAACGCGCCGCGGGGACGCGGCACCCAGAGCACGCGCAGACAGGTGCGAACCCGATGAGTCGCAGGCGCCGATCTCGTGCAGCCGACACTAACGGATCACCTCACGCGCGGACAGGTGCGAACCCGATGAGTCGCAGGCGCCGATCTCGTGCAGCCGACACTAACGGATCACCTCACGCGCGGACAGGTGCGAACCCGATGAGTCGCAGAGGTGCCACTCCCGCTGTTGTTCGCTGCGCTCGCGGGCCGCGCGAGCCACGGCCCCGCCCGCACGGGCCGCTTCGCTGCGCCCGTTCGCTCGGCCCCTCGGCCGCGCGACGCGCCGGAGCCCGCCAGCGCTGAGCCAGCGGGCTCCGTACGGTCCCTGGAGGGGGGGATTATCGACCCGGTTCCTGCGGATCGTGTCGTTTGGACCCGGGTACTGGCAACTAGGTTACACCGTCGTCACGGGTTTGTCACATTCTTGTCACAGATTTTTTCGGAAGGCGGGACGAACCCCTGCGGAGCCGCCCCTCCGCGTCTCAGCGGGCGCCGTGCACGGGGGCGAGCGTCGATGAACGCTTCCGGCGGCAACTCGACGTCGTCGTCAGCGTCGCCGTACATCCGTGCAGGGGGGCGAGGTTCGACCGCCCCCTCCCGATCCCGGCCAAGGTTCGCCGTCCATCCGTGCAGGGGGGCGAGGTTCGACCGCCCCCTCCCGATCCCGGCCAAGGTTCGCCGTCCATCCGTGCAGGGGGGCGAGCGTCGATGAACGCTTCCGGGGCTCGGCTACTGGTCGGTCCGGTAGAGGTAGCGGACGTCCCAGATCCCGTACAGGGTGGGCGTGGTGTTGCCGAACACGTTGCGAGTCGCGGTAAGCCGCTCGGCCAGCGTCGTGTAGATGAGGGGCACGTTGTCGGCCGCTATCTCCTGGGCGTTCAGGTAGTACCGCACCCGCCGGGCATGGTCGAGTTCCTGGCTTCCGAATATGTACATCGCGTCGATCTCGGCCTCCCAGCTGGTGGCCGGCACAGGCTGGTTGGGGTACCACATGTGCAGGTCGCCGGTGCTGTGCCAGACGTCGATCCCGCTGTACGGATCCGCGCCGCCGGTCAGCCCGATCACGACCGCCTCCCAGTCGTACGTGCTGGTGAGCCCGCTGACGATCTCGGCGAAGTCGATCGCCTCGTAGTCCACTGCGAGCCCGACGGCCTCCATCCCCTCGTGGATGATCTCGGCGACCGCCTCGCGCACGGTGTTGCCCGCGTTGGTGACGAGCCTGAACTCGATGTCGTTGCCGTCGGAGTCCTCCCGGATGCCGTCGCCGTCGGTGTCGACCCAGCCCAGGCTGTCGAGGATCGCGTTGGCCTTGTCGGGGTCGTATGGATAGCGCCTGACGTCGGGATTGTGGAAGTCGCCGGCCGAGGGGCTCACCGAGGACCACTGCGCATAGCCGAGGCCGTGCTGGACGTCGTCGATGATGGCGCCCTTGTCGATGCTGTGGGCCACGGCCTGGCGGAACTGGACGTTGCTGAACCAGTCCAGCTTGTGGGCCGCGACGTACGGCTCCCCGGTGTCGGGATTCGCTCCGGGGTTGGCGTTGAAGGTGAGGAACGTCGAGCCGAAGTTCGGCCCGCGCCGGTGGATCGTGAAGTCGCCCTCGTCCTGCCGTGGCTCGATCTGCGCGTACTCCTTGCCCAGCACGCCGTGCACGTCGGACTCGCCCGCCAGGAAGCCGTCCAGCTCAGCTTCGACGTCCTCGACGATGTTGTGGACGATCCGGTCCAGGTACGGAAGCCGGTTGCCGTCGGCATCGGTCAGCCAGTAGTCGGGGTTGCGGGCCAGGACCAGCTGCCGGCCGGGCTCGTAGTCGGCGATCGTGAAGGGGCCGGTGCCGACGATCTCGGCCGGGTCGGTGTCTGTTCCCCAAACGTCAGCGAAGGTGCCGTCCTCGACATGCTGCTCGAGGACGTGCCGCGGATAGATGGCAGTTCCCATAGACCGGAGGAACGGGGCGAACCGCACGGGCAGGGTGAACTCGACGGTGTGGTCGCCGATCGCCGACACGGCCATGGGGCTCTCCTGCCAGGCCCCCGACCCGTCCAGGTGCCGGAACTCGAAGGTCGAGCGGCTGCTGGCGGAGATGTCGTCGTTGTAGACGATCCGGTTGAAGGTGAAGTCCACGTCGTGGGCGGTGAAGGGCTCGCCGTCGTGCCAGGCCACGTCGCGGCGCAGATGGAACGTCCAGGTCATGCCGTCGTCGGAGCGCTCCCAGGACTCGGCCAGTAAGGGCTCCACCTCGTCGGTCAGCCATGAGGTCTGGGTCAGCCCCTCGAAAAGGTGCCCGAGCACGTCCGAGGACGATGCGTCGTTGGCGACGGCCAGGTTGAAGGTGAGCGGTTCGGAGATGGTGTTGACGGTGAGCGCGCCCCCGTGCGTGCCGATGGCGTACTCGAACCGCTCGGCGTTGAGCTTCAGTCGGTCCACGGTCGAGACGTCGCCGGACGCGGCATCCTCGTCGGGCTCGTCGGCATCCTCGTCAACCTCCGCCGGCTCAGCCCCGTAGGCCGTATCGTCGGCGCCGTCGACCGGCGCAGCATCCCCGGCCGCACCATCGTCCGGCACGGCACCGTCGACCGGCGCAGCATCCCCGGCCGCACCATCGTCCGGCACGGCACCGTCGACCGGCGCAGCATCCCCGGCCGCACCATCGTCCGGCACGGCACCGTCGACCGGCGCAGCATCCCCGGCCGCACCATCGTCCGGCACGGCACCGTCGACCGGCGCAGCATCCCCGGCCGCACCATCGTCCGGCACGGCACCGTCGACCGGCGCAGCATCCCCGGCCGCACCATCGTCCGGCACGGCACCGTCGACCGGCGCAGCATCCCCGGCCGCACCATCGTCCGGCACGGCACCGTCGACCGGCGCAGCATCCCCGGCCGCACCATCGTCCGGCACGGCACCGTCGACTGCGTCCGGACCGTCGGTACTCTGGCCGTCCGAGCACGCAGCCAGCAACAGCAACAGCACAGCCATGGCCGACCAAGCGAGAGCCACAGGCCTGGGAAGGAGTCTCATGCACCAAGACATTACCGCCTCGCGAAGGTGCCTATGACCTCCCCGCCCGCCACCTGGCGCCCGTCACCCGCGCCGTCGCTGGAGCCACCCTCGCGAGGGTGCCGGTGACCTCCCCGCCCGCCACGGAACGCATCGAATTCGCCGGAGGGGCGGGAGCCAGGCTGGCAGCCAGCCTCCATAGGCCAGGCGACGGCACTGCGGTGGCAGGAGCGGCGCTGCTGTGCCACTGCTTCACCTGCTCCAAGGACCTGTTCACCACCACCCGAATCGCCAAGGGCCTCGCCGCGGGCGGCTACCTGACCCTGGCCTTCGACTTCACCGGCCTGGGCGAGAGCGGCGGCGACCTGGCCGACACCACCGTAGCCACCAACGTCAGCGACATCACCGCGGCCGCTGTGGCCCTGATCCGGCGCGGGGCCGGGCCCTGCGTGCTGGTCGGGCACAGCCTCGGCGGGGCCGCCGCGGTGCTGGCCGCGTCCCGCCTGCACACCGTGTCCCGTGTGGTGGCGGTGGCCTCCCCGGCGTCAGCGGCCCATGTGGAGCACCTCTTCGACGACGCCGCTCTCGAACAGATCCGAGCCGAGGGCTCGGGGGAGGTGAGGATCGGGTCCAGGCCGGTGAGGGTGGGCCGGGACTTCCTCGACGACCTGCACCGACACGATGTGGCCGCGGCCGCGGCCGCCCTGGGCCGGCCCATGCTGGTGATTCAGGCCGGAGCCGATGCCGTGGTGGGCCGCGACCAGACCGAGGCGCTGGCCCGGGCCGGTTCGGCCACCCTTCACACCGTCGACGGCGCCGACCATCTCTTCAGCGACCGCCGACACTCCGACGAGATGATCAGGACCGTCCTCGACTGGCTGACGGGAGCCTGACCCGACTGGCCGGGAGCCAGGACTGGAGCCTGACCCGACTGGCCGGGAGCCAGGACTGGAGCCTGACCCGACTGGCCGGGAGCCAGGACTGGAGCCTGACCCGACTGGCCGGGAGCCAGGACTGGAGCCTGACCCGACTGGCCGGGAGCCAGGACTGGAGCCTGACCCGACTGGCCGGGATCTCGACGACGGCCGGCGGACGGCCCCCGGCGTGGCTGTCAGGCGCGTGTCTTGCCACGAGCCGGGGGGCGTTCCGCTGCGTACCGGCTTGTACCGCCAGTTTCCGCCCAAGAAGCAATAGCACAAGGGATACGGCCCAACCGGCCCAAGACGCTCACCACTGCCTCTTGTTCGCACCGTCAACCAGTCCGGAAGGTGCAGAGACAGAAGAGGTGGATACGGGCTCAGCCTGCGGGCGCGAACCATCCGCAACGACCGGCAGCAACCAGCCACTTGACCGTTTCTTGGCCTAGCGGTACCACAAATCTTCGGTTAGATTATGCACAAATCTTGGGTCATAGCGTAGGATCAATCTCGTGAGGCATATCTCGTGAGGCATGTGGAGCGCCATCTCGGGCATCGACTCCGCGAAGCCCTGGACACCTTCCGGGTATTGGTGCTGCACGGCGCCCGCCAGAGCGGCAAGACCACCCTGGCCAAGCAGGTCGCCGCGGAGCGGGGCGGCACCTACACCACTCTCGACGACGAGCAGACTCGGCTGGCCGCGCTGGAGGACCCCGTGACGTTCTTGAGCGAACAGCGCTATCCGATGGTCATAGACGAGATACAGATCGGCGGGGACCGTTTGGTCCGCGCCGTCAAGATGGCAGTCGACGACGACCGGGCGACCGGCCGTTTCCTGTTGACGGGGTCCGCCGACTTCTTGTCGGTGCCCACGATCAGCGAGTCGCTGGCCGGACGGGCCGCCATCCTGCGGCTGTGGCCGATGTCGGCTGCGGAGATGCACGACACTGCGGGCTGCGGCCTCGCCGACTGGTTCGAGGGACGGGTACCAGTGGGCGACGCTTCGCAGCTGACTCGCGGCGACTACCTGGATATGGTCTGTGCGGGCGGGTATCCCGAGGCGGTCGAGATGAACCCGCCAGCGCGACGGATGTGGTTCGACAGCTACGCGGAGACGGTGCTGGGCCGCGATGTGACCGCGCTAGCCGACGTGCGGCGCTCCGGCACCCTGCGCTCCGTGCTGCAACTGGCCGCAGCCCGCACCTCCGGCGAGCTCAACATCGCCGACTGGTGCCGCCGCCTGGCGATCGACCGCGGCACGCTGGAGGCCTATCTGGGCTGGCTGCGCATGGTCTTCCTGGTGCACGAACTGCCCGCCTGGACCCGCAACCTCACTGCCAGAGTGGTTCAGCGACCCAAGCTCCACCTGGCTGACACCGGCCTCGCCGCCGCGCTCACCAACGTCGATCCCGAAGCTCTACGGCCGGCCACCGCGGTAGCCACCGGGACGCTGCTGGAGACCTTCGCCGCCAACGAGACCGCACGCCAGCTCTCAGCCAGCGGCGAGCCGCTGCACCTGCACCACTACCGCGACAGCGCAGGCCACGAAATCGACCTGGTGATCGAACGCGCCGACGGCGCCGTCGTCGCAGTGGAGATCAAATCCACCGCGTCACCCGGCACCGACCACCTCAAACACCTCGCCTGGATGCGCGACCACCTCGACACCGTGTCCGCAGACGCCTTCCGCGCCGGCGTACTTCTGCACACCGGACCCCGAAGCCTCAAAGTAGGAGACCGCCTCTACTCCGCACCCCTCGACACACTCTGGCACCCAACCGCGACCCACCGCATCTGATCAATCCAGCGGTCCGGCGCGACACGTCACGGGTGCAGAGGCTTCCATAGAGCAAGCGCAAAGGGGCTCTCCGCGTTTCAGGTCGGGGTGAGGGTGTCGAGCAGTGCCCAGTTGGGTCTGTCGGCGTAGAGCAGGGCGCGGATGCGGTAGTTGGCGAAGTCAGTGCCCGAAGGCGGCGCGTTTGACGAGGTTGTTGGCGGCTTCGGCAGCGGTGTTGGTGACTTTGGCGGTGTGCCAGTTGGCGATCTGGGTGCGCCAGCGCTCGATGGTGCGGCCGAGCCGGTTGATCTCCGGCGGCAGGCCGGGGTCTTGGAGGTCCTGGGCGAGGCGGGTGACGGTGGCTGCGCCGAGTTCGGTCTCGTCGATGCCATAGATCGAGCGGAGGGTCTCTTCAGCGGTGCCAGGCGTCACGGACCTCGCCGTGGGGGTCTCCTGCGTCGAGCAGGCCCCGCAGCCGGACGCGGCCTGAGTCGGTGATCTTCTCGGACGCGGACACCGGCAGCTTGCGGGCCCGATACAGGGGGTCGTGCTTGCGGCCGCGGTGCCCGAGGGTCTGCTGGTGCACTCTGCGGCGGACCTCGTCGACGGCGTCGTTGCCCAACCGCACGACGTGGAACGGGTCCGCCGCCTGGCCGGCGTGGGGCACTGCTGCGCCGAACGCGGCCCGGTAGGGGCCTGAGAGGTCCAGCACCGCCCAGGGGTCCTGCTCGGTCACGGTCCCCGCCGCGCAGTCGGGGTCCCAGCAGCGCCAGCGGCGCTTGTGCCACACCAGCCGAACGGGCCGGCCGAACACCGCCAGGTCCACCAACTCCACCGCCCGCTCGCCGTCAGACCACAACGCTCCGCCACAGCCCACACAGCCCGGCCGCGGATGTGCATCCGCAACGGCGCGCCCGCCTCGTCGTCGACGCCGAGCACCTCGACATCGCCCAGCCCCACCAGCAGCTCACACACGCGCGCGTAGGGTCGCACTCCACAGGGATCCTCCAGATCCCGGCTGTTCGGAAGCGCCGATTCTGGGGGATCCCTCGCGTTCAGACGGGGACCCCTACCGCCTCCACTCTGACCTCAAACGCGAAACACCGCTATACGGTGGGGCGATGTCGAACTCACTCGATCTCAATGGCTTGAAGGCCGCGGCTGCAGAGTTCGCCGAGTCGCTTCGTGACACGCCGATCCCCGAGCTATTCGGCACAACAGACGGCAAGGCCCTGGGCACCTGGGTCGAGTTAAGCTTCAACGAGTTCCTCGCAGAGCGGTACGCGTATGAGCCTGGCAACGCCGCTCGGAGAATCGACTTCCCGGAACTGGAGGTTGATCTCAAAGCGACATTTGTCAAACAGCCGCAGTCATCGTGATCGTTCCGGGACGCGTCGCAAAAGATCTTCGGGCTGGGCTACGGCCTACTGGTGTTCGTGTACGAGAAGACCGACACCCACGAGACCCAGTCTGCGGCGATCGATGTTCGCCACGCGCTGTTCATCGACCGGTCGAGAACCGGCGACTACCAGACGACGAGGGGAATCCGCGAGATCCTCGATCGCGGTGGGAATGCCGACGACCTCGTTGCCTTCATGGAGGACCGAAATCTGCCGCTAGACGAGATTGGTCGCATGGCCTTGGCCGAGCGAGTTCTCGGCGACCCCCCGACACAGGGCTACATCACGATCAGCAATGCCCTTCAGTGGAGGCTTCAGTATGGCCACGCAATCACGAACGCGGGAGGGGTCGACGGTGTCCACGACCTTGTCTCGTAAGGAACTCGGCGACTTCCAGACGCCTCGGGAGCTTGCAGTCGAGTGCGCTCAAGTCCTAGCGACGATCCAGCGTGGAACGCGCCGGGTGCTGGAACCGACGTGCGGTGAGGGGAGCTTCATGCTCGCCGCGGCCTCGGTCCTAGAGCCGTCCATCGAAATGCTAGGAGTAGAGATACAACCAATCCATGCCGACGTCGCGCGCCGCCTTCTCAACTGCTCGGTCACCAGAGACGTGGCGTGGCGAGTTGAGGTTGGCGATATGTTCCGGCACGACTTGGGCAAGCTCCGGTGGGCGATGGATGGGCCACTGCTAGTCCTCGGGAATCCGCCATGGGTTACGTTGTCTGAGCTCGGCGCGATGGACTCAGTCCATATCCCCGACCGCAGGAACCTGCGTTCCGTGCGGGGGATCGATGCGCTTACGGGTGAGTCAAACTTCGATGTCGCCGAGTACATCTGGATGCGGCTACTCACGGAGTTGCGTCGGGAGGAGCCGACGGTCGCGCTCCTTTGCAAGACTTCCGTCGCACGTAGGGTTCTCACGCTGGCAGCCCATCTAGATCTACACGTGGCTGATTCGTTCCTGTGGCGCATCGACGCGAAGAAGGCGTTCGGGGTAGCAGTCGACGCCTGCCTCTTCGCTGTTCGGCTCGATGGATCTAGCCACAACTACCGATGCCAGGTCTTCGAGTCACTAGATGCAAGCTGTCCGACGAGCACCATGGGATTGGTGGAGGGTGCACTTGTTGCCGATGTGGATGCTCACGCGGCGTCTCGACAATATGACGGATTGTCGCCAGTCGAGTGGCGGCAAGGCGTCAAGCACGACTTGGCAGCCGTCATGGAGCTTCGCGCTGACGAGGGTGGCAAACTCCACAACGCGCTCGGCGAGGCCGTCGAGGTCGAACACGACTGGGTGTATCCACTCCTCAAGGGCTCCGATGTGAACGCGGGTCGAGCCCCGGAACGCCACGTGATCGTGACTCAGCGGTCGCTGGCAGATGAGACCAGGAGCCTCCGACACACAGCACCTAGGCTCTGGAGCTACCTGCAGGCCCACGCGGAGCGGTTCGCTGCCCGCAAGTCGTCGATCTACCGAAACCGAGCAGCCTTCTCAATGTTCGGCATCGGGCCCTACACATTCGCACCATGGAAGGTCGCAGTCTCGGGCCTCCACAAAGCCCCTAGGTTCCGGCTGGTAGGTCCAAGCGAGGGCCGGCCCGTCCTATTCGACGACACGTCGTACTTCTTGCCGTGCGAATCAGCGGCCGAGGCAGCCATCCTTCTCAGTGCGCTGACGAGTGATGCCACAACCCTCCTCCTCAAGTCTTTGCTGTTCGCCGACGCCAAACGGCCGGTGACGAAGAAGCTGCTTCAGCGGATCGACCTCGCTGCGGTTCTTCGCCACGACCGTACTGGAGTCGAGAAGTACGCGCAGGCCGCTCTCGAAGAGGTCGATCAGCATCTGAATGCGACAGCGATCGCCCAAGAGGCCGACCGACTCCTGCAGCAGTGGGGCAGGGCTCAGGATGTGCCGTCGCTCTTCGATGTCATCGACCTCACTGCACCCGAGCCCGCCAGTGTCCACTGACCGCAACCGTGAGCACAGCGCTCACGAGGCCGGGCTGTGTGGGCTGCGGCGGGCGGCCGTGGTCAGACGGCGACAGCCGGGTGGAGTTGGTGGACCTGCCGGCGTTCGGGCGGTCTGTGCGGCTGGTGTGGCACAAGCGGCGGTGGCGCTGCTCAGACGGGGACTGCGAGGCGGGCACCGTCACCGAGCAGGACCCGCGGATCGCGTCCGAGCGCGAGAGGCTGACGACGCGGGCGGGACGTTGGGCGACGCGCCAGGCCGGGCTGGGCCGCACCGTGGCGGAGGTCGCCGACGAGCTCGGGTGCAGCCGGCGCCCGGTGAACGCCTCGGTGCGGCGCTGGGGCGAGGCGCTGCTCGAGGCCGACACTGAGCGCATCTTAGCCGTCGTCGCGCTGGGGCTCGACGAGCGCCTGATGTGGCGGCGGGGACGGTCCCGGACCAAGGCCTGGGCGACCGGCATCGTCGACGTCGGCGCAGGCCTGCTGTTGGACATAGTCCCAGGCCGCACCGCCAAAGCACCCGCAGCGTGGCTGCTTGAGCGGCCCCGCCGCTGGCTGGCCGGCATCCGCTGGGCTGTTCTGGACCTCTCAGGCCCATACCGCACGGCCTTCGACGAGGCGCTGCCCCACGCGGCCCAGGCCGCGGACCCGTTCCACGTCGTGCGGTTGGGCAACACCGCCCTCGACGAGGTCCGCCGCAGAGTCCAGCAGCGGACCCTCGGCCGCCGCGGCCGCAAGCACGACCCGCTGTATCGGGCCCGCAGACTGCTGGTGTCCGCGTCCGAGAAGATCACCGACTCCGGCCGCGTCCGGCTGCGGGGCCTGCTCGACGCCGGCGACCCCCACGGCGAAGTCCGCGACGCCCGGCACCGCTGAAGAAACCCTGCGCGGCATCTACGACATCGACGACGCCGAGACCGCCGCGACCATGAACCAGCTCGCCAAGGACCTCCAAGACCCCGGCATGCCCGCAGAGATCAACCGGCTCGACCGCACCCTGTGAACCTGGAGAGCCCAGATCGCCAACTGGCACACCGCCAAAGTCACCAACGCCGCTGCCGAAGCCGCCAACAACCTCGTCAAACGCGCCGCCTTCGGGTCCACTGACTTCGCCAACTACCGCATCCGCGCCCTGCTCTACGCCGGCAGACCCAACCGGGCACTGCTCGACACCCTCACCCCGACCTGAAACGCGGAGAGCCAGTTTCTTGCCTGAGATGTTGGAGACCGCTTCCATGAAGCCTTGCTTGTCGCCAAGATTTACCGATAGGGCTTCCACGTTGGGAACAGGTCTGTTCTCCATCCAAGAGGTGGCGTAAACGATGGCGGCACGTTCGGTATGTTCGTGCAGTGCCGCGAGATACCGTCTTCGGAGGATGTCGTGGGGGGAGGGTCCACCAGGGGTCGGTGGCTTCTTGTCCTCGGCCTCTTTGATTTCGCGTAGTTCTTGAAGCTGTTCACCCCAAGTTGACATCGGGACTCCCGGCCGAGGAGTTCGATGCCACTCGCTCTACAACACTGGGGGTGGAGGCACTCACAGCCGCGAAGTAGTGCTGTTCGGCCAGTTCGTAGGCGGCTATCAGATCAGAGACACCGGCTTCATGCTTCTCGACGCGCTTCTTCAACTTGCGGTCGCTTCGGCTCACGGCTTGCTCTCCTTGTGTGGCTCCACGGGGGCGGGGTTGCCCTCCTGTCTAGCAGGTTGCAACCGCGGTGACGCCACCCGGGTGGCAGGCCGGCCACGTTGGGGGGCGCCCTCCACCGGTGGATGCGACAGATCGGCCGTGATGGCCGGTTGTCCAGTCAGCATCCGAACCGGTGGAGGTCCACAATATGGCACAGCGGCCCAGCTCCGACGAGCGCGCCCGGATCGAGGCGATGCGCGCCGCGGGCGCGAGTGTCGACGACACGGCGAGACGTCTTGGCAGGCACCGCTCGACGGTGTACCGAGAACTCGAACGCGGCGGCGTCTACGACGCCGAGGCGGCGCAGACGGCCACCGAGGCCCGGGCGGCCCGCCCCAAGACGCCTGCGCTCGCGGCCGACCCCGGCCTGGCCGCCGCGATGAGCGAGCGCCTGGCTATGCGCTGGTCCCCGCACGCGATCCGCGCGGACCTGCGCGCCCAGGGGCGCCGGAGAGGCTCTCGCCTTCGGAGATCAGGCCTGCTACGCGGACCTGCGCGCCCAGGGGCGCCGGATCAGCGCGGAGACGGTCTACGCGGCCTGCTATGACCACACCGGCCGACGCGGGTTGCCCGAGGGGTCCCGGAGGCTTCCGCCGCGCCGCTGGCGAAGACGCAAGCCCCGCAGCCGCGCGACGCTAAAGCCCAGCCCGCTGGGCGATTCCAAGCCCGTAGCGGCGCGCACCGCGGCCGTCGAGGACCGCCGCGAAGCCGGCCACTGCGAGGGCGACCTGATCATCGGTGATGCCAACCGCTCAGCGGTCGCGACGCTGACCGAGCGCGCCGGCCGCCACACCCTTGCCGTCGCGCTGCCCGACAGCTACGACGCCGCCAGCACCGCGGCCGCGGCCATCGCCGCTCCCGCCCGCCAACCGGCGCACCCGGCCAAGACCCCGACCCGGGACCAAGGCCGAGAGACGGCCCGCTGGGCCGACACCGAACAAGCGCTCGGAGCCGAGGTCCACTTCTGTGACCCGCACCCGCCGCGGCAGCACGGAACCAACAAGCACACCAACGGCCCGCTGCGACGCCGGCCGCCCAACAGCACCGACCTCAACATCGGCCAAGCCCGCCTCACCGTCATCGAGGACAACCTCAACTCGATGCCCCGCAAGCTCCACGACTGGGACTAAACCCACAGCGTCTACGCTGCCCTCTGTCGCAACAACCGGTAGAGTTCGCCCAGGCTCCGTAGGTTGCTGATGGAGCACCTATCGCTCTAGGCCGGTTCGGATGCGTTCAGCGTCCTCGTCCTCCCAGCGGCCGTGGCACTCGTAGCTGCGCGCCACATCCGCGAGGAGGCTCGCGGTTCGGGGCCACTGATATTTCAACTGATCGGCTTGGCGACGATAGTCGGCCGCCAGTTGTCGCTCTTGACCGCCCCCCGCGTCCAGGGCACGCCATGTGACACCCTGGCTGTTGACGATCGCTAGGCTTAGGCCTATTTCGATCTGGTTGCCACAGAGTTCCTCAAGAAGTTCACGAATCTCCGTGCCGGGCTTGATTCCGTCTGGACCTTCGGGAGCCGCCCATAGAACCTGTCCGATGCGTTGCTCGCCGACCTTTGTACGGTCGGCGTCACGCAGTAGGCGCCTCGCCTCAGCGATCCACTCGCGCAGCGCCGTGGCATCGATAGTGCCGTCTTCTCGGAGGCCTGGCAAGTGCTGCCACGAATTCAGCAGGCGGTGAACTCGATCGACCCGCTGACGGGTTAGGGCGTCGGGGGGCTCCATGGACGCTTCATCATCCACCTCCCGGTTTCGTGGACGGTAGAGGCAGCAGACCAGATCGACAAAGAACTGGGGATCAGTGGCCATTCGACGGTGCAGGCAGGTCGCGGTTGGTTCGAAGCCCAGCACAGGAAGGCAGTGCCATTCGAGTGCTGCGATCGTGTCGTCGCCCACCGACGCTCGATGTCTGTTCATCAACTCGAACAGATCCTGAAGGTCGTATTCGAGACGAGCGTCAGAAATTAGGCCCTCGGACGATCCCGCTAGCTCGCTTACGACGCGTGCGGCCAGTTGGGCAGCCTGCTCGGAGTCGGCGACACTGGCCTCGTTGGTGTACGTCGTCAACAGCGTCATTGCAGCCTTGGGACGGCCCGCGTCGAGCAGGCGCCCCGCCACGAACTCGACGTGAGTGAAGCCATGCCCTAGCCCATAGGGCACGAAGTGCTCCCAGAAGATTGCAGCGACGGCACCCGCTGCGGTCTCGGCGGTTCGCCATGCTCTTGGGTAGTCCCTCGTTGCGCCTATCAGCCGAGCCCGCTGGTAGTCAGTGAAGTCGTTGCGCTCCAAGAGCTGATCGAGCCATGCCCAGTCCTCCATGCGGAAGCGTCTCGCGAAATACTCGAAGGCCAAGTCCCTCTCGTGCTGCGGCCTGTCTTCGGCGAGCATCTGCAGCAACTCGTCGTCTGCTTCGCCGGCGAGCAAGTCGGCCAATGCACGGCTGACGAAGTGTCTACAGTTCCGTTCCGCCACCGACGGTTCAGATGCCAGGCGCAGCACCCCACTCATTCCTGAAGCGTTGTAGATGTCTGACATGGCGTCGCGCCGGGACTCGTTGACGCGGGGCTCGTGCAGCTCGAAGCCGTCCTGGATGGAAGAGCCCTCGATTCGCGGGAACCACTTTTCGAACAACCACAGGTGTCGCTCGACCCCATCCGGCGACTCGAGCTTGGAGGCGACCGCCTCTAGGCGACACAACTGCGGTTCCGACAGGACGGCGTGGGACTCGCCTCGGGCGCGAGCCCGAGGAATGATCCCGTGAAATGCCTTGGAGACCTTCGCCCGCTCCTCGTCGGGCCAATCCCGTTGCTTGACGGCCGACTCGACGGCACCGAGCATCGGTTCAGCAGCCCCCGGTTGCAGGCGTTCCAGGCACTCAACCACTTCCGCGACGCGGCCGGGATCGGTTCCGAGAGTCTCCGCGGCGCGTCGCGCGACCTCGGTTGTGAACGCCGCTAGATCCGCCCTCGTCAACGCCGCATGCTCCGTCGCCCAGTCACGAAAGAGTGGCCGCTCAGTCTCCATGATCAGGGCATCGGACTTCAGCAAGTTCATCATCAGCTGCCATGCGCAGTGGGGGTGACGAGAGCGCAGGCTGTCGAGTACCTGTAGTCGCGCTTCCTGCGGCACGCTGGAGATGGGTCGCCACGGAAAGAACATCCCCACAAGCTTCTGCATCGCCGTGGTTTCGGCATTCTCGCCTGCAAGTCCCTCATGGAGAGCGGCAAGCGCATAGGTGGCGCGAGCGAAGTGATCCTCGCACCACGCGATCCTCTCCAAGCTCCACACGATGGTCGAGTGCAGCGAGACAACAACAGATGAACGGTGGGCGTCAGCGGTCTGCAAGGTCGATTCAAGCGCGTCAAGGAACACTGCGGGTGCTGCCTCTGCCAGCGTGGGTAGAACGTCTCTGAGCGAGAGCCACGCATCGATGTCCTCGGTAGAATCTGCCGGAGGCAGAAGTTCCCGCACGAGCGCCGAGGCCCATCCAGCCCCGTCGGAGCGACCGGTGCCCGATACGTCCTCGCTATGAAGGGCAAGAAACGCCAGCGACCGGGCCAAGCCCTCCGCAACTCGGAAGAATACGGACGCGCCCTGCCGAACACCGAACCCATCCAGCGCTCATCGGGGCTTTCGAGGGATTCATCGCGCTCTCCGAGCACCTGCTGGACCGCTGACTTCAACCTCTCAAGATCATCAACGGTGATATGGGAACGCAGCAGCTCCCAAGTATCAACCACTGACACCAAGTGCCATGCGCGATCCGCTCGCATAGCGAGTGGGCACCTGTCGTGACCCATCTGTTCAAGCCGTTCGTTGAGAGTCTCGTAGTCTTCGCCCGCCAACGCGGCGAGAACCTCCCGATCGTCGTCAGCGGCGTGTGACCAGAATCCTGCAAGAAGCACAGCCCGCACCGGTCGAGGGGCCGGTGCCTTCGCCCATCCGGGAAGCAACAGTTCGCGAGATCTCGCCAAGCGGATACGCGCTGCCATGAGACATCGTCGGGCCAGGCGGCCGGTCTCCTCAGCCTCAGCGGCCTTCATTCCGGCGCCTTCGAGCGCTTGTTGGGCTTCACGAGAGTCGATCCGCGGCAGACAGAGATCGCCCTGAGCGCCGAGCGCAGGAACCACCACATGATGTCCGCTGCCGACGCGAAGTTCGTTCACCAGTTCCCGCCGGGTAGACACCAGGACCAACGGTGATCGCCACCCAAGCATCGCACGCCATGAGTCGATGTCATCGACCACAGCGGTGCGAGCCAGGAGTCCCTCGGCAGAGTCGTTCTCGGACAGGGCGGCGGCGACCACGAAGGCCGCCACCTCGTCTGTGCTCTCAGCCCGAACTGTTGTCACCACTGGCTCGCCGTCCAAGCGTTGCAGCAGCTCGTGAGCCTGCTCGTCGCGTCCCGCGATCAGCAGATCAGGCGGCAGAGCGGGACTGGTCGCCGAAGCCCAGTCCCGCCACCACTCTCGGGCCGACCGGTAGCCGCCTGGATGCAGTCCGAGTTGGTCCGCGAACCACGCGCGCGTGACCGGCGCCTGCGCCAACCAGTCCTCCAACTCGTCAAGTCCGTACGCCACGACATCGCGCCACTTGCCCTGTGCCCTGGCTTCATCTCGCAGATCACCGAAGCGGGTGATGGCCGATCCTGATCCAGTCAGGCCGTATGCACCAAGCTGAGCCTGTGACAGCACACAGTCCGCTCCCCGATGTCAAGTCCCGATACCCGATGCCAAGTCCCGATACCCGAGCACCAGGTCGAATAACGATACTCAAAATAATAATGTGACTCTCATTCTGAGCTATTTGCAGAGGTCAGAGGCTATTTGTAGGTCTGGCAGTGGCACCCCGTACGGGATTTGAACCCGTGCTACCACCTTGAGAGGGTGGCGTCCTAGGCCGCTAGACGAACGGGGCGGGCACGCGCGCGGAAACCGCGGGCGGCCGCAGCATAGCTGCGGGTTCGGGGAGGAGGACTCGAACCCCCAATGGCTGGACCAGAACCAGCTGTGTTACCGATTACACCATCCCCGACGGACCGCCTCAGACTACCCGTCCGCGCCGGGCCCGCCACGGCGGACGCGTCCAAGACACCGCGCGGATCGATCCGTTTGGAGTTATGAGATCGTTGGAGCCGGCTCGCAGCCAGTCGGCGGGTGCCTGAGCGCGGCGCCCGACCACCGCAATGCACGACGCCATGGAGCCGGACACAAGCCGGAACCTGCGACACCGCGACCCTGCCCACCACTGTTGCAGTGCAGGACGCCGCCAGACGTCATGCAGTCGCAGACACGAGAAGGGATATCATGCTCGTATGTGTTGACATTGCATTGACTCTGATATAGCCTCCTGTGCCAGCCTCGCCGGCCGGGCTTGCGACGGCCAGCCGACCGACACACAACCCGCCCCGCCCGCAGCGGAGCCGCCCACGCCGGAGAGGCCCCATGACCACAACACCCATCCCGGCCGCAGCCGCGGCGCCCCCCATGGCCCACACCCCCGACACCCAGCCCGACCAGAACCCCTTGCCCGCAGCCCAGGCCGTCGCCCTCGACGGCGCCATCGCCGAGAGCCGGATCCGCCTGCGCGACCAGATCGCCGTCAACCCGCTGCTGAGCCTCTTCGGCGCCGTCCTCACCGCCATCCTCGGTGCCATGGGCGCCGTCATCATCGCCCTGCTCGCCCATAGCCTCGCCACCACCAACGACCGCTTCGCGGGCATCGAAGAGCGCTTCACAGCCATCGAAGAGCGCTTCACCCGGCTCGAGGCGAAAGTGGACGCCCAAGATGTCAAGCTCGACGAGATCAACCTCAAGCTCACCGCCCTCATCGCCGCGTTGAACATGGCGAAAGAGGTAGACGCCGCACTTCAGGGAACACTCCTCAATCCCACCACGACCAGCGGCGCCGACACCGCACCGCCCCCGTGACCACCACCCCCGCACCCACCCGTGATACAGCCCCACCACGAGCAGACGAGTGCCCCAGCCGCTCGCACCCAGCCCCGACCAAGGCCTTGCGGGCGCGGCTCGACTGACAGCCGGCAGGCGACAACACCGGCCGCTCACACCGAACCACCGACACGGCCTCGCTTGCCCAGCTCAAGACCTGCGCGGCAGGCGACAACACCGGCCGCTCACACCGAACCACCGATGCGAGCCGGCCGCACGCGGGCGACGACATCAGAACCTGTCTGCGATATGTGGGCCGGGCCGGTGGCCGACAGCCCGGTCGTGCTCTACAGTCGGTTGCCAATCCGCCCGGACGCACGCATCGGGCCCCACAACCCTCGGAGGACCTGCTCTCATGGCGACTCTGGCCAGTGACCTGGTGATCGAATTGAAGAACGAACCGGGAGCGCTGGCCAGAGTGGCGACAGCGATCAGCGACGCGGGCGTCAACATCGCAGCCGCAACCTGCATGGGAAACGGCGGAACCGCGGAACTCCACATCCTCGTGCCCCACAGCGAACCCGTGTACCGGGCGCTGGCCAACACGCACGGACCGATCGTCACCCGCGAACGCGAGGTGGTGGTGGTCCAAGCCAAGGACCGTCCCGGCGAGTTGGCCGAACTGGCCCGGATGGTCTCCGACGCCGGCATCAACATCGACATCGTCTATGTGGCCACCAACTCGAGGGTCGTGCTCGGCGCCGACGACGCCGACACCCTCAAGCAGGTGCTGGACGGCTTCTCGTTCTAGCGATGCCCGGCCCGTCTTTGATCTCCCTCCTGTCTTTGTAGTGGTCGGGGTGCTGGACGGCTTCTCGTTCTAGCGATGCATGGCGGCGAGTGCTGTCGGCCATCGACTGCACCCCATCAAGCAGGCACCGGACGGGATCTCCTGCCAGCGGCCCGTCGACGACTGTCGGCCTTGCGGGCTCCAGGACTGCGGGGTCGCGACGAGCGGCCAAGCTACCGCGACTTGACCTCCATAGTCTTGCGGTAGTGGGTCTGCAGACTGCGTGGTCGCGACGAGCGGCCAAGCTACCGCGACTTGACCTCCATAGTCTTGCGGTAGTGGGTCTGCAGACTGCGTGGTCGCGACGAGCGGCCAGGCTACCGCGACTGGTAGTCCTCCAGCTCGGCGCGCACCGCCCCCGACGCGCTGGGAGGGACGCCGGCCACGACTACCGTCACCCCGCCGGCCGACATCCTCTCGATGATGCGGCGCAGCGCCACCGCCCCAGAATAGTCGAGCCGTCCCACGCCGGACAGGTCGATCACCACCGACGTCAGGTCGCGTTCGGTGGCCAGCTCCTCACGGACCGAGCGCTCCACCTGCGGCACGGTGGCGAACCACATCACTCCCTTGGGCCGCACGGTGAGGGTCTCACGGCTCCGCTCGGCGGGGGTGATGACCTGCATCTCGCGGTAGAGATGCACCGCGATGGCCAGCCCGATCCCCACCAGCACGCCCCGCTCCACCCGGGGCGCGAAGCCGATGGTGGCGAACGTGGTCCCTGCGCCCACCAGCGCCTGAGGGAACGAGCCCCACGGCAGACGGGCCATCTCCCGGACGTCGACGAGCCGCACCACAACCACTATCACGATCGCGCCGAGCACCGAGGTGGGCAGGTCCTCCATCAGGAAGGCGAGCGGCAGCACGGCCAGCACGAAGGCGCCGGTGATCGCGCCGGACCATGCACTGGTGGCGCCGGCCAGACGGTTGAGCGAGCTGCGCGAGAAGGAGCCGCCCACCGGGAAGGCACCCGACACCGCGGAGGCGAGGTTGGCGACGCCCTGGCTCACCATCTCGCGGTTGGCGTTCCACGGCAGGCGGTCGGCGGCGGCGTAGGTGCGGGCGATCGACGCCGGCTCGGCGAACCCGACCAGGGCGATCACCGCCGCCGGCAGCAGCAGGCCCGGCGCCTGCGACCACGGGAAGCCGAGGCTCAGCGGAATGAAACCGCCGTCGAGTTCGCCCACCTTCGAACCCTCGTAGCCGCCGGCGCCGGCCAGCACCACACCGGCGATGACTGCCACCAGCACGCCGGGGAACAAGCGGTGGACATGGCGACCGCCGAGCATCAGGACCACCGTCACCACAGCGAAGGCGACAGCCGGCCAGCGCCACTCGCCGGGCCGGCCCAGAGCCCGCACCGCTGCGGCCAGCACCGGCCCGTCGGGGTACACGTCGAAGATCTTGGGAAGCTGCGAGGCGATGATCACGACCGCGGCGCCGGCGGTGAACCCGGTGACGACCGGCTCCGACAGCACGTAGGCCACCCGCCCCATGCGGGCTGCGCCCAACAGCACGCGGATGATGCCCACCAGCAAGGCCAGCAGCGCCGCGCTGCGGACGTAGCCGGCCTCGCCGGGCTCGGCCACCCCCGACAGCGCCCCGAGGGTGAGCAGGGCGGTCAAGGCCACCGGCCCGGTCTGGAGGTACCGCGACGACACGAAGAACGCGGCCAGCAGCGACGGCAGCGCCGTCGCGTACAGGCCGTACTGAGCCGGGAGCCCGGCCAGTTCGGCGTAGGCCAGCGACTGCGGGATGGCGACGAACGCCACCGACACCCCGGCGATCAGGTCGCCGGTGCTCGGACGGGACACGGACCCAGGCTAAGAGGCTGCGCGGACAGGCGGGAGCGACGCGGCCCGTACGGGCGAGGCCGTGGCCCGAGCGGCCCTCAAGTCGCAGCGAACAAGAGCGAGAGTGACACCACGCACCGTCCCATCACCGCAGCCAGCACCTCAAACTGCCCATGAGCGCAGCGAACAAGAGCGAGAGTGACACCACGCACCGTCCCATCACCGCAGCCAGCACCTCAAACTGCCCATGAGCGCAGCGAACGAGTCGGGAGCTTAGCTCGGCTGGCTGAACATCTCGGCCGACCATGCGCCCGCGCCGGTGTCGTTGACGGCCCGCACCCGCATGGCGTAGCGCTCGCTGTCGAGCCCGGTGACGATGCGGGACAGGGTCGAGGCGCCCAGATCGGCTTTGCGGGTGGAGTCGTCGGTCTGGTCGTAGGCGTCGTCGTCGAGCCTCCACTGCAGCTCGTAGCCGGTGATCGCCGACGTGCCGGTGTCTGCCGGCACCGCCCAGGTCGCAGTGATCTGGCCGCTGCCCGACGCCAGTGTGAACGATCCGGGCGCCCCGGGCGAACCGGCCGGCGGGTCGGGGTCGGGGATCGTGCAGACGCTGTGGTTCCACGGGTTGGTCTCGGTGCTGTCCGAGACGTACCCCGCCTGCGCCGCGACGCGCTCCGACTCGTACCCGCCGAAAAGTCCCTGCATGTTGTACACAATCAAATTGCGGCCCGCTCTCTGGTTCGCGTTGTCGATCCCCGACGCCGACTTGACCTTCGCCCATGCCGTGGTTGCTGTGCAGTAGTTCTCGGCGAGCCAATCGCTGGCCTCTCCGTCGAGCACGCTCTGCACCATCGCTACGGCGTCCGACGACGGCGCCGTGTCCGTGGTGCAGCCTTCGCTGGGGTAGGTGCGCAGCGTCGGGCTGTCCATCGTGAGCGAGACCAGCGCGTCGACGAACAGATCCACCGCGCAAGCCGGCTCGTCCTGATCATAGTAGTTGTCGTGGAAGAACAGCCATGCGACGCCCAGCGCGTCCCGGACGTCGTCGCTGTGCAGGCCGGTGGTCATGAGATAGGCATGGGCCAGTTCGTGCAGCACAACCTCTGCCGTCTCCTTGTAGGGCGCTGTGATCTCCATGTCTGAAAAGTAGCAATCGCGCAGACTGAGCGTGTGGGTGTTGCAGCCCACATAGGTGATGCCCAATATGGAGTTGCCCGAGTCATCATCCTCGGGCTTGATAAGCTTGATGTGCTTGTACCACCTATCCTGGAGGATGATGTAGTTCCATATGGTCCGCACCCAGGGGCTGTCGTCCTCGTACAGTTCGACGGTGCTCTCCACAAAGCGGCGCAGGGCCCAGTCGTCGTGGGTGCCGGGCGAGTCCCGCGGCGTGCCATTTCCTGCGTCGGTGCGCCCTTCGCGGTTCGCTCCGGCGACGCTGTCGTAGGTGTAGGCCCAGACGCGGAAGGTGTACTCCGTTCCAGGGGTGAGGCCGTCGACGGTGTGGAGGAACTCGGCTGCGTCGAGCCCGCTGGTGACTGAGATGTCGCGTCCCTGGCCCGAGACGAACTCCTGGTTGCCCGACTTCCACTGGAGGCGGTAGCCGGCCACGGGCAGGCCGCCGGTGTCGGAATGCGGGGTCCATTGGGCGGCGAGCGCCTTGTACAGATACCAGATATTCAGGTTGGGCGCGCGGGGCCGGCCGTAGGGGGTGGCCGAGACTGTGTCGGACCAGTCGCCCTGGCCGGCGCGGGTGACAGCGGCGACCCGCACCGAGTACTCGGTGCCGTTCTTCAGCGAGGTCAGCGAGTGTGTCACAGGGTCTGCGAAGGGGGGACTGATCGTCGCCTCGCGGGCGGGGTCGGTGCCGAACTGGTCCGCGCCGGAGCGCCACTGGACCACGTAACGGGCGATGTCGAAGCCGCCGGTTTCCGAAGGAGGCGACCATTCGAGCTCCAGCTCCTTATCGCCGCGGGGCGGCGGCGCGGAGACCGCGCTGAGGCTCCCGGGCGCGTCGGGCCGCGCCGCCGGAGTGCCGGACGCGTCGCTCGACCAGGCACCCTGCCCGACCTGGTTGACGGCCGCCACCCGCACCCGGTGCTCGGCACCGTTGGTGAGACCGGTGACCGTGTGAGTCCTGCCCGTCGGACTCGCCTCGCGCGACGAGCTGTAAGACTCAGCACCGGACTTCCACTGCACCACATACCCCGAGATCGCCGACCCGCCGTCACCGGACGCGTCCCACGACACCACCAACTCCCCCGAGCCGCCCCGCTGCACCAACACGTCGCCGGGCTTGGCCGGAACGCCCGCGGGAGTGCCCGGCACCGGCAACGACCAGGTGCGGCCCCCGCCGGCGGCCAGCGCCGCCACCCGCACCTGATAGGCGGTGCCGTTGGTGAGACCGGTGACCGTGTGCGCCAGCGTGCCCGCAGCGAGCGTCGCCTGACGCGACGCGGACCACTGCTCGGTACGGGTCCTCCACTGCACCTCGTAGCCGGTGACCGCCGAACCGCTGCTCGGCGCCGACCACGACACCGCGAGCTTCCCCGACCCGCCCCGCGCGACCGCCAAGTCCCCGGGCGCGCCCGGAACGCCCCGAGGAGTGCCGGACGCATCGTCGGACCAGCCGCCCAGCCCGACCTCGTTGCGGGCCGCCACCCGCACCTGGTAGGCGGTGCCGTTGGTGAGACCGGTGACCGTGTACGGCGACTCCTTGGGCGTTGCCTCGCGCGACGAGCCGAACAACCCGGCACCGGACTTCCACTGCACCACATACCCGGTGATCGACAGCCCGCCGTCGTCGGGCTCGTGCCACCACACCGCCAACGACCCGTCCAACGGATCAGCGGTCACGCCCCCGGGCGCGGCAGGCACCCTGGCCGGGACCGCGATGATCTCCTCATCATCGGACCATTCGCCCCGGCCCGCGTCGTTCTCGGCAGCCACCCGCAACCAATACGCCGTGCCGTTCGTCAGCCCCGCCACAACGAACGGCGAACTCGCCGCAGCCCGCTGCCGCGACGAACTGTAATCCTGGGTGCCCGAACGCCACTGCACCACATACCCAGTGATCGACCCGCCGTCGTCGCCGGGCCGCCACCACGACAACCAGACCTCGGAATCGCCCCGCTCAACAGCGACCCTCTCAGGCCTGCCCGGCACGGTCACAGGAACAGCATCCACCTCCGCGGACCAACCTCCCCGCCCGACCTCGTTCACCGCAGCCACCCGCACCCAGTACCGGGTACCGTTCACAAGCCCGGCCACCGTGTGAGGAGACCCCGCCGCGGTCTGCTCGTTGCCGCCATAGGACCCGAAGTCCGTCCTCCACTGAACCACATACCCGGTAACAGGACGCCCACCATCAGAAACAGGCGCCGACCACGACACCTCCAACACCTCGTCACCGCCCCGCAACCCCAACGACCGAGGCACAGCCGGCTCAACAGCAACAGTCACAACCGACGGCACCGTCGGCACCGGACCGACACCCGGACCCGGACCGACGACAGCCCCGTCCTCAACCCCATCCTCGGCCTCCTCGCCCACAGTACGGCCCCGCTGCAAAAACGACGCCATCTGCGCACGACTCACCGCATCACCAGGACAGAACTCCAACGGATCAGACCTACAACCCCGCGTGACCCCCGCCGCAGCCAACGCCGCGATATTGCCCTCATGCACACCCCCCACATCGGAGAACCCATGCGAACCCGAAGCCGGCGCCAACCCGAACGCCCGCACAAGAAACGACGCCATCTGCGCACGACTCACCACATCGTCAGGACAGAACTCCAACGGATCAGACCTACAACCCTTCGTCACCCCCAACTCCGCCAACCGCTCCACATACCCCGCACGCCACCCACCAGCATCCACATCACCAAAACGCGACGACACCCCAGACGCCCCCTCACCCAACACCCTCACCATCCACACCGCCATATCACCCCGCAACAACGGCTCGAACGGACAAAACAACCCCTCACCACACTCAGTACCCTCAAACACCCCATCCGCAGCCAACAACCCGACACTGGCCGCATGCACACCCCCACCCACATCAGAGAACCCCGACCCCTGCCCAACAGCCGAACCAACACCCAACCCCACAGCCCCCACCAACAACACCACCACCACAACCCAAACACGACGAAACACCCCCAAACAACCACCGCGAAAAACCACACCCCGCAGACAGCCCGACCCCCCAAGAGCACACCGCCCCCGCGCCGCTTTAGATGCCCACGCCATAGACCCGCCAGTCTGCCACCTCAACGCCGCGCTACCAACGGAACGAAAACTGCCGGATCGAAGAGGCGACCCGCTCCACCTCCGCGCCCGCGCCACCAACGGCCGACTGGCATGGGCGAGTCATCGGGATGAACCTGCCACCTCAGCGCCCGCACAACCAGCAGGGCTTACGCCGCGCTCCTGACGCCGACGACGTGGCTGGCCGCCGCCTCAACCGTTCCTATACCCCGAGCCCGCTCGACCAGCAGGGCCTACACCGCGCTGCTGGGGCAGTACATCTCACCACCTCCACACCCGCGCGGCAAGCCCGAGCGCAGCAACCGCCTGCCTCCTTGCCGAGTGCCCGGCCAACTCGGCGCAGGCCCGCTACTACGGGACGACAACGAACGCCACCCACCCGAGTCGGCGGGAAGTCGTCCACGAGACTCCGAACCCGCTACTACGGGACGACAACGAACGCCACCCACCAGAGTCGGCGGGAAGTCGTCCACGAGACTCCGAACCCGCGACTACGGGACGACAACGAACGCCACCCACCAGAGTCGGCGGGAAGTCGTCCACGAGACTCCGAACCCGCTACTACGGGACGACAACGAACGCCACCCACCAGAGTCGGCGGGAAGTCGTCCACGAGACTCCGAACCCGCGACTACGGGACGACAACGAACGCCACCCACCCGAGTCGGCGGGAAGTCGTCCACGAGACTCCGAACCCGCTACTACGGGACGACAACGAACGCCACCCACCCTCCGGCGATCGGACGGGACACGGAGCCCGGTTGAGGGGCCGAGCGGACAGGCGCAACGGCGCGGCCCCTACCGCGCTCCGCCCGCGTCGGGCTGCATGCCTTCCCCCGCAAGCACCGAGGTGCCCTCCCCGGTGGCGGGAGTGCTGGCCCTCCGCCGACGCCGGGCTGCAGGCCTTCCCTGCGAGGGCCCGACCCGCGCCGGTAGTCTGCGCCTTCGATGGCCTCTGAGCGCCCCGGTCCCGCGACGCTTCCTTGGGTGTCCGTCGAGCCGCGCCATCAGGTGCCTTCGGGTGTCCGTCGAGCCGCGCCATCAGGCGCCTTCCATGGCCTCTGAGCGCCCCGGTCCCGCGAGTGCGACTCGCCGAACACGCCGGCGCCGGTAGTCTGTGCCTTCCATGGCCTCTGAGCAGGCGCCGGCTGGCATGCCCGAGTTCCTGACCGACGAATGGGTGGCATGGCTCGACGCCGCCCTGTCGGAATGCCGCGTCGACGACACGGTCGAGCTGGTGCTCGAATACCGAGCCAGCAGCAACGACGCCTCCGTCTTCTGTTGGCATGTGCGCGTCGCCTCGGGTCGGGTGTCGGCCGGAGCCGGGCCCGCCGACAAGGCTCACGACCGGCCCGTCGTGACGCTGGCCTCCGACCGCGAGACGGCCCGAGCGGTCGCGATCGAGGGCCGGTCCGCCCAACGCGCCTTCGCTGAGGGACGGCTGCAGTTCAGCGGCGATCCCCGGCTGCTGCTGGCGGCCCGCCCGGCCCTGGAGGCCGTCAGCGCAGCCCTGGCCGCAACGGCCTGAACGAAACAGAGACACGCGGGGAGGCACCGCCCCGATCACCGATCAAGTAGTAGCGCCAGTCGGCGAGCCTGAACGAAACAGAGACACGCGGGGAGGCACCGCCCCGATCACCGATCAAGTAGTAGCGCCAGTCGGCGAGCCTGAACGAAACAGAGACACGCGGGGAGGCAACGCCCCCGCGGCGCGGTGGGATGTGCTTTCTGCCCGGACCCCGGCTCGCCGCTGCCGGCAACGCCCCCGCCGCGGCGGGATGTCTACCGCTCCCGTCCGCTGCGACACCGCGGACTCTCACCTATTTGCGCTTGCTCTTAGCGGGAGCGACACCACGCACCGTCCCACCACCGCAGCCGACGCCTCAGACTGCCCATGGATGCGACGAACACGAGCGGGCGTGACACCTGACTTCGGAACCTCTTGGCATCTTTGCCGCACACGCCCACGAGCGCAGCGAACGACAGCGGAATGACACCACCGCGACACGACGTGCTGTCACCCATTCGCTCGGCTTCCAAGCTCGAGCGGGCAGCCGGTTCGGGCGGCTCGTCAGGGCGGCCCGCCCGATCCGCGTCGCATGACAGGAACTGGCCGTGCCGGTGGCACGCCGCCGCGCCCGGCACATCAGGTCGGGGCCGCCGACGGTGTCTTCAGCCAGCCGGTGCAGGAGCCAGCCGACGGCGGGAGTCCCGGACAGCGACCAGCCTCCCGTTGAACTCGTAGGCCCTGCCGTTGGGAGCCTAGCTCGGCTGGCTGAACATCTCGGCCGACCATGCGCCCGCGCCGGTGCCGTTGACGGCCCGCACCCGCATGGCGTAGCGCTCGCTGTCGAGCCCGGTGACGATGCGGGACAGGACCGTGGCGCCCAGATCGGCCTTGCGGGTGGAGTCGTCGGTCTGGTCGTAGGCGTCGTCGTCGAGCCTCCACTGCAGCTCGTAGCCGGTGATCGCCGACGTGCCGGTGTCTGCCGGCACCGCCCAGGTCGCAGTGATCTGGCCGCTGCCCGACGTCAGCGTGAACGATCCGGGCGCTCCGGGCGAACCGGCCGGCGGGTCGGGGTCGGGGATCGTGCAGACGCTGTGGTTCCACGGGTTGGTCTCGGTGCTGTCCGAGACGTACCCCGCCTGCGCCGCGACGCGCTCCGACTCGTACCCGCCGAAAAGTCCCTGTAGATTGTACACGAGCAGGTTGCGACCCATCATCCGCAGCTCGCCGTCGTATACTGATTCGTCGTCGTCTATATCCGACGCCGACTTTACCTTGGCCCATGCCGTGGTGGCGGTGCAGTAGTTCTCGGCGAGCCAATCGCTGGCCTCTCCGTCGAGCACGCTCTGCACCACCGCGGTGGCCTCCGTTGACGGTGCTGTGTCCAAGGTGCAGTCGCCGGGGTAGTGGTTCAGGGTCGGGCTGTCCATCGTGAGCGAGACCAGCACGTCGGCGAACAACGCCGCCGGGCATTGCGGCTTGTCCGACACATAGTAGTTGTCGTGGAAGTACAGCCATGCGACGCCCAGCGCGTCACTGTCGGCGCCGTCGGACAGGTCGGTGGCCTGGAGGTAGACACGGGCCAGTGCATGCAGCGCAGCCTCCGCCGACCTCCTGAACGGCACGTTGACCTCGATCCTGTAGGGTCGACAACCGCGCAGCCGATCCGTGTGGCTGTCGCAATCCGTACGGATCCAAGCCACTGTCGCAGTGTTCGAGAACGATACAAGGATGACGGGACTGGACCGCTTTTGTGAAATGTAGTTCCATGCGGTCCGCACCCATGGGCTGTCGTCCTCGTACAGTTCGACCGTACTCTCCATGAGGCGGCGCAGAACCCGGGTGTCGCCTGTAGACGGCCTGTTGCGCGGCCAACCGCGTAACGTGTCGGTGCGCCCTTCGCGGTTCGCTCCGGCGACGCTGTCGTAGGTGTAGGCCCAGACGCGGAAGGTGTACTCCGTTCCAGGGGTGAGGCCGTCGACGGTGTGGAAGAACTCGGCTGCGTCGAGCCCGCTGGTGACTGAGATGTCGCGTCCCTGGCCCGAGACGAACTCCTGGTTGCCCGACTTCCACTGGAGGCGGTAGCCGGCCACGGGCAGGCCGCCGGTGTCGGAATGCGGGGTCCAGTCGAGGTGGAGCCCCTTGTACAGATACCAGATATTCAGGTTGGGCGCGCGGGGCCGGCCGTAGGGGGTGGCCGAGACTGTGTCGGACCAGTCGCCCTGGCCGATGCGGGTGACAGCGGCGACCCGCACCGAGTACTCGGTGCCGTTCTTCAGCGAGGTCAGCGAGTGTGTCACAGGGTCTGCGAAGGGGGGACTGATCGTCGCCTCGCGGGCGGGGTCGGTGCCGAACTGGTCCGCGCCGGAGCGCCACTGGACCACGTAACGGGCGATGTCGAAGCCGCCGGTTTCCGAAGGAGGCGACCATTCGAGCTCCAGCTCCTTATCGCCGCGGGGCGGCGGCGCGGAGACCGCGCTGAGGCTCCCGGGCGCGTCGGGCCGCGCCGCCGGAGTGCCGGACGCGTCGCTCGACCAGGCACCCTGCCCGACCTGGTTGACGGCCGCCACCCGCACCCGGTGCTCGGCACCGTTGGTGAGACCGGTGACCGTGTGAGTCCTGCCCGTCGGACTCGCCTCGCGCGACGAGCTGTAAGACTCAGCACCGGACTTCCACTGCACCACATACCCCGAGATCGCCGACCCGCCGTCACCGGACGCGTCCCACGACACCACCAACTCCCCCGAGCCGCCCCGCTGCACCAACACGTCGCCGGGCTTGGCCGGAACGCCCGCGGGAGTGCCCGGCACCGGCAACGACCAGGTGCGGCCCCCGCCGGCGGCCAGCGCCGCCACCCGCACCTGATAGGCGGTGCCGTTGGTGAGACCGGTGACCGTGTGCGCCAGCGTGCCCGCAGCGAGCGTCGCCTGACGCGACGCGGACCACTGCTCGGTACGGGTCCTCCACTGCACCTCGTAGCCGGTGACCGCCGAACCGCTGCTCGGCGCCGACCACGACACCGCGAGCTTCCCCGACCCGCCCCGCGCGACCGCCAAGTCCCCAGGCGCGCCCGGAACGCCCCGAGGAGTGCCGGACGCATCGTCGGACCAGCCGCCCAGCCCGACCTCGTTGCGGGCCGCCACCCGCACCTGGTAGGCGGTGCCGTTGGTGAGACCGGTGACCGTGTACGGCGACTCCTTGGGCGTTGCCTCGCGCGACGAGCCGAACAACCCGGCACCGGACTTCCACTGCACCACATACCCGGTGATCGACAGCCCGCCGTCGTCGGGCTCGTGCCACCACACCGCCAACGACCCGTCCAACGGATCAGCGGTCACGCCCCCGGGCGCGGCAGGCACCCTGGCCGGGACCGCGATGATCTCCTCATCATCGGACCATTCGCCCCGGCCCGCGTCGTTCTCGGCAGCCACCCGCAACCAATACGCCGTGCCGTTCGTCAGCCCCGCCACAACGAACGGCGAACTCGCCGCAGCCCGCTGCCGCGACGAACTGTAATCCTGGGTGCCCGAACGCCACTGCACCACATACCCAGTGATCGACCCGCCGTCGTCGCCGGGCCGCCACCACGACAACCAGACCTCGGAATCGCCCCGCTCAACAGCGACCCTCTCAGGCCTGCCCGGCACGGTCACAGGAACAGCATCCACCTCCGCGGACCAACCTCCCCGCCCGACCTCGTTCACCGCAGCCACCCGCACCCAGTACCGGGTACCGTTCACAAGCCCGGCCACCGTGTGAGGAGACCCCGCCGCGGTCTGCTCGTTGCCGCCATAGGACCCGAAGTCCGTCCTCCACTGAACCACATACCCGGTAACAGGACGCCCACCATCAGAAACAGGCGCCGACCACGACACCTCCAACACCTCGTCACCGCCCCGCAACCCCAACGACCGAGGCACAGCCGGCTCAACAGCAACAGTCACAACCGACGGCACCGTCGGCACCGGACCGACACCCGGACCCGGACCGACGACAGCCCCGTCCTCAACCCCATCCTCGGCCTCCTCGCCCACAGTACGGCCCCGCTGCAAAAACGACGCCATCTGCGCACGACTCACCGCATCACCAGGACAGAACTCCAACGGATCAGACCTACAACCCCGCGTGACCCCCGCCGCAGCCAACGCCGCGATATTGCCCTCATGCACACCCCCCACATCGGAGAACCCATGCGAACCCGAAGCCGGCGCCAACCCGAACGCCCGCACAAGAAACGACGCCATCTGCGCACGACTCACCACATCGTCAGGACAGAACTCCAACGGATCAGACCTACAACCCTTCGTCACCCCCAACTCCGCCAACCGCTCCACATACCCCGCACGCCACCCACCAGCATCCACATCACCAAAACGCGACGACACCCCAGACGCCCCCTCACCCAACACCCTCACCATCCACACCGCCATATCACCCCGCAACAACGGCTCGAACGGACAAAACAACCCCTCACCACACTCAGTACCCTCAAACACCCCATCCGCAGCCAACAACCCGACACTGGCCGCATGCACACCCCCACCCACATCAGAGAACCCCGACCCCTGCCCAACAGCCGAACCAACACCCAACCCCACAGCCCCCACCAACAACACCACCACCACAACCCAAACACGACGAAACACCCCCAAACAACCACCGCGAAAAACCACACCCCGCAGACAGCCCGACCCCCCAGGAGCACCCGACCCCCCAGGAGCACACCGCCCCCGCGCCGCTTTAGATGCCCACGCCATAGACCCGCCAGTCTACCACCTCAACGCCCGCGTTGCAAGCGAAGGCCACCATCTCGAGGCACCGGGCCACCGTCTGCCGCATCAGCGCCCGCGCAGCAAGAGCCGAGCGCAGCAGCAGTCTGCCGCCTCGCCGGGCGCAGCACCCCACCAAGCGCTCGAGCGCATCGAGAGCCAGTCGCAGGCTCGTGAACGCTGCGATCGAGGCCGGGCGCAGCACCCCACCAAGCGCTCGAGCGCATCGAGAGCCAGTCGCAGGCTCGTGAACGCTGCGATCGAGGCCGGGCGCAGCACCGCTGCGGAACGACCGGCTCTCAACTGCCCGCGCTGCGCCTAGATGAGGCCGAGCGAGGCGACCGTGTCGCGTTCAGCGACCAGCTCGGCAACGGAGGCGTCGATGCGGGCGCGCGAGAAGCCGTCGATCTCCAAGCCGCCCACGATCTGGTACTCGCCGCCCGCGCAAGTGGCGGGGAACGACGAGATCAGCCCCTCGGGCACGCCGTAGCTTCCGTCGGAGGGAACCGCCATAGACACCCAGTCGCCCGGCGGCGTGCCCAGCATCCAGTCGTGCATGTGATCGACAGCCGCGTTGGCCGCGGAGGCCGCCGACGACGCGCCCCGGGCCTCGATGATGGCCGCGCCCCGCTGCTGCACGGTGGGTATGAACGCTCCCGTGAGCCACTCCTGGTCGTCGACGAGGCCGGCGGCGCTGCGACCGTCCACCTCGCAGTGGAACAGGTCGGGGTACTGGGTGGCGGAGTGGTTTCCCCAGACGGTCATCCTTCGGACGTCGCCCACGGCGGCGCCGACGCGGGCAGCGATCTGGGCCTTGGCCCGGTTGTGGTCGAGGCGGGTCATGGCCGTGAACCGCTCACGGGGCACGCCGGGGGCGTTGTTCATGGCGATCAGGCAGTTGGTGTTTGCCGGGTTGCCGACCACCAGCACCCGCAGGTCGGCCGCGGCGCGGGCGGCCAGAGCCCGGCCCTGCACGGTGAAGATGGCACCGTTGGCCTCCAGCAGGTCCTTGCGCTCCATGCCCTTGGTACGAGGCCGCGAGCCCACCAGCAACGCTAACTGGGCACCGTCGAAGGCCTCTTCGGGATCGTCGCTGAGCACCGTCCGGGCCAGCAGTCCGAAGGCGCAGTCGTCTAGCTCCATGGCCACGCCCCGCAGGGCGTCCATGGCCGGGGGGATCTCCAGCATCTGCAGGATCACAGGCTGGTCAGGGCCGAGCATCACCCCCGAGGCGATGCGGAACAACAGGCTGTAGCCGATCTGGCCGGCCGCTCCGGTGACGGCCACTCTCACTGGGTCGTGCATGGCCGGCACGGTAGCCGCTGCCAGCCCGTACAGCAGCCTCCAGGACCTGTTCTGTGGGCGTCCCGCCGAACTTCAAGCGGTCGACCACCTCTGTGGTGGCCAAGAGCGAGCGCGGATTGTTCGCAAGCGCATCGGGTTCGGCAGTGTCGCTGCCGCTCTTGCGCGCCGCGATTCGGCAGTCTCGACAGACAGCGATCCGTCTACAGTGTCGCTGCCGCTCTTGCGCGCCGCGATTCGGCAGTCTCGACAGACAGCGATCCGTCTACAGCGCCGCTGCCGCTCTTGCGCGCCGCGATCCTCAGCCCGAGACGCTGTTCACCCCCGTCTAGGTCGCTCCCGCTCTTGCGCGCCGCGATCGACGTCCATCACGGTCACGAAGGCGAACGTTCGTTGAGAGGACGCCGCGCTAGACGGCTCGGCCGGGCGTGGCGCCGCGGGTGCTTCCCACCCACGACTCGTGCAGCCGGGCGTACACGCCGCCCGCGGCGACCAGGTCGTGATGGGTGCCCTGCTCGACGACTCGGCCCGCGTCGAACACCATCACCAGGTCGGCTCGCTCCGCGGTGCTCAGCCGGTGGGCCACCGACACCGTGGTGCGGCCCACCGCCAGGTGGGCCATGGCCGCGGCCAGGGCCTCCTCGGTCTCGGGATCCACGGCCGAGGTGGCCTCGTCCAGGATCAGCAGGCCCGGATCGGCTGCCTGGGCCCTGGCGAGCGCCACCAGCTGGCGCTCGCCGACCGAGAGGCGGCCACCCCGCTGGCCGACCTGGGTCTGCATGCCCGAGGGCAGGCCGTCCAGCCACTGCCGCAGACCCAGTTCGTCGATGGCGGCGGCCGCGTCGGCCGCGGTGGCGCCGGGGCGTCCGTAGCGGATGTTCTCCTCGATGGTGGCCGCGAACAGGAAGCCGTCCTGGGGGACCATGCGAATGCTCCGCCGACGGGCCTCGGGCGCGACCTCCCGCAGGTCCGCACCGCCGACCACGACCTCGCCGGCGACGGGGTCCGCCAGCCGGGCCAGCAACCGGGCGAAGGTGGTCTTGCCCGAGCCGGTCTCGCCGACCACGGCCACATTCGCGTCCGCCGGGATCGACACGTCGACGCCTCGCAGCACCGGACCACCCGTGCGGTAGGCGAAATCCACCGACCGGACCTCGACCGGCAGAGGGCCCCGAGGCAAGTCTTCGGCTGCGCCGGACTCCGGTTCGGGCACGTCTACCTCCATGTCGAGCACGCCCAGGATCTTCCACCAGGCCGCCAGCGCGGTCTGGGTGTGGTCGAACACCTCGCCGAGCTCGGCGATCGGGCGGATCAGCAGCCGCACCAGGAACACGAAGGCCACCAGCCCGCCCACGCCCAGACCGAGCCCGCCGGCGTGCCGCACCCCGACCACGATCACCGCGGCCAGAGCCAGAGCCGACACCAGCTCGACGCCGGGCAGCATCACCGTGAACCACTTGTGGGCGCCGAGCTGGGACCGGTACTGGCGCTCGACGGCCGCGTCGAGGCGGTCCCGCATCGCATCGGTGTAGCCGTAGGAGCGGATGACGGCCGCGGCGGCCACCGCCTCGCTCGCGTGGCCCATAGTGTCGGCCACCCGGTCACGGACCTCGGTGTAGGCGGCCAGCTGCCGCCGCTGCACCCACCGCAGGAACGGCGCCAAGGGAAGATGCACGGCCAGCACCAGCAGCGTCAGCTGCCAGCTGTACCACGCCATCGCCGCGAGCGTCCCCACGATCAGCACCGGGTTGACGATCCACGACATCGCGCCCCACTGCATGAACATGGCGAGCGCCTCGATGTCGCTGGTGACCCTGGCCACCAGAACGCCGCGGCGCGACTCGGCGTGGGTGGCGACGCTGAGCCGGTGGACGTGCTCGAAGACCCTCACCCGCAGCGACAGCAGCACCGACTCCGCCGTCTCGACCAGACGGATGTACGCGACCCGGCTCGCGGCCATCATGGTGAGCAGCACCCCCAGCGCGCCCGCCGACAGCGTCCACACGACAGCGGGCCGGTAGCCGCCCGGGCCGAGCACGCCGTGGTCGAGCACGAGCTGCACCAGGATGGGCACGATGAGCCGTCCCGCCGCGGCCAGCAGAGCCACCGACACGGTGACGCCGAGGCCGCGGCGCAGTTCGTCGCTGGCGGCCAGGCCCCGACGCAGGATGCGCCCCGCCCCCACCGGTTCTTCGCCCGGCTCGTCGCGGCGGCAGCGGCCCGATCCAGCCCGTCTCCGGCCTCGCTGCGCCCCGACCGGCTCGGCGCCCGGCTCGGCTGATCGTCGATGACTCCACGAGCCCGGCGACGTCACCCGCCGCGCCCCGACCGGCTCGGCGCCCGGCTCGGCCTCGCCGCCATGCACAGCCAGATCGGCCGCCGCGTCGGGATCGGTCACCCCGAAACACCGGCCGCAGAATCGACACCGACCGGACCGACAACACCCGGACCGACACCAAACCCCGAAACACCCGACACAGAATCGACACCGACCGGACCGACAACACCCGGACCGACACCAAACCCCGAAACACCCGACACAGAATCGACACCGACCGGACCGACAACACCCGGACCGACACCAAACCCCGAAACACCCGACACAGAATCGACACCGACCGGACCGACAACACCCGGACCGACACCAAACCCCGAAACACCGGCCGCAGAATCGACACCGGTCTCAGAAGCGCCGGCCGCGTTCATACGTCGGCTGTCCGCTCGTAGGCGGACACCAGGGCCCGGTAGTCGTCGCGGGCCAGCAGGTCGGCATGGCCGCCGGTGGCGACGATGCGCCCGCCGACCAGGTAGGCGACCCGGTCGGCGAGCTCGATGGTCGACAGCCGATGGGCTACCACGAGCACGGTGCATTCCAAGTCACGGCGCAGGTTGGCCAGGATCCTGCCTTCGACGACGGGATCCACCGCGCTGGTGGCGTCGTCGAGCATGAGCAGTCGAGGCGCGCGCGCCAAAGCTCTTGCGAGAGCGATCCGCTGGCGCTGCCCGCCCGACAGGGTCACTCCCCGCTCGCCGACCACTGTGGCCGCTCCCTGCGGCAGGGCATCGACGAACTCGCGGGCGGCGGCCGACTCGAGCGCTGGCAGCAGTCCGCCGCCGGCGCCCTCCCATCGCAGCAGCACGTTCTCGGCGACGGAGTCGGCGAACAGGAACGGCTCCTGGAACACCAGCGCCACCGCGGCGTGCAACTCCTCGGGCGCCACCCGAGCGGCCTCCACGCCCGAGATGCGGATCGAGCCCCGGCGCGGCGGGTTGAGGCCGGCGACGGTCTCCAGCAGGGTCGTCTTGCCTGCGCCGGTGGCCCCGACGAGGGCCACGGTCTCGCCGGGCCGGACCGCCAGCGACAGGCCGTCGAGCACGAGATTCGACCCGTAGCCCGCCGCGAGGTCGTCGATCTCCAGGCCCAGCGGGCCGCAAGGCAGCGGCCGGCCTCCGCCAGGGGGTCGGGCCGGCTCGGGCAGGCGTTCGTCGAGCACGCCGTCCACCCGCTCCAGCGACACCACGGACCGGGGCATCTCCTCCATGAAGAAGCCGACGATGATCAACGGCATGGCCAGCAGCGAGAACAGGGTGGCGGACAGCACGAGGTCGCCGGGGGTGGCCGAGCCGCGGTCGACCAGCCAGGCCCCCACCAGCAGCAGGACGACGGCGCCCGTGGTGGGCAGCGCTTCTATGACCGGCTCGAACGTGCCCCGCATGCGGCCGACCCTCAGCCGGGCGCCACGCAGCCGCTCGGAGGCGGCGACCATGCGCTCCACCTCGAAGCGCTCCCGTCCCAGTGTCTTGACCATCGCCGCGCCGTCGAAGCTCTCGTGCGCGACGGCGGACACTTCGCCCACTCTGCGCTGCACCTCGGCGGAAGGCAGCTCCACCCGCCTCGTGTAGAGCCTCGACACCACCGCCAGCGTGGGGAACAGGACGGCCGCAATGAGCGCCAGCAGCGGATGGGCGGTGAACAGCACCGCGAGCGTGACTGCCACCAGCACCATCACGCTGAGAGCGAAGGCCAGCGGCTTGAGCACCATGGTGGCTGCACTGACGTCGGCGTCGGCGTGGGCGAGCAGCTCGCCGGCGGCGCGGCGGCGATGGAACTCCATGGGAAGGTCCAGGTAGCGGTGCAGCAGGCCGCGGCGCCAGTCCCGCTGGGTGCGCAGTTCCGCCATGGCCAGGAACCAGCGCCGCAGCACGACCGACAGGCCGCCCGCGACGGCCACGCCCAGCACGGCCGCGGCCGCCACCACCGAGCCGGATCTCCGGTCGCGGTCGTCCAGGATCACCTCGTCGGTGATCCAGCCCAGCAGCCAGGCGGCGCCCACCGTGGCCGCCACGAATCCCAGCGCCCCGACCATGGCTACCGCGTGGGGGCCGGGGTGGGCCCGCACCGACCGCATGATCAGCCGGAATCCCCGGCGGGTCATGCTCGGGCCCGAGACGCTCACCGCGTGCTCCTCATGAGCGGAACCGGCAGCCGCGAGCGCTTGGGACAGGACCCTGCGCTGCCAGTTCCCGACAAGTCTGTCAGAGGCGGTCGACGATGGCTGAGGCGAACTCCGAGCACTTCACCTCGGTGGCGCCGTCGGTGAGTCGGGCGAAGTCGTAGGTGACGATCCCGTCGCCGATGGTGGCCTCCACCGCGGCGATGATGTCGTCGGCGGCGTCCTGCCAGCCGAGATGCTCGAACATGAGCACCCCCGACAGCAGCACCGATGAAGGGTTGACCTTGTCCTGGCCGGCGTAGCGGGGGGCGGTGCCGTGGGTGGCCTCGAACACGCCGTGGCCGGTGACGTAGTTGATGTTGGCGCCGGGCGCGATGCCGATGCCTCCCACCTGGGCCGCCAGCGCGTCGGAGATGTAGTCGCCGTTGAGGTTCATGGTGGCGATCACGTCGAAGGAGGCGGGTCGGGTGAGCACCTGCTGCAGGGCGATGTCGGCAATGGTGTCCTGCACCAGGATCTTGTCGCCCGCATCGCCGCCGCAGTCCTCCCAGGCCACGGCCACGTCGGCGAACTCGTCGCGCACCAGTTCGTAGCCCCAGCCCCTGAAGGCGCCCTCGGTGAACTTCATGATGTTGCCCTTGTGCACCCAGTGGACCCGTTTGCGGCCCCGGCGCACCGCGTAGTCGAGAGCGGCCCGCTGCAGGCGCTGCGACCCGAACTTCGACACCGGCTTGATCCCCACCCCGGAGTCGGCTCGGATCTCCCAGCCGAAGGCGTCGTGCAGCATCTCGATGAGCCGGGCCGCGTCTGGCGAGCCCGACGGCACCTCCAGCCCGGCGTAGATGTCCTCGGTGTTCTCCCGGAAGATCACCACGTCGACGAGGTGGGGCTCGCGCACCGGCGACGGCACGCCGGAGAACCACCGCACCGGCCGCAGGCACACGTACAGGTCCATGATCTGGCGGATGGCGACGTTGAGGCTGCGGAAGCCGCCGCCCACCGGGGTGGTGAGCGGCCCCTTGATGCCGATGAGGTGCTCGTCGAAGGCGGCGATGGTGTCGGCCGGGAGCCAGTCCCCGGTCTCGTTGTAGGCCTTCTCGCCTGCCAGCACCTCGAGCCAGGCGATGCGGCGGCCGTGCTTGGCCGCCGCCGCGTCGAGCACGGATCTCGCCGCGGGCCAGATGTCGACGCCGATCCCGTCGCCCTCCACGAACGGGACGACCGGCTCGTCGGGCACGTGCAGGGCGCCGTCGGAGCCCAGGGTGATCTTGGAAGCCATGGCTCGCGAGGCTACCGGTGCCGGCCCCGCTCGACGAAGCCCGCAGCTCATCCGGGCAGCGGCACGCCCGGGCCTCCTGCTGCTGCACGATGACCGAACCGGCTCAGCGAAGCCCGACCGACTCGACCGGACGCCGCCTCCCGCTTCCCGCGGAGCCGGGCCTGCTCAGCTGGGGGTGGCGCTGGTGAGGGCGGCCAAGCCCTCCCCCTCCCAATAGATGCTGAACGGTATGTCGTCATACTTGTAGAAGGATTGGCCGTTGCTTGCCGTGACCATGATGTTGAACGTCCGGCCGCTGGTCAGACCGGTGATCGTGTGCGAATGCGTCCCCGTCGTGGCCGCCACCCTGGCCTCGCCGAGCGCCCAGTCGAAGTCGGTGCCTGCGGTGTAGCGCACCACGTACTCGGTGATCGCGTGCCCGCCGGTGTTCGCCGGAGGGGTCCACGACACCGTCACCTGGCCGTTTCCGGCCACGGCCGACACGTTGCGCGGGGCGCTGGGCGCTCCGACGATCACAGACACATGCGACGACCAGTCGCCGCTGGCGCCGGAGTTGCGGGCCCTCACGCGCACCTGAACCCCGCTGCCGTTGAAGCGGCCGGTCAGCTGGTAGCTCGTCACGTCGCCGAGCGTGACCGTGGTCCAGTCGACGCCGTCCCATCTTTCGCCTCTGCCCCGGTGGCGCCAGTCGAGGTCGTAGCCGGACACGGGCAGGCCGCCGTTGTAGGCGGGCGCCTGCCAGCTCACGTCGACCACGGTGTCGCCGGCGACCGCTGCCACCGAGTTCGGCGCTCTCGGAGCGGCCGCCACCGCTCTCTTCTCGGCGCACACTCCGGTGCCGGTGCTGTTCTTGGCCCGCACGCACACCGTGTACCGGGTGCCGTTGGCGAGGCCGGTGATCTGGTGGCTCAGGCCTGTGGCGGCGGCTTTGCGGGTCGAGGACACGGTCTCGTCGTAGGACTCGCTGCCGGACTTCCACAGCACCTCGTACGACACCGCCGACCCGCCGTCGTCGGAGGGTGCCTGCCAGACCACGTCGAGCACGCTGTTGCCGGGGGTCAGCGCCAGACTGAGCGGCGCCGAGGGCGTGCCGGGGATCCGGGAGATCTCGGCGGACCAGGCGCCCACGCCCACAGAGTTGACGGCCCTGATCCTCACGGTATGGGAGACGCCGTTGGTGAGGCCGGTGATCCGGTGGCTCAAGCCGGTGACGGACGCCTTTCGGGTCGACGACTCGGACTCGTCGTAGGACTCGCTGCCGGAGCGCCACTGGATCTCGTAGCCGGTGACGGTGTGCCCGCCGTCGTCGGCGGCAGTCCAAGTCGCGTCCAGTGCCCCGTCGTCGGCGGTGAGGGCAGCGTCGACGGGCCTGCCGGGCCGGCAGCCGCCGTCGCGCCACGGGTTGGCGATCGTCCCGTCGTCGCTGGCCAGCAGCGACCAGGCCGCGTCGGAGGCCGAGCAGTAGCCGCCGAACATGCCGCTCATGAAACCCAGCAGCGCCGACTTGCCCAGCGGCACCCGGACCTCGTCGCCTTGCGTGCGTCCCGCGCCGCTCAGGGCCCGGACTGCGGCCCAGACCTTCGCATGGTCGGTGCCGTAGGTGTCGGTGAACCAGCCCGGCACATCGCCCGCCACCGCGCTGGCCAGCACGGCCGAGTCGGCTTCCGTGGGTTCCGACGGAGAACCGGTGCATTGAGTCCAATAGACCTGATAGTGGCTACTCGGCGGAGACGTGTCGAGCGGAATAACGGCATACTCGAGGGCATCTGCATACATTTCTATGTAATTACAGTTACTACCAGTATAGGTGGTGCCTAAGTAAAGCAGTCCGAGGCCTGGCGATGCATCACCAGAGATACCAGGTACGAGAGTGTATAGATGAGCTAATTCGTGGACTACAACAGGGAGAAAGTCGACTACCTCCGTCTGGAGTTCCACACGGCTCCAGTGGCAGGCAGGAAGCCTGGAGGACAGAGACGGCACGTTCCGCGGAATATGGTCACAGCCGAAACCAATCCCGCCGAGGATGTCTTCGGTGCTGGAAAAGCCACGATTGATGCCGTTCGAGGTGATATCCCTGTCCCTGCTGTAGTCCTTCAAGTAGTCCCAAGTCGTCTGGAGCCATGGGAAGGTCGCGCCGTAGCGGGGCAGCAGCACGTCCTCGACCACCTTTTGGATGACGTTGCCGGTCGTGACCTCGACCCCGAACTCGTATCTCAGGGGTGTGCCGGACACCTCGACGCTCTCCCCGTAGCCGACCTCCGTGCAGCGCCTGCACCTCGTGTCGTCGGTCACGTTCGTCGCGGCGATCTCGATGGACATAGTGTCGTTATGGGTGAGGTCCTCGTCGCAACCCCCACCGACTCTGCGCTTTATGTCGATCAGAAGGACCCGCTCGAACAGCCCCTCCGCAGTCCGGCAGATGCCGGCCGTGCTGCCGTCCTTCTCCCACTTCACCTGGTACATCAGGTCGGGTCCGCCGGTGGTGTCGGTCAGGTAGGCGCCGCCGGTGTCGGCGGGGGGATCCCAGGTCACGACCAGCCTGTCCATGAGCTCGTACACCCTGACATTTTCGACCGGGCCGGGCACGCCGGGCTGGCTGTAAACCTCGTCGGACCAAGCGCCCGCGCCTTCGGTGTTGACGGCGCGCACCCGCATGGCGTAGCGCTCGTTGCCGAGCCCGGTGACCGTGTGCGACAGAGCCGAGGCGCCCAGCGTGGTCTTGCGGGTGGAGGCCGCGGTCTGGTCGTAGGCGTCGTCTTCGGGCCGCCACTGCAGCTCGTAGCCGGTGATCGCCGAGGTGCCGGTGTCTGTCGGCGCCGCCCACGACGCGGTGATCTGGGCGTTGCCCGACGCCAGCGCGAACGAGCTCGGCGCGCCGGGCGAACCGGCCGGCGGCTCAGGGTCCGGGATCGTGCAGACGGTGTGGTTCCACGGGTTGGTCTCGGTGTTGCCCGCGACATACCCCGCCTGCGCCGCGATCCGAGCCGACCTGTAGCCGCCGAAGAGCCCCTGCATGTTGTACACCAGCATGCTGCGGCCCATACGCTGCACGGCGTCGCCGATACCCGACGCCGACTTGACCTTGGCCCATGCCGTGGTGGCGGTGCAGTAGTTGTCAGTGAACCACTCGCTGACCTCGCCGTCGAGCACGCTCTGCGCCACTGCGGTGGTCTGTGCCGGCGGCGCAGATTCGGAGGTGCACACGGAGGGGTAGTAGGGCAGGGTCGGGGTGTCCATCGTGAGCGAGACCAGCGCGTCGGCGAACAACTCGAGCGGGCAGAGCGACCTGTTCGACGCGTAGTGCTTGTCGTAGAAGAACAGCCATGCCGCGCCGAGCGCATCCCTGACTTTGTCGCTGGGCAGGCCGGTGGTCTGCACGTATACGTGGGCCAGCTCGTGCAGCATCACCTCCGCCTCCTCCCTGAAGAGCGCGTTGACCTCGATCAGATTGGCTGTGCAATTACGCAGCTTGTCGGTGGTGGTTGTGCAGCTCATTTCGGTGATGCCCGCCGAATTCGGGAGTGACTCGGGCGCGACGAGCCGGATGATCTCGTCGGATATGTGGTCCCATGCGGTCCGCACCCAGGGGCTTTCGGTCTCGTAGTGCTCGACGGTGCGCTCCATGAAGCCGCGCAGAGCCTGATGATCGGCCAAACCGGGCGTGGAGAGCGGTGTGGCGCCGGCTGTGGCTGCATGCCCGCGGCGGTCTCCTCCGGCGTCGCTGTCGTGGGTGTAGGCCCAGACGCGGAAGGTGTACTCCACCAGATCGGCACTAAGGGGGAAGGTGAAGGTGCGGGTGAACTTGTCGGCGTCGAGCCCGCTGGTGACTGAGAGGTCGCGTTGCTCGTCCAAGACGAACTCCTGGGTGCCCGACTTCCATTGCAGGCGGTAGCCGGCCACGGGCAGGCCGCCGGTGTCGGAGGGCGGGGTCCAGTCGACGCGGATGCGTCTCCACAGGACGGTGAGCGTCAGGCCGGGCGCGGCCGGCCTGCCGTACAGAGTGGCCGAGGCCACGTCGGACCAGTCGCCCTGGCCGATGCTGGTGACCGCGGCCACCCTCACCGAATACTCGGCGCCGTTGTCCAGCGAGGTCAGCGAGTGCGTCACGAGGCCGGTGTCGGGGTCGGGCTCGTCGGTGGTCGTGCTCTGGTTGGTGGTTCCGAACTGATCCGCGCCGGAGCGCCACTGGACCACGTAGCGGACGACGTCGAAGCCTCCGGTGTCCGACGGAGGCAACCAGGTGAGCACCAGTTCTCTGTCGCCTTCGGGCGGGGCCGCGGAGTCCGCGCTGAGGCTCCCGGGCGCGCCGGGCCGCGCCGCCGGGGTTCCGGGCACGTCGCCGGACCAGTCGCCCAGACCGACCGCGTTGCGGGCCGCCACCCGCACCTGGTAGGCGGTGCCGTTCGTGAGACCGCTCAGCGTGTGCGTCGTGCCCGAAGCCGCCCCCTGACGCGACGTGCCGTAGACTTGGACGCCGGACTTCCACTGCACCACATACCCGGTGATAGCCGCCCCGTTGTTCGCGGGCACCGACCACGACACCGACAGCTCCCCCGAGCCGCCCCGCGCGACGGAGACGCCGCCTGGCGTGCCGGGCGCCGCCGCGGGCGTGCCCGACGCGTCGTCGGACCAGTCCCCCTGACCGGCCGCGTTGCGGGCCGCCACCCGCACCTGGTAGGCGGTGCCGTTCGTGAGACCGCTCAGCGTGTGCGTCGTGCCCGAAGCCGTCGCCTGGCGCGACGTGCCGTAGACTTGGGCGCCGGACTTCCACTGCACCACATACCCGGTGATAGCCGCCCCGTTGTTCGCGGGCGCCGACCACGACACCGCGAGCCGGGCGTCGCCGCGCTGCGTCGACACGTCGGCAGTCTTGTCGGGCCGGGCCGCCGGGGTGCCTTCGGCGTCGTCGGACCAGCCGCCCTGACCGGCCGCGTTGCGGGCCGCCACCCGCACCTGGTGGACGGCGCCGTTGGTCAGGCCGCTGAGCGTAGCCGTGGTGCTCGAAGCCGTCGCCTGGCGCGACGTGCCGTAGTCCTGGGTGCCGGACTTCCACTGCACCACATACCCGGTGATAGCCGCCCCGTTGTTCGCGGGCGCCGACCACGACACCACCAACTCCCCCGAGCCGCCCCGCCGCACCGTCACCCCGGAGGGCTCGGCCGGAGCGTCCGCGGGGGTGCCCGGCACCGGCAGCGACCAAGTGCGGCCCCCGCCGGCAGCCAACGCGGCCACCCGCACCTGGTAGGCGGTACCGTTCGTGAGACTGCTGATCGTGTGCGGCGAGCCCGAAGCCGTCGCCTGGCGCGACGTGGAAGACCACTGCTGGACCGCGGTCTTCCATTGCACCTCGTAGCCGGTGACCGGCGAGCCGCTGGACGGTGCCGACCACGACACCGCGAGCTCTCCCGAGTCGCCCCGCTGGACCGACAAGTCCTCGGGAGCGCCCGGAACGCCCCGCGGGGTGCCGGACGCGTCGCTCGACCAGGCGCCCAGACCGACCTCGTTGCGGGCCACCACCCGCACCCGGTACTCGGTGCCGTTCGTGAGACCGCTGACCGTGTGCGGCGAGCCCGCGACCGTCGCCTGGCGCGTGGAGCTGTAGACCTGGGTGCTGGACTTCCACTGCACCACATACTCCGATATCGACAGCCCGCCGCCGTCGGGCGCAACCCACGACACCGCCAGCGCCGAGTCCGCGGGCGCCGCGGACACGCTTCCGGGCCGGGCCGGCACCGTGGCCGGAACCGCGGTCGCCTCCTCGGACCACGGACCCTGCCCCAAGCGGGTGCGCGCCGCCACCTGCACTGAATAGGCCGTGCCGTTCGTCAGCCCCGTCAGCGTGTACGGCGAGACCGCCGCGGTCCGCTGCCGCGACGATCCGTAGGACTGGGTGCCCGAACGCCACTGCACCACATACTCCGATATCGACAGCCCGCCGCCGTCGGGCGCAACCCACGACAACACGAGCTCGGCGTTGCCCCGCTGCGCCGAAACGGAGGCCGGCCGGCCCGGAAGCCTCGCCGGGGTGCCGGACGCATCGTCGGACCAGTCGCCCTGACCGACCACGTTGCGGGCCGCCGCCCGCACCTGGTACTCGGTGCCGTTGGTGAGACCGCTGATCGTGTACGACGAGTCCGCCGACGTCGCCTCGCGCGTGGAGTCCCAGGACTCGCTGCCGGACTTCCACTGCACCACATACTCGGTGATCAACAGCCCGCCATCGCTCGCGGGCGGCGACCACGACACCTCCAACTCCGAGTCGGCGCCAGCGGCCGACAGCGACTGGGGAACGCCCGGACGGGTCGCGGGCGTGGCCGACACATCGTCGGTCCAGGCGCTGCGGCCCACACCGTTCTCCGCGGCCACCTGGAACCAGTACGTCGTGCCGTTGGTCAGCCTCGCCACAGTGAACGGCGAGCCCGCCGCGGTCCGCTGGCGCGCCGCGCCGTAGTCCTGGGTGCCGGACTTCCACTGCACCACATACCCGGTGATAGCCGCCCCGTTGTTCGCGGGCGCCGACCACGACAACTCGACCTCGGAGTCGCCCCGCAAAACGGCGACCCCCTCGGGCCTGCCCGGCACGGTCGCAGGGACGGCGTCCGCCTCCTCGGACCAGTCTCCCCGCCCGACGTCGTTCACGGCAGCCACCCGCACCCAGTACCGGGCGCCGTTGGTGAGCCCGCTTATCGTGTGGGGCGAGCCCGTCGGCGTCGCCTCGCTCGACGCGCCGTAGACCCCGGCGTCGAGCCTCCACTGAACCACATACCCGGTGACGGGGCTCCCGCCGTCGGAGGCGGGCGCCGACCACGACGCCTCCAGCACCGCGTCGCCGCCCTGCAGCGCCACCGACCGGGGCGCGGCGGGCGGGGTGGGCACCGTCGTGGTCGGCGGCACGGTCGGCACCGGACCGATCGGGGTCGGGCCCACCGTCGGGCCGATGACCGGGCCCGGGCCGCCGCCGGTGTCAGTCTCGTCCTCTTCGTCCTCGGCTTCCTCGCCCGCGGCGCGGCCCCGCTGCAGGAACGACGCCATCTGCGCACGGCTCACCGAATCACCGGGACAGAACTCCAACGGCTCAGACCTACAGCCCCGCGTGACGCCCGCCGCGGCCAGCGCCGCGATGTTGCCCTCATGCACGCCCCCCGCCACATCGGAGAACCCGTGCGGATCCGAAGCCGGCGCCAACTCGAACGCCCGCACAAGAAACGACGCCATCTGCGCACGGCTCACCACATCGTCGGGACAGAACTCCAACGGATCAGACCTACAACCCTTCGTCACCCCCAACTCCGCCAAACGCTCCACATACCCCGCCCGCCAAGCCCCGGCATCCACATCACCGAAACGCGACGACACCCGCGACGCCTCCTCGCCCAGCACCCTCACCATCCACACAGCCATATCACGCCGCAACAGAAGCTCGAACGGACAGAACAACCCCTCACCGCACTCAGTGCCCTCGAACACCCCGTCCGCGGCCAACAACTCGACACTGGCCGCATGCACACCCCCGCCCACGTCGGAGAACCCCGACTCCTGCGCGGCAGCCGGACCGACACCCAGCCCCGCAGCCCCCACCACCAACACCACCACCGCAGCCCAGACACGACCAAGCAACCCCCGACAACAGCCGCGACACGCCACACCCCGCCCCCGCCACCACCGACAGACCCCTCCGCACCCCCTCCACACCCATTCCCTCACATATGAGCGCACCATAGTCGCGTCAGTCTGCCACCTCTGCACCCGGGTGACAAGTCGCCGCCCACGCCCCTCGACCCGCCGTGTTCCGCTGCCACACCTGCGCCCGGGTAGAGAGCGCCGAGCGCACCAGCCGCCGCCTGCCGCCTCGCCCACGCCCCTCGACCCGACCCAGGCCGCCCCCTCATCGGAGCCGCGCAGCACCGCGCTCCTCCCCGCGCAGTGACTGCAAGACACGGCCTCGACCCGACCACCCCGGTGTCGCTACCGGCCCCCTCCACGCGACAGCCGGACAGGGCCCGTCAGACGAGCATCGGACCGTCCTCACAGGAGACAGCACCCCCTCCACGCGACAGCCGGACAGGGCCCGTCAGACGAGCATCGGACCGTCCTCACAGGAGACGGCACCCCCTCCACGCGACAGCCGGACAGGGCCCGTCAGACGAGCATCGGACCGTCCTCACAGGAGACGGTGCCCCCACGACGACGCCGCGCTGGCGGCCTACCGCACCGCCCGCGAGCATCGGACCGTCCTCACAGGAGACGGCACCCCCTCCACGCGACAGCCGGACACGTCCGCTCAGACGAGGCTCTGGGCCTCGTCGAAAGCCGCCTGCAGACGCTCGCGGACCTCGGAGGAGAAGCGCTTCATCCGGGGCCGGCTCATCCGCCCCTCCGGCGGGCGGACGGGCGGACCGGCGACCATGGCCACCCTGACCGGCCGCGGCACACGGACCCCGGCGGCCATCGCGGCCTCAGTGCCGGCGATGCCGACCGGCACGACGACAGCGCCTGTGCGCGACGCGAGGTAGCCCACACCGTCGAACACCGCCACCACCCGGGGCCCCGCCTGCCGGGTGCCCTCGGGGAACACCACCACCTGCTCGCCCGCCTCCAGCATCCTGACCGCCTCCCGCAGCGCGTCCCGGTCGGCCGCGCCCCGCCGTACCGGGAACGCCCCCAACGCCGCCAGGAAAGCCCCGAAGAACCGGCCGGAGAACAGCGACTCCTTCGACAGCGCCCGCAGCCGGCGGCGGCTCATCCCGGCCAGCAGCGGCATGTCGAGGTTCGACCGATGCACTGGCGCCACGATCACCGGACCCTCGACGTCGAGATGCTCCCGGCCCCGCCGCCGCACCCGAAAGTAGGGGTACAGCACCGCCATGACAGCGCCGCGCACGGAGCGGTACACCCACATGGAGCTGCGCTTGGCCGCGATGCGCTGAGCCTTCCGCTGCAGATCCTCCACCGGACTCCCCTTCGACTCGCAGACGCGCCGGCCGCTGTCTACCACCTCCGCGTCGGCAGGGCGCTCCCGATCGGTCCCGCATCCCTGCGCGACCGCGAGCTGTGGTGATCGGCGTCCTCGAGATGTCGCTGCCACCCGCATCCCTGCGCGACCGCGAGCTGTCGGCGGCGGGCCGGCACGCCCGACGACTCGACCTCGAAGGCCGCTACCCGCCTGTCGAGGCCGCGGCCCGCGGTGGCCGGGCACGGGCGGACGGCGCTTCAGGCGGCGTCGCGGCTGTTCTCGTCGTTGTCGTCGTGCTGCGGTCGGGAGGCGTCGAGGCGACCCTCGATGCGGGCCAGACGATCGCGTGCGTCGGTGAGGCCGGTGCCGATGTCGCGGACGTCGGCACGCAGCAGGTCGAACTGCTTGTCGACCTGCTCGAACTGCTTGGCGGTAGCTTCGGCGACCTGCTCGAACTGCTTGGCGGTGGCTTCGGCGACCTGCTCGAACTGCTTGGCGGTGGCTTCGGCGGCCCGCTCGAACTGCTTGTCGGTCTCCCGGGCGGCGCGCTCGATCAGGTCGCGGGTCTTGGTGCTGTCGGTGTGCTGGTAGCGCATGAGCGTCACGGTCAACCCCAAGATGGGCACCACGAACGCTGCGAAGACGGGAGCGAGATCCCACGGAGAGGCGTCCTGGGACAGGATCTGGCTCAAGACTGCGGCGAACGTCGACAACACCATGAGAGCATATCAGCCATCCGACAACAATGCAGCAACCTCGAAGATAACAAAAAGATCGTTCGATCATCTGCACGCATAGTCGAAGCCGCGGGCGGGAGCCCGGCGCCGCAGCCAGAGTGAGGAAGCGGCGACACCGACTCCGGCACTCGGTGCCGGACGGCTGCAGCCTGCCGGGCGCGGCGCGATCTCGCGGGATGCAGGGTTGCCGACGCAGGTCGGCTGGTCGTGTCGTCATCAGGCCACAGGCCTCGAAATTGGCTGAGCCAGTAGCGGCGGGCGGTGCGCCTCAGGACTTGCAGCAGGTCGTAGGAGCCGCCGACAGCCGTTCGAGGGTCGGCCTGCGTGGTGTTGGGCGAGAATCTTCGTGGACCAAACGATGAAGGTGCCGGCTACATGGTGGAACTCGGGCCCGCGAGTCGTGCAGTCCGTGGACCTCCATGCCCGAGACGATGAAGGCGCCGACAATGCCGTGGAACTCGGGCAGCTCTGCGGTCTCGCAGGTAGGGGGCGACCGGGTCGGGACGACCTCCTGAGGGAGGATGCGTGGCACCGTATACCCGCGACCTCCCCCAGGAGACGTACACATGGCACGCACTAGCCGATTCCGAGAATCCGGTGGAGGCGCTCCAGCGCAGCGACGGCGTCGATGCCGTCGTGCCAGACCTCTTCGACGCCGGCGGACCGCAGCTCGGCGAGCAGCTCAGCGGGAGTGTCGAGGTCGCACGCCAAGGCCACGAAGGCTGCGCCCGCGTCCGACAGCGCAGCCGCGGCGGCGGCACCCCGCAGACGGAACACGTCGTCGCTGCCGGTGATCACGGCCGCCGTCAGGCCCGACGCCGCGAAGCCGGCGGCAGCGGCGATGGGCGAGTCTGCGCCGGTTGCGCCCCGTGCCTCGACGCCGCCCGCAGCCAGCAGGTTCTGCACCCACGCCGTGCGGGCCGCATGGGTTGCGGCCGGCCCCAGCGCCGCCACCCACACCGCGGGCCGGTCGACGGTAGCGACCCGCCAGCGGTCGGCTGCGTCGCGCAGAACCTCGAACGGCTCGGCCAGGCGCCGCACCAGCAGGCCCGCGCCGTCGTCCGCCTCGACCGGACCAACCACAGACACAGAGGCCAGACTCCGCCCATGCTGACAGTCGGCACCCGTACGATCCGCCTCGACCGGACCAACCACAGACACAGAGGCCAGACTCCGCCCATGCTGACAGTCGGCACCCGTACGATCCGCCTCGACCGGACCAACCACAGACACAGAGGCCAGACTCCGCCCATGCTGACAGTCGGCACCCGTACGATCCGCCTCGACCGGACCAACCACAGACACAGAGGCCAGACTCCGCCCATGCTGACAGTCGGCACCCGTACGATCCGCCTCGACCGGACCAACCACAGACACAGAGGCCGGCTCGTCGAGCGAGGGGAACTCGCTCACCCCGGTCACGGGTTCGCTGCGGGTCCTGAGCGAACCGAGGCGGGACCGCCAGCTCCCATCGACCGCGGCCGCGATCGCGCCGTCGCGAACAACGGCCCCGATCCCGCCGGACGCCTCGACGTCCTGGAGCACCCGCCAGCCCGCCGACGCCAGCTGCTCGGTGAGCGACTCCACGTAGAACGACCCGCCCGCCGGGTCGGCAGCCCTCCCCAGATGCGACTCCTCCAGCAGCAGCAGCTGGGTGTTGCGGGCCAGCCTGCGTCCCAGAGCGCCGTCGGCGTCCACCGCGCCCGACGCGTGGTCGAAGGGCAGCACAGTCACCGCATCGGCGCCGGCCACACCGGCAGCCAGCGCCGCCGCGGCGCCCCGCAGCAGGTTGACCCACGGATCGCGGCGGCTGAACATGTGGGGTGCGGTCACCGCGTGCTGGTACTGGCGGGCCGCCTGCTGCGATCCGCCGCCGGCCGTCACCACCCGCGCCCAGATGACTCGGGCCGCCCGCAGCGCGGCGATCGTCACGAACTGGTCGGCTGTGGCCGCCAACCGGAACCCGATCATCCCCGCCGCAGCGTCCACCTGGACACCGGCCTCGACCAGCGCCCGCAGGTAGGCGACCCCCGTCGCTGTCGCCCACCCCAGCACCTGCGCCTCTGTCGCGCCCGCGTCTGCGTAGCGGAGCGCGTCCACCGTGAACACTCCGACCCCGGACCCGTGCCGGAACATGTGCGAACTCTGCGGCCACGCGCCCTGCGCCCCCCGAACCCCCAGACCCGAACCCTGCGCTCCCCGCACGACCGGGTCCGAGCCGACGTCGGCGGTCAGGTGGTGGTGGCAGCCCTGCGCCCCCCGCACGCCCGGGTCCGAGAAGAGACCTCCACTCAGGTCAAAGTCATCTCCGGGCTGCGCCCCCCGCACGCCCGGGTCGGAGCCTTGGAAGCTCCGGCCCACGGGGCTAGCGGCCAAGGATGCCGCCCAGGCCGCTGCCGGAGCGCAGTCCATGCGACGGCCCGAACGAGCCCACTCCCCCAAGGGGTCGACGCCCAGCGAGCTGCCGGACGCGAGGCCGGCGCCCCGGCGAGCCGCCAGCGCGAGGAGGGTCTCGGCCGCGCCCGGCTCCGCGCTGGGCGCGAGAGCCACCGGCGTGGCCGCAATGTCGACACCGTCGAGCAGAGCGTCGAGTTCGTCGGCGTCGATGCCGACGGGGACTTCGAGTTCCACCGACGCGACCCCGCCGGCCAGGTCCTCCTGGATCCGGCGCCGGAGCTCCTCCGCGGCACCGCCGGATGCTGCCAGCCGGTGAAGCTGGCGGACATCCCAGCCCGCCTCACACCTGCGGAGGTCCGCGGCTGCCAGCACCGCAGGCCGCTCGGGGCCGGCGGTGTACAGGGGCCGGACCTCGATGCCGTCGCGGGTCCTGCTGGACAGTTCGGCCAAGTCCCGGCCCCGCAGCGTCCGCTCTACCAGCGCTCTCCAGTCGTCGGCCCCGGCGAGCGACCAGCCCTGCGCCGTCATCCCACCGCGGCGCCGCGGGTTCTTTGCGCAGGAACCCGCGGCCGCAACGGCAACACACGCGCAGACCCACAGGCAACGGGACGCAGCCCACTCTGCTCGCAGCAACCAGCGCCCACCACCGGCCCATGCGCGCAGACCTCGAAGTGCTCACCAGGACTGGAAGCGTGAATAGTGACCCCAACACACACCACCGGCCCATGCGCGCAGACCTCGAAGTGCTCACCAGGACTGGAAGCGTGAATAGTGACCCCAACACACACCACCGGCCCATGCGCGCAGACCTCGAAGGCTTCGAGCCGGCCTGCGGATGTCATCACATCGTGAAGCGTAGGTTGCGCGCCGTGTGCTCGCCCCAGCGGGCGTCGCCGCTCCAGGAGATTGAGCCGTCGTCGATCCTGGACTGCGGGTCGATGCGTCCGCAGGCCAGCATGACGAACGTCAACAAGTCGGCGGTGAGCACCACGTCGGGCTCCTCCAGCGAGCCCGGGTCGACCGCCCGGGCCTTGCCGTCGACCACGACCGCGATCTGGCGCTCTACCGGACCGGTGATGTCGGCCCTCAGGCTCATGCCGTCGGGCAGGCCCACCTTCTTGCCGACGATGTAGCCGATCGAACGCTCCACCTGCTCGAGGGCGACCTCCGCAGCGGGGCCGTCGTCGTCGGTGGCCCGTCCCAGCGGGATCGTGCAGTCGCGCAAATGCACCCACATGTCGAAGATCCGAACAGCCAGGAAGCCCCCGTAGCTCTGCACCCCGACCGGCGTCCACGACGGGCGTTCGATGTCGTCGTCGCTCAGCGCGGCCAGATCGGCCCGGCGAGCGTCGAAGATCTCGCCCACCCGGGCACCGAACTGCGCTGAGGACATGCCGACGGAGGCGTCGATGAGGGACTGCATCTTCCACAACGGCGGCATGTCGCCGGTACTGACCCTCCAGCCCGACAGCGCGTCCTCCACGCCCACGGCATGACCGACGGTCTGGCGCACCGTCCAGGCCGGGCAGAGCGACCGCACGGCCCACTCCTCGTCGGTGAGGTCGGAGCACAGGTCCGAGATCTCGGCGAAACACGTCTCCGTGGTGTCTGCGAGCAACCGCCGGGAGTAAGAATGCATGGGTCGAGCATGACGCCTACCCGCCCGCAACCGCAACGTCCACCGGAAAATCCGACCATGACAGCCGCCGACACCGTGCTCGACCGCATCATCGCCGCCCGCAACCGCAACATCCACCGGAGAATCCGACCATGACAGCCGCCGACACCGCCGAGCAGACGCGCAGCGCCGAGCAGGCCGCTGCCACAACATCCATTGGAGAGTTCCACCATGGCAGCCGCTGACACTTCCGCCGACACCGCCGAACAGATCCGCATCGCCGACCAGGCCATCGACGCCTTCCTGGCCGAGCACGACCCCGCCGCCGAAAACCCCGCAGCGCTGAGGGGCCACCAGTACGACGCCGGCCTGGCCTGGGTCCACCACCCGGCGGGCTTCGGCGGGCTCGGCCTGTCCCGCAAGCTCCAGCGAGCGGTTGATCGGCGGCTGCGGGCCGCGGGCGCCCAGCCCGCCGACCCCTCCACGTTCTTCATGATGCTGATCGGCCCAACGATCCTCACCCACGGCACCGACGAGCAGAAGCGCCGCTACCTGCGGCCCATGTTCACCGGGGAGGAGCGCTGGTGCCAGCTGTTCAGCGAGCCCGGCTCCGGCTCGGACTTCGCCGGGCTGGGCGCCAGAGCCGAGCGCGACGGCGACGAATGGGTGGTCAACGGCCAGAAGGCGTGGAACACGCTGGCCCACGTCGCCGACCTGGGGATGCTGGTGGCCCGCTCCAACCCGGAGCTTCCCAAGCACAAGGGGCTCACCTACTTCGCGCTCGACATGCGAGCCCCCGGCGTGGAGGTGCGTCCGTTGCGCCAGATCACCGGCGAAGCCGAGTTCAACGAGGTGTACATGACCGACGTGCGGGTGCCGGACACGGCCCGGATCGGCGCCGTCGGCGAGGGCTGGCGGGTGGCGCTCACCACGCTGATGAACGAGCGGACCGTCATAGGCGGCGCGGTGGGCGGCGCCGCAACCGGCAGCGACGGGCCGCTCGGCAACCTGCTCGACGCCTACCGCAACCTGGACCCGTCGGCTCGCACCGAGGCCCGCCGCGACGAGGTCATGCAGCTTTGGGTGAGGGGCGAGGCCCTGCGGATGAACAACATACGGGCCTTCCAGAACGCCCGGGCCGGCAACCCCGGCCCGGAGGGCTCGTTCAGCAAGCTGATGCTCGCCGAGTTCAACAAGGATCTCACATCGAAGGTCCTGGACCTCGAAGGTCCCGCGGCGACGGTGGACTACGACTACGAGTTCCGGCGTCCCACCGCCGTGTCGCTCGACGGCAAGTCCGGCGACAGCCACCACAGCTTCCTGCGGGCCCGGGCCAACTCCATCGAGGGAGGCACCAGCGAGATCATGCGCAACATCCTGGGAGAGAAGGTCCTGGGCCTGCCCAGCGAGCCCAGAGTCGACAAGGAAATCCCCTGGCGCGACGTGCCCCGCAACTAGCCGCCCGAGAATCGCCAGCCCACAAGGCAACCTCCGTCGGGGTTGGCCGCGGTCAGCCCGCGGCGGAGGGCTGTGCGGTGTCCGAGCCGCTGGCTGATCCAGGCTGAGCGCTACGGGCCAATACGGGCGGATAACGGCAGGAAAAGCTCGAACTCTCCTTCGGGGCCGTTCAGGACAAGCCTTCCATGGCGCAGCACATCCAGCCCTACCAGCACCTCGGCGCCCATCACGTCGGCGTCGTATGCCGTGACGGTTATCGCTGCCGGCGGCTGGTCCTGACGCCAGCCCACCTGCAGCATCAGGTAGTAGGTTCCGCTTTCCCGCGGTCCCGAGGCTGTGGCCAGGTCTTCCCGGCGCGTCGGCTCGAGCAGCAGCCGATTAACGATCGCTGCGCTGACGCAAGTCCGCTCGGCGGCCGTATCGATGATCCCGGTCGTCCGAACCGGCTCCGGAATGATCCTGCCCTCCACGCGGTAGCGGTCAAGGTCACTCGACGCCAGCCGCACCTCGACATCCACGATCGGCCCCCTCCATCCAATCGTGCCCGTGATCCGTGCAGTCCGGTGCCGTTCACTGTCGATTGACCGACACCGCCCAAGGGACGCTGACCACTCGATCGCGCTCCAGCACCTCCCTGACCAGGAAACGCCGCCCGATGGTGTTGCGGTAGCCAGCGTCACACGCGCCGAACTCATCGTCGAAGCAGCCGAGAAGCCTCGGTCGGAAGCGCTTGTCGTTGGGCTGGACGAACAGCGCCCAGCGTCCCTCGTCTGTGGCCAGCAACTCGGCGCGGTGCTTGTCGAACGCTGCTTCGAGCCGGTCCAGGACGGGATCAAGTCTCATCCATTGCATTATGGCACGGCAACCGAGGCCAGCGGTGGAGATTATCTCGATAGTTTTCATTATATCTAAGATAGACATCTGATGGCTTGGATCTCGGTGTCCCGCTCCCCTCCGATCAGGAACTTCCAGGACCACTCGACGCCGATGGCGGTGTCGTCCATGCGGGAAGACACCGATAGAGCCTGCCCTCCCCCCCACTCCCCACGCTCCCCACGCTCCCGGCGACCGGAACCGCCGACAGGAAGCATTCGCGCCGTTCCGAGGCCGAGCGCCGCCGAACTCGGGGAACGGCCCGTCCGAGCCCGCGAATCGGCCGTGCGCCTCCTAACGTTATGCATCGCACCGTCGTCCCGGCGTCCGCCGGCACACCACCAAGGAGCTGCCATGCCTGAGGCCGTCATCGTCGCAACCTCCCGCACGCCGATCGGCCGGGCCGTGAAGGGTTCGCTCACCGAGGTCCGGCCCGACGACATGTCGGCGTTCATCATCGACGACGTGCTGTCCAAAGTTCCGGGCCTCAGCGCCGACGACGTGGAGGACGTGATCTGGGGCATCGGCCAGCCCGGCGGCGAGGGCGGCTACAACCTCGCCCGGGTGGCGTCGATCCTGGCCGGCGTGAACGCCCCCGGCGTGACCGTCAACCGCTACTGCTCATCGTCGCTGCAGACGATCCGCATGGCCGCCCACGCAATCAAGGCCGGCGAGGGCGACTGCTTCGTGGCCGGCGGCGTCGAGACGGTGTCGCGCTACGCGCTCGGCACCGCCGACAGCGGACCGCACAACGGCGACTTCGCCGAAGCCGAGGGCCGCACCGCGGAGCGCGCCGCCGGAGGCGCCGAGTCGTGGGCGCCGCCGCAGGGCCTGCCCGACATCTACATCGCCATGGGACAGACCGCCGAGAACGTGGCCCAGCTCAAGGGAGTGTCGCGGCGAGCCCAGGACGAGTGGGGCGTCCTGTCCCAGAACCGGGCCGAAACGGCCCGCAGCCGAGGCTTCTTCGAGCGTGAGATAACCCCTTTCCCGCTCGATGGCGGCAGAGAGGCACGCCACGACGACGGCATCCGCGAAGGCACGACGCTGGAAGGCGTCTCCCAGCTCAGGCCGGCGTTCCGTCCCGACGGCACCGTCACCGCCGGCAACTGCTGCCCGCTCAACGACGGCGCGGCCGCGGTGGTGGTGATGTCGGACGCCAAGGCGGCCGCGGTGGGCGCCAAGCCGCTGGCCCGGATCGTGGCAACCGGCGTGTCGGCGCTCAACCCCGAGATCATGGGCCTCGGCCCGGTCGACGCCTGCCACCAGGCACTGGGCCGCGCCGGCATGACCATCGACGACATCGACCAGGTGGAGATCAACGAGGCCTTCGCTGCACAGGTGCTGCCCTCGGCCGACGACCTGGGCATCGACTACGACAAGCTCAACCCCAACGGCGGGTCGATCGCGCTGGGCCACCCGTTCGGCATGACCGGGTCGCGCATCATGTGTACCCTGCTCAACGGCCTCGAAGACGGCGACGGCACCGTCGGCCTCGAGTCCATGTGCGTGGGCGGCGGCCAAGGCATGGCCATGATCGTCGAACGCCTCAGCTGACGACCGGGCCGTCCAGCCACGGTCTGCGCACCCAGCCCGACGCCAAGAGCTGCAGGGCCCGTCGGCAACATCCGGACGCGTTCGAGAGCCGGCGCTGCGCCACGACCGGGCAACCGCCGGCCCGGCCCTGAGCCGGAGTCGCCTCGAGGATTGACACCACGGCGGGGAGCCCAGTGCTTAGGGGCTGCGCGGATAGGAGTGAGTCCGTCGTGTCGCAGCGGTGTCATTCCCGCTCTTGTTCGCTGCGCTCACGGGCCGCTCGGGCCACGGCCTCGCCCGTATGATCCGGACTGGCCCGCCTATTCGCTCGGCCTCTTAGCGTCCAGTGCCGACTATGCCGGCGCGCAGATTTCTGCGAAGACTCGCCAGCACATACAGAGCCAGTGGTTAGCGTCCAGTGCCGACTATGCCGACACGGCCTCACCGTCTCCATCGCCTCGCTGCCGTAGTCGGCGTGCCCGCTGTGCTGCTGCTTGCATGCACGGGCACGGACGGCGCGGCTCCCGGCAGCTCCGGTCCTGGTTTCACCGGGGAGCTCTCCGAGCCCCTAGGACGCGGCACAGGTCCTGCTGGCACGGCGCCTGCGGCGACGCAGCCGACCGTCCCCCACCCGCAGACCGGCACAGCGGCCGCGGCGGCGACGGTTCCTCCGCTGGCCCCGCATCCGGGACCGTCGGCGCCTGCAGCCGACCCGGCCGCTGCGGAGGCGCAGGCTCGGGACTGCCCGCCTCTGCTGGCCGCCGGTTTTCGCCTCGCCGACACGTCGCCGGCAGCGGCCAGCATCGAGGTCTCCAAGGCGGCCTTCCGCTGCGCCCACGAGGTGGGCCTGGCCTTCGCTGACAACGCCGCGGCGATTTCCGCTCTGGCGTCCCGAGACATCGACGGGCCGCTGCTGTTGGCGGATTCCGGCTTGAGCGTCGAGTTGCTCGAGGAACTGAGGCGGTTGGCGCCGCAGACGCTGGTGGTGGCCGGCATCGATGAGCAGATCGCGCGCCTCGCGCTGGCCGATGCAGAGTTCGAGCACTTGGACGTTGAGCACTGGGACGCCGAGCACGGCGGCGGGGGGTCGCCCCAGGATCGCCTGTGGATCGTCGACGACTCCGGCGAGGCGGCGGCGCTGGCCGGCGTCGCCCGCCAGGTCGGCGCAGGGGTGGTGGCATCCCCGGGCGATCTGCGGGCGTTGCCGCGGCCGGCCCGTGAGGCGGTCTCGGCGGCTTCCGAGGTGGTGCTGCTCGCGGACGCCGGCGAGGACGCGGACTGGCAGCTGGAGGTGCTCCGGCGCGGCGAGGAGTTGCCCGGCGGCGGGCTGCTGTTGTTCGGTCCGGGCAACGGGGGCCCCGACCGCCGTCTGGTCGCCGCGTACGGCCACCCGTCATCGGGAGCGCTCGGCGTTCTGGGCGAACAGGGTCCCGAGGAGGCGGTGGAGCGGCTTCAAGCCATAGCCGAGGGCTACGCAGCGGACGGAGCGACGATCCTGCCGACCTTCGAGATCATCGCCACCGTCGCGTCCGCCTCCGCCGGCGCCGACGGCGACTACTCGAGAGTGACCGACCTCGAGACGATCAGGCCATGGATCGAGGAGGCGGCCGCCAACGACGTGTACGTGGTGCTGGATCTCCAGCCGGGACGGTCGGACTACCTCTCCCAGGCCAAGATATACGAGGAGTTCCTCCGTCTGCCCCATGTCGGGCTGGCCCTCGACCCGGAGTGGAGGCTCAAGCCGAACCAGGTCCACCTGAGACAGATCGGTGCCGTGGACGCGGCCGAGGTCAACCAGGTGGTGGACTGGCTGGCCGGGATCGTGCGGGAGGAGGCCCTCCCCCAGAAGCTGCTGATCGTCCACCAGTTCCGGCTCTCGATGATCACGAACCGCGCGTTGATCGACACACCCTCGGAGCTGGCGGTGCTAGTCCACATGGACGGCCAAGGCTCCCTCGCCGCCAAGTACGGCACTTGGAGCACACTGACCGGCGAGGCCGGCGCCGACCGATTCCACTGGGGATGGAAGAACTTCTACGACGAGGACAGCCCAGTGGCCACACCCGAGCAGGTGCTGGAGCTGTCGCCCGACATAGTCTTCGTCTCTTTCCAGTAAGGCAGTGCCCGAGGCCCGGGAAGGTCGGAGACGCCTCAGCCGTCGGCGCTGCCGGTCCGTCCTCGGCCGTGGTAGGAGGCCCCGGCGAGAGTGCGGGGCGTCGCGTGTCCGCCGGGCGTCGATGGGCCGGCGGCTCCGACCGCGGCCGCAGCGATCGGAGATCAGCGGCCAGCGTGATTTCAGCATGCTCGAAGCGCTATAGTCAGCCGTACGAGATGAGCCTTCCCTCGACAGGCTAAGGAGAGAGAAATGTCTGAACCAGATGGTCCATCGAAGTTCTGGCCACGACGTCGTCGGGCCATCGGAATGCTCCTCACGGCGTTGGCTGTCGCCGCGGCGGTGGCCGCGCTGCGGTCTGCGAGCACAGCGGCCCAGGCGACGGTCATCCCGCCCAGCAGCTGCGACACGGCTAGCGAGATTTCCTCCCTCACCACGCCGGGCGCTCCGTCCGGGTTCGGCCTGCGGCTCTACGGCGACCCCGCATCGGGTGAACGCGGCTTCCAGCTGTACTTCAATCCGCGGGGTACGCCCAACGCCGCTGCGCCCACGGACACCGTTTCCGACCCGTGCAACAATGTGGCCGGCTACGAGGTGCTGTACAGCACCAACCAGACCGCCCTGTCGAACCTGCTGAACACTGCAGCCAACGAGGAGAACCCTTCGGCGGCGAACGTGACCGAGGTCGAGAGGAGCGTGTCCCTCTCGGCTTCCGGCCGGAGCTATCTGACCGGCAATGTCTTGGGCCTGACCACCAACACGACGTACTACGTGGCGATGCGCGTCAATTTCCAGAAACCCTGCAGCACAACGGGCAACGACGCAGTGCCTAGCGGCTGCGGCAGCGTGCGCGGCGCATGGTCCAGCATCGTGAGCAAACAACTGCCCACCCCGGCGCTAAGCCTCAACCAAGGGATCGACAACCAGACGATCGCGCCGGGCACCACGTTCGACTTCGGCATACCCACAGACGCGTTCACAAACACATCCGGCTGGAAAATGACCTACAGGGCGACCAGAGTAGACCAGAACGGCAACACGATAACCAAAGACACGCGCAGGGTGCTTCTGCCCGACTGGATCACCGATTATCCCGGCCGTCAGGAAGACCGCTTCAACCTCATCGGCAACCAGGGGCTCACCCGGTTCAAGGGCAACGTGCCCGTGGACTCCGTCGGGACAACCCTGTATGTCTGGGTCTTAGCGTCCGCTGCCCACGGCTACCACTTTGCCACCGACACATTTGAGATCAACGTCGTGAACAATGATCCGGTCCTAGGCACCCTCGACAACCAAACCATGACAGTCGGCAAGGCCTCCAGCTTCAACATCTCCTATGCGGGCAACGGCTACGACCCTGACGGGCATATTCTTTATTGGGATGCCACCGATTCTGAAGGCTGGATCTCCGGCGTCCTCGAAAAGGTGGATGGTATTGATATCTGGGCAACACCCGAATCTGTCGGAACCTCGACAGTCACAGTGACCGTCGACGACAGAGTCTGCAAGAGCTACAACGACAGCGGGGATTGCACCGGTGGCACCGGCACAGCAACAACCACATTCACCATCACCTCCGAGAACAAGGCTCCGATAACATTAGGCAATCTACAAGATTGGACACCGAAGATCCGTTCATGGCGGCAGTACAAGTTCGATGCTAGCACAGTTTTCAGCGATCCCGACGGACATTATCTGACTTACACGGTCACCGAAACGCCCAGTTGGATTTCATCAGCGGTCAGAGGGGTCATAATTAACTTCAATGAAATCAAGATCTCGGGACAGGCCCCCGACACCGACCACTACACAGCGAAGATCAACGCCACCGACGATTACGGGGGGACCGTGAGCCTGACGCTGGATATATACCCAACCACTATTTGGACTGCTAGTCGAGTACAGGTGGGCGGGCTCTGAGAGCCTGCGGAGCGGCCGGTCTGTTCTCGTCCGTCGGCTGCGGCTGCGGCTGCGACTGCGGCCGGAGCGGCCCGGTCGTCAGCGGCTTGGAGTCGCGCAGTCCACAACGAATGCAATCTTCGCGTCGGGCGACGGTCATCGTGTGAAGAGTTCGGGGACGATCGGGCAGTCGGAGCGTCGCGCCGCCTCGGCAGGCGTTCGCACACCCCACGGGGCTACTACTCTGGTCACGAACCGGTCTAGGTCCAGCATGTCCAGGCCCAACATGGCCGGATCGCTCCGACGGCGCCCGGCGCTGAGCAAGTCCCACATGCGGTCGGGCAGTATCCGCCCCGCGCCCGTGATGAGCCACACCGGGGTGCCGAAGCCGCGGGCCGCCTCGACCACCGACACGGCCTCGGCCGCCACCAGCGCCTGCGACGGCCCCGCGCAGTCGCTGGTCAGCAGCACGAGATCCGCCTTCGACGCAGCCTCGGGGTCATCCGGTTCCAAGGCGCGCAGGCCCGGACGGCCGTACAACGCGTCGGCGAAGAATCCGGTCTCCCCCGCCGTCAGCACGCTCGAGCCGGGGGCCAGGTATCCGAGGCCCTCCTCCAGCACGCTTTGCGTGGTGTCGGCCTCCAACTCCCGGATCGCCGTGGCCGCCTCGGAGCGGGGATCCATGGCCGTCAACATTCGGGCTGCCAGCCACACCAGCGGCGCGCAGTCGCCGCGACGCTCGAGCAGGCGCCGACACGACGTGAGCAGACCCTTCGGATCATCCGCGAACGACACGAGCGCAGCCGCCGACTCCCGCACCAGCGGAACCACCGGCACCGCCCCGGCCCGAGCCACATACCGCAGCCGCTCGATCGGATGCACCCCCCGAGCGTAGGCACGTACTGTCACACACCGCGGCCGGGTTGCGGTCGTGTCGGCCCGAACACACAACCGCTAGCGTTGGCCTCGTGACCGCCGTCTCGCTCGACCTGGAACTGGACCCGCTCGGAGGCAAGGCCAGGCCGCTGTCCTCGTGGCTCACGACCTTCCCGCTGCTGCCGGTGCTGTTGGATCCCTACACCGACGAGAGCGCTTGGATCCTGCGCACGGCCCGCCGCATCCTGGTCACATTCGCCGAGGCCGGATGCCGGATCTGCTGGGTGGTCGCATGCAGCCCCGACGACGCGCAACGCTTCCTCGGACCGTACTCGCAGGAGATCCTCACCTTCGCCGACCCCGACCGGCGCGTGCCCGCCGCGCTCGGTATCGACACCCTGCCCGCATTCGCCTTCGTGCTCCAGAACGGGTCGGTGACCGCCGCCGCCGAAGGCTGGAACCCTGCCGAGTGGCGGGATGTGGCCGAGACCGTCTCCGAACACACCGGCTGGCAGCGCCCGGTGATCGGCGACGGGCAGGATCCCGCCGCGTTCCCGGGAACACCAGCACGGCCGTGAGACAGGTCTCTGCTGAGAACGGCGACATGGCCGTCTCCTCCTGCACGGGCCGACTCCGCCAACATGAACGACTCCGCCAACCTCTCGCGGACTGTGCAATGAGCGGACACCTCCACCCACACAGCACGACACCACCCACACGCGCGCCTTCGCCTACTCAGGCAAGCAGCCGCTCGACCCCGACACCCCCCACATGAACGACCCCACCCACACGCGCGCCTTCGCCTACTCAGGCAAGCAGCCGCTCGACCCCGACACCCCCCACATGAACGACCCCACCCACACGCGCGCCTTCGCCTACTCAGGCAAGCAGCCGCTCGACCCCGACACCCCCCACATGAACGACCCCACCCACACGCGCGCCTTCGCCTACTCGGACATGCTGCCCCTCGGTCCCGACGCCACCGACTACCGGCTGGTGTCGACTGAGGGGGTGTCCACCGTCGAGGCCGCGGGCCGGACGTTCTTGAAGGTCGAGCCGGAGGCGCTGACGCTGCTCACCTCAGCAGCCATGCACGACATCAACCACTACCTGCGCTCCGACCACCTCCAACAGCTCCGCAACATCCTCGAAGACCCCGAAGCCTCCGACAACGACCGCTTCGTGGCCACCGAACTGCTCCAGAACGCCAACATCGCCGCCGGCGGTGTCCTGCCCATGTGCCAGGACACCGGCACCGCGGTGATCATGGGACGCAAAGGCGAGCAGGTGCTCACCTTCGGCGACGACGCCGAAGCCATATCCCGTGGCGTCTACGACACTTACCTCACGTCCAACCTGCGCTACTCGCAGCTCGCCCCGCTCGACATGTTCACCGAGGTCAACACCGGCAACAACCTCCCCGCCCAGATAGAGATCCACTCCAAGCCCGGCGACGTCTACGAGCTGTTCTACATGGCCAAGGGCGGCGGCTCGGCCAACAAGTCGTTCCTGTACCAGAAGACCAAGGCTCTGCTCAATCCCGAGTCGCTGATCGACTTCTGCGACGAGACCCTGCGCCTGCTCGGCACCGCGGCCTGCCCGCCCTACCACCTGGCCCTGGTGGTGGGCGGCACCTCGGCTGAATACAACCTCAAGGTAGCCAAGCTGGCCTCGGCCAAGTACCTCGACTCCCTGCCAGCCTCCGGCGACCCCGACACCGGCCACGGCTTCCGGGATCTCGAATGGGAGCAGCGGATCCTGGAGCTGACCCGGGCCTTCGGCATCGGCGCGCAGTTCGGCGGCAAATACTTCTGCCACGACGTGCGGGTGGTCCGGCTGCCCCGCCACGGGGCCTCGAACCCGGTCGGGATCGCGGTGAGCTGCTCGGCCGACCGCCAGGCCCGAGCCAAGATCACATCCGAGGGGCTGTTCCTCGAGCGCTTGGAGACCGACCCGGCCCGGTTCCTGCCCGAGACCGGCGCCGACGAACTCTCCGGCGAGGTCGTGCCCGTGGACCTCGACCAGCCGATGAGCGCGATCCTGGCCCGGCTGACCCGCTACCCCGTCAAGACACGGCTGGCGTTGACCGGCACGCTGGTGGTGGGCCGCGACATCGCCCACGCCCGGATCAAGCAGCGCCTCGACGCCGGCGAGTCGATGCCGCAGTACTTTCGGGACCACCCGGTGTACTACGCCGGCCCGGCCAAGACCCCCCAGGGGTACGCCTCCGGGTCTTTCGGGCCCACTACCGCGGGCCGGATGGACTCCTACGTCGATCAGTTCCAGGAGGCCGGCGGGTCGATGGTCATGCTGGCCAAAGGCAACCGCTCGTCCGCGGTGGCCGAGGCATGCGCCCGCCACGGCGGCTTCTACCTCGGCTCGATCGGAGGCCCCGCCGCCCGGCTGGCCCGCGACTCGATCCGGCGGGTGGAGGTGCTCGACTATCCCGAACTGGGCATGGAGGCCGTGTGGCGCATCGAAGTCGAAGACTTCCCGGCCTTCATCGTGATCGACGACAAGGGCAACGACTTCTTCACGGAGGTCTCCATCCCGGTGAGGCTCCGCAGCCGCTAGACGCCCGGTGACGCTCGCCACGGTACGAGCGCACCGCCCACCGCAACCAGCGGCCGGATGTTCCCGGACCCTCGGGGGCCGGGGTGACCTGAAGCTGGCCGGCCAGCCGCCCACCGCAACCAGCGGCCGGATGTTCCCGGACCCTTCGTCCGTTCCCGGACCCTTCGTCCGTGTGAGGCGGCCCGCGATCAGGCGCCCGTCACGCCCGACGGTTCTGCCCGGGACTCGAAGTGGCCGAACTCCGAACTGCGGAGGGAGTCCAGCAGCTCGCCGAGAAAGCCTCCGAGGCCGAAGCCGTCCAGAATCCCGAGCATGCGCTCCATCCGCTCGCGTTCTTCGTCGGACAGCTGATCGAGGGCGCTGAGGCACTGCTCCTCTTCGCCGTCGCTCGGGCAGAGACGGTCCCGAAGCGCTCCGTCCTCGCCGCGGAACCGGAATCCCCCGCCTCCGTCGCCGAACAGTCCTTCGGGGAAGTTCTTCAGAAAGTCCTCAGCAAGGTCTTCAGCGCCGCCCTCCGGGCCGCCGCGAAGGTCGTCCTCCTGCTCACCGTCGTAGCGGAACGGCGCCCCGTTCTCGAAGAACCACTCGAAAAGGTCCCCGGCATCGAACGGCCGCCGATCCCGGAAAGGCCCCTCGCCCTCGTCGAGAGGCTCGCCTCCACGGTCCCGCGGCGCCATACCGGGACCGAACGGCCAGCGTTCAATCTTCGGGCCTGTGTAGGGCAAGCCGCGGAACCCGTCCCGCGGGAGCACCCTGAATTTCGGGGGCCATCTGAACTTGAAGTAGCCGCCGTCGTTGCCGAGATCGCGGTCCGGCACCGCAGCTCGAGGTGCCCGGCAGAGCAGGACAGCGGCTGCGTCATAGCCCTCGCCGAAGCTGAGGATCGTCATACAGCCTTCCAACCCGTACGCCTGTCGCCCGCTTCCGTCGGCTCTCCTGCATCCGTCTCGCTCGTTGCCGTAGCCGTCGTCGCGCCTCGCCCGCTTGCCCGGGTATCGGTCGCCGTGCTCGCCGCAGCCCCGGTCTGCCCGCTCTCCTCTACCCCGGTCCGGGCGAAGCTCCCAGTCCCTCTCACCGCCAAGCGACCACTCGGGGTCGGCGGACGTCGCGTAGGACGTCGCGTGGAACGTCACATGGTCCCAGTCATCATTGACGATGGCCTCTACGGCCCACACGACGCCAGCGACGACGGCCGTGGCGGCCAGCACTGCGCCCGCAACCATCGCAACGGCCCGAGCCGTGCGCTGCGGGGGCCTGCCTGCGTTCGAGGCGTTGGTGTCCGGGACGCCGGCCGCGGCTGCCGCTTCCTCCGCGGGCACTCCCCGAGCGGAATCGCCTTGCACCGCGCCGGCCGCCGTCGGGATCGTTGGTGGGGCTGGATCCGCGGGCACTCCCCGAGCGGAATCGCCTTGCACCGCGCCGGCCGCCGTCGGGATCGTTGGTGGGGCTGGATCCGCGGGCACTCCCCGAGCGGAATCGCCTTGCACCGGCTCGTCCCCAACCGGGGCCTCCCCACCAGACCCGTCCCCGACAGGAGCATCCTCGTCTGGTGTGCCTTCGTCTGGTGTGCCTTCGTCTGGTGTGTCATCGTCAGCCATGGCACCAATGTAGTAGCCGAGATTGAGAGTCCAGCCAGAGGCGGGTACCGGCCCGTGCCACTCAGACGAGCATCCTGAGGGTGTCTCTCATGCGGTGGGCCGACTCGCGCAGATCCTCGGTGTCTGTGTCCTCGCTCTCCACCAAGTCGAGCAACTCACCGACCGCGTTCCGCAGCTCTCGCCAGCTGGCCGCCGAGAACCCGAACGGCGTCCGCACTCCGGCAATCCGTCGGGCGTTCGTCACCACGCTCCGTATGCCGTCGAGGTCGCCGGGATCGCGCCGCAGCCGGTCGCAGGCCACGAACAGGCGGCTGAGGAGATCGTTCACCTCGAGGCCGTCAAGCTCCTCGAACTGGGCTTCCTCCTCCCGTGCCAGCAACTCGTCGATCACCAGTTCGACGCGATCCTCGTCCGCCTCACGGACAAGCAGATCGAAGACCTCGCCAACCTCTCCCGATTCGCCGCCCATGTCGACGCCATCGTCAGCAGAGCCGCCCTCAACAACCCCACCCTCACCGAACTCGCCGCCAGCACGCACCACCCCCGACTCGCCCGCAACTTCGCCGCCCATATCGACCCCAAGATCCCGCTGCGAAACCTGTTCCTGCTGCTCCTCGCCAACCTCTCCCGATTCGCCGCCCATGTCGACGCCATCGTCAGCAGAGCCGCCCTCAACAACCCCACCCTCACCGAACTCGCCGCCAGCACGCACCACCCCCGACTCGCCCGCAACTTCGCCGCCCATATCGACCCCAAGATCCCGCTGCGAAACCTGTTCCTGCTGCTCCTCGCCAACCTCTCCCGATTCGCCGCCCATGTCGACGCCATCGTCAGCAGAGCCGCCCTCAACAACCCCACCCTCACCGAACTCGCCGCCAGCACGCACCACCCCCGACTCGCCCGCAACTTCGCCGCCCTCAACAACCCCACCCTCACCGAACTCGCCGCCAGCACGCACCACCCCCGACTCGCCCGCAACTTCGCCGCCCATGTCGACAGCCGGGCCGCCCTCAACAACCCCACCCTCACCGAACTCGCCGCCAGTGTGCAGAATGTGCGGCACTCGGTCCTGCACCAGTCGTTCCACCAGCTCCGCTCGCAGCGCCTCCGACCATTCTGCGAGCTCGAACGCTGTCAAGACGTCCTCTGGTCCGATCGGCCGGCTAGTCGCCTCCCTCGCTCGCTCCGTCTCCTCGACCTCTTCCACGAGGCTGTCGACCTTCTCCTCCAGCGACTCGTGGATCATCAACGTCGTGCCCTGCCACGCGTGGACGACCTCATCGACGGTGATCAGCTGCTGGAGCATGACCCGGCTCTCGAGCGACCACTCGTGGAGCTCGTATGCCAGCCACTCGCCGCCGCCGTCGCCGTCGCCGTCGCCGACGCCGGCATCGTCGTCGCTCGGCTCGACGGAGGGCGTCTCAGACTCGAAGCCTCCCATGGAACGGCGGAACCTGTCCCGGAACGCGGCAGACACCCCATTATCTTGCCACCCCGTCACCGTCTTGCGGTCCCACCGAACGCGTTCGCGGCCCAACACTGAAAGTCGCACCGGCCCCCAAGCGTCGATCTCAGCGCACCATGACGCTCGTCGGCGCCCGGTTTCGGATAAGTTCGCGCTCATGGCATCCTCGGCGCTTCCCAGACTCGACCGCAACATCGCGCTGGAGATGGTGCGAATCACAGAGGGCGCGGCCATCGCGGCGTCCCGCTGGATGGGTCGAGGCAACAAGGACGGCGCCGACGGCGCAGCAGTGGACGCCATGCGCAGGGTGCTGAGCGACATCTCGATGGACGGAATCGTCGTGATCGGAGAAGGCGAGAAGGACGAAGCGCCCATGCTCTACAACGGCGAACGGGTCGGCAACGGCCAACCGCCGCAAACCGACGTGGCCGTCGACCCGATAGACGGCACCACCCTCACGTCGCTGGGGCGAGCCAACGCCCTGTCGGTGATCGCGGTGGCCGACCGGGGCACGATGTTCGATCCCGGCCCGTGCGTGTACATGGAGAAGATCGCCACCGGTCCCGAAGCCGCCGACCTGATCGACATCACCATGTCGCCGGCCGACAATCTGAAGGCTGTGGCCGACGCCAAGGGAGAGTCCATACACGACCTGACCGCCGTGATCCTCGACCGCGACCGCCACGAGGACCTGATCGCCGAGGTCCGCGAGGCCGGGGTCCGCATCAGGCTCATCCCCGACGGCGACGTTGCCGGCGCCATCTCCACAGCCTGGCCCCACACCGGTGCCGACATACTGTTCGGGATAGGCGGCACGCCCGAAGGGGTGATCACCGCGGCCGCCATCAAGTGCATGGGAGGCGCGTTGCAGGGCCGCCTGTGGCCTCGCAACGAGCACGAACGGAAGGCCCTTACCAAGCAGGGCTACGACACGGAGCGGGTTCTGACCCAAGACGACCTCGTCGACACCGACAACTGCTTCTTCGCGGCGACCGGAGTGACCGACGGAGACCTGCTCAAGGGCGTCCATTTCGACGCCCACTACTGCCATACCCAGTCGCTGGTGATGCGCAGCCGGTCCGGCACGGTGCGCCTCATCGAGGGCCGGCACCACCACCGCAAGGCCCGCAGCCTGTAAAAACCCGAGTCCTGTCGAGGGTGCAGGCGGGTTGTCACAGAGCACCACCACCGCAAGGCCCGCAGCCTGTAGAAACCCGAGTCCTGTCGAGGGTGCGGGCGGGTTGTCACAGAGCACCACCACCGCAAGGCCCGCAGCCTGTAGAAACCCTGCCGGCCAGCGTCACCGGCACGGCCCGTTCGTGGGCAGACACGCCGACTTGGAAGCGCCCACCCCGAGGGCCTTCCCCGAGCACTGAAGGCTGCGCTGCGTGCGTGCGTCCATCACAGCACGAGAAGAGCGTTGCCCCGACAGCCTCTCAACGCGCGGATGACCACGCAGCAGCTCAAACTCCGACAGCACCGATTTCAGTCATGCCCACCCAACAGCCTCTCAACGCGCGGATGACCACGCGGCGGCTCGGGGCGCTAGCCGGCTGCGACCCGCAGACGCAGTTCGGCCCGCTCCAGCGCGGCGGCCGCCTCGCCGTCCTCAGCGTCCGCCGCCAGGGCCTCGACTGCCCGCCGTCGGGCGGCCTCGGCCCGGACGGCGTCGACCTCGTCGGCGGCCTCGGAGACGTCCGAGAGGATGGTCACCTTGTTGTGGCTGACCTCCACAAAGCCGCGGTGCACGGCGAAGACGTCGCGCTCGCCTCCGGGGCGCAGCACGTCCACCGACCAGGGAGCCAGCACGCCCAGGAACGGCACGTGCCCAGCCTGGAAGGCGATGTCGCCCTCCTCGACGGTGCGCACGATCACCATCTCGGCCGAGCCCGAATAGGTCACCTCCTCGGGCGACACCAACTCGACGTCGAGCTCGACGGCCATGTCAGGCCCCGACCCCGGCAAGGCTCAGCCCCGCACCATGCACAACCATGTCAGGCCTGCAGCTCCGCGGCCTTGCGCTCCACGTCGGAGGCGCCGCCCACCATGTAGAAGGCCTGCTCGGGGAGTTCGTCCATGTCGCCGTTGACCAGCGCCTCGAACGACTCGATGGTCTCCTCCACCGGGGTGAAGATGCCGTCCTGGCCGGTGAAGTTCTTGGCCACGAACATGGGCTGCGACAGGAACCTCTGCACCTTGCGAGCCCGGTCCACCGTCACCCGGTCCTCCTCGGACAGCTCGTCGAGGCCGAGGATGGCGATGATGTCCTGCAGCTCCTTGTAGCGTTGGAGCACCTCCTGCACTCGACGGGCCACCGCGTAGTGGCGTTCCCCCACCACCAGCGGGTCGAGGATGGTGGACGTGGACGCCAGCGGGTCCACCGCCGGATAGATGCCCAGCGCGGCGATGTCGCGGCTCAGCTCGGTGGTCCCGTCGAAGTGGGTGAACGACGTGAACGGCGCCGGGTCGGTGTAGTCGTCGGCCGGCACGTACACGGCCTGCAGCGAGGTGATCGACTTGCCCCGGGTGGAGGTGATCCGCTCCTGGAGTTCGCCCATCTCGTCGGCCAGGGTGGGCTGGTAGCCCACCGCCGAAGGCATGCGGCCCAGCAGGGTGGACACCTCCGAACCGGCCTGAACGAACCGGAAGATGTTGTCGATGAACAACAGCACGTCCTGGTTCTGCACGTCGCGGAAGTACTCGGCCACCGTCACCCCGGCCAGCGCCACCCGCAGCCGCACGCCGGGCGGCTCGTCCATCTGGCCGAACACCAGGGCGGCTTTGTCGAGCACCCGGGTCTTGCCGTCGCCCATGACGGTCTCGCCCATCTCCAAGAAAAGGTCGGTGCCCTCGCGGGTGCGCTCCCCCACCCCGGCGAACACCGACACGCCGCCGTGGTTGGTGGCCACCCGGGTGATCATCTCGGTGATGAGCACGGTCTTGCCCACGCCGGCCCCGCCGAACAGGCCGATCTTGCCGCCCTGCTTGTAGGGGGTGAGCAGGTCGATCACCTTCACGCCGGTCTCGAACATCTGCGACGACGGCTCCAGCGAGTCGAAAGACGGGGCCGGACGGTGGATGTCCCAGCGCTCGGGCGTGCTGTGGCCCGGCGTGTCGAGGCACTCGCCCATCACGTTCCAGACGTGTCCGAGCGTGCCGTCGCCGACCGGCACCTGGATGCCGTGGCCGGTGTTGCGCACCGCGGTGCCCCGGGTGAGGCCGTCGGTGGGCTTGAGCGCGATCGCCCTCACCCGGTTGTCGCCGATCTGCTGGGCCACCTCGGCGGGCACTCGCACGTCCGTGCCGTCGACGGTGACGGTGAACTCCAGCTCGGTGTTGATCTCGGGCAGGTGCCCGGGCGGGAACTCCACGTCCACGACCGGGCCGGCGATGCCGACGATGCGGCCGGAGCGAAGGTCGGCGCCTCCCCCCGCTGCGGGGCGGGATTCTGTGACGGTCATTTCAATCGGTGTCCTTCTGTGGCGTTCTTCCTGCGGTTCTCACTCTGCGGCGTTCCACGCGGGCGCCCCTCCCAGGCTTCCCAGGCTTCCTGAGAACTCTCCGAGGCGCTCATTCTGAGGCGTTCCTCCTGCGGTCCGCTCTTCGGCATAGTGTTGTTCCTCGGCGTTCTATGCGGGACGACCGCCCTCGCCCGCGGCGACCAGCGTCGGAGCGTCCGACCCGGCCGGCAGAGACGCCGACGCTGGCTCGGCATCAGCGCCGGACGCGTCGCCGCCCAATGCCTCCGCACCACCGACGATCTCCATGATCTCGGTGGTGATGGCGTCCTGGCGGGCCTGGTTCATGGCCCGCGACAGCTTGGTGATCAGATCCTCGGCGTTGTCGGTGGCCGCCTTCATGGCCCGTTGGCGACTGGCGTGCTCCGACGCGGCCGCGTCGAGCAGCGCGCCGTAGAGTCGGGCCTCGGTGTAGCGGGGCAGCAGCGCCTCAAGCACCGCATCGGGGGACGGCTCAAACTCGAAGCTCCCCTCCCGGCCGGTGCCCGAGCCTTCCCTGGCCATCATCTCGGTGTCGATCAGCGGCAGGAAGCGCCGCACCACCACCCGCTGGGCGCCCATCGACACGAACTCCGTGTAGATCAGCTCCACCTGGTCTATGGCCTCCGACAGGAACGACCCGCCGACCGTCTCGGCGATGCGGCGGGCGTCGTCGTAGGACGGGTTGTCGCTGAAGCCGGACACGGCGTTGTCGATACGGTAGTTGCGGAACCGGAAGTAGCGGGCCGACTTGCGGCCCACGCAGCACAGCGAATATCCCTTGCCCTCCGACACGTGGGCCATGATCTGCCGCTCCGCGGTGCGGATCACCGACGTGTTGTAGGCCCCGGCGAGGCCGCGGTCGCCGGTTATGACGATGAACCCTACGTTGCGCACCTCGGACGCTTGGCGCAGCAGCGGATGGTCGACCTCGGCCCCGCCGGCGGCGAGGTCCTCGATCACGCTGGTGATCAGGCGGGCGTAGGGCCGGGCCGCGTTGGCCCGCTGCATGGCCTTCACCACCCGGGTGGCCGCGATCAACTCCATGGCGCGAGTGATCTTCTTGGTGGACTGAATGCTGCCGATGCGCCGCCGCAGCTCGCGTTCTCTGCCTCCAGGCACGGCCCTGCCTCAGTCCTCCCGAGCCCTGAGCGCCTCAGTCCCCGTCCCTGCTCAGATCCTCTTCGGGCAGGGTGGTGTCGGCGTCGACCATGGTGGCCTGCTCCACGCCCTGCTCGACCGCGTCGGGCTCGGCGCCCGCGACAGTCTCAGAGGTCTCGAACTGGTCGGCGAAAGCCCTGACTCGGGCGTCGAAGTCGTCGGTGTCGGAGATGGCCCCGCTGTCGCGTATCCCGGCAAGCGTGGCCGCCTCGCGGGTTCGGAACCAGTCGAGCAGCTCGCTCTCGAAGCGTCGCACGTCGCTGATCGGCACACCGTCGAGGTAGCCGTGGGTGCCGGAGTAGACGGAGACCACCTGCTCCTCGACGGGCAGCGGGCTGTTCACACCCTGTTTCAGCAGCTCCGTGAGACGGTAGCCCCGTTCGAGCTGGGCCTTCGACACCGCGTCGAGGTCGGATCCGAAAGCAGCGAAGGCCTCGAGCTCCCGGAACTGCTGGAGGTCGCCCTTGAGGGTGCCCACCGCGGTCTTCATGGCCTTCACCTGGGCCGCGCCGCCGACCCGGCTGACCGAGATACCGACGTCCACCGCCGGGCGGATCCCCGACTTGAACAGGTCGTCCTGAAGGAAGATCTGACCGTCGGTGATGGAGATCACGTTGGTGGGGATGTAGGCCGACACGTCGCCGGCTTTGGTCTCGATGATCGGCAGCGCGGTGAGCGACCCTGCGCCCCGGTCGTCGCTGAGCTTGGCAGCCCGCTCCAACAGGCGGCTGTGGAGATAGAAGACGTCGCCGGGATAGGCCTCCCGCCCCGGCGGCCTGCGCAGCAGCAGCGACACCTGGCGGTAGGCCTCTGCCTGTTTGGAGAGGTCGTCGTAGATGACCAGGGCGTGCTCGCCGTTCTCCATCCAATGCTGGCCCATGGCACACCCGGCATAGGGAGCGAGGTACTTGTAGGGGGCGGGCTCCGAGGCGGGCGCCACTACCACCACCGTGTAGTCCATGGCCCCGAGCTCGTCGAGAGTGGCCACCGCCTGGGCCACGGTGGAGGCCTTCTGGCCGATGGCGACGTAGATGCATTTCACGCCGAGGCCGCGCTGGTTCAAGATGGTGTCGAGAGCGATGGTGGTCTTGCCCGTCTTGCGGTCGCCGATGATCAGCTCGCGCTGGCCCCGGCCGACCGGGATCAGCGAGTCGATGGACTTGATGCCGGTCTGCATCGGCTCATGCACCGGTTTGCGGCCGGTGATGCCCGGCGCCTGGATCTCCATGCGCCGCGGTATCGGGTTGGACAGGGGCCCCTTGCCGTCCACCGGCTCGCCCAGCGGGTCGACCACCCGTCCGAGGAGGCCGTCGCCCACCGGGATCGACAGGATGTCGCCGGTGGCCTGCACCGGCTGGCCCTCCTCGATGCCCTCCACGTCTCCGAGGACCACCGCGCCGATGGAAGTCTCCTCGAGGTTCAGCGCCAGGCCGACAGCGCCGTTGGCGAACCGCAGCATCTCGTTGACCGCCGCGTCGGGCAGCCCCGAGACACGGGCGATGCCGTCGCCCACCTCGAGGACCCGGCCCACCGTCGACTGCTCCAGCGACGGGACGAAGCCGTCGAGGCTCCGGCGGACGGCGGCCGCGATGTCCGCCGCGTCGAACGTTAGTTGTGCTGTGTCGCTCATGTCTGGTTGTTCAATCTCCTAGAAGAACTTCGGCATGCTCAGCCGAGGCCGCTTCGCATCTGCTGCAGACGGCTGCGCACGCTGCCGTCGATCACCTCGTCGCCGATCTCGGTGACCACCCCGCCGACCACGCTGGGATCGACGATGGCCTGGATCTCCACGTCGAGTCCCGAAGAGTCCTTGATGGCCTCGGTCAGCCGGGACCGCTGCTCGCCGGTGAGCTCCACCGCGCTGCGCACCCGAGCCACCTGCCGGTCGCGGCCGGCCGCGGCCCGGTCGATGGCGGCGTCGATGATCTCGACGAGCTCGCCGCCGCGGCCCGCGCCGACCACCAGCGACACCAGCGCCGCGGTGACGGGGAGAGCCGTGCCGCCGAGCAGGTCCTCGGTGATCCGCAGCCGACGCTCCACGTCGACGACCGAGTCGGCGAGGGTGGACTGCAACTCGTCGCTGGAGCGCAGGGCCTCGGCGAATCGCGCCAACTCGGACTCGACCTCCGCTTGGACTCCCTCGGCGCGGGCCACCGCCAGCACGACGCCGGCGTAGTCGCCGATGCGGTCGGGAGCGGGCTGGTCGACCATCGCTCAGTACCTGGCCCGGATGGCGGTGAACTTCCTGCAAGTTCCCCACCTGTGCAGTGGATTTCTGACAGAAGTTCGCTCGGCAGCCGGCCAGAGGTCTCTACTCGGAAGCGGGCCGGGCATCGGTTCAGCTCCCGTCCCCGTTGGTGCCTGCGCCTGCCACCTCGTCGATGTAGCCGTCGATCAGGGAGCGGTGGACATCGGCGTCGAGGCTGGCGCCGACCACGCGCTCTGCCGCGCCCACCGCAATGGCAGCCACCTCGGTGCGCAGGTCGTCTATCGCCTGGCGGCGACTCGACTCGATGTCGGCCGCGGCCCGGGCCCGCTGCTCGGCGATGTCGGCCTCGGCGCGAGCTTGCAGATCCTGGCGGAGCTGGTCTGCCTGGCCTCGGGCCTCGTCGATGATGGCGGCCGCGGCCGTCTTGGCCTCGGCCAGCTGGGCCTCGTACTCCGACTTGGTGCGCATGGCGTCCGCCTTGGCGCTGTCGGCCGCGTCGAGGTCGGCCCGGATCTTCTCGGAGCGGGCGTCCATGGCCCGCTTGACGGCGGGGAAGCCCTTCCGCCACATGAACGCGAACAGGATCAAGAAGGCCAAGCCGCCCCAGATGATCTCGTCGAGTGCGGGGAGGATCGGGTTCGGCGACTCGAGGCACCCCTCGAGATCCGTCTCCAATGCCTCGAGATCGTCTGCGGGCAGAGCCTTGACGGCTTCGAGGCTGCCGTGCTCGTACTTGGCCTCCTTCACTTTCTCAAGGACGCACCCTCCGATCGTCTCACCCGCGGCCCACGCCGGCGCGGCCGCAGCCACTGCGACAGCACCGACCAGACTGAGGGCGGCGCACAGCCGAAGCGTCGCCCGCCCGGCGCGCTTAGCGCCAAACCGAACATTGAACGGCAGGATCGTTGATCTCATGGCGCCCCGGATCAGATGAAGTACAGCAGGACGAAGACCACGAACCCGATCAGGGCAAGCGCCTCCGTGAAGGCGATTCCCAGGAACATCGTGGTGCGGACCATGCCGGCGGACTCGGGCTGGCGAGCCATGGCCGTGATGGCGTTGCCGACCACGATGCCGATGCCCACGCCGGGGCCGATCGCGGCCAGTCCGTAGCCGAGACCGGCACCGATGGCCTTGAGGCCGTCGAGGAACTCACCCGGCGCGGTTTGTGCGAGGATCTCAAGCACTTTGTCTCTCCTGTGGTGTGTGAGGGGTTGTGTGAAGAATGGTTCTGGGATGAACGGTTGTGCAATGAACGGTTGTGTGATGAACGGTTGTGTGATGAATGTCGGTGTGATGAACGTCTGTGGCGGGCACCGCGATCCGTAGGCGTTCGCCTAGTGCTCCGGGTGCATGGATCCGCCGATGTAGACGGCGGTCAGGATGGTGAAGATGAACGCCTGAAGGACCGAGACGAGGATCTCGAAAGCCGTCATAGCGATGAGCATCGGGAAGGTGAGGGCCGCGCCGATGTAGGTGGCGCCCCACAGCGCGGCCGACAGCACCGCGAATGTCACCAGCAGCAGGTGGCCGGCCACCATGTTGGCCCAGAGCCGGATGGCAAGCGAGAACGGCCTCACCACGAAGGTGGACACCAGCTCGATGGGCGTGACGAGGACATAGAGCGCCTTGGGCACGCCAACGGGGAACAGCGAGTTCTTGAGGTATCCGAACAGACCCTGGCTCCTAATGCCGACCATGTTGTAGACGACCCACACCAGCAGTGCCAGCAGCATCGGCACGGCCATCCGGCTGGTGGCCGGGAACTGGATGCCCGGAATGACCTCGGTGATGTTCGAGAACAGAATGAAGAAGAACAACGACGTGAGGAAGGGCATGTACTTCTTGCCGTCGGGACCCATGGTCTGCATGACCACCGAGTCCTCTATGAAGTTCAAGCTCGACTCGGCAACATGCTGCACTCCCGAGGGAACAAGCGTCGGGCGCGGTCGGCCGGCCAGCCCGAACAGCACCACGGTGATCGCGGTCGCCGCGAGGTAGATCAACACGGTCTTGTTGACAGCGAACGGCGTGCCTTCCAATAGGAAGGCGGGCCAGTCGAACAGGTGGTTGATAGGCGGGTACTCGAGAGCGAGGACGCTCATGGGCGACGCTCCGGCTTGAGGCCCGGAAAAGCCAGCGACAACGAGACGTGGCGCGTCTCGACGATCAGCAGGCCCAGATGGGTGACCAGCAGGCCCACCGCGAAGGGCAGCAGTTCGAACCAGTCGTGGTGGCGGACGGGCAGCACAGCAGCGGCAACGATACCGAGGCGCACCACATATCCGCCGAGGGCTCCGAGCATCAGCGCGGCCGGCCCCAGGCGGGCGCCCCAGCCGATGACAGCGGCACCCAGCATGAAGTTGACCAGCACCAATCCGAGGGCCATCCCCACGGACAACACTCCGGGCCATCCCCAGCCCACCGCCCCGACGGCGAGCAGCGGCACCGCGAAGAACACCGAGCGCCGCACCATGTCGAGAGCCACCGCTCGCTCAGGCGCGGCCGGGGTCTCGGACTCGCTGCCGGCTGACGGCGTGACGCCGAGTTGAGAATGGGCCGAAGGCGCGCTCATGGCTGCCTCGATGCCTCGGGACGAGGTGTGCCGTAGCCAGCCCGGCGGCTGTCGAGGGCGTCGTCCATGCTGGCTCCGTAATGGCGGACGAAGCTCCATACCTCGTAGCCGAGGACGGTCAGCGCCAGCAGCAGCGTCACCAGCGGAAACGTCCCGAGGCGCCCGTCGACGAGCCAGCCGCCGAACCCGAAGATTGCGGGGGTGGCGACCATCTCGAACGCTTTGGCCGGCGCGTCGTCCGCGGCGGAGCGGACCTCGGCCGCGCCAACGCGAGCATTCGCCTCGGTGTGTTCCATCGCCGACGGTGCCTGCGGACCCTGCGTGTCTACTCGCGGCCCTTGCGGCGGCCGTAGCGGCGCTCGAAGCGTTCGACCCGGCCCGCGGTGTCGACAATCTGCATCGTCCCGGTGAAGAACGGGTGGCTGGCGCTGGAGATCTCCACCTTCGCCAGCGGGTACGTGTTGCCGTCGGACCATTCGATGGTGTCGTCGGTGGCGATGGTCGAACGGGTGAGGAACGAGGCGCCTGCGGACTGGTCGGAGAACACGACCAGCCGGTACTCGGGATGTATGTCGGTCTTCATCGGAGCACCAGTCTGTAAGTAGGACGGGCCGGTCACAACCCGGCGGCGACGAAACTATCCCCGCTGCCGACTGGAGCCCGGATCGGCGTCCATGCCGACGACGCTGCCATGCCGGCGACGCTGCCGACTGGAGCCCGGATCGGCGTCCATGCCGGCGACGCTGCCGACTGGAGCCCGGATCGGCGTCCATGCCGGCGACGCTGCCGACTGGAGCCCGGATCGGCGTCCATGCCGGCGACGCTGCTATGCCGGCGACGCTGCCGACTGTCGGCTTCATCCCGTGCCGGATGCTGTCCTTCTCCCTTTGCGGCGCGGAGCGGGGATCAGCGGAGCAGCTCCGCATTGGTGGGACTGCCGCGCAACTTGGACAGGGCGGTCTCTAAGGTCTTCACAACCGCCGCCGGACCGTCCCCTGCTGCGTGGGCGAAGCCGGTGCGGAGGTCCCGGAGGGCCCGGACCTCGTCGGCGTCGATGAAGCGGTCCTCGTCGCGCGACACCGAGGCGGCCACGTCGATGGCCGGGAACAGGCCGAGCTCCGCAGCCCACCGGTCGAGCCTGATCTCGGTGTTGGCCGTGCCTGCGAACTCCTCGCTCAACGCTGCCGACAACGGGCTCGGGCCGTCGGAGTCGATCGAGGCGATCATGGTGACGGAGCCGCCCTCGGAGACGTTGCGGCCCACTCCGAAGAGCTTCTTGGGCATGTGCACGGCGCCGCTCTCGACGTTGCCGCTGTAGGCCCGCCCCGCGTTCGACAGCGCGGCGTTGTAGGCCCGGGCCACGGCGGTGAGGCTGTCGAGCACCACCGCCACGTTGCGTCCGGACTCGACGAGGCGCTTGACCCGCTCGATGGTCATCTCAGCCGTCTGCACGTGCTCCTCGGGGGTCTGGTCGAACGAAGTGGCGGCCACGTCACCGTTGCGTACACACCTACGAACCTCGGTGATGTCTTCGGGCCGCTGCTCGAGGAACAGCCCCATCACGAACATGTCCGGCTCGTTCGCCTCGATCGCGGCGATCATCGAGACGAACAGCTCCGAGGCTCCGGACTGCGGGGGCCCGCTCACCAGTATCCGCTGGCCGACGCCGACCGGCGCGACCAGATCGACCAGTCGGGCCGCGACCGCTTCGGGATCCTCGGGCTGCTCGAGAGTCAGGCGCCGCACGGCGTGGATCGGGGTGAGGCTCTCGAACCGCGGGCGGTTAGAGGGCTCCGCGGGGTTGCCGTTGATCGACTCGAGTGTCAGCAGGGCGGGGTTCTTCTCTGCCCGGTTGGCAGGCCGGGACGTGCCCGTGAGATGGTCGCCGCGCCGCAGGCCGTACTGACGGATGGTCCTCACCGGCACGTAGGCGTCGTTGCGGTTCGGCAGGCAACCGTCGACCCGCAGGAACCCGTAGCCCTCGTCGCGCAGGTCGAGGCGGCCGGCGACCGCTACGGGTTCAGCGTCCCAGCCGTCGTCGCGGTCGCGGTCGCGGTCGCGGCTGCGGCGCCTGCGGCGACGGTTGCCCTGATCCACCTCGTCGTCGCCGCGGTCCGCTGGGCGGCTGTCCTCGCGGACTTCGGCTGTCGACTCTTCGCCGTCGTCGTCGAGGGCGACGCCGTCGGAGAGCCTCGGTCCTCGGTCGGACCCCTCGGATCCGTCCTCCGCGGCTGCGGCAGACGGGCCCTCACTCGTTCCCTCGCTGGTCTGCTGGGAGATCCTGGCGCCGTCGGCGGTCAAGTCGATGATCATCTGGATGATCTCGTCCTTGCGGGCCCTGCTGGAGGGCTTGGAGCCCAGAGCGGCGGCGATCTGGTTGAGTTCGCCACGATCTTTGCGTTGCAGCGTGGACCGCCGCATCTCGGTCGCTTCCACGGATGAATTCCCCGGTTGTCGGACTCAGGCATCCCGGCTCGGCAAAGCGACGCGTCACGGGCCGGGTCGAGCCGTCGCGCCGCAGGCGCGAGGCGTTCCGGCGAAGGCTACGCAGCAGAGGACTGCCTCCGCAACCACCGCTCCACGGCGCCCAGTCCCACAGCCTCGAGGCCGCAGCGTTCGGCCACGCCTGATCCGCCTGCGGTGGGGCACGCGCCGAGCGCAGTGCCCACTGTCCCGGTACTGCCGACGAATATCAAGCGCGTCGGGCTGAACGGACGAATTCCTTGACCGCGTCGACGTTATTGGGCAAGGAGGTGCAGCGCTCGGGCCGGTCCGCCACCACGGCCAGCGCAGGCGGCGGCTCGGGCGTGCAGCCGGTGGCGCGCTCCACGGCCTCAGGGAACTTGGCCGGGTGTGCCGTGGCCAGCGACACGACCAACTCTTGCGGCTGGCGGCAGCGTTGGGCCACGCCCACCCCGACCGCGGTGTGGGGGTCGATGAACACTTGCGACTCCGCGTGGACGCGACCCATCACGTCGAGGGTCTCGGAATCGTCCAAGCGGTCGCCGGCGAACGCGGCCGCCAAGCGCCGGTGCTGCTCCGGGTTCAGCCCGGCCCGGCCCGCCGACCTGAACCGGCGCAGCAAAGCGGCGGTGGCGGCGCCGTCGCCGTCGAACAGCTCGAACAGCAGCCGCTCCAGATTGGACGAGATCTGGATGTCCATGCTGGGCGAGAGGGTGGGCACCACGTCGCGGGCGGCCAGCTCGCCGGTCTCTATCAGCCGGCTCAAGATGTCGTTCGTGTTGGACGCGACCAGCAGGCGCCCGACCGGCAGACCCATCCGGCGGGCGTAATGCCCGGCCAGCACGTTGCCGAAATTGCCGGTCGGGACGCAGAACGTGACCGGCCGGTCGTCGTCGAGGCGCCGGACCGCCCAGACGTAGTAGACGATCTGGGCCGCGACCCGGGCCCAGTTGATGGAGTTGACCGCGGCCAAGCTCGCCTCGACGCGGAACGGCACGTCGGCGAACATGGCCTTGACCAGGTCCTGGCAGTCGTCGAACGTTCCGTCGACGGCTGCCGCGTGGACGTTGGGCGCGTCCAGCGTGGTCATCTGGCGCCTCTGGATCTCGCTGGTGCGGCCCTCCGGGTGCAGCACCACGATGTCTACGCGGTCGCGGCCGGCCACCGCCTCCATCGCCGCCGAGCCGGTGTCGCCCGACGTGGCCGCCACGATCATGGCCCGATCGCCGCGGCGCTCCAGCTCGAGGTCGAACATCCGGGCCACCACCTGCATGGCGATGTCCTTGAAGGCGAAGGTGGGCCCGTGGAACAGTTCCAGCAGCCAGTGGTCGTGGTCGAGGGCCACCAGCGGGCACACGTCGGGATGGTCGAAGGTGGAGTAGGCGTCGGCGACGAGCTCCTCAAGGTCGTCGCGTGCGACGGCGCCTCCCAGGTAGGGGGCCATGATGCGGACGGCCAGCTCGGCGTAGCTCAGGTCGCCGGCGCCGGGGCCGACGGACTCAGGCAGTCCAGGCGCCTCCTCGGGGACGTGGAGTCCGCCGTCGGCGGCCGTCCCGCCCAGCAACACCTCGTCGAACGCGAGACGATCGCCGCGGCCCGGCTCCGACCGGGTGCTGACATAGCGCACGTCACTGTTTGGGGTTCTCGTGGCCGATGACCCGGATCACGTTGCCCAGTTCGTGGACCGCCGGCAGGCCGCGGAGGTCGCGCAGCGTCGCCTGCAGGTCGCGCTCGCGGCACTCGTGGGTGATGAACACGAGACGGGCGTCGTCGCCCAGGCCGTGCTGCTCCATGGAACGGATAGACACTCCGTGGCGTCCGAATCCGGCTGCCACCGAGGCCAGCACGCCGGGCCGGTCGGCAACCTCCACGCCGATGTAGTACTCGGACCGCAGGTCGTCGATCGAGCGGATGGAGGCCGGGACCAGCCGCCCGATGCGGCCCGGGCCGCCCGAGGCGAGGTTGACGGCCGCGTCGACGAGGTCTCCGAGGACGGCGCCGGCGGTGGGGCGGCCGCCCGCTCCCCGGCCGTAGAACATGAGCTCGCCCACTGCGTCGCCCTGTATGAAGACCGCGTTGAAGCTGTCGCGCACGCTCGCCAGCGGATGCTGCACAGGCACCATGGCCGGATGGACGCGCACGGCCACCTCCGGCGGCTCGCCGTCGCCCCACCCTGTGCGCTCGGCCACGGCGACCGCCTTGACCGCGTAGCCCAGGCGGCGGGCCATCTCGATGTCGTGACTGGCGATCCGGGCGATCCCCTCGTGGTAGACGTCGCCGGCAACCACCACGGCACCGAAGGCGACGGTGGCGAGGATGGCGGCCTTGGCCCCGGCGTCGAACCCCTCGACGTCCGCGGTCGGGTCGCGCTCCGCGTAGCCCAGACTCTGGGCCTCGCTCAACGCTTCTGCGTAGCTCGCGCCACCCTCGGACATCCGGGTGAGGATGTAGTTGGTCGTGCCGTTGACGATGCCCATGATCCGCCGCACCGGCTCAGCCGCCAGCGACTCCCGGAGGGGCCGCATGAGGGGGATGGCCCCCGCGACGGCTCCCTCGAACAGCAGGTCCACGCCGGCATTGTCGGCCGCCTCGAACAGCTCCGCGCCGTAGTTGGCCAGCAGCTCCTTGTTGCCCGTCACGACCGGCTTGCCCTTCGAGATAGCGTCGTGCAGCAGGCTGCGGGCCGGCTCGATCCCGCCGATGACCTCCACCACGACGTCGATCCCGGGATCCGCGACGATCGCGGCCGCGTCGGTGCAGAACACCGACGGTTCGATACGCAGGCCACGGTCCTTGGAGGTGGAGCGCACCGCGATTCTGGTGATCTCCAGCTCGATGCCGGTGCGGGCCGCCACCGTGTCCCGCTGCTCGTCGAGCAACGTGACCAGGGCAGCACCGACGTTGCCGCAGCCGAGGAGTCCGATACGGAGCCGGTTCACCCCTCCAAGCTACCGGCCTGTCGACCCGGCCTCGGTCTACCAGTCCAACCCTCGTTGACGCGACGCGAACACAGCAGGCCACCACCGAGACCACGTCCACGACGCCCGACCCTCGTCAGCGCGACGCGAACTAGGCCGTCGGAATCGCTGCGGATAGCGCCAGCCGGCCTTCGCTTCAGGCGCGGCGGTGCGCTCTCCCAGCGCGGCGACTGCCGCCATGGCTTGCAGGTGCAGATCGACCATGCGCTCACCGTGCTTGGCGATCGCATCCATGGCCTCGCCATGGAGCCTGTCGGCATGCTCCCGCTGCTCAGCTCCCTGCTTGGCGATCGCATCCATGGCCTCGCCATGGAGCCTGTCGGCATGCTCCCGCTGCCCGGCTCCCTGCTTGAGCAGGAAGTGTACCAGCACCCCGGTGATGCCCAGCAGGCCTGAACCCAAAACAGAAATTAGTGCAATCAACATGACATCCATCATATTTCATGGATGGGGCCTTAGCAACCTCTGCAGGATCTATATTAGCTAATCATGATGAATGATGCACGATTGTTTGCGAAGCACTGCTCCTCATCCGAGACCGCTGCACGGGAAGCCCGACATCTCCAGACGCTCCGCGGGCCCGGGATCGTGCCCCCGCGGGAAGTGGATGGCGACGGGCTCGGGCTTGAGATGGCGGCTTGCTCGCTCGCAGACGTACTGCATGAGCGGGGCGCCCTGCCCGAGGGCGAAGTCAGGACGGTCGGCGCCGCGGCGGCCGCCGCGCTTGCCCGTGTTCACGATGCGGGACTCGTCCACGGCGACGTGAAACCGGCCAACCTGCTGCTGAGCCGGGAGGGCGAACTCTGGCTGTCCGACTTCGACGCCGCTGTCCCAGCCGACGGGCAGCCGATGGCTCGTTCGAGCCCGCCGCGGCTGGCTCCGGGCGCGCCGGCCCTGCCGGCGACGGACGTTCGTGCACTGGCCATCGCTCTGGTCGAACTCTCGACCAGCGCGATGATCGACAGCGGAGTGTCGTGGCGCGCCGCGGATCTGCGCCGGCTCGGGTGCTCTGCGGGCCTGAGTGCCGAGATCTCCTTCATGCTCGGCCGCGAGGACTCGATCCCGAGCGCTCGGAGTGCGGCCCGGATGTTGAGGCGGACCGGCTGCGGGAGCCTTCCCGAGCCGGCCTCACAGGCGAGACACGTGGATCCCACGCCGACCGTCGAGTTCGTGCTGGCGCAGCCCCTGCTCGACTCGTCGCCTCCGTCAGTGCCCGCGGCAGACGGGCATGCACCTAGTTGGTGGCGGCGCCTGGCCGCATCGTGGCGGCCCGGCGGACGAGCGCTCGAACCCGGTAGCCGGTTACGGGATCAGGCGTCGAGGAGTTCGCAGGCCAGCAGGTCGTCGTAGGTCTCGCGGCGGACCACCAGACGGGCCTCGCCGTGGGCGACGAACACCACTGCGGGGCGCAGAACCTTGTTGTAGTTGGAGCCCATGGCATGGCCGTAGGCGCCGGTGACCGGCGTGGCCAGGATGTCGCCCACCGCTATGTCTGCGGGCACGCTGGCGTCTCGCACCAGAGTGTCGCCGGACTCGCAGTGCTTGCCCACCACGGTCACTGACCGGCCGCGGGGCGCGTCGACCGACCGGGGCAGGAAGGCCTCGTAGCCGCTGCCGTAGAGCACCGGACGGGGGTTGTCGCTCATCCCCCCGTCAACAGCCACGTAGGTTCGGACACCCTCGATGACCTTGATGGTTCCCACCGTGTAGAGGGTGATCGCCGCGGCCGCCGCGATGGCGCGGCCCGGCTCGGCGGTCACTCTGGCCTTGACGCCCGCCGACCGGCAGGCCTCGCGCACCACCTCGCCCCACTCCGCGATCGTCGGCGCCGACTCGCCGGCCACGTAAGGGACCCCGAGCCCCCCGCCGATCGATATCTCGCCCACCTCGAAGGGCGCGGCCGCTTCTGCGATCACCGCCGCGGCCCTCGCGAACGAGGACGCCTCGAACACCTGGCTTCCAATGTGGGAGTGGACGCCGACCACCTCGACAGAGGCTGAGGCGCGGGCCCGCTCCATCGCGGCCGCGGCTGCGCCGGTCGCCACGGTGAATCCGAACTTGGAGTCATCGGTGCCGGTTACCAGATAGGCGTGGGTGTGGGCCTCGACCCCGGGCGTGAACCGCAGCAGCACCTCGGGCCGCGCTCCGGTCTCGGCATGCAGCGCGTCGAGGCGGTCCAACTCGTCGAAGCTGTCCACCACGATGCGCCCCACGCCTGCCTCGACAGCCTGGCGCAGTTCACTCAGCGACTTGTTGTTGCCGTGGAGCACCAGGCGGTCCGCGGGCACGCCCGCAGCAAGCGCCACGTGCAACTCGCCCCCGGTGGCCACATCGAGGCCCATGCCCTCCGAATGCACGAGGCGAGCCATGGCGACGCACAGGAACGCCTTGGCCGCGTAGGCCACGTCCGGCCCGAACGCGGCCACCGCCTCGCGGCAGCGGCTGCGCAGATGCTCCTCGTCGTAGACGAACAGGGGCGTGCTGTAGGTGTCGGCCAACTCGAGCGCGTCGCATCCCCCGATTATGAGCCTGCCCTGTGACACCGAGTGGTTGTCGGGCAGCAGGCGACGGCTGACCGGCGAGGACGGAGCCGCCGCTGGCCGCGACTCCCGCGGCCCGCTCCGGTCGTCGGGCGGCAGGCGACTCGACAGCGCATCAGCCTGCGGGCTTGACGAAGTCGGTTCGGTCATCGTCCTAGGAGACGGCTGAGCAATGCTGATTCCGCATGACTCACAAGCCCCTGACCTGCGGTTTTGCGAGCGAGGATTGCGCCATGCGGGATTTGCTCGTCACTCTCATAGGAGACGGCTGCGACATGGCGATTCCGCACAATGCACAGGCCCCTGGCCTGGGGGTCTGCGACGTCGGCGACGCGAGTCCAGGACTTGCTCAACCATGCGGCGTGCCCCTCGAACAGCACCAGCACGTCGGCAACGCGAGTCCAGGACTTGCTCAACCATGCGGCGTGCCCCTCGAACAGCACCAGCACGTCGGCAACGCGAGTCCAGGACTTGCTCAACCATGCGGCGTGCCCCTCGAACAGCACCAGCACGTCGGCGACGCGAGTCCAGGACTTGCACATCGCTCGGCCTAGAGCCTGTCGGGGGCCGACACCCCCAGGATGTCCAGCGCCACGGCCAAGCCTATCCGGGTCGCCTCCACCAGCCACAGGCGCGCCTGGCGGACATCACAGCCGACGTCGTCGCTCAGGATGGGGCAGTCGTGCCAGAACCGGTGGAACGACGCAGCCAGCTCGCGGGCCCAGACCGTCACCTGGTGCGGAGCGCGGGCGCGCATCGCGGCCAGCACGGTGTCGGGCAGAGACGCCAGCGCCCTCAGCACGTCCAGCTCGCGCGGATGCACCAGAACCGACAGATCCACCTCGCTCAACGGCGTCCGCTCCACCTTGCGGGCTGCGGCCCGGCGGGCCAGGGAGTGGATCCGGGCATGGGCGTACTGCAAGTAGTAGACGGGATTCTCGGACGACTGCGCCGACACCACGTCGACGTCGATGGTCTGGGTGGTGTCGATGGACTGAAGCAGGTACACCAGCCGGGTCACGTCGGGACCCACCTCGTCGAGCAGCTCCGACACCAGCACGATGTCGCCGGCACGCTTGGACAGACGGACCTCGACCCCGCCCCGACGCAGGGTGACGTTCTGGCCGATCAAGGCCTCGTACTCGTCGGGTCCGTGCCCCAGCGCAGCCAGCGCGGCCCGCATCCGGGGGACGTAGCCGTGGTGGTCGGCTCCGAGGATGTCGATGACCAGGCCGCCCCGGGAGAACTTCTCGTGGTGGTAGGCGATGTCGGGCAGAAAGTAGGTGGGCTCGGAGTCGCTCTTGACCAGCACCCGGTCGGCGCTGTCGCCGAACCCGCTGGTGCGGAGCCACGTCGCACCGTCCTGGGCGTAGACCATGCCCCGGCTGTCCAACTCGCGCAGGGCCGCATCCATCGCGCCCCGAGCGACCAGTTCAGACTCGCTGGTGTACAGATCGAACGCCACGTTCATGGAGGCCAAGGTGTCGGCCTGATCCCGCCGGGCGCGCTCCAACCCCCACCGGCGGGTGTCGGCGCCCTCGGGCATCTCTGCGGCCCACTCGGCCACGTAGTCGCCGTGGTAGCCGTCGTCGGGCAGGTCAGCACCCCGGCTCAGAGCCGCGAGCGAAGCTGCGAACAGATCGATCTGGCGACCCCGGTCGTTGACATAGAACTCCCGGCACACGCGGTAGCCGCCGCGCTCCAGCAAGCGGCACAGCGAATCGCCGTAGGCGGCCCAGCGCCCGTGGCCGGCGTGCAGCGGTCCGGTCGGGTTGGCCGACACGAACTCCACGCTCACCGGGCGACCGGCGCCCTCGGTGCTGCGGGCGTAGCCGTCGACGCCGGCGTCGATCACCTCGGCGAGCACGTCGTGCAGCCAGCTCGGGGCCAGGCGGAAGTTCACGAAGCCGGGCCCGGCTGCCTCCACCCCCACCACATGCGGGGGCGGCTCGGCGCTCAGACGGGCGACGATCTGATCGGCCAGATCGCGGGGCCGGCGTCCCGCAGCTTTGGCGGCGGCGAGGGCGACATTGGACGACCACTCGCCGTGGGAACGGTCCCGGGGGCGTTCGATGACGATCTCGACGGGCGCGCCGTCGACGCCGACGCCCTCGAGAGCCGCCCGCAGCCCGTCCCGCAAGCCGTCACGCACATCCCGCACCAGCCGATCCTACCGGCTGGAGGTGATGGCATTAGAATGTGGCACACAGCAGGCAAGAATGCGGCACACAGCAGGCAGCATCAATCACGATGTCGCACCCCAGCGCTAGCATGCGCTTCCCAGCCCCCGTAGCTCAGGGGATAGAGCAACGGCCTCCGGAGCCGTGTGCGCAGGTTCGAATCCTGCCGGGGGCGCGCAGATCTGGACCGACAGCGAGAGGAGAAGACCACGCCATGCAACAAGAACTCCTACTGTCTGACACAATGAGTCCTCCCGCGTTCAAGACGCAGCTGCTCAAGTGGATAGGCAACAAGCAGCGCTTTGGGCACGAAATCGCAAGCTACTTTCCTGCAGAGTATCGAACCTACTACGAACCGTTCCTAGGTTCTGGCGGTGTTCTTGCAGTTATCAACCCGCACAATGCCCTTGGATCTGATGGCTTCAAGCCACTGGCTGAGATATGGATTACACTACACTCGGATCCTCAAGCCCTCGTAGGTTGGTATCGAGAGCGATATACCCTTCTCAATCAAGCAAGAGATAGGGGCGAGGCATACGAGGCGATCAAGGCGTCCTACAATGCAAACCCAAACCCCGCTGACCTCTTGTTCTTGAGTCGCTCTTGCTACGGTGGAGTAATGCGCTTTACACTAGACGGATACATGAGTACACCGATCGGTGTACACAAGCCGGTTACACCTGAATCATTCGAGACGCGAGTTGGTCTTTGGACAGAGAGAACTAGAGGCACGACCTTCGCCCACATGGACTTTCGCGAGGCAATGGCATTAGCTGGTCCCGGTGACATTGTCTATTGCGATCCACCGTATGTTGATACACAGCCTATTCTATATGGCGCTCAACGATTCTCACTCACCGAATTGTTCGGTGCAATTGAAGCCGCAAAGGAGCGCGGTGCTAGAGTAGCTCTGTCGATTGACGGAACCAAGAAGACGGGTAGAACACGAGTTGCTTTGGAGCTTCCGCGAGGCCTGTTCGAAAGAGAAGCAAGTGTCAACTGCGGATACTCGCACCTCCGTAGGTTTCAACTCGGAGGCGAGACCATGGAAGACGAGGTCGTGACCGATCGGCTACTTTTCACTTGGTAACTAACCTATGACTCGTATGCGGCGTCGAAGGCTCCTACGAGGGACTGCTGGCTGGCTTCTCCTCTTCGGAGGTCTCTGAGTACGGCTCTGAGTTTGGTGGTCTGTCTCGTGCCCTTGAGTGACCGGCCAAGAAGTCCGGCGATGTCGGGGGTTGTTCCGGGTAGGAGCGCTGTCGCCTTCTCCTGTAGGAGATCGGTGTTAACTTCTGCGTGGTTCTCGCGGGCAGCGATGACAACCAGAAGAGCGCTGATTGTCTCCGGACGTTGTTCGGAAATGGTCGCGACTGCCGCTTGGGCTGCCTGTGCAAGGACGGATCCGTCGCAGTAGCTGGCGACAGCTCGCACTGCTTCCTCGGGAATTCCGGCGGTGGAAGCCGTCATCGTCATTGCCGCGGCTGCTGCCGCGGCTCGATCATTCGGGCGCAGTTCGTCTAGCAACCGCGTCATGATGGCGGCCTCTGGCTGTTGGACTAAGTACTGGGCGGCAGCGTCTTCGTCAAGAGCGTTCCATTCGGCTGTGACGGCTTCGTGTCTGCCGACTGCGGATCCTAATACCAACCTTGCGGCCGCCGGGCGCATGCGCTTGATCTCGCTCGCGGCGATCCTGCTCACGTGCCCATGGGGGTCGGCCTGCACTGCCTTGGCGATCCGATCGTGGAACCGGGCCAAGAGTTCGAACTCGTCGGGTGCTCGCATCACCAACTCGAATGCTTCGACGCGAGCGTCTTCGGGGAACTGCTCCCAGTGCTGATTAATGGCGGAGAGAGCGGGTTCGACCTGAGGGTCGGGCCAGGGAAATCGGGCCAGCGTTCGTAGACGGTCCTCAGGGTGGTTCCCGCCGTTGATGAGTTGATGGGTCTGGTCGAGGATGTGCTGGGCTTGGGCCTGGTGCTCAATGAGAGACGTATCAACATCGAAGGCGGCTCGCAGACCAGCTAGCCGGTTCCGGTGATCGGCGTCGCCAGCTCCGATCAAGCGGTCGCTCCACTGGTGGACCTGCGGTCCCAGGATGGTCTCGCTAAGGTCGGCCTGTACAGCAACGGGAACGAGTCGAAGCGCCATCTGGACGGCTGGATCGGAGGGGTCGCTATCTGAGTCGATTGCATCGAACATGCGTGTGGCGTGCTGGTCGAATCTGCGCTCATGCTCTGTGCCTGTGACCGCTTGCACTGCCGCCATCAAGGCTGCCGCTGCCCTGTCGGCGGCGGGGTCTTCGCCCGCATTCTCTAGCACGGCTTCTGATATCGCGGACATCAGATCATCGGCCTGCGGGCCAAGCGCGGCGGCGAGGTCGGGCAGCACCTCTGCGACATCGGTGAGCACGGCAGGATCACGTGCTGCCTCCGCGAGACTTGCGACTATCACATCGCAGGCCTCGCCAGAGTCCTCTGGTTGCTCCGTGAGCCACTCTGCCTCAATCCATTCGTCGACCCAATCGGCTACATGACGGATCGCCAGCATCCGCACTGCTGGCTCAATGTCGGCGTCCGCACCCGCGCGTGCAGCAAGTAGCGCGTCGTCGGACTCGCCCTCGTGATGGGTGATGTGCCACAGCCGGACGAAGGCTGATCTTGTGATCGGGCCTTCTGCGGCGAGGTCACTGGCGCTCGGAGCGACGCCGGCCTCGTCTGAGATTGTTGATCCGGCCAGACTCACCAGATGGTCCGCGTCTTCGCTGGTGAGCCCGTCCTCAGAGCGGACCGATCCCACGAGCGACACGGCGATCTTCCTGCGCAAGTCCTTGTAGCTGTCGGGGTGAAGGGCTGCGGCGGCGTCCAGCCAGGTTCGAGCCAGGCCCCAACTGCCCTCCTGAGGCAGAGTCGCCACCCAACCACTGACAGCATCCTCGACGAGGGCACGAATCTGTGGGTTCTGCGCCAAGTACTTGGCGGTGTGGACCATGCGGCTGTTCGTGCTGTCAGTCGCTTCGTCGGGCCGGACGAGACGTTCACAGAGAAGGTCGTGCCGCTCGGGGCCTGTGTGGCTAATGATCTCGGTTAGGAGCGGAGCAGGGATGCTCTCTTCGGGAGACTGATCGAGAAGATCAGCGCACGCGTCGCCCACACCTCTTGCAGCTTCCTTGAGGTGGTGCAGGTTCGGGGCAACTGCCGCTACGTAGGTGCTGGCATCAACCGCCAACGCGTCGTGGAGTCTCTGTTCGATCTCTCCAGCTGCGGCGTTGATCTGATCTTCGGGAATCTGGCTGAGGACTCGTGCGAGGTCTTCGTGGTCGCCGGATTGGACTCCTGAGACGATCTCCAAACGGACCTGGGCTCCGAGCACCCGGCCCCCTGGTGTGGCCATGAAGTAGACCAACGGGCCTATGTCCGTCGGCAGGCTGACCCTTCGTGCTGAACTCGAAAGAAAACGCCGCAACGACGGCCGAACGAACTCAAAGGCAGTACCGCCGTTGTTCTCGCCAACAGCGATGAAGTCCGCTGAGCAGTGCCGCAGGGCAGCATCTTCGCTGGCTGTGAGGCTCCTGTTACGCAGAGCCACCTTGCGAGCTGCGGAGAGAAGCACCGTGTTGTCGGTGATCGCCTCGTAGAACTGCGGGTACTCGTCCAACAACACGCACAGCTGGGCTAGCACGTCCGAATGGTCTGTTATGTCACCGAGAGCTACCTCGCCTCTTGCCTCCCTGTCTTTCGCAAGCAAGTACGCCGCGATGAACCGGTTGATCAGCCGGATGGCAGACCGTGGGTTGCTCACCTTGTCGTGGATGAGGATCGACACGATCTGGTCGATGTCGATGCCGTCCTCAGCCCGTAGCGGGTGGCTGTCGCCGATGGCGCGCAGAGCGAACCGCCGCATATCGCCGCCCATCGCGGGCGGCATCTGCACACGGGCTGTGAGGAGCTTGTCCACGAAGGCGAGAGCCGGATGGTCATGCTCGCTTCCCGTTGCGCTTCGCCCCTCAACAGACGTGTCGCTCCCATCTGTGTCCCCGTCAGGGCTCGAGTCGGTGACTGCGGTCGTGTCATGCTCTGCGGCTGTTGCGGGATGGCTCAGTGACTCTCCGACGGCGGAACGCAAGATGGCCTCATCGCAGGAGATCACAAAGACCGGTTCCGCGCCGCGAGGAACCGACTGCAGCGACCGCAGCGATCGAAGCGCATCCAGAAGGTCGTCCTTGCTGAGCCGGTCGATGTCATCAACAAAGACGACCAGTCGCCGGCCCGGGCGCTTCTTCTTGTGGAGGTCGACCAGCTGTCCGAAGACCTCCTCGATCTCGTCAGCGGCCTCCGCCCGCGGCGTGTGATCAGTCAGCGATGCCGCAGCACTCAGCCCCTTCACCGCGTCAGCCCACCAAGAGGCCATCTGATACAAGAACCAACCGAGCACCAGAGTCACCGCGGCCGCGATCGAACCAGACTTCACAACTCCGCCGGCCAAGACCGCCGCACCCGCCACAACAGCACCGATGCACAGGGGCGGCGCCATAGCCTTGAGCCACCTCTTGAATGAGTATCGGCCGGCGCGCATGCGCGCCCAAGTGGTGTCCGTCGGATCAGGAGCCGTCACCTGGGTGGACTGGCGCAACGGGCGAAGGATGTCCTTCACTTCATCGGAGTCGATCTCGCGAATGCCTTGGAGTTCGCCAGCGATTGCATGCACCAGGTTCCTCGCTCTGAGAGCTCCCGAGTGCTTGTCGGCGCTCGCAGTTACCGAATCGAATCGAGAGTCGTCAAGCATCAACGACGCGAGGCTGGTCACTGACGACTTCCCGCTCCCGAACCCGCCCAGCAGACCGATCATGCACGGCGGTTCTGCGGACGCGATCGCTTCAACGAGCGTTCTGGCCAGTGACGTGCTTCCGAGCCGGTCGTCTTGTTCGGTCTCAATCGGCCGGTCGCTCAGGAACCATCTCGGCTCGTTCCCGGCACGCCGCGTCTGCCGTCCCATCCGGCCTTCTCCTCTCAATGCCGACTGCCCAGCCTACGGCCCGGTCCCACGACCGGAACGGACCGCGCGCACAGCACGCAGCCTGAGGGAGAAGCCGATCCACGGCCGTGGCTCTATCGTGTCCACACCAGCCGGCGACAGCAGCGAACCGAGAAATCGAACTTCCCCGTGCAGAGGCACTATCTGCTCTAGCCCAGACCCTGAAGACGGCATGGATAACAGTCCTGCGGACAGCCTAGTGCATGCTCGCGGTAGTCGTATGGCTGTGTTAGGGTCGGGTTATGACTGTTCCTAGGACTTTGAAGGTGTGCGAGGCTGATCGGGCGGTGCTGGAGGCGCGGGTGGCTGCGTCGACGACGCCGCGGCGGGATTGGCAGCGTGCCAAGGTGGTGCTGATGGCCGCTGAGGGGCTGTCGTCTCCGGTGATCGGCAAGGCGGTGGGCCTGAACCGCAACCAGGTGGACGTGTGGCGGCGCCGCTACGGCGGGGCGGGCCTGGGCGGGCTCGCGGACCGGCCGCGCTCGGGCCGGCCGCGTGTGTATGGGCCCGCGGAGAGGCTGGCTTTGGTCAAGACGATCACGACGCGGCCCCCCGAGGCGGGCCAGCTCGGCGGGCGGCGGCTCAAGGCCCGCATGTCGATGCCCGAGGTCGGCCGGATCATGCGCGAGGACCTCGCCATCGCGATCTCGGACTCGCAGGTGTGGCGGATCTGCACCTCGATGGGCCTCAAGCCGCAGCAGGCGCGCTCGTGGATGACCTCCCATGACCCCGACTTCGACGCCAAGGCCGCCGACGTCTGCGGGCTGTGCCTCGACCCGCGGGACAACTGGGCGGTGTTCAGCGTCGACGAGAAGACCGCCATACAGGCCAAGAGCCGCGTCGGCGCGGCCCGCCGACGGCGCCGCCGCCGGGCGGGTCGCCCGACAGGAGTTCGAGTACCGCCGCCACGGCACCAAGGCACTGTTCGCCGCGTTCGAGTGCGCCACCGGCGAAGTCGTCGCCGCGCCCACAGACTCGGTCCGCTCGGACAACTTCGTGGCGTTCCTCGCCGAGCTGGACTCCATGGTGCCCGCCCACCTCGAGCTGCGCTGCATCGTCGACAACCTCGCCACCCACTGCACCGCCGCCGTCGAGGAGTTCCTCGACGGCCACCACCGCGTGTTCCTGCACCGCACCCCCACCCACGCATCCTGGCTCAACCAGATCGAGACGTGGTTCTCCATCCTCACCCGACAACTCCCCGACACAGCCGAGTTCGCCCACACCAGCGACCTCGCCGGAGCCATCCTCGACCACATCGACGACTACAACAACCGGGCCAAACCCTTCAAATGGACCTACCACCCAAACCAACAGCCACAGAACTCACGCGCGTGACCACTAGATGTCAGTTCGCGGCAGCGTATGCGAGGAAGCTACCTCTCGAGTAGAGACCCTCCCGAAGGGTGCTAGAACACCGATGTCCGAAGTGATTGCGTCCCCTTGGGTGGCACTACAGAAGTCTGTCGTGAGTGATCGAACCTCTGGATTGTAGCCTCAGTTCCAACTCCGCAATCCATTCGTTTGCCAGTTCCGGGATCCTGTCGATAACCTCCCGGCCGAACAGTACTTCATCGACGTACCCCATATACGCCATATCAATCATCCTGCACAGGTAGGACCTACCATCTTCCCACCATGTCTTGTAGGCATCAACCATTAGATAGTGGCGGACATGAATTCCAGACGCTTCTCGTAGCTCCTTTAGCTCCATCCCATCCAACAGTGTTTCGTATACTCCGTCAGCGATACGAGAACCGAACGTTGTAGTGTGGTAATACTCCTTGATCTCCCAGAGCGCTATTGGATCCACAACAGATGGAAATGCTCCATCCACTCGCCTAGCCAGCGTGCGGAGAGGTCGATAGCCCTGCGTTACGAGCGTTAGCGATCTAGGGTCATAATCGCACGAGTATCCTTGAGTCGCAGCCTCTACAGACATGTTGACCAGCGCCGTCAAGTAGGCTACTTGTCGCTTCTCGCCTCGCTGCTTGTTCATTGGAGGTTCGAGACGAGGGTTCAGCTTATCGCGTTGCTCCACATAGAGCATTCTTGCCTGTTCAGCATCCATAAGCAATGGTTTCACCGATTGTTCAAGTACTTCAGCTCTATACCTGAAGTAGTCGAACAACAGGCGGCCTGTAGAGGTCCATAGTCTTCCAGACACAAGATGTCCAGAGTCTAGGTTTAGACGCTCGTAGTAGTCCGCTACTTCAACAGCAGTAGGGACTCTGACGCGATTCTCTCCTCGAACAGTGTATCCGACACCTTGGCTGATGGTGCGAACGTCGGCCCAAAATTCCATCGGTTGCGAGGCATAGTCGGATATCAAGAGCACGGCTTCAGAGACCTCCGCGGCGTCATCGGGTGTCGTGGCAGTCTATGCCGTAGCGGCTAGCACCCACGAGTTCAAGTTTGATCCGACTTGTCCTAGCCCAGATCTTTCAGTAGGCCGTTGTGGGGGCAGCCTTTGGGGCTGGGTCGGGGGTGCGGCGGCGGGTGTGGGGTTGGTGGCGCTGCGGGGGCGTGTTGGGGCTGTTCGGGGTGCGGGTTCGGGTTGGTCGGACTGTGTGTGCTGCGGTGTCGGGGTGGCCGCGGACGCGGGTTCAGATGAGCAGGGGGAGGTTGTGGATGCGTTGGTGCGCGGCGAGCAGGTGCGGGGTCCGGGGCCAGTCGTTTGGGAGTTTGCAGGTGCGGCGGCGTCCGGTGTTGACGATGCGGCCGGCGGTGTGCAGCAGGCAGTAGCGGAGCCGTTCGGGTTCGGCTTTTGCTGGGTCTTCGTCGAGGGCGAGGAGTTTGGTCCAGGCGAGCAGGTCGTGGCCGCACATGGTGATTTGCAGCCAGGCGGCGTTGATGGCCAGACAGTGGGAGGCGAGCTTGGCGAGCCCGGTGTTGTTGTGGTCGGTGATCTGTCGTTCGGCGCGGCCGCGGCCGCGGTGCAGCGCTTCGATGTAGGCGATGTCGGTGCTGTCGGCGTCGTTGTCGGCGATGTCGGTGACCGGTGCCTGGAAGCGGTGCCCGTCGGCGTCGGTGGAGTTGAGCTGCGCGCCGCGGTGGGGCAGCTCGCGGCGGGCGATCATGCGGCAGCCGGCAGGGAACTGCGAAAGGTCGGTGTGGTCGGTGGTCTCGGCGACGTCGGCGCGGTCGAGCAGTTCTTCGCCGTCGGCGCTGATCGCCCGGCGCCGGTGCTTGTCGCCGGCTTCTGTTATGGCCTGTGCGATGTCGATGCTGAGGGGGTGCCCGACACAGAACCGCACGCCGCGGGCTCGGCACTCGTTGAGGAACGCCCGTGCGCAGCCCGCGGTGTCGGCTCTGGCGATCACCTCTGTGCTGTGAGGGTCCACCGGGATCTGGTCGAGGGCCTCTGAGAGGACCTCGACGTGGTCTGCGGCGGTGTCGGAGCCGGCGCTGCCGGCGCGCAGCACACCGGCGAGGCACTCGCCGGCCGCGTCGAGACAGCCCAGAAGCGGACAGAACCCCAAGCCGCCCTTGCAGGCCCCCGCCGCGGCCTGCTCGTCCGAATGGGACTCCACCAAGGCGGCGTCGATGCCGATCACACAGAACCCCGGCACATAGAACCCCGGGTCCGCGCCCGCGGCCCACACCCGCCGGCGGGTGTGCGCCCGCGCCGCTTCGATCTCCTCGATTCGGCCCCCCGCCGCCTCCGGAGCCCGCCACAGCGTCGACGGCGACGCCACCTCCCCGAACACCTCAGGCCGGCCCGCCAACACAGAAATGTCACAGATCGACTCGCCGCCATCGGCGACCATCACCGCCGCATCGGCCAGCACCCGGCCCCGGTCATGGCCCCGACGGCGCACCTTGGTATCGGCCATCGCCTCAGACAACGCCCGAGCCAACCCGACATTGTCAGCCAGATCAGCCAACAGCCGAGCACCAACATGACACGCCACGCCGCGCCCCCCGCCGACAAACCCCAGACGCGGACGAACCGAGACACGCTTCACCATCGAAGTGCCCTCCCAGGCGCGGTCAGGCTCATGTGTTCAAACCCGATCCTGCCCCGCCAAGAGGGCATTTCCGCGGACGCGGCAGCCCCCAACCAAGCCCCCTACTGAAATACCTGGGCTAGCATGCGCTCCCCAGCCCCCGTAGCTCAGGGGATAGAGCAACGGCCTCCGGAGCCGTGTGCGCAGGTTCGAATCCTGCCGGGGGCGCACAGATCTGGACCGAGAGAGAGAGAGAGAGAGAGAGAGGAGAAAACCACGCCATGCTGCAAGAACTCCTACTTTCCGACACAATGAGTCCTCCCGCATTCAAGATGAAGACCACTCTGCTGAAAGACCGTAAGACGGCCTTCTTCCTTCCGCAGGTGCGAGCACTTCGAGATGCCGCCGCTCGACGAGGGCGTCACTTCGGGGCTCTGCACCGGCTGCGCGGCGTGCGTGATCGCCTGCCCCGCCACCTGATCGGCTACACCCACGAGCGCGACTGCGCTGAGGCGGCCCGTGCGGTTGCACCCGGATAGATTGCTCCCATGTCTCGAGGCTTGGGGCTGTCTCCGATGCCGCATCAACGGCTCATGTTGCACCCGGATAGATTGCTCCCATGTCTCGAGGCGACAGAACGTTTCGACCCGTAGAAGTGCGCGCCTTGGAGCCGTACCGGATTTGGCTTCGCTATGACGACGGAGTCGAAGGTGAATTGGATCTGTCGTACCTGGCCGGCGACGGCGTGTTCGCAGCCTGGGAGGACCACTCGTTCTTCTCTGATGTGCGGCTCGGTTCATGCGGTTCGATCGTCTGGGGGGAAGATCTCGACCTGTGCGGCGACGCGCTCTACCTGAAACTCACCGGCATGACCTCAGAGGAAGCGTTCCCAGAGATGTGGGAGCCCACGGGTGCCTGAGGTCAGCCGCTTCTACGGCATCGTGATCAAGATCTTCTACGCCGACCACAGCCCGCCCCACTTCCATGCCGAGTACGGCAGTCGGAAGGCCGAAGTGAATATCGACACTCTCCGGTTCACGAAGGGCCGGCTGACACCACGGGCCGAGCGCATGGTGACCGAATGGGCCGAACAGCACCGTCGCGAGCTTGAAGAGGCTTGGAGCCGAGCGGAGCGCCGCCAGAACCCCGGAAAGATCGCGCCCTTGGAGTAGCCGCAGTCCCAGCGGCCGCCGTCGGCGAGAACATGCTGTCCTGAGCCGCCGACGCAACGGCGCCACCAGGCCGCGCGGACGCGTGACGCTCGCCTGGCTCCACCGATGGGCATCTGGGAGGCTCGGAACCTGCGATCCCCGTCACGCCCGGAAGCAGCTCGACGGCCTACGATCCCCGTCACGCCCGGAAGCAGCTCGACGGCCTACGATCCCCGTCACGCCCGGAAGCAGCTCGACGGCCTACGATCCCCGTCACGCCCGGAAGCAGCTCGACGGCCTACGATCCCCGTCACGCCCGGAAGCAGCTCGACGGCCTACGATCCCCGTCACGCCCGGAAGCAGCTCGACGGCCTACGATCCCCGTCACGCCCGGAAGCAGCTCGACGGCCTACGATCCCCGTCACGCCCGGGAGCAGCTCGACGGCCTACGATCCCCGTCACGCCCGGGAGCGGCGTCGAAGGGGTCCGGCTTGGCCACCAGATCTGGGAGGCTCGACGGCCTACGATCCCCGTCACGCCCGGGAGCGGCCTGGGGGTGTCGGGTTTGTGGCGGTTCGTTCGCTGCAGTCCCCGTCACGCCCGGAAGCGGCTCGACGGCCTGCGCTCCCCGTCACGCCCAGAAGCGGCTCAGCAGCCTACGATCCCCGTCACGCCCGGAAGCGGCTCAGCAGCCTACGATCCCCGTCACGCCCGGAAGCGGCTCAGCAGCCTGCGCTCCCCGTCACGCCCGGAAGCGGCTCAGCAGCCTGCGCTCCCCGTCACGCCCGGAAGCGGCGTCGAAGGGGTCCGGCTTGGCCACCAGATCTGGGAGGCTCGGAACCTGCGGTCCCCGTCACGCCTCCTCCACCGTCAACCGCAAGCCGTAGGATTGGCCCGTGACCGTCACCGACGCCGCCCCCGCGCCGGCCAAGAAGCCCCGCTGGACCTACCAGTGGAAGGAGCTCCACGACGAGGTCGTCACCTCGGGGCTGTGCACCGGCTGCGCGGGGTGCGTGATCGCCTGCCCCCACCACGTGATCGGCTACACGCACGAGCCGGGCGCCTACAAGCCGTTCCACCTCGAGGAGGAGCTCGGTGCCGACGACTGCGTCCACGGGGTGAAGGGCTGCACGTCTTGCACGAGGGCCTGTCCCCGCTTCCGCATGTGGGAGCCCGAGGCCGACATGCACCTGTTCGGCCGGGAGCGGGATCCCGACGAGATGTCGGGCGTCTACTCCGACATCCTGCTGACCCGGGCCAGCGACGACTTCGTGTACGAGGTCGGCCAGGACGGCGGGCTGGTGTCGGCCGTCTTGATCTGGTGCATGGAGAACGACATCATCGACGGGGCCCTGACCAGCGGGGTGGAGTCGCTGCCCGGCGGCGAGCCGGGCTGGAAGGCGTTCCCGATGGTGGCCACCAACCGTGAGGAGGTCCTGCGGGGCGCGGGCAGCCGCTACACCTACTCGGCCAACCCCGTCGCCTTCGCGGAGGCCCGCCAGAAGGGCTTGGACCGCCTGGCGCTGGTGGGGATGAGCTGCCAGACGTCGGTGGGGCCGGTGATGTGGCACCGCAAGGTGGGCAAGGTCGGCAAGCCGATCAAGCTCAACATCGGCCTGCTGTGCTCGAAGTCGTTCGACGACTCGCTGTTCGACGAGCTTTTCGAGGTGAAATACGGGCTGCCCTCCGAACAGATCTCGAAGATGAACATCAAGGGCGTCTTCCAGATCTGGACCAAGGACGGCGGCTACTACGAGATCAACCTCAAGGAGTGCCACGCCTGGACCCGTGAGGGCTGCAACCTGTGCCCTGACTTCGCGGCCGAGCACGCCGACATCTCCACCGGCGGCATCGGCGAGTTGACCGACTGGACCCTCACCATCGTGCGCACCGAACTCGGCCGGGCCGTGATCGACGCCATGGCGCGAGACGGGGCGATCGAGACCCGCCCCGGCGACGACGACCCCGGTGCCATCGCCCTGATGCACCGCCTGTCGGCCAAGAGCCGCCAGCGCTGGCCCCGCTGGGCCGACGGCGCAGCCCGCCTCGGCCTGCCCGAACGCAAGACGGCCTGATGCACAGACCTTCAACCCCAAGGAGCCCGACATGGACATCGAGTTCTGGATCGACCCGCTTTGACCGTGGTGCTGGGTGACGGCCCGTTGGGTCGTCGACGAGGTGCAGCCGGCCAGGGGCCTGAACATCACCTGGCAGCCGATCAGCCTGTTCTTCAAGAACAACCCCGACCCCGGCTCGGGCTACCACAAGGGCTCGTACTTCACCCTGCGACTGATGAGGGTGATGGAGTCGGTGCGCGAGGCCGAGGGAGACGGCGCGGTGGGCCCGCTGTACTGGGAGTACGGCAGGCGCATCCACCACGACGGCGACCGGGAGTTCGCCGCGTCCGAGGCGCTGGAGGCGGTCGGCTACGACACCTCGCATGCGGCCGCCTTCGACGACGATTCGTGGGACCCGGAGATCCGCCGTCGCATGGACGAGGGCCTGGCCCTGTGCGGCGACAACGTGGGCACCCCGATGATCGCCTTGAAGGACCGCAACGGTGACAAGCAGGGCTACTTCGGCCCGGTCATCACCCGGGTGCCTCCCCACGAGGACTCCCTGGCCATGTGGGACGCCCTAGTGGCCATGATGAACGTGTCCGGCTTCTGGGAACTCAAACGCACCCGCACCGAGCGCCCCGAGTTCGGCCCCCGCCCATGAGCATGGCTCCATCCTCTCAAGGGTCGGAGCCTGCGCAATCCCGATGAGGCTCAGGTCGATCGTCGTGGCGGCGGCTGCTCCGACCCCAAGAGGGAAGGTAGCCGAGGCCAGTTCCGCTTCTGGTGGCTCTACGACCTAGTGTCCTGAGTGCTCAGTTCCTCGCGGTTGTGTCTTTGCGGTGGACGGCGCCGCTGACGGTACGCCGGTCGGTGAACAGCGGCCGGCTGGCGAGCATGCTCATGTCACCGTCTCGCGCCCCCTGACCGTCTATGAGACACACAACTACATCAAGAACGGCCGTCCCCTCCCAGGCGTAGCAGACCTCCGCGGCTGGACCGACAATTGGATCGACAACCGCAACGAGCATCCGCACCCCTCCGTGTGGCGCATGACCGTCGACGAGATCTTCGAGACCATCGCAGTATATCTGCAACGTATTCTCCACTCGGGGCGCTGGGTGGCTGTTGAGCAATGCTGATTCCGTGTGACGCGCAAGGCTCTGACTTGGGGTTTTGCGAGCGGAGATTGCCTTGTTCTGGGTTTGCTCGTCATTCTGCTAGGCGGGGGTGAACAGCGTTTCGGGCTGTGGGGGTGCCGCCGGGTTGATCGGGTCCGTCTCGGGCTTGTCCGTCGAGGACGGTTCGGGTTGCCTGTTTCGTCGAGGCGGTCCGGGTCCGTGGTCCGGCGCCGGGTCGGGGGCGTGGGCGGGTCGGTGGCGGGTGCGTTCGGGCGGTTGGCTGTCGGAGTGGCTGGAGGAGAACCCGGCCGGGGCGTGGGCGGGTCCGTGGCGGGTGCGTTCGGGCGGTCTGATGGTGTAGAGGCCGCGTCCGTCGGGAGCTTCCCGCCAGCCGTGGAGGTGCACTTTTTGGTGGCATCCCCAGCACAGCAGCATCATGTTGTCGATGTTCGTCGGCCCGCCTTGCGACACTGCTTGGACGTGGTGGCCCTGACAGATCCACATATCGGCTCCGCAGCCCCCGCAAGCCCCGTAGCGGGCCCGCAGCGCGTTGGTCTGGGCTTTGGTGGCGACCCGTTTGGAGTGGCCGTGCCACAACGGCACACCCTCGCTGCTGAACACCACTCCTTTGATCCTCGCGTTGCAGAAGTGCTCCTCCAGCACGCTTCGAGGGATCACCTCACCCCCGGCGACCTCCGCGAACGCCTCGGTGCCGTCAGCGCTGAGATGCTGCACGATGGTGATGTCCGCCGACGGCCGACCACCGCACCCGCACCTGTTGCCAGCCACGCCGGAACGACTGTCACCGACGCCTGCACCGGACCCGTTCACGTGGCCGCCGCCGCTGCTGTCATCGTGGGACCCGTTCGGGGCGGTTGCCGTCTTGGCACCGCCGCTGCCATCGTGAGACCCGTCCAGAGCACCAGCCACCTTGACGCCGCCGCTGCCATCGTGAGACCCGTCCAGAGCACCAGCCACCTTGACGCCGCCGCTGCCATCGTGAGACCCGTCCAGAGCACCAGCCACCTTGACGCCGCCGCTGCCATCGTGAGACCCGTCCAGAGCACCAGCCACCTTGGCACCGCCGCCGCCATCGTGAGACCCGTCCAGAGCACCAGCCACCTCGGCACCGCCGCCGCCATCGTGAGACCCGTCCGGGGCGGTTGCTGTCTTGGCGCCGCCGCCGCCATCGTGAGACCCGTCCGGGGCGGTTGCTGTCTTGGCGCCGCCGCCGCCATCGTGAGACCCGTCCGGGGCGGTTGCTGTCTTGGCGCCGCCGCTGTCATCATGAGACCCGTCCGGGGCGGTTGCTGTCTTGGCGCCGCCGCTGTCATCATGAGACCCGTCCGGGGTGGTTGCTGTTTTGGCGTAGATGCTGCCGTGCGAGGTCAGCGTGTCGAGGGCGTCGGCCATTCGTTGGTCGAGGGTGCGTTTGTTGTCGCGGGGGTTGCGCAGGTCCAGCCGGCGCAGCCGCTCGGCCTCCAACAAGAACCGTTTGCGTACCTTGGCGCCAGTTACCGGGTCGAGTTCGCCCCGCAGGTGCATCATCCCGTCGTCGCCGTTCCAGATGCCCAGCCGCCGCCGGGCCCGCTGGCGGCGGTACCGCTCCTCGGCGTCGTCGGGCTGGCGGCGAGCCGCCCAGCGGCCCGCCTCGCGGGCGAACTGCTCAGGCGACAGCACCGCCGCCTGCGCCAGCAACTCGGCGTCTTGTTGCACCTGCTCGGCGCCGGTCTTGTCGCTCGTGGCGGCGAGCACCCTGGCGTTGGCCACCGAGATGTCGCCGTTCTCGACCGCGTCGCGCACCGAAGGCAGCCCCTGCAGCTGCTTGACGGTCCTGACATGGCCGGCGGCCTCGCGGCGCGGCAACCCCGCAGCCTGCGCCAGCACGCCCACACCGCCGTCGCCGTGGCGCTCCCGCGTCGCCAGACCCCCGGCCGTGTCCGCCTGCAACACCGCCAACTGCCCACCGAAGGCCTTGCACTCTCCCAGCACCACCCGCAGATCCCCAGTCGGCGTCGCCGGATCGTTCACCAGCCGGATCAACTCGGCCAAGCCTTCCCGCACCCGTCGTGCTGTGCTCACAACCATGCACACACCCTGCCACAGGGGTATGACATCCATAAACCATCGTCGGAATAATTCAAGCTGTCCCACACTGAGAGCCGGATTCGCGAACCCCCGACGCGGGACACCTCCACGGCGAGTGGCCACCGGACGCCCCCGTCAGCGAAGGAAGCCAGAGCCCATCTGCATCTGGAGCACCCCCCGAGATGGCCGGAAGCCCCGAACACGGCCCGCGTGGCCATACAACTCGTTCTCCCGACACAACGAGCACATCGATCACAGCCCCACCGCCCGAACGCGGCCCGCGTGGCCATACAACTCCTTCTCCCGACACAACGGGCACACCGATCACAGCCCCACCGCCCGAACACGGCCCGCGTGGCCATGCAACTCGTCCTCCCGACACAACGAGCACATCGATCACAGCCCCACCGCCCGAACGCGGCCCGCGTGGCCATACAACTCGTTCTCCCGACACAGCGAGCACATCGATCACAGCCCCACCACCCGAACGCGGCCCGCGTGGCCATGCAACTCGTCCTCCCGACACAACGGGCACATCGATCACAGCCCCACCACCCGAACGCGGCCCGCGTGGCCATGCAACTCGTTCTGGATGCTTGGCAGGGCACCGGAGGGTGTCCCTGTCTTGTTGTCAAGCCTTTCCAGTGGTTCGTCGCTGAAATGGTTGGGGCGGCCAGTGCAGCCGGGCAACCGGCGTCTATGCGGTTGTGCCGAGGTCTAGGGCGCGTTGCAGCAGGCTGGCTGTTTGAGCGCGTGTGAGATGCTGGTGCGGGCAGTAGCGCAGCGGGTCGTTGCCGCAGCCTTTGGTGACACCGTTGTGGTACAAGGCGTCGATGGCCGCCGCGTGGGGACTCTGCGAGTCCACGTCGACGAATCCCGCGGACCGTGCAGCGTCTGCCAAGCCGAGCGCGCGGTGCAAGAAGCTGGCCATCTGGGCCCGGGTTACGGGCAGCTCGGGACAGAAGCGCAACGGACCGGTGCCGCAGCCCGCGGTGATCCCGGCGTGGTGCAGGGCGTCGATGGCCGCCGCGTGGGTGCTCCGCGGGTCGACATCGACGAATCCTGCGGGTTGCGGCGCATCATCCAAACCGAGCGAACTCGCCAGCAGTCCGGCCATCTGAGCCCGGGTGACGGACAGCTCGGGACAGAAGCGCAACGGGTCGTCGCCGCAGCCGGCGATGATGCCGCTGCCGAACATCGTCTCGACAGCCGACATGTGGACGCTGCCGGGGTCCACATCAGCGAATATCCCAGACTGCCGAGCCGCAGGCGGCGGAGCCGGAGCCGGAGACGGCGGCGGAGGAGGAGGCGGCGGGGGAGGCGGGGGAGGCGGCGACACCCTGTCGTCGTCTGTGACGGTGACCGCCACGTCGCCGGTCACGCCGACGTAGCCGCCGCCGTCCGCTGTGTGATGCAACGTCGCCGTGTCGTTGTCGGTGTCGGGGTCGTCGTCGGCGTGCACCTCCACCGACTGGACCGTGTCCCAATCGGCGGTGCCGAACGTCAACGTCAGCACCGGACCCGACACCGACGCAGACACCGACACCAAATCCCCAGCGCGGCCCAACACCAGATCACCGCCCGCCGACACCGACACCACCACCGACACAGACCCCGACGGCAGCGCCGACAACCTCACCCCGTACCCGACACGCATACCCTCACCCACCGACACCGACACCGGGTCCAACACCAACGCCGCGACGTCGTCGTCTGTGACAGTCACCGCCACATCGCCGGTCACGCTGACGTAGCCGCCGCCGTCCGCTGTGTGGTGCAACGTCGCCGTGTCGTCGACGAGGTCGGGGTCTTCGTCGGCGTGCATCTCCACCGACTGGACCGTGTCCCAATCGGCGGTACCGAACGTCAACGTCAGCACCGGACCCGACACCGACGCAGACACCGACACCGAATCCCCAGCTCGGCCCAACACCAGATCACCGGCCGCCGACACCGACACCACCACCGACACAGACCCCGACGGCAGCGCCGACAGCCTCACCCCGTACCCGACACGCATACCCTCATCCACCGACACCGACGGCGGGTTCAACACCAACGCCGCGACGTCGTCGTCTGTGACAGTCACCGCCACATCGCCGGTCACGCTGACGTAGCCGCCGCCCGACGCTGTGTGATGCAACGTCGCCGTGTCGTCGACGAGGTCGGGGTCTTCGTCGGCGTGCACCCTCACCGACTGGACCGTGTCCCAATCGGCGGTGCCGAACGTCAACGTCAGCACCGGACCCGACACCGACGCAGACACCGACACCGAATCCGCAGCTCGGCCCAACACCAGATCACCGGCCGCCGACACCGACACCACCACCGACACAGACCCCGACGGCGGCCTCGACAGCCTCACCCCGTACCCGACACGCATACCCTCATCCACCGACACCGACGGCGGGTTCAACACCAACGCCGCGACGTCGTCGTCTGTGACGGTCACCGCCACATCGCCGGTCACGCTGGCGTAGCCGCCGCCGTCCGCTGCGTGGTGCAACGTCGCCGTGTCGTCGACGAGGTCGGTGTCGTCGTCGGCATGCACCCTCACCGACTGGAACGTGTCCCAATCGCCGGTACCGAACGTCAACGTCAGCACCGGACCCGACACCGACGCAGACACCGACACCGACAACGAATCCGCAGCGCGGCCCAACACCAGATCACCGCCCGCCGACACCGACACCACCACCGACACAGACCCCGACGGCAGCGCCGACAACCTCACCCCGTACCCGCCACGCATACCCTCAAGCACAGTCACCGACGGCGGGTCGAACACCAACTCCGCGACGTCGCCGTCGACGACAGTGACCGCCACATCGCCGGTCACGCTGACGTAGCCGCCGCCGTCCGCTGTGTGGTGCAACGTCACCATGTCGTCGACGAAGTCGTCGTCTTCGTCGGCATGCACCCTCACCGACTGGACCGTGTCCCAATCGCCGGTACCGAACGTCAACGTCAGCACCGGACCCGACACCGACGCAGACACCGACACCAAATCCCCAGCTCGGCCCAACACCAGATCACCGCCCGCCGACACCGACACCACCACCGACACAGTCCCCGACGGCGGCCTCGACAGCCTCACCCCGTACCCGACACGCGCACCCTCATCCACCGACACCGACGGCGGGTCGAACACCAACGCGCCGGTGTCGTCGTCGACGACGGTCACCAGCACATGCTCCTCCACGGAATAGCCGCCGCCGACCGCCGAATTCACCAACGTCTCGGAATCGTCGCCGACGTCGATGTCGTCCAAGGCATGCACCGTCACCGACTTATAGGTGTTCCAATCGGCGGTACCGAACGTCAACAACGGTGTCGGAGACGAATCCGACACAGACACCGACTCCGACGGCGTCATCAACACCAGATCACTGCGCGCGCCGTCAACAACCGCCACAGAAAACGCCACATCCCCCGACGGCTTCGCCGACAACCTCACCCCATAGCGAGAACTCCTTCCCTCGAGCACAGACACCGGCGTACCGGTGAACTCAAACATGCCCGTGTCATCGTCTGAGACCGTCACCGCCACATCGCCGACCACGTCACCATAGCCGCCGCCCGACGCCTCATGGCGCAACGTCGCGGTGTCGTCGCCGACGTCGTCGTCTGCGTCGGCATGCACCCTCACCGACTGATAGGTGTCCCAATCGGCGGTGCCGAACGTCAACTCCAGCACCGAACCCGAATCCGACACAGACACCGACAACGAACCCGCAGCGCGGCCCAACACCAGATCACCGCCCGCCGACGCCGACACCACCACCGTCACAGGCCCCGACGGCAGCGCCGACAACCTCACCCCGTACTCGACACGCGAGCCCTCAGGCACAGTCACCGCCGTCTCGGAGAACAACAGCGCGCCCGTGTCGTCGTCTACGACGGTCACCTCCACCTGCTCCGCCGCGGAATAGCCGCCGCCGGTCGCCGAATTCACCAACGTCTCGGAATCGTCGCCGACGTCGTCGTCGTCCAAGGCATACACCGTCACCGACTTATAGGTGTCCCAATCGGCGGTACCGAACGTCAACAACGGTGTCGGAGACGAATCCGACACAGACACCGACTCCGACGGCGTCACCAACACCAGATCACTGCGCGCGCCGTCAACAACCGCCACAGAAAACGTCACAGGCCCCGACGGCTTCGCCGACAACTTCACCCCGTAGCGAGAACTCCTCGATCCCTCGAACACAGTCACCGCCGTATCGGAGAACACCAGCGTGTCCGTGTCGGTGTCTTCGACGGTCACTGCCACGTCCGCGTAAAAGTCGTGGCCGTCGCCCGTCACGGCGTGGCGCAACGTCGCGGAGTCGTCGACGGTGTCGGCATCTTCGTCGGCATGCACCCTCACCGACTGATAGGTGTCCCAATCGGCGCTGCCGAACGTCAACGCCAGCACCGAACCCGAATCCGAAACAGACACCGACATCGCCGACGGTGTCGACAGCACCAGATCACTGTCATCGCCGCCAGGCACAGACACCTCCACCGTCACAGTCCCCGACGGCTTCGCCCCCAGCTTCACCCCGTACTCTGAGTGCGAGCCCTCCGTCACCGACACCGACCTCGAATCGAACACCAGAACGCCGCTCTCGTCGTCGACGACCCTCACCGGCACATCCTCGTAAAAATTGTGGCCGCCGCCCGACACGGTGTAACGCAGCGTGTGAAAGTCGTCGACATCGTCAGCGTCGTGAGTGCCGAACACCGCCACCTGGTAGGTATAATCCCAAAGGATGGTGCTGAACGTAGTCTCCAGCATCGGATGCGAACCCGTCACCTTCATCGACTGATCGTCGTCCGTCAGCACCAGTTCGCTGCCGAAGCCGTCGGGCACAGACACCGACACCGTCACATCCGACGACGGCTGCGCCGACAGTTTCACGAAATGGTCACGATGCGAGCCCTCGGGCACCGCCGGCACCGATTCCCCTATGAGCACCAAAACGCGGTCGAGGTCGTAGACCTCCACCTCTCTATCCGCCGACACGTTGTCGTAGCCGCCGCCCGACGCGGTGAAGCGCAACGTCTCGAAATCGTTGACGGAGTCGGCGTCGTCGACGGCGCCCACCGTCAAGTACTGGTTTAGGTTCCAGTTGCTGGTGCCGAACGTCAGCGTCAGCACCGGACCCGAATCCGTCACCGTCACCGCCGCGCCCGCCGACAGCCTCAGCACCAGGTCGCTGTCGGCGCCGTCGGGCACAGACACCGACACCGACACAGACCCCGACGGCTTCGCCGACAGTCTCACCCGAGACCCTACGTGATAGTGTATGCTGCCCTCCTCTACCAAAAGAATCGATCCCGGCACCACCAAACGTTTCTCGTTGGCGGCGACGGGCCGGTTGTCCAGCCCCGCCGGGGCGACCGTCGCCGGAGCCCGGTCAGCAGACACCCCGTCCACCGCGGCGGCCGGCTCGGCCCGCACAATGGACAACGTGTAGACCGCGGCGTCGGCGGCGGCGTCGGCGGGCGTGACGACCAGCCTCACCGTGTTGGCGCCGTAGGCCAGGTCCACCTGATGGCCGGCCTCGCCGGCGTCGACATCGGCGAGGCCCGCACCGGAGCCGTCCTCGAAAGCCACCGCCTGAGCGGGATGGCCCTTGTCGAACCCTACCGTCGCCCGGTCCTCACCATGGACGACATCCACACGATAGAAACGCACATCCGAGGAGAACCCCGGCGACAGATCCCCACCAGCCACCGTGATGCCGTCGAGCGTGGCAACACCCGACAACGCCTGCGCCGACACCGGCACAGACAACAACGCCGCGACCACCGCCACAGCCGCGAGCACAGCCGCAACCCCCCGACGCGACACCCTCACAACAACGCCGCAACTCACAAACAGACGCCGCCGACCCAACAGACGCCGACAGCGGGGGGGGGGGGGGCGACACCCTCACAACAACGCCACGGCCCACGCGCGGACGCCGGCCATGCCAACAGACGCCGACAACGGGAGAGGGGCAGACATCGCCGAACCATAGTAGTCGGCGGTGTCCTCGAACGCAACCAGAACCCGGCCGCCCTGCAGTGGACGCCGGGGATCGCGCCGTCAAGCGATGCAGAGGGCAGGTCGCCGCCGACGCTTCGACGGTTACTGAGGCAGGCTGGCGCCGCGGCAACCGAGCCGCCGGCTGATCCGGGTTGTGACCATGCACAGCTGACGCTCCCGTGAGCATCCCCCCTGATCTTGGAGGCATCCTGCTAAGAGGCCGAGCGAATAGGCGGGCCAGTCCCGATCATACGGGCGAGGCCGTGGCCCGAGCGGCCCGTGAGCGCAGCGAACAAGAGCGGGAATGACACCGCTGCGACACAATCGGCTCTCACCTATTCGCGGACGCTCTAACAGGAGATGCCATGTCTGAGACACGAAGACAGCACGACCCGGAGTTCAAGGCCGGTGCTGTGCGGATCGTCCAAGAGACTCGAAGACCGGTCGCTGAGGTGGCCCGAGAGGTGGGGATCGGTGCGGGCACGTTGGGCAACTGGGTGCGAAGGGACCGCGCCGAGCGCTCCGGTGAGCGCCTCGACGGCGACGAGCGCGCCGAGCTCGTTCGGCTGCGCCGCCGCTGCGCCGAGTTGGAGATGGAGCGTGATGTCCTCAAACGATCATTGCTCCTTTGGGTCAAGGAGGCGACGCGGTGAGCCTGGTCGAGCACATCGCGGCCCAAAGGACCGAACACGGTGTGGCTCGGGCGCTGTCGTGGCGTGCGCTGGGGGTGGCTCCCTCGACGTTCTATGGGCAGCGCAGCCGGCCGCCGTCGGCTGCCCGGATGCGCCGCGAGCGCCTCGACGCCGCGGTGAAGGAGCGCTTTGAAGCCTCCGGGGGCACCTACGGCTCGCCGCGGATACACGCCCGGCTGCGCCGTGACGGCCACACGGTGCCCAAGAAGACGGTGGAGGCCTCCATGGCCCGCCAGGGCCTCAACGCCCGCCCCAAGCGGCGCGGACGCAGCCTGACCCGGCCCGACAAGACGGCAGCGCCAGCGCCTGACCTGCTGGGACGCGACTTCGCCGAGGCGTGCCGCCGCCTGGGGGTCACCCAGTCCACGGGACGCACCCGCAGCGCACTCGACAACACCGCAGCCGAGTCGTTCTTCTCCACCCTCCAGCACGAACTCATCTCACCGCAGCGCTGGCACACACGCGCCCAGGCCCGCCGAGACATCACCACCTGGATCGACACCTGCTACAACCCCCTGCGCCCACACTCCGCCAACAACATGACCAGCCCCAACGACCACGAGAGAGCCCAAGCCGCCTAAACCAACACTCCAAGATTCGGGGGGAAGCCCATCTCGGCGTTCCTCGCATACCGGGAGCGCGACGAGCAACTGACCTACTGGCGGCTCCCCAGCGGCATCGAAGTCGACTTCGTGGTCGGCCACATGCGGCTCGCGATCGAGGCCAAGGCGACCGCCAGAGTCACCAGCAGCCACCTCAAAGGCCTCCGCACGCTGGCTGAGGAGCATCCCGGCGTCAGCCACAGGGTCGTGGTCAGCCTCGAACCCCGCCCCCGCCGCACCAGCGACGGCATCGACGTGATCGGCGCGACCGACTTCGCTCGACATCTCTGGCACGACGAACTCGTCTAGTCCCGGAGGGCACAGATCGGTATCGCATGCGCACACCACCGGGTGCGCATGGATCCGGGTGCGATGCATCTACGTCGGTTTAGCGCACGTTCGGATGCCGGTTTGGCGCATCCGGTTCCCAGCCTCAGGAGTGGCGAGGTTACGGTCCGCAGAAGTGTGACCAGACGGCCTCGGCCTTGACCGGTCCGATGCCTCTGACTGCTTCAAGCTCGGCCCGGCTGGAGAACGGCTGGGCGGCGACCAGCCTGGCTGAGAGCACTTCTCCGATACCAGTCACGGCGTCATACTGAGCCCCGGTCTGGCCCGCGATCACGCACTCGTCCGGTGGAGCGGTAGTGGTCGGCGGTGGCGTCGGCGTTGACGGGTCCTGGGGAGCGGCCGAGAACTCGGGAGGCTGATCGCCGCAGCCGGCCAGCGTCGTGGCGAGGGCGTCCGCTTCGGCCTGGTCGACAGTGAGGCCCCACTCCGACTTGACCGCCACCGTGGTCATCGCCAGGAAGCAGCGTCCCGTAGCCGTGACCGTATACCCGCCGCCGCACGCCGACGACGAGGAGATGTCGGCGTCCGACCACTCGAAGATGTCGTCGGCGCCCTTGGACTGGTTCACACACGCCCTAGACGCCACATGGTTGGCCGAGTCCTGACTGAACCGCCGCTTTGCGCTTGCAGGCCAGTCCCAGCCGCCCGACTCGTGGGCCTCGTGCAGGGCTACTACATGGTCGACGTTGCAGGTGTCGATGGGAGTGCCCGTGTAGGGGTCAGCTGAGCCGACCGCCCCGCGGCAGATGTCGCTGTTGTGTGGTCCCCAGTCGTCACGGTCGTAGCCCGAGCCGTGCTCGACCGCCACCGGCAGCACCACCTCAGGAACCGACACCACAGGAACCGATGTCGTCGGAACCGACGCCTCCGGCGCCGACACCGAGCCTGCCGTACCGACAACGGTTGTCGTCGGCACAGACACCCCGGGCACAGACGCCTCAGGCACAGACGCCTCCGGCACAGACGCCTCCGGCACAGACGCCTCAGGCACAGACGCCTCCGGCACAGACGCCTCAGGCACAGACGCCTCAGGCACAGACGCCTCAGGCACTGACCCCTCAGGCACAGACGCCGTCGGCACTGACCCCTCAGGCACAGACGCCTCCGGAACCTCAGCGGTGCTCTCGGGCCCCGGTGCGGACGTCGTAGAGGGCGTGGGGGTGGGATCAGGCTCGGAGACGGTGGCCGACGGCGCCGGGGCCGCGGTGACATCCGAGCCGTCCTTTGTCCCGCAGGCCGCAGCGCCAAGTAGGACGAGGACGGCTGCAAGCGGTGCGCCCCGGCCGAGCCTGGAACGCCGCTGCGGCCCGGTCACCGGTCGGGCGCCGCCCACGGATCGATCAACTCGACTCCCATGCCTTCGAAGTCGGGCAGGTTGCGGGTGGCCACCGCCATGGAACGGCAGCGCGCGATGGCGGCGATCTGGGCGTCGGATTGGCCGGCGGGCCGTCCCGCGGCGCGCCGTTCGGCGGCGATCGTCGCGTATGCCTGGGCGGCGGCGCTGTCGAACGGCAGGACGCGCCCGGCGAAGTCGTGGAGGAGCATCGCATCCAGTGCGGCACTGAGCAGGTCCCGTCGCCGGCCCACAGGCATTGCGGCTACGCCATACCGAAGTTCTGCCTCGCTCACTGCGGTGAGGAACAGCGAGGCTCCGTCGCGGTCTGCGATCCACGCCTCTACCGACGGTTCGGGAACCGAGCGCATCAGCTCCGAGACGACGTTGGTGTCGAGGACGATCATCGCAACCGCCTAGCCGAGGCGGGGCGGTTCACTCACGGGCTCGCGCTCGGGCAACTTCAGATCGACGCCGCCGAGGGGCGAGAACCGGCTGCGAATGGCCGCGGCAAGGTCGACGGGGCCTGGATCGCTCTCAACCGCCTCGCGGAGGATCAAGCGGGCCTCCGCTTCCATCGACCGACCGTGCCCGGCCGCTCGCACCCGCAGGCGAGCCTTGACGTCGTCATCAAGGTTGCGGATGGTGATGCTCGCCACGATTGCCCCTTGGTTACCGATGAGCCAATGATTGCAATGCAATCATACCGGTAGACGGGCGCTCAGACTCGGACCACATCTAGCTCATCGACCAGCGGGAAGTCGTGGTCTTGGGTTACGACGGCCACTCCGAGCGCCATTGCGGTAGCGGCAATCCATGAGTCGTTCACCGGCATACTGAGACCCTGGTCCCGCAGGACGATGCGTAGCCGGGCCCAGGCCGATGCGACGCGGTCGTCGACGGGCACCGGCTGGAGCGACAGAGCCGCCTCGAGCGTCGAGAGCCTTCGGTCTCGTGTTGGCGTGTCGGTTGCCGCGAGTAGCGCGTGGCCATTACTCGAACCGCCCGAACCGCTGCCTTCGGTCTCGTGTTGGCGTGTCGGTTGCCGCGAGGACGCCGGCGCGCAGTTCGCCGACGGTGATCACCGAGACGGCCAGTTCCTCCGGGAGCGAGTCCTCAAGGATCGGCCGCTCAGCCTCTCGGGCGATGAAGATCGACGTGTCGGCGAGGCCGCGACTCAGCGCCACGGCAGGTCGTCGGTCGTTTCGTCCGCCAGCGAGGCCAGGTCAGCGGCGAGCCCGGGGGCGGCCTGATGGGCTAAGACATCGCGTACGAAGCGGCCCCTGCCCATCCACCGCGGCCTCCCCTCGACCGGAGCCATTTCGGCTACGGGCCGTCCGTTCACGGTGACAGTTATGCGCTCGCCACCAGCGACACGGTCCAGCAGGGCGCGAGTTCTGTTGCGCAACTCGCGAGAGGCCACCTCACTCATGCAACAAGTGTAGCATAAGTGCTACATCAGTCCACCAGTTTGTCGCAGTGAGATGACGAGCCACTTGCGCGCCTACGGGGCGGGCTGGACCGTCTCCACTGGTTCGCCTTTGAGGGCGGCGAGGACTTTGGCGACCACTTGGACCGAGACGTCTCGCTGGGCTGCGCCTGTGCTGGCGCCGAGATGGGGGGTGTGGACGACCCTGGGGTGGCCGATCAGAGGGTGATCCGGGCCAGGGGGCTCCATGTCGTAGACGTCGAGGCCCAAGCCTGCCAAACGGCCGTCGTCGAGGGCGGCACGGGCCGCGGCCGAGTCGATGAGGCTGCCCCGGGCCGCGTTGACCACGATGGCGCCCTGCTTGATAACCGCGAACGCGGCCTCGTCCAGCAGCGCCGAGCCGTCCTCCTGAGCCACGGAATGGAGGCTCACGAAGTCGGACGCGGCCAGCAGTTCGGGCAGCTCTACCATCCTGGCCCCGTGCTGCTGAGCCACCCCAGCCGGGATGTACGGATCAGTCGTCAGCACGGCCATCTCGAAGGCCAGCGCCCGGCGGCCCACAGCCCGTCCGATACGGCCGAAGCCGACTAGGCCGAGCGTGGCGCCGGCCAACTGCACCCCGACGTACTGCTTGCGGTCCCAGCTGCCTCCAGCCAGAGAATTGTGGGCCTCGGTCACCCGGCGGGCCGTCGCCAGCATCAAGGCGAGAGCGTGCTCGGCCGCGGCCAGCGTGTTGGCCTCCGGGGTGTTGACCACCGCGATGCCCCGCCCGTCCGCCGCGGCCAGGTCGATGTTGTCGACGCCCACCCCGGCCCGACCGATCACCCGCAGTCTCGTGCCCGCCGCGATCAGCTCGGCATCGGCCTGGGTGCCGCTGCGAACGATCAGGGCGTCGGCATCCCGGACCGACTCCAGCAGCTCGCCCCGGCTCTGAGTGTCCGCGAAGACAGCCTCAACGCCGGGAGAGGCCCGCAGGAGGTCCGCGCCGGCTGCACCCAGCGGATCGGCCACCATCACCTTGTGTCGCTCAGGCATCGGACACCCCTCCGTTGCTTCCGCTCTTGTTCGTTTCGCTCGCAGGCCGCTCGGGCCACGGCCTCGCCCGGTGCTTTGCGAAGATCCTCATCGGCTGCCCCTGTCCGCTCGGCCTCTGATTGCTTCCAGCGTGCCACGCCTCGCCCGTCTCTTGTGCGAGCACGGCACTCCTCCGCAGTCTCGCGGCGGAGAGTCCGCTATTCGTGGATGCCGAAGCGGTGCAGCCCGTAAGCGTTGACGGCTTTGCCCCGGAGCACCTTGTAGCACTCGTCGGCATCCATGCCCACCGCGGCGAACATCGAGTGGGCCACCTTGCAGGAGGATGGGGGGCGCCCGACGGCGAACCGACGACAGCGCGCGTCAGTGGGCCACCTTGCAGGAGGATGGGGGGCGCCCGACGGCGAACCGACGACAGCGCGCGTCAGTGGGCCACCTTGCAGGAGGATGGGGGGCGGGAGACGGCGAACCGACGACAGCGCGCGTCAGTGGGCCACCTTGCAGGAGGATGGGGGGCGCCCGACGGCGAACCGACGACAGCGCGCGTCAGTGGGCCACCTTGCAGGAGGATGGGGGGCGGGAGACGGCGAACCGACGACAGCGCGCGTCAGTGGGCCACCTTGCAGGAGGATGGGGGGCGGGAGACGGCGACATGAGAGTGCTCGGCAGTCGCCCGCTGTTCATCGACCGGTGTGCCACCAGAAACGCCGTCCACCGCAAAGACATAACCGCGAGGAACTAGTCACTCGGGACACTGGTGGCGGCAGCTCCTCGACGGCGGGCGTGGGCGTCACCACGCGGGCCTCAGGCGTCGACCTTGCGGGCGCATCCCTCGAAGATGCCTTCCGCGATATCGTCCCACAGGTCCTCGGGCTCCTCGTCCAAGTCGCTCGGGTTTGGATTCTCCCGCAGGGCCTTGTCGAGGGACTGGAACTCCTTGAGCTTCAGGCTCTGGCGCAGCCCGTCGAAGGAGCACCCGCACAGCACTCGGGCCTCTGCTTCGGTGAGGTTCTCGGTGTTGGCCTCCATGCACGAGGCGATGAAGTTGTGCTCAACCGCAGACTCGGCTCCAAACTCCTCGTCGACGAAGCGTTCGTCCTGCTCGGCCTCCTCCCACGTGTCGGGATCGGCGCTGTTGCCGCACCCCGACACCACCAGCACGACAGCCGCGGCGAGAACCCAGACAGGACGAAGGCGTGAGCGCATAGCGGGTCTGAGGCTACCGGCTGACGTCATCCACTCAGTTCCCGCGCTCTGGTGAAGACGGCGTCGAGCATTGACTCGGTGAGGCGGCCGGTGAAGGTGTTCTGCTGGCTGGGGTGGTAGCTGCACAGCAGCGTCCGGTCACCGGGCAAGGGGGCCTCTGCCCCATGAGCGAAGCGAGGCCGTGTACCCGATCCGAGTTCGCGCCACACGACTTGGTGAGCGAAGCCGCTCAGCACCACCACCACCTTCACCGAGCCGAGCGCGGCCAGTTCGCGCCTCATGAACGGCATGCAGGCGTCGCGTTCGGCGGGGGTGGGCTTGTTGCCGGGCGGCGCGCACTTCACCGGCGCAGTGATCCATGCTCCGGTGAGGACCAGACCGTCACCGAGACGGGTCGACTGGGGCTGGTTGGCGTAGCCGGCGCGGTACAGGGCCCGGTACAGCCAGTCCCCGGAGCGGTCGCCGGTGAACATCCGGCCGGTGCGGTTGGCGCCGTGGGCCGCGGGCGCGAGGCCGACCACCAGCAGGCGGGCGCCGGGGTCGCCGAACCCGGGCACGCCACGGGCCCAGTACTCGTCGTCGCTGTAGGCGGCCCTCTTGGTGCGCCCGACCTGCTCGCGCCACTCCACCAGCCGGGGGCACACCCGGCACGCGGTCACCTTTGAGGCCACCTCGGCAAGGACGCGGCGCGGGCCGGGGGACTCCACAGGCTACTTCCAGAGACGGGCCGTGAAGCGGTAGTCGTCCTCAACGAACTCCGGTTCAGTGCCGTTGTGGGCCACCATGCTCGGTATGACATTGCTGCGGATCCCCATGCCCCGGGCGTCGACGTAGCCGTAGTCGCGCATGATGTTCACCAGGGTCTGGTTCCTGGCATAGCGAGCGCTGGATCGCATCCCATCCACCGTGATCGTATTGGGCAGCCTGCCCGGGCTCCGGGTCTCAATACGGTCCGAGAAGGAGGCGTGCAGCCCCAGTATCAGCTCCGCATCGCCCAGGACCGGGATATTGGCGTTGTGAGTCGAAAAGATGAACTGTCGACGACGCTTCTCCTCGCGGATCCGAGGCTCAACGCATCGGCGATCACATCGTCGGCGCTCATCGTTCCTTGCCGGCATACAGTGGCCGGCGGAATCCTAGCTTTCGGTGCAGAGCCGGCGAACAAGAAATGAGCACGACGGCTCGTCTCGACCTCAGGACTTCAAGCGGCTCGGCGGACTCCATAGGCGATCAGGCTACCTTGGCCTGCACCATGGCCACCAGATCTGCCCGCACTTCGGCCAAGCCCGCCCCCAAGCATGAGGCAGGCGCGGCAGTCGTGCTGTTCGTGCGCCACGGGCAGACACCCACCACGGGATCGGTGCTGCCGGGCCGGGCCCCGGGGCTGCATCTGTCTCCCGACGGTGTGGAGCAGGCTCGGCGGGTGGGTGAGCGGCTGGCCGAGCTGGGCCGGGTCGAGGCGGTCTATGCCTCGCCCATGGAGCGCGCGGTCGAGACGGCCGCGCCCATCGCCCGAGCCTGCAAACTGCGGGTGCGGCGCTGCCCGGGACTGGTCGAGTGCGACTTCGGCCGGTGGACGGGTCGCAAGCTGCAGAGCCTGCGCCGCAGCAAGGAGTGGACCACGGTGCAGCGCCACCCGAGCGGGTTCCGGTTTCCTGGAGGGGAGTCGTTCGCCGAGATGCAGGCCCGTGCCCTCGACGTGGTGGCCGCCCTCTGTGCCCGTCACCGGGGCTGCACCGTGGTCGCGGTGTCCCACGCCGATGTGATCAAGGCGGTCGCGGCCGCCGCCGCCGGCACGCCGTTGGACCTGTTCCAGCGGATCGTGATCTCGCCCTGCTCGGTGACGGCCATCGCCTACCATCCCGACGGTCCGCTGCTCCTCACCGTGAACAACACCGGCGACGATCTACGCGAGCTGTGTCCGTCGTGAGCGAGTCGTTCCACTTCGAGTCGGTCGACATGCTCACGGTGGGAACGCTCGGGCCCAAGGGCCAGCGCGTCTTCTACCTTCAGTGCCTGGCCGAGGGCGAGCTGGTGTCGCTCAAGTTCGAGAAACGCCAAGCGGCCGCCCTGGCCGAGTACCTCGAGCGGGTGCTGAGCGAGTTTCCCGCCGACGGGGAGGGCGACCCGCCCGACGACCTCGACATGCGCGAGCCCGTCGTGGAGGCATGGACGATCGGCGCGCTGGGAATCGCCTACGACCAGCAGGAGGGCCGGGTGATCCTGGTCGCCGAGGAGTTGGTCGAGGATCCCGACAGCACCGGAGCCTCGGCTCGATTCGCCCTGACTTGTCCGCAGGTCAGGGCGCTGGTGAGCCGGGCCCGGGCTGTGGTGGCCGCCGGCCGGGCCCCGTGCCGCTATTGCCTGCGTCCTCTGGAACCGTCCGACGGGGACTGGTGCCCGTGCCACAACTGAGCGCGAGCGAGACCGCCGACGGCCAGTCCCCCATCCGGGACCGCCCGCCCATCGAGACCGGCCGGGCGCTGGAGCTTCTGGCAGGCGGCGAGGTGGATCTGAGGGGAAGGATGCCCTACAGCTCCAACGCGACCTTCCTGGTGGACGTGACCCACGAGGGGCTCGACGCCCAGGCCGTCTACAAGCCGGTGCGGGGCGAGCGGCCGCTGTGGGACTTCCCCGCCGGTCTGGCCCACCGCGAGGCGGGCGCCTTCTGGGTGGACGCCGCGCTGGGCTGGGGTGTGGTGCCTCCCACCGTCGTGCGCGACGACTTGCCCTTCGACGAGGGGTCGTTGCAGCTGTTCATGCCCGCCCATTTCGAGGAGCACTACTTCACGTTGTCGGAACAGGAGCGGCTCAGGCCCGAACTGGAACGCATCTGCGCGCTCGACATCGTGATCAACAACACCGACCGCAAGTCGGGTCACTGCCTGCTCGGAACCGACGGCACCGTCTGGGCCATCGACAACGGCCTGTCGTTCCACGCCCAGTTCAAGCTGCGCACCGTGATCTGGGACTTCGCCGGCGAGGGACTGCCCGACGACATCGTCCGCGCTCTGCGGGCACTGCTGGACGCCGGCCTGCCCGAGCGCCTGTCCGCGACGCTCACCGAAGGCGAGCAGCACGCCACGCTGGCCCGGGCCAAGACGCTGGTGGCCGCGGGACGTTTCCCCTCCGACGGCCACGGCCAGCGCTGGCCCTGGCCCCTGGTCTAGCGTCGAGCGGGAACGGGTCCCCCGGTTGCGGGGAGCACGGGCCCCGCCTCGTCAGCGGCCCTCCAGTGCCTCAGCGAGTTTGGGCAGCACCTTGTGGACGTCGCCGACGATGCCGAGGTCGGCGACCGCGAAGATGGGGGCCTCGGAGTCCTTGTTGATGGCGATGATGTTCTTGGAGCCCTTCATGCCCACCAGATGCTGGGTGGCGCCCGAGATGCCGCAGGCGATGTACACGGTGGGCTTGACGACCTTGCCGGTCTGGCCGACCTGGTAGCTGTAGGGCACCCAGCCTGCGTCGACGATGGCCCGGCTGGCCCCCGGAGCGGCGCCCAGTTGCTTGGCCAGGCCCTCGATCATGGAATAGGCGTCGGCGGCGCCCAGTCCCCGCCCGCCGGAGACCACGATGGCAGCCTCGTCGAGCTTGGGGCCTTCGGACTCCTCGGTGAAGCGGTCCCGTACCACGGCTCCCCCGGTCGTGCCGAGGTCGGGAACAGGTAGAGCCACGACCTCCGCCGCGGGACCGCCCACCGGCGAGGGCTCGAAGGACTTCGGGCGGACCAGCCAGATGTCGGGGCCGCCGCCAGAGAACCGGGACGTCACGTTGAGAGTGCCGCCGAACACCGGCTCGACTCCCACGAGGCGGTCCCCGTCGAGGCGCAGGTCGACCACGTTCGACAACACGCCGACGTCCAGCTTCACCGACAGCCGGGCGGCGACGTCGCGGCCGTCGTAGGTGGTGCCCAGCAGGAATGCGTCCGGGGCGGCCACACCGCCGCCGCCGGTGATGGCTGCGGCCACCGCCGAGGCGACCGACACGCCCTTCATCCGCCCCTCGAGGTCGCCGGTGGCGTACACCGCGGTGACCCCATGGTCGCCGAGTTCGTCCGCGCAGGCCGCGCCGTCCCCCCCGCAGAACACCTCTACGGTGCCGGCCAGTTCCCGGGCCTTGGCCAGCATCTCCAGCGTGATCGTTGCCACGCCGTCGGGCCCGGCCTCACAGAACACCCAGATCTTGTCAAGCGTCATAGCCGAGCCTCCCTATATGGCCTTGAGCTCGTCGAGGAACGCGACGATGCGCTCATGCGCGTCGCCCTCGTCCACCACGATCTCGCCCGCGGCCCGCTCGGGCGCCTCAGCGACATCGGTGATCTCCTGGCCCGCTCCGGCCCAGCCGACCCGCTCGGCGGCGATGCCGAGATCGGCGATCCTCAACCGGTCGACCGGCTTGTTCTTGGCCTGCATGATCCCCCGGAACGACGGATAGCGGGGCTCGACCACTCCGGCTGTCACCGACACCACCGCGGGCAGCGGGCACTCGACCAGGTCGGCGCCGGCCTCGGTCTGGCGGCGCACGGTGACCGTGGAGCCCTCCACCGCGATCTGTTTGGCGAACGTCACCGACGGCAGCCCGAGCAGTTCGGCCACCTGGGCGGGCACCACGCCGGTGTAGCCGTCGCTGGACTCGGTGGCGGCCAGCACCAGATCGTGCTGGCCCCGCTCGATGGCCGCGGCGAGCACGCGGGCAGTGCCCAGAGCGTCGGAGCCGGCCAGCGCCTCGTCGCTGATGAGCGTAGCGGAGTCGGCGCCCATGGCGAGGGCCGTGCGCAGGCCGCTCACCTCGTCGTTGGGCACCATCGAGACCAGATGAACAGAGCCCTCGCCTGCGGCGTCCACCAGCTGCAGGGCCATCTCCACCCCGTAGGAGTCGGACTCGTCGAGGATGAGCTTCGCATCGCGCCGCAGCGTCCTGGTTTCGGGGTCGAGCGCGCCGGGATCGGCGGGATCGGGGATCTGCTTCACGCAGACGGCAACCTTCATGAGCGCCAAGTGTGCCAGAGCACAGCCAGAAACGAACCCCGCTCACCGTCGTAATCGCAGACCTCGGCGGCGGCGGCGGATCTGGTCGGCGCGCTCGGTCCGCGAGCGGACAGACTGGGCGGGTGCGGATACTGCTGCTGGTCAACTCGGCGGCCTCGTCGGTGACGGGGCGGCGGCGGGTGGTGATCCAGAAAGCGCTGTCGGCCGACCATGAGGTGGTGCTGTCCGAGACCGTCCGGCGCGGCCACGCGACCAGGCTGGCCCGGTCGGCCGCCTCCGAGGGAGTCGATGCGGTGGTAGTGCTCGGCGGAGACGGCACGCTCAACGAGGCTGCCAACGGCTTGGCCGGCACCGACACCGCCTTGGCGGCCCTTCCGGGGGGAAGCACCAATGTGTTCGCCCGCATCATCGGCCTGCCCGACGACCCGGTCGACGCGGTAGGGCAGCTCCTGGACGCCCTCGACCGGGGAGCCGTCACCAGGATCGGTCTCGGGGCCGTCGACGGGCGGTACTTCCTGTTCCACTGCGGCATCGGGTTCGACGCGGCGGTGGTGGAGCTGGTCGAGAGCCGCGGCCCTTTGAAGCGCTGGGCCGGGCATCCCCTGTTCATCTACGCCGCAGTCACCACCTGGATGCAGCGAGCACACCGACGCCGCCCGCCGATGCAGGTTCGCGATGCCGACGGCAATCCGCTGGCCGAGGGCCTGTTGACGATCGTGCTCAACGCCAACCCCTACACGTACTTGGGGGGCCGCAGCTTCGACCTCGTGCCAGGCTTGCGCCTGGACGAGCCCCTGGCCGCGGTGACGCTGCCCACCCTTTCGCTGCACCGCCTGCTGCCGTTGGGGTTGAAGGCCTTGCGCTCCGGCGACGTGCGCGGGCTGCCGGGAGCAAGGGTTCACGAGGGGCTCACAGACCTGACGGTGCTCTCCGATCCGCCCGCCGGTTACCAGGCCGACGGCGACCACCTCGGCACTGCTCCCCTCCTCCGGATCCGCTGGGCGCCGGAAGCCCTGCGTCTAGTCAAGCCCTGCGCCTAGTCCTGCCCTGACCGGCGGCTGTTCCACGAAACCGGCGCCAACCGGTGCCCGTGCTTCAAGCCCTGCGCCTAGTCCTGCCCTGACCGGCGGCTGTTCCCGCTGTTGCCCGCTGCGACCCGAGGCCCGCTCGAGCCACTGCTGCCAGGACGGGCATCGGCGGTCCGCCTGCTCGACCTCTGGCTGTCAGGCTGCGTCGACTAGGGCGCGGGCGACGTCGGGGACGTCGGTGATCAGCCCGTCCACGCCCATGGCCAGCAGTTCCGACATGCGCTGCGGGGCGTTGATGATCCACGCGTTGACGGCCAGCCCGGAGTCGTGGGCCCGGCGCACGAAGGCCGCGTCGCACATGGTGTCGAAGGGGTGCACGGCCGCCATGTTGTGGGCGCGGGCCCGTGCCACGGCCTGCGCGGGTGCCGCGATCCCGCAGATCAGCGCGGTGGGGATCGCAGGATCGACGACCCGCACCGCGTCGGCGGCATCCACGTTGAACGACGACACCAAGGCCCGCTCGGGACCGAGGTAGGCGGCGATGAGGCCGGCCACCGCGTCGGCCACGAGGTACTCACTGTCGTAGTCGGGGTCGTCGGGGAGGTTCTTTATCTCGAGATGCACCCCCATGCCCTCGCAAGCTTCCAGGGCCTCGGCCAGGCTGGGCACGTAGTCGGGCAGTTCGTCGGCGTGGAGGTGGCCGATGCGGCGCCCGTCAGCCAGGTGGGCGTCGCGGTGGACCACGGCCACACCGTCGGTGGTGCGCCGCACGTCAAGCTCCACCCAGTCGGCGCCGAGTTCCCGAGCCAGCCGGAAGGCTTCCACCGTGTTCTCGGGAGCAGCCTGGCTGGCGCCCCGACGCGCGATCACCGCTGTCACCCCGGCAGTCTCGCACAGACTTCCGGTCCGCAGGAACCACCGACGCCGAGACTACGGACTGAGCCGCCCCTCCAAGGCCGCTTCCACGGCGTCAGTCTGGCCCAGCGAGGCGATCAACGCTGCCAGTATCGCCTCGATGCGGTCGAATCTGGCGTCCACCTTGTCGAATCTGGCGTCCACCTTGTCGAATCTGGCGTCCACCTTGTCGAATCTGGCGTCCACCTTGTCGAACTCGGCGCCCATACGGTCCTCCAGCCGGTCGATTCTGATGCTGGTCCCAGCGAATCTGGAATCCACCGAACTCTGAAGGCTGATGACGCTGGCATTGATGTCGGAGATCCTGTTGCTGTTGGTGTTCAGCGTCTGCAGCAGCATGGTGACACCGACGCCGAGGAGCGCCGCCGCCAGCGTTGCCATCGCTCCCGCGGACGTGCCGACAATCCTCGCTCGAGCCACGGTCGCAGCCTGGCTTGCTCTCCCGCCAGACTCGGCGCCGACTGCACCGTCCACCGCGTAGGCCGCCCCAGCAGCGTCCTCCGCCGCGTCGGTCGTCCCGCTCGATGGCTCTGCAGACGTCGTTGGATGGGGTGGTTGGGTCATCATCTGGGATTGTGCCAACACGGCGGCGTGTGAGGGATCGGACATGGGCACCTCGTCATTGGGCTTGCGGACGGGACGTACGCTGTATTGGGTCTACTGTCGATGCTCAGCAGACGAGGCTCTGGATATAGACTATCCGACAGTAGATGTGATGTCAACTCTGCTAGTGGACCACGGCGGCGCACCGGTCGCGCTGGAAGGACGTCCACAATGGTCGTGGCCGGCCCTCCGGACAGGCGCGGGCCTCTCTTGCTCGCTTCGCTCACGGACCGCTCGGACCACGGCCTCGCCCGGATGCAGCCGATTCGCTCGGCCCCTCGTGGGATGGATTCGCTCGCCTGTCCGTTCGGCCTCTTAGAGCGTCCGCGAATAGGTGAGAGCCGATTGTGTCGCAGCGGTGTCATTCCCGCTCTTGTTCGCTGCGCTCACGGGCCGCTCGGGCCACGGCCTCGCCCGTATGATCCGGACTGGCCCGCCTATTCGCTCGGCCTCTTAGCCGTGAGGAAGAGCCGTCATACGCCGTCAGACAGAGGACGCAGTGGCGGGTCGGCGAGGGACGGTCACCTCGATCACGGTGCCCCGGGGCGGCTTGGCCGATGCGGCCTTGATGGTGATCGAGCCGCCGAGGTCGTGAACCACGAAGGTCCGTACGACGGTGAGGCCGAGTCCGGCGTCGCGGTCGAGCGAGAAGCCCTCCGCAACGCCGGGCCCGTTGTCGGCTATGCGCATGGTCAGCGTGGTGGCGGTGCGGGCTAAGCACACCTCGACCTGCTCTCCGGGCCCGGCGGGCGAGGCGGCGTGCTGGAAGGCGTTCTGCACCAGCTCCACCAGGACCACCGCCAGCGGCATCGCCGTCTCGCCCTCGACCTCGCCGACGGTCCCGCGGACTCGGATCTCGAGGGGACGCTCCGCCGGGGCCAGCCCCTCCTGCACCAAGCGCACCAGCGGGCCCACGATCTCGTCGAAGTCGAGCTCGGAGGTGGTGTCGAGCGCCAGATGCTCATGCACCATGGCAATCGACGAGACCCGGCGCACCGAGCTCTCCACAGCGGCCTTCGCCTCGGCGCTTCCGAGGCGGCGGGCCTGCAGCTGCAGCAGCGAGCTGACCGTCTGCAGGTTGTTCTTGACCCGGTGGTGGATCTCGCGGATGGTCGCGTCCTTCGACACCAGCAGGCGGTCGTGGTGGCGCAGCTCCGACACGTCGCGCAGCATGGCCACCGCTCCGGTGATGCGGTCCTCGGCCATCATGGGGTAAGCCCGCAGCACCACCACGATCATCGAGTCGGCGGTGAACTCGGCCACCGTGGAGCGCCGCCGCCAGAACGAGCGCCGGATCACCCTGTCGTCGAGCCCGAGATCGCCGAGACTGCATCCCGGCACCGGGCGGGTGACGCCCAGCCGGTGAAGGGCGCTGCGAGCGTTGGGCGAGGCGTAGCTGATCCGGCCCTCCCGGTCGAGCACCAGGACGCCGTCGCCCACCCGCGGCTCGCGGAACTCGCCCACCCGCTCCATGCGGTCGTAGGGAAAGGCGCCTTCAGCGATCATCTTCGCGAACCGATCGTAGAGGGCGCGGTAGATCGTCTCCAGCGGGTTCTCGTGACGGATGGGCGCCGGGGCAGCCTCGCGCGAGAGCACCGCAACCGGCGTGCCGCCGCAACGGACGGGCACGTAATCGACGATCCGGCTACCGCCGCGCCGCGGCAGGGCGCCGTCCTCCTCCACGACCGCGTCGTCTCCCGCTCCGGGCGGGGCGCAGACCTCCGCGATCTGGGCCTGCCCGGCCTCCCCGGCCCCGATCGCGGACTGCATCCAGGACAGCGCCGGACCCTGGACGACGGTTCCTACCGGGTCGACCCCGTGAACGGTGGGGCCCGTGTTGGCCCGGGCGTGGGCCAGCACCACGAAACCGCCGCCGGCGCTGCTGACGGTCCCGTCCGCCAACTTTTCGGAATCGGCCGCGAGGGCGACCGGATCGAACCCGTCGGCAGCCATCCCGATGCCGGCCGGATCGAACCCGTCGGCGCAGGGGGCGTACAGCAGCAGGTCCCCGAAGGACAGGTCGGCCAGCGGCGCCCACGAGCCCACCAGCCGGTGCAGGTGATCGACGGCGCGCTCGTCGAGCGCGGTGCCGGCGCGGGCCAGCTCCGAGAGACCGACCACCGCCCCGGTCCCCGCTAGCCGAAACCGATCGGGTTGGAGCTGTCCGGGCCCATCTCCACATGGGTGAGGCGCGATGCGGCCACCGCTATCTCCCGACCCTTGTCATCGGTCAGCCACAGCACCGGGACCTCGCCGTTGAGCGCCGCGCCGACCGACGCCTTGATGTGGTCGCGGTCGGCGCCGTCGGGCAGCGTCACCTTGATTGGCTGGGGGTTGTCGGCTATGCCGATGCGAAGCTCCACTCTTCTTCTCCTTGGCTGTGCCTTCGGGCCGGACCAGGTGGCGTCAAACGATCTTCAGCTCGGGGTGGGTCCGCTTGGTGGGGCCGTGGGCTTCGATCCACGACGCCATCGCAGCGAAGACCTCCGACGCCTCCGAACCGGGATCCACGGCCATTATGGGCCGGCCGTGATCGCTGCCCTCACGCAGCGGGATCGTCATCGGGACCTGGCCGATCATCTCCACGTCGAGTGTGCGGGCCAGCTCCGCCCCGCCGCCGGAGCCGAAGAGCCGGTAGCTCTTGCCGTCGTCGCCGGTGAACCACGACATGTTCTCGATCACGCCCCGCACGGCGATGTTCACCTTCGAGAACATGAACGCCGAGCGCTGCGCCACCTTCTGGGACGCCGGGTTGGGGGTGGTCACCACATAGGCCTCGGCCCGCGGCAGGAACTGCGCCAGCGACAGCGAGATGTCGCCGGTGCCGGGCGGCAGGTCCACCAGCAGGAAGTCGGGATCGTCCCAGAACACGTCGGTCAGAAACTGCTCGAGGGCCTTGTGCAGCATCGGGCCCCGCCAGATCACCGGCTGGTCCTCCTGAGCGAAGAAGCCCATCGAGATGCAGCGAACGCCGTGCGCCTCCGGCGGCACGATCATGTCGTCGATCACAACCGGGGCCCGGTCCACTCCCAGCATCCTCGGGATCGAGAAGCCCCACACGTCGGCGTCCACCACCGCGGTGGAACGACCCCGTGCTGCGAGGGCGACGGCGAGGTTGGCGGTGACCGACGACTTGCCCACCCCGCCCTTGCCGGAGGCGATCAGCAGCATGCGGGTGGCGTTGCCGGGCTCGGCGAACGGTATGGCCCGGCCCTCGGCGTGACCGTGGGCGGGGGCGGTGCCGGCAGTGGCCGCCGGGTTGCCGTGCAGCCTGGCGCGCAGCTCGGCACGCTCGGCGTCGCTCATCACGGTGAAGTCCAGGGTGACCGCGGCCACGCCGTCGAGCTCGAGCAGCGCGTCGGTCACCCGGCGCTGGATCTCGCTGCGCAGCGGGCAGCCCGCCACCGTGAGAGCGATGCGAACGTCGGCGTGGCCGCCATCGACGGTGGAACCCCTGTACATGCCGAGGTCGACGATGCTGCGGTGCAGCTCAGGGTCCTCCACCGGTCGGAGAGCCTCGATCACCTCCGCTTCCGTGACAGCCACGGCCATAGACTAACGGGGGCGCCACCGCTGCCGAAGCCCGGCCCTCTCAACGAGCCTCGCCGAGAGACGGCGTGCCGGAGATGCACCGCGGCGATGCACCGCGGCGCCCGTCGACCGGACCGGCGCAAGACAAGGCACTCCCAAGACAAGGCACTCCCATGCTCCTGTTGAGGAACTCTTGCGTGGAGCAGCGGGCTCACCTGCAGGGCGCCGTATCAAGAAGTTCAGACGATCAGCTGCTGATGGGCGTGCCAGTGTTGCGTCGCTGATCCAAGACTTCAGCCCACTTGAGGCCCTGAGTGCCCTCTGTCGCTTTCAGGGGACTCCGTCCAAGAAGTACCCGTACGAGCATGTCGTAGGCCTGTAGCCTCCGACTGATGCTGCATCTAGTGCGCCATGCCGACGCAGGCAGCCGGATGGCCTGGGTGGGCAACGACTTCGAGAGGCCGCTGGACGATGACGGACGGATGCAGGCCGAGGCCATCGGTGCAGCCCTCGCCTGGCGGCCGGTGCGCCGCATCCTGTCGAGCCCGTACGTGCGTTGCGTGGAGACCGCCATGCCGCTGGGACGCGCCCTCGGCCTGCCCGTGGAGGCCTGCGACGAGCTGGCCGAGGGATCCTGCGTCAACGGCGCCTTCAAACTGCTGGGCTCTCTGGCCGGCGCCGAGGGCGACTCGGTGCTGTGCAGCCACGGAGACGTGATTCCCGGCCTGTTGTGGGTTCTGGCCCAGTACGGGCTGAACATGCCTGGGATGGGCAGGTGCAAGAAGGGATCGATCTGGGAACTGGACGTCAGCGACGGCCGGATCGTCGCCGCCGCCTACCGGCACCCCCCGCATCTTCGGCGCCGCCTGACTGAACCGTCGGGTCCGAGCCCCAGACTGCCCGCCCGGTACCAGCCCGCAACGTCGTAGTTCCCTCCGGCATCGTCGGCCGAGCCCTTCCCGGCCGCCGGCAGCGACCAGCCCGCCGGCTGCACGGCCCCCGAGAACTCAGGACGTCAGCCTCCGAGCGCCGCACGCAGGCCCTGAGCCTCGACTAGACGCTCCAGGTCGGGGGACCGGAGCGGCAGGGCGTCGAAGGCGGCGAGATCGGCGCGGGCCGCCGCTGCGTCGCCTCGCCGCCACCGGGCGAAAGCCCGGTACACCAGCCCCGAGGGATTGGAGGGATCGGCGGTCAGGGCGGCATCCAGGTACTCGACGCCGAGCGCGAGCAGTTCGGGGTCGCCGCTGCGCACCAGCAGCCAGCCCCGGCCGGCCAGCACGTCACCGTCGTCGGGGAGGGACTCGAGGACCCAATCGAGGAACTGCACGGCATCGAGCAGGTCGCCGCGGGCGGCCAAGGCCTCAGCGCCGGCAAGCGCGGTGGGCACATCCAAATCGGTCTCACCGAACGCGGGACGCTCGTCGAAGGTGCCCAGAGCCTCCACAGTTTGCAGCGCCGCGGCTTCGCGGGCCGCGGCCACCCGCTCCCGCACTTGCGTCTGGACCAGCAGTGCCTCTGCGTACGGGGGCGGGTCCAGCGAGTCGAAGGCGGCCAACTCGGTCGCAGCCCTCGCACCGTCGCCCTCCTCGAGGGCCACGATGGCACGGAACAGCCGGGCGTCGGGATAGGAGGGGTCCACGGCGATGGCGTCGTCGAGATACGGAACCGCCTCGGCCGGCTCTCCACGCCGAGAGGCGAGCCAGCCGCGGTACGTGAGCGCCTCCACATTCGAGGGCTGGAGTTCGAGGGCCTCGTCGTAGGCGGCGATGGCACCGGCCATGTCGCCCTCGCCCAGACGCTGCTGAGCTTCGAAGATCAACTCCCGGCTCGAGGCACGGATCTCGCCGGTGACCGAGCCACCGGCACTGCGGCTGCCCGAGGACCTGGCCACCAGCAGGCCGGCCGCACCGGCCACCGACACGATGGCGACGGCCCAAACCGCCGTGTTGCGCCAGCGGCGTCGCCGGGCCGCCGTCGAACGACGGGCCGCGGCCTCCGCCGGACGGGGCGCTGGGCGCAGCATCACAACCACCACGGTCGCGATGCCGCCGCCGGCGAGGACCGGGAGGATCCACACCAGGCTGGTGATGCCGGACCCCGAGGGGTTGTAGTCGATGTCGACGTCGTAGGCGGCCACCAGCTCGTCGCGGATGTAGTCGTCGCTGCGCCCCTCGTCCACCCACACCGCTATCTGCCGTCGGATCTCGCGGGCGACCGGCACCTCGCTCTCAGCCACCGACTGCCCCGCGCAAACCGGGCAGGCGAAGTCATCGGCCAGGGCGCGGACCCGGTCGGCGTTGGTCTTGGGAGCACCCTCGCCCACCGCGCCGTACACGAAGGCCGCCGCGGCCACGACGACGGCCGCCGTCCAGCTCGCGGCTCGCCGACTCATGGTGATGCCGAGAATCGGGCGATCACTTCGTCGATGCCGTCGGCGGTGACCCCGCCGAGATGCTTCCACACAACGACCCCGGAGGGGGCCACAAGATACGACTCGGGCACTCCGGTCACGCCGTAGGCGACGGCCGCCTCGCTCGCGCCGGCGGCCACCACCGGCCAGCGGCCGCCGTGGACGGCGAAGAAATCCCTCACGTTCTCAACGGTGTCGTCGAACACCACGGACACGATCCGGGCGTCGCCAGCCGGGGCGTGGCGCTCGTGGAAGTCGACGAGTTCGGGATGCTCCTTGACGCACGGCACACAAGTGCTCTGGAAGAAGTTGACGACAACCCACTCGCCGCGCCAGTCGTCGAGATCGAAGGGCTCGCCCGCCGCCGTCGTCCCGACGACGGCGGGTGCCAAGCCTCCCAGGATCGGGCTGGAGGCCCTGCGCTCGAACGCAGAGTCGCGGGTAGCCAGCACCGCCACCAGCAGAGCAGCCGCCACCGCCACCGGCAGCGCTGCCCACAGCGGCCTCCAGCCTCGGTCCGGCGGCGGCGCAGACGGTCCCGGCCCGCTGTTCGAAGGCCTCTCCGACGGCCGCGCAGACAGTCCCGGCCCGCTGTTCGAGGGCCTCTCCGACGGCCGCGCAGACAGTCCCGGCCCCTCCGTCGCCGTTCCCGCGGACGGAGACGCACCCGACGAGACGCCGGGCCCGGAGGGGTCAGCCACGCTCACGCCGACGTCTCCGCGGCGGCGTCCTCGACGGCTTGGCGGCGCCTCGATCCCGTCGGCAGCAGCGACAGGACCGTGCCGAGAGCCATCACGATCCCTCCCAGCCACAGCCACACCACCAGCGGCTGCACGGTCACCCGCAGGATCACCCGGTCGACGCCGGCGTCGTCGGGGAACTTCAGCACCGCCAGAGCCACGTCGTCGCGCAGGGTGGACCGCACCGTCGGGATCCCGATCGTCCGGGACGCGAACGGGTAGGAGGCGATGGCCGGCCCGTACGTCTTGGCGTCGTCGACCCGCACGAAGGCCACCCGCTCGGTGCGGTTCTCGTGGGCTACGACCGCCGATCCCACATAGACGATCTCGTGGCCAGCGAACGCGGCCGGCCGGCCGGCCTCCAAATCGAACTCGGCCTGGCGCACATACGACTGGCTGGCCGCGAAGGCCACCGCCACCAGCACCACCCCCAGATGCACGACCATGCCGCCGTTGGTGCGTCCCACCAGGCCGCGCCATCGGTGGCGGCGCACGGCCAGCAGGATCTGGCGCAGGGCGGCCCCTCCCGCGAATCCGCCCAGGCCGAACGCCAGCAGCGGCGCCCATCCCCGTGCCCCGGCGACCACCGAGCACACGAGAGCCGCCGCCGCGATCCATACCGGCACCATCAAGCGACGGCCCAGGATCTCCGTCGGCGGGCGTCGTCCCTCCCCTCCCCACGGCAGCATGGGCGCCACCGCCATCAGGAACAGCAGCGCGAGGCCGATCGGCCGGGTCATCCGGTCGAAGTACGGGTTGCCCACCGAGATGGTGCGACCGTTGAAGGCTTCCACCAGCAGCGGGAACACCGTTCCGAGCAGCACCACGAACGCGAAGGCGGCGAACAGGGCGTTGTTGGCCAGGAAGGCGCCCTCGCGCGACACCGGCGCCGCGATCCGGCCCGGGGAGCGCAGCCGGTCGCCCCGCCAGGCGATGAGGGCCAGCGACACGGCCACGATCACCGCGAAGAAGCCGAGGATGGCCGGGCCGATGCCCGACTCGGTGAAGGAATGCACCGATGCGAGCACCCCCGAACGGGTGAGGAAAGTCCCGAGGATCGTGAGCGAGAAGGTGGCGATCACCAGCGACAGGTTCCAGACCCTCAGCATCCCGCGCCGCTCCTGCACCATCACCGAGTGCAGGTAGGCGGTGCCGGTCAGCCACGGCAGCAGCGAGGCGTTCTCGACCGGGTCCCAGGCCCAGTAGCCGCCCCATCCCAGGGTCTCGTAACTCCACCAGGCGCCGAGCACTATGCCGAACGTCAGCAAGCCCCAGGCGGCCACGGTCCAGCGCCGGGTGGCGGCCAGCCATCCCTCCCCCAGCCGCCCGGTGGCCAGCGCAGCCACCGCGAAGGCGAACGGAACGGTGAACCCGACGTAGCCGAGGTACAGGATCGGCGGATGGAACGCCATCAGGATGTGGTTCTGCAGCAGCGGGTTCGGGCCGGGGCCGTCGTAGCCGGGCGGGACCTCGACCGCGACGAACGGATCGGCCGGGCCGACCATGAGCACGAAGAAGAAGGCGCTCACCACGAACATCACCAGCATCGCCCAGGCCACCATCGGGTCGTCGCCCGTCACGCGACCGCGGGCCTCGATCCCGGACGGGTCGTCGCCGGCCGCCGGTCCCCGCAGCGCGACCCGGCCCCGCCTGCCGAACTTCCACGCCACCGCCACGGCGTAGCCGCACAGCACGAGGGCCCACAGCAGGATCGAACCCTCCAGCGCCGACCACAGCGTCGCCACGTTGAACACCGGCGGCGTGGTGGACGAGCCGTTGTCGGCGACGAACCTCACCGTGAAGTCCCTTGTGATGAGTGCCCGTTCCATCACCGCCACCGCGGCCGCCGCGGCGGCGGCCATGCCGAACGTGAGCTGTCGGGCGTAGCGCAGCCAGAAGCGCAGCCGCCCGACGAGGCCCAGCCCGGTGACGGCGATGCCCAGCAGGGCTGCTCCCAGCCCCGCGGCGACCGCTGTCGAGCCGAGCGTCGCGTTGCTCACGGCGAGCATGCGGCTCCTCGCCGTTACGCGTGCGCCGACGCCGCAGGCACGCAGGCAACCCCGGTCACATCGAGCACGCGGCTACCCGCAACCCTCCGACGTCTGGTCATGGGAGCGCGCCCGTCTGGTCTGCCTCGGTGATGCGCTCGTCGTAGCCTTCGCGGTCTCGGTAGTCGTTGTCGTGTTTCACCAGCATCCGGTCCGAGGCGAAGTGCCAGCCGTCGGCGGCGACGGCCGGACCCGGACCGGGACCCTGCCGCCAGGCCCCTTCGAGGACTACCGGCACGCCGGGCTGGAACAGTTCGGGCGGGTCGCCCGAATGGACCACGTCCACCACTACGCCGTCGAAGCCGACGGCGAATGCCAGCACCGGCCGGTCTCGGAAGAAGGTGTGCTGCGGCTCGGACAGCGGGGTTCCCTGGAGACGGAAACGCTGGGCGGACAACTCGCCCCGGCGTTCGACCGCCTCATCGGCGTTGTAGAAGAACAGCACGGCATCGCCGAGCAGGCTGGCGATCAGCAACCCCACCCCGGCGGCTGCGGCCAGCGTCACCAGCGTCGCGATCCTGCGCCTGGTCCGTGTGGCTCCACGATCGGGCCGCGGCGCGAGCGGCGACAGGTCCACGGCTGCCGGGTCCGTCGCCCCGCCCACAGCCGTCACTCGCCGTTCTCGCCGGCGTCCGCCGCCCGTACACGCCGCAGCAGCCGCCGACCCCGCACGATCAGCCCCGCCGCATACACGCTCACCGCGGCCAGCGTCACGCCCCAGGCGCCCAGCACATAGCCGGCCTGCCTCACTGTCCGGCCTCGGCTCGCCGGGCCGCCAGGGCATTGTGGAGGTCCCGGGCCTGGATCTGCCGTTCGAGCCAGCCGATGCGGAAGCGGTGGATCATCATCCAGGCGATGGCCATGGCGGCCACCACGAACGCCAAGAACAGGGTGAACAGCGTGAGGTCCTCGAGCTTGCCTTCGGTAAGGGAGGACTGCTGGTGCAGGGTGCGGTTGGCCCACCAGCTCACCGACCGGTTGACTATCGGAATGTTCACCGCGCCGACCATCCCCACTGCCGCGGCCCGGGTGGCCACCGACGTCGGATCGCCGCCGAGAGCCCGTATCGACAGGTAGCCGATCATCACCAGGAACAGTATGAGGTTGGTGATCAGGCGAACGTCGCCCCACTCCCAGTAAGTGCCCCAGGTAGGCCTGCCCCAAAGCATGCCCGTGACCAGCGTGAGCCCGCAGAGCAGGACGCCGACCTCGGCGCCGGCGTGGGCGGTGACGTCCCACCACGCCGATTTGCGCCACAGCCAGATCACTGAGCCCACCGCGGTCAGCCCGAAGGCGAAGTAGGCGCCGAGAGCAGCGGGCACATGCACGAAGATGATGCGCACCGCGTCGCCCTGCACGTCGTCGGCCGGCACGGTCAGCAGCCCGAGAGCTGCCACCGCGGCCAGGCCGAGCAAGGTGGCCAGCCCCAGCCAGAAAGTGAAGCGCGACCCGGTGCGGGCGGGTCCGCCGAGATAGGAGGCGAACGGAGGCTTCATGGGCGGGTCCGACGCTGCACCATCGCGAGCAAGGCCATCTCGCGGCGGCGGGGCGAACGGAGGCTTCAAGGGCGGGTCCGACGCTGCCGGCGGCGTCATGTGTCCTCAAGCAGCGGGCCGTAGACGACCGCGCCCGCCAGCACGTTCACCGCCGCGAACCCGGTCAGCAGGCCGACCCAGGACCATCCGTTCACCGCGACCGTTCCGAACCCGTCAGCGAAGGCCCGTGTGGCGGCGATCAGCACCGGCGCCGACACTGGAAGCAGCAGGATCGGCAGGACCGTCTGATGGGCTCGCACTCCTGCTACCACAGCACCGAGCAGGCTACCGGCGGCGGCCAGGCCCGCCGTCGCGGCGACACAAGCGGCGATCAGCACCGGCGCCGACTCGATATCGGCGTCGTAGAGCAGCACGGCGCCCGGCACCAGCAGCGCCTCCACGACCAGCAACTGCACCGCCACCGCCGCGGCCTTGCCCGTGAACGCGGCCGCCGGGGCCATCCCGCTGAGCAGCAGCATCCGCCCGGCCCCGTCGCTGGACTCCACAGCCACGGACCGCTGCACCGCCACCACGGTGGCGAACAGCACCGTCATCCACAGCAGACCCGGCGTGGCCAGTCGCAGGGTGGGCCGGTTGGCATCCAGGGCGAACCCGAACAGCACCAGCACCAGCACCGCGAACGGCAGGATCTGGCCGAGCGTGGTGCGGGCCCGCCACTCGATGCGCAGATCCTTGGCCGCCACCAGCACGGCGTCACCCGCGAACATGCTCAAGTCGCGCCAGGCGCTCACGGACGCGCTCCCTCCGACAGAGTGCCGCCGGCCAGCGCAGCCGTGCGGTTTGCGAGGTGTCCGGCCGGTCCCGTCTCGTGGGAGGCCAGCACGACCGCAGCGCCGGATCCGGCCGCGTCCGCCACGATGCCGTCCACGATCTCGCGGCCCGCGGCGTCGAGTCCGGCGTGGGGCTCGTCGAGCAGCCACAATTCGGGACGACGCACCACGATGGACGCCAGCGCCACCCGGCGCCTCTGGCCCGCCGACAGCCGGTCGACAGGGACGCCGCGCAGCCGCGGAGGCAGGGCCAGACGATCGAGCGCGCCCGCCGCGTCGGTCTCGCCCACCCGCAACGCCTGAGCCCACAGATGCAAGTTCTCGACCGCGCTCAACTCCCCGTAGAGCGCGGTGTCGTGGCCCAGCAGCCCGACCCGGCGCCGCACCGCGGTCCGCTCAGCGCCCAGGTCGCAGCCCAGAACCTCGCCGTTTCCCTCAGCGAGACGCAACAGACCCGCGCACAGGTGCAGCAGCGTCGACTTGCCCGCTCCGTTGGGCCCCTGCACGAGCACTACCTCACCCCGGCCGACCTCCAAGTCGACTCCGGCCAGCGCCGGGAATCCCCCCAGCAGCACGACCGCGCCGCTCAAGCGAACGACGCTCACGGTCGAGGCCGGGTCGAGATGGGCAACAGGCCGCGCACCGTGGTCAACCTAACGGAGCACGCAGCCCCTCCCGATGGCAGCACCGAAACTGGCCCATCCCGCGCTAAGGGGCTGAGCAGGCAGGCGCATGCCCACACAAAGCACCACCGCCGCCTCCGGTGGGTTCAGATGCAGCCCCACTATGCCTCTGACCTTGTCGATGAACTGCGGCTCAGGCAACTCCTTAACCGGTACCACCGGCCGACAACCACAACGACCCACCCACACCAACACAGACCAAACTGCCCGCCCGACCGCCGCCACCAAACGACTTGCTCAACGGTCTGCTAGGGGCAGCAGCGCGACCGGTGTTCGTCGGCTCGCGTCTCCTCTTGGCGCGGTACCGGCGGCCCTCACGAGTCGAACACCGTCCGGGTCACCCATTCGGCCACAAGGGCGGGCTTCGATCCGCCCTCGATCTCGATCGTGATGGAGGTGACCGTCTGCACGGAGGCCGGCTTCAGCTCCACCGACTCGACCGTGGCGTGGGCCCGCACCCGCTCGCCCCGGCTGACGGGGCTGATGAACCGGACCCGGTCGAGGCCGTAGTTGATTCCCATGACCATCCCGGCGAGCCGCGGGGTGTCCGATGGAACCGACTGCATCAGGTGGGTGAGCATCGACAGCGTGAGGAAGCCGTGAGCGATGGTGCCGCCGAACGGTGTCTCGGCCTTGGCCCGCTCCTCGTCGATGTGGATGAACTGGTGGTCGACGGTGCAGTCGGCGAAGGCGCTGATCTGCTCCTGGGTGATCTCGAACCAGTCGCCGTGCCCTCGCTCGGTGCCCTCCTGGGCCTTCAAGACCGCGAACGCGGCCTCGGCGCTGCTCATGCGGCACCCCTCTCGTAGCTGCGACAGACGGCGTCAAGCTACCGCCACACCCCCGCCGCGACGCTGAGCGCCGGATTGTCGCTCACGTCCATATTCCCGACGGCCTCAAGCTACCGCCAAACCCCCGCCGCGACGGCGCCGACAGCCCCACCCTCCTCGAGATAGGCGCAGTTGTGCCGCTGCAAGAGGCCGAGCGGATAGGCGAGCTGATCGGCTGCATACGGGCGAGGCCATGACCCGAGCGGCCCTCAGGTCGCAGCGAACAAGAGCGGGAATGACACCGCTGCGACACCACTGACTCTCACCTGTTTGCGCTCGTTCTAGGGCACCCGACTGCGTCAAGTGCATGCGGCCGATGCGCGTCGGCGGGCCTGCCCGACCGAACCGACGCCTATCCTGTTGGCCATGACCGTCGCGTCAGCCCGGCATATCGCCCCCGCGGCCGGCAATCTGGGGGTGCTCACACCGGGAATGGGGGCGGTGGCGTCCACCTTCGTCGCCGGCGTTATCGCAGCCCGGCGAGGCCTGAGCCCCCCCATCGGCTCGCTCAGCCAGATGGCCCACATCCGTCTCGGCACCAAGGCCGAGAACCGCAACCCGCTCATCCGGGAGTTCGTGCCGCTGGCCGGGCTGGCCGACCTGGTGTTCGGCGGCTGGGACCCCCTGTCGGCCAACGTGCTGGAGGCGGCCCGCGCCTGCGGCGTGCTGGAGGAGCGCGAGCTGGGGGCCATCTCCGCCGAGCTGGAGGGTGTGGTGGCCATGGACGCAGTGTTCGACGGGCGTTGGGTCAGCCGCCTCGACGGCGTGCGAGTGAAGCCCCAGACGTCCAAGTGGGACCAGGCCCAGGCGCTGATGGACGACATCGAGAGCTACCGCGGCGCCCACGAGTGCGACCGGCTGGTGATGGTGTGGTGCGGGTCCACCGAGGCGTACTCGGAACCGACCGACGTGCATGCCTCCGTCGAGACGTTCGAAGCGGGACTGAAGGCCGACGACGATGCCATCGCCCCCAGCCAGATCTACGCCTACGCGGCGCTGCAGAGCGACGTGCCCTTCGCCAACGGCGCCCCTAACCTCACCGTGGACCTGCCGTGCATGGACGAGCTGTCCCGCATCCGGGGCGTGCCCATCGCCGGCAAGGACTTCAAGACGGGCCAGACCCTGATGAAGACGCTGATCGCGCCCGGCCTCAAAGCCCGGATGCTGGGCCTGCGGGGCTGGTACTCAACCAACATCCTGGGCAACCGCGACGGCGAGGTGCTCGACGCCCCCGAGAACTTCAAGACCAAGGAGGTCTCCAAGCTGGGTGTTCTCGGCACGATCCTGCAGCCCGAGCTCTACCCCGACCTCTACGACGAGATCCACCACGTGGTGCGCATCAACTACTACCCGCCGCGCGGCGACAACAAGGAGGGCTGGGACAACATCGACATCTTCGGATGGCTCGGCTACCCGATGCAGATCAAGGTCGATTTCCTGTGTCGGGACTCGATCTTGGCCGCCCCGATCGTGCTCGACCTGGCCCTGTTCATGGACCTGGCCGCCCGTGCCGGCGAGTCGGGCGTGCAGGAGTGGCTGAGCTTCTACTTCAAGGCGCCGCAGCCCTCAGGCGCCTCCGGCGTGGAGCACGACCTGTTCATCCAGCAGACCAAGCTCAAGAACACCTTGCGAGAGTGGATGGGCGAGGAGCCGGTCACGCACAGCGAAGCCGGCTGAGATCCGCGGCCCGCGGGTCCGGTCGCCCGGCCAACGGCTAGACACGCCCCGAAGGCGAGACGGACCGTCAGGCAAGGTCGCCGCCGGACAGCTTCTCTATCTGGCGGCCCTGCTCCTCTATCTGGCGGCCCTGCTCCGTCTGGGTGGCCTCGATCCGGGCCAGCACCTCCTTGATCTGCTCGAACTCGAAGACAGTGCGCTCCTCGAGCCTGCCGACACGCTCCTCGAGCCCGCCGACACGCTCCTCGAGCCCGCCGACACGCTCCTCGAGCCCGCCGACACGCTCCTCGAGCCTGCCGATTCGGATGCCGTTCTCCTGGATGCCGGTCCGCAGGCCGGTGAAGATGAATCCCAGCCCGCCGATGGCGGCGGTGCCGAAAATGCCGATGAGTGCAGCGGTGATCGAAGGGTCCATGAATGCTCCTCCAGCTACTCTAGCCAACAATCGATGGATGCGCAAATGCTCTGTGCATCCGACATCACTATAGTGCTTTCATGCTGTTTTCAAACTACATTCTCCTATATAGATCATTTTAACCTAGCTTGCTTGCCTCCACGCCCCCTCTGGCGATGAGGTCGTCGACGGCGGCGGCGTCGAGACCCAGTTCGGACACGACTGCCCGGGTGTGTCCGCTCAGGCCCGGAGCGGGCCGGATGTCGGGGTGTGCCATGCCGGTGGCCGTGAAGGCCGGCCACTCGAAGGTCATCAATCCGGCTCTTCGCTTTTCAGGGTGGAGTGAGGGTGTCGAGGAGTGCCCGGTCAGGTTTGGCGGCGTGTAACAGGGCTCGGACCTCGTCGTAGGACGCCACCGTCCGGGTGGCCGTGCCGGGCCCGCCGAGGTCTCGACGCGAGCTGCTCGGCAGGTGCTCCGGAGTGCCCGCCGCCGAGACGAGACGCCGACAGGCCAGTGTTGAGCATCACCGCCCGTTGGAGGCCAAGGCGACCCTCGGCCCCGGTGCCGTGCCCAGCGGGCCGCCTGATCGGCCCAGCACCTCCGCCAGAGCGGCGTCAGGCCAACCGACTCCCGGTCCTCATAGACCCGACGGCGACAGGCGGGCGCATGGTCAACCCGTCGTTCGAGGCGTCAGGCCAACCGACTCCCGGTCCTCATAGACCCCCCACCGTGATCGTGAATGTATCCTCAACTGATCCGCCGTAGGGGTCGGAGACCGTGACGGTGGCACTTTCGCTCATTGATGCTGTACCCGTCGTTGGCGTGCCACTGAGCCGGATCCCGCTGTTGGTTTTGGTGCCGCTGAGCCAGGCGGGGCCTCCGGCTTTCAGAGCGAGTGTCAGCGGGTGGCGGTCAGCATCGGAGTAATTGCTCGCCAAGACTTCGAAACTCAATTCCGTGTCGGCTGTCGCGCTCTTGTCAGGGATCCCGGTGATGATAGTAGGGGCCGAGTTCGCAGGCCTGATCTCGAACGTGTCCGACACTGAGGCACCGACCTCGTCGGTGACTGTGAGGACAACTGTTTCAGGATTGACGTTAGGAGGTGTTCCCTTAAGCCTGACTGCATTCCGCCCCCCATCCAATCTTGTCTCGACGTGGAGCCATGAGGGCTTTGTAGTCGCCTCCCAGGTAAGGAGGTGTTCGTCGGCGTCGTTGAAAGTATCAGCCCGGATAGTGTAGCTAGCGGGGTAGCCGACTGTAGGCTCCCAGTCGGGAATCTCGTTCTGCACTGTCGGTGTGCTGTTCGTGACTTCGATGCGGAACGTCTCCGAGTCTGTGAGACCGTATTCGTCGGTGACTTCAATGGTGACAGACCCGGTTCCACTACGGCCGGGGCTGCCTTGGAGCAGGGCACTGCGTCTCTGGTCGTTTATGAGACGTAGCCAGCCGCCGGGGTTCTGGGTAAGCGCAAAAGTCAGACTGTGCCAGTCGGGGTCGCTGGCGGAGACACGAAGACTGAACCCCCGGCCGGCCGTCGCGGTCTGGAGGCCGATGGGGTTAAATACAGGTGGACGGTTCCTGACTGTGATCTTGAAGACGTCCGAGACCGAGCCGTGGTAGGGATCGATGCCCGTCACTTTCACATACAAATCGCCGAGGTTTTCGGTGCCCCCCGGCCGGCCGGTGAACCTGCGGAGCCTCGCTTGGCCTATGGCGCCGTAGCGGTCCTCCTGGAGACCCGGATAGGCCGTCACCCAGTCGGGCATGTCGATCTTGGCGGCGGCGAGGCTGTCAGATGCGACTGCGACCGCTTTGTAGCGCCGGTTCGCATTGCTGAACGTGTCCGAGGGGAACGAGTAGTCGAGCGTGCCTCCCAGACTCACGGACTGGTCGGGGATCTCGTTGGCGACAGTCGGGTTCGGGGTGGGGAGAGTGATGCTCTTTATGCTGGACCATGCGCCGCGCACCCCGTCGCAGGCATCCGAATTGCCGGTCTCGGTTCCTGCGGGCACCATGTCGGTCGCCTCGTTGATGTAATTGGTGCGCGAATCGTCGGTGGTCGTGGCTATGCCGCAGATCCGCTGAAAGTTGACGCGCAGCATCGCGTAGTAGGTCCCGACGCCTATGTTTCCCTGGGCGTTGCCCCAACTGCTCCATGTGTCCATCAAGATGGGCATGTTGCGCTCTATTTCCGTCACCGTCGCAGGGGGATCGGCGGCAGCCAGCTGGACAGAGGTCAGGCTGGACAGGTTGGCTTCGGTGGTGCTGTACCACACCTCGTAGCTCGCCACATTGTTGCACACGTCGCTAGTGCCGGGATTGCCCGCATCCACGGGGCTAGCCGAATTCGCCACCCGCGGATCGAAACTCCAGCCGAAGCCGCGACCGGCGGCCGAGCCGGTGCCGTCGCCGTGGCGCCACAGCCTGAAACCTGTCGGCGCGCCGGGATGTGTCAGGGCGTCCACTTCGGCGGTGGTGTTGCAGTCGACGGCGGCGATCGGCGTGGCAGTCCCCTGCGCCGCCGCGCTCAACGACAGCACAGCCGCCGCCGCAACAGCCAACAACGCTGCCGACACACCGACACGCAGCCAGCGGGCACAACCCCAGAACCGAGACTCGGCCTCATCCGCTCCCCGCATCTTCAACACCCCTGCTTTCGTCGTTGCAAGCACGGGCCCGCTCGAATGGGACCGCTGCCACCCTGGACTGGCAGGCGCAACCCTACCTGCCCCGGCACACCGGACGCAACCTTTGCGCCGGAAGAGCTGCGCCGGAAGAGCAATGAGCAAGCTCCCGAAGCACGGCAACCTCCACCCGTGGACGCGACCGACCGGCCATAACGGCCGGTTGCCGACATCGGCATCCAACCAGCGGAGGATCCGAGTATGTGAGCATCCCCCCTGACCTTGGAGGAGTCATCTCAGCCTGGATCCACCGAAACTGATGCGGATGGACGATCACCTCAAGTGCCGACAGACGCCTGGAGCGGGCGAAGTGGCTCGGATGGGTGTTGTCAGGGGAGTGTCCTCGCGCAGCGCGGTGGCGCGGTGGCGGGCAGTCGGGACCTCCTGCCAGTCGGTGGTGGCGTCTTCGATGAGCACCCGGCGGCCCTGGCCGGGGGCCCGGGATGAGGCTGTGCCCCTCCGGCCAGCAGCTTGGCGCAGTCACCGTGCTCGGCGTCCTCCCGCCCACCGGCCCGCCAAGGCGGTTCGGGCCGCTGCCAGGTCGTCGGAACTGGTGACCCCGATCCACGACTCGGCGGTGGGCACGACTCTCACGGACAGCGCCCGCCGGGCCATCCGGTCGGCGACCGCCTCAGGAAGCAGGCACTCCGAGTCGGTGTCGTGTCCGTGAGCGTCGAGGAACCGCTCGAAACTCTCACCGATCCAGTCGAACGCAGCGAGCGGGAAGGCCCACAGGTTCATGGACACAGTGGCATCGTCGCTGAGCACGGCGGCGGGCTCCGAGGAGGTGATCGTGCCGTCTGCCTGGCGGGCCACTCCGTGGTGCTCGACGATTCCCGCGAGCCGGTCCCCGGACACCCGGCACACGCCACGGCTGACGCCGCCCGTCGCGGAGAGTGTCTGTGCGATGGCGTATCCGCACAAGCCGGCCTCGTCGTCGGCGAGGCCGGTCGCTGTGGCGGCCATGGCCGACACGGCCTCCGGGCCGTAGTAGTCGTCGGCGTTGCACACCACGAAGGGACCGTCGACTTCGGCCGCAGCCACCAGCACCGCGTGGGCGGTGCCCCAAGGCTTGACTCGGGTCTCGGCCCGGGCCGGGCCGTGCTCGTCCTGCCGGACGTAGGCGAACTCGAGGCCGGCACGCCGAAGGGCTCCGTGGCGCCCGTCGACATGGTCGCGCAGGGCGGACTCGATCTCCGACCGCACCACCAGCACCACCTTGGATGCGCCCGCGGCCGCGGCCGCCGAGACGGCGTAGTCGAGGAAGGTCTCGCCGTCCGGCCCGACCGCGGCAAGCTGCTTGTCACCGCCGAAGCGCCGGCCGACACCGGCGGCCATGACCACCAGCGAGAACATCCCGCTCAGCGCCCCGATGCCGAGGCTGCGGGACGCCTCACCGCCTCCGCGGCCCGACTCGCCGCACCGTCACCGCTCCAGCAGGTGGCGCACATGGTGGGTCTCGTTCACGGAGCGCACGGTGCGCAGGCCGTCGCCGGCCGCCGCAACACGGGTGATCCCGCAGTAGTCGACCAGCATCAGCAGCGGGCTCTCGGTGCCCAGCAGGACCTGCAGGTACACGCCGGTCACTATGGCGTGGCAGAACACGGCCACCGTGCGCGACCGGTTGGCGCGGACCACGTGCTCGAAGCCCCGCTCCACCCGTGACCGGAACTCGTCGTACCCGTCCGAGAAGATCGCCTCTGCGAGGCCGGCGCCGCGGTCGTAGTAATGGGCGGTGGCCGGGTCGTCGCGGCTGAACTCCTCCACGGGCACGTAGGTCCTGGACCGGTGGTCGGACTCGCGCAGGTCGTCGAGAATCTCAACGGCGAGGCCGAGCCGCTCGGCCAGGGGCTCGGCGGTGCGCACCGCCCGCCTCATCGGCGACGACACGATGTGGTCGACCCCCTCGTCGATCAGGTGGCCGGCGGTGGCCTCCGCTTGGAGGCGCCCGACGTCGGACAGGTCGGGATCGGCGGAACCGCCTTGTGGGGCCTCGTCGCGAACGGGACGGGCATGGCGGATAATCAGCAGCTCCATGAGTCTCCCGGCGCCTCGTGTCCCAGTAGCCGCGCCGGAGGCTACCGGCACCCCCGCCGGTCTTGATGCTGGGTGGCGCAGAGATGCAGATCCGCACACGTTGAGGGTCGGTCAGACTCCATCGACGCCGGTGGGGCTGCCGACCGTGCAGACGCTTGGCCGTCCACACGAGCACAGTCGCGCACAAGCCCGGGAGACCGGCGGGAACGGACCTCGGCGGTGACCTCGTAGTCGTACCAGGCGGGGGTGTCGCGCACAAGCCCGGGAGACCGGCGGGAACGGACCGGGCGGATCGTCATCCTGTGCGACGCCGACGTCGAGTCGCGCACAAGCCCGTGAGACCGGCGGGAACGGACCGCACAACCACGGACAGCGCTGAGCCGGCCTACGGACCTGCGCTCACGCCGGGGACCAGCCCCAGGCCCGGAGCGGCCGGCAGCGCCATGGCTCCGGCGACCGCGGGAACCGCTTCGGCCACGTCCTCTGCGAGCAGGCCGGGCGTGGCCAGGCCGTGGGCCCTGCCTTGCTTGGAGGAGGCTGCGTCCACGACGGCTGCCAAGTGGAGGGCGTGGACAACACCCACAGCCGAGTCGAGGAAGGATGTCACAGTCACTGACGCGCCGGCGTGGAGCGCCCGACGCGAGACGGAGAGGCCAACGTCGGGACCTCCGAGAGCCTGGGGCTTGACGATCAGTACGGTCACTCCGGCATCCATGGCCCGCACGACGTCGGACTCGCTGCGGATCGACTCGTCGACCGCTACCGGGATCGGGCTGCGCCGGCCCACGGCCGCGATGGCCGCTATCCCTGCGACCGGCTCCTCGCAGTAGGCGATCCTGCAGTCGTGAACCCGATCCAGGACATCGAGGGCGGTGTGCTCGTCCCAGGCGCCGTTCGCGTCGAGACGCAGCTCCGCGGCTGGGCCCAGCCCGGCGCGTGCGGCTCGTATGCGGGCAACATCGACCTCCGGATCGGCCGCGCCGACCTTGAGCTTGGCTGCCGGGAAGCCGGCCAGGACCGCTTCGCGAGCGGCCTGCTCGACCTCCGACGGTTCCGGCGTGGCGATGAGGGCATTGACGGCCACCTCGGAGGCGACCGTCCCGGCGCGGTCTGCGACCAGCTGCTCGGCCAGGGGCCGGCCCTCGCGGCGGGCCTGCAGATCGGCCCACGCGCCCGCTGCGCCCGCCCTCGCGTGCGGCTTGTCGCGCATTGCGGCAAGGAGGGCGCCCAGCGCGGCCTCACCACCGTCGGCCAGACCGTCGGAGAAGCGTCGCAGCGCTGCCTCGGTCTCAAGCAGGCTGGTGCGCGACCATCCCGGAAGCGGGCTGGCCTCGCCCCAGCCAGTGACGCCGTCCGCTCTCAGCGCCACCAGGAATCCGGCCCGGAACCGGATCGAAGCTCTGCCAGTCACGATCGGAGCCTTCAGCGGTGGACCGACCGGCGGTTGGAGTGGCGCCCCGGAGATCGAAGCTCCGCCCGCCGCGATCGGAGCCTTCAGGGCCAGCCGGAAGGGATGCAGCACAGCATGCAGTCGGGTCACTCGCGGCCTCCTTCTGCGGCCGTATCCGGCGGCGTTGCATCGCGCGGCGACCGTCCAGCATGCAGTCGGGTCACTCGCGGCCTCCTTCTGCGGCCGTATCCGGCGGCATTGCATCGCGCGGCGACCATCCAGCATGCAGTCGGGTCACTCGCGGCCTCCTTCTGCGGCTCGGTCGGCTTCCGCCCCGGCAATGAGGTCCGCCGTCGCGGCGGCGGTGGCGTCGGGCTGCTCCAGGTGGGCGGCGTGTCCCGCGCCGTCGATGCGGACGACGCCGGACCGGGGCAGCCGGGCCGCTAGTTCGTCCGCGATGGCACAGAACTTGTGGTCGTGGGCACCGACCAGCAGCCGGGTAGGCGTGTCGCAGCCCCCCAGACGTTCGTGCAGCGGTTCCATCGCTGCGGTCCCGCATGCCGTCAGGCAGCGGGCCAGGCCTTCGGGGTTGGACTCCAACCGCTGGGCTCGGGCGGCTCGCAGGTGGGCTTCGCCCAACGCGGCCTGGCCCGCGAACAGGGGGTCGGCCATCCATGAGTCCACGAAGGCTTCGAGGTCCGCGGCGAGGCACTCCGCACGGGCCTCGTCGGCTTCGGCTCGGCGACGGCGCTCGGCCGGGTCTGCGATTCCGGCGGAGGCACCGATCAAGGTGAGCGAACGCAGCCGCCGCGACGCCGTGCATCCGAGCGTGAGCGCCACCCGACCACCCATCGAGTAGCCGACGAGGTGGAACGTCTCGCATCCGAGAGCGTCGGCTAGGCCCGTCACCTGCTCGGCTATCGACTCGATCCGGTAGCAGTCGAGGTCTGCAGGCGCATCCGATCGTCCGTGGCCGACCAGGTCCGGGCAGATCATCCGAGCGGTCAGCCGGGCCGCTAGACGCTCGCTGAGGGGATCCATGGCCTGCGCCGACCCGGTGAACCCGTGCAGCACAACGACGGGCACGCCCGCTGCCGGGCCGCTCGCAGTCACGGCCAAGTCGACCCCATCGACTCGGATCCGGAGAAGCTGACCAGTCCTCAACGTCGCCCTTCGACAGCGTCCAGCGCCTGTTGGGCGGCCTGTTGGGCGGCTGCCGTCAGGGCGCGGCGCTGGGCCACGTCCTCGTCCCGGTCGATGGCGACGACCAGCAGATCGACACCTGGAGTCGGGGTCTCGGCAGCAGCGCGCACGGCGCTGTCCAGCTTGGCCGCCGTCTTCACTCGGCGGACTCGGATGCCGGCGAAGCCGTCGAGACCGCACAGGTCGAGGCCGTGCGGGGTGCGGAACAAGCGCTCGAAGTCCCGGGCCGGCACGCGGTCGGCCACCGGAAGCAGCGAGAAGATCTCGCCTCCGTCGTTGTCCACGCACACCACTATCAGGTGCAGCCCGAGACGGGCCGCGGCAGCGAGGCCGCTCAGATCGTGGAGCAGCGCGAGGTCGCCGGTGTAGAGGGCCACGACCCTGGACGGGTCGGCTGCGGCGATACCCAGGGCGGTGGAGGCGGAGCCGTCGATGCCGGCCGCGCCCCGGTTGGCACAGCAGGTGACCGATCCCGTATCGAACACGAAAGCGTCGAGGTCCCTCACCGGCAACGAGTTGGTGGCGACCAGCACTGCGTCGGCTGGCAGGGCGCCGGCAAGCACCCGGGCGGCTCGGGCCGACAGCAGCAGGCGGTCGTCGATGGCCTCGCCTATGGCGCTGCGAGCGGCTCGGTCGAGCTTGGCCCAGGTGTCGAGCCAGTCGCCATCGCGGCCTCGCCCCGGCGGGGCTGCACCGGATGTGACAGTGCTCAGTGCCTTCACGGAGGCCGGCACATGGCCGGTCAGGCGGAACACGGCGTGCTTCCAGCGGTCCTCGGGGTCGATGAGCACGACGTGTCGGGGGCGGGTGCGCTCCAGCCACTGCCTGACCGGCTTGGTGGTGGCGGTGCGCCCGACCAGAACGGCCGCATCGGGCCGCAGCGCCTCGCCGAGGGTCTCGTCGGCCAGCAAGTGGTCGGCGGTGGCGACCACACACCGTGACCGCTCCTGGTTGCCTCCCGGATGGGAGCGGCCCCGGACATGGGCCACGGGCTCGCCCACGAGGGGCCAGCCGGCCCAGGCAGCGAACCGCTCGGCGGCGGCGGCCCAGCGCCGTTCGCGGTCCAGTCCCCCGCCGGGCCACGGCCCGGCCACCACCACCCCCCGCTCGCATTCGGCAACGATCCCGGCCAGCTGCGCCAGCTGCGCCGACGGAGCCTGACCGTCGTGCTCGTCGGCATGCCCGGCGCCGGTCTCCGCTGGAGGGCTACCGCCAATGGGCTCATTCCAAGTCTCGTCGTGCTCGTCGGCATGCCCGGCGCCGGTCTCCGCGGAAGATGCCACCGGCTCCTGAAGGGTCGGCATCGGTTCCAGCGACTGCGCGGCGCAACTGCTGGGGATCGAGCGGTGGGCCACCGGCTCCTGAAGGGTCGGCATCGGTTCCAGCGGCTCCCGCAGGGGCCAGTTGAGATGGACCGGCCCGGGGTCGCGGCCCGAAGCCGACGCGACAGCCGTCTCGGCCCATCCGGCGGCGGTGCCGGGACCGGCCTCGTCGGGCGTCGGCAGGTCGATGCTCCAACGCACGGCTGTCCCGTACAGGCCCACCTGGTCGATGGTCTGGGGCGAGCCCCAGCCCCGCAGTTCCGCGGGACGGTCGGCGGTGCACACGATCATGGGAATGCCCGCGTGGAAGGACTCCACCACAGCGGGCAGGTAGTTGGCGGCCGCGGTTCCCGAGGTGCATACCAGCACCGCGGGCCGGCCCGAGGCCCGGCCCATGCCGAGAGCGAAGAATCCTGCGGAGCGCTCGTCGAGTTGAATCCAGCTTCGCATCCCGGGCTGGGCGTCGAAGCACAGAGTCAGCGGAGTCGAACGGGATCCGGGACTGATCACCGCCTCGGTCGTCCCGAGCGCGGCCAGCCGGGCCGCGAAAGCCGCGACGGTGCGGTAGACGGCGTCGGTCATGGCCGAGTCGCGGGTTGGGCGACAGCGAGCACGCGGAGCGAGCGTGAGCAGGTGGAAGACCGTCGTGCCGCAGCGGTGATGCTTCCGCTCTTGTTCTCTGCGCTCGCAGGCTGCTCGGGCCGCGGCCCAACTGAACGCCTCGCCAGAATCGTCACGAATCACCGCCTACCCGCTCGGCCTCTGATCAGGGCTCGTCGATTGCGTCCAGGAAGGCTCGAAGTTTGTACGCCGTCTCGGTGAGCTCCTCCGCCGGAACGGAGTCGGCGACGACCCCGGCGCCGGCGAACAGGCATGATCCTTCCGGTCCGGTCAGCGCGCAACGCAGCGCGACTCCCATCTCGCCGTTGCCGTCGAGGTCGCACCATCCCACCGGGGCCGCATACCAGCCCCGGTCGAAGCCTTCATGGCGGGCGATGAACTCCAGGGAGGCGCCGGTGGGGGCGCCCCCGACGGCTGCGGTGGGATGCAACACGCCGGCGGCCCGCAGCACGTCCATGTCGCTCGCTCCGGTCCGTCGGCGCTGCACTTCCGCGGTGATGGGCGTGCACAGGTGCTGGACACGGCTGAGACGCATCAGTCCGGGCTCGGTCGGCGCGGGGTCCACCAGACCCAGACCGGTCAGCGCCCCGGTGATGCCATGCACCACGAAGCGGTGCTCGGACCGGTTCTTGGCCGAGGCCAGCAGCCCGGCGGCGAGACGCTCGTCCGTTTCGGGGGTGTCGCCCCGTGGGGCGGTCCCGGCCAGAGCAACGGTGTGCAGCCGTGAGCCGTCGAGCGTGACGAGTTCCTCGGGCGTAGCCCCCAGGAAGGTCGTCTCGCCGACTGAGAAGGCGAAGGTCGCGCAGGCCGGGTTGCCCTGCCGGAGCCGGTCGAGGACCGCGACGACGTCGAGGCCCCGGTCGAGCGTGAGCGTTCGGGCCAGCACCACTTTGTGGAAGGCACGCCGGCCGATGGCGGCGACGGCTTCGGAGACGAGAGCCTCGTAGCGGTCGTCGCGGTCGCACTCCACCGGAGCCGCGGCCCGGCCGGCCGGGTCGACGGGGCCGCCGACAGCCGGCAGCGGCTCCGCCTCGAAGGCTGCCAGCCGCCGCTGGAGCGCGGCCTCGGCGGCCGCCTCGTCGCCGTCGGCGCCGACCCGGGTTGCGGCCAGCACCCAGGCGCCGTCCTCGCGGTCGATCACAGTCAACTCGGGCAGCACCATCCGGCACTCTCCGAACCCGTGCCAGGACGGGCCCCGGCGCAGACCGGCGCTGTAGTTGTCGCTGGGCGGCTGCGAGTCGTTGCCGGCGGCCTGCCGGCTCACCGCATTGGCCGAGCCCGTCGCCGAGCATTCCGGCCCCGCGGGCTGCGAGTCGTTGCCGGCGGCCTGCCGGCTCACCGCATTGGCCGAGCCCGTCGCCGAGCATTCCGGCCCCGCGGGCTGCGAGTCGTTGCCGGCGGCCTCGCTGCTCGCCATGAACGAGAACCCGCCCACCAGAACCGGCGCCGGCGCCTCCGGTGGTCCGACGCGACGGATCCGGGCCGCGAGGACGGCCCGCGCCGCCGAAGCGGCCGAGAACCGGTCGCGGCCTGTCGGCTCGATGGCCTCGACCGCGCCGACGGCAGCCAAGCCCACCCTCAGGTCCGGGCGCAGCCACACGGCGCTCAGGCGGTAGGCGCCGGCCGAGGCGTAGACCGCGAGCGGGTCGACACGCCGGTCGAGGCGCCGCGCCCCGACGAGGACGGTGCCGGCTGCGATGGCGGGATCGTCGGCCACGCGGGCCGTGGCCCGGGCCCACAGGGTCCTCTCGAAGTGGCCGGTCACCAGCTTGGTGGCCACCGGGACGAGCCGGTTCACGCTGGCGAGCAGCTCGGCCCGGTCGGGACTGCCCCGCTTGATGTGGCGCTTGAGCAGGTCGATGGAGTCGTCGATCATGTTCTCGACGTTGGTGGCGTGGCGCATGGCCAGCGCGGCCAGCTCCTCGACGGCGACGCCCTCGCCGACCAGGGTCCGGGCCGCGGCCAGCATCTCGACGTCGTCGGAGCCGAAACGCTCGCCTTCGGAGCCGTTGCCCGCGGGCGCCAGCAGGCCGGCGTCGATCACCAGGTCAACCACGAAGGCGGGCACGCCGGCCCGCTCGGCCAAGCCGGCCCGGTCGAGCATCAGGCCGGCTTGATCGGCTTCGGCCGCGGCGACGCTGTCGGGCACGCCCACCATGCTACGAGTCGGGGCCTGAAGCGAGCCCTCGCCCGCGGATCCGGCCGCCCCGCGGCCGACATGCCGACCGAGACATACCATCAGCCCGATAATCGCATCCGGCCACCCCGCGGCCGACATGCCGACCGAGCCGGCGCCGCTGCTTGCGAGACGGCGGACGCCGACACGTCGCGGACTCCGGTGCCGCGACAACGGATGCCGCCGGTTCTTCTCAGGCTTGCGAGACGGCGGACGCCGACACGTCGCGGACTCCGGTGCCGCGACAACGGATGCCGCCGGTTCTTCTCAGGCTTGCGAGACGGCGGACGCCGACACGTCGCGGACTCGGCTGCGACAACGGATGCCGCCGGTTCTTCTCAGGCTTGCGAGACGGCGGACGCCAGCACGTCGCGGACTCGGCTGCGACAACGGATGCCGCCGGTTCTTCTCAGGCTTGCGAGACGGCGGACGCCAGCACGTCGCGGACTCCGGTGCCGCGACAACGGATGTCGCCGGTTCTTCTCAGGCTTGCGAGACGGCGGACGCCAGCACGTCGCGGACTCCGGTGCCGCGACAACGGATGTCGCCGGTTCTTCTCAGGCTTGCGAGACGGCGGACGCCGGCACGTCGCGGACTCGGCTGCGACGCTGAGCGCGCGCCCTGCACTCACGGCCCGGCGCTAGCATCGGCCCATGGTCATTGCTGCGGGCACTACCGCCTACAACATTGTCGAGTTGCTCCACGTTCTCACGGTCCTGGTGGCGCTCGCCCCGGTGTTCGTCCATCCGCTGCTGCGCAAGCAGATGCAGCCGGCGGGCGGCTCCGCGCGCCAGCAGCTGGTCGTGGCCATGGCGTCCAACGCACGCCGCCTGTACGGGCCGGCGCTGATCGTGGCTGGTCTGCTCGGCATCGCGCTCGTCGAGATGTCGGAGGACGCGATCTCAATGACGGAGGGCTGGGCGATCGCCGCCATCGTGATCTGGGTGGTGATGAACGGTGTCCTTCACGGCATGATCAGGCCCGCGCTCAAGGCCCAGGGCATCGAGGGGCCGTCGCCGGCGACGGACAAGCGCCTGGAGGTGGGATCTGCCCTGCTGTCGATCGGGTTCACGGTCCAGCTGATCCTGATGATCTGGCAGCCCGGAGGCTGAGCGACCTGGGCGCATTCCCCGAACTTCAATGGGTTAGAGCGAGCGCGGATAGGAGTGAGCCCGTCGTGTCGCTGCGGTGCCATTCCCGCTCTTGTTCTCTGCGACCTGAGGGCCGCTCGGGCCACGGCCTCGCCTGTACGGGCCGCGTCGCTCCCGCTTATTCGCTCGGCCTCTCAGATCGACACACCCACACGCGGCAACACAGCGCGGGCGCCGCGTCGCTCCCGCTTATTCGCTCGGCCTCTCAGAGCTTGAAGTTCGGGGCCGGCTCACCATCGGGGCTCGTCCCGGTCGGGAGCGAAGTCCTGCCATCGGGGCTCAGGGTCTGGCTCGGCTGATTCGGGTGTGCCGACTCCCGGGACGCCGGCACCGGCCTTCACCAGCGCGGCCAGCACGGTCGTGACCGGTACGGCTGCGACCAGGCCCATCGAGCCGCACAGCGTTCGGACGATCTCCACCGCGATCAGCTCGGAGTTGGCCACCATGGCCAGTGACTGGTCCGACACCGCGAACAGCAGCACCAGCGGGAGGCCCGCGCCTGCGTAGGCGAGCAGCAGAGTGTTGACGGTGGCCGCGATGTGCTCACGCCCGACCCTGATGCCCGAAGTGATTAGCTCGCGCCGGGGCAGGTGGGGGCTGCGGTAGCGCAGCTCCGTCACGGTGGCCACCTGGGTGACGGTCACGTCGTCGAGCGCGCCCAGCGCGCCGATGATGGCCCCGCCCAGCAGCAGTGAGGCCAGGTCGACGTCGCCGGCGATCAGGGGCAGGGTCAGGCCCTCCTCAGTGGCAAGGCCGGTGAACTCGGCGAGTCCGAAGAAGACCCGCGACAGCCCGAGGGTGAGCCCCAAGGACGCGAGGGTGCCGGCGAGGGCCACGGTGGTGTGCGCATTGAGGCCGTGGGTGAGGTACAGGCTCACGAAGGCGATCACCGCCGCGGCCACTACCGCCACCAGCACCGGATCGTTGCCGTCGAGCACCGACGGCGCGACGAAGGCGACCAGCACCACCAGCGTGGCGACCATCCCGACGAGCGCCAGCGCCCCGCGCATGCGCCCTAGCGCCACCACCACCAGGGCGAACAGCCCGGCGAGCCACACCAGCGGGGTGCGCCGGTCGCGGTCGACGAAGAAGTAGTAGTCGTTGGAGTCCTCGTAGCCGACGATCACCTTGTCCCCCGGTGAGATCCGTATGGAGACCCGGTCGTAGGTGAGGTTGAACTCGGGCAGGGCGACCCGGGTTCCGGCGTTGGAGCCCTCGTCGACGCGCACGGTGATGGTCCTGCACGCTTGCGGGTCGTCGGGAGCCGAGTAGCTGCACGCCCGGTCGGTGACCTCCTCGACAGTGGCAGCTAGGCGCTGGTAGGTGAGGCCGATCTCGTCGGCGCGCTCCCGGGCGGCGTCACGGCCCTCTCCCGTCGGCCACAGCAGCACCAACCCAATGGCCGCCGCCGCACCGGCGAGAACGACCAGCACCAGCACCGCGCCGAGCGCCCGGTCGCTCCTCCATGCCTGCCACCCGGCCCGGAGGCCCGGTCCTGGCCGGTACCGATGCGAGCCGCCCCCCATGGGCACGATTATGGCCGCGATCAGCATCGGCAGGTCGCAGGACCTGGGAGACGAAGGGCGATGGCGGACCCGTTCCACGTCGTGGGGTCGGGCAACACCGGCCTCGACGAGGTCCGCCGCAGAGCGCAGCAACAGACCCTCGGCCGCCGCGGCCACAAACACGACCCCCTGTATCGGGCCCGCAAGCTGCTGGTGTCCGCCTCGGAGAACATCACCGACTCAGGCCGCGTCCGGCTGCGGGGCATGCTCGACGCCGGGGACCCCTACGGCGAGGTCCGCGACGCCCGGCACCGCTGAAGAAACCCTGCGCGGCATCTACGACATCGACGACGCCGAGACCGCCGCCGCCACCGTGAACCAGCTCGCCAAGGACCTCCAGGACCCCGGCATGTCCCCAGAGTTCAACCCCGACTCACCCCCTGGCCCAAGGACCCGAAAAAGTTACCTCCAGGACCCCGGCATGTCCCCAGAGTTCAACCCCGACTCACCCCCTGGCCCAAGGACCCGAAAAAGTTACCTCCAGGACCCCGGCATGTCCCCAGAGTTCAACCCCGACTCACCCCCTGGCCCAAGGACCCGAAAAAGTTACCTCCAGGACCCCGGCATGTCCCCAGAGTTCAACCCCGACTCACCCCCTGGCCCAAGGACCCGAAAAAGTTACCTCCAGGACCCCGGCATGTCCCCAGAGTTCAACCCCGACTCACCCCCTGGCCCAAGGACCCGAAAAAGTTACCTCCAGGACCCCGGCATGTCCCCAGAGTTCAACCCCGACTCACCCCCTGGCCCAAGGACCCGAAAAAGTTACCTCGAGGACCCCGGCATGTCCCCAGAGTTCAACCGGCTCGGCCGCACCCTGTGGACCTGGAGACACCAGATCGCCAACTGGCACACCGCCCGGGTCACCAACGCCGCCGCCGAAGCCGCCAACAACCTCGTCAAACGCGTCAAACGCGCCGCGTTCGGGTCCACTGACTTCGCCGACTACCGCATCCGAGCCCTGCTCTACGCCGACAGACCCAACCGGACGCTGCTCGACACCCTCACTCCGACCCAAAACGCGGAGAGCCCGATTGACGGGACTATCCTAGATGTGGCAAGGCACTACCGAAAGGATCAACGGCCATGACAACTGTGCGCGTCGCCGACACCGGCCACGATCCGATTGAGGAGCCTGTGACACTCTCCGAGCTAGATGCGAGCGTCGGCACCGGCCCCGACGTGCCCGAGGACGAGGTCGCCGTGCGCTACTACAGCGACGAAGCGTTCCTGACGGCGATCCGGCTGCGCCGCAACGGCCGAAGCACCGACTAGGAGAGTGTTGATTATGTCCCAAAATCGCGATATCGCTGTCACAAAACCGCAGGTCAGAAGGTTGTGTACTGCGCGAAATCGGCATTACTCAACAGTCTCCTAGCGCCCAGGTCAACGGTGCCGACACATGATGAGACTGGGGTATTCCTGCGCGACTACGAGAGTCTGACGCCGGAGCAACAAGACAGGTTCGACAGCAAACGCGAAGAGTTCGTAGCGGATCTGATCGCGATGGAACGCGGCAGGCGCCAAGGGTTCCGTCCAGGGCTGCGCGTCAAGCGCGTGCAGGGAGCGTCGGGGCAATTTGAGATGACCTGGGCACCGGACGGACGGGCGATTGATGAGCCACCCTCAGATCAAAGGCACTGATACCAAGTGCTGCGTACCTACCTCAACTACTCCGAACACTTGGTCCCTCACGCTTCGTCCCCGGATGTTCTGTCGCTCGCGTGGGGATCGATGGTCCGAATACCGCTCTTCGAGACTGAACCGAAGAACGGGCCGTTCGCGATCTGGTTGACAATTGCCGGTAGGTATCGGATGAGCCACTGCTTAGCTAGAACCGGATCGTCCGTGCTCATCGACACTACGGAGAGATTCTTCTTGGCAGCAAGTTGACACAACTCATTCGACCTAAGCACTGCCTCATCCAAGAAAACCACACCATCACACGCTCTGACCTTCGCTATTTCCACCAACTTGATGTCGGAGATATCGTCGCTATCTGGCCCGCCAATCACCTGAACATCATCTGGCCATTCGTATTGTGCGACATGTCCTAAGGACACATCAACCAGTACCCTCGTGCTCATCGTGCCAGGAGTTCCTTACCTACTTCAATAGCCCCAGAGAAAGAGCGATCTGCGAGACTCGGATAGAATTCAAGAACGCCTGCGTGACCACTTCGAGCATGAATCCTCGCAACTCCTACGGCTGGAATACGACAGCCATAGACATGAGGCTTCCCGTCAGTAATGGTCGGATGCACTCTCGTGTCATGATTCGGTGCCAGTAAATCCAGAATCCTGACATCTCCGTGATTGAACGGTCGGAATATTTCGTCGCTAGTGATTGCGGGTTCCATGACGTAGTTGTCTGTGTCTAGGTTGAACCAACGGTCACCATTTTTGGCAATCACATCACCGTTAGCAGCAACGCCAAGCTTACTGATGTTGTCTGAACCGCCGAACTCAGCTAGGCGACGAATAACTTTCTGAGATACGCGTGGATCTCGCTCTATATCCCGGTCGTTCAAGGCTGCGGTCTGAAGGTAGGCCCATGTGCGAACGGCGACGATTTCGCGGAAGGTCCACCACAGCTCGCGCCCACTAGATGATACTTGGGGCTTGATCCAGCCTTTGTGGTTGAAGCGATACCATTGGCGAATATTGGTACCTGTATGCCAAGCTGCCTCCCGAGTTCTGTACCTCCCGAGCTTGTAGACTGAAGGCTCCCATAGCGTGTGTGGTGTCTTTTGCTGTAGACGGGTGCGTTGCATTAAGCTCTGGGACAGCGCACCAGCGATCTCCTCCGCAACCTGGTCCACCTCCGGGACTTCTTCACCAACAACCACGCTTCGTGTCCCAGATGTCTGCACTCGTTGAGAAATGCCGCGAGGGGGGCTTGTTGATGAGACGAAGATCGTCTCAGGACCAAACCAATCAGGTATTGACGCATCGCGAGGCAAGCGTCTGACCATCAGTCCATGTGATGCCATACTCGATGCCAACCTAAGCACAAACGCTGGAGGCAGAGCGCAGTCAATCACCACTGTCGGTGTGAGCCTATACCGTTCTTCGAGAGTTCTCCTTCCAGGCCAGCGCTGCAAGTGAAGCCGTTCTTCTCTAGCCGAACTGATACTGTGTTCAGGATTCAGACGAATCTGCACCATAGGATCGTCGGGATGCTCACCGCTCAGATAGCGACGGGCATCGCTGTCCGCTCCGGGGTTTCCGCAGAGTGCCGCAGCCAGCATCGTTAGACGTGAATCGCTGGTTCCAACAGCAAGCTTGACACCTGTGGACGCCAACTCAAACAGGTCGAGCTGGAAAGCAACATCCATCGCTATCCGCAATTTGTCCGTATGGCCGTGCAAGAGCGGTAGAACCTTCTGGATCGCAATAGGCAGGACGCTCGCTTCTACATCAGTTAGAGTCTTGGTCATATTCGATATGACTGTGGTAACCGGAGTTACATGAGTATCAGCCGTTCGCAGAAACCGGAACACCATCGCGTATAAGGCCGGTGTTGGATGATCTACTCTATCCATCGCAATCCCCTTAAGGCTACGAACGGTATATCACCATCAATGCGCTCCTTCGGAACGCCGTTTGGCGTCCACTGAAATTGACTCGTTCTGATCGCGTCAATTGAACAGGGTTGGCGGACATCTAACCCGCACTGTATCATCCGAGCGCTAGAGAACTCCATCACCAGATAGGGAGGATCGCTGAGAATCTGGAGTTGCTGTTTCACTATTACGGCCTCGTTCGACGTAAGTTCACTAGCAGGTATCAGCCACGAATATCGCGCTGGCACTAGGATCGGCCTTCGGAGATCAGACAATATAGTGCTTGTAGGATCGTGTGACACTTCAAGCAGGTATTGAAGGTATTCGTCCGAAGTTCCGTATGCATTTTGAGCTGTAGGCTGGATGTAATGTTCAAACAGTGTGTGGTATGAAATGCAGCGGACGTAATCCTCGGCTGGTGAGTGTGGCGAGATATTTCCGATGACTCCATCCGACCAGTCCTCAATGCGATCCTCGATGATTTCTGGGGCGAGATGGGAGGTCGTCGCCAACAATCTTCTGGCATGATCCACGATGTCGTCCGGTGCAGCAGGATCATCTGCGACCATCTGAAGCTTCGTTAGCTGAGTCTGGTGCCCGTCATCCGTGCTCAGAGGCATGGAAGCGTCCTAGCCTCAGCATCAGCCCTCGCTGAGACGGTAGTCGATGGAGCGTTCCCCACTAGGCGGCGACTGCACGACACAGAACGGCTCTCGACTCCAGCGTTGGAGTCTCGGAGTCCTGCGAGTGCATTCATAACACCAAGATACGGTCGTCGGACCGGAGTTTGGCGGGTTGGCGGGGGTTTGGTGACAGCAGATAGCCGCTGACGTGGGGTTTTGTGTTGCGAGGCGGTGTTCCGGCGGGGATTTGTAGGGGCTACATATAGTTGACGGTGTGAGGTGTTGGCGGTAACGAGGCTGCGCCGCGACCGCACCACCGAAGAAGCCCTCGCGGCCATCGACGAAGACACCGACTGGGTCGAGGTCCCCCAGCACCGCTGCCGCGCCGCAGACATCGCCCTCACCGACGGGGCCCGCGCCATAGCCGTCGAGTCCGCTGCCCGCGCCCGCCGCGACACAGCAGGGCATCACCAAAGGCTGCACCACCGAGCCGCTCCGCTGCCCGCGCCCGCCGCGACACAGCAGGGCATCACCAAAGGCTGCACCACCGAGCCGCTCCGCTGCCCGCGCCCGCCGCGACACAGCCCGCACCGCGGAGACCGCCGACGCCACAGAAACCGAACTGCTCGCGCTGGAGCGCCGCGTCCGCGCGGGACGGCTCAAGGACCCCGCGAAGATCGGGCGGGCCGCGCAGCGCATCCTCACCAACAGCGGCGCCGGGCGGCTCTTCGACCTCGACATCGGCCCCGGACGCTTCATCCACCACTGCAACCAAGACGCCCGCGCCCACGAAGAGCTCCTCGCCGCCCGCGAGGTGAACCCCGAGGTGATGCACCACTACAACGAAGACGCCCGCGCCCACGAAGAGCTCCTCGCGGGGCGCTACGTGCTGACCACCAGCCTCAAACCCGCCCAAGCCCCCACCGCGCGGGTCGTCGCCGCGTACCGCCAGCTCGCCAACACCGAAGCCAGACTCAGAGTCCTCAAAGACTTCCTGCACCAGCGGCCCATCCGCCACCGGACCGAACAACGAGTCCGCGGCCACGCCGCCGTCTGCGTCTACGCCGCAACCATCGAGACCCTCATCGCACACGCCCCCGCCGAAGCCGACACCCGCGACCCCGACCTCGCCGACCAGCACCCCAGCGCCCCAAGGGCCCCGCGCGAACTCGATCGCGTCCGCCGCGTCCGACTCGACGCCGGCCGCCGACAGATCGCGCTCACCACCCGCCGCACCCCGCTGCAAGCCCGAGCACTCACCGCCATCGGAGCCGACACCCGCAACTGGGACAAAGCCGACATCAACTGACCCCGCCCGCGGGCCCTCCAACCACAAATGCAGTGGAAACACCCAACCAGCGCGCCCCCTCTGACCTACCCAAACACAAAACACCCGCCAAACTCCGGCCTGACAAGTTGCGGAATGATATGTCAATGATTAGCATTGCAGCATGAACACAATGGTCGACCGCGGCGATACCGCTTCTGCGGCAGATCCCGAGCCTCGGCCGAGCGCCGAACCAGAGGGGACTGCAACGCCTGGCGCCCATCGGGTGCCGACGCTCTCGAGGGAGGCGGCGGTATCGCCCGGCACCGACGGAAGGCCGACAATCTCGAGGGAGGAGAACGCCCGGCTCGGTGACGAGATATACGAGCGCTACGTGCAGCAGCAGGTGGAGGACGAGCACCACGGGGAGTACGTCGCCATCGATGTGGACAGCGGCGGCTGGGCCGTGTCCGACGACCTTCTAGTCGCGGCAGCGTCGCTGCGCGCCGAGCATCCGGAAGCCGTCAACGTATGGGGTCTTCGAGTCGGCTACCGCGCACTCCGCCACTTCGGAGGCAGACCGTTTCGGGGGCCTCAGTGACCGAGGGTGCCGTAAATGCCGAACTCGAAGCCGTCGTCTTGCTTTCGGTCAGTGGACCTCAGGGCAAAACGCAGGAGATCGAGGCCGTCATCGATACCGGCTACAACGGCTATGTGACGCTGCCGCCGGCAATGGTGGAAAGGTTGCGACTGCCCTTAGTCTCGACGACATCAAGAAGATGAACTTCGACGACGCAGACTTCGCGAAGTACAAGCTTGAACCCGGCGACATCCTGCTCAACGAAGCATCCGGAAGCCCGCGTGAGGTCGGCAAGCCCGCCATCAGCAGCAGCGCATCGCCGAGGAAGCGGACCAGCAGCTAGGAACGCACACCAGGCTGGAGCAATCAATCCGGCGCGCGCTGGATCGAATTGGCACCGTCCGCCGATCCATCTTGGCAATGGCGTTCTCGGGACAGTTGGTGCCTCAGGATCCGAACGATGAGCCTGCATCCGTCCTACTGGAGCGTATTGCAGCCTCCCGCGCAGCGATGGTATCGAGTTGATACCATAGATCTTGTGGCGATGACGCTGCGGCTGACCGAGGAGGAGCAGGACGCCCTGCGGGCGCGGGCCGCGCACGACGGCACGTCCATGCAGGAGGCGGTCCGGCGGGCCGTGCGCGAGTACGTCGCCAGGGCCGAGCACCGCGACCGGGTCGCGGCAGCGGCCGAACTCATCGCGGAGCGCCACGCCGACGCGCTGCGACGCCTCGGCGAGTGAGCCGCTCCATCGAGTACCTCGACACCGAGGACCTCGTGGAACTCGCTCGCCTGCTGCTCGGCCAGCCGGTGCCGCTTCGCGACATCGGCCTGCTGGGCGCAGCCGCGGCGCGGCCACAAGCGTCGGCGTTCGGCCAGGACGCCTACTCCGACGTCTGGACCAAGGCCGCCGCGCTGCTTCACTCGGTTGTGAGCAACCATCCTCTCGTGGACGGCAACAAGCGGCTCGGCTGGCTCGCGACGGCCGTCTTCCTGGAACTCAACGACGCCAGCGTGAGCGAAACCGCGAACGACGACGTGTACGACCTCGTCATGGCGGTCGCGAAGGGCGACCTGAGCGTCGACGACATAGCAGCAGCACTCCAGCGCATGCAGGCAGACCGTCACGGGTTCGGAACGGACTGACAGCCAAGGTCCGCCGGGAGACACTCTGGTGTAGAGTTGGTGTATGGCTCGGACGAACATCGACATCGACGAACAGGCCTGCGCTTCTGTGATGCGGCAGTACGGGCTGCGCACCAAGCGTGAAGCCGTGAACCTTGCGCTGCGAACTCTGGCCGTGGAGCCGATGACCCTCGAGGAGGCCCGCGCCATGCGAGGCTCGGGCTGGGAGGGCGACCTCGACGAGATGCGCGCCGATCGGCACACGTGATCCTTGCCGACACCTCGGCATGGGTGGAGTTCGTCCGCGACACGGGAAGCGCTGCCTGCATCCGCCTAGACGACGCTCTCGATGGAGAGGTCGCGATCTGCGACGCGGTCCGGATGGAGGTGCTCGCCGGAGCGCGCAGCGAGCGGCACCTGCGAGACCTGCGCCGCCTCCTGGCCCGGGCTGTGCCACTGGAGACGCTGGCGTCCGACCACGACACGGCCGCGTCGATCTACCGCTCGTGTCGCCGCCGCGGCGAGACGCCCCGCTCGCTCATCGACTGCCTGATCGCCGCCATCGCCATCCGACGCGGGGCCACAGTCCTCCACGCCGACCGCGACTTCAGTGCGATCGCCCGCCACAGCACGCTGCAGACGGTCGCGCCAGGCTGACACGGTGAGGAATCTCAGGGACCATGAAAAGGACTTCATCGACAAACACGAGTGGCTCAGCTACGACGCAGACCTCAAGGGCGCGGCCTACGAGGGCCTGATCGAGAAGACCGCCCAGGAGGGCGCACGGGGCGCGGGCCAGTACTTCACGCCTCGGGCCCTGATCTCGGCCATCGTCGACGCCATGCTCCCCGAGCCTGGAGATCGCATCTGCGACCCGGCCTGCGGCACCGGCGGCTTCTTCTTGGGCGCCTACCGCTCGATCGCCAACGCAAGGAGTCCGATCGCTTCAAGCGCTACACCTACGACGCGCGTGTGGCCCGCGACAAGGTCAGCCTCGACTTCTTCTGGCTCCGCGACGAGAGCCTGGAGGACATCGACAACCTCCCGCCCCCAGCCGTCCTGGCCGCCGAGATAGCCGAAGACCTCCAAGCCGCCCTAACCGAGATCCAAGCCCTCGCCGAGGCACTGGCGTCCACGGCCGGGCACGAAGCGCAGGGCTGAAGCATGTCGTACCTGGCCCATATTTGTGGGACCGGTTAGTACCCTGTGGATAACCCGGCGGACGAAGGGAGGCAGCTGTGGCCGACCGGACCGGTATCGAGTGGACCGAGACAACTTGGAACCCCAGTACCGGCTGCGACCGCACCTCGCACGGCTGCGACAACTGCTACGCTCTCACCCTCGCCAAGCGCCTCAAGGCCATGGGCAATCCCCGCTACCAGAACGACGGCGATCCCAAGCACAGCGGTCCCGGCTTCGGCCTGACCTTGCACGAAGACCTCTTGGAACTCCCCCACCGGTGGCGAGCGCCACGCGTGGTCTTCGTGAACTCCATGAGCGACCTCTTCCACGCCGACGTGCCGCTCGACTTCATCCAGCGCGTCTTCAAGGTCATGGCCGACACGCCACGCCACACCTATCAGATCCTCACCAAGCGCTCAAAGCGCCTGGCTTCGCTGGCCGATCAACTGCACTGGCCCCCCAACGTCTGGATGGGCGTAAGCGTCGAGTCCGAGCGCTACGCCTTCCGCATCGACCACCTCCGCACCGTCCCAGCAGCAGTCCGCTTCATCAGCGTCGAGCCTCTTCTCGGCCCCCTCCCAAACCTGGACCTCTCCTCCATCCACTGGCTCATCGCAGGAGGCGAGAGCGGCTACAACGCCCGGTGCATGAGCGAAAAGTGGGTCCTAGACCTCCGGGATCAATGCACAGCCGCCGATATTGCCTTCTTCTTCAAGCAATGGGGAGGCCGTACCCCGAAGGCTGGCGGACGAGAACTCAACGGCACACACCACGATGAGATGCCCGTTGGCGTACGCGGATAGCGGCCAGTGAGCGACTACGAGGTCAGCGCACTGAACGTCCTGCCGGGGCGGCATCTCCTCTGAGGGCATCGCAGCCTTGGACAGCAACCCGCGAGCATGGGGGTTCTGGTGCGAGGACTAAGACCAAAGCCGAACTGCTCGTCCTCCTATCGCATACCACCATTCCGAGACTGGCCGGATGGGATTCCGCGCAAGGCCTAGATGAGGCGCTGGCCTCGTCGGTGGCTGATTTCTTCGGAACCCCAGCCTGGCAAGGCTGAAACGGGCGCAGCTGGCGGGCGTCGACACCACATGCCGCACGGATCACCGCTCTTTATAGCTGCCATTTGGCCTGTGGGTTGAATTTTCGCAGACTTTCTGCGATATTGGTGATATGAGCACCTTAGATCCAGTGTCGCGGCCTTCGGTCCTGCTCGCCTTCCGAGCGGAGAACGCCCGCTCGTTCAAAGAAGAGATCGAGCTGTCCATGCTCGCCACCGCCATGGCCGAGAAGCAGTACGTCCGCGAAGTCCCGTGGCGCGAGGGCGGATCACCAGTCCGCGTGCTTCCCGCGGCCGGCGTCTTCGGGGCCAACGCCTCGGGCAAGAGCAATCTGCTCAAGGTGGTGGCGGACATGAGGCGGCACGTCCTCGGCTCATTTCGGTCCGGCGTCCCCGGCGGCGGCATCAGCCGCGAGCCCTTCCGGCTCGACGAGCGATCAGCCGAGCAGCCGTCGCGCTACGAGATCGACATCGTGCTGGACGGCGTGCGGCACGAATACGGCATGGAACTGGACGACAACCGGGTGGTGCAAGAGTGGGCCTACCACTACCCCAAGGGCAGGGCCAGGCTGTTGTTCGACCGCCAGGGGGACGACATCCAGCTAGGCACCGCCGAGCGCTCCCGCAGCAGGGCAGTGCTCGACCTACTGCGCCCGAACGCTCTCCTCCTGTCCACCGCGGCCGCGGCTGGGCATCCTGTCCTGGTGCCGCTGCATCGCTGGTTCCGACGCAACCTCAGGTTCGCCGAAGCTGAGTCACGCTCGGCCCGCCAAGTGCTGACAGCCAGGATGCTTGACGACGAGACTCAGCGAGAGGCCGTCCTTCGAATGCTCCGGGCTGCCGACCTGGGCATCACCGATGTCCGCACCTACGCAGTGGACCCGGCCATTCAGGAAAGGCTCCGTCGCGCCCTCCCAATCCTGATGGGGACCGACGAAGAAGCCGCAGACGTCGATCATCCGCTCCTCAAGGGCTTGGACGAGTTGACGGGCATCAACCTCGTGCACCGTGGCGCTGGCGCCGACATCGAACTCGACGCCGAAGAGGAGTCCCTCGGAACGCTGGTCTGGTTCGGCCTGGTGGGACCCGTGGTTGACGTTCTCAGGCGAGGCACAGTGCTGTTGGTCGATGAACTGGACGCAAGTCTGCATTCCGACCTTGTAGAACACTTGGTTCGGATGTTCCAGTATCCGGAGCGGAACCCAAGACGAGCACAGCTCGTGTTCAACTCACATGACACGACACTGCTGGGCGGCGCCGTCGATGACCGGCTACTGGGACGAGACCAGATCTGGTTCACCCAGAAGCTCAACGACGGCCGCACCCAGCTCTATCCCTTGACCCGCTTCGACCCCCGCAAGCAGGAGGCCGTAGGCAAGCGCTATCTCGGTGGCTGGTACGGCGCCAAGCCGATCCTTGCGCCCGGGGTACTCGACTCCATCGTCGACTTGGTCACATCGGAGCACAGTTGAGCCGGCGGCCGCCGCGACCGCCGCGACGACTTGAGCGGGCGTCTCCCGGCATCGCGCCCCGGCAGATCGCCGTCTTCGCCGAAGGAAGCAAGACGGAACCGGACTACCTCGCCCACTGGCACCGAGCCCACCGCGACCGCGTGCAGGTGGTCGTCGATGGCGGACTCGGAGCTCCAGTGACCGTCGTCGACCGCGCAGCCGACCAGAAGCATCAAGAAGCCAGGGAGGCCAGACGCGGCCGCGGTCGCGCCAGCGACGAGTACTGGTGCGTATTCGACGTCGACCAGCACCCAAACGTGGGGCAGGCGATTGAGAAGGCTCTAGCCAACGGCATCAGCGTGGCCATGTCCAACCCCTGCATCGAACTATGGTTCATTCTCCACTTTCAGGACCAGACCGCGCACATCGAGAGAAGCGATGCGCAGGCGGTCTCCAAGGAACTGCTCAAGTGCGGCAAGATCCTCGACAATGCCGCACTTGAAGCCCTAGAGGAGCGGTTCACGGAAGCCAGGATTCGCGCTGTGGCCCTCGACGCCAAGCATCTGGGCGACGACCGGGCCGCTGGATCAAATCCGAGCAGTGGAATGTGGAGGCTGATCGACCAGATCTCAGGCGAAGCCGCAGGGAGCACTGGAGTCTGAGTGCCAGAGTCAGGGGAGCAGCAGTTCATAGGGGTGCTCTATGAGCTGCCGTCGAACTACTCGCACATCATGAACGTGGCGCTGGATGTTCCCGCTGTGGTGTCGGATGCGTTGGGGCCGCGGGGTCATGTGCCGGTCGTGGGCACTGCCGATGGGGTGGAGTTGACTGCGACCCTTGTGCCGGTCGGCGGTGGGCGCCACCGGCTGTTCCTCAACGCCGCGATCCGCGATGCCATCGGCAAGGGCGCTGGTGATCCGGTGGAGATCCGTGTCCGACTCGACCGGAGCGACCGCACTCCCGAGACCCCTCCGGACCTGGAGGAGGCTCTGGCCGAGGATGGCGCCTCGGCCGCATGGGAGGCACTCGCGCCGTCGAGGCGCAAGGAGTGCCTCGTGTGGCTGGCTGACGCCAAGCGGGACCAGACCCGTGCCGCTCGCATCGGCCGCATTGTGCAGACCGCCTTCGAGGAGGGCATACACCGTCTGGAGTGAACGGACCGCTAGGTGCGGTCGGGGCGGGCTTCTACTATTTGGCTGTCGTCGTCGTAGACCTGCCACTGGCCGCTTCGGGCGTGCCAGAACAGGCGGCCGGTGAGGCGTTCTAGGGCGAGGCCGTAGCAGTGGAAGCTGGTCGCCGCGCCCCGGATGTGGATCGAGTGCACGTCGTCGTGGAGCATGGCCACACCGGTGCCCCGCTCGACCATCACTTCGCTCTGCACCTGCGGCTCGTCTCCGCCTGCGCACGGGCCGTACAGACGGTTCAGCTCCTGCCCGCGCATCCCCACGATCACCGCCCAGGTCCTGTGCTCATGCGGCGGCGCCGACGTTCCGTCGCCCACGCTCTGGACGTACAACGCCAACTCTTCGTCGTCGTTCTGCGCGACCCGGTAGCTGAACGACGCCCCCGGAGCATCCGGAGGGGGGAAGTCCTCATCACTGAAGAGGTCCTCATGCTCGGCCAGTTGCAGCAGCCGCTCCTTGATGCGCTCCAGGCCGGCCCGGTCGATGCCGCCGTGCTCGCGGCCGTGGGCGTCGATCTTGGCGATGTCCTCCATGGCGTCGGCCACCGCTGCGGCTCGCTCGGCTTCCCGGTTCATCTCGTTGACGCCTCCTTCGGGCCAACCCTCGATGCGGCCTATTGTCGGGCACCAGTATGGCAAGCAGGAGAAGCGCCGGCCTGATACTTCACCGGCGGAGCGCCGACGGTGTGGTCGAAGTGCTGCTGGTGCATCCCGGCGGGCCGTTCTGGGCCGGCAAGGATGCCCACGCCTGGTCGATCCCCAAGGGCGAGCACGCCGAGAGCGAGGACGCCGAGACGGTGGCCCTGAGGGAGTTCGAAGAGGAGTTGGGATCGCCGCCGCCGGACGGGCCGAGGCTGTTCCTCGGCGAGTTCGGCCCGGCCAGCCGCAAACGGATCAGCGCATGGGCGCTCGAGGCGGACTTCGACGCGACGCACACGGTCAGCAACACCTTCGCACTCGAATGGCCACCCGGCTCGGGCCAGATCCGCGAGTACCCAGAGGTGGACAGGGCGGCGTGGTGGACGATCGATGAGGCTCGGACGAAGCTGCACAAGGGCCAGTTGCCGCTGCTCGACGCCTTGGTCGAAGTCCTCGAAGACGGCGGCGCCGGGACGAGTAGCACCACCCGAGCGGGCCTGGCGCAGCGGGCACGGCTGGCGATCCGGTCCGGGGAGCACGCCGGACCCACCGCTCATCTGGCCCCGGGATGCGTGCAGGCCAACCTCGTGGTGCTGCCCCGGGCGGTGGCCTCCGACTTCGTGACGTTCGCAGCCCGCAATCCGAAATCTTGTCCCGTCGTGGAGGTGGTGGAGCAGGGCGCAGAGGCCGTGCGCTCGGCGCCGAGCAGCGATCTCCGCACCGACGTGCCCCGGTACCGGCTGTTCGTCGACGGCGCCCACACCGACTCGGCCACCGACGCCACCGGGTGGTGGCGCGACGACCTCGTATCGGTACTGCTGGGCTGCAGCTTCAGCTTCGAGGCCGCCCTGCTGCGGGCGGGCCTGCCGGTGCGCCATGTCGAGCAGGGCTGCAACGTGCCCATGTACATCACGGACCGCCGGTGCGAGCCGGCCGGGGACTTCGCCGGCCCGCAGGTGGTGTCGATGCGGCCCGTGCCCGCCGGGTCGGTCGAGCAGGCTCGACAGATCACCGAGGCCTACCCCGGCGCCCACGGTGGCCCGGTCCATGTCGGCGATCCTGCCGACCTGGGCATCGAGGATCTAAGCGCCCCCGACTTCGGCGACCCCGTGGACGTCCACGACGGCGAGGTGCCGATGTTCTGGGCCTGCGGCGTCACGCCACAGCTGGCGATCGCCGACGCCCGGCCGGAACTCGCCATCACCCACGAACCCGGACACATGTTCATCACAGACCTGCCCGCCGACCCGCAGTCCGCGTAGTGGGAGCTCTCGGCCGTCCTCTGCCGTGCGCGATGTCGCGTCCGACCCGCAGTCCGCGCAGTGGGAACTCTCGGCCGTCCTCTGCCGCGCGCGATGTCGCGTCCGACCCGCAGTCCGCGCAGTGGGAACTCTCGGCCGTCCTCTGCCGCGCGCGATGTCGCGTCCGACCCGCAGTCCGCGCAGTGGGAACTCTCGGCCGTCCTCTGCCGCGCGCGATGTCGCGTCCGACCCGCAGTCCGCGCAGTGGGAACTCTCGGCCGTCCTCTGCCGCGCGCGATGTCGCGTCCGACCCGCAGTCCGCGCAGTGGGAACTCTCGGCCGTCCTCTGCCGCGCGCGATGTCGCGTCCGACCCGCAGTCCGCGCAGTGGGAACTCTCGGCCGTCCTCTGCCGCGCGCGATGTCGCGTCCGACCCGCAGTCCGCGCAGTGGGAACTCTCGGCCGTCCTCTGCCGCGCGCGATGTCGCGTCCGACCCGCAGTCCGCGCAGTGGGAACTCTCGGCCGTCCTCTGCCGCGCGCGATGTCGCGTCCGACCCGCAGTCCGCGCAGTGGGAACTCTCGGCCGTCCTCTGCCGCGCGCGATGTCGCGTCCGACCCGCAGTCCGCGCAGTGGGAACTCTCGGCCGTCCTCTGCCGCGCGCGATGTCGCGTCCGACCCGCAGTCCGCGCAGTGGGAACTCTCGGCCGTCCTCTGCCGCGCGCGATGTCGCGTCCGACCCGCAGTCCGCGCAGTGGGAACTCTCGGCCGTCCTCTGCCGCGCGCGATGTCGCGTCCGACCCGCAGTCCGCGCAGTGGGAACTCTCGGCCGTCCTCTGCCGTGCGCGATGTCGCGTCCGACCCGCAGTCCGCGCAGTGGGAACTCTCGGCCGTCCTCTGCCGTGCGCGATGTCGCGTCCGACCCGCAGTCCGCGCAGTGGGAACTCTCGGCCGTCCTCTGCCGTGCGCGATGTCGCGTCCGACCCGCAGTCCGCGCAGTGGGAACTCAGGTGTAGGCACCCGGGACCCGGCCGTCGACGATGGCGCCGTCACTCGACGAACTCTAAGAGGCCGAGCGAATAGGCGGGCCAGTCCGGATCATACGGGCGAGGCCGTGGCCCGAGCGGCCCGTGAGCGCAGCGAACAAGAGCAGGAATGACACCGCTGCGACACAATCGGCTCTCACCTATTCGCGGACGCTCTAAGCAGTTAGCCACCTCCACGGTGGTTGACTCATTGAAGTTCGGCCCCGGACTTCGCCATCCGAGCACCGACCGTCCTGCTGTCGTACGTCTGTCGTATGGTGCGCTCTATGGCGATCGACTGCGTGACCACGGGCTACGGCCCGCCCGCCCACGAGGCGCTCGCGGAGGCCGTGAGGCGGGCCAAGGGCGGTGACCCGCTCGCCCCGGTCACCGTCGTGGTGCCCAACCACTATGTGGGCCTAGCGGCCCGCCGGGCGCTGGGCCGTCGCACACACAACGGCGCCGGTGGGATTGCAGCGGTCGCCTTCCACACCGCCTACGACCTCGCCGAGCGCCTCGGAGGGGCAGAGATGGCCGCCAGCGGCCGACGGGGTGTGACCATGACGGTCATCGCGGCCGCGGTCCGCACGGTGTTGCGCCGCGACCCGGGCCATTTCCGCGGCGTGGAGACCCACCCCGCCACCGAGCGGGCCCTGACCCGAGCGCACCGCGAGCTGTCGGAACTTCACGACAGCCAACTCAAGACCCTCGGGCTCCAGTCACCCCGGGCCCGTGACGTGGTGAGGATCCACCAACAGGTCGCGGCCGACCTCGAAGCAGGCTTCAGCAACGAGCAGCAGCTCTCGCGGGCTGCGGTCGCGGCAGTGCGGGCCGATCCTTCCGCCGCGGCGCGCCGGCTCGGACCGGTGGTCGTGTTCCTGCCGCAGAGGATCACAGACAGCCAGGCAGGCCTGCTGCGAGCGGTCGGCGAGGCTACGGACACGACGATCGTCGCGGGCGCGACAGGCGCCGAGGACGCCGACGCGGCGGTGGTCGCCTCGGTTGGCAGGCTCGGCGCCGAACTCGGCGCCGAGCTCGGCGCCCCGGCACGGCGAGGCGGGCGTGCCGGGGCGTCGGCCACGGTGGAGGCCCTCAGCGTCTCGGACGCCGACGACGAAGTGCGCCACGCCGTGCGGGCTGTGGTCGACGCGGCCCGAGCCGGCACCCCCCTGGGGCGATGCGCCATCGTCTACGGCGTCGAGAGCCCCTACGTGCGCCTGATCAGCGACGCGCTAGACGCGGCCGGCATCCCGCGCTGCGGCGCCACCTCCCGAACGGTGGAGACGTCGCTGCTGGGGCGCTCGCTGCTGGACATGCTGGACTTGAGAGACCGCGGGTTCTCCCGGCGCGTGGTGATGGCTTGGCTGGCCGGCGCCCCGGTGAGCGTCAGACGGCCCGACCCGGACGCGTCGGACCGCGCCGCGGATCGCGAAGGTGAGGCCGGTGCCCTCAGGCCCGGCGACGACCCGGACGCCGGCGGACCAGACGGCGAGGTCGGTGGCGACGGGCCGGCGGCTCGCCACCGATGGCAGGGAGTGCCGAGCGCCGCATGGGAGCGGGAGGCCCGGGCCGCCCGGGTGGAGTCCGGGATCGACAGCTGGCGGCGCAGGCTCACCCGGTACGCCGACGACTGCACAGCCGAGGCCGACCGTCACGCCGCCGACGAGGAGCAGGCCTGGCGCGGCGACCGGCACCGGCGCAGCGCCGAGCGCTCGCTGGAGCTGCTGAGCTTCGTCGAGGAGTTCCACGCCGACCTTGATCCCGGCCCGGCGCTGCGCACCTGGGCCGAACTGGCCGGCTGGTGCCAGAAGCTGATCCAGAAGTACCTCGGCGGGCGGCTGCGCCGGAACTGGCCGGACGAGGAGCGGCAGATGGCCGAGCGGGTGGACCGCGCCGTCAGCCGTCTCGGAGATCTCGACGACACCGACGACGAACCCTCCGTGACCGCCTTCGGGCGGGCGCTGCGGCTCGAGTTGGAGGGCGCCGCGCACCGGCACGGGCATCTAGGCGCGGGCGTGCTGGTCGGCCCGGTCGGCCTGGCGCTAGGAGTGGAGCTCGACCTGGCGGTCGTGTGCGGCATGGCTGAGGGAACCTTCCCCGCCCGCCGCAACGACGACGCCCTGCTGCCGGACCGGGAGTGGCTGGTGGCAGGCGGCGACCTGCCCGCCAGAGCCGACCGTCCCGGAGACGACCACCGGGCGCTGCTGGCGGTAGTGGCCGCCGCAGGGCGGTCGCTGCTGCTGCACCCCCGCGGCGACCTCCGCAGGGCCGCGGACCGCTCGCCGAGCCGGTGGCTGACCGAGGAGGCGGGCAAAGCCCATGAGGTGCCGTCGTTCGTGGCCGGGCTGCGCCGCACCGGGTTCCCGGCCCACGCCCAGGAGTACGACACCCGGTGCCTGCTCGACTGGCACGACGCCCGCACCGCAGGCGAGGGCGGATGGAGCGAGCTCGTGCAGCTTCCAGGTGTGCGACAGCGCCCGGAGCTGCGCCGAGGCATCGAGCTGCGCCGGGCCCGCAAATCGGCAAAGCTCACCCGCTTCGACGGCAACCTGTCTGCCGGCGACCTCCGCGGGGCCGTTCTGGCACACCCGGCCAACGGCAGCGAGACGACCTCCGCCTCCCGGCTGGAGATGTGGGCCGGGTGCCCCCACGCCTACTTCGTGCGCCACATCCTGAAGGTCGAGGCCATCGACGACGCCGACGACGAGCACCGCATCAGCCCGCTGGATCGAGGCAGCCTCGTGCATCGGATCCTTGAGCGCTGGCTGGCTGATGCCATCGCCGAAGACGCTGTGCCGCCGCCCGGGACGCGCTGGCCCGAATCATGGCGGACCCGCCTGCTCGCCGTCGGGAAAGAGGAGTGCGACCGGCTCACAAAGCGTGGCCTGGTCGGGCGCAGGCTCTACTGGGAGCACGACCGCCGTCAAATCCTCGCCGACCTCGTCCGCTTCCTCGACTTCGACAACGAGCGGCGCGCCCACTACGGATCGCGGCCCGCGGCGGTTGAGCAGGGCTTCGGCATGCCCCACAGCGAGAGCAGCGCCGTCAGCGTCGAGATCGGCGACGGGCGGTCGCTGAGCGTTCGGGGGTCGATCGACCGGATCGACCTGATCGACCGGATCGACCCGGACGGCCGGAGCGACACGACCCCGCACGGCGGGCTTCTGGTGATCGATTACAAGACGGGCTCCGCGGACCCCTACGCGAAGCTCGGCCCCGACGACCCGACATTGGGAGGGCGTCGTCTCCAGCTCGTTCTCTACGACCTTGCGGCCCGCAGTCTGCTCAGCCTCCCCGACACCGTCGACGGGCACGGCACCTACTGGTTCGTGTCGTCCAAGGGACAGCTCAGCGATGCCGGCTACGCCACCGACGCCGCTCGCGGTCAGGTCCTCGAGGCGGTGAACACCATCATCGACGGGATCGGCGACGGCCTGTTCCCGCTGCACCCCGACGCGCCGGTGTGGAGGCCGCGGGTCCCGTGCGACTACTGCGACCCCGACGGCATGGGCACCCGCGACCAATGGCGCGACTTCCAGCGCAAGCGCGACGACCCGGCCCTGGCCCGCTACCTCGACCTCGTGGATCCCGACCGCGAACCCTCCGAGAAAGCACCGCGATGACCGCACCGACACCACCCCTGCCCGATCAGGCGGCCCGTGACCGGATCGCTTCCGACCTCGACAGCACCCTGTTCGTGGAAGCCGGCGCGGGCTCCGGCAAGACCCGTGCGCTGGTCGAGCGGGTGGTGGCGCTGGTCGGGTCCGGTGTGGCCATGGAGAACATCGCCGCCATCACCTTCACCGAGAAGGCCGGCGCCGAGTTGCGGGACCGGATCCGGGACCAGCTGCACAGCCCCGAGGTTCGAGGCGCTCTCGGGGAGGCTGCCGCAGAGGCCGCGCTCCAGCAGCTCGACGGCGCCGCTGTGGGAACACTGCACTCCTTCGCGCAGAGGCTGCTGAGCGAGCATCCCGTGGAGGCGGGGCTGCCGCCCAGCGTCGAGGTGCTCGACAGCATCGGCTCCCAGATCGAGTTCGACCTCCGCTGGCGCGACTTCCTCGACGAACTCCTCGACGAGCGCGCCATGGGTCCGGCACTGCTGGGACTCGAAGTGCAGGGCGTGTCGCTCAAGCAGATCCGGGCACTGGCCGTGCAGCTGAACGAGAACTGGGACCGCCTCGAGAGCTGCGCCCTTCACTGCGAGGCCGACCTGCCGCCCGTCGATGTCACCGAAGCCCTCGAGGCGCTCGACCTGCTGGCCGGGATCCGCGCCTTCTGCACGGACCCCGACGACAAGCTCCTGGCCCGCATCGACACGATCTCCAAGCTCCGCAGCCGGCTGCCGGCCGTGACCGGAGAGGTGGCCCCCACCGACGGAGCCGAGGCCGATCGCACCGACCGGATCGAGGCGCTGCTGGCCCTGGAGCGCGAATGCAAGGGCACCCATCTCGGCAGCGCTCGCAACTGGGACGGCCAGGTCCAGAACGGCCGCGACGGCATCAAGCGCCTGAAGGCGGTCTGCGAACACGCGCTCCGGTCGGCTGCGGAGGCTGCGTTGAAGCGCCTCGTGGCCCGGCTGGCCACCTTCACGCTGAACGCCGCGGAGAAGCGGCGAGCCCAGGGACGCCTCGAGTTCCACGATCTGCTGGTTCGGGCCCGCCAAGTGCTGCGCCACGACACCCACGGACCGGCGGTGCGGGCGGCCTTGCGCGACCGCTACCGGCGCCTGCTCATCGACGAGTTCCAGGACACCGACCCGATACAGGTCGAGCTGGCCGCGCTGCTGGGCTGCGGCGACCCCGCCCCGGTCGCCGGCTGGGCCGGGACGGTCCCCGATCCGGGCCGCCTGTTCTTCGTCGGCGACCCCAAACAGTCGATCTACCGCTTCCGCCGAGCCGACATCGCCACGTTCCTGGAAGCCCGCGACTGGACGAGCGGCCAGGACCGCGGCCGGATCGAGGGTCTGTCCACCAACTTCCGCTCCACCCGGCCGATCATCGATTGGGTCAACGCCGTGTTCGGAGAGCTGATCCAGCCGGCGGAGGGCAGCCAGCCCGAGTACGCGCCGCTGGGCGCAGTCCGCGAGCCGGTCCCGCGGGGGCCTGCGGTTACGGTCCTCGGTGCGCAACCGATCGAAGTCGAGGGCAGGGCCTTCGCAGCCGAACTGCGTCGGCGGGAGGCCGAGTCGGTCGCGCAGGCTGTGGCCGCGGCCCTGCGGGACCCATGGGACGTCGATGGAGGCTCACCGACCGAGCCGGCGCCCCGACCCGTCCGGCTGGGCGACATCGCCATCCTCATCCCGTCCCGGATCAGCCTGGGCGCCCTCGAGGACGCCCTCGACGCAGCCGGGATCCCCTACCGGGCCGAGTCCTCCTCGCTGGTGTACAGCACCCGCGAGGTGCGAGACGTGCTCTCGGCCCTTCAGGCTGTGGCCGACCCCACCGACGAGCTGGCCCTCGTCGCCGCCCTGCGCTCGCCGCTCTACGGCTGCGGCGACGACGACCTGGCTCACTGGCGCCTGGCCTGCCGGGGCAGCTTCTCGCTGCTCGGCGGGCTGCCCGAGGACGCGCCCGCGGACCATCCGGTGGCCGAGGGGATCGCCCACCTCGCCGAGCTCCACCGGGCCAAGCGCTGGACCAGCCCGCCCGCCCTGATCGACCGGCTGGTCCGCGAGCGCGGCGCGTTCGAGACCGCAGTGGCCGGCGGGCGGCCACGCGACGTGTGGAGGCGGCTCAGGTTCGTGATCGACCAGGCCCGAGCCTGGGCCGACGCCGGCGGCACCAACCTGCGCGACTACATGGCATGGGCCCGGCTGCAAGGCGCCGACAACGCCCGAGTCACCGAGACGATCCTGCCCGAGACCGACGACGACAGCGTGCGCATCCTCACCGTGCACGCCGCCAAAGGCCTCGAATTCCCTGTCGTGGTCCTGTCAGGCATGACCGCCAGGCTCAGCGCACCCGCCCGCGGGCCTTCGGTGGCCTTCGACGCATCGGGCGAGCCGGTGGTGAGGATGCGGGAAGGGATCGAGTCTGAGAACTACGAGACGTGGAAGCCGATCGAAGAGCAGACGGACGCCCACGAACGCCTTCGGCTGCTGTACGTCGCCTGCACCCGGGCCCGCGACCACCTGGTGGTGAGCCTTCACCGAAGAGACCCCGGCGAGACCGACAAGAAGGAGAGCTCCGCCGCCTGGGCTCTGGCCGATGCAGGAGCGGACGGGGCCGGGGCCGTGGACGGCTCGACCTTCCTCGGCCCGGCCGACGAGGGGCCCCCTGCGGCCCCCGGTACCGGCTCGCCGTCCGTTCCGCCGCGGGCGCCGCTGCCCGCCCGCGACGAAGAGGAGCGTCTGACCCTCGGCGCCGGCCCGCAGCCCGTTCCGCCACGGGCGCCGCTGCCCGCCCGCGACGAAGAGGAGCGTCTGACCCTCGGCGCCGGCCCGCAGCCCGTTCCGCCACGGGCGCCGCTGCCCGCCCGCGACGAATGGGAACATGAGCGCGAGAGCATCCTGGAGGCAGCCTCGGTCCCGCTCGCCGTGGCAGCCACGAACCTCGCCGGCGCCGGCAGCGGGGGGAGCGGCGCAACCACAGGCGACGTGCCCGCCGGCGGCCACCTCAGAGACCGCAGCGCCGAAACCGGCAGCGCCGCCACGGCGGCAGACTCCCCAGACCGCAACGCCAAGCCCGGCGCCGACCCCCCCGATAGCGCCGGTAACGCCGAAACCGGCGCCGACCCCTCAGATCGCGGCGCCGGCCGCGCTATAGGCGACCCCGGGCTGGAGAAGGACCGGGACGACTCCGAGCAGCCCCCGTGGAGCAAGGGACGGTACGGCACGGCTGTCGGCAGGGCGGTCCATGGCGTGCTTCAGGACATCGACCTGTCCACCGGCGAGGGCCTCGAGGCTCTGGCCGTCCGCCAGGCCGCGGCCGAAGGTGTCGGCGGCCGGTCCAAGGTGGTGGCCGATCTGGCCCGCGCCGCGCTCAACACTAACACCGCGCGTGAGGCAGCAGCTTCCCAGCACTGGCGGGAACTGTTCGTGGCTGCGCCGTTCGGGAAGCGCCTAGTCGAGGGATACATCGATCTCGTCTACCGCGGCGCCGACGGGCTGGTGGTGGTGGATTGGAAGACCGACGCAGTGGCCGGCGACGACACCATCGCGGCCAAGCTGGCCCGCTACCGCCTCCAGGGCGCGGCCTACGCAGCCGCTCTGGAGGCGGTCACCGGCGAGCCGGTGGCTCGCATGGTGTTCGTGTTCCTCGACCCGGCCGATGCGGTCGAGGCCAAACTCCCCGACCTGCGAGCCGCAGTGGACGAAGCGACCGCTGCGGCTGCCGGTCTCAGCGGCTGAGCCGCTCGCTCAGTTCGACCACCAGACGCTGCACGGCCGCGGCCACACGGGACCCGCCGGCGTTGCGCCCCGCACCGCCCGAGCCCGTTCGACCACCAGACGCTGCACGGCCGCGGCCACACGGGACCCGCCGGCGTTGCGCCCCGCACCGCCCGAGCCCGTTCGACCACCAGACGCTGCACGGCCGCGGCCACACGGGACCCGCCGGCGTTGCGCCCCGCACCGCCCGAGCCCGTTCGACCACCAGACGCTGCACGGCCGCGGCCACACCCTCGCGCTCGGCCTCGTCGAGGGCGCCGATGTCCGTGTCGAAGGCGTCGAGCACCACATCCAGGGTCTCCCGGGCCATGCTCAGCCGTTGCAGAAAGTCTTGCGTTTTGTTACGCGGCGACCTTCGCACCCCTCGCGGGGTTGACGGCTTGTGGGCCGTCTCTGCGCATCGGCGGGACTGCCGTGCCGTGAGGCTGCGACGCGCCCGCTGCGGCGCCCGTCGTCGAGGTCGGCCACCCGGCGCACCAACCTCCTGTCGACCAGTCGCTGGGTCGTCTTGGTCGTCCCGCCCGAGGTCTGCACTATCCGCTGGGCCAGTTCGCCCGCGGTCATGCGGTGCGGCGGGCCGGTCAGCCACAGCGCGCTGAGGGCGAAGTAGCCGGAGGTGTCGAGCTGGCGGGCGTCCAGGTTCTCGGCCAGCCACGCCTCCATCTGGCGCCCTGCCAGCAGCGTCAACACCAGCGCATCGAAGGTGTGGCGGTGCCGCTGTGGCACGAAGGGGCGGACCACCCCGAGCATCTCGTAATCGATCGGGGACTGGCGCCCCGAACACGCGCCGCCCGACACCCGGCCGAGACTCTCATGGACCGCCCCCCGTCCGCTCGGCCTCCAACGGATCGGGGTCGCCGGGGCGTGTCCGTCCGGTGAACAGCACCGCCACCCGCTCGCCGGGCGCCACCCCTGCAGACCCGGTGCGGTCGCCCGCCGCAGCGGTCAGAGCGAGCAGGCCGCCGAGCCCCGATGCTCCGGTGGGGCAGACGTCGGCGCCGGTGCAGCGGTGGGCAAGCCGGTGGGCCCGCCGGAAGTCGTCCTCGGACGCCACCAGAGGCCACCCGCCGGAAGCCAGCATCCCCTCGACGACGTCGACCCAGTCATAGGTGATGTCGTCAAGGATTCCCGACGCGTAAGACGACGGCTCCTTCTCCCACGCCCGCATGTAGCGCTCAGGATCGTAGCGCAGCCTCCCTGCCAGCTCCCTGAGCCGCTCGCCCGCGACAGCGCCGACGAGCCCGGCGATGACGGAGCGTCTGCCGTTGTCCATGGCGCCCGTCGGGACGGCCTGCGCCCGCACGACCCGGTCTAGGAAGTACGAGCTGTCCCGAGCATCCGGCGAGCGTTGAGGCGTGAGCGCGTCGAGCGCCAGCGTGTCCCACGCCCGCACCAGCGGGTGGTTCCCCTGAGGCTGCACCGCGTGGATCACGGGCAGGCGAGCCAGGTCGCCCCGGTCCGCCGCGGCGGCCAGACCGGTGATCACCGCGGTGGCCAGCGCGCCCCCGCCGACCTGCACGAACAGCCGGTCGAGGCGAGCCGGCCGGCCGCGGTCGTGCTCCACCAGGGCGTCCACCATCTCCCAGGCCAGGGTCCGTCCGCCGTCGATGGCCTCCGGGGTCTCGGTTCCCTGGCACGAGAACGGAACCGCCCCCGCCTCGACAGCGGCCAGCATGGCGTGGTGGGCGGGATCGCCAGGCACCCCCGGCTCGCGCTCGCAGCGCACCACCCTCCCGCCGAGTTCGGAGATGCGGGACACTACGGCGTCGTTGGCCCAGGTCGGCACGAACACGTCGATCGGCCGGCCGACGGCCCGGGCCACCACCGCAGCAGCCAGAGCGGCGTTGCCGCAGCTGGCGATCGCGTACGGCGGCGCCCCAGCCCCCGCGCCAGCCGCGCCGCCGGCGCCCGCCAGCCGATGGGCCAGCGCGACCCCGAACAGGTGCCGGGCCTTGTGCGATCCCGACACGTTGCCGGTCTCGTCCTTGACCCACAGCTCGGCGCGGCCGATCCCGACCGCCCCCGCCAGCTCCGGCGCAGCCGCGAACGGCGTGGGCTCGAAGCCGTGCCCCTCCACCCGGGCCACGGCGGCGTCGAGCTCCGCGATCCTGGCCGCCAACGCGTCCGGGCCGTCCGGCGCGAGCAGGCGCGCCTCGAGCCTCTCGGCGTACCCCTCGAACGTCGACACCACCGCCGACCGCCTACCGACCGCTCGGCTGGACTTGGTGAATGCGTTGGTCACCGCCCCGGAACACCGACACCACCACCGACCACCCACCGACCGCTCGGCTGGACTTGGTGAACACGTTGGTCACCGCCCCAGAACACCGACACCACCACCGACCACCCACCGACCGCTCGGCTGGACTTGGTGAACACGTTGGTCACCGCCCCAGAACACCGACACCACCACCGACCACCCACCGACCGCTCGGCTGGACTTGGTGAACACGTTGGTCACCGCCCCGGAACACCGACACCACACCGCCGTAGGCGACCCACCCGCATCACGCGCCAACAACCTCACGCGAACTGACATCTAGTCGCCGGATCGGGCGCCGGTGCGGCCGTTGAACTCGACGATCAGCTCGTCCCAGTCGTCGATGAAGTGGCGCATCCCGTCCCAGAAACGCTGGTCTCGCCGAGCCACGAAGTCCTCGAAGGCGGTGCCCTGCTGCTCCACCCAGGTGAAGTAGCCGAGGTTGAAGATCCGGCGCCGCTCGGCCTCCGTGCAGGACAGATGGCGCACCTCGCCGCCCGCGCCGTCGATGAGCCCCCGCCCGAAGGCCGACGCGGCGGCCACGTCGTCGTAGCCGCCCCGGTGGTGGCGGCCGATGTAGGCCTCCCGCTCGGCGTCGTACAGTTCGGAGCCGTCGGTGGCCACGGTGACGATCACGTCGTCGCGGCCCATGTCGTGGGCTTGGGCCACCGCGATGGCGGCCAGCGCGTTGCACGACGACGAGTAGCCCATGTGGGTCAACAGCCCCACCACGCCGGCGTCGAGCCCGACCCGGTCCGCCAAGTGGCGGCGTCCGGCCGGGGTGTTGAACAGCACGTCGAGCGAGTCGGTGCACACGTCGCTGACGGCCACGATGTCGTCGGTGTTCATCACGTTGTGGATCAGCGGCACGTGCTTGTCGCCGATGCCCTGGATGTTGTGCTCGCCGTAGCCGTTCTCCAGCAGGGTCGGGCACTCCAGGGCCTCCGCGGCCACTATCCGGCATCCGTGGCGGTCCTTGAGATAGTCGCCCGCGCCCAGCGTTCCGGCCGATCCGGACGCCGACACGAAGGCAGCCAGCCGGGAGCCGGGCCGGTCGGCGGCCACATGCTCGAAGAGCCTCTCCAAGGCCGCGCCCGTCACGCTGTAGTGGCCCAGGTGGTTGGAGAACTCCGAGAACTGGTTGACGATCACGTTGCCGGGGTCGAGAGCCATCTCGTTGCAGGCGTCGTAGATCTCCTTGACGTTGGACTCGGTGCCGGGCGTGCGCACGATGTCGTTGGCCGGGTCGAGCGTCCACCGCTCCAGCCAGTCGAAGCGGGCCTTGCTCATGCCGGCGGGCAGCACGGCCACCCCCCGGCAGTCCATGATGCGGCTGATGGCCACACCGCCCCGGGCGTAGTTGCCGGTGGACGGCCACACCGCCCGGTGCCGGGTCGGGTCGAACTGGCCGGTAACAAGCCTGGGCGCCAGGCAGGCGTAAGCGGCCAGCACCTTGTGCGCGCGGATCATGGGGAAGCGGTTGCCCAGGGCCAGCACGATGCGGGCGTCTACACCGGTCATCTCCGACGGCAGCTCCACGTAGTCGGGCACGGGGTGGGGGCCGCTGCCGTCGAGGCGCCCGAACCAGTGGACCCGGAACAGGTTGGCCGCGTCGGGCTCGTTGCGGTCCACCCCGGCCAGCGCGGCCAGGCGAGCCGTCGGGATCGCGGACGGGTCGCGCAGCTCCGCGAAGGTGGGCAGAGCGATGCGCCGGGCCCGGAAACGCCCGAGGGTGTTGGCGTAGGCGTCGCTGTTGGCGACCTCGCCCGTCAGCCCGAGCGAGCGATGGGCTCTGGCTACCTCGGCGTCGGAGATGGTGCTGGCATCCGTCATACCCCAAGTATCACGCCCCAGAGGCGGTATCGCGCCCCACACACATCCGCGCCCCGCGGCAGACATCCGCGCCCCACACACAGCCACGCCCCGCGGCAAGCATCCGCGCCCCCACACACACAGCCATGCCCCACACACAGCCACGCCCCACACACAGCCACGCCCCCACACACAGCCACCCCCACACACAGCCACGCCCCGCGGCAAGCATCCGCGCCCCACACACAGCCACGCCCCCACAGGTGGCCGGCGGCGGCGGCCCCGCCGGCCGTGGCGGCTCGAGTGGGCCGGCCCTCGGCAGCGTTAGCCTCCCGCGCAGTTGATCTCTCGGAGGAAGTGCATGGCTCGCACGGGCACCGACACTGCACCATTGCCGCGGCGGCTCCTCCGGCTCGGGGCAGCCGCGGCGCTCCTCGCTTCGGCCTTGCCGGCGACGGCGGCAGGAGTCGGCTCGGAGTCGGGCTCGACCCCGCAGCCGGCAGTCGAGTCTCCGACCGCGGCCGCGCTAGCGCAGACGGACACTCTGGTGGAGTACCGGGTGAGCTTCAGGGGCGTTTGGACCACCGACTCGCTCGCGCCGGGAGTCTCGGTCCCCGGGGGCGCGCACTTCACTACGCTGGTCGGTGCGGCCCACAACAGCACCCACACGTTCTGGGAGCGGGACGGCAAAGCCACCCGCGGTATCGAGGACGTGGCCGAACTGGGCATCAGAAACAACTTCAACCGGGAGGTCACGGCCCAGATCACGGCCGGAACGGCCCGTGAGTGGATCAGCGCGTCGGTGTGCTGCGGGGCGGCGGGGCCCACCGGCAGCGACCGCTTCTCGGTGACCGAGTCGTTCCCGCTTGTGACGCTGATCTCCATGGTCGCCCCGAGCCCCGACTGGTTCGTGGGCGTCTCCGGCCTGTCGCTGCGGGAGGGGGGCGAGTGGGTCACCCGCACCCAGGTCGATCTGTTCCCCTACGACGCGGGAACCGAGGACGGCGAAGAGTTCTCCCTGTCCAACTCCGCGACCAGTCCGCAAGGAACCATCACCAGCATCCGCAACACCGGCAAGTTCTCCGACAACCGCATCGCGCAATTGACTTTCGACCGTTGGGAGCCGGTGCTGTCGGTGGCCGACGCCGAAGCCGGCGAGGGCGGCGCGGTGAGCTTCACGGTGAGCCTCGACCGGCGCAGCATCACCCCCGCGCAGGAGGTCACGGTGCAGTACGCCACCTCGGACGGCGCCGCCGTCGACGGCGTCGACTACACCGGCGCCGCCGGAACGTTGACCTTCAGCACAAGCGAGTCCTCCAAGACCGTCTCGGTGCCAACGGCAGCCGACGCCGACCACGACGACGAGGACTTCACGCTGACCCTGAGCAGCCCTGCCAACGCGCTGCTGCTCGACGCGGAGGCCACCGGGACGATCGTCGACGCCACCAACCGGCCTCCCGAGTTCCCCGCAGCGGCCGACACCCGCACCGTCGGCGAGAACACCCCGACCGGCCGCAGCATCGGCGACCCCGTCGTCGCTGACGACGCCGACGACGACCGCCTGATCTACACCATCGGCGGCGCCGACGCGGACTCCTTCGCCATCGACGAAGCCTCCGGCCAGCTGCGCACCGAGGCCGCTCTCGACCACGAGGACAAGTCGACCTACACGGTGACAGTAACCGCCACCGACCCCGACAACGCCGACGACTCCGTGACGGTGACGATCGGCGTCGCCAACCTCGACGAGGCCGGCACGGTCACGCTGGCGCCGGAGGCGCTCATGGGAGCGGCGGTGACCGCCACGCTGGACGACCCCGACGGCGACATCTCAGCCACGACGTGGTCCTGGCAGCGCTCCGAGGACAAGATCTCGTGGACGACGGTCCCGAGCGCCACCGCCAGCACCTACACCCCCCAGGCCGCCGACGTGGGGCACTATCTCAGGGCCGCCGCGGCCTACAGCGACGGCCACGGCGGCGGCAAGACCGCCCGGGCGGTCACGTCGCGGCGCGTGCCCAACCGGCCTCCCGACTTCGGCGCAGACGCCGCCGAGCGCGCCGTCGACGAAAGCGCCGCGACCGGCACAGACTTCGGCGCGCCGGTCTCGGCCACCGACCCCGACGGCCACGACCTGACCTACACCATCGGCGGCGCCCACGCGTCCTCCTTCTACATCGACTCCTCCTCGGGGCAGCTGCGGACCAGAGCCGCCCTCGACTACGAGACCCGCCGGTCCTATTCGGTGCGAGTCACCGCCGCTGACGAAGAGGACGACACCGACTCGATCGATGTGACCATCAGCGTCGGCAACGACGACGAGGACGGGAAGGTCACGCTGTCGTCGGGCATGCCGGCGGCGGGAACGGCGCTCGCCGCGACCCTCTCCGACCCCGACGGGAGCATCTCCGGCACGATCTGGGCGTGGCACAGCTCGTCTAACGGGACTGCATGGAACGCCATCGACGGGGCGACGTCGGCCACCTACACGCCCCAGAACGGCGACGTCGGGCTCTATCTGCGGGCCACGGCCTCCTACACCGACGGCGAAGGCTCCGGCAAGTCGGCTGAGGCGGTGCCGGCCAACCAGGTGCAGGCCGCGCCGGCGCCGAACCGGCCGCCCGAGTTCGCGACGTCCCCCGACGAGCGCAGCGTGGACGAGAACACCGGCGCCGGCGCCGGCCTCGGCGCTCCCGTCTCAGCCTCCGACCCCGACGGCGACACCCTCGAATACGTCCTGGGCGGCGTCCACGCGTCCTCCTTCGGCATCGACTCCTCCTCGGGTCGGCTGCAAACCAGGGCGGCGCTGGACTACGAGTCCCGCCGGTCCTATTCGGTGACGGTCACCGCCCGAGACCCGTCGAACGCCGCGGCCGCGGTGACGGTCACCATCAACGTCGTCGACGTCGACGAGGACGGCACGGTCACCATCACCGCGACGGCCCCGATGATGGGAAACGCGCTCACCGCCGCGCTCACCGACCCCGACGGCGGCATCACCAACACGGTCTGGCGCTGGCAGCGCTCCTCCGACGGCGCCGTCTGGACCACCGTCGCGTCCGCCGACTCCGACGCTTACACGCCCCGGGCCGCCGACGTCGGGCGGTTCCTGCGGGCGGTGGCCTCCTACGACGACAGCGAGGGGCCGGGCAAGTCGGCTGCGGCCTCTTGGCCCGACCGGGTGCTGGCGGCCGAGAACCAGGCGCCCGAGTTCGGCGCGGCAGCCGCCCAGCGCAGCGTAGCCGAGAACTCCCCGGCCGGAACCCCGGTCGGTGCCCCGGTCACCGCTGCCGACAACGAGAACGACGACCTGACGTACTCGCTGAGACGCATCGGCTCGGCCCCGTTCGAGATCGATGCCGGCACCGGCCAGATCTCGGTGGCCGACGGCGCCCGGCTGGACTACGAGTCGAGTCGGAGCCACTCGGTGGATGTGTCGGTCTCCGACGGCAAGGACCGGATGGGCAGGCCCGACCCCTCCACCGACGCCACCGTCCGCGTCACGATCCGGGTGACCGACGTCGGAGACGAGACGACCACGCCGATCGACGCCGGCACCGGCCCCGGCGCCGGTCCGCACCCGGAACCGGAGTCCGGGAGCGCCTTCGAGGACATAGCCCTCGCCGGCGTCCATCGGGCGTCGGTGCAGGAACTCGACGAGGCGGGACTGCTGGAAGGCACCGCGTGCAGCCCCGGCCGGTTCTGTCCCGGCGAGCCGCTCCTGCGCTGGACGATGGCTGTCTGGCTGGTGCGGTTCCTCGACGGCGCGGACGCCGAGCCCGACGGAGCCCCGCGCTTCGCCGACGTCGACCCCGGCCACTGGTCGGCGCCGTTCGTCGGGCGCCTCGCCGGGTTGGGGGTCACCTTGGGGTGCCGGACCGAGCCGGAGCCGCGGTTCTGCCCCTCCGAGCCGGTGACGCGGGCCCAGATGGCCAGCTTCCTGTCCCGCGCCTTGGAGCTGGTGCCTCCGGACGATCCCGCCGCCTTCGAAGACGTCGCCGACGACGACGTCCACGCGCCCAACATCGCGGCGCTCCACGCCGCCGGGATCACAGCCGGATGCCGCGCCGCGCCCGAGCTGCGCTTCTGCCCGTCACGGCACACGACCCGCGCCCAGATGGCCAGCTTCATAGCCCGGGCCCGGCAGACTCTCAGCAGCTAGGTGTGACAACGTCCCGGGTTGTCACACCTAGCGACGACCGGCCCGAGCGCGGCCTGCTGGACACTTCGGTCATCATCGACCTCGAGACCGTCTCTGCCGCCTCCCTTCCCATGGAAGTCGCCATCAGCGCCATCACACTCGCGGAACTTGCCGCAGGCCCGCACGCAACCGCCCACAATGACAGCAGACCCCACCTGCCTCACATCACCCACCGACAACAAACCAGGCACCACCGTAAGCTCGCCCACAATGACAGCAGACCCGACCGCCTCCGAACTCGTCGACGACTTCAACGCGGCCGTAGCGGCATTGACTGCACCCGGGGCGCCCTTCGGCTGGACCGTGCGAGACGTCGACGGCGTGCCCGTGAGGGTCTACGACAACGCCGTCGAGAACATGCGCGCCGTCTGGCTGATGTCGGCCGCCCAAGGCGACAAGGACTACCTGGTGTACGGCGGCGAACGCTGCAGCTACGCCGATGCCCACGCCCAGGTGCGGGCCTTGGCCAATCACCTGCGAACCGAGCACGGCGCGGGACCCGGCACCCGGGTGGCGATCTCGATGCGGAACTACCCGGAGTGGGTGTTGTCGCACTGGGCGGCCATCTCGGTGGGCGCTGCGGTGGTCGGCATGAACTCTTGGTGGACCAGACCCGAGATGGAGTTCGCGCTGGACGACTCCGAGCCGGTCGCGCTGATAGTGGACGGCGAGCGGCTCGAGAGGCTGGGACCGGCCTGCGACGGTGTCCCGCTCATCGTCACCCGCCATGACGGCGAGTTGCCGGCCGCGGCCCGTGCCTGGGACGAGGCAGCCGATCCCTCGACCGCGCCCGGAATCCTCCCGGAGGCCGGCATCGAACCCGACGACGACGCCTTGATCTTCTATACCTCGGGCACGACCGGCACCCCCAAAGGCGCCCGGCTCACCCACCGCGCCGCGGTCCACAACCTGTTCAACATGCTCTTCCTCACCGCTTGCTCCGACACGGCCCGAGCACGCCGGACGGCCCGCGCCGGCGACGACCGGCCGCCTCGGGAGGCTCCGCCCGTCATAGCCATGCTGCCGGTGCCGCTGTTCCATGTGACCGGGTGCAACTGCGTGCTGCACACGGTCACCATCGCGGGGGGCTCCTTGGTGATGATGCACCGCTGGGACGCCACCGAAGCTTTGCGACTGATCGAGCGGGAGAAGGTCACCGTCTTCACCGGGGTGCCCAGCATGTCTCGGGAGATGCTGCAGCATCCCGACTGGGAGCGCACCGACACGTCGTCGCTGCGCTCTCTGGGCAGCGGCGGCGCGGCCATCCCCACCGATCTGGTGAGACGGATCGACGACGGGCTGTCGCGGGGGCGCCCCGGCGTCGGCTACGGGCTGACCGAGACCGCCGGCCTCGCCAGCGCCGTCAGCAACGAGTTCTACGTGGCCAACCCGTCGTCGGTCGGGCCGCCTGTGCCGTGCATGGAGGCCAGGGTGGTCGACGAGGAGGGGGCGAGGCTCGATCCGGGGCGGCGCGGCGAGCTGCTGTTGAGGGGCCCCAACGTGATGAAGGGCTACCTGAACCGGCCCGACGCCACCGCTGAGGCCATCGTCGACGGCTGGCTCCGAACCGGGGACGTGGCCGAGATCGACGAAGCCGGGTGGATCTACATCAAGGACCGCCTCAAGGACGTGGTGATCCGCGGCGGGGAGAACATCCACTGCTCGGAGGTGGAGGACGCCGTCTACGAGCTGGACGCTGTTGCCGAGGTTGCCGTGTTCGGCCTTCCCGACGAGCGTCTGGGCGAAGAGGTGGCAGCCGCGGTGGTTCTCGTGCCGGGCGCGCGGCTCGACGAGGCCGCTCTGGCCGGGCACCTCGACACCTGTCTGGCCCGTTTCAAGCATCCCCGGCATGTCTGGTTCCTCGACGAGCCCCTACCCCGCAACGCCAACGGCAAGTTCCTCAAACGCGAGCTGCGCGAACGCTTCGCCCATGCCCGGTCTTGGAGCCGCCGACGATCCTGAGGCAGCGTAGAGCCGCGTCGGGATCGGCGGAGGACCGCCGCCCGTCGCAGATTCGGGCGGCGGCGGTCCGGGCGGTTGTGGCGGCGGTTGTGGCGGCGGTCCGGGCGGTTGTGGCGGCGGTTCGGGCGGTTGTGGCGGCGGTTGTGGCGGCGGTCCGGGCGGTTGTGGCGGCGGTTCGGGCGGTTGTGGCGGCGGTTGTGGCGGCGGTCCGGGCGGTTGTGGCGGCGGTTCGGGCGGTTGTGGCGGCGGTCCGGGCGGTTGTGGCGGCGGTTCGGGCGGCGGCGGTCCGGGCGGTTGTGGCGGCGGTTCGGGCGGCGGCGGTCCGGGCGGTTGTGGCGGCGGTCCGGGCGGCGGCTGTCCGGGCGGCGGCGGTCCGGGCGGTTGTGGCGGCGGTTGTGGCGGCGGTTCGGGCGGCGGCGGTCCGGGCGGTTGTGGCGGCGGTCCGGGCGGCGGCTGTCCGGGCGGCGGCTGTCCGGGCGGTTGTGGCGGCGGCGGTCCGGGCGGTTGTGGCGGCGGTTGTGGCGGCGGCGGTCCGGGCGGTTGTGGCGGCGGTTGTGGCGGCGGCGGTCCGGGCGGTTGTGGCGGCGGTCCGGGCGGCGGTTCGGGCGGCGGCGGTCCGGGCGGTTGTGGCGGCGGTTCGGGCGGCGGTTCGGGCGGCGGCGGTCCGGGCGGTTGTGGCGGCGGTCCGGGCGGCGGTTCGGGCGGTTG